>CBDBZP010000005.1:0-3609885 GCA_965213585.1 Acidimicrobiales bacterium
GAGGTGAACCTCGAGGGGCTCGACCCGCATCTCGCCGATCAGCGCCTCGGGGTCGTCGGGGTCGGTGGCCACGTCGGCCTGCTCCGGCGCCTCGTCCTCGACGGCCTTCTTCAGACGGCCGGCGAGTACGAGGAACGTGACGGCCAGCACCCAGAACGGCACCTTGGGCAGCCCGGGCAGGAGCGACAACCCGAACAGCACGCCCGCCCCGACCTGCAGCGCCTTGCGCGACGACGAGAGCTGGCGGACCAGCTCGACGCCCAGGTCGCTCTCGCTGGCGGCCCGGGTGACGAGGAGACCGGTGGCGATCGAGGTGAGGATCGACGGGATCTGCGACACCAGGCCGTCGCCGACGGTGAGCAGCGTGTACTCCCGGACGGCGTCGCCGAGCGACAGGCCCCGCTGGCCCATGCCGACGGCGAACCCGCCGAACAGGTTGATGAGGACGATGATGACGCTCGCCATCACGTCGCCCTTCACGAACTTCGAGGCACCGTCCATGGCCCCGTAGAAGTCGGCCTCCCGGGCGATGCGCTCCCGCAGCTCCCGGGCCTTGCGCTCGTCGATGAGCCCGGAGGTGAGGTCGGCGTCGATGGCCATCTGCCGGCCGGGCATGGCGTCGAGGGTGAACCGGGCCGACACCTCGGCCACCCGCCCGGCGCCGTTGGTGATGACGGCGAACTGGATGACGATCAGGATCAGGAAGATGACGAGGCCCACCACGACGGACCCGCCGACCACGAAGTTGCCGAACGTCTCGATCACCTTGCCGGCGTAGCCCTCGAGGAGGATGAGCCGGGTCGACGACACGTTGAGCGCCAGCCGCAGCAGCGTCAGCACGAGCAGCAGCGACGGGAAGGCCGAGAAGCCGACGGAGTCCTGCAGGAAGACCACGGACAGCATCACCAGCACGGCCATGCCGATGTTGGCCGCCAGGAGAAGGTCCAAGGCCGCCGGCGGGACGGGGATGACCATCATGAGCACCGCCCCGACCACGGCCAGGGGGATGATCAGCGAGGCTCCGTTGCCCTTCACGATGCGACCCTCGCTCCCGTGCGCTGCCAGCGGCGGCGGTAGACGGCGGCGAGCACGACGGCCACCGCCTCGAACAGGGCGGCCGGCACGAACTGACCGACCTGGCAGCGGCGGAAGAGCGCCCGGGCCAGTGCGACGTCCTGCGTGACGGGCACGCCGTGGCGGTAGGCCTCGGTGCGGATGCGGCGGGCCATGCGGTTGGACCCCTTGGCCACGACCCGGGGAGCGGGATCGCCGTCGGTGTAGGCCAGGGCCACGGCGAAGCGGACCGGGTTGACGATCACGACGTCGGCCTGGGCCACCGAGCCGATCATGCGGTTGCGGGACATCTCCCGGGCCTTGGACATGCGCCGCTGGCGGATCATCGGGTCGCCGTCGGACAGCTTGTGCTCGTCGCGGACGTCCTGCTTCGACATGCGCTGGCTCTTGGCCGTGCGGTAGCGGGACCAGGCCAGGTCGGCGGCGGCCAGGACCACCGAGAGGGCGAGGGCGCGGACGAGGACGGTGCCGATCAGGCCGTCGACCATGCCCAGCCAGGTGCGGAGGGGGTGCAGCGTCGACGCCTCGCCGAACAGGGCCTGCAGCGGACCCCACATCACGAGGGCCAGCAGCGCCACCTTGCCCACCGTCTTCACCAGCTCGGCCAGGGCCGTCTGGGGCTTGAACTTCTCGACGCCCCGCTTGAGGGCGAGGTTGGAGAGCTTCGGTCGCGCCGCCTTCGGGGCGTACACGAAGCCGACCTGGGCCACCCCGCCGATCACGGCCAGGACGGCGCCGACGGCGAGGACGGGACCGAGGCCGACGATCAGCATGTCGCGGGCCGTCCCCACGACCGCCGTCGGGTCGGCCGTCGTGGAGGAGGCGAGCATCTGGGCGGTGCCGTCGACGAAGGTGCGGCCGATGACGGGGCCGAGCATCCGCAGCACGACGAAGGCGCCCAGCAGCGACAGGGCGACGCCGACCTCGGGACTGCGCGGCACCTGGCCCTCGCGGCGGGCCTCCCGGCGCCGCTTGGGGGTCGCCTTCTCGGTGCGGTCCTGGCCCTGCAGCTCGCTCGCTCCCCGTTCCGCCGTCCGTGGTCGGTGCCGTGGGCGCAGGGGCCCACACGACGTCGTCTGACCTGGTCGGCCGGGACGGGTCGGGGGTTAGCTCGGGGTCAGCTCCGGGTGTCGACCAGCACAGGCGGGGGTGCAGCAGCAGAGGGTGCAGCAGCAGAGGGTGCAGCAGCAGAGGGTGCAGCAGCAGAGCCGGCGATCGTGCGACCCAGGCCGTCGGCCCGGTCGAGGAGGTCGTCGAGCACCACGGCCGGCGGGAGGGCCCCCCGGCGGTGGGGGTCGAGACCGTCGAGCAGGTCCAGTGCCACCAGGGCGGGACCGTCGAGGCCGAGAGCGGTCGACATGGACGCCACGTTCACGGCGTAGCGGCACAGCTCGCCGACGAGCGTCGCCCCCCCGTCGGCGTCGTCGCGGTCGACACCGGAGCCCAGGAGCAGCAACCCGTCGGCCAGCGCCCGCACGTTGCGGCCCGCCTCGGCGACGTACTGCTGGATCAGGTCGGCGCCCATGCTCGTCCCGTCGGCTCGGCACCCGCCGGGTTGAGGGCGCTCACCCGGCCCGGATGCCCTCGAGGCCGACGAGGAATGCCGTCTCGACCTGCTCGACCAGCCAGCGCACGGTGGTGGGGAAGGCGATCAGCACGGCCGCGCCCATGGCCATGGCCAGGAGGTACTTGGCCGGCAGACCGACCAGGAACACGTTGGCCTGGGGGAGCAGGCGGCTCGACAGGCCGAGCACCAGCTCGGCCAGGAAGAGGGCGGCGAGGGCGGGGGCGGCGATCTCCAGGCCGGCCAGGAAGAGCAGGACGAGCTGCTCGACCATGACCCCCGACAGCGCGGAGGCGACGTCGACGGATCGGCCGAGCGGCACGGCCCTGGTGCTGGCGTCGAGCCCGGCCACCAGCACCCGGTCGCCGCCCACCAGGAAGAAGATCACCACGGCGGTGCGGTCGAAGAGCCGCTCGAACGCCGACGACTGCGCCCCGGTGAGGGGGTCGAACACGGCACCGATGGCGAGGCCGCTCGACACGTCGATGAGCGAGCCGGCCACGGCGAAGGCGTTGAGGGCGAGACCGGTGAGGAACCCGAGCAGCACGCCCACCACCACGTTGGCCACCGCCATCTCGACCAGCGCGGCCACGTCGAGGGCGCGGTCGACGGGGGCGGCCAGGAACAGCGACATCGCCAGCACGAAGACGACCCGGCCGGGCAGGCCGACCCGGCGGGCGATGAACGGGCTGGCCACCACGAAGGCGCCGATCCTGATCGTGGCGGCGAGGTAGCCGGCCGTCCACTGGGTGTCGACGACGAGCGCACCGAGGTCCACTCAGACCCACCCGGGGATGGCACGCCACAGGCCCTCCACCCAGCTGGTCAGCTCACCCAGCATCCAGCTCCCGCCCACCACCAGCAGCAGGCCGATGCCCACCATCTTCGGGACGAACGTGAGCGTCGCCTCCTGGATCTGGGTGACGGTCTGGAGCAGGCTCACGACCACGCCCACCACCAGGCTGAGGATCAGGGCGGGCCCGGCCAGTTTGGCCGCCACCACCATGGCCTCGGTCACGATCTCGATGATGGTCGCGTCGGTCATGCACCCACTCCGTTGACCGAGGACACCAGGGATCCGACGATCAGGCCCCAGCCGTCGACCATGACGAACAGGAGCAGCTTCATCGGCAGCGAGATGAAGACCGGCGGCAGCATGACCATGCCCATGGACATCAGCACCGACGCCACCACCAGGTCGATGACGAGGAACGGGATGTAGATGATGAAGCCGATCGTGAAGGCGGCCCGCAGCTCGCCCAGCACGAACGACGGGATGACGACGCTGGCCGGGAGGTCGTCGACGTCCTCGGGCTGGTCCGACTCCGACAGCCGGAGGAACAGGGCCAGGTCCTGCTCGTCGATCTGGGCCAGCATGAAGTCCCGGAGGGGCTCGTAGCCGGCCGAGATGGCCTCGCCCGGGTCGAGCTCACCGGCCAGGACAGGCTGGACGGCGTCCTCGTTGATCTGGGTGACGACGGGGGCCATGACGAAGAAGGTCAGGAACAGCGACAGCCCGACCAGCACCTGGGTGGGCGGCACCTGCTGGGTGCCGATGGCGCTGCGGGTCAGGCCGAGCACGACCGCGAAGCGGGTGAAGGACGTGGTCAGCAACAGGATGGCGGGTGCCACCGACCCGATGGTCAGCAGCAGGACGATGAGCACCGACCGCGACAGGCCCTCGTCGTCGGAGGTGATGCTGACGCTCACCCCGTCGGGATCGGGGTCGGTGGGCTCGTCGGGGGCGACGGCGTCGTCGGGGGCGGTGGGCTCGCCGCCCGGCTCGGTGCGGGAGTCGATGCCCGGAACGGCGGGGGTGTCGGCGGGGTCGGGCTCGTCGGGCTGGGGGCTCTGGGCGGGGGCGAAGGCCCGCTGGCCGTCGGGGGCGGGGACCTGGGCGCCGGCCGGTGTGGTGAGGAGGAGGGTCAGGCCGACGGCGGCCAGGAGAGCGAGGGCGACGGACCGGCGGCGGAGGGCTCCCGGGGTGGGCTCAGGCACCGGGGCCACGGGGCCTCCCGGCCGCGGTCCGCAGGGTCATCCTGCGCAACTGCGCCACGAGGCCGGTCCCTGGCCCTCGGTCACCTCCCGTGATCCACTCCCCCGACCGCGACCCGTCGCGGTCACGCTGACCGGAGCCGGTCACGCTGGCCCGCAGGCCCCGGGGCGGGGCGCCGATGGTGTCGTCGTCGGGCTCACCCAGGTGGGCCACCTCGTCGGCGTCGAGCTCGGCCAGGAGGTTGACGCCGTGCTCCGAGGTGCCCACCACCAGGTGGCGCTCGCCGACGGCCACGATGGCCACGCCGGTGCCCCGCGGCCCAGGCTGGCCCGGCCGACCACCCGCAGCGTGGTGCGCCCACCGAGTCCGCCCCGCTGGCCCCACCGCCGCAGCAGCAGGATCCCGCCGACCAGCACGGCCAGCGACAGGACGATCCGGAGGACGGAGCCGGCGCCGATGGTGTCACCCATGCGAGGTGGCGTCGGAGCGGGACACGATCTCGGAGATGCGCACGCCGAGCTCGTCGTCGACGACGACGACGTCGCCCCGGGCGATCAGCGTCCCGTTGACGAGCACGTCGACCGGCGCGCCGGCCGACCGGTCCAGCTCGACCACGCTGCCCTCGCCGAGGGTCAGCACGTCGCGCACCAGCATCCGGGTGCGGCCCAGCTCGACGGTGACGTGCAGCGTCACGTCGCTCAGCACGGTCAGGTCCCGGCCGCTGACGGCGCCGGAGCCGCTCAGCTCGGGGTAGGCGGCCGGCGCCACCGTGACGGGCGCGGTGACGGCGGCGGCTGGGGCGGCTGGGGCGGCTGGGCCAGGGGTGGCAGACACGGCAGGGCCGGGGTGAGCAGACCCAGGGCCAGGGGTAGCGGACAGAGCCCGGTCCACGAGGGCGGCGGCCAGGTCGCCACCGAGCGTCCAGACCAGCGTGCCCCGCTCGTCTCCGACGGCCACGTCGACGGCCACCCGCACCTCGTCGGCGGGCCGGGGGGCGAGCGGGGCGGCGGCCTCCACCACGGTGACCGCCGGGGGCGTGACGTCGACCAGGTCGCCGAGGGTGTCCGACAGGGAGAGGGCCACCGCTCCCATCAGCTCGCTGACCACCTCCCCCACCTGTGAGCGGGCGGTGGGATCGTCCAGCCCGGGGGCGTCGAGCAGCGCAGCCACCAGCTCGGCGGGCAGGGCTACGACGCTGCCGCCGTTCACCGCGCCCACCAGGTTGACGTCGGCCTTGGCCACCTGGCCCTCGGGCCAGGGGCGGCCCCCGTCGGCGGTGACGGAGGCCACGGTCAGGACCACGGTCCGGCCCAGGAGCCGGGTGAGCCCGGCGGCGGCGGCCTGCAGGGCGGTCGAGGCGAGGCGGCCGAGGACCGGGCCGTCGGTGGCGGGATCGAAGCTCACGACGCCTCCCAGTCGGCGATCTGCACGGCCAGACGAGCACCCCGGCGGCCGATCCGCGCCCGCATGATCTCGGCGTCGCCGACGAGGGCCACGGCCGGCTCGTCGACGCGGTGGGTGAGCCGGATCACGTCACCGGGCCGCAGCACGGCCAGATCGCCGGCCGGCACCGGGGCCGGCCGCAGCCGGACCGACACGGGGAGGGCCACGTCGGGCAGGTGTTCACGGAGGGGCTGGCCCGTCCCGACATCGGGGGTGGCCACCTCGTCGGGGGCGCCGGACCGGCGCGCGAGGCGCTCCATGGCCGGCGCCAGGGTCGAGAACGGGTAGCACAGGCTGAACAGGCCCTCGGGGTGGTACGTGGTCTGCAGGCCGAGGCGGTAGGTCAGCATCAGCACCATCTCGGTGGGCGCCACCGCCTGGAGGAACTGCGGGTTGTACTCGACCGCTCCGACGTGGGTCTCGACGGTCTGCAGGGGGGCCAGGGCCTCCTCCAGCGCTCCTGACACGTGACCCATCAGCTCGGCGATGAGGCCGGTCTCCAGCTCGGTCGGGCGGCGGGCCCCCACGGGCGCCCCGGTGCCGCCGAGCAGCCGATCGAGCAGGGTGAGGGCCATCTGGGTGCTCATCTCCACCAGCACCGGTCCGGGGAGCGGCGCTGCCGAGATGGTGACGAGGACGGCCGGGTTGGGGATCGAACGGGTGTAGTCCTCGTAGGTGATCTGGTCGAGCGAGACGGCGTCCAGCTCGACGACGGCCCGCAGCGACTGGGTCAGCCGGGTCTGCAGGCGCCGGACGAACACCTCGTGGGCGCTCTGCAGGCTGCGCATGTGCTCGCGGGTGAACTTGGTCGGCCGCCGGAAGTCGAAGGTGCGGAGGTCATCGGTCCCCCGGCTCGGCTCGACGTCGCCCATGTCCGGAAGGGTCGACCGGGGCGGGCCGCGGTCAAGCCGGTGAGGCCCCCCGGGAGTCGACGACCTACTGCACCAACAGCTCGGTCACCTCGACCCGGAGGACCAGGGGCTGCTCACCCTCGGTGTTGAACACGCCGTCGGCCCGGCCGGTGAGCGCGTCGGCGAGCCGGCGGGGTCCGTCGGCGGCCTTCAGGTCGGCTGCGGTGAACGTGATGGCCTCCTCGACGGCGGCGCTGCGCAGGAGGGGCAGGCGCTCGGTGACCACCAGCGGATCGGCGGCCGACTCGAGGACCACGGCCATGCCGATGAGGGCGTAGTGCTGGTCCTCGTCGGCCAGCGAGACGCGCACGCTCTCGTCGACCTCGACGACGGCGCCCTCGACCGGCTCGGGCAGCGTCGTCGGCCCGGCCTCGGCCTCGCCGCCGCCTCCGGAGAGGAACTGGGTGTAGACCACCACGCCCACCACGGCCACGATGGCCAGCTTCTTCGGCGACAGCAGCTTCTTCTTGCCGCCGCCGTCGTCGTCGGCGTCGGCCTTGTCCTTCGACTTGCCCTTCTTGGCCACGTCAACCGGTCCCTTCCGTGGGCGTTGCTCCCGGCTCCTTCGGCACGGCAGCACCGGGCTGTGAGGGTGCGGCCGACGAGGGGTCGTCGGGACCGAAGCGGTAGCGGTCCTCGGCCGCCACGATCAGCTCGACCCGGCGGTTCTCACCGCGGCCCTCGGCGGTGGCGTTGTCGCCCAGCGGGCGCCACTCGCCGTAGCCGGTCGGCACCAGCCGGACGGGGGCGATGGCCGGACCCGGCTGTCCGTCGACGGACGGGGCCCGGAAGTCGGTCAGGTAGTGGGCCACGGCGACGGCACGATCGGCGGACAGGTCGAGGTTGCTGTAGGCGCCCCCGCCGAACGGCACGTCGTCGGTGTGACCGTCGACGAGGATCTCGTTGTCGAAACCGGTCAGCTCGGCGGCGATGACGTCGAGGATGGCGATGTCCTCACCCCGCAACTCGGCCGAGCCGGTGTCGAACAGCAGGTCGTCGGTGGCGATGGCCACGGCCAGGCCCCGCTCGTTGAAGCGCAGGCTGACGTCGTCGTCGAAGCCGGTCTCGGCCAGCACCACCTCGAGAGCCCGACGCACCTCCTCCAGGTCGGCGCGGGTCAGCGTGGGCGAACCGTCGTCGTCCCCGTCGGTGCCGCCGGCGGCCTCCTCGGGCCGGTCGGGCCGCGTCTCGTCCTCGGCCACGATCTGGGTCGGGTCGGGGGGCGCCTCCACCTCGATCAGGCTCAGGCTGCCGCCCGGCGCGGGGATGGCGCTGCCGGCGGCGAGGTTGGCGCCCACGATGGAGTCGCCCCCGTTGAGCACTCCCTCCTGCAGCGTCGAGTTGCCGAAGTTCTCCTCCAGACCCTTCAGGAGCACGATGAACTTGGCCTGGTCGACGCTGCTCATGGCGAACAGCAGCACGAAGAACGCCATCAGGAGCGTGACCATGTCCGCGAACGTCGTCATGAAGTCGCCGCCGCCCTCCTCCTCCGGGGCACGCTGCCTGCGGCGGGGGGCCACCGTCAGGCCGCCTCCTGGCCCATGCGGACCTTGGCGCCCACCCGCAGCTCGGGCTCGAGGCGGGCCTCCAGCTTCTCGACCAGCAGGCGGGGGCTGGCGCCCTCGCGCACGGCCATGATCCCCTCCAGGGTGAGCTCCCGGGCCGCCAGCTCCATGCCGTGGAGCCGCTTCAGCTTGTTGCCGATCGGGTTGAAGATGATGTTGGCGAAGAACACGCCGTAGAGGGTGGTGAGCAGCGACAGCGCCATGCCCGTGCCCAGCGCCGACGGGTCGGACAGATTGCCGAGCATGTTGATGAGACCGATGACGGTCCCCACCATGCCCATGGTGGGGGCGTACTCGGCCAGCTTGGCGAACATGCCGATGGTCAGCCCGTGGCGGGCGTCCATGGCGTCGATCTCGGTCTCGAGCACGTCGCGCACGACGTCGCCCTCCACCCCGTCGACCACCATCTGCAGGCCCGTCCGCAGGAAGTCGTCGTCGACATCCTTCAGACCCTGCTCCAGGGCGAGGATGCCCTCGCGGCGGGCCGACTCGGCGAAGTTCATGAGCTGGGTCACGACCTCGTCGGGCTCGGGGGGAGCGCCGGTGATGGCCACGATCATGGCCTTGGGGAGCTTCATGGCGTCGGGCAGGCGGTAGCCGGCCAGCGCGCCGCCCAGCGTGCCGAGCAGCACCATGACCACCGACGACGGCCCGATGAGGGGCCCGAAGCTGTTGCCGTCCATCACGGTCGAGACCACGATGGCGACGAACACGAGGCCGATGCCGGCCAGAGTCAGCGGATCCACGAACGCGTCCTAGTCGGCGGTGGCGGGGGGACGGGGCAGGACGACGACGTCGGCGTCGCGGTCGGACCGCTCCCGCAGCTCGTCGGTGGCCACCAGCACCGAGGCCCGGTAGCGGCGGACGCGGTCGACGATCTCCTCGGGCGGCTCGGTGACGACCACCTTGCGGCCGTCGGCCATGCTGAGCACGGTGTCGGGCGTCGCCTCGATGGACTCGATCAGGTCGGCGTTCACGAACACCGGCTGGCCCTTGAGTCGGTGCACCAGGATCATGGCTCGGCCCCGCTATCGCTTGAGGTTCACCAGCTCAGCGAGCATCTCGTCGCTGGCGGTGATGATGCGGCTGTTGGCCTGGAAGCCGCGCTGGGCGACGATCAGGTTGGTGAACTCCCGGGCCAGCTCGACGTTGGACATCTCGAGCGTGCCGGCCGACAGGAACCCGCGGTTGCCGCTGCCGGGCTCGCCCACCAGGGCCTCGCCGGAGCCGGTGGAGGCGACGAAGTTCGAGTCGCCGACCCCGAGGAGCCCCGACGGGTTGTTGAACGTGGCGGTCGCCACCTTGGCCAGGACCTTGGTGAGGCCGTTGGAGAACTGCCCGACGATCGAGCCGTCGTCGGCGATGGCGAAGTTGCGGAGGTAGCCGATGGCCTCGCCGTCCTGGCCGAACGCCTCGGCCGAGTTGACCCCGCCGAACTGCACGACGGGGTTGGCCCCGGCCAGGTCCACGTCGAACGCGAGCGGCGTCGCCCCCGGGGGGGTGAACCCGGAGAACCGCAGCGGCGTGGGCGAGCTGAGCTGACCCGCGCTGTCGAAGGTCAGCGTCGACGGGGTCAGCGAGTAGACGACACCGCCGACGCTGGCCGACGCCGACCACTGGTTGGTGCCCGTCTTGGTGAAGTCGAGCTGCACCTCGTGGCCGGCGCCGATGGAGTCGTACACGGTGATCGAGCTGGACCTGACCGTCCCCACGTCGGCGGCGGCCGACAGGTTGCCGCCGAAGTCGACGACGGAGGTCGGCCGGGGATCGATGACCTGACCGACGGGCAGGGTGATGGCGGTCACCGGGTCGTTGGGGTTGATGCCGTTCGGGCCGGCCATCCAACCCTGCACCAGCATGCCGCCGGGGCTCGCCAGGTTGCCGTTCTCGTCGAAGCTGAACGCCCCGGCCCGGGTGTAGAAGCGCTCGTCGCCGTTCTGGAGGAGGAAGAAGCCCTCGCCCTGCACGGCCAGGTCGGTGTTGCGCCCCGTGACCTGGCTGGCGCCCTGGGTGTAGACGGTGTCGATCGAGGCCAGCTTCACGCCGAGGCCGATCTGGATGGGGTTGGTGCCGCCCCGCACCTCGGTGGCGCCGGCCGCCCCCCGGATGACCTGGGAGATGGTCTCGGCGAACGTCACCTGGCTGGCCTTGAACCCGGCGGTGTTGACGTTGGCGATGTTGTTGCCGACGACGTCCATCATCGTCTGGTGGGAGCGGAGCCCGGAGACTCCGGAGAACATCGAGCGCATCATGACTGGGTCTCACTCTCTGTCGGGGGGGTGGTGGCTGTCGGGGGGGTGGTGGCTGTCGGGGGGGTGGTGGCTGTCGGGGGGGCTTGTGGGTCGGGGGCGCGGACGGAGGTCACGTCGTGGGTGGCCGCCTCGCGGCCCCCCTCCATGCGGAGGACGGGTCCGGCCGGTGTGGTCCGGACCCCGACGACGAGGCCCTCCGACTCGATGCCGGCCTGGTTGACGGTGACGACCTTGCCGATCATCGACGTGGCCGTCTGGAACAGGGCGTAGCCCATGGTCTGGGTCTGCAGCTCCGACAGGCCCTGGAGGGCCTCGACGGTGGCGAACTGGCTGGTCTGCTGGAGCATGGCGGTGGCGTCGGTGGGCGCCATCGGGTCCTGGTGGCGCATCTGGGCGACCAGGAGGTTGAGGAAGGCCTCACCGTCGAGGCCCTCGAACAGCTCCTTGCTGCTCTTGGCGCCTACGGCGCTGGTGCCGGTCGCCGCGCCCATCGCGCTGGTGTCGACTGCGTTGATCACGACGGTGCTCCTCGGACCGGCCTAGAGCCGGAGACCTATGGACGGGCGGGTGGGACGGGTCGGGCGGGTGGCGAGCCAGGGCTCGGGTCGGAGTGGTGCCGGCTGGCGCCGCTCCTGCTCCCTGCCGTCGGCGCCACGGTCGCCCGGGAAAGCCCCGTTGCGCTGTGACAGTGCGCTCTGCAGCTCACGGTCGAGGCGCTGACGCACCTGCGGGTCCACGTTGCCGTCGAGGACGGCCACCCGCACGCCGTCGCCGTGCATCGACACCCGGACCCGCAGGCCCTCCAGCTCGGTGAGCTCGAGGGTCACCGAGCGGGGCGGGGGCCGGTCGGCGAGGGACTCGATGGTGGCGGCCAGGCGGGCGGCCAGCGGTGACGGGGTGAGCGCGGGGGCTCCGCCGGAGCCCGACGTCGCCTGCGGGGCGGTGCCGGCGACGGGCGGCGTCACGGCGATCCCGTCGGCGGCGCCGGTGGACGGATCGGTGTCGGCGGCGGACGGATCGGCGGGGCCGGTGGGCCCCGCCCGCCGTCCGGCGGCGGCGGCGGCGTCAGCGGCCGGCCCGGCGTCGGGCGGTGTCACGGCGACTCCGGCGGCGGTGCCGGCGCTGGCGGGCGGGACGGGGGCGTCGGGCGCCGCGGGTCGCCCGCCGTCACCGGTGCCGGGCTGGCCGGCACTGGGCTGGCCGGCACCGGGCTGGCCGGCACCGGGCTGGGCGGCATCACCGCCGGACAGGGTCGGGGTAGGGGTCGGCGCCGCGTCGGCGGAGACCGGGGGAACGGATCCTCCGGTCGGCACCGGCGTCGGCGAGACCTGGGGACCCGACGCGGACGCAGCCCCGGGGGTGGGGGCACCGTCGGGGGTGGGGGCGACGTCCGGTGCTGACGAGAGGTGGGGGGCGGGACCGCCGGCGGCGGACGTGGCCGGCGCGTCCGCCGGGGTGGCGGGGGTGGTCTCGGGACCGGCTGCGGCGAGGAGCGTCCCGGCCGCCGCGGCGGAGGGGTCGTCACCAGCCGGCCCGGTGTCGACCGGCCCGGTGTCGGCCAGCCCGGTATCGACCGGGCCGGTATCGACCGGCCCGGGGTCGACCGGGCGGGTGTCGACCGGCACGGCGTCGACCGGGCCGGTGTCGGCCAGCCCGGCGTCGACCGGGGAGGATCCGTGGTCCCGACCGTCGAGCGACGGGCGGCGGCGCAATGACGCCGCCGACGGACGCCGGGGACTGCCGTCGACGTCGTCGGGCCGGCGGTCGTCACCGGTGGCGCCCGGGCGCTCGGAGCGGTCGGCGGGACGGGTGCCCTGGTGGTCGACCGGGGGTCGCGCCCGGTCGTGGCCACCGCCCCGACCGGGGCGGGGGCCGGCCCGGTCGAGCAGGTCCTTGAAGCGGGAGCCGGTCCAGGCACCGGCGGCGGGGCGGGACGGGCCCGGTGAGAAGGGCAGCCGGTCGGCGGTCGGGGCGGGGGTCTTCACGGGGTCCCTCCGAGGGATCGGAACCGGTCCTCGACCACGGCCACGTAGGCGCGGGTCTCGGCGATGGCGGGGATGCCGCCGGCGCTGGCGACGCGACCCGGACCGGCGTTGTACGCAGCGAGGGCCAACGACGTGTCACCGAAGCGGTCGAGCATCTGGCGCAGGTAGCGGGCCCCGCCGTCGAGGTTCTGGGCCGGGTCGTGCGGGTCGACGCCCAGCCCGGCGGCCGTGCCCGGCATGAGCTGGGCCAGGCCGATGGCACCGGCGTGGGACACGGCGTCGGCCCGGAACCCGCTCTCGGACCAGACCAGCGCGGCCAGCAACCGCGGATCGAGTCCGTGCCGGTCGGCGGCCTCGGTCACCGCCCCGGCGAGGGGCCGTCCGGCGGCGGGCAGACGGTCGACCCAGCCGGCGTCGACGGGTGTGGCCCCGGGCGACACCGCCCCCGCCGTGGCCGCCATCGGACCGGGCGGCGTCCACGCCCCCGCCGTGGCCGCCGTTGCGGCGTGGACGACGTGGGGGGGGCGGCCGCCGGCCAGGATCAGGTCGGCCACCGGGTCCCGGTCGAGCTGCAGCACCGGACCCCCGCCACCGGCGGCGGCGAGCACGTCCTCGAAGGTCCCCCCGGAGGACATCGCGGCGGCGCGCGAGAAGTCGGCCCGGATGCTCTCGACCCGGTCCACCGCGCTCATGGGTTGCCCCCTGGCTCGCTCACCGTCCACCCGACCGTCACGCCCGGAGCCATCGCGCTCACGGGTTCCCACCGCGGGTGATGCGGCCGGTGTGGCGGAGCGACACCAGCTCGTCGAGGGCCCGGTGGGCGGCGGTGATGGCGGCCGCCTCGACCTCGAACCGGCGCCGCTCGTCGAGGCGTTCGGCCGTCTTGCGTCGGGTCGACGACGCCGCCCAGCGGGCCCGGGCGGCGGTCAGCTCACGCTCGGACCGGTCCTGCTCCTCCAGCGCCATGGTCACCAGCTCCTGGGCGCGGATCCCTGACAGGTGCAACGCCCGGAGACGGACCACGTCGGTGGTGTCCGCTCCGGCGGCGGCCCGGTCGCGGACCTGACGTCGAGCGGCCAGCTCCTGGCGGGCGGCGTCGAGCCGGCGGGTGACCTCGGCCACCGCCTGCTCGGCCCGGCGCTCCTCCAGGCGGCGCAGCCGCAGGAGGGTGGCCACCGATCGACGGTCAGCCACGGTCGAGACCGGTGGACGGGCGCAGTCGCACGGCGAGGGCGTGCAGTGCAGCGTGGGTGGCGTCGAAGTCGGAGCGCTCCTCGGGGCGCTGCTGCAGGAACCCGATCAGCTCGTCACGGCAGGCCAGCGCCCGGTCGGCCACCGGGTTGGTGCCGGGCACGTAGGCGCCCAGCTCGACGAGGTCACGGACCTCGGCCAGCGCCGCCAGCGCGCTGCGCACGACCACGGCATCGGCGGCGTGGGTGGCGTCGACCACCTTGGCGGCGAGCCGACTCAGCGACGCCAGCGGGTCGACGGCCGGGTAGCGACCCTCGACGGCGAGGCGCCGGTCGAGCACGACGTGGCCGTCGAGGATCGATCGGGCCGCGTCGGCCACGGGCTCGTTCATGTCGTCCCCGTCGACCAGCACCGTGTAGAAGCCGGTGACGGTGCCCCGCTCCCGGGGCCCGGCCCGCTCCAGCAGGTTCGGCATGGCCGAGAACACCGACGGCGTGTAACCCCGGGTCGTCGGTGGCTCGCCTGCGGCCAGGCCGACGTCGCGCTGGGCCATGGCCAGGCGGGTCAGAGAGTCGAGCAGCAGCAGGACGTCGGCGCCCTCGTCGGCGAACCACTCGGCGATGCGGGTGGCCACGTCACCGGCCCGCAGGCGCACCAGCGGCGGCTGATCGCTCGTGGCCACGATCACGACCGAGCGGGCCAGGCCCTCCGGACCCAGGTCGTCCTCCAGGAACTCCCGCACCTCACGGCCCCGCTCGCCGATGAGGGCGACGACGTTCACGTCGGCGGCGGTGCCCCGGGCCATCATCCCGAGCAGCGTCGACTTGCCGACGCCGCTGCCGCCGAAGATGCCGATCCTCTGACCCCGGGCGGCGGTGACGAGCGAGTCGAGCACCCGCACGCCCATCGGCAGCGGTTCGGTGATGCGGCGGCGGCGCAGCGGGGAGGGGGGTGGGTTGGCGAGGGACACGGTGGCACCGGTGGGGACGGGCCCGTCGTCCAGCGGACGGCCGGCGGCGTCGAGGACGCGCCCGAGCAGGTGCCCGCCGACGACGACGCGGTGGCCGTGGGGCCCGAACCGGACCCGGTCGCCACGCCCGATGCCGCCCGTCTCGCCGAACACGAGGGCACGGGCGCCCTGGTCGTCGACGGCCACCACCTCGGCGGTCAGCTCGCCGGCGCCGCTCGCGATGCTGACGAGATCGCCGGTGCGGACCCGGAGGCCCCGCAGGCCGATCTCGTGGCCGGCGACCCGGCCGACCTGGCCGGTGGCGTCGAAGGGCTCGGCCAGGGCAACGGCGACGCGGCGCTCGTCGAGACCGGGGACGGGTCCCGTCAGAGGCCGTTCCCGTCGGGGCGGGGCGGGGGCTTCGGTCGTGCCGGTCGGGCCGGGTCGGGGTGCCTCCACGCTCAGACCTGGAGGTTGATGATCTGCTGGTAGGCCTCGACGGCCCGGTCCCGCACCGCCGTCAGCATCTGCACGCTCAGGCCGGCCTCGGCGGCGGCGATGGTGACGTCGTGGATCTGCACCGTCGGGTCGCCGATGGCCAGCCGCTGGGCGAGGTCGTCGGCCTGGTGCTCCGTCCGGGAGACGGACTCGATCCCGTCGGCGAGCATCGACGAGAAGTCCCCGCCGCCCGCACCGGCGGCGCCGGTGGCCCCGACGCCGGCCGGGGGTCGGATGGGGTTGGTGGGAGGAATGGGTCCGATCATGGTCACGAGCGTCCGATCCTGAGGGCGGCCTGGTAGGCGTCATGGGCGGAGGTGACCACCCGGAGACTGGCCTGGTAGTGGCGGTTGGCGACGATGAGGTCCGACATCTGACCGGCCATGTCGACCATCGGCGCCTGCACGAGGCCGTTCCCGTCGGCCAGCGGGTGGCCCGGGTCGTGGATGACGGGGGCCTCACCCTCGGCCCGCACGACGTCGCGCAGGCCCACGCCCCTGCCGGCGGCGTCGCCCCGTCCGCCCTGCTCGGCCACGACGAGGAACTTGGCCCGGAAGGGTTCGTCACCCACCCGGGTGTAGGTGTTGACATTGGCCACGTTGTGGGCCAGGGCGTCCATCCACCGTCCGGCCATGTCCGCCCCGGTGGCGCCGATGTGCATCGCTGCGAACGCGCTCATGATCTGCCCAGGGCGGTACGGAGGCGGGACACCTTGGCCGAGTAGGAGTCGACCATCGACGCCACCAGGAGCTCGTCGGTCATCATCTCGACCATCTCGGTCTCCATGTCGACGGTGTTGCCGTGCAGGTCACCGAAACCCCCCCGGTCGACGACGGTGGCCACGTCCCCCGGGCGCAGCGACCGGCGGTCGCCGACGCCGCGGGCCAGCACGTCGGCGAGGGTGGACTCGAAGTCGACGCCCTTGGCCCGGAAGTTGGGCGTCTCGGCGTTGGCCACGTTGTTGCTGCGCACCTCGCTGCGACGGGCCAGCCCGTCGAGCGCCAGGTGCATGGAGATCATGTGGGTGTCGGCGATGCTCACGGGAGATCCCTCGGGGGGGAGGGGCGCTCTCGTCCGTGGGCCCCGACCGTCGATCCGTGACGTGCGTTCGTGTTGACGCAACAGACAGTCGACACCCCGCCGTCGCGCTGAAGGGGCGGCGCTCAGCCCTCGAGGAGTCGGCGGCCCCGCCGGTAGAACTCGAGTACGGCGGCGCGCTGGTCGTCGACGTCGACCAGGTCGCCGAGGCGGAGCTGCGCGCCCCGGTAGCCGCGGGCGTCCCAGAACGGGTCACCCGGCACGTCGGCCCAGGGCACCACGTAGAAGTAGGGCGCGTCGTGGTGCCCGTCGCCGGGGCTCACGCCGTAACCGCCCCGGCGGCCAGCCTCCTCGTCGCCCAGCTCGACGGCGAGGTCGAAGTGCTCCGGCCAGAGCTGCACCCGCGTCGACTCCCGGTCGCCGGGCGTCGCCTCGGCCCGGAGCTGCTCGAGGACCGACGCACCGAACCCGAACAGCTCGCCCAGGAAGTCCGCGGCGTCGCGTTCGATCAGCAGGCGATCGTCGATGCCGACCCGCCGCTCGGGCTCGTAGAGATCCACCGGTCCGGGTGACACCTGCGCCAGCTCGCCGGCCGCCCGCAACGTCGTGACCGGCCCGCGCCGCACCTCGCCCCGGACGGCCACCACCAGCTCGCCATCGACCACCCGCACCTGCTCGTCGTCACCGGCGAAGGGGGTACCGAACCCGTTGCGGGTGAAGCGGAGCCCGATGCGGCCGGTGCGCTCGTAGCGCCACGGGCCGAGGACGTTCTCGGCCAGGAGCTGCAACGAGGTGCGGGTGGCGGCCAGGTGCGCCGGCGGGAACGGCAGGCGCCGCCACGCTCCGAGCCACCGGTCCGCGCACCACGGCGCCAGGGCCGGATCGGCCCGGGCCAGCTCGTCCCAGGTGACGTCGCCGAGCGTGGTGGGGGCGACGGACGGTCGGACGGAGGGTCCGGCCGGGACGGCGGGGTCGTCCGCGAACCACGGGGCGTCCCGGGTGGCCGGCGGGCTGGGCTCGAGGACGTACACGTCGTGGGACCCGCCCAGCCGCTCCTCCGCCTCCCGCCGCGGGTCCGCCACGAGGCGATCGTCCCACGTCACGCCGGGGTCGACGTGTCCACGACCTCGGCAGGGTCGCCGTCGGCGTCGGCGGGGCTCCGCCGCAACCAGGCGAACGCCCCGAGGGCCGCCGCCATCAGCAGCAGTGAGGTCCACACGTTGATCCGCTGACCCAGCAGCTCGCTGGCGGGATCGATGCGGACCAGCTCGATCCACAGCCGACCGACGGTGTAACCCGCCACGTACAGGGCGAACAGGGCCCCCGGACGCCACCGCCGGGCCAGCCGTGGCCCCAGCCAGGCCAGGAGGAGGGCGAGGGCCAGGTTCCAGAGGATCTCGTAGAGGAAGGTCGGGTGGAACGTGGCCACGTCGGCGTAGCGGTCGGGCCGGTGGGACGGATCGATCTCGAGGCCCCAGGGCAGGTCCGTGGGCCGGCCGAACAGCTCCTGGTTGAACCAGTTGCCCAGACGACCGAGCGCCTGGGCCACGGGCAGGGCGGGCGCGGCGGCGTCGAGCAGGGGGCCCGGACGCAGACGCATGCGCCGGGCGGCGATGAGGCCACCGACGGTGCCGAGGCCGATGCCACCCCAGATGCCGAGACCCCCCTCCCAGATCTCGACCACCGACCACCAGTCGCCCCGGAACCGCTTCCAGTCGGTGGCGACGTGGTAGAGCCGGGCGCCGACCACGCCGAAGGGCACTCCCCACATGGCGATGCGCGAGATGGCGTCGGGGTCACCGCCCCTGGCCGCCCACCGCCGCTGCGTGATCCAGACCGAGGCCAGCACCCCCGCCGCGATGGCCAGCCCGTAGACCCGCAGGTCGACCGGGCCGATCTCGATGACGTTCCTCCCCGGGCTGGGGATGGAGGCGAGCACGCGGTGGGAACTCCCGGACGGCGGCGGCGTGTTCCGGCGACAGTAGCGGAGAACGCAGACGACCCGGCCGGGTCGCTTGGTGGCGAGCGAGCCGGCCGGGTCGTCCTGAGTGACCGGTCGGTGCCCGCCACCCCGTCAAGGGTGGGTCACGAGGAGGAGGGCGAAGAATCCGACCGGTTTGTGGTGTGTGTGAGCACCGTACCACGCACCGTTGTCCTTGTCACCGTCGTCCCGGGAAAATTCTGGTATCGCTCTGATCCGCCGCCAGCTCCTATCATCGCCGACGATGGCGGGCGGGGGCGACGGTCTGGCTGGTCACGATGCGGCCGGTGACCATGCGGCGGGCGACCATGCGGCGGGCGACCATGCGGCGGGCGACCATGCGCTCACCGCCACGCTGCGCTCGGAGAGCGACCGGATCATCGCCGCGGCCGACGGCGCCCACGTCGACGCCCCGGTGCCCGCCTGCCCGGGATGGACCGTCGCCGACGTCGTGGACCACCTCGGTCGGGTGTACGAGCGGGTCACGACGCGGCTCGGACCCGACGCCCCTGACCCTGGCGCCGGCGAAGGCGCCGGTGGGGCTCCCGACAGCGGGGCCGGGGCGGGGCTGCGACGCCGACGCGACGGGCTCCTCGCCCGCTTCGAGACCGTCGGCCTCGACGCTCCGGCGGCGACGTTCACCGGCCCGGGTACGGTCCGGTTCTGGCTCCGACGCCAGGCCCACGAGACCCGCGTCCACCGGGTCGACGTCGACCAGGCGCTCGGGCTGGCATCGCCCCCGCTCGCCGCCGGCACGGCCGCCGACGGGGTGGCCGAGGTGCTCTGGTTGGTCACGCTGGACGATCGCTGGCGGGTGCTGGGCGACGCCGGAACCCTGCACGCGCACTGCACCGACACCGTCGGCGAGTGGATGCTGCGCTGGGACGACTCCGGGGTGGCCCTGACCGAGGAGCACGCCAAGGGCGATCTGGCCGTGCGGGGCCCCGCCGACGGGCTGATGCGCCTGCTCTGGAACCGGGGCCGGGCCGACGACGTCGAGGTGCTCGGCGACGCCGGCCTGCTCGACCGCTTCACCGCAGCCGTCCCCTGAGCCGGGAGCCCTGACCGGGGCTTGCGCTCAAGGTCACCCGGGATCGTGCCGATCCATCAGCATGGACCGCCTGGCCGCCACCCTCGAGCGGGAGACCGAGGCGTTGGAGGAGCTGCGCTACCGGCTCGTGATCCTGGACTGCCTCGTGGCCGTGGGCCGCACGACGCTCCTCGACCGGGCCACCGACGAGGTCGACCTGGCGCTGGGCGAGGCCCGTCACCTGGAGCTGGCCCGTGCCATCGAGCTGGCCCGGGTGGCCGACGGGCACGGCCTCGCCTTCGACGCCACCCTCGCCGAGGTGCTGGCGGCGACGTCCGGTGACGTGCGCCGCCGGCTGGACCTGGCGGGCCGCCGCCTCCGGCGGCTGAACGCCCAGGTCGACGAGCTGTCGTCGGGAGCCCGCGCCCGTGCCCTGGGCCAGCTCCGGGCGGCACGCACGGGACTCCTCGCCGACGACGAGCCCCCGACCCCACGCCCAGGACTCCCCGCCGACGACGAGCCCCGGGCATGACGGTCGTGCTCGTCGACGTGGCCGCCCGGCAGCGGGCCATGGCCTCGCTGGCCCGGGCGGCAGGGTCGGCGGGGGCGGTGGGCCGATGGGTCGTCCGCCGCCGGGAGCCGTCACCGAGCCCCGTCTCACCCGGGACGCCGTTGCCGTCGCTGACCCGCTTCCTGACCGGCGACGACTGATCCCGGGGGCTCTCCCCCTCGGCTCAGACGGCGGCCGGCTGGGCGATGCGGTCACGCCACGACGACGCCGCACCGATCCCGCTCGCGTAGGCGGCCTTACGTCGCGCCACGCGACCCTTCACCTCGGCCGGACCGGTCCCCTCGTCCTGGTCGTACTGCGCCTCGATGCCCTCCCGGAGCATCAGCAGCGCCTCGGAGCGGAGCTGGGAGATGCGGGACTCGGTGACCCCCAGGAACTGGGCCAGCTCGAGCGAGGTCCGCCCCTCCAGGAAGTAGCCCACCACGACGAGGCGGTGCCGCTCGGGCAGCAGGTGCAGGGCGTCGCGCAGGTAGCCGTGCAGCTCACGGTGCTCGATCTCGTCCTCGGGGACCCGCTCGTCGGGGTCGGCCAGCACGTCGACCAGGGTCAACTCCTCGTCCTGCTCCGGTGCGACGTAGTGGTCGAGGGCGAGGATGACGGACCGGTGGATGCGGTGACGCACCTCGTCGAGGCGGGCTCCGTCGACACCCAGGTCGGCGGCCAACTCGGTGTCGTCGGGGGACCGGCCCAGCCGGTTGGCGAGACGCTGCTCGGCGTCCTCCAGCTGACGGGCGAGGTTCCGGACCGAGCGGGGGGCCCAGTCGGCGGCCCGCACGGCGTCGAGGATGGCGCCCCGGATGCGCTGGGCGGCGAAGCGCTCGAAGGGAACGCCCCGGTCGGGCTCGTACCGCTGGGCCGCCTCGACCAGCCCGAGGGCGCCGGCGTGGGCCAGCTCGTTGCGGTCGACGTGGCGGGGGAAGTGGACCGCCACCTGGAACACGACGTGCCGAACCAGCGGCAGGTGCCGCTCGACGAGTGCCGCGACGTCTCGATCTTCGCTCATCTGACCTTCTCCTTGGTCCTGTGCTCGCACCCCGTCCGTGGGGCACCCCCTGCACGTCGACGGCCGGGGGTGTCGGCTTGAGCACTTTCGCCACGGGTGCGGTCAGGGCGCTCCCTCGAAGACGGCGGCGGTGACGCCCCGGGCGGCGAGGTCGTGCAGGAGGGGCAGGGGGTCCGGTCCGGCGGCGAGACCGGCGGCGCCGGGCGGTCCGACCCGTCCCTCGACGGCGGCCACGGCCGCCACCGCCGCCACGGCCCCCGCCGCCACGGCCGGGCGGTCCATGGCGCCCAGCAGCACGATGTCGCGCTCGGCACCCCGGCGACCCCTCACCTCGACCCGCACCCCACCCGGCCCACCCTCGGGGTGCGGGGGCCAGAGCATCGGCAGTCGGGCCGTCAGGCGGTCCCGCCGGGTGGCCCCGACCCGCGACGTCACGCGGGCCACGCCGGGGAACGCCGGGGCCAGGAGGTCGGGGTCGGGCAGGTCGGCCCGATAGCAGTCGACCCCGCCGACGGGGTCGGGGAACCAGCACAGCTCCCGGCCCGATCGCCCCACCCGGGCCACGAACCGGCCCTCCCGCCAGTCGTGCGACGACCCTCCGAGGGCGGCGAAGTGGGCCCGGGCGCAGGCCGGCCCGCCGGTCCCGACCCGGGCCACGTGGATCTCGTCGACGGCGTCGAACCGGCTGGCGCCGTGGTGGGCGAGCAGGCAGCTCAGGCCGGGGCCGAACCCGGCACCGACGACCACCCGGCGGCCGGCGCGGCGAGCGGCCTCGTCGAGCCCGAGCAGGGCCCGGACGTCGGCGGTGGTGTCGCCGGTGGACACCACGTGCGCCCCGGCGGCGAGGGCGGCGACGGCCAGGTCGTGGTGGTGGCCAGCCGGCGTGGCGAGCACCACGGCGTCGCAACCGTCCAGGCTGACCTCCCCGGCCGGCACCGCCGCCGCCGTCGGCCCGAGGCCCCGGGCCACCGCCTCGGCGTGGTCGACGCGCGTGTCGGCGATGCGCAGGGAGCTGACGCCCGGTGTGGTGGCGAGCTGGCGGGCGGCCCTGGCCCCGACCGCTCCCGCCCCGATGACGGTCAGGTGCACCCGGTCACCGCAGGTCGGGACCGTCGAGCTCCCGCCATCCCCCGTGGCGGGGCGGCACGCCGCCCGACCCCCTGATGCGTATGGCCGCCGCCACCACACCGGCCAACCCCAGGGCCAGCACGGCCCGTCGAACCGCCCGCAGCACCGTGCCCATGGGCCCCGAGCGTACGCCGGGCACCAGGACCTCCGGTGGCTGCCGGCCCGCCCGCCGCAGAACCAGCGCCGCTGCGCAGACAAGACGGCCCAGCCGTGCGAGGTTGCCACCGAACACCCGCCGAGCATGATCAGCGTGCGAGGAGCCCGAAGGGCGACGAGCCGCTGCGCAGACAAGACGGCCCAGCCGTGCGAGGTTGCCACCGAACACCCGCCGGGCATGATCAGCGTGCGAGGAGCCCGAAGGGCGACGAGCCGCTGCGCAGACAAGACGGCCCAGCCGTGCGAGGTTGCCACCGAGCACAGGACAACCCAGCTCGTGGGGCTAGCTGGAATCGAACCAGCGACCTCACCCTTATCAGGGGTGCGCTCTAACCGACTGAGCTATAGCCCCGGCGAGGGTCGATCCTACCCCTCGGCGGGTTAGACGACCCCGGAGCGCCCGACCGGGTCGGGACCGTTGGGGGACGGATCACCGGGCTGGAAAGCCGTCTCCTCCTCGATCACCGAGATGCGGATGCCACCGACCAGGTCGCTGATCAGGTTGAACAGCACGACGGTCAGCACGATGCCCGCCGCCCAGGCCACGCTGAGGACGAAGCCCCCGATGGCGGCGGCCTGGAAGATCGTGTCGCCATCGAAGGCGAACGTGTCGAACACCCCGAGGTCGACCACGAAGTTCTCGACGTTCTCGATCAGGCCCGACCGGTTGGCGGCCTGGTAGAGCAGCGAGCCGGCCAGCAGCAGGGCGGCGTACATGCACAGGCAGAAGATGATGGCGATCTTGAACACCGACCACGGGTCGATGTGGCGGACGGTGCGCCGCACCCGGCGGGCCCGGACCCGTCGGAGCCCGAACAGGCTGCGGACCGGTCGCGACGGTGCGGGCCGGGGCGGCGCGGCGGCACGACGGCGGCGGGCCGTGGCGCTGCGGGCGCCCACGCGACGGGGAGCACCGTCGGCACCCGCACCGTCGGCACCCGCGCCGTCGGCACCCGGGCTGTCGGGGCGGGGACCGGCCGGTGGCGGGGCGGGGCCGGGTCGTGTGTCCGTGGAGCGTGCCCGGCGGCCGGGCCGGCCGAGCGACGGGCGCCGCCGGGCCGGAGCGGCGTCGGCGGCACCCTCGCGCTCGGCCTGGCGCGCAGCGGCGCTGGTGCTCACGGAGTCGGACACAGCACGAAGTGTATGGGATCCCTCCGTGGCAGGGGACGACACAGCCCGGCCCGGGGTCCGACCGCGGCCAGGCGGGCCACGAACGGGCGGGGCACGTCGATGGCGAGACCCAGCTCGTGCTTGGACGTGCCCGGGCGCGCCACGGGGTACCGGTTGCGGTGCCGGTTGTCCCACAGCCGCTGCTGGTGCGCGGGGCTGCGGTAGCCGGACACGATGGGGATGCGCTCACCGAGGAGCTGCTCGGCCCGGGCGATGGCGGCCAGCATGGCGGGCTGCAGCCCGGCCCGGTCGCCCGTACCCACCGCCGGCGGCACCTCGCGCTCGGCCCGGGCCGACGCCCGCACGCCGTTCAGCTCGACGGTCACCTCCACCTCGTCTCCGTCACGGTCGACCGCCACCACCTCGGCGGTGTTGCGTCCGGCCAGGTCCCGGGCGGCGGCATCGTCCTCGGCGGCGGCGGCGAGAGCGGCGGCGTCGGCGGCCGTCCGGGCCCGGGCCCGGTCGAGCTGGGCGCCGACCAGCGCGGACAGCACCAGCACGGCGGCCACGGTGAGCCCCACCACGCCCGCCGCCACCGGGGCGACCTGGCCCGCATCACCCCGCCCGGCACCACACCGCCGACCCTCGAACGGGCGACCAGCACACCGCCGCCGTCCGTCACACTGCCGCCGACCACCACACAGCCGCCGACCGTCACACGGCCTCTCCCACCGGTTCCCCGCCATGACCCCGACCACGGGCGCGCTCCTCTGTCGTCGCAGAGGGGAAGCTCGCCGGGGAAGCGGTGGTGAGGTTAGCCCCCGCTCCCGTCGCCGTCGGGGTCACCCGGCTCGCCGGCGGCGTCGTCGGCTCCCGACCGGACGGGGGCGGTGCCGTCACCGTCCAGCCCGTCGCCGTCCAGCCCGTCGCCGTCCAGCCCGGCGGGACCGACGTCCCCGTCCCCCGCCGGGTCGAGCCCGCCGAGATCGACCAGCTCGTCGAGGTCGATGGCCGGTGCCACCGCCGCCACCTCGTCGCCGTCGCCCAGGTTCATGATGCGGACCCCGGAGGCGTCACGGCCCTGCAACGACACGGCGGCGGCGGCGGTGCGGATCAGCACGCCCGACGAGGCGATGAGCAGCAGCTCGACGCCGGGATCGACGGGGTGGGCGGCCACGACACCGCCCCGGGCCGGGCTGGTGCGGATGCCGCGCACGCCGAGCCCGCCCCGGCCCTTGCGCGGGAACTGCCCGATCGGGGTGCGCTTGCCGTACCCGCCCGAGGTCACGAACACCAGCTCCGAGCCCTCGCTGGCCACGGCCGCCCCCACCACCCGGTCTCCCTCGCGCAGGCGCATGCCCCGCACCCCCGAGGCGGCCCGGCCCATGGCCCGCACGTCGTCCTCGGCGAAGCGGATGGTCTGACCCGACGCCGCCACCAGCAGGATGTCGTCGTCGCCGGTGGTCTGCACCACCCTCACCAGCTCGTCGCCGTCGCGCAGGTTGATGGCGATGAGGCCGTCGCGCCGGGACGAGTCGTAGTCGGTGAACAGCGTCTTCTTGACGATGCCACCCCGGGTGACGAAGACGAGGTACCGGCTCGTCTCGTAGTCGCGGGTGTCGATGATGGCCTGGATGTGCTCGCCGGGCTCGAGGGGCAGGAGGTTGACGATGGGGATGCCCCGCGCCGTGCGCTCCCGCACGGGCAGCTCGTGGGCCTTGACCCGGTACACCTTGCCCCGGTTGGAGAAGAACAGCAGGTAGGCATGAGCCGTGGTGGTCACCAGGTGGGCCACCAGGTCGTCGTCCTTCAGGGCCGTCCCCCGCACCCCCCGGCCGCCCCGTCCCTGGAGCCGGAACTCCGTGGCCGGCAGCGCCTTCACGTAGCCGCTGTCGGTGAGCGTGACGACGAGGTCCTCGTCGTCGATCAGATCCTCGATGTCGAGCTCGCCCTCCCCCACGGCCAGCTCGGACCGCCGCCCGGTCCCGAACTCCTCGGACACGGCGGCCAGCTCGTCGGAGATGACGCCGCGCAGACGGTCGTCGTCACCGAGGATCTCCCGCAGCTCGCCGATGGCGACCCGCTTCTCCTCCAGCTCCGACTCGAGGTCGCTGCGACCGAGGCGGGTCAACCGCACCAGGGTCATGTCGAGGATGTGGTTCGACTGGTCCTCGGAGAACTCGAACGGCTCGGTCATGAGCGCCGTGCGGGCCGCAGCTCGGTCGTCGGAGCCCCGGATGGCGGCGATGATCCGGTCGATCAGGTCGAGCGCACGGATGAGGCCTTCGAGGATGTGGGCCCGGTGCTCCGCCTTGTCGAGGAGGTACTGCGACCGGCGGGTGACCACCTCGACCTGGTGGTCGACGTAGGCACGAAGGGCGCCGGCCAGGTCGAGGGTGCGGGGCACGCCGTCGACCAGGGCCACCATGTTGACGGAGTACGTGATCTGCAGCGGCGTGAGCTTGTAGAGGTTGTTCAGCACGACGAGCGCCGGGGCGTCGCGCTTCAGGTTCACGATGAGCTCGGTCTTGCCCTTGGCGGAGGCGTTGTCGATGCTGCGGATGCCGTCGAGCACCTTGCGCTCGACCAGCTCGGCGATCTTGACCTCGAGGGCCTCGACCGAGGTCTGGTAGGGCAGCTCGGTGACGACGATGCGCTCGCCGCCGCCGTGCTCCTCGATCTCGGCCCGCCCCCGCAGCCGCACCGAGCCCCGGCCGGTCAGGTAGGCGTCGCGGATGCCCCGGCGGCCCATGATGAGCCCCCCGGTCGGGAAGTCGGGACCGTGCACGAAGGCGAGGAGGTCCTCGCTGGTGGCGGCGGGGTTGGCCAGGAGGTGCCGGGTGGCGTCGATGATCTCGACCAGGTTGTGGGGCGGGATGTTGGTGGCCATGCCGACGGCGATGCCCTGCTGGCCGTTGACCAGCATGTTCGGGAACCGGGCCGGCAGCACCACCGGCTCGGAGTGCTTGCCGTCGTAGTTGGGGACGAGGTCGACGGTGTCCTGGTCGAGGCCGTCGAGCATCCGCATGGCGATCTCGGAGAGCCGGCACTCGGTGTAGCGGTAGGCGGCCGGGTCCTCCGACGGGGATCCGAAGTTGCCGTGCGGGTCGATGAGGGGGTGGCGGAGGCTGAACGACTGCCCGAGGCGCACCAGTGCGAAGTACGCGGCCTGGTCGCCGTGGGGGTGGTACTTGCCGATGACGTCGCCGACGACGGTGGCGCACTTCACGTGGTTGCGGTCGGGCCGCATGTTGGCGTCGTGCATGGCCCAGAGGATCCGTCGGTGAACCGGCTTGAGCCCGTCGCGGGCGTCGGGCAGCGCCCGCGCCACGATGACCGACATGGCGTAGTCGAGGAACGACTGCTCCATCTCGGTCTGGATCTCGATGGGCTGCACCGACGGCGGCGTGGGCTCCGGCACGTCGGGCACGACGATCGCGGCGTCGTCCGGTGGCTGAGGGTCCTCTGGCGGCTGGTCTGTCATATATCCAGGAAGCGGACGTCGTGGGCGTTGGTCTGGATGAAGTGCTTGCGGGCCTCGACGTTCTCACCCATGAGGATCGAGAACACCTCGTCGGCGATGGCCGCCGTCTCCACGTTGACCTGCATCAGGGACCGGTTGGCCGGGTCCATGGTGGTCTCCCACAGCTCGGAGAAGTCCATCTCGCCCAGGCCCTTCAGGCGCTGGAACTCGTTGCGGTGGTTGGGGTGCTCGGCCAGGAACATGTTCTTGGCGGCGTCGTCCTTCAGGTACTGCTTGTCTCGACCCACCTCGGTCGAGTACAGCGGCGGCTGGGCGATGAACACGTAGCCCCGCTCGACCAGCTCACGCATCTGGCGGAAGAAGAACGTCAGCAGCAGCGTGCGGATGTGGCTGCCGTCGACGTCTGCGTCGCAGAGCAGGATCACCTTGTGGTACCGGATCTTGTCCGGATCGAAGTCGACCCCGACCCCGGCGCCGATGGCGGCGATCAGCGCCTGGATCTCGGTGTTCTTGAGCATCCGGTCGTCGCGCGCCCGCTCGACGTTCAGGATCTTGCCGCGGATGGGCAGGATGGCCATGGTGCGGGGATCGCGGGCGTCCTTGGCCGAGCCGCCCGCCGAGTTGCCCTCGACGATGTACAGCTCGGCCTCGCGCGGGTCGCGCGACATGCAGTCGGTCAGCTTGCCGGGCAGGCCGGCGCCGTCGAGCGCCGACTTCCGGCGGGTGAGGTCACGGGCGTGGCGCGCCGCCATGCGGGCCCGCTGGGCCTGGAGGGCCTTCGTGACGATCGCTCTCGCCTCGGCGGGATGGTTCTCGAGCCAGTCGGTCAGGTGCTCGTTGGTGGCCCGCTCGACCAGTGACCGCATGCTGACGTTGCCGAGCTTGGCCTTGGTCTGACCCTCGAACTGCGGATCGCGCAACCGGACGCTGATGATGGCCGTGAGCCCCTCGCGTACGTCCTCGCCGGCGAGGTTGTCGTCCTTCTCCTTCAGCGTGCCCCGCGACCGGGCGTACCTGTTCACGGCGTTGGTGAGCGCCTTCTTGAAGCCCTCCTCGTGCATGCCCCCCTCGCCGGTGGCGATGCCGTTGGCGAAGGAGTGCAGTCCGTCCGAGTGGTAGCCGGTGTTCCACTGGAACGCGATCTCGACCTCCTGGTCGTCCTCTGACTCGGCCAGCTCGCCCACGGCGGCGAACAGCGCCTCCTTCGTCTCGTTCAGGTTGCGCACGAAGTCGGCGATGCCGCCGTCGTAGCGGAACTCCACGGACTGGCCGTCGGGACGGTGGTCGGTGAACGCGATCTCGAGACCCCGGTTGAGGAACGCCATCATCTGCAGGCGCTCGACCAACGTCTGGGCCCGGAACGTCACCTCGTCGAAGACGGTCGGATCGGGCCAGAACGTGACCTGGGTGCCCGTGCGGCCCCCGGGGGAGGCGCCGACGTCGCGCAGCGGCCCCACCGGCACACCGCCGTCGACGTAGGTCTGGCGGTGGCGGCGCCCGTCGCGGTCGATCTGCAGGTCGAGTCGGCGGGCCAGGGCGTTGACCACCGACACGCCGACGCCGTGCAGTCCGCCCGACACCTTGTAGCCGTCACCGCCGAACTTCCCGCCCGCGTGCAGCACGGTCAGCACGACCTCGGCCGCGGACGTGTCGGGGTACTTCGGGTGGGGACCGACCGGGATGCCGCGGCCGTCGTCGGACACCCGCACCCCACCGTCGTCGAGCAATTCGATCTCGATGCGGGTGCAGTGGCCGGCCATCGCCTCGTCGACGGAGTTGTCGACGACCTCGTACACGAGGTGGTGCAGCCCGCTCGGCCCCGTGGACCCGATGTACATGCCGGGCCGTTTGCGCACCGCCTCCAGGCCCTCGAGGACCTGGATGTCCTGTGCCTCGTAGGACGTGGTCTCCTGCGTGGTCAAACGAGCGTCCTTTCACCCCGCTGGGGGGCCGTCTACCGGGCGTTCACGAGCGCTCCGCACTCACCCCTGCCCGAGGGTCGCCGCCGGCCCCCCACCGCGCTCTCGACGGGCTGTCGGACAGCCTGGGCACCCGCCCTGAGACGCGGCCCGGGAACGGCCGCAGAGACACCCGTCAGCCTAGCAGCGGGGGGCCGGGTTCAGGGGGAGGCCGACCGGCGCCCGCCCGGGTGCCGGACGACCAGGTCGACGACCTCGCCGGGGCCGAGCTCGCGGGCCAGCGCCGCCAGCAGGTCGGCCCGCAGCCAGCGCAGCTGGCTGGCCCAGGCGTGGTCGGCCACCTCCACCACGAGCACCCCGCCCCGCAGCTCGACGGGTCGCACGTGGGCCGCCACCACGTCGCCCACCAGGTCGGCCCACCGCTCGAACACGGTGGTGGCGGTGACGGCGGCGCCGATGCCCGCGCCCCGGGTCCAGCGGTCGAGCACCTCCCGCAGCGGTTGCGGGCCGGTCACACCCCCCCGGCGCTCGCGGTCGGCCGGGCTCACGCCGGTGTCACCCGGCCGTCGATCACCACGTAGACCTGCTCGGGTCGGGGTCGGTCCGGCAGCGCCCCGGTGGAGGTCAGGACGGTCTGACCGGCCGGGAGCTGTCCGGTCAGCGCCTCCTGACGGGCCGGGTCCAGCTCGGAGTAGACGTCGTCGAGCAGCACGACGGGCACCGTACCGGTGCGACGCGCCACGAGATCGTGGGCGGCCAGGCGCAGGGCCAGCGTGAGGCTCCGCTGCTCACCCTGGGAGGCGTGGGTCCGGGCCGGACGGCCGTCGAGGGCGATGTCGAGCTCGTCACGGTGGGGCCCGACCGTCGACACGCCCCGGCGCAGGTCGAGGGGCCGCGAGCGGAGCAGAGCGTCGGCCAGGTCGCCGTCCCAGCTCCGGCGGTAGCACAGCGCGACCTCGGCATCGTGTCCCGCCAGCGCGCCGTAGCGCAGAGCGACACCGGGCGAGACGTCGGCCGTGACCGTGGCGCGTCGGTCGGCCAGCGCGGACCCGGCTGCGGCCAACTGGGCGTCCCACACGTCGAGGGTGGCGGAAGCGGCGGCGTCGAGGCGGCCACCGGCCTGCCGGAGGAGCGTGTTGCGCTGACGGAGGACCCGGTCGACGTCACGCCGCAGGTCGTCGTGCGCCGGCCGCAGCGACACCACGAGATCGTCGAGCAGCACCCGGCGACCGGCCGGCGGCCCCTTCACCAGGACGAGGTCGTCGGGGCCGAACAGCGTGACCCGCACCACCCCGAGGAGGTCGCGTCGTCGCGACAGGGACCGGCCGTTGAGCCGGGCCCGCACCCGGCGACCGGCCCGCAGCTCGAGCTCCACGTCGGCGCGCCGCCGCCCGTCGGTCAGGTCGGCCCGGATGGTGCCGGCGTCCGCCCCGGAGCGCACCAGCGCCTCGGGGTTCGCCCCCCGGAACGACTCCATCGTGCCCACGAAGGCCATGGCCTCCAGCAGGTTCGTCTTGCCCTGGCCGTTCGCCCCGACCAGGGCGGTCAGGCCGGGGCCGAGCGGCAGCGTGGTGCGCTCGTGGTTGCGGACGTCGTGCAGCTCGATCGACGCGAAGTGCACCAGGCCGGGTCAGGACACCCGGACCGGCATGAGCAGGTAGAGGAACGTGGCGTCCTCCTGGCCGTGCAGGACCGCTGGCTTCAGGGTGTCGCGCGACTCGATCACGACCTCGTCACCGGTGGCCGCCTCCAGCCCTTCCAGCAGGTAGTCGGGGTTGAACGCCACGGTCAGCTCGGACCCCTCGTACTTGGCGTCGAGGGACTCGTGGGCCTCGCCCACGTCCTGGGTGATGGCGCTCAGCTCCAGCCCCTCCTCGCTCTGGTGCAACCGGACCGGGGTCGCCTCGCGGGCCAGCAGCTTCACCCGGCGCAGCGCCTCGAGCAGCGGCTCACGCCCGATGCGCAGGCGGTTGGGGTTCTCGGTCGGGATGAGCTGGCGGTAGTTCGGGAAGTCGCCCTCGATGAGGCGGGTGGCGATGCGGACCCCGCCCACGGCGAACAGCACCTCCCGCTCCCCCAGGCGCACCTCGACGTCGTCGACGTCGCCCAGCTGCCGGCCCAGCTCGGCGAGGGCGCGGGCCGGCACCAGGACCGAGGACTCGGACCCGAGCGGGCCGGCATCGGGCAGGTCGCGCATGGCCAGGCGGTAGCTGTCGGTGGCCACGAGACGCAGGCCGCCCTCCTCGGCGCTGAGCTGGACCCCGGTCAGGATGGGCCTGGCGTCGTCGGAGCTCGCCGCCGGCACGACCTGACGGAGGCCCTCGGCCAGCGACGCCGCCGGGAGGGTGACGGGCTCCGCGTCGGGTTCCACGAGGACCGGGAACTCCTCGGCCGGGAACACCCGCACCGAGAACTGCGACCGCCCGGAGCTGATGCGGGCCTCGTCGTCGTCGACGCCGAGCTCGACGGCCCCCGGCTCGAGTGCCCGCACGATGTCGGCGGCCAGGCGGGCGGGCACCACCGCCACCCCGTCGGTCTCTCCCGCCACGGTCACGGCGGCGCGCACCGTGAGATCGAGGTCGGAGCCGGTGAGGACCAGCTCGTCACCGGTGAGCTCGAGGCGGGCGCCGGTCAGCACCGGCAGCGCCCCGGCCCGCCCCACCGCCGCCCTGCCCACCGTGGCCAGCGCGTTGACCAGGACGTCACGTTCGCAACGGAACTTCACGGATGCCTCCTCACCCCGTCCCGACCCGATGCCCGGTCACGTGGTTACCTCGACAGTTCTGAATTCGATGGTGATGACAATAAGGCCTGTGCACTGTGCACAGGTGGGCATCGGCCCAGGTCAGGCCGGTCATGGTTGTGCACCGTCGCCCACCGTCGATCGCGCCCGGCCCGTCGCGCGTGCGTTCCGGTGTGGGTCGGCGGTGCAGGAGCAGTTGGTTGCCGACAGCGAACCAACAGGCCCTGCCCAGCGTTTCGCCCCCCCGCCGGCATGGCCGGCTCACGGGGTCTTGAGGGCGGTGATGAGCGAGGTGACCTGGTCGTAGACCTGGCGCTTCTCGGGCATCTGGTCCCGGATCTTCTCGCAGGCGTACATCACCGTCGTGTGGTTGCGGCCCCCGTAGACGCGGGCGATCTCGGGGTAGCTGAGCTGTGTGAGCTCCCGGCAGACGTACATCGAGATCTGGCGGATGGTGACGAGGGGCTTGTGGCGACGGCGGCTCTTCAGGTCGTCGATGGTGAGGTCGAACACGTCGGAGGTGGTCTCGAGAACCCGCTCGGCGGTGATCCGCACCGGCTCGGCGTGCTGGACGATGTCGCTCAGCACCTCCTCGGCCAGCTCCATCGACATGGTGAGGTGGTTCAGGCTGGCGTACGCCGTCACCCGCACGAGCGCGCCCTCCAGCTCGCGGATGTTGTTGCGGATGTTCCCCGCGATGAACCGCATCACCTCCTCGGGGAGCTGGGCCCGCTGCTCCTCGGCCTTCTTGCGCAGGATGGCGAGGCGCGTCTCGAGGTCGGGGGGCTGGATGTCGGTGATGAGGCCCCACTCGAACCGACTCCGGAGGCGATCCTCGAGCGTGGCGATGCTGCGGGGGGACCGGTCGGAGGAGATCACGATCTGGCGGCCCGCACCGTGCAGGGAGTTGAAGGTGTGGAAGAACTCCTCCTGGAGCCCCTCCTTGCCCTCCATGAACTGGATGTCGTCGACGAGCAGCACGTCGACGTCGCGGTAGCGCCGCTTGAACCCGGAGGTGGTGGCGTTCTTGATGGCCTCGACGTACTCGTTGAGGAAGGTCTCGGTGGAGACGTAGCGGACGAGGAGGTGGTCGTAGTTCTGCGAGACGTAGTTGGCGATGGCGTGCAGCAGGTGGGTCTTGCCGAGGCCGGCCGCACCATGGATGAACAGGGGGTTGTAGGCCCGGGCGGGGGTCTCGGCCACGGCCAGGGCGGCGGCGTGGGCGAACCGGTTCGAGGCACCGGTGACGAACGCCTCGAACGTGTACTGGGGGTTGAGGTGGAACGAGGTGCGGGCCGGCAGGGGGGCCGGCTCGCTCGGGCGACGCCCGGGTTCGGCGCCGTCGCGGCCCGGCGGGTGGCGGTCGACGCCCGAGCCCCAGGCCCCGTGGCCGCGCGCCCCGTGGGAGGGTTCGGTCACGGCGGGCGGTGGGGTCACGGCGGGCGGTGGGGGCATCGTGATCGAGTCGTAGACGGAGGGGTCCGAGACGACCTCGATCCCGACGGTCAGGAGCCCGGCACCCAGCTCGGCCAGGATCGACTCCACCAGCAGCCGACCCCGGGTCTCGAACCGCTCCCGCAGCAGGGTGGAGGGGGCGGCCAGCACCAGGGCGTCGGCGTCGAGGCGGAGGGGGCGCAGATCCCGGTAGGCGGTGAGCCAGGTGGACTCGGGCACCCGGGCCCGGAGACGCTCGGCGCAGGCTGTCCACAGGGATTCGGCGTCCGCCACACCCACCTCCCTCGACGTCGTGTCGCGCTCATCCACAGATGTCGAGAACCCTGTCGGAAAAAGCTGCCGTCGGCTGTTGGACCCGATCGTCGGACCGGACCGCGACCCGGGCCGCCCGTCGGGACGAAGGGCCGAACCTAGCATCGTCGTGGTGCCCCGCGCGCCGCTGCGGTGGCGGCCGGGGGGCGCCGCCGGGCCCCCTGATGTGCGTCCCGGGTCGCCGCCCTCTACCGTGTCCCTGCCCAGCGCGCGCCGTCGGCGGTCCGTCACCCCGGACTCCCGTCGACCCCGGGTCGCAGCTGTTCGTGGTCGCGTGTCCCCGCCGGCCCCACCGCTCGGGTGGAGCCGACCGGGACCGGTCCGTGGGAGGCCCCGTTGTCCGGGGAGGAGTCGAGTCGTGAAGCGCACCTACCAGCCCAACGTCCGCCGACGGGCCCGCCGTCACGGGTTCCGCCAACGCATGAGCACGAAGGCGGGCCGCCGGATCATCAAGGCGCGCCGCCGGCGCGGCCGCCAGCGCCTCTCCGCGTGATCGGGCGGTTGCGCCACCGGGATGACTTCCGGGTCCTGGCCGCACGGGGTCGACGCGTCCGCTCGGGCCCGCTGGCGCTCACCTTCGCTACCGATCCGCAGCTCCCGGTGCCGCTGTTCGCCTACGGCATCCCCCGGCGGGTCGGCTCGGCGGTGGTCCGCAACCGGCTCCGGCGTCGACTCCGCTCGGCGTTGGTGCGGGTGCCGGCCGATCCCCATCCGGGTCGCTACCTGCTCAGAGCCGGCCCGGGGGCCGGTTCGCTCACCTGGGCGGAGGTGTGGTCCCACACCGACACGCTGATCCGCTCGGCGTCCCGACGACGGCCGCCGGCGTGAGCGAACCCTCACCGGGGCGTCACCGGTCGGCGGCGGCCCGGGCGCTCGGGGCGGCCATCGCCGGGTACCGACTCCTGCCCCGGTACCGACCGCCGACCTGTCGGTTCACGCCGACGTGCTCGGCGTACGCCGCCGAGGCCGTGGCCGAGCACGGCGCCGCCCGGGGGGCCTGGATGGGGGTCGGCCGGATCGCCCGCTGCCACCCCTGGGGCGGCTCGGGCTGGGATCCCGTGCCACCCGCCGATGCCGGCGCCGGCGCGACCCCGGCCCCGGCGGAGGGGACCACCGCCTGATGGACACCGTGCTCGGTCCGATCCTCGATGCCGTGGCCGCCGTCCTGGCGGGCTGCTACGCCCTGGTACCGAACTACGCCGTCGCCATCGTGATGCTGACGATCGCCATCTACGTGGTCCTCACCCCGCTGACCCTCAAGGGCACGCGGTCGATGATGGCCATGCAGCAGTTCCAGCCCGAGATGCGTCGGCTCCAGCAGCAGCACAAGGGCGACCGCCAGAAGCTCAACGAGGAGATGCTGAAGTTCTACCAGGAGCACCAGATCAACCCGATCGGTGGATGCCTCCCGCTCCTGGCCCAGCTGCCGGTGTTCCTGGTGCTGTTCCGGGTCATCCGGGGCCTGACCAACACGGCGACCGTCGACGGGCGGGTCGTCGGGGATCCCTCCTACCTCGACGAGGGCACCCGGCTCTACCACGACCTGCGCGACTCCGCCGGCGAGATGATCGCCTTCGGGGTCGACCTCGACCTGTCGGCCAACGACGCTTTCCAGCGGGGGATCATCGACGTCTTCCCCTACGCGCTGCTCACGGCCGTGTACCTGGGCGTGATCTTCGTCCAACAGCGCCAGATGCAGGCCCGTCGGGCCAACGCCCCCGCCCCCACCGGCCCGATGGCCCAGGCCCAGACGCAGAAGATCATGCAGTATCTACCGTTCTTCTTCGTCATCTTCTCGGTGTTCTTCCCGGCCGCCCTCGTCATCTACTTCATCGTCGGCGCCGTCTCACGGATCGGTCAGCAGGCCTACATCCGCCGGACGTCGCCTGACCTCAACGGGGGCCCGGCTGCGTCCACCGAGCGCTCCGCCGCGGCGGAGGGCACCCCCAGGAAGTCCCGGTCGCCGGACCGGTCGCCCTCCACCGGCGACACCGGCAACGGCGATCGACCCCGGTCGTCCCAGAGCCGGTCGTCCAAGCAACAACCGGCCCACCCCCGGTCCCGCCGGTCGGGCAAGCGCAAGCGGAAGAGGTAGCGACACGATGGAATGGGTCGAGACGACGGCGGACACCGTCGAGGACGCCAAGGACGAAGCCCTCGACCGACTCGGTGTCGACGAGTCGGAGGCGGAGTTCGACGTCGTCCAGGAACCGAAGAAGGAGCTGTTCGGACTCCGCAGGACCGAGGCGAGGGTCAGGGCGCGCGTCCGACCCGTCGCCCCCCCACCCAAGCGGCCCCGCCGGGGCGCCGACGGCGATCGGGGCGCCGCCGGGGGCCGGGGTCGTGGCGGCCGAGCCACGACCGATGTCGGCGCCGGCTCGTCGGACCAGGGCGAGCGCGACCGGACCGAGCCGCCCGGGCCGACGACGGCCGAGGCCCCGGCGGACGCCACGGAGAGGACGACGATGCAGGACACCGGACCGAGCCCGGACGCGACCGGGGCCAGCGTGGGCCCCGAGGAGCAGGCCGACCTGGCCAGCGCCTTTCTCATGGAGCTGGTCGGTCACCTGGGGTTGGAGGGATGCTCGACCTCGGTCGAGCCCATCGAGGACGACATCATCGAGGTCCGGGTGGACGGCCCCGAGGTGGGCGTGCTGGTCGGACCGCGGGGTGGCACCCTCAACGCTCTCCAGGAGCTCACCAAGACCGTCCTCCAGCGTCAGACACCTCCCGATGCCGTCGGCCGGGTCCGTGTCGACGTGGCCGGGTACCGGGAGCGACGCCGGGAGGCGTTGGCCGAGTTCATCACCGGCGTGGCCCGCGAGGTCCTCGACACCGGCGAGGATCGGGCCCTCGAGCCGATGAACGCCGCCGACCGCAAGGTGGTCCACGACACCGTCAACGACATCGACGGGGTGCGTACGGTGTCGGAGGGCGCCGACCCCGACCGCCGGGTCGTCCTGGTGGCCGACGACGATTGACGGTCGCGACGACCCCGACCGGGCCGAGGATCACCGGGCCGACCCTGGCGACGGCGCCGGCCGGGCCCCGTGGGAGCCGGGTGTGCGGGCGGCGCTACGGCGGGCGGCCCGTCTCGGATGGGTGGGCGACGTCGACACTGCCCTCGCCATCAGCGGCCAGATGCTGGCTGCGGCCCGCTCGGAGCCCGTACGGGGTCCCGTCGTCGACCTGGGGAGCGGCGGCGGGGTGCCCGGCCTGGCGCTGGCGGCGGCGCAGCTCGGGTCCGAGGTGGTTCTCGTGGAGCGCAGCTCCCGGCGGGCTGCGTTCCTGACGCTCGCCCTTCATGACCTGGGGGCCGCAGGCGATGACCCGGGGGCCGCGGGCGATGACATGCGGGCTGCGGCCCGTGACCTGGGGGCTGGGGGCGATGAAGTGCGGGCTGCGGCCCGTGACCTGGGGGCTGGAGGCGATGACGTGCGGGCCGCGGCCCGTGACCTGGGGGCCGCAGGGCACGCCCGGGTGGTGGGCGCCGACGTGCTGGCCCCGGACCCTGCCCGGGGGCGGGCTGACGTGGCCACGGCCCGGTCCTTCGCTCCCCTGGGCGTGACCCTGGAGGTGGCGGCGCACTGGGTCGTTCCCGGCGGGCGTGCGGTCCTCACGTTGGCCCCCCAGGTGGATCCGGCCCGGCTCGGTGCCATCGGCGGCACGTGGGAGCTGATCGGCGTGGACGCCGGTGCCGGACGGATCGCCACCTTTCGTCGCCTCGATGGTGACCCCGAGCTGCGAACGGTGACCGAGATGCGGCGGAACCCGTTGCTCGCCGTCGCCGACGGTTTCACGTGAAACACGCCATCCCTGATCCTGGACCGTCAGCAGGCCCGGTGTTCCACGTGAAACGTCCTCCCCCCGCACCTGACCCGCTACGGTGCCCTTCGTGACCCGTGTGATGGCCATCGCCAACCAGAAGGGCGGGGTGGGGAAGACGACCACGGCGGTGAACCTCGGCGCATCGCTGGCCGAGCACGGGCAGCGGACGCTCGTGGTCGATCTCGATCCCCAGGGCAACGCCACCACCGGGCTGGGAATCGACCCCCGGGCACTCGATGGCTCCGTGTACGACGTCCTGATGAGGGAGCGCCCCGTGGAGGACGCCACCGAGGCCACCTCGGTGCGGAACCTGTTCGTCATCCCCGCCAACCTGGACCTGGCGGGCGCGGAGATCGAGCTGGTCCCGATGATGAGCCGGGAGCTCCAGCTCCGTCACGCACTCCGGGACGTGCTCGACGAGTACGACTACGTGCTGATCGACTGCCCCCCGTCACTGGGGTTGCTCACCATCAACGCCCTCGCCGCCGCCGGGGAGGTGCTCATCCCCATCCAGTGCGAGTACTACGCCCTCGAGGGGTTGGGTCAGCTCCTCCGCAACGTCACCCTGGTGCAACGCAACCTCAACCCGACCCTCGTCGTGTCCACCATCGTGCTCGTCATGTACGACGCTCGGACCAAGCTGGCCGATCAGGTCGCCGGGGAGGTGCGCCACCACTTCGGTGACCAGGTGTGTCGGACCGTCGTCCCCCGCACGGTGCGCCTCAGCGAGGCGCCCTCGTTCGGGCAGCCCATCACCCTCTATGACCCCGTCTCCCGCGGGGCCATCGCCTACCGGGAGCTGGCCAAGGAGCTGGTCGAGCGGGAGGGACCACGCTGATGGGTCGCCGGTCGGGTCTCGGGCGCGGTCTCGGGTCGCTGATCCCCCCCGCCGCCGAGGACGCTCCGGGCGGGCAGGTGTTCCAGATCATCCCGGTCGACCGCATCACGCCGAACCCCCACCAACCCCGTCGTCACTTCGACGACGACGCCCTCGAGTCGCTCACCGGGTCGGTACGGGCCCTCGGCGTGCTGCAGCCGGTCCTGGTACGTCCCGCCGACGATGGCTTCGAGCTGATCGCCGGTGAGCGACGATGGCGGGCGGCCCGCCGCGCCGGTCTGGGCGAGATCCCCGCCATCGTCCGGGACCAGGAGGATTCTGGTGTGCTGGTCGAGGCGCTGGTGGAGAACGTGCAGCGTCAGGACCTGCATCCCCTGGAGGAGGCGGCGGCGCTCCGGCAGCTGCTCGAGGACTTCGAGCTCACCCACGAGGCGCTCGGCGAGCAGCTCGGCCGCAGCCGGACGACGATCACCAACACACTGCGCCTGCTCCAGCTCCCTGCACCGGTGCAGCGCCTCGTGGCTGACCGCCGGCTGAGCGCCGGCCATGCCCGGGCCGTGCTGACCGTGCCCGACCCCGTGAGCCAGCAGGCGCTGGCCCATCGGATCGTGGCCGAGGAGCTGTCGGTCCGGGCGGCCGAGGAGGCCGCCCGTGAGCTCGCCGGCGCCGGGGGATCGCCGGGCGACAACCGCACCGCCGACCGTCGGGGAGGCGGACGTGCGGCCACAGAGCCCAAGGCGGCTGCGCTGCTCGAGCTGGAAGAGCGCCTGGCCGAACGCCTCGACACCGACGTGGAGGTCACCCTGGGCGCGAAACGGGGCCGGATCGTGATCGATTTCGCCACCGTCGACGACCTGGAGCGGATCTACCGCCTGCTCATCGACCCTGCCGGCTGACCCGACGGAGCACCAACCTCGCGGGTCATCCACAGGATGTGGGTAAGACTGGGGAGAACTCGCACGCGGGCCCCGACCTCAGGTTGCGGTCGACGTCCAGTCGCTCCAGCGTCCGACGGCGTGACGAACGGCGCCTCCGACCCCGGGCAGATCGCCGATCACGCTGGTCAGGGGGGCGAGACGGCACACCACGGCGGGCATCCGGGTCTCCCTCAGGACGGCGACACGCATCCCCCGGGGCGTCACCGGACGGGCCAGCACGGGGGACAGCGCAGCGGCCAGCTCGTCGGCCAGCCGTCGACCCGGGGTCGAGACGAACCCGTCGGTGGCGTAGTAGCAGATATCACTATGAGTGGTCGTAGCGGCACGAAAGCCGACGAAGAGGTCACACCCGTAGCGGTTGGCCTGCGACGCCTGGGTGGACCCGTCCGGGTGGTGCACGACGAGCACGTGGGCGGCGAGGTCGAGGAGGTGACGACGAACGGCGGCGGCCAACGCCCCGAGGCCGCCGTCCTCGGCCAGGACGATGCGCCGTGGCCCCGTGGTGCGCACGGCGGCGCCGGCTCGCAGGCCACCGACCAGCACGTCTCCCTCCGAGTGGGTCCCGAGTCGGGCCAGCGCAGCGTGGGAGTCGGGGCCGAAGATGCCGTCGGCGACGAGGCCGGCGTTGTGCTGGAACTCCGCCACCGCCCGGTTGGTCCCCGGCCCGAAGATGCCGTCGACCCCGCCCGGGTCGAAGCCCAGGCGGCCCAGGCGACGCTGCAGCTCGGCGACGTCGTCACCGCGCAGCAGGGGCCGCTGGAGCACCAGGAGACGCTCACCGAGGACGAAGCCGGACTCGACCAGGGCCCCCCACGTGTCCGCTCCGCAGATGCCGTCCGGTTCGAGTCCCCGCTGGCGCTGGAAGGCCCGCACCCCGATCTCCGTGCACGGGCCGAACTCGCCGTCGATCGGGCCTGGATCACAGCCCAGTGCGGTCAGCCGGCGCTGGACGTCGCGGACGTGGTCACCGGACGCACCCGGCCCGAAGGGACGGACGCGGCCGGGCCCCGGGGGCGAGGCCGGCGAGGGGGGAGAGGGCGCCGGGACGGCCCCACCGGGGTCCGGCGGGGGCGACGGCGGCGGTGGTCCGGGTCCGGCTACAGGAATGCGCTCAGCTCCTGGAGGAGCTGCCCCTTGCCCTTGGCCCCCACGATGCGATGGACCTCCTCACCGTCCTTGAACACCACCATGGTCGGGATGCTCTGAACCCCGTAGCGCTGCGAGACACCCGGGTGCTCGTCGACGTTGACCTTGGTGATGGCCACCCCGTCCTCCTCGGAGGCGATCTCCTCCAGGATGGGGGCGATCATCTTGCAGGGCCCGCACCACTCCGCCCAGAAGTCGACGAGCACGGGCCTGTCGGCCGAGCCGATCGTCTCGTCGAAGGTGCTCTCGGTCAGGGTGGTGATGCCATCGGCCATCGTCGTGGACCTCGCTGTGTCGTCGTCGGGGCGGTGTCGTCGTCGGGAGAGGGGAACGCCGCCGGCGGTGGGCGCATTCCGCCGCCACCGGTGCCCCCCGGGGACCGCTAGCCGTGGTGGGCCTCGAGGAAGCGCTCGGCGTCGATGGCCGACTGGCAGCCCGTCCCGGCCGCCGTGATGGCCTGGCGGTACGTGAAGTCGACCACGTCACCGCAGGCGAACACGCCCTCGACGTTGGTGGCGGTGGTGGGGGGCACGGTCGCCACGTAGCCCTCGTCGTTGAGCTGGATCTGCCCCTTGAACAGGTCGGTGTTGGGCCGGTGCCCGATGGCCACGAACAGCCCCGTCACGTCGAGCGGCCGGGTGGCGCCGGTGACGGTGTCGGTGAGCGTGACCCCCGTGAGCTGGCCGTCGCCGTGCAGCTCCGTGACCGTCGAGTTCCAGGCCATCTCGATCCTGGGGTTGTCGAAGGCCCGCTGCTGCATGATCTTCGAGGCCCGCAGCTCGTCGCGGCGGTGCACGACCGTGACCTGCTCGGCGAACTTGGTGAGGAAGATGGCCTCCTCCATGGCCGAGTCGCCCCCGCCGACCACGGCGATGCGCTGGCCCTTGAAGAAGAACCCGTCGCAGGTGGCACAGGTCGACACGCCGTGGCCGATCAGCTCGGCCTCGCGGTCGATGTCGAGCATCAGGGCCTGTGCGCCCGTCGACACGATGACGGTGTGGGCCCGGTACTCGTCCTGACCCACCCACACCCCGAACGGGCGCGACGAGAGGTCGACCCGGGTCACCCGCTCGGTCAGCAGCTCGGCCCCGAACCGCTGGGCCTGGGCGCGGAAGTTCATCATCAGCTCCGGGCCCATGATCCCGTCGGGAAAGCCGGGGAAGTTCTCGACCTCGGTGGTGAGCATGAGCTGGCCTCCGGGCTGGTCGCCCGTGGAGGACGGTTCGCCCTCGATGACCAGCGGTTCGAGCTCGGCCCGGGCGGCGTAGATGGCCGCCGTCAGCCCGGCGGGACCCGACCCGATGATGATGACCTGTCGGGGGTCGCTCACGTGGTCCTCCTCGTTGATGCGGCGGTCCCAACCGTACGGGGGGAGCGGTCATTCCCCCCCGTCGAGGGGGCTAGGAGGGCCGTAGGCGTCCCCGCATCCGCCACAGCACGGCGCCGGCGATCGTCGACAGGATCCCGAACAGCAGCCACGTGTCCCAGCTCGAGTCGTCGTCGACGGGCAGGTAGTTGTCGATCAGGCGAAAGATCAGCACCAGGAACCACACCGCCAGGGCCACGCCCAGGATGGCGGCGAGCAGCCCGTAGACGATGCCCTTGGCCACCAGCAGGACGTTGGCGGTGGTCTTGGCGTTGACCGAGTCGACCACCCTGACCACGGTGTCGGCCGCCTCCGCCGGCCAGTCCCGGGACGTCGACGACGCCTGACCGGCGGACGCGGAGACACTGCCGACCGGCGACGGCCGGCGGGGGGCCGGTGGCGGCGGGCTGGCGGCCGCTCCCCGACCCGGCGTCGAGGGCGGCGGGCTGGCAGCCCCACTGCTGGCCGCCGTGCTGCCGGGGGTCGTGCTGCCGGGGGTCGTGCTGCCGGGGGTCGTGCTGCCGGGGGTCGTGCTGCCGGGGGTCGTGCTGCCGGGGGTCGGGGGGACGGGAGGCCCGCCCGGTCCTGTCTGGAGGTGGCCGGGCGGTCCCGGCGGGGCGCCCGGGGGGGTGGAGGGCGCGTCGGATCCGGGCGTGGGACCCCGGGTCGGGTCGGGTCCGTCGTCGGCCATAGGCCGGCGACGCTAGCGCCGTCAGCCGTTGTCGCTGACGATGGCCTCCCGGAGCCGCTCGTCGGGCAGGGCCCCGCAGCGCTCCACGTCGAGCACCACCCGCGCCTCGGACCCGTCCTCGTCGGTGACGAGGAACTCCGGACGCCCCCCCTCGTCGGCACCGACGGGCCCGGGCTCGACGAGTTGGATCTCGCCCCGCTCGTCGAGGCGACGGGCGCAGTCCAGTGCGTCCGGGTCGTCGGCGGGACCCCCCGTCGGTGCGGCCTCGTCGGTCCCCTCCGCCGTCGTGAGCGGTTCGGCGGTTTCGGCCGCCTCCCGGTCGGCCACGTCCGAGTCGCCGTCGGCGGTCTCGTCGCCGGCCGAGGTCCCGGCCGCCTGACCTGCGTCCCCCGCCTCCTCCGTCACGGCCTCCGCTGCGTCGTCGGCACCGTCGTCGTCGGCACCGTCGTCGTCGGCACCGTCGTCGTCGGCGACCCGGCCGGGGGCGACGGTGTCGAGCGCTTCGCGCCCGTCCACCTCGACCGGAGCGTCGGCCTCGCCGACGACGACCCCTGCGTCCTCCGAGCCGTCGTCGCCGACACCGATGGCGATCAGGGCGGCCCCGCCTCCCAGCAGGATCAGCGCCGCCGCCGCCCGGGCCACCCACTGCACGCCCTGGTCGGGGCCCGGCCGGCGGGAGCCCCGGCGGCGGGGGGCCGACCCGATCGGCGTGACCGGCGCCGCCCGGGCCGGCCGGTGGGCGGCCAGGGCCCGGTCGAGCAGGGGCTCCCGGAGCGCCGACGGCAGCGGGGCCGGGGGTTCGGCGAGGAGGTCGCGGGCGGCCCCGAGGTCGGCCCGGCGCGCCCCGGCGTCGGCGGCCTCGTCGAGGCGGGCCCGCTCGTCGGCGGTCAGCTCGTCGTCGAGGGCGGCCGAGGCCAGCTCGTCGGTGGGGTCGGTGTCGTCCATGCTCACGTGCTCCGACGCTTCCCGGTCCCATCCCGGTTCCCGAGGGCGTCCGCCAGCGCCCGCCGGCCCCGGGCGATGCGACTGCGGACCGTGCCCGGGGCGATGTCGAGCACGGCGGCGATCTCGGCGTAGTCGAGCCCGGCCAGGTCCCGCAGCGCCACGGCGGCCCGGAACTCAGGGCTCAGGTCGGCCAGGGCGGCGTCGACGAGCAGCCGGTCGGCCACCCGGGCGTCGACGGCCACGCCGCCGTCGGGCACCTCCAGCGTGTCGGGCAGCGCCGGGTCGGGACGCCGCCTGCGCCGTCGCAGCTCGTCGAGGCAGGCGTTGGTGGCCACGCGGTAGCTCCAGGTCGTGAAGCGGGCCCGACCGTCGAAGCGGTCGAGGCCCGACACGATGGCGATCATCGCCTCCTGGGTGGCGTCGTGGGCGTCGGCGTCGTTGCCGGCGATGCGACGGCACACGGCGTGGATGCGGTCGAGGTGGCGCCGCAGCAGCGCATCGAGGGCGTGCCGGTCGCCACCCTGGGCGGCGGCGACGAGCTCCTCGTCGGTGCGGTCCCGCCCCGCCGGGCTCACCCGGTCGGCGCGCCGAGCTGGAGGATCACCCCGATCGTGCCCCGGCCGGCGTGCGCCCCGATGACCGGTCCGATCCGACCGACCAGCACGTCACCGGGGGCGTAGGGGCGGACCCGGGCGACGAAGGCGTCGACGTCGTCGCAGTCGGCGTGCATCACCGACAGGCGCTCGATGCGGCCGGCCTCGGCCATCTCCCCCACCCGTCCGACGACGTGGTCGAGGGCCTTGCGCCGGGTGCGCTGGCGTCCGGCGGCGGCCACCTCGCCGTCTCGGATCTCGATGATGGGCTTGACCTGCAGCACGCCCCCCAGCACCGCCTGGGCGGCGCCGATGCGGCCGCCCTTGCGGAGGTTGTCGAGGGTGTCGAGCGCGCCGAGGACGAGGGTCCGCTCGACGAGGTCGCGGGTGTGGGCGGCCACCTCGGCCACCGACGCCCCCGTCCCGGCCCGCTCGGCGGCGGCGACCACCATGGAGCCCAGGCCGAGGGTGATCGACTCGCTGTCGACGACCTCCACCGTGATGGTGTCGGCCACGGCCGTCGCGGCCTGGCGGGCGGCCTCGATGGTGGCCGACAGCTTGGCCGACAGCACCACGGCGACGACCCCGTCGGCGCCCTCGGCGGCCAGCCCGCGGTAGGCCTGCTCGAACGCGCCCGGCGACGGGGCCGCCGTCGAGGGGAGCTGGTCACCGGCGGCGCACAGTTCCCAGAACCGGTCGACGCTCAGCTCCTCGCGGTCGATCATCTCGGTGTCGCCGAAGCGGATGCTGAGGGGCACCACCCGCACGCCGTGCTCGGCCACCACCTCGTCGGGCAGATCACAGGCGGAGTCGGTCACGATGCGAACGGTCACACTGGTCCTCTCGGTCGGTCCGGACGCTACTTCCGTCGGCCGGTCAGGCGGCGGAGGGCGCCACCCGCCGCACCCGTCAGCTCCGCCACCTCGGGCCATCCGAGGGCGGTGGTGGCCAGCAGGTAGGACGAGCCGAGGCCGGCCAGGCCGATGGCGGCGGCGGGCAGCGTCGGCAGGGGGGCGGTGACGACGCGCAGCCCCAACCCGAGGAGCAGGCCGCCCGCCGCCAGGGCCAGCAGCGGGAGGAGGCGATTCCCCAGCAGGCGCCCTCCGCCCGTGCCGAGGAGGACCCGTCGACGGAGCAGGTGCAGCTCGAACCAGGCGCCGAGGGCCGAGCCGAGCGCGAGACCGACGGCACCCAGGCGTAGGGGGAGACCGCCGACCCGCAGGTCGGCGGGAAGCGGACCGAAGGCGGCGGGCAGGTCCAGCCAGCCGGTGACGGCGCCGTCCAGTAGCACCAGCCGGTCGAGCTGGAACATGAGGATCACCCCGGCGGTGGCGGCGATGACGACCCGGTAGAGGCCGATCACGGCCGGGCCCCGCACGTCGCCCCTCGCGTACAGGGTGTTCTGCAGCAGTCGGCTCGACGCGGTGGCCACGAGACCCAGGCTGTAGGCGGCGAGGACCAACCCGACCAGCCGGGTGTCGTCGGCGTCGAAGTTGCGGTACTCGAACACGGCGGCCACGACACGCTCGCCGACGGTGAGGTAGGCCACCGCCGTCGGCACCACCAGGAACAGGATGCGACGCAGCGCCCGGCCGGTGCGGGCGACGGCCTCGTCGGGGTGTCCGGCGGCGAGGTCCCGGCTCAGCTCGGGCAGCTCGGCGGCGGCCACGCTCATGGCGAACAGGCTGACGGGCAGCAGGTAGAGCACCTGGGCGGCGGCCAGCGCGGCCAGCGCGCCGGTGGCGAGGAGGGTGGCCAGGCCGAGGTCGAGCCAGGCGCCGATCTGGGCTGCCCCGCGGCCCAGCACCGCCGGCCCGAACCGGTGGCGGACCTCGGCCACGGCGGGCAGACCCCAGCCCCGGTGGAGGCGCACCGGGCCGAGACGACGCAGGACGGCGGGGAGCTGGACGGCCAGCTGGAGCAGGCCGCCCACGGCCAGCGCCCACGCCAGCGCCACGGCGACGTCGTCGACGGCCCAGGCCCGCAGCGCCACGGCGGCGAGGACGACGATCTGGGTGGCGTTCCAGACCACCGGCGCCACGTAGGAGAGGAAGAAGGCCCGGTGGCTGTTCAGCACGCCGAGGCACCACGCCGACAACACGAGGAAGCCCGTGCCCAGCGTCACGATGCGGACCAGGTCGACGGTCAGTTCGAACTTGTCGCCGCGGTAGCCCCAGGCGAGGGCGGCGGTCAGGGGCCGGGCCAGCAGGACGGCGGCGGCGGCCAGGATCCCGGTCAGGGCCACCAGCGTGCCGGCCACGGCACCGGCCACCCGACCGGCCTCGTCGTCGCGGCCATCGGCCAGGAGCCGGCTGTACACGGGGATGAACGACGCCGACAGGGCGCCCTCGCCCAGCAGGTTCTGGAGGAGGTTCGGGATGCGGGTGGCGGCCCGGAAGGCGTCGGCGGGGGCCGAGACCCCGAGCGTGGCGGCGATGAGGCTCTCGCGGACGAGACCGGTCAGGCGGGAGGCGCCGATGCCGGCCGCCACCATCCCGGCGTTCCGGCCGCTGCGGGTCTCCGCCGCGCTGACCCCCGTCGGCACCTCGGAGGGCGCGGCCCGCACCCCGCCGCCGTCCGGCGGCACCCCGCCGGCACCGCTCACGCGGCGGTGCCGGTCCGACGGGTCCGGCGGATGTGCAGGCCCCACCACAGCACCAGCAGGGCGAGGGCGGCCACGCTCAGGATCACGCCCAGCCCCGACAGGACGAGGGACCGGACCGTCACCCGGCTCTCGGTGATGGGGATCCTCCCGTCCGGCGAGGCCAGCTTGACCGTGACCGGGAACGAGCCCGTGGCCCGCACGTCGACCCGGAACGACTCGTCGACCACCTCGCCGGCGCCGAGCACCACGACCCGGTCGCGACCGTCGGGCAACGTCAGCTTCTCGGACTCGACCCGCACCCTGACCTGCAGCGGGATCGGCCCGTCGTTGCGGAACCGGAGCGGCAGCTCGTCCTCGCGTGCGGTGAGGGTGAAGGTCTGGGCGGGGGGCGCGTCGATGCCGTCGATCAGGTCGTCGGCCCGGGCCCGCACCTGGTTCCAGTACGCGGCGTGGCCGGCCTCGGTCAGGTCGAACGAGAGGCTCGGGGCCATCCGGACCAGGAGATCCTCGAGCTCGGCGGCACCCTCGTCGTCGGCGATCATCGAGCGGACGCCCGCCAGCCGCTCCAGGGTGAGGTCGTAGAGGTCGAGGTCCCCGCGGAAGGCCCGGCCCCGTCCACCGACGTGATCGCGCCGCACCGGCTGGCCGTCGGAGTCGGTGTCGGCGTCGAGGTCGAAGAGGTCCTGCACGACGACGTCGTCGAGGAGGGGGCTGCGGCTCAGCCCGGCGAGGGCGATGTCGAGGAAGGCCGGGTTCGGGTCCCAGCCCGTCGGCGGGCGCACCACCACGCCCCGGGCCACGGAGGGGAGGTCGTACTGGAGGATGCTCAGCTCGGCCAGGAGCTGGTGGGCGCCGAGCACGGGATCGGCCGTGGAGAAGTGGCGCTGGAGGGCGGGGTCGACCACCACGGCGGCCACCGTCTCCTCGCCGAGGTCGAGCTCGAAGGGGCGCGCCACGGTGATGGTGGGCGGCTCGGACCGGTCCGTCACCTGGTCGGCCGGCACCACGACCTCCCGGACACCGGTGTCGTAGCGGGCCAGCAGCTCGTCGGTGCGGGCCCCGGCGGGGGCGACCCACGTCACCCGGCGGGACCCGCCGACCAGCTCGTCGAGGACGCCCCGCCCGGCGGCCAGGAGGGTGTCGGCGTCGTCGCGCAGGCCGAGGTCGATGAGCTCGGACCGCCGCACCGTCACGTACTCGGTGGCCAGGGTGGCGTCGGGTTCGAGCCGTGCGACCAGTCGGCGGCCGATGGCCCGCTCCGTGGGGTCCGGTGACGTGACGAGACCGGCCAGGGTCTCGGGGGTTGGGATCACGGTGACGGCCACCTCGGGGTGACGGGCCAGCGCGTCGATGATCGTGGTGAGGCGCTCCCGCTCGGCCCGGCCCAGGCCCCGCGTGCCGTCGGGGCGGAGGAGGGGGCCGGCGCCGACCTCGGCCACCCAGCCGACGGCCAGCGGCGCGAGCTGGTCGGCGGTGACGGAGCCGGGGTCGGGCAGGCGGACGAGGTGGGTGACGAGTCGGTCGACGGTCTCACCGGACCGGTCCCGCAGCTCCACCACCACCGGGTAGACGCCCTCCCGGGTGAGCCGCACCTGACCCTCGGCGCGGGGGAGGCTGCCGTCGTTGAGGTCGAAGGAGTGCTCGACGACACCCGCCGGGTCCCGGTCGAACTCGGCCAGCGGGCGGGGCGTGGTGGAGGCCAGCGCCTGGCCGACCGGGATGCCCGTCAGCGAGGTGTGGAAGGCCGATCGGCTCGTGAGCCGGTCATAGAGGTTGACCAGGAGCGTGGCCTCGGGCCCGGTGGAGCCGACCGCCACCCGGAGGGAGAACACGCCGCTGCCGGTCACCGGACCGCTCTGGCCCACCAGCCGCAGGGGGGCGGTCGCGCTGCGGTCGACGGGTTCGGTGAGGGCCGGGTCCCCCCGCCCGGCCCCGACGTCCTGGGCCCGGGCCGGGCCGGGCGCCAGCGTCAGGGCGCACACGGCCGCGAGGGTCCAGACGGCCAGCGGCCCGGCCGCCGCCCGTCGGATCACGTGGGGGTGGCGGTCAGCACGGCCAGCCGGTGGGGCTCGAGCCGGAACCCCAGCCGCCCGTACAGGGCCAGGGCGGCGTCGTTGCCGAGCTGGGTGTTGACGAGGGCCCGGGCGCAGTCCCGTCGGCGCAGCCAGTGCAGGCCGTCGAGGACGAGCCGCCGGCCGATCCCGCCGCCCTGCTCATCGGGACGCACCGCCACCCGCTGGACGTAGCCGGCCTGACCGGCGCGCCCGCAGACGGCGTAGCCGACCGGCCGGGCGGCCCGTTCGGCCATCCGGAAGCGGCTCGACGGCGTGGCCGCCATGGCGTCGACGAGGCCCAGCTCGTCGAACCGCCAGAACTCGTCGAAGGCCAGCCCGTCTATGCCCACCGCCACCGCCCGGTCCCCCCGCCGCCCCCGTCGCAGGTCGAGCCCCGCCGCGTCTCCGGATCGACCGGTGGCGACGACGTCGTCCAGCCCGCCCAGGTCGTGGGCCAGCAGGTGCAGCTCCTCGCGCACGACGAAGCCGGCGGCCAGGAAGGGTCGCTGCTCGGGCGGCGCCAGCGCCGAGGTGACGACCTCGGTGTAACCCTGCTCGCCGGCCATGGCCACCGACCGGGCCACGGTGTCGGGATCGGGCGGGACCTCACCGGCCAGCGGCGCCAGGTACGCGATGGCGACGTCGCGCCGCCACGGTCCGAGCCGCAGACGGTGATCGCCCCAGCGCACCAGGTCACGCGTGCCCACGGGGGAAGGGTAGGCCGGTGCCCCCCATCGGGGGAGCAGCGGCCGGCCGGCGGGGCGATACTGGCGTCCGTGACCGTCGCCATCGTCACCCACCCCCGCTACCTGGACCACGTCGCCGCCCCCGGCCATCCCGAGCGGCCCGACCGGCTGGGGGCCGTGCTCGCCGGCCTCGACGAGCTGGCGGGGCGCGACGGTCTCGTCGTCGTCGAGCCCCGACCCGCCACCGCCGCCGAGGTGGCCCGGGTCCACGACGCCGCGCTCGTGACGCGCCTGCGGACGCTGGCCGCGACCGGGGGCGGCCGCATCGACGCCGACACGGGCATGTCGTCCGCCTCCTGGGACGTCGCCCTCCTCGCCGCCGGGGCCGGCCCGACGGCGGTGGCCGCCCTCGACGCCGGGGCCGCCGACGCCGCCTTCTGCGCCGTCCGCCCGCCCGGCCACCACGCCACGGCCGACCGCCCGATGGGGTTCTGCCTCCTGAACTCGGCCGCCGTGGCCGCCGCTGCGCTGGCCGAGCGGGGTGAGCGGGTGCTCGTCGTCGACCACGACGCCCACCACGGCAACGGCACCCAGGACATCTTCTACGACGACGACCGCGTGCTGTACGTGTCGCTGCACCAGTGGCCCCTCTATCCGGGTACCGGCCGCCACGACGAGGTCGGTGCCGGCGCCGGGGCGGGCGCCACCGTGAACATCCCCCTCCCCCCGGGTGCCACCGGGGACGTGGCCCTGCGGGCCTGGGACGAGGTGGCGGCACCGGTGGTCGACCGGTTCGACCCGACCTGGGTGGTGGTGTCGGCCGGCTACGACTGCCACCGCTCGGACCCCCTCGCCGGGCTCGCCCTGACCGCCGGTGACGTCGCCGACCTCACCGGCCGGGTCCTCGCCCACGCCGCACCGCGTCGGCGGCTCGTGTTCCTGGAGGGCGGGTACGACCTCGACGGCCTGCGGGTCTGCACCACCGCCACGGTCGGCGCGCTGCTCGGCGGTGACGACCGGCCCGAGGCGGCCTCGTCGGGGGGGCCGGGCCGGGCCCGGGTCGAGGAGATCGTCGCCTTCCGCCACACCGCCGGGCTCTAGGTCCCCGACGTGCCCGACGTGCCCGACGGGCGCTCGGGTCCCGTCGCCGGGAGCACCCCCGACGGGCGGTTCGCCCCCGTCGCGGAGCACCTGGCCCCGCTCGTCGACCGCTTCGAGGCCGCCGGGCACCGCCTCTACCTGGTGGGCGGCGCCGTCCGCGACGTCCTCGCCGGGCGGGGTGTCGACGTCGACCACGACCTCACCACCGACGCCCGCCCCGAGGAGACCAAGCGCCTCCTGGGCGACTGGGTCGACGACCTGTGGACCCAGGGGGAGCGGTTCGGCACCATCGGCGCCCGCTTCGGCGACGTCGCCACCGAGATCACCACCCACCGGGCCGAGGCCTATGACCTGGGCTCGCGCAAGCCGTCCGTGCGGTTCGGCTCACGGATCGAGGCCGACCTGTCCCGGCGGGACTTCACCGTCAATTCGATGGCCGTGGCCCTCCCCGACCTCACCCTGATCGACCCCTTCGGCGGCCGGGCCGACCTCCTCGACCGGAAGGTGCTGCGGACCCCGGCCTCGCCGGCGGCCTCCTTCGTGGACGACCCGCTCCGGATGCTGCGGGCGGCCCGCTTCGTGACCCGCTTCGAGCTGACGCCGGTGCCGGAGCTGGTGGCGGAGGCCCGCCGGCTGGGCTCGCGGCTGGCCATCGTGTCGGCCGAGCGGGTGCTCGACGAGCTGGGCCGCCTGCTCGCCGCCCCCGACCCGAGGCCCGGGCTCGACCTGCTGGTGGACACGGGGCTGCTCGAGCGGGTGCTGCCCGAGACGGGCGGGCCGGAGGCCAGGGACCGTGTGGCGGCGGCGCCGGCCGAGGACCTGGCCGGCCGGCTGGCGCTCCTCCTCGCCGGGGTGCCGTCCCGCCGGGTGGCCGACCGGCTCCGGGCCCTGCGGGCGTCGCGCCACCTGCGCGACGACGTGGTGGCCCTGGCGGCCGCCCTCACCGACGTGGGCACGGGGGGGCCATGGACCCCGGTTCGGGTGCGGGAGCTGTCCGACCGGCTGGGCGACCGTCTCGACCGCTTCGCTCCGCTGGTGGCGGCCCACGACCCGGGGAGCGGGCGGGAGCTGGCCGACGCCGTCGCCGCCCGCCGGCGCCACGAGGACCTCGACGGGTTGTCGCTGCCGGTCGACGGCCGGGACGTGGCCGGGTGGCTGGGCGTCGAGCCCGGTCCGGCCGTCGGGGCGGCCCTCGCCGAGCTGCACCGCTTCCGGGTGATCGAGGGGCCCCTCAGCCCGGCCCGGGCCGAGGAGATCGTCCGCCGGTCAGCGCGCCACGTCGACGAGGCGTGAGATCGCCCCCGACAGCGAGACGGTCAGCACCTCACCGTCCGCGTCGGTGGTGAAGGCCACGATCCGGGGGACGGTCACGTCGAGGCGGTCGACGGTCACGCCGCCGTCGCCCCGGCGCAGCGCCCACACCTCTCCCGTGCAGAAGTCGCCGAACAGGTAGGCGCCCGCCAGCTCGGGCAGGTCGTCGCCCCGGTAGACGACCCCGCCGGTGACCGAGCATCGGCCCCCGGTGTGGGCGTACTCGTGCACGGGGGCCACCGCGCCCGCCGGCGCCGTCGCCTCGAACGGGACCGTCCCCTCCAGCCGGTTCCAGCCGTAGTTGCGGCCCCCGGGGTCACCGGCCGGCTCGAAGTCGATCTCCTCGCGCCGGGACTGGCCGACGTCGCCGATCCACAGGTCACCTGAGGCCGGGTCGAAGCTGAACCGCCACGGGTTGCGGAGCCCGTAGGCCCAGATCTCGGGCCGGGCCCCGGGCACGCCCACGAACGGGTTGTCCGCCGGGATGCGGTAGGGCTCGGCGGCGTCGGGGGTGGGGGTGATGCGCAGGAGCTTGCCGAGGAGGGTGCCGAGGTCCTGGGCGTTGTCCATCGGGTCGCCGCCCGAGCCCCCGTCGCCGCTGGCGATCCACAGGTCACCGTCGGGTCCGACGTGGAGGTCGCCGCCGTTGTGGTTGGCGAAGGGCTGGTCGATGCCGAGCAGGACCCGGCGTGGTCCGGTGACGACGGTGCCGGGGGTGGGGGCGTCCGTGGCGGTCGGGTAGGCGGCGACGCGCAGGTCGCCGGCCGGGTCGGTGTGGCTGACGTAGAGCCACGCTCCCGAGCGGTCGTAGGCGAGGCCGAGCAGGCCCCGCTCGGATCGGGTCGTGGTCAGGTCGGACAGATCGACCACGACCCGTCGGCCCCCGTCGGCCGACACGGCCACCACCCGTCCGGCCCGCTCGGCCACGTGCAGCGCCCCGTCGGGGCCGACCACCGCCGCGGTGGGCTGGTCGAGGGTGACGAAGCCGGCCAGGCCGGGGCGGGTCGGACGCCGGGGTGGTCCCGTCACGGGCGAGCCGAGGCGGGGGGCGGAGCCGAAGGTCTGCACGGCGCCGTCGGGGGTGACGAGCCAGTACCCCCGACCGTCCGGGGTGGCGGCGAAGGCGGAGAAGCGCACCCCCAGCTCGGCGCCCGATCCCAGGAAGCCGGCGTCGCCGAAGGCGAAGATCCCGCCGTCGGCGGCGAACAGGTGGTAGCCGGCGCCGGAGACGGTCGGACGCATCCCGATCACGGGGGCGTTGAGGGCCAGCTCGGCGGCCGACCCGTGGAACGAGGTGTCGCCGTAGGCGAAGATCCCGCCGTCGGCCGCCACCAGCCGGTAGCCGTCGGCGGTGGCCGTGGCTCCCACCACCGGGGCGTTGAGGGCCAGCTCGGCGGCCGACCCGTGGAAGGTGGCGTCGCCGTAGGCGAACACGCCCCCGTCGGCGGCGACCAGCCGGTAGCCCCGCCCGGTCGGGCTGGGCACGATCGCCACCACCGGGGCGTTGAGGGGGAGACCACCGGCCGACCCGTGGAAGGTGGCGTCGCCGTGGGCGAAGACGCCTCCGTCGGCGGCGACCAGCCAGTAACCCTGCCCGGTCGGGGTGGCCGCCCCGGCGACGATCGGGGCGGCGAGCGCGACGGCGGGAGAGCCGTGGAAGGTGGCGTCGCCGTAGGTGAGGACCCGTCCGTCGGCGCCCACCATGGTGTACCCGCGCCCGCTCGGCGAGGGGACCAGGTCGACGACGACGATCCCCTCCGGGTCGTCACCGGTCGACGCCTGTGCGCCGGCCGGAGCGGCGAGTCCGGTGAGGAGGGCGCCCACGAGCGCGAGGGTTCCGAGCGTTCGGCGCATACCACCATGGTGGCGGCCGGCCGCCCGTCCGCGGTGGCGCCGGCCCCCGTGTCCCTGCCGCCCCCGTGTCCCACTACCCTCGGGGCCCATGGCGAACCTGGCCGGCATGGCACGCCCGGGTGAGCCCATCCGTGGCGTGGTCAGCTACCGGCTCGCCCGCCGGGCCCTGCTCGACGAGCTGCGGCGGGGTCAGAAGGGCCGGACCGAGGTGTGCGACGCCCACCCGGAGCTGATCCGGGCCGCCCGCCACCACGGCGACGACACCGGCGAGGACTGCCCGGTGTGTGACGACGCCGAGCTGGTCCACATCTCCTACGTCTTCGGGCCCCGCCTGCCGTCCCACGGCCGCTGCGTCACGTCCGCCGCGGAGCTGGCCCGGCTGCGGCGTCGGAAGGGTGCCTTCACCCGCTACGTGGTCGAGGTCTGCCCCGCCTGTCGCTGGAACCACCTCGACCGGGCGGAGCCGCTCTAGGCGTCCCGGCGCCTGCCGCCGTTCGCCACGTCCCGGGGCGTACGCTCGGATCCTCGTGGGTGAGCGCCGGTCCGGTTCCCGACGACCGCTGCGCTTCCGGTTGGCCCGACTCGTCTACCTCGTCCTGCTGGCCGGTCTGCTGGTCGGCGCCGGCGGGCTCTGGACCCTGAAGCGGGTCGATCTGCCCCCCGAGGTGGTCCTGGCCGAGACGAGCATCCTGTACGCCCGCGACGGCACCCCCATCGCCGAGCTCCGGGCCGAGGAGAACCGGTTCTCCCGCCGCCTCGACGAGGTGGCCCCCGTGGTCGTCGACGCCGTGGTGGCGGCCGAGGACCGCGACTTCCGCACGCACCCCGGCGTCGATCCGCTCGCCATCGGCCGGGCCCTCGTGGCCGACGTGCGAGCCGGGGAGGCCGAGCAGGGCGGCTCGACGATCACCCAGCAGTACGTGAAGAACGTGTTCCTGGAGCGGGACCGCACCCTCTGGCGCAAGCTCCGGGAGGCGGCGCTGGCCCTGCGGATCGAGCAGGACCTCACCAAGGACGAGATCCTCGAGCGCTACCTCAACACCATCTACTTCGGGCGGGGGGCCTACGGGATCGAGGCGGCCGCCCGGGTGTGGTTCGGGCGCACCGCCGCCGAGCTCGGTCTGAGGGAGGCGGCCTACCTGGCCGGGCTGATCCGGTCGCCGGAGTCGGCCGACGCCTCCCGCCCGGCCCAGGTGGCAGAGGCCGAGCGGCGCCGCGCCGTCGTGCTCGACGCCATGCTGGAGGAGGGGCTGATCTCCCGCACCGACCACGACACCGTGGCGGCCGTACCCGTGGCGAGCTACGTGGTCCCCCGCGCCGAGGTCAGCTCGGTGCGACTCCTCCCCGCCGCCCAGGGGATGGGCCTCGATCACTTCGTCGACTGGGTGCGGTCCGACCTGGCCGAGCGCTACACCGCCGACGCCCTCTTCACCGGGGGGCTGCGGGTGACCACCACGATCGACCTGCACCTCCAGCGGGCCGCCTGGGACGCCGCCCGGTCCGCCCTGCCCGAGCCCGACCAGCCCGACGTGGCCCTCGTCACGCTCGACGACCAGGGTGAGGTGCGGGCCATGGTGGGCGGGCGCGACTTCGCCGCCTCCCAGGTCAACCTGGCCCTGGGGCGGGCCGGGGGTGGGACCGGCCGCCAGCCCGGATCCGCGTTCAAGCCCATCGTGCTGGCCGAGGCCGTCCGTCAGGGCATCTCGCTGCGGTCCCGGCTCGACTCGCCGGCCTCCCTCGTGATCCCCGGCGCCGACAACGGCGGCGACTGGTCGGTGGGCAACTACAACGGTGCCTCCCACGGCGTCATGGACCTCGTCGAGGCCACGGCCCGCTCGTCGAACACCGTCTACGCCCAGCTGGTCGACCAGGTCGGCGCCGACGCCGTCGCCGATCTCGCCCTCGACATGGGGGTCACGGCCCCGCTGGAGCCCGTCGCCGCCCTCGCCCTCGGCACCGAGGAGGTCAGCCCTCTCGACATGGCCGCCGCATTCTCCGTGTTCACCGCCCGAGGTGCCCGCCTGGCCCCCCGCAACGTGCTCGAGATCACGAGGGGCGAGGAGGAGACGTTCGTGGAGCGGTTCCCCGCCCGGCCCCGGGTCGTGCTCTCCGAGCAGGAGGCCGACCAGGTCGTCCAGGCCCTCCTGGCCGTGGTCGAGCGGGGGACGGGAACGGCGGCCTCGGTGTCCGGCGTCGATGTGATGGGCAAGACCGGCACGACCCAGGACCACGCCGACGCCTGGTTCGTCGGCGCCACCCCCAAGGCGACGACGGCCGTCTGGGTGGGCGACCCGGAGGGTGTCGTGCCGATGGTCGACGTCGCCGGCTACCCCGTGGTCACGGGCGGGACGGTGCCGGCCGTGATCTTCTCCCGCTACGTCGCCGCCGTGGCCGACGTGATCGGCGAGGGCACCTTCGCCCGCCTGGCCGACCGGCCCGGTCGGCTCGTCGGTGAGCCCGCCCCGGCTCCCGCCACGGTGCCTCCGACCACGCTGGCCACGACGGAGGTGCCGACGACGGTGCCCACCACCGCGCTGACGACGGTGGCCCCCACCACGGTGGCACCGGCTCCCTCCACGACGGCGCCTCGTCCGCCGCCACCTCCTCCGCCCCCGGCGCCGGCCACGTCCGCCCCCACCACGACGGCCCCACCTCCGCCACCCCCGGTCACCGAGGCCCCCACCCCGCCCCCCCCGCCCCCGGCCCCCACCAGCGCGGCGGCGTAGGAGCCGGGAGGGCGGCGAGGCGGACCGCCTGTAATGCATTGCGGTATGCTGGCCGCATGCCCCAGCTCGTGACCCGCGTCGACGACCAGCTCGTGGCCGCACTCGACGAGCTCATCTCCTCGGGTGCCGTGGCCACCAGGTCCGAAGCGGTCCGGCTGGGTCTGGAGCGGCTCATCGACGACCTGCGCCGCCAGCGGATCGGCGCCGAGATCGTCGCCGGCTACGTCGATCGTCCGCAGCGCGAGGCGGAGGTGGGTTGGGCCGACGAGTCCACGGTCCGGATGATCGCCGACGAACCGTGGTGAGTCCCCGCCAGGGCGAGATCTGGTGGGCGGAGGCACAGGACAAGCGCCGGCCGGTGCTCGTGGTCACCCGGAGCGAGGCCGTGCCCGTACTCACCTGGATCGTGGTGGCACCCATCACCCGCTCGGTTCGCCGCATACCGACCGAGGTGGCCCTCGACGAGCGCCACGGACTCGACACGGAGAGCGCGGCCACCTTCGACAACCTGCAGCCGATCCGGCGGTCGTTCCTCAGCCGACGGGTCGGACAGCTCGGGGTGGCGGAGATGGGTGAGGTGTGCCGGGCTCTCGAGGCCGTCGCCGATTGCTGACGCCGCGGCGCGCCGTGCGTCCGGATCCGTCCGACGCACCGGTCCTCCGGGGGGCAGGCTGGGGCCGTGACCGCAGGCGTGGCGACGGGTGTGTTCCCCTCGGTCCGGGCCGTGGTGACGACGGGGATCTACTGCCGTGACGGGTGCCCGGCCCGGCCGGCGGGCCGCAACGTCCGGCCCTACCCCGCCGCCGTGGCGGCGGCGGCGGCCGGTTACCGCCCCTGCCTGCGGTGCCGTCCCGACCGCCGCGCCGACGGGTTGACCTGGCTGGAGGCGCCCGAGCTGGTCCGGCGGGCGCTCGTGGCCATCGCCGACGGGGGGCTCGACGAGGCCACCGAGGACGACCTGGCCGTCCGACTCGGGGTCAGCGCCCGCCACCTCCGCCGCCTCTTCGCGGAGCACGTGGGGGCGACGCCCGACGGGGTGGCCCGGTCGCGCCGGGCCCACTTCGCCCGCCGCCTCCTCGACGAGACCGACCTCCCCCTCGTCGAGGTGGCCGCCCACGCCGGCTTCGGCTCGGCGCGCCAGCTCCACCGGGTGCTCACCGACCTGTTCGGCTTTCCCCCCTCGGAGCTGCGGGCCCGCCGCCAGCGGGGCGACCGGCTGGTGGCCGACGGCGGCCTCGCCCTGCGCCTGCCCGTCGGTGCCCCGGTGGCGTGGCCCGCCACGCTGGCCCACCTGGCCGCACGGGCCGCCGCCGGGGTCGAGTCGGTGGCCGGCGACCGCTACCGGGCCGTGCTCGACCTCCACGGCAACCCGTCCGTCGTCGAGGTCGGTCCCGGTGACGACGGGTCCCACCTCCGCCTCGTCGTGCACCTCCCCCGCTTCGAGCCGCTGCTCGACGTGGTGACCGCCGTCCGACGCCTGCTCGGCCTCGACCGCCCGGTGGTGGCGGCCACACCGCTCGCCGGCGACCCCGTCATCGGTCCCCTGGCCGCCGGGCGCCCCGGCCTTCGCGCCATGGGATCGGCCGACCGGTTCTCGGGGGCCGTCCGGATCGTGCTCGGCCAGCAGGTGTCGGTGGCGGCGGCGGCCACGCTGGCCAGCCGACTGGCTCACGCTGCCGGCACGCCCGTCGACGGCCTGGGCGGGTGGGGGCTCGACCGGACGTCCCCCGGTCCGGCGGCGGTGGCCGCCCTCGACCCGGCCGCGCTGGCCATGCCCCGCCGGCGGGCCGAGGCGGTCATCGGCCTGGGTCGGGCCGTGGCCGACGGCGTGGTCGCCCTCGACGATCCCGACGTGGAACGGGTCCGGGCGGCGCTGTGGGCCCTGCCGGGGGTCGGACCCTGGACGGTGGAGGTGATCGCCGGGCGGGTGCTGGGCGACGACGACGCCTTCGCGGCCGGTGACCTGGGCCTGCGCAAGGCCCTCGCCACCGACGGGACGGTCCCGACGGCCGCCGACGCCGCGATCCGGGCGGAGCGGTGGCGGCCCCACCGGACCCTCGCCGCCGCCCACCTGTGGGCCTCGCTCGCTCCGGGGTTGGGGGAGCGCCCCCCGGGGTAGGATTCGTCCGCCGCCGGCAGCCTGTGAGCGCTGGACGGTGAGGAGGATCCGATGGGAACGACCGTCCCCGACGTCCGGGGTCACAAGCGCGTGACCGGCGCGGAGCCGCTGGTCATGGTGACCGCCTACGACGCGCCCTCGGCCCGGATGGTCGACCAGGCCGGGGTCGACATGATCCTGGTCGGTGACTCGGTGGCCATGGTCGTGCTCGGCTACGACGACACCCTGTCGGTGACGGTCGACGACATGGCCCACCACACCGCCGCCGTGGCCAGGACCAGGCCGTCGGCCCTCGTGGTCGGTGACCTGCCGTGGATGAGCTACCACGTCGACCCGGCCGAGACCGTCCGCAACGCCGCCACCCTGGTGCGCGCCGGCGCCCAGGCCGTCAAGCTGGAGGGCGGGGCCAAGCGCCTGGCCCACGTTGGCGCCGTGCTCGACGCCGAGATCCCCGTGATGGGCCACCTCGGCCTCACCCCGCAGTCGCTGCACGCCATGGGCGGCTTCCGGGTGCAGGCCCGCTCCGACGACGACGCCCGTCGGCTCCTCGACGACGCCCACGCCCTGGTCGACGCCGGGGTGTTCGCGCTCGTGCTGGAGGGCGTGCCCGACGTCGTGGCCCGCGCCGTCACCGACGCCGTCGGGGTGCCGACGATCGGTATCGGCGCGGGACCGTGGTGTGACGGCCAGGTGCTCGTCTTCCACGACCTGCTCGGCTTCGAGGAGCGCCTCGCCCCGAAGTTCGTGCGCCGCTACGCCGCCCTGGCCGCTGACGGTGTCGACGCCCTGCGGGCCTTCGCCGCCGACGTGCGCAGCGGTTCCTTCCCGGCCGACGACGAGAGCTACCACGTCACGGGTCACCGGCCCGAGAAGGTTGGCCTGTACGGGGCGAGCGCTGCGTCCTAGCAAGCGACGTGGGTCCTGCCGGCCGGGCCGGACCACGACGAGCGAGCCAGGTAGCAGCGAGCGACGTGGGTCCTGCCGGCCGGGGCCGGACCACGACGAGCGAGCCAGGTAGCAGCGAGCGACGTGGGTCCTGCCGGCCGGGGCCGGACCACGACGAGCGAGCCAGGTAGCAGCGAGCGACGTGGGTCCTGCCGGCCGGGGCCGGACCACGACGAGCGAGCCAGGTAGCAGCGCGCCCCGACCCGGGGAACGTGCTCCGGGCCGGTAGGGTCATCCGTCCAGAACGTCCTTGCTCCGCCGTGTGCGGGGCTCCGACCCCGGTCGGATCCGGAAGGAGGCGCCCGTGCGGGCGTACGAGATGATGGTGATCCACGACGGCGAGTTCGACGACGCCGCCGTCCAGGACGAGATCAAGTCGGTCCGAGCAGCACTCGAGGAGGCCGGCGTCGAGATCCGCAACGTCGACTTCTGGGGTCGGCGGCGTTTCGCCTACGAGATCAACCACAAGTCCGAGGGCTACTACTCCGTGTACGAGGTCCTCGCCGAGGGAGGTGCGCTGGCTCCGGTCGAGCGCCGCCTCCGGCTCGCGGACGCCGTCGTCCGCTACAAGGTCATCCGTCTGCCCGACGCCGAGGCCGCCCGCCGAGGTCTCCTCGACGACGGGGCGGCCGACGACGAGGCCGCCGACGGCTCGGCCGCCTGAGAGGAGACAGCGATGGCATGGGGCAACGCGATCACCGTGGTCGGCAACCTGACCAGGGACCCGGAACTGCGGTTCACGAACAGCGGCATGGCCGTGACCAGCTTCGGGCTGGCGTGGAACAAGCGCAGCCGGGAGGGCGAGGACACACCCAACTACTTCGACGTGGTGTGCTTCGGCGAGATGGCCGAGAACGTGAGCGAGTCCCTCCAGCGGGGCGCCCGGGTGGTGGTCAGCGGCGAGCTGCGCTACAGCTCGTGGCAGACCGACCAGGGTGACAAGCGCTCCAAGGTCGAGATCGCCGCCGACGACGTGGGCCCGAGCCTGCGGTGGGCGACGGCCGAGGTGCGCAAGACCGAGCGTCGTGGCGGCGACGGCGGCGGCTACGACGGCGGCGGCTCGGGGGGCGGCGGCGGCTTCGGCGGCTCGGGCGGCGGCGATCGGGGGGGCGGCGCCCGGGCGGGCGCCGACCGGGGAGGCGGGTCGGGGGGCGACCGCGGACCGGACTTCGATCCCGGAGAGGAGCCGTTCTAGATGGCCAGGCGCAAGCAGCAGCCCCGCAAGCCGAAAGACACGGGCAAGCCGAAGAAGAAGAAGGTCAGCCCGCTCCTCACCGACGACGTCGACTACGTCGACTACAAGGACGTGAACCTGCTGCGGCGGTTCATGTCTGAGCGGGCCAAGATCCGGGCCCGGCGGGTGTCGGGCAACGACCAGCAGCAGCAGCGGGCGGTGGCCATGGCCATCAAGAACGCTCGTGAGATGGCGCTGCTGCCCTACACGAACCGGGTCGTCACCCAGCGCAAGGCCGACAAGAGTCGGGGCCGGCGCGACGCGGCACCCGAGCCGGCGCCGATGCCCCGCACCCCGCCGCCCCCGCCCCCGGGCGGGTTCCGTGACGACGTCGGCGACGACGGGGACGACGACGAGTGACCATCGTCCTGCGCTCCGACGTGAAGGGCCTCGGCCACAAGGGCGACGTGGTCGACGTGGCCGACGGCTACGCCCAGAACTTCCTGATCCCCCGGGGGCTCGCCATGCGGGCCACCGCCGGCAACCAGGACCAGGCCGCCGCCATGAAGCGGTCCCGCGACGTCCGCGACGCCCGGTTGCGGGCCGACGCCGAGGAGGTGGCCCGCGACCTCGTGGCCAAGGTCGTCACCATCCCGGCCCGGGCCGGGGCCGAGGGTCGGCTGTACGGCTCGGTGACCATGGCCGACGTGTCCGAGGCGGTGGGGACCCAGACGAACCACGAGCTCGACCGCCGCCAGCTCTCCACCGACGAGCCCATCCGCGACCTGGGCACCCACCTGGTGCTGGCCCGCCTCCACGACGACGTCCAGTTCCAGTTCAGCGTCGAGGTGGTCTCCGACTAGGGAGTTTCGGGGCTGGGTGCACAGCTCCCCACAGGCCGGCCGGGCCCACTGCACAGCCATTTGGGTCTGGATGACCACAGGCTCGCCGTTCCACGCTGGCGGGGATGTCACACCCCCCCGTCACGATGGTGTCCGATCATGTCTGACCGGACCGAGACGATGCGGGTGCCGCCCCACAACCGCCAGGCCGAGGAGGGCCTGTTGGGGGCGATGCTGTTGTCGGGTGGGGCGGTGGCGGCGGCGTTGGAGACGGTGTCGGCGTCTGATTTCTGGGTGCCGGCCCACGCCCACGTGTTCGATGCGGTGACGGCGCTGTACACGGCCGGCTCCCCGATCGACACGGTGACGGTGGCCGACGAGCTGCGCCGCAACGCCACGTTCGATCTGGTGGGGGGCACCGAGGCGCTGCTGCACCTGCAGTCGGTGACCCCGGCGGTGTCCAACGCGGCCCGCTACGCCCGCATCGTCGAGGAGCACTCGCTGCTACGCCGCCTGATCGGGGTGGCCGGCGAGATCGCCGAGATCGGCTACGGCCGCCCCGACGACGTGGCCAAGGCCATCGACGAGGCCGAGTCGATGGTGTTCAACGTGGCCGAGCGCCGGGTCACCGACTCGACGTCGCGGATCGATGACCTGCTGCACGCCAACCTCGACCACCTCGAGATGCTCTACGAGCGCGGTGACGCCATCACCGGCATCCCCACCGGCTACGCCGACCTCGACGTGCTGCTGTCGGGCCTGCAACCCAACGCCCTGGTCGTGGTGGGGGCGAGACCGTCGATGGGCAAGACCGCGTTCGCGCTGGGCGCGGCCCGCAACGCCGCCGTCGAGGCCAAGCGGCCGGTGTTGTTCTTCTCCCTGGAGATGGGCCGCCTGGAGCTGACCCAGCGCCTGATCGCGGCGGAGGCCCGGGTCGACTCGACCAAGCTGCGCAACGGGCGCCTGGGGGCCGAGGACTGGCCCCGCATCACCAAGGCGGTCGGCACCCTGGGCGAGGCCGAGCTGTGGATCGACGACAACCCCGCCGTCACCGTGGTCGAGATCCGGGCCAAGGCCCGCCGCCTCAAGTCCCGCATCGGTGACCTGGGCCTGGTCGTGGTCGACTACCTGCAGCTCATGACCGGCAACCGCAACTCCGAGTCCCGCCAGGTCGAGGTGGCCGAGATCTCCCGGGGCCTCAAGATCCTCGCCCGCGAGCTGGAATGCCCCGTCGTGGCCCTCTCCCAGCTCTCCCGCAACCTCGAGTCCCGCACCGACAAGCGCCCCCAGCTGTCGGACCTGCGGGAGTCGGGCTCGATCGAGCAGGACGCCGACGTCGTCGTGTTCCTCTACCGCGACGAGGTCTACAACCCCGAGTCCCCCGACCGGGGCACCGCCGAGGTCGTCGTGGCCAAGCACCGCAACGGCCCCACCGACACCGTCCGCCTCGCCTGGCTGGCCAACTACACCCGCTTCGCCGACATGGCCCGCCTTACCTGATGTGAGAGCGACAACCGAATCAGCCCGGCGCAACCTGCGATTGGTTCTCGCGGCGATCCCCCCTTTTCAGCAGGGGCTCAACCCGGCTATCCAAGGCAGACGACCGGTCCCGCCAGGAGTATACCGATACACAAGAGGTAGCTTACGACCGGCGGTCCGCTCGGACCTGTGTACCCACTTTGGGTACATCGGGTCGCGTCCTCTTGACCGCCCCCCTTAACGTGCGTAGAATAAGCTGCCGATAGCCACCGTAATGAGCGGAAGGAGACCAACCGTATGATCCGGAAAGTATTGATAGTCGGTGCAGCGCTAACCTTGCTTCCGGCAATCCTCGCTCTGCCCGCAACAGCCTCCGAACCTTTGCTGGACTCGGACGACCTTGCTGTCCCGGTTGAGCGCACACCACGCAAAGATAACATGGTAGTTGTGTCGGAGACGGTCGAGACCATCACACGGCCCACGCCAGAGGGCGGTACCATGACTTTCGAGGCACTTCATATCGTCGAGGTGCCATCAGCTACCGTGGGTCCGCATTCCGGTAACTGCCAGATCAATACCTATCTCGGCTCGCCCCACATCCACGGCACGTACACCCGGGCGTACGTTAGCAAGTCAGTATCGAGTGGTTGCGGGCAAGGAGACGGCTTTCACGCCTACATCCAGTCGAAGTATTGCGGCTGGGCTGGATGCAACTGGCGCACGTTTGCCACGTGGGGTGGTGACACGTGGTTGTCGCCTGGAGAGTCGGCGTCCGGATACATCGCCGGCGAGTGCCGATCCGGCACCCATCGGTACCGGACCTACCTGTCAGTCGACTATTAGTTCTCGAGAGCCCTCGCTTTACTGCCCGTACTAGATCTTCGCACGAAACGAGGAGGCCTCCGCTCTCCGTGGCCGATGCGCTACCCTACCCTGGCGGCGCATCGGCCACGGAGGGCTAGCGGCCCTACCTCGGAAAGTGAGCGTGTCTGTGGAAGCGTGTCGGAAGCTTGTTGCGACGGGTGTTGTCACGGTGATTGCTACCGCAGGGTGCGGGAACACATCTGACGTAGGCTCAGCACTTGTCGACGACCTCGGACAGGAGCGGTTCTGTGATGTGATGAGCGACAAGGCCCGTGGCGAGGACTATGTCGGCAGTGAGTCACAAGAACGGGCTGTGCGGGATTTGCTGTCAGAGGCACCCTCCGATGTCGTGCCAGAACTTGAGCGTCTCTTAGACTTTTTGACTGGCGTGGTCGACCCGGAGCGTCCCGAGACGCAGCTTCGCAGCAACTGGCCTGCTGATGTAGTGGAGACAGCGGACTCCCTGGAATCAGCCATGGGTACTAGCTGTTAAACCGTTGTAGTCCTTCGCGAGGTGGCGGGGTTTGTGGGCCCAGGTGGGGTCGGCGACCCTACGGGCGGGGGCCCTGTACAGGGTGCCGGTACATGAAGCCGAAGTGTCCTAGAGGGCCGATGAATCCCCCTACCCTCGAGAGTCGGTATGGGGCCGACGTCCAATATCTCGGGTTGTCGACGTTCATGCGGCAGCGGGCCGGCGTGGCCCGGTAGCGGAGGGCGGCGAGCGCGCCGATCAGGCATCCCTCGATGCCGAGCGACGCCAGCCGTCGGCGACGTCAGTCCAGTAGTCCGAGGGCTCGCGCACGGCGGTGCAGCTGGGGTTCGGTCTTGGTGGTCCACCACTCGGCCAGGGGCGGCCGGCCGGCCTCGACCCGGTGTCGGTCGACGGACGCGACGACCGCCTCCCGCCACTCCGCGGAGCCCTCGTCGTCGCTCTCGGCCGAGGCCAGGGCGCGACGCTGGCGCTCCATCGCTCGGCGATCTCGCTCGGAGACGGGGCCGGCCGGTTCGTGCCTCTGATCCGGTCCGTGGCCCATCGTGCCCCGAGTCTGCCATGACCCCCCGGGTGGCCTCAGCTCAGAGCCAGAGGACCCGGTTGTCGAAGGCGTCGTCGGCCGGGTGGGCGCCGAGGAGCGAGTCGAGGGCATCACCCAGACGTCCGATCCCGTGGCGGTTGCGAGAGATGCTCACATCGGAGGTGAAGACCAGACCGGCGTGGTGGCGGCCCTCTGCGACCCAGGCTCGGCTGATGACGGTGAAGTCACCGACATCATTCGTGAGGAGCGCCCGTTGCTCCGCTGCGCAGGCGGCGAGGAGGGCCTCGTCCTCCAGGCGATCCCAGCCCCGGTCCGCTGCGGTCACGGCGTCGTGGCCCCGGTCGCGGAGGTGACGGGCGATGACAGGGGAGTAGTGGTGGTCGATCGCCAACCTCAAGCCAAGGCCCGCTGCTGACGCTCCCAGCGGTCGCGCTCGGCCTCGGCGAGGCGGGCGTCAGCCGCAGCGTCGGCGTCGAGCTCGTCGGCGAAGTCGGCGTAGTAGTCGACAGCCGCCCGGATCAGGTGGGAGGCAAGGTCGAAGTACTCGGCGGCGGCGTCGAGGTCCCCCCCCTCCGACCGCAGCGTGGACATGACCTGGTTCACGCTGATCCTCGTCCCGACGATCGACGGTCGACGATGCCCTGCGGGCCCGGTGCGCATCCGGATGAAGGGGTGTCGCTCGAGTCGGAGCGCGTCGCCGAGGAGTCGATCGGTCAGAGCGTTCCGTGATTCGGTCGTCTCGGCCGCAGCGGCGTCGAGCATCTCCGCCGTCCGCCGGGAGAGCCGGACCGAACGCTGGACGGTGGGCGATTCGGGCATGGGACACAGCGTATCCCGATGGGATACAGCAGACCGGCCGCTAGCTCGGATAGCGCTCGCCCAGCCAGTCCGCCACCACGGCCATGGCCTCGGGGCGGTGGCCCTCCAGGTAGTGGGGGGCGCCCCGCATCTCGTGGTAGGTCACGTCGGTGGCGCCGGCCTGGTCGCGGATCTCGATGGCCTGGCGGACCCGGATCTCGGTGTCGGCGGTGGGGTGAACGATCAGGGTCGGCACCTTCACCTGCGGCATCGTGTCGGCCAGCCGGGCCGGTGACGACAGGCCGCTCCAGGTCGACAGCCAGCCCCGGGCCGTCATCGTGCGGGCCAGCCCACCCCGGCCGTAGTTGGCCTCGAACGGGTCGGGGAAGGCGAACAGCGACCCCAGGGGCCGCTCGTCGGGGTCGATGGACAGGTCGAGGTAGGCGGGGTCGGCCAGCGTCCGGTACGTGACGAGGTACTCCGTGTGCACGGCCCGCTGGCGGGCGCGGCGCCAGGCGGCGGACCCCCGGTCGAGGCCGGCCGCCACCTCGCGGGCCTCCTCGGCGTCGGCGAGGGTCCGCTTGGCCACGGCGTCGATGCGGGCCACCCGGTCACGCTGGGCGGCCCGGTAGCGGGCCAGCCAGTCACGGTCGTAGGTGCACGGCTCGGGCCAGGGCCTCCACCCGTTGTCGGGGTCGTACATGTCGAGGTCGGCCACGACGGAGTGGGGATCGCCCTCGTCGGCCACCGACGGGTCGATGACCTGCAGCATGAACACTCCCTCGCCGGGGTGGGCGGCCATGCCGACCCAGCCGTCGCCGCAGCCGTGCTCGGCCTGGGCCAGCGCCATGAGCGACCCGCCGCCGGAGTTGCCCAGCAGGACCACCGCCTCCGCCCCCCGGCGGCGCACCTCGTCGGCCACGGTGACCACGTCGAGGACGGCCTTGTCGTGCAGGCAGTCGGTGTCGTTGTTCTGGTAGCGGGTGCCGAACCCGACCACGGCGTAGCCGGCCGCGGCCAGCAGGGGAGCGGCGTAGTGGACGCTGAAGTCGCCCCGGGGGTGGCTGAGGATCACCGCCGTCCGGGGAAAGCTGCCTCCGTCGGGCGGCGTCCACAGGATGCCCCGCACCAGGGCGCCGTCCCGGCTGACCAGCCGCACCGGCTCCCGCGCCAGCTCGACGCCGGGGTCGTCCTCGGGCAGGGGCCAGTAGCCGAGGCCGAAGGGACGCTGTTCACCGAGGGACGCGGGCATGGATCGGAGTCTGCCCCACGCCGGCCCCGCCGATCAGAGGAGCCGGTCGAGGGCGGCGTCGACGGCCGCCGGGTACGGCCCCCCGAACTTCACGGCGTGCACGACGAGGGGGCTGAGCTGGTGCAGGGGGATCCGCTCCCGCCACCCGGCCGCCAGGGGGTGGACCTCGTCGTAGGCGCCGAACGCGTCGTCACCGAAGCCGCCGAACAGCCGCATCATGGCGAGGTCGAACTCGCGGTGGCCGCCGTGGGCGGCCGGGTCGATCAGCCACGACCGGCCGGACGTGTCGATCAGGCGGTTGCCGGCCCACAGGTCGCCGTGGAGGCGGGCGGGCGGCTCGCCACCGCCCCCGTAGGCGTCGACGCGGGCCGCCACCGCCTCCACCCGACGGCAGGCCGCCTCGGACAGCGCGCCCCCGTCGGCCGCCAGCCGGGCGAGCGGCAGCAGCCGGTTCCGGGCGAACGCCTCGGCCCACGTGTCGTGCGGGTCGTTGGGCAGGCCCCGGCTGCCGGTGCTGCGCCGGTCGGCCCGGCCGAAGCAGGGCGCCCCGGCCCGGTGCAGGGCGGCCAGCTCCCGTCCGAGGGCCACCTCGGTGTCCGGCCCCGCCCGACCCTCCCGCACCCAGCTCAGCACCAGGACCGGGACGTCGTCGTCGACCAGCAGCACCTCTGGAACGGGGACCGCCTCGGCGTCGGCCAGCCAGCGCAGGCCCAGCGCCTCGGTCGTGAAGAACCCGGGCGGGCACGGCGTGCGGGTCTTGGCGAACACGGTGCGCCCATCGGCCAGGTCGACCCGGAACGCCTCGGCCACGTCGCCGCCCCCGAGTCGGGCGGCCGCCGTCGACGCCGCACCCAGCGACGCCTCGACGGCCGCGGCGAGGGCATCGGGCAGCGGGGTGGTGCGCATGCCCTCATCCTGGCCCGGTGCTGGAAGGCTCGGGGGATGACGGGCCGGATCCCGAGCAGGTCGCGCCTCGACCCGTGGGCGCTCCTGGCCGCCGCCGTCATCGTCGGGTGGGGGACGATCGGGCCCATCGCCCGGCGGACCGACCTGGCCGGCACCCCGCTGGCGGCCATGCGGGTGTGGATCGCCGGCGGCGTGCTCGTCGTCGTCGTGGCCGTGCGCCCGTCGCTGATGCGAGCGGTACGCAGTCTGGTCCGGGCCGCCCCCGGCCGAAGCGCCCTCCTCGGCCTGCTGCTCGCCACGCACTGGGCCGCCATGTTCGAGGCCTTCGACCGGGCCCCGGTGGCGTCGGTGCTGTTCGTCGTCTACCTCGCCCCCGCCGGGGTGGCGGTCGCCTCGCCCCGGTGGCTGGGGGAGCCGGTGGGGGCCCGCACGGTCGTGGCGCTCGGGCTCGGACTGGCCGGTGCCGCCCTCGTGCTCGGGCCCGGCGACGGGCTCGGCGCCGGCACCCTGCCCGCCCTCTACGCCGCCGCCTCGCTGGCGATGCTGGTGGTGGTGTCCCGAACGCTCGCCCGCGACCACGGCGGCGCGGCAGTGGCCGTCACCGAGCTGGCCGTGGCGGGCCTCGTCCTGGCCGCCGCCGCCCCCTTCATGACCTGGGACGGGGTGGGCACCGGCCTCGGGTGGGTGATCGTCCTCGGGGTCGTCCACACCGCCGCCGGGCTCGGCCTCTACCTCGCCGCCCTCGCCCACCTCCCCGCCGTGCGGGTGGCCGTGCTCGGCTACCTGGAGCCGGCGTCGGCGGCCCTGCTGGCGTGGTGGTGGCTGGAGGAGACGCCGGGCCGGGCCGCCATCCTGGGCGGCGTGCTCATCGCCGCCGCCGGCGTGCTCGCCGCCACCGCCCCCGTCCCGACACCAGCGAGGCGGCCCCGTGTTCCTCGGTGACGACCTGCTGGCCTGGCTGACCCTGGCCCTCGGGGGAGCGCTGTTCGTCGGCAACGTCGGCGCCCTGCTCCGCCCCCGCCCCGAGGCCCGGGACGGTGAGCTGACCCGGGCTCCGCTGGCCCGCAGCCTGGCGATGGGCGCCGTCGGGCTGGTGGCGGCGCTGTGGGCCCTGGCCTCCCTGACGAGCTGACCCGCTAGCCCAGCAGTAGGCCGATCAGGTGGATGAGCAGGCCCAGCAGCGCGCCGACCAGCGTCCCGTTGATGCGGATGTACTGCAGGTCGGCGCCCACGGCCAGCTCGATGCGGCGGCTGGCGTCGCGGGCGTCCCAGCGGGCCACCGTGGTGGCGATCAGGTCCGACACCTCGGTCCGCAGCGCCCCGAGGGTGCGGTCCACCGACGCCCCGATCCAGCGGTCGACGCTGGCCCGCAGCGCAGCGTCGTCGAGCAGTCGCCGACCGAGCCCCGCCACCGTCCGCTCCAGGCGGGACCGCACCGGCGAGGCCGGGTCCTCCACGTAGGCCACCAGCTCACGGCGGGAGCTGGCCCACAGCGACGCCGCCCACCGCCTGACCTCGGGCAGCTCCAGCAGCTCGGCCCACCACCGCTCCAGCCGCTCCGCCTCGGAGCCGCCGTCCTCCAGCCGCTCGGCCAGCGCCCGGGCCCGCTCCTCCAGCTCGGTCCGGAAGGGGTGGTCGGGGTCGGCGGCCATCTCCTCGGCGAAGGCCCGGACACCGGCCTCGATCCGCCGGTAGACCCGCTCGTCGACGAACTCGGGCACCCACCACGGCGACTCCTGGCCGAGCCGACTGCGGAACAGGGGCCGGTAGTGCTCGAGCACCTCGACGGCGGCGCCGAGGGCCCGGTCCACCAGCCGGTCCATGCGCCCGTCGGTCAGCCCGGTGCGGATCACCCGGGCCGCCATCGGCGCCACCGGCACCTGCCGCAGCCGCTCCAACACCAGGTGGCCGGTCTCGTCGGACACGAGGTCGTCGTCGAGCAGCTCCTCCACGTTGCGGACCGCCACCGCCACCTGGTCGACCACCCGGGCGGCGTGACCGGGATCGGTCAGCCAGCGGCCCAGGCGGGCGGCCAGCTCCCGCTCGCCGATGCGCTCCGCCACCACCTGGTCGTCGAAGAAGTTGGCCTCCACGAACGACCCCAGGCTCACGCCGAGGGCGTCCTTGCGGGTCGGGAGGATGGCGGTGTGGGGGATGGGGATGCCAAGGGGGTGGCGGAACAGGGCGGTGACGGCGAACCAGTCGGCCAGCCCGCCGATGAGCGCCGCCTCCGAGGCGGCCTGCACGTAGCCGACCCACCCGTCGTCGTCACCCCGGTGCGACACGACGAAGACGGCCACGGCCAGCAGCAGCAGGGCGGTGGCCTGGGCCCGCACCCGTCGCAGCTGGCGGTCGTCGGTGGGGATCGGCGCGCGGAAGGCGGACGGGGAGGCGATGGGGACCGGTCTACCCGACCCCGGAGCCGTCGACGCCCCGGCTGGCCGACCGGGGCCCGGCCGGGCGATGCTGAGCGGCGACGGGGCACCGGGAGGCACCACCATGATGACGGGCGAGCAGTACCGGGAGTCGCTGCGGGACGGGCGGCTCACCTACTTCGAGGGCGAGCGGGTCGACGACATCACCGCCCACCCGATCCTGGCCCAGCCCATCGCCCCCACCGCCGCCGCCTACGACCGGTTCCACGACCCGGCCCCGGGGTCCACCAGCCCGCTGCTGGCCGTGCCCCGCTCGGCCGACGACCTGCGGGCCCTCGTCCCGCTCCTGCACGAGGCGGGGATGATGGCCCACGTCACGTCCACCTCGATCCAGACGCTCAAGACGGCGGCGGGCCGGATGGGATCGAGCGTCCCCGAGCTGGTCGAGCGGATGGACGCCTACGTCGACGAGGCCCAGCGGGCCGACGTCCGCATCACCCAGTGCATCACCGACGCCAAGGGCGACCGCAGCCGTCCCCCGGCCAAGCAGGACGACCCCGACGCCTACGTCCACGTGGTCGACCGCCAGCGCGACGGCATCGTCATCCGGGGGGCCAAGCTCCACATCACCGGAGCGTCGTACGGCCACGACCTGCTCACCATTCCCACCAAGTCGATGAAGCCCGGCGAGGAGGAGTGGGCCGTCGGCTGCGTCGTGCCCGTCGACGCCCCCGGCGTCAAGATCATCAACACCACCTACGCCCCCCGCCACGACGACGTGCGCTCCTTCCCGGTGTCGGGCCAGCACCACTACCCGGAGGGGTTCGTCATCTTCGACGACGTCTTCGTGCCCACCGAGCGGGTGTTCCTCGACGGCGAGACCGCCTTCGCCGCCGTGTTCGCCCACTCCCTCGGCCTGTGGGAGCGCCTGGGCGGGCTGTCGGCCTTCGCCGAGGAGGCCGACCAGCTCGTCGGCCTGGCCCAGCTCGTGGCCGAGGCCAACGGCACGGCCGGGATCGGTCACGTCAAGGAGAAGATCTCCGAGATGATCATCCACGCCACCCTGATCCGGGCGGCGCTGGAGGCGGCGGTGGCCCACTGCGAGACCGGCCCGGAGGGGGCCGTGTTCCCCAACGAGCTCTACGTCAACGCGGGCAAGTTCCACGCCGCCGCCCAGTACCACCTCATGGTGCGCCACCTCCACGACATCGCCGGCGGGGCGGTGCTGACCGCCCCGGTGCCCGCCGACCTCGACAACCCCGAGGTGGGTGACCTGGCCCGCAAGTACATGTCGACCGGCCACGACGTCGACGGCGGCTACCGGTCCGGCCTGATGCACGCCATCCGGGATCTCACCGCCGACGCCTACGGCGGCTGGAAGTTCGTCACCAACCTCCAGGCCGGCGGGGGTCTGTACGCCCAGCGCATCGTGACCCGCAAGCACTACGACCTCGACGCGGCCAAGGCGAAGGCCCTGGCCGTGGCGGGGCTGGGCGAGGATCGTCCCCACGGCTGACCGGGTCGGCCAAGCTCTGGCGATGCGCGCCGCGACCGTCCTGATCGTGCTGGCGGCGGCGCTGGTACCGACCGGCGCCGCCGCCGCACGGGCCGAGCCGCCCCCGGAGCGCACCTACACCTACTCGGTCGCCACCCGGGGCGCGGTGGCCATCGACCCCACCGGGTTCGCCGACAGCGTGGCCGCCACCCTGGCCGACCGGAGGGGCTGGGGCCTCGGCGGCGCCATCGCCTACGAGCGGGTGGCGACGGGCGGCGACTTCACCGTCTGGCTGTCGGAGGCGTCGCAGGTGCCGTCGTTCTCGTCGGTGTGCTCGACGTTCTGGTCGTGCCGGGTGGGTCGCGACGTCATCATCAACGCGGACCGGTTCCGGGCCGGATCGGGCCGCTGGCCGGGGACGGTCGCCGACTACCGGCACTACGTCGTCAACCACGAGCTCGGCCACTGGCTGGGCCTCGGCCATGCCGGCTGCCCCGGCCGGGGCCGGCCCGCCCCGGTCATGCAGCAGCAGTCCAAGGGACTCGGGGGTTGCGTCGCCACCGTGTGGCCCACGCCGGCCGAGCGCGACGCCGTGGCCCGCATCCACGGCGTGACGGCCCGCCCCACCGAGCCGCCGCCGCCACCCCCGCCCCTGTACCTCGCCGCCGATCCCGACGACGGCTCCGTGCTGGCCGCCCGCCCCGACGGCACCGTCGCATCCCTCGGGGGGCCGCCGGTCGACCACGCCGGGGGCCTGCCGCTCGCCGCCCCGGTGGTCGGCGTCACGGCCCGCACCGGCGGGTCCGGGTACTGGCTGGTGGCGTCGGACGGTGGGGTGTTCGCGTTCGGGGAGGCGGCGTTCCTGGGGTCGATGGGGGGTGTGCCGTTGAACGAGCCGGTGGTGGGGATGGCGGCGTCGCCGGGGGGTGACGGGTACTGGCTGGTGGCGGCCGACGGTGGGGTGTTCGCGTTCGGGGAGGCGGCGTTCCTGGGGTCGATGGGGGGTGTGCCGTTGAACGAGCCGGTGGTGGGGATGGCGGCGTCGCCGGGGGGTGACGGGTACTGGCTGGTGGCGGCCGACGGCGGGGTGTTCGCGTTCGGAGAGGCGGCGTTCGCCGGGTCGACGGGCGGCGAGCCGCCCCCGGCGCCGGTCGTGGCGGTGGACGGCGCCGCCGACGGGTCCGGCTACTGGCTGGCCGACGCCGACGGGCAGGTCCGGGCGTTCGGCGCCGCCGTCGCCCACGGCTCGGCCGATCCCGACGCCGGTCCGTACACCGACCTGGCCGCCCACCCCGACGGCCGGGGCTACTGGCTGGCCGGACCGGACCGCATCGACGCCCTCGGCGCCGTCGCCACGCGCGAACTCGCCCCCGCCGGCTGAGCCGGGTGATCGTCGGGCGGTCGGCGGGGTAGGGCGACGGCCGTGATCGCCGTCGTCTCCCTGTTCGCCGTACTCGTCCTGTCGCTCGTCATCACCCGGCTGGGTGCCACGGCCCTGCGCCTCACCGGGCTCGCCCCCGACGCCGCCCGGTTCCAGGCCCGATCGGCCTTCTCGGGTGCGGGCTTCACGACGGCCGAGTCCGAGGCGGTGGTGGGCCATCCCGTCCGCCGCCGGATCATCGGCACCCTGATCCTGTTCGGCAACGCCGGTCTGGTCACGGCCGTCGTCAGCCTGCTGCTCTCGTTCACCGACGTCGACGGGGCCGCCGCCGGGGGTCGACGCCTCGGGCTCCTCGTCCTGCTGCTCGGCGGGTTGTGGCTCCTGGCCCGCAGCACGGTCGTCGATCGGGCCATGACGGGGGCGATGGCCCGGGCCCTGCGCCGGTTCTCCCGCATCGATGCGCGCGACTATGCCGGACTGCTGCACCTCCACCACGACTGGACGGTGGCGGAGCTGCGGGTCGACACGTCCGACCACTGGCTGTGCGATCGCACGCTGGGGGAGAGCCAGCTCCCGGACGAGGGCGTGCTCGTGCTGGGCATCGAACGGTCCGACGGCGTCTACGTGGGAGCGCCCCGCAGTACGACGAAGGTCGAACGAGGCGATGTGATCGTGGTCTACGGCCCCGACGTCACGATGGCCGAGCTGCAGGAGCGCCGCCGGGACCCCGCCGGTGAAGCCGCCCGGCGCCGCTCGGAGGCGGCCCATCGGGCCGCACTCGACGACCAGGACGCGGCCGAGCGATCCCACGGCACGGTGTGAGCGTCTCCCGTGGCGAACCGGGCCGAACCAGGTTTCAACCGGTGCCGCCGGGGAACTCATCGCTCGAACACGCCCAGATGACCGAGAGGAGTCCACCATGTTGCTCCGATTCGATCCGTTCCAGGACCTGGCCCGCCAGCCCCTGCCGTTGCCCGGCACCCGCCGGCAGCCCGCCGCCATGCCGATGGACGCCTACCGCCAAGGTGACACGGTGCACGTCTGGATCGACGTCCCGGGGGTCGACGAGGAGGATCTCGATCTCACCGTCGAGAAGAATCAGCTGACCGTCACGGCCCACCGCTCGTGGGAGCCGAGCGAGGACATGACCGTCTTCGCCGGCGAGCGGGCCCAGGGCACGTTCATGCGGACCCTCCAGCTCGGCGACAACCTCGACACCGAGGCGGTCGAGGCCCGCTACGAGAACGGGGTGCTCCACGTGTCGGTACCGGTGGCCGACAAGGCCAAGCCCCGGAAGGTGGAGATCGGCCGGACGCCGTCCGACGGCGACGGCGCCATCGACGTCAGCTCCTGACCCTCCCCGCCACCGCGACGCCCGGTGCCCGGTCCCGGTCCGCCGGTGGACCGGGCCGGGCGACGTCGCGAGAACCGGGCAACGCCCGTCCTCACGCTCCGTGCACGGGGGGACCGTCGCGGTCGTGCCCGCGGTGCCACCATCGGGCCATGACCAGGGGGACAGTCATGACAACCGACGAGGCGGACCAGCTCACGACGCTCGACATCGACCTGCGGGTGGCGCCGTGGAGGACGGCGTTCGAGGTCGACGGCAACCCGGACGGGCACCTCACGCTGGTGCAGGTCAACGAGCGGGACTTCCTCCTCCGGGGCCGGCTCCGGTACCTGGGTGAGACCGGGCTCGAGGATCAGGTCTCAGCGGAGACGCTGGAGGACATCCGCGAGGTCGGACCCGACACGCTGCCCGGCACCGACCTGGCCTCGGTGCCGCCGCTGCTGCGGTGGCTGGTCGGCACCTACGGCGCCCACACCCCGGCGGCGCTGATCCACGACCGGCTGATCCGGGACGGCCGTCGCAACGCCGGTCCGGTCACCGATGCGCAGGCCGACCGCTACTTCCGGTTCATGCTGAAGGCGGTCGGCATCCCGGTGGTCCTCCGTTGGATCATGTGGACGGCGGTGGCGCTGCGCACCCGCTGGGCCGCCGGCGGCCGGACCCGGCTGCTGCTCGCCGCCTGGGTCGTCCTCGCCTCGATCGGTCTCACCGCCGTCGTGTCGGCCGGTGTCGACCTGCTGTTCGAAACGGGCACACCGTTCGGGCTGAGCGGAGGTTGGCTGCTGCTCCTCTCCGTGCTCGCCATCGGGCCCGCCAGTCTGCTGTGGGAGGGACAGTACGGCGCCGGTCTGGTCGCCTCCCTGGTCGTGCCCTGGATCCTGCCCCCCGCCCTGCTGGCCGCCGCCGGCTACGGCGTCTACTGGACCCTGGAACGGGTGGCGGCGATCGCCGGCATCGGACGGTCGTAGGGCCCGGTCAGGACGCCCGACCGTCCTGCTGCTCGACGAGGGCGTCGATGGCGGGGCCGATGCCGGCCGAGCGGCGACGGGAGAAGTGGCGCTCGACGGCCAGGAAGATGGCCGCACCGACGGGGATGGGCAGCCAGAAGTTCACCAGCCGGTAGGCGACGACGCCCACGGCCACGACCGAGGCCGGGTTGCCGAAGCCGATCAGGGTGGGGATCAGCACCGCCTCGATGACGCCCAGACCGCCGGGGGTGATGGGAATGGCCCCGACCACGTTGGCCAGGCCGTAGGCCACCAGGAGGCCGACGATCCCGGTCTGGTGGCCGAGAGCCAGGAGCGACACCCAGAGGGCGGCGGCGTCGAGCAGCCAGTTGGCGACGGCGAGGGCGGTGGCCCGGATCAACCGGTGGCGGTCGGAGGCCAGGGCCGCCATCTCGTCCGCGATGCGGTGCACGCCGCGCTCGATGGTGTCGCCCTCGACCCCCGGCAGGCGACCCAGCAGGGTGGCCAACCAGTGGGCCAGGTGGTCCCGGCCCCGGAGGAGGCCGACGACGGCGGCGGCGAGGAGGAGGATGAGGACGGCGCCCACCGTGGCGGCGGTGGCGTAGAGGGGATGGAAGCCGGTCGCCGGGATCGACACGGCCAGTGCTCCCCACAGGATGAGGTTGAGGACGACCGCCGACCCGATGGCGCCGGCACCGAGGGCGAAGCCGAGCGCCGTCGCCGGGACGCCGGCCTGGCCGAACAGCCGGTAGTTCACCGCCGCCGTGGTGGCCGCCCCGCCCGGAACGACGTGGTTGATCCCGGTGGACGCCACCGTGATGGCGGTGGCCAGCGGCAGGCCGGGACGGTAGCGGTCGGGGAGCAGCGTGAGGGTGAGCGCACCGTACGCGGTGAGGGCCGCCGCCTCCAGGACCAGCGTGGCCAGGACCAGCCACGGCGAGATCGACGAGATCGTGTCGAGGGCGTTGCGGGCGCCGCCGATCTGGGGGATGACGAACACGTAGACGACGAACACCACGGCCAGGATCTGAGCCAGCTGTCGGAACCGGCGGCGCTTCCTCGTCACCGTGTCACGGCGGGGCCTGGTCCCAGCACCGCGTCAGCGTAGGGCGCGGGCACCCCCGGGGGTCGACAGGGGGCGTCCGAGCGGACCTGACACAAGCACGCGCTGCTGTGGCAGCGCGTGCTTGTGTCAGTTCCGGGGGTCAGGGCGCCGGGAGGGGGAGGACGGCCACGACGGGGAACTCCGGTGGGGAGCTGCCGAGGCTGCCGCCGAAGTCACGGTCGGAGAAGTCGAACACGCCGCCGTCCTCGGCGAGGAGGAGGTAACCGTCGCCGTAGGAGACCATGGCCGCCACCGGGTCGTTGAGCGTCACACCGGGGGCCAGCACCCCGGGGACCGAGCCCCGGAACGGGGCGTCGTAGGCGAACACGCCCCCGTCGGCGGCGACCAACCAGTACCCCTTCCCGTCGGGGTCGGGGGCCATGCCGACCACCGGCTCGTTGAGGATCAGGTTGCCGGTCGACCCGTGGAACCCGGCGTCACCGAAGGCGAACACGCCACCGTCGGAGGCGATGAGCCAGTACCCCTCGTACGTCGGCGTCGGGACGGCGTCGATGATGGGGGCCTTGAGCCCGATCGAGGCGGCGTCGCCGAACGTGACCCCATGCCCGACGGGCACCACCGTCCCCGAGGCGTGCACGACCCAGTAGGCGGCACCGGGGCCGGTGGGGCGGTCCTCGGCCGCCATGATGGCCACGGCGGGATCGGCGGGCCGGAGCCCCCCCGATTCCATGGGCCGGGGGTCGGGCTCGATGAAGTCGTCGCCGAAGGTCCACACCCCGTCGAGGTGCAGCGCCACCCACGACGGGCCCCCGTCGGGCAGGAACCACGGCGCCAGGTCCACGACGCCCTGCAGCCCGAAGGCGTTGCGACAGGCGTCACCCCGGTCGGGAGCCGAACCGAACTCGTACACCTGGCCGTCGGCGGTGGCCAGCCAGTAGCCGTCGGACGCAACCGGATCCGCGGTGGGGCCATGGGCGCAGGCGACGGTCTCGTCGAAGTTGAACAGGACGGCATCGGTGGCGTCGACGTGGGCGACGTCGTGGTCGAACACCACCGGGTACCAGGCCAGCTCCACCTCGGAGTGGACGAGGACGGCGGTGATGTAGCCGTCGAAGAAGCCGTGGGGGCTGCTGGCGGCGTGGGTGGAGTCTCCGTGCTCCAGCACCTCGTAGCCGCCCGGGGCCTCGGCGAAGTCGTCGCAGGTGGGCGTCAGGAAGCGGGCCGACGACCCGACCGGGAACCCCGAGCCGGTCCCGACGAAGATCGACTCGTCGTAGCCGTCGCAGCCGGTGGCGAGGTCGAGGTCGGTGTCGAGCCGCAGCTCGACGATGGCGTCCGGTCGGGCCGTGTAGACGCTGATCAGGAAGCCGTCGCCGGCCGTGCAGGCCCGGGTCGACACCGCCCCCAGCAGGTCGGGTCCGGGGTCACCGACCCCGTCGACGATCACGTCGTCGCCCACGCACCAGGTGAACGTGTCGGCATCCTGGGCGCCCCGCACCGACTGCCGCGCATTGGGGGAACCGCTCTGGGCCCCGGCCGGGGCGACGGCCACCGCCCCGAGGGCGACGCCGGCGAGGAGGGAGCAGAGGCGGAGTCGTCGGCGCATGGCCGCCGAACGTACGAGGCGGGTTCGCGACGCCGGCCCGCCGGAGGGTCAACGGGACCACAACTCACGACGAGAGCGGGTGACGGGAATCGAACCCGCATCGGCAGCTTGGGAAGCTGCAGTTCTGCCATTGAACTACACCCGCCGGGGCCGGATCAGCGTAGTCCGCCGGCCCGGCGGCGGCACGAGGGCGTCAGCCGGCGGCCACGTCCACCACGACCCGGCCCCGCACCCGACCGGCCAGGATCTCCTCCCCGAGGCCGGGCAGATCGGCCAGGCGGGCGGGCTGCACCATCTCCTCCAGGCGGTCGAGGGGGAGGTCGGCGGCGATCCGCTCCCAGGCCCGCACCCGGGGCTCGTAGGGCTGCATCACCGAGTCGATCCCGAGCAGGTTGACGGCCCGCAGCAGGAAGGGGATGACGGACGCCGGCACCGACCGGCCCCCGGCCAGACCCACGGCCGCCACTGACGCTCCGTAGCGCATCTGCCCGAGGATCCGGGCCAGCATGGCGCCGCCCACGGCATCGATGCAGCCCGCCCACCGCTCTGCCTCCAGGGGCCGCTTCACCGTCTCGGCCAGCTCGTCGCGGGCCACGACGGACGTGGCGCCGAGACCGGTCAGGTAGTCGGCCGACTCGGGTCGGCCCGTGACCGCCGTCACCTCGTGGCCAACGCTGGCCAGGAGAGCGGTGGCCACCGAGCCGACGCCACCCGACGCCCCGGTCACGAGGACCGGGCCGGCGCCGACGCGGAGGCCGTGGTCTTCCAGGGCGCCGAGGGCGAGGGCGGCGGTGAACCCGGCCGTGCCGACGGCCATGGCCTGGCGGGTGGTGAGCCCGTCGGGTAGCGGCACCAGCCAGTCGGCCGACACCCGCGCCTTCTGGGCGTACCCACCCCAGTGGGCCTCGCCCACCCGCCAGCCGGTCAGCACCACCCGGTCACCGGCGGCGTAGCGGTCGTCGTCGGAGGACGAGACGGTGCCGGCGAGGTCGATGCCGGCCACGTGGGGGTAGTCCCGGACGAGACCCCCGCCGCCCGGGCCGAGGCAGAGCCCGTCCTTGTAGTTGAGCGTCGAGAACTCGACGTCGACGGTCACCTCACCGGGCGGCAGGTCGCCGACGTCGATCTCCTCGACGCCGGTCCGGGTCTCGCCGTCGTCGTCCTGGCGGATGACCAGCGCGTTGAACATGGGGTGCTCCCTCCTGGTGCAGGGGCGCAGTCCATCACGCGCCGGCGGGTGCCCCGACCGGCCGCCGGTAGGGTCGGCCGCCGTGATCCTGTCGGACCGCTCGATCCGCGAGGCCATCGACGCCGGCCGCATCGCCATCGACCCGCTCGATCCTGATCACGTGCAACCGTCGTCGGTCGACGTGTGCCTCGCCCCCCGGTTCCGGGTCTTCCTGAACCACACCCGCGGCGTCATCGACGTCCGCGCCGAGATGCCCGAGCTGACCACCGAGGTCACGGTGGCCGAGGATCAGGCCTTCGTGCTCCATCCCGGTGAGTTCGTGCTGGGCTCGACCGTCGAGCGGGTCCGCCTGCCCGAGGATCTCGTGGCCCGCCTGGAGGGCAAGTCGAGCCTCGGCCGGCTGGGGCTGCTCATCCACTCGACGGCCGGTTTCGTCGACGCCGGCTTCGAGGGCGACCTCACACTCGAGCTGTCGAACGTGGCCAACCTGCCCATCACGCTGTACGCCGGCATGAAGATCGGCCAGCTCAGCTTCCTGCAGATGACCACCCCGGCCGACCGTCCGTACGGGTCACCGGGACTCGGGTCGAAGTACCAGGGTCAGGCCGGTCCCACCGCCTCCGAGGGCCACCGCAACTTCTAGGGCCGTGCTCCCTGGAGGGTCCGTGCCTCCTGGAGGGCCCGCCACACCCGCTCGGGGGTGCAGGGCAGATCGATGTGGCGCACACCGAGGTGGGCGAGTGCGTCGACCACCGCGTTCTGCACGGCCGGGGTGGCGCCGATGGTGCCCGCCTCACCGACGCCCTTGGCCCCGAGGGGGTTGCGGAACGTGGGCGACTCCTGCGGGACCCGCTCGAACAGGGGCAGCTCGGCGGCGGAGATGGCGGCGTAGTCGGCCAGGTTGGCGGTGAGGGGGTTGCCGTCGTCGTCGTAGCGCACCTCCTCCAGCAGCGCCTGGGCCACCCCCTGGGCGATGCCGCCGTGGACCTGCCCGTCGAACAGCGTGGGGTTGAGGATGGTGCCGGCGTCGTCGCAGGCGACGTGGCGCAGGAGCCGGACCCCGCCGGTGGCCAGGTCGACCTCGACCACGGCCACGTGGGCCCCGAACGGGAAGGTGGGCCCGTCGGCGGCGAAGTCCGACGTCGCCTCCAGCGGTGCCTCGCCCACGCCGCCGGCGAGGTGGTCCCAGGTGGCGGCCCGGGTGGGCGTGCCGGCCACGTGGAAGGCCCCCCGGTCGTCGTCGAAGACGATGTCTTCGACGGCGGCCTCCAGCTGGTCGGCGGCGCGCTGCCTGGCCGCCTCGACCAACTTGACGGCGGCGTCGCTCATCGACGCCCCGACCACCTGCACCGAGCGGGACCCGCCGGTGAACCCGCCGGACGGCGTGAGGTCGGTGTCGCCGTGGATGACCACGACCCGGTCGATGTCGATGCCGAGGCGCTCGGCCACGATCATGGCCCAGCTCGTCTCGTGACCCTGGCCCTGCGGGGAGGCGCCCACCCTGGCCGCCACGGACCCGTCGCCGCGCAGCTCTAGGGCGGCGAACTCACCGCCGCCCTGCGACGCCGTGATCTCGACGTAGCAGGCCACGCCGATCCCGACGGCGGTGTCGCCCCCCTCGCTGCGCCGGGCCGCCTGCTCCTCGCGGAGGGCGTCGTAGCCGGCCGCCTGCAGCGCCTTGTCGAGGGCGCCGCCGTAGCCGCCCACGTCGTAGGTGGTGCCGACCGGGGTCGTGTACGGGAAGGCGTCGTCGGCCACGAGGTTCTTCCGCCGGACCTCGGCCGGGTCCATGCCGATCTCGGCGGCGAAGAGGTCGACGGCCCGCTCGATGGCGGCGGCGGCCTCGGGTCGGCCCGCCCCCCGGTAGGCGCCGACCGGCGTGGTCGTGGTGATGGCGGACCGGGACGAGAAGGCGACGTCGGTCACGGCGTAGGTGCCCGTCAGCATGGTCCGGGTCATGAAGGGCAGCACGGACCCGAAGGCCGGGTAGGCGCCCCCGTCCTGCAGCACGGTCAGCCGGTACGCCGTGATGGTCCCGTCGCGCCGGCCGCCGATCTCGACGTCCTGCACCTGGGCCCGGCCGTGCCCCATGCCGACCATGTCGTCGCTGCGGGTCGGCACCCACTTGACGGGCCGGTCGACCCGGCGGCTCAGCTCCCCGAGCAGGATCTCCTCGGGGTACAGGCCGCTCTTGGCCCCGAACCCGCCGCCGACGTCGCGGGTCACGACCCGCACCTGGTCGGGTTCGAGGCCGTACGCCTCGGCGAGACCGTCGCGAGTCGGGTGCGGGCCCTGGGTGCTCGACCACTGCACCAGCCGGCCGTCCCGCCACGCCGCCGCCCCGGCCCGGGGCTCGATCGACGCCGGCGCCAGGCGCTGGTTGAGGATGCGGTGGCGGACCACCACCTCGCAGCCGTCGAAGTCGGGCTGCTCGTCGCCGCCCAGCTCGAAGACCAGGTTCGTGCCGGCCGACTCGTGGACGACGGGGGCCCCGTCGAGGGCGGCAGCAGGGTCGACGACCGGCTCCAGGGGGTCGTAGTCGACCCACACCAGCTCGGCGGCGTCGACACCCTGGGCCCGGGTCTCGCTGATCACGGCGGCCACCGGCTCGCCGACGAAGCGGACTACGTCGCGGGCCAGCAGGGGCCGGGTCATGGCCTGGTTGAGCATCGGCACGGGCGGCTTCCGGTCGGCCAGGTCGACGTCGGCGGCGGTCACCACGGCCAGGACGCCGGGGGCGGCCAGCGCCTCGTCGAGGTCGATGCCGGTGATACGGGCGTGGGCGATGGTCGAGGTCACGTAGGTGACGTGGGCGGCGTCGGGGAGGTCGACGTCGTCGACGTAGCACGACGCCCCCCGGAGGAGGGCAGGATCCTCCCGGCGCCGGACGCGGGTCCCCAGGATGCTGGTGGTCACGGCGGCAGGCTACTGCCCGCCAGGACCGGCCTCGGCCGACCTGTCGGGGGCGTAGGGTCGCACCGTGACCAGCGCCACCGTCGACGTCGAGCACCTGTTCACCCTGCGGGCCGACGTGGGGTCCGTGCCGACGGTGGTGATCCCCGACGGGCCCCAGGGGGGCCGCGCCCTCGCCACCGTCACGGGCGGCACGTTCGAGGGCGAGCGGCTGCGGGGTGGCATCCCCGAGGTGGCCGGCGGCGACTGGGTGACGCTGCGTCCGAACGGCACGTTCAAGCTGGACGTCCGGCTCATCCTGCGCACCGACGACGGCGTCGACATCCTGATGACCTACACGGGGGTCGGCCGACGGGGCGACGACGGCGTCAACGTCCTGCGCACCGCCCCCCAGTTCGAGGTCGGCGACGAGCGCTACGCGTGGTTGAACGACCTGCAGGCCGTGGGCATCGGCCGCTCCGAGGGCGGCGAGGTCGTCTACGAGGTGTTCGGCCTGCGGTGAGTCAGGTCCAGCCCTGGTCGAGGGGGATGCCGATCCGCTCGGCCCAGAAGGCCCGGTAGGCGTTGTCGTCCATGGTCCCGAGGGCGAGGAACTCCTCGTCGCTCATGGCGGCCCGGCTGTCGAGCAGCTTGTCGGCGTCGTCGCCGCTGCGCCACCGCAGCCTCGGCTCCGGGGTCGTGATGGCGTCCTCGATCACCCGGGCCGTCAGCTCCGCCCCCGGGGCGTCGGGGATGAGCGAGGCGTACATGGCGAACATGCGCCGGTACGACCGCTCGTAGGCCGAGTCGGGCCAGTCGGCGTTCTTGGCCAGGATGGCCGTACGCGTGACCCCGGGCTCGACGATGGTCACGTCGATGCCGAACGGCGCCACCTCCAGCGCCAACGTCTCGCTGTAGCCCTCCATGGCCCACTTCGACGAGGTGTAGACGGGCTGGCCGACCGAGGCGAAGCGGCCCACCACCGAGGAGATCATGCAGACGTGGCCCCGGCCCCGCTCCCTCATGGCGCCCAGCACGGCCCGGGTGCAGCGCACCGGCCCGAACACGTTGACCTCGTAGACATCGTGCCAGTGGGCGAGGTCGGCGTCCTCCACGGTGGCGTTCGAGCCGACGCCGGCGTTGTTGACCAGCACGTCGACGGGTCCGGCGGCCTGGATCCGATCGAAGCGGTCCGCCACCGACGCGTCGTCGGACACGTCCAGCTCGACCAGCTCGACGGGCAGCTGCTCGGCCTCGACGGCGTCGAGGAGCTTGGTGGCCCGCTCCCGCGATCGCGACCCGGCCACGACGTCGTGGCCCGCCCGGGCCAGGTGCAGGGCGGCGGCCCGCCCGATGCCGCTGTTGGCCCCGGTGATGACGATGCGCACGACGGCGACCCTAGAGCAGCGTGGCACCGGGGGCCCGGTTGGCCGTCGGAGCGCCGCCGCGGTACGCCTTCGGGATGGCCGACGACCCGACCCTGCACTTCGAGCCGTTCCTCTACCTGGCCGGTCTCACCCACGACGACGCCTTGATCGCCTGGGGCGGTTTCTGGTTCCGGCGCCCTCCCGCCGACGACGAGGGCGGCCACTGGTCCATCGTGGAGGACGCCGACCTCGAACGCCGCACCGGTGACGACCGGAACGACTCGATCGGGGCCCGTTCGGCGCCCTACGGCCACGCCCGGGTCGAGGTGCTCGACGCCGGCGGCCGCACCGTGGCCGAGGCCACCACCGACGAGGTGAACCACGCGTGGGTGCGCGGGCTGCAGCCCGACACCGACTACCGCTACCGGGTGACCGTCGACGGCGACGAGTGGGCGGCCGGGCCGACCCGGCGGTGCGAGCCCGACGACGGGCGGTTCCGTCTCGTCGAGGGCCGCCCCTACGACAACCGGTTCCGGACCTTCCCCGCCCCCGACGTGCGGGCGCCGGTGGCGTTCGCCGTGCTGGGCGACTACGGCGTCGGCATCCTCGCCTCCGGGGGCCGGGGCAGCCGCCAGCACGGTGTGGCCCGGGCCGTCGAGCGGGCCGTCGACCATCACGACGTCCGCCTGGTCGTGACCACCGGCGACAACGTCTACATCGGCGACGAGGACACCGCCGCCGGGTCGGGGCGGGAGGACGACGACTGGTACTTCAGCTTCTACGAGCCGTACCGCCACGTCATCAACCGGGTGCCGATCTACCCGGCCGTCGGCAACCACGACAGCGACGACACCGAGGCCAGCGACGACCGGGGCCAGCTCCAGGACAACCTGTTCACCGACGAGCGCTTCACCCGGGAGGCCGAGGCGGGGCGGGCCTCCGTCGACCCGGGGCTGTACTACCGGGTGTCGGTCGGTGCCGACGTCGACCTGATCAGCGTCGACACCACCCTGGCCAGCGACCACGACGAGCACGAGCAGTTTTTCGAGATCCCCGGTCACCTCTCCTTCCTGGAGGACGTCTTCCCGCCCTCCGACGGGACCTCCGACGGCGACGGGCCGAGGTGGCGCATCCCGTTCTCCCACCACCCGCCGTTCTGTGCCGGCCCGAGCCACGCCAACATGGAACGGATGATCGAGACGGTCGTGCCCCTCTACGAGCGGGCCGGCGTCGCGCTGGCCCTCAGCGGCCACGAGCACAACTTCCAGCTCAACCGGCGCAACGGCGTGACCTACGTGGTCAGCGGGGCCGGCGGCAAGTCCGACTACGAGACCCCCGGCGGCTTCGAGGAGGCCCACACCGAGGCGTGGGCCCCCGGCGCCCACTTCCTGCTCGTGACCGTCGACGGCGACGAGCTCACCCTCGTGCCCGTGACCGAGGTGGCCGACGACGGCGCCCTCACCCCGCTCGACCTGCGCACCCCCGACGGCTCAACCTTCGCCACCCCGATCCGTCTCGGCGGGAGGGCCTGAGTCCTCGAGCCCCACGGGACGGGCTGAGCCACCGACCCCCACGGGCCGGGCGTCGGTGCCGGTGCGCCCGTTCGGCCCGTCGAAGCGGGCCCCCTCCCCGGCCTCGATGGCGTCGAGGAGGTGGATGGACAGGTCGGCCACCTTGACCTGATCGTCCTCGACACCGTGGCCCTTCACGCCGTCGTCGATCATGATGTAGCAGAACGGGCAGGCGGTGGCGATGCGGCTGGCGCCGGTGTCGATGAGCTCGCGCGAGCGCTCGTCGTTGACCTTGACGCCGGTGGTCTCCTCCATCCACATGCGGGCCCCGCCCGCTCCGCAGCACATGCCCTTGGTGCCGTTGCGGGGGGCCTCGACCACCTCGACGCCGCCGATCCGGCCGATCACCTTGCGGGGGGCCAGGTACACGTCGTTGTGGCGCCCGAGGAAGCAGGAGTCGTGGTAGACGATCCGCTCGTCGAGGCGGGCGCGGGACAGGTCGAGCTGGCCGCTGTCGACCAGATCCTGGAGGAGCTGGGTGTGGTGGATCACCTCCCAGTGGCCGCCCACCTGCGGGTACTCGTTGGCCAGCGTGTTGAAGCAGTGCGGGCACTGGGTGACGATCTTGCGCACGCCCATGTCGTTCAGCATCTCGACGTTCTGGGCGGCCAGCATCTGGAACAGGTACTCGTTGCCCGAGCGCCGTGCCGAGTCGCCGGTGCACATCTCGGACGGGCCGAGGATGGCGAAGTCGATCCCGGCCCGGCGCATCAGCTCGGCCGTGGCCTGTGACACCTTCCGGTTCTTGTCGTCGAAGGAGCCCGCGCAGCCGACCCAGTACAGGTACTCGTGGTCGAAGGGCCCTCCCGGCTCGACCACCGTCACGCCGGAGCCGTCGACCCAGTCGCCCCGCTCGGCCTGGGACATGCCCCACGGGTTGGCGTTGTTCTCCATGCCCCGGAAGGCGTTGCCCAGCTCGGTCGGGAAGTCGGACTCCATGAGCGTCAGGTAGCGCCGCATGTCGAGGATCTTGTCGAGGATCTCGATGCTGACCGGGCAGATCTCGTCGCAGGCCTTGCACGACGTGCAGGCCCAGATCTCCTCGGTGGTGATCCGGTCGAACACCGACTCGGTCGGGATCGTGATGTCGCCGTCGACGCCGATGGGCGGCGAGACGGGCCCCCCGGCCGCCGTGGCCGCCATGACCTCGCCCGTCTTCAGCACGATCTCGCGGGGGTCGAGCGGCTTGCCGGTGGCGTGGGCCGGGCACACCGACGTGCAGCGGCCGCACATGGTGCAGGCATCGGTGTCGAGGAGCTGCTTCCACGTGAAGTCCTCGACGGCGTTGGCGCCGAAGCTCTCGAGCTCGGTCTCCATCAGGTCGGGCATGGCCTTCATGGCGCCCTTGGGGCGCTCACGGTCACGCAGGTACATGTTCAGCGGCGACGTGAACATGTGGCGGATCATGGTGACGGGCAGGATCACCAGGAACACGGCGAAGGTGAGCACGTGGGCGATCCACCAGGCCTGGTACCAGCCGGCCAGGCTCCCGGTCGTGTCGATCAGCCCCGACAGCGGGTAGCCGACGACGCTCCAGCGCTCGAAGTCGGGGCGGCCGGCCAGGGCGATGCGCCACGCCTCGGCCCCGAAGCCCGTCACGCCGATGGCGAGGAAGGTGCCGAGGATGACGGCGTGCTCGGGCTTGGACTTGATCCGGATGCGGTAGGGGCGCATCGACCGGGGGCCGTAGCGGCGCACGATGGCCCACACCACCGACACGACGAACACGACGCCGGCCACGTCGCCCACCAGGGAGTAGCCCCGGTAGACGTCGCCGTGGAGGAACTTGGCCGCGTCGGGAAGCTGGTGGTCGATCTCGAGGGTGGTCGTGACGCCCAGCAGCACGAGGAAGCTGAAGTACATGAGGGAGTGCATGATCCCCGCCGCCGGCTCGCGCAGCAGTGTGCGCATGTAGACCCCGGCCCGGAAGTCGCCCAGCCGGCGGGGCAGGTTGCGCACCGTCGTGCGACGGTCGTCGGGCTGGCCCCGCTCCCAGTTGCGGACCCGGAGGGCGAAGTTCCACGCCCCGTAGACGAGGAGGATGGGGATCAGGGTGTAGAAGGCCAGCTTCAGCGGGCCGGGGACACCGACGAAGACCTCGCGGTGGATGGGGGAGTCCCCCTCGAAACCGGTGATCGACGGCATGATCCCGGACAACGCGGTGAAGGCGGCGAAGGCCACCCCGACGATGACGACGAGGTGGTGAGGTCGGATCCGTCGGGGGCGGGGGCGGGGTGGGTCGTTCTCCATGGCGCCGGGGACGCTAGTGGAGGGGTGTGACAGGGCCCTATCCGTACGCCCGGCGGTCGAGCTCGCGGACCAGGCCGGCCAGGGCGGCCAGCAGCTTCTTCGACAGGGCCGGCACCTCCTCGAGCAGCTGGCCGAACTCCCTGGCCCCGATCTCGAGGACCACCACGTCGCCGTCCGCCACCACGTAGGCGCTGCGGGGTCCGTGGTCGAGAAGGCTCAGCTCCCCGAACGGCGCGCCGGGGTCGAGCGTGGCCACCTTGCGGTTGCCCCGCCGCACCGTGCAGGTGCCCTCCAGGAGCACGTACGCCTCCCGCCCGGCGTCGCCCTGCTCGATGATGGCCTCGCCGGCGGGGAACGAGCGCTCGGTGGAGACGGCGGCGAGGCGGCTCAGCTCCGACTTGGAGAGCTTCGAGAAGAGCTCGACGCCCTTCAGACGTTCCACGTGTTCGCTGCGCCGTGCCATGGCCGGCGATGGTAGGCGCGGCCGGTCGGGTCGACGGTGGACATCTCGACGTAACGCTGGGGTAATGAGCGGGAATCCTTCCGTCCGTACGCTCCCATCGACATGTCCGAGGTGACGCTCCTGTGGTGGCCCGCGGACGAGGAGCGGCGCCGGGTCCTGCGCTCCGAGGGCCGTCTGCGCCTCCTGCTCGTCGACGGTGACGCCGCCCCGCCCGAGATGGGCGACCCGAACGAGGACTGGATCCGTACGCCGGCGCCCCCCGACGACGTGCGGGCCAGGGTGCGGGGGTTGGAGGGCCGGCGGCGCGGCGCGGACGGCGGCCGCCCCGCCCTCGACGGTGACGGGGTCCTGCACGTCGGCGGCCGCTGCATCGTGCTGCCGCCGGTCGAGGCCCGCCTCGCCGCCGAGCTGGTGGAGCGCTTCGGCTCGGTGGTCTCCCGCGACGCCCTCTCCCGGGCCGGGTGGCCCGACGGCATGAGCACGCGCAACCTGCTCGACGTTCGGATGCTGCGCCTCAGGCGGCGCCTCCTCGACGCCGGCCTGACGGTCCGGACGGTGCGCCACCGCGGGTACCTGCTCGAACACGCCGGAGGACAGACGCGGGACAGGTGACCGTCAGCAAGGCGTAACACCGCGCCCACGGGCGCGAAACGTGGCCCTCGTACGGTCCGGACCCGTCCACCCATCGACGGGAGAACCGACTGTGAAGAAGAAGCTGCTGATCGGCGGGGTGCTCGCACCCCTGGCGATCTTCGTGCTGGCCGCGCCCGCCGGCGCCCAGGCCGAAGCTGCGACCCAGGTCGTGCTCGACAACATCTTCGTGTTCGTGGCGGCCGTCCTCGTCTTCTTCATGCAGGCCGGCTTCGCCATGGTGGAGTCGGGCCTCACCCGCTCCAAGAGCGCCGCCGCCATCATGATGAAGAACATGATGGACCTCTCCATCGGGGTCCTCGTGTTCGCCGTCGTCGGCTACCACATCGCCTACGGCGGCGACAACAACTGGTTCGGCATGGGCTGGATGTTCGACGGCTACCCGGCGCCCGCCGACTCGGGGCTGAACCTGCCGGTCGACTTCTTCTTCCAGGCCGCGTTCGCCGCCGCCGCCGCCACCATCGTGTCCGGAGCGGTGGCCGAGCGCACCAAGTACACGGGCTACATGATCTACACGGCCCTCGTCACCGGCCTCATCTACCCGATCGTGGTGTCGTGGCAGTGGGGCGGCGGGTGGCTCGCCGAGCGGGGCTTCCACGACTTCGCCGGCTCCACCATCGTGCACTCCGTCGGCGGTTGGGCGGCGCTCATGGGGGCGATCGCCATGGGGCCCCGCATCGGCAAGTTCGACCGCAACGGCAAGCCCCGGGCCATCCCCGGTCACTCCATCCCCCTCGCCATCCTGGGCGTGTTCATCCTGTTCATCGGCTGGTTCGGGTTCAACCCCGGCTCGCAGCTGGCCGCCGACCTCGAGGTGCCCCGCATCGCCGTCACCACGCTCCTGTCGGCCGCGGCCGGCGCGGTGGTGGCCATGGGCGTCATCTGGGCCGTGTCGGGCAAGCCCGACGTCTCGATGACCGGCAACGGCCTGCTGGCCGGACTGGTCGGCATCACCGCCGGCTGCTTCGTCATGGACCCGATCGGCGCCATCGTCACCGGGGCGGTGGCGGGCGGGATCGTCGTGTTCTCGGTCATCGGGATCGAGCGGGCCGGCATCGACGATCCGGTCGGCGCCATCTCCGTCCACGGCGTGTGCGGGGCGTGGGGGACCCTGGCCGTCGGCCTGTTCGCCAACAACGACGCCCTCGTGTCCCCGGCGGCGCCCGGTGAGGGTCTCGACGGCCTCTTCTACGGCGGCGGTGGCGGGCTCCTCGTCGACCAGGTCGTGGGTGTGGTGGCCGTGTTCGTCTTCGTGACCGTCACCGCCGGCGCCCTGTTCTTCGCCCTGAAGGCGCTCAACCTGCTGCGGGTCTCCCCCGAGGAGGAGGCCGCCGGGCTCGACCTGTCCGAGCACGGCGCGCCCGCCTACGGCGAGGACCCCTTCGTCACGGTCGGCAGCACCACCCCCTCGGCCGGCCAGAGCTTCGAGGGCGGCTGACACGGTGTTCCCGCCCGCACCGGGGACGGGTGGCGCCCGGCGGCGGGACCTCCGGGTCCTGCCGCCGGCGCTGCCGGTACGGTGACCCGACGTGCAGCTCGTGACCGCCATCATCAAGCCCCACCAGCTCGACGCCGTCGTCGAGGCCCTGAAGGGGACGGGCTGTCAGGGGGTCACGGCCAGCGAGGCCCGGGGGTTCGGTCGCCAGGGCGGCCACTCCGAGGTCTACCGCGGGGCCGAGTACCGGCTCGACTTCGTCCCCAAGGTGCGCCTGGAGGTGGTGGTCGACGACGCCGCCGTCGACCGGGTCGTGCAGGCCGTCGTCGACGCGGGGCGCACCGGTCGCATCGGTGACGGCAAGGTGTGGACCACCCCGGTCGGCGAGATCGTCCGCATCCGCACCGGCGAGCGCGGCGCCGACGCGGTCTAGCCGGCCTGGCGGGCGACGGCCTCGGCGGCCGCCTGCGCCGCCTCGGCGTCACCCACGTACCGACGGGGCTCGACGGGACGCAGCTCGTCGTCGAGGCGGTACAGGATCGGCACGCCGGTGGGCAGGTTGAGCTCGGAGATGTCGTCGTCGGAGATGCCGTCGAGGTGCTTGATGAGGGCGCGCAGGCTGTTGCCGTGGGCCGACACGAGCACGGTCAGCCCCAGACGCAGGTCGGCCACGATGTCGTCCTCCCAGTAGGGGAGCATGCGGGCCACCACGTCGGCGAGGCACTCCGAGGCCGGGATCACGTGGGGGGCCAGACGGGCGTAGCGCCGGTCGTGGCGGGGGTGGGTGGGGTCGGAGGCGTCGAGCGGGGGCGGGGCCACGTCGTAGGAGCGCCGCCAGATGTGGACCTGGTCGGCACCGTGGCGCTCGGCCGTCTCGGCCTTGTTCAGGCCCTGCAGCGCGCCGTAGTGACGCTCGTTGAGGCGCCACGACTTCCGGACGGGGAGCCACTGCTGGTCGAGGCGGTCGAGGGCGATGTCGAGGGTGGTGATGGCGCGACGCTGCACGGAGGTATGGGCCACGTCGAAGACGAACCCCTCCTCGGCGAGGGCGTCACCGCCGGCCCGGGCCTCGGCCCGACCCTGCTCGGTCAGGCCGACGTCGATCCAGCCGGTGAACAGGTTGGCGGCGTTCCACTCGCTCTGACCGTGGCGGAGCAGCACCAGCGTCGTCGTCATCCCCCGCACCGTAGCGACGACCGAGGTGAGGCAACGGGACTCAACTTTCCTGCCGGGTCGTCGCCGGTTTCGTTGCGTCCCCGCTACGCTGGCAGCTCGACACCCAGTACCCGAACCCCCCACGGAGGTTGTCATGCCCAAGGCCGTCGGTATCGACCTCGGCACCACCAACTCGGTCGTCAGCGTCTTCGAGGCCGGCGAGCCGACCGTCATCGCCAACGCCGAGGGAGCGCGCACGACTCCGTCGGTGGTCGCCTTCGCCAAGGACGGTGAGGTCCTGGTGGGCGAGGTGGCCAAGCGCCAGGCCATCACGAACCCGAACCGCACCATCACCTCGGTCAAGCGTCACATGGGTACGGGGTGGACCGTCGACATCGACGGCAAGGCGTACACCCCCCAGGAGATCTCGGCCCGCATCCTCCAGAAGCTCAAGCGTGACGCCGAGTCCTACCTGGGCGACACCGTGACCGAGGCCGTCATCACCGTCCCCGCCTACTTCGACGACGCCCAGCGCACGGCGACCAAGGAGGCCGGCCAGATCGCCGGTCTCGAGGTCAAGCGCATCATCAACGAGCCGACGGCGGCGGCGCTGGCCTACGGCCTCGACAAGGAGGGCCAGGATCAGACCATCCTCGTCTTCGACCTGGGCGGCGGCACCTTCGACGTGTCGGTGCTCGAGATCGGCGACGGGGTCTTCGAGGTCAAGGCCACCCACGGCGACACCCAGCTCGGTGGCGACGATTGGGACCAGGCCGTCATCGACTGGCTCGTCACCAGCTTCAAGAACGACCACGGCGTCGACCTCTCGGCCGACGGCATGGCCGCCCAGCGCCTGAAGGAGGCGGCCGAGAAGGCCAAGAAGGAGCTGTCGGGCACCCAGTCGACGCAGATCAACCTGCCGTTCATCACCGCCACCAACGCCGGGCCCCTCCACCTCGACTACACGTTGAGCCGGGCCAGGTTCCAGGAGATGACGGCCGAGCTCGTCGACCGGTGCCGCAAGCCCTTCGAGCAGGCCATCGAGGACGCCAGCCTCTCCACCGAGAAGCTCGACCACGTCATCCTGGTCGGCGGGTCCACCCGTATGCCCGCCATCCAGGACCTGGTGACGGACCTGACCGGCAAGGAGCCCAACAAGTCGGTCAACCCCGACGAGGTGGTCGCCGTCGGCGCCGCCGTGCAGGCCGGCGTGCTGCGGGGCGACGTGAAGGACGTCCTCCTGCTCGACGTGACCCCGCTGTCGCTCGGCATCGAGACCAAGGGCGGGGTGATGACCCGGCTCATCGAGCGCAACACCACCATCCCGACCCGGCGGACCGAGGTGTTCACGACCGCCGAGGACATGCAACCCTCGGTCGAGATCCACGTGCTGCAGGGCGAGCGTGAGATGGCGGGCGGCAACAAGACGCTCGGCAAGTTCCAGCTCGTCGACCTGCCCCCCGCCCCCCGTGGCGTGCCCCAGATCGAGGTCACGTTCGACATCGACGCCAACGGCATCGTCAACGTGTCGGCCAAGGACCGTGCCACCGGCAAGGAGCAGTCCATCACCATCACCGGCCAGTCGTCGCTCGACAAGAACGACATCGACCGGATGGTGCAGGACGCCGAGGCCCACGCCGAGGAGGACCGCCAGCGCCGGGCCGAGGCCGAGGTGCGCAACAACGCCGACACGCTCGTCTACCAGACCGAGAAGGTGCTCCGGGAGCAGGGCGCCGAGGTCTCCGGTGAGGAGAAGACGGCCGTCGAGGACAAGCTCGGCGACCTCAAGCAGGCGCTGGAGGGCGGCGACCTCGACGTCATCAAGTCGGCGACCGAGTCGCTGTCGACGGTCAGTCAGGCCTTCGCCCAGAAGCTGTACGAGAACGCCGCCGCGCAGCAGTCGGCCGCCACCGACGACGATGCCGGATCCGCTGGTGGCGACGACGACGAGATCGTCGACGCCGAGGTGGTCGACGACGAGGAGCGGTCGTGACCGACGATCGGTCCGCTCCCGACCAGCCCGTCCACGGCGACCCCCTCGCCGACGCCATCGCGGAGGAGCCCGCGCCGGCCGACGCCGGGGCCGGGGCCGGGGTGGCCGGGGCCGGGGAGCCCGAGCTGGTCGAGGGTGAGCTGGTCGACGAGCCCGTCGCCGACGGGGACGGCGGCGGGGACATCGACGTCGAGGTCCTGATCGACCAGCTCGAGACGGTCACGGCGGAGCGCGACGACCTGCGCGACCAGGTGCTGCGCTCCGCCGCCGACTTCGACAACCTGCGCAAGCGGGCGGCCCGGGAACGCGACGAGGTCGGCCAGGCGGCGGTGGGCCGGTTCACGGCCGCCCTCCTGCCGGTGCTCGACGCCTGCGACGCCGCCCTCGACCACGGTGTCGATGGCGTCGAGCCCATCGCCAAGGCCCTCACCGCCGCCCTCGAGCAGCAGGGCCTGACCACGGTGGGTACCGCCGGTGAGCGGTTCGATCCGACGTGGCACGAGGCGGTCGCCCACGAGCCCGGTGACGTGGAGGCCCCGGTCGTGACCGAGGTGCTGCGCATGGGGTACCGCTGGAGCGACCGGGTGCTGCGGCCGGCCATGGTGCGGGTCAAGGGCTGACGGGTCCCGAGCGAGCGAGGAGGAGACGTGACCGCCCAGCGGGAGTGGTTGGAGAAGGACTACTACGCCACCCTGGGTGTGCCGTCCGACGCCGACGCCAAGGACATCCAGAAGACGTACCGCAAGCTGGCCCGCCAGCTGCACCCCGACGCCACCGGCGGTGACGAGACCCGCTTCAAGGAGGTGTCCGCCGCCTACGACGTCCTCGGCGACGAGGAGCGGCGCAGGGAGTACGACGAGATCCGCCGGCTCGGCCCGATGGCGGGAGGCTTCGCCGGGGGCCCGACCTCCGACGGGGGCTTTCAGGTCCGCATCGAGGATCTGTCCGACCTCGGCGGGCTGGGTGACCTGTTCGGCGGGCTGTTCGGCAGCCGGGGGGGCGGGGGTGCCCGCACGGCGCCCCGCCCCGTGCCGGGGGCCGACACCGAGGCGTCGCTGACGCTCGGCTTCGAGGAGGCCATCCGGGGTCTCACGACCGAGGTGGTCGTCGACGGTGAGCGCATCCGCGTCCGCATCCCGGCCGGCGTCGGCCATGGCCAGCGCATCCGTCTCCGGGGCAAAGGTCGCCCCGGTCGCGACGGCGGACCCCCCGGGGACCTGTACGTGGTGGTCCAGGTGGCCGACCATCCCCGCTTCGGGCGACGGGGCGACGACCTCTCGGTGACCGTCCCCGTCACCTTCGGCGAGGCGGTGCTGGGGGCCGACGTGAAGGTGCCGACCCTCGACGGTGACACCGTGACGGTGCGCATCCCCGCCGGCACCCGGTCGGGCCGGACGTTCCGGGTCAAGGGCCGGGGTGTCGAGCCGTCGGGGGCCGGACGGACGGGCGACCTGCTGGCCACGGTCGAGATCGTGGTGCCGACCGGTCTGAGCGAGGCGCAGCGGGCGGCCGTGGAGGCCCTGGAGGAGACCCTCGCCTTCGATCCCCGCCACGAGGAGGAGGTGGCCGATGCCCGCCCGTGACCACGAGCGTGCCCTCTACGTGATCTCGGTGGCCGCCGAGCTGGCGGGTCTGCACGCCCAGACGCTGCGCATCTACGAGCGCAAGGGCCTGGTCGACCCCGAGCGGACCGCCGGGGGGGCGCGCCGGTACTCCGAGGCCGACATGGAGCGACTGGCCCGGATCCAGGAGCTGACGGCCGAGGGCCTGAACCTCGAGGGGGTGAAGCGGGTGCTGAGCCTCGAGGTCGAGCTGGACCGGTTGCGACGGGAGCTCGACGACACCCGCTCGGCGGCCCGGGCCGCCGTGGCCGAGGCCCACCGGTCCCACCGCCGTGACCTCGTGCCCGTCCGCCAGGACGTTCTCCGGTGGGAGGAGCGGTACCCCCGGCGCAACTGAGAGTCAAGAAACCTGAGTGCAACTCACTCAACGAGCCTGTAGGGTGGTGTCATGAGCCTCGATCCCAACCGCTGGACGCAGATGACCCAGGCGGCCGTGCAGGCCGCCGTCGGCCTCGCCCGGAGCGAGCATCACGCCGAGATCGGACCCGATCACCTCCTCGTGGCCCTGGTGGGCCAGGCCGAGGGGGTCGTGCTGCCCGTGCTGAGCCGGGTCGGCCTCGATCCCTCCGACGTGCGAGCCGGCGCCGTCGGGCGCCTGGCCAAGGTGGCCAGGGCCTACGGCGGCGCCGACCCGCAGATGTCGCGATCGCTGCGCTCGGTCTTCGAGGTGGCCGACCGGGCCCGGGAGGAGCTCCACGACGACTACCTGTCGACCGAGCACCTGCTGCTGGCCCTGGCCGACCGGATCGACCTCGACCGCGAGCGGCTTCTCACCGCGCTCCGAGAGGTGCGGGGCTCGCATCGGGTCACCAGTCAGAACCCCGAGAGCAGCTACCAGGCCCTGGAGCGCTTCAGCCGCGACCTCACCGAGGCGGCCCGCGCGGGCAAGCTCGACCCGGTCATCGGGCGCGACGACGAGGTCCGCCGCGTCATCCAGGTGCTGTCGCGGCGCACCAAGAACAACCCGGTGCTCATCGGCGAGCCGGGGGTCGGCAAGACCGCCATCGTCGAGGGCCTCGCCCAGCGCATCGTGGAGGGTGACATCCCCGACGGTCTGCGCGACAAGCGGGTGGTGTCCCTCGACCTCGGATCGATGGTGGCCGGGGCCAAGTACCGGGGCGAGTTCGAGGAGCGGCTCAAGGCCGTCCTGAAGGAGATCACCGACGCCGAGGGCGAGATCGTCACGTTCGTCGACGAGCTCCACACCGTCGTGGGGGCCGGCGCCGCCGAGGGCGCCATGGACGCCGGCAACATGCTGAAGCCACTGCTGGCGCGGGGTGAGCTGCACATGATCGGGGCCACCACCCTCGACGAGTACCGCAAGCACGTCGAGAAGGACCCCGCCCTCGAGCGCCGCTTCCAGCCGGTGCTGGTCGGCGAGCCGAGCGTCACCGCCACCGTGGCCATCCTGCGGGGTCTGAAGGAGCGCTACGAGGTCCACCACGGCGTGCGCATCCAGGACGACGCCCTGGTGGCGGCGGCGGTGATGTCCGACCGCTACCTCACCGACCGCTTCCTGCCCGACAAGGCCATCGACCTGATCGACGAGGCGTCGTCGCGGCTGCGCATCGAGATCGACTCACTGCCGACCGAGATCGACGTGGTCGAGCGGCGCATCCGCCAGCTCGAGATCGAGCGGGTGGCGATGGCGCGCGACGCCGACGACACGGCCAGTGACGCCACCGCGCTCGACGGCGCCGCACGTGACCGGCTCGACGCCGTCGACCGTGAGATCGCCGACCTCCGCGAGAAGGCGGCGGCCATGAAGGCGCACTGGCAGTCCGAGAAGGACGCCATCGCCGACATCCGTGCCCTGAAGGAGGAGCACGAGGAGCTGCGGCGCCAGCTCGAGCGCGAGGGCGACCTCGAGAAGGCGGCCGAGATCCGCTACGGGCGCCTGCCCGAGCTCGAGCAGCGCATCGACGAGGCGTCCAAGCGCCTCGCCGAGCTCCAGGCCGAGCAGCGGATGCTGAAGGAGGAGGTCGAGGAGGAAGACGTCGCCGCCGTCGTGTCCAACTGGACCGGCGTGCCCGTCACCAGGCTGCTCGAGGGGGAGGCCCACAAGCTCACGCACCTGGAGGCCGTCCTCCACGAGCGGGTGGTGGGCCAGGACGACGCCGTGACCGCCGTGGCCAGCGCCATCCGACGCAGCCGGGCCGGCCTCTCCGACCCGAACCGGCCCATCGGCAGCTTCATGTTCCTCGGGCCCACCGGCGTCGGCAAGACCGAGCTGGCCCGGGCGCTGGCCGAGGTGCTGTTCGACGACGAGCGGGCCATGGTCCGCATCGACATGAGCGAGTACATGGAGAAGCACACCGTCAGCCGGCTGATCGGTGCGCCCCCCGGCTACGTCGGCTACGACGAGGGGGGCCAGCTCACCGAGACGGTTCGGCGGCGGCCCTACTCCGTGATCCTGCTCGACGAGATCGAGAAGGCCCACGCCGACGTGTTCAACGTGCTGCTCCAGGTGCTCGACGACGGCCGGCTGACCGACGGCCAGGGCCGGACGGTGAGCTTCACGAACACCGTGCTGATCATGACGTCCAACCTGCCCGGTGACCCGATGCAGTTCTTCCGTCCCGAGTTCATCAACCGGGTCGACGACATCATCCGCTTCCGCTCGCTGACCGAGGACGACCTCGACCGCATCGTGCACATCCAGCTCGGCCACCTCCACCGGCGTCTCGCCGATCGGCGCATCGAGCTGCACGTCACCGAGGCCGCCACCCGGTGGCTGGCCGCCGAGGGGTTCGATCCCGCCTTCGGGGCCCGGCCCCTGAAGCGGGTCATCCAGCGCCACCTGATCGACCCGCTGGCGGTCAAGGTGCTCGACGGCGATCTCGACGAGGGTGACACCGCCGTGGTCGACGCGGGCGACGACGGACTCGCCATCTCCGTCACCGCCGCCGAGCCCGCCGCCGTCTGATCGGCGGGCCTGAGCCCACCGCCGCCGAGCCCGCCGCCGCCTGATCGGCGGCGGGGCCGGCTCCGGTACGGTGCCGGGGTCCGGCCAGCAGGAGGGAGCACCGTGCCCGGCACCGTCGTCGTGGGCACGCAGTGGGGTGACGAGGGCAAGGGCCGCCTCGTCGACGTGTTCGCCAAGGAGCACGCCGTCGTCGTGCGCTACCAGGGTGGGCACAACGCCGGTCACACCCTGGTGGTCGACGGGGAGAGCTTCGCCCTCCAGCTCGTGCCGTCGGGGGTCCTCTATGACCACGTGACCCCGGTCATCGGCAACGGCGTGGTGGTCGACCCCGAGGTGCTCCTCGACGAGGTCGACGGCCTGGACCGGCGCGGGGTCGACACCAGCCGCCTCCGCCTCAGCCCGGCCGCCCACGTCGTACTCGACCACCACCGCGTGCTCGACGGCCTGGCCGAGGACCGCAGGGGCGACGACGCCATCGGCACGACCCGGCGAGGCATCGGACCGGCCTACGCCGACAAGGCCAACCGGGTCGGGGTGCGGGTCGAGGATCTCCTCGACGCCGACACGCTCCGGGCCCGCCTCACGCTCGCCGCCCAGGACAAGCGGGCGCTCCTGGCCGCCGCCGGTCTCCCACCCCTCGACGTCGCCGCCCTCGTCGAGCGGTACCTCCCGGTGGCGGAGCGCATCCGACCTCTCGTGGCCGACACCGTGGCCATCGTGAACGAGGCGCTCGAGGCGGGGGAGTGGGTGCTGTTCGAGGGGGCCCAGGCCACGTTCCTCGACCTCGACCACGGCACCTATCCCTACGTCACGTCGTCGAACCCGGTGGCCGGGGCGGCGGCGGTGGGCGGCGGGGTGGGGCCACGCTGCATCGCCCGGGTGGTCGGCCTGGCCAAGGCCTACGTGACGCGGGTCGGCCACGGGCCCTTCCCGACCGAGCTGACCGGCCCGCTGGCCGACCACCTGGTCGAGACGGGCCACGAGTACGGCACCAACACCGGCCGACGCCGGCGGGTCGGCTGGTTCGACACCGTCCTCGCCCGCCAGGCGGTGCGGCTCAACTCCCTCAGCGAGTTGGCGCTCACCAAGCTCGACGTGCTCGACGGTCTCGACGAGGTGGGCGTCTGCACCGCCTACGAGGTGGACGGCCGCCGGGTCCGCCACCTCCCGGCCACCTCCGCCGAGCTGGAGCGGGCCCGTCCCGTCGTCGAGCGGGTGCCGGGTTGGAGCGGGCCCGTGTCGGGGGCCCGACACCCCGGTGATCTTCCCGCCGCCGCCCTCGACTACGTGCGCTTCCTCCAGGCCGAGGTCGGCGTGCCGGTCGGCATGGTCAGCGTCGGGCCGGGGCGCGACCAGTACCTGCAGATGAGCGGCTGATGGACCTCGTGGAGGGGGCCGAGCCGGTCGGCCCCGACGCGCTGCCCGACGTGCTGGCCTCCCGGTACGCGAGCGCCGAGCTGCGGGCGCTGTGGTCGCCGACGCACCGGGTCGTGGTGGAGCGCCGCTTCTGGCTGACCGTGCTGGAGGAGCAGGAGCGGGCCGGGTGGGACGTGCCCGCCGGTGCGCTCGCCGACTACCGCGCCGTCGTCGACCGGGTCGACCTCGCCTCCATCCGGCGAAGGGAAGAGCGCACGCTCCACGACGTGAAGGCCCGCATCGAGGAGTTCGACGCCCTGGCCGGCCACGAGCTCGTGCACGCCGGGCTCACGTCGCGGGACCTCACCGAGAACGTCGAGGCGGCGCTGGTGCGGGCGTCGCTCGGGCACCTCCGGGTCCGGCTGGTGGCGTTGCTCGGCCGCCTCGCCGAGCGGGCCACCGAGCTCGCCGACCTTCCCGTGAGCGCCCGCACCCACCTCGTCCCCGCCCAGGTCACGACGATGGGCAAGCGGTTCGCCACGCTGGCGGAGGAGGGCCTGCTGTCCCTCCAACGACTCGACGACCTGGTCGACCGGCTGCCGGTGCGCGGCATCAAGGGTGCGGTCGGTACCCAGCTCGACCAGGCCGAGCTGCTCGGTGGCGTCGCCGCCGCCGTGGCCGTCGACCGGGCCGTGGCCGAGCGGACGGACGGCGGACGGCTCCTCGACTCCACCGGCCAGATCACCCCCCGCTCGGTCGACCACGACGTCGTGTCCACGCTCGTCGGCGTGGTCGCACCGGCCGGCAACCTGGCGCTGCTGGTACGTCTCGGGGCCGGTCTCGGTCAGGTCAGCGAGGGCTTCGGCGCCGGCCAGGTCGGCTCGTCGGCCATGCCCCACAAGATGAACGCCCGCTCGGCGGAGCGCATCGGCGGCCTGCTGGTCCTGCTCCGGGGTTACGAGGCCATGACCGCCCAGCTGGCCGGGGCCCAGTGGTTCGAGGGTGACGTGAGCTGCTCGGTCGTCAGGCGGGTCGCGCTGCCCCACTCCCTCTTCGTCGGCGAGGCCGCGCTGACCACGGCGGTGACGGTGTGCGACGAGCTGACCGTGTTCCCCGCCCCGGTGGCGGCGGAGCTGGCCCGGGAGCTGCCCTTCCTGGCCACGTCACGTCTGCTGACGGCGGCGGTGCGGGCCGGGGCGGGTCGGGAGCAGGCCCACGAGATCATCCGTGACCACGCCGTGGCGGCGGCCGCCACCCGCGTCGCCGGCGGTGACGGCGGGGCCGACCTGATCGGACGGCTCGCCGCCGACGCCCGCCTGCCCATGGACGAGGCTCAGCTCCGGGCCGTGCTCGACGACCCCGTGCCCTTCGCCGGCCGGGCCGGGGATCAGGTGGCGGCCGTGGTCGAGCGGGTGGGCACCGTGCTGGCCGACTGTCCCGCCGCCGCCGACTTCCGTCCACCGGCGCTGCTGTAGTTCCCCGGCAGCGGTCGACGCCGCCGGAGATCTGATGAAATACCGAGTGATCACACGGCCGAGTGATGACTCCCTCTGCGCGGTTTGCGTGTTATGCTCCACTGAGCGCGGGACGACCACACCATCGAGTACTCACCAAGCCTGAGTACCGGAAGCGGAGCCTGATGACCCCGGAAGAAGCTGTGCGCAACTACCTGACGTTTCTCCGTACGCCGGAGAAGCTACGCGACGACGCTGCCATCAAGAAGCTGTCGGGTCAGGTCGAGAAGGCGAGTGATCCCCTGGAGGAGGCCCGGGCCCGGACGGCGCTGAGGTCGGCCGAGGGTGTCGACGAGGAGCAGTACCGCTCACGCTTCGTCGAGCTGGCCAAGGACTGGGCCGAGGCCGAGGGGGTCCCGGCGTCGGTGCTGGCCGAGATGGGCGTCCCGAACGACGCGCTGTCCGAGGCGGGCTTCGACGTGGGCCGCCGGGGTGGCCGCCGTCGGGGCGGGTCGGGCCGGCGGGCGTCGTCGGGCCGGGGCCGGGTGCGGGCCGAGGACGTCCGCGACGCCGCGCTCTCGGCCGACGGCCCCTTCTCGGCCGCCGATCTGCGCGACCGCTCCGGGGGCAGCCCCGGCACGGTGCGCAAGGTGCTGACCGAGATGCGCCAGGCCGGTGAGATCACCGAGATCGGACCCGACCCCGACTGGTCGAGCCGGGGGCGTCCGCCGACCCGGTACCAGAGCTGACCCAGCTCCCCCCCGACGACCGGCCGCCTGCCGAGCCGGCGCCCATCGGTCGACGCCTCGGGGCGGCCCTGCTCGACGGGCTGGTCCTGGCCGGCCCGGCGCTGATCGTCCTGGAGTGGACGGGACTGCTGTCGATCCAGCCGGGGACGCCCGTCGACGATCTGAGCGACGAGCTGCTCGTGGCGTCGCTCGCGCTCGGCACACTGGCCGTTGCGTACCACACGTTCTTCGTGGCCCGCCGGGGACGCACCATCGGCAAGATGATGACCGGCCTGACCGTGGAGGGCCGAGACACCCGGGAGATCCCCACCTGGGACCGCGCCCTCATCCGGGCGCTCGTGCCCGTGGTCCTCGGCAACGTCCCCAACCAGTTCCTGGCCGTGGCCCTGACGGTCGGCCTGGGCGTCTCGATCCTCATCCACCCCGAACGGCGGGGCTGGCACGACCGCGCCGCCGGCACCTGGGTGGTACGCGACCCGGTCGGCGGGTGAGGGTGTGGTGGTGGTCGGGACCGGCGTCGATCAGGTCGACCTGCGAGCCTCCCGATAGGCACGCAGGTCAGGTAGGGAGCGGTCTCGGCGACCAGCTGGCCGATCAGCGTCGAGAAGCGAGCGGCTGCACCCCGTCGATCACCAGGGGCCTGAGCGATGTGGTTGCCCGTCTCGATCAACGCGGAGGCCGGGATGACCAGCCGCTGTGCTTCGCTGACGCGCTCGGTCAGTTCCTGCCTGGCCGCAGCGGCTCGCTGGCACTTCCCTGGAACTTCCAGGATCTCGGTCGGCACAGAGGTGTCGATGAACACGACGCGCTGCCCGTTCACGGGGCGGCGAACAGATCTTTCGGCGCGCGCCCGGGGTCCTGCCGGGACTTCCGCTGCGAGCGGGGTGCGTCGGCGATGGCGGCGTCACCGAGACTGCCCGCCGTCGCCACCCGCAGATAGGAATCGAGGTCGGGCAGTCGACAGAGCAGGCTCCGACCGGCGTCGTCCCGGAAGCAGACGACGACCGAATGGTGGAGAGCACCGGGTAGTGCGTCGAGCAGGGCGGGGCTGTGCGAGGTGACCAGCACGTGAACCTCGCGCTGCTCTGCCTCCTGCCGGAGGAGGCCGATGATCGTCGCCGCCTGGGACGGATGCAGACCGTTCTCCAGCTCCTCGACCACTGAGCCCAGCGACGAGCGACAGCAATCGCCGCTTCGCCTCGGGGTTGCGCTCCAGCTCGGCGATCGTCGCCGAGATGTTCTGTGCGTTCCGCCGCAATCGGGAATCCTCCCGGCGGACATACTGACGCATCTTATGCGGAACTGGGTCGAGCACGAACACAGCCCGGAGGGCGCCGAGGACGCCTGCGGCGACCTCGTGCACCTCTCGCCCGGCTGCTGTCGTCGCCGGTACTCGCACCGCCACCTGACTCAGCGCGAGCTGGGACGCCCGGAAGTCAACGGATGGGTTGACGCCCCGCTTCCGGTTGTCCCACCTGACGACGATGTCGCTCCTCTGCGGGTCCGGCGGATCGGACTTGAGGAGGTCGCGGTCCTCACCGCGTTTCGGCCCCGACAGGCGTGGGGTCCACAGGCGTTCGTGTACGACTTGCACCGTCGGTTCGGTCTGGATGGTGACCTCGAAGTGCACATCCGACCCGTTGACGATGACGTCACAGCCGAGCGTGAACCTCGAGCGTCCGACTGGCGGGCAGCCGAGGACCCCGCCGCGGACCTCGGGTCCCGCCGATCCGCCGTCGATGGCGTCGCGGATGCTGTCGCCGCTGGCCAGCCGGGCCAGGGTCCACAACCCGTCGAGGGCGTTCGACTTGCCGCTGCCGTTCCGCCCGACGAGCAGCGTGAAGTCATCGACCGGCAGGGTTGCGTCGGAGAAGGACTCGAACGACGTCAGACGGGCACCACGGAGCACGGGGGCGTCGTGTCGTGTGGTCGTCACGTTCTCAGACCAGGACAGGACCCCTGCCCGCCATCCCTGTCGCCGGCGGTACGGCCGGGAAGGCACACTGTCTGGTGGTCGGGACCGGCGTCGATCCGGTGACCTCGCGCTTTTCAGGCGCGCGCTCTGCCAACTGAGCTACCCGACCGCGGTCCCGACGGGATTTGAACCCGCGACCTCCGGCTTGACAGGCCGGCGTGAACTCCAAACTTCACCACGGGACCTCGTGGAACGGCCCAGGATGGTGCATGGGCGGTGCGGGTGCAAGGCGGTGGCGGGGGCTCACGGTCGGGTGCCGGCGCGAGCGAGGCGGGCGAGCAGGGTGGCCGCCTCCACCTCCCGGGGGCGGAAGGTGGCGCCGCCGGGGTGGCGACCGAGGCAGAGGGCCGACTCGTCGCCGAGGGCCACCGCCAGCACCTCCTCGACGGGGTGGAGGGTCCGGACGCCGGGTCGGCCGGCGGCCAGGCGGCCCCGGGCGAAGGCCACCAGCCACGCTGTCCCGGGCGGGTCGCCCGAGGTGCTCGTCACGGTGCCGGCCGTGAGCCCCACCACCGCCGCCCAGGACGCGGCCAGGGCGGTGCGGGCGGTGAGGGCGAGCACCGCCTCGACCTCACGGTCGTCGGCCTCGGCCAGGCGCACCGCCGCCGCCAGGGCGTCCAGCCGGCTGTCACCCTCGCCGCCGGACAGGGTGCGGACGTCCTCCACCTGCACCTCGTCGACCTCGGAGATCTCGCGGCACACCAGGGCGAGGGGCACGTCGGGGGGAAGCTGCACGAGGAGGTCGTCGACGGCCAGGCCGCCGTCGCGTTCGATGATGTCGATGCCCACCACGTCGCCACCGAGGGAACCGATTCGGCTCGCCACGGCGCCGAGGGCCCCGGGGCGATCGGGGAGCCACACCCGTACGGCGTAACGGACCCCGCCTGCGTCCGCGTCGTCGGCGGTCGGCTGGGCGCTGGTCACGACGGCGCACGGTACCGAGGCCCTGTGTCGGCCCGGTTTCAGCCGCCGGGCTCGGCGGCCCGGCTCAGCTCGGCGGCGGTCGGGGGCCGCATCAGGAGGTCGATGGCGGTCCAGAGCGTCCGGCTGACGGGGAAGAACATCAGGGGGAACAGCACCGCCGTCCCCACCGCCCCGACGGTCAGCGGCAGCACCGGTATGTCGGGGATGGTCACGGCCAGCGCCACCACCGTCCCGGCGAACAACAGGACGAACGTGACGATGGTGTTGAGACCGAGAGAGCCGACCCAGTGCCCGTCGATGCGCTCGAAGTGGAAGCCGCAGCGGGGACAGTCGTCGACCATGGAGAACCAGCGTCGGAACAGGCGCCGCTGCCCGCATATGGGGCAGGCGGCGGTCAGACCCCGACGCAGCGTCCGTCCGGCCGGTAACCGGGGTCCGCTCACCGGCGGGGCGGGGTCACAGCTCGGCGTACGCGCCGGACAGCGCCCGCTCCCTCACGTCGCGCTTCACGATCTTGCCGGCGGCGTTGCGGGGCAGGGTCTCGGGCGAGCACCACCACCGCGACGGGATCTTGAACGACGACAGGTGTCCGGTCAGCGACTCGACGAGGGCGTCCGCCGCCGGCTCGCGACCCGGCTTGGGCAGCACGACGCAGCCCACCGCCTCGCCGAGGCGATCGTCGGGCACGCCGAACACGGCCACCTCCATCACGTCGGGGTGGTGGTGCACGGCGCCCTCCACCTCCACGGTGGAGATGTTCTCCCCGCCCCGGATGACGAGATCCTTGGCCCGGTCGAGGAGGTAGACGAACCCCTCGTCGTCGATGCGGGCGATGTCACCGGAGTGCAGCCACCCGTCGGTGATGGCCGCCTCGGTGGCCTCGGGTTTGCCCCAGTAGCCCCGCACCACGTTGGGACCCTTGATCCACAGCTCGCCGACCTCGCCCGGTCCGAGGGCGGCGCCCGACTCGTCGACGACCTTCAGCTCCACCACGGGGGAGGCCACCCCCACGCTGTCGGGGTGGGCCCGGTAGTCGTCACCGACGTTCTGGGTCGACACCGACGACGTCTCGGTCAGGCCGTAGCCGTTGCCGGGGTCGGCCCGTGGGAACTCCTCGGCCATCCGCTCGACCAGACCCGGAGGCGTGGCCGCCCCCCCGGCGCCGACGCTGCGGAGGCTCGACGTGTCGCGCCGGGCGAACTCGGGCGACTCCAGCAGCTCCTTGACCATGGTGGGCACGCCGGTGAACGTGGTGACCTGCTCCCGCTCGATCAGCTCGAGGGCGCGGTCGGCGTCCCACCGGTACATCATCACGAGCTTGGCGCCGGTGAACCAGGCCGGGACCATCACGCTGTGGCAGCCGGTGGCGTGGAACAGCGGCACCGTGAGGACGATGGCGGTCTGCTGTGCCTCCGGTTCGGGCACGGGCGCCGCCCCCGAGTCCGCCTTCACCAGCGCCCCCGCCGCCCCCCGGCACATCAACGTCCACAGGTTGGTGACCATGTTGCGGTGCGTTCCCACCGCTCCCTTCGGGAACCCCGTCGTGCCCGACGTGTAGAAGATGGTGGCGTCCTGGTCCGGGTCGAGGTCGGCGGCGGGGAGGGTGTCGGCGCCGTCGCCCACCACGTCGTCCCAGCGGTCGACCCCCTCGGGCGCGTCACCCTCGCGCACGAGGATGGTCGCCGGCCCGAGCCGTCGCCGGCGCTCGTCGCCGAGGCGCTCCAGGCGTTGACGGTCGGCCACCAGCACCCGCGAGCCGGAGTCGGCGAGGCCGTACTCCAGCTCCTCCCCCTCCCACCACCCGTTGAGCGGGACGGCGACGGCCCCCACCGCCACGGTGCCCCAGAAGGCGAGGACCCACTCCGGGTAGTTGCGCACGGCGATGGCGACCCGGTCGCCGGGGCCCACGCCGTAGCGGTCGACCAGGGCGTGGGCGAAGGCGGCGGCGAGACGGAAGGACCGGTCGTTGGTGAGGCGCTCGTCCTCGTAGACCATGAACACGGCATCGCCGTGCTCGCGGCCCTGCTCCAACACCTGCCTCAGATCGGCCGGAGCGGTGGCCCAGGTGCGGTACGTGACGCCCCGGATCTCCTCCGAGCGGATCTCGAACGGGGCCCCGGGGGCGGTCAACCGGTCGTAGGCGTCGCGGATGGTGGTGGCCATGGCCTCATCGTCGCCGGCCGGGCCCCGCCGCCGCCACCTCAGCCCGGTGGAGCGACGGGAGCCAGAGCCAGATCGGCGTAGGTGGCGAGGGGAAGGTAGGTGATGCCGGCGGCGGCGAGGACGGGCCCGGCCGTGTCGCCCCGGTCGACCACGGCCGACGCTGCCACCACCGTGGCGCCGGCCGCTTCCGCGGCGGCGGCGGCCTGCAGGAGCGAGCCGCCCGTCGTGATGACGTCGTCGATCACGAGCACCCGGTCACCCGGCCCCAGCCGGGTGCCCTCCACGAGGCGGCGGGTGCCCCGCTCCTTCGGTGCCTTGCGGACGAGGAACCAGCGGCATCCGAGGGCGGCGGCGGTGGCCACCGTGAGCGGGTCGGCCCCCATGGTGAGGCCGCCCACGGCGTCGACCTCGACGCCGGCTGACCGCACCCGGTCGGCCACGGCCCGGCCCGCCGCCATCAGGTCGGCCACCTCGTCGAGGGCCGCCTTGGCGTCGACGAAGGCGTCGCTCTCGGCCCCCGACGCCAGCCGGACCGGCTCGTCGAGCCGGGTGACACCCTTGGCGGCCACGGTGGCGATGACGTGGGCTCGGTCGGCGGACACGACCGGACGCTACCCCTGCGCCGTCTGCTTCTTTGTTGATCCGGGTCCGGGAACGACATCGCTGTGGTTTCCTGGACGGGCATGGCCGTCCGGACCGTGGTCCTCGAACCCAGCGGTACCCCCGACCCCCCCGCGGAGGCCGTGCGGCGGGCCGCCGCCGGGCTGGGGCTCGGCCCGCTCCGAGGCGTGCGGCGCAGCGACGTGATCCACCTCGACGGTGACCTGACCGACGGTCAGCTCGACCACCTGGTCGAGGAGCTGCTGGCCCACCCCCTGCTGGTGGCGGCCACGATCTCGGCCGAGACGTCCGGCGCCGCCGGCACCGCGGCCGGCCACGCCGTCGAGGTCGCCCCCCGACCCGGGGTCCACGACCAGACCGCCGCCGAGCTGGTCCGGGCCGCCCGGCGGCTGGACCTGCCCGTCCGCCGGGCCGCCACCGCCCGACGCTGGGTCATCGACGCCGGCGCCGACGTCCGCCGGGCGGTGATCGACCGCGTCATCGTCAACCCGGTGGTCGAGCGCCACGGCCCCGCCCCCCTCCCGCCGGCCTGGCCCGAGGCCGACGCCGGGCCGGGACCGATCACCGTCGTGGCCGTCCGCCACCTCGACGACGACGGCCTCGCCGCCCTCGACGCCCGCCGCCGGTTGGCGCTCGACCCGGACGAGCGACGGGCCGTCCGGGAGCACTTCCGCTCGATCGGGCGCGATCCCACCGACGCCGAGCTGGAGACGCTGGCCCAGACGTGGAGCGAGCACTGCTGCCACAAGACGTTCCGGGCCGTCGTCGACCACGGGGGCGAGGTGATCGACGGGCTGCTGTCCACGTTCCTGCGCCGGGCCACCGAGACGCTGGCCCGCCCGTGGGTACGGTCCGCCTTCGTCGACGACGCCGGGGTGGTGGCCTTCACCCCGGAGCGGGAGGTGGCCGTCAAGGTCGAGACCCACAACCACCCGTCGGCCATCGAGCCCTTCGGCGGCGCCAACACCGGCGTCGGGGGCGTGTTGCGCGACGTGCTCGGCGTCGGGGCCCGGCCGGTGGCGCTCACCGACGTGCTCTGCTTCGGCCCCGACGACGCCGAGCCGCCGCCCGGGGTGCTGCACCCCCGCCGGGTGCGCGACGGCGTGGTGGCCGGCGTCGGCGACTACGGCAACAAGGTGGGCGTCCCGACCGTGGCCGGTGCCGTCCTCCACCACCCCGGGTACACGACCACGCCGCTGGTGTTCTGCGGCTGTGTCGGGGTGCGGCCCACCGGCACCGCGTTCCCGGGCCCGGCCCCGGGAGACGTGGTGGTCGTGCTGGGCGGGGCCACCGGACGCGACGGGGTGGGCGGGGCCACGTTCTCGTCGCAGGCCATGGCGGCCACGACCGCCGAGGTGGCCGGGTCCAGCGTGCAGATCGGCGCCCCCATCACCGAGAAGGGTGTCGCCGACGTCGTGGTCGAGGCTGTGGCGGCCGGACTGGTGCGGGGCCTGACCGACTGCGGTGCCGGCGGCCTGTCGTCGGCGGTCGGGGAACTCGCCGACGGGGTCGGCGCCCACGTGCGGCTCGACGACGTGCGGCGCAAGTACGCCGGCCTCGCCCCCTGGGAGGTCTGGCTGTCGGAGGCCCAGGAGCGGATGGTGCTCGCCGTCGAGCCCGCCGCCGTCGAGCGGCTCCGCCGCCTGGCCGGCGTCCACGAGGTCGGCCTCGACGTGGTGGGAGCGTTCACCGGCGACGGCCGGATCCGGGTCACCGACGCCGGCCGATCCGTGGTCGACCTCGACCTCGATCTCCTCCACCGGGGCCGGCCCCGCCGCCGGATGACGGCCGAGCCGGTGGTGGTCGACCGGCCCGCCCGCCGCCCGTGGCCCGATCTCGACGCCACCGCCGCCCTGCTGCGCGTCCTCGCCCACCCCGACGTCCGCTCCGTCGAGCCCGTGGTGCGCACCTACGACCACGAGGTGAGAGGCCGTACCGCGGTCCGACCACTGGTCGGTCCCGGCGCCGACGGGCCGGCCGACGGGACGGTGATCGCCCTCGGCGACGGGGGCGCCGACCGCAGCGGACTGGCCGTCGGCATCGGGGTGCACAGCACGCTCGGGACGCTCGATCCGGAGCGGATGGCCCACGCCGTGGTCGACGAGGCCATCCGCAACGTCGTGGCCGCCGGCGCCGATCCCGACCGGGTCGCGCTGCTCGACAACTTCGCCTGGGGCGACCCGACCGACCCCCCGACGCTGGGTGCGCTGGTGGCCGCCTGCCGGGGCTGCCACGACGCCGCCGTGGCCCACGGAGCCCCGTTCGTGAGCGGCAAGGACTCGCTCAACAACACCTGGGTCGACGACGCCGGAGGGGCCGACCCCGTCCCGCCGACGCTCGTCATCACGGCGGTCGGTCCCGTGCCCGACGTGACCGCCGCCGTGTCGTCGGACCCGTCGGCACCGGGCCTGCGCCTCTACCTCGTGGGTGGGGGGGCCGTGGCGCTGGGCGGCAGCCACCTCGACCTGGCCCTCGGCGAGGACCGTGGCGGTGCCGTGGCGCCGCCGGACCCGGGCGCGCCCGACCGCAACCGGGCGCTGCACCGGGCCCTGCGGGCCGGTCTGGTCGACGCCGTCCACGACCTGAGCGACGGCGGCCTGACCGTGGCCGCGGCCGAGATGGCCGTGGGCGCCGGCCTCGGCGCTCGGCTCGACCTCCTCACCGCCGACGAGGCGTCCCTGTTCGGCGAGGGCAACGGCCGCTACCTGGTCGCCGTCAGCGATCGGGCCGGCCCGACCTTCGAGGCCCACCTGCCCGGCGCCGCCCGGGTGGGCGTCACCACCGACGCCGGCCGCCTCGTCGTGCGGGCGCAGGGGCGGACGGTGATCGACGTCGCCCTCGACGCCCTGCGCCGAGCCCGGGCCGGGGAGGTGGCGTGAGGCCCCGGGCGCTCGTCCCCACCGCCCGCGGCACCAACCGCGACGGCGAGCTGGCCGAGGCGCTGTCGCTGGCGGGGGCCGACGCCGAGGTGGTCCCGCTGACGGTGCTGGCCGAGCGGAGCGAGCCGTGGGCCGACCGGTACCAGCTCCTGGCCGTCCCCGGGGGCTTCTCCCACGGCGACGCCCTCGGCGCCGGTCGCCTTTTGGCGTCGGATCTCCGTCACCGCTTCGGCGACGGAGTGCGGGCCCTGCTCGACCGGGGCCGACCCGTCATCGGCATCTGCAACGGCTTCCAGGCCCTGACCCTGGCCGGCCTGTTGCCGGGGGCGCTGGCCCCCAACGCCGGCGGCCGCTTCGAGTGCCGGTGGGTGACGCTCGTGCCCTCGCCCGGTTCGGTGTGGACCGACGGGCTCGACGAGCCGGTCCGCTGCCCGGTCGCCCACGGCGAGGGCCGGTACCTCCCGCCGGTGGTCGGCCGTCCCCGGGTCGTCCTCCGCTACGGCGACGCCAAGGGCGCCGGAGCGGGAGGGGCGTACCCCGACAACCCCAACGGCTCGGTCGACGACGTGGCCGGCGTGGTCGACGGGACCGGTCTCGTGCTCGGCCTCATGCCCCACCCCGAGGACCACGTCCATCCGTGGCAGGAGCCCACCGGGGGCCGGATCACCGGCGGCTCCGGTCTCGCCCTGTTCGCCAACGGCGTCCGCGCCGCTGCCCGCACATGACCACCACCCCAGGAGGCCCCGTGACCTTCACCGACATCGACCTGCCCCTCCCGGGGCGCACCAGCGGCAAGGTGCGCGAGACCTGGCCCCTGCCCGGGGGGAGACGGCTGCTGGTCACGACCGACCGGCTGTCGTCGTTCGACCGGGTGGTCGGGGCGGTCCGCCACAAGGGTCAGGTGCTCAACCAACTCTCGGCCTGGTGGTGCGAGCGGGCCGCCGACCTCGTCGACCACCACGTGATCGACGTGTGCGACCCCAACGCCACCATCGCCGTCGACGTCACACCGCTACCCGTCGAGGTGGTGGTGCGGGGCCACCTCACCGGATCGACGTCGACGTCGCTGTGGACCATGTACGCCGCCGGCGGGCGTGACCTCTACGGGCACCGCCTCCCCGACGGCCTCGGACGCCACGAGGAGCTGCCCCGGCCCATCGTCACGCCCACCACCAAGGCCGCCTCGGGCCAGCACGACGAGCCGCTCGGTGTCGGCGAGGTGGTCGAGCGGGGCCTGGTCGACGCCGTCACCTGGGACCGCGTGTGCGACGTGGCCCTCGAGCTGTTCGACCGGGGCCGCAAGCTGGCCGCCGAGTCGGGGCTGGTGCTGGCCGACACCAAGTACGAGCTGGGCACCGCTGGTGACGGTCGGCTCGTGCTCATCGACGAGGTCCACACCCCCGACTCGTCGCGCTACTGGCGGGCCGACACGTTGGCCGACCGCCTGGCCGCCGGCGGTGAGCCCGAGAGTCACGACAAGGAGCCGATCCGGCTGGCGCTGCGGGCGGCCGGGTTCACCGGCGACGGGTCGGTGCCCGAGCTGGCGCCCGGGGTGTGGGAGACGACCAGCCGCCGCTACGTGGAGCTGTACGAGGCGGTGACGGGCGAGGCCTTCGTCCCCGGGGCCGAGCCGGTGGCCGAGCGTCTGCGGGCCAACCTCCGTGCCGCCGGCGTACTTCCCCCTGAGGGGGCCGACCGGCGCAGCCGGCCGGGCGAGCGCAGCGAGCTCGGGGGGGCATGAGATGAGCAGCGGAGCCGACGTGGCTGTCCGAGCTGGTGCCCTCCGACGAGACGAGGCGACCAGATGAGCAGCGGAGCCGACGTGGCCGTCCGAGCTGGTGCCCTCCGACGAGACGAGGCGACCAGATGAGCAGCGGAGCCGACGTGGCTGTCCGAGCTGGTGCCCTCCGACGAGACGAGGCGACCCGATGAGCAACGGAGCCGACGTGGCTGTCCGAGCTGGTGCCCTCCGACGAGACGAGGCGACCAGATGAGCAACGGAGCCGACGTGGCTGTCCGAGCTGGTGCCGTCCGACGAGACGAGGCCGACCAGTGAGCAGAGTCATGGTCCTCATGGGGTCGCCCCGTGACGGCGACTGGGCCGAGCAGATCGCCGAGCCGCTGGAGCGCTGGGGCGTGACCGTCGAGCGGCGGATCGGGTCGGCCCACCGGGTTCCCCGCCACGTGCTCGACCTGCTGGCCGAGCTCGACGCCGCCGACGAGCCGGTCGTCCTCGTGACCGTGGCCGGGATGAGCGACGCCCTGTCGGGCCTGTGCGACGCCAACACGGCCGTCCCCGTCATCGCCTGCCCGCCGCGGTCCGACGCCTTCGGGGGCATGGACGTCCTGTCGTCCCTGCGCACCCCGCCCGGTGTCGCTCCCGCGGTCGCGCTCGAACCGGCCAACGCCGCCCTGGCCGCCCTCAAGGTGCTGAGCCTGGCCGACCGGTCCCTCCGGGAGACCGTCACCAAGCACCAGCAGGGCGCCGCCCAGCGGGTGCTCGACGGTGACGAGCAGGTCCGCCCCGGGGGGAGGGGCTGATGTGCGGGGTAGTCGGCATCGCCGGCACGGTCGACTCCGCCGCCCGCCTCGGCTTTTTCGCCCTGCACGCCCTCCAGCACCGGGGTCAGGAGGCGGCCGGGCTGGCCGTGGCCGACGGCCGGGCCGTGCGGGTCCACAAGGGTCAGGGCCTCGTCGGCCAGGTGTTCTCACCCGGCGTGCTCGACCCGCTCACCGGTTCCTCCTGCATCGGCCACACCCGCTACTCGACCACGGGCTCCTCCAGTGACCGCAACGTCCAGCCCTACGTGGTGGAGACCCTGCACGGTCCGCTGGCGGTGGCCCACAACGGCAACCTGACCAACGCCGAGGAGTTGCGGGGCGAGCTGCTGGCCCGGGGGGCGGGGCTGTCGTCGTCGACCGACACCGAGGTGATGGCGCTCATGCTGACCGCCGCCGCCGGGGAGACCTGGGAGGAGCGCCTCACCCAGGTCATGCGGCGCTGGGAGGGTGCCTACTCGCTGGTGATGCTGGTCGGCGACCGGGTCATCGCCGCCCGGGATCCCTGGGGCTTCCGGCCGTTGTCGGTCGGGCGCCTGCCCGGTGGGGGTCACGCCGTGGCGTCGGAGACCGGTGCGCTGGAGACGCTCGGCGCCACCGACGTGAGCGAGGTCGGCGCTGGTCAGGTGGTCACCCTGACCGGTGTGTTCGCCCGGCCCCGGGTGGCCGTGCCGGCCGCTCCGGCGGCCCGCTGCACGTTCGAGCACATCTACTTCTCCCGGCCCGACGCGGTGTGGGACGACGTGCAGGTCCACGACGTCCGCCAGCGGCTGGGGGAGGGGCTGGCCCGCGAGCACCACGTCGACGCCGACGTGGTCGTACCGGTGCCCGACTCGTCGCTGCCGGCCGCAATCGGCTACGCCCGGGCGTCGGGCCTGCCGCTCACCGAGGGGTTCGTGAAGAACCGCTACATCGGGCGGACCTTCATCGAGCCCACCGCCGAGCTGCGCCGTCAGGGCGTGAAGATGAAGTACACGATGCTGCCCTGCAACCTGGCGGGGAAGCGGGTGGTGGTCATCGACGACTCGATCGTGCGGGGGACCACGGCGGGCCCGCTGGTGCGGATGGTGCGTGACGCCGGTGCCACCGAGGTGCACCTGCGCATCACCTGCCCCCCCATCGCCCACCCCTGCGCCATGGGGGTCGACATGGCCACGTCCGACGAGCTGATCGCCGCCCAGCTCACCGTGCCCGAGATCGCCCGCCACGTCGGCGCCGACTCGCTCGGCTACCTCTCCGTCGAGGCCATGATGAAGGCGCTCGGTCGCGACGGGGGCTACTGCAACGCCTGCTTCACCGGCGACTACCCCATCGAGATCGGCCCCCGGCGCGACAAGGCCCGCTTCGACGGGGCCCTCTGGTGAGCCGCACGGTGAGCGGTCGCCGGGTCCTCGTCGTCGGGAGTGGGGGGCGCGAGCACGCCCTCGCCCTGGCGCTGGCCGGCTCGCCCCGGTGCGAGGCGCTGTTCGTGTCGCCCGGCAACGCCGGCACGACAGCGTGGAACCTCCCCCGGCTCGACGTGGCCGACCACGACGCCGTGGTGGCGGCGTGCCGCTGCCACGACGTCGACCTCGTGGTGGTCGGGCCGGAGGGACCGCTCGTGGCCGGTCTGGCCGACGACCTCACCGCAGCCGGCATCGCCACCCTCGGCCCGTCCCGGGTGGCGGCCCGGCTGGAGGGGTCCAAGGCCCACACCCGGGCCTTCGCCGACCGCCACGGCATCCCCTCGCCCCGCTGGGCCGCCTTCACCGACGCCGACGCCGCCGTCGACCACGCCCGCACCTGCGGCTACGACGTGGTCGTCAAGGCCGACGGGCTGGCCGCCGGCAAGGGCGTGTTCCTCCCCGACGACCTCTCCGGCGTGACCGATGCGGTGCGCTCGCTGCTCGACGACCGCTCCCTGGGCGAGGCCGGTGCCACCGTCGTGCTGGAGGAGCGGTTGAGCGGTCCCGAGGTCTCGCTCATCGGCTTCTGCGACGGCTTCTCGGTCGTCGCCGCCCCCCCGGCGCAGGACCACAAGCGTCTGCTCGACGGCGACCGGGGTCCGAACACGGGGGGAATGGGCGCGTTCGCGCCGACCCCCGGGGTCTCCCGCGCAGCGGCCGCCGTGCTGGCCGAGCGGTTCCTGCAGCGGGCCGTCGACGGCAGCGCCTCCGACGGCCACCCCTACGTGGGCGTGCTCTACGCCGGGCTCGTCCTCACCGCCGACGGCCCCCGCCTCCTCGAGTACAACTGCCGTCTCGGTGACCCCGAGGCCCAGGTGATCCTGGCCCTGCTGGCCTCGGACCCCGTCGACCTGGTCGAGGCCTGCGTCGAGGGTCGGCTCGACGAGGTCGACCCGGTGTGGCGCGACGGCGCCGCCGCCACGGTGGTCGTAGCGGCCGAGGGTTACCCGGGGCGTCCGCGTACCGGTGACGTGGTCGCCGGGCTCGACGCCGCCGCCGCCGCCGGGGCCACCGTCCACCACGCCGGCACCGCCCTCGACGCCGAGGGCAGGGTCGTCACCGCCGGGGGCCGGGTGGTGGCGGTGACCGCCGTCGGCGCCGATCTCGCCACCGCCCTCGACCGGGCCGACGCCGCCGCCTCGGCGGTGCGCTTCGACGGCGCCCAGCGCCGCACCGACATCGGCCGGGCCCACCGTCGCGCCCGGTCCCGCCGGCCCGGCCGTGACGCCTACGCCGACGCCGGGGTCGACCTCGCCGCCGGCACCGCCGCCGTGGGGGCCATCACCGCCGCCGTCCGCTCCACCCACGACGCCCGGGTGCTGCGGGGGATCGGGGCCTTCGGGGGGGCCTTCCTCGCCACCGAGCTGACCGGTGGTGGCGAGCCCGTGCTCGTCGCCTCCACCGACGGGGTCGGTACCAAGACCATGGTGGCGGCCGCCGTCGACCGCTGGGAGGGCATCGGCGTCGACATCGTCAACCACGGCGTCGACGACGTGCTCGTGCAGGGGGCCCGGCCGTTGTTCTTCCTCGACTCGATCGCGGCGGCGCGCCTCTGCCCCGACGTCGTGGCCCGCATCGTCGACGGCATGGCCGGGGCCTGCCGGGCCGCCGGTTGCGTGCTGCTCGGCGGGGAGACGGCCGAGTTGCCGGGGCTCATCACCGACGCCGGCGTCGACGTGAACGGCACCATGGTCGGCGTCGTCGACCGGCCCCGCCTGCTGCCCCGCTCGGTGCGGGCCGGCGACCTGCTGGTGGGGCTGGCGTCGAGCGGCCTGCACACCAACGGCTACTCCCTGGCCCGGGCCGTGGTCGGCGACGGGAGCTGGCTCGCGCCCCTGCCCGGGGGCGACGGCGGCTCGCTGGCCGACGCCCTGCTCGCGCCCCACCGCAGTTACCTCCCCGTGCTGGGCGACGCGCTCGATGCCGGGCTGGTCGAAGCGCTCGTCCACGTCACCGGCGGCGGGCTGGTCGAGAACGTGCCCCGGGCGTTGCCGGCCGGCATGGGAGCGGTGATCGACCCGTCGACGTGGACCGTCCCGCCCGTGTTCGACTGGCTGGTCGGCGCCACCGGGATGGCGACCGAGGAGGCCCACCGCACGCTCAACATGGGCATCGGCATGGTGGTCATCACGCCCGCCGACCGCCTCGACGATCTGTTGGCCGCCGTCCCCGAGGAGGCCCTGGTGATCGGCGAGGTCACCACCGAGGCGGGGGTCCGGTTCACGTGAGCGACGTGAGCGACGTGAGCGACGCAGACGACGTGATGCGCCTCGTCGTGCTGGCGTCGGGCGGGGGCACCAACCTCCAGGCGATCCTCGACGCCTGCGCCGAGGGGCGGATCGACGGCGAGGTCGCCCTGGTCGTGTCCGACCGGGCCGAGGCCGGTGCGCTGACCCGGGCCGCCGGCGCCGGGGTGGCCGGCCGCCACCTCCCCGTGGCGGGGCGGGCCCGGGGCGGGTACGACGCCGAGCTGGCCGAGGTCGTGGCCGACGCCGCCCCCGACGTGGTCGTGCTGGCCGGCTGGATGCGCATCCTGAGCGCGACGTTCCTCGACCGCTTCCCCGGCCGGGTCGTCAACCTCCACCCGGCCCTGCCCGGGGAGCTGGCCGGCACCCGGGCCATCGAGCGGGCCTGGGCCGAGCACGAGGCCGGCCACCGGCGACGGTCAGGCGTCATGGTCCACCTCGTCCCCGACGAGGCCGTCGACGCCGGACCCGTGCTCGCCGCCGAGACCGTCCCCATCCACCCCGACGACACCTACGACCGCTTCGCCGCCCGCGTCCACGCCGCCGAGCACCGCATCCTGGTGGGCGTGCTGGCCGCCTGGGCAGCGGGTCCCGTCCCCCTGGAGGTCATGTCACCGTGAACGACGAGCTGTTCGAGCACTTCGAGGCGCTGACCTTCGACGACGCCCTGGTCGTGCCGGGCTGGTCCGAGGTCCTGCCCGAGGCCACCGACACCCACACCGAGCTGTGCGGGCTGCGCCTGGAGGCACCGCTCATGAGCGCGGCCATGGACACCGTCACCGAGGCCCCGCTGGCCGTGGCGCTGGCCCGGGAGGGCGGGCTCGGCGTCATCCACCGCAACCTCGACGTCGACGAGCAGGCCGCCCACGTCGAGCAGGTCAAGCGGGCCCAGTCGGGAATGATGACCAACCCCATAACCCTCCCCCCGACGGCGACGCTGGCCGAGGCCGAGGAGATCATGGGCCGGGTCCGCATCTCGGGGCTGCCGGTCACCGACGACGGCGGGCGGCTGGTCGGCATCCTCACCAACCGTGACGTCCGGTTCGTGACCGACGACGAGCTGGGCCGGCCCGTATCGGAGTACATGACCCGTGACCGGCTCGTCACCGCCTCGCCCGGCACGACGCTGGAGGAGGCCAAGGTCATCCTCCAGGAGCACCGGATCGAGAAGCTGCCGCTCGTCGACGCCGGCGGCTACCTGGTGGGGCTCATCACCGTGAAGGACATCGTCAAGCGGGTCCAGAAGCCCCACTCCACCGTGGACGAGCGGGGCCGGTTGCGGGTGGGCGCCGCCGTCGGGGTCAGCGACGTGAAGGAGCGGGTCGACGCGCTCTACGCCGCCGGCGTCGATCTGGTCGTGGTCGACACCGCCCACGGGCACTCCGCAGGCGTGGTGCGCACCGTGGCCACCATCAAGGAGCAGTGGCCCGACCTGGCCGTGGTGGCCGGCAACGTCGTCACCGCCGAGGGGGCGCGGGCCATCCTCGACGCCGGCGCCGATGCCGTGAAGGTGGGGGTCGGGGCGGGGTCGATCTGCACGACCCGGGTGGTGGCCGGGGCCGGGATGCCCCAGCTCAGCGCCATCTGGGAGTGCAGCCGGGTGGCCCGGGCCGCCGGCGTGCCGCTCATCGCCGACGGCGGCATCACCACCTCGGGCGACGTGGTCAAGGCGTTCGTGGCCGGCGCCGACGCCGTGATGCTCGGCAACATGCTGGCCGGCGTCGACGAGGCCCCCGGTGACCTGGAGTTGGTCGACGGGGCCATGTTCAAGGTGTACCGGGGCATGGGATCGGCGGCGGCCATGCGGGGCCGGGCCCGTGACCGCTACGCCGGCGGTCAGGGTGAGGCCGCCGGGGGCAAGCACGTGCCCGAGGGCGTCGAGGGCAAGGTCCGCTACGCCGGGTCCCTCTCCGACCTCGTCGGCGCCATCGTGGGCGGCCTGCGCCAGGGCATGGGCTACGCCGGCGCCGCCACGCTGGCCGACCTGCGGGAGCGGACCCGCCTCGTGCGCATCACCGGTGCCGGCCTGCGGGAGTCCCACCCCCACCACCTGTCCTAGCCCGTCACGGCATCACCGGTCCGCCGGGGCACAGTGGGCCCATGCGCTTCCTCTACGTCGACATCGACACGCTGCGGCCCGACCACCTCGGCTGCTACGGGTACGGGCGCGACACCAGCCCCACCGTCGACGCCATCGCCGCCGAGGGGCTGCGGCTCGACCGTGTGTACGCCTCCGACGTGCCCTGCCTGCCGAGCCGGTCGGCGTTGGCCACCGGCCGGTTCGGCATCCGTAACGGCGCCGTCGACCACGGCGGCGTCCGCAGCCAGCTCTTCCCCGAGCCCGACCGCGGCTTCCAGTCCGAGCTGCAGCACCGCACCTGGGCGGGGGCCATGCGGGCGGCGGGGATGCGGACGGCGTCGGTGTCGAGCTTCCCGGAGCGGCACTCGGCCTGGCACTGGACGGCCGGGTTCGCCGACGTGCGGATCCCGCCCGGCGCGGGCCAGGAGACGGCCGGGGACGTGGTGGGGAGCGCGCTCGACTGGCTCGATCGCCACGGCGCCGCCGACGACTGGTTCCTGCACGTGCACCTGTGGGACCCCCACACGCCCTACCGCACCCCGCCGGGGTACTGCCCCTTCGAGGGCGAGCCCATCCCGGCGTGGCTGACCGACGACGTGATCGCCGCCCACCAGGACCGACCCGGCCCCCACTCGGTGCACGAGGTGCCGGGTTACGAGCCGTCCACCGTGTCGACGTTCGGGGGCGAGTTCGCCAAGCAGCCCCTGACCATCGCCGACCTGACCGCCGCCCGGGCCTGCATCGACGCCTACGACGACGGCGTCCGCTGGGCCGACGACCACGTGGCCCGGCTCGTCGACCGGCTCGACGGCCTCGGGGTGTGGGACGAGACGGCGGTCCTCGTGTCGTCCGACCACGGCGAGACGATGGGCGAGCTGGCCACCTGGTGCGACCACCAGTTCGCCGACGAGTGGACGTGTCACGTCCCGGCCGTGTTGCGCTGGCCCGGACGCCCGGGCGGGGTGGACACCGGCCTGCACGCCCACGTCGACGTGGCCGCCACCGTCCTCGAGCTCCTCGGGATCGGCGTGCCCGACGGGTGGGACGGGCGGTCCTTCCTCGCTGACCTCGACGCCGGCGCCGACACCGGGCGCGACCACCTGGTCCTGTCGCAGTTGGCCTGGGCGGCGCAGCGGGCGGTGCGCTTCGACGACCACCTCGTCATCCGGACCTGGCACGACGCATTCCACGGCCTGCCCGAGGTTCTCGTGTTCGACGTCGCCGCCGACCCGCACGAGCAGCACGACCTGAGCGCCGACCGGCCGGACCTGGTCGACCGGGCCGACGGGCTGCTGGCCGCCTGGCGGCGCGATGCGCTGGCCCGGTCCCCTGCGGGTGTCGATCCGCTGGACGAGGTGATGGCCCAGGGCGGACCCTTCCACGTGCGCATCGACGCCGGTCCGTACCTCGACCGGCTGCGGGCCACCGGCCGGGGTGGCTGGGCCGACCACTACACCCGGCGGCTGGCCCGGGGTGAGCCCGTCCGGGCGTAGCGTCGCCCGCATGGCTCTCGTGGAGTACGACCTCACCGACCGCATCGCCACCCTGACCCTGAACCGGCCCGACAAGCTGAACGCCCTCAGCCCGAGCCTGTTCGTCGAGCTGCGCGACCACGTCGACGCCCTGGCCGGCCGGTCCGGTGACGAGGTGGCCTGCGTGGTGCTGCGGGGAGCGGGGCGATCCTTCAGCGCCGGCAACGATCTCGACGCCATCGCCGCCGGGGAGCGAGCGCCGTCCGAGCACCACCAGGCCGAGACGATCGACGCGCTGGCGGCCCTGCCCATGCCGGTGGTCGGATCGGTGCGGGGCCACTGCCTGACGGGCGGCCTGGAGTTGGCCCTCGGCTGCGACGTGATCGTGTGCGCCGAGGGGGCGCGCTTCGCCGACACCCACGGCCGCTGGGGCATGACGCCGACGTGGGGCATGAGCCAGCGCCTGCCCCGCCGGGTGGGTGCGGCCCGGGCCAAGGAGTTGTCCTTCACCGGCCGCCAGGTCGGCGGGCGGGAGGCCGTGGTCATCGGACTGGCCGAGCGCTGCGTCCCCGACGACGAGCTCGACGACGCCACCGCCGCCCTGGCCGCCGAGATCGCAGCCGCCTCCCCCCACACCACCCGGGCCGTGAACGCCCTCCTCGACGCCACCGATGGCGCGGACCTCGCCGACGGACTGGCCCACGAGCGGGAGCACTCCCCCGGCGCCGGGCCCGACATGGAGGAGCGGCTCGCCGCTTTCCGCCGCTGACCATGGCCACCACCAGGCCACCTCATCCGGGTCCAGGTCGATCCGCCGGCCACCATGGGTTGCAGCGCCTCGCCAGGAAGCGAGGGTGCTCCGTGAACGGTCTCGTCCGCGAGGCGGTGGCCCGGTTCGTCGCCACCGAGTCGGAGGAGGACCCGCCTCCGCTGGCCGAGATCTCGACCGAGCTGTACGCGGAACCGATCTACGCCGGCCTCCCCCCGGGCCGGACGGGGTTCGGGGCACGGATGCGGGCCAGGCCGCCGCCGACCCCGGGGGCTGGCCGACGCTCGACCGACCGACCGACCGACCGACCGACCGCTCGATCGGCGAGGCGTTGCTGGCCGTACACGTTGTCCGCCGCAGTGCCCGGCTCGACCGAGAGGGACTCGACTGAGAGGAGCTCGGGTCGGGATGTCGCTGATCTTCGTCGGCACCCGTCGGGGACGGAACCGTGGACGCTCATGGCCGTCGGCCGGTCCGCCCGGGAGGCGACGACGTCGCCGCCTGCAGCACCATCCGCCACGTGCCGCCGGTCGTGGTGGTGTCCACCGATGCCCGTGTCACGTGGGGTGAACGTCGTGGAGCAGTCCGGACCGACCCCCGGTCCCGGCCTCTGAGTGGCCACGCTGCCCGGCTGACGGGACGACGGGCGGTCGACGCCGGGTTCCCACCCCGTGAGCCGCCTGCTGACCGTCGTCGCCGTCGTGATGGCGCTGGCCGTCGGAGCCTGCACCGGCGGTGACGAGCCGGTCGCCGGTCCGGCGACCGATCCCGGCCCGGCTGCGACCACCGTCCCGGCGGCGCCGGACGTGCCGGGCGGGCCCGTGCCGGCCGAGCTGGCGGCCGTACTCGACGACCCCACCAGCATCACCATCGCCGAGATCGACGCCCTGGCCGCCACGGGCGACGTGCGGGCCGCCTGGCCGCTCACCGACCTCATGCGCCTGCACGCCGACACCCCCACCGAGGCCTTCCTCTCCCAGGCTGCCGAGGCGCTCACCGGCGTCGACCTGGTGACCGCGGCGTCTCTGCAGCGGCCCCTCGTCGGCGCCGCCGAGCCGGAGCCGGTGCGGTGGGCGGCGTACTCGGACCTGCTGTTGCGCTGGGACGTCCCCGCCCCGCCCGGGTATGTGGCCACCAAGCGCGACCTGTTCGCCCTCATCGATCCGGCCTTCGCCGACTTCCTGCCCGACGACACAGCCCTCGACCCCCGGCAGGTGACGTGGGGCGGGGTCCGCTTCGGCGACATCGCCGCCCTCGACGACCCGGTGACGGTGCCCGTCGGCGACGCCTGGGACGACGACGAGCCCGTCGTGACCCTGGAGGTGGGCGGTGAGACCCGCGCCTACCCCCGGCGCATCCTCGAAGTCCACGAGCTGGTCAACGACACCGTCGGCGGCCGCCGGGTCGCCCTGACGTTCTGCACGCTCTGCGGTTCCGCCGTGGCCTACGACCTGGACGCCACGCCGGCGGTGGCCGGCCTGGAGACGACCGGGCTCCTCCGGCGGTCCAACAAGCTGGTGGTCGACCCCGCCACGGGCTCGGTGTTCGACCAGTTCGAGGGGACGGCACTGTCGGGACCGCTGGCCGACGACGGGGTCGACCTGGAGACCATCGCCACGTCCGTCACCGAGCTGGGCCCGTGGAGGGAGGAGCACCCCCAGGGCACCGTCGTCGCCCCCGACCCCGGCACCGGCCGCACCTACCGGGCCGATCCGCTCGACGGCCGTGACGACCTCGGCCCGATCTTCCCGGTGGGCGAGCGCGACGACCGCCTCGCCGAGAACGTGGTCGTGGCCGGGGTGATCACGGCCGACGGCGACGCCGTGGCCTTCCCCGTCGAGGCCGCCCGCACCGCCCTCGCCGCCGGCGACACCGTCGAGTCCGGGGGCGTCCGCCTCCGCCTGGAGGCGGGCGCCCTCGCCGCCACCGGCCCCGACGGCGAGGGGCTGGCCGTCCAGGAGTCGTTCTGGTTCGCCTGGAGCCAGTTCCACCCCGGCACCGCCCTCTGGCCCACCGGGAACTGACACAAGCACGGGTTGCCATAGCAGCCGCTCCTTGTGTCAGGTCGCCGGGGCGGCCGGGCTCCGCCACCCACCGCACCGGTAGCGTGACCCGGTGTCTGCGGCCCGTCGACCGGTCGTGGCCGTGGCGGTGGCCGTCGTGCTGTGGGGGTTCGGCAACGTCCTCGTCAAGCGGGTCGACGTGGAGGGCACCACCCTCGCCTGCTGGCGTCTGGCCGCCGCCGGCGTGCTGCTCGCCGCCGTCTCCGCCGCCCGGGGTCGTCCCCTCGATGTCCGGACGCTGCGGCTGGCCGCCCCCGGGGGGGTGACCTTCGGCCTCAACCTGGCCTTCTTCTTCAGCGCCGTGAAGCTGACGACGGTCGCCAACGCCAGCGTCATCGTGGCCCTGCAGCCGGCCGTGCTCCTCCTCGTGGTCGGGCCGCTGTTCGGTGAGCTGGTCACCCGCCGCCAGCTCGGCCTGGTGGCCGTCGCCGTGGCCGGGGTGGCGCTCACCGTCCTCGGGGCCACCGGCACGGTGGCGTGGAACGGTGCCGGGGACCTCCTCGCCGTCGGTGCGCTGGCCTCGTGGAGCGCGTACTTCGTCCTCTCCAAGCAGGCGCGACGGGAGCTGGGCGCGCTCGAGTACCAGGCCGCCCTCTCGCTGGTCGCCGCCGTGGTGGTGGCCCCCATCGCCCTGCTCTCCGACGGTCTCGCGCTCTCCTGGGGCGGTTTCGCGGCGGTGATGGTGGTCGTGGCCATCCCCGGCTCCGGACACCTCCTCATGAACTGGTCGCACGCCCACGTGCCCCTGACCACCGCCTCCAGCCTGACCCTGGCCCAGCCCGTCGTGGCCGCCACCATCGCCGCCGCCTGGCTGGGCGAGGGCCTCACCCCGCTCCAGGTGCTCGGGATGGCGGTGGCCGTCGGCGCGCTGGTGGGGGTGGTCCGCAACCCGGTCGGGAGTGTCACACCCCCTCGGTAGCGTCTCGGCCGTGGCAGCCATCGAGGTGAACGGCCTGGTGCGCACGTTCGACGACGTCGAGGCCGTGCGGGGCATCGACCTGGCCGTCGACGAGGGTGAGATCTACGGGTTCCTCGGTCCGAACGGGGCCGGCAAGTCCACCGCCGTCCGCATGCTGTGCACGCTGCTGCTGCCGACCGCCGGGTCGGCCCGGGTGGCCGGCTACGACGTCGTCGACCAGCCCGGCGAGGTCCGCCTGCGCATCGGCGTGGCCCTGCAGGAGGCGTCCCTCGACGACAAGCAGTCGGGCCGCGAAATCCTCGAGCTGCAGGGCCGCCTGTACGGCCTCAGCAGGGCCGACGTCGAGCGACGGGTCCGTGAGGTGGTCGAGTTCGTCGACATCGGCGACGCCATCGACCGTCGCCTCGGCACCTACTCGGGCGGCATGGAGCGCCGGCTCGACCTCGCCGCCGCCCTCGTCCACCAGCCCGAGGTGCTCTTCCTCGACGAGCCCACCACCGGCCTCGACCCCATCTCCCGGGTCCGGGTGTGGGAGGAGATCCGGCGCCTCAACGACGAGCTGGGCGTGACCATCTTCCTCACCACCCAGTACATGGACGAGGCCGACGAGCTGGCCGACCGCATCGGCATCATCGCCGAGGGGCGCCTGGAGGCCGAGGGCACACCGGCCGACCTCAAGCGGGCCATCGGACACGACGTGATCGTGGCCGACGTGCCCGAGCGGGCCGACGCCGCCGAGCAGGCCCTGCTCGATCTGCCCGGGGTCGAGTCGGTCGACCGGCGGGACGGGGAGCTGCAGATCGTGTCCGAGAACGGGGCCGAGCTCCTGGGGCCGGTGGCGGTGGCCCTCGACCGCTGCGGCGTCGGCGTCCGATCCCTGACCATGCGATCGCCGACGCTCGACGACGTGTTCCTCGCCACCACCGGCGCCCAGTTCGAGGAGGGGCCATGACGGCCACCGCCGTGCCCGACGTTCGGGCGGGCCGGCCGGCCCCCCTGGCGACCAGGGCGGGGTTCGCCCGTGACCTGTCGAGCGTGGCCTACCGGGCCGTGCGGGGTATGCCCCGTGAGCCCGAGTTCTTCATCCCGGCGCTGATCATCCCGGTGTTCTTCTTCGTCGTGAACGTGGGCGCGCTGCAAGACGCCGCCGAGGGTCCGCTGGGCGTCGACGACTTCAAGGCGTTCCAGCTCCCCGTGGCGCTCATCTTCGCCGTCACCGGCATCTCCCGGGCGTCCGCCCTCGTCACCGACATCCAGGGCGGGTACTTCGATCGCCTGCTGATGACACCGGTGTCGCGGCCGGCGCTGCTGCTCGGGTTGATGGTGGCCGACTTCGTCGCCGTCCTGGTGCTGTCGCTGCCGGTCGTGGCCCTCGGCCTGGTGCTCGGGGTGTCCTTCGGGACGGGGGTGGCGGGCCTCGTGGTCTTCGTGTTCCTGGCTGCGTTCTGGGGGCTGGCCTTCACCGGCTTCCCCTACGCCATCGCCCTCAAGACCGGCAACCCGGGGGCGGTCAACTCGAGCTTCATCCTGTTCTTCCCGTTCGCCTTCCTGACCTCCACCTTCCTCCCCGAGCGGGCGCTCACCGGCTGGCTGGCCACGGTCGCCGACTACAACCCGGTCACCTACATCCTCCGGGCCATGCGCTCCCTGACCGAGGGGTGGGACGGCGGCGCCCTCCTCCAGGGCGCAGGGGCCATCGCCGGGGTGGCCATCGTCTCGTTCGCGCTGGCCTTCGCCGCCCTGCGGGGTCGCGTGACCCGGGGGTGAGCGCTGCCGGGGTGAACCGGGCCCGCCGGTAGCGTCGACACCGTGGCCCACCCCGACGACCGACCCGGCGCCGACGACGAACCGGAGCTGGTCGGGCCAGGGTACGCCGAGCCCGGGTCCGTCGAGTCGGGCGGTGCCGTGACCGGGCCCGAGCTGGTCGAGCCGGGCGCCACGGCCAGTCCCCGCCCCCCGGCGGGGTGGCACCGCTCGGCTCCCGGGCGGCGGCGCGACTCGTCGACATCCTGGTGGTGGTGGCCGTCCAGTTCGTGCTGGTCGGCATCTTCGTCGGCTTCCGGTCGGTCGATGACGAGACACCCGTCGACGGGACGGGCAGCCTGGTCGCCTTCTTCGGGGCGCTGATCTTCAGCGCCGCCTACGAGGTGTTCTTCCTCGTGTGGCGGGGTCAGACGCCCGGCAAGATCGCCTTCCGCCTGCGGGTGGTCGAGGTCGACGGCGGCGACATCCCGACCGGGGCCACCGCCTTCCGGCGCTGGCTCCTGCCCGGTGGCCTCTTCCACCTGTTCGGCATCTACGGCCCCATCGCGTCGGCGGCCATCTACACCTCGGCCATCGCCCGGCCCGACCGCCGGGGCTGGCACGACCGCATCGCCGGCACCCAGGTCGTCACGGCCGGTCCCCGTCCCGGGATCGACCGACCGGCCCCGGCACCGGGACCGGCGGGTTAGCCCTTGGCCCGGCCGGTGAAGCCGAACAGCTTGCCGGCCACCTTGCGGATCTGGATCTCCTCGGAGCCCTCCGTGATCCGGTAGCGGCGGTGGTGGCGGTAGATGTGCTCGAAGGGCATGTGCCGCCCGTAACCGTTCCCGCCGCAGGTCTGCATGGCCCGGTCGGCGGCCTCGCAGCAGAACCGGTTGGCCCGGTAGTTGCACATGGCCACCTTGTCGGTGATCTCCATGTGGTCGACGCCCTCGTCCATCTCCCACGCCGTCTTCCAGATGAGCGACCGCAGCATCTCGGCCTCGGTGTACAGCTCGGCGAGCGGCCACTGGATGGCCTGGTTCGACGACAGCGGCTTGCCGAACACGACCCGGTCGTTGGCGTAGGCGACGGCCACGTCGATGCAGTGCAGCCCGGCCCCGAGGCTGGAGGCGGCCTGGCGGATGCGGTTCTCGTGCACGAAGAGCTGGGCCACCTGCAGGCCCCGCCCCTCCTCACCGAGGATGTCGGCGTCGGTGACCCGTACGTTGTCGAGGGTCACGTGGGCGTGGTCGGTCGGCATGTTGAAGGTCCACATGTACTCCCGGACCTCGAACCCGTCGGCCGACGTGGGGGTGATGAAGCAGGTGATGCCGAGCCCGTCGCCGGGCTCACCGGAGGTGCGGGCGAAGATGTAGTCGTGGGTGGCCTTGTGGACTCCGGTGTTCCAGTACTTCTCGCCGTTGATGACCCACTCGTCGCCGTCGCGGACGGCCCTGGTCTCCATCCAGGTGGCGTCGGAGCCGTGCTTGGGCTCGGTCAGTCCGAACCCGATGCGGGCCTCGCCGGCCAGCATCTTGGGGATCCACTCCTCCTGCTGGGCCTCTGACCCGTGGCGCTCCATCATCAGCACCGTCACGAGGTTGCCGATGACCGAGCTCTCGTTCTGCAGGTCGTTGTGCAGCCCGAGGCCCATCCGGGCCAGGTGCTCGCGCAGGATGGCCATGCCGAGGTTGGTGCCGTTGCGCCCGCCGAATCGCTCGGGCAGGTGGTACCGGTAGAGCCCGGCGGCGTCGGCCCGCCGGCGCATCTCACCGAGCAGCGACTCCCACTCCTCGTTGGGCAGGCCGTCGCGGTCCCAGTCGGTGCGGGAGTCCTCCCGCCGGTGGTCGAAGAACCGGATGTTGTCGTCCTGCTGCTCGAGAGGCCGGATCTCGGCCTCGATGAAGGTCTCGACCTCCTCGATCAGCGATTCGACGTCCTTCGGGATGGAGAAGTCCACGTGCGCCCCCTTGTCGGGCACCGAACCTAGCGCCGGTGTGGTCGCCGGTCCGAGCCCGACCGGCGGGGCGCCGCCCGGCCGGGTGGAACCGCCGCCGAACGGCAACGGGACCGTCACACCACCGCCGTTGACCGCCGATCCGCGCTGGCGTAGACGTTCCGCCCGACGATCGCGGTGGCGCGGTCGCGGGAAGCGGGAGGAACCATGAAGCAGATCGTGCGGGCGTCGGCCGCGCTCGTCGTCGGCCCGGCTGCGCTCGCCGTCGCGTCCCCGGCGTTGGCCCAGGCCGAGGAGGAGGCGACGCTGACCGCCCCGGCCAACCAGACCGCGGTCACGATGGGCGACGTGCTGGTGGTGGAGGGGCAGGGTTGTCGGCCCGGCGCCGGCGTGGTCGTCCTCCTCGGCGGCCTCATCGTCGGTTTCGAGATCGTCGACGACGACGCCACGTTCTCGACTCCCATCGTGGTGCCGGTGGTCGATCTCGCCGATCTCCCCGAGGCGGGTGAGGTCGTCGTCCAGGCCATCTGTGAGGAGACCGACTCGACCGACGCCGCCGCCCTCGTCGTCCTGGAGGAGCGGACGGCGCCCCGGTCGGTCATCGCCACGGTGGCCACGTCGACCGGCGGGTTGCGCATCGTCGAGACCACGGGCGACGTGCTGAGCCTCGACGCCGACGACGTCTCCCTCGACGCGGCCGGCCCGATCGTGGCCGTCAGCACCGCCACCGGCTCGGCCACCGGGGCCGAGCTGTGGGGGGTGACCCCGGCCGGGACGGTGGTCACCACCGGTGGGGCCGCGCTGCACGGCGACCTGACCGGCGTGCCCGTCAACGCCCCCACCCTGGGTCTGGCCGCCACCCCCGACGGGGGCGGCTACTGGCTGGCCGGGGCCGACGGCGGCGTGTTCGCCTTCGGCGACGCCACCTTCCACGGGTCGATGGGGGGTCGCTTCCTGGTCGCCCCCGTGGTGGGCATGACCCCCACCCCCAGCGGGAACGGGTACTGGCTGGTGGCGGCCGACGGCGGGGTGTTCGCCTTCGGCGACGCCGGGTTCTTCGGCTCCATGGGCGGGGTTCCCCTGGCCGCCCCGGTGCTCGGCATGGTCCCGACGGCCAGCGGGAACGGGTACTGGCTGGTGGCGGCCGACGGCGGGGTGTTCGCGTTCGGTGACGCCGCCTTCCTCGGCTCGCTGGGCGGGGCCGAGCTGCCCGCACCGATCGTCGACATCGCCGCCCATCCCGACGGCCTCGGCTACTGGCTGACCAGTGCCGACGGCACCACCATCGCCTTCCCCGACGTCGAGTCGCTGACCGACGCAGGGTGACGGCGGACGGCTCAGCGACGGTCCTCGATCCAGTCGATCGACTGGCCGTGCGGCCCGGTCCAGGCCACGGGGTGACCGTCGACGGCCATGAGGAAGCGGCCGCGGCGGGCGTCACGGTCCACGGCGCCGGCCAGCTCGGGCAGCACGTTCGGTGACTCGTTGCTGATCCAGGTGACGGGGAGCCCCCTGACGTGGTCCACGAACCGGTCGACGTCGTCCCTGGACGGCACGTAGGCGAGGGCGGCCGAGTGCATCACCACCACGGTCGCCCCCGCCGGTGCCTCCGCCACCAGGTCGTCGAGGGGCTGACGCAGATCGCGATGACGGACCTCGGGGGGATCGGCCCGGGCCACGGCCACGGCGGCCCGTAGCCGGTCCCGGCGGTGCTCGTGCTCGGGCCAGACCAGCGTCTCCAGCCACGCCACGGCATCGGGGTCCTCCAGATCGATCGGGGCCAGGTCGACGCCGACCCGCCACGCGACCTCGGGCACCGCCTCCGGGAGGGGTGTGGCGGCGTCGGCGGCGCATTCGAGCACCGGCCCCGCTCCGGCGGCCGGCAGCACCCGGTCGCCGTAGCGGTAGCCGTAGCGGTCCAACAGCAGGCACAGCCCCGCCGACGCCCCGACCTCGATCAGCGCCAGCGGCGGCGGGAGGCGGGCCAGCACGGGGAGCAGGACGGCGCACCGGCCCGGTTCGTTGGTCTGGGTCGAGCGGGCCAGCATCGTCCCGGCGACGGCCTCGCGGTGCGTACCCAGCAGGGTCAGGAACTGGTCCCCGTCACCCGGGTCGCCGTACAGGTGACGGACGGCGGCGAACAGGAGGTTGGGTTGCCGCTTCGCCGGCGGCAGCCGGGCCAACCACTCCAGCGTGGGCCGGTCACGGCCGACGGCCTCGGCCCACGCGGCGTAGCGCAGCGACACCCCCCGGGCCTCCTCGTCGGCGAATCGGCGGTAGCGACGCCCGACCCGGGCGAGATCGTCGGTGCGCATCCGGTCATCGTCGCCGGTCGCAGGCCATGGCGACCGCTGGGTCAGGTCCGACAGGTGCGGGGTCCCTTCACGATCGTCACCGGGGGGGAGAGATCACGCCGAGACGGTTGCGCGCGGTCCGGGCGGCTGGAACACTGCGGGCGTCGACCGGCCCGGGGTCGTGCGGCAGAGGGGGAAACGTGATGGTGCGGTACCGAACCATGCGCCTGCTGGTCCTGTTGACGGCGCTCGCCGTGCTCGCCGGCGCATGCGGTGATGACAGCGGAGACTCGGCCGAGGTCGACGACACGGCGATCGAGACCGCCACCAGCGCGGTCGGCACCGACCCCGACACCGACCCCGATGCCCAGGCCGCCGCCCCCGAGGCGGGTGGTGAGGTCGACCCCGACGCCACCCTGCGCTTCGGTTACACGGTGGGCCCGAGCCGCTGGGACCCGGCCCGGGCCACGTCGAGCTTCGACAACACGTCGCTGTTCATCACCTACGACCGTCTGGTCCACCAGTCCCCCGATGCCGCCCCCGAGCCGGGCCTCGCCACCGAGTGGGAGTTCGCCGAGGACGGTTCCTACCTGGAGATGACGCTGCGGGAGGGTGTGACCTTCCACGACGGCGAGCCGTTCGACGCCGAGGCGGTCAAGGCGAACATCGAGCGGGGCCAGACCATCGAGGGCGCGTCGGTGGCCGCCGAGCTCGAGGTCATCGAGTCGGTCGAGGTGATCGACCCCATGACGGTGCGCTTCAACCTGAACGGACCGGGCGCCTCGCTCCCGCTCGTGCTGTCGGACCGGCCGGGGATGATGGTCAGCCCGGCCGCCTTCGACAACCCCGACCTCGACCGCAACCCGGTCGGCGCCGGCATGTACCGGGTGACGGAGTACCAGGAGGACGCCCTCATCGTCTACGAGCGCTACGAGGACTACTGGGATCCCGACGCCGCCGGGGTCGCCCGCATCGAGTTCGTCATCCAGGTCGACTCCGTCACCCGTCTCAACGCCATCCGCTCGGGCCAGCTCGACCTCACCTTCGTCGATCCCCAGCAGGAGCAGGAGGCCGCCGACGCCGGCCTCAACATCGACCGGCACACCGGTCTGGCCTTCTACCACATCCAGATGAACCGGGACCGGGAGTGGTTCAACGATCCGCTCGTCCGCGAGGCGATGAACCTCGCCATCGATCGCGACGCCATCGTGGAGGGCCTGCTGTTCGGCATCGGCGACGCGTCGACGCAGTCCTACCCCGAGGGGTACTTCGCCTTCAACGAGGAGGTCGGGACCCGTTCGTTCGAGTACGACCCCGAGCGGGCCCGGGAACTGCTGGCCGAGGCCGGCTACCCCGACGGTTTCTCGTTCGAGTACATCGTGCCGGCGGTGCCCCTCATCGTGCAGCTGGGCGAGGCCACCCAGGCACAGCTGGCCGAGGTGGGCATCGACGCCCAGATCCGCCAGGTCGAACCGGTGCAGACGGCCGACATCTTCTACACCAACGAAGAGGGCGATGCCCTGATCGCACCCTGGGGAGGTCGTCCCGACCCGTCCCAGACGCTCAACCTCCTCTACAGCGATCGCGGCTTCTCCAACCCCGGCCGTCACACGACGCCCGAGATGATGGAGGCGTTCCAGGACACGCTCGAGGTCCAGTCACCGGACGAGCGTCAGGCGGCGCTGCAGGCGGCGTCGGCGCAGGTCGTCGAGGACATCCTCGACGTCGTCATCTACTTCACCGTGACCCCGTACGTGTCCACCGACCAGGTCAGCGGCTTCGTCGAGTGGATCTCCGGCAAGCCGGAGATGCGCGGCGTCGAGATGCTGGCCGAGTAGAGGTCGACCCGGCCACCGAGGCACACGAGCGGAGACACCATGGTCCAGCTGATCGGAAAGCGACTGATCGCCCTGGTGCCGCTGCTGTTCCTCGTGTCGCTCATGGTGTTCTCGCTGGTGATGCTGGTGCCGGGCGACCCGGCGGTCACCATCGCCGGTGAGAACGCCACCGAGGCCCAGATCGACGCCACCCGCGAGCGTCTCGGCCTGAACGACCCCGTCGTCGTGCAGTACGGCCGCTGGGTGGGCAATGCCCTGCAGGGTGATCTGGGCGAATCGCTGTTCAGCAGCCAGTCGGTGACGGACTCGATACGAACCCGGTTCCCGACCACCTTCTCACTCACCCTGGGGGCGGTGGTCGTCGCCCTGGCCATCGGCATCCCGGCCGGAATCATCGCCGCCACCCGACAAGGCACCTGGATCGACCGTCTCACCACCCTCGGGGCGACCGCCGGCGTGGCGGTTCCCAACTACGTGCTCGGGCTGCTGCTCATCCTGTTCTTCGCCATCTGGCGCCCGTGGCTGCCGGCAACCGGCTACGTGTCCTTCAGCGAGGACCCGGGCGGCTGGCTGCGACATCTCATCCTGCCGGCCATCACCCTCGGCACGGCGGGTGCGGCCGTGGTGGCCCGCCAGCTCCGCAGCTCACTGTACGACGTGCTTCAGCAGGATTACGTCCGCACGGCCTCGGCCAAGGGTCTCCGCCGCTCGAGGGTCGTGCTCAAGCACGGCATGAAGAACGCCGCCGTGCCGGTCGTGACGGTGCTCGGCCTGCAGATCTCCTTCCTGCTCGGCGGCACGGTCATCGTCGAGGTCATCTTCGGCATCCCCGGTCTCGGTCAGCTGGCCATCTCGGCCGTGCAGGAGCGCGACATCCCCCTCATCCAGGGCATCGTCGTGGCGACCACGGTGATCGTGGTGGTGGTCAACCTCGTCGTCGACCTGTTCTACGGGTACCTCAACCCACGGGTGCGCAGCTCGTGATCACCGCGATGGGGAGGTGCCCGTGACCGGTGTCGAGCGCCACACCGAGCCCAGCGTGCGGACCCGGTCGTGGCCGGCCCGCACCGCCACCGGCGCCGAGCCGCTCGGACCCGACGAGGGGCCCGCCGCCCCCGAGCTGCCCGTCGACGGTGTCGACGACGAGGAGGCCCTCAGCGGCCGACGCCGTTTCCTCAGGCGCCTCCGTCGTCAGCGGGCCGCCCTGCTGGCCCTGGCCTTCATCACCCTGCTGGTGATCGTGGCCGTCCTCGCGCCGCTCCTCGCACCCACCGAGCCGACCGATCAGGACCTTCGCAACGTTCTCGCCGACCCACTGACCGGCGACCACCTCCTCGGCACCGACAACCTGGGTCGTGACGTCGCCAGCCGCATGCTCTACGCCACCCGCATCGCCCTGCTGGCCGCTCTCCAGGCAGTCGCCGTCGGTCTCCTCCTGGGTGTGCCACCCGGTCTGATCGCCGGTTACCTGGGCGGCTGGGTCGATCTCGTCATCATGCGGGTGAACGACGCCATCATGAGCTTTCCGCCCCTCATCCTGGCCATCGCCATCGTGGGGGTGCTCGGTGTCGGCCTGCGCAACGCCATGATCGCCGTCGGCATCATCTTCGCCCCCACCTTTCTGCGCCTCGTGCGCAGCTCGGTGCTGGAGGTGCGCCAGGAGACCTTCATCGAGGCATCCCGGGCCATCGGCACACCGACGCTCAAGGTCCTCCGCCGTCACGTCCTGCCCAACGTGCTGCCGCCACTGCTGGTGCAGGTCTCGCTGGCCGGAGGGTTCGCCATGCTGGCCGAGGCCAGCCTCAGTTTCCTCGGCCTGGGGGTCCAACCCCCCGATGCCAGCTGGGGAGCCATGCTGTCGCAGGCCTTCCGGGTACTGGCACGTCAGCCCTGGCTGATGGTGTGGCCCGGGGCCGCGATCGCCATCACCGTGCTGGCCTTCAACGTGCTCGGTGACGGCCTGCGGGACTCGATCGGCCGAGAGATCCGTACGGCTGACGAGTGAGCGCCGCTCCTGTCCCGGCGTCGACCACCGGCGCGCCGCTGCTGCTCGTGGAGGGCCTCCAGGTCGAGTTCGTCACCGATCACGGCTGGGTGACCGTCGTCGACGACGTCGGCTTCACCGTGGAGCGGGGCGAGACGGTCGGCCTGGTGGGCGAGTCGGGGTCGGGCAAGACGGTGACCAGCCTCGCCGTCATGGGTCTCATCCCCACACCCCCGGGTCGGGTGAGCAGGGGGCGCGTCGAGCTCGACGGCACCGAGCTCACCGCGCTGGCCGTCCGGGAACTGGAGGACGTCCGGGGCGACGACGTGAGCATGGTCTTCCAGGAGCCGATGACCAGTCTCAACCCGGCGTTCACGGTGGGCGACCAGATCGCCGAGACCGTGCGCCGGCACCGGTCCGTGAACCGGAGAGCAGCCAAGGCACGCGCCGTCGAGGTGCTCGACGCAGTGGGCATCCCCAACGCCGGGTCCCGGGCCCGCAGCTACCCCCACGAGCTGTCGGGGGGCATGCGTCAGCGGGCCATGATCGCCATGGCGTTGTCGTGCGAGCCGAAGCTGCTGATCGCCGACGAGCCGACGACCGCCCTCGACGTGACCATCCAGGCACAGGTGCTCGACCTGTTCCGCTCCCTCCGAGACGATCTGGGCCTGGCCGTGCTGTTCGTCACCCACGACCTGGGGGTGGTGGCCGACATCTGCGACCGCGTGGTCGTCATGTACGCCGGTCAGGTGGTCGAGGAGGCTCCCGTCGACGACCTGTACGGACGCCCGCGCCATCCGTACACCGAGGGCCTGCTCCGGGCCATGCCCCAGATCGGTGGGCGGGGTGAGCGGCTGGAGGTCATCCCCGGTCGGACGCCGTTGCCGTGGGCGATGCCGGAGGGCTGTCGCTTCCACCCCCGCTGCCCCTACGCCGAGGACCGCTGCCGGCAGGGCGAGGTCGAGCTGCGTACGGTCGCCCGGGCCCACACCAGCCGGTGCGTGCGCTTCCACGAGCTCGAGCTGACGGCCGGTCCCTCTGACACCGCCGTGGCGCCGTCGTGAGCGACGCAGGCCCCACCGGACACACGGCGGACCGGCTCGAACCGAGGCTCCCGGCGGGTGACGGGCGAACTGCCCGGCAGAGCCTGCGCCAGAAGGCCACCGAACCGGCGGCGTCCCCGGGTGGGGCGGGCGACGCCCTACCGCTCCTGGCCGCCGAGCACCTGCGGGTGACGTTCCGGGTGTCCCAGGGCCCGTTCCGGCGCAGCCTGAGGCTGCGTGCCGTCGATGACGTGAACCTCACCGTCGCGGCCGGCGAGACGCTCGGGTTGGTGGGCGAGTCCGGCTCGGGGAAGTCGACCACCGGGCGGGCACTGCTGCGCCTGATCGAGCCTGACGAGGGTTCCTCCATCCGCTTCGAGGGGACCGACATCACCCACCTCCGCCAGCGGCGCCTGCGGCCGTTGCGGCGCCATCTGCAGATGGTCTTCCAGGACCCGTACTCGTCGCTGGACCCGTCGTCGGTGGTGGCCGACAGCATCGGCGAGCCCCTCGAGGTCCACGACGGGGTGCGGGGTCGAGAGCGCGACGAGCGGGTGGCGGAGCTGCTCGAGCACGTGGGCCTGCGTCGTCACCATCTCGAGCGGTACCCGTACGAGTTCTCCGGCGGCCAGCGTCAGCGGATCGCCATCGCCCGGGCCATCGCTCTCAACCCCAAGCTGGTCGTGCTCGACGAGGCGGTGAGCGCCCTCGACGTGTCGACCCAGAACCAGATCATCAACCTCCTCGAGGATCTGCGGGCCGAGTTCGACATCGCCTACCTGTTCATCGCCCACGACCTGTCCGTGGTGCGCCACATCTCGGACCGGGTGGCCGTCATGTACCTCGGCCACGTCGTCGAGGAGGGTCCCACGGCCCGTGTGTACGAGCGGCCCGGTCACCCATACACCGAGGCGCTCCTCTCGGCCGTGCCGGTGCCCGATCCCGTCACCCAGCGGGGCCGGCGCCGCATCCTGCTGCCGGGCGACCTACCCGACCCGACCGATCCGCCGCCGGGCTGCGTGTTCCACACCCGGTGCGCCTACGTGATGGAGGTCTGCCGCACGGAGATCCCGCCGACGGTTCCCATGGCGGGCGGCGGCGAGGCGGCCTGTCACCTGCACACCTCGGGGCCCCGCCTCGGGGGGGCCAGCGTCACCGACCTGCCCCTCCCCGAGCGTCGGGCGTCACCGGCCTGAGGGCGACGACCGTCAGCGCGCCGACCGATCCGAACCGGAGACGGTTCCGCGGAGCCAGGTCCGACCGGCGAGCGTCAGCCGGCGTGGAAATGCCCGGGCGGGGGGCGGGTCGCCTCCCGTAGCGTCGGAACCCGTGCCCCGCGACCCCCGTGTCCGCCTGTTCCTGGCCGGTCAAGCCGTCACCCGCATCGGGTCGTGGGCCACCGCCATCGCCATCTGGGGCTACGCCACGTTCGCGTTCGACGCCGACGCCGGCCAGATCGCGCTCATCGGGCTCGTGTGGGCGGTGCCGGCTCTGCTGCTCGGCCCGATCATCGGCGTGCCCATCGACCGCTACGGCCCCCGACCCGTCCTGATCGTGAGCGAGCTGGTCGGGCTGCTGGCGTCGATCGCGCTCATGACCACCCCGTCGTTCGGCTGGGTCATCGCCCTCTCGGTGGGTCACGGGATCAACCGGGGCATCTCCTTCCCCGCCCTCGACGCGCTGCCGCCCCGGATCGTCGAGGGCGAGCAGCTCGCCTCCACCAACGCTCTGCTGCGTATGACCGACGACCTGGCCATCGTGATCGGCCCGGTGGTGGGGGCGCTGTCGATCAGCCTGTTCGGCTTCGCCGGCGCCTTCGGCTTCGACGCTCTCACCTACGGGGCCGGGCTGGTCACGGTCCTGCCCCTGGCCATCCGGGCCGTGGCGGCGGAGCCGGGGGGCTCGTGGGGCGATGACCTCCGCCGGGGGCTGCGCCTGGTCACCGGCACCCCGGTGCTACGCCGGATGTTCACCCTGAGCGGCGCGCTCTACCTCCTGTGGGGGGCGGCGCTGCTGCTGGAGCCCATCTACGTGCGCGACGTGCTCGGCCAGAGCGTCACGGTGTTCGCCGGTCTCCAGAGCGTGTTCGGTGTCGTCCTCGTCGGCGCCGGCATCGTCGTGGCCCGCCTCGGCGACCGGGTGGCCGACGAGCGGATCGTGGCCCTCGCCGTGGTCGGCTCCGGACTGGGCGCCCTCGTCTACCTCGCCACGCCGTCGGTGGTCGTCGCCTTCGTCGGGGTGGCCGCCTGGGGTGGCGCCACCGCCTTCTTCGGCGGGCCGTCGCGCACCGTCATCCAGCGGAACGCTCCCGAGCAGGTCCACGGCCGGGTGCTGGCCCTCGACGGGACCATGCAGGGCGCCGCCGACGTCCTGGCCATGGCGTTCGTGGGCGTGCTCATCGACGCCCTGGGGGTCCGGGCCGCCGCCGCCGTACTGGCTCTCGCCGTGACCGCGGTGGGCGCCCGCACGCTAGCCGCCTCGGCGGGACGGCCCCGGCTCAGTCCGCTGCCTTCGCGGCCAGGTGGTTGACGGCGGAGGTGACGGCGCGCAGCGAGGCGGTGACGATGCTCTTGTGCATCCCCACCCCCCAGGTGGGCAGGCCCCGGTCGTCGACCATCTCGATGTAGGCGACGGCGGTGGCGTCGGCCCCCTCGCCCACGGCGTGCTCGGCGTAGTCGACCACCCGGGCGTCGAGGCCCGTCGAGCGGCGGAGCGCGTTGACGAACGCCTCGATCGGGCCCGACCCCCGCCCCCGCACCTCGACGGCCTCGCCCTCGACCACGACCTCGGCCGTGAGCGTGGTCTCCTCGTCGGCCCCCGACACGGTGGTGGTGCGGTGCTGGAGGAACCGCAGGGGTGCGTCGGAGGTGAGATAGGTCCGCTCGAAGAGGTCCCAGATCTCCGTCGGCTTGATCTCGGTTCCCGACGCGTCGGTGATGCCCTGCACGGCCTGGCTCATCTCGATCTGGCACCGGCGGGGGAGGTCGAGGCCGTGGTCGGACTTGAGCACGAAGGCCACACCGCCCTTGCCCGACTGGGAGTTGACCCGGATGATGGCCTCGTAGCTACGGCCCAGGTGCTTCGGGTCGACCGGCAGGTAGGGCACCTCCCAGTGCTCGTAGCCGACGGGGGCCGACGCCGTGCTGGCCGGGTGGTCGGTCGTCTCGTGCAACGCCTCCATGCCTTTCTTGATGGCGTCCTGGTGTGACCCCGAGAACGCCGTGTAGACGAGGTCGCCCACGTACGGGTGGCGGGGGTGCACGGGCAGGCGGTTGCAGTGCTCGGTGATGCGGCGCACCTCGTCGATGTCGGAGAAGTCGAGCCGTGGGTCGACGCCCTGGCTGAACAGGTTGAGCGCCAGGGTCGGGATGCACACGTTGCCGGTGCGCTCCCCGTTCCCGAACAGCGTCCCCTCCACCCGGTCGGCGCCGGCCATGACCCCGAACTCGGCGGCGGCGACGGCCGTGCCCCGGTCGTTGTGGGGGTGCAGCGACAACACGACCGAGTCCCGGCGGGACAGGTGCCGGTGCATCCACTCGATCTGGTCGCCGTACTGGTTGGCCGTGGCCATCTCGACGGTGGCCGGCAGGTTCAGGATGGTCGGCTGGTCGGGGGTCGGCTCCCACACGTCCATCACCGCCTCGCACACGTCGAGGGCCGACTCCGGCTCGGTGCCTGTGAACGACTCGGGGGAATACTGCAGGCGCACCTCGTCGGAGTCGGTCATCAGCTCGGCGTTGGCCCGTACCAGCTCGGCCCCCCGGACGGCGATGTCGCGCACCCCGTCGACACCGGTGCGGAACACGACCCGGCGCTGCAGCTCCGACGTCGAGTTGTAGAGGTGGACGATCCCCCGGGGGATGCCCTTCATGGCCACGAAGGTCTTCTCGATCAGCTCGGGGCGGGCCTGCACCAGCACCTGGCAGATCACGTCGTCGGGGATCAGGTCCTGCTCGATCAGCACCCGGCAGAAGTCGAAGTCGGGTTGGGACGCCGAGGGGAATCCGATCTCGATCTCGGTGAACCCGATCCGCACCAGCGCCTGGAACATGGCGAGCTTGCGCTCCACGTCCATGGGCTCGATGAGCGCCTGGTTGCCGTCGCGCAGGTCGACCGAGCACCAGCGGGGGGCCTCGGTGATGATGGCGTCGGGCCAGGTGCGGTCGGCGAGGCCGATCGGCGAGAAGGGCCGGTACCGGTCGAAGTGCGGGGTCGTGGCCATGTCGGGTCCTTGGTCGGGGCGGGCCGGCTGCGGGGCGGGGAACGAAAAGACCTCCTGGCCCGGGGGCGCAGGAGGTCGAGGCGGACGACGGTGGGGGTCGCCCGCCTAGGTGAGCAGGAGGAGCAGCAGCAGGGTCAGGTGGCGCCGCATGGCGACCAGCATGCCCCCCCGACCCCGGCGGCCGCAAGGCGAACTGCACCGAACGGGGGACCAGGCCTCGGTACTCTCGCTCACTCGTGCGCGCTATCCACACCTTCACCGTCGCCGCCGAGCTGCCCGACGAGCTGAGCAGCCTCCGTGAGCTGGCCATGAACGTGGGCTGGTCGGTGCACCACCGGGTCCGCGAGGTGTTCTCCCGGGTGGGTCCGGTCAACGGCGCCGCCGGCTTCGAGCCGTTGCGGCTCCTGGCCGAGGCCCCCCGCCCGGTGCTCGTGTCGCTGGCCCGCGACGCCGAGTACGTGGCCCGGGTCGACGGGCTGTTGGCCCGTCTCCAGCGGGAGGACCGCGAGGCCCGCTGGTACCAGCTTCATCGTGACGGTGAGATTCGCTCGGTGGCGTACTTCTCGCCCGAGTTCGGCATCGCCGAGGCACTGCCCCAGTACTCCGGCGGGCTCGGCGTGCTGGCCGGCGACCACCTGAAGGCGGCGGCCGACATGGGTCTGCCGCTCGTCGGGATCGGGCTGTTCTACCGGCACGGCTACTTCCGCCAGGGCCTCGACCGCGACGGTTGGCAGCGGGAGCGGTACCCCCGCCTCGAGCCGCGTGAGCTGCCCCTGGAGCCCGTGCCCGACGTCGGCGTCACCGTCGAGCTGGCCGGGATCCCGGTGCAGGTGCAGGTGTGGCGGGCTCAGGTGGGCCGGGTGCCGCTCTACCTCCTCGACACCGACGTCGAGGGCAACGACACCGAGGGCGCCGAGATCACCGACCGCCTCTACGGCGGCCACAAGGAGCAGCGGATCCGCCAGGAGATCGTCCTCGGCGTGGGCGGGGTCCGGGTGCTGCGGGCCCTCGGGATCGACACGCAGGTGTTCCACATGAACGAGGGCCACGCCGGCTTCCTGGCCCTGGAGCGCATCCGGGAGCTGGTGGTCGACCACCACCTCCCGTTCCACGAGGCCATCGAGGTGGCCCGCACGGGGACGGTGTTCACCACCCACACCCCTGTGCCCGCCGGCATCGACCGCTTCCCCCGGGACCTCGTCGAGCGCTACTTCGGTGGCTGGGCGGCCCAGGTGGGGGTGCCCGTCGACGTGCTGCTCGGCATCGGCCACGAGCCCGGCACCCCCCGGGGTGAGGAGCTCAACCAGGCCGTGTTGGGCTTGCGGCTCTCGGAGCGGGCCAACGGGGTGGCGCAGCTCCACGGGGCGGTGTCGCGGAGGATGTTCGCGGGGGTCTGGCCCGACGTTCCGGTGGACGAGGTGCCCATCGGCGCCGTGACCAACGGGATCCACGTGCCGTCGTGGACGAGCCGGGAGATGGCCGACCTCTACGAGCGCCACATCGGCTCCGACTGGAGCACGGCCGAGGCGGAGCGGTGGAACGACCTCGACTCGGTCACCCCGGCCGAGCTGTGGGCGGCCCGCACCGCCGCCCGCCGCCAGCTCGTCACGTCGGCCCGGGCCCGGGTTCGCAGATCCCGTGCCGCCCGGGGCGAGACCGCCTCCCAGCTCGACTGGATCGACGACCTGCTCGACCCCGGCGTGCTCACCGTCGGTTTCGCCCGCCGTTTCGCCACCTACAAGCGGGCCGACCTGATCCTGCGCGACCCCGACCGGCTCCGGCGCCTGGTGCTCGACCCCGACCGGCCGGTGCAGCTCCTCTTCGCCGGCAAGGCCCACCCGGCCGACGACGACGGCAAGGAGATGCTCCGGGCGGTGGCCACCGTGGCCGACGACCTCGAGCTGCGTCGACGGGTCGTCGTGCTGGAGGACTACGACATCGCCGTCGGCCGCACGCTGTACCACGGCGTCGACGTGTGGCTCAACAACCCCCGCCGGCCCCTGGAGGCGTGCGGTACGAGCGGCATGAAGGTGGTCCTGAACGGTGCCCTGAACCTCTCGGTGCTGGACGGGTGGTGGGACGAGATGTACGAGCCCGGGGTGGGGTGGGCCATCCCCTCGGCCGTCGACGTCGACGACGCCGGCCACCGCGACGACCTGGAGGCGCAGGCCCTGCTGGCACTCCTCACCGCCGACGTCGTGCCGGCCTTCTACGACCGTGGCGCCGACGGGGTGCCGGCCGCGTGGGTCGACCGGATGCGGACCTCCATCGTCCGCCTCGGCCCGAAGGTCACGGCCCAGCGGATGCTGCGCGACTACGTGGAGGGGTCCTACGAACCGGCCGCCCGTCGCGTCGACGCCCTGGCCGTCGACGGGTGGGCGCCCGCCCGTGATCTGGCCCGGTGGCGGAGCCGGGTGGCCGACGCCTGGAGCGCGGTGGCCGTCCGCGCCGTCCACTGCACCGAGGCCGACGGACGTCTGGAGACCGTGGAGGCCGACGTCGATCTCGGATCGCTGGCACCGTCCGATGTCTCGGTCGAGGTACTGTGCGGGGCCGTCGACGCGGACTCCGAGCTGATCGACGCCGACGCCACGACGATGAAGCCGGCCGACGGCGGCGGGTCCCAGCTCCGCTACCGCGCCGCCCTGTCGATCGCGCAGACCGGCACCTTCGGGGTCGCCGTGCGGGTCACCCCCTCGCACCCCCACCTGGTGTCGTGGACCGACCTGGCCCGCGTGACCTGGGCCCAGCCCGAGGCGCTGAGCACGTGACGGCATCGCACCGGCGCGGTGGGCAGCCCGCTCAGGGCCGGCGGTACTCCTCGACGAACACCTCCCACGGGCCGTCGTCGGCCTCCACCCGCAGGCGGTAGCGGCCGGCCTCCAGCACCACGGGCTGCTGGTGGACGCAGGGCTCAGAGCAGCTCCCGTCGGAGAACCCGGCGCTGTCACCGGGGTCGTCGATGTCGACCACGTACACCACGAGGTCCTCGGCGTCGGAGCGGTACACGAGGCGGGTGTCGACACCCCGCAGCAGGAACACCTCACCGCTGCCGTCGCAGGCCCCCCGGAGCTCGCCCACCGTCACCCACCGCCGGCCGTCGCGCTCGTCGGGCCCGGGGCGGGTGCCGGTGGTGACCGGCCCGCCGTCAGCGCAGGGGTCGGCGGGCGGCGACGCCGCCGGGGTGGTGCTCGACGGGCGGGTCGTGCTCGACGGGGGGACGGTGCCCGACGGGGTGGTGGACGGGCCGGGTGGGCGCGGCGCCGGCCCCGCACCCGACGACGAGGTGGCCGATCCGCCCGTCGTCGCGGGGGTCGCTGGGGTCGCAGGGGTCGGGGGGGTCGCAGGGGTCGCAGGGGGCGGCGCGGGGGCGGGAGGCGGCGGGACCGTCGTCGCCGACCTCCCGGCCGCCCCGGTGGTCGAGGTCGGGGCCAGCACCACGGGGTCCGTCGACGCGGGGTCCGTCGACGCGGGGTCCGTCGACGCGGGGTCCGTCGACGCCGTGGTCGGTGCCGACTCCGGGTCGTCGCCACCCCCGCCGATCGATGTGGTCACGGCGACGCCCACGCCGACCGCCACGGTGGCGATCACCAGCGCGGCGAGGATGCGGGCGCGCCCGGTCACCGACGACGACGGGTACCGTGCGGCCGATCGTGCCGAGCCGCAGTCCCGTTCCCGCCCTGGTGCTCGTGGTCGCCCTGTCGCTGGCGGCCGTCGGCTGCACGGGCGACGACGACGCCGAACCGCCCGCTTCGTCGGAGGCCACGACGGGCGCACCCGAGCCGACCGGGCCGGCGACGACGGTGGGCGCTCCCGCCCCGACGGGGCCGGCCGAGGGCGCACCCCCCGTCGACGCCGCCGCCGTACCCGATGGCGCCGAGCCGGCCCCCACGCCGGTGGAGGCGGTCGAGGCGCTCCTGACCGCCGAGCGGGCCGGCGATCACGCCGCTTCGTACGCGCTGCTGGCGGCGTCGGCCCGGGCCGCCCTCCCGAGCGAGCGCGACTGGCAGCGCCAGCGTGACCTCCTCCCCCCCATCCGGGACTTCGAGGTCGACGCCGCCGCGACGGACGGGGGCCGGGTCGAGGTGGTCGTCGATCACGAGCCGCGCCTCGATCCCTTCGTCGGTCTCGGAGCCCGCGAGCGCCAGGTGTGGACGGCGGTCGAGACCGCCGACGGGTGGCTGGTGGCCGCCGACCCCGAGCGTGAGTACCTCCTGCCGCCCGACCAGGGTGCCGCCGACGCCGCCCGGCGCTGGGCCGAGGCGGTGCAGGACTGTGACCCGGCCGCGGCCGAGCCGCTCGAGGCCGTCGACATCCTCTTCGGCGACGTCACGGCCGCGGGCGGGCTGTGCGGCACCGACGGGGCGATCGAGGTGGGCGGGGTCGGGCCCCTGGTGCCGGGGCCGGCGGCGCAGGACATCGTCGACCAGTACAGCACGGACGCCCAGCTGTGGGCCCGAACGGTCCGCGTGGACGGTCCGGCCTCGTTCGGGGTGGTGCTGGCGCCGCTGGGTGACGAGTGGCGGGTGTTGGCGATCACACTCTGAGAGAATCTGTCACCCATTGCGGTTCTCTGAGCGGGGTCGGTGACATCGAGATCGCGGAGTGCGTTACGGTGACCACTGCAAGCCCGGCGGGGGCCCTCGGACCGATGGCCACGCCACGAACGAACGGAGCGCTCTGTGAAGCTGACTCGTCGACTGGCACTGCTCGCCGTGGGCGGCCTGGTCGCCTCCGTCCTGGCCATGACCGGACCGGCGGGGGCCTCGAGCCACCGTGAGGCGCCGCTCATCGCCGAGGACCCCGTGGCCGACAACACCGACGTCTACCTCTTCCGTGACGCGAACGACCCGACCATGGTCAACCTGATCGCCAACTTCGTGCCGGGCGAGCTGCCCCAGGGCGGGCCGAACTACTACGGCTTCGGCGACGACGTGCTGTACGAGATCCACATCGACAACAACGGCGACGTGGTCACCGACATCACGTACCAGTTCCGGTTCCGGACCGTGGCCACCAACCCGGACACCTTCCTCTACAACACCGGCCAGGTCACGTCCAACGACGACGACGACCTCAACCTCCGCCAGTTCTACTCCGTGCAGCGGGTCGACGCCGACGGCACGACCATGCTCGGTACCGACCTCCCGGTTCCGCCCGTCAACGTCGGCGTCAGGTCGACGCCCGACTACGAGGCGGACCTCGCCGTGCCGGCCGTGCAGGATCTTCCCGGTGGGGGCCAGGTGTTCGCCGGCCAGCGCGAGGACCCGTTCTTCGTCGACCTCGGCTCGATCTTCGATCTGCTCGGCCTGCGGCCCTTCAACGACGCCCACGCCATCCCCCTCCCCGTGGAGGAGGGCGTGGACGGCCTGGCCGGGCTGAACGTGCACACCATCGCCCTGCAGCTCCCCATCGAGGACGTCAACGTCAACGGCGAGGTGCCCACCACCGTCGACGACCAGGACTCCTTCATCGGCGTCTACAGCTCGACCAGCCGCCAGCGGGTCAAGGTGCTCTCCCTCGTCGGCGGCGCCCCCCGCAACGCCGGGCGCTGGGTGCAGGTGAGCCGGCTGGGCGTGCCCCTCGTCAACGAGGTGCTCGTCCCGATCGTCCTGAAGGACGTGTGGAACGCCACCGACCCGGTCAACGACGCCCCGTTCCTGCCGGCCATCCTCGACCCCGAGCCGGCCCGGCTGATCGAGGCCCTCTACGGCATCGACACGCCCGAGGGCGGCTCCGACGACGACGGCAACCCCCGCCGGACCGACATCGTGGCCGTGCTGACCGGCCAGGCCGCCGGGCTCAGCGCCGGCAACGCCCTTCCCCCGGCCGACCTCCTGCGGGTCAACCTGGCCGTCGCCCCGAACCCGACGCCCGACCGGGAGGCCATCCTGGCCGGCGACAACCAGGGCTTCCCGAACGGCCGGCGCCTCATCGACGACGTGGTCGACATCGAGCTGCGGCTGCTGGCCGGTGGCACGCCGTTCACGCCGGAGTTCGACGAGTCGCCCAACAACGCGCTGTCCGACGGCGTCGACGAGAACGACGTCGCCTTCCTGCCCGACTTCCCCTACCTCGCCACGCCGTACGGCGGCTACAGCTGGGAGGAGCCCGGCAACGTCACGCCGTGATCGGCCGGATGACGGACCAGGGAACGAACGTGCACGAGCTGGCCCCCGCCGGGCGGCCTGAGGAGGATGTCGACATGGATCGCAGTTCCACAGCCGGGCGCCGGCCCGGGAGGATGGCCACGGTCCGGGTGGCCGTGGCGGCCCTGGCCGCCGGCCTGCTCGGGGCCGTCACCCTGGCCACCGGGGCCGGGGCGCAGGAGATACCGATCACCCCACCGGTGGCCGGCGACTGCAACCTCGAGTCGGGGTACTACTTCACCACCGCCGAGGGACGGGTCCTCGCCTATGGTCTGGCCGAGCACCGCGGCGACATGGTGGGCACGGCCCTGGTGCGGCCCGTGGTGGGCATCGACACCACGCCGACCGGTGACGGCTACTGGCTGGTCGCCTCCGACGGGGGGATCTTCTCCTTCGGCGACGCCCAGTTCCACGGGTCCATCGGCGGTGTGCCGCTGAACCAGCCCATGGTCGGCATGGCCGGCACCCCCACCGGTGAGGGGTACTGGACGGTGGCGGCCGACGGGGGCGTGTTCGCCTTCGGCGACGCCCAGTTCTACGGCTCCACCGGGAACATGCGGCTGAACCAGCCGGTCGTCGACATCATCCCCACCAACACCGGGCAGGGCTACTGGCTGGTCGCCGCCGACGGGGGCATCTTCTCCTACGGCGACGCCGTCTTCTACGGCTCGACCGGCAACCTGACCCTCAACCAGCCCGTGGTCGGCGGGTCCGGCACGCGCGGCGGTGACGGGTACTGGCTGGTGGCCGCCGACGGGGGCATCTTCTCCTACGGCGACGCCGTCTTCTTCGGCTCGGCCGGCAACCTGCCCCTGCTCCAGCCGGTGGTCGGCATGACCGACACCTTCGCCGGCAACGGCTACTGGCTGGTGGCCGGCGACGGGGGCGTGTTCTCCTACGGCGACGCCTTCTTCTGCGGGTCGGCCGGGGGCACCCCCCACGACGCCGTGGCCATCGCCAGGTTCTGACGCTCTCCCGGAGCCGCCCCGCCCTCTCCGGGCGGGGCGGCTCGCGGGTGTCGACGCCGCCTCCTCTCTAGGGTGGCGGGGTGACCGATGCCGGGCGGGTGCTCACCTTCATCCTGGCCGGCGGTGAGGGCAAACGGCTCTTCCCCCTGACCGCCGACCGGGCCAAGCCGGCCGTGCCCTTCGGGGGCGCCTACCGCCTGGTCGACTTCGTCCTGTCGAACTTCGCCAACGCCGGCTACCTGCGCATGGTGGTGCTCACCCAGTACAAGAGCCACAGCCTCGACCGCCACATCTCCCTGGCCTGGCGCTTCCCCCCGACCCTGGGTTCGTTCGTGATGACGTCGCCGGCGCAGATGCGGCGGGGGCCGCGCTGGTACACCGGCTCGGCCGACGCCATCTTCCAGAACTTCAACCTCCTGAACGACGAGGACCCCGACGTGGTCTGCGTGTTCGGCGCCGACCACGTGTACGCCATGGATCCCCGTCAGATGGTCGAGGCCCACCTGGACTCGGGCGCCGGGGTCACCGTGGCCGGCGTTCCGGTGCCCCGGTCCGAGGGGTCGGCGTTCGGGGTGATGGACGTCGACGCGTCCGGCCGGATCGTCGGCTTCCTGGAGAAGCCCGACGACCCGCCCTCCCTCCCCGGCGAGGACGATCTCTGCCTCGCCTCCATGGGCAACTACGTGTTCTCGGCCGAGGCGCTGCGCGACGTCATCAGCGCCGACGCCACCGACGGGTCGAGCGATCACGACCTCGGCGGCGACGTGATCCCCCGCATGGTGGCCGCCGGTGATGCCGCCCACTACGACTTCCGCCGCAACACGCTGCCCGGTCTCGACGCCGTGGAGGAGGGCTACTGGCGGGACGTGGGGACCATCGAGGCCTTCTACGACGCCCACGCCGACCTCGTCTCCCCCCAGCCCCGCTTCAACCTGTACAACGACCGGTGGCCGGTGCTCTCCTGGCAGCCCCCCCTGCCGCCGGCCAAGATCGTGCACGGGGGCACGGGCCGCAGCGGCCGGGTGGAGGACTCGCTGGTGGCCAAGGGGTCGATCGTGTCGGGGGGCGAGGTGGTCCGGTCGGTGATCGGCTACGAGACCCACGTGGACGACGGCGCGCTGGTGGAGGGCGCCGTCCTCTTCGACGGTGTCCGCGTCGGTGAGGGGTCCCGGCTGCGGCGCTGCATCGTCGACAAGTCCGTGCAGCTCCCGCCCGGCACGACCGTCGGCGTCGACACCGAGGCCGACCGGGAGCGCTTCACCGTCTCGGACTCCGGCATCGCCGTCGTGCCGAAGGGCTGGTCGCCGGGCTGAGCGAGCTCAGCTCAGGCCAGCCGGCGCCTTCCACGAGTGGCTCAGATGCTGGCGCCCTCGGGACGGTCGTCTGCGTCCCCGCCCCCCGTCGTAGCCCCGCCGTCGGGCCGGTGGCGGCGGGCGGCCAGGCGGGCGGCACCGGCGTCGAGGCCGGGCAGTTGGCGCTGCAGGCTCTGACCCGCGGCGGCGGCGAGGTCGTGGACCAGCTCCTCCACCTCGTCCCAGGACCCGGCCCGCGGATCGTCGAGGTCGCGGTTGTAGGGCTGATCGAAGACGATGACGTCGTTGCCGGCGGCCCGCAGCGACACCACGTTGTGTGGGGCGTCGTCGACGTAGAGGTCGGCCTGGATCTCCGGCTTGGCCCCGAGGAAGCACAGGTCGCGATAGGGGATGCGGGCCTCGTCGAGCCACTCGACGGTGTCGGCCACGGCCACCGAGTGACCCCAGTTGACGTAGAGCCGGTGCGTCACGATCCGGATCCACACGCCGGCGTCGGAGAGCCGCCACAGCGTCTCGGGGCACCCGTCGATGGCCGGCATGGTGCGGAACATGTGGTGGTCCATGACGGCCAGCCGGTGGTAGCGCTCGAAGTCGCCGGGCCCGAAGCCCCACTCGTGGAAGTCCCACGACCGCTGGAGCGGCAGGGCGTCGAGCGGTAGGCCCCGCTCGGCGGCCACGATCCGGCGGAAGGCACCGGTGTGGTCGGCGCAGACACCGTCGAGGTCGACGCCCAGCACGAACTGCCGACCCGGCGCCACGCCGCCACCGTAGGTCCCTGTGCGATGCTGCCGGGGGCAGGGCCCGGGCAGGGGAGACGGAGGTCGGATGGACGTCAGGTCGCTGATGCGGCGGGCGGCGCTGCTCAACGCCGGGCGGGAGGCCGTCGTCCACCGCGACCGCCGCCTCACGTTCGCCGAGGCGTGGGACCGCGGGTGCCGGCTGGCCAACGGGCTCCGCTCCATGGGGTACGGGCCCGGCGACCGGATCGGCGTGCTGGAGGGCAACTCGATCGAGGCCGCCGACCTGTTCGTCGGAGCGGCCGTGGCCAACCTGGCCAAGGTCCCGCTGTACCCCCGCAACCGGCGCGAGGCCCACCGGCACATGCTCGACCACACCGGCTGTCGGGCGGTGGTGGTCAACGCCGAGCTGGCTCACGAGCTCGACGGGATCGTCGACGAGGTGCCGGCGCTGGAGCGGGTGGTGGTGCGCGACGACGGCTACGAGGACTGGCTGGCGGCCCAGGACCCGACCGATCCCGACGTGCCCGTCGACGCCGACGACCTGTTCATCGTCCGCCACACCGGCGGCACCACCGGCCTCCCGAAGGGGGTGGCCTACTCCCACCGCTCGTGGCTGGCCGCCGGACGGGACTGGTTCTACCTGTTCCCCCCGGTCGAGCCGGGCGACCGCTGCCTGCACGTCGGGCCGATCTCGCACGGGTCGGGCTACTTCTTCCTGCCCGTCTGGCTGGCCGGCGCCACCAACGTGCTGCTCGACCGGTTCGAGCCGGCCGAGGTGCTCGACGTGCTGGCCGAGGAGCGCATCGGCTACGGGTTCATGGTGCCGACCATGCTCAACGCCCTGGTCCGCCACCCGTCGATCGAGGGGCGGACCTTCGAGGCGCTGAAGTGCCTCCAGATCGGGGCCGCGCCCATCGCCGACGACACGGCCCGCACCGCCCACGCCGTGTTCGGCGACGTCCTGTACCAGGGCTACGGCCAGACCGAGGCGGTGCCGGTCACGATGATGGGGCCCCGCCAGTGGTTCGCCACGGTGGAGGGATCGGAGCCGCTGCGCTCGGCCGGGCTCCCCCTGCCGTTCGCCGACCTCGAGATCCGCACCGACGACGGCCGGACCGCCGTCCCGCTCGGCGACGTGGGCGAGATCGTGGTGCGCTGCGACGGGCAGATGACCGGCTTCTGGGACGATCCCGCCGCCACCGCCGAGCGGATGGTCGACGGCTGGGTCCGCACCGGTGACATCGGCCGGCTCGACGCCAACGGGTACGTGTACGTGCTCGACCGCGCCGACGACATGATCATCAGCGGCGGCTACAACCTGTGGCCGGCGGAGATCGAGAACGTCATCACCGACCACCCCGCCGTGGTGGAGGCGGCCGTGTTCGGCATCCCGAGCGAGCGTTGGGGCGAGTCGCCCATGGCCGTGTGCGTGGTGGCCGACGCTGCCGCCGTCGACCCGGCCGAGATCACCGCCCTCGTGGCCGACCGCCTCGGCTCCTACCAGCGCCCCGCCCGGGTCGAGCTGACCACCGACCCCCTGCCCCGCAGCCCCGTCGGCAAGGTGATGCGCAAGACCCTCCGCGAGCCCCACTGGGAGGGCCACGACCGACGGGTCGCCGGGAGCTGAGGCCGGTGTACGGTCCGTGACCATGCGGATCTGGCGAGTGCACGAGCTGGGGGAGCCGTCCGACGTGCTGCGGCTGGAGGAGGCCGATCCTCCGACGGCCGGGCCCGGGCAGGTCGTCCTCGACGTCGAGGCGGTGGGGTTGAACTTCCCCGACCTGCTCATGATGCAGGGGGGGTACCAGGAGAAACCGCCGATGCCGTTCACCCCCGGCGGGGAGATCGTCGGGCGGCGCACCGACACCGGTGAGCGGGTGGCCTGGATGGGCACCGGCGGCCTGGCCGAGCAGGTGGCGGCGCCCGAGGACAAGCTGTTCCCGGTGCCCGACGACGTGTCGTCGGTGCAGGCCGCCTGCGTGCCGACCAACTACGGCACCAACTGGTACGCCCTGCGTGACCGGGCCGAGCTGCGGGCCGGCGAGACGATGCTGGTGCACGCCGGCGCCGGCGGCGTGGGCTCCTCGGCCATCCAGCTCGGCAAGCACATGGGCGCCCGCATCATCGCCACCGCCGGGGGGCCCGAGAAGAAGAAGGTCCTCGACGACCTCGGCGCCGATCTCTCCATCGACTACCGGAACGAGGATTTCGTCGAGGTGGTGAAGGAGCACACCGACGGCGCCGGCGTCGACGTCATCTACGACCCGGTCGGCGGCGACGTGTTCGACCGCTCCCGCAAGGTCATCGGCTGGGACGGCCGCCTGCTCGTCATCGGGTTCACCTCGGGCCGCATCCCCGAGGTGCGCACCAACCACATCCTTCTCAAGAACTACTCGGTCGTGGGGGTGCACTGGGGGGCCTCGCTCAAGCGCGATCCCGGCGCCCTCCGGCGGACCTGGGACGCGCTCATGGAGGTGTGGGCCGAGGGCGGCATCGACCCGCTCGTGTTCGACACCATCGCCCTGGAGGACGTCCCCCGGGCCTACGACCTGCTCGCCAACCGCGGCACCTACGGCAAGCTGGTCGTCACCCCGTGAGCGACGTGGGGCCCGCCGGGGCGGGCAGTGCCGTGCCGGCGTCGCCAGCCGGTGGGCGCCGAGCGAACCGGTCCACCCCGTGAGCGGGGTGGACCGGGTGCACCTCTACGGTGAGTTCGGCCCCACCGTCACCGAGCACCTGCGGGACCGGCTCGCCCCCCGGGAGGTGGTGGCACTGGCCGACGCCGACGACTTCGAGGCCCACGTCGGCGAGATCGAGGCGCTGATGTGCTTCCGTCCGCCCGGCGGGCACTGGGCCGAGGCGGGTCGGCTGCGCCTGGTGCAGAACGGGGGGGCGGGCGTCGACTCCCTGCTACCGGCCCCCGACCTGGCCGACGACGTGGTGGTCTGCAACGCCGTCGGCATCCACGAACCGCAGATGCCGGAGTGGATCCTGGCCATGCTCCTGGCGCTGTCCAAGCAGCTCCCCCGGCTGGTCCGCCAGGCCGACCGCCACGAGTGGCGCTGGGCCATGCACCGCCCGCTGCACGGTGCCACCCTCGTCGTCCACGGCCTCGGTCACATCGGGCGGGGGGTGGCCGACCGGGCCGCCGCCCTCGGCATGCGGGTACTCGGCACCCAGCGCACCCCCAAGGAGGTGCCCGGCGTCGAGCGGGTCGTGACCCCCGACCGCCTGGCCGAGGTGCTCGACGGTGCCGACGCGCTGGTGGTCGTGGCACCCCTCACCGAGGAGACACGGGGATCGGTCGGGGCCACGGAGCTGGCCGCCATGGCCGAGGGCGCCTACCTGGTCGACGCCAGCCGGGGTGGCGTCACCGACGTCGACGCCCTGGTCGAGGCGCTCGGCTCCGGCCGGCTGGCCGGCGCCGTCATGGACGTCTTCGACACCGAGCCGCTGCCCGACGACAGCCCGCTCTGGGACGTCCCCCACCTGCTCGTCACCCCCCACGTGGCCGGCCTGTCGCCCGACTACCTGGAGCGCCTGGGCGAGGTCTTCGCCGACAACGTCGAGCGCCTGGAGCGGGGCGAGCCGTTGCGCAACGTGGTCGACCGCGACCGGGGCTACTGACCCTCCCGTTCTGGCGCCCATCCGCGTCCCAGAGGGCGCCAGATGGGCGCCAGAACGCGCTCGACCTATCCTCGGGCCCGTGGACCTGGGCGAGCCCTTCCCGGTGGTGACCCGGGACGACTGGGTCGAGGCGGCCGGTGGTCCCGCCGCCGTCGATCGGCTGCGCACGACCACCTCCTCCGGGCTCGTGCTCGATCCCGTCTACGCCCCCGACCGCTCCGACACGAGCGACGACCCGGCCGGGTACCCGGGCCGGTCCCCCCACGTCCGGGGCCGTCTCGCGGCGGGCACGGGCCTGGGGGGCTGGGACGTCCGGGCCCTGCACACCGGCGCCGACGTCGACGCCGTGAACGCCGCCGTCCTCGACGACCTGGCCGGCGGGGCCACGTCGGTGCTGATCCGACTGGCCGGCCACCCCGGCGGCGGCGGCCTCACCCTCGCCGGCGTCGACGACGTCGACCGGGTGCTCCGGGGGGTGCACCTCGATCTTGCCCCGGTGGCCTTCGAGGGGCCGGGCGCGGCGCAGGCGGCGGCCAACCTGGAGGCGGTGTGGGACCGCCGGGGTGTGCCCCGGACCGAGCGGCGGGCCTCGTTCGGCATCGACCCGGTGGCCGCCGCGCTGCGGGGGGAGGGCCCGACCGACGGCGACGGCCTGGCCGCGGCGGTGTCCGAGGCGTCCCGACCGGCCGACGATGTCCCCCACGTGTGGCCCGTGGCCGTCGACCTCGACCCCTGGGTGGCGGCCGGCGCCGACGACGCCCACCAGCTCGCCGTCCTGCTGGCCGCCGGCGCCGAGCTGCTCCGGGCCGCCGAGGCGGTGGGCGCGAGCCCCGGTGACGTGGCCGGCCGGGTCGAGGCCCGGCTCGTCCTCGGCCCCGACCAGTTCGCCGGTATCGCCCTGGTGCGGGCCGCCCGGCGGGTGTGGGATGCGCTCCTCGCCTCGTGCGGTGTCGACGGGGCTCGGCGCGGCCTGCGCATCCACGCCATTGCCGCCGAGCGGGACTGGACCCGCTACGACCCGTTCGTGAACGTGCTGCGGGCCACCGTGGTCGCCTTCGCCGCCGGGTTGGCCGGCGCCGACGCCGTCACCGTCCTGCCCCACGACCACCTGGCCGCCGAGCCGACCACCTCCTCCCGGCGCCTGGCCCGCAACGTGCAGACCATCCTCCTGGAGGAGTCGTCCCTCGGGCGGGTCATCGATCCGGCCGGCGGCTCCTGGTACGTGGAGGACCGGACCGAGGCGCTTGCCCGCCAGGGGTGGGAGCGGTTCCGGGCCATCGAGGCCGGCGGCGGGATGCTGGCCGTCATCGCCGACGGCTCGCTCGCCGCCGAGCTGGCCGACGCGGCCGGGGCCCGCCGGCGGGAGGTCGCCACCCGCCGCCGCCCCGTCGTCGGCGTCAGCGAGTTCCCCCACCTCGACGAGCCCCACCCGGCCGACCGGGCCCCCGACCCGGACGACCGGCTCCGCCTCGCCGCCCCCTACGAGGGCCTCCGCGACGCAGCCGCCCACAACGTCGAGCCCACCGTCACGCTGGCCACGCTCGGCCCCCTGGCCCGCCACTCGGCCCGTGTCACCTGGATGGCCAACCTGCTGGGCGCCGGCGGTGTGCGAGCGCAGCCCGTCGCCGCCGACGAGGTCGATGCCCCCGGGCCGCTCGTCGTCATCTGCGGCGACGACGAGGCCTACGCAACCGAGGCGGCCCCGACGGCTCACCGCCTCCGGGAGGCCGGCGCCGGCGAGGTGTGGCTGGCCGGGCGGCCCGGCGACCACGAGTCGGCGTGGCGGGAGGCGGGCATCGACCGGTTCGTGCACGTGGGCGTCGACGTCCTCGACGGGCTGCGCCGGGCCCACGAGCTGCTGGAGCTGACATGATCCCCGACTTCTCCGAGATCGAGCTGCCCGCCCGCCCGCCGGCCGGCGACCGGGCCGACTGGGAGGAGGCCGCCGCCGGGCAGCTCGGCGCCCATCCCCGTGAGGTGGCCTGGCAGACGCCCGAGGGCATCGCCGTGACGCCGCTGTCGACCGCCGCCGACCTCGCCGGCGCCGACGGCCTCGACGGCTGGCCCGGGTTCGCCCCCTTCGTGCGGGGCCCGTACCCGACCATGTACGTGCAGCGGCCGTGGACGGTCCGCCAGTACGCGGGCTTCTCCACGGCGGCGGAGTCGAACGCCTTCTACCGCCGCAACCTGGCCGCCGGCCAGCGGGGCCTGTCGGTGGCCTTCGACCTCGCCACCCACCGCGGTTACGACTCCGACCACCCCCGGGTGGTGGGCGACGTCGGCATGGCCGGCGTGGCCATCGACTCGATCCTCGACATGCGCCAGCTGTTCGACGGCATCCCCCTCGACCGCATGTCGGTGTCGATGACCATGAACGGCGCCGTGCTGCCGGTGATGGCGCTCTACATCGTGGCCGGTGAGGAGCAGGGCGTGGCACCCGAGCAGCTCGCCGGCACGATCCAGAACGACATCCTCAAGGAGTTCATGGTCCGCAACACCTACATCTACCCACCCGGGCCGTCCATGCGGATCATCTCCGACATCTTCGCCTTCACGTCGGAGCGGATGCCCCGCTTCAACTCCATCTCGATCAGCGGCTACCACATGCAGGAGGCGGGGGCCACGGCCGACCTGGAGCTGGCCTACACGCTGGCCGACGGGGTGGAGTACGTGCGCGCCGGTCGTCAGGTGGGCCTCGACGTCGACCGGTTCGCCCCCCGGCTCAGCTTCTTCTGGGCCGTCGGCATGAACTTCTTCATGGAGGTGGCCAAGCTGCGGGCCGGGCGCCTCCTGTGGGCCCATCTGATGCGCCGCTTCGAGCCGACCGACCCGAAGTCGCTGTCGCTGCGCACCCACTGCCAGACCAGCGGCTGGTCGCTGACGGCGCAGGACGTCTACAACAACGTGGTGCGCACCTGCGTCGAGGCCATGGCCGCCACCCAGGGTCACACCCAGTCGCTGCACACCAACTCCTTCGACGAGGCGCTGGCCCTGCCGTCCGACGCCAGCGCCCGCATCGCCCGCAACACCCAGCTCTTCCTCCAGCACGAGTCGGGCACCACCCAGGTCATCGACCCGTGGGGCGGCAGCTACCACGTCGAGCGGCTGACCCGTGACCTGGCCGCCGCCGCCCTCGCCCACATCGACGAGGTCGAGGAGACCGGGGGCATGGCCGCCGCCATCGCCGCCGGGTTGCCCAAGCTGCGCATCGAGGAGGCCGCCGCCCGCACCCAGGCCCGCATCGACGCCGGCGTCCAGACGGTGGTGGGCGTCAACAAGTACCGGCCCGCCGTCGACGATCCCGTCGAGGTGCTGCGGGTCGACAACTCCGACGTCCGCCGCCGCCAGCTCGCGCTGCTCGACCGGCTCCGGTCCGAGCGCGACGACGATGCGTTGAGCGCCTCCCTCGACGCCCTCACCCGGTGCGCCGACACCGGTGAGGGCAACCTGCTCGCCCTGGCCGTCGACGCCGCCCGGGCCCGGGCCACGGTGGGCGAGATCTCGGGGGCGCTCGAGCAGGTATGGGGTCGACACGTGGCCGACGTGCGCACCATCGAGGGCGTCTACCGTCGCGAGGTGGGTGAGAGCGGTCCGGTCACGGAGGTGCGGGAGCGGGTCGAGGCGTTCGAGGCGATCGACGGACGCCGACCCCGGATCCTCGTGGCCAAGATGGGCCAGGACGGCCACGACCGCGGGCAGAAGGTCATCGCCACCGCCTTCGCCGATCTCGGCTTCGACGTCGACGTCGGGCCGTTGTTCCAGACCCCCGACGAGGTGGCCCGCCAGGCCGTCGAGAACGATGTGCACGTGGTGGGGGTCAGCTCGTTGGCGGCCGGGCACCTGACCCTGGTGCCGGCTCTGCGCGACGCCCTCGCCGCCGCCGGGCGCCCCGACATCGCCATCGTGGTCGGGGGCGTCATCCCCCCCGACGACGTCCCGACGCTCAGGGAGATGGGGGCGGCGGCGGTGTTCCCACCCGGCACGGTCATCGCCGAGGCCGCCGTCGAGCTGCTCGACGCCCTCGGTCAGCCCGGTCAGCCCGGTCAGCCCGGCGACGCCCTCGCCCCGGCGTGAGGGGCGGCCTCGGCGCCGACGACTACGTCGAGGGGGTGCGGGCCGGTGACCGGGCCACGCTGGGGCGGGCCATCACGCTGGTGGAGAGCACGAACCCCCGACACCGGTCGCTGGCCGAGGAGGTCCTGACCCGGCTGCTGCCCCACACCGGCCACGCCCACCGGGTCGGCGTCAGCGGCGTGCCCGGCGTCGGCAAGTCGACGTTCCTCGAGGCCATGGGCACCCGCCTCACCGCCGCCCACCAGCGGGTGGCGGTGCTGGCCGTCGACCCCACCAGCGGCCGTACCGGCGGCTCGATCCTGGGGGACAAGACCCGCATGACGGCGCTGGCCACCGATGACCGGGCCTTCGTACGGCCCTCCCCGTCGGCCGGGACGCTCGGTGGCGTGGCCCGGGCCACCCGGGAATCGATGCTGGTCTGCGAGGCGGCGGGCCACGACGTCGTGTTCGTCGAGACCGTCGGCGTCGGTCAGTCCGAGACGGTCGTGGCCGGCATGGTCGACACGTTCCTGCTCCTCCTGCTGCCCGGCGCCGGCGACGACCTCCAGGGGATCAAGCGCGGCATCCTCGAGCTGGCCGACGTGCTGGCCGTCACCAAGGCCGACGTCGACACCGGGCGGGCCCGCATGGCCCAGCGTGACCACGCCAACGCCGTGCACCTGCTCACGCCGCCCAGCTCGACCTGGCAGCCTCCGGTGCGGCTCGTGTCGGCGGTGACGGGGGAGGGCCTGGACGAGTTGTGGGCCGACGTCGATGCCCACCGGGCCCACCTCGCCGCTGACGGGGGGCTGGACGCGAAGCGCCGCCGTCAGCGGCTCGACTGGTGGTGGTCGACGGTCGAGGACCGGCTGCGCACCGCCCTGCGCACCCACCCCGACGTCTGCGAGGCGCTCGGTGACCTGGAGGCTGCGGTGCTCGAGGACCGGCTCACCCCCACCGCCGCCGCCGACGCCGTCCTGGAGCTCTTCGGGGCCGGCTGAGCGACCGGCCGGGCTCAGCTCCCGCTGGCGGGAGGGCGGGGGTCGGTGGTCGGGGGGGCCGGGTCGGCCGGAGGCGTCGTCGCCGAGGGCGGCGTCGGGTCGGCGGGCGGCGGGGTGGCGGGGGTGTCGCGCTGCTGGTCGGCGAAACCCTTGGCCTTCTCGTCGACCTTGTCGAGGTGCTGGCGGTACTTGCCGCCCGTGCGCCGGTTGGCCGCATCGGTGGCCTTGTTGACGCCCGTCGCCACCTTGTCGGCGTTCTTCTTGAGGGTGTCCTTCGCCTTGTCCAACAGACCCATGTCAGGTACCTCCGGCAGTCGGTGAGGTCCGCACGCTACCCGCACCGCCCGATCGACGCTCTGGCGGACGGCCCTCGCCGACGCCGGACGGTCAGCGCTTCTTCTTGCCGCCCAGCAGCCAATCCTTCATCGGGGCCGCCGTGGACAGCTTGAGGGTGCGGGACTTCCCGATCTTGATCGACTCGCCGGTCTGGGGGTTGCGGCCCTTCCGGGGGGCGCGCTCGCCCATGGAGAACGTCCCGAACCCGGACCAGCTCACCTTGTCACCGGACTTCACGGCCTCGGCGGTGTGGTCGAAGAACGCGCCCAGCACGGCCTCGGCCGTCTTCTTGTCGGTCTCGGCACGGTCCGCGACGGCGCTGATGAGCTCTGCCTTGGTAGCCAACCGGCTCTCCTTCGATCGGTCGATTGCGTTTTCTAGGACGCGGAGTGTGGCACGTCCACGCCGCCGAGCCGTGGACCCGTCAGCGGGGGGCGGCCACCAGCACGGGGATGCGCCGCTCGGTCTTGGCCTGGTAGTCGGCGTAGGGGGGGTAGGCGGCCACGGCCCGCTCCCACCACTCGTCACGCTCGTCGCCGTCGACCTCCCGCACGGACGCGTCGAACGGCTCCGGACCGTCCTGGATCGTCACCGCCTCGGGGTCGGCCCGCAGGTTGTGGTACCAGACCGGGTGCTGCGGCGCGCCGCCGAGCGAGGCCACGAGGGCGTACTCGCCGTCGTGCTCGACCCGCATCAGCGGTGTCTTGCGGAGCTTGCCGCTCCTGTTGCCCCGGGTCGTCACGATGATGACCGGCATCCCGGTGTCGCGCAGCGTGTCACCCTCCGTGCCCCCGGAGCGCTCGTAGGTCTCGACCTGCTCCCGCACCCACCCGACGGGGCTGGGCTCGTACTCACCGTCCAGTGCCATGGCCGCAGCGTAGGACCGGCCGGCGTGAGAGGCTGACGCCGATGGATCTCGCCACCGTTCGCACCGCCACGGACGACCCGGGGCCGCAACGCCTGGGCGCTCCCAGCACCACCGGGCGCACCCACCCGGCCCGCCGCCTCCGCGACGCCATGGAGCCTGTCGCCATGGCCGACGTGTGGGCCGAGCCGTCCTACGAGCGGGCCGCCGCTCTGGGCCTCGACTTCATGCAGGCCTACGTCCGGGGCCGTGCGGCGGCGCTGGGTGAGGCCCGGCCGGCCGTGGTGGCGGCGGCCTTTGCCGTCATGGAGCCGGCCATGATCGCCGGCGTCATGGAGTCGACCGCCGGCGTCGGCACCGCCGCCGTCGTCGAGGCCCGCACCCGGGGCGCCGTCGAGGGCCTCGAGCTGGCGTTCGCGGACGACGTCGACCCGGCCGACGTCGACGCCGCCGTCGACACGCTGCGCCGGGGCCTGGCGGCCGCCCCCACCCCGGGTCGGGCGCTGTCGGCGGGCCTGGCCGCCATGGCCTGGCCCGAGCATCGACTCGGGCGGCTGTGGCGCGCCACCGACCTGTGGCGGGAGGTCCGGGGTGACGGCCACGTGGCCGCCTGCGTCGCCGCGGGGCTCGACGGCCCGCAGATGAACGTCCTGACCGAGCTGTGGATCGGCTGGGAGCCAGGCCGGTACTCGGCGACGCGGGGGTGGTCGCCCGAGGCGCTCGACCTCGCCGCCGCCGACCTGCACGACCGGGGGCTGGTCGACGGGCCCGGGCTGGACGGCGTTGAGCTGACCGACGACGGCCGGGTGTTCCGCGACGCCATCGAGGACACCACCGACGCGTCGATGGGGCCGATGGTGGCGGCCCTCGGCGACGACGTCGACGGGCTCGTCGACCGGCTCGACGGGTGGTCGCAGCTGCTCGTCGAGCGGGGGGTCTTCCCGCCCGACCCGTTCAAGCGGGCCAGCGGGTAGGTCGTCGGGGCAGGGGTCGGCCGACTTCGGTGCCGTCGGGTCGGTAGGTGTGCCAGATGCCGTTGGGGTCGCGGTGGACTTAGGTGCCGTGGCTGGTCTTCCACGGGTTGTGTCGGCCGCAGAGGAGGTTGGCGTTGGCGGGGTCGGTGCGCCCGCCTTGGTGCCATTCGTGGGCGTGGTCGATCTGGCAGTGGCGGACCCTGACGTGGCAGCCGGGCCAGGTGCACTCGGGTACCTGGGTCAGCAGCAGGTCGCGGATGGGGCCGGTGAAGAGGCGTCGTTCGGTGCCGGCGGCCACGATGACCCCGGCCGAGTCGACCACCACCCGCCGTACCGCGCCTTGGAGGGCGGCGGTGACGGCTGCGGCGGGGTCGAGGGGGGTGCCGTCGGCGAGGCGGCAGGTGGCCCCGGGCCGGGGCCGGAACCGGTCACAGCGTCCGCTGGTGGCCCGGTCCAGGTGCTCGCCGAGGGTGTCCTCGTCGACGACGATGTTCACCAGCGGCTCGGGCCGGCGGGCGTCGGGGTGAGCCGATGCGGCGGCGTCGGCCATGGCGGCCAGGGCGTCGGCCCGGCGCTGGGCTTCGGTGCGGGCCCGGCGGGGGGTTCGGGGGGCGGAGGCTCCGCCGGAGCCCCCTGACCAGCGGAGGCGGGCTCGCCCGCCGTCGCTGCGAGGAACGGCGGCGTCAGCCGCACGAACAGGTGACTCGTCCGAACGGAGCGAGCGTCAGCGAGCGAGTGAGGGCGAAACGGCGTTCCGGCGGGCCCCGTCGACGTCGGCCAGGCGCACCCAGTGGGCCAGCACGGTGGCGGCGTCGTCGGGGGCCACCGCCCGGGCCTGGGCCAGAAGGTCGGCCTCGGCTTCTCTCACCTGCTGGCGGACCCGGGGGTTGGACCACGCCCCCGCCATGGCCGCCACCACGTCACGACCCACCTCGCCGGCCGCCCACGCCGCCCCCACCTCACCCAGCTCCCGGCAGGCCAGCCCGGCCCGCTCCAGGCGGGCCGCCTCGACCCGGGAGATCCCGGCGGTCACCTCGGCCCAGGCCCGCACCGTGCGGTGCCCGTCCACAGCCCATGACCCCCGGGCCCGGGCCTCGGCCACCAGCCCCGCCATCTCGGCCTCGCCCCGCCGCCGCTGATCCTCCAGGAAGACCAGCCGCTCACCCAGCCCGGTGTCGTCGAGTGACCCGAAGTCGAACGGGTTGCCACCGGTCGAGAACATGCGTACGATTCTAGTCAATACCCCGCCCGATGCAACCATACCGAGGAGATCTTTTCTAGCCGTTTCCAGGGTCTTCGATCTTCACGCGGCAGCTGGTCTGCTCGTGCCGGGTGGGGCCGAGGGTAGTGGCCGGCATCGGTAGAGGAGCCGGAGCCTGTAGTTGTCCGTGTTCCGGTAGCCGAACCCGTTGCGCTTGATGTGCTTGACGATGCGGTTGATGCCCTCGGTGCGGCCGTTGGTGGCGCCGGTGTCGAAGTAGGCCAGGAACTGGTTCTCCCAGGCCGAGATGGTCCTGGCCAGGGTGACGAGCTCGGGCACGGGATGCTCGGCGATGGTGGCGTACCAGGAGAGGAGGGCCCGGTGGGCGCCGGTGCGGTTGCCTCGGTGGCGGTCGTAGATGGCGGCCAGGCGTTCTTTGGCGGCCCAGGCGGCGGCGAGTTGACCGTCGAGGCCGTCACCGCCGGGATGGTCGGCGGCGAAGGCGCCCAGGACCCGGTCCCAGCCCCGGGCGGTGAGTCGGGCCCGGCGGCGGAGCAGGTCCCGGCGGGCCCGCCAGGACGGGTCGACCTTGCGGCCCCGGCGCTGTCGCGCCCGCAGATCACGTCGACCAGCTCGCCGGTGTCGAGGTCCACCAGACCGGTCAGCCATGGTTGTCGCCGCCAGAACCGGGTCTCGTCGATGCCCAGCCGGCGGGGCAGCCGGCACGGCCGGCGCCCCACCGCCCGGCGGGCGGCGTCGGAGATGGCCCGCCACGCCGTCGGCCAGGACACCCCGTACTCGGCCGCCACCCCCGGCCGTGGAACGATCCCGGCCGGCCCGACCCATCGCCGCCCGGCACCGGGTCGTCACCCGGGCCCGGGCCGGGACCTCGTCAGTGGTCTCGGTGAACGAGCGCCGCCCGCACCACTCCTCGGTGCAGCGGAACGCCCGCTTGACCACCTCCAACCGGCAGCGCCGGCCCTGGGCCGCGGCGTCGACCACCGTGCAGGTCCGGTAGGACTTCACCGACGTCGAGAACGTCCCACAGCCCGGACACGGCCCCGCCGCCCGGCGGCGCAGCACCCGCACCACCAGCCCCTCAGGCCCGTCGTCGGCGTCGAGGACGTCATAGTCGTCCAGCCCGACCAGGGTGCGGGCCAGCTCAGCGCCATCGGGCGCCGTAGGGTGGTGAACCATCTGGGGTCTCTCCTGCGGTTGCTTCGACACAACCAGCATGAGCAGACCCCAGACCCCTCTTCAGGGACCCCCCTGCCGCGTCAACTTCGTAGACTCGGCATCGCTACTGAGAGCAACCACAAAGCGGCGGCGTGCGCGCAGCACCTCGGCGGGACCCACGGCCAGCTGGCGACGGTTCGCGTCTTGTAGATCGTCTCGGGGGCGATGCCGCCGAGACGGTGGGCGGTGCCCCCGGCCGGGGAGTACCCCGCTCGAAGCTGGGCGGCCGAGCCCTCAGTCCTCCAGCCAGTCACCGAGGAGGGGCTCGACCCGCAGCTCGTCGGGGATGCGCTCGGCCCCGATCACCCGGTCGATCTCCTCGTGAAGGTGCCAGATGCGGCGTTCCTGGTAGTTGATGGGCATCCCCCTCAGCGCGGGTGACTCCATCGAGCGCTGCATGGGCGCCATGTTCCGCATGTCCTCGCCCATGATGGTGTCGTAGCCCTCCGACACGGCCCGCCACCGGGGTGGCAGCTCGTCGCCGTCCCAGTCCTTGACGCCGTAGTAGATCCAGTCGAGCCGGGTGGTGCCGACGTCGACGGGCCAGAACAGGTTGACGGGGAAGCCGATCACGCCGAGCGGGATGATGGCGTTGGGGAAGAGGCTCACGGCCGTGCTGGTGCAGCGCACCATGTCGGGCACCGACTCGATGACGGGGAAGTCGCCCTGGTCGACGGGCACCCAGTCGTCCCACGAGCGCATCCCCGACCGATCCATGCGCTGCTGGGAGTAGGGCGTGATCATCCGGCTGTGACCGTGCCGGTAGAGGCCCATGGCCGCGCCCCGGTTGTCCAGTACCGACACGCCGCCGTGGGAGTGGATGTGCTTGAAGTGGTACACCTCCAGGAAGGCCTCGGCCGTCACCTTCCAGTTGCACGGCACGATGACGCTGCGACGGTAGACCTCCCGGAGCGATTCGCAGCGGAACGGTTCGAGCATCTCGGCCGCCCCGCCGAGCCACTCCCCGAGGGGGAGCGCGTCGGGGTCGCGGTTCACGAACACGAACCCGCCGAAGACGTCGCAGCTCACCTCGGGCAGGCACCGCTCGGTCAGGTCGAGGCCGACGAAGTCACGCTCGTCGGGCACCGACAGGAGGCTGCCGTCGGTGATGTCGTAGGTCCAGGAGTGGTACTGGCAGCGCAGTCGACGGGCCGAGCCCCGCTCGTCGCGCACGACCGGCGCGCCGCGGTGCTGGCACGTGTTGTAGAAGCAGCGGATCACCCCGTCGGCGCCCCGCACGACGAGGAGCGGCACGCCCAGGTCGCCGAACACCCGGTAGTCCCCGGGCTCGGGTGTGTCCTCGGCCCGGCCCGCCATGACCCAGGTGCGGGTCCACAGATGTTCCTGCTCCAGGCGCCAGAACTCCTCGGACGTGTGCCGGTCGACCGGGATGTCGTGGAAGGCGGGGAAGCCCTCGGGCGGGGCGTCGCGCTCGAACTCGTAGCGCATCTGGTCACGGATGCGGTCGAGGAGGGCGTCGTCCATGGGTCGCTCCGAGGCTGGAGGGGTGCTGCTCACGGTAGTGACCCCCGTCGCGCCCGGGCCACCGGGAGAAACGGGTGCGGTCGACCGAACGCGCTACGTGCGGGGGTGGTAGCACTATGGACCGGCGGGGATCGTGGGAGGGCGGCCGGCGGCGATGGCGACGACGAGGGTCAGGCGTGGTGCTGCCCCCCTGCTGGCGACGCTGCTGGCAGCCTCGCTCCTGACGGTCCTGAGCGCTGCCGATCCCCCGTCGGCCGGGGCAGCTCCCGAGGACGACTTCACCCTCGTCAAGACCGACAGCGTCGAGGGCGAGGCGCTCATCGGCGAGCGGGTGACCTACACGCTCACCGCCGTGGGCGACCACGCCTCCGGCAACCGGCTCTACAACCTGTCGTTCCGCGACGTGCTCCCGGTCGGCGTGGGCTTCGTGTCGGCCACACCGACGCCCACCGCCGTCCTGACCGACGTTCCCGCCGTCGGGCGGACCACCGTCATCTGGGAGGACACCAACGACCTCCCGGCCGGGTCGCGGGCCTCGGTCAGCTACGTGGTCGACACCAACCCGGACTTCGCCGGTGCCACGACCGGCTCGACCACCGCGCCGGTCGGCGCGACGGTCACCAACACCGCCGAGGCGGCCGCCTCCCTCGACGCCTTCCGCATCCCCGACTGGGACCCGGCCACCGGCACGTTCACCGGCGACGTCGACGGCCGGGCGTCGACCACCCACGACACCACCGTGGCCGCCTTCCGGGTCACCAAGACGGGTCCCGGCGAGCTCCTCCGGGGCGTGCACACCGCCGGCTTCGGGGGCAGGGGCGGCACCAGCGGCGACACCTACACGATCGTGGTCGAGAACAACCCCGACTACGCCGTGACCGGGGTGTCGCTCACCGACGTGCTCGGCCCGGAGCTCGAGTTCCTCGGTTGCGACACCTACTACGCCGCCGGTGACGACAACTCGACCGATGTGCCGTTCCGGGAGTCGACCGCCGCCGCCGACGAGGAGTGGGCCGGTGCCGGGCCCATGGCCACCGGCGCCGGGCCCTGCCTCGCCCCGACGTCGGTGAGCACGGTCGACGCCAGCGTCGGGGGCGGGTTGGCCGACACCGTGGTGGCCTGGAGCCTGGGCGATCTCTCCCCGGGCGGGTCCGTCACCGTCCGCTACCGGGCCGGGATCCCGATGCGGGCCAACACCACCACGTGGACCACGGTCGGCGGCGCACCCTCGCCGACCTCGCTGGCGCAGGGTCGCAACCTCGACAACAACGCCGGACCGTCCACCAACGAGCTGGACCGGACCCTGAACCCCGATCCCGATCTGCTCGACGACGGTGCTCCCCCGGTGACCGACACCGCCACCGCCACCGGCACCTTCACGCCCGACGGCTCGTCGCGCCGCGCCGATGACACCGTCGTGACCGAGGCGGAGGACATCGTGATCGCCAAGGCGCAGACGGGCTCGCTCCTGCACGGCACGACCGTCGGCACCACGCTGACCGTCTCGACCGGTGAGTACCGGGACTTCACCGACCTCGTGGTGCGCGACCTGCTGCCGAGCGCCCTCTGCTACACGGGCACCTACGGCGTCGACGCCACCCCGGGCGGATCCGACTGGGCCACGAACGACTGTCCCGGCGCTGGCGCCGGCACCGGCACGGCGACGTCGGTGCGGGAGCTGCCCGACGGCGGTCCCTACGGGACGGGTCGCCTCGAGGTGCGCTGGGACGCCACCGCCGTGGCCGCCCTGGCCGACCTCGACAGCGACTCCCAGGTCGCCATCCCCTACACCGCCGTCGTGCGCACCGACTACCGGGGTGGCCTCGACCGCCTCACCACCCGGCCCGTCCTGGCCGGCGATGTCGTCACCAACGGGGTGGAGGTGGCGGGGCCGGACTTCGTGGTCACCGGCCACACCAACGACGGGGGTGCCGACGACGAGCCCGGTGGGGGCGTCGACGGCGACACCGCCGCCGCCGAGCTGACCAACGAGGTGGCCTCGGTCGACAAGCGGGTCTCGGCGCGGACCGGCCCGCTGGCCGGGGGGGCCGGCGCCACCGGGTCGACCTGTTCGACGGCCTACGGGTCCATCACGTGGCAGCAGACGGTGGCCACCGGCTACGGCCCCGGCGACGTCGTGTGCTTCGAGCTGGGCGCCACGTTCCCCGCTGACGTGACCTTCGCCGACGTGGTGGTGCAGGATCTGATGCCGCCCGGATACGCCTACGTGGCCGGCTCGGCGGCCCGGGTGACGGGCGTCGACGACCTGCCCGCCACCACGTTCGACCCCGCCAGCCTGACCCTCGACGTCGGCCAGGTCGACGACGCCGGCCACGAGCTGCGCTGGGTGCTGGCCGCCCGGGTGGGCGTCCCCGACGACGGCGAGGCCGGCGACATCGTGGCCAACCTCCAGAAGATGACCCACGTCCAGAGCGGCGGGCTGGTCTTCCAGTACCGGGACGAGGTGCCGGTCGAGTGGACCGAGCCCGAGGTCGACCTGACCAAGGGGGTCAAGGCGGTCGACGCCACCGACGCCGCTCTCGACGTCGGCCCCTACGGCCCGGACGTCGACGGCTCGGCCTCGGGCGGGTCGACCGTGGTCAGGGCCCAGGCCGGGGCGCTGGTGACGTTCCGGGTCGACGTCGTCAACGCCGGCAATGCCACGGCCCTCGACGTCGAGGTGCGCGACATGCTGCCCGACGACCTCGACTGCACCGACGTGTCGTCCATCGGCGCCGGCGGGTCCTGCGCCGCCGGGATCGTGACCTGGACCGTGGCCACCATCGCCCCCTCGGGGTCGGTCGAGCTGAACTACGTCCTCACCGTTCCCGACGACGCCGCCGCCGGTGAGAAGTGGACCAACCGGGCCGGGGTCCGCACCTACGAGGCGGCCACCAACGCCGGCCACACGTCCTACTTCCCCCGCGACAACATCGACCCGACCGTCACGCCGAACACGGGTGCCGCCGATGACGAGGCCTTCCTGGCCACCTCCTCCGTCACGCTGGCCAAGGCGGTCGCCACCGGGATCGTCGAGGCGGGCAACGTCGCCAACGCGACGCCGTCGGCGGCCAACGACGAGGCCACCATCGGTGAGATCGTCCGGTACCGGCTCACCTTCACGGTCCCGGCCGGTACGACGGCCCACGACGCCGTCCTGTCCGACACGTTGCCGAGCGGCATGACCTACTTCGAGGGCCCGGCGACGTTCGGTGGCTCGGCCGCGACGTTGACGTCGACGGTCGAGTCGACCGCCGTCGACGCCGACGGCGATCGCCTCGACGCGGGCACGCTCACGCACCCGGGGGTCGGCGCCACCGGGGTGGTGCGCTACGCCCTGCCGCCCGACTACCGCAACGCCGCCGGGTCGGGCGACGACACCGTCGTCGTGACGTTCCATGCCCAGCTGACGGCGGGGGGCATCGGCGCGAACCGCAACAACACGTTCACGGTCGCAGCCGACGACGCCGGCGGCGACATGCAGCCCCTCCGGTTCTCGAACTCGGTGCGGGTGCGGATCGTGGAGCCGGTCCCGACGGTCGCGAAGCTGCACACCGTCCCGACGGGACCCGACGTCGCTCCCGGTGACACCGTCACCTACCGGGTCGACGTCACGAACGGATCGGGCCTCAACGCGTCGCGCCTGCACGACGTGACCGTGGTCGACGCGGTGCCGGTCGGGATCACCCCGGAGCGGGCCGGTGGAGGGCCGGTGTCCGCCGACGGGGACCCGGTGGCCGCCACCGGCGTGGCACCGAGCGGTGGCTTCACCGGCACCTGGAGCCAGACGACCCGCACCATCACCTGGACACCGGCGGACTGGGCGCCACTGATGGGCATCGACCCCGGCGTCACCGTCAGCTTCACCTACCCGGCCACGGTCGACGACCCTGCCCTCGCCCTCAGCTCGCTCGTCAACCGGGTCACCGCCACCGGCTCGAGCCTCGACGGTGACGACGTCAACGCCGACGACGCCCGGACGTACACCGACGACGACGACGACACCGTGATCCTGCCCGCCGCCACGCTGACCAAGGACGTCGAGCCGCTGCCCGACGATGCCGACGACCGGTCGTCGGTGACGATCGGCGAACCCCTCGACTACGACCTGACCGTCACGATCCCGCCCGACACCCTCACCTACGACCTGACGCTGTTCGACGACCTGCCCGCCGAGGCCACCTTCGACGGCTTCGGACCCGTGGACGTGAGCGGTACGTGCCTGGTTGTGCCCGGGGGCGGCTCGCTGGGCGGCGGTGACGTCGAGACGTTCGGTCCACCGGTGGGAGGGTCGGCCGGCCGCATCGCCTGGTTCCTCGGCGACGTGCGGGCCGGCGCCGACGGCTGCACCGTCACCGTCGGCTACACCCTCCACGTCGACACCGACGCCGCCGGCGGTGATGCCGTCGACAACCTGGCCCGGCTGCGGTGGAACACGACCGACCGGGTCACCCCCGCCGATCCGACCAGCCTCCCTCCCCCCTACGACGCCCCGGGCGACGCCTGGGACGCGTCGGAGGGGCCCGCCGCCGAGTCCGTCCCCGTCGTGGAGCCGCAGCTGGAGCTGGACGAGGACGTGACCCGGCCCGGGGGCGGGGCCATCGGTCCGTGCGACACCACCCCGGGCAACAATCGCACCGGCGCCGACGACACGGACTCGGAGGGGGGCGTCGCCGACGGGTGCGACGTGGAGGCCGCCGCCACGCTGCGCTACACGCTGACCGTCACCAACACCGGGAGCGGCGACGCCCACGACGTCACGGTGACCGAGGTGGTGCCCGAGGGGATGACCCCGCTCGTCGGCCCCGCCGGAGCGCCGGCCACCGACGGCGCCACCATCACCGGATCGAGCGGCTCCACCGGCACCTGGGACGCCGGCACCCGCACCATCACCTGGACCCTGGCCGGGCCGCTGGCCGTGTCGGCGGCCGCCACCGTCGACTTCGACGCCGTGCTCGACGGGTCCGTCGACCTCGCCGACGGTGAGGACCTCACCACCGCCGCCGACGTCCCGTCGTACTTCGGCCTCGACGCCGCCGACCGGGCCGCCATCACCAACGGCGACGTGCCCACCTACGGCAATGGTCCCGCCGCCACCCGGGGGTCGCTGCTGCCCGACGCCACCACCGTCGAGGTGCACTTCCCCCAGCTGACGGTGGCCAAGACGGCGCTCGGGGACCCCGCCGACGCCCGCCTCGACGAGCCCTTCGGCTGGCGGGTTGTCGTCACCAACACCGGGTCGGTGGCGTCCGCCCGCGCCGTGTCCGTGACCGACGTCCTGCCCGACGGGTGGACCTACGTGACGGGCAGCGCCGCCGTCACGACCCCGGCCGGGGGGCCGACCCCGGTCGAGCCGACCGTCGCCGGCCAGCGGTTGACGTGGGCGGCGGTGGCCCCCGGTCCGCTGGCGCCCGCCGAGCAGGTCACCGTCGAGTTCGACGCCGTCCCGAACGCCGCCGCCCTCACCCCCGACCCGGCCACCGGCCTCGCCCGCACCGGCCCCGCCAACCCCCACGTCAACGAGGCCGCCACGACCTGGCAGGACGCCGGTGGCTCGACGGGATGCTGCGGCACGCCGGGCGGCTACGCCGACGACGACGAGGCGTCGGCCGTCGTGGCCCGGGCCGACCTGTCGGTGGCCAAGCGGCTCCTCGACGCCGATCCCGTCCACCGGGGCGACGTCGTCACCTACGAGGTCGAGGTGACCAACGACGGCCCCGACGACGCCGACGACGTGACCCTCGTCGACCTGTTCGGTGACGGCCTCGCCCACCTGACCACGGACCTGTCCGAGGCGGGCACGTTCGATCCCGGCAGCTCCACCTGGACCATCGGGACCGTCCCGGCCGATGCGAGCCACCTGCTCCGGGTCCGCTTCCGGGTCGATGCCGTCGGCGAGGTGACCAACACCGCCGAGGTGGAGACGGCGGGCCAGTGGGACCCCGACTCGACCCCCGGCAACGGCGTCGAGACCGAGGACGACCAGCAGTCGGTGACCGTCGACGCCCTCGGCTCGGACCTGGGGAACCGGGTGTGGCTCGACCTCGACGCCGACGGGGTACAGGACGCCGGCGAGCCCGGCCTCCCGGGCGTGACGGTGGCGGTGAGCTGGGCGGGCGCCGGCGCGACGACGGAGGTCGTCACGGCGGTCACCGACGCCGACGGGAACTGGAACGTGACCGGGCTCCCCCTCGACACCGGGCTCACCGTGACCGTCGACCCGTCCGATCTCACCGACCCGGCCGGCGGCGGAGGAGCGGGAGGCACGCTGCCGGGAGCGCTCACCCAGACCTGGGAGCTGGCCGACGACCCCGACCTCGCCGCCTCCCAGGCGTCCAACGGGCACACCGTCGACCTCGACCACGAGACGGCCGGCGTGGTCCTCGCGGCCGATGTCACCCCGTACCTCGACGTCGACTTCGGTTACGTCGGCGCCAACTCCGTCGGTGACGAGCTGTGGCTCGATCTGGACGGCGGCGGGGAGCCGGCCCGCGAGCCCGGTGACCACGGGCTCACGGGTGTTGACGTGCGGGTGACGTGGGCCGGGGGCGACGACGCCCTCGGGACGGCGGACGACCTGAGCGTCCTGACCACGACCGACGGCGACGGCGTCTACGGCGTCGCCGGCCTGCCCGACGGCCGCTACCGGGTGACCGTCGAGCCCAGCACCCTCCCGCCCGGCCTGAGCCCGACCTTCGACCTCGACGGGACCTCGACCCCGCACGACAGCGGGCCCTTCGAGCTCGGCGTCGGCGTCAGCGGCCCCGAGGACCGGCGCGACGTCGACTACGCCTACGCCGGGGCGGGGACGATCGGCGACACGGTGTGGGTCGACGCCGACGGGGACGGCGTGGTCGACGACGGCGAGGCGCCGCTGGCCGGCGTGGGCGTGACCGCCACCTACACGCTGGCGGACGGAACGGCCGTCACGCTGGAGACGGCCACGTCCACGGGGGGGACCTACTCCTTCGGCGGCGTGCCGATCGGCGTGCCCGTCACCGTCACGGTCGACGACGTGGACCTCCCGCTCGGGCTGGACCCGACCGCCGACCTCGACGGGATCGACACGCCTCACACCGCCGTCGTGACCCTCACACCGGAAGCATCGATCCGGCTCGACGTCGACTTCGGCTACGCCGGTACCGGCGCCATCGGGGACCTGGTGTGGCTCGACCTCGACGGCGACGGGTCGGCCGCCTCCGACCCGGGTGAGCCCGGGATGGCCGGGGTCACGGTGACGGTGACGTGGACCAACCCGACGGGCGGCGACGACATGGTCCTCACCCGAACCACCGACGCCGACGGGGTCTACCTGGTCGAGAGCCTCCCACCCGGCGACTACACGGTGGCTGCGTCGGGGCTGTCCACCGGCGTGGAGGCGACCCACGACGCCGACGGCGGTGACGACGCCACCAGCCGGACGTCGATCGGGATCGGCCAGGCCGACCTCGACCAGGACTTCTCCTTCACGGGTACGGGCGAGGTGGGTGACACGGTCTGGTGGGACGACGACGCCGACGGGGTCGTAGACGACGACGAGGACGGCATCGCCGGCGTCGACCTGTCGGTGACGTGGACCGCCCCCGGGGGTGGTCCCTCGGCGACGTGGACGGTCACGACCGACGCCGGCGGCCGCTACCGGGCCGCCGGCATCCCCGCCGGTGACGTGGTCGTCGTGGTCGACACCGAGGCGGTATCCGGCGGCGTCCTGTCCGACGACCTCGACGGTGGCGACGACGCGCGGGCGACGCTGACGCTGGGCGCCGGCGCCACCCGTGACGACGTCGACTTCGGCTTCCGACGTCAGGCCGGTCCGGGGACGGGGGCCGATCTGTCGGTGACCAAGACCCACGCCGGTCCGTTCCGGGTGGGGGACGAGAACACCTGGACGGTGACCGTCACCAACCGGGGTCCCGATGCGGCGGCGGCACCGGTCCGGGTGGTCGACATGATGCCGAGCGGCGTCGAGTTCGTACGGGGAACCGGCGACGACTGGTCCTGCGACGAGACCGGCGGGATGGTGACGTGCACCTACGTCGACGCCGCCGGCACGGCCGTGCCCATGGCCGACGGGGCCACCTCCACGCTGTCGCTCGTCGTCGAGCCGTCCGCCTCGGCGGCCCCGTCCGTCGTCAACGTGGTCACCGTCGACAGCGCCTCCGACGACCCCCGCCCGGCCGACAACTCGTCCCGGGACGAGGTACCGGTGCCGCTGGCGCTCCTGGCCCTCGACAAGGTCCTCGGCGGGACGCTGCGGACCGGGCGGACGGTCACCTACGAGCTGACCGTGACGAACGAGGGGCCGTCACCGTCCGCCGGCACGATCACGGTCGTCGACGACCTGCCGGCCGGGCTGACCTACGTGTCGAGCGATCCGCCCACCGGGACGTCGTGCTCCGTGCTGGGCCAGCGGGTCACCTGCGCCACCGACACCGTCCTGGCCGTCGACGCCACGCTGGTGATCGAGATCGACGCCCGGGTGACCGCCACCAGCGGCACGGTGGTGAACAGCGCTACGGTGCGGGGCGGCAACGTGGTGGCCGGACGGCCCCTCGACGAGTCCGACGTGACGGTCGGTGGGGCCACGCCGACCGACACGGCCGGTGCCACCGTCAGCCGGGGCACCGGGACGGGGTCGGGGACGGGTTCCGGCACCGGGTCGGGTTCGGGGAGCGGCAGCGGGTCCGGGAGTGGCAGCCGGGGTGGGGTGGCGAACACCGGTCTCGACGCCTTCTCGCTGACGCTGCTGGCCCTGGCCCTCCTGGCCGCCGGCGCGGGTGCGCTGACGGTCAGCCGGCGGCGGGGCGCAGGCTCGGCTCCCTAGCCGGTCACTCCGGGCCGGCCGGCAGCGCCCGCACCCCTCGGTACGAGCCCATTCTCACTCGCCTCCTGCGGGCCACGTCGACCATGCTCCCACGGTGGCCGACCCCTCGTCCCTCCGCGACCGGGTCGCGCTCGTGACCGGGGCCAACCACGGCATCGGGGCCGCCACCGCCGTGGCCCTGGCCGCCCGGGGTGCCGACGTCGTGGTCACCTACCTCCGCAGCGGTGACCCCGGTCGGGACGACGACTACCAGCGACCCCGCCGGGCCGACGGGTCGTCCACGGCGGCGGCGGTCGAGGCGCTCGGACGGCGGTGCCTGACCGTCGAGGCCGACCTGGCCGTGTCCTCCACTCCCGGCCTGCTGTTCGACCGGGCCGAGGCCGGGCTGGGCCCGGTGTCGGTGCTGGTCCACAACGCCAGCGGGTGGCGCATGGACAGCTTCGCCGACGGCGGCGCGGACGCCATCGGGCGCGACAACCGCCCCGTCACCCCCGAGACGATCGATGCCCAACTCCACGTCGACGCCCGGGCCGGCGCCCTGCTGATGGCCGAGCTGATCGCCCGTCACCGCCGGCGGGGGGCGTCGTGGGGCCGGATCGTCACCCTCACCTCGGGGGAGGGCGGTGCCTTCCCGGGGGAGGTCTCCTACGGGGCGGCCAAGGCGGCCTTGATCAGCTACACGCTGTCGGCGGCCGCCGAGACGGCTGCCGACGGCATCACCGCCAACGTCGTGTACCCCCCGGTCACCGACACGGGCTGGGTCACCGACGAGGTCCGTGCCTTCGTCGCCTCCGACCACGACCACCACCACGTCGCGGATCCCGCCGAGGTGGCCGAGGTGATCGCGTGGCTCTGCGCCGACGCCGGCCGGCTCGTCACCGGCAACGTCCTGCGGCTGCGCTGAGCCGGCTCCCGCTGTGAACCGCGTGGGTGAGGCCATCGCTCCGGCGCGGCTGGGGCGCAGCTTCCGCTGGCTGCTGGCCTGGACGTGGACGGCGAACCTGAGCGACGGGATCGCCGTGGCGGCGGGGCCGTTGCTGGTCGAGTCCCTGACCGACGACCCGCTGATGGTCGGCCTGGCCTGGCTGGTGGCGCGGGCGCCGTGGCTGGTGTTCGGGCTGCACGCCGGCGTCGTCGCCGATCGGTTCGACCGCAGGCGGATCATCGTCGTCACCAGCGTCGTCCGGGTCGTGGTGCTGGCCGTGCTGGCGGCGGCCATCGGGGGCGGCGCCGTCGGGGTCGGCGTGGTGCTCGTCGTGCTGTTCGTCCTCGGCGTCGCCGAGACGTTCGCCGACAGCACGGCCACGACGCTGCTGCCGATGCTCGTGGCCCGACGGGATCTCGGCCTGGCCAACGCCCGGCTCATCTTCGGGATGGTCTCGCTGAACCTGCTGGTCGGCCCGCCCCTCGGTGCCGCCCTGTTCGTGGTCGGTGCGCTGGTCCCCTTCGTCGCCCAGGCCGTCCTCATCGGGTTCGGCGTCGTCCTGGTGTCGCAGGTCGTGCTGGTGGCGACCCGAGCGGCGGCCGGACCGTCGGGAGCGGCGGCCCCGGCGTCGGCCCGACGGTCGGTCAGGGCCGACATCCGGGCCGGGGTGGCGTGGCTGTTGGCCTCGCCGCCGGTGCGGACCCTGGCGCTGACCATCTTCGCGTTCAACGTCACGTTCGGGGCCGCCTTCTCGGTGCTCGTCGTGCTCGCCACCGACCGCCTCGGCCTCGACGAGCTCGGCTTCGGTGTGCTGACGGCGATGACGGCGGTGGGCGGCATCGTCGGCTCGTCCCTCTACGGGGCCACCGAGCGCCGCCTGGGCATGGCCGGCATCATGCGGATCGGACTGGTGGTCGAGACGTCGACCCATCTCGTGCTCGCCACCGTCACGGTCGCCTGGCCGGCCATGGTCGCCATGCTCGTGTTCGGCGTCCACGCCTCGATGTGGGCGACGACGTCGACCACCGTGCGCCAGGCCGCCGTGCCGGAGGAGCTGCAGGGCCGGGTCGGCAGCGTCTACCTGGTCGGCATGCAGGGCGGGCTCGTCGTGGGCGCCGGTGTCGGCGCCGTCCTGGCCCAGACCCTCGGCATCACCGCCCCCTACTGGTTCGCCTTCGCCGGATCGGCCGCCATCCTGGCCCTGATCTGGCGGGAGCTCGCCCACATCGCCCACGCCGCCGACTGACCTCGCTCCGGCCGGAACCGACCGGCGTCGCAGCGTCCTCGCTCCTGTCGGTGGCCCTCGCCAAGATGCTGGGCACGGCGCTGGGCGAGGTCAGCAGAGCCGTCCGAGCGCCGAGCCCGGTGACCACGGCTCGGGCCAGCGCCGGGTCAGGGTGTCGAGCTCACTGTGGAACATCGGACCGGCCACCACGACCGACCCGTCGTCCGGCCTTCCGACGAGCATCGCCACCGACGACGCGGGCACGCTTCGGCCCGGAGCCGGAGGTGCCCCCGAACGCCGGGTGGTGGTGACGACTATGTCGCTCCGGCGGATGGCCCCGTCGGCCGCTGCGACGCCGACGGTGTCGGCGAGACCGCTCGGGGCGATGAGCGGCCAACCTGCCGAGCCTGTTCTCGGCGAGCACATCGACCTTGCAGCCTGCAGCAACCGCCACAACCGGTGCTGTGGTCCGCCGAGCCACGCCTCGGCAGGGTCCCCGGCAGGGGGACGTAGCGGTCAGCACCCCCAACGGGATTCGAACCCGTGTTGCCACCTTGAAAGGGTGGAGTCCTGGGCCGCTGGACGATGGGGGCCGGATGGGCTCACGGTAGCAACCCGGGCCGGCGTCGTAGCGTGCCGACGTGGGCGTCGAGCTGGTCATCTTCGACTGCGACGGGGTGCTGGTCGACAGCGGGGTGCTGGCCGTCGAGATCGAGGCGGCCCTGCTCGCTGCGGCCGGGTTCCCGATCGGCGCCGGGGAGATCGTCGAGCGGTTCGTCGGCCTCGCCTACCACGACATGATGCGCATCGTCGGCGACGAGCACGGCCGGCCGGTTCCCCCCGAGCTGCACGGCCGCATCCTGGCCGAGACCCTGACCGCCTTCCCCGACCGGCTCGTCGCCGTGGACGGCATGGCCGAGCTGCTGGCCGGCCTCCACCTCCCCCGTTGTGTCGCATCCAGCAGCGACCCCGGGCGCGTCGCGCTGTCGCTGCGGGTCACCGGCCTCGACCGGTGGTTCGCACCGGACCGCATCTTCTCGGCCACGATGGTCGAGCGGGGCAAGCCGGCGCCCGACCTGTTCCTCCACGCCGCCAACGCGTGCGGCGTCGATCCTCCACCACCCGGCCGATCTCGTGGCCCTGCTCGGACCCGCTCCGCCGCCTTCGTAGGCTCCGCTCGGTGAATGACAACGACGGCGCCGGCCAGCTCGAGCTGGGGAGCCGGGCCGGTCGGCTCGTTGTCGCCACGACCGTGCTGGGGTCGGCCGTGGCCATGCTCACCGCCACCGTCGTCAACGTGGCGCTGCCGTCCATCGCCGACGACCTCGACGCCGGGTCGTCGGGCCAGAAGTGGGTCATCAACGCCTACCTGCTCACCCTGGCGGCGCTCATCCTGGTGGGCGGGTCCCTAGGCGACCGCTACGGCCGCCTACGTGTCTACCGGTTGGGCGTGACGTGGTTCGCAGCGGCCTCGGTGGCCTGCGCTCTGGCGCCGAGCGTGCCCGTGCTCATCGGGTGTCGCCTCCTGCAGGGGGTGGGCGGGGCGCTGCTCACCCCCGGCAGCCTGGCCATCATCGAGGCCACCCTCAGGCCCGAGGACCGGGGGCGGGGCGTCGGCACCTGGTCGGGCCTCACCGGTGTGGCCGGTGCCATCGGGCCCATCGTCGGCGGGCTCCTCGTCGAGCTGTCGTGGCGCTGGGTCTTCGTCATCAACCTCCCCGTGGCGGCGGCGGTGCTCATCCTGTCGACCCGGGTGCCCGAGTCGATGGATCCGGACGCACAGGACAGCCGGATCGACGTCGTGGGCGCCGTTCTCACGGTCCTCGCCCTCGGGGCCGCCTCCTACGCGCTGATCGAGGGACCGGAGGGGGGCTTCAGCCCGCTCGAGATCGCGTCCGCCGTCGTGGCCGTGGTCGCCGGCATCGGGCTGGCCCGCTACGAGCCCGGCCGCGAGCACGCCATGGTGCCCATCGACCTGTTCGCCGAGCGGGCCTTCGCGGCCGCCAACGCCATCACCCTCCTCGTGTACGGGGGGATGGGCGTCGTGTTCTTCCTGCTGTCGGTGCAGCTCCAGGTGGCCGCCGGCTGGTCGCCCATCGCCGCCGGCACCGCGCTGCTGCCGGTGACGGTCCTGATGCTCCTGCTCTCGTCCCGGGCCGGTGACCTGGCCCAGCGCATCGGGCCTCGCATCCCGCTGACGGTGGGCCCGCTCGTGATGGCGGCCGGGTTGCTGCTGCTCGTCCGGGTCGACGCCGACGCCACCTACGTCGGCGACGTGCTGCCCGCCGTCGTCGTCTTCGGTCTGGGCCTGTCGGCGTCGGTGGCGCCGGTCACCTCGACCGCGCTGGGCAGCGTGCCCGACGCCCGGTCCGGCGCAGCCTCGGGAACCAACAACGCCGTCTCCCGTACGGGACAGCTCCTGGCCGTGGCGGCCGTGCCTGGCATCGTCGGGCTCACCGGTGACGCGCTCAACGACCCTGCCCGGCTGGGCGACGGCTTCCCGCCCGCCATGGTCCTGGCCGCGGCGCTGGTGGCGGCAGGGGGGCTCACCGCGGCGGTGATGCTGCGGGCCGACGACACGAAGACCCGGGACGCCGAGCCGGACGAGTCACCCGCCCGCCATCACGCCCACTGCCCGGTCGACGGGAGCCACCCCGACCCCCGCCGAGCCGCCGCCTGAGCGGCTCGCCTCAGCCGGTGGCGGCCACCGCCGCTGCCGCCGCCAGCCCGCTGTCGTGGTCCACGCCCAGCTCGGTCAGCGTCGCCTCGACGGCACCGAGCACACCCAGCACGGCCGGCGAGTTGAGGTGGCCCATGTGCCCGATGCGGAACGCCGCGGCCCGGTCGACGATGCCGAGGCCGAGGACGACGCCGTGGCGGTCGAGGCACCGGGCCCGGATGGTCGAGGCGTCGACGTCGCCGGTCAGGATCGTGGTGACGGCGTCGGAGCGGTGGCTCGGCTCGATCACGTTGAACGAGAGCGGACCGGTCGACGCCCAGCGCTCGGCACAGGCCCGCACGGCGGCGGCCAGGACCCGGTGGCGGTGGTACACGGCGGCCAGCCCCTCCTCGTGCACCAGCATGTCGAGCGCCTCCCGCAGACCGAACAGGTGATGGGTCGGCGGCGTGCCCCCGAACTGGAGGTAGAAGGAGTCGGTCCGGGAGCGCTCGGTCCAGCTCCAGTGCCCGGTGACGAGACCGGCCCGGGCGTGAGCGTCCCAGGCCCTGGGGCCGACGAGGTTGAACGACACCCCGGGCGGCACCATCAACCCCTTCTGGCAGGCGGCCACCAGCACGTCGACGCCCCGGGCATCCATCTGCTCGGGGACGCAGCCGAACGAGGCGATGGAGTCCACCATCACCAGGGCGGGGTGACCGGCGGCGCGGACGGCCCCGGCGACGGCACCCACGTCGTTGACGACCGACGAGGCGGTGTCGACGTGGGCGACCAGCACGGCGGTGATGCGGTGGTCGGCGTCGTCGCGAAGGGCCCGCTCGACCGCGGCCGGGTCGACGGCGGCCCGGTGACCTGCCTCGACCGTCTCGACCTTCACCCCCAGTGCCTCGGCCATCCGTCCCCAGGCGGCGGCGAAGATCCCGCTGGCCAGCACGAGGACGGTGTCGCCGCGCGACAGGGTGTTGGTGAGCGCCGCCTCCCAGGCGCCGTGGCCGTTGGCGACGTACATGATGCTGTCGCCCGTGGTGCCGGCCACGACCCGGAGATCGCGGTGCACCGAGGCGGCCAGCTCGACGATCTCACCCTCGTAGATGTTGGGCGACGGGCGGTGCATGGCCCGCAGCACCCGGTCGGGCATGACGGACGGGCCCGGGATGGCCAGGACCTCCCGGCCGTGGCGCAACGACATGACGGCGGGACCCCGGGGTCGGCGACGGTGCCGTCGTACGCTACCGACGCCGTGACCGAGCCCACTTCCCTGCCCGAGCCGAGCCCCCGGTGGCGGGCGTGGCGGGAGGCCACCGACCTCGACGCCTACGACGCCCGGTGGGAGCGGATGGCGGCCGCCGGTGAGCCCGTCCACGGCGAGGCCGACGCGGTCGAGCGGGTCGGCGGCGACGGACCGATGCGGGTCCTCGACGCCGGGTGCGGGACGGGCCGGGTGGCCGTCGAGCTGGCCCGGCGGGGCCACGACGTCGTCGGCGTCGACGCCGATCCCGACATGGTGGAGCGGGCCCGTCGGCGTTCCGGCGCCGTCCGTTGGATCGTGGCCGACCTCGCCTCCGTCGACCCCGGCGGACGGTTCGACGTGGTCGTGATGGCCGGCAACGTCCTCCCCTACGCCGTCGAGGACGTTCGGCCCGCAATCGTCGCCAACCTGGCCCGTTGCCTCCTGCCCGGGGGACGACTGCTGTCCGGGGCCGTGACCGGGTCGCCCGCACCGACCGACTACGACCGATGGTGCACCGACGCCGGGCTCGTGCCCGTCGACCGCTGGGCCACCTGGGACGGCGCTCCCTTCACCGGAGGCGACTTCGCCGTCTCGCTGCACCGCCGGCCGCTGGACAGCTCAGGGTCGCCCTGACGAGACTCCCGCGGTGGAGCTCGGGGTGTGCGTGGCGTCCAGGATCGACGACGTCGACTACGTGGTGGAGGCCGAGCGGCTCGGCTACACCCACGCCTGGCTGGCCGACAGCCAGATGATCTGGAGCGACCCCTACGCCACGCTCGCCCTGGCCGCCGACCGCACGTCGACCATCCGCCTCGGCACCGGGGTGGCCGTGGCCGCCACCCGCCCGGCGCCGGTCACGGCGGCCAGCATCGCCACCATCGCCCGACTGGCCCCGGGGCGCACCTTCCTCGGCATCGGCACGGGCAACACGGCCATGCGGATCATGGGCCATCCGCCCATGCGCATCGCCGAGTTCGACGGGTACCTCACCGCCCTCCGGCCGCTCATGCGGGGGGAGGAGGCCGAGGTGACCTGGCGGGGCGTCACCTCGCCGGTGCGCCACGTCATGGCCGACGACGGTTTCGTCGAGTTCGGTCACGAGATCCCGCTCCACGTGTCGGGGTTCGGGCCGCGTTCGATGGGCCTGGCGGGACGCCACGGCGACGGTGTCGTGCTCTCGGTGCCGATGGATCCGGGGGTCATGGAGCGGGTCTGGCGGGCGGTCGACGCCGGCGCCGCCGAAGCGGGGCGGACCATCGACCGGGAGCGGTTCCTGACCTGCTCGCTCACCACCATCGTGGTGCTCGACCCCGGTGAGGCGGTCGACTCCCCCCGGGTCCGTCACGAGTGCGGCGCCTTCGCCGTCGCCGCCCTCCACTACGCCTACGACCAGTGGCGCAACTTCGGGCGGTCGCCGACCAACCCGGCCGTGCTCGACGTGTGGGACGACTACCTCTCCCTGCTGGCCGAGGTGCCGGAGCGGGTGCGCCACCAGCGGGTGCACCGGGGCCACAACTGCTGGGTCGTGCCCGAGGAGGAGCGCTTCGTCACCGCCGACCTGATCGAGCGGACGTGCCTGGTCGGTACGGCCGACGCGATCGTCGAGCGCCTGCACGCCATGGACGCCGCCGGCCTCGACCAGGTGATGATCCTCCCGCCGCTCGAGCCCCGCTACGACGTCCTGCGGCGGGTGGCGGCCGAGGTCATCCCGGCTCTCTGACGCCGCGCCCCGGTTCCCCCCGGCCGGGAGCACGTACGCTCCCGGCATCGCCACCTCAGCCGAGCTCGAGGCCCGCTACCGGGCCGTGCTGCCCTCGTTCCTCACGCCGCTGCACCGGCGGCCCGTGGCCATCGAGCGGGGGGAGGGCAGCCACGTGTGGGACGTCGAGGGCCGCCGCTACCTGGACTTCTTCGGCGGGATCCTCACCACCATGATCGGCCACGGCCGCCCCGAGGTCGTCGAGGCGGTGCGGGAGCAGGCCGGCCGTGTCCTGCACACCTCCACGCTGTACCTGTCCGAGCCCATGATCGCCTTCGCCGAGGAGGTGGCGGCCGTGTCGGGCATCCCCGACGCCCGGGTCTTCTTCACCACCTCGGGCACCGAGGCCAACGACACCGCCCTCCTGCTCGCCACGCTGCACCGCCGCTCGAACCAGGTGCTGGCCGTCCGGAACAGCTACCACGGCCGGTCGTTCACGGCCCAGGCCGTCACGTCGCACCGGTCGTGGCGGTCGACGGGGGCCAGCGGGCTCGACGTCCACTTCGTCCACGGGGGCTACCGCCTGCGGAGCCCGTTCCGCCACCTCGACGACGACGCCTACACGGTCGCCTGCGTCGACGATCTCGTCCAGGTGCTCGACATGGTGACCGCCGCCGACGTCGCCTGCCTCATCGCCGAGCCCATCCAGGGCGTCGGCGGGTTCGCCACCCCGCCCGACGGGCTGTTCGGCGCCATGGGCAAGGTGCTCGACGCCCACGGCATCCTGCTCGTCGTCGACGAGGTGCAGACGGGCTGGGGGCGCACCGGCGAGCACTTCTGGGGCTACCAGGCCCACGGGGTCGTGCCCGACGCCCTCACCTTCGCCAAGGGGGTGGCCAACGGGGTCACGCTGGCCGGGGTGGTGGCCCGCGCCGAGCTGATGGACGCCATGACGGCCAACTCGCTGTCGACGTTCGGGGGCAACCCGCTGTCGGCGGCGGCCGGCCGGGCCACGCTGCGCTGCGTCCTCGACGACGACCTGCAGGGCAACGCCCTGGTCCGGGGTCGGCAGCTCCGGGCCGGGCTGGAGTCGACGGTGGCGGCCAGCGACTGGGTCGCCGAGGTGCGGGGCAAGGGGCTGATGCAGGCCATCGAGATCGTCCACCCCGGCGGCATCGAGCCCGACCCGACCCGCACCGCCGCCCTGCTCGACGCCGCTCGCGACCGGGGGCTGCTGGTCGGCAGGGGCGGCCTCCACGGCAACGTCGTGCGCATCACCCCGATGCTCGACGTCACCGGTGCCGACGTCGACGACGGGCTCGACCGGTTCACCGAGGCGGTCGCCGCCGTGGCCTGAGGGCGGGCCGGGTCCTACAGGAGCGCCAGGGCGTCGACGGCGGGGAGGTGGTCGTAGCCGAGCGCGTCGGCCACGGCGGGCTCGGTGACCCTGCCGGCGCACACGTTCAGGCCGTCGAGCAGGTGCCGGTCCGCCCGCAGCGCACCGGCCGCACCCCGGTCGGCCAGGGCCAGGACGAACGGCAGCGTCACGTTGTTCAGGGCGTACGTCGACGTGCGCGGCACCGCCCCCGGCATGTTGGCCACGCAGTAGTGCACGACGTCGTGCACGACGTAGGTCGGCTCGGCGTGCGTGGTCGGCCGTGACGTCTCGACGCAGCCGCCCTGGTCGATGGCCACGTCGACGATGACCGAGCCGGCCCGCATCCTCCCGACCATGGCCGTCGTCACCAGCCGGGGGGCGGTGTCACCCTTGACCAGCACGGCGCCGATGACGAGGTCGGCACCGACCACGAGATCCTCCAGCGCGGTGCGGGTGGAGTACATGGTCTCCAGGCTGGCCCCGAACCGCCGCCCCAGGCGATCGAGGACGTGGACGTCCCGGTCGAGCACGGTCACCGACGCCCCCATCCCGACGGCCACCTCGATGGCGTTCTCGCCCACCACGCCGCCGCCGATCACGACCACCTCACCGGAGTGGACGCCGGGCACGCCGCCCAGCAGGACCCCGGCGCCGCCCTGGGCGCTCTCCAGGGCGTGGGCGCCGGCCTGCACCGACATGCGGCCCGCCACCTGCGACATGGGCGCGAGCAGGGGGAGCCCGCCCCGGCCGTCGGTCACCGTCTCGTAGGCGACACAGGTCGCGCCGCTGGCCACCAGGTCGGCCGTCTGGCCGGGGTCAGGCGCCAGGTGCAGGTACGCGAACAGGATCTGGCCCGGCCGCAGCATGGCCCGCTCCGGTGCGAGCGGCTCCTTCACCTTGACCACCATCTCCGCAGCGGCGAAGACGTCAGGAGCCCCGTCGACCAGGGTGGCCCCCGCGGCGGTGTAGTCCCCGTCGGAAGCACCGATGCCGGCGCCGGCGCCCCGCTCGACGAGAACGGTGTGATCGTGGGCGCACAGCTCCCGCACACTGGCCGGCGTGAGGCCGACGCGCCGTTCGTCCGTCTTGATCTCACCCGTGGTCCCGACGATCACGCCCGCCACGGTACGGCCGACGCACCGGCTCCGCCGGGTGGTGGATACGGTCGACCGGGTGCCGCCGCGACCTGCGCTCGTCGTCGCCGGTGGGCTCGGCTACCTGCTCGGTCTGGTCCCGTCGGCCGATCTCGCCGCCCGCCTGGCCCGGCGGGGCGACATCGACCTCCGCGCCACCGGCAGCGGCAACCCGGGGGCGGCCAACGCCGCCGCCGTGCTGGGCACCGGCTGGGGCCTGGGCGTCATGGCCGCCGACATCGCCAAGGGCGCGGTGGCGGCCGCCCTGGGTCGCCGGCTGGCCGGCGGACCGGGGGCCAACCTGGCCGGCACAGCCGCCGTGGTGGGCCACTGCTGGCCGGCCACGAACCGGTTCCGGGGCGGCAAGGGGGTGGCCACCAGCGTCGGGCACGTGCTCGTGACCTTCCCGATCCACGTGCCCGTCGACATCGGCCTCGCCGTCGGCACGAGCGCCATCCCGACCCTGCGGCAGCGCGCCTTCACCGCCACCGTGGTGGCGTCGGCCGGCTGGGTGGCCATGGCCACCCTCTGGTACCGGCGCGACCTCCCCAACGCCTGGGGACCCCGTCCGGACGTCTCCCTGCCCGTCTCGGCGCTGGCATCCTCGCTCGTCATCGCCCACCGCTTCGCCCTCGCGGCCCGGCGGCCGCGCCCACCCCGCCAGGAGGTTCCCACCCCGTGATCGGACTGTGCGTCGACTCCAACTCCCAGATGCCCGCCGCGCTGGCGGATCGGTACGGCATCGAGATCGTGCCCATCACCGTCGTGGTCGACCGGGTCGCCTACCAGGAGGGGGTCGACCTCGACGCCGACGGGTTCTGGGACTTCTTCGAGGGAGGCCGGATACCCGACGTCGGCACCAGCCAGCCCTCGCCGGGGGAGATCGCGGCGGCATGGACCCGGCTCGTCGATCGGGGGGCCACCGAGATCGTCTCCGTCCACGTCGGCGCCCACCACTCCGGCACGATCAACTCGGCCCGGGTCGCCACGCAGATGGTCGACGTCGACGTCCACATCGTCGACACCGGGACCATCTCCTTCGGCATCTCGTGCTGCGCCTGGACCGCCGCCGAGGTCGTCGCCGACGGGGGCAGCGCCGCCCAGGCCGCCGCCGCCGCCGAGGCCGTGGCCCCGAAGCTCAAGAACGCCTTCGTGATGGAGGGCCTCGAGCTGGCCACCGCCTCGGGACGCGTGCGGGAGGCCCCCGAGCTGCCACCCGAGGGGATCGCTGTATACGCGCTGACCGGCCCCGAGCTGACCGTCCTCGGCGGGGCCGCCACGGCGGAGGAGGCGGCCCGCTTCATGGCCGATGCCGTGCTGGCCGACACCCCCGTCCGGGCCGCCGTGGGGGTGGCCGACGCGGCCGTGACCCCCGTGGGCGACGCGCTCCGCTCCGCCCTGGCCGGCCACGACGGCGTGGTCGACCTCGTCGATTACCGGGTCGGCCCCAGCGTCGGCGCCTTCAGCGGCCCCGGCACGGCGGGCTGCTTCTGGTTCTCTATTTGATGGCTTCGCTCCGCCACACCCCGGCTCTATTTGATGGCTTCGCTCCGCCACACCCCGGCGTCGCTTCGCATACCCCGTGCGCGGCGGGCTCACCGCATCCGGGGGCCCGGCGTCGCGCTCTTTCTGATGGCTTCGCTCCGCCACACCCCGGCGTCGCTTCGCATACCCCGTGCGCGGCGGGCTGGTGCGCATCCGGGGGCCCGGCGTCGCTTCGCACAACCCGTGCTCGGCGGGCTGGTGCGCATCCGGGGGCCCGGCCGGGGCTCAGTCCGGCAGGGAGGCGAGCTGGGCGTCGACCATCTCGCCCATCAGCCACGACAGGTAGTGGTAGAGGGCGTAGCTCTCGGGGTCGTCGCCCTGGAGCCGCTCGTCGGGCTCGTCGTCCTCGCTGACGTCAAGGCGGGTGCCGAGCACGAGGCGCCAGTCGTTCAGCACTCCGATCCACGACGACAGCTGTCCGTCGTCGAGCACGCTGTCGTCCACGGTGGCCGCCACCACGTCGAGCGCCTCCAGCCGGGCCCGCACCAGGTCGTCGTGCACCAGCGACCGGTACTCGGCGTCGAGGCGCTCGTCGGCCGGGTGGGCGGTCGGGAACAGCCGCCGCAGCGCGTCGTCGGTCCCCGCCGGCGTCGACCCCTCCAGAGGGGCGCGGAGCTGGGGGAGGAGGTGGCGGAGCACGGCCCGCTCCTCGTCGGGCAGCCGGAGGGCGTAGGTGCCGTCGCGGCGGCGGCTGACCCGTCGTCGGCCCATCATCCGTCGACCAGCTCCATGGTGGCCCACAGCCCGTGCTCGTGGAGCCGGAAGCAGTCGTTCTCGGCCTTCTCCCTCGTCCCGTGCGAGACGATGGCCCGGCCCTTGTGGTGGACGTCCATCATCAGCGTCTCCGCCTTCTGGCGGCTGTGACCGAGCACCTTCTGGAACACCAGCACCACGTACGACATGAGGTTGATCGGGTCGTTCCAGACGATCACCTGCCACGGGCGGGCCACGTCGGTGTCGACACCACCGGCCGTCTCCTCCACCCGCTCCTCGGTGGTCGACGGGGCCGGGCTCATCGCAGCACCGCCGCGTCGGGACGGGCCGCCTCCCGCCCGGGTGGGGCGTCACCGGCCGTCGCGAGGGTGTGGCGGAGGTGGGTGACGGCCACGACCAGGAGGGTGGCGCCGAGCACGTGGACGGCCACCAGGCCGGCCGGCACGCCCGTGAAGTACTGGACGTAGCCCACCACGCCCTGGATCACCAGCACGGCCATGACGGTCTCGAGCGATCGGCGCAGCTCGACCGCCGCCACCGAGCGGGTGGCCGCCACCATGGCCGCCACCGTCAACGCCACCATGACCATGGCGGACAGGCCGTGCAGGCGGGCCACGGCGCCCAGGGAGACGGCCAGGGGCTCGACGTCCTCGTCGCCCCGATGGGGCCCGGCCGCGGTCACGACCGTGCCGGCCACGAGCACCACCGGGGTCCAGGCCAGCACGGCCAGGGTGAGCAGCCGGGTGCGGCCCTCGACGGTCGCGGCCCCCGTGGACGGCTGACCCTCCCGGCCGGCCCGCAGCCACAGCTCGGTGGCGCTCCACACGAGCACCATCGACACGAGGAAGTGCACGGCGACCACACCGGGCGGCAGGTGCAGGCGGACGGTCAGCGCCCCGATGACGACCTGGGCCACGACCCCGGCCACGAGGCCCCACGACCAGCGCTCCAGGTCGGCCCGGTGGGGGCGTCGGCGGCGGCTCGACAGCACGGCGGCGATCACGGCCACCGACACCACCCCCGTCACGAGCCGGTTGCCGAACTCGATCCAGGGGTGGAGGTCGGCGGCCGGCACGAACCGCTCCTGCTCGCATCCCGGCCAGTCGGTGCAGCCGAGGCCGGCACCGGTCAGGCGGACGGCCGCGCCGGTCAGGACGATGGCGCACAGCGCCACCAGCGCGGCCAGCGCCACGCGACGGAAGCGGGCCGGGCTCACCGGCTCGATGCTACGGCGACCGGTCCTCCGACCCGACCCGTCCCGAGGGCCGGCGGTGGCCAGGTCTTGGCCCACCCCCGGGGCGCTGCGTAACCTGCGGCGGTGACCGCTCTCGGATTGCGGCGTGCCCCCCTGACGCGCCGCATCGCCGCCTACGTCGCGCTCACCAAGCCGCGCATCATCGAGCTGCTGCTGGTCACGACCGTGCCGGCCATGGTCGTGGCCGAGCGGGGGCTGCCGTCCCTCGGCCTCGTGGCCGCCACCGTGGTCGGGGGCACGCTGGCCGCGGGCGGGGCCAACGCCACCAACATGGTCATCGACCGCGACATCGACCGGATCATGGCCCGCACCCGCCACCGGCCCCTCGCCTCCGGCGTGCTCGATCCGGGCCCGGCCCTCGCGTTCGCCGTCGCCCTCCAGGTCGTCGCCTTCGCCCTCCTGTGGGCCACGGTCAACCTGCTGTCGGCGGTGCTGGCCGTCGGGGCCGGGCTCTTCTACATCTTCGTCTACAGCCTCTGGCTCAAGCGGACCCACCGCTCGAACATCGTCATCGGCGGGGCGGCGGGCGCCATGCCCCCCGTCATCGGGTGGACGGCCGTGACCGGTGAGATCGGCCTCCCCGCCGTCGGTCTGTTCCTGCTGGTCTTCCTGTGGACCCCCCCGCACTTCTGGGCCCTGGCCATGCGCCACGCCGACGACTACCACGAGGCCGGCGTCCCCATGCTCCCGAGCGTCACGACGGCCGGGCGCTGCGCCGACCGGATCCTCGCCTACGCCGTGGCCGTGGTGGCCGTCTCGGTCGCACTGACCTGGGTGGCCGACCTCGGTGCCGTCTACCTGGTCGTGGCCGTCGTCACCGGCGGGCTGTTCCTCGCCCACGCCTGGGCGCTGCGGCGGGACCCCGTCCCGGCGCGGGCCATGCGGGTGTTCGGCTACTCCATCACGTTCCTCGGCCTCGTCTTCGTGGCCATGGCCGTCGACGAGCTGGTGCGGTCCGGTTGGTAGGCCGCCCGAGTCCGGATGCCCCCTGTTCGATCCCACCCATCCGGTTGGCTAGGGTGCGCGGCCGCAGCATCGGCCCCCTGGACCCCGGGCGCCTGGTATCCGTGGACCCGATCGGAGTGAGGTTCCGCCGTCCATGACCGTGATCGAGAGCCCGCCCGAGACCTCCTCCGACGAGGTCGCGGCGGTCGGCACCGCGGAGACGACGACGACCCGGGCGTCGTCGTCGACCCCGCTCGGCTGGCTCGACACCGAGGACCACAAGCGGATCGGTCGCCTCTACATCGGCACCTCGCTGCTGTTCGGGGCCATGGGCCTCGTCCTCGCCGCCCTCGTCCGCCTGGAGGGCGTCGACGCCGCCGGGTACGTGCTGCTCGACGCCGACACCTTCGGCCAGGTGCTCCACCTCTCCCGCGACGGCATCACCCTGCTGTTCGTGATCCCGCTCTTCGTCGGGCTGGCCGCCTACGTCGTGCCGTTGCAGCTCGGCTCCCGCACCGTGGCCTTTCCCCGGTTGCTGACGGCGTCGTTCTGGACCTACCTCGTGGCCAGCGGCATCCTGATCGCCGCCTACGCCGTGAACGGCGGCCCGGGCGGGGGTGACGGCGAGGGCGTGCGCCTCTACCTCGCCGCCCTCGGCCTGTGGGCCGCCGCCATCACCGCCGCCTGCGTCTGCATCGCCGCCAGCGTGATCGCCCTGCGGGCCCCGGGCCTCGGGCTCCGACACCTGCCCCCGTTCGCCTGGTCGGCGTTCGTGACGGCCGCCATGCTCATCGTGACCCTCCCGGTGGTGGCGGCGCTGGCGCTGCTGCTCTTCGTCGACCACCGCTACGGCCGGCTGATCTTCGGCGGCAACGTCGGGGTCGGGCCCCACCTCGACTGGCTGTTCATCCACCCGCAGATCCTGGTGACGGCCATCCCGACCCTCGGGATCCTCTTCGAGATCGTCCCCGTGGCGGCCCGCACCCGCCAGGCGCAGGCGCTCGTGATCCAGGTCGCCATCAGCGCCTTCGGTCTGTACAGCTTCGGCGCCTTCGCCAACGACGCCGTGGTGAACGACCTCGTCACCGACGGGCCGGGCCGCACCGTCGTGGAGGAGACCTTCTACATCGCGCTCACCGCCCTCGCCGTCCTGCCCCTCCTGGCCCTCCTCGGCCTGGCCGCCATGACCGCCCGCCGGGGCCTCGGGTCCCCACCCCCCGTCGCCGCCGCCCTGGCGTTCCTGGCCCTCCTGATGCTCCTCGGCGGTGTCGCGCTGGCCGCGGTGGGCTCGTTCCTCGACGCCGTGTTCGCCGACGGCGACTTCGAGCTGCGCCACACGACCTGGCGGGTCGGCACCTTCTCCCTGATCGTTCTCGGCGGCGGCCTCGGCGGCCTCGTTGCCGGTGTCCGGTGGTGGGCACCGAAGATCTGGGGCCGGACGCTGTCGGAGCCCCTCGGTGCCCTGCAGCTCCTCGCCCTGGCCGGGGGGGTGACCCTCGTGGCCGTACCCGCCCTCGTGGCCGGTGGGCTGTGGGACCTGCCCTGGGACGCGTCGCTGCACGACGGACGGGGCGCCTCCGAGCCCCTCGCCGCCGTGGCCGCCGCCGGCATGGTCCTCGTCCTCGGCGCCGTGCTGCTGCTGGCCGTCGACGTCGCCGCCGCCCTCCGCTCGGACCGTCGGGCCGACGACGACCCGTGGGGCGGTCACACCCTGGAGTGGGCCACGACCTCGCCCCCGCCGCACCACAACTTCGACGGCGACCTGCCGCCCGTCACCTCCGACCGCCCGCTGCTCGACGCCCGTGGGCCCGTCGACGCCCGTGAGCCGGTCGACGCCGGCCAGCCCGCCGACGCCGGCCAGCCCGCCGACGCGAGGACGTCCCCGTGACCGTCGCCGACGCCCCCCTGGCCCTCGAGGCCGGTGCCCAACGGGCCCGACCCCGGCTGCTGGTGGTCGGCACCGCCCTCGCCGCCATGGCCCTCGGCATGATGGTGGCGGGCGTGCTGGCCGTGTACGCCACCCTGCGCGACGCCGCCGGCGGCTCCACCGAGGCGTGGGTCCCGCGCGGCGTGGAGTTCGCCAACGCCCAGCTCGTCTTCACGGTGGTCACGGCGGTCGGCTCGTCGCTGCTGGTGCACTGGGCGGCCTGGTCGAACCGACGCCGCGACGAGACCAACACCCGCCTGGCCGTGCTGCTCGCGCTGCTGTTCGGCGGCGCCCAGCTCAACATGATGCTGCTCGCCGTGGACCGGCTGGGGGTGGGGATCGGTTCGGGGGTCTACGCCAACCTCGTGTTCCCCATCGCCGCCGTCGGCGTGGCCCTCACCGCCCTCGCGCTCGTCTACCTGGCCGTCATGGCCATCAAGGTCTTCGGGGGTCAGGTCGGCATCCGCCACCCGGGCCTGTCGGGGGCCGCCCTGTTCTGGGACTTCCAGGTCGTGGCCTGGCTGTTCATCTTCTTCACCGTTTTCGTGGTCAAGTAGGCGCGCCGTGTTCACCGCCCCCGCCCGTCACCTCGCCGGACTCGTCGTGCTCGGCGTCGTCGGTCTGATCGTCTACCTGTTCGGTGACGTCGTGTTCGGCGACGTCGGCGACGTGCGGGAGGGGTGGGACGCCGTCTGGGAGGCCGTGTTCGTCTGGAAGACGGGCGACCTGTTCGGGTTCATGCTCCTCCTGGTGCTGGCCGTGGCGGCCACCGCCGCGCTGGGCGTGGTGCTCGCCAGCAACGACACCGACCGGCTCCCCGACCCCGCCGACGAGGTGCCGGTCAGCGCCGGCAGCTACTGGCCCCTCGGCACGGCCGTCGGCCTCGGCGTCGCCGCCGTCGGTGTCGTCGTCAACACCCAGCTCGCCATCCTCGGGCTGGTGATCGTGGGCTTCGCCGGACTGGAGTGGGCCGTCACGTCCTGGACCGACCGCCACTCCGACGACCCGGCCGCCAACCGGTCCCTGCGCGACCGGTTCATGGTCCCCATCGAGATCCCGGTCTTCGCCCTGGCCCTGGTGGCCCTGCCGGTGGTCATGCTGTCGCGCATCCTGCTGACGGTGAGCGCCATCGGCGCCGCCGTGGTGGCCAGCGTCGTGGCCATCGTCATCCTGGCCATCGCCTTCGCCGTGTACGCCCGGCCCACACTGCCCCGCAACGCCGTGGCCGGGGCCGTCGTGCTGCTCGGGGTCGCCCTCATCGGGGGCGGGGTCGTGTCGGCCGCCGTCGGCGAGCGTGAGTTCGAGAGCCACGTCGGCGACCACGGCGGCGAGGGCGCCGACGAGGGGGCCGGCACCGACGAGGAGGAGCGGACCGGCGGTGGTCCGGCCGACGAGATCGAGGGTGACACGGCCGAGGACCGGGGGACGCCCGACGACGAGGAGGGTGACGACGAGGAGGGCTTGGGCCCGCTCGTCGATCCGGGCCAACATGAGGAACCCGATGCCTGACCTGTCGACGCCCCGCCCCCGCCCCCGCCGCCTCGTCCGACCCGCACTCGCCGTCGGCGCGCTCCTGGCCCTCGCCTCCTGCGCCGGCGACGCCCCCTACGACACGCTCGAGCCCAGGGGCGAGCTGGCCCGCGACATCGACGGTCTCTACAACGCCGTCCTCATCGTCGCCACCATCGTGTTCGTGATCGTCATGGCCGCCGTGGTGTTCATCGGCCTGCGGTACCGGCGTCGGGGAGGGGGTCGCGACGACTTCGACCACAACGAGGAGGACCACGACCTCCCCAAGCAGATCCACGGCAACACCCGCTACGAGATCGGGTGGACCATCGCCCCCGCCGTCATCCTCGCCGTCATCGCCATCCCGACCGTCGGGGTCATCTGGAGCCTGGCGGCGGCGGCCGAGGATGACGACGCGCTCACCATCCAGGTCTACGGCCAGCAGTGGTGGTGGGAGTTCCGCTACCCCGAGAACGGCGACATCGTCACCGCCAACACCATCGTGTTCCCGGCCGGCGAGAACATCCAGCTCGAGATGACCTCGCGTGACGTGATCCACTCGTTCTGGATCCCGGCGCTCAACGGCAAGCGTGACGTGGTGCCCGGACGGATCCACCTGTGGGCCATCGAGGCCGACGAGCCCGGCGTGTACTGGGGTCAGTGCGTGGAGTTCTGCGGGTTGTCGCACGCCAACATGCGCATCCGGGGTGTCGCACTCGGGCCCGACGACTGGGAGCGCTGGGTCGAGACACACCAGCTCCCGGCCGACGTGCCGGGTGAGGACGCCGACGGCAACGTCGTGCTGGTCGACCAGCCCCGGGCCGACGAGCCCGGCAACATCGGCGACGCCGCCAACGGGTACACGCTGTTCGGCACGTTCTGCTCGTCGTGCCATGTCATCGACGGGGTGTACGAGGCGGCGCTCGGTCCCAACGAGATCGACGACCCCAACCAGGGTGAGGCGCCCCTGACGGCCGACTGGGCCCCCAACCTCACCCACCTGATGTCCCGCACCGGTTTCGCCGCCAACATCTACGACCTCTACGACCCCGACGGGTCGGTGAACATCGCCGATCTACGGGAGTGGATCCACAACGCCCCGGCCCTGAAGCCGATGGCCCCCGACGACGACCGGGGCATGATCTCCTTCGAGGACACGCTCACCCGCACCGACCTCGACGACCTTGTCGCCTACCTGCTCACGTTGGGCGACGACCCCGTCCTGCCGCCGGGGGCCGACCTCACCGATATCGTCCGCCGTACCAGCCCACCCACCCGGAGCGACTGACATGGCCATCGCCGAGCGACCGGTCGAGACCAGGGAGCTGGTGGCGCCCCGCCCCGTCGAGGTGCCCGACGCCGGCATCTGGGAGCGGCCCACCGCCACCACCGGCTGGCGGTCGTGGTTCACGACCGTCGACCACAAGAAGATCGGCATCATGTACGGCGTCGCCGCCGCCGCGTTCTTCCTGATCGGCGGGCTCGAGGCCATCGTCATCCGCCTGCAGCTGGCCCGGCCCAACGGCACGATCATCAGCGCCGACACCTACAACCAGGTGTTCACCATGCACGGCACCACCATGGTCTTCCTGGTGGTCATGCCCATGGCGGCGGCCTTCGCCAACTACATGATCCCGCTGCAGGTGGGGGCCCGCGACGTGGCCTTCCCCCGATTGAACGCCTTCGGGTTCTGGTGCTTCCTGGCCGGCGGGCTGTTCCTCAACCTGTCGTGGTTCACGGGCGGCGCCGCCGACTGCGGGTGGTTCTGCTACAGCCCGAACTCGGGCCTCGCCTACTCGCCCGGCAACGGGGTCGACTTCTGGACGCTCGGCCTCATCATCACCGGTATCGCCTCGCTGACGAGCGCCATCAACCTGATCGTGACCATCCTCAACATGCGGGCCCCGGGCATGACCCTCATGCGCATGCCGGTGTTCACGTGGATGATCCTGGTCGTGCAGCTCCTCCTGCTGTTCGCCCTGCCCGTCATCACGGTGGCGCTGGTGCTGCTCACGTTCGACCGGCTCTACCACGCCAACTTCTTCGTGACCGCCCAGGGCGCAGACCCGCTGCTGTGGCAGCACCTGTTCTGGATCTTCGGCCACCCCGAGGTCTACATCCTCATCCTGCCCAGCTTCGGCATCGTGTCCGAGATCATCCCCGTGTTCAGCCGCAAGCCGCTGTTCGGCTACCCGTTCGTGGTGTTCTCGGGGATCGCCATCGGGTTCATGGGCTGGGGGTCTGGGCCCACCACATGTTCGTCTCCGGCCTCGGACCGGTGTCGGTGACGGCCTTCTCGCTGACGACCATGTTCATCGCCGTCCCGACGGGCGTGAAGATCCTCAACTGGCTCGGCACCATGTGGGGCGGCCGGGTGCGCTTCACCACCGCCATGCTCTTCGCCGTGGCGCTGGTGGCCATGTTCACCGTCGGTGGGCTCTCGGGCGTCATGCACTCGATCGCCCCGTCCGACACCCAGCAGACCGACACCTACTTCATCGTGGCCCACTTCCACTACGTCCTGTTCGGCGGCGCCATCATGGGTCTGTTCGCCGGCATGTACTACTGGTGGCCGAAGATCTTCGGTTACAAGCTCGACGAGCGCTCGGGCAAGGTCCACTTCTGGCTGAACCTGATCGGCTTCAACCTCACGTTCGGGCCCATGCACATCCTCGGGCTCCAGGGCCTGCCCCGGCGCCACTACGTCTACGACGAGAACACCGGCTTCGAGTTCTGGAACATGGCGGCCACGGTCGGGTCACTGCTCATCGGGGTGGCCAGCTTCTGGTTCCTCTGGGTCATCGCCAAGAGCCGGCGCCAGTGGGTGCGGGCCGGACGGCCCGACGTCGGCCCCGACCCGTGGGATGCCCGGACGCTCGAGTGGACCGTCCCGTCGCCCACGCCGCCCCACAACTTCGACGTCGACCCCACCGTCGAGCACCTCGACGACCTGTGGCACCGGAAGTACCAGCGTGACGACGACGGCCGTCTCGTCCGGGTGGCCACCGGTGCCGAGCTGGCCCAGACCGGCGACGGCGACCCCCACCTCCCCTCCCCGTCGTACTGGCCGCTGGTGCTGGCCGTCGGCCTTCCCTTCATCGCCGCCGGGCTGATCTACCACCTGGCCTTCGCCGCCATCGGCGCCGTGCTCGTCGGGGGGGCCATGTACGCCTGGGGCATCGAGCCCTCGACCGCCCCCGACGACCACCACGGCGACGACGGCGACGGCCACGGCGACCCGACCGGGCCCGACGACGGCCACGACGGGGCGGTGGCCGACGACGGGCGCGCCGCCGAGGAGGCCCCCGTTGGCTGAGGCAACGACCGTCCACTCGGCGGCGCAGGACGCCCACGCCGGTGGTCACGCCGCCGGGCACGTGACGACGACGGGCATCTCCAACGAGAAGATGGCCATGTGGGCCTTCCTCGGCTCGGAGTGCCTGCTCTTCGGTGGGCTCATCGCCACCTACCTGCTGTACCGGCGGCGCCCCGTCGACGGCACCGACCCGGAGGAGTTCTACGACATCCCGTTCACCTCGGTGTCGTCGTTCGTGCTGCTGATGAGCAGCCTCACCATGGTGCTGGCCGTCAACGCCGCCAACCGCCTCGAGTGGGACAAGGTCCAGCTCTGGCTCCTGACCACGGCCGGCCTGGGGTCGACGTTCATCGCCGGGCAGGTCTATGAGTTCACGGCCTTCGCGAACGAGGGTCTCGGCTTCACCACCAACATCTTCGGCACCGCCTTCTACACGCTGACCGGCTTCCACGGCGTCCACGTGTCGATCGGCATCCTCATCCTGTTGTCGATGGTCACGCTGGTGGCGCGGGGCAAGATCACCGAGACGAACATCGAGTCGATCGAGATCGTCGGGCTCTACTGGCACTTCGTGGACGTGGTGTGGATCGTCATCTTCACCATCGTGTACCTGATCCCCTAGGAGCGCGTGAGCGACATGGCCAGCAGCGAGGCGTCGGCCGTCGGCGAGGACGCCGGGCCCATCGAGGCCCACCACCCCCGTGACGTCAGCTACATCGTCATCGCCGTCTGGCTGGCGGTGCTCACCGCCGTGGAGGTGGCGCTCTCGTACGTCGAGCTGTGGGACCTCAACGTCCCGCTGCTGCTGATCCTCATGGTGGTGAAGTTCGGGATCGTGGCCGCGTACTTCATGCACCTGAAGCTGGACAACCGGCTGCTGACGCAGCTCTTCGTGGCCGGCCTGGTCCTGGCCGTCTCGGTGTACCTGGCCGTCCTGCTCGCCTTCGAGTGGTTCTGACCGGTCCGGCGGGGTGACCAGCGTCGTCTGGGCGCTGCTGGTCCTGTTCGGCCTGGCCTCGGCCGGCCACTGGGTCGTGCTGGTCACCGGTCGGGCCGACCTCGTGCTGCCCACCCGGGTGGCCGCGACGGCCGTGATGGTCGCGGTGGCCCTGGCCATCGACACCCCGGCGGGCGGGGTGCGGGCCTGGTTCGTGGGGGGCCTCCTGCTCGCCCTGGTGGCCGACGTACTGGCCGCCCTCCCGGGTGACCGCAGCGTCGAGGCCCTCGGGGCCGCCGTCGCCGCCCAGTTCGCCTTCGCCTTCGGCCTGTCGCTCGTGTACCAGGACCGCATCGCCGTGATCGTCGGCGCGGTCGTCGCCGTCGTGCTCGTGCGCGACGTGTTCCGCGACGTGCTGCTGCGGGTCCGGCTGCGGGCGCCGGCGCTCGTGTGGGCCGTGGCCGTGCACGTGGGTGCGGTGGCCGCCACCACCGCCCTGGCCATCGGCGCCGTGGCCCCGCTGGTCATCGCCGGGTCCATCCTGTTCGCGGCCAGCGTGTCGCTGGGCGACCGGGCCCGCTTCGGTCGCCAGCCCCCGCCCCGCTGGCTCCCCGTCAGCGCCACCGTCGTCTACCACCTCGCCCTGGTCGGCCTGACCACCGGACTCCTCCACCTGGAGCGGTTCACCGTCGCCGCCTGACACCCCGGACCCTGGGCCGCCCGAACTGACACAAGCACGCGTTGCTCTGGCAACGCGTGCTTGTGTCAGTTCGCTCCCTGGCCCGTTTCTGGTCACGGTCAGCGGCCGGCCGAGGACTCCCAGCGGAAGCGGGAGGCGGCCAGCGGGGGCAGGAGCAGCGCCCAGGCGACCAGCACGACCCAGGCCCGGGCCGGCGTCCCCTCATCGGGTCGGAGTGCGCCCTGGAGGATCTCACCGAGGGCGGTGGACGGCAGCCAGCGGGCCACGGCGGCCACGGCGTCGGGGTACTCCGCCAGCGGCACCACCAGCCCACTGACCAGCAGGAGCACCACGAAGAGGGCGTTGGCCACGGCCAGGACGACGAGGCCCGGCAGCGTGCCGGCCAGCAGCAGCCCACCCCCAGCGAAGGCCACGCTGGCCACCAGTGCGGCCAGGACGGCGAGGGCGACGCCACCTGTGTCGGGCCGCCATCCGAGCGCCAGCCCGGCCCCGACCAGCACCGTCGCCTGCACGGCCTCGATCACGACCACCAGCGCGACCTTGGCCGCCACCAGCTCGCGGCGCCGCAGGGGCGTGGTGCCGAGCCGGCGCAGCGCCCCGTACTCCCGCTCGAAGCCGACGGCGATGGCCAGGTTGGCGAAGGCCGTCGACAGCACGGCCAGGGCCAGGACCCCGGGGGTGAGGAAGTCCACGGGTTCCTCGGTGGGGGTGGGCAGCACGTCGACCAGCGAGAAGAACACCAGGATCAGCACGGGGATGCCGAGGACGAGGAGGAGCTGCTCGCCGTTGCGGGCCGTGAGGCGGGCGTCGAACCGGACGAGGGCCAGGGCCCGGCTCATGCGCTCTCGTTGTTCATTGGTCGGCCTCGTCGCGTCGGCGGTGGGTTCGGGGGCCGGTCACGTCGGCCTCGTTGGCGGTCAGGCGGACGAAGACGTCCTCCAGGGTCGCCTTGCCCGTGCCGAGCGCCTCGATGGTGACGCCCCGCTCGGCCAGGGCGGCGGTGAGGCGGGCGATCCGCTCGGCCGTCGGCGCCACGCCCACGACGTACTCGCCGGGGCCCGTCTCGGCCACGTGGGCGTCGAGCGCCGCCGACAGGCCCACGACGTCGAGGGCGCTGTCGGTGCGGAACCGCAGCTCCTCGCGGGCCTGGTCCCCCCGCAGCTCGTCGAGAGTGCCGTCGGCCACCACCCGTCCCCGGTCGACGACCACGACCCGGTCGGCCATGCGCTCGGCCTCGGCCAGCTCGTGGGTGCTGAGGAGCACGGCCACCCCAGCCCGCCGCCGAGCCGCCACCAGGCGTCGCACGACGGAGCGTCCCGTCACGTCGACGCCGGCCGTCGGCTCGTCGAGGAGGAGCACCTCGGGCCGTCCGACCATCGCCAGCACGAGCGCCAGGCGCTGCCGCTCGCCCCCGGACAGGCGCCGCACCGCCGTGTCGGCCCGATCGGTGAGACCCACCGTGGCGAGCGGTGCGGGGTCGACGGCCACATCGTGCAGCCGCTGCTGCAGCGCCAGCAGCTCGGCGGGCCGGGCCCCGGGGTGGAGCCCGCCCTCCTGCAGCATCACCCCGCACCGGGGGCCGAGACGGTGACGGTCACGGCCGGGGTCGAGGCCGAGCACCGTCACCCGCCCCCCGTCGGCCCGGGCCAGCCCGGCCACGACCTCCACCGTGGAGGTCTTGCCCGCCCCGTTGACGCCGAGGAGGGCGACGACCTCACCGGCGTCGACGGCGAAGGAGGCCCCGTCGACGGCGGTCACCCGGCCGTGGCGCACCACCAGTCCCTCGATCTCGACGGCGGCCACGGCGGGCGACGGTAGCGGCCGTCACCGGGCCGGCCCCGACCGCCCCCAGCGCTACCCTCACGCCGGTGATCGACCTGCGGCGGCTGGCCGACGACGACGTCCGCCGGGGTCTGCGGGCCAAGGGGATCGAGGACGCCCACCTCGACACGCTGACCGAGCTGGAGGCCGACCACCGGGCCAGCCAGCAGGCCACCGAGGAGCTGCGGGCCCGCCAGAACGCCGCCTCCAGGGACATCGGCCGGGCCGACCCCGCCGACCGTCCCGCCAAGATCGCCGAGGCGCAGCGCCTGAAGGAGGAGCTGGCCGCAGCCGAGGCCACGCTGGCCACCCGCACCGCCGCGCTGCACGACGCCGCCCTCGCCACCCCCAACCCCGCCGACGGGTCGGTGCCCGAGGGCGGTGAAGACGACTACGAGGTGCGGCGCGAGGTCGGCGGGCGGACCGACGCCCCGCCCCACGACCACGCCGAGTTCGGCGCCCGCATGGGCTTCGTCGACACCGAGCGGGGGGTCCGCACGTCGGGATCCCGGTTCGCCTACCTCATGGGGGAGGCGGTGCTGGTCGAGCTGGCCCTCGTCCAGTGGGTGATGGGGCGGCTCCGCTCGGAGGGCTTCGTCCCCGTCGTGCCGCCCGTCCTCGTCCCCGAGCCGATGATGGTCGACGCCGGCTTCTTCCCCACCGACCGCAACCAGGTGTACGCCATCGAGGCCGACGAGCTGTTCCTGGTCGGGACGAGCGAGGTGCCCCTGGCCGGGCTGCACCGGGGCGAGCGGCTGATCGACGACGACCTGCCCGTCCGCTACGCCGGGTTCTCGACGTGCTTCCGGCGCGAGGCCGGCACCTACGGCAAGGACACGAGCGGCATCTTCCGGGTCCACCAGTTCGACAAGGTGGAGATGTTCTCCTACGCCCACCCCGACCGGAGCTGGGACGAGCTGGAGGCGCTCCTCGCCGTGGAGGAGCGCATCTACACCGACCTGGGCCTGCCCTACCGGGTCATCACCGTGGCCGCCGGCGACCTCGGCCCCGCGGCGGCCAAGAAGTACGACATCGAGGCGTGGCTGCCGTCGGAGGGGCGCTACCGCGAGATCACGTCCTGCTCCAACTACACCGACTTCTCGGCGAGGCGGCTCGACACCCGGTTGGCCGGCGGCGGGGGCCGGTTCGTGCACACCCTGAACGGCACCGCCTGCGCCATCGCCCGCACCCTGCTGTTCCTGTTCGAGCACTACCAGGACGGCGACGGCGCGTTCGTCGTGCCCGACGTGCTCGTGCCCTTCTGCGGCTTCGACAGGGTCGAGCCCCGGTCCCGGACGTGACCGTCACCCACCTCCCCCGCGTCGACGGGCCCGACGACGAGCCCGGGCCGGGTGGGCCCGACCACCCCATGCGCAAGGTGACCACGCAGGTCGCCTTCGACCCCGGCGGATGGACGCCGGAGCGGGCGGCCAAGGTCGAGTCGCTGTTCGACGAGCTGGCCGTCGACTGGCACGCCCGGTTCCGCCCCGGGCGGGAAGGGGCCCTGGTCGACGCGCTCGACCGGGGGGAGGTGCCCGCCGGACGCTGCCTCGAGCTGGGCTCGGGCGTCGGCCTGGTGTCGGGGCTCCTGGCCGACCGGATGGCGGCCGTCGTGGCCGTCGACCTGTCGGCCGAGATGCTGCGGCGGGCGCCCACCTCGCCGCCCCGGGTGCGGGCCGACGCCAGCCGGCTCGGCTTCGCCGACGCCACCTTCGACGTGATCGTCCTGCAGAACATGCTGCTGTTCCCGGGCGAGGTCGACCGGCTCCTCGTCGCCGACGGGACCATCGTCTGGGTCAACTCGTCGGGGCCGACCACGCCCATCCACCTCACCGCCGACGAGCTCGACCGGGCGCTCCCCGGTGCGTGGGCGGTCACCGCCTCCGAGCACGGTCGGGGCACCTGGGCGGTGGCCCGCCGGGCCTCGTGATCGACCAGCTCCGGGAGCGGCTGCGCAGCGCCGGCGTGACCGAGGCCGACCTGGCCGCCGACCCGGTCGACGAGTTCGGGCGCTGGTTCGCGCTGGCCCGCCAGGCGGGGTGCGCCCAGCCCGAGGCCATGGCGGTGGCCACGGTCGACCCCGACGGGGCGCCTCGGGTCCGCAACGTGCTGTGCCGCCGGGTCGACGCCGACGGCCTGGTGTTCTTCAGCAACAGCCGCAGCCCCAAGGGCCGCGCCCTGGCCGCCGAACCCAGGGTGGAGGCCCTGTTCTCGTGGCTGGAGCTCGATCGCCAGGTCCGGGTCAGCGGTAGCGCCCGGCCGGTCGACGACGCCACCTCCGACGCCTACTTCGCCACCCGTCCGCGCCTGTCGCAGCTCGCCGCCCACGCCAGTCGCCAGAGCGAGCCCCTGGGGTCCCGGGCCGAGCTGGAGGCCAGGGTGGCCGAGCTGGACGAGCGCTACGCCGGCGGCGACGTGCCCCGGCCCGGGCACTGGTTCGGCTACCGCATCGCTCCCGTCGCCTGGGAGTTCTGGCAGGGACGTGACGGCCGGCTCCACGACCGCTTCCGCTACGACCCGACCGACGCCGGAGGGTGGGCGATCACACGGCTCGACCCCTGATCGGTCACAGCAGGCCCTCGCCCAGCTCGGCGATGTGCTCGAGGTCGGCCAGGTCGAGGACCTGGAGGTAGACCCGGGAGGCGCCCGCCTCGGCGAAGGCGCCGATCCGCCCGGCCATCTCGTCGGCGCTGCCGCACACCCCGTTCCGGCGCAGCTCGCCGACCTCCCGGCCGATGGCGGCGGCCCGGCGCGTCACCGTGGCCTCGTCGCCCCCGCCCACTGCCACCTGCGCCACCGAATACACGAGGGAGTCGGGGTCACGCCCGATCTCGTCGCAGGCGGCACGGACCCGGTCCCGCTGCGCCGCGAAGTCCTCGACCGACGGGAACGGCATGTTGAACTCGTCGGCGTGCTCGGCGGCCAGGCGGGGGGTGCGACGCCGTCCGCCGCCGCCGACGATGATGGGCGGCCGGGGTGACTGGACCGGCTTCGGGAGGCCGGGTGAGTCGGTGACCTGGTAGTGGTCGCCGGTGAACGAGAACGCCTCGCCCTCGGGTGTCTCCCACAGGCCCCGCACGATGCGGAGCTGCTCCTCGAAGCGGTCGAAGCGCTCGCCGAGGGGCGGGAACTCGACGCCGTAGGCGTCGTGCTCGGCCTCGTACCACCCGGTACCGAGACCCAGCTCGACCCGTCCGCCGCTCATCTGGTCGACCTGGGCCACCGACACGGCCAGAATCCCGGGGAGGCGGAACGTGGCCGACGTGACCAGCGTGCCGAGGCGGATGCGCTCGGTCTCGCGGGCCAGCGCCCCGAGGGTCACCCAGGCGTCGGTGGGGCCGGGCCGCCCGTCGACGTCGCCCATCACGAGGAAGTGGTCGCTGCGGAAGAAGGCGTCGAACCCGGCCGACTCGGTGGCCCGGGCCACCGCCAGGAGATCGTCGTAGGTGGCCCCCTGCTGGGGCTCGGTGAAGATGCGGAGGTCCATCCGGGCCGACCGTACCCGGGCGCCCGTGCCAGCATGACCGGCGGGACGAGGGGGAGCACATGGCCACGACCACGCTGCCGGCCACGATCGGCGACATCACGCCGACGTGGCTGTCCGGGGTGCTGCGCGAGCAGGACGGCACCGGTGACGCCACCGTCACCGAGGTGGAGGTGCACGACATCGGCACCGGCGTGGGCTTCGTCGGCGAGATCGCCCGGCTCCGCCTGACCTGGGATCGGGTCGATCCGTCGCTGCCGACCAGCGTCGTGGCCAAGGTGCCCACCCGGGTCACCCGCAACCGGGCCCTGGCCGAGGCCCTCCTCGCCTACGAGCGCGAGCACCGCGTCTACACCGAGCTGGGCGAGACCGGGGCACGCATGCCCCACGTCCACGCCGCCGCCCTCGACCCGAACCCGCTCACCTGGCTCGGTCCCGTGCTGAAGTGGGTCTTCGACCATCTGCCCGTGCGGGCCCTCATGGCCATCCAGCCCGCCCTCATGTGGCTGTGCGGGAGGAGCACCCGGCGCTACGTCCTCCTGCTGGAGGACGTCGACGACGCCCGCCCCCCGTCGCAGGTGGTGGGAGGCGACGTCGAGCAGGTCCGCCTCGGGCTGGGGCTCCTCGCCGGCCTGCACGCCAGCCGGTGGGACGACCCGACCCTGGCCGACCACGCCGACTGGTTGTGGCCGCTCGACCGCACCCCCCGAGCCGTCCAGGCCGCCTACGCCCGCGGGCGCGCCGCGTTCGCCGAGGCCGCGCCCGACGCCGTCGACTCGGGGCTCCTGGCCGAGCTGGACCGGGTCCAGGAGGAGTACCCGCAGCTGGTCGGGTCCCTCATGGCCGGGCCCGTCACCCTCCTGCACGGCGACTTCCGGCTCGACAACCTGCTGTTCCGGCCCGACGGTGACGTGGTGCTGCTCGACTGGCAGCTCGCCGGGGTCGGTCACCCGGCCTGGGACGTCGGCTACTTCCTCGTCGGCGCCCTCGACCCGGTGCGGGGTCGTGCCCACGAGACCGCCCTCGTGGCCCACTACCTGAGCGAGCTGGCCGGGAGGGGCGTGGACGCCCCCGACGCAGCGTCGTTCACCGAGGCCGTCGAGCTGGTCAAGCGCCTCGTCGCCCACCGGATGGTGTTCGCCGAGGAGATCCTCGACACCGACCTCGGCGACGGCACGTCCTTCGTCGACCTGATGGTGGCGCGCCTGCGAGGCTGGTTGGCCGAGGCGGCCTGAGCCTCGGGGAGGAGCGTTCGTCCATGCCGAGAGAGGTGCGGGGGGTCATCGCCCACGCGGCGGGGGAGCCCGTCACGGTCGAGACGGTGGTCGTCCCCGACCCCGGGCCGGGTGAGGTGCGGGTCGACGTGCAGGCCTGCGGCGTCTGCCACACCGATCTGCACTACCGGGAGGGTGGGATCGGCGACGACTTCCCGTTCTTGCTCGGCCACGAGGCGGCCGGGCTGGTCGAGTCGGTGGGTGAGGGGGTCGCCGAGGTGGCCCCGGGTGACTTCGTCATCCTCAACTGGCGGGCCGTCTGCGGCGAGTGCCGGGCCTGCGCCCGGGGCGAGCCGTGGTACTGCTTCGACACCCACAACGCCGAGCAGAAGATGACGCTGGCCGACGGCACCGAGCTGTCACCGGCGCTCGGCATCGGCGCCTTCGCCGACGCCACGCTGGTGGCGGCCGGGCAGTGCACGAAGGTCGACCCGGCCGCCTCGCCCCGGGCGGCGGGGCTGCTCGGCTGCGGGGTCATGGCCGGCCTCGGGGCCGCCATCAACACCGGCCAGGTCGGCCGGGGCGACTCGGTGGCCGTGTTCGGCTGCGGCGGGGTCGGCGATGCCGCCATCGCCGGGGCCCACCTGGCCGGGGCGTCGACCATCGTGGCCGTCGACGTGGACGACCGGAAGCTGGCCTGGGCCCGTGAGTTCGGCGCCACCCACACCGTGAACGCCTCCGACGAGGATCCGGTGGAGGCCATCCGGGCCGCCACCGGTGGTCACGGCTGCGACGTCGCCATCGAGGCCGTCGGCCTGCCCGACACCTACCGCCAGGCCTTCGAGGCCCGGGACCTGGCCGGCACCGTGGTGCTGGTGGGGGTGCCCCGGCCCGACATGACCCTGGAGCTGCCCTTCCTCGACGTGTTCGGGCGGGGCGGGGCCCTGAAGTCGTCGTGGTATGGCGACTGCCTGCCGTCGCGCGACTTCCCGATGCTGATCGACCTGTACCTGCAGGGCCGTCTCGACCTCGACCGGTTCGTGACCGAGACCATCGCCCTCGACGGCGTGGAGGAGGCGTTCCACAAGATGGAGCGGGGCGAGGTACTCCGCTCGGTGGTGGAGCTGAGCACGTGAGCATCGAGGCCGACGTGGCCGGCTCAGCATCCACCTGCGGGAAAGACGAGGCCGACGTGGCCGGCTCAGCATCCACCTGCGGGGAAGACGAGGCCGACCAGTGAGCATCGAGGCCGACGTGGCCGGTTCAGCATCCACCTGCGGGGAAGACGAGGCCGACCGATGAGCATAGAGCTGGTCACCACGGACGGGATCTTCGCCCTGGACGGGGGCGAGTGGGAGGTCACCAACAACATCTGGATCGTGGGCGACGACCGGGAGGTGGTCGTGTTCGACGCCGCCCATGACCATGCCCCCATCGCCGAGGCCGTCGGCGGCCGGCGGGTGCGGTCCATCGTGCTGACCCACGGCCACAACGACCACATCAACGCGGCGGTGGCGCTGCGCGACGCCGTCGACGCGCCCATCCTGTTGCACCCCGACGACCGGATGCTGTGGGATGCCGTCCACCCCGACGACGACCCCGACGACGCCGTGGTGCCGGGCGGGGTCATCGAGGTGGCCGGCCACCGCCTCGGGGTGCTGCACACGCCCGGTCACTCGCCCGGGTGCTGCTGCTTCCACGACGAGAAGACGGCGGTGGTGCTCTCGGGCGACACGCTGTTCTGCGGGGGCCCGGGGGCCACCGGTCGGTCCTACAGCGACGAGCCCACCATCCTGGCCTCCATCCGCGATCGCCTGCTCCCGCTGCCCGGTGACACCGTCGTGCACACCGGCCACGGTGAGTCGACCACCATCGGGGCGGAACGGGAGCAGATCGTCGACCGGCTGCGGGAGCTCGACCTGCCCACCTAGTGGCCTGACCACGAACGTTCGCGCAGGTTGGTCATGTCGTCCCCATCGGTGGCCTTTCTCGGGTCTTCGATCTTTACGCGGCAGCGGGCCGGCTCGTGCTGGTAGGAGCCGACGGTAGTGGCCGGCATTGAACCGGCGCACGCAAGGTTTGCCCTGAATGTGGGTCGGGGGCCGCGCACCAATTGGCTTTCACTGCGGCCGGGCATTCGTGATCGCGTGCACTGCGAGTCCGTCCGATCGAGCTGGCGCGCCACGGCCCTCTACGGGAGGCCACGCGCCGCTTCGGGTCAACTTCCGCACCCGGGCCCGGTGGGATACTCCCGATCTGGGCCGGGCCATCGTCGTGGAGCCATCGGTGACATCCAATCCACACTGGATGTCCTGCAGGTACCCGGGTGGCCGAGACGGTCGTCGTAGCGGAGCTGGTCTACGGCAAGGTCGTACCCATGCGGGCCGGGGCGTAATGTGCAAAGCGAGCCCTCGGATCAGCGAGGCTCGCTGACGTCGCCGGGGGCATGGTTCGACGTCAGCGGGCGGCCGCCACGGGCGGCGGGCGGGCGTTTCCTGTAGTTTCGCTCCAGCCACTCGCCACGAGGTCCCATGCCACGAATCGGAGCCCAAGGGGAAGAGGTCTTTTCGCTCAGCGAAGACGGGTCGGCCTACGGCGGGCTCGTCGAGGGCCGGTACCACGTCGAGGCCGGGGCGCGTTACGCAGCCGGGGTCGAGCTGTGCCACGGGCTTCGCGCCGAGGTCGGGACCGAGGCGTTCGCCCGTGCCGAGGGCGCGTTGGCCGCCAATCTTGTCGCCCTCGAAGCGGAGGCGCAGGTCCGCGTGGCGGCGGGGCTCGAAGTCGACCTCCGGCTCTCGCCCGACGTGTTCGACGGGTTCGGGCTGACGGCGGCCGTCCGGGCGTACGTCGAGGCCGCAGTGGCCGCCCGGCTCCAGGTCGGGCTCCGGACCGAGGTCCTCGTGCAGCAAGTCGAGGGCGAACTGGGGCCGGGGGTGGGGGCCGCCCTGTTCGCGGCGCTGGCCCGGCGGCTGACCGTCGAGGCCGGGGTGTGGGGGAAGGCCAGCTTCGCCGCGTCGGCCGAGGCGTACGTCTTGGCCCGAGGTCGACTGGCGGGGCCGGACCCCGGGTTCGAGATCGGCGTCGGGGCCGGGGCGGCCGTCAAGGCGGGGGCCTCGTTCGAGTTCTACGGGCGGGTCGGGTTCGACGACGACCTGGCCGGTTTCTTCGACGAGGCCGCCGGACTGCTCGCCGATGCGCTCGCCGACGCGGTCGGGGGCGGGGCGTCCGGCGATGCGTTGGGGCTGGCGATGCGCGTAGGGCTTCGGGCGGGGTTCGAGCTCGGTCTCGAGACGGCGAGGACGGGGTCGACCGGGCAGGCAGTCGGCGACCGGTTCGTCGCCGTGTGCGCCGAGGAACTCCAGCGATACACGCTCGGTCGGTTGGCCGAGGCCGGGGCGGCGTGGTTGGGGTCGGCGCTCGGCAACCTCTCGGACGTCGGCGACGCGCCGGACACCGACGGGGGGGCGGACAGAGACGCCGCGCTCCGGGACCTCGAGGGTGTGGCCACGAGGTTGGAGGCCGGTCCGGTCGGCCTCTCCGAGTTGGGCACGCTGCTCGCTGCGTTGGACCGAGTCGCACCGTCGGTGGCCCTCCGGGTCTCGGAGCCGGCGGCCCTCGTGTGGTGCGCACTCGTGGCTGCGACCGAGGGTACGTCGACGGCGCTCCCGGACGCGCCCGGCCCGGTGCTGGACCGGGTCCGCGACGTGCTCCCGGGTTCGGTCCCGCGGCTGACGCGGGCAACGGCGCTCCGGTACCTGGCCGCCGCCGGGCTGGCCCCGGTGCTCCGGGCGCGGGCGCCAGGGGCAGCCGCCGTGCTCGACCGGCTCGACGGGGTGGCTGCGGCTGCGGCTGCGGGACCGGGCTACGACACGGTGGGGATGCTCCTGATGCTGGCCGAGGACCCCCGGACGGCCCTCCGGCCCGGCGTGTACCACGCGCTCCGGACGTTCGTCGCCGACGCCGTGGATGACGCCCTCGCCGACGGGCTGACCGACCGGATCGCCGCGCTCCCGGCCGACGAACCCCGGCGGCCGTACCTCGAGGAGGTCGTCGTTCCGACGCTGGCCGCCGTCCCGCGCGTGCTGCTCCGACGGCTCGACGGGGTCGTCGCCGGCGACGGGACATCGCCCGCCGACTTCCGGCGGACGCTGGGGGTGCTGGCCTACCGGGTCGTGGCCTCGAACGTCGTCGTGCTCTTCGGCGTGCTGACCGACCATGTCATCGACGGGCTCCCCGCCGGGTTCCGGGCGCTGGAGCGCGAGGTCGAGGCCGGCGCGCTCGACCGGGTCTACGACCAAGCGTGGACGGCGCTTCCGGCCGCTGTCCGGCGGACGCTCCCGGCGCCGGCACCGACCCCGGCCGTCCGGGGTCTGGCAGCGGACCTGGCCGCTGCCGGAGCTGAGGCGTTCGGGCCGGGGGTCTGGACGGCGGCGCGGCGAGACCGGCTGCACGGGTCGGTCCGGGACCTCCTGTACTCGTTCACGTTCGCCGACGTCGACGAGCTCGACGCCCACTTCGAGCGGCTGGGCGAGTGCTCGTTCGTCCCCGACGTCGACGGACTGGACGACCTGTACGGCGTGCTTCTGGAGCTGGCCGACGACGAGCTCGACGTCGTCCTCCGCCACGTGGTCCCGGCGTGGGTCCGGTTCTACAGCCGCGTGGCGGAGGAGGGGCTTGAGGCCCTAGTCGAGCTGGCCAAGTCGGTCGTCGAGGACGCGTCCGACCTGCTCAAGAGCAAGGAGGCGCTGCAGGGGTCGGCGAAGGCGGCCGTGGCCGCAGCCGTCGCAGCGGTCGACGCCGCAGTCGACGCGCTGGGCGTGGCGCTCGCCGCGGTCGACGCCTGGCTCCTCAGCCGGATCGACGTCGCCATCGCGGCCGTGCGCGCCGAGGCCGAACGGACCGTCCGTCAGCTCGCACCGGACGCCTTTGGGGTAGAGGACGATCTCGTGTCCCTGCTCAACCAGATCCTTGACGACGCCGAGGCCGACGTCCGGGAGCTCTTCCTCGAGATGGACGCGGTGCGGCTCGAGCTACGGGGCGCCGCAACGCTCGCCGGCCATCCGGACCCGGTCGGGGCCATCCAACGCCGGCTCCGCTCGCGGCTGAAGGAGCGGGTCGCCGCGCTCAGGCTGCCCGTCCCGTTCGTCGTCGGGGGTTTTACCGTCCTCGACCTTGACGCTTTCCTCGACGCCGCCGTCGACGCCCTCTTCCCGCCTACCCTGTCCCAGCTCGTTGCGGCGGCCGTCCGGGACGGGCACGAGGCGGTCCAGGAACAGGAAACCACGCTTGCGACCCGCCGGGAAGAGCTGGTGGCGGCCGACAAGCTCGTCGAGTCGGCCGTCCAGGAGCGGGTCGGGCTCTACGACGACGACGAGCGGCGGGGCGCCCTGACGATCGAAGTCCTGAGCCCGCACGCCGCGTCGGACGGCGCCGGGGATCGGTTCGCGTATGGCCGGTCGGTGCCCCTGTACGTCGTCGTCCGGGGCGCGCTCGCGTCGTTCGTCGGGGGCGGCGGGACCGACCGGGTCGAGGTGCTCGTGAACGGGTCGGTCGTCGCCGTCCCGCCCGGGGCGTGGTCGTACGACACGCGGCGACGGGCTCTCGTGCTCAGGCTCGCCCTCGAGGGTCCTGCGGGCGGGGTGGTCTCGGGCGTCAACGTCCTCGAGGTCCGGGCGAGCGACGGGCGCCCGGACCGGCCGCGGACGGCACAGGCCGTCGTCCCGTTCCTCGCCGACCTCACGCGGGTCGCGGCCCAGACCCCGCTCCGCGTCGACGCGGCGGCGAGCCAGTTCGACGCGCCGGGGAACGATCACCGGGCGCGGAGCCGGGAGTACGTCACGCTCCGGAACGGAGGCTCGCGGGCGCTGGCGTTGGGGGGGTGGCGGCTCCGGGACCGACGGGGGCACACGTTCGTGTTCCCCGACGTCACGGTCGGCCCCGACGAGGCCGTCCGCGTCGTGACCGGCGACGGCCGCGACCGGTCGGGCGGCGGGGACCCGGCCGTCGTGGTGCATTGGGGGATGGGCCAGGCCGTTTGGAACAACCGGGGCGACGCCCTCTACGTCGTCGACCGCGACGGCCTCCTCGTCGCCGAGCACGTCTACTGACCCCTGCCAGGACCCATCCGATGGACCTCGACCTCTCCCCGCTGGCGGCCCCCGTCCGCCTGCTCGCCACCGTCGCAGCCGGAGCTGCGGTCAACGGCGGCCAGATCCACCGGGACCGACGTGGCAACGTCGTCGTGTACCGGCTGTGGAACTACGCGTCGACGCGCCGGCGATGGAGGCCGGAGCACGAGGTGTCGGTATCGGCCGACGTGGTCCCGGAGGCGCTCGCGACGTCGGGACCGGTCGCCGTCGTGGGCCAAGCGAGCACGATGGGGGCCTCCGCCCCCCGAACCCCCCGCCGGGCCCGCACCGAGTCGCAGCGCCGGGCCGACGCCCTGGCCGCCATGGCCGACGCCGCCGCCACCGCCCACCCCGAGAGCCGACGACCCGAGCCGCTGTGAACATCGTCGTCGACGACGACACCCTCACCGAGCACCTGGACCGGGCCACCAACGGACGCTGTGACCGGTTCCGGCCCCGGCCCGGGGCCACCTGCCGTCTCGCCGACGGCACCCCCCTCGACCCCGCCGCCGCCGTCACCGCCGCCCCTCCAGGGGGTGATCAGGCGGGTCGTGGTCGACTCGGCCGGGGTCATCGTGGCCGCCGGCACCGAACGGCGTCTGTTCACCGACCCCATCCGCGACCTGCTGTTGACCCAGGTGCCCGAGTGCACCTGGCCCGGCTGCCACGTCCGGGTCCGCCACTGCCGGATCGACCACGCCCACGAACGGTACCGGGGCGGACGCACCGAACCCGCCAACGCCAACCTCCTCTGCGGACGACACTCCCACCCCGAAAAACCAGCCACGGCACCTGAGTCCACCGAGACCCCAACGGGGTCTGGCACACCTACCGACCCGACGGCACCGAAGTCGGTGGACCCCCACCGTGCGAGCTGCCAGGACCCGAGGACGTCGGGGTACGCCAGGTGCGGGCGGCGTCGGCCAACCCGTCGATGAGGGCCTGGTGCTGGAGCTGGCGGTCGGGCCCCTCCTGCACGCCCGGCCACCAGTCGGGCAGGCACCCCCGCACCCGGGGGGGCAGCTCGAGCTGGACCCCCCGCACGCCCCGCCGGTTCACCGGGTTGTCGGGGTGCAGGCCCCGCAGCGCCCGGGGGATGTCGTCGAGGCGGTGCAGCACCTCGTAGTGGGGGAGCCGCTTCACGAGGCTGACGGCGACGTGCTCCGCCAGGTCGCGGGACCGCCCCCCCAGCAGCAGGCTGCGGGTGAGGTGGGGCCGGCCGAACCCGTGCACGGCCACGACAGCGTCGACGTGGTCGAGGAACGCGGCCAGCCGGGGCGAGTGCTGGGGGCGCACCCGGTGAGACGACACGTGCCAACCGAGGTCGACGGGCTGGCGGACCACGTACAGCGACGCCCCGGAGGCCTCGGCGGCGGCGGCGGCGACGTCCTCGGTGTTCTCCTCCAGGCCGGCGTGGAAGGCCATGAACCCGAACGCCGAACCCAGCTCGACCCGCTCGACCACGCCGTCGGTGGCGAGCAGGTCGCCGAGGTGGCCGTCGGTCCGCATTCCCGGACGGTACCTCCGGACCTGGGTGGGGTGGGAGCCACGCCCGCTACCGTCGCCCCGACATGGACTACACCTTCGCTCGCCACGAAGACGTCACCAGCGCCGTCCGCCGGGTGGCGCACGTCCAGGTCGAGGCGGCTCTCGCCGACCTCCGCCGGCCCGACGCCACCGGCGTGGTCGAGGCCGTGCACGACTGCCGGAAGCGGTGCAAGAAGCTGCGGGGCCTCGTCCGGCTCGTGCGCCCGGCCCTGGGGAAGCGGTACCGGCCGGCCAACACGGCGTTCCGGGACGCGGCCCGGGCGCTGTCCGACTACCGCGACGCCCACGCGCTCCTGGCCACGTTCGACGACCTCGTGGTGGCGGCGGCCGCTCAGCTTCCCGACGGTGGCCTGGGGCCGGTTCGGGCCGGCCTCGCCGAGCGGGCCGTCGCGAGCACCGAGGCGGTCAGCGGACGGTCCGACCTGATCGAGCGGGCCGAGGAGCTCATCACGGCCGGCGCCGCCCGCATCGACGACTGGACCCTCGACGACGACGGGTGGGACGCCATCGCCGGAGGGCTGGCCAAGACCTACGGCCGGGGGGTCGACGCCCTCGCTTCCGTGCGGAGGTCGCCGTCGCCGGGGCGGTCCCACGAGTGGCGCAAGCGGGCGAAGTACACCTGGTACCACCTGCGGCTGCTGGAGTGCTCGGCTCCGTCGATCCTCACCCCGACCTCCTCCCTGTTCCATGACCTCTCCGACGCGCTGGGCGATTCCCACGATCTCGCCGTGCTGACCGACCAACTCCGCACCGACCCTGCCTCCTACGGCGGCGACGAGGTGGTCGGGGGCGCCACCGTCCTCGTCGAGGGGTACCGCCAGCAGCTCGAGCACCGGGCCCTCCTCCTCGGGGTGCGGCTCTACGCCGAGTCGCCCGAGCGGTTCACGAAGCGCCTCGGCCGGTACTGGGCGGCGTGGCACGAGCTGGGTGACGAGGAGCCGGCCGGTGAGCTGTCCGACCTGTTCGGCCCCGACGACGGTCTGGCCGACCTGACCGTCGCCGAGCTGCGGTCGCTGGCCCGCGACGCGCAGGTGGCCGGCCGCTCGGGGCTGCCCCGCGACGACCTGGTGGCGGCGCTGCGGGCCGCGGGCGTCACCGGGCCGTGACCGAGGTCGAGCGGACGTTCCGGGTCGAGCGGCTGCCCGACGAACTGGGCGCCGGCTCCGACGTCCGCCAGGCCTACGTGGCGCTCGACGGGGAGGTCGAGGTGCGGGTCCGCCAGCGCGACGGCCGGTGCACGCTGGGGGTGAAGGGCGGCGCCGGGCTGTCACGCACCGAGGTCGAGGTGCACATCGACGCCGGACGGTTCGACGTGCTCTGGGCGCTGGCGTCGGGGCGAACGGTCGAGAAGGTCCGCCACGAGATCGCCGTCGGTGATCTGACGGCCGAGGTGGACCGCTACCGGGGTCGGCTGGAAGGGCTGTGCCTGGTCGAGGTCGAGTTCGACGACGAGGCCGCGGCCGGCGCGTTCGAGCCGCCGCCGTGGTTCGGGCCCGAGGTCACCGACGAGCCGGGCTGGTCCAACGCCGAGCTGGCCAGCACGGGCTCGCCGCCCTCCTGATCGGGCTCGTCCGGCGGCGGGCGGTCCGCCGTGGTCAGCAGCACGACGAGCACGACGGCGGCCACGACCGCGCCGAGCAGGAACCCGAGGCGCAGGCCGCCGACGTCCTGCACCCAGTTCTGGATGTCGAAGCTGCGCTCCTCGACCCAGCGGATGGCGGCGGGCTGACGACCACCGTCGCGGGTCACGTCGTCGACCCAGTACCAGACGGTGTACGCGCCGGCTGCGATCAGCACGACGCCGGAGAGGCGGTCGATGCTGCGCATCATGCGGCGCATGCCGGCCAGCACGGTGGTCTGGGCCAGCGCCATGGAGACGGTCAGGGCCAGGATCATCAGGCTCATCCCGGCCACGTAGGCGACCACCGAGGCGACCCCGGCCACGAACCCGTCGGGCCTGCTCACCACGGCGATGAGGAAAAGCGGGAGGGTGCACGACAGCGACGCGGCGGCGTAGCTCATCCCGAACACGGCCATGGAGCGGAACGTCCGCTCCGAGCCGCCCCGCTCCAGCCGGGGCAGCGCCACCGACAACTCGAAGCCGAAGAGCATGGAGACGCCGAGCACGACCATGGCGGCGCCGATCACCATGACGACCCAGGGAAGGGCCTCCCGGATGCCTCCCACGCCGGCCACGAACAGCACCCCGATCGCGCCGAGCACCACGACGAACCCGGCCGCCATCGACGCCGCCGTGACCACGGCCCGGGTCAGGCCGGCCTGGCGGTCGTCGCTTCCGTCGCCGCCACCGAGGAAGAACCCGACGTAGGCGGGCAGCATGGCGAAGCCGCACGGGTTCACCGCTGCGATGAGGCCGGCCGTGAAGGCGAAGACGATCGCCGCGCTCACCGCAGCTCCCGGTCGATGAGCGCCGTCAGCGAGTCGGCGGTCAACACCCCGCCGTGCACCTCGGCCACCGACCCGTCGGCCCGCAGCAGCACGGTGGTGGGCATGACGTCGCCACCCAGCTCCTCGAACAGCGTGCTGTCGTCGTCGAGGCCCCAGGGGTAGGTCACCCCCGTCTCGGCGATGAGCTGCCCGGCCTCCTCGGGCCGGTCCAGCTCGGCCACCGAGATGAAGGCCACCTCGCCGTCGAGCTCCTCCGAGACCTGCTGGAAGTCGGGCAGCTCGGCCCGGCAGGGCGCGCACCACGAGGCGAAGAAGTTGACCACGACGGGAGTGCCCTCCAGCTCGGCCAGCGTGGTCGTGTCGCCGTCGGGCAGCTCGATGGGGACGTCGAGGTGGGCCCCGGGGGCGGGGTCGTCCCCACCGAGCAGGAGGAACCCGCCGACGCCCACCACGACGGCGGCCATCAGGGCGACGATCAGCAGGCTGCGCCCGCGACCCCGACCTGCGCCGCGAAGGTGCTGGGCCTCGGGGGGGTGCTGGGACTCGGGGGGGTGATCAGACACGGTGCTCCGGGTCCGTGGACGTGCAGGGGGAACGCCGGGCCCCCCGCCGATGTTCCGCCCCCGTCCGCGGACGAGCCGCCTCCCGGTCGGGGCCCCGCCCGTGGCCCGGACCCGCGACGGTCAGGCCGTCCAGGCCTCGGGCAGGGGCACCTCGTCGACGACCGGCTCGGGACGCAGGACCTTGGGGGGTCGCCCCCGGGGGCGCTTGCGGGCCACGACCCGGCCGTCGACGAGGAGCTGGCCGCCCCACACCCCCCACGGCTCGCGCCGGTCGAGGGCGGCGGCCAGGCACTCGTCGCGCACCCCGCAGCGTCCGCAGATGGCCTTGGCCCTGGCGATGTCGTGGATCTCGTCGGAGAAGAACAGCGCCGTGAGCGTGCCGGCCAGGTCACGGCAGCGGGCGGCGCCCCGCCAGGCGTCGTCGGGTTGGTCGGGTGCGGGTGCGGCCTGGGCAGGCATCGTCGGTCTCCCCTCGTGCGTCGCCCCGTCAGGGGGCGTCGGTGCATCTGGTCGGTGCGGTGGGTGGTCGTGCGGTGGTCATGGCGTCTCCTCCGTGGGTGCGAGACGGGGCCGAAAAGCGAACGAGCCGCCGGATCTGCGTCCGGCGGCTCCTCGGGATGTTCTCGACCTCGAGACGGTGCTAGGTCGGAACCTCCGGGTACCGCCGGTCGTGGCCGGTGAGGGCCACGAACCGATCCCGTCCGGCGATGGTGTTCTCGCCGGTCCACGGGCGGCGGTCGGCCGACGGCACCACGGGCGCGCCGGTGACCGCGGGGCCCGTGGCCTCGGTCATGCGCAGCTCGTCGCCCATGGTCGGCTCCGATCGTCGGACGGCCGTCCCCGGCGGACGGCCTCGCACAGCGCACCAGACCGGCGTCGCCCCGTCAAGGGATTTCCCGGGGGCCCGCCCGTGCGCCGGTCCGTCCGGTCCGTCCGGGCCGTGGGGGCACGTACGCTCCGCGGACCGTGCCCCGCCCCCCGATCACGTGCGCCTCCCCGACCCCGCCGTCGAGCTGACCGCCCGGCCCGGTGCCGGGCGCTGCGTCCGCACCGAACGGCCCGTCCGCCTGGCCGATGTGTCACCCCGCGGGCGGCTGCGTCTCGACGCCCTGGCCCGCTACCTCCAGGACGTCGCCGGCGACGACGCCGACGAGGGCCGCGACGACGACCGGGTCGAGGGGCCCGGTGACACGACCTGGGTCGTCCGTCGGACCATGGTCCGCTACGAGCAGGCCCCCGTGTTCCGGGAGCGGCTGGTCCTGCGCACCTGGTGCGCCGGGTTCGGGTCGCGGTGGGCCGAGCGGCGCACGTCGCTCGACGGGCACCGGGGGGCGAGGGTCGAGGCCGTCTCGCTCTGGGTCCACGTCGACCTGGCCAGCGGACGGCCGGCCCGTTTGCCGCCGGCGTTCCACGAGCGCTGGGCGGGGGCCACCGGCGGGCGACGGGTCAGCGCCCGGCTGTCACTGCCCGACCGACCCCCGGCCGGGGCGACCCGGATGCCGTGGCCGTTGCGGGTGACCGACTTCGACGTCCTCGACCACGTCAACAACGCCGCCTACTGGGAGCCGGTCGAGGAGGTGCTGGCCACCCGTCACCTCGGCGGGCGCTTCGAGGCCGAGATCGAGTACGCCGGGGGCATCGGCCGGGGTCCGGCCCTCGACGTGCTGGTGGCCGACGGCGACGGCGGGTTCGACCTCTGGCTGGTCACGGGGACCGAGGTGGCCGGGGCGGCCCGGGTGTCGGCGGTGTCCGAGCCGGGTCAGGTCAGCCGGTAGTCGAGCTGCCCGTCGGGACGCCGGGAGGCGGTCATCTCCCCGGCCAGACGGAGGTGCTCCAGGTGGGCGAACGTCTCGCTCTCGGCCATCGGCCCCCACGACCGCTCCTTGAACAGCCGCTTCATCAGCTCGCCCACCGTGGCCGGCCCCAGCTCGGTGCTCGCCTCCCGCAGGATCTGGAGCCGCTCGTGGTGGTGCTCCTTGATCTTGGCCACCCGCTCCGACAGGCCGCTGAAGGGGTGACCGTGGGCGGGCAGGACGAGGTCGGCGTCGTGGCGGTCGGCCACGAGGTCGAGCGACGTGAAGTACTCCTTCAGCGGGTCGCGGTCGTCGGTCAGACCGGAGATGTGGGGCGTGATGGTGGGCAGGACGTGGTCGCCCGAGATGAGCACCTCGCCGTCGGCGTCGCGGAGGCACAGGTGGTCGGGGGTGTGGCCCGGCGTGTGGACGGCCCGCCACTCCCGCCCGCCCAGCTCGAGCACGGTCTCGTGGGCCACCCGCCGGGTGGGCTCGGGGGTGGGGAACCAGCGCCCGAGCAGACCCCGCCGCATCAGCCCGAACCCGAGGCGGCGGTGCCACGGCAGCCGGAAGCCACTACCGCCCCAGGGCGTGGGACCGCCCGGCCCGGTCGTGCGGCGGGCCGTGGCGGGGTCGTCGAGCAGGGCGTCGTTGTCACCGACCCGCGCGACGCTGTCGACGGCGTCCGCGTCCTCGTCGGCGGTGTCCCACCAGAGGCGGAAGCTCTGGTGGGTGATGACCTCGGCGCCGCTCTCGGACCGGAGGCGACCCGCCGCGCCGAAGTGGTCGGGGTGCGAGTGCGTCACCACGACGGTGTGGACGGCGTCGAGCGGTACCTCGGCCCGGCGCAGACCCGCCCGCAGCCCCTTCCACGCCGTGGGGCCGGGCAGCCCCGGGTCGACGAGCGCCACCCCCCGCTCGTCGTCGAGCAGGTAGCAGTTGACGTGGCCGAGCCCGGGCATGGAGATCGGCAGCTGCAGGCGACGGAGGTCGGTGCCCAGCTCGGTGATCTCGTGGCCGGCCGGCTGCTGCTCCTCCCGGACGGTGCGGGCGGGGCGATCATCGGTCACGGCGCCACCTCGACGGGGTCGGCCCGGGGCCGGAAGAGGTGCTCACGGTAGTAGCGCAGCTCCTCGATGCTCTCCCTGATGTCGTCGAGCGCCCGGTGGGAGCCGACCTTGGTGGGGGCTCCCTTCAGCTCGGCCGGCAGCCAGCGGCGGGCCAGCTCCTTGATCGAGGACACGTCGACGCACCGGTAGTGGAGGAAGTCCTCGATCTCGGGGAGGTGGGCGGCGAGGAAGCGCCGGTCGGTCCCGATCGAGTTCCCGCACAACGGCACGGCCCGGGCGGCGTCGATGTGCTCCTGCAGGAAAGAGAGCGTCCGTCGGCCGGCCTCGTCGAGGGAGAGCTCCGACGCCCGGATCATGTCGAGGAGGCCGCTACGGGTGTGCATCTCGACGACGACCGGCTCCATGGCCTCCAGCACCTCGTCGGGCTGGTGCACGACGAGGTCGGGCCCCTCGGCCACGATCTCCAGCTCGTCGTCGGTGATGATGGTGGCGATCTCGACGATGACGTCACGGGTCGGATCGAGCCCCGTCATCTCCAGATCCATCCAGGCCAGCACGCCGCCCAGGGTACGGTCCGGCCACCGGGCGGACCCCATCCGCCGCCGCTGTCGGCGGTTAGCGTCGGCCGGTGATCGACGTCGCCGTCCACCGGCTCGACCCCGACCTCCCGCTGCCGCGTACCGCCCATCCCGACGACGCCGGGGTCGATCTCGTGGCCCGCACCGGGGCGGTGCTCGCCCCCGGCGGCGGCCGCGCCCAGGTGCCCACCGGCATCGCCGTCGCCCTCCCTCCCGGCCACGTCGGGCTGGTCATGCCCCGCAGCGGCCTGGCCGCCCGCCACGGGGTCACCTGCCTCAACGCGCCGGGCGTGATCGACGCCGGGTACCGGGGCGAGGTGCGGGTCGTGCTGGTCAACCTCGACCCCGACCGCCCCCACGAGGTGACCCGGGGAGACCGCATCGCCCAGCTCGTGGTGCAGCGCCACGAGCCGGTGAACTGGGTCGAGAGCGACACGCTGACCGACAGCGCGAGGGCTGACGCCGGCTTCGGCTCGACCGGGACGTGACCCGATGGTCCGCCCGGTCCGCCCGGTCCGCCCGGTCCGCCCGGTCCGCCGGGGCGCCGACCGGGCCACCAGCCGAGAATGTCACACCCCCTGTGTAGACCGTCGGCCATGGAACCCGACACCTACCAACGACGCCTCAGGGCCGCCCGGCCCGCCTGGCGGATCACCCTCGACGACGACCTGCGGGTCAGGCGGGCCACGACGGCCCGGATCCGTTCCCGGCGCCGCTGGGGTGACGAGACCGGCCGCCCCGACCAGGAGCGCCGCCGGGCCCGCCTGACGGTCCTGGCCGGGGGCGGGTGACGTGGTGGCGGCGAGGGCCCGCCCGGCGTCGCCTCAGCCGAGCAGGCCCACCCGGGGGCGCTCGGTCAGCACCTCGCGCCGGAAGCGGAACAGCTCGGCCGGTCGTCCCCCCGTGGTGGCCAGACGCCCGGTTCCCTCCACCAGACCGCCCCGTTCGACCATCCGCCGGAAGTTCTGGGTGTGTTGGCGCTCCCCGGCCAGTGCCTCGACGGTCCGCTGCAGGTGCGAGAGGGTGAACGTCTCGGGGAGCAGGTCGAACACCAGGGGCCGGTAGGTCAGCTTGCCGCGCAGCCGTGAGAGGGCCGTGGCCGCCACCCGCCGGTGGTCCCGACCGAGCGGCTCACCGGCCACCGTGACCCCGGGCGCCTCACCGCGGTCGGCGTACCACTCGGGCACGAGGCCGGCCTCGTACAACAGCTCGTAGCGGTCGAGGGCGCGTACCCCGTCCCACGGCGTGTCCCCCAGTCCGAACGCGATCTGGGCCCGCTCGGCGCGCCGGGGATCGCCACCCACCCACCGCTCGATCGCCTCGGCCGCCTCCGAGCCGGCCCCGGCGACCCGCCGGTCCTCCCAGGGGAACAGGTGGTACCAGTCGACCCACCGCGCCGTCGTCGCCGTCTCGCGGGTGAGCACGAGGTAGCCGACGCCGATGGGACGGGTGCCGACCGGGTCATCGGCACCCGCCCGCCCGGGGTCACCGAAGGTGTAGAGCTGCTCGACGTAGCCGGCACCGAAGCCGGTCTGATCGTCGATCAGCCGGCGCATCCCCTGGTCCAGGCTGCGATCGGCGGCCAGGTCGAGCGGACCCGACGGCAGGAGCGCGCCGCCGGGCGTGTCGACGGTGAGGATCCGGGGCCGGTCGTCGGTCACGGCCACGACCACCGCCTCCAGGGTGACGATCACCGGACCCGGCGGCCGGGCGGGGGTCACGTGGCGGGGCTGCACGGCCGGGGTCGGTTCACGAGCCGGTGACAGTACCGCCGGGGGCGGTTCCCGAGCCGGTGACAGTACCGAACGGGTCGGTGGGGGACCCGGTGGCGACCCGACATCGGGGCCGATATGCTCACCGTGAGCATAAGGGAGGCACCAACATGACGACCGCTCCGGCTCCGGCCGGCCCCGACCGACGGGTCCCCCTGCGGATCACCCCCCGGCACAGCGTGCTGCCCGACGTCGAGCGGGCGGCGCTCGCGCCGCTGGTCGCCGAGATCACCCGCCTCAAGCGGGAGCGGAACGCCGTGGTCGCCGCCCACAACTACATGACGCCCGACATCTTCGCCCTGGCCGCCGACCTCACCGGTGACTCGCTGACCCTGGCCCGGATGGCCCGGGAGACCGAGGCCGAGGTCATCGTGTTGGCCGGCGTCCACTTCATGGCCGAGACGGCCAAGCTGGTCAACCCGGCCAAGACCGTGCTCGTCCCCGACCTGCGGGCCGGGTGCTCGCTGGCCGACGGCATCACCGGTGCCGACGTGCGCCGGCTCCGGGCCGAGCACCCCGGCGTGCCGGTCGTCACCTACGTCAACACCTCCGCCGAGGTGAAGGCCGAGTCCGACATCTGCTGCACGAGCGGCAACGCCACGGCGGTGGTCGAGTCGCTCGGCGCCGACCGGGTCATCTTCCTGCCCGACCGCTACCTCGGTGAGTACGTCGCCGGCCGGACCGGGGTCGAGCTCATCCTGTGGGACGGCGCCTGTGAGGTCCACGAGCGGTTCACCGGCGCCGAGGTCCGCCACCACCGGGCCGGGCTCGGCGACGTCGCCGTGGTCGCACACCCCGAGTGCCCGTCCGACGTCCTGGCCGAGGCCGACTACGTCGGGTCGACGAGTGGCATCACCGACTGGGTGCACGAGCACCGACCCGACCGGGTGATGATGATCACCGAGTGCTCGATGGCCGACAACGTGGCGCTGGAGCTGCCCGACGTCGAGTTCGTGCGGCCCTGCAACCTCTGCCCGCACATGAAGCGGATCACCCTCGACGGCATCCGACGCTCGCTCGAGACCATGACCCACCAGGTCGAGATCCCCGAGGAGGTGGCCGGCCGGGCCCGCCTGGCCGTCGAGCGCATGCTGGCCGTTGGTCGGAGCGAGCCGTGAGGGCCGTCGGCCCTCCGCCCGTCGGCGGCGACGGCGGCCCCGGACCGGGTCGTGTCGAGCGCCTGACCGTCGACGTGCCCGTCGTGGTCGGCTCGGGGGTGGCCGGCCTGACGGCCGCGCTCGGACTGGGCCGCGCCGTTGTCCTCACCCCCGGCCCGCTCGGGTCCACGGGCTGGGCCCAGGGAGGGATCGCCGCCGCCGTCGGCGCCGACGACTCACCCCGGCTCCACGCCGACGACACCCTGTCCGTCTCGGCCGGGCTCGGCGTGCGCGCCGCCGTCGAGCTCCTGACCGCCGGCGGGCCCGCCGCCATCGACCGGCTGGTCGGCCTCGGGGCCCGCTTCGACCGCGACGGCGCCGGTCGCATCGCCCTGGGGCGGGAGGCGGGGCACCGTCGGCGCCGGATCGTCCACGCCGACGGCGACGCCACCGGGGCGGAGGTGCAGCGGACGTTGTGGACGGCGGTGCAGGACGCCGCCGACGTGGACGTCCGCGACGGTTGGCGGCTCCTCGACCTGCTGCGCGACGCCGGCGGTGTCACCGGTGTCCTCGTCGCTGACCGGGAGGGCCGCCGGGTGGCGCTGTCGGCCCCGGCCGTCGTGCTGGCCACGGGCGGGATCGGTCAGCTCTACCGGCACACCACCAACCCGGTCGGGGTCTGCGGCGACGGCCTGGCGGCGGCGGCGAGGGCCGGCGCCCGGCTGTCCGACCTGGAGATGGTGCAGTTCCATCCGACCGCCCTCGCCGTCGGTCGTGACCCGATGCCGCTCCTGACCGAGGCGCTGAGGGGCGAGGGGGCCGTCCTCGTCGACGGGAGGGGCCGGCGCTTCATGGTCGACCGCCACCCCGCCGCCGAGCTGGCCCCCCGTGACGTGGTGGCCCGGGCCATCTGGGCCGAGCGACGGGACGGCGGTGGGGCCTTCCTCGACGCCCGGGCGGTGGCCGACGTCGCCCGCCGCTTCCCGACCGTCACCGCCCACTGCCGGGCCGCCGGGCTCGACCCGCAGGCCGACCTGCTGCCCGTCTCCCCCGCCGCCCACTTCCACATGGGCGGCGTCGACGCCGGACCGTCGGGCCGCACCTCGGTACCGGGCCTGTGGGCCGTGGGCGAGGTGGCCGCCACCGGTGTCCACGGCGCCAACCGCCTCGCCTCCAACTCCCTGCTGGAGGGATCGGTGTTCGGGGCGCTCGCGGCGCAGGACGTGGCGGGCTCGGCCCCGCCGCTACGCAGGGGCGGATCGTTCACGGCCGGGTTCGACGATCTGCCCCTCGACGCCGTTCCCGAGATCGACACCGTCCGCCAGCTCATGTGGGACCACGCCGGTGTGGTGCGCTCGGCCCGCGGCTTGGCCCGGGCGTCGGAGGAGTTGGCCGAGCTGGAGGAATCCCTCTCCAAGTCGGTGCCCGGTCGGGTGGCCCTCGAGGTGGCGGGCCTCGTGACGACGGCGGCGCTGCGCAGGCCCGAGTCCCGGGGCGGCCACCACCGCAGCGACCATCCCGAGCAGGACCCCACCCTGGGGAAGCGCAGCCTCGTCGAGCCCACCCCCGCCGGGGTGGCCTGAGAGGTGGACCCGGCCCGTCACGACGACCTCATCCGTGGCGCCCTCGCCGAGGACCTCGGCTCAGCCGGCGATCTGACCTCGGCGGCCGTCTTCGACGCCGACCACCACAGCACGGGCCGGATCGTGGCCCGCGGCGCGGGCACGGTGGCGGGCGTCGAGGTGGCCGCCCGGGTGTTCACCGTCGCCGATCCCACCGTGCGGGTCGGGATCACGGGCCCGAGCGGTTCGAGCGTCGGCGCCGGCACCGAGCTGGTGCGCCTCGCCGGACCCACCCGATCGCTGCTGGGAGCGGAGCGCACCGCCCTCAACCTGCTCGGGCGGCTCTCGGGCATCGCCACCGCCACGGCCGCCCTGGTGGCCGCCGTCGAGGGGACCGGAGCCCGCATCACCGACACCCGCAAGACCACCCCGACGCTGCGGGCCCTGGAGAAGGAGGCCGTGCGGTCCGGAGGTGGGGTCAACCACCGGTTCGGCCTGTTCGACGCCGTGATGATCAAGGACAACCATGTCGCCGCGGCGGGCGGTGTCGCCGAGGCGATCCGCCGGGTGCGGGCCCGGGTCGGACACACCGTGAAGGTGGAGGTCGAGGTCGACACGCTGGCCCAGCTCGACGACGTGCTGGCCGAGGGGGTCGACATCGTGCTGTTCGACAACATGACGCCCGGCGACCTGGCCGAGGGCGTGCGCCGGGTCGGCGGTCGCGCCGTCACCGAGGCGTCGGGCGGCATCGACGCCCGGACGGTCAGGGCCGTGGCCGAGACGGGCGTCGACGTGATCAGCGTCGGCGCCCTGACCCACTCGGCGCCCGCCCTCGACGTGGCCCTCGACCTCGACCCGCCCCGCTGACGCGCCTCCCCGGGGGGCCGTGGGCCGTGTGGGACTCGAACCCACACCTGAAGGATTAAAAGTCCCCCGCTCTGCCGGTTGAGCTAACGGCCCGCCGCATCGTCGCACGCCGTCCGCCCGGCATGCTGGTCGGGATGGACGACGTCACCGGGCCGAGGGTCATCGGGGCCGGGGTCGGCCGCACGGGCACCGAGTCGCTGAAGCTGGCGCTGGAGCGGCTCCTCGGCGGCCCCTGCCACCACATGCGCGAGGTCCACCGCCACCCCGAGGAGATACCGGTGTGGCACGCCGCCGTCCTCGGCGATGCGCCCGACTGGCGCACCTTCCTCGCCGGCTACCGCGCCACGGTGGACTTCCCGTCGTCGCTGTTCTGGGCCGAGCTGGCGGAGGCGTTCCCCGACGCACCGGTCGTCCTCTCGACCCGCGACTCGGCGGCGACGTGGTGGCGCAGCGCCCGGCGGACCATCTTCTCCCCCGAGATCCTCCGACCCCCCGAGGACGGCGGTCTGCGGCACGAGCTGATGACCATGGTGCGTGACCTGTTCACCCACCGGTTCCGGCTCGCCGTCGACGACCCGGCGTCCATGATGGCCGCCTACGACGGGCACAACGCCGCCGTCCGCGCCGGCGTGGCCCCGGAGCGCCTGGTCGAGTGGCGCCCCGGCGACGGGTGGGCGCCGCTGTGCGAGGCCCTCGGCGTGGGCGTGCCCGACGAGCCGTTCCCCCACGTGAACTCGACCGAGGACTTCCGGGCCCGGGCCGGCCTCGACACCGGCGACCGGACCTAGGCGCCGAGCACCCGGTCGAGGTAGGCGTTGGCGAAGCGACGCCCGGGGTCGAGCCGGTCGCGGACGGCCACGAACTCGCCGAGACGGGGGTAGACCTCGGCCAGCGAGGCGGCCGAGCGGCGGTGCAGCTTGCCCCAGTGGGGCCGCCCGCCGACGGCCCGCATGATCTGCTCGACACCGTCGAAGTAGGCCTCGTACGGGGTCCCCCGGTAGACGTGCACCGCCACGAACGCCGAGTCCCTCCCCGTCGCCATGGAGAGGGGGATGTCGTCGGCGCCGAGGAAGCGGACCTCCACCGGGAAGCTGATCGGATGCGACAGCCCGGCGACCACGGCCCGCACCGCGGCCAGCGCCTCCGGCAGCGCCCCCCGGGGAATGGCGTACTCCATCTCGAGGAAGCGCACCCGCCTCGGGCTGGAGAACACCTCGTGCGACGGCGCCACGTACTCGACCCGCCCGCTCGACGGCAGTGCCCGGGCCAGGCGGGGGATGAGGGCGGGGACGCGGCGTCCGACCCGGTTGACCAGACCGAAGCCGAGGTTCTCCGTGGCCTCCTGGGTGAGGCGCCGGCGCCACGATCCACCGGTCGGCTCGTCCTGGGTGCGGGTGTGGTGCTTCGTCAGCGCCACCCTGGTGTCGGGCACCCAGAAGAACTCGAAGTGGTCGGTGCCCTCGACGTGGGCGTCGAGGTCGGCCAGCACGGCGTCGACGGAGGCGCCGTCCTCCACGGTGTGGAGGTTGAAGGCCGGCACGCAGCGGAGCGTGACCGTCGACAGCACCCCGAGCGCACCCAGCCCCACCCGCCCGACGGCGAGCACCTCCGGATCGTCGGCGGTGTCGAGCACGCTGCCGTCGGCGAGCACCAGCCGGAAGCCGACCACGGCGTCGCTGATGCAGCGCCAGCGCAGGCCCGTCCCGTGGGTGCCGGTGGACACGGCGCCGGCGACCGTCTGCACGTCGATGTCGCCCAGGTTGGGCAGGGCCAGACCCAGCGCCCGCAGACGGGGGGAGAGGTCGTGGATCCGGGTGCCGGCCGCCACCGTCACCTCACCGGCGGCGTGGTCGACGGCGAGGACGCCGGTGTGGTCGTCGAGGGTGACGAGCACCCCGTCCGTGCACGCGATGTCGGTGAACGAGTGGCCAGCGCCGACCACCTTCACCGGCAGGCCCTCGGCGGCGGCCGACCGCACGGCGGCCACGATGTCGGCCTCGTCCCGGGGTCGCTCGACTCGCGCCGGCGTCGCCCACTGGTTCCCCGCCCAGTTCCGCCAGGTGTCACCCGTCCACCGGCGCCGGATCGCCTCGCTCACGGTCACCGACGCATCCTGGCCCATCCGGTGCACCGGTGCCGACCGCCGGTTGCTCTACCGTGACGGCCGTGGACGAGCCCCTGCCCCCGCCGGTCGGGCCGGGGCCGAGCGTCGAGCCCGCCGCCCGTGCCGCCGTCGACGGCGCCCGGGCCCTGCTCGACGACTGGGACGAGCTGAGCCCCACCGCCCGGCGGGCCGTCGTCGACGGGCTCCCCGTGCCCGACCCCGACCCCCACCGGCCGCCGTCCCGCCCCGGCGGACCTCAGACGTAGGCCCCGCCCGGCCCGCCCGGTGCGTCGGGCGCCTCGGCCGGCGCCAACTCCACCCTCGGGCCGTCGGCCCGCAGACCGTCGTCGTCGAGCACGAACCACCGACCCCCCAGGTTGGGAACCCGCTCCCGCTCCAGGCCGAGGTCGCGCTCCAGGGCTCCGATCACGCCACCGTGGGCCACCGCCACGAGCGGCCCGTCCCGCCCGACCAGATCGGCGAGCCCGGTCTTCAGGCGGGCGAGGAGCGGCTCGTCGGTCTCGTAGCCGTCGGGCCGTCGTCCCTCGGCCAGCCAGCCCGGGTAGCCCTCGTCGATGGCCTGGCGCGTCAGCCCCTCCCACTCGCCGGCCGAGCGCTCCTGCAACCAGGCCGCCTCCTCGGGTGGCCCCAGGTCCAGCAGCTCGGCCGTGCGCCACGCCCGCCGCAGCGGCGAGCTGACGACGCCCGCCCACCCGCAGCCGGCGAGAGGTGGACCGGCGGCGCGGGCCTGCGCCACACCCCGCTCCGACAGGGGCGGGTCGGCGTGGCCCTGCCAGCGCCCCTCGGCGTTCCAGGTCGACTCGCCGTGGCGGAGGAGCAGGAGGCGCGGCATCAGCGTCGACGGTACGCGCCCCCCGGGCCGGACGGAGGGCGGCGGTACGCTCTCGGGTGATGGCCGTGCTGCGCTTGTTCGCCTCGGCCCGGGAGGCGGCGGGGGCCGGCCGGGTCGACATCGACGCTGCGTCCGTCGGTGACGTGCTCGCCGAGGCCTCCTCCCGCTTCGGGCCCGGCTTCGACGCCGTGGTCGCCGCCAGCCGGGTCTGGCGCAACGGCGAGCCCGCCCACCCGGGCGATCCGGTCGACCCCGACGACGAGGTCGCCGTGCTGCCCCCCGTCTCGGGCGGGTGACCGCCACCGCCGCCCGGCGACCCCCTCAGAGGTCCGCTCCGTCCGGGCGGGCGCTGCAGCCCCCGCCCGCCACGGCCTCCCGCGTCGCCCTCGGCGTCACACTGGCGCTGGCCCTTCCCGCCGCCCTGGTGCTCGGCCCGGTCACGGTGGCGGTGGTCATGGCCCTCCTCGCCGGGGCCGCCTCCCTGGAGACGGGCGTGGTGAGGCGTCGGTCCGGCACGGCCGTCGTCCCGGCGCTGGCCGGGGTGACCGGGGCCGCCCTCCCGGTGGCCGCCGTCGTGTCGGCCGGGGTGCTGGGCGCGGTGATCGTGGCCGGGGTCGGCGTCACCGTGGCGGCCGCCGCCCACCTGACCGGCCGGTCCGGGCCCGACACGCTCGCCAGCGGCGGTACCGCCGTGGCCGCCTGGCTGCTGCCCGGCGGCGCCGGGGCGGGCGTCGTCCTCGCCCTCGACGTCGAGCCGGGATCGGTGGTGGCGTTGCTCGTCCTGGCCATCGTGTACGACCTCGGCCTCCTGCTGGTCGGGGCCGGGGCGACGACCCGGTGGGAGGGTCCGGTGGCCGGCGCCGTCGGGGTGGCGGTGGCGGCGTTCGCCGTGGCGGTCGTGCCGATCCCCCCGTTCGACCCGACCTCGATCCTCGCCTTCGGCGCGCTGGCGCTCGTGGCCATCCCCGCCGGCCCGCCGGCCGCCACGCTCCTGCTGGGGGCGGCCGACGCCGACGCTCCGGCTCTCCGCCGCCTCGACAGCCTGCTGGTGGTGGCGCCCCTCTGGGCGTGGACGGTCGGTCTGCACGTCGGCCTCGGCGGCGCTTGAGCGAACCCCCGCCTCGTCGACCGGAGCCGCATGCAACTCGACGACGTCGAACGCGTCCTCGCCAGCTACGGCCCGGTCACGGCCCGGCTCCTCCCCCTCGGTGAGCTGCGGCGGCGGCGCAACGAGCTGCGGGACCTCGAGGACCAGCTCTCGTACGTGCGCCGCCTCCTGCACGGGCGCATCGACGTCGCCACCGTCGTCCTCGACGCCAGGACGGCCGGGACCGTCGACGCCGACGCCCTCGTCGGAGTCGTGCTGGAGCGCCTGAACGAGACCCTGATCGAGCCGGCGCCCGAGGCGCCCACCCGACCCCGCCCCGCCGTCATCGACCCCGACCCCGAGCTGGGCGCCGAGGTCGACGGGCTGGGCGGCGGCGACGTTCTCGGCCTCGTCGAGCTCGACGACACCGGGTTGCGGGCCGTGATCGACGTGCTGAGCGCACACGAGGACCGGGTCAGCCGGATCCGTCAGGGCCTGCACCACGTCATCGACGCGGTCGGCGTCGAGATCGCCGAGCGGTACCTCACCGCCTCGGTGTCCTGACCGCGCCGGTTCGGGGCCGGGGGACCGTGTCGGTACGGTTGGACCCGATGCGCGACGGGATCGAGCAGCGCTGGGAAGACCTCGGCGGCTACATACGGGAGCAGCGGGCCCGCACGCAGATGTCGTTGCGGCGCCTGTCCGAGCTGTCCGGCATCTCCAACCCCTACCTGAGCCAGATCGAGCGGGGCCTCCGCAAGCCGTCGGCCGACATCCTCCAGCAGCTGGCCAAGGCGCTCCAGATCTCGGCCGAGACCCTCTACGTGCAGGCCGGCATGCTCGAGCCCCGTGACGACGACGAGTCCGTCCCCGACCGCATCCGCCGCGACCCGGCCCTGACCCCCGAGCAGCGCCAGACCCTCGTCACCATCTACGAGTCGTTCACGGCGTCGCCCACCCCCTGACGGCGCCGGCCTGCGCCGTCGGCCTGCCGGGGTGGGCCCACTACCCTCGGCGGCGCCGTGCGACGCCTGGCCGTGCTCTCCCTCCACACCTCGCCCCTGGCCCAACCGGGCACGGGCGACAGCGGGGGCATGAACGTCTACGTGCGGGAGCTATCGGGCTCGCTGGCCCGCCTCGGCGTCGACACCACCGTCTACGTGCGTCGCAGCGGCCCGGGCCCCGACGTGGTGGAGGTCGAGCCCAACCTACGGGTCGAGCTGGTGGCCGCCGGGCCCCCCGATCTCGCCAAGGAGGGTCTCCCGGGCGTGCTCGACGAGCTGGCCGACGCCCTCCACGGGCGCCTGCGGGACCGCGGTGTCGACGCCGTCCACGCCCACTACTGGCTGTCCGGGGTGGTGGGCCACGACCTGAAGCACCGCCTCGACGTGCCGCTCCTCACCACGTTCCACACCCTCGGTGCGGTGAAGTCCCGCGCCGGAGACGCCGAGCCCGACGGTCGGATCCGGGCCGAGCGCGACGTGGTCGACTGCTCCGACCTCGTGCTGGCCAACACCGCCGTCGAGCGGGACCAGCTGATCCGGCTCTACGGCGCCGACCCCGCCCGCGTGGCGGTGATCCCCCCGGCCGTCGACCACGCCTTCTTCTCACCCGGCGACCGGACCGGCGCCCGCACCGCGCTCGGCCTGCCCGAGCGACCGACGCTGCTGTTCGTCGGTCGCATCCAACCCCTGAAGGGCCTCGACCTGGCCGTCGAGGTGCTGGCCCGGGTCCGCCGCGATGACGCCCGGCTGGTCGTGGTGGGCGGCCCGTCGGGTGTCGGCGGCCGGCGCTACCTCGACACGGTGGCGGCCCGCGCCGCCGAGCTGGGGGTGGCCGACCGCATCACCTGGACACCGCCCCGGCCCCATCACGTCCTGGCCAGCTACTACCGGGCCGCCGACGTGGTGGTCGTGCCCAGCCGTAGCGAGAGCTTCGGGCTGGTGGCGCTGGAGGCGGCGGCGTGCGGCACGCCCGTCGTGGCCTCCGCCGTCGACGGCCTGCGTCGCCTGGTCCGCCACCGGCGGTCGGGCCTCCTCGTGGAGGGGCGCGACCCGGCCGTGTTCGCCGCCTACGTGAACGAGGTCCTGGGCGACCCCGCCCTGGCCGCCCGCCTGGCCGCCGGGGGCGTCGCCCAGGCCGCCGACCACCGGTGGTCCCGCTCGGCGGCCCGCCTGGTCGAGCTGGCCCGGCCGTTGGCGGCGGTGGCGCCGCTGGCCTGCCGGTGAGCGCCCCGAACCGACGAGGAGGCACGGGCCATGGCCCACGAACCGTTCAGTGACGAGGACCTGCTGCTCATCGAGAGCCGCATCGACGCCTGGCTGCGGGCCGAGCTCGACGCCAACCCCCAGCTCCTGGCGGTCGACCGGGGTGACCCGGGGGAACGCCGGTGGTACGTCCGCCTCGCCGGCGAGGAGAAGGATGTCACCACCATCTGGATGACGCTCGGGCAGCGCACGCTGCGCTACGAGACCTACGTCATGCCCGCCCCCGAGGAGGATCACGAGGCGTTCTACGCCCACCTCCTCCGGCGCAACCACGAGCTGGTCGGGGCCGCCTTCTGCCTGGGCGGCGAGGATGCCGTGTTCCTGAAGGGCGAGCTGCCGCTGCGGGCCTACCACGACGAGGAGCTGGACCGCGTCGTCGGCTCGGTGCTCGCCTACGTCGAGCGCTGCTTCCGGCCCGCGCTGCGCATCGGGTTCGCCTCCCGCCTCGGGGCGCGCTGATCTTCGAGGCTTCACGTGTCATCCTGAGCGTCGGACGTCCGGGCGTGCGGGCCGCCGGTGGCCGTCGGGAAGCGGTCGCCGTCGGTCCGCCCCGGGCGCCCGGCCCGGGGGGGACCACCCATCCACGTTGCGGTCCTGTTACAGTCCGGCGCGCTCATGGCCCCCCGCCGACGTCCCCTCGCCGCGCTCGCCGGTCTCCTGCTCGTCGTCGCCGCCGCGGCGCCGGCTGCGCCGGCCCGGGCCGCCTCCGAGATCGACGAGTTGCGCGCCTCGATCCGGGCTGACGAGGACCGCCGGGACGCCGCCCGGGCGGAGAGGACCGCCGCCCTGGCCACCCTCGACGGCCTGCGGGCCTCGGAGGCCGAGCTGGAGGCCGCCATCGCCGACCTCGACGCCGCCGTCGGGGCCCAGGAGCGGCGGGTGGCGGCGGCCCGCCAGGCGGTGGCCGTGGCCGAGGCCGAGGCGGCCGCCTACCGGGAGCGGATGGTGGCGGCGGCGGTGCAGGCCGACTCGCTGCGGGAGAAGGCCCGCGACCGGGCCGTGACCGCCTACGTGGAGGCCGAGACCGACGGCGCCGTCGACGTGTTCGTGTCCGACGATCTGTTCGAGGCCAGCCGGCGGGCCGCCTACCTGAGCATCGTCCAGGACGAGGAGGGCGACCTGGTCGATCAGCTGCGCGCCGCCCGGGCCGACCTCACCGTGCTCGAGGACGACGCCGAGCGGGCCGCGGCCCGGGCCGAGGAGCTGCGGGGCGAGCTGACCGTCGAGCTGGCCGAGCTGGAGGACGTCCGGGCCGAGCAGAGCCGCCTCCTCGCCGACCTGGAGGTCCGCATCGACGAGGTGACCGCCGAGGCGGACGCGTTCGCGGCCTCGGAGGCCGAGCTGGCCGCCACCATCGCCCGCCGTCGGCGCGAGCTCGACACCCTCCTCATCCCCCCACCCCCACCCGCGCCACCCACTCCGCGCGCTCCGGTGGCGGCCAGCACCCGTTCCGGGGGCAGCCAACAGAGCGACGGGTCCATCACTGAAAGTGAGACCGGAGGAGACAACAGTGGCCGGTCCGGGGGTAGCGAGCAGAGCGACGACAGTGGCGGGTCCGGGGTAGCCAGCAGAGCGGCGACAGTGGCGGGTCCGGGGGTAGCGAGCAGAGCGGCGACAGTGGCGGGTCCGGGGGTAGCGAGCAGAGCGGCGACACTGGCCCGGCCAGGGGTAGCCAACAGAGCACCGGCCAGCTCGGTTGGCCGACCGGCGGGCCGGTCACGTCCGGCTTCGGGCCCCGCTGGGGTCGCCAGCACCAGGGCATCGACATCAGCGCCCCCACCGGGCAGTCGGTGGGGGCCGCCGCCGACGGTGTGGTCCTGACGGCCGGGTCCATGTCCGGCTACGGCAACGTCGTCACCGTCGACCACGGGGGCGGCATCGTCACCCTCTACGCCCACCTGTCGTCCATCGGGGTCCCGAGCGGTGCCCCGGTCTCACGTGGCCAGCACCTCGGCGCCGTCGGCAGCACCGGCTACTCGACCGGACCGCACCTCCACTTCGAGGTGCGCGTGGGCGGCACCCCCCGCAACCCGATGGCGTACCTGTAGGGCACTGGCGCCCTGATCACCGGGGCCGCCTACGGTGTCGCCGGTGGACGTCGAGCTGGTCATCGTCGGGGGCGGGAGGATGGGCGAGGCGCTGGCCGGGGGACTGCTGGCCGCCGGTCGGATCGACCCGGCCCGGCTGGTCGTGGTCGAGCGCCTCGACGGGCGGCGCCGCGAGCTGGCCGCCGACCACCCCGACCTGCGGGTCACGGATGCGCCCGTGGCCGCCGCCGGCGCCGTGCTGGCCGTGAAGCCCGCCGACATCGTCGACGCCGCCCGGGCCGCCGCCGCGGCCGGGGCCCGACGGCTGCTGTCCATCGCCGCCGGGGTCACCACAGCCGACGTCGAGGCCGCCTCGGGTGACGTGGCCGTGGTGAGGGCCATGCCCAACACCCCGGCCCTGGTCCGTCGGGGGGCGGCGGCCGTGGCTGCCGGGTCGCGCGCCGGCCCCGACGACCTGGCCTGGGCGGAGGGGATCCTGTCGTCGGTCGGCACCGTGGTGCGGGTGGCCGAGGACGACCTCGACGCCGTCACCGGGCTGTCGGGCTCGGGCCCCGCCTACGTGTTCCTCGTGGCCGAGGCCATGATCGACGCCGGCGTGCGGGTCGGCCTGTCCCGGGCGGTGGCCCGCGAGCTGGTGGTGGCCACCCTGGCCGGGTCGGCGGAACTGCTGGCCGCCGGGCCCGACGGCGCCGCACCGGAGCCGGCCGAGCTGCGGGCCCGGGTGACCTCGCCGGGGGGTACGACGGCGGCGGGTCTGCACGCCCTCGAGTCCCGTGCCGTCCGGGCCGCCTTCGCCGACGCCGTGGCCGCCGCCACCGGGCGCAGCCGCGAGCTGGGGCTCTAGAGTGCCGCCCGGGGGAGGGATGTGAGCCGGCGGTACGACACGATCACGTTCCTGTCCGACTACGGCCTCGACGACGAGTTCGTCGGCGTGGTCCGCTCGGTGGTGCGTGACCTCGCCCCCCACGTGACCACCGTCGACCTGACCCACGGCATCCCCGCCCACGACGTCCGGGCCGGCGCCCTGGCCCTGGCCCGCAGCGTGCAGTACCTGCCCGACGGTGTCGTCCTCGCCGTGGTCGACCCGGGGGTCGGCACGTCCCGCCGGGCGCTGGCCGTCGAGGTGGCCGGTGGCGCCGCCGTCCTCGTCGGCCCCGACAACGGGCTCCTGGCCCCGGCTGTGCAGATGGCGGGCGGGGCCGACCGGGCGGTCGAGCTGACCAGCGAGGCGCACCGACTCGCCTCACCGGGGACCACCTTCGACGGCCGTGACGTGTTCGCCCCCGCCGCCGCCCACCTCTGCAACGGCGTCGACGTGGGCGTCCTCGGCCCCGACGTCGACCCCGCCGCGCTGGTGCCGGCCACGATCCCCGTGCCCCGCCTCGACGGGGAGCGGCTCGTCTGCGAGGTGCTGTGGGTCGACCGCTTCGGCAACGCACAGCTCAACGTCGGGCCCGAGGAGGTCGAACCCCTCGGGGCGCCGCTGGTGGCCGAGGTGGGTGCCGACGCCCGGGTCGTCACTCCCGTGACCGCCTACGCCGCGCTGAAGGCGGGCCAGCTCGGCCTCGTCACCGACAGCTACGGCCTCCTCGCCCTCACCCTCGACCGCCGCCCCGCCGCCTCCGAGCTGGGCCTCGGCCCCGGCGACGAGGTCATCCTCAGGGTGGCGTCGTGAGCGGGAGCCCGGCCACCCGGGCGGTCCGATGAGACCGGCCACCACGTTGACCGTGGTCGTCCTCCTCGCCATCATCCTGCTGGCCGCCGTGGTCCAACTCGTCTTTCTCGCTCGCTAGGGAGTTCCCGTGAGTCTCGCCCTCATCATCGACGACCACCCCGCCGACAGCGTCGCCCTCGTCTCCCGGGGGCGGGAGACGACCTACGGGGAGCTGCGCGACCACGTGGCCCGGGCCCGTACGGCGCTGGGCGACCTCGGGGTGGGCCCCGGTGACCGGGTGGGCATCGTCAGCGCCAACAACTGGTACTTCGTCGTGTCCGCGCTGGCCGTGTGGGCCGCCGGCGGCGCCGTCGTGCCCCTCAACCCCCGCAGCCCGGCGGCCGAGCTGCGGCGCGAGCTGGAGGCGGTGGACGCCACGCTGGTGCTGGCCGGACCCTCGGGCGCCCGGGCGGTGGCCGACGCCGGTGCGGACGACGTGCGGATCGTCGCCCCCGACGGCGCGGGCGTCGACCTGGTCGCCACCTTCGACGACCTGCTCGCCGCGGAGCCGGGCCCACCCGTCGACGTCGCCCCCGACGACCTCGCCTGCCTCCTGTTCACGAGCGGCACCGCCGGCGCCCCCAAGGCCGCCGTGCTCACCCACCGGAACCTGCTGTCCAACCAGGACCAGCTCCGGTCGGTGCGGGGCGACCAGCTCGGCCCCGACGACGTGGTCCTGGCCGTGCTGCCCTTCTTCCACATCTTCGGGCTGAACGTCGTGCTCGGCTACCCCCTCGCGCAGGGGGCCCGGCTGGTGCTCGTCGAGCGCTTCGACCCGGCCAACGCCGTCGAGTCGATCGAGCGGCACGGCGTCACGTCGCTGGCCGGGGTGCCCCCCATGTGGCAGGCCATCGCCGACCTGCCCGGCGTGGAGGCCCGCCAGCTCTCCTCGCTGCGGCGGGTCTCGTCGGGTGCAGCGGCGCTGCCCCCCCGGGTCTTCGAGGCGATGCGGGACCGGTTCGGCATCGCCATCGGCGAGGGCTACGGGCTCACCGAGGCGTCGCCCGCCGTGACCAGCTCACAGGGCGTGACCCCACGACCGGGGTCGATCGGGCGGCCCCTGCCGGGCATGGCGATCCGGCTCGTCGACGAGGCCGGCGACGACGTCCTCATCGGCGATCCGGGCGAGATCTGGGTGAAGGGCCCGAACGTGTTCGTCGGGTACTGGGAGGACCCTGAGGCCACCGCGGCCGCCCTCGACGCCGACGGGTGGCTGCACACCGGTGACGTGGCCATCGTGGACGACGATGGGATCCTCCGACTGGTCGACCGGGCCAAGGACCTCGTCATCGTGTCGGGCTTCAACGTCTACCCGGCCGAGGTGGAGGAGGTCCTGCGGACCCACCCGGCCGTGGCCGGGGTGGTCGTCGGTGGGGTTCCCCACCCCGGGACGGGCGAGGCGGTCGTGGCCTACGTGACGGCGGCCGAGGGGGCCCACGTCGACGAGGACGACCTGATCGACCACGCCCGCGCCCAGCTGGCCCGGTACAAGTGCCCGTCGAAGGTCCGCTTCGTCGACGAGCTGCCCCTCTCGGCCGAGTCGGGCAAGGCGGCCCGCAACCGCCTCGGGGCCATGGCCGCAGAGGCTTCGTGAACGCGTTCACGAGCGGCCGGTAGGATGGCGCCGATGGGCGCCACCGAACTTCCGGACGGCCCAGCCCTTCCGGACGGCCCAGCCCTCCCCGACGCCACGGTGGCCCGCCTGCCCCTGTACCTGCGGGCGCTGAACGACCTGGCCGCCCAGGCCGTCACCACGGTCTCGTCCGATCGGCTGGCCGAGCTGGCCGGCGGCAACGCCGCCGTCGTACGCCGCGATCTGTCCCACGTCGGGTCGGCCGGGGTGAGGGGCGTCGGCTACGACGTCGACGCCCTCCTCGTCCTGATCCGGGTCGAGCTGGGCCTCGACCACGTCCGCCCGGTCGTGATCGCCGGCGCCGGTCACCTCGGTCAGGCCCTCTGCAACCACGGCGGCTTCGGCGACCGGGGCTTCCCCGTCCGGGCCCTCGTCGACGTCGACCCGGCCAAGGTGGGCGCCGTCCTCCAGGGCGTTCCCGTGTACGCCCCCGACGACCTGGCGCTGCTCGTCGGCGGGCAGCGGGGCGTCATCGGGGTGGTGGCCACGCCGGCGGCGGTGGCCCAGACCGTCGTCGACCAGCTGGTGGAGGCCGGCGTCCGCAACATCCTCAACTTCGCGCCGGCCGTCGTGATCGTGCCCGACGGTGTCACCGTGCGGACCGTCGACCTCGCCCTCGAGCTGCAGATCCTGAGCTTCCACGCCCGCCGGGTCGGGCCCGCCGGGAGCCCGGTCGACTCGCCCACCCGGCCCGCCGCCGACCAGAATGAGCCCATGCGCCGCAGCGCCGACCACCGGCCCGGCCGTCCGGCGAGAGGGGTGACGTGTCCGTCGTCGTCGTCGGTCTGAGCCACCGCACCAGCCCGCTCGACCTGCTCGAGCGGGTCACGGTGGCGCCCGCCGACGTGCCCAAGGTGCTGGCCGCCATGCGCTCCTGCGAGCACGTGCGCGAGGCCTGCGTGGTGGCCACCTGCAACCGCACCGAGCTGTACGCCGTGGTCGAGCGGTTCCACCCGGCCGTCGGCGAGCTGCGAGACGTGCTCTGCGACCTCGGCGGCGTCGCCCCCGAGGATCTGAGCGACCACCTCCTCGTCCTCCACGACGACGAGGCCGTCCGCCACCTGTTCACGGTGGCGGCCGGGCTGGCGTCGGCGGTGGTGGGCGAGCACGAGGTGCTGGGCCAGGTCCGCGTCGCCGGTGAGCTGGCCCGGGTGGAGGGGACCATCGGCCCGGTCCTCGACCTGACCGTGCGCCGTGCCGTCGAGACCGGCCGCCGGGCCCGGGCCGAGACGGCCATCTCCCGCCACATCGCCTCGGTGTCGTCGGCGGCGGTGGCCATGGCCGAGGAGCGGCTAGGGCACCTGACCGGCGCCTCGGTGCTCGTGGTGGGCGCCGGCGAGATGGGTGAGGGGATGGTGCGGGCCCTGGCCGGCGCCGGCGTGACCGACGTGCGGGTGGCCAACCGCACCGCCGAGCGGGCCGAGACGCTGGCCGAGCGGATCGGGGGGCAGGCCGTGGCGCTGGCCGACCTGGCCGACAGCCTGGTCGCCGTCGACGTGCTGCTCACCTCGACGGGGGCCAGCTCGCTCCTGCTCGACCACGACCTGCTGGCCGAGGCCGTCGCCCGCCGCGGGGGTCGACCGCTGCTGGTCGTCGACGTGGCCGTGCCCCGCGACGTCGACCCGTCGGTGGCCCGCCTGGCCGGCGTGACCCTGCTCGACATGGAGGATCTGCGCGCCTTCGCCGAGCGGGGCCGCCGCGAGCGGGCCCGGGAGGTCACCCGGGTGCAGCAGATCGTCACCGACGAGCTGGAGCGCTTCCGGGCCGAGCGCTCCGCCCGGGAGGCGGCCCCGCTCGTCACCGCCCTGCGCACCCGCCTCGACCAGCTCCGGGCGGCGGAGGTCGAGCGGTGCGCGGCCGGCCTCGACGAGTCCGCCACCGCCGCCGTCGACGCCGCCACCCGTGCCGTCCTGGCCAAGCTGCTGCACCACCCCACCGTCGAGCTGAAGGGGTCCGCCGGCACGGCCCGGGGCGACCGCCTCGCCGACAGCGTGCGGGAACTGTTCGATCTCTGAGGGCGGACGCCTGCGGGTCGCCACCCGGTCGAGCGCGCTGGCCCGCTGGCAGGCCGACCACGTCGGGGCTCTGCTGGCCGATCGCGCCGGGATCGAGGTCGAGGTGGTCACGGTCGAGACGACCGGCGACATCGACCGGGCGAGCCCCCTGTGGGAGATCGCCGGGGCCGGGGTGTTCGTGCGGGAGGTGCAGGCCGCCGTGCTCGACGGGCGGGCCGACCTGGCCGTGCACTCGGCCAAGGACCTGCCCGCCTCGGTCACCGTCCCCGGTCTCGTCATCGCCGCCGTTCCCGAGCGGGGCGACCCCCGTGACGCGCTGGTGGGTCGGGCCCTGGCCGACCTCCCCCCCGGGGCCGTGATCGCCACTGGCTCGATACGCCGCCGGGCGCAGCTCGCGCACATCCGTCCCGACCTGACGTTCACCGGGGTGCGGGGCAACGTCGGCACCAGGGTGGCCGCCGCCGCCTCGGTGGGCGCCGTGCCCGTGGCCGCAGTCGCCCTCGACCGCCTGGGTCTGGGTCACCACGCCGCCGATATCCTCGACCCGGCCACCATGTGCCCCCAGGTGGGCCAGGGGGCGCTGGCCGTCGAGTGCCGGGTCGGTGACGAGGCAACCCTGGCGGTGCTGGCCACCGCCGACCACGCCGCCAGCCGGACGGCGCTCGAGACCGAGCGGGCCTTCCTGGCCGCCTTCGGCTTCGGCTGCGACGCCCCCCTCGGGGCGCTGGCCACCGTCGGCGACGACGGCACCGTCCTCCTCGACGGGGTGGTCTGCACCCACGACGGGCGGGTCCTGCTGCGCCGCTCCCGCGGCGGGGAGGGGTCCGAGGTGGGCGGCGAGCTGGCCGCCGAGCTGATCGAGCTCGGCGGCCACCTCATCGACGGCCTGGTGGCGTCGTGAACCCGTCCGTCCGGGTGGCCGTGACCCGACCCCGGCGCCCGGACGACACGCTGGCGGCGGCGCTGCGGGAGGCCGGTCACGAGCCGGTGGTGGTGCCGCTGCTGCGGATCGAGCCCGCCGACGACGGGCCGTTGCGGGGTGCGCTGGTCCGGTTGCGGCCCGGTGACTGGCTGGCCGTGACGTCCCCCAACGGGGCCCGGGCCGTGGTCGACGCGGGTGGCGTGCCGACCGGGGTGCGGCGGGCGGCGGTGGGGGAGCGGACCGCCGACGCGCTGGGCGGGGCCGACGTGGTGCCGGCCACCTCCACCGCCGTCGCGCTGGGCGCCGCGCTGTCCTGTGAACGACCGGGCCGGCTGCTGCTCCCCGTGGCCGGCGCCGCCTCGGCCGTCATCGAGGAGCGCCTGGGCGCCGCCGGCTGGGACGTGGAGCGCCTCGACGTCTACCGGACCGCGGCCGTCGACCCGGCCGAGGTCGACGCCGAGGCGCTGCGGGCCTGCCCGGTCGTGACGCTCCTGTCGGGCTCGGCGGCCGGTGCCCTGGCCGCCCTCGGGCCGGCGCCGGGGCAGCGGCTGGTGTGCATCGGCCCGTCCACCACGGCGGCGGCCGGCGCCGCCGGCCTGACCGTCGACGCCGAGGCCCCGACCCACGACGTGGCCGGGGTCGTCGCCGCCGTCGGCCGGCTGCTAGGCACGACGCCGTGACCGCCGATCGTCCCGACCCCGACGCCGCGCCCACCAACGAGGCGCTGTTCGAGCGGGGCCGGGCCGTGATCCCGGGCGGGGTGAACTCCCCGGTGCGGGCCTTCGGTGCCGTGGGCGGCACGCCGTACTTCGTGGCCCGCGCCGAGGGCGCCCGGGTGTGGGACGTCGAGGGGCGGGAGCTGCTCGACCTCGTGCAGTCCTACGGGGCCGTCATCCTCGGTCACGCCCACCCCGCCGTCACCGACGCCGTGATCGAGGCGGCCCGGGGCGGCACGTCCTACGGCGCCCCGACCGAGCGGGAGGTCCTCCTGGCCGAGGCCATCTGCGGGCGGGTGCCGGCCGTCGACCAGGTGCGGCTGGTCAGCTCCGGCACCGAGGCCACCATGAGCGCCGTGCGCCTGGCCCGGGGGTTCACCGGGCGGGAGCGAATCGTCAAGTTCGCCGGCAACTACCACGGCCACGGTGACGCCCTCCTGGCCGAGAGCGGCTCCGGCGTCGCCACCCTCGGCCTGCCCGGCTCGGCCGGGGTGCCCACCACGGCCGTGGCCCAGACCATGGTCGTGCCGTTCAACGTGGTGCCCGAGCTGGACGACTCGGTGGCGGCCGTCATCGTCGAGCCGGTGGCGGCCAACATGGGTCTCGTCGCGCCGGCCGAGGGCTTCCTCGCCGGGCTGCGGGCCGAGTGCGACCGGGTGGGGGCGCTGCTCGTGCTCGACGAGGTCATCACCGGGTTCCGCCTCGGCGGGGGCGGCGCCCAGGCCCACTTCGGCGTCGACGCCGACGTCGTGTGCTACGGCAAGGTCATCGGCGGCGGTCTCCCCATCGGCGCTTTCGCGGGCCGGGCCGAGGTCATGGCCGCCCTGGCCCCGGTCGGGCCGGTGTACCAGGCCGGCACGCTGTCGGGGAACCCCGTCGCCACCGCCGCCGGGCTGGCCGCACTGGACCACCTCGACGACAGCGCCTACACCCGGCTGGAGCGGGCCGCCACCCGGCTGGCCGACGGCCTGGCCGGGGCGCTGGCCGACGCCGGGGTGACCGCCGTGGTGGGTCGGGTGGGCACGCTGGTGGGCCTCTCGTTCCAGGCCGAGGCTCCGGTCGACTACGACACCGCCCGTCGCACCGACACCGCCGCCTACGCCCGCTTCTTCCACGCCATGCTCGACCGGGGGGTGGCCATGGCGCCGGGCGCCTACGAGGTGTTGTTCTGCGGCCTCGCCCACGACGACGAGGTGATCGACGCCATCGTGGCCACGGCCCGGGAGGCGGCCCAGCAGTAGGGCTCAGAGGTGGGGCTGTGTCGGGGCCGGGCCGGGGGTAGGAGACGGAGCCTGACGCTCCGGGAACCGGAGGGGGTGCCACGCTCGTCTCAAGGTGCGACCGAGACCGGAGGCTGAGTCGTGCGCAGGATCCTGATGCTGGTGGTGACGGTGGCGATGCTGGCGGCGGCCTGCTCGCCCGACCCCGACGACGGTGCCGGCCCCACCACCACCGCGGGCCCGGACGCGGCGACCTCGGCCGGCCCGGGCACCACCATCGGTGGCGGAGAGGGAGGTGGCGAGGGCGGGGTCCCGACCGTCGAGCTGAGCCCCGACGACCTCGACCTGGTGTCGACGCTGCGGGCCTTCGACGAGTGCGACGCCCTCCTCGCCCACCTCCGCACCGAGGGCGCCGCCCGGGTCGGCCCCTACGGCTTCGACCACGGCGGCGTGGGCGTCTTCCGGGGCGCCGAGGACATGGATCTGGAGATGGACGGCGACGACGAGGAGGCCGTCGACGAGATGGCACCGGCAGCCACCGCGGCGGCCACCGACGGCGCCGTCGTGGTGGCCGACTCGGCGGAGGCGCTGGTCGAGGGGGAGGACTTCTCGGGGACCAACGTGGCCGAGGTCGGCGTCGACGAGCCCGACGTCGTCAAGACCGACGGCGAGCGCATCGTGGTGGTGTCGGGCGGCGACCTGGTCGTGGTCGACGCCGCCAGCGGCGAGGTCACCGGCCGCACGTCGATCGCCCAGGGGTGGGGGCCGGAGCTGTTCCTGTCCGGCGACGCCGCCGTGCTGGTCACCCACGGCACCGGCGAGGAGTTCCCGGTCGAGCCCCGGCCCGTGGAGCCCGACGCCGACATCGCCGCGCCCCACTCGTTCGGGCCCGCCACCACCGTCCAACGGGTCGACCTGTCGGGCGAGCCGGCCGTGATCCAGACCATGCAGGTCGACGGTGACTGGGTGAGCGCCCGGGCCGTCGACGGGGTCATCCGGATCGTGCTGCGCACCCCGCCCGCCGTCGGGCTGCCCTTCGTGCTCCCGTCGTCGCCGACGGCCGAGGACCGGGCGGCCGAGCTGAACCGGGAGGTCGTCATGTCCTCCGAGCTCGACGACTGGCTCCCCCGTTACACGCTCCGCGACGGCGGTGACCAGGCATCGGTGACCGACGAGGGCCTGGCCGTGCCGTGCGAGGGTGTCCACGCCCCCACCACGTTCGCCGGCTTCGGCGTGCTGTCGGTGCTGTCGCTGCCCGCCGACGGTGCGCTGTCGGCCGACGAGGCCACGGCCGTGCTCGCCCCCGGCGACATCGTGTACGCCTCCCCGTCGTCGCTGGTGGTGGCCACGTCGGCGTTCACCCAGCTTCCCGTCGACGTCGACGTCGACGAGCAGGACTGGCAGCAGGCCTGGGAGGACCGCCGCACCTCGCTGCACCGGTTCGCCTTCACCGACGCCGGCGCCGACTACACCGCCTCGGGCTCGGTGCCGGGTGACGTGCGCGACCAGTTCTCCCTGTCGGAGCACGACGGGCACCTGCGGGTGGTCACGACGACGGGCGACACGTTCGACGAGTCGTCGGTGAGCTTCGTGCGGGTGCTGCGCGAGGACGGCGAGGAGCTGGTCGAGGTGGGCAGCGTGGGCGACCTCGGCAACGGCGAGGCGGTGCAGTCGGTCCGCTTCGTGGGCGACACCGCCTACGTGGTGACGTTCCGCCAGATCGACCCCTTCTACACCGTCGACCTGTCGGACCCGGAGAACCCCCGGGTGGTGGGCGAGCTGAAGATCCCCGGGTTCTCCTCCTACCTGCACCCGATCGGCGACGGCCTCGTCATCGGGGTCGGCTCGGCGGCCGACGAGCAGACCGGCCAGGTCACCGGGGCCAAGGTGTCGCTGTTCGACGTGACCGACCCGGCCGCCCCGGTCGAGACGGCCACCTGGGTCGCCCCCGACGGCTGGAACGACGTGGGCTGGGAGCACCGGGCCTTCCTGTGGTGGGAGCCCGAGCGCCTGGCCGTCCTGCCCGTGCAGGTGTGGTCGGAGGGCTTCTCCGGCGCCGTCGCCCTGCGGGTCGAGGGCGACACCATCACCGAGGTGGGCCGCATCAGCCACGAGACCCCCGACGACGCACCCGACGAGTGCGCCCAGGTCACCACCGACGACGTCGACATCCCCGACAACCCTCCGCAGTCCGAGTTCGTGGACACCATCGTCAGTCCCTTCTCCTACCTCTTGCGCTGCGGCGAGGGTGAGCAGGGCCACCGACGGGACCACGAGTGCCACGATCAACCGTGGCTGCTCGAGCAGGCCGAGCCGTACGGTCTCCAGTTGGCCGAGGGTGAGCGTCTGGTCGTCTGCTACCAGCATCATCCCGAGCACATGATCGTCCGCAGCCTCGTCATCGACGACGACCTGTGGACCCTCAGCTACCTCTACGGCGACACCGGCCAGCCCGCCACCCTCCAGGCCAACACCCTGAGCGACCTCGCCGTCACTCAGACGGTGGCGCTGTAGCCCCCCGCCCGAACTGACACAAGCACGCGTTGCTATAGCAACGCGTGCTTGTGTCAGGTCGCCCTACGGGGTGGTTCTCTCGGGGACGAGGCGGGCCAGGCGGGCGGCGGCGCGGTAGGCCAGCTCGGCGGGGGCCAGCTCGTCGGGGCGCAGCAGGTTGGCGCCGATGCGGACCGTCCACTCCAGGAGGGTGTGGGAGCGGATGCCGGTGCGGGAGAGGGCCCGCACCAGGCGCGGCCGCCCGAGGAGCCCGGCCGTGACCCGGGCCAGCTTGAAGTGCCGGCCCAGCTCCTCCTCCAGCCGCAGGGGATAGCGCTGGAGCACGAGGCCGTCGCCCGTGACCAGCGCCTCGTGGAGCACGTCGGCGGCCATCCGTCCCGTCTCGTAGGCGGTGTCGAGGCCGCTGCCGCTCAGCGGGTTGACGACCCCGGCGGCATCACCCACCAGCACGTGGGTGGGGCCCACGTTGGGCATCACCGAACCGCCCATGGGGAGCCGTCCCGCCTCCGCCGGCCCGCGGGCCCCGTCGGAGGTCAGGCCCCAGTCGGCGGGCAGCCCACCCACCCAGTCGTCGAGCAGCAGCGCGGTGTCGACGCCGCTGAAGTCGCGGTGGGTGGACAGCAGGCCGACACCCAGGTTGACCGTGTCGCCGCCGAGGGGGAACACCCACCCGAAGCCGGGCAGCGCCGCCCCCTCCCGGTCGGTGAGGCCGATGTCGGTGTCGAGCCACGGGCTGGGCCCCAGTGGCGGCGAGCGCTGGTAGCGGCGCACCGCCGATCCGTAGGGGAAGCCCCGGTTGCGGGCGGAGCCGAGGCTGCGACCGAACCGGGAGAGCGCGCCGTCGGCCACCACCAGGTAGTCGCACCGGACCGGCACCTCCTCGTCGCCACGGGACACCACCGCCCCCAGGGTCAGGCCATCGTCCACCAGCGGTCGCAGCGCCTCGGTGGCCGTCCACAGGCGGGCGCCGGCCCGCACGGCGTGGTCGGCCACGAGCTGGTCGAGCTGTGGGCGGGCCACCGTGTACCCCACGTCGCCGTAGACGGGATGGTCGGGCCACGGCACCTCCACCGTCCGCCCGTGGGCACGCACCCGCAGGCCCACGGTGCGGTGGCCCGACGCCAGCGCCCCGGCGAGCCCCATCTCCCGGAGCTGGTGTGCGGCGCGGGGGGTGAGGGCGTCACCGCAGGTGGCCGGGCGAGGCAGGGCCTGCGCCTCGACCACCAGCACGTCGTGGCCGGCCCGGGCCAGCCCATGGGCGGCGGCGGCGCCGGCCGGCCCGGCCCCGACCACGAGGACGTCGGCCCGGGGAGGGCCCTCGGTCAGGACTCCGCCGAGTCGCTGCCCGCCGCGTCGGGGAGCACCTCGCTCACGGTGTCCTCGCCCTCCAGCAGCTCGTAGACGGTCTCCCGGTCGACGAGATCGTCGTCCTCCAACTCCTCGCCGGCGAGGCCCTCCCGCTCGTAGCGGACGACGGCGTACAGCTCGGCGTCGGTCAGGTTCGGCCAGTTCCCGGGCATGGCCGTCCCGTTGTAGCCGCCGCCGATGCGCTGGCCCCCGGGCCGGCTCTCGGCCCCGTAGGGCTCGCCGTCGATCGTGCCCTGGCGGACGAAGGCGAAGTGCTCGTCGAGGAGGGGGAAGGTCTCGGTCACCTCGCCGTCGGCCAGGACCTGGCCCACCCCGCCCCCGCCGCCGGCCCCGTGGCAGGAGGCGCAGTTGGCGGCGTACAGCTCGGCACCCAGCTCGAGGGGGTCGGCGGCGCCGGCGTCGGACTCGCCCAGGAGGGCCACGTAGATCAGCGCCCACACCGCGATGCCCGCCACCAGCGGGACCGAGATCCAGGCCGGTGGCTTGTTGCGGGTGCGTGCCGCCGTGACGTAGGCGGGCTCCGGGGGCGGCGGGGCCAGCTCCCTGGGCTCGATGGGCGCCACCGTCGTGGGGCTCGGACCGCCGGCCGCGGCCCCCCCGCCGCCGGCTGCGGCGCCCCCACCACCGCCGTCGGCCGCACCGCCCCCGTCGTCGTCGAGCAGGCCGAGGGCGCGCCGACGGGACTTGGATCGCTCCAGCAGGTAGTCGGGAACCTCGGTCACGCGTCCTCCGGGGCGGCGGCTGGGTCGGGGGGATACCGCAACGCACCGGACGATACGCCCTCGGTGTCGCCGGGGGCCAGGCACGGGCCCGCCCTCGGTGTCGCCCGGGGGCCGGGCGCAGGCCCGGCCGGTTGGGCCCGCCGTGGCGACGGTGCTAGACCCGCGACACCGTGATGCGGGCACCCCACCGCGTCCGGTATGATCGTGAACCAGATCACAAGCGACCCGCCCCGGGAGGTGAGCGCCCATGACCGACACCGCCGCCACCGCCGTGAGCGGGCCGCGGGTGGCGCCCGGGGCGTGGAAGGTCCTCGTCGGCATCCCCCTGGCCGCCATCGCGGCGATGATCGTGATCGCCGAGCTGGCCGAGTGGGTCTACGACGGCGGCGGGCCGCTGGCCGCCTTCCTCAACAGCATCGTGGCGTTGGTGGCGATGACGGCCATGGTGGTGCTGTACGCCCCCCTGCGGCCCAAGGGCGTGCCCTTCTCGTGGGGCGAGGCCATGATCGCCTCCACGTTCATCTTCCTGTTCATGACGGTCGGCTACGGCATCGTGCCCGACCAGTGGATCGACCTCGCCGCCCACTGGCGCTGGGACGACTCCACCCGCACCATCGCCGGCGACGACGCCGTGTGGGGCTGGATCGCCGAGATCTTCACCTGGCCACCGTTCAACCGCCTGCAGATCAACTACATCCACGTGCGCGACATCGTGGTGGTGGTCATCTACGCCGTGGCCATCGGCATCAACGTCTGGCTGTGGGGCTTCTGGCAGCGCCGGGGCGAGCGCACCGCCGAGGTCGAGCCCACGTCCGAGTACGGCCGTCCGCTGGTGCGTCGGCCGTGACCCGCACCGATGCGAACCCGCCCATGCCCACCTTCCGGGACGACTACGTCCTGCAGGTGGTCAACGCCGAGTACCTCAGCCAGGCGGTCAAGCCCAAGCAGTTCATCAACATCGACCAGTCCGAGTGCATCCTGTGCGAGGGCTGCGTCGACATCTGCCCGTGGAAGTGCATCTTCCTGGTCACGACCGACGCCGTCGACGAAGCCCGTGACACCACGTTGCCGGGCCTCGACCCCGACGAGCAGTCGATCTTCATCATCGACGACGACGTGTGCACCCGCTGCGCGCTCTGCGTCGACCGCTGCCCGACCGGGGTCATCACCCTCGGCAAGGTGACCGACGTCCCCCCCGCCCAGGGTGACGTGCACGGGCGCACCAACAACCACGGTTACGCCTACGGCATGCGGTTCTAGGGAGAGGGAGAGCACGACACATGGCCAAGCCCACCCTCGGGGAGCGGCTCTCGCGTACCGGCGAGGGCATCCAGGACTCCCAGCTCTGGAACTCGATCTTCCGGCCCGGGTCCATCTTCCGCAAGGGCTACACCGACAGCCCCCGGAACCGCTCCTACGTGATCATGAACAGCGTGCTGTACCACCTGCACCCGGTGAAGGTGAAGCGCCACGCGGTCAAGGTCAGCTACACCCTCTGCCTCGGTGGGCTGAGCTTCTTCCTGTTCATCCTCTTGACGGTGACGGGCATCTTCCTGATGTTCTTCTACCGACCCACGGCGGCGGCGGCGTGGGACGACATCTCGAACCTCCACACCGGTGTGGCCTTCGGGCTCCTCGTCCGCAACATGCACCGATGGGCGGCCCACCTCATGGTGCTGTCGGTATTCCTGCACATGGCCCGCGTCTTCTACCACGGCGCCTACAAGGCGCCCCGCGAGTTCAACTGGGTCATCGGCATCATCCTGTTGACGCTCACCCTGCTGCTGTCGTTCACCGGCTACCTGCTCCCGTGGGACCAGCTGGCCCTGTGGGCGGTCACGGTGGGCACCAACATGATGGGCTTCACGCCCGTCTTCGGTGACCAGGTCCGCTTCGTGCTCCTGGGCGGTGCCGAGATCGGCACCGACACGTTGTTGCGATGGTACGTACTGCACGTCCTGCTCCTGCCCTTCGTGATCGTCATCTTCATGGCGATCCACTTCTGGCGGGTCCGCAAGGACGGCGGCATCTCGGGTCCCCTGTAGGTCGGAGGTCGATGCGTGACTGAGATCCCGGAGCATCTACTGAAGCGGGCGGCGGCGGCCCGCGAGAAGGCGGCGTCGAAGAAGGACGACGGCGGCGCCGAGGCGTCGGCCGACGCGCCCACCGACGACGACGGTGAGCGCATCCCCCGCACCCTCCTCGAGCGCAGCCAGCAGGCCAAGGCCGGCGGGGGCGCCGTGCAGACGGCCGCAGGCGGCGGGGTGGCGACGGCGGCGCCGGTGCCGACCGGTCCGGAGGGGCACACCCAGCGCCTCCTCACCGTGGTCAAGTCCGGCTCGATCCAGGACGTGAAGGCCAAGCCGCAGGACAAGGTCCACGTCTGGCCCCACCTGCTCGTGGCCGAGTTCGTGGCCGCCCTGTTCATCACCGCCTTCCTGCTGGTGTTCTCGGTCTTCGTGAACGCCCCGCTGCTCGAGCTGGCCAACGTCAACCAGACGCCGAACCCCTCCAAGGCGCCGTGGTACTTCCTCGGTCTCCAGGAGCTGCTCACCATGTTCCACCCGATGGTGGCGGGGGTGACCATCCCCGGCGTCGTGCTGGGCGTGCTGGGCATGGCTCCCTACATCGACAAGAACCCCTCCAACAAGCCCGAGGACCGCAAGCTGGCCGTCTCGCTCATGACGGTCCACCTCATGTTCTGGGCCGTGCTCACCATCATCGGATCGTTCTTCCGTGGTCCCGGGTTCAACTTCACGTACCCGTGGGACACCGGACTCGACGGGATCTTCCACCTCTAGGAAGGCGTGATCATGTCCACCGGAGCCGTCATCGCCATCGTCATCCCGGCCCTCGTGGTCCTGGCCGCGGTCGTGCTGTTCACGACGTCGCGCCGCCGCGACGCCGACCGCCTCGGCCGCCTCTCGGGTGAGACGAGGTCGCGCGACCACGCCCGTCGCGACGACACGGCGGCCGCTGCGGCCGAGGGGCCACGAGGTCGTGAGGTCGAGCGCTCGGCGGCGCTGGCCCGGCGCGATCCGGGTGCCCTCGAGCCCGTCCGCGAGACCACCCCCGAGCCGTGGGTACCGCCCGACCCCGAGGTCATCGGCGTGCAGCGCCGCCAGTTCCTCAACCGGTCGATGGTGGGCCTCACCGCCCTCGGCGTGACCGGTTTCGGCGCCGCCTCGCTCGCCTTCCTGTGGCCCCAGGCCTCGGGCGGCTTCGGTACCGCCATCCGGGTCGGTACCGTCGGCGAGGTGCAGGACGCCATCGACGGCGATCAGCCGTCCAAGGGCTTCTCGTACTTCCCCAACGCCCGCGCCTACGTCACGAACTACCCGGCGGAGGCCCTCGAAGACGCCGCCGCCGTCTATGACCCCGCCGTCGTGGCCGGCATGGAGGTGGGCTTCGTGGCGCTGTTCCAGAAGTGCCCGCACCTGGGCTGCCGGGTGCCCGAGTGCGGCACCTCGCAGTGGTTCGAGTGCCCCTGCCACGGCTCGCAGTACAACCGGGTCGGTGAGAAGCAGGCCGGCCCGGCTCCCCGGGGCATGGACCGCTTCCCGGTGAGCGTCGACGACTCCGGAGGCGTGGTGATCGATACCGGCACGGTCGTGACCGGCCCCGCCATCGGCACCGACACCATCGGCCAGGGCGCCGAGGGCCCGCACTGCATCACGGGAGGCAGTCATTGACGGCCCTGCTCGGAACCGGGCCGGCCGGAACGGTGCTGGCCGTGTCGCAGACGTGGCGGACCTTCGGCCTGTTGCTGGTGGCGGTGCTGCTCATCGGCTTCGCCGTCTACCTGTGGTTCAACATCCGCTCGGCCCGCGACGAGATCGGCTCGGAGATCGAGCTGGCCGCCAACCGGGCCACCCCGCCCCCCGACGAGCTGCTGGAGGGCCGACGCCTCGAGCGGGTCCAGTTCTGGGGGGTGCTGTTCCTGATCGTCGTGGCGATCGGGCTGCCGCTCTACTGGCTGCGTGAGCCGGGCCGTCAGGCCGGGGCGATCACCCAGACCGAGGAGACGGCCATCGACCGGGGCGAGACCAGCTACCTCGAGGGCTTCCAGTGCTCGAACTGCCACGGCGCCGACGGCAGCGGCGGGGCGGCGCCCTACATCCTGCCCATCCCGCTGTTCGACGACGACGGCCAGCGGGTGGTCGACGAGGAGGGCACCGGCGTCAACTTCAACGTGGCCGTCAACTGGACCGCCCCCGACCTCACCTCGGTGCTCTCCCGCTACAGCCACGACGAGGTCCGCGAGATCCTGGTCTACGGCCGCACCAACAGCCCCATGCCGCCGTGGGGGGTGGAGGGCGGCGGGGTCGGCACGGACCAGGAGATCGAGAACGTCATCGAGTTCCTGGAAGAGATCCAGCGTGACCCCGACGACGACATCATCCCCGCCAACCGGGAGGCGTTCGAGAACGCCATGGCCGACGGGGGCCCCGACTTCGACGGTGGCGAGTGGCTGTTCAAGGAGCACTGCGCCCGCTGCCACACCCAGGGGTGGGCGTGGGCCGAGAACCTGAGCGCCGAGACCTACGCCGATCTCGTGGCCGACCTGCCCCCCGGCGTCGAGCTGCCGGTCGGGCCCCAGGGCGGGGGCGCCTTCGGTCCCCGGCTCGACGGTGACGGTCTCCGCGAGCAGTTCGTGACGGCCGACGAGCAGATCGATTTCATCTCCGTCGGCTCCGAGGACCACGTGGCCTACGGCACCCGGGGGCTCGGGGCCGGCCAGATGCCCGGCTTCGGCCTCATGCTCGACGAGGAGCTGATCGCGCTCATCGTCGAGTACGAGCGCCAGCTCGACCCGGACAACGACCCGGTCGACGTCCCCGGCGCCGACGGTGAGGCCGAGAGCGGGCTGACCCCGGCCCAGCCCGACGAGGAGGGCATCACCGACAACGATCCCGGCGACGGGGTGATCAACGTGCCCGGTCGCGAGGAGGAGGGGCCCGACGAATCCCCCGACCTCGGCGATGTCAACGAGACCAACGAGGGCGACGACGGCCTGACCGACGGTGACAACCTCCTCGACACCGACGGCGACGACAACGAGGGCGGGGCGTGAGCGGCGTGGCGGCCTTCCTGTTCTTCGACGCCCTGGAGTGGGACCCCGGTGTCATCGGGGTCCTGGCCGTGGCCATCAGCGTCCTCGTGCTGTGCGGCTCGACGTGGCTGCTCCTGGCCACCAACTCCGGGGCCCGGCTCGGCTTCCTGCTGGCCTTCACCGGCCTGGCCTCGTGGATGTTCCTCATGGGCCTGGTCTGGTGGGTGTACGCCATCGGGCTGATCGGGGCTGCGCCCGCCTGGGAGGAGGAGGAGATCCTGATCGGGGACCAGGTGGTGACGTCCGAGCTCGACGAGGTGCGCGACCTGCCCTCCGACGAGGGCAGCTTCACCGTGCCCGGCGACTGGGAGCTGTTGCCCGACGGCAACGCCGACCGGGCCGAGGCCCAGGCCGTGGCCGACGAGGCGCTGCTCCTCGACCCTGGCGTCGAGGCTGCGTACAAGGACGGGGCCCTGGTCGGTGACGAGTTCTCCACCGACGACTACCTCCCCATCCGGGCCTTCGAGCGTGGTGGCGAGGCCTGGCCGGCACCGTTCGGCTACGACGGCAAACCCTTCGGCTGGTTCCACGACGAGCGCCAGCTCGTGATCCAGGTGGCCCTGGCCGAGCCGGCCCCCGAGGTCGATCTCAACGCCGCCCCGCCGCCGCGGGTCGTCGACCTCGACCAGCCCCTCGTCACGGTGGTGATGGTGCGCGACCTCGGTGACGTGCGGTACCCGCCGGCCCTCGTCACCGTGGCCTCCGGCATCGCGCTGGCCCTGGGGGGCTGGCTGCTGCACCGCCGTGACCGGTTCTTCTGGCAGCGGACCGACCCGGCCCGCTCCGGGCCGGTCCGGGGGGCCTGAGCCGGGCCATGGAGGAGTACCTCCCCATCCTCGTGCTGGCCGTGCTCGGCTTCGGGTTCGTCATCATCAGCCTGCTGGCGTCCAGGCTGCTGGCCCCCAGCCGCATGACGCCGGCCAAGTCGGCGCCCTACGAGTCGGGCATCACCGACCAGGTCGATCCCCCCGACCGCTTCCCGGTGCGGTTCTACCTGGTGGCGATGCTGTTCATCATGTTCGACATCGAGATCGTGTTCCTCTACCCGTGGGCGGTGGCCAACGACGAGCTGGGCGCGTTCGGGCTGGCCGCCATGGCCATCTTCGCCGGCATCTTCTTCCTGTCGTTCGTGTACGAGCTGGCCACGGGCGGTCTCAACTGGGGTCCGTCCAAGCGGCTGCGCCTGGCCGAGCCCCGCTCGCCGTCGCGCACCGCCACCTCCACCATCCGCCGCGTGGGCACAGAGGGTCGCCCCGACCCTCCCATGGACAGAGAGGGTCGCCCCGACCCTCCCATGGACAGAGCGGGTCGCCCCGAGCCGGCCGAGCCCGACCGCCGGCCGGTCGAGGTCTGAGGTGGCCGGCGTCGACGGACTCAAGTCCAAGCTGGGGCTGAGCGAGGGACTGGAGGGCCTCCAGCACAACGTGCTCACCGCCCCCCTGGAGGAGCTGGTCAAGTGGGCCCGCTACCGCTCGCTCATGCCGGCCACGTTCGGGCTGGCCTGCTGCGCCATCGAGATGATGGCGGCCGGCGGCGCCCACTACGACCTGGCCCGCTTCGGGATGGAGACGTTCCGGGCGTCGCCCCGCCAGGCCGACCTGATGATCGTGGCCGGTCGGGTGTCACAGAAGATGGCCCCGGTGCTGCGCACCATCTACGACCAGATGATGGAGCCCAAGTGGGTCCTGTCGATGGGCGTGTGCGCCTCGTCGGGGGGCATGTTCAACAACTACGCCATCGTGCAGGGCGTCGACCAGATCGTCCCCGTCGACGTGTACGCCCCCGGGTGCCCCCCCGGGCCCGAGACGCTGCTGCACGCCATCCTCACGCTCCACGACAAGATCCGCACCGGTGAGCTGACCGAGCGGCGGGAGCGCTCGGGCGGCGGCGCCCGCATCGAGATGGACCCCGCCCTGGCCACCGACGCCCAGCCCGCCCCCGTGATCCTGCGGACCGGCCGCTCGTGAGCAACGACGACGGTCCCCCCGACCCCGACCCCGACGCCGACCCGGAGGAGGCCGCCGCGCCGGGGCCGGCGCTGGCGTGGGAGGTGCCGGTCACCGAGGTGCGGGGCCAGACCGTGCTGCACCCCGACCGCGACGGCTACCTGGCCCTGGCCGGGCGCCTGCGCGACGACGGGTTCACCACCGCCGTGGACGTCACCGCCGTCGACTACCTGACCTACGGCGCCGACCGGGGGCTGCCCGAGGGCACGGATCCCGAGCGGTTCGAGGTGGTGGTGGGCCTGTTCGACCACGCCGGGCGCCGGCGGGTCCGGATCCGGCTCCAGGTGCCCGCCGACGATCCCGTCGTCGGGAGCCTGTACGACCTGTGGCCCGGCACCGACGCCCTCGAGCGCGAGGTCTACGACATGTTCGGCATCACCTTCGAGGGCCATCCCGACATGACCCGCATCCTGATGCCGGAGGACTGGGTGGGCCACCCCCTCCGCAAGGACGAGGCCCCGGGCCGCATCCCGGTCCAGTTCACCGCCGTCACCAACGCCAGGTAGCGAGGGAGCGAGGAGCGATGGCACTCGTCGACGGGGCCCCCGACCGCGTCCACCGGCGCGACGCCGTGCTGCGCATGAGCGAGTACGAGGCCGAGGTCCACCACAAGCGCCCCGACGACGAGCGCATGATCATCAACATGGGGCCCCAGCACCCGTCCACCCACGGGGTCCTGCGGATCATCCTGGAGCTGGAGGGCGAGACGGTGGTGCGCTCCAAGCCCGTGATCGGCTACCTCCACACCGGCATGGAGAAGACGGCCGAGGACCTGACCTACCTCCAGGGCGCCACCAACGTCACCCGCATGGACTACGCGTCGCCGCTGTTCAACGAGCTGGTCTTCTCCCTCGCCGTGGAGGACCTGCTCGGCGTCGAGGTGCCGCCCCGGGCCACCTGGATCCGGATGCTCATGTGCGAGCTGAACCGCATGGCGTCGCACCTGCTGTTCCTGGCCACCAACGGCATGGATCTCGGCGCCGTCGGCATGATGATCTACGGGTGGCGCGAGCGCGAGGAGGTGCTGCGCTTCTTCGAGAAGGTCACCGGCCTGCGGATGAACCACAACTACATCCGCCCCGGGGGCGTCGCCGCCGACCTCCACCCCGGGTGGGAGGACGACCTGGCGGGCCTCCTCGACATCCTCCCCGAGCGCCTGGGCGAGTTCGACACGCTCATGTCGGGCCAGCCCATCTGGCGGGACCGCACCCAGGGCGTCGGCAATTTGACCGCGGCCGAGGCACTGGAGCTGAGCGCCACCGGGCCGGTGCTGCGCTCGACCGGCTACGCCTGGGACCTGCGTCGTGACGCCCCCTACCTGGCCTACGACGAGGTCGACTTCGACGTGATCGTCGGCACCTACGGTGACACCTACGACCGCTACGCCATCCGCCTCAACGAGGTGCGCGAGTCGATGCGCATCGTGCGCCAGTGCATCGAGCGGATGCCCCTCGGCGACTACCGGTTGCAGGACCGAAAGGTCACCCCGCCCCCCCGGGGCCGCATCGACGAGTCGATGGAGGCCCTCATCCACCACTTCAAGATCTTCACCGAGGGGTTCCGGGTCCCCGAGGGGGAGACCTACGTGGCCGTCGAGTCCCCCCGGGGCGAGCTGGGCTGCTACCTGGTGAGCGACGGCTCGTCCAAGCCGTACCGCCTGCACGTCCGGGGCCCGAGCTTCGTCAACCTCCAGACCCTGCCCTACCTCCTGTCGGGCGGCCTGGTGGCCGACGGGGTGGCGGTGATCTCCTCCGTCGACCCCATCATGGGCGAGGTGGATCGGTGAGACTGTCCGACTCCAACGTGCGGCTGGCCCGGGAGATCATCGGCCGCTACCCCCGACCCCGGTCGGCGATGATCCCGCTCCTGCACCTGGCCCAGGAGCAGGACGGGTACGTGAGCGACGAGGCCATGGCCCACGTGGCCGAGCTGGTCGGCACGACCCCGGCCGAGGTGCTGGGCACGTGCAGCTTCTACGAGATGTTCAAGCGGGAGCCGGTCGGGCGGTACCTCGTCAACATCTGCACCAACATCTCCTGCCAGCTCCTCGGCGGTGAGGAGCTGCTCCACCACGCCGAGGAGACGCTCGGCATCCGGGCCGGGTCCACCACCGACGACGGCGTCTTCACGCTGGAGGACGTCGAGTGCATCGCCGCCTGCACCGAGGCCCCCTGCCTGCAGGTCAACTACCGCTACGTGTACCGGGTCGACGACGGCGGCTTCGACGCGCTGCTCGCCGACCTGCGGGCCGGACGCCTCGACACGACCGTTCCGCCCCACGGGACCCTGGCCCGCGTGCGCCAGGCGACGACGGACCGCTGGGCCGGTCGCGACGACGCCCTCCCGCCCGTCCCGGAGAACCTCGCGTAGTTGCGGCGGACCTGCGCCGTTGTCGTAGCGTGGCCGGGTCCGCCGAGCCCGCCGACGCCGAGAGCGACCCACCCCCATGGCTGACATCCCCAAGATCGTGACGTCGCGCTGGGACGACGACGCCGGCCACACCCTGGCCCGCTACGTCGAGACCGGCGGCTACACCGCCCTCCGCACGGCGCTCACGTCGATGACGCCCGAGCAGGTCCACGAGGAGGTGAAGTCAGCGTCGCTCCTCGGCCGGGGCGGCGCCGGGTTCCCGGCCGGCATCAAGTGGGGCTTCTGCCCGCCGGGGGTCTTCCCCCGCTACGTGGTCGTGAACGGCGACGAGTCAGAGCCGGGCACGTACAAGGACCGCATCCTCATGGAGCGCGATCCGCACCAGCTCATCGAGGGCACCATCCTCACCTGCTTCGCCGTCGAGGCGGCCCAGGCCTTCCTGTACGTGCGGGGCGAGATGGCGCTGGCCCAGGAGCGCATCGCCGCCGCCCTCAACGACGCCTACGCCGAGGGCTACCTGGGTCGCGACATCCTCGGCACCGGCTACGACCTCGACATCACCCTGCACTGGGGGGCGGGCGCCTACATCGTCGGCGAGGAGACGGCCCTCATCGAGAGCCTGGAGGGCAACCGGGGCATGCCCCGGCTGAAGCCGCCCTACTTCCCGGCCGCCAAGGGCCTGTACATGCAGCCCACCATCGTCAACAACGTCGAGACGCTGGCGAACGTCCCCTGGATCGTCGAGCACGGCGGTGCCGCCTTCGCCGGCATCGGGGGCGAGAAGTCCACCGGCACCCGCCTGTTCGCCGTCTCCGGCCACGTCAACCGGCCCGGCGTCTACGAGGTGGAGTTCGGCACCACCACGTTCCGCGACCTGTTCGAGAAGCCGGAGTACTGCGGCGGCATCCGGGAGGGTCGCGCCGTGAAGGCGTTCATCCCCGGCGGTGCGTCGGCTCCGTGGTTCTACGAGGAGCACCTCGACCTCCCCCTCGACAACGGCATCGTCGGCCAGCAGGGCTCCATGCTGGGGTCGGGCGCCATCGTGGTCATGGACGAGACCACCGACGTGGTGCGGGCCGCCCTGCGGCTGGTGCGGTTCTTCGCCCGGGAGTCGTGCGGCAAGTGCACCCCCTGCCGCGAGGGCACCACCTGGCTGGAGCGCATCCTCGAGCGCATCGTCCGGGGCGACGGCCGGGCCCGCGACCTCGACCTGCTCGTCGACGTGTCCGACAACATCTCCCCGGGCTCGCCCGGACTGAAATGGCCCCCCAGCCAGACCACCATCTGCCCGCTGGGCCAGTCGGCCACCTCACCGCTCATGTCGGCCGTCGTGCACTTCCGCGACGAGTTCGAGGCCTACATCGCGGCCGGGCGCGACGGGGGTGGGGCGGTGCCCGTGGCCGTGTCGATGACCCACGAGCCGGCCGGTGTCTGACGCCCCCGACGACGCCGGGCCCACCGGCGTCACGTTCACCCTCGACGGGCGCGAGATCACGGCCGACCCCGGCGAGCTGGTCATCGCCGCCGCCGAGCGCCACGGCGTCTACATCCCGCGGTTCTGCTGGCATCCCCGCATGTCGCCGGTCGGCATGTGCCGCATGTGCATCTGCGAGGTCGACACCGGCCGGGGGCCGGCGCTGCAGCCGACCTGCATGATCGAGGTGTCCGACGGCATGAACGTCGACACCGCCTCGCCCACGACCAAGAAGGCCCAGGACGGGATCCTCGAGTTCCTGCTCATCAACCACCCTCTCGACTGCCCGGTGTGCGACAAGGGTGGCGAGTGCCCCCTCCAGGACCAGACCCTCGCCTTCGGCCCCGGCGAGACCCGGTTCGTGGAGGAGAAGCGCCACTTCCGCAAGCCCATCCCCATCTCCGACCTCGTGCTGCTCGACCGGGAGCGCTGCATCCTGTGCGACCGCTGCACCCGCTTCGCCAGCGAGGTGGCCGGCGACCCGCTGATCTCGTTCGTCGAGCGGGGCAACGAGACCCAGGTGCTCACGTTCCCCGACGAGCCGTTCAACTCGTACTTCAGCGGCAACACCGTGCAGCTGTGCCCGGTCGGGGCGCTGACGGCCAGGCCCTACCGGTTCCGGGCCCGGCCCTGGGACCTCGACCAGGTCGAGTCGACCTGCACCACCTGCGCCGTCGGCTGCCGGGTCACGATCGAGTCGACCCGCAACGAGGTGACCCGCTACCTGGGCGTCGACGTCGACGCCGTCAACCACGGCTGGCTGTGTGACCGGGGCCGCTTCGACTACGAGGCCATCATGTCGGACGACCGGCTGACGGTGCCGCTGAGGCGCGACCCCGACGACGCCGACCTGCTGGTCGAGACGTCCTGGCACGACGCTCTCGCCGCCGCCGCGGCGGGACTGCGGGGTGCGGGTAGCGGCGGGGCCGTCGCCGTCCTCGGCGGGGCCCGACTCACCAACGAGGACGCCTCGGCCTGGGCCCGCCTGGCCGCCGAGGCGCTCGACACCCCCCACGTCGACTGCCAGCTCGACGACGGACTCCCGGCCGATCTGCTCCGCTCGCTGCCGATGGCCACCATCGACGAGGCCTGCGCCTCGACGCTCCTGTGGCTGGGGGCCGATCCGAAGGAGGAGCTGCCCGTCCTGTACCTGCGCCTTCGGGGCGCGGTCGAGGCGGGCACCCTGACGCTGATCGAGGCCGGTCCGCTGGCGACGTCGCTCACGCCCCTGGCCAAGCGTTCCGAGCGGGTGCGGCCGGGTGAGCTGCCCGCCGCCGTGACCGGCCTCCTCGACGACCTGGGCGACGGCCCCCTCGTCGTGGCGGTCGGCCGGGCGTCGCTGGCCGACTCGGTGGATCCGCTGGCCGAGGCGATCGGTGTGGTCCGCGGCCGCCGGCCCGACGCCACCTTCCTGCCGCTGCTGCGCCGGGGCAACGTCCGGGGCGCCATCGACGCCGGCCTCACCCCGGGCGAGGGCGGGCTCGACTGCCGGGGCGTCCTCGAGCTGGCCGCCGCCGGCGGCGTCGGCGCGCTGGTGCTGCTCGGCGCCGATCCGCTGAACGACGTCCCCGACCGTGACCTCGTCCGCCGGGCCATGGACCGGATCGGCTTCGTCGTGTCGATCGACACCCTGCCGTCCGACTCGACGCTGCGGGCCGACGTCGTGCTGCCCGCCGCCGCCTACGCCGAGCGCAGCGGTACCACGACCAACCTGGAAGGGCCGGGTCACCGGCCTCGGCCAGAAGGTCACGCCGCCCGGCACGGCCCGCCCCGACTGGATGATCGCCGTCGAGCTGGCCCACGCCCTCGGCACCGACCTCGGCGTCGACTCCCTCGACGACCTCCGGCCCCCCGGGCTGGTGGAGGCGCTGGCCGCCTCGCCCGAGGGCATCGTGTCTCCTCCCGACGCAGCCGACTGGACCGCCCCCGACCCGGTGGCCACCCCGCCCGTCGACTCCTACTCGTTCTCGCTCGTGGTCGACCGCGAGCTGTACGACGAGGCCGTGGGGGTGCGGTGGTCACCGGGCATGGCCGGCCTGGCCCGGGGTGGCCGGGTGCGGCTCAACCCCACCGACGCCGACCGCCTGGGCGTGGCCGCCGGGGTGCCGGTGAGCGTGCGGTCGGGGCGGGCCCGGGTCACCGCCCCCGTCGACGTCGACGCCCGCGTGCCCCGCGGCGTGGCCGCCATCCCGTTCCACCAGCCCGACGTCGACGCCGGGGTGCTGCTCGACGGCGACGACCGGGTCACCGTCGTCCAGATCGAGACGACCCGGAGCGAGAGCACCGGCGGTGGCGATGGGTGACCCGCTGTTCCTCGACGGGGTCGACTGGGTCGACGTCGTCCTGATCGTGGTCAAGGCCGGCATCGCCTTCTTCGCCGCCCTGATCGCCACCGCCCTCATGATCTGGTTCGAGCGCAAGCTCATCTCCGACATGCAGAACCGGATCGGGCCCAACGTGGCCGGCCCCTTCGGCATCCTCCAGACCCTCGCCGACGGGGCCAAGTTCTTCTTCAAGGAGGATCTCCGCCCGGCCCGGGCCGACCCGTTCGTCTACCGCCTCGCCCCCTACCTGACGGCGCTGACGGCCTTCCTGTCGTTCGCCATCGTGCCGGTGGCCGGCGACTTCGCCGACAAGGGCGGCGTCATCAACTTCTTCGGGCGCGACACCTACGCCCAGGTGGCCGACCCGCCGGCCGGGGTGCTGTTCCTGCTGGCCATGTCGTCGATCGCCGTGTACGGCGTGATGATGGCGGGCTGGTCGTCGGGCTCGAAGTACCCTCTGCTGGGCTCGGTGCGGGCCTCGGCCCAGGCCATCAGCTACGAGGCGGCCATGGGCCTGGCCGTGGTGGCGGTGGTGCTGGTGGCCGGATCTCTGCGGACCCATGACATCGTGCTCGCCCAGGTCGGCGACTGGTGGATCCTCGAGGGCGGGCGCAACTGGAACATCGTGGCGACGGGCATCGTGCCGTTCGTGTTGTTCGTGATCGCCGCCACCGCCGAGCTGAACCGGCCCCCCTTCGACCTGGTCGAGGCGGAGCAGGAGCTGGTGGGCGGCTTCCACACCGAGTACTCCTCCATCCGCTTCGCCCTGTTCTTCCTGGCCGAGTTCATGAACGTGGTCACCATGTCGGCCATCTTCGTGACGCTGTTCCTCGGCGGGCCCACGCCGCTGTTCGGGCCGTCCAACGCCTGGCTCAGCCTGCTCTGGTTCGTGGCCAAGGTGCTCCTGTTCTGCTTCATGTTCGTGTGGTTCCGGGCCACCCTGCCCCGCCTGCGCTACGACCAGCTCATGAGCCTGGGGTGGAAGGTCATGATTCCCCTCGCCCTCGGCTGGGTGCTCCTCCTGTCGGCCATCCGGCTGTGGAGGGACGAGCGTCTCGACCTGGCCTGGCTGCTCCTCGTCGGGGTCCCCGTCGGGCTGGTGTCGATGGTGCTGCTGCTGGCCTCCTTCGACGCCGGCAACCGGGCCCACGACCGCGAGCTCGAAGAGGCCGGGAGGCTGCGCTGATGGGAGGGCTGGGCTGATGGGACCTTCGTACCCCCCGAGGTCGGCTTCGCCGACCCCGATCGCCCTCGGCGATCGGCCCCTGAGGGGACGTGACTGATGGGTCTCCTCGACTATGTGAAGGGGTTCGCGGTCACGTTCGACCGCCTCTTCGATGACCGGGTCACGACCGAGTACCCGAAGCAGAAACGGCCGAAGCCCGAGCGGTTCCACGGTCGCCACGTCCTCAACCGCTACGAGGACGGCATGGAGAAGTGCATCGGCTGCGAGCTGTGCGCCGGCGTGTGCCCGGCCCGGTGCATCTACGTGCGGGGCGCCGACAACGACCCCGACGACCCGACCTCGCCCGGTGAGCGCTACGGCTACGTCTACGAGATCAACTACCTGCGCTGCATCCACTGCGATCTCTGCGTCGAGGCCTGCCCGACCGAGGCCATCACCGAGACCAAGGTGTTCGAGTTCTCCTTCACCGACCGCCGCCAGGCCGTCTACTCGAAGGAGGAGCTGCTGGTCGGCGACGACGGCCGACCCCAGCGTCTCCCCTGGGAGCTGTGGGCCGACGGCGACGACCAGCACACGTCGGGGTGGATGCGGGCCACCTCCCCGTCCGGGTCGGCGGCCCAGGAGGGCAGGGTCCACTGGTCGGGGGAGCTGGGCTACGGGGTGCGCCCCCCCGAGCCCGACCAGACGCCCCCGGTTCCCGAGCCGGAGCCCCCCGCCCCCGCCGGAGAGCACGACGACCACGCCGCTGACACCCACGGGGACCACCACCACTGATGGTCGACGTCGTCGTCTTCGTGGTCACCGCCGTCATCTGCGTCGTCGGTGCCCTCGGGGTCATTCTGCTGCCCAACCCCGTCCACGCCGCGCTCAGCCTGGTGGCCACCCTGTTCGGGGTGGCCGTCGTGTTCGTGGCGGAGGAGGCCCACTTCCTGGCCGTCGTGCAGGTCATCGTGTACGCCGGCGCCATCGTCGTGCTGTTCCTGTTCGTCATCATGCTGCTCGGTGTCGACAAGACCGAGCAGCTCCGCATCGGCGCGCTGGTCGGCCAGCGGGAGGCGGCCGCCGTGTTCGCCCTCGGGGCCGCGGGCCTCGTCGTGGCCCTGGCCGTCGGCAGCGACCAGCTCGTCACCGGCGCCCCGTCGCTGGGCGGTTTCCTCGACCCGGCCGAGTCCAACGTGGCGCTGCTGGCCCGCTCGCTGTTCGAGGACCACGTCTACGCCTTCGAGCTCACCTCGGTCCTGCTCGTGATCGCCGTCATCGGGGCGGTGGTGCTGGCCCGACGGCCGTCCGGCGACGCCATGGATGTCCACCGCACGGATCGGCGAGACGACCGGGTCGACGACGAACGACCCGCCGCCGAGTCCGACGGGCTCGGCTGATGGAGGTCACCCAGAGCTGGTACCTCGCGCTGGGTGCCGCCCTGTTCGTCATCGGCGCCGTCGGTCTCCTGCTGCGACGCAACCCGCTCATCATGTTCATGTGCGTCGAGCTGATGCTCAACGGCGTCAACGTCACCTTCGTGGCCTTGAGCCGGGCCCTCGACGACATCACCGGCCAGACGCTGGTGTTCTTCGTGCTGGTGGTGGCGGCGGCCGAGGTGGTGGTGGGTCTCGGGCTCATCGTGGCCGTCCTGCGACGCCGACCCGGCGCCACCGCCGACGATCTCACGGCACTGCGGGGCTAGATGGATCTCATGGACCTGGCCTGGTTGATCCCTGCCCTGCCGCTGCTGGGCGTGGTCGTGCTGGTCCCGCTCGGCCGTCGCCTGGGCGAGCCGGGGGCGGGGTGGTGGGCCACCCTCATGGCCGGGGGCAGCTTCGCCGCCTCGGTCGTCGTCTTCGTCGGGCTGCTGTCCGAGAGCGGGGGCGGCCGCAGCCACGAGGTGGTGCTGTTCGACTGGATCCCCACCGGCGGCCTCGACGTGGAGGCCGGCCTCCTGGTCGACCAGCTCTCGATCACCATGGTCCTGTTCATCACCGGGGTCGGGTCGCTGATCCACCTCTACGCCGTCGGGTACATGCACGGCGACCCCAAGTTCTCCAAGTTCTTCCTCTACCTCAACCTGTTCCTCTTCTCGATGATCGTGCTGGTGCTGGGCAACAACCTGCTCGTCACGTTCGTCGGCTGGGAAGGGGTGGGGGCGTGCTCGTACCTGTTGATCAGCTTCTTCCACACCCGCCCCGACGCCCCCAGCGCCGGCAAGAAGGCCTTCGTCACCAACCGCATCGGCGACTGGGGCTACCTGGTGGCCATGTTCGCCATCTTCGCCTTCCTCGGCACCCTCACCTACGACGAGGTGCTGGAGCGGGCCGGCAACCTGAGCGAGCTCCAGGCCACGGCCATCGCCCTGGCCGTGCTGGTGGCGGCGGCCGGCAAGTCGGCCCAGCTCCCCCTGTTCGTGTGGCTGCCCGACGCCATGGCCGGCCCGACCCCGGTCTCGGCGCTCATCCACGCCGCCACCATGGTCACGTCGGGCATCTACCTGACGGCCCGCCTCAACCCCATCCTGTTCCTCGCCCCCGGCGCCCTGACCGTCATCGCCTGGGTCGGCGCCATCACCGCACTGGTGGCCGCCACCGCCGCCGTGGCCCAGAACGACATCAAGCGGGTGCTCGCCTACTCGACGGTCAGCCAGCTCGGCTACATGTTCCTCGCCATCGGGTCGGGTGCCTACGTGGCCGCTCTCTTCCACGTCATCACCCACGCCTTCTTCAAGGCGCTCCTGTTCCTGGGGGCCGGCTCGGTCATCCACGGCGTCGCCGACGAGCAGGACATGCGCAGGATGGGCGGCCTGGCCCGGCTCATGCCGGTCACCGCCGTCACGTTCATCGTCGGGTGGCTGGCCATCGCCGGGGTGCCGCCCTTCGCCGGGTTCTGGTCCAAGGACGAAATCCTCCTCAACGCCTGGGAGAACAACCCGGCCCTGTGGGTGGTCGGCATCGTCACCGCCGGCCTCACCGCCTTCTACATGACCCGCCAGGTCGTACTCGTCTTCTTCGGCACCCGCCGGTGGGGCGACGAGGTGCACCCCCACGAGTCGCCCGCCCTCATGACCGTGCCCCTCGCCGTCCTGGCCGTCCTCGCCGCCGTGGGGGGAGGGCTCAACCTGCCGCTGGTCGGTGACTGGCTGGTGCTGGAGCACTTCCTCGAGCCGGTCTTCGAGGGCACGCTGCGCGAGATCGAGGCCGGCACCGGGCTGAAGGTCACCCTCGCCCTGGTGTCCGCGGCCGTCGCCGTGGCCGGGATCGCCGCCGGTTGGCTCGTCTACGGCGCCCGCCGTGTCGACGCCCGCCGCCTGGAGCCGGCCCTCCTGGCCGACGCCTGGTACATCGACCGCACCTACGCCGAGGTGGCGGCCGGGCCGGGCCGGTCGTTCTTCGACGGCGTCGCCCGGTTCGACTCCGGCGTGGTCGACGGCGCCGTCAACGGCGTCGGTCGGCTCATCCGGGGGGCCGGCGACGGTCTGCGCCGGTCCCAGACCGGCTACGTCCGCAACTACGCCATCCCCATCGCGACCGGCTCCCTGGCGCTCATCGCCTGGTTCCTTGCCCGAGCTTCGCTCTGATGCCCCCCCGCCGCCTCGCTGGCGCTCGCCCCGATCGCTGGCGCGATCGGCCCCCTCGGGGGGAGCTTCGATTGTCGAAGGGGTCCCCCCATGCCTGAGGACGTCTCGTTCCCCGTGCTCACCGCCCTCGTGGTGGTTCCCGCCGTGGGGGCGTTGGTGGTGGCGGTGCTGCCGGCCCGGCGGCCGGAGCTGGTGCGGCTGGTCGGCGTGGCCTTCGCCGCCACCGCCGGGGCCCTGTCGCTGTGGACGCTGGTCGAGTTCGACACCGACGACGCCGGCTTCCAGCTCGTCACCAGGACCACCTGGATCGAGGACCTCGGCATCAGCTGGCACCTCGGCGTCGACGGCATCTCGCTGTTCCTGGTCGTGCTGACCGGCCTGCTGTTCCCGTTCGTGCTGGTGGCGGTGCGGCCCCACCACGCCGAGAAGTCCTACACGGCGTGGGTACTGCTCCTGCAGGCGGGCTGCCTCGGGGTGTTCCTCGCTCTCGACCTGTTCGCCTTCTTCGTGTTCTTCGAGATCGTGCTCGTCCCCATGTACATGCTCATCGGGGGCTGGGGCTACGCCAACCGGGTCTACGCCGCCACCAAGTTCTTCCTCTACACCATGCTCGGCTCCTCGTTGATGCTGGTGGCCATCCTGGCGCTCGTGTTCCTCTCGGCCCGGGGTGACCTGCCGGTCACGTTCGACCTGTTGGAGCTGGCCGAGCGCCAGAACCTGGCTACCGTCACGGCCCGGTGGCTGTTCGCCGCCTTCGCTCTCGCCTTCGCCATCAAGGTGCCGCTGGTGCCGGTGCACACCTGGCTGCCCGACGCCCACACCGAGGCCCCCACGGGCGGGTCCGTGATCCTCGCCGGCGTGCTGCTGAAGCTCGGCACCTACGGGTTCCTCCGCTACGGCCTGTTCCTGTTCCCCGACGCGGCGGTCTGGTTCGCCCCGGCCATGGTGACGCTCGGCGTCATCGGCATCCTCTACGGCGCGGTGGCCGCCACCATGCAGCGCGACCTGAAGCGGCTGGTGGCCTACTCGTCGGTGGCCCACCTCGGCTTCATCGTGCTCGGCACGTTCGCCATCACGTCGCTCGGCATCCAGGGCGGGGTGCTGCAGATGGTCAACCACGGCATCACCACCGGCGCCCTGTTCCTTCTCGTCGGCATGCTCTACGAGCGCCGCCACACCCGTGAGATCGCCGCCCTGCGAGGCATCCAGTCGGCGGCGCCGGTCATGGCGGGGGTGTTCACCGTGGTGATGCTGGCCTCGATCGGACTCCCCGGGCTCAACGGCTTCGTCGGCGAGTTCATGATCCTCATCGGATCGTTCCCGACCAGGCGATGGTGGGTGGTGGTGGCCACCGCCGGGGTCATCCTGGCCGCGTTGTACCTCCTGTGGGCCTACCAGCGGGTGTTCCACGGTGAGCCCGACGAGGACGACGCCGCCACCCCCGACCTGACCCCGAGCGAGCTGATGATCATGGTGCCGATCCTGGCCCTCATCGTCTTCCTCGGCGTCTACCCCAAGCCCATGATCGACCGCATCGCCCCCGCCGCCGACTCCCTGGTCGAGCACGTCGAGCGCCACTCCGACTTCACCGAGCCGACCGTGGCCGACCCCCCGCCCGCCCCTGTGGGTGAGCACGCCGACGAGGACGAGGGTGGCCACGACGAGGACGCCGCCGGCCCGGAGCGGGTGGCGCCGTGACGATCCCGGCCCAGATCGAGGACCTCGACCGGTTCGTGGCGCCGTCCATCGACTGGTGGGCGGTCACCCCGCAGCTCATCCTGATCGGGGGGGCGCTGCTGATCCTCCTCGTCACGTCGCTGTCACCCCGGCCCCTGCCCCTGGCCGTCTCGACCGGCATCACGGTCGTGTCGGCCGCCGCCGCCGTGGCCGTCGGCGTGAAGCTGTGGTTCGACGTGCGCGACGACGGACCCCGATCGGTGATCTCGGGAGCACTCGGGCTCGACGGGTTCTCGCTGTTCTTCCTGATCCTGGTGGGCCTGGCCCTGGTCCTGTCCGCCTTCATGATCGACGACTACGCCGCCCGGGAGGGCTTGGCCGGCCCCGAGATGCAGGCCCTCATCCTGTGCGCCGCCATCGGTGCCGTCGTCATGGCGTCGGCCAACGACCTGATCGTGCTGTTCCTCGGTCTGGAGACGCTGTCGATCGGCATCTACGTGATGGCGGCCATGCATCTGCGCCGGTCGGTCTCCCAGGAGGCCGCCATCAAGTACTTCGTGCTCGGTGCGTTCAGCTCGGCGTTCTTCCTGTACGGCGTGGCGCTCATCTACGGTGCCACCGGCACCACCAACCTGGCGCTGATCTCGCTCGAGCTCTCGACGACCGTGTTCGGCGAGCAGGGTCTGCTCTACATCGGCATGGCCCTGCTGCTGGTCGGGCTCGGGTTCAAGGTGGCGGCCGTCCCGTTCCACATGTGGACGCCCGACGTCTACCAGGGGGCCCCCACCCCGGTGACCGGCTACATGGCGTCGGTGGCCAAGGCGGCCGGCTTCGCCGCCATCCTGCGGGTGTTCTTCGTGACGTTCGACGTGTTCCGCACCGACTGGCGCCCGCTGGTGTGGGTGCTCGCCGTGCTGTCGCTCGTGGTCGGCACGGTCCTCGCCGTCGTGCAGACCAACGTGAAGCGGATGCTGGCCTACTCCTCCATCAGCCACGCCGGCTACGTGCTGGTGGCGGTCGAGTCGGCCAGCGACGAGGGCACGGCGGCGGCGCTGTTCTACCTGTTCGCCTACACGTTCATGGTGCTCGGGAGCTTCGCCGTCGTGGCCGTGGTGGCCCGCCGGGGCGACGCCGCCACCGAGCTCGACGACTACGACGGGCTGGCCGCCCGACGCCCGGCGCTGGCCCTGGCCTTCACCGTGCTGCTGCTCAGCCAGGGCGGCGTGCCGTTCACGTCGGGGTTCATGGCCAAGTTCTTCGTCATCGAGGCCGCCGCCGAGGCCCGCTCGTGGTGGCTGGCCGTGATCGCCATGGTGATGGCCGCCGTCGGCATGTACGTCTACCTCCGCATCGTGGTGGCGATGTACCTGCGCTCCCCGGCCGAGGGCGACGCCCCCGCCATCCGGGTGCCGGGTGGGGCCATCGCCACCATCCTCGGCGCCGTCGGCATCACGCTGGTGTTCGGGTTCCTCCCGCAGTTCCTGCTCGACTTCGCCCGCGACGCCGTCCCGGTCCTGGTGGCCGGGGGGCTGTAGGGGGCGCCAGGCGGCGAGGCGGGGAAGGTGGGGTGATCAGTGGTCGAGCAGCATCCGCGCGACGACGTGGACCTGCCGGCTCACCTCCGGTTCCAGGATGGCGCTCCCGAAGTCGACGATCCAGAGGTCGTCAACGGATGCCGTCGGGGACCGAGGTCGACCCGGCCTCGGACAGGTACTCGGCCCATTGCTGCGCTCCCGCAGCCGGCGATCCGTCTCCGTATCACCCGGATGGTCGTCGTCACCGCCGCCAGTCTGCCCGGAGCAGGTGGGCCGATCTACGAGCCGCCTCCCACCGTCGAGTCGAGCCAGGCGATCAGGTCGGCCGTGACCTCGGTACGGTCCGTCTCGTTCAGCGTCTCGTGGCGGGCCCCCGGATAGAGCCGCAGGGTCACCGGCCCGGCGCCCAGCGCCTCGTAGCGCTCGACCAGCTCCCGCACCGAGGCGGCCTGCTCGCCACCGACCGGGTCGTCCACGCCGCCGAAGACGTAGACGGGCAGGTCCCGCCGGATGCGCTCCTCGGCCTCGGGGGTCCACATGGCCGAGGTGCCGGTCAGCATGTCGGCCACGAAGCCGTTGGAGAGGGGCTCACCGCACCAGGGGTCCTCGACGTAGGCCTGCACCTCGTCGGGGTCCCGGCTCAGCCACTCGAACCCGGTGGCGTCGGGTCCGCCGAAGGGCTCGTTGAAGCCGGCGAACATGGCGGCGAAGACCTCGGAGGGCTCGTCGGCGCCCTCGCCCTCACCCAGCGCCACGACCATGTCGAGGGTGTCCTGGTCGAGCCCCAGACCACCGGTGGTGCCCGACAGGACCAGCGCCGACAGGTCGTCACCCCACCGCTGGAGGTAGCCCTGGGCGATCATCGAGCCCATGCTGTGACCGAGCAGGACGATCGGCGTGCCCGGGTGCTCGGAGGCGACGTGCCCGGTGAGGCGGTGCGTGTCCTCCACGATCGCCCCCCACCCGCCCGGGCGGGCCACCCCGAAGCGGCCGTGCTCGGCGGCGGTGCGGCCGTGGCCCCGGTGGTCCTGGGCGTACACCTCGTAGCCGGCGTCGACCAGCGCGTCGGCGACCCGCCGGTAGCGGGCGGCGTGCTCGGAGGCGCCGTGGGCGATCTGCACGACGGCGGTCGGAGACCCCGACCCCGACCCCGCCCCCGACCAGCGGTACACCGCGACGGCCTGGCCGTCGGGGGCCTCGATGGTGAAGTTGGTCTCGTGCACGAAGAGTCCCCCGTCCCGGTCGCCGGGGCCGGACCGTAGCGTCTCCCGGGCCCACGGACGGCGGCGTCGATCTAGGGTCGATGACCGTGGAGTCGCCGACGCCTGCCCCGAACCCGCTCCTGCTGGTGCTCGAGGGTCGGGCCCCGATCGAGGCGGCGGCCGGACTGCTGGCCACGCCGCTCCTGCGGCGGGCCCGGAAGGGAGACGGTCACCCGGTCATCGTCCTGCCCCCGTTCGGCGCCGCCGACGAGTTCACGCTCGTGCTGCGCCGGTTCCTGCGACGTCAGGGCTTCATGGTCCACCGCTGGGGTGACCCCGAGGTGCTGGGCCTGCACCGCCTGGTCAACGTGGCCGTCGGCCGGCTGCGGGAGGTCCGGGCCCGCGACGACCGCACCGTCAGCCTGGTGGGCCACAGCCTGGGCGGCGTCTACGCCCGCGAGGTGGCCCGCTTCGCCCCCGAGGACGTCCGCGGTGTCGTCACGCTGGGCTCACCCATCGACGACCTGAAGGCCAACTACGTGTGGCCCATGTTCGAGGCCACGAGCGGCACCCGGGTCCGCTCGTTGCCCGACGACTTCGTGGCCCGCATGCGCGAAGCTCCCCCCGTGCCGACCACGTCGATCTACAGCCGGAGCGACGGCGTCGTCAACTGGCGGTCCTGCCTCGATCACACCCCCGGTGACGTCGAGAACGTCGAGGTGGTGAGCAGCCACATCGGCCTGCCCACCAACCCGCTGGCCCTCCACGTCGTGGCCGACCGTCTCGCCCAACCGGAGGGGGCGTGGCGTCCGTTCCGACCCGAGGGTGCCGTGCGCCGCCTGTTCCCGGCGGGACGGGGCGCCTGACGTGCAGCAGCTCAGCGGTCTCGACGCCAGCTTCCTCCACATCGAGACGGCCACCGCGCCTACGCACATCGGCAGCGTCGCCCTCTTCGACGACGCAGCCGGCACGCCGATGACGGTGCAGACCGTGCAGGATCTCGTGGCCGACCGGCTGGGCGAGCTCCCCCCGTACCGCAGGCGGCTGCTGGAGACGCCGCTCGGTCTCGACCACCCGTACTGGGTCGAGGACGCCGACTTCGACCTCGACTTCCACATCCGCCACCTGGCCGTGCCCGCTCCCGGTGACCACCGCCAGCTCGCCGACCTCGTGGCCCGCCTGCACGCCCGGCCCCTCGACCGGGCCCACCCGCTGTGGGAGCTGTACGTGATCGAGGGCCTCGCCAGCGGCCACGTGGCCTGGTACTCGAAGATCCACCACGCCTGCGTCGACGGCGTCACCGGCGCCGAGATCATGACGACCCTGCTCGACCGCGACCCCGGGGGACGGGTGGTCGCGCCCGAGCCCTGGGAGCCCGAGCGGGTGCCGGGGTCGGCCGAGCTGCTGGGCCGGGGCGTGCTCGCGTTGGCGAGCCAGCCCCGGGCCCAGTTCCGCCTCCAGCGCCGGATGGCCCGGGTCCTGGCCCGACGGGTGTCCCAGCAGGTCCCCCCCGTGCTCGACACCCTGCGCGAGACCCTCGATCGGACGGCGGGCCTGCGGGGTCTCGGCCGGCGTCTCCCCGACGGCGAGTACCTGTCCCGACCGGCGCTCGTCGCGCCCCGTCTGTCGTTCAACGGCCGCATCTCGGCCCACCGGCGCCTCGCCTTCGGGTCCCTCGCCCTCGACGACGTGAAGGCCGTGCGGCGGTGGGCCCGCCACGACCAGCCCGACGTCACGGTCAACGACGTGGTCATGGCGGTCGTGGCCGGCGGCCTGCGCACCTGGCTGCAGCGTCGCCACGAGCTGCCCGGTGACCCGCTGCTGGCCATGGTCCCGGTGTCGGTCCGCGACCCCGGTCAGCCGGGTGCCACCGGCAACCGCATCTCGGCCATGGTCGCCGCGCTGCCCACCCATGAGGCCGACGCCCCCACCCGCCTCCGGCTGGCCCACGAGGCGATGCGCATCGCCAAGGACGAGCACGCCGCCATGCCCGCCGACCTCCTCCAGGATCTGGGCGCGTTCGCCCCGCCGGCGGTGGCGGCCCGGGCCGCCCGGGTCGTGACCCGCCTCCGCATCCCCGAGCGGACCAACCCCCCGTTCAACCTGGTGATCTCCAACATCCCCGGGCCCCAGCACCCGCTCTACGCCGCCGGCCACCGCCAGACCGCCGCCTTCCCCGTGCCCGTCATCAGCGGTGGGGTCGGACTCAACGTCACCGTCCTGTCCTACGACGGGCAGGTGCACGTCGGGGTCGTCGCCTGTCGGGATGCGGTGGCCGACCTGTGGGACCTCGTCGACGACCTCGGCGTCGCCCTCGCCGAACTGCACCAGCTCGCCACCGACCCGACCTGAAGGAGTGCCGTTGCCCTCCGCCGCGTTCTTCGACCTCGACGGCACCCTCGTCGACGGAGCCGTCGAGCCCGTCTTCCGGCGTCACCTCCGACGGGTCGGGGTGCTGTCCGGTCCGCACCTGCCCGGAGCGGATGCCGCCCAGGAGCTCTCGGCCCGCTTCGGCGACACCGTCGTCGTGGCCCAGCTGGCCCGCGTCGGGGCGAGGTCGGCGCGGGGGTGGGCGGTCGACGCCGTGGCCGAGGCCGCCGACGCCGCCGCCGCTGAGCTGGCCGGCCAGCTCCTGCCCTACGCCCGGGTGGAGATCGACGGTCACCGCGACGCCGGCCGGCGGGTGGTGCTGGCCGCCCCCGCGCCGGCCGTGCTCGTGCGGGCCCTCGCCGAGCGGATCGGGGCCGACGACGTGATCGCCGTGGAGTGGGCGACGGGCGACGGGAGCTACGCCGGCCGCGCTGCGGGGCGCATCCCGTGGGGCCGCGGCAAGCTCGCGGCCGTCCGGGCGTGGGCCGCCACCCACGGCGTCGACCTGCGGTCCAGCCACGCCTACAGCGACAGTGCCTCCGACGTGCCGTTGCTGCGCGGCGTCGGCAGCCCTGTCGCAGTGGCTCCGGACCCCGCCCTGGCCGCGGTCGCCACCCTGAACGGCTGGCCGGTCCGCCACTTCGACGTGCCCGAGGGCGTCGTGAAGGTGGCCGGACGGGAGCTGCAGGAGTGGTTCCGTCCCCTCAACCGCCCCGAGCTGTCGCCCAACGCCCGCTTCGACATCTCCGGCACCGGCCACATCCCCGCCGAGGGACCGACCATCGTGGTGTTCAACCACCGCAGCTACTTCGACTCGGCCGCCGTCAACTTCACGCTGGCCCGGGCCGGACGCCCCGCCCGCTTCCTCGGCAAGAAGGAGGTGTTCGACGCGCCCGTCCTCGGCCGGATCAACGCCGCCATGGGAGGCATCCGGGTCGACCGGGGCACGGGCTCCGACGAGCCGCTCGAGCGGGCCATCGCCGCGCTGCGGGCCGGGGAGCTGGTCATCGTGGCGCCGCAGGGGACCATCCCCCGGGGGCCGGCGTTCTTCGAGCCCGAGCTGCAGGGACGCTGGGGAGCGGCCCGGCTGGCCCACGCCACCAGAGCGCCGGTGATCCCCCTCGGGGTGTGGGGTACCGAGCGCGTCTGGCCCCGCAACCAGCGGCTCCCGAACCTGCTCTCGACCGACCCGCCCCTCGTGACCGTGCGGGTCGGTGCCCCGGTCGAGTTGAAGTACCGGTCCCTCAACGCCGACACCCGGCGCATCATGGAGGCCATCGTCGACCTGTTGCCGCCCGAGGCCCGGGAGCGGCGCACCCCGACGGCCGAGGAGCTGGCCCGCACCTATCCGCCCGGCTACCGGGGCGACCCCGAGCGTGAGAGCGAGCGCCGTCCCGGCACCGACACCTGAGGAGGACGATCATCGTGGCGACCCGTCCCGAACGAGAGCAGCGCTTCGACCGTCGCATGTCCGACACCGAGGCCCTCATGTGGAACGTCGAGAAGGACCCCTGGCTGAACCCCAACGGGGGCATGGTCACGCTGCTCGACCGGCCGATCGACATCGACGCCTTCCGGCGGCGGATGCGCAACGCCGTGTCGAAGGTACCCCGCCTGCGGGAGCGGGTCGTGGCCGGCGTCGGGCGGGTCTCGCCGCCCATGTGGGCCACGGACCCCGAGTTCGACTTCGACTACCACCTCCGTCACATCAGCCTGCCGACGCCCGGGACCGTCCGCCAGCTCCACGACCTCGCCACGCGTCTCTACGAGGACCCGTTCGACCGGACCCGGCCCCTGTGGATGTTCGTGGTGGTCGACGGCGTCGAGGGCGACCGGGGTGGCCTGTTCTGGAAGATGCACCACTCCATCACCGACGGCATCGGCGCCGTCCGCCTCTCGGAGCTGTACATGGAGCGGGAGCGTGACGCCGAGCTGCCCCCCGAGGTCGATCTGCACGCGGTGATCGCAGCCGCCATCGCCGCCGAGGAGGAGGAGGCCCGCAGCGCGGAGAGCTCGCTCGGGTCGGTGGCCAAGACCGTCGGCCACTCGTGGCGCCGCCAGGCCGGGATCGGGCGCCGGGCCCTCGGCGAGCTGGCCACCTGGGGTGCCGACCCCCTGGCCGCCCGCGACGTCGCCGAGGACGCCATCGGGACCCTCAGGTCGGCGTACGACCAGCTCGGCGGTGCGGGTGAGGTCGAGGGTGGCTCGCCGTTGTGGACGCAGCGGTCCCGGCGACGCCACCTGGAGGCCCTCCAGGTCCCCCTCGAGGGCGCCAAGGCGGCGGGGAAGGCCCTCGGCGGCTCGGTCAACGACGTGTTCGTCACCGGGGCCGTCAACGGAGCCCTCCGCTACCACGCCCGGCGGGGCGCCGAGGTCGAGGCGCTCAACACCAGCTTCGTGGTGAGCACCCGCACCGACAAGGCCATGGGGGGCAACTCGTTCAGCCCGACCCGGGTGCAGATCCCCGGGGGTGAGATGACGCCCGAGGAGCGGTTCGGGGCGGTGCGCGACGCCATGGCGGCCAAGCGGTCCGGCGCCGGCGTGGCGGGCGGGGGCGGCTTCGGCGGGGTGGCCGGCGTCGCCAACCTCCTGCCCACCTCGGTCGTGACCCGGGTGGCGCGCAGCCAGGCCGCCAGGATGGACTTCGCCACCTCCAACCTGCGGGCGGCGCCGTTCCGGATGTTCATCTCCGGGGCCGCCGTCGAGTCCAACGCCACCATGGGCCCCGTGGCCGGGACGGCCTTCAACATCACCACCATCTCCTACGACGGCAGCCTCGACATCGGCGTGTTCATCGACCCCGCCGCCGTCGAGGATCCCGCCGACCTGCGGGTCTGCCTGGAGGAGGCCTACGCCGAGCTGCTCGCCGCCGGGGGCACGGTGACCGACACCTGACCCGGGGCCGTCGCGCCCCCCGTGAGCGGACCGGCCCGACGGCTGCGCACGAGAGGGCCGCTCCGGCGCGACCAGCGGTCTCGCCACCGCGGGTCGTTTCACCCTCTCCGCCGTCGGGGTAGGAGTCGCCCCACCCCCAACGAGGAGCACCGTCGTGACCACCCATCGGACGTCTGACCGCGCTGCTGACCGATCCCCCATCGAGTACGCGGCGGCGATCGTCGGCGCCGTGTTCCTCCTCGTCGGGATCGCCGGTTTCATCCCCGGGATCACGACCGACGTCGACCAGATGGACTTCGCCGGCCACGAGTCCGGGGCGGAGCTGTTTGGTCTCTTCCAGGTGTCGATCCTGCACAACATCGTCCACCTGCTCTTCGGCGTGGCCGGCCTCGCCGCCTACCGCTCGGCCGACGCAGCCCGCGCCTACCTGATCGGTGGCGGCGCGATCTACATCGTGCTCTGGATCTACGGACTCGTGATCGATCTCGACTCCGACGCCAACTTCGTGCCGGTCAACTCGGCCGACAACTGGCTGCACCTGGGCCTCGGCCTGGGGATGATCGCTCTCGGCCTGGTGGTTCCGCGGCGGACAGCTGCTCCCGCCCGGCGGGTCTGACCCCCGGACATCGCCGCCTGACCTCGACATCGCGGCCGTCCCTGCCGAGCGGGCCGATCCGCCGGTCCCGGACCGCCACCGGTAGCCTGCACCGTGGCGATCGGCCTGGTTTGGTCGGCCCGACCTGGGCCGCAGTAGGGTCGAGCGCCGTGTCCGAACGCCCCCGGAAGGACCCGTAGCCCCCGTGGTGTCCGACTTCCTCAGGAGCTACCTGACCGTCGCCATCTTCGCGGCGGCGGCGTTCGCGCTGACCTCCCTGATGATGCTCATCGCCCGGGTGCTGCGGCCCACCCGGCGCACCCCCCAGAAGTACATCGCCTACGAGAGCGGCGTCGATCCGGTCGGCGGCGATTGGGCGCAGAGCCAGATCCGCTACTACGTCTTCGCCGTACTGTTCGTCATCTTCGACGTCGAGGCCGTGTTCATCTTCCCGTGGGCCACCGGGCTCGAGCGCTACGGCACGTTCGGCCTGGTCGAGATGGCCATCTTCATCTTCATCCTCGCCCTCGGTCTCGGCTACGCCTGGCGTAAGAACGTGCTCCGATGGGTGTGACGCAGAGGGCGCGGACCGTGCCGGGACGGGTGTGAGAGGCGGCCGTGGGCTTCATCGAGCGCGGTAAGTCACCCAAGCCGCTGACCTGGCTCCTCAACTTCGGTCGGGCCCGCTCCATGTGGGTCTACCAGTGGGGCCTGGCCTGCTGCGCCATCGAGATGGGAGCGGCGTTCGGCTCGCCCCGCTACGACGTCATGCGCCTCGGCGTCATCCCCTTCCCCGCCTCGCCCCGCCAGGCCGACCTGGTCGTCATCTCCGGCACCGTCACCGACAAGATGGCCCCCGCCATCAAGCGCCTGTACGACCAGATGCCCGAGCCCAAGTACGTCATCTCCATGGGCTCCTGCGCCAACTGCGGGGGGCCCTACTGGGATTCCTACTCCGTCACGAAGGGCGTCGACCAGATCATCCCGGTCGACGTGTACGTGCCGGGCTGTCCGCCCCGGCCCGAGGCGCTCCTCGAGGGGATCGTGCTCCTGCAGGAGAAGATCCAGAACGAGGACATCGCGGAGCGGTGGCGGGGCGACCCGATCATGGTGGGCGGCGCCGCCGCCGAGGTCGAGCCCGAGCCCGCCCGACGGCGGCGCCGACGGCGGGCCATCCCGGTGGCCGGCTCGTGAGCACCGAGGCCGACGTGGACCGTCGATCGAGGGCCTGCCGACAAGACGAGGCCGACCGATGAGCACCGACACCACCGACACCGACACCGGCGACGCCCCCGACACCACCGGCACCGACGAGGCCGGCACCGAGGTCGAGGTGGCCGAGGCCCCGGCCGAGAGCGACGACCGTCGCGACGCCCTGCTGGCCGAGCTGAGCGCGGCCCTGGGCGACGCCCTGGTCGAGTCCCACGTCGTGCCGGGCGCCGATCTGTGGATCCGGGTCGACGCCGACCGCTGGGTCGATGCCATCACGGCCGTCCGCGACCTCGGGTTCGCCTACTTCGGGTTCCTGTCCGGCATCGACTGGCGCATCTCGGAGTGGGGCCGCTACGAGGACACCCCCTTCGACGACGACCCGCTCGACGACGACGAGGGCGCCCGCACCGTGCTGCCCGAGGGGCCCGGCTACGCCGGCGGCGACAGCCCCTTCCAGCTCCTCGTCCGCCTCCACGACATCGGCCGCGGCCTCGGCGTCAACATCAAGGCCGACCTCGACGAGGCCGCCCCCGAGGTCCCCACCATCACCCGCGTGTTCCCCGGGGCCGACTGGCACGAGCGCGAGACCAGGGAGATGTTCGGCTTCAACTTCGTCGGCCATCCCCACCTGGTGAACCTCTACCTTCCCACCGAGTTCGAGGGCTTCCCCCTGCGCAAGGACTTCCCCCTGCTGGCGCGGGTGGTCAAGCCCTGGCCCGGCGTCGTCGACATCGAGCCCATCCCCGAGCACCTCGAGGCGGCGCTCGAGAAGGCCGTCATGGAGCAGGCCGAGGCCGAGGAGGCAGCGACATGACCGGCGGGCCACGAGGCGAGGAGGGGTCGTCATGACCGCCGTCACCCCGACCGACCGGGACCGGCTGAGCTACATCGCGGGCCAGGCCGCCGACGCCCGGGTCAACGTCGAGCTGCAGGCCGGCGACATGACCCTCAACATCGGGCCCCAGCACCCCGCCACCCACGGCACGCTGCGGATCGCCGTCCGCCTCGACGGGGAGCAGGTCGTGCAGGCCGAGCCGGTGATGGGATACATGCACCGGGGCTACGAGAAGCTGGCCGAGGTCCGCACGTTCCCCCAGGTCACCACGCTCATCAACCGCATCGACTGGCTGGGCAGCTTCGCCAACGAGGTGCCCTTCATCCTTGCCGCCGAGCAGCTCATGGAGGTCGAGGCGCCGCCCCGCGCCCAGTGGATCAGGGCGATCCTCTTCGAGATGGCCCGCATCGCCAACGTGACGTTGTTCCTCGGCGACATGGGGGTGCAGCTCGGGGCGCTGACCCCGGTGTTCTACGCCTTCCGGGACCGCGAGCACGTCCTGAACCAGCTCGAGGCGGCCACCGGCGGGCGCTTCCACCCCAACTACGACCGCATCGGGGGCCTGAAGGACGACCTCCCCAAGGGCTGGATCGACGAGACCAGGGCCGTCATGGCGCGGATCCGTCACTTCTGCGACCAGATGGACGACCTCCTCGTCGGCAACGAGATCTTCGAGACCCGCTGCCGGGGCGTCGGCGTCATCCCCGCCGACGTGGCCCTCGCCTACGGTCTCTCCGGCTCCAACGTCCGGGCCTCGGGTGTCGACTGGGACCTGCGCCGCGACGGTGATCACCCCCTCCCGTACGACCAGATCGACTGGAAGGTCTGGACCCATCCCGACGGTGACTCGTTCGCCCGCTACTGGGTGCGGCTCCAGGAGACCCGGGAGGCGACGTTCATCATCGAGCGGCTTCTCGACACCCTCCCCGGGGGGCCGATCATGGCCAAGGTCCCCCGCATCATCAAGGTGCCGGCCGGTGAGCGCTACGTCGGCACCGAGAACCCGCTCGGGGAGATGGGCTACTACGTCGTCTCCAAGGGCGATCTGGGCCCGTTCCGGGTCAAGATCCGCACGCCCAGCTTCAACAACATCTCGATCGTGCCGTGGGTGCTGCGGGGCGTCTACGTGCCCGACGTCATCACCATCCTGGCCTCGCTCTACTTCATCCTGGGCGACATCGACCGGTGACGGATCCGGGCCTCCTCCTCGCCATCGATCTGGCCTACTGGCAGGAGACCAGCATCAAGCTGGGCATCATCCTGGCCGTCGTGCCGGCCACGTCGCTGATCGTCGTCTACGTGTTCCTGTTCAAGATGATGGCCCACATGCAGAGCCGCCTCGGGCCCATGGACACCGGCCCCCACGGCACCCTCCAGCTCATCGCCGAGGCCATCAAGTTCCTCCAGAAGGAGGACATCAGCCCCGACGGCGCCGACAAGCAGGTCTTCGTGCTGGCCCCCGTGATCGTGCTGATGTCGACGTTCATCCTCTACGTCGTGCTGCCCGTGGGTCCCGACGCCGTCGTCGAGCCCCTCGACACCGGGGTCTTCTTCGCCCTCGCCGTCTCGTCGATCTCGGTCATCGGCGTGCTCATGGCCGGCTGGGCGTCGGCCAACAAGTACGCCCTCCTCGGCGGGCTGCGGGCGGCTGGCCAGCTCATCGCCTATGAGCTGCCCCTCGTGCTCGCCGTCATGGGCGTCGTCATCCAGGCCGGCACGCTCAGCCTCCAGGGCATCGTGGTGGCCCAGGCCGAGGGCGAGATCTTCGGGTGGGGCTTCATCGGCAACCCGTTCATCCTCACCCAGTTCCTCGGGTTCGCCATCTTCATGATCGCCATGCAGGCCGAGCTCACCCAGGTGCCGTTCGACATGCCCGTGGCCGAGAGCGAGATCGTCGGCGGCTACCAGGTCGAGTACACCGGCTTCCGGTTCCTGTTCTTCTTCATGGCCGAGTTCGGTACCGCCTTCGCCTTCTCGGCGCTGGCGTCGGTGCTGTTCCTCGGCGGGTGGTGGGTGCCGGGATTCGACGCCGACGCCAACATCTTGAACCTGCTGGGCCCGATCGTCATGCTGGTCAAGATCATGTTCCTCACCTTCCTCGTGTTCTGGTTCCGGTTCACCTACCCCCGGTTCCGTGAGGACCAGCTGCAGCGCTTCGCCTGGAAGATCCTCATCCCCCTCTCGCTGGTCAACATCGCGGTGACCGGCGCACTCAAGGTGGCGTTCTGATGCCCGAGCTTCCCGGCCTGGTCAAGGGCCTCGGCGTGACGTTCAAGGAGCTGCTCAAGCCGGCCGTCACGGTGCAGTACCCCCACGAGAAGGAGGCACCGGCACCCCGGGCCCGGGGCGTCATCGCCCTGAAGGAGGAGAACTGCACGGCGTGCATGCTGTGCTCGCGCAGCTGCCCCGACTGGTGCATCTACATCGAGGCCCACAAGGTGAAGGCGCCGCCCCGCCGGGCCGGCGGCAAGCCCCGCACGGTCAACGCCCTCGACCGCTTCGACATCGACTATGCGCTGTGCATGTACTGCGGCATCTGCGTCGAGGTCTGCCCGTTCGAGGCGCTGTTCTGGAGCCCGGAGTACGAGTACTCCGAGCCCCACATCGCCGACCTGCTCCACGACAAGGTCCGGCTGGGCGACTGGATGGAGACCGTCCCCGACTTCGAGGCCTACGAGGCCGGCTCGGAGATGAAGGTCCCGAAGGTCCCCCGCTGATGGTGGCCCAGAACATCGCCTTCGGGGTGATCGCCCTCGTCGTCGTGGTGTCGGCCGTACGGGTGGTCACCACCGACAACATCGTGCACGCCGCGCTGTACCTCATCGGGGTGCTGGGCGGCATCGGAGCGCTCTACATCCTGCTGCTGGCCGAGTTCGTGGCCACCACCCAGTACCTGGTCTACATCGGCGCCATCGTCGTGTTGTTCCTGTTCGGGATCATGCTCACCCGGGCGCCGCTCGGGCGGACCCTGAACCTGACCAGCGCCCAGTGGCCGGTGGCGCTGGCCGTGGCGGCCCTCCTGGCCGGGGTCATGACCCTCGCCCTCGTCGACGCCTACGAGGACCGTCAGCTGCCCGAGGACGCCACCATCCTGCGCACCGATGACGTCGGCGACGCCATCTTCAGCCAGTTCATCATCCCCTTCGAGGCGGTCTCGGTCCTGCTCCTGGCCGCCCTGATCGGCGCCATCGTGCTGGCGAGGAGGGATTAGCCATGCTCATGAACCAGTTCCTGCTCCTCGGTGCGTTCCTGTTCTGCACCGGCGTGTACGGGGTGCTCGCCCGCCGCAACGCCGTGATGGTGCTCATGTCGATCGAGCTGGTGCTCAACGCCGTCAACATCAACCTTCTCGTCTTCGGCGTCACCCAGAACACGGTCGTCGGGCAGGTGTTCGCCCTGTTCGTGATCACCGTGGCCGCCGCCGAGGTGGCCGTCGGCCTCGCCATCGTGCTGCTCATCTACCGCAACCGGACCGAGATCGACGTCGAGGACCTCGATCTCATGCGGGGCTAGCCGGTGCTCGACACCGTCATCGCCATCCCGGGGGTCATGGCCGCCTCCTTCGTGGTCATCCTGGTCGTGGGCAAGCGCCTGTCGTCGGGCCAGGGGGCCCACTACGTGGGCATTCCGGCCGTGTTCGCCGCCTGGGTGATGTCGCTCGTCACGGCGGCCCGGTGGATCGACCGGGTCCACGGGGCGGAGGAGGGCGGCGAGGAGGGCGGTCACGCCCTGGGTGCCTTCTTCGGCTGGTTCGGGGCGATCCTGCCCGGCGTCGAGGAGGGCGAGGGCCACGGCGCCGTGGTCGAACCGGTCATCAACCGCATCGTGTGGTGGCAGTCGGGCGGGACGGAGTTCCACGTCGGCACCCACCTCGACGGGCTGTCGGCCATCCTGCTCGTCGTGGTGACGACCGTGTCGCTGCTGGTGCACGTCTACTCCGTCGAGTACGTGCGCGGCGACCGGCGCTACACCCACTACTACGCCTTCCTCAGCCTGTTCACGGCGGCGATGCTCTTCTTCGTCCTGACCGAGAACATCATCCAGCTCATCGTCGGCTGGGAGCTGGTCGGGCTGTGCTCGTTCGTGCTCATCGGGCACTGGTGGGAGGAGGGGGCCAACACCAACGCCGCCCTCAAGGCTTTTCTGACCAACCGGGTCGGCGACATCGGCCTGCTGGTGGGGATGATCGTCCTGTACTTCGCCGTCGTCGACAGCGGGCACAACACGTTCAGCATCGCCGAGATCAACGGGTTCGCCGTCGACGGTGAGCTGAGCCACGGTCTGCTGCTAGTGGCCTCCATCGCCCTCATGGCGGCGGTGGCGTCGAAGTCCGGCCAGTTCCCCCTCCACACCTGGCTACCCGACGCCATGGCCGGGCCCACGCCCGTGTCGGCGCTGATCCACGCCGCCACCATGGTGGTGGCCGGCGTCTACATGATCGCCCGCCTCTATCCCGTCTTCTACGACGGCTTCTCGATCGACGCCGGCGGCGTCAACCTGATGGCCGTCGTCGGCTGCGTGACCCTCCTCGGTGGGGGCCTGCTCGCCTTCGTCCAGTGGGACATCAAGAAGATCCTCGCCTACTCGACCGTGTCGCAGCTCGGGTACATGGTGATGGCCCTCGGGGTCGGGGCGTGGACGCCCGCCATCTTCCACCTGTTCACCCACGCCTTCTTCAAGGCCTGCCTCTTCCTCGGGGCGGGCTCGGTCAGCCACGCCGCCCACCACACCTTCGACATGCGCCAGATGGGGGGCCTGCGCAAGTACATGCCGGTCACGTTCATCACGTTCGTGGTGGCGTCGCTGGCGCTGGCCGGGGTGGTCCCGCTGGCCGGGTTCTGGTCCAAGGACGAGATCCTCCTCACCGCCGGGGAGAACGGCTACGAGGTGTTCGAGTGGCTCGGCCTTCTCGGTGGTGGCCTGACCGCGGCGTACATGACCCGGGCGGTGTACTACACGTTCTTCGGGCGGTACCGGGGCCACGGCACCCCCCACGAGTCACCGGCCCTCATGACCGGACCCCTCGTCGTGCTGGGTGTGTTGGCCGCCACCGCCGGCTTCGTCAACGCCACCGCCGACTTCCCCGACACCGAGTACCTCGTCGAGTTCGTCGAGCCCACCGCCGCCTTCCCCGCCCTCGACCACCCCGAGTTCTCCTACGGCGCCGCCGCCATCGCCACCCTGGTGGCACTGGGGGCCATCGCCCTGACGGCGGCGTGGTTCTTCGGGGGGGTCGGCGAGCGGGCCCGGGTGGGGGAGCGGTTCGCCCCGGCCCGCCTGGGTCGGCGGGTGCTCGAGAACAAGTACTACCTCGACTGGCTCTACACCGACGTGGTGGTGGCCGGCACCAAGGGCCCCCTCGCCCGGGCCGCCGACTGGATCAACCAGAACGTGATCGACCGCTTCGTCGACACGGTGGGTACCGGGTCACGTTCGACGGGCGACGCCGTCTACAAGTACATCGACCAGGGTCTGGTCGACGGCGCCGTGCGAGGCGCCGGGTCCGCCGCCGGCGGGTCGGGTGAGGCGCTCCGGCATGTGCAGTCCGGCCGGGTGCAGCAGTACGGTTCGCTGCTCTTCGGAGCGGCGGCCGTCCTGGCCATCCTCCTCGTGATCGTCGTCTAGGAGCACACTCGTCTCACATGGAAGCCACCGGATTCGACGCCTGGGTACTGAGCGCCGCCGTCTTCCTGCCCCTCGTCGGGGTCGTGGTCCTGATGCTGCTCCCCCGGGAGGACGAGGGCCTCCACAAGCTCACCGCCCTGGTGGCCTCCCTGGCCACGGCGGCCATGGGCGTGTACCTGCTCGTCAACTACGACTTCGACGACGGCGGCCGCCTCCAGTTCGTGGTCGACCGGGGCTGGATCGACGTCATCAACAGCCGCTACATCATCGGCGTCGACGGCATCTCCCTCCCGCTCCTGCTGCTGTCGATGGCGGTGGTGCCCCTCTGCATCATCTACTCGTGGAACCACATCCCCGAGCCGGGTAACCCCAAGGCGTTCTTCGCGCTCATCCTCGTGCTCGAGGTGGGCATGAACGGCACCTTCGTGGCCCAGGACCTGATCCTGTTCTTCGTGTTCTTCGAGGTCGTGCTGCTCCCCATGTACTTCATGATCGGGGTGTGGGGGGGCGAGCAGCGCCAGTACGCCGCCATCAAGTTCTTCCTCTACACGCTGTTCGGCTCGGCGTTGATGATCATCAGCTTCCTGGCCCTGTTCTTCCTGGCCGACGGCACCCTGGCCGGCCTCGCCGAGGAGAACACCTTCGACATGCGGGCTCTGCCCGCCGCCGCCGCCGCCATCGGGTCGACGGCGCAGCTCTGGATCTTCACCGGCATGTTCATGGGCTTCGGCATCAAGGTGCCGATCTTCCCGTTCCACACGTGGCTGCCCGACGCCCACACCCAGGCCCCGACGGTGGGCTCGGTGATCCTGGCAGCGGTGCTCCTCAAGCTGGGCACGTACGGATTCGTGCGCATCGCGCTGCCGATCCTGCCCGAGGCGGCCGCCGAGTGGGCGCCCTGGATCGGCCTGCTGGCCGTCATCGGCATCATCTACGGCGCCCTCGGCTGCCTGGCCCAGACCGACATGAAGCGGCTGATCGCGTTCTCGTCGGTGGCCCACATGGGCTTCGTGATGCTCGGCATCGCCACCCTCACCGACTTCGGCATCAACGCCGCCATCTTCGGCATGGTGGCCCACGGTTTGATCACCGGGATGCTGTTCTTCGTGGCCGGCTCGGTGAAGGAGCGGTACCACACGCTGGAGATCCGGCGCCTGGGCGGACTGCTGAAGGTGGCGCCCAAGATGGGGTGGATCCTCGGCTTCGCCACCATGGCCTCGCTCGGGCTCCCGGGGTTGGCCGGCTTCTGGGGCGAGTTCCCGGCCATCCTGTCGGCGTACAACCCCGCGGTCACGCTGTCGGAGACGACGTTCCGCGTCTACATGGTGATCGCCGCCCTCGGCACCGTCCTGGCCGCCGGGTACCTCCTCTGGCTGTTCCAGCGGACCTCGTTCGGTGAGCCGCAGGAGGAGTGGGAGGGCCACGTCATCGCCGACGTCCAGCCGTCCGAGTGGCTGGCGTGGACCCCGTTCCTGGTCTTCATCGTGGTGCTCGGCGTGTACCCGAACCTGCTGTTCTCCGTCACCGACGACGCCGTCACCCCGATCGCCGACATGATCGAGACCACCCTCGAGGCCGCCCCGTGACGGGAGCGGTGCTGGCCCAGGTGGGGGAGTTCGTGCGGCCCCCCATCGACTGGCACGCGCTGGCCCCCGAGCTGGTCCTCCTGGCCGTGGGCGCCCTCATCACGACCATCGACCTCGTCTTCGGCGAGCGGGTGCGCTGGTACATGCCGTCCCTGACCGGTTTCGGGCTGCTGGCCGCCCTCGTCCCGGTCGTCACCCTCGCACTCGACGGCGACGATCGCTTCCTGTTCTCCGGCGCCTACGTCGTCGACGACTTCGCCCTCGTGCTGAAGGGTCTCTTCCTCCTCGTCGGCTACGGCATCGTGCTGATGTCGGCCGACTACATCCGGGAGGGTGACTACTACGAGAGCGAGTACTACCAGCTCCTGATGTCGTCGATCCTCGGCATGGTGATGATGGCGTCGAGCCGTGACCTCATCAGCATCTTCATCGCCCTGGAGCTGCTGTCGATCCCGGCCTACATGCTGGCCGGCTGGCGCAAGGGCGACGCCCGCTCCAACGAGGCGGGCCTGAAGTACTACCTGATGGGCGTGTTCGCCACCGGCGTGATGCTCTACGGCATGTCGCTGGTGTTCGGCTTCACCGGCACGACGATCCTGGCCGACATCGGCGCCTCGGCCGCCATCGTCGGGCCCGACGCCGAGCCCATCGTCACCCTCGGCATCCTGTTCGTGCTCATCGGCTTCGGCTTCAAGGTGTCGGCCGTGCCGTTCCACACCTGGGCGCCCGACACCTACGAGGGTGCGCCCACGCCGGTGACGGCCTTCCTGGCCGTGGCGTCCAAGGCGGCCGGGTTCGTGGCTCTCATCATGCTGGTGGCGGTGGCGTTCCTCGACCGGGACGACGTGTACCAGCCCCTGTTCTGGATCCTCGCCGCCGCCACCATGACGGTGGGCAACCTGATCGCCCTCCGCCAGACCAACATCGTGCGCCTGCTGGCCTACTCCGGGGTGGCCCAGGGCGGGTTCATGCTGGTGCCCCTGGCCGTGGCCGGCGAGTCCGACTCGGCCATCCGCGCCATCGTCACGTACCTCATCATCTACGCCGTCACCAACCTGGCCGCCTTCACGGTCGTGCTGATCGTGTCCCGCAAGACCCGCTCCGGCGAGATCGCCTCCTTCGGCGGATTGTTCGAGTACGCCCCCGGCATGGCCATCGCCATGTCGGTGGCGCTGTTCTCCCTGGCCGGAATCCCCCCGCTGGGCGGGTGGTTCGCCAAGTTCGTGGTGTTCGAGTCGCTGCTCGACGACGCCGACGTCTCGTCGGTGGCGCTGGCCGTCGTCGTGGCCGTCAACTCGGTGATCGCGCTCTTCTACTACGCCAACGTGGCCAAGGAGATGTGGTTCTCGCCCGTCCCCGACGGTGACCGGGCGCCGGTGCGCTCCACGCCGTCGCTGTCGATCGCGCTGGTGGTCACGATCGCCATCACCATCCTGATCGGCTTCCTGCCCGGCATCCCCGGCCACTTCGGCGACATCGCGCAGGACCTCGCCGCCGGGTTGTAGTGGGCAACGCCGGGTCGTAGTGGGCAACGTGGTCCGCTTCGACCACTGGGTCGGCGGCGCCCTCGACGCCTACTTCGCCGACGCCGGCCGGGGGGCCGGCCGCGGCGGCGCCGACTTCATCACCTCCCCCGAGGTCGGACCCCTGTTCGGGGAAATCCTGGCCCGGTTCGTGGGGGAGGTGCGCGCCCGGCTGGGTCGACCCTCCGGGTTCACCGTGATCGAGGCCGGTGCCGGTCGGGGGGCCCTGCTGGGTCCGATGCGAGCCGCGCTCGGCGACGGGATCCGGTTCGTGGCCGTCGAGCGCTCGCCGGCGCTGCGGGCCCGACTGCCCGACGGCGTGGAGGCGGTCGCCGCCCTGAACGAGGTGCGGGGCCTGCCCGCCCCCGGTGTCGTGATCGCCAACGAGCTCCTCGACAACCTCCCCTTCCGTCTCGTCGGCCCCGACGGGGAGGTGTGGGTCGACGGCGCCGCCGAGGAGCTCCGGCCGCCCGAGGGTGCCGTCCCCGCCGGGGCGCAGGTCGGGCGGGTGCCGGTGCAGACGGCGGCCCACGACTGGGTGGACGCAGCCCGGGCCTGCCTCTCGGCCGGGACCGTGTTGGCCGTCGACTACTGCTCCACGACGGCCGTGCTGGCCCGGCGGCCCTGGACGGAGTGGGTCCGCACCTTCCGGGCCCACGGCCCCGGCGGGCATCCGCTGGCCACCCCCGGCGCCCAGGACGTCACCTGCGTGGTCTGCGCCGACCAGCTCCCCGCAGCGGACCGCGACCGCAGCCAGGCCGACTTCCTCACCGCCCACGGCCTTCACGATCTGGTGGCCGAGGGCCGCCGGGTGTGGGCCGAGCGGGCCCACCTCGGCGATCTGGCCGCCCTGACCGCCCGCAGCCGCGTGGCCGAGGCCGCCGCCCTGACCGACCCCGAAGGCCTCGGCGCCCTCCGCGCCCTGGAGTGGGACGTCAGCCCGCCGACCTGACACAAGCACGCGCTGCTACAGCAACGCGTGCTTGTGTCAGTTCGGCCTTCGGGGTCCGACCCCTGCCAGGATGGGACGGTGGGTGGGCACGTCGTCGCGGTCAGCAGCAGCGGGGCGCACTCGTTCTCCAAGCAGCAGCGGCCGCAGGTCGAGCTGGTGGCCGGGCTCGGTGTGGCCGGCGACGCCCACCAGGGGGCGAGGGTTCGGCACCGGTCCCGGGTGCGGGTCGACCCGGACCAGCCCAACCTGCGTCAGGTGCACCTCATCCACGGCGAGCTGCTCGACGAGGTGGCCAAGCGCGGTTTCGCCGTCGAGCCCGGTCAGCTGGGCGAGAACGTCACCACCCGGGGCGTCGACCTCCTCGGCCTGCCCACCGGCACGACCCTGCGCCTGGGGGACACCGCCATCGTGGCCCTCACCGGGCTGCGCAACCCCTGTGGTCAGATCAACGGGCTGGCCGACGGACTCCGGTCCGCCGTCGTGGATCACGACGCCGACGGCGGTCTCATCCGCAAGGCCGGGGTGATGGCCGTCGTCCTCCACGGCGGGACGGTCCGACCCGGGGATCCGATCGCACTGGCCCTCCCACCCGGGCCGGCCAGCCCGCTCGCCCCCGTCTGACCGGCGGCCGGTACCGTCGACGCCCGTGGACACGGTCCTGGGCATCGACATCGGCGGGAGCGGCATCAAGGGCGCGCCCGTCGACCTGGCCGCCGGTGAGCTGGCCGCCGATCGGCACCGCATCGCCACGCCCCAGCCGGCCACCCCCGAGGCCGTGGCCGAGGTCGTCACCACCCTGGTGGGCTACTTCGACTGGGAGGGCCCGATCGGCATCACCGTCCCCGCCGTGGTGCAGCGGGGAGTGGTGCGCACGGCCGCCAACATCGACCCGGGCTGGATCGGCACCGACGCCGATGCCCTCTTCACCGAGCGGAGCGGCTGCCCGGTCACCGTCCTGAACGACGCCGACGCCGCCGGCGTGGCCGAGATGGCGTTCGGGGCGGGTCGGGGCCGGACCGGCGTCGTGCTGCTGGCCACCCTCGGGACCGGCATCGGGACCGCCGTGTTCGTCGACGGGGGCCTCGTCCCCAACACCGAGCTCGGCCACCTCCGCATCGAGGCCGCCGCCGACGCCGAGGACTGGGCGGCGGCGTCGCGCCGCAAACCCGAGGGCCTGTCGTGGACGGAGTGGGCCGGGCGGGTCAACGACTGGCTGGCCGCCGTCGAGACCGTCCTGTGGCCCGAGCTGGTGATCTTCGGCGGGGGCGTGTCCCGCAAGTCCCACAAGTGGCTCGACGCCATCACGGCCCGGGCCGAGGTCACCACGGCCGAGCTCCGCAACGAGGCCGGCATCGTCGGTGCCGCCATGGTGGCCGCCGTCAGCACCGGGTAGCGGCCGGCGCCGGCCCTATCATCGGGCGCCGCAGCGACCCGGCCCGGTGCGGAGCACCACGAGGGGACGACCATGAGCGACGCGAAGCGAGCGGGGCCACCCGGCCCGGTGCGGAGCACCAGGAGGGGACGACCATGAGCGACGCGAAGCGAGCGGGGCCACCCGGCCCGGTGCGGAGCACCAGGAGGGGACGACCATGAGCGACGCGAAGCGAGCGGGGCCACCCGGCCCGGTGCGGAGCACCAGGAGGGGAGAAGCATGAGCGATGCCACCATCGAGGACTACTACGCCGAGGACCGGGTGTTCCCGCCGCCGCCCGACTTCGCCGCCGCCGCCGTGGTCTCGGACCGGTCCCTCTATGACGAGGCCGACGCCGACTACGAGGCGTTCTGGGCCCGGCAGGCCCGGGAGCTGCTGACCTGGTCGTCGGACTTCGACACCGTGCTGGAGTGGGACCTCCCCGACGCCCGCTGGTTCGCCGACGGCACGCTCAACGCCTCCGTCAACTGCCTCGATCGTCACGTCGAGGCGGGCCGGGGCGACAAGGTCGCCTTCCACTGGGAGGGCGAGCCCGGCGACACCCGCACCATCACCTACGCCGAGCTGCTCGACGAGGTGTGCCGGTTCGCCAACGCCCTCCGGGGGATGGGGGTGCAGCGGGGGGATCGGGTCGCCATCTACCTGCCCATGATCCCCGAGCTGCCGGTGGCCATGCTGGCCTGCGCCCGCATCGGGGCGCCCCACAGCGTCGTGTTCGGTGGGTTCTCGCCCGACTCTCTGGCCGACCGCATCAACGACGCCGAGACCAAGGTGCTGGTCACCGCCGACGGTGGCTACCGCAAGGGGGCGGCCTCGCTCCTCAAGCCCAACGCCGACGTGGCCATGCAGAGCACCCCGTCCATCGAGCACTGCGTGGTGGTGAACCGGACGGACTCCGACGTCGACTGGACCGAGGGCCGTGACGTCTGGTGGCACGACGCCGTGGCCGACCAGTCGACCGACTGCCCCCCCGAGGAGATGGGCGCCGAGGACCTCCTCTACCTCCTCTACACGTCGGGCACGACGGCGCGGCCCAAGGGCATCATGCACACGACGGGTGGCTACCTGACCCAGGTCGCCTTCACCCACAAGTACGTGTTCGACCTGCGCCCCGACGACGACGTGTTCTGGTGCGCCGCCGACATCGGCTGGGTCACCGGCCACAGCTACATCGTCTACGGGCCGCTCACCAACGGCTGCACGTCGGTCATGTACGAGGGCACCCCCGACACGCCGGGCCGTGACCGGCTGTGGGACATCGCCGAGCGCTACGGCGTCACCCAGCTCTACACGGCACCGACCGCCATCCGCACCTTCATGAAGTGGGGGGCCGAGGAGCCGGCCGCCCACGACCTGTCGGCGCTGCGGGTGCTCGGCACGGTGGGCGAGCCCATCAACCCCGAGGCCTGGATGTGGTACCACGAGCACATCGGCGGCGGGAACTGCCCCATCGTCGACACGTGGTGGCAGACCGAGACGGGCGGCCACATGATCTCCCCGCTGCCCGGCGTCACCGCCACCAAGCCGGGCTCCGCCACCCACCCGATCCCCGGCGTGTTCGCCGAGGTCGTCGACGATCAGGGCCAGCCCGTCGGGCGGGGCGGCGGCTACCTCACCATCACCCGCCCCTGGCCGTCGATGCTGCGGGGCATCTACGGCGATCCCGAGCGCTACCGGGACACCTACTGGTCGCGCTTCGAGGGCCGCTACTTCGCCGGTGACGGCGCCAAGGTCGACGACGACGGCTACCTCTGGCTCCTGGGTCGCGTCGACGACGTCATGAACATCTCGGGTCACCGCATCTCGACGACCGAGATCGAGTCGGCCCTGGTCGACCACCCGGCCGTGGCCGAGGCGGCCGTGGTGGGGGCGGCCGACGACACCACCGGCCAGGCCATCATCGGCTACGTCATCCTGCGGGGCACGGCGGTGGCGTCACCGGAGCTGGCCGAGGAGGTGCGCCAGCACGTGGGCACCAAGCTGGGCGCCATCGCCCGCCCCAAGCGGGTGTTCCTCGTTCCCGACCTGCCCAAGACCCGCAGCGGCAAGATCATGCGACGCCTCCTGCAGGACGTGGCCGAGGGACGGGTGCTGGGCGACACCACGACCCTGGCCGACGAGACCGTGGTCGAGGCCATCCGGGCCGGGGCGTCGGACAGCTCTGGCTGAGCCCGGTGACCTTCCGGGGCACTGGGTCTGGCGGGACGGGCCGGTCCCGCCCGGTCCGACCGTCCTCGTCGACATCGACGGGGTGCTGGCCGACGCCGGCCACCGTCAGCACCACCTGAGCGCCCGCAGCGACTGGACGGCGTTCTTCGCCGCCGCCGTCGACGACGCCCTCTTCGCCGAGATGGCCCGCCTCGTGGATCTGCTGGCCGACGACGTGGTGGTCGTCCTCGTCACGGCCCGCCCCACCACCATCCGCGCCGTCACCCTCGACTGGCTGGCCCGCCACGAGGTCCGCTGGGACCTGCTCGTCATGCGCGCCGGCCACGACTACCGGCCCGCCCGCGTCGTCAAGAGGGAGGTGGTCGGGCTCCTGCGGGCCGTCGACTTCGACCTGCGCCTCGCCATCGACGACGACCACCGCAACGTGGCCATGTTCGAGGCCGAGGACGTGCCCTGTGTCGAGCTGGACCGCGGTTACCACCGCTGAGGAGGTCCCACCGGTCGGGAACCGCCGCGAGACGGTTACCGTTTTCTCCCTATCGGCGCCGCCCCCGAGGCGCCCCGAAGGAACCGACATGAAGAACACCGCCAAGACCTTCGTTCTGCTGGCCGGCCTGGGTGGCCTGGTCATGTTCATCGGGAGCTTCTTCGGCTCCTCCGGCCTCGTTTACGCCCTGGTCATCTCCCTGGTCATGGTGGGGGGCTCGTACTGGTTCAGCGACAAGATCGCCATCCGGTCGGCACGTGCCGTCGAGGTCGGCCCGGGTGAGCTGCCCGAGTACCACGCCATCATGCGCGACCTGGCCGCCCGGGCCGGCATGCCCATGCCGACCCTGTACGTCTCGCCCGAGCCCCAACCCAACGCGTTCGCCACGGGACGCAACCCCGACCACGCCGCCGTCTGCGTCACCCAGGGGCTGCTCCGGGCCCTCAGCTGGGAGGAGATCCGGGGTGTGCTGGCCCACGAGCTGGCCCACGTGCGCAACCGCGACATCCTCATCTCCTCGGTGGCGGCCGCCATCGCCATGGGCATCACGTTCATGGCCCGCATGGCCCAGTTCGCCATGATCTTCGGTGGTGGGCGGGGCGACCGCGACCGCAACCCGCTGGGCGAGCTGGCCCTCATCATCCTCGCCCCCATCGCCGCCATGCTCCTGCAGATGGCCCTCAGCCGCAGCCGCGAGTTCCAGGCCGACGTGTCGGGGGCCCGCCTCCTCGGCGACGGCGAGCCGCTGGCCCGGGCCCTGGAGAAGCTCGAGCACTTCTCGAAGCAGATCCCGAGCCACGTCGAGCCGGCCCAGGCGCAGGCCTACATCGCCAACCCCCTGGCCGGTCGGCGCACCGCCTTCGCCAACCTGTTCACGACGCACCCGCCCATGGAGGAGCGCATCCGCCGCCTCCGCACGCGGGAGTGGGCCGCCTGACCCTCAGTCCCGGAAGTTCTCGAAGCCGAGGGGGATACCGAAGTCGCCCTCCTTCAGGGCGGCGATGACGGACTGGAGGTCGTCGCGCTTCTTGGAGTTGACCCGGAGCTGCTCGCCCTGGGCCTGGCTCTGGACACCCTTCAGACCGAGGCCCTTGATGAACTTGTTCAGCTCACGGGCCTTGTCGGAGCTGATGCCGGCGGCGAGGTCGGCCCGCTGGCGGACCGTGCCGCCGGCGGCCGGCTCGACGGTGCCCCACGTCACGCCCTTCAGGCTGACCTTGCGCTTCACCAGCTTCTCCTCGACCACCTGGCGCAGGGCGGCCAGGCGGTCCTCGGAGACCGAGGCCAGGCTGATGGCGTCGTCACCCAGCTCGACCGAGGACCCGGTGTCACGGAAGTCGTAGCGCGTGGCCACCTCCCGCTGGGCCTGGTCGATGGCGTTGCGGACCTCCTGGGCGTCCAGCTCGGAGACGATGTCGAAGGTGGGCACGACGCGACCTCGGGTGGTCGGGGACGGCCGCCGCCCCCGTGAGGGAGCGACGACGGGACCTGGTGGGCCGGGGAGGATTCGAACCTCCGTAGGACTGAGCCGACGGGTTTACAGCCCGCTCCCTTTGGCCACTCGGGCACCGACCCAGGAGCCCGCGAGCCTACCGCCTCAGCCGGCGAGCAGGCGCTGCATCACCACGACGTCCTGCCAGCGCCCGAACTTGCGGCCGACCTCCCGCTCGACGCCGACCACCTCGAAGCCGCACCCGGCGTGCAGGGCGATCGACGCCTCGTGGCCACCGACGATGCGGGCCAGGACGGCATGGAACCCGTGCTCGGCGCCCACGCCCAGCAGGTCGGTGAGCAGCAGACGGCCCACCCCCCGGCCCTGGGCGTCGGGGGCGACGTAGACGGAGTCCTCGACGCTCGTGCGGTAGCCGGGCCGGTCACGCCACGGTGACAGGGAGGCGAACCCGACCAGCGCCCCGGTCCGGTCGACGGCCACCAGCACGGCGTGGGCACCGCTGCGCTCGGTGAGCCACGCCCGCTGCTCGTCGCCGGACCGACCCCGGAGGTCGAACGTCGCCGTCGAGGTCTCGACGTAGTGGTTGTAGACGGCCCGGATGGCCTCGGCGTCGTCGAGGCGGGCCAGGCGGGTGGCGACGGCGGGTTTCACCCGGGCCATGCCCTGCGTATCATCGAACCTCTCGCTGCCCCGTTAGCTCAGTCGGTAGAGCACAGCCATGGTAAGGCTGGTGTCGTGGGTTCGATTCCCACACGGGGCTCCGCGGCGGCGTAGCTCAGTTGGTGAGAGCGCTCGGCTCATAATCGAGAGGTCGTGGGTTCGAGTCCCACCGCCGCTACCCGCTCCCGTCGTCACCGGGGCGACCCGTGAGCCCCCGGCGCGGTAGCGTGCCGGCGGGCGAGGAGGTCCCGACGGTCGCCACCGACGACGACGAGCAACTGGTGAGGCGGGCCCGTGCCGGCGATCGGCCCGCGTTCGACGCCCTGGTGCGACGCACCCAGGACGCCACCTACTCCCTCGCGCTGCGGCTCACCGGCAACGAGGATGACGCCCGCGACGTCGTCCAGGAGTCCTACCTGCGTGCCTACCGGGGCCTGCAGCGGTTCCGGGGGGATGCCCGCTTCACCACCTGGTTGTACCGGATCACGGCCAACACGGCGGCCAGCTACCGCCTGCGCCGGTCCCGGCACCGCCACGAGACACTCGACGACCACGGCGCCGACATGGCCGACGGGGCCGACAGCGACCCTGCGTGGCGTGTCGACGTCGGCTGGTTGCGGGGCCGGATCGCCGAGGCGCTCGAGACGCTGCCCGACAAGCTCCGCAGCGTGGTCGTCATGCGCGACGTCCATGGGCTGGCCCACAAGTCCATCGCCGAGGAGCTCGGCATCACCGAGACGGCGGCCAAGGTGCGCCTGCACCGCGCCCGGCACCGCCTGCGGTCCCAGTTGCGCGACGCGGCGCCGCCGGGGCCCCGGCCACCGTCCCCCGGCGACGAGCTGGACCGCCGGGCCGGCTGAGACCGGCCGCTCGGGACCGGACCGCCGAGCCCGGACACGGACGACGGTGCGGGCCACCGTCGCGAGGGCACTGCTATCGTCGCCCTCACCGAGGGCAGTAGCTCAGTTGGTAGAGCACCGGTCTCCAAAACCGGCGGTCGGGGGTTCGAGTCCCTCCTGCCCTGCTCATCTCACCGCCAGCGGTGCGTTCGCCGCCGGGGGCCGAAGCGGAGGGGGCGCTGGTAGCGTGTCCTGTCACCGGTACGGCGCTCCCGGTCGGCTCCGCCCCCGCTCCGCGGCCCGGCCGATCCCGCCGGTCAGTCCAGCCCCGAGGTCCCTCCGATGGCCATGAACCGACAGACCAGACGGCTCCTGCAGCGCCAGGGCGAGGTCGACGCCGACGGCGCGCCCGTCCGGACCAAGCGTCAGCCCACCACCCCGCGACCCAAGGACGACAAGACCAGCCCCCGCCAGTACGTCCGCGAGGTGCGGGGCGAGCTGCGCAAGGTGGCCTGGCCCGGTCGGGAGGAGCTGCTCAACTACTCGATCGTCGTGCTGGTGACGATCGTCGTGCTCACGGCCATCATCGCCGGGCTCGACTTCGTCATGGGCGAGGCCGTCCTGGAGCTCTTCGACGTCTGATGACCGCCACCGGACACGACACCCCCGAGCCCTCCGACACGGCCCCCGACGACACCGGCGGCGACACGGCCCCCGCCGATACGGCCGACACGGCCCCCGACGACACGGCCGACACGGCCCCCGACGACACCGCCCCCGCCGACACGGCCTCCGACGACACCGCCGATACGGCCGACACGGCCGACACGGCCCCCGCCGACACGGCCTCCGACGACACCGCCGGCGACGGCATGGCGAGCGACGGCATGGCGAGCGACGGCACCCCCGTGGTGGAGATCGTCGCCGCCGATGCCGCCGCCGACGCAGCCGACGCCGAGGCGGCCCCGCCCGTCGTCGCCGACGAGCCGGCCGCCGACGACACCGGGGCCGCGGCCGACGCCGACCCGCCGGCCGCCCCCGACGACACCGAGGTCCCGGGCGACACCGAGCTTGCGACCGACGGCGAGGTCCTGGGCGAGGACGACCTGTTGGAGGTCGACGACCCGGCGCCCAGCCCGTTCGACCTGCCGGGCAAGTGGTACGTGGTCCACACCCAGTCCGGGTACGAGAAGAAGGTCCGCCAGAACCTCCTGTCCCGGGTGGGCTCCTTCGACGCCGAGGACCTCATCTACGACGTGGTCATCCCCATGGAGGACGTCGTCGAGTTCCGCAACGGCCAGAAGGTGGTCGTCCAGAAGAAGGTGTTCCCCGGCTACCTGCTGGTGCGGTGCCGGCTGAACCGCCAGACCTGGCCCATCATCCGCGACACGCCCGGTGTCACGGGCTTCGTCGGCCAGGCCGGCAAGCCCTCGCCGCTGCGGCGCAAGGACGTCGAGAACTTCCTCGGTGTGAAGGAGGAGTCCGAGGAGGCCGTCAAGCGGGCCCGACCCAAGCTCGACTACGGCGAGGGCGAGACGGTGCGGGTCAAGGACGGCCCGTTCGCCGACTTCTCCGGCCAGATCGAGGAGATCAACGAGGACCAGCTCAAGTTGAAGGTGCTGGTCAACATCTTCGGGCGGGAGACGCCCGTCGAGCTCGACTTCAGCCAGGTCGCCAAGCTGTAGGCGACGCCGCCCCGAGCGGGCACACTGGCCCGTCCTCGAACCCGCACGCCCCGTCGCGTGCCCACCCCGGAGAGCTCCCATGGCGAAGAAGAAGGTCGCAGCGATCGTCAAGATCCAGATCCCGGCCGGGCAGGCGTCGCCGGCGCCGCCGGTCGGCACGGCGCTCGGCCCCCACGGCATCGCCATCATGGACTTCTGCAAGGAGTACAACGCCCGCACCGAGGCGCAGCGGGGCACGGTGATCCCGGTCGAGATCACGGTCTTCGAGGACCGGTCGTTCAACTTCGTCACCAAGACCCCGCCGACGTCGGTGCTCATCAAGGAGGCGGCCCGGGTGCCGAAGGGCTCCGAGGCGCCGGGGCGTGATGCGGCGGCGACGCTGACCGACGACCAGGTCACCGAGATCGCCCGCCAGAAGATGCCCGATCTCAACGCCTACGACCTCGACGCCGCCAAGCTGCAGGTGGCGGGCACGGCCCGCTCCATGGGTATCGACGTCGAGTAGCACGGCACACCCGTCGCTGGGAGCACCTCGCCCAGCGGCGGTCACCCCGCCGGCCGATCCGACGGCGGGGACGACCGGCGGCCCGCCGCCACGACACCCGAGGGAGCCACGATGGCGCAAGGCAAGAAGTACCGCGACGCGACGCGACGTTTCGACCGCGAGCGGGTCCACGGCCGGACCGAGGCGTTGGAGCTGGTGAAGAGCCTCTCGTCGGCCTCGTTCGACGAGACCGTCGAGGCTGCGTTCCGGCTCGGCGTCGACCCCCGCAAGGCCGACCAGATGGTGAGGGGTACGGTCGCCCTGCCGGCCGGCATCGGCAAGGAGGTGCGGGTGGCGGTGTTCGCCGACGGCGACGAGGCCGCCGCAGCCGAGGCGGCCGGGGCCGACCTGGTGGGCGCCGACGAGCTGCTGGAGCAGGTCGAGGGGGGAATGCTCGACTTCGACGTGGCCGTCGCCACCCCGTCCATGATGCCCAGGGTGGGTCGACTGGGCCGGGTGCTCGGCCCCCGCGGTCTCATGCCCAACCCCAAGACCGGCACGGTCACCACCGACGTGGGTCGCGCCGTCGAGGAGTTCAAGGGCGGCAAGACCGAGTACCGGACCGACCGCTACGGCAACGTCCACGTCCCCGTGGGCAAGGTCGCCTTCGACATCGCCGACCTCGAGCGCAACCTGGGCGCCGTCATCGACGAGCTGGTGCGGGCCAAGCCGGCGGCGTCGAAGGGGCGGTACTTCCGCAAGCTGACGGTCAGCTCGACCATGGGCCCGGGCGTGAAGGTCGACCTCTCCTCCGTCGAGAGCTGAGCCCCGTCAGGCCACTCCCGGGGAGCGACGGCCCGTCAGCGCCGCCACGGCCGGGGGCGGCTGCGGGTCGCCGGTCAGGTCGGCGCTCGGCACGGGCGCCTCGAAGCGGGAGCTGATGGGCACGTGGCCGGCCCAGTGGGGCCCGGCCACGTCGTCGGGCTCGTCGGCGGGCCCGCCGGAGCGGACCTTGGCCGACGCCTCCGTCAGGGGCACCGCCACGACCCGGGTGCGGCGCAGCTCCGCCGCCGACGGCGGCCGGCAGTGGTCCCAGGTGGCGACCACGTGGTCGGTCACGAGGTGGAGAGCGGCGATCCGCTCCGCCTCGTCGGTCACGGCCCGGGCCGTGCCCCGCACGACGACGCAGCGGTAGTCCATGGAGTGGTGGAAGGGGGTGCGGGCCACCACCAGGGCGTCGAGCAGCGTGACGGTCACGCAGACCTCCCGGCCGGATCCCTCCTGGAGCATGGCGTTGCCGGTGGCCCCGTGCAGATACAGGGTGTCCTCGCCGACGCCGTAGGCCATCGGGAGGACGATCGGACCGTCGGCGGTTGCGACGCCGACGTGGGCGATCAGCCCGGCGTCGAGGACGGCCCGGACGGTGCCGGGGTCGTAGTCGGCCCGGGGGCACCGCGACGCACACGGACCCGGTCGCTGGTGGGCGGGTGCTCGGTCGGCATGGGCGGCAGTGTGGCCCGCCACCCCGGCAGCCGTCGACCGGGTTGCACCCGGGGCCGATACGCTCGGTACGCACACACCACCATCTCGCTCGCCCGAGACCTCCGGCGCCCCTCGGGGCTCAATCGGACCGTGCCCCCCGGGGCCCGACCGGCCGGCGTAGGCGGCTCCACCTCCACCCGGGTCGGGGCTCGCTGTCATGCGAGCACGCCCGGGAGGTCGATCCGCTGGACACCGAGACGAGAGAGCGGGCCCCCCGTCCCGACAAGGTCGCCGTGGTCGACGAGGTCCGGGAGCGCATCGGCGCCTCGGCCGCCACGGTCCTGACCGAGTACCGGGGCCTGAGCGTCGGTGACCTCCAGGCGCTGCGGTCGAGCCTGCGCGAGGCCGGCGGCACGTACAAGATCTACAAGAACACCCTGGTGCGCCGGGCCGTAGCCGAGCTGGACCTCGACCTGGGCGAGATGCTGGTGGGGCCGACGGCGCTGGCCTTCGCCGAGACCGGTGACGTGGTGGCCGTGGCCAAGGCCCTCCGGGCCTACGCCCGCGACCACGACCAGCTCGTCCTGAAGGGCGGCCTGCTCGGGGGCGACGTCCTCGACGCCGGGCAGGTCACGGCCCTGGCCGAGCTTCCCTCCCGGGAGGAGCTGCTGGCCCGACTGGCCGGCGGTCTCGCCGCCCCCACCCAGAACCTGGCCAACCTCCTGCACAACACGATGGCCCGGTTCGGCTGGGCCGTGCAGGCCCTGATCGACGACCAGGCCGACGGCGCCACCGCCGACGCCGCCTGACCCCGAGCACGAGACAGAAGGAGCACCCATGACCACCACCGACGAGATCCTCGACGCCATCGGCGGGATGACCGTCCTCGAGCTGAAGGATCTCCTCGACGCGTTCGAGGAGAAGTTCGGCGTCACCGCCGCAGCACCGGCGGCCGCCATGATGGCCGCTCCGGCCGGGGGGGCGGCCGGCGACGGCGCCGCCGCCGAGGAGGAGAAGGACAGCTTCGACGTCGTGCTCACCGCCGCCGGCGAGAAGAAGATCCAGGTCATCAAGGAGGTCAGGGGCCTCACCAGCCTGGGCCTGAAGGAGGCCAAGGATCTGGTCGAGTCGGCTCCCAAGCCGGTGTTGGAGGGTGTGTCGAAGGACGACGCCTCCAAGGCCAAGGAGGCCCTGGAGGCCGCCGGCGCCACCGTCGAGCTGAGCTGACGCCGCCGGCCCATGGCGGCACCTCGACCGCCGGCGGGACGCGCCCGGCGGCGGTCGAAACGGCGGAACCCTTGACCGCCGGGGGTCGGGCGTCGTACCCTGCCCCCGTCCGGTGCCGGTTCCGGGGCCGGGTTGTCTCGTGATGCGCGCGCAGGTAGTGTCGTGCTGTCGTGTCCGTCGTGTCCCCTCGCAGCGGTTCTGCTCGCTGTAGCGACGCGCGCCCACGCCCCGATCAGCCTCACGACGACACCCACGGGAGTGCACTGTGCCCGTCCTGGCCCCAGAACGGTTTTCTTTCGGCAACCTCACCGAAACCCTGGAGCTCCCCGACCTCATCGCCATCCAGCGGGACTCTTTCGAGCGTTTCCTGCTGAGCGGTCTGGCGGAGACGTTCGCCGACATCAGCCCCATCCAGGATTTCACCGGCAACCTCAGCCTCGAGTTGGAATTCGACGCCGACGACGAAGACCTCCGCCCCCCGCCCAAGTTCTCCGTCGAGGAGTGCAAGGAGCGGGACATGACCTACGCCGCCCCCATCTTCGTCAGGGCCCGCTTCCTCAACGCCCAGACCGGAGAAATCAAGGAGCAGACGGTCTTCATGGGGGATTTCCCCATGATGACCGACAAGGGCACGTTCATCATCAACGGCACCGAGCGGGTGGTGGTCTCACAGCTGGTCCGTTCGCCCGGCGTCATCTTCCAGCCCGGTGAGCGGTTCCGCCTGCGAAACCTGGCCAAGCACCAGCTCGTCACCGGCACCATCCACCCCTACCGGGGCGAGTGGATCGAATTCGACGTCGAGCAGAAGCCGGGCAAAGATGTCACGGCCGGTGCCCGTGTGGCGAGAAAGCGGCGTCTCAGCGTCTTCACGCTGCTGCGGGCCCTCGGTTACGACCAGGAGAACCACCCCGGCTTCCTCGAGCGCTTCGTCGACCACTTCGACTTCCTGCGCGGTCAGTGGGAGAAAGATCAGCACACCGCTCCCACCCAGGAGGAGTCGCTGGTCGAGATCTACAAGCGGGCCCGGCCGGGGGAGCCGCCCACCCCCGAGGCGGCCGCCGCCTACTTCCAGAACGCCTTCTTCGAGGATCGGCGGTACTCGCTCTCGCGGGTCGGGCGTTACAAGCTCGACCGCAAGCTCGGCCCCGAGCTCGACCGCCTGGAGAACCTGTTCGGCATCGAGCTGGAGAAGCCCGAGCCCGGTTCCATGGTGCTCTCGCGGTCGGAGGTGCTGGCCGCCTGCACCTACCTGCTGCACCTGGCCAAGACCGAGCCGGGGTACCGCCTCGACGACCAGGACCATTTCGCCAACCGGCGCATCCGCTCGGTCGGTGAGCTGATCCAGAACCAGGTCCGCATCGGTCTGTCGCGCATGGAGCGGGTGGTGCGCGAGCGCATGACCACCCAGGACGTCGAGGCCATCACGCCCCAGACGCTCATCAACATCCGGCCCGTGGTGGCGGCCATCAAGGAGTTCTTCGGCACCTCGCAGCTCTCCCAGTTCATGGACCAGGTCAACCCGCTGTCGGGGCTGACGCACCGGCGTCGCCTGTCGGCGCTCGGCCCGGGCGGCCTCTCCCGCGAGCGGGCCGGCTTCGAGGTCCGCGACGTCCACTTCTCCCACTACGGCCGCATGTGCCCGATCGAGACCCCGGAGGGTCCGAACATCGGCCTGATCGGGGCGCTGGCCACCTACGCCCGGGTCAACGAGTTCGGGTTCCTCGAGACGCCGTACCGCAAGGTCGTCGACGGCAAGGTCACCGACGAGATCGTCTACCTGACCGCCGACGAGGAGGAGGACTACGTCGTCGCCCAGGCCAACGCCCCGCTCTCCGCCGACGGATCCTTCCGCAACGACCGGGTCCTCGTGCGCAAGAGCCCGCAGGCGGCGAGCCTCGCCGACCTGCGCCTGCAGCTCGAGCGGGACGTGTTCTTCGGGGCGACCACCGAGGTCGGCTACGTGCCGCCCGACGAGGTCGAGATGATGGACGTGAGCCCCCGCCAGATCGTGTCGGTGGCCACCGCGCTCATCCCCTTCCTCGAGCACGACGACGCCAACCGGGCCCTCATGGGGGCCAACATGCAGCGCCAGGCCGTGCCGCTGGTCCGGCCCGAGGCCCCCTTCATCGGCACCGGGGTCGAGCGCCGGGCCGCCCACGACGCCGCCGAGGTCGTCCTCGCCCCCGACGACGGCACCGTGGTCGACGTGACGGGCCGCGCCCTCGTCGTCGACTACGACCGGGCCGGCCGCCAGGTGCACCCGCTGGCCAAGTTCCGCCGGTCGAACCAGGACACCTGCATCAACCAGCGCCCGACCGTCGTGGCCGGCGACAAGATCAAGGCGGGCGACCTGCTGGCCGACGGGCCCTCCACCGATCTCGGTGAGCTGGCCCTCGGCAAGAACCTCCTCGTGGCCTACATGGTGTGGGAGGGCTACAACTTCGAGGACGCCATCATCCTGTCGGAGCGCCTCGTGCGCGACGACGTGCTGACGTCGATCCACATCCACGAGTACGAGATCGACGCCCGTGACACGAAGCTCGGTCCAGAGGAGATCACCCGCGACATCCCCAACCTGAGCGACGACATCCTGGCCGACCTCGACGACCTGGGGATCATCCGGGTCGGCGCCGAGGTGGGCCCCGGTGACGTGCTGGTCGGCAAGGTCACGCCGAAGGGCGAGACCGAGCTGACCCCCGAGGAGCGCCTCCTGCGGGCCATCTTCGGCGAGAAGGCCCGGGAGGTGCGCGACACCTCGCTCAAGGTGCCCCACGGCGAGGCCGGGGTGGTCATCGACATCAAGATGTTCAATCGCGACCGGGGTGACGAGCTCCCACCGGGTGTGAACGAGCTGGTCCGCGTGTACGTCGCCCAGAAGCGCAAGATCTCCGTCGGCGACAAGCTGGCCGGGCGCCACGGCAACAAGGGCGTGATCTCCAAGATCCTGCCCCTGGAGGACATGCCCCACCTCGCCGACGGCACGCCCGTCGACATCATCCTGTCGCCGCTCGGCGTACCCAGCCGGATGAACGTGGGCCAGGTCCTCGAGGCCCACCTCGGCTACTGCGCCCGCTGGGGGTGGGACATCGACGGTGAGGTCGTCGGCACCGAGCCGGCCCGGGGCACCGAGCGCAAGACCCGGCCGAAGACCGTGCCGTCCACGCTCATCGCGACCCCCGTGTTCGACGGGGCCAAGTGGGACGAGGAGGAGCTGGCCGGTGACCATCCGACCATCCAGACCATCCTCGAGCACCTCCGCCCCGAGGCGGCCGACGGCACCAAGCTGGTCGGCTCCGACGGCAAGGCGGTGCTCTACAACGGCCGCACCGGAGAGCCCTACGACACGCCGGTGACGGTCGGCTACAAGTACATCCTGAAGTTGGCCCACCTCGTCGACGACAAGATCCACGCCCGCTCCACCGGGCCGTACTCGATGATCACGCAGCAGCCACTGGGCGGAAAGGCCCAGTTCGGCGGTCAGCGCTTCGGTGAGATGGAGGTGTGGGCCCTCGAGGCCTACGGCGCGGCCTACTGCCTGCAGGAGCTGCTGACCATCAAGTCCGACGACGTGCTCGGCCGCGTGAAGGTCTACGAGGCGATCGTCAAGGGCGAGAACATCCCCGAGCCGGGCATCCCCGAGAGCTTCAAGGTGCTCATCAAGGAGATGCAGGCACTGTGCCTGAACGTCGAGGTGCTCGCCGACGGCGTGCAGGTCGACATGCAGTCGCTCGACGACGAGATCGACCGCATCGACATGGCCCTCGGCATCGACATCAGCCGCCCCGAGCGCGGCACCGACGAAGACGACCGTGAGCGCGAGCGCACGGGCATCAGGTTCTAGGAGGACACACCTTGTCACTACTCGACGTCAACGAGTTCTCCGAGCTGAAGATCGGCCTCGCCACCGCTGACCAGATCCGCATGTGGTCCAACGGCGAGGTGAAGAAGCCCGAGACCATCAACTACCGCACGCTCAAGCCCGAGAAGGACGGCTTGTTCTGCGAGAAGATCTTCGGTCCGACCAAGGACTGGGAGTGCGCCTGCGGGAAGTACAAGCGCGTCCGCTTCAAGGGGATCATCTGCGAGCGCTGCGGCGTCGAGGTCACCCGGTCCAAGGTCCGGCGTGAGCGGATGGGCCACGTCGAGCTGGCCGCCCCCGTCATCCACATCTGGTACCTGCGCGGCACCCGGTCGTGGCTGGCCTACCTCCTCATGGGCACCGAGCCCCGGGAGGAGCTGAAGGCCAAGCAGCTCGAGCGGGTGATCTACTTCGCCGCCAACCTGGTGACCTGGGTCGACGACGACAAGCGACACGAGGATCTGCCCCGCATCGAGGCCGAGATGCGCGAGGAGCTCGACGTCGTCAACTCCGAGATGGACGTCGAGATCAACAAGCGCTACGAGGAGCTGGAGGCCGAGCTGACCGAGCTCGAGGCCGACGGCGCGAAGGAGCGCGAGGTCAACGCCCGCCGGCGCGACGCCGACAAGGACGTCGCCGCCATCAGGGAGGAGTTCGAGGCCGAGCTGGAGCTGGTCGAGCGGGTCTTCGAGGAGCTGCGCGACCTCCACGGGCGCAAGATCATCGAGGACGAGGCGCTCTGGCGTGAGCTTGAGGACCGCTACGGCGAGTACTTCGAGGGGGGCATGGGGGCCGAGGCCATCGCCCAGCTGATGGCCCGCATCGACTTCGACGACGAGGAGTCGCGGCTGCGCGAGCAGCTCGACGGCACCGACGGCAAGCGGCCGCTGTCGGCCCAACGCCGCCAGAAGGCCATCAAGCGGCTCAAGATCCTGACCGCCTTCAACCGTCGCGACGACCACGAGCGCCGGATCAACGACCCGCGGGCGATGATCCTCGACGCCGTGCCCGTGATCCCGCCCGACCTGCGGCCGATGGTGCAGCTCGACGGCGGCCGGTTCGCCACGTCCGACCTGAACGACCTGTACCGCCGTGTGATCAACCGCAACAACCGGCTAAAGCGCCTGCTCGACCTGGGCGCACCGGAGATCATCGTCAACAACGAGAAGCGGATGCTGCAGGAGGCCGTCGACGCGCTGTTCGACAACGGCCGCCGCGGCCGGCCCGTGACCGGGCCCGGCAACCGTCCGCTCAAGTCGCTGTCCGACATGCTGAAGGGCAAGCAGGGTCGATTCCGCCAGAACCTGCTGGGCAAGCGGGTCGACTACTCGGGCCGATCGGTCATCGTCGTTGGTCCCACCCTGAAGCTGCACCAGTGCGGCCTGCCCAAGCTCATGGCGCTCGAGCTGTTCAAGCCCTTCGTCATGAAGAAGCTCGTCGACGAGGAGCTGGCCCAGAACATCAAGTCGGCCAAGCGCATGGTCGAGCGACGCCGTCCGCAGGTGTGGGACGTGCTCGACGACGTCATCAAGGAGCACCCGGTCCTCCTGAACCGGGCGCCGACGCTGCACCGCCTCGGCATCCAGGCCTTCGAGCCGGTGCTGGTGGAGGGCAAGGCCATCCAGATCCACCCGCTGGTGTGCACCGCCTTCAACGCCGACTTCGACGGCGACCAGATGGCCGTGCACCTGCCGCTGTCGGCCGAGGCCCAGGCCGAGGCCCGGGTGCTGATGCTGTCGGCCAACAACCTGATGTCGCCGGCCGACGGCCACCCGATGACCGTGCCCACCCAGGACATGGTGATCGGCGGCTACTACCTGACCATGCAGGTCGACGGTGAGCCCGGCGAGGGCGCCGTGTTCCGCAACGCCGACGAGGCGCTGCGGGCCTACGAGGCCAAGCGGGTCGGCCTGCACGCCACCATCCAGTACCGGGGTGACGCCAAGCTCCGCCACCACGACGGCACCTGGGCGCCGACCACCATCGGCCGGGTGCTGTTCAACACGGCGCTGCCCGAGGGGTTCCCCTTCGTCAACACCGGCGTGCGGAAGCGGGACATGGGTCGCCTGGTCCGTGACCTGACCGACACGTTCCCCGATCACGTCGTGGTCGACAGCCTCGACAAGATCAAGAACCTCTGCTACCGCTACGCCAGCCAGTCCGGCTTGACCATCTCCATCGCCGACGTGCTGACCCCCCCCGACAAGCAGGAGATCCTCGACCGCCACGAGCTGCGGGCCGACAAGGTCGAGTCCCAGTTCCGTCGCGGCATCATCACCGACGGGGAGCGGCGTCAGAAGGAGGTCGAGATCTGGACGGAGGCGACCAGCGAGGTCGAGGAGGCCATGAAGAAGGCCCTCACCTCGGCCCACCTCAACTCCGTCGAGTTGATGGTCGGCTCCGGGGCCCGCGGCAACATGATGCAGGTCCGCCAGATCGCCGGCATGCGGGGCCTCGTGGCCAACCCCCGGGGTGACATGATCCCCCGGCCGATCAAGTCCAACTTCCGTGAGGGCCTCTCCGTCCTCGAGTACTTCATCGCCACCCCCGGCGCCCGGAAGGGCCTGGTCGACACGGCCCTGCGGACCGCCGACTCCGGGTACCTGACGCGGCGTCTGGTCGACGTGGCCCAGGAGCTGATCGTCAACGACGAGGACCCCTTCGACCGGGGCGGTCCCATCCGGGGCATCTGGATCGACGACGTGCGCTCCGACGAGGGCGACCGGCGCTCGTACCTGGAGAGCCGGCTGTTCAGCCGGACCCTCGCCGACGACGTCGAGCTGGCCGACGGTACGAAGGTGCCGGCCGGAACGCTCGTCGACGAGGAGACGATGTACGCCCTGCGAGACGACCCCAGGGTCGACCGCGTACGGGTGCTGTCACCCCTGACCGACGACTCCACCCACGGCGTGTCGGCCCGGGGTTACGGCGGCTCGCTCGCCACCGGGCGGCTCGTCGAGGAGGGTGAGGCCGTCGGCGTCATCGCCGCCCAGTCGATCGGTGAGCCGGGCACCCAGCTCACCATGCGGACCTTCCACACGGGCGGTGTGGCCGGGCGCGACATCGCCGGCGGTCTGCCCCGGGTGGTCGAGCTGTTCGAGGCCCGCACGCCCAAGGGCAAGGCCACCCTGGCCAGCGTGTCCGGGGTCATCCGCATCGGCGAGGACGAGGGTCGGGGCCGGGTCGTCACCGTGGTCACCGACGACGGCGAGGAGGAGACCCACACGCTGCCGTCGCTGGCCCGGTTGAACGTCACCGACGGCCAGGAGGTCCGGGCCGGCGACGCCATCGTCGAGGGCCCGCGCGACCCCAAGGAGCTGCTCGAGATCCTCGGCATCCGGGAGACCCAGCGGTACCTGGTCGAGGAGGTCCAGAAGGTCTACCGCGACCAGGGCGTGTCCATCCACGACAAGCACATCGAGTTGATCGTGCGTCAGATGACCCGCCGTATCCTCGTGGTGGAGCCGGGCGACTCGCCCTTCCTGCCCGGCGAGCAGGTCGACAGCCGGATCTACGCCGACGTCAACCGGGAGATGCTCCAGGACGGGAAGACCCCCGCCGAGGGCCGGCCCGTGATGATGGGCATCACCAAGGCGTCGCTGGCCACCGACTCGTGGCTCTCGGCCGCCTCCTTCCAGGAGACGACCCGGGTGCTGACCGAGGCCGCCATCGAGTCCCGCAGCGACGACCTGCGGGGCCTGAAGGAGAACATCATCATCGGCAAGCTCATCCCGGCCGGGACGGGCATGCCCGACTACAACCACATCCGCCCGACCGCCCCCGACTACCAGCCCATGGACTACTGGACGTCCGAGGACGACCAGGACCCGGCCGAGTGGCTGGCCAGTCTGGACGGCGGCGAGGCGGCGGCCGGCAACGGCAACGGCGCCGGGTCCAACGTGGTGGAGTTGTAGGGGCAGTGGTCGACCCGTAGGCTGAGACCGGCGCTTCGGCGCCGGTCTCGGGCTGCCCGCAGCCCCCGCTCTCGCAGACCCCGTCACCAGACACCCCGGGCGTCGAGCTGCGCCCCCGGAGGACGTGTGCCCACCATCAGCCAACTGGTCCGCAAGGGCCGCCAGTCCAAGCCCGTCAAGGGCAAGACCCCGGCACTGCGGGGCGCGCCCCAGCGCCGGGGGGTGTGCACGCGCGTCTACACGACCACCCCGAAGAAGCCGAACTCGGCGCTGCGCAAGGTGGCCCGGGTCCGGCTCACGAGCGGCACCGAGGTGACCGCCTACATCCCCGGCGAGGGCCACAACCTCCAGGAGCACTCGATCGTGCTGGTGCGGGGCGGGCGGGTCAAGGACCTGCCCGGGGTCCGCTACAAGATCATCCGGGGTGCGCTCGACACGTCCGGGGTCACGTCCCGGCGCCAGGCCCGCAGCCGCTACGGCGCCAAGAAGGATTGAACGCATGTCCCGTCGTGGTCCCGCCCCCCGTCGTGAGCTGACCCCCGACCCCCGCTACGAGTCGGTGCTGGTCACCCAGATCGTCAACAAGATCCTGCAGCGGGGCAAGCGCTCCACGGCCGAGCGCATCGTCTACGACGCGCTCGAGCAGATCGAGCGCAAGACCGGCGGAGACCCGCTGGCCGCCCTGAAGCGGGCCGTCGACAACACCCGGCCCCAGCTCGAGGTGAAGAGCCGCCGGGTGGGTGGCGCCACCTACCAGGTCCCGGTCGAGGTCCGCCCCCGGCGGGCCAGCACCCTGGCCATCCGCTGGCTGGTGAGCTTCGCCCGCGACCGCCGTGAGCGCTCCATGGCCGACCGCCTGGCCAACGAGGTCCTCGATGCCAGCAACGGCATCGGGGCGGCGGTCAAGCGCAAGGAAGACACCCACCGCATGGCCGAGGCCAACAAGGCGTTCGCCCACTACCGCTGGTAGCCGGGCGCGGCCCCTCCCGGCACGGGGCGCGCCACAATCGATGACGAGAGGGCCGTCCGACGGTCGGGCCTCGCGTCGCCCGAGCCCGAGAGAGAGCACGACATGGCGAGAGAGCCACTCCACAAGCTGCGCAACATCGGCATCATGGCCCACATCGATGCCGGCAAGACCACGACGACCGAGCGCATCCTCTACTACACGGGCGTCAACTACAAGATCGGTGAGGTCCACGACGGCGCCGCCACCATGGACTGGATGGCCCAGGAGCAGGAGCGGGGCATCACCATCACCTCCGCAGCCACGAAGTGCCTCTGGAACGACAACGTCATCAACATCATCGACACCCCCGGCCACGTCGACTTCACCGTCGAGGTCGAACGGTCGCTGCGCGTCCTCGACGGCGCCGTGGCCCTGTTCGACGGGGTGGCCGGCGTCGAGCCCCAGTCCGAGACGGTCTGGCGCCAGGCCGACAAGTACCACGTCCCCCGCATGTGCTTCATCAACAAGATGGACCGCACCGGGGCCGACTTCTACGGGGGCGTACAGTCGATCGTCGACCGGCTGGGGGCCACCCCCGCCGTGCTGCAGCTCCCCATCGGATCCGAGGCCGACTTCGCCGGCGTGATCGACCTGGTGCGCATGCGCGCCCTCGTGTGGCACTCCGAGGACCTCGGCGCCACCTGGGACGAGGTCGACATCCCCGCCGAGATGGCCGACCGGGCCGCCGAATACCGCGACGAGCTGATGAACGTCGTGTCCGACGTCGACGACAGCATCGCCGAGAAGTACCTCAGCGACGAGGAGATCACCGTCGAGGAGCTGAAGGCGGCCATCCGCAAGGGCACGATCGAGGGTTCGTTCGTGCCGGTGCTCACCGGCTCGGCCTACAAGAACAAGGGCGTCCAACCCCTCCTCGACGCCGTGGTCGACTACCTGCCGAGCCCCCTCGACCTGCCCCCGGTGCAGGGCACCACGCTGAAGGGCGACGAGCAGATCGAGCGCAAGGCGTCCGACGACGAGCCCTTCGCCGGGCTGGCGTTCAAGATCGCCATCGACCCCGAGTCCAAGGGCAAGCTCGTCTACGTGCGGGTGTACTCCGGGCGGCTCGAGCAGGGCTCCCAGGTGCTGAACGCCACCACCGGCAACAAGGAGCGGGTTGGTCGCATCCTGCAGATGCACGCCATCAAGCGCGAGGAGCGGTCAGAGGCGTTGACCGGCGACATCGTCGCCCTCATCGGCATGAAGGGGGCCAAGACCGGCGACACGCTGTGCGACCCCTCGGACCCGATCGCCCTCGAGTCGCTGACCTTCCCCGAGCCCGTCGTGCACGTGGCCGTCGAGCCGCGCACCAAGAGCGACCAGGACAAGATGTCCAAGGCGCTGGCCTCGCTGTCCGACGAGGACCCGACGTTCCGGGTCCGCACCGACGAGGAGACGGGCCAGACCGTCATCTCGGGCATGGGTGAGCTGCACCTGGAGATCCTCGTCGACCGGATGCTGCGCGAGTTCCGGGTCGACGCCACCGTGGGCAAGCCCCAGGTCGCCTACCGCGAGACCATCACCAAGGCCGTCGACGGCATCCGCTACCAGCACAAGAAGCAGACCGGCGGCTCTGGTCAGTTCGCCGAGGTCATCGTCAACGTCGAGCCCACCGGCCCCGGCGGCGGCTACTCCTTCGACGACGCCATCCGGGGCGGCTCGGTGCCGAAGGAGTACATCCCCTCCGTCGACGCCGGCTTCCAGGAGGCCATGACCAACGGCGTGCTGGCCGGCTACCCGACCGTCGACGTCAAGCTGTCGCTGGTCGACGGCAAGTACCACGACGTCGACTCCTCGGAGATGGCGTTCAAGATCGCCGGGCAGATGGTCTTCAGGGAGGCCGTCCGCGCCGCCGGCCCCGTGCTCCTCGAGCCGGTCATGCGGGTCGAGGTGACCACGCCCGAGGAGAACATGGGCGACGTCATCGGCGACCTCAACGCCCGTCGAGGCAAGGTCGGCCAGATGGAGAGCCGGGGCAACACCCAGGTCATCCGGGCCCAGGTTCCGCTGTCCGACATGTTCGGCTACGCGAACGACCTACGGTCCAAGACCCAGGGGCGGGCCAACTACTCCATGGAGTTCGACAGCTACCAGGAGGTCCCGAGGTCTGTCGCCGAGGAGATCATCGCCCGCGTCCGCGGCGAGTAGCCCCGAACACCTGAGCAGGCCGGCCCCGCCGGCCGATAGCGTCACCGCACCCCCGTAGAGATAGAGGAAGACGAGCCATGGGCAAGGAGAAGTTCGAGCGGAAGAAGCCGCACGTCAACGTGGGCACGATGGGTCACATCGACCACGGCAAGACCACGCTGACCGCCGCCATCACGAAGGTGCTCTCCGACCAGGTCGGCGGGGGCAACAACGCCACGCCGTTCGATCAGATCGACAAGGCGCCCGAGGAGCGTGAGCGGGGCATCACGATCTCCATCGCCCACGTCGAGTACGAGACCGACAAGCGCCACTACGCCCACGTCGACATGCCCGGCCACGCCGACTACATCAAGAACATGATCACCGGCGCCGCCCAGGTCGACGGGGCCATCCTGGTCGTGTCGGCCGCCGACGGCCCGATGCCGCAGACCCGCGAGCACGTCCTCCTGGCCCGCCAGGTCGGCGTCCCCCGCATCGTGGTGGCCCTCAACAAGGTCGACATGGTCGACGACGAGGAGCTCCTCGAGCTGGTCGAGCTCGAGGTGCGCGAGCTGCTCAACGAGTACGAGTTCCCCGGTGACGACGCCCCCGTCGTGCAGGTGTCGGCCCTCAAGGCGCTCGACGGCGACGAGGCGGCGGCGGCCCAGGTCATGGAGCTCATGAACCAGGTCGACGAGTACATCCCCGAGCCCGAGCGTGACGTCGACAGGCCCTACCTGATGCCCATCGAGGACGTGTTCTCGATCACGGGCCGGGGCACCGTCGTCACCGGCGCCATCGAGCAGGGCGTGGTCAAGGTCGGCGACAACGTCGAGATCGTCGGCATCCAGCCCACCACGACCACCACCGTCACCGGCGTCGAGATGTTCCGCAAGCTGCTCGACGAGGGCCGGGCCGGTGAGAACGTGGGTGTGCTCCTGCGGGGCACCAAGAAGGAGGACGTCCAGCGGGGCCAGGTGCTGGCCAAGCCCAAGTCCATCACGCCCCACGCCAAGTTCGAGTCCGAGGTGTACGTGCTGGCCCAGAACGAGGGCGGTCGGCACAAGCCCTTCTTCGACGGGTACCGACCGCAGTTCTACTTCCGCACCACCGACGTCACCGGGTCCGTCAAGTTGCCCGAGGGCACCGAGATGTGCATGCCGGGCGACAACACGCCCATGACGGTCGAGCTGGGGGCCCCGATCGCCATGGTCGAGGGCCTGCGGTTCGCCATCCGGGAGGGTGGGCGAACCGTCGGGGCCGGGCGCGTCACGAAGATCCTCGACTGACGATGGCCGCCTCGCAGAAGATCCGCATCCGGCTCAAGGCCTACGACCACGAGATCATCGACCAGTCGACCCGCAAGATCGTCGAGACGGTCACCCGGACCCAGGCCAAGCTGCGGGGCCCCATCCCGTTGCCGACCGAGAAGCACCGCTACACGGTCATCCGCTCACCGCACAAGTACAAGGACTCCCAGGAGCACTTCGAGATGCGGATCCACAAGCGGCTGATCGACATCGTCGAGCCCACGGCCAAGACCGTCGACTCGCTGCAACGCCTCGAGCTGCCCGCCGGCGTCGACATCGAGATTAAGATCGGCTGACGACGACGCCGGCGGCCGGGGCGGCCCTGGGAGCTCGGCGGGTCGTGCGCCTCGACGCCGCCATCGCCGCCATCGTCGTCACCGGGCTCGCCGTCGCCCTGACCGTCGGCCTCCTCGTCACCGGCGCCGGTGAGACGTTGGCCGGCGCCGGCGAGCCGGTCACCGACGCCGGTGAGGCGTTGGCCGACAGCGGTGAGGGCATGCGGACGCCGGGCCCGGACTGCCACGCCGGGGTGGTTCCCGACGCCGCGCTGGCGGGTCAGCCCGGGCCGGTGTTCTGCGAACCGCTGCCATCCGGCCCTGGCACCGCCGTCCCCGGTGACGGCACGTGGACCGACCGATTCGACCACGGTCTGCGCCTGGCCGGGATGGGCGGTTCGGGGTACCGGACCTTCGTCACGGCCGGAGTCGACCAGGCGGCGTTCTGGCGGCACGCCGACCACTGGATGGTCGACGTGGCCCCGAGCGCCGGCGACAGCGGCGGGGCCCTGTTGCGACCCCGGCGCCCCCAGCGCTTCGTCGACGGCCGCCTCTCGGTCGAGGTGGTGACCGCCGCCGGCCACGCCGACTACGGCGCCACCGCCTGGCCCGAGATCGTGGTGACGACGGCCCAGCGGCCCACCGCCCCCCGCCAGGACGGGCTGTACGCCTACGACCACTTCCGCCACCATCCCAGCCTCGGCTGCCGGCTGGAGGCCGACCGGACGCCGGTGTGCGCCCTGATGGACGCCACCCCCCGGGGGGCGGCCCAGGGCGGCCGGGTGTGGGAGATGTCGTTCCACCAGCAGGCGGGGACGGAGTCGTTCGGCGGCGGACCATGGGGCCCGGCGGCGGCTGCGTGGCGCACCTGCGCCGTCGACGACGACCCTGACACCGCCTGCCGCGACCGCTTCCGCCTGGAGTTGTCGGCCACCTCGCTGACGCTCCGGGTGAACGGGGTCCGGTACTTCGCCCAGTCGGGACTGCCCGCCCTGCCCGACGAGCTGCTCGACGGCGACGTGTACGTCTACGCCGCCTCGATGACCTGGCTGAGCGAGGCCGACGTCGTCCGGTTCCACTGGGACGATCTCGTCGTGAACGGCCGTGGCGGGATCAGCGGCGAGAGGGGTTGAGCCGACCCCGAGGGCCGGCCCGCCGGCGGGCCGGGCGCAGGCGGGCCGGGCGTCAGGCGGGCCGGGGGTCAGGCGGGCTAGGGGTCAGGTCGTCACAGCTAGGGGTCAGGCGGGCTAGGGGTCAGCGGGCTGGCCTGGGGGGTCAGGCGGCCGGCGGCTGGTCGGCGGCGCGTTCCCGGGGGAGGCGGGCGTTGTGGATGACCGTCGCCGTGACACCGGAGGCGTCCCGGAACGGTTCGTAGCAGGGCGGGGCGAGGTCTCGCTCGTCGGTGTCGGTCCGGAGGCTCGCCGCAAGGAGCCCGACCACGCTTCCGCGGAGTCGCTCGATCCGGGCCGGCTCCCCGTTGGGCCGTACGAAGGTGATCGCACCGTGGATGCGCGACACCGACCATCCCCGCTCGTGCACGAGATGGTGATGGAACGAGCACACGAGGACGAGGTTGTCGAGTGTGGTCGGTCCGCCGTCGATCCAGTGCTGAACGTGGTGGGCGTGGAGGCGGCGGGATGCGTCGCAACCCGGGAAGCAACACGTGCCGCCCTGGCGGTGCTGGAGCGCCCGACGCAACCGCGGGCTCGGTGTGCGGACCGATGCGCTCACCCCGGTGACATGGCCGACCTGGCCGGCTTGCTCGATCTCGACCACTGCGAGGCGGCAGTCGCAGGCGAGGCGTCGCATCACCGGGTCGGCGACGACCCGGCCGCTGATCCGTCCGATCCGGGGGATCGGCGGTTCCGGTGCGGGCCGACGGGGCTGACCCGGATCGCCGGCCGGAGCCGGGTCCGGCCAGGAGGCCAGCCCAGCGTCCCTGGCCGAGACCTTTCCGTCCGGCGGGCCGGTGGTTGCGGCGTCGTCGGGCGGGCCTGACGCGGTGGGCCGCCCGGAACCGTCGGGCTCCACCGGGGCGTGGTGCCGTGGGGGGCCGGCGGGCTCGGGAGGCTCGTCGGGCTCCGCCGGGGCGCGTTCTCGCGAAGAGGCGGGCTCGGCCCCCTGGGCGGGCCACGGGTTCTGCTCGACGGTGACGACGACCTCGGGCTGTTGCACGACGTGCGCATCGAGGGTGCCGGTGACCAGGGCGACCAGGGCGTCGGCTCTCAGCGCATCGAGGCCCCCGTGGTGGGCGACGACGGCGCGTCGGGACAGATCGGGGCCGGTGGCGTCGGAGATCAGCACCTCGACAGCGGCGTCGATGCTGGCCATGACGGCCTCGCCGGCGTCGAGTGGCAGCCGGCCGGCCAGCGCCATGGTGCCGTCGCCCCGGTGGATACCTGCGAAGGAGCGGGTCCGTACCGCCTCCCGGGCGTCGTGGTCGGCGTTGCGATCGACAGGCGGCAGCCCGCCGCACAGACGCTCGAGCTGCGACGCCGTCATGTTGGCGGCCAGTCCGACGAGGTCGGGCTCGTTGTCGACGGTGGCGACGCGACACAGCGCCCGAACCTTCGAGTAGGACAGCTCACCACGCTCGAAGGAGGCGGCGATGAGCGGCAGACCGGTCAGGGCGTGCGCGACGCGCACCTTCTCACGAGCCGCCGGCAGCGAGACTGCGCAGCGCCAGTTCAGCCAGTGCGCCGCGGACCGGCATCCCCAGGTCTCCCAGCCCCGTCGGCGGTCGTACGCCGCCAGCCACGCCAGCCAGCGGGCCGTGGCGGCGGCGATGTGTGCCGCGAGCGAGCACAGCTCGGATTCGAGCCGCTCCGTCGGCACCGCGTCGAGATCGACGCCGTCGTCTGTGATCACCGCCATCGAGGTCCTCCTGGTCGTCGAACAGGTGTCCGTAGTCTGGCGGGGGGGTGTGACAGTCATGGGTCCGGGCGTCGATCGGCAGGTCGTCGCAGTTCCGGGCGACTCCGCGGAGCCGCCTGCCGGTCTGGGGAGCGGGTGTCGGCGAACGCGGTCGGCGACTCCCGGGCGGGCGAGGTGGTCGAACCCGGGATGCGACGGCCCATCTCGGTGGCAGGACGCTGCCGCACCCGTCGCCGCCCGCTCGATCTTGCTCGGCGCCGGGCCGCGGGCGCGGTCGTCAGCGGAGGCTGCCGGCACCCGACGACACCGCCGTTGCGGTGACTGGTGCGGTTCGCCGCCACGCTGGTAGGGTCGAGGGTCCCGTGCGCCGGTTGGTGCGCGGTCCCGCACGCAATCTGACGTCCACCCAGGCCGGACGGCTCGGCAGCGACATGCCGAGCGCTCCGACGGAGCCGGAACCGGGTGGCACAACCGAGGCACGCTCCGCCGGCAGTTTCGCAGGCGGAGCGTTCGCATGGGCGGACCATCCCGTGCGCCCCCACCCCGAGGCCCGTACCGGGGCGGCAATCGATCCAGACGGAGTGATCCTGTGGCGACCAAGGCGATCGTCGGCGAGAAAGTCGGCATGACGCAGGTGTGGGACGACGAGAACCGCGTCGTCCCGGTCACGGTGCTGCGCGTCGAGCGGTGTCGGGTCGTGCAGGTGAAGACGCCCGAGAAGGACGGCTACGACGCCGTCCAGGTGACCTGGGGTCAGCGCCAGGCCGACAAGCTCAACCGACCGACGGCCGGCCACTACGCCGCCGCCGGGGTCGATCCGGGCCGTAAGCTCGTCGAGCTGCGCCTCGACGGCACCGACGGCCTCGAGGTCGGCCAGGAGCTCGGCGCCGACACGTTCGCGGCGGGCGACAAGGTCGACGTGACCGCTGTCAGCAAGGGCAAGGGCTTCGCCGGCACCATGAAGCGGCACAACTTCAAAGGTCAGCGGGCCTCCCACGGCGCCCACCGCACCCACCGGGCCCCGGGCGCGGTCGGGGCGTGCGCCACGCCGGCCCGGATCTTCCGGGGCAAGAAGATGGCCGGTCAGATGGGGGCCCGGAAGGTCACCACCCTGAACCTCGAGGTGGTCGACGTGAAGGCCGACCAGGGCCTCGTGCTCGTCAAGGGGGCCATCCCCGGCCCGAAGGGCGGTGTGGTCGTGGTCCGCGACGCCGTGAAGAAGGGGGCCTGAGGTGCCGTCGGTCGATGTGAGGACGCTCTCGGGAGGTACGGCCGGTTCGGTCGACCTGCCCGACGAGGTGTTCGGGATCGAGCCCAACGTGCCGGTCCTGCACCAGGTCGTGACGGCTCAGCTGGCCGCCCGTCGGGCCGGCACCCAGAGCACGCTGACCCGGGCCGAGGTGCGCGGTGGGGGCGCCAAGCCCTACCGCCAGAAGGGCACCGGGCGTGCCCGCCAGGGCAGCATTCGGGCGCCGCAGTTCGTCGGCGGCGGCGTGGCCCATGGTCCCAAGCCCCGCAGCTACCGCCAGAAGGTCAACAAGAAGATGGGGCGCCTCGCCATCCGATCTGCTCTCTCCGACCGCGCGTCGGAGGGCCGGATCGTGGTGGTCGACGGGTGGTCCTTCGACCGGCCGAGCACCAAGGCGGCGGTGCGGGTCCTCGCCGATCTGGGCGTCGACGGCAAGGTGCTGGTGGTGGTCGGTACCGACGACGACGTGGCGACCAGGAGTTTCCGCAACCTGACCCACGTGCAGGTGGTGCGGTCGAGCGAGCTGAACCCGTACGACATCCTCTGCAACGACTGGCTGGTGTTCAGCCGGGAGACCCTCCCCGCCGGCGACCGTGAGGAGGAGCGGGTCGGTTCCACGACCAGCGGGAGCAGCACCGAGGCGGCCCCGGTGGTGGCCGAGGCGGCCCCGGTGGTGGCCGAGGCGGCCCCGGTGGTGGCCGAGGCGGCCCCGGTGGTCACCGACGCCCCCGCTCCCGAGGCGGCACCCACCGCCGACGCAGCCGCCAGCATCTCCGTCGAGGACGACTCCGCGGAGTCGTCGGAGACGACCGCTCCCGAGGCAGCGCCCACGGCCGAGACCACCGCCGGTGCCGATGCCGAGCCCGGGGACGACGAGCGATGAGCAGGGTCGGTCCGAAAGACGGACGCGACGTGGTCCTCCGCCCGGTCGTCTCCGAGAAGAGCTACGGCCTCATCGAGGACAACGTGTACACGTTCGTGGTCCACCCGTCTGCGTCCAAGCCCGAGATCAGCGACGCCATCGAGCAGGTCTTCGACGTGCGGGTGCTGGCCGTGAACACGCTCAACCGGAAGGGCAAGCGCAAGCGCAACCGCCGGTCCATGACCTACGGCAAGCGTCCCGACGAGAAGCGGGCCATGGTAACCCTCCACCCCGACGATTCCATCGAGCTGTTCGAGGTCTGACATGGGTATCCGCAGCCGCAAGCCCACCAGCGCCGGGCGCCGCTTCCAGACCGTCGCCGACTTCTCCGAGATCACCCGGTCGCGGCCAGAGCGGTCGCTCCTCGCCAAGAAGACGGGCAGCGGCGGACGCAACAACCACGGCCGCAAGACGGCGCGGCACCGCGGCGGCGGTCACAAGCAGCGCTACCGCATCGTCGACTTCCGTCGCGACAAGGACGGCGTGCCCGCCTCCGTCGCCAGCATCGAGTACGACCCGAACCGCAACGCCCGCATCGCGCTACTGCACTACCACGACGGTGAGAAGCGCTACGTGGTGGCGCCGAACGGGCTCCGGGTCGGCGACGTGGTGTCGTCGGGCCAGGGCGCCGAGATCGCACCGGGCTGTGCGCTCCCGCTCCGCTTCGTCCCCGTCGGCACCGTCGTGCACAACGTCGAGCTGCGACCGGGCGGTGGCGCCAAGATGGGCCGGGCCGCCGGCACGTCGATCCAGCTCGTGGCCAAGGACGGCGAGTACGCCACGCTGCGGCTCCCGTCGACCGAGATGCGCCGGGTGCTGCTCGACTGCCGGGCCACCGTCGGCGCCGTCGGCAACGCCGAGGCCGACCTCGTGAAGGTCGGCAAGGCCGGCCGCAACCGCTGGAAGGGTGTCCGTCCGCAGACCCGGGGCGTGGCCATGAACCCCGTCGACCATCCCCTCGGTGGCGGTGAGGGGAAGACCTCGGGTGGACGCCATCCGGTGTCGCCCTGGGGCAAGCCCGAGGGCCGCACACGCAAGCGGGGCAAGAAGTCCGATGCACTCATCGTCCGCCGCCGGCGCCGGCGCGGGAGCCGGAGGTAGTCATGCCCCGTTCGCTGAAGAAGGGTCCGTTCGTCGACGACCACCTGTTGTCCAAGGTCGACGACCTGAACGACTCGGGGGAGAAGCGGGTCATCAAGACGTGGTCACGTCGCTCCACGATCATCCCCGAGATGGTCGGCCACACCATCGCCGTCCACGACGGCCGCAAGCACGTGCCCGTCTACATCACCGAGTCGATGGTCGGGCACAAGCTCGGCGAGTTCGCACCGACCCGCACGTTCCGCTTCCACGCCGGCCAGGAGCGCCAGGCCAAGGGGCGGCGCTGATGTCGCCGACCGTCGAGGGCACCCGGGCCACGGGCCGCTACATCCGTTCGTCGGCCAAGAAGGCCCGACCCGTGCTCGATCTCATCCGGGGAGCCGACGTGGGGGAGGCCGCCACGACCCTGCGCCTCTCCGAGAAGGGCATCGCCCGCGACGTCGCCAAGGTGCTGGCCTCGGCCGTGGCCAACGCCGGGCACAACGACGACCTCCCCGGTGACGAGCTGTTCGTGGCGGCCTGCTACGCCGACGAGGGCCCGACGCTGCGACGCTTCCGGCCCCGGGCCCGGGGTCGCGCCACCCGCATCCGCAAGCGCACCTGCCACATCACCGTGATCGTCGACCGCCTCCCCGAGGAGCTGCGTGAGCGGCGCGCCGCTCAGCCGGCGTCGCGCACCCCGACGGCCGACTCCCGGCGACGGGCCCGGGTGGCGGCCAGCCGCCGGGCCCAGGGTGAGCCCGACGACACCGCCACGCCCGACGACACCGCCACGCCCGACGCCACCGCAGCCAGCGAGGACACCGTGACCGTGACCGATACCGACACCGTGACCGAGGTCGACACCTCGGGCGTCGCCGACGAGCTGGTGGCCGCCGATGCCGAGGCGGCCGAGCGTGGCGCCGGCACGGGCGCCGATCCGCTGACGGCCGAGGCCGCCGACGGCGGGGCCGACGACGTTCCGGCCGAGGTGGAGACCTCCCCGTCGACGCCCATCGGCGAGCCCGAGGAGATCGAGGAGGAGGTCGAGTCCGGCGACGCCGAGGTCACCCCCGACGAACCAGCCGGCGGGGCGCGACCGCCCGAGGACCCGTCCGACACGAGGGAGGGTTCGTAACCGTGGGACAGAAGGTCAACCCGTACGGGTTCCGGCTCGGCATCACCACCGACTGGAAGTCGCGCTGGTTCAGCGACAAGGACTACGCCGACCACGCGCTCGAGGACTGGCACATCCGTGACTACCTCATGACCCAGCTCCCGCACGCCGCCATCAGCCGGATCGAGGTCGAGCGGACCCGTGACCGGTTGCGGGTCGACGTGCACACCGCCCGGCCGGGGATCGTCATCGGCCGCCGGGGCTCGGAGGCCGACCGGCTCCGCCTGGGCCTGGCCAAGATCACGGGCAACAACAAGGTGCAGCTCAACATCCAGGAGATCAAGCAGCCCGAGCTCGACGCCGCGCTGATCGCCCAGGGAGTGGCCGACCAGCTGGCCGGGCGGGTGGCGTTCCGCCGGGCCATGAAGCGGGCCGTGCAGAACGCCCAGAAGGCCGGGGCCAAGGGCATCCGGGTGCAGACCTCGGGCCGCCTCGGCGGGTCCGAGATGTCGCGCACCGAGTGGTACCGGGAGGGTCGGGTGCCGCTGCACACGCTGCGCTCCGACATCGACTACGGCTTCCGTGAGGCCAAGACCACGGCCGGCCGCATCGGCGTGAAGGTGTGGCTCTACAAGGGCGACATCCTCCCCTACAAGGTGTCGGCCCAGGACAAGATCAGCCGGGAGGCGGCCATGGCCGTCGGTGAGACGGCCGGGCCGGGTGGGCGCCCGGGTGTCGTGTCGTCGAGCGGGCGGCGGCTGCCCAGCCCGACCGCGCCGGCCGGCGTCGACGGCGCACCCGCCCAGCCGGGCGCAGCGGAGGACGCCACCCCCCTCGTGAAGGAGGCCGACCCCGAGTTCGAGCGCCTCCTCGAGGAGGAGGAGGAGATCGAGCGGACCACCCGCGAGTCCCACGAGACGCCGCACTTCCGGCCCGGCGACGAGTAGGCGAGGTCCACGATGTTGATGCCCAAGAAGGTCAAGCACCGCAAGCACCACCGGGGCCGGATGACCGGCACGGCCAAGGGCGGCACGAAGGTCACCTACGGCGACTTCGGCATCCAGGCCCTCGAGCCAGGTTGGATCACGGCCCGCCAGATCGAGGCGGCCCGTATCGCCATGACCCGCCACGTGAAGCGGGGCGGCAAGGTCTGGATCAACGTGTTCCCCGACAAGCCCGTCACCCAGAAGCCGGCCGAGACCCGCATGGGTTCGGGCAAGGGCAACCCCGAGCGCTGGGTGGCCGTCGTCAAGCCGGGACGCATCCTGTTCGAGCTGGGCGGTGTCGGCGACGAGCTGGCCCGGGGGGCGCTCAGCCGAGCCATCCAGAAGCTGCCCATCCGGGCCAGGGTCGTCACCCGCGAGGAGACGGCCTGATGGCCACCGCTGCGCAGCTGCGCAACCTGACCGACGTCGAGCTGCTCGAACGGCTGACCGAGACGAAGCGGGAGCTGTTCAACCTCCGGTTCCAGCACGTCACGGGCCAGCTCGACAACCCCGCCCGCATCAACCAGGTGCGCAAGGACGTCGCCCGCATCCTCGGTGTCGTGCGCGAGCGCGAGATCGAGGCGGCCGAGGCCTCAGAGAGCGAGGCACGGACATGACCGATACCGGGACCGGTGGGGAGACGCCCACCCCGCGGCCCAACGCCCGCAAGATCCGCGAGGGCCTGGTCGTGTCCGACCGGATGGACAAGACCGCCGTCATCGCCATCGTCGAGCGGGTACGCCACCCCCGCTACCGCAAGACGGTGCAACGCACGACCCGGTTCCACGTCCACGACGAGACCAACGACGTGAAGGTGGGCGACCGCGTCCGCATCCAGGAGACCCGGCCGCTGTCCAAGACCAAGCGCTGGCGCATCCTCGAGGTGTTGGAGCGGGCCCGATGATCCAACAGGAGAGCCGACTCAAGGTGGCCGACAACTCGGGCGCCCGAGAGGTTCTGTGCATCCGGGTGCTGGGCGGATCGGGACGCCGGTACGCCACCATCGGCGACACGTTCGTCGCCACCGTGAAGGACGCGCTCCCCGGCGCGTCGGTCAAGAAGGGCGACGTCGTGCGCTGCGTCGTGGTGCGCACCCGCAAGGAGCGCCGCCGCCCCGACGGGTCCTACATCCGCTTCGACGAGAACGCAGCCGTGCTGATCGACAACAACCAGAACCCCCGCGGCACCCGCATCTTCGGGCCCGTCGGGCGTGAGCTGCGCGACAAGCGCTTCATGCGCATCGTGTCGCTGGCACCGGAGGTGCTGTAGGTGGAGAGGTGGTGCAGATGAAGGTGAAGAAGGGTGACACCGTCCGGGTCCTCTCCGGCAAGTGGAAGGGCTCCGAGGGTGAGGTGATCGAGGTCGACCCCCGCAGGGAGCGGGTGGTCGTCGAGGGCGTCAACGTGGCCCGCAAGCACCAGAAGCCGCGCAGCGCGAGTGACGCCGGCGGCATCATCGACAAGCTGATGCCCATCCACGTCTCCAACGTGGCCGTCGTCTGCCCGCGGACCGGTCGACCCGGCCGGGTCGGCTACCGCTTCGACGGTGATCTGAAGGTGCGCTACCACAAGGCGTCCGGGGAGGACCTGTCGTGACCGACACCGAGACCACCCCCACCGAGGCCGAGGGACCCGGGACGGACGACTCCGCGGAGTCGTCGACGGCCGAGCCCGGGGCGGCAGCCGGCCGCAACGGGCGCGGTGGCGGCCCGCGGCCCCGGTTGCGGGAGCGCTTCGAGGACGAGATCCGGCCCCGGCTGCTCGACGAGCTGGGCCTGGCCAACGTCATGCTGGTCCCCAAGCCCGTGAAGATCGTCGTCAACATGGGCGTCGGCAAGGCGCTCGAGAACCGACGCGCTCTCGACGGCGCCATCGACGATCTCACCACCATCAGCGGCCAGCGGGCCGTGACGACCCGGGCCAAGAAGTCCATCGCCGGGTTCAAGCTCCGAGAGGGCAACGCCATCGGCGCCAAGGTGACCCTGCGGGGCACCCGCATGTGGGAGTTCTACGACCGGCTGGTGTCCCTGGCCATCCCCCGCATCCGTGACTTCCGGGGACTGTCCCGTCGGTCGTTCGACGGCAACGGCAACTACACGTTCGGCGTGACCGAGCAGCTGATCTTCCCCGAGATCGACTACGACAAGATCGACGAGGTACGCGGCATGGACATCACCATCGTGACCACCGCCACGACCGACGACCACGGCCGTGCGCTGCTCGAGGCGCTCGGCTTCCCGTTCGAGCGGGAGAGGTAGACATGGCCAAGAAGGCGCTGATCAACAAGGCGAAGAAGACCCCGAAGTACAAGGTGCGCGGCTACACCCGCTGCCGGAAGTGCGGTCGGCCCCGTGCCGTGTACCGCAAGTTCGGGCTGTGTCGCATCTGCCTCCGCGACCTGGCCTATGCCGGCGAGCTGCCCGGCGTGGTCAAGGCGAGCTGGTGAGGGCGCGACCATGACGATGACCGACCCGATCGCCGACATGCTCACCCGCATCCGCAACGCCAACACGGCCCTCCACGACACCGTCGAGATGCCGGCCTCGAAGCTCAAGGAGAGCCTTGCCCGGGTGCTGGAGAAGGAGGGGTACCTGCGCGACGTCAAGGTGACCGACGCCACCGGCCGTCCCGGCCGTACCCTACGTGTCGGCCTGCGCTACACGGCCGAGCGTGACCGCACCATCTCGGGCATCCGTCGCGTGTCGAAGCCGGGCCTGCGGGTCTACACCGCCGCCCACGAGATCCCCCGCGTCTACGGGGGCCTCGGGATCGCCGTCCTGTCCACCAGCAAGGGGCTCATGACCGACCGGGAGGCGCGCCGGCGCCGCACCGGCGGCGAGATCCTCTGCTACGTCTGGTAGGAGACCTCATGTCACGAGTCGGCAAGGCACCAGTTCCCGTCCCCGGTGGCGTCGACGTGCGCATCGAGGGCAGCCGGGTGAGCGTGAAGGGGCCCCGGGGTGAGCTGGCCACCGAGCTGCCCCGCAGCACCACGGCGCGGGTCGCCGAGGGCGAGATCCTCGTCGAGCGCACCGACGACGAGCGTCAGAGCCGGGCCAACCACGGCCTGGCCCGGGCCCTCGTCAGCAACATGGTCGAGGGCGTCACCGAGGGCTACACCAAGCAGCTCGAGATCCAGGGGGTCGGCTACCGGGCGCAGGCCCGGGGCGGTGACACCATCGAGATGGCCCTCGGGTTCTCCCACCCGGTGGTGGTGACCGCCCCCACCGGCGTCCAGTTCGAGGTGCCCCAGCCCACCCGCATCAACGTCACGGGCATCGACAAGCAGCTGGTGGGCCAGGTGGCCGCCGACATCAGGGCCTGGCGTAAACCCGAGCCCTACAAGGGCAAGGGCATCCGCTACGTCGGCGAGCGCGTGCTGCGCAAGGCCGGCAAGGCGGCGAAGTGATCTCCCCCCGCCGCCGGGAAGGCAGACATGGCTGACAAGGCGAAGCTGAAGCGAGAGGCGCGGGTGCGCCGGCACCGGCGCGTGCGCAAACGGGTGACCGGGACGGCCGAGCGACCGCGGCTGAGCGTGTTCCGCTCCAACCGCCACATCGAGGCCCAGGTCATCGACGACCGCACCGGCACCACGCTGGCGGCGGCGTCGACGATCGAGCCGTCCCTGCGCGACGACGCCACCGGCAACGTGGAAGCGGCCGGCCGGGTCGGCAGGCTGGTGGCCGAGCGGGCCCGCGAGGCGGGCGTCGAGACGGTCGTGTTCGATCGGGGCGGCTACCGCTACCACGGGCGGGTGGCCGCCCTGGCCGACGCGGCACGAGACGCAGGACTGGAGTTCTAGCCATGGCAGCCAACGACGAGGGGCTCCGGGAGAGCCGGGTCATCAACATCAACCGGGTGGCCAAGGTGGTCAAGGGCGGTCGACGCTTCGCCTTCACCGCCCTGGTGGTGATCGGCGACGCCAACGGCCGGGTCGGCCTCGGGTACGGCAAGGCCAAGGAGGTCCCCCTCGCCATCCAGAAGGGCACCGAGGAGGCCAAGCGCAACGTCTTCGTGGTCCCCATGGCCGGTGGCACGATCATCCACCCCAACACGGGCGTCAACGGTGCCGGACGCGTCCTGCTGCAGCCCGCCGCGCCCGGTACCGGTGTCATCGCCGGCGGTGCGGCCCGCGCCATCCTGGAGGAGGCCGGCATCACCGACGTGCTGTGCAAGTCGCTCGGCTCCTCCAACCACGTCAACGTGGCCAAGGCCACCATCAACGGGCTCAAGACCCTGATGCGGCCCGACGAGATCGCCAGGCGTCGGGGTCTGTCGCCGGAGGAGTTCGTGCCCAAGGGTCTGCTGGAGGCCTACCGCGAGCGCGAGCGGGTCCTGGCCTCGGCTTCCCGGGGTGAGTCGTGAGCGAGCGCAGCGGGTGTGGCCACCCGGCCCGGTGCGCCAGCACCAGGAGGGAGAAGCGATGACCCGACTCTCCGTCACCCAGGTCCGGTCGGCGATCGGCACCAAGCCCAAGCACCGGGGTACCCTCCGAGCCCTCGGACTGGGCCGGATCGGGCGCTCCAACACGCTCCCCGACCGTCCGGAGATACGGGGCATGATCGCCCGGGTGCCCCATCTCGTGTCCGTCGTCGAAGTCGAGGACTGACCCATGCTGAAGCCTCACGATCTGACACCCGCCGAGGGGTCCCGCCGCCGCCGTAAGCGCGTCGGCCGCGGCATCGCCGGCAAGGGCGGCAAGACCGCCGGGCGGGGCCACAAGGGCCAGCGGGCCCGGGGCACCGTGCACCCCTGGTTCGAGGGCGGTCAGATGGCCCTCACCCAGCGGGTCCCGAAGCAACGCGGCTTCCGCAACCCGTTCCGGGTCGCCTATCAGCCCATCAACCTCGACACCCTGGCCGAGACCGGTCTCGACGAGGTGTCACCCGAGACCCTGCACGCCCGCGGCCTCGTCCAGAAGGGCGCCTTCGTGAAGATCCTCGGCCGGGGCGAGATCGACCGGGCCGTCACCGTCAGGGTCCACGCCGCCTCGGCGTCGGCCCGCTCCGCCATCGAGGCCGCCGGCGGCACGGTCGAGATCGTGCCGCTGCCCTTCGGGGACCGCCGCCCGCCCGCAGACGGCAACGCCCTCAGCAACCGCTGACGGTGGTCCCCACACGCCGCCCCGGCCCGACCGGGTCATGAACCGCTCCCGGAGGGGAACGCCGTGCTGTCCAGCCTGACGAACATCTTCAAGGTGCCCGAGCTGCGCACCAAGATCGCCATCACCATCGGGGTGATGGCGCTCTACCGTCTCGGGGCCCAGCTGCCGGTGCCCGGGATCGACTTCAGCGCCGTCATCGAGCTGGAGGGCGCCGCCTCCGAGGCGGGCGTTCTCGGGTTTCTGAACTTCTTCTCCGGCGGTGCGCTCACCGCGTTCGCCGTGTTCGCGCTCGGGATCATGCCGTACATCACGGCCTCGATCATCGTCCAGATCCTGGCCGTGGCCATCCCGAAGCTCGAAGAGTGGCAGAACCAGGGCGCCGTCGGTCAGCGCAAGATCACCCAGACCACCCGCTACCTGACCCTCGCCATCGCGTTCCTGCAGGCCACCGGGGTGGCGTTCATCTTCGGACGAGGCACCGGGCAGGGCGCGCTGTTCTCCGCCAACGCCCCGAACATCATCGTCATCCCCGATTTCACGTTCCCCCGGGTGGCCATGGTGGTGCTCACCATGACGGCCGGAACGGCGCTGCTCATGTGGATGGGCGAGATCATCAGCCAGCGCGGCGTCGGCAACGGCATGTCGCTCATCATCTTCGCCTCGGTGGTGTCGAGCCTGCCCTTCTCGGGGGCGGCGCTGCGGGCCGAGAAGGGAACGCTCTTCCTCGTCATCCTGATCGCCGTCGCCATCGCGCTCATGGTCTCGATCATCTTCATCGAGAACGGCCAGCGGCGCATCCCGGTGCAGTTCGCCAAGCGGGTGGTCGGTCGGCGCATGTACGGCGGCCAGTCGACCTACATCCCGTTGAAGGTCAACCAGTCGGGCGTCATCCCCGTGATCTTCGCGAGCTCGGTTCTGTACCTGCCGGTGCTGTTGTCGAACATCATCACCTGGGAGCCGTTCGTGCGGTTCGTCAACGATCAGCTCACCAACCCCACCAGCCCGGGCTACCTGATCTTCTTCGGTCTGATGATCGTCGGCTTCGCGTACTTCTACACCGCCATCCAGTTCGACCCGGTCAAGCAGGCCGACACGATCCGCAAGCAGGGCGGCTTCATCCCCGGCATCCGTCCGGGTCCGCAGACCGAGCGCTACCTGGGCAGGATCCTGTCGCGCATCACCCTCCCGGGGGCGTTGTTCATCGCCGCCGTGGCGCTCATGCCGACCATCCTGTTGCGGCTGTTCGGCGGCTTCGACAGCAACAACCAGAGCGCCGCGCTCGCCGCCTTCGCCTTCGGGGGCATCTCGCTCCTGATCGCCGTCGGCGTGGCCCTGGAGACGATGAAGCAGGTCGACAGTCAGCTCATGATGCGCAACTACGAGGGGTTCCTGAAGTGAGGCCCGCCCACGATCCCCCCGCCGGCGCGACCCGGTGGGCGGCGACCCGGTGAGCGGCGGGGCGAGCGGGACCGACGGTCCGCTGAACCTGATCGTGTTCGGGCGCCAGGGCGCCGGCAAGGGCACCCAGTGCCAGCGGCTGGCGGCCCACTACGGCATCCCCCACGTCTCGACCGGCGACATGCTCCGGGCGGCGGCGTCGGCCGGCACCGAGATCGGCCGGCGGGCGGCCGAGATCATGGAGCGGGGCGACCTCGTCCCCGACGACGTGATGCTGGGCGTCGTGGCGGAACGCCTCACCCAGTCCGACGCCCAGCCCGGCGTGCTGCTCGACGGGTTCCCGCGCACCGAGGAGCAGGCCCGGGCCCTCGACGACGTGCTCGACTCCGGTGGGGTCAGCGCCGTGGTCAACCTCGAGGTCCCCGAGTCGGTGGCCTTCGAGCGGATGATCGCCCGGGGACGGTCGGACGACACCGCCGACGCCATCCGCCGGCGCCTCCAGCTGTACGCGTCCCAGACGGCGCCGCTCCTTCGCTACTACGCCGAGCGTGATCTCGTCGTCGTCGTCGACGGGGTCGGTGACGTCGACGCCATCTCCGAGCGGCTGGTGTCCGCCATCGACGCCCACGTCGTGCGGAACGGCAGCGACGATGAGCCGGTCGGCCCGGCCTGACAGAGGGCCCCGGCATCCCCGCCTTGGAGTGCGCGCCATCGCTCGCTAGCATGTTCGGTCGGCTGTCATGGGCGCACCGCGCCCGCCGGAACCCTGGGTAGCAGCGGTGGCCCCGGTTCCGTCAGCTCCAGCGTGACGGTCACCGAGCCGCCCGACCGACCAGGAGGCGTTGCCCTGCCCAAGCCCAAGGAAGATGCGATCGTCCTCGAGGGGAAGGTTCTGGAGAGCCTCCCCAACGCCATGTTCCGTGTCTCGCTCGACAACGGGCACGAGGTGCTGGCCCACATCTCCGGCAAGATGCGGATGCACTACATCCGCATCCTCCCCGGCGACCGGGTGCAGGTCGAGCTCACCCCGTACGACCTGAGCCGTGGTCGCATCACCTACCGCTACAAGTAGGACGAGGTCGTCGTGAAGGTCCGCCCCAGTGTGAAGAAGATGTGCGACAAGTGCAATGTCATCCGCCGGCACGGTCGCGTCATGGTCATCTGCAGCAATCCCCGCCACAAGCAGCGGCAGGGTTAGGAGAGCGTCCGTATGGCCCGTATCGCCGGTGTCGACATCCCGAGGGAGAAGCAGGTGGGCATCTCGCTCACCTACATCTACGGCCTCGGCCGCGCTGCGGCCGACGAGGTGTGCGAGGCCACCGGCATCGACCCGTCCACACGCGTCCGGGACCTGACCGACGACGAGGTGAGCCAGCTCCGGGGCCACATCGACAAGTTCACCAAGGTCGAGGGCGACCTGCGCCGCGACGTGTCCAACGACATCAAGCGCAAGATCGAGATCGGCAGCTACCAGGGGATGCGTCACCGCCGGGGCCTGCCCGTGCACGGCCAGCGCACCCACACCAACGCCCGTACCCGCAAGGGGCCACGCAAGACCGTGGCCGGCAAGAAGAAGGTCGTGAGGAAGTAGTGGCCAAGCCTGCAGCCGGGGGGCGTCGGCCCCGCCGTCGGGAGCGCAAGAACGTCCCGCACGGCATCGCCCACATCAAGTCGAGCTTCAACAACACGATCATCGCCATCACCGACCCCGCCGGCAACGTGCTGTCGTGGGCGTCGGCCGGCAACGTCGGCTTCAAGGGTTCCCGCAAGTCGACGCCGTTCGCCGCCCAGCAGGCGGCCGAGGCCGCCGCCCGGCGGGCCATGGAGCACGGCGTCCGCAAGGTCGACGTGTACGTGAAGGGGCCAGGGTCGGGACGTGAGACCGCCATCCGATCGCTGCAGAACGTGGGCATCGAGATCTCGGGCATCAAGGACGTCACCCCCGTGCCCCACAACGGCTGCCGCCCTCCCAAGCGGCGCCGGGTCTGAGGGGTAGGCATGGCCCGCTACATCGGTCCCAAGGCCCGGGTGTCACGCCGGCTCGGCGTCAACCTGTTCGGCACCGCCCGCGAGACCCGCGCCCTCGACCGGCGCCCCTACCCCCCCGGTGAGCACGGTCGCAGCCGCCGCCGCAACCAGTCCGAGTACCTGGTGCAGCTCCAGGAGAAGCAGAAGGCCCGCTACACCTACGGCGTGCTGGAACGCCAGTTCCGCCGCTACTACGACGAGGCCACCCGGGTGAAGGGCGTGGCCGGCGAGAACCTGCTGCAGATCCTCGAGCGCCGGCTCGACAACGTCGTGTACCGGGCCGGCTGGGCCGCCACCCGGCCCCAGGCCCGCCAGTTCGTGAACCACGGCCACATCCGGGTCAACGGCCGCCGGGTCGACATCCCGAGCTACCGGGTGCGGGCCGGTGACGTGGTCGAGTTGGGTCCGAAGGCACGCGAGATGGTCCAGGTCCGCTGGAACATGGACGTGCTCGACCGTCAGGCCCCGGGCTGGCTGACCGCCGGTGACGGGGGTCAGACCATCACCGTGACCGCCTTGCCGACCCGCGACCAGATCGACGTGCCGGTGCGGGAGCAGCTCATCATCGAGCTGTACTCCAAGTAACCCCCCAGCCACCGGACCGCAAGGAAACGACCATGCTGAGGCAACCATGCTGAGACGACCATGCTGAGACGACCATGCTGATCATGCAGCGCCCGACGGTGGAAGCCCTCGACGAGGGGGCCGGCCGCAGCCAGCGCTTCGCCATCGGCCCCCTCGAGCCGGGGTTCGGCTACACCCTGGGCAACTCGCTGCGGCGCACGCTCCTGTCCTCGATCCCGGGGGCGGCCATCACCTCCGTGCACCTCGACGACGCCCTCCACGAGTTCGACACCATCAAGGGCGCCGTGGAGGACGTGACCGACCTGCTCCTCAACCTGAAGGACGTGGTCGTGGCGAGCCACGCCGAAGAGGCGGTGACGGTGCGCCTCGACGTGCGGGGCCCGGCCGAGGTGACCGCCGGTGACATCCAGGCCACCGCCGACATCGAGATCATGAACCCGGAGCTGGTGCTGGCCCACCTCAACGAGGAGGGGCGCCTCGCCGCCGACCTCACCATCGAGCGGGGTCGTGGCTACCGGCGCGCCGACGAGTCCGAGGACACCGCCACCATCGGCGTGATCCCCATCGACGCCGTGTTCTCACCGGTGCGGCGGGTGGCCGTCGACGTGCAGCCGACCCGGGTCGAGCAGTCGACCGACTACGACCGGCTCATCCTCGAGATCGAGACCGACGGCTCGCTCGATCCCCGCGACGCCCTGGCCTCGGCCGGTGAGACGCTGCGCTCCCTGGTCGGCCTGGTGGCCGACATGAGCGACCAGCCCGACGGTCTGGAGCTGGGCGACGTGGCCCACGGCGGCTCGGGTTCGCCCGACCTCGACCTGCCCATCGAGGATCTCGACCTGTCGGAGCGGCCCCGCAACTGTCTGAAGCGCGGCCAGGTCAACAGCGTGGGCGAGCTGCTCACCAAGACCCCCGACGACCTGCTGGCCATCACCAACTTCGGCCAGAAGTCCCTCGACGAGGTGATCGCCAAGCTCGACGAGCGGGGTCTGGCCCTCCGGGGCATGGCCCCCTCGGCCGTCTAGGAGGCTGACCAGTGCCCGCCACCCCCAGGAAGGGCCGCCGCTTCGGCGGATCGGCCAGCCACCAGAAGGCCATGATGGCCAACCTGGCGGCGTCGCTGTTCGCCGCCGAGGCCATCGTCACGACCGAGGCCAAGGCCAAGGCGCTGCGGCCCGTGGCCGAGAAGCTCATCACCAAGGCGGCCAAGGGCGGTCTGCACCGCCACCGCAACATCGTGGCGTTCCTGCGTGACCGGGAGATGGCGTCCAAGCTGATGGACGACATCGGCCCCCGCTACGTCGACCGCCCGGGCGGCTACACCCGCATCCTCAAGCTGGGCCCCCGCCCCGGTGACAACGCCCCCATGGCCCGTATCGAGCTCGTCTGAGCGGGGACCCACTCGGGGGTTCGCCACGCTGACCAGCCGTCGGTGGCTCTGGTTCGCGGTACTGGTCTGCCTCGGTGGTTGCGGGCTGCTGACCTCGACCGATGGCACGACCGCTCTCGTGATCAGCGGCCTCGACCGCTCCGGTGCCTGCGTCGCGGGCGACTCGAGTGTCTCCGTGTACGTGTCGGACGGGAGCGACGAGACGGCGACCGAAGCCCTGTCCTTCTGGGTGACGGTACCGACGCCCCCGGGAGGTTTCCGCATCGAGGACGCACGGGAGGAGCAGGCATCGGCGTGGTATCTCACCGGATCCCACGCGCGGGGCGCGATCTGCACCGATGTCAGCGAGAGAGCAGATGGTGATGCGGTGAGGGTTCCGGCGGTGTCAGGCACGCTCGTCGCGGAGGGTGAGTCGGACGCGGAGACGGGCCTGCCCAGGACCGTTCGGCTGACGGCGTCCGACCTCGTGTTCGAGGACGGATCGATCGTCCCGTCGATCGACGTCGGCGAGCTCGCCGTCGCGGGCATGCCGCCGGGCTGACACCCGGGCTCGGGCCTCATCCCGATGCGGTCTCCTCGGAGCGGAGGCGTTCGAGGATCTGGCCGCCCTCGCGGATGACCTGCATCCCGCCGTCGGTGGAGACGCCGATCTCGACCACCTTGGACAGCTCCTCCCACGAGGCGCCGGCCCGTCGGGCGGCCCGGGCGTGCCAGTAGGCGGCGAAGTGACCGGCCCGGAGGAGGTGGGCGAACGCGATGAGCTGGGTGGTCTTCACGTCGAACACGTCGGAGGTGAACCCGACCGCCCGCAACCGCTCGAACGCCTCGACGAAGTCGGGGCTGACGGCGCCGAACTGTCGGAACCGGTCACCGGGGACCTCCGGCATCTCCCCGAACAGCTCCACGTAGCCGTCCCGGAACGGGCGGAGGTGCTCGGGCAGGTCGGGCAGGTCGGGCGGGACGGTCATCGCGGGCGCTCCCGGGGTCGTCGGAGGCCCAGGCTCCCAGGTCGGGGCCCGGGCCGGTGACCGCTAGACAGAGCGGCGATGGACACGCCGACGCTGTTCGACGGGGCGCCTCCGGACCCGCCGGCGGCGCCGCGGGTCCGCATCCGTCTCGACGTCGCATACCACGGGGGCGGTTTCCACGGGTTCGCCGAGAACGTCGGGGTCCGGACCGTGGCCGGGGTGCTGCGGCTGGCGCTGGAGCGGATCCTCGGCCACCGGGTGGCCCTGACGGGGGCGGGGCGCACCGACCGGGGTGTCCACGCCGTGGGGCAGGTGGTCTCCTTCGACGCCGACCCCCGCCGGTTCGACCCGGACCGTCTGGTCCGTGCCCTGAACGGTCTGTGCGCCCCCGACGTGGCCGTGACCGCCGCCGCCGTGGTGGACGACGGCTTCGACGCCCGCGCCTCGGCCGTCACCCGCCGCTATGCGTACACGGTGCTGAACCGGGCCCGCCCCGACCCGCTGCTGGCCGATCGGACGTGGCACGTCGCTCACCCGCTCGAGCTGAGGGCCATGCGGGCCGCCACCGACCCGCTGCGGGGCGAGCACGACTTCAGCTCCTTCTGCCGACGCCCGAAGGGTCGGCCCTGCGCCTCCCTCCGGCGCCACGTTCGCCGCATCGACTGGCGGACCGGGACCGGTGACCGGTTCGTGCTCGACATCGAGGCCGACGCCTTCTGCCACCAGATGGTCCGCAGCGTGACCGGTCTGCTGGTGGCGGTGGGGGCCGGCCGGCTGCGGGCCGGCGACGTGCACGCCGTCGTGGCCGCCCGTGACCGCGCCGCCGTCTCGCAGGTGGCGCCGCCCCAGGGTCTCGTCCTCTGCGAGGTCACCTACCCCGACCGCTACGATCCGTGACCATGGCCGACGTCACCATCCTCCACAACCGGCACTGAGGCTCCTCCAGCAACGCCGTGCGCGTTGCCGAGGAGCTGGGCGTCGAGGTCGACATCGTGAACTACATCGCCGACCCGCCCGACGCCGAGACGCTGCGGGCCCTCATCGCCAAGCTGGAGGACGACCCGTCCGACCTGGTCCGACGGGACAGCACGTGGCAGAAGCTCGGCCTCGCCGAGTCCGACGTCGCCACCGTCGACCAGATCGTCGAGGTGCTGGTGGAGCACAAGCGGCTGCTCCAGCGGCCGGTGGTCGTGACCCCCGAGCGGGCCATCATCGGGCGGCCCAAGGACCGGGTGCGGGCGCTGCTGACGGCGATCTGAGCCGGCGCCTTGTCGTGCGCCGGACGCCCCCGTAGGCTGGTGCGTCGCCCGTGACGTGGCGCGCCCGGCCACGTCGACCACGCCCCCGCCACCTCGTCCGAGAGAGACAGCCCCGTGCGCACCTACTCCCCCCGAGCCTCCGAGATCGAGCGGGCCTGGCACGTCGTCGACGCCGACGGGCTGGTGCTCGGGCGCATGGCCACAGAGGTCGCCACCCTCCTGCGGGGCAAGCACAAGCCGACCTACACGCCCCACCTCGACACCGGGGACTTCGTCGTCGTCACCAACGCCGCCAAGGTGGTGCTCACGTCCGGCAAGGCCGAGCGCAAGATGGTCTACCGCCACTCGGGCTACCCGGGCGGCATCAAATCCCGGACCTACGCCGATCTGCTCGCCCGACGCCCTGAGGAGGCGGTGCGCCGCACCGTGCGGGGCATGTTGCCGAAGAACCGCCTCGGTCGGGCCATGCTGCGCAAGCTCAAGGTGTACGCCGGGCCGGCGCACCCCCACGCCGCGCAACAGCCCCACCCGCTCGCCCTCGAGCACGCCCGCTACCGGGCCCGCTAGGAGACTCCGTCGTCGTGCCCGCTCCCCTCGTCCAGGCCACCGGCCGCCGCAAGAACGCCGTCGCCCGGGTCCGCTTCCGCCCCGGCAACGGCACCATCACCGTCAACAAGCGGCCGATCGAGAACTACTTCCCGGCGCCGACCCACCGCCAGCTCGTGACCGAGCCGCTCCGGCTCACCGAGACCCTCGAGGGTTACGACGTCGAGGCGACGCTCGGCGGTGGTGGCATCAGCGGTCAGGCCGGCGCGCTGCGCATGGGCATCGCCCGGGGGCTCGTCGAGCTCGACCCGGAGCTGCGCTCCATGCTGAAGCGGGCCGGCATGCTGACCCGCGACGCACGCCAGAAGGAGCGCAAGAAGTACGGCCTCAAGAAGGCCCGCAAGGCACCCCAGTACTCCAAGCGCTGACCCGCCCGTCGACCACGGCGGTGTGGTGAACCGGGCTGGCCCTCGGGACGACCCCCCGCACGGGGTGCGCTTCGGCACCGACGGCCTGCGGGGCCCGGCCAACGTCGAGGTGACCCCGGAGGTGTGCCTGGCGCTCGGTCGGGCCGTCGGCCGGGTGCTGGCCGACGGCCGGGTCCTGCTCGGACGCGACCCCCGCTGGTCGGGGCCCATGGTGCAGGCGGCGCTGGCGGCCGGCATCACCGCCGAGGGCTCCGACGCCGTCGACTGCGGGGTGCTCCCCACCCCGGCGCTGGCCTGGCTGGCCGCCCGGGAGAACGCTCCGGCGGCCATGATCTCGGCGTCGCACAACCCCTTCGGCGACAACGGCGTCAAGGTCTTCGCCGCCGGGGGACGCAAGCTCTCCGACGCCGAGCAGGCCCGTGTCGAGACCGGGCTCGACCGGGTCGCGGGAGACCTGCGGCCCGGGGGTCCGACCGGTGATGGGCTGGGTCGCCTGCTCCCGCACCCGGCCCCGCTGGACGGCTACCGGCGTCACCTCCTCGACGCGGCCGGGGGTCGGCGCCTGGACGGGATCCGCATCGTCCTCGACGCCGCCCACGGCGCCGCCAGTTCCCTGGCCGGGGGGGTGTTCACCGACGCCGGGGCCGAGGTGGCCCGGGTGCTGGCGGCGGAGCCCGACGGGCGCAACATCAACGCCGGTGTGGGCTCCACCGACCTGCGCGGCCTGCGGGCGGCGGTGGTGGAGACCGGCTCGCACCTCGGCCTCGCCCTCGACGGTGACGCCGACCGCGTGCTCGCCGTCGACGAGCGGGGCTGCGACGTCGACGGCGACCACCTGCTGGCCCTACTGGCCGTCGATCTCCGGGACCGGGGTCGGCTGCGGGGCGACGTGGTGGTGGTGACGGTGATGTCGAACCTCGGGTTCCACCGGGCCATGGCCGACGCCGGCATCGAGGTGGTCACCACCCCGGTCGGTGACCGCCACGTGCTGGCTGCGCTGGCGGCGCGGGACGCGTCGCTCGGCGGCGAGCAGTCCGGCCACGTCATCCTGGCCGATCTGGCCACGACGGGCGACGGTCTGCTGGCCGGCCTGGCCCTGGCCGACCTGGTGGCCCGGCGGGGGGAGCCCCTCGGCGTGCTGGCCCGGGCGGCCATGACCACGGTGCCCCAGGTCCTGCGGAACGTCGTCGTCGATCGCCGCCCCGATGATCTGGCCGCCGTCGCCGCCGAGGTCGCCGCCGCCGAGACGGAGCTGGCCGACGACGGCCGGGTCCTCCTGCGCACCAGCGGCACCGAGCCCCTCGTCCGCGTGATGGTCGAGGCGGGCGACGTGGACACCGCCGAGCGGGTCACGGACCGTCTGGTGGCGGCCGTCCGGCGGGCCTACGGCTGAGCTGGACGCTCCGGAGCCGGCGAACTGACACAAGCACGCGTTGCTATAGCAACGCGTGCTTGTGTCAGTTCGGCCCGGGCGCGACGGCCCGTAAGCTGCGGCGACCATGTGTGGGATCGTCGCCGTGCTGCCCGCCCACCCGGCCCGGTCGGCGCCCGATCCGGCGGCGGTACTCGACGCGGCGGCCGCCGCCCGGCGGGCCGTGGCCGCCGCCGACATGGGCGCGGGTCCCGGGTCGGTGGCAGAGGCCGCCGAGGCCATGGTCGCCCTCGACGGCCTGCTGCGCGGCCCCGGGGGCGTGGCGGCGCTGACCGACCCGGACCTCGCCGCCGAGGTCCGCTCGGTGGCCGGGGCCGCCACCGACCGCCAGCCCGGCCTCGAGGCCGGGGCCGAGGCGGCCGAGGCGGCCGGGGCGTCGCTGGAGGAGTGCAACCGGGCGCTGGTCGCCTACGCCGACGCCGCCTGGGCACTGTTCCGGGACCGTCTCGACGCCGTCGACGGCGTGCTGGCCCTCGCGCCGACCGGCACCCGGCCGGCGGTGGCCGGCCTGTGGGCCGTCCACGGGGCCCTCCGCGGCATCGACCGCCTCGAGGTGCGGGGCCGCGACTCGGCCGGTCTGGCGATCACCGTGGCCGGTCACGGCGTGCCCGAGGGCACCGTGCCGGGCGACCGTCTCGACGACCCCCGCTTCGTCACCGGGGCGGTGCGCGTCGACGGTGACGCCCTCGTGTTCGTCTACAAGGCGGCCGCCGAGATCGGCGAGCTGGGTGACAACACGGCCCGCATCGCCGCCGCCGTCCGGGCCGACGACCTGTTGCACCGGGCCCTGGCCGGACGTGACGCACGGGTGACCGTCGTGGCCCACACCCGGTGGGCGTCGGTCGGCATCATCTCCGAGCCCAACGCCCACCCCCTCGACCAGCGCGAGCTCGGTCGGGACGGGCCGGTGGTCGTCGGCGTGCTCAACGGTGACGTCGACAACCACGCCGATCTCAAGGCCGACCATCACCTCCGCCCCCATGCCGACGTCACCACCGACGCCAAGGTCATCCCGACGCTGACCAGTCGCCGCATCGCCTCGGGCGCCGAGCCGGTCGAGGCCTTCCGGGCGACGGTGTCGTCGTTCGTCGGCAGCGTGGCCGTCGCCGCCGTGCAGGCGGCCGAGCCGGACCAGCTGCTGCTGGCCCTGCGGGGCAGCGGGCAGGGCCTCTTCGTCGGGGTCAGCGACGACGCCTACGTCGTGGCCAGCGAGCCCTACGGCGTGGTGGAGGAGGCCGGCCGCTACCTGCGCCTCGACGGCGACGAGCGCCACGACCCCGCCGACCCGGCCAGCCGGGGCCAGGTCGTGGTCCTCCACCGGGCCGGGGTGGGCGGCGTGGGCGGCCTGACCCGGCTCGCCTACGACGGCACCGAGCTGCCCGTCTCGGACGACGAGCTGATGGTGCCCGAGATGACCACCCGGGACATCGACCGGGGCGAGCATCCCCACTACCTGCTGAAGGAGATCGGCGAGGCGCCCACGTCGTTCCGGCGGACGCTGCGGGGCCGCCTGGTCGAGCGGGACGGCGAGCTGAGCGTCGACCTCGGTGAGCAGGGCCTGCCGGCGGCGGTGCGCGACCGGCTGTCGTCCGGGGCCATCCGCCGCATCGACGTGATCGGCCAGGGCACGGCGGCGGTGGCGGGGACGGCGGTGGCGCGGGCCATCCGCACCCGGCTCGGCCCCCACGGGGCCGACGTCCGGGCGCTGCCCGCCACCGAGCTGTCCGGCTTCGAGCTGCGTCCGGACATGTCCGACACGCTCGTCGTGGCCATCAGCCAGTCGGGCACCACCACCGACACCAACCGGACCGTCGACGTGAGTCGGGACCGGGGCGCCTCGGTGCTGGCCATCGTCAACCGGCGGGGCAGCGACCTGGCCGAGCGTGCCGACGGCGTCATCTACACCTCCGACGGCCGCGACATCGAGATGAGCGTGGCCTCGACCAAGGCGTTCTACGCCCAGGTGGCGGCCGGGTTCCTGCTGGCCGAGGCCGCAGGCGCCGCCGTCGGGGTCGCGCCCACCGCCGCCGACCGGGCCCGGCTGGCCGGCCTCCGGCGCCTGCCCGACGCCATGACCGCGGTGCTGGGCCGGCGAGACGAGATCGCCGCCATCGCGTCCCGCCACGCGCCCGCCCACCGCTACTGGGCCATCGTCGGCAACGGCCCGAACCGGGTCGCAGCCGAGGAGATCCGGATCAAGCTGTCCGAGCTCTGCTACAAGTCCATCGCCTGTGACGCCACCGAGGACAAGAAGCACATCGACCTGTCCTCGGAGCCGTTGGTCCTCGTCTGTGCCGTGGGGCTGGAGGGCTCCAACGCCGACGACGTGGCCAAGGAGGTGGCCATCTTCCGGGCCCACTCGGCCGTGCCCATCGTCGTGGCCACCGAGGGTGAGTCCCGCTTCTCGGCCGCCACCGAGCTGGTCGAGGTCCCCGCCGTGCACCCCGACCTCGACTTCGTGCTCGCCGCCATGGTGGGTCACCTCTTCGGCTACGAGGCGGCCCGGGCCATCGACCGCTCGGCGCTGCCGCTGCGCCGGCTCCGGTCCGCCATCGAGCGGGTCATCTCGTCGGCCGACGACGGCGACCTCCTCGACCGGCTCCGGCCCGACGTCGACGCCACCACCACCGCCTTCCTCGACGGGCTGCGCACCCACCTGTACGACGGGCACCTGGAGGCCTCGACGGCGCTGCGCCTGTCGGTCCTGCTGCGCTACGCCAGCGGTCTCCTGCCCCTCGACCTCTACCAGGTCGACGTCGGGCGGGTCGGAACCCCGTCCGCCGTGGTCGAGGACCTGCTGGCCGCGCTCACCGCCGCCATCGACGAGCTGACCCGTCCGATCGACGCCATCAAGCACCAGGCCAAGACGGTCACGGTCGGCATCAGCCGCAGCGACGAGGCCCTGCTCCGGGCCCCCCTGGTGGCGGCCGTGCTGGGAGCCGGGGCCCCCCGCGACCGACTCACCTACGACGCCCTGCGTGCCCTCGCCGGGCTCGATCCGGCCGTGGACGAGGTCACGGGGTGGACCCGCTACCGGATCGAGGGCGATCCGCGCCAGGAGGCACTCCTCAGCGTGGTCGACCGGGGCGGCCTGGGTCGCGACATACGGTCCCGTACGGAGGACGATCCCCGGCTGCGGGGCACGAAGCGGCGGGTGGCCGAGGAGCGCGAGGTGTGGGTGGCCCGGGGCCGGTCCGACGGGCGCACGGTCATCCACGTGCCCGAGGTGAAGGGCAGCCAGGTGACCGGCCTGACGTTGCTGCACGTCCGCTTCGTCGACCGTCTCGAACCGGCCGCCATGCGGGGCGTGCTCAACAGCTACCGCGACCGCTACGCCGCCATACGCGACGCCGTCACCGAGACCGAGCCGACCTTCCGTGACGACGTGCTCGGGCGGTTGCCCGTGGTCGACATCCTGACGCAGCCCGTCTACGTCCTGGCCGAGGAGTGGGCGAGCTGACCGTCGTCGGCGTCGGCCTCGATGCGGTCGACCTCGACCGCTTCCGTCAGCTGCTCGATCGTCGGCGGACCTTCGCCGACCGGGTGTTCACGGCCGAGGAGCGGGCCGTGGCCGGGCGCCGGGCCGACCCGGTACCTGCCCTGGCCGCCCGCTTCGCCGCCAAGGAGGCCGTGATGAAGGCGCTGGGGGTCGGTCTGGGGGCGTTCCGCTTCGCCGAGGTGTCGGTCGGGCGGCTCGATTCCGGGGCGCCGACGTTGACGCTGCGCGACGGCGCCGCCCGGGTGGCGGCCGATCGGGGGGTGACCGGCTGGCGGGTGTCGCTCACCCACACCGACTCGGTGGCCCAGGCCGTCGCCCTGGCGCTGGGGGACACCGCGTGATCCCGATCGTCACGCCGGCCGAGATGGCGGCGGTCGACGCCGCCGCCCCCGAACCGGTCGAGGTGCTGGTCGGGCGGGCCGGGCGGGCCGTGGCCCGGTCCGCCGTGCGGATGCTGGGCGGCACCTACGGCCGGCGGGTGGTGGTGCTGGCCGGGTCGGGCCACAACGGGGCCGACGGCCGGGTGGCCGCCGCCGTGCTGGCCGGGCGGGGGGTGCGGGCGGCGGTGGTGGACGTGGCCGACGCCGCCGACGCCGCCGACGGGCTGCCCGACGCCGACCTCGTGATCGACGCCGCCTTCGGGACCGGACTGTCCCGGCCGTGGGAGCCGCCACCGGCCACGGCCCCGGTCCTGGCCGTCGACATCCCCTCCGGCGTCGACGGCCTGACCGGGGAGTGCCGTGGTTCGCCGTGGGCGGCGGCGGTCACGGTCACGTTCGCCGCCCTGAAGCCGGGGCTGCTGATCGGCGACGGCCCCCGCCTGGCCGGGGACGTGGAGGTGGCCGACATCGGCCTCGACGTCGGGTCACCCCGGGCCGCGCTCGCCACGGGGGCCGACGTGGCCGCCGTGGTGCCGGAACGGGACCCCGACGCCCACAAGTGGCACTCCGCCGTCCGGGTGGTGGCCGGCTCTCCCGGGATGAGCGGCGCCGCGGCTCTGGTGGCGGGGGCGGCGGCCCGGGCCGGCAGCGGGATGGTGGTGGTGTCGGCAGCGGGAGGGCCCGCACCGGAGGGGATCCCGGTCGAGTGCGTCGGCCGCGACACGAGCCCCGACGGGTGGGTCGGCGACGTGCTGGACGACCTCGACCGTTTCGGCGCCCTGGTGGTCGGGCCCGGGGTGGGTCGGAGCCCGGAGGTGCTGGCCGCCGTGGCCGAGCTGATCGAGCGGGCCCCGGTCCCGGTCGTGGCCGACGCCGACGCCCTGGTGGCCCTGGCCGAGCACCCGGGGGCCGTCCGGGGTCGGTCGCTACCGACCGTCCTCACCCCCCACGCCGGCGAGTTCGCACGCCTCACCGGGGGGCCTCCCGCCGCCGACCGCTTCGACGCCGTGCGCTCGCTGGCCGCCGACCTCGGCGCCGTCGCACTGCTCAAGGGGTCCACCACGCTGGTGGCCGATCCGGACGGCGTGGTGGTCGCCGTGGCCGAGGGCGACGAGCGGCTGGCCACGGCCGGCACCGGTGACGTCCTGGCCGGCGCCATCGGCGCACTCGTCGCGTCGGGGGCGGAGGCGACCCCGGCCGCCTGGGCCGGCGCCTTCGTCCACGGCCGGGCCGCCCGCCGCCTGCCGCGTCGCGGCCTCCTGGCCGGCGACGTCCGCGACATCCTCGGCGTCACCCTGGGTGACCTCAGGTGAGGGCCCCCGTCGTTCTGGCACCTGGGAGCGACGCATTTCGGGGTCGGATGGGTGCCAGAACGGGATGGGGTCACGGTGGGTGAGCTGGGCGTGCACGGCGTGCGGGTGGGGCACTGGACCGATCCGGTGGCCGAGACGGGCTGCACGGTCGTACTCCTGCCCGAGGGGACGGTGGCGTCGGGGGAGGTGCGGGGCGGGGCGCCCGCCACCCGGGAGACGGCGCTGCTCGATCCCGGCCGCCTCGTCGACCGGATCGACGCCGTGGTGCTGACGGGCGGGTCCGCCTTCGGTCTGGCCAGCGCCGACGGGGTGGTGCGCTGGTGCGAGGCGCAGGGTCGGGGCTACCGGACCGACTGGGGTCGGATCCCGATCGTGGTGGCGCTCGGGCTGTTCGACCTGGCCACCGGGGACGCCACCGTGCGACCCGGTCCCGAGGAGGGTGTGGCGGCGTGCGAGACGGCGGGGCCCGACTTCCCGACCGGGCGGGTCGGGGCCGGGACGGGGGCGACCGTCGACAAGTGGCGGGGGCCCGAGCACCGGCGCCCGGGTGGCCTCGGGGCGGCGACGCGCCGGGCCGGTGACGTCGTGGTGGGTGCGGTGGTGGCCGTCAACGCCGTCGGCGACCTGCCCGGGCGGACGGCTCGACACCTCGACGCCGTCCTCGACGCCGGTCTGCCCGGGTTCGGCAGCACCACCATCGGCGTGGTGGTCACGAACGCCGCCCTCGACAAGACGGCGTGCCACCTGGCGGCCCAGTCCGGCCACGACGGCATGGCCCGCGCCCTGCTGCCGGCCCACACCGCCGGCGACGGCGACGCCCTGGTGGTGGCGGCCACCGGCACGACCGCAGCCCACACCGAGCCCGTCCGCCTCCTCGCCGCGCTGGCGGTGGAGGACGCCATCCGGGACGCGCTGGGATAGGGGCACCGCTCTCCGACGGCGTCAGCCCCGGACGACCTCGCGCAGCCGGAGTCGGCGACCGGTCCTGACCACGGCCCGGCGGTAGACGACGGCACCGAAGCGCACGACGGCGGCGATGGCGAGACCCAGGAGCGCCAGCGACCCCACGATCTCGACCGGGGAGGTGACCCCGAGGGCGATCCGACTCGGCTCGACCATGGGCGAGGAGAAGGGGATGTAGGCGAGCACCGTCCCGAGGGTCGAGTCAGCGGCGTTCTGGGCCACGAGGAACAAGGCGATGAGGGCGAGGGTGAGGGGCTGCATGGCCGTGCCGACCTCCTCCTGGCGCTCGACGAGCGCCCCGAGGGCGCCGGCCAGGGTGGCGTACAGCACGAGTCCGAGCACGAACCAGACGAGGCCGGCCCCGATCACGGGCAGCGTCCGGGCGGGCAGGTCACCCCCGACGACGGCCCGGCCGAGGATGGGGAGGGCCAGGGCCAGCAGGCCGATGAGCGACACGAGGCCGACCCCGACGACCTTGCCGAACAGGAGCACCCGGGGCCGCACGATGGCCACCAGCACCTCGCTGACCCGGCTCGACTTCTCGACCGCGGTCGAGTTGGCCACCTGGATGGTGACGGTCAGGAGGGCGATGTAGAGCACGATGGCGGCGAGAGCGGCGATGCCCCGCGTCTCCTCCCGGTCGTCGCCCACGGCCTCGAAGGCGGCGGGCGGGGTGGCCAGGAGGGCGGGCACGTCGGTGGCGTCGACCCCGGCGTCGACCAGGCGATCGCGCAACGCCAGGGACCCGATGCCCTCCTGCAGCGCCACCACCAGCGTCTCCGAGACGTCGCTCTCGACGTAGATGGTGTCCGGCGACCCCTCGACGACGACTGCGTCCGCCGAGCCGTCGTCGACGGGGGCCCGGGGGTCCTCACCGGCGAACCGGGTCACGTCGATCTCGACGTCGAGTCGTTCGGCCAGGGCCCCGAGGCTGGCCGACAGCTCGTCGAAACGGCTCGACTCGATGGCGACGTCGAACGACGGTCGCCCGCCGCCGCCGATGATCTCGGGCAGGATGACGGCGGCCAGGGCGGCCAGGAACAGCAGCCCGATCAGGATGCGGAAGCCGCGCCGACGGACCGACTCGCGCACCTCCCGCCCCGCCACCAGCCGGAACGCGGAGAGAGAGGTCACGCCGGGATGGAGGTCACGCCGTTGCCTCCTCCGCCGCGGTGGGGGGATCGTGGGCCACGGCGTCGAGGAACAGCTCCGACAACGTCGGCGACTCGACGCCGAAGTCCCGGATCTCGGCGCCCGACCGCAGCCGGTCGAGCACGGCCAGGGCGTTGCCGCCGGGGTCGAGGCGGATGCGGGAGCCGGCGGCGGAGCGGTCCACCACCTCGGCTCCGAGGTCGTCGACGACGGCCTCGTCGACGTCGACGTCGACCCGCAGGTACCGGTCGGGGCTGGCCGCCTTGAGGTCGCCGACGTCACCGGTCAGGACGACGCGGCCCCGGTGCAGCATGGTGATCGTCTCGCACAGATCCTCGACGAGGTCGAGCTGGTGGCTGGAGAACAGGACGTTGCGGCCGCTTCCGGCGTGGGCGGTGACCACGTCGGAGAGGAACTCGACGGCCGTCGGATCGAGGCCGGCGAAAGGTTCGTCGAGCACCAGCACGGGCGGGTCGTGGACCATGGCGGCGGCGAGCTGGACCCGCTGGGCCATGCCGCCCGACAGCTCCTTGATCTTGTCGTCGTGACGTTCACCGATGCCGAGCTGGTCGAGGAGGCGGGCGGCGCGCTCCTCCCCGTCGCGCCGCGACAGCCCGTGCAGGCGGGCCAGCCAGACCAGGTGGTCGCCGACGATCATGTCCCGGTACAGGCCCCGCTCCTGGGGCATGTAACCCCAGCTCCGGCGGTCGGCCTCGGTGGCGGCCCGACCCGACCATCGCACCTGGCCGTCGTCGGGGTCGAGGACACCGAACAGGATGCGCATCAGCGTGGTCTTGCCGGCGCCGTTCGGACCGAGCAGGCCGATGACCCGCCCCGCCGGCACGTCGAGGTCGACGCCGTCGAGGACGAGGCGGTCACCGAAGCGCTGGGTGATGCCGACGGCGGCCAGGCGGGGGCCCTCGGTCACGACGTGAACCTACCGGCCGGCCGCGGCGACCTCCGGGACCGGTGGATGATCGTCTCGGACCGGCCCGGGGCGTCAGGCGTCGACCAGGTCGCGCAGCCGCTCGCACTGGGCCACCCGCTCGTCGCGGGTCGAGCCGAGGAACCCGACGTTCAGGGCGGTGACGCCGGCCTCCCGGAGGGCGGCGATGCGGTCCTTCACGAAGCCCTCGGGGCCCACCAGCGAGGAGCGGGCCAGGTAGTCGGCGGGTACCGCCGCCTCGGCCTCGGCCTTCTCGCCGGCCAGGTACAGGTCCTGGATGTGGGCCGCCTCGGCCTCGTAGCCGTAGGCGGCGAAGATGTCGTTGTAGAAGTTCTTCCCCCGGGCGCCCATCCCCCCGATGTAGAGCGCGGCCTGGGGCCGGGCCCGGTCGCGCTGGTGCTCGACGTCGTCACCGATGGCGACCGGTCCGCCGGCGAACACCTCCAGGGGGGCCCGCTCCGGGTCCCGGTCCGCCGCTCCCGTCCGCAGCGCCTCGCCCCAGATGGCGTCTGACCCCTCCGGCACGAAGAACGCCGGCAGCCAGGCGTCGGCCTGGGCCGCCGTCAGCTCGACCGAGCGGGGCCCGAGCGCGGCCACGGCGATGGGGATTTCGGCGCGCACCGGCTCGGTGATCAGCTTGAGCGGCTTGCCGAGACCGGTCCCCTCCCCCTCGGGCAGGGGGATCCGGTAGTGCCGCCCCTCGTGCACCACCCGCTCCCGCCGCCACACCTGGCGGCAGACATCGATGATCTCGGCGGTGCGGGCCACGGTGGCGTCGTAGGCCACGCCGTGGAAGCCCTCGATGACCTGCGGTCCCGACGCCCCCAGGCCGAGCATGCAGCGGCCCCCCGACAGGGCGTCGACGCCGGCCGCCGTCATGGCCAGCAGCGTGGGCGTGCGGGTGAAGATCGGCACGATCCCCGACGCGATCGTGACCCGCTCGGTGCGGGCGGCGAGGTAGCCCATGGCCGAGGGGGCGTCGAAGGCGTAGGCCTCCGGCACCCACACCACGTCGAGGCCGGCCGCCTCCAGGGCGACGACCTCGTCGGCCGCCGCTGCGAACCCGGCCGCGTAGGGAAGGAGCGTGCTGATGCGCATGATCGCGAGCGTACGATCGACGGCCATGGTCGTGCTCGCCGACGTCGCCGCCGAGGCGTCGGGCTGCACCCGCTGCAAGCTGGCCGAGGGTCGGACCCAGGTCGTGTTCGGTGCCGGTGACCCCGACGCCGATCTGATGTTCATCGGTGAGGGTCCGGGGGCCGAGGAGGATCGCCAGGGCCTTCCCTTCGTCGGCCGGTCGGGCCAGCTCCTCGACCGGCTCATGGCCGAGGAGCTGGGCATGACCCGCGAGCGGGGCGTCTACATCGCCAACGTCGTCAAGTGCCGGCCTCCCGGCAACCGCGATCCCGAGCCCGACGAGATCGCCGCCTGCCGGGGCTGGCTCGAGTCCCAGCTCGAGCTGATCGGCCCCCGGGTCATCGTCACGCTCGGCAACTTCGCCGGCCGGCTGCTGCTCGGCACCACCACCGGCATCACCAAGCTGCGGGGGAGGCAGTACGACTGGAACGGTGTCGTCCTCGTCCCCACCTTCCACCCCGCCGCCGTGCTGCGGGGCGGCGCCGACAAGCTGGCGCTCATGCGGGCCGACCTGGTCCGCGCCAAGCTGGTGCTGACCTCGCCCCGCACCTCGGTGGAGTAGCCCCGTGTTCGCCGCCCGCACCGATCATCCCGACCGGACCCGCCTGCTCGGCCACGCCCTGGCCCCTGTCGTGGAGGACGGCGACGTCGTCGTCCTGACCGGGGGGCTGGGGACGGGCAAGACCGTGCTCGTCAAGGGCCTGGCCGCCGGGCTGGGCTTCGGGGGGACGGTCACCAGCCCGACGTTCACGCTGGTCAAGCACTACGAGGGCGGCCGTCTGACCCTCCACCACGCCGACGCCTACCGCCTCGCCGACCCGGTGGAGACCCCCGACATGGCCCTGCCCGAGCTGGTCGAGGACGGCGGCGTGGTCGTCGTCGAGTGGGGCGAACTGGTGAGCGCCGACCTGCCCCTCGACCGGCTGGTGGTCGAGCTGCGGCCCGGGCGCCACGACGACGAGCGGGAGGTGGTCGTCACCCTGCACGGGGCCCGCTGGATGCGCCGCAACCCGGCCCTGCGCCAGGCCCTGGCCCCCTTCACCGGCGAGACGGAGGCATCGTGATCGTCCTCGGCATCGACACCGCCACCAGCCAGGTGGGCGTGGCCATCGGCGGCCACGAGGGCATTCTCGCCTCGTTCCACTCGTCGCGGGACCGGCGTCACGCCGAGACACTCGTGCCGGCCGTGCGGTTCGTGGCCGAGCAGGCCCGCATCGACCTGCAGGAGATCAGCGTGGTCGCCGTCGACGTCGGGCCCGGGCTGTTCACCGGGCTGCGGGTCGGGCTGGCCACGGCCCGGACGCTGGCCCACGCGCTGCGGGCGCCGATGATCGGCGTCAGCAGCCTCGACCTGCTCGCCTTCCCGCTGCGGTGGAGCGACCGGCGCATCGTGGCCTGCATCGACGCCCGCCGTGGGGAGGTGTTCCACGCCTGCTACCGCCAGGTGCCGGGCGGGATGCAGCGCATCACCGAGCCGGCCGTCGGGGGGCCGGCCGACCTCGCCGGCGAGCTGCTGGCCACCGGGGAGGACTGCCTGGTGGTCGGCGACGGCGCCGTCCGCTACGGGGCCGAGCTGGCCGGCCAGCCGGGCGTCGAGGTGGCCGACCAGGCGTCGCAGTTCCCGTCGGCGCAGTCGCTCGTCACCCTCGCCCACGCCCGGGCGCTGCGGGAGGAGTTCGTGCCGCTGTGGGAGATCGAGCCCCTCTACCTCCGCGCCCCCGACGCCCAGGTCAACTGGCGCCGCCGGTGATCGCGCTCGCCCCCATGCGGCGGCGCGACGTCCGCACGGTGGTGGGCATCGAGCGGCGGGTGTACCCGACCCCCTGGTCGGCCGGGCTGTTCCGTGACGAGCTGGCCCGGCGCGACCGCGACGACGACCGGGTCTACCTGGTGGCCCGGGCCGACCCGGGCCGGACCCTGGTCGGCTACGCCGGACTCCTCGACCTGGCCGGTGACGGGCACGTCGCCACCGTCGCCGTCGACCCCGGTCGCCAGGGTGGTGGCGTCGGCACCCGCCTGGTGCTCGGGCTGGCCCGACGCGCCCGGGAGCGGGGGCTCGGGTCCCTGACGCTCGAGGTCCGCATGTCGAACCTGGCGGCGCAGCGGCTGTACGGCCGCTTCGGCTTCGTCCCGGCCGGCACCCGGGTCGCCTACTACCCCGACAACGGGGAGTCGGCGCTCGTCATGTGGGCCCATGAGGTGGACGGGGAGGCCTACGGCGCCAGACTGGACGCCATCGAGGCCGCCCTCCCGCACCCGACGACCTGGAGCGCAGCATGACCGGCGTCACCGCCGAGACCGAACGCGGCGACGCCCCGACCGGGGGCGACGCCGACCTACGCATCCTCGCCATCGAGACGTCCTGCGACGAGACGGCGGCGGCGGTGGTGGTCGGGGGTACGACGGTGGCCTCGTCGGTCGTGTCGAGCCAGGTCGACCTGCACGCCCGCTACGGCGGGGTGGTGCCCGAGATCGCCGGCCGCGCCCACGAGCGGCTCATCACCCCCGTCGTGGCCGAGGCGCTGGTGGAGGCGGCCTTGGCCGACGCCGACGTCGACGCCGTGGCGGCCACCGTCGGGCCCGGTCTGGTCGGATCCCTCCTGGTGGGCGTGTCCGCCGCCAAGGCGTTGGCGCTGGTGTGGGACGTGCCCTTCGTGGGCGTCAACCACCTGGAGGGCCACCTCTACGGCGCCTTCCTGGAGGAGCCCGACCTCGAACCGCCCCTCGTCGTCCTGCTGGTCTCGGGCGGGCACACGATGCTCGTGGCCATGGAGGGCCACGGCCGCTACCGCCGGCTGGGCGCCTCCATCGACGACGCCGCCGGGGAGGCGTTCGACAAGGTGGCCCGGTTCCTCGACCTCGGCTACCCCGGGGGCCCCGCCATCGACGAGCTCGCCGCCGAGGGTGACCCCCACGCCATCGCCTTCCCGCGTGCGCTGTCCGACGACGGCTACGACTTCTCGTTCTCGGGGCTGAAGACCGCCGTCGTCAACCACGTCCGCCGCCACCCCGACGTCGACCCCGCCGACGTGGCCGCCTCCTTCCAGGAGGCCGTCGTCGACGTGCTGGTCACCCGGGCCCGGCGCGCCGCCCGCGAGGTGGGCGCCACGGGTCTCGCCCTGGTCGGCGGGGTGGCGGCCAACTCGTCGCTGCGGGAGCGGGTGCTCGACGCCTGCTCGGCGGATGACCTGCGGGCCTTCCTCCCCGACCGCGAACTGTGCACCGACAACGCCGCCATGATCGCGGCGGCGGCCTGGTGGCGGCTCCGCCTCGACGGCCCCACCCCCCTCGACGCCGGTGCCGACCCGAGCCTCTCCTTCCCCTGAGTTAGCAGTCTCCCTCTCGGACCGCTAGCATCTGGCACTCGGAGGCGGAGAGTGCCAAGGGACCTCCCGAGGCCCCGTCGCCGACAACCCACCCAGGGCACCACCCGATGTACGCGCCATGGAGGCAACGTCGATGAACCTGAAGCCCCTCGAGGACCGGATCGTGGTCCGTCCCGGCGATGCCGAGGAGACCACCGCCAGCGGTCTCGTCATCCCCGACACCGCCAAGGAGAAGCCGCAGCAGGGAGAGGTCCTGGCCGTCGGCCCGGGCAAGCGCTCCGAGCAGAGCGGCGAGCTGATCCCCGTCGATGTCGCCGCCGGCGACACGGTCGTGTACTCGAAGTACGGCGGCACCGAGATCACCGTCGATGGCGAGGACGTGCTGATCCTCACCGCCCGCGACGTCCTGGCCAAGATCGACAAGTAGGAGTCCCATGCCCAAGATCCTCAAGTTCTCAGAGGAGGCCCGCCGTGGCCTCGAGGCGGGTGTCAACAAGCTCGCCGACGCCGTCAAGGTGACGCTCGGCCCGCGTGGCCGCAACGTGGTGCTGGAGAAGAAGTTCGGCGCCCCGACCATCACCAACGACGGCGTGTCCATCGCCCGTGAGATCGAGCTCGACGACCCCTTCGAGAACATGGGCGCCCAGCTCGTGAAGGAGGTCGCCACCAAGACCAACGACGTGGCCGGCGACGGCACCACCACCGCCACCGTGCTGGCCCAGGCGCTCGTCCGCGAGGGCCTGCGCAACGTGGCCGCGGGGGCCAACCCGATGGCCGTCAAGAAGGGGATCGAGAAGGCGGTGGCCGCCGCCGTCAACGCCATCGCCGACCAGTCCGTCGAGGTGGCCACCGACCCCAAGCAGGTGGCTGCGGTGGCGTCGATCTCGGCCGCCGACCCGGCCATCGGTCAGATCCTGGCCGAGGCCATCGACAAGGTCGGCAAGGACGGTGTCGTCACCGTCGAGGAGTCGAACACCTTCGGTCTCGAGCTCGAGTTCACCGAGGGCATGCAGTTCGACAAGGGCTACCTGTCGCCCTACTTCGTGACCGATCCGGAGCGTCAGGAGGCGGTGCTCGAGGAGCCCTACGTCCTGCTGGTCAACTCCAAGATCAGCTCGGTGCAGGACATGCTGCCCGTGCTGGAGAAGGTCATGCAGGCCGGCAAGCCGCTCCTCATCATCTCCGAGGACGTCGAGGGCGAGGCCCTGGCCACGCTCGTCGTCAACAAGATCCGGGGCACGTTCACCTCGGTGGCCGTGAAGGCCCCCGGGTTCGGCGAGCGCCGCAAGGCGATGCTGCAGGACATGGCCATCCTCACCGGCGGCCAGGTCGTCTCCGAGGAGCTCGGCCTCAAGCTGGAGGGCACCACCCTCGACATGCTGGGCACGGCCCGCAAGGTGACGGTCAACAAGGACGACACCACCATCGTCGAGGGCGGCGGCTCGTCGGCCGACGTCTCGGGGCGGATCAGCCAGATCAAGCGCGAGATCGACGACACCGACTCCGACTGGGACCGCGAGAAGCTCCAGGAGCGGCTGGCCAAGCTGTCGGGCGGAGTCGCCGTGGTGAAGGTCGGCGCCGCCACCGAGGTGGAGCTGAAGGAGAAGAAGCACCGCATCGAGGACGCTCTCTCCGCCACCCGGGCCGCCATCGAGGAGGGCATCGTCCCCGGCGGTGGCACGGCGCTGCTGCGGGCCCGACCCGCCGTCGAGGGGCTCTCCCTCGAGGGTGACGAGGCCACCGGTGCCCGCATGGTGAGCCGGGCCCTCGAGGCGCCGACCCGCCTCATCGCCCAGAACGCCGGGCACGAGGGTGCGGTCATCGTCCAGAAGGTGGAGTCCGAGTCCGGGCCGGTCGGCTTCAACGCCGCCACCGGTGAGTTCGAGGACCTGGTCGCCGCCGGCGTCATCGACCCGGCCAAGGTGACCCGCGCCGCGCTGCAGAACGCGGCGTCCATAGCGGCCATGCTCCTCACCACCGAGACGCTCATCACCGACAAGCCCGAGGACGACGACGCCGGTGCCGGCGCCGGCGCGGCGGGCATGGGCGGCATGGGCGGCATGGGCGGCATGCCCGGGATGATGTAGCCGTCGACGAACGGTGTTCCGGCGCCCGCCCGGTCGGCTCGAGCCGACGGGGCGGGCGCCGGTTGGCGTCCGGGGGCGTTACCAGCCGGGGAGGTGGCACTCCCAGGGTCGGTCGCGGCCGAGGCGATCCTCCAGCTCGGCGAGGGGGAGGGCGGGCGCGAAGGCGAACCCCTGGGCGGCGTCGAAGCCGAGGTCGCGCAGGCGCCCGGCCACGGTCGGGTCCTCGACCCCCTCGGCCACCGAGACCAGCCCGAGGGCGCGGGCCATGCCGACCGCCGCCTCCAGCAGGCGCCAGCCCGACCTGGTGCCGATCCCGGCCACCAGCCGATGGTCGACCTTGAGCGCCGTGACGGGCAGGCGGTGGAGGTACGCGAGCGACGAGTAGCCCGTCCCGAAGTCGTCGATGGCCACGCAGACCCCCTCGGCGTCGAGTGCCTCGAGCTGGTGACGGCTGGAGTCGGCCTCGTCGAGGAGGAGGTTCTCGGTCACCTCCAGGCACATCGTCCCCGGGGGGAGCCCGCGGCGGGTGACGGCGGCCATCACGGTGTCGACGAGGTCGCCGACGCGCACCTGCACCGGTGACACGTTGACCGACATGCGGCCGGGCGAGAGGTCCCGACGGAGCAGGTGGGCGGCGGCGTGGGTGGCCTGGTCGAGCATGTGCCGGCCGAGGTCGATGATCAGCCCCGTCTCCTCGGCCACGGGGACGAACTCGGCCGGGCTGACGGGCCGACCGTCGTGGTCCCAGCGGGCCAGCGCCTCCACGGACACGACCTCGCCGGTCGTGAGGGAGACGATGGGCTGGTAGTGCGCCTGCACGGCTCGCTGCGCCAGCGCCCCCCGGAGCTGGTGCTCGATGGTGAGGCGCCGGTCGAGTCCGACGCGGATGGCGGGGTCGAAGATGCGGAACGTGTTCGATCCCGACCGCTTGGCCTCGTACATGGCGGCGTCGGCGTCGCGGAGCACCTCGGTGGCCGAGCGCTGGTCGGTCACGGCCACGATCCCGAGGCTGGCGGTGATCCGCATGGTGCGGTCGCCGATGCGGGCCGGCTCGTCGAAGGCGGTGTGCAGGCAGCGGGCCAGCTCGGTGGGGTCCTCGAAGTCGGTGGCGTCGGCGAGGACCACGAACTCGTCGCCCCCGAAGCGCCCCACCACGCCCCGCCCGTCGATGGCCCGGGTCATGCCGGCGGCGGCCCAGGCGATCACGGCGTCGCCGGCACCGTGGCCGAGGCTGTCGTTGATGACCTTGAGACGGTCGAGGTCGGCGAAGACGACGAGCGGCCGGGCCCGGTCGTCGAGCAGGGCCTGGCCGACGAGGCGCTCCATGACCCGGCGGTTGGGGGTGGCGGTGACCGGATCGACGCCGGCCTGGTGGCGCAGGGTGCGGTGGAGCTGATCGTGGTGCACGGCGATGGCCACGAGGCGGGTGGCGAGGGTCAGGACGGGCCACTCGTCGGGCCGGGGCGGGACGGCGTCGGGTATCCAGATGTCGAGCACGCCGATGGTCTCGGCCGTGGTCGACGCCACCACGGGGACCGACCAGCACGCCCCGAACCCCCGTGGCCCCAGCACCTCGGCCGCCCGCCGCCAGGCCGGGTCGTCGAGCCGGTGGGCCACCACCGCGGTGCCGGTGCGCAGCGCTTCGGTGGCCGGCAGCGTCGGCTCGACGCCGACCTCCCCGGCGACCACCGCCAGCCACGAGGGATCGATGGCTGACCGCCCCGCCACCCGGTAGCCCCCGTGGTCGACGCGCTGGTGGAGGGTGGCCCGGGCGCCGGGGACGGCGTTCTCGACCATGGCCACGATGGCGGCCATGGCGGCGTCGGGCTCGGACCGGAGGGCGATGCGCTCGACCACCTCGGCCTGGGTGGTGAGCAGCCGCGTCGACCGCCGGCGGTCCTCCACGTCGCTGATGCTGACCACGACCGCCGCCACGGCGGGGTCGTCGAGCCGGTTCTCCGCCACCACCTCGACGGCGTGGCCCGACCCGTCGGCACCCACCAGCCGCAGCTCGATCGGCTGGTGCAGGCCGCGCCGCTCCGCCGTCTCGCTGAACGACACCGCCGCCTGGTGCACGTCGTCGGGGTGGACCACGTCGAAGATGGGGGCGCCCACGACGTCGGCCACCTCCAACCCGAAGCGGCCGGCCAGCGACTCGCTGGCGTAGCGGCACGTCCCGGTGACGTCGAGGGCGACCAGGCCCAGGTAGCCGGGCAGAAGGTGGCGCTCGGCCGGGTCGGTCCCGGCGGACGGACCGGCCGGCGCCGTCACCGCCGTCCGGCCGGGCCCCGACGTCTCGACCATCGATGCCAACCCTCCCGTCGGCCGCCTGACGCGGTCACGTCCGCACACAGTGTGAAGACAGCGTAGCGGGACGGCACCCGGGAGCAGGTCGCTGGGTAGCCTCCCCGCCATGGACCGGCCGCCCCCCAACCCCCGGAAGCTGCTCACGTCATGGATGGAGTGGGAGCGGGGTGAGACCCCGCCGGGCCGCACGATGTCCAACCTGAAGACCAACGGCCTGCGCGACCTCCTCGAGCAGCTCGTGGCCGAGTTGGAGGAGGTCACCTGAGCGGCCCCGCCCGGGGCGGTCCACAGCACATCCCCCGGCCCGAGGGGGTTCGGCCCGGTGACCCCGCCACCTGGGACCACCTCGCGCCCGCCGAGCGGATCATCACCGTCGACGACGTGGCGCTGGCCCTCCGGGGCCGGGTCCCCGGCTCGGTGTTGACCGGCGCGCCGGGAGCGGCCCGACCCTCGGCGGTACTGATCCCCCTCTACGAGCACGACGGCGTGGCCCACGTGGTCCTCACCCGCCGGTCGCCCCACCTCCGCACCCACCGCTGGGAGATCGCCTTCCCCGGGGGCCGTCAGGACGCGGGCGAGACGCTCTGGGAGACGGCCCTGCGGGAGGCCCACGAGGAGGTGGCGCTCGACCCGACCGGCATCGAGCGGCTGGGGGAGCTCGACCGCCTACGAACGGTGTCGAGCAACAGCGGCATCGTCGCCTTCGTGGCGAGCCTGCCCTCCCGGCCCGAGCTGGTGCCGAACCCCGCCGAGGTCGAGCGCATCCTGCACGTCCCCCTCAGCGAGCTGCTGCTCCCCGGCGTCTATCGCCAGGAGCGCTGGCGCTGGCCCGGCGCCGACGACGACCGGCCGGTGCACTTCTTCGAGCTGGTGGGCGACACCGTGTGGGGGGCCACCGCCAGCCTGCTCGTGCAGCTGCTGTCGCTCGGGCTGACGGTCACGACGTGACCACCGGCGAGCTGTCGGCCGAGGAGTTCCGCCGACGGGGCCACGCCCTCGTCGACTGGATCGCCGACTACCACGAGGGCGTCGAGGCGCTCCCGGTGGCCAGCCCGGCCGCGCCGGGATGGGTCCGCGCCCAGCTCCCGCCGCGCCCCCCGGCCGGCGGCGACGCCTGGGAGGACGTGCTCGGCGACCTCGACCGGGTGGTCGTGCCCGGTCTCACCCACTGGCAGCACCCGTCGTTCTTCGCCTTCTTCCCCTGCAACGCGAGCGGCCCGTCGATCCTGGGCGAGCTGGCGGCGGCGGGGCTCGGCGTGCAGGGCATGAACTGGGCCACCAGTCCGGCCTGCACCGAGGTCGAGACCCACGTCCTCGACTGGATGATCGAGCTGCTCGGCCTGCCCGACCGGTTCCGCTCCGACGGCCCGGGGGGTGGGGTGATCCAGGACTCGGCCTCGTCGGCCTCTCTGGTGGCCCTCCTGGCCGCCCGCGATCGCGTCGGTACCGGCGACGAGGTCGCCTACGTGTCGACCCAGACCCACTCGTCGCTCGAGAAGGGAGCGAGGGTGGCCCGGGTGCCGCACCTGCGGGCGGTCGAGGTCGACGAGCGCTTCGCCATGGTGCCGGAGCGGCTCGCCGCCGCGGTGGCCGACGACCGGGCCGCCGGCCTGACCCCCGCCTTCGTCTGCTCGACCGTCGGCACCACGTCGTCGATGGCGTTCGACCCGGTGGCCGACGTCGGCGCCATCGCCCGGCGGGAGGGCCTCTGGCACCACGTCGACGCCGCCATGGCCGGGGTGGCCGGCGTCGCCCCCGAGCTGCGCTGGGTGAACGCCGGCGTCGAGACGGCCGACAGCTACGTGACCAACCCCCACAAGTGGCTGCTGACCAACTTCGACTGCAGCCTGATGTACCTGGCCGACCGGGGTCCGGTGCTCGACGCGCTGGCGATCCAGCCGGCCTACCTCCGCAACGACGCCTCCGAGGCGGGCGCCGTCATCGACTACCGCGACTGGCAGATCCCCCTCGGACGCCGGTTCCGCTCGCTCAAGCTGTGGTTCGTGCTCCGCCAGTTCGGCGCCGACGGTCTGGCGGCCCTCGTCCGGCGTCACGTCGAGCTGGCGGCGGGGCTGGCCGAGCGCCTCGCCGGAGACGGGCGCTTCGAGCTGGCCGCGCCCGTGGCGCTCGACCTCGTCTGCGTCCGCCACCGGGCCGGCGACGACGCCACGCGTCGGCTGCTGGGTGCGGTGAACGCCAGCGGCCGGGCCTATCTGACCCCGACCGAGCTCGACGGCCGGGCCGCCATCCGCATCTGCGTGGGTCAGGCCAAGACCACCGCCCGCCACGTCGACGCCCTCGCCGACCTGCTGGAGGAGCTGGCCCCTCCGATCTGAGCCCGGCTCGCGCGTGTGTTCGTCTAGGGTACGGGGGATGCGGCTGCGCCGGACCACGACCACGTCCAACTTCGGGGTGGGTCGCCGGGAGGGTCACGACGCCGGCCCCTTCTACGCCCGCTTCCGGGCGCCGGTCGTGTCAGGCGACGAGACCGTGCTGCCGCCCGACCCCGTGGCCGAGCCCTTCGTCCTGGGTGACGCCCGGTCCATGGACACCGTGTCCGACGGCTCCGTGGCGCTGGTCGTGACCTCTCCGCCGTACTTCGCGGGCAAGGAGTACGAGGAGGAGCTCGACCGGACCGGTGTCCCGTCGTCGTACCTCGAGTACCTCGACCTGCTGCGTGACGTGCTGGCCGAGAGCGTGGCCAAGCTCGAGCCGGGGGGGCGCATCGCCGTCAACGTGGCCAACCTGGGGCGTCGGCCCTATCGCAGCCTGTCCGCCGACGTCGTCGGCATCCTCGCCGGCGACCTGGGCCTGCTCCTGCGGGGGGAGCTGATCTGGCGGAAGGCCGAGGGGGCGAGCGGCTCGTGCGCCTGGGGGTCGTACCGCAGCGCCGCCAACCCCGTGCTGCGCGACGTGACCGAGCGGGTGGTGGTGGCGAGCAAGGGCCGCTTCGACCGGGCGCTCGGCGTCGAGGCGCGCCGGGCCGCCGGCCTCCCCCACGAGAGCACGCTCGGCGCCGACGATTTCATGGCCCTCACCCTCGACGTGTGGTCGGTGCCGCCCGAGCGGGCGCAGCGGGTCGGCCATCCCGCCCCCTTCCCGGTCGAGCTCCCCGAGCGCATCATCGGCCTCTACACCTACGCCGGCGATCTCGTGCTCGACCCGTTCATGGGCAGCGGGTCGGCGCTGGTGGCGGCGGCCCGTCTCGGTCGGCGCTACGTGGGCTACGACACCGATCCCGGCTACGTCGAGCTGGCCCGGCGACGGGTGGCCGAGGAGGGCACGCCCGCGACGCCGGTCCCCGACGGCGGGCTGCCGGCCAGGAGGCTGGCCGCCGAGGTGCTCGCCGGGGCGGGCTTCACGGTGGTGGGCACCGACCGGCGGATCAAAGGGACCGGGGTGGCCGTCAGCATCGAGGCCACCGACGCCGAAGGCGGGACGTGGCTCGTCGACGTGGCCGGACCGAACACGGGCCACCGGGGCGGGCTGTCGCAGGCCGAGACGGTCTGGCGGACGCTGGGCCGGGCCCACGCCCTGCGGGGTCGGAGCCCGCGCCCGCCGCTCCTGATCCTGACCACCGCCCTTCCCCGGGCGGGCAGCGACGGCGACCGGGCGCTGCGGGCCGCCGGTCCCGAGGCCTTCTTCGACGCCGTCGACACGCACGACCCGGCCGGTCGTGCCCGCCTGGCGTGCTACGCCGGCGGCCACCGCGACCGGGCCCTACCGGGGTTCTGGGCTGCGTCCGACGGGAAGAGATGACCCCCCGGACCGGGAGGGGGGATGCCGGTCCGGGGGGTCGACGGCCGCGAGGGGGGGGTGCGGCCGGATCTGGTGTCCGACCCGGGAGTCGGACAGGTCGTGCGGGCGGGTCAGGCCGCCTTGCGGGACTCCCTGGCGTCCTTGGCGTCCTTGGCGGCGCGGGTGGCCTTGCCCTTGGCGGTGGCTGCGGACTCGCGGCGCAGGGCGGCGATCCACTCGAGGGTCAGGGTGCGCTGCACCTCGAGGGCACGGCCGGCGTACTCGAACCACTCGCCCGCCATCTCCTCGGGCGAGGGGGTCATGTCGGCGAGGGGCAGGCTGCCCTCGGGCAGGCGGTCGCCCACCCAGGTCAGCGCGTCGGTGACGTAGCCGCCGAGGCGCTCGGTGTCCTCCAGCCGGCGCTCGCGCCAGACCTGGGCCTGCTCGCGGAGGCGGGGGATGGTGGCCTCGACGCGATCCTCGGCCGTGTCGACCACGGCCCGCAGCCGGGTGCGGCTGGTCTCGACGGTGTCGTTGATCCGCTGCTCGGCCAGGTTGATGGTGTCCGAGAGTGCCATGTCTGTCTCCTTCGTCAGGGTCCGCAGCGCAGCTGACGTCTGCGCCGGGCCCCGCTGTCGTGCTTGCTCAAGTTACCGCGAACGGAGTCGTTTGCAAACAGGTCGGCGCCGTGACCTCGGTCACGACGCGTACGCTCGGTCGGTGACGAACGGCTCGGACCACCCCGACCTGGACCCGGAGCGGTTCACGACGCAGGTCGCCTCCGTCCGGGGGGACCGCATCGCCTACGTCCGGGCCGGCCAGGGAGGTGTCCCCCTCCTGTGCGTGCACGGCTGGCCGGAGACCAAGCGGATCTGGTGGCGGGTGATCGACCCGCTGGCCGCGGCCGGCTTCGACGTGATCGTCCCCGACCTGCGGGGTTTCGGGGAGAGCGGACCGGGCGCCGACGGCCACGGCGACCCCCCCGCCCACGCCCGTGACCTGGCCGCGCTGTGCGCCGCCCTCGGCGTCGGCGGCGTGGTGGCGGCCGGGGGCGACCTGGGTGGGCCCGTCGTGCAGGAGCTGACCGGGCGGGCCGGCGACCTGGTCGAGCGTCTCGTGCTGTTCAACTCGCCGCTGCCCTACGACCGCGACGCCATGGCCGGGCTGCGGACCCGCTCCTCGCGCGCCGTCACCGACTACTTCCGCCGGCAGGGCCACGACCCCGACGGGCTCCTGGCCGACCTGTCCACCGCGGACCAGCGCCGTCGCTACATCGCCACGTTCTACACGTCACGGTTCTGGGCCCACCCCGACACCTTCGACGACGAGGCCGCTGCGTTCCACGCCGAGCCGTTCGGCGACGAGGGGTCGTTCCGGGCGTCGATCCGGGCCTACGAGGCCGCCTTCCACGAGACGGCCCGGTCCGAGCCGGCCGCCCTGCCCATGCCCAACCCGGTGCCGACGCTGCTGCTGTTCGGGCCGTCGGACCACGTCATCTACCCCGACTTCGACCGCATGGCCGAGGTCGTGTTCCCGAACCGGGTCGGACCGTTCCTCCTGCGGGACTGCGGCCACTTCGTCCCCTGGGAGCGGCCCGCCGCCTTCGTGGGCGCCGTGCGGGCCTTCTGCGCCGACCGCCTGGGCCGGGCCCCGACATGAGCAGGCCCACCGTGCTGGTGGTCGACTTCGGGGCGCAGTACGCCCAGCTCATCGCCCGGCGGGTCCGTGAGGCGGGCGTGCACTCCGAGATCGTGGCCCACACCGCCACCGCCGACGAGCTGGCCGGGCGCGACCCGGCTGCCCTCGTCCTCTCCGGGGGCCCCAAGTCGGTCCACGTCGACGGCGCCCCCGGCCTGGAGGCGGGCGTGCTCGACCTCGACGTGCCGGTGCTCGGCATCTGCTACGGCGCCCAGCTCCTGGCCCGCGACCTCGGCGGGCGGGTGTCGCGCACCGGCCGGGGTGAGTACGGCCGCACCGCGTTGGCCCGCACCGGATCCTCCGAGCTGCTCGACGCGGCCACCGGGCCGACGGTGTGGATGAGCCACTTCGACTCGATCGTCGAGCCGCCCCCCGGGGCGACGGTGGTGGCCTCGACGGCCGAGGCGGCGGTGGCCGCCTTCGAGGACACCGGGCGGGGCCGATACGGGGTGCAGTTCCACCCCGAGGTCGTGCACACCGACGGGGGGCAGGCCCTGCTGGCCCGGTTCCTGCACGAGCGCTGCGGCCTCGGCGCCGACTGGACCACGGGCTCGATCCTCCACGAGCAGATCGACCGGGTCCGTGGCCAGGTGGGAGGGGGCCGTGCCATCTGCGGGCTGTCCGGCGGGGTCGACTCGGCGGTGGCCGCCGCCCTCGTCCACCGGGCCATCGGTGCGCAGCTCACCTGCGTGTTCGTGGACACCGGGCTCATGCGGTCGGGTGAGGGCGACCAGGTGGTGGAGACGTTCCGCCGCCACCAGGGCATCGAGCTGGTCCACGTCCGGGCCGGGGACCGCTTCCTCGACGCGTTGGCCGGCGTGAGCGACCCGGAGGAGAAGCGCAAGATCATCGGCGAGCGCTTCATCCGGGTGTTCGAGGACGCCGCCGGGGGGCTCGCCGACGCCGGGTTCCTCGTGCAGGGCACGCTCTACCCCGACGTCATCGAGTCGGGCTCGGCCACGGCTGCGGTCATCAAGAGCCACCACAACGTCGGCGGCCTGCCCGACGACCTCCGCTTCGAGCTGGTCGAGCCCCTGCGTGACCTGTTCAAGGACGAGGTGCGGGCCCTCGGCACCGAGCTGGGCCTGCCCGACGAGATCGTGTGGCGCCAGCCCTTCCCGGGCCCCGGGCTGGCCGTGCGCATCCTCGGCGAGGTGACCCGGGAGCGGGTGGCGCTGCTGCAGCGCGCCGACCTGATCGTGCGGGACGAGCTGCGGGCGGCGGGGCTCGAGCGCGAGATCTGGCAGTCGTTCGCCGCCCTGGCCGCCGACGTCCGCTCCGTCGGTGTGATGGGCGACGAGCGCACCTACGGCCACCCCGTCATCATCCGGGCCGTCACCAGCGAGGACGCCATGACCGCCGACTGGGCCCGCATCCCCTACGACGTGCTCGATCGCATGGCCACCCGCATCGTCAACGAGGTCGACGGCGTCAACCGGGTCGCCTACGACATCACGTCCAAGCCCCCCGGCACGATCGAGTGGGAGTAGAGCCCGTTCGCGAGCCCCCTCTCGTTGCGCCGAGCGCGTTCAGGCCCGGAACCGGCGAGGACCGGTGGTCGCCCGTTCAAGGGGTGGCCCACCGACGTCGGTCCCGAGTGGCTGCACCGCCACCGCTTCCCGGGCCCGCAGGTCGTCGAGCGGGACGATGACGCGGCCGAAGGGCCACAGCGCCAGGAGGGCCAGCTTGAGGTTGGCCACCGCGAAGGGGATGCCGATGACGGTCAGGGCCAGCAGCCCGGCGGTGAGCACGTGGAGAAGGGCGAGCTGCCAGCCGATCAGCACCAGCCAGACGACGTTGCCGACCGTCGATAGGGGCGTGCTGGCGTCGGCGTCGCGCACGACCGCCCGGCCGAAGGGCCACAGCGAGTAACCAGCCATCTTGAACGACTGCACGCCGAGGGGGATGGTGAGGATCAGCAGGAAGGCCACGAGCCCGGCGACGACGTAGCCGATGGCCAGCCACACGCCGGCCAACACGAGCCAGACCACGTTGCCGAGGGTGCGCACCGTGCGACGCTACCGGTGAGACCGGGACCGGGCATGGGCCAGACTGGGGCGGTGTCGGAGGTCGTGGAGGTGCCCATCGGCCAGGACCGGTTCCGGGCCGAGGTGATCCGGGCGGCGTGCGAGTCGTCCGGCGTGAACGCCCGTCTGGTGATGGCCGACGAGCACGGCCACCGCAGCGTCCCCCTCGGTGAGCACCGCCTCATGGTGCTCGCCGACGACCTACCGGTCGTGCACGAGATCCTGGCCGACGCCGGTCTGGCGTGAGCGGGCCGGGTGATCAGCCCGACCGCCTGACCTCGACGGCCAGCTCGTCGGCGGGCTCATAGCTCGTCTCGGTGGCCAGCACCTGTGCGGCCACGTAGGGCTCGTGGGCCCGCACGGCGTCGAGGGTCGTGTGCGGTCCGGCGAGGGTGAGGGCGATGCGGTCGGTGACCCGGAGGCCGGCGTCCCTGCGGGCCTGCTGCACGGCCCGCACCACGTCGCGGGCCACGCCCTCGGCCTCCAGCTCGGGGGTGACCTCGGTGTCGAGGACGACCACGCCGTCGTGGTGGCGCAGGGCGGCGGCCACGGTGCCCTCCCGGGGGACGACGGCCAACTCGTAGTCGTCGGGGGCCAGGGCGTGGCCGGCCACCTCGACGGTGCCGTCGGCGTCCTGCTCCCAGTCGCCGGCCCTGGCCGCCCGGAACACCTTCTGGACGTCGCCGCCGAGGCGGGGGCCGAGCCGGCTCCCGTCCGGACGCAGGACCATCTCGGCGTGGGCGGACACGTCGTCGTCGAGGGTGACGGACCGTACGTTGACCTCGTCGGCCAGCAGCGCCGACAGCTCACCCACCCGCTCGGCGTCGCGGCCGGTCACCGTGACCGACGGCAGGGGCAGGCGCACCCGCAGGCCACGGTCCTCCCGCAGCGACAACGCCACCGAGGCGGCGTCGCGCAGCAGGTCCATGTCGGCCACCAGGCCGGGGTCGGCGGGCAGGTCGGACGGGTCGGGCCAGTCGGTCAGGTGCACGCTGTCGGCCCCGGTGAGGCCCCGGTGCACCTCCTCGGCCACGAGGGGCAGCAGCGGGGCCAGCACCCGGGTGAGGGTGGTCAGCACGGTGTGGAGGGTGTCGAAGGCGGCCCGCTGGTCGTCGGGGGCGGCTCCGGCGTCGGTGCCCCAGAACCGGTCGCGGCTGCGGCGGATGTACCAGTTGGTCAGGGCGTCGAGGTACGCCTGCACCTCGGCGGCGGCGCCGGCCAGCTCGTAGGCGTCGAGCCGGGCCGTCACCGCTTCCACCAGGTCGCGTGTCTTGGCCAGGACGTAGCGGTCGAGGACGTGGGGCGAGTCGGTCCGCTCCTGCGCCTCGTACCCCTCGGCGTTGGCGTACAGGGTGAAGAAGGCGTAGGCGTTCCAGATCGGTTTCAGCACCTGGCGGACGACCTCGGTGAACTCCCGGCCGTCGGTCGAGATGCGCAGATCGCCACCGCGCAGGATGGTCGACGCCATCAGGTACCACCGCAGCGCGTCGGAGCCCTCCCGCTCGAACACCACCTCCGGGTCGGGGTAGTTGCGGAACTTCTTGGACAGCTTGCGGCCCTCGTGGTCGAGCAGCGTGCCGTGGCAGATCACGTTCTCGAAGGCGGGTGAGTCGAACAGGGCGGTGGCGAGGACGTGCAGTGTGTAGAACCATCCCCTCGTCTGGGACACGTACTCGACGATGAAGTCACCGGGGAAGTGACCCTCGAACCACTCGCCGTTCTCGAACGGGTAGTGCACCTGGGCGAACGGCATCGACCCCGACTCGAACCAGCAGTCGAGCACCTCCGGCACCCGCCGCATCGTCGAACGACCGGTCGGGTCGTCGGGGTTCGGGCGGGTCAGCTCGTCGACGAAGGGCCGGTGCAGGTCGTCGGGGCGCACCCCGAAATCGCGCTCGATCTCGTCGAGCGATCCGTAGACGTCGACCCGGGGGTGGTCGGGGTCGTCGCTGCGCCAGACGGGGATGGGTGAGCCCCAGAAGCGGTTGCGGCTGATCGACCAGTCGCGGGCGTTCTCCAACCAGCGGCCGAACTGGCCGTCGCGCACGTGGTCGGGGATCCAGTTGATCCGCTGGTTCAGCTCGACCATCCGGTCTCGGAACGCCGTCACCTCCACGTACCACGACGACACGGCCCGGTAGATGATGGGCGTGTCGGTGCGCCAGCAGTGCGGGTAGTTGTGGTCGTAGGTCTCGTGGCGGACGACGGCGCCCCGCTCCTTGAGGTCGGCGATGATGGCGGTGTTGGCCTCGAAGACGTTCTGACCGGCGTAGTCGGCCACCGGCTCGGTGAAGCGGCCGCTGTCGTCGACGGGGACCACGGCGGCGAGGCCGTGCTCGGTGCCGAGTCGGAAGTCGTCCTCGCCGAAGCCGGGGGCGATGTGCACCACGCCGGTGCCCTCGGCCGTGTCGACGAAGTCGGCGGCCAGCACCCGGAACGCGCCGGGCTCGTCGGCGAAGTAGTCGAACAGCGGCTGGTAGGCGCGGCCCGCCAGCTCGTCACCGGTGACGGTGGCGACCCGCTCCCAGCCGTCGAGCTCGCGCCCGTAGGCGTCGACGGTGTCGGCGCCGAGCACCATCCGGCGGCCGTGGCGCTCCATGACGGCGTAGGCGACGTCGGGCCCGACGGCGAGGGCCAGGTTCGACGGCAGCGTCCAGGGCGTGGTCGTCCAGGCCAGCAGGTCGGTGGGGGTGGTGTCGTCGCCGTCGGGCCGGAGCCGGAACGCCACCGTGAGGGCCGGGTCCTGGCGGGGACGGGTGGCGTCGTCGAGGCGGATCTCGAAGTTCGACAGCGGCGTCTCGGCCCCCCAGGAGTAGGGCACGACCCGCTGGGCCTCGTAGATCAGGCCCTTGTCCCACAGCGTCCTGAACGCCCACATGACCGACTCCATGTAGGAGAGGTCCATGGTCTTGTAATCGTTCTCGAAGTCGACCCAGCGGGCCTGGCGGGTGACGTAGGACTCCCACTCCGCCGTGTACCGCAGCACCGACTCCCGGCAGTGTCGGTTGAACCGCTCGATCCCGTACCCGGTGATGGCCTTGCGGCCCGCCACCCCGAGCTGGCGCTCGGCCTCCATCTCGGCCGGGAGACCGTGGCAGTCCCAGCCGAAGCGGCGTTCGACCCGCCGCCCCCGCATGGTCTGGTAGCGGGGGACGACGTCCTTCACGTACCCGGTGAGCAGGTGGCCGTAGTGGGGGAGGCCGTTGGCGAACGGGGGCCCGTCGTAGAAGACGTACTCGTCGTCGGCCGAGCGGGCCTCGACCGAGCGCTCGAAAGTCCGCTCCTCCCGCCAGCGGTCGAGGGTGCGCCGCTCGATGGCCGCGAAGTCGGGCTGGGGATCGACCTCGGGGTAGGGGCGGGTGGGCGCGGACACGGCCTTCGAGGCGGACACGGCCCCCGAGGCTACCGGCGGGCTCCGGCCGGCCCGGGTTGGTATCGGGGGGTCCGTCACACCCCCTCGCTAGGGTCGGGACGTGGCGGCCGTCGACGTGCTCTCCTCCCTGAACCCGGCCCAACGCGACGCCGTGATCCACGCCGGCGGGCCGCTCCTCGTGGTGGCGGGGGCGGGCTCCGGCAAGACCCGGGTGCTCACCCACCGCATCGCCTTCCTGGTGGAGGAGCAGGGCCTGTCGCCCTTCGAGGTGCTCGCCATCACGTTCACCAACAAGGCCGCCGACGAGATGAAGCAGCGGGTGGCGGCGCTCATCGGGCCGGTGGCGGCCAAGATGTGGGTCTCGACGTTCCACGCCGCCTGCGTGCGCATCCTGCGTCGCGACGCCCCCCGCCTCGGGTACCCGTCGTCGTTCTCCATCTACGACCAGGCCGACGCCGTCCGGCTGACGTCCTACGTGATCCGCGACCTCGACCTCGACCCCAAGCGGTTCGCCCCCCGCACCGTCCACGGCACCATCTCGGCCCAGAAGAACGACCTCGTCGGCGTCGACGGCTACAGCGACGCAGCGGCGTCCATCTACGAGCGCAAGATCGCCGACATCTACCGCGAGTACCAGGACCGGCTCCGCAGGGCCGGCGCCATGGACTTCGACGACCTGCTCACCATGACCGTCGAGCTGTTCAGGCGCGAACCCGAGGTGCTGCGCACCTACCAGCAGCGCTTCCGCCATGTGCTCGTCGACGAGTACCAGGACACCAACGCCGCCCAGAACGAGCTGGTCCTCCGCCTGGCCAGCGAGCACCGCAACGTGTGCGTGGTGGGCGACGCCGACCAGTCCATCTACCTGTTCCGGGGGGCCAACCTCAGGAACCTGGAGGAGTTCGAGGACGCCTTCCCCGACCTCACGACCGTGGTCCTCGACCAGAACTACCGCTCGACCCAGACCATCCTCGACGCCGCCAACGCCGTCATCACCAACAACGTGGGTCGCAAGCCGAAGGATCTCTGGACCGACGCGGGCCCCGGTGAGCGCATCGTGCGCTACCAGGCCGAGGACGAGGGCGACGAGGCGGCCTGGGTGGCCGGCGAGATCGCCGCCCTCCACGACCGGGGCGACGTGCGGTGGTCCGACGTCGCCGTCTTCTACCGCACCAACGCCCAGAGCCGGGTGGTCGAGGAGCGCCTGGTCCGCCTGGGCGTCCCGTACAAGGTCATCGGCGGCACCCGCTTCTATGACCGGCGCGAGATCAAGGACGCGCTGGCCTTCGTGCGGGCCGCCGCCAACCCCTCCGACGAGGTCAGCCTCAAGCGGGTCGTCAACGTGCCCAAGCGGGGGGTGGGTGACACGTCGGTGGCCCGCCTCGACGCCTGGGCCGCCGCCCACGGTCGGTCCTTCGCCGACGCCCTCCGCCACGCCGACGGGGCCGGGGTGAGCGGTCGGGCCGCCACCGGGGTGGCCCGGTTCGTCGAGGTGCTCGACGCCGCCACCGCCGCCGTGGCCGAGGGTCCCGGCCGGGTGCTGGAGGTGGCCCTGGAGCGGTCGGGCTACCTCGACGACCTGCGGGCCGAGCGGAGCATCGAGGCCGAGGGGCGCATGGAGAACCTGGCCGAGCTGGTCGGCACGGCCGGCGACTTCACCGACGTGGCCGAGTTCCTGGAGCAGGTGTCGCTGGTGGCCGACGTCGACGCCATCGACGACGACGCCTCCCAGGTGCTCCTCATGACGCTGCACTCGGCCAAGGGTCTCGAGTTCCCCCACGTCTTCGTGGTGGGCGTCGAGGAGGGGGTGTTCCCGCACATCCGCACCCTGACCGACCCCGACCAGCTCGAGGAGGAGCGCCGGCTCTGCTACGTCGGCATCACCCGGGCCCGGGAGCGGCTCCACGTCTCCCACGCCTGGACCCGCACGCTGTTCGGCGCCACCCAGTACAACCCGCCCAGCCGGTTCCTCGACGAGATCCCCGCCGAGCTGTTCGAGGTGAGGGGGGGTGATCGGGGCGGCGGCGGGCGGTCGTCACAGCGTCCGTCCCTCCGTCGTGGCGACGGCATCCCGTCGCCGACGGCCGTCCTGGGCGAGGGGTCGGTCAGCGACCGGCGGGAGGCCCGCCGGGCGAGGGCCCGGGAGCGGGTGGTCGAGAAGGCCATGGCCGACGGTCAGCGGCTGGCCGGGCGGGGGACGATCGGCTTCCGGGCCGGCGACGACGTCCGCCACGCCACCTACGGCGACGGGGTGGTGCTGGCCCTGGCCGGCGACGGCGACAACGCCGAGGCGACCGTCAACTTCGCCTCGGTGGGCCAGAAGGTGCTCCTCCTCGGCTGGGCGCCCCTCGAGCGGATCGGGCCGTCCACCTGAGACGCCTGGGGTTCGTCCTGGCGGCCGTCGCGGCGGTCGCCGTCGTCGGGCTGCTCCGCCGGAGCGAACCCGCTGCGGTCCGGTCGCGCTCGGGTCTGGCCCGCAACCTGACCCTGGCCCGTCTGGGCGGGCGGTCCGGCGTCGACCTCGGCCTGACCCGGGCCCGCCAGGTCTTCGCGTCGACCGAGCGTCGGGTCGAGCTGGACGAGCAGTTCCAGCTGCGGACGGCCGAGGCGGTGCGCGACACCCTCGGCGACATGAAGGGCGCCCTCATGAAGGTCGGCCAGCTGGCCAGCTTCGTCGACCAGGGCCTCCCCGAGCCGGTGCGCCAGACGCTGGCCCAGCTCCGCACCGACGCCCCGCCCATGTCGGCCGACCTCGCCGCCGGCGTGATCGAGCGCGAGCTGGGCTCCCACCCGGACGACCTGTTCGACCGGTGGGATCCGCAGCCGATCGCCTCCGCCTCCATCGGCCAGGTCCACCGGGCCGTCACCAGGGATGGGAGGGCGGTGGCCGTCAAGGTCCAGTACCCCGGCGTCGACGAAGCGGTCGGCACCGACCTGCGGGCGGCCCGGACGGTGTTCGGGGCCATGGCGTCGGCCTTCCCGGGCCTCGAGCCCGAGCCCATCGTCGAGGAGCTGCGGGCCCGGCTGCTGGAGGAGCTCGACTACGGGTGCGAGGCCGACAACCAGGAGCTGTTCGTCGAGGCCTACCGCGGGCATCCGTTCATCCACGTGCCGGCCGTGCACCGGGACCTTTCGACGGCCCGCGTGCTCACCACCGAGCTGGCCCAGGGGGCGGCCTTCGAGGAGGTGGTGGGGTGGTCCGACGAGGAGCGCGACCTCGCCGCCGAGACCATCTACCGGTTCGCCTTCGGCTCGCTCTACGGCCTGCGGGTGTTCAACGGCGACCCCCACCCCGGCAACTACCTGTTCCGGCCCGGTGGGCGGGTGACGTTCCTCGACTTCGGGCTGGTGCGCCGGTTCGACGCCGACGAGATCGCCACCTTCGAGTCGATGATCCAGGCCATGGTGATCGACCGGGACATGCACCGCTTCCGCCGGATCCTGGCCGAGACCGGTCTGATCCGCGACGCCGACCGCTTCGACGACGCCCGGATCGAGGACTACTTCTCCCACTTCTACGCCTTCGTCATGACCGACGACGAGCGCTACACCATCACCCCCGAGTACGCCTCGGCCACCGTCCGGCGCATGTTCCGGGCCGGTGAGGAGCACCGGGAGATCACCCGGGCCGTCAACCTCCCTCCCAGCTTCGTCATCATCCAGCGCATCAACCTCGGCCTCTACGCCATCTTCGGTGAGCTACGGGCCACCGGTCCGTGGCGCCGCATCTCCGAGGAGCTCTGGCCCTTCGTCGACGGCCCGCCCGCCACCCCCATGGGACAGGCCATCGCCGCCTGGGAGGCCTCCCGCTAGCGCGACCCCTGCGTTCTGGCACCTGAAACTTGCGACTGTGGGCGCTCCCAGGTGCCAGAACGGCGGACGGGGTCGAGGAGGGCCGAGCCGCCCAGCAGGAGGGCCATGACGGCGGCGCCGACGATCCAGACCCAGCCGCCACCGGCGTCGTAGACGGGGGCGGCCACGAGGGCGGCCACGGCGGCGGCGGCGGAGCCGGCCGCCTCGGCCAGGCCCTGGGCGGCGGCGGCGTGCTCGACGGGGGCGGCCTCGGCCACCGCGGCCTGGCTGCCGGGCGTCTCGACCGCCTCCAGGAGGCCGTGGAGGAGGGCCAGCACCACCAGCACGGCGATGACGTCGGTGAAGGCGTAGCTGGCCATGAACGGGACGGTCGCGGCGCCGGCCAGGAGCGACGCCCAGCGGGCTCCCCGCCGGTCGGAGAAGCGGCCGCCCCACGGCGCCACCACGATCATCGGCAGGGCGAAGATCGTGAGGGACAGCCCCACCACCAGGGTCGACGCCCCCCGGTCGGTCAGGAAGACGGCCCACACCGGCTCGAAGACGCCGATCGACCAGCGGAACGACACGACCACCAGCACGGCCGCCACGACGCGACGATCGAGGGCCAGTCGGCGCATCACCCGCCGCTCCGGCACGGCCGCCACGGGGGCCCCGGGCACGGCCACCCCCTGCACCAGGGGGACGATCCCGAGGATCACGACGGCGAACACGACGAACGGCAGCCGCACGTCGCCGGCGGCGGCCAGGGCGGCGGCCACCGGCGGGCCGAACACGAACCCGAACAGGTACGAGCCGTAGAGCATCCCCAGCCGCTCGGCCTGCCCCGCCGGGTCGGCCACGATGACGGCCCGGCGGGCGGCGGGCAGGAACAGGCCGGTGCCCGCCCCCAGCAGACCCCGGGACAGGACGAGCTGCCACAGCTCCGTCGCCGCGCCGGTCCAGACCAGGGCCGCCGCCGACACCAGCGCACCGCCGACCAGCATCGCCCGCCCGTGACCGCGGTCGGCGAAGCGGGCCACCGTGAGCTGCACGACCAGCAGGGCCACGAAGGCCGAGGCGGAGATGGCGCCGAGGCCGCCGGTGGGCAGGTCGTGACGGTCCCGCAGCTCCCCCAGGAGTGCGAAGACGGCCCCGTTCCCGAGTGAGAGCAGTGCCGCCGCCGCGTAGAGGGCCCGACGCTCGTTCACGGACGGCGCGGGGCCGGGCAGCAGCCGACCGGGCAGACGTCGGGGCGGGGGCCGAGAGGCGAGCAGGACGGGCGCTCGGCCGGGGGGTGGCCGTCGAGTCGCTCGGCCACCAGCTCGACCACCATGCGCACGTAGCGGGGGTGCAGGCCCACCGTGCCGGCCCGCTCCATGGTGATGCCGACCTCGGCGGCGACGGCGGCGGCCTGGGTGTCGAGGTCGTAGCGGACCTCCTGGTGGTCGGCGACGAACCCGATGGGCACGACGGTCACCTCGCCCACCCCGTCGGCGGCGAGCGAGCGCAGGTGGTCGCCGATGTCGGGCTCCAGCCACGGGACCCGGGGCGGCCCCGACCGGGACTGCCAGACCAGGTCCCACTCGTCGTGACCAACGGCGTCGGCGAGCAACCCGCCCACGGCCCGGAGCTGGGCCTCGTAGTCGCTGGCCGACGCCATGGCGAGGGGTAGCGAGTGGGCGGTGAACACGAGCCGGCTGCCGGGGAGCCGACGAAGCGCCTCGGCCACCCGCTCGACCATCGGCTCCACGAACCCGGGGTGGTCGAAGAAGGGGCGGATCTTGTCGACCTGCGGTGCCCCCTCACCGACGGCGAGGCGGGCCCGCTCGATGTCCTCCCGGTACTGACGGCACCCCGAGTACGACGAGTACGCCGACGTCACGAAGGCCAGGGCCCGCTCGATACCGTCGTCGGCCATCCGGCGCAGCGTGTCGGCCAGCATCGGGTGCCAGTTCCGGTTGCCGAGGTACACGGGGAGACCGATCCCCGCCTCGGCCAGCGCGTCACCCACGGCGGCCACGAAGGCCCGATCGTGGGCCGGCAGCGGGCTGACCCCGCCCGAGCCGAGGTACTGCTCCGCCACCTCCTCCAGCCGCTCGGGGGGCACGTCGCGACCGGCGGTGACGTTGCGGAGGAACGGGATCACGTCGTCTGATCCCTCCGGGCCACCGAAGCCCACCACCAGGAGCGCGTCGTAGGCCGGGCCGGTCACTCCGCCACGGTAGCGACGGCGTTCAGGTCGACCACGAGCCGACCGTCGACCACGGTGACCTCGTAGCGGGTCAGGCCCTCGCCGTCGTCACCGTAGGAGCGGCCCTCGCAGTCGACGAACTCCTCGGCGGCGAAGTCGTACTCGACCACGCAGTCCGTGCCGGGAACGACGGCGGCCAGGGCCAGCCAGCCCGTCCCGGGGTCGTCGCCGACGTGCTGGAGCCAGAAGGGGCGGTCGTCGCCGGCCAGCGAGGGATAGGCCCGGGGCCCGCCGGCGTCGATGCGGCGGGCCGTCTCGGTGGCGTTCAGCTCGTCGAACACACTCGGCCCGAGGTTGGTCGTGTCGCGGTCGGACACGAGCGGCAGGACCACGAGCCCCACGACGAGGGCGGCGACCACCGCCGCCAGCCCGGAGGCGATCAGGCGTCGTCGGGTTCGGGGTCGCACGGCCTCGGGTGGCGTGGGCGGTCAGGGGCCCGCTTAGTATGGCCGCCGCCCGTGCCGAGCCACGGGCGTGACCCGGGCCCGTGCGCCGGGCCCGTTGCGCCGTGACCACCACCGCGGCCCGAGGAGTCAGCCTTCGTGGATCTGTTCGAGCATCAGGGCAAGGAGCTGTTCGCGTCCTTCGGGATGCCGGTCTCCCCCGGTGAGGCCGCCTTCACCGTCGACGAGGCGGTGGCCGCGGCCGAGCGCATCGGTCCGCCGGTGATGGTCAAGGCCCAGGTCCACACGGGAGGCCGGGGCAAGGCCGGCGGCGTGAAGTTCGCAGGGTCCGTCGACGACGTGCGCAACCACGCCGGCAGGATCCTCGGCCTCGATATCAGGGGTCACACCGTCGAGCGCCTGTGGATCGAGCAGGCCTCCGACATCAGCGAGGAGTACTACGCCTCCTTCACGCTCGACCGGTCGGCCAAGGCGCACCTGGGCATGCTGTCGGCCGAGGGCGGCGTCGAGATCGAGACGGTGGCGGCCGAGACCCCCGACGCCATCGCCCGCATCCACGTCGACCCGGTCGAAGGCCTCACCGAGTCGGCCTGCCGGGCCTGGGTCGAGCGGGCCAACCTCAACCCGGCCGCCGTCGACGGCACCGTGCGGATCCTCCTCGATCTCTACCGGGTCTACACCGAGGCCGACGCCGACCTGGTCGAGATCAACCCGCTCATCCTGACCCCCGACAACCGGGTCCACGTACTCGACGCCAAGGTCACCCTCGACGACAACGCCGCCTTCCGCCACGAGGGCTGGGACGACTTCGCCGCCACCCAGACCTACGACGACCGCGAGCGGGCGGCCAAGGACAAGGGCCTCCAGTACGTCGGGCTCGACGGCTCGGTCGGCATCATCGCCAACGGCGCCGGGCTGGCCATGAGCACGCTCGACGTCGTCAACCAGGTCGGCGGTCAGCCCGCCAACTTCCTCGACATCGGGGGCGGCGCCAACGCCGACGTCATGGCCAACGCCCTCGAGCTGATCAACGCCGACCCGCGGGTGAGCGCCATCTTCATCAACATCTTCGGCGGCATCACCCGGGGTGACGAGGTGGCCAACGGCATCGTCGAGGCCCTCGGTCGCGTCAAGATGTCGTCGCCGATCGTCATCCGCCTCGACGGGACGAACGCCGCCGAGGGGCGGGAGATCCTGGCCGACCACGAGTCCGACATGCTGATCAGCCAGCCGACCATGATGGACGCCGCCCGCAAGGTGGTCGAGCTGGCAGCCGACGGAAACCGGGGCACTTGATGAGCGACCACGAAGTGGGAGCGGGGCCACCCGGCCCGTTGCGCAGCAACAAGAGGGAACAGCGATGAGCGACCACGAAGTGGGAGCGGGGCCACCCGGCCCGTTGCGCAGCAACAAGAGGGAACAGCGATGAGCGACCACGAAGTGGGAGCGGGGCCACCCGGCCCGTTGCGCAGCAACAAGAGGGAACAGCGATGAGCGACCACGAAGTGGGAGCGGGGCCACCCGGCCCGTTGCGCAGCAACAAGAGGGGACAGCGATGAGCATCTTCGTGGACGAGACGACCAAGGTCGTCTACCAGGGCCTCACCGGCTCCCAGGGCCGCTTCTACGGCCTCCGCAACCGCGACTACGGCACCCAGGTGGTGGCCGGCACCAACCCCAAGAAGGCCGGCACCGACGTGGAGGGCATCCCCATCTACGCCACCGTGGCCGACGCCAAGGAGGCCACCGGGGCCACCGCCTCGTGCGTGTTCATCCCCGCCCCGGGGGTGCGCGCCGCCGTGATGGAGGCGGCCGAGGCCGAGCTCGACCTCGTCGTCGTCATCACCGAGGGCGTCCCCGCCCACGACGAGGCGTGGTTCTACAACAAGGTGAAGCAGGACCATCCCGGCACCCGCATCCTGGGGCCGAACTGCCCGGGGCTCATCTCGCCCGGTAAGTGCAACATCGGCATCACCGCCGGCGAGATCGCGAAGGAGGGCGGGCCGGTGGGCATCGTCAGCCGATCGGGCACGCTGACCTACCAGGCCCTGTACGAGCTGAAGCAGCAGGACATCGGGGTCACGACCTGCGTGGGCATCGGCGGTGACCCGGTGCCGGGCACGAGCTTCATCGACTGCCTGCGCGCCTTCGAGGCCGACCCCGCCACCTCCGCCGTGATGATGATCGGCGAGATCGGCGGCACCGCCGAGGAGGAGGCGGCCGAGTTCATCGCGGCGGAGATGACCAAGCCCGTCGTCGCCTACGTGGCCGGCGTCACCGCCCCGCCCGGCAAGAAGATGGGCCACGCCGGCGCCATCGTGTCGGGCGGCAAGGGCACGGCCGCCGCCAAGATGGAGGCGCTGGAGGGGGCCGGGGTGCGGGTCGGACGCAACCCGACCGAGGCCGGCGACCTCATGGTCGAGGTCGTCCAGGGCCTGTAGTGCCCGTCGCCCTGGTATCGGTCCACGACAAGACCGGCCTGGCCGAGCTGGGCCGGGGTCTGGCCGACCTGGGGTGGACGATCGTGTCGAGCGGCGGCACGGCCCGGGCGCTCACCGCCGCCGGCGTGGCCGTGACGCCGGTCGAGGACGTGACCGGGTTCCCCGAGATGCTCGACGGGCGGGTCAAGACGCTGCACCCCCGCATCCACGCCGGCATCCTGGCCGACCGCTCCCGGCCCGAGCACGTCGCCACCCTGACCGACCACGGCATCGAGCCCATCGACCTGGTGGTCTGCAACCTCTACCCGTTCCGGTCCGATCCCTCCGTCGAGCTGATCGACGTGGGCGGGCCCACCATGGTGCGGGCGGCGGCCAAGAACCACGACGCCGTGACCGTCGTCGTCGATCCGGCCGACCACGAGGGTGTGCTGGCCGAGCTGCGCGACACCGACACGGTGTCGGCGCCCACCCGGCGCCGCCTCGCTGCCGTCGCCTTCGCCCACACCGCCGCCTACGACGCCGCCATCGCCGACTGGCTGGCCGGCGACGGCGCGGCGGGTCTGCCCGATCGACTGCGGATCGACGCCGTGCGCTCCCAGGAGCTGCGCTACGGCGAGAACCCCCACCAGACCGGGGCCCGCTACCGCTTCGAGGGCGGTACGAGCTGGTGGGACGGCGCCGTCCAGCACGGCGGCAAGCAGCTCAGCTACCTCAACCTCTACGACACGGAGGCGGCCTGGCGGCTGGTGCACGAGCTGGGTGACCGCCCCGCCGCCGTCGTGGTCAAGCACGCCAACCCGTGCGGCGCAGCGGTGGCCGACGACCTCGCCACCGCCTACCGGCGTGCCCACGAGGGCGATCCCACCTCTGCGTTCGGGGGGATCGTGGCCTGCAACCGTGAGGTCGACGTCGAGGTGGCCGAGGCGCTGGCTCCCGTGTTCACCGAGGTGGTCGTGGCCCCGGGTTACGCCGACGACGCGCTGGCCGTCCTCACCGCCCGGAAGAACCTGCGCGTCCTGAGCGCCCCCGCTCCCGGTACCGACCGCTGGCAAATCCGCTCCATCGACGGCGGCCTGCTGGTGCAGGAGGCCGACCCCGTCTCGACCGACCGGTCGTCGTGGCGGGTGGTCAGCGAACGGCACCCCACCGACGCCGAGTGGGACGATCTCGCCCTGGCGTGGGTGCTGGCCGCCCGCACGACGTCCAACACCATCGTGCTCGTGGCCGGGGGGCAGGCCGTCGGCATCGGCGCCGGGCAGCAGAGCCGCGTCGACGCCGCCCGCATCGCCGCCGGGAAGGCGGCCGGCCGGGCCGAGGGTGGCGCCGGGGCCAGCGACGCCTTCTTCCCGTTCCGCGACGGACTCGACGCCGTCGTCGACGCCGGCGTGGCCGCCGTGGTGCAGCCGGGTGGGTCGGTGCGCGACGACGAGGTGATCGCCGCCGCCGACGAGCGGGGCGTGGCCCTCGTCCTGACCGGCGAACGGCACTTCCGCCATTGACCGCCACCCTGCTCGACGGGGCCGCCCTGGCCCAACGGATCCGCGACGACCTCCGGCGCGATGTGGCCGAGCTGGCCGACGCCGGGGTCGTTCCCGGGCTCGGGACGATCCTGGTCGGTGACGATCCTGCCTCCGAGACCTACGTGGCCGGCAAGATCCGGAGTTGTGAGGAGGTGGGGATCGCCTCCCGGCACGCCCACCTCCCGGCCGACGTCGGTCAGGGCGAGGTGCTGGCCGCCGTGGCCGACTTCAACGCCGACCCGACCGTCGACGCCTTCATCGTCCAGCTACCCCTGCCCGACCACCTCGACGAGGAGGCCGTGCTGCTGGCCGTCGACCCCGACAAGGACGCCGACGGCCTGCATCCGGTCAACCTCGGGCGCCTCGTCATGGGGGCCGACGGGCCGCTCCCGTGCACGCCCCACGGAATCCAGCGCCTGCTCGCCCACCACGAGGTGCCCATCGAGGGGCGTCACGTGGTCGTGGTCGGCCGGGGCCTCACCATCGGCCGGCCGCTGGCCCTCCTCCTGGCGCTCAAGCGGCCCCACGCCAACGCCGCCGTGACCGTCGTGCACACCGGGGTGGCCGACCTGGGCGAGCACACCCGCCGGGCCGACGTCCTCGTCGTGGCGGCCGGGCGGGCCGGCCTGGTCACTCCCGACATGGTGTGCCCCGGCGCCGCCGTCGTGGGCGGCGGGGTCACGAGGGAGGGGCGCCGCATCCTGTCCGACGTCGACGAGTCCGTGGCCGACGTGGCCGGTTGGATCACCCCCCGCCTCGGCGGCGTGGGCCCCATGACCGTGGCGATGCTCCTCTCCAACACCGTCGACGCCGCCCGCCGCCGGTAGCCTGACGCCATGTCCGTCGCCGCCGACGTCGACGAGATCGAGGTGCTGGCCGAGCTGTTCCCCGGGCGCCAGATCGAGCGGGTCGGAGGGCAGGTCATCATGGGACCGAACGCTCGGGCTCGCCACTCGCGCCTGATCACGAAGCTGATCGTCGCCCTGGACGCAGCGGTACCAGCCACCGCCGAGGTGCTCTCCGAGCAGTCGGTGCAGGTGGCGGACGATCGACTGTGTCCCGACCTCGCCGTGTACATCAGCGCCCACGTCGACCCCGACGCGATCGCGGTCGAGGCCACCCCGCTCCTCGTCGTCGAAGTCCTCTCACCGTCGACCGCCCACCACGACACGGTCCGCAAGCGGACCGTCTGGGACGGGGTGGCCGCCTACGTGGTCGTCGATCCCGAGACCGAGGCGGTCCAGGTGCTCTGCCCTCCCCCCGACGTCGCCCCGAGCTGGGTCGCCGAGCTGCTCGACGATCTCACCTCGTAGCCTGGGCGGGTGGCCCGCATCGCCGACCTCCTGCGGCGCGGGCCGACCGTCTCGTTCGAGTTCTTCCCGCCCAGGACGGACGCCGCGGCGCTGACGCTGGGCCGGACGATCGCCGAGCTGGAGCCGCTCGGGCCCTCGTTCGTGTCGGTCACCTACGGCGCCGGTGGCTCGACCCGTGACCGCACCCACAACGTCGTGGCCTGGATGCGCAAGGAGACCTCGATCACCCCGATGGCCCACCTCACCTGCGTCGGGCACCGCCGGACCGAGATCGACGAGATCCTGGCCGGCTACGCCGAGGCCGGCATCGAGAACGTGCTGGCCCTGGGGGGCGATCCTCCGAGCGACGGGCCCGCCCCGCCCAGCGACTTCACCTACGCCAGCGATCTGGTCGCGGCGGTCCGGGGCGTGGGCGGCTTCTCCGTGGGCGTGGCCGCCCACCCCGAGCTGCACCCCCGCTCGTCCGACCGGGCCGACGACCGGCGCCGGTTGGCCCACAAGCTGGAGGCGGCCGACTTCGCCGTCACCCAGTTCTTCTTCGAGGCCGACCATTACCTCCGCATGGTCGACGAGCTCGACACGCTGGGCTGCACCAAGCCGGTGATCCCGGGCATCATGCCGGTCACCAACGTCGGTCAGATCACCCGCATGTCAGAGCTGTCGGGCGCCGCCTTCCCGGCCTGGCTGGCCGAGCGCCTCGCCGACGCCGATCCGGCCGAGGTCCGAGCCATCGGCGTCGAGGTCGCCACCGGGCTCTGCGCCGAGCTGCTCGACCGCGGCGCCCCCGGCCTGCACCTCTACACCCTCAACCGATCGACGGCCACGAGGGAGATCCACGCCAACCTCGGCCTGGCCGGGGTGACGGCCACCCCGTCGGCCTGAGGCTCAGGCGTCGGCCAGGATCCGGTTGAGCGTCGGGCTCGGACGCATCGCCGCCGACGCCCGCTCCGGGTCGGGCCGGTAGTACCCGCCCAGGTCGACCGGGTCGCCCTGCACGGCGTTCAGCTCCTCGACGATCGTCGCCTCGTTCGCAGCCAGGGCCTCGGCCAGCGGGGAGAACGCCTCGGCCAGCGCCGGGTCGTCGGTCTGGGCCGCCAGCGCCCGCGCCCAGTAGAGGGCCAGGTAGAAGTGGGAGCCCCGGTTGTCGAGCTCGTTCACCTTGCGGGACGGGGACTTCCGGTTCTCCAGCAGCTCGGCCGTGCCGTCGTCGAGGGCGCGGCCGAGGATGCGGGCGGAGTCGTTGCCGGTGTGGTCGGCGTAGTGCTCGAGCGACACGGCCAGGGCCAGGAACTCCCCCAGGGAGTCCCAGCGGAGGTGGTTCTCCTTCACGAACTGCTGCACGTGCTTGGGGGCCGACCCCCCGGCACCGGTCTCGAACAGGCCGCCGCCGTTGACGAGCGGCACGATCGAGAGCATCTTGGCGCTGGTGCCCAGCTCCAGGATGGGGAACAGGTCGGTCAGGTAGTCGCGGAGCACGTTGCCGGTGACCGAGATGGTGTCCTCGCCCTTGCGGGCCCGTCGCACCGTCAGCTCGCACGCCTCGACCGGCGCCAGGATCTGCACGTCGAGACCGTCGGTGTCGTGGTCGGGGAGGTAGGCCTCGACCTTGCGGATCAGCTCGGCGTCGTGGGCCCGGTCGCGGTCGAGCCAGAACACCGCCGGCGCGCCCGTGGCCCGGGCCCGGGTGACGGCCAGCTTGACCCAGTCGCGGACGGCGATGTCCTTGACGGTGCACATGCGCCAGACGTCGCCGGCCGACACCCGCTGCTCGAAGACCGTCGCGCCGTCGTCGTCGACCACCCGCACCGCACCGTCGGCGGCGATCTCGAACGTCTTGTCGTGGGAGCCGTACTCCTCGGCCTTCTGGGCCATGAGCCCCACGTTGGGCACCGTGCCCATGGTGGTCGGGTCGAAGGCGCCGTGCTCACGGCAGTCGTCGATGACCACCTGGTAGACCCCGGCGTAGCTGGAGTCGGGGATGACGGCCAGCGTGTCCTGCTCGTCGCCGGCGGCGTTCCACATGTGGCCCGAGGTGCGGATCATGGCCGGCATCGACGCGTCGACGATCACGTCGGAGGGGACGTGCAGGTTGGTGATGCCCCGGTCCGAGTCGACCATGGCGAGGTCGGGACCGGTCTCCATGGCGGCGGCGATGTCGGCCTCGATGGCCTCGCGCTCGTCGGCCGGCAGCTCGGCCACGGCGGAGAGGACCGCCGCCAGCCCATTGTTCGGATCGGCCCCGGCCCGCTCCAGGGCGTCCCGGTGCCGCTCGAAGACATCGGCGAAGTACACCTCGACGGCGTGCCCGAAGATGATCGGGTCCGAGACCTTCATCATCGTGGCCTTCAGGTGCAGCGACAGGAGGACCCCCTCGTCGGCGGCGCGCGCCATCTGGTCGGCCAGGAAGGAGCGCAGGGCGGCCACCTCCATGAAGGTGGCGTCGACCACCTCGCCCGCCTCGACCGCCACCGACTCCCGCAGCACCGTCACCGTGCCGTCGTCGGCGGCGTGCTCGATGCGCAGGGACCCGTCGGCGTCGACGGTGGTGGAGCGCTCGTTGGAGCGGAAGTCGTCGTGGCCCATGGTGGCGACGTTGGTGCGGGAGTCGGTCGACCACTCGCCCATGGGGTGGGGGTTGCGCCGGGCGAACGCCTTGACCGAGGCCGGGGCCCGCCGGTCGGAGTTGCCCTCCCGCAGCACCGGGTTGACGGCCGAGCCCATGACCCGGTCGTAGCGGGCCCGGACCTCCCGCTCGTCGTCGGTGGCCGGCTCCTCGGGGTAGGGGGGCAGGTCGTAGCCCTTGGACCGCAGCTCGGCGACGGCCGCCTTCATCTGGGGGACCGAGGCGCTGATGTTCGGCAGCTTGATGATGTTGGCCTCGGGACGGGTGGCGAGCTCGCCCAGCTCGGCGAGGGCGTCGTCGACCCGCTGCTCGTCGGTGAGGCGGTCGCCGAACACGGCGAGGATGCGACCGGCCAGCGAGATGTCCCGGGTCTCGATCGGCACCCCGCAGGCGCCGGCGAAGCGCTCGATGACGGGCAGGAACGAGTGGGTGGCCAGCGCCGGGGCCTCGTCGGTGTGGGTGTAGATGATCGGGCTGTCGGCCATGACGCCCGACGCTACCGTGGCCCCGGTCACGCAGCCGACGACAGCCGAGGGGCCCACCATGGACGAACGCAGCCAGCTCTACATCGACGGACAGTGGGTCGACCCACGGGGATCGGGCTCGATCGAGGTGGTCAACCCGGCCACCGAGGAGGTGATCGGCCGCATCCCCGAGGGCACCGCCGACGACGTCGAGGCCGCCGTCACCGCCGCCCGGCGCGCCTTCGAGGACTGGTCGGCCACCGACCTCGATCAGCGGGTCAAGTACGTGCAGTCCCTGGCGGAGGCGCTCGGCGCCCGGGGCGAGGAGATCGCCGAGACCATCTCGGCCGAGGTGGGCATGCCCCTCGGGCTGTCCAAGCGCATCCAGGCCGGGCTGCCGGCCGGCTCCACGGCCTCGCTCATCGAGATCGCCAAGGACTTCCCCTGGGAGGAGCAGATCGGCAACTCCCTCGTGGTGCGCGAGCCCGTCGGTGTGGTCGGCGCCATCACACCGTGGAACTACCCGCTCCACCAGATCATGGCCAAGGTGGCACCGGCGCTGATCGCCGGCAACACCATCGTGCTGAAGCCGAGCGAGGTCGCACCCCTCAACGCCTTCATCCTGGCCGAGATCGTGGACGAGATCGGCCTGCCGGCGGGGGTGTTCAACCTCGTGACCGGCTACGGACCCGAGGTCGGTGAGGCCATCGCCCGCCACCCGGGGGTCGACATGGTGTCGTTGACCGGGTCCACCCGGGCCGGGCGCGCCGTGTCGGCGGCGGCGGCCGACACCATCAAGCGGGTCCACCTCGAGCTGGGCGGCAAGTCGGCCAACATCATCCTCGACGACGCCGACTTCGAGAAGGCCGTCGGCGGCGGGATCATGGGCTGCTACCTCAACTCGGGCCAGACCTGCACGGCGCTCACCCGCATGCTGGTCCCGAAGGACCGGGTCGACGAGGCCAAGGCCATCGCCGCCGCCGCCGCCGAGAAGGTCCGGGTGGGGGAGGCCCACGAGGAGGGCGCCGTGCTCGGCCCGCTCGTGTCGGAGTCGCAGTGGCAGCGGGTGCAGGACTACATCCAGCAGGGGATCGACGAGGGGGCCGAGGTCGTGACCGGCGGCCCGGGCAGGCCCGAGGGACGCGACACCGGCTATTTCGTGAAGCCCACCGTGTTCGCCAACGTCACCAACGACATGACCATCGCCCAGGAGGAGATCTTCGGGCCGGTGCTCTCGATCATCGGCTACGACGACGACGACGACGCCGTGCGCATCGCCAACGACAGCCCCTACGGCCTGTCGGGGGCGGTGTCGTCGGCCGACCCGGAGCGGGCCAAGGCCATGGCCCGCCGCATCCGCACCGGCCAGGTGGCCGTCAACGGCGGGGCCTTCAACATCGTGGCCCCGTTCGGCGGTTACAAGCAGTCCGGCCACGGCCGGGAGCTGGGCGCCCACGGCCTGGCGGAGTTCACCGAGACCAAGTCGATCCAGCTCTAGGACCGGCCCGGCCGCTCGGGGCCGGGCGAGCGTCAGCCTTCCGGCCGGCGGTGTCGGCGATCGGGTCCAGGTCGCCGCCACCGCCGTGGCGGGCCCGTCGAGGCCCGCCTCCGGGGCGTCGGCGCAGCCTGATCAGCCGGCCCCTGGTCAGCCGACCTCGAGGTCGCGCCCGCCGGTGGCGGACACCACCGGGCGCCGGGGCGGGACCGTCCGGGCGAGCACGTCCTGCACCAGCGGGGCCACGAACCGGAACCCGCCCGGGACACGCTCCAGGAAGTGCAGGTCGCTGAGCCGTTCGAGCTCGGCGCGGATCTCGGACTCGCCGGACAGCTCGGTGGCCTCGGCCACCGCCGACGCCTGGATCGGATCGGGCGCCACCGCCGCCGCCTGCAGGATCGACGCCAGCCGGCCTCCGAGCCCGCGGACCCGGCGTCTCACCGTCTCCTCGACGGTGGTGGGAAGACCCCGGTTGCCCGCGTGGCGCCACCGCCAGAGGTCCGACATCAGCACCGGGATGCCGCCCGTGGCGTGGGCGACCTCGGTGATGGAGCTGCGGAGGGTGCCGTTCTTCGGTCCGGTGAGGGGTCCGAGGACGACGTGGTCGGTGGCGATGGCCCGCAACCGGTGGTCGTCGGTCCGGACCGGGTGCAGGCGTCGCTCGTGGACCTGCGTCCGGAGGGTGGCCACGACGGCGAGCGGCAGCGTCGGCGCGTGTCGGTGCAGCCACCCGAGGGCGGAGACCGTGTCGTCGTCGGCCCAGTGCGCATCGTCGAGGAGGAGCACCATCGGGGTGTGGCGCCGGAGGATCTCGTGCAGCGACCACATCGTCGGTTCGAGATCGGTGACCACCGGGGTGTGGGCATAGCGGGCGGCGTCGACGGCGCCGGCCGAGCCTCGGAGGGCGTCGACCAGGCCGGCGGCGAGCGGCAGGCGGGGGAGGTCAAGCTCCCGGGGCGAGTACGCCGCCCACCCGACCGGACCGGGGGTGGTCTCGCGGACGTGGTCGAGCAGGGTCGTGCGCCCGAACCCGGTCAGCGCCTCCACCGTGACGAGTGTGAACCGGCCGGCGTGGGCGGCGGTGACGTGGTCGGCGATCCGAGCCAGCTCCGTGCGTCGACCGACGAAGGGCAGGCGACCGCCGTGGTGGCGTCGGTCCACCCGCCGCCTCCCCGTTGCGGCGTGGGGGCGGGCCGACGGCGTGACCAGCTCGCTCATCGGCGTGCCGGTCGCGACCCGTTCGGCGAGCAGTTCGGTGTCGGCGCTCGGTTCGACGTCGAGCTCCGAGCGGAGGGTGTCGACGCAGCGGGTGTAGGCCCGCCGCGACAGCTCGCCGTGCCCGAGCCCGTGGTGGGCGAGGATCACGAGCCGGTGGGCCTCCTCGACGGAGGGGATGAGCCCGATGGCGGCGTCACCGTGGCGGAGGGCCACGGACAGGTCACCGTCGGCCAGGGCGTCCTCCCCGACGAGCACGTGGGTCCGGACCACCCGCTGGCGGTAGCGGTCGCGTTCCTCCTGGACCCACTCGGCGTAGGGCGCATCTTCCAGCAGGTCGCCGGTGGCCAGCGCCACGGCCTGCTCCCGCAGCGCCCGCCGCCGCTCCGGACCGGCCCGCTCGGCCCGGTCGAGGAGGTGGTCGAACTCAATGATGTCGAGGTCGACGTCGTCGAGGGCGAGACGGTACGCACCGGGAGCGGTGGCGATGATCCGCCGGGCGTCGACGCCCGCCGCCGCCAGCTGCCGGCGGAGCACCGACACGTAGGACTGCAGCGTCGCCGTCGGATCGCGGGGGAGGTCGTCGGTCCACACCGACTCGATCAGCAGGTCCTTGCTCACCAGGCGGCCGCGCCCCAACAGCAGCAGCTCCAGCACGCTCTTGGGTTTGACCCCCCCGAAGCTGGTCGGACCCAGCTCGACCCGGTCCGTGCGCACCGCCAGCGAACCGAACATCGAGACGCTCGCTCGCGCCCCACCCGTTGCCTGGCGATGATCGCCAAGCGAAGCACCCACCCGCGCCACTCGTTCTCCTCCCGCGCCGAGCGGACCGATCCCGCACCGATCCGGGGCGCACCCTAGCCGTCCCCATCAGGGGGACACCAGCGGGGCGGGACGACGTGTGGGTCCGTTGGCGCGCAACAGCCCGGTCCCGAGCGCGGACGGGACCGGGCTGCGTGCGTGAGGCGTCCCTAGGGGACGACCGTGAAGTCCCAGCTCGTCGGGGCCAGGGGGTTCCCGGCGTTGTCGACGATGCCGGTGCCGAAGGTGACCCGGTAGGTGGTGCCCCGGTCCAGCCTGGCGTCGGGGTTGATGACGACGCTGCCGGTCCGGGTGGACGGGTCGGCCGGGGTGAGCACGGCCGGGACGGCGTTACCGGTCACGGTGTCGACCAGCTGCACCGAGTCGGCGTCGATGCCGCTCACCCGCTCGCTGAAGCGGGCCCTCACCGTGACACCCCGCCCGACGTCGACGGCTCCGGCCGCCGGGTTCCGGGGCGCCACCGTCGGCGCCGTCGTGTCACCACCGCCTCCGCCACCTGCGGTACCGCGGGTGGTGAAGGTCCAGCTCGTCGGGGCCAGCGGGTTGCCCGCCAGGTCGACGATGCCGGCGTTGAAGGTGACCCGGTACAGGGTGCCCCGGTCCAGCCTGGCGTCGGGGTTGATGACGACGTTGCTGGTCCGGTCGCCCGGGCCGGCCGGGGTGAGCACCGCCGGGACGGCGTCGCCGGTGACGGTGTTGACCAGCTGGACCGAGTCGGCGTCGATGCCGCTCACCCGCTCGCTGAAGCGGGCCCTCACCGTGACACCCCTCCCGACACCGGTGGCGTCCGCGGCCGGGGTCCGGGGCGACACCGTGGGCGGTGTCGTGTCCGGGGCGGCCGGGGTGTCGGTGGTGAAGCTCCACTGCGAGTCGGCCAGCGGGTTGGCGGGGTCGGCGAGGTCGGTGATGCCCGACGTGAGCGTCACCGTGTAGTCCTCGCCGGGCGCCAGGTCGGCGACCGGATCCATGGTGAGCGCCCCCACCGTGGCCCCGGGGTTGGCCGGGGCCAGGTCGACCGCCACCGTGTCACCGGTCGAGACCCGGGTCAGGAGCGCCGTGGTCGGACCCACGCCGGTGACGTCCTCGCTGAAGGTCACGTCGACGTCGGCGCCGACGGCCACCCCGGTCGCGTCCGGAGCGGGGGTACGGCCCGTGATCTCCGGAGCGGTGAGGTCAGGCGGCGGGCTCACCGGGTCGGTGCCTGCCGAGGTCAGCGCCTCGTCGGTGCCGTGGTCGTCGGTCCAGGTGACCCGCACCCGGAGCTGACGACCCACCTGGGCGTTGCCCGGCGTGAAGCTGGCGCCGTCGGCCCCGCCGATGGCGGACCAGCCGCCCGAACCGGTGCGCTCCTGCCACTGATAGCCGAAGACCGCGCCCGCCAGCCCGTCGTCGTCGCCGATCGTGGCGATCGAGGCGGCCACGGCGTTGCCGGCCTGCGGCGTGGTATCGCTCAGCGTCGGGGCGCCGGTGGGAGCGTTGTTGATGTTCACCACCGGATCGGTCGCGATCGACGTGACGTGCTCGAGCACGCCGTCACGGTCGAGGAACGTGGCCACGACCCGAAGGCGCCGGCCGACCACCGGACCGGGGTCGGTCGGGGTGAAGGTCGTACCGGGGGCGAGCGACGCCCAGACCCCGGGCTCCGTCTCCAGCTGCCACGTGTACTCGATGGTCGAGGGAACCACCAGGTCGGGATCGTCGAAGGCCCGGGTGGCCGTCATCGGCAGGCCCTCGATGGGCGTCACCGAGCTCAGGATGATCGTGCCCGTCGGGGGGCTCTGGCCGGGCTGGTTGATGTACTCGACCACCTGGTCCGAGAACGCCAGCCGCTCGATCCCGTAGAGGGTGTCGGTGCCGTCGACCCCGTTGTCGTTGTCGAGGTGCTGCACCGTGATCGAGTCGTCGTTGACCGTCACCGTGTAGTTGGCCATCGGGCCGGTGAACACGGCCGTGTCGACGTCGTCGGGGTTCGAGTTGTCGAGGATCTCCCGCACGATGCGGAGCTGTCCCGGGTTCAGGGAGCCGTCGAAGATCTGCGACTGCACCTCGCCCATGCTCTCGACGCTGTCGATCTCGACGGAGGGGTCGTCGGCGTCGCGCACGCTGATGCGCACGTGGAGGTACTTGTCACCGTCGAGGATGTCGTCGCCCCCTCGACCCTCCAGGATGTCGCTGCCGGCGCCACCGAGGATGATGTTGCCCCCGGTGAACGAGCTGGCCCCGTCGACCACGTCGGCGAGCCCGCTGATGCGGTCGATGCCGTCGGCGTCGAGCTCGTGGCCGACCATCTCGTCGGCCAGGTAGTCGGTGCCTCGCAGGACGTCGTCGAAGTCCCAGCCTGAGAGCCCCTCGACCTCGTCGAAGCGGTCACGCAGGGCCTCCACGCTCGGCGGGAGCAGCCCCGTGAAGTTCATGTCCGAGTTGGCCGCCACCGGGTCGCTCTCGTGGGTGACCCAGTCGAAACCGAGCATCCCCTCGTTGCGCTCGATGCCGGGACCCGAGACCATGATGTCGTCGCCGCCCTCGGCGTCGTAGTCGTCGGCGCCTCCGTCTCCGTCGATCACGTCGTGACCGGGCTCGTTCGGGTCGTCCTGGAAGGGCGCACCGTTGTCGCCCTGGAGGAGGTCGGCCTGCGGGCCGCCCTCGATCCAGTCGTCACCGTCGTCGCCGAACACGGTGTCGAAGGACTCGCCGCCGTAGATGAAGTCGTCGCCCGGACCACCGAAGGTCTCGGTCGGGTCCGAGCCGCCGACCACGAAGTCGTTGCCCCGTCCGGCCTGGTTCAGGTCGAAGCCCTGGCCGGAGCTGATGGCGTCGTTGCCGTCACCGCCCTTGGTGACGTCGTCACCGAACACGTCGGTGAGGATGTCGTCGCCGAGGCCGGCGATGATCGAGTCGTTGCCCGAGCCACCCTCGAGGTCGTCGTCACCGTCGTTGCCGCGGACGGTGTCGTCACCCTCGCTGGAGTGGACCCAGTCGGTGGCCGCCGTGCCGTGGAAGGCCACGTGCTCCCCGCCGTTGAACCGGATCGTGCCGTCGGCCAGGCGGATCAGCAGCTGGCGCTCGTCGTAGTCGGTGTTGGGGTCGTCGACGATCGGCCCGCTCGCGTTCTGGGCGTCCAGGTAGAAGTGGAAGTCCATGCGGGCGAAGGCGTCGGCCGGCAGGTTGGTGGCCGACGTGTTGCGCTCGATCATCTCGGAGAACGAGTTGCCCTCGAGCTGGACGAGCAGGTTCAGCCCCGCCGTCCGGGACAGGTAGTAGAAGCGGTCGCCGTCCTGCAGGTTCTCCATCTGGAGCTCGAAGACGTGGTTGAACGTCGAGCCCAGGAGGCCGCCGAAGGGCTGCTGCTTCTCGGCCAGGCCACCGATCCACAGGTCGACGTCGTCGAGGCCGGTGGTCGTGATCCCGCCCGAGTCGGCCCATGGGCCGGTCCCGTTCATGAAGTCGAAGCTGTCGGCCGGGGCGGTCGCGTCGCCCGACATGATGAGCTCGGCGGCGGCCCGGCGGGTCGCCATGTCACCGGTGATGGTGGGGTGGGTGCCGTAGGCGGCCACGAAGTTGATGAGCGACTCCTGGTGCTTCAGCTCGAAACCGAACTCGTTCCAGTTGGCGTAGGGCCGCAGGTCGGGGTTGTTGGTGTCGGCGTAGAAGTCGCGCCGCACGTCGTTCAGCCGGGGCACCCCGGCCTCGCGGGCCCGGGCCAGGTTGAGGGCGGCCAGGTCGAGCGGCAGACCGAGGAGCTGGTTGCGCAGCGCCTCGGTGACGAACTCGTCGAGCTCGTTGCCCTGCTGCTCGATCATGCCCTGGGCCACCTGGCCGGCGGCCTCGCCGGGCGAGAGGGTCCCGCCGTCGTCGAAGGCCGGCGGGTTGAGGAAGGCCTCGAGGAGGAACAGGTCGTTGCTCGAGCCGTTGGGCCGGGTGCGGGCCACGGTCTCGTTCAGCATCGAGTGCCCGAACCGGTAGACGGCGTGGGCGAACTCGGCCTGGATGGCGGAGTTGATGCTGCGGTCGTAACCGCTGAACACGTTCACCTGGGGCTGCACCTTGCGGGCGAACTCCTCGAAGGCGAGGTGCTGGTACTCCATCTCGGTCACGAACCGGGCCGCCTGCAGCAGGCGCTCACCGTTCCAGGAACCGTCGGCCAGCTGCCACTCGGCCAGGTTGGTCGGGTCCTTGGTGGTGATGACGTTCTTGATGTCCTCCGCCAGGCGGTTGTGCTCGGAATGGAAGACGTGGTGCACGGCGACGAGACCGACGTTCTCGTTCACCCGGCCGTCACCGGCCATGTAGTGGGCGTCGAGCATCTCGTCGTCGTAGGTGCCCTCGTCCTGCACGCCGTGGGGCCCGGTGATGGCGGAGTCGGCGTCGGGCACGAGACCGGGGCGGGGCACGGCGTTGTGGGCGATGTCGTCGAGGAAGGCGTTGCCGGCGTGGATCACCGTGGCCGGGACGGGGACGCCCTGGCCGCCGTTGGCGGTGGGGTCGCCCTCGACGAGGCCACCGGTCGTGACCATCTGGGGGTAGCCGTCGGGGCCGCGCACGAAGCGGCCGTAGGGGTCGGTGGCGAGGAGGGGGACGGCCAGCGCCTCGGCGTCGGAGAGGTCGATGCCGAGCATCGTGCGGGCCTGCTCCTTCAGGACGGCCCAGGTCGACATGCCGTCACCGTCGGACGTCAGCATGTGACCGGTCGACACGGGCTTGCCGTTGCCGTCGAGCTCGTACTCCCGGAGGAACACGTGCTGCGACGGGTGCGAGCCGTAGGTCTGGCTCTGGTCGACGAAGGGGGACGTCTCGTTGGTGGCCTCCTTGACGTCGTCGGCGCTCTCGTCCTGGGGGGTGGACGGGTCGTCGCCCACGACGCCGTCGGGGCCGGGCTGGTTGGTCGAGCGGGTCAGCACCATGAAGTTCGTGTGGCCGGCCGGGTCGTACAACGGGTCGTCGGGCTGCAGCGGCATGAACACGGTGCCGCCGCTCTTCCTGGTGAAGTCGAGGCCGTGGTCGAAGAACTGCCCGAACAGCGTGAACCACGAGTTGTACGGCGACGACAGGCCGACGTCGGGAGCGACGTTCAAGATGTCGAGGGCGCCCGACGGGGACACGTCGGGGTTCTCACCGGCGGCGGCGACGGCGGCCGGGTTGGCGGCGGTCTGGTCGGAGATCAGGTTGCTGATGACGCGGGGCTCGGAGTCGTAGACCGTCCCGCTCGTCTGCGCGTAGGACGACGCCGGTCCGGGCGGGCCGAACGGCGCCGGTTCGGCGTCGCGCCACTCGGGCGTCGTCATCCGGGGGAAGACCTGCGCCGCCGAGCCGAACCCGTCGCGGCCGGCGACGAGGTTGTTGCAGGACCCGTCGACGGTGCGCAGGCCCCACGGGAGCTCGACGCCCTGGCCGTTCTGGTTCGGGATCTGGTTCGGTCCGCCGCCGAGGAGGGTGCCACACGGGTTCTGCGGGGTCGCGGTGGCGGCGTGCTGCTCGGCGATCTTGATCTGCTTGAGGATGAAGCGGATGTCGGAGCGGTTCAGGTTGAACCCGGCGCCGACGGCGGCGTCGGCCTGCTCGACCCGGGTGGAGGTGCCGAGGATGCTGGCCACGAGGGCCAGGCACAACAGCGCAGCGAGGTGCGTTCGGACCCGGCGCCGTCGTGTCGGTGGGGCAGTCGCTCCACTGGGGCGGCCGACGGGTCGGACGTGATCGGTCATCAGAACTTGCTCCCGCGCTCGCTTGCTGTCGGCACCGGCAACACCGGTACCTGTTGGCCGGGCAACGTAGGAGACCGACCTTCGGGAAAGGTTCGGGCCACCGGCCGAGGTCGCTCAGGGGCGTCCCGGCGACGGCCAGATGCGAAAGACGACGCGCCCGACGACGTCGTCGACCGGGACGGCGCCGTAGTCGCGCGAGTCGATCGAGTCGCTGCGGTTGTCGCCCATGACGAAGACCGTTCCGTCGGGAACGTGCTGCGGTCCGAAGTAGGAGCCGGCGACCATGGTGCGGTCGACGAAGGTCTCGTCGTACGCCTCACCGTCGACGACCAGCACACCGCTCTCGGTGCCGACGCTCTCGCCGCCCACCGCCACCACCCGCTTGACGGCCAGACCGCCGTCCGGTGCGTGGAACACGACGATGTCGTCACGACGCAGCGACCCGTCGCGGTGTGACCACTTCTCGACCAGCACCCGGTCACCGTCGTGGAGGGTCGGCTCCATGCTGGCCGCACTGACGCGGAGGGGCTCGGCCAGGAACGTCCAGGCGAGCGCCAGCGCGACCACGACGACGAGCGGGACGCCCCAGCGGGCGCCGGGGAGGAGCCGGGACCGGACCACGGACCGCAGCTCGGTCGGCGGCATCGGTCAGGTCAGCAGACCGGTGAACCGCAGCAGCCAGAGACCGGCCCCGGCGGCCAGCACGACGTTGGCCGCCGTCCGGCGGGTCCGGGCCGGCGCCAGCGACAGCAGGAGCCCGATCAGGACCACCTCGGAGGCGGTGACGATGAGGTCGGCGGGACCGGCCAACCCGATGTCGTGGGAGTCGTGCAGCGGGGCGACCGTGGCGCTGGCCGTCCGGGCCACCACGTACACGCCGACCACGGCGACGTTGCCGACCACACCGGCGAGGACGGTGAGCGTTCCCGGTGAACGGAGGATCAGCCCGCCCAGCACCACCTGCGCCATCCCCACGACGACGAAGAAGGCGGTGTAGTCCCACCACCGCCCGGCGACGTGCTCGACGGCGACGTAGAGGTGGACGATCCCGGCGTAGGCGGCCAGGGAGGCGGCCACGAGCAGCCGTTGCCGGCGACCGTCGGACCGGACCCTCGGGCGCCCGTGCGCCGGCTCGGCCACGTCCCGGTCGACGACACCGTCGTCGGTCACCGTCACCGGTCTACAGCGGGGGAGCGGGCAGCGGGCGGGCCGGCGCGGCGTGGATCGGGTCGGGGCCGCCGGAGCCCACCTCGTACTGCACCATCATGTCGTGGTCCTCGTGGGGGAGGTTGTGGCAATGGACCATGTACTTGCCCACCTGGTGGCGGAACTTGGTGAGGACCCGGATGGTGTTGTACTCGGCGACGTAGGCCACGTCCTTCGGGCCACGCTCCCACTTCTTGGGTGGTCGGCCGTTGCGGTCGAGGATCTTGAAGTCGACCAGGTGGATGTGCAGCGGGTGGTGCCAGCCGCCGTGACCGTTGATCAGCGTCCAGATCTCGACCGCGTCGGGGTCGGGGTTGCCGATCACGTACTCGAAGCCGCTGTTGACGACGTCCTGCCAGGTGACGTCGTTGATGGTCCACTCGCCGCCCTGTCGGTCGAGGCGCAGCGTCCGGGTGGCGACCGACTGGGACTCGTCGAGGTTCATGATCTCGTTGTCGGGGTTCAGCACCTTCGGGTGCCGGTTGTCGGCTCGGGACGAGGGCTCCGACACGACGTCGAAGGCCATCACCTTGTCGGTGTCGGGGTGGTCGGTGTTGTTCCGGTTGCTCAGGTTCTCGAGGACGACCCGGTCACCGATCTCGTACTTGGCGAAGTCGATGACGATCTCGTAGCGCTCGGCGGCGCCCTGGCGGAGGGTCTTGGTCCACTGGCGCTGGGGCATGAGCCCCGCGTCGGTGGCGATGACCGCGAACCGCTCCCGGGAGCTGAGCCGGAACTTGTAGCCGCGCGAGATGGAGGCGTTCAGGATCCGGAACCGGTACTTGCGCCGCTCGACCTGCATGGTGGGCCACGGCACCCCGTTGACCAGGATCACGTCGCCGTAGAGGCCCGACTCGCCGTCGTCGCGGTAGAGGAGCTGGCCGTTCTCGTCGAAGAAGGCGTCGGTGACGATGAGGGGGACGTCGTAGTCACCGTGGGGGATGGGCAGCGACCGCTCCAGCGGGTCGAACAGCCGGTACATGGCGGCGAGGCCCATCTGGACGTTGGGGGCGGTCCGGTGGATGCCGTGGTCGTGGTACCACATCGTCCGGCCCTCCTGGTTGTTCGGGAAGTAGTAGTCCTTGTACTCGCCGGGCATGGTGACGTCGCTGGCGTAGCCGTCGTACTGGGGCAGCGACGGCGATCCGTGCAGGTGCAGCGAGGTCGGTGGTCGGTACTCGAGCTGCGGATGGTCGGGCAGGAGGTTGGAGACCTGCAGGCGCACCTGGCGGCCCTGGGTGGCGTCGATCGTCGGGTTGAGGTTCCCGGCCTCGTCCCGGTAGTTCCAGACCGCCGTGTAGTAGCCGGGGAGGATCTGGCGCGCCGTCTGCACGAGGTCCAACCGGTAGTGGTCGGTGTCGGCGTCCTGGAGGCTGGGCTGCGCCGTCGGCGGTACCCGGAACGGCAGCGAGAAGGGCTCGGGGAGCTCGGATCGGTCGATGCGGGGCGGTGTCGCCGCGCTGATGACCCGCTCGATCGGCAGCATCAGGGCGGCGCTGCCGAGCACGCCCATCTTCACGAAGTCTCGTCTCGAAAACCCCATCTCTCGCTCCCGCGCCGGTAGTGAGGTTCGTGACCGTACGACCGCGACCTTCCGAAAACCTTCGGGCCGGGCGGGGCGGGGAGACCCGGCGGTCCTGTCACACCCCGGCCGTACCCTGGCCGGGTGGCCGCGACGTCCTTCTACCGCCGGGGCGGCGCGCTCCTGTGGCGGGCCGTACGCACCCACCCGCGCCCGTTCTCCGTGTCCATCGTGGGCGCCGTGGCCTTCGCGCTGGCGGCCGTCGGGCAGACCGTGGTCCTCGGCCGGGTCACCGACCGGCTGATCATCCCCGCCTTCGACGGCGCCTCGCCCGACGGTGGCACCGGTGCCACCACCGGGTTGGTCGTGGGAGCGGTGGTGGCCATCGTGGCCGTGGCCCTGGTCAAGTCGGTGGGCGTCGTGCTGCGCCGCTACTTCGCCGCCGTGACGTCGAGCCGCATGCAGGTCACCTGGCGGGCGGGTATCGCCGACCGCTACCTGCGGGTCCCGTTGGGCTACCACCGGTCCCGCCCGACCGGCCAGCTCCTGGCCCACGCCGACGCCGACGTCCACCTCGCCGCCGAGGTGATCAACCCGCTGCCGTTCTCGGTGGCGGTGATCGTGCTCATGACCGTCGCCGCCGTGACCCTGGCGCTGGTCGACGTCTACCTGCTGGCGGTGGCGCTCGTCCTGTTCCCCCTCCTCGGTGTCGTGAACCACTACTACTCCTCCCGCGTCGCCGGCTTCGCCGCCGAGGCGCAGCACCGCATCGGTGAGGTGTCCGCCATCGCCCACGAGAGCTACGACGGGGTCCTGACCGTCAAGACCCTCGGCCGGGAGCGCGACGAGGTCGCCCGACTCGACGGTGCTGCCGGGGCGCTACGCGACGCCCGCCTCGGCGTGGGGAGGCTGCGGGCCGTGTTCGAGCCCTCGCTCGACGCGCTCCCCGGCCTCGGCATCGTCGGGGTGCTGGCCGTCGGCGGGTGGCGCATCTCGACCGGCGCCGTCACGCCCGGTGACGTCGTGCAAGCCATGGCGCTGTTCCAGATCCTGGCCTTTCCGGTGCGGGTGGTGGGCTTCCTGCTGGAGGAGATGCCCCGCTCGGTGGTCGCCGCCGATCGGGTCGAGCGGGTGCTGGCCGAGCCCGACGAGCCGTCCGTCGACGGCACCGCCTCGCTCCCCGCAGGTCCTCTCGACCTCACCGCCGTCGCCGTCGAGCACGCCCGCGACGGCCCGCCCGTGCTGCGGGGCGTCGACCTCACCGTCGGGCCCGGCGAGGTCGTCGCCCTGGTCGGCTCGACCGGCTCGGGCAAGTCGACCCTGCTCGAGCTGCTCTCGCGCCTCGAGCGTCCCGACCGGGGCCGCATCCTGCTGGGCGGGGTCCCGATCGAGGAGCTGTCGTCGGCCGAGCGGACGGAGGCGGTGGGTCTGGTGTTCCAGGAGAGCTTCCTGTTCGCCGACTCCGTGCGCGAGAACCTCACCGTCGGGGCCGACGTCGACGACGCCCGGTTGGCCGGGGCGCTCGCGGTGGCCCGGGCCGAGTTCGTCCACGAGCTGCCCGACGGCCTCGACACCGTGCTCGGCGAGCGGGGCGTCACCCTGTCCGGGGGTCAACGTCAGCGGGTGGCCCTCGCCCGGGCGCTGCTGCGCCGGCCCCGGGTGCTGCTCCTCGACGACGCCACCTCCGCCGTCGACCCCAGGGTCGAGGCCGACATCCTCGACCGGCTCCGCCGAGACGTGCGGGCCACCACCCTCGTCGTGGCTCACCGCCTGTCGACGATCTCCCTGGCCGACCGGGTGCTGTTCCTCGACGACGGACGGATCGCCGCCACCGGCTCCCACGCCGAGCTGGCCGCGTCGGTGCCGGCCTACCGGGCCCTGGTCCGGGCCTACGAGCAGGCCCTCGCGTGAGCGGGCCCGGCACCGCCCCTCCTCGCGCGGGAACCCCCCCGCCCGTCCTCGACGGCGCCGAGCTGGAGACGGGCGGGGCCCTCACGCTGCTGCGGGCCGGGCTGCGGGTCACGCCCGAGTTGCGGGTGGGGCTGACCTTCACGATCGCCCTCGCCATGGCCAGCGCCATCGGACGCCTGACCGTGCCCGTCCTCATCCAGCAGATCCTCGACCGGGGTGTCACCGGCGACGACGGATTCCGGCCGGCGTTCGTCTACCCGGCCTGTGCCGGGGCCGGTGTGCTCGTGGCCGTGGTGTGGGGTCTGAGCCGGGCCGCCTTCCTGCGGCTCGTGCGGGCCGCCGAGCAGACCCTGTACGCCCTCCGTCTCCGGGTGTTCGACCACATCCACCGGCTGTCGATGGCCGAGCACACCGGGTCGTCGAAGGGGGCGCTCGTCACCCGGGTCACGAGCGACATCGAGGCGCTGGCCCGGTTCGTCGAGTGGGGTGCCGTCGCCTGGGTCGTCCAGCTGACCCTCATCGTCCTGACCCTCGTGGTCATGGCCGTCTACTCGTGGCAGCTGACCCTCGTCACCATGCTGGTGTTCTCGCCACTGCCGTTCCTGTTCCGGGCCATCCAGCGGCGCCAGCTCCTCGCCCACGACCGCCTCCGCAGCCGGGTGGGCGAGATGGTGACCGAGTTCTCCGAGCAGCTCACCGGTGCGCCGGTCGTGCGGGCCTACGGGATGGTCGGTCGCTCCGAGCGGCGGGTGCGGGCGACCATCGACCGGCACTACCGGTCCGAGCTCGACGTGGCCTGGTACTTCGCCTTCCTCTTCCCGCTGGCCGACGTGTTCGGGGCGGTGGCGCTGGCGTCGGTGGCCGGGCTCGGCGCCTGGTTCGGTCCGGGGTGGGGCCTCGGCGTGGGTGAGGTGGTGGCCTTCTTCTTCCTCGTCACCCTGCTCCTGACGCCCATCGCCGAGCTGAGCGAGATCCTCGACCAGACCCAGACCGCCCTGGCCGGCTGGCGCAAGGTGCTGCTGGTGCTGGCCACCCCCGTCGACGTGGTCGAGCCCGAGCACGGGGTCGAGCTGCCCGACGGGCCGCTGTCGGTCGGCGTCACCGGGCTCGGGTTCCGCTACCGGGTCGGCCCCGAAGTGCTGAGCGACGTGAGCGTCGACATCTCCCCGGGGGAGGACATCGCCGTGGTGGGCGAGACGGGCAGCGGCAAGACGACGTTCGCCAAGCTGCTGGCCCGCCTGGCCGACCCGACGACGGGGACCATCGCCGTCGGCGGCGTCCCCCTGCGGGAGGTGGCCCCGGTCAGCCGTCGCGCCCGGATCAGGATGGTGCCCCAGGACGGCTTCCTGTTCGACACGACCGTGGGCGAGAACGTCCGCTACGGCCGTCCCTCGGCCACCGACGCCCACGTCATGGCCGCCTTCGAAGAGCTGGGCCTCGGTGCCTGGGTCGACCGGCTGCCGGCCGGGCTCGCCACCCGGGTCGGCCAGCGGGGCGAGCAGCTGTCGGTGGGGGAGCGTCAGCTCGTGGCCCTGGCCCGGGCCGAGCTGGCCGATCCGGGCCTGCTCCTCCTCGACGAGGCCACCAGCGCCGTCGACCCCGAGACGGAGCAGGCGCTGGCGTCCGCCCTCCGTCGCCTCGCCGCCGGCCGCACGACCATCTCGGTGGCCCACCGGCTCTCCACCGCCGAGGCCGCCGACCGGGTCCTCGTCTTCGACGCAGGGCGTCTCGTCGAGGAGGGCCCCCACGACCGGCTCGTCGACGGGGGCGGCACCTACGCCGCGCTCCACGCCTCCTGGCTCGGCAACGTCCGGGCCGCGGCCGGCTGAGCGCACTCCAGGCTGGCCCCGGCGAGGGTGTCGCAGTCCCACGATCCCGCCGTGGGCCTCGAGTGGGAGCAGACGATCGTCGACGCGAGCGACCCACGGTCGCCCGGCTCGTGGTGGCGGGAGGCTCTCGGTTGGACCGTCGTCGACGACGATCCCGACGAGTTCGAGATCCGGCCCGCTCCCGATCGGCTGCCGAGCCTGCTGTTCGTGCCCGTTCCCGAGCGAACCGGCCCCATCTCGACTTCCGGCCCGACGACCGGGACGCCGAGGTCGAGCGCCTGCTCGCGCTGGGCGCGACGGAGGTCGACGTCGGGCAGGGCGAGCAGTCATGGGCCGTCCTCGCCGACCCGGAGGGCAACGAGTTCTGCGTACCGGGGTCACGAGGTCCCTGACCATGCTCGGGGTCGCTCCGGCGAACCACGTCGACTGCGAGGTGCTCTCGACCATGCGCACCGACGAGGCGCAGACGCGATCGAGGGGTACCCGATGACCGAGCCCTCCGCCCCGGTCGAGGGACCCGGGTTCCGGCCGGGGTAGCTCCTGGGAGCGCGGTGGGGTGGCGCCACCGCAGGAGAACGGGGGAACGGCTCCCTGGGACTCCGCGGCGTCGCTTCCGGGTGGGTCGACCTCAGAGGGGCGCCCGCATCGGGAGCGCCGACCGTTTCCGGCGCAGCGGGGTCTCACGAACCGACGATCGGGCCCGGGGTCCCGCCCCCGTTCACCGCCCCACCCCAGCTTCGCTAGCGTCGCGCCGACCGTCTGCACGCTGCACCCAGGAGCCCCGCGATGCCCGAGCCCGTCCGCGTTGCCGTCACCGGGGCCGCAGGCCAGATCGGCTACAGCCTCCTGTTCCGCATCGCGAGCGGCGCCATGCTCGGCCCCGACCAGCCCGTGGTCCTGCAGCTCCTGGAAATTCCCCCGGCCATGGACGCGCTGCGGGGGGTGGCCATGGAGCTCGACGACTGCGCCTTCCCTCTCCTGGCCGGTGTCGTGCAGGCCGACGACCCGTCGGTCGCCTTCGCCGACGCCAACGTCGCCCTGCTGGTGGGCTCCCGACCCCGGGGGCCGGGCATGGAGCGGGCCGACCTGCTGGAGGCCAACGGGGCCATCTTCACGGCCCAGGGCACGGCCCTGAACGACAGCGCCGCCGACGACATCCGCATCCTGGTGGTCGGCAACCCGGCCAACACCAACTGCCTGATCGCCCAGCGCAACGCCCCCGACATCCCGGCCGAGCGCTTCACGGCCATGACCCGCCTCGACCACAACCGGGCCCTGGCCCAGCTCGCCGCCAGGACGGGCCGGTCGGTCAACGACATCACCCGCATGACCATCTGGGGCAACCACTCGGCCACCCAGTACCCGGACATCTTCCACGCCCGGATCGGGGGCCAGTCGGCGGCCGAGGTCGTCGACGACCAGGCGTGGCTGGAGGACGACTTCATCCCGACCGTCCAGAAGCGCGGCGCCGCCATCATCGAGGCCCGGGGGGCGTCGTCGGCCGCCTCGGCCGCCTCGGCCGCCGTCGACCACCTCCGCGACTGGGTGCTCGGCACCGACGATGGCGACTGGGTGTCGATGGCGGTGCCCTCTGACGGGAGCTACGGCGCCCCCGAGGGGGTCATCAGCTCGTTCCCGTGCACCACCTCCGAGGGGGAGTACGAGATCGTCGACGGCCTCGACATCGACGACTTCTCCCGGTCCCGCATGGAGGCCACCTGGGCCGAGCTGGTGGAGGAGCAGCAGACGGTGCAGGAGATGGGCCTGCTGGGCTGACGGCGACGGGTCAGGTCAGGTCAGGTCAGGTCAGCCCACACTCGGCGAGCCACGCTGCGCCACGGCGGGCGGACGCCTGGCCGAGCCCAGGCGTCCTGGATCAGCTCGGCCGGCTCGGCCGGCCGCACCCACCGACGTGGGGCATGCCCCGTGCGAGCTCGTGGACGTCGTCCACCCGGTCCGGTGTCGGCGCCCGACGTCTGCTACCGCAGGAACCGGCTGGTGGTGTTGTCGGCGAGGATGCGACCACCGGTCTGCACCTCGGGACAGTAGAAGATCGTGTACTTGCTGTACTCGACGGTGTGGACGTGGTCGCCGTCGCCGCACGGCTCCCCGGCCCGCCGGTGCACGAGGCCGGGCCGGTCCTTCGACGCGCTCATGTCCCCGAGGCCGCGCTCGAAGTCGAGTCCCTCCTCGACCGCCTCGCCGATGGCACCGACGATGCGGCCGGCCTCGTCGGGATCGAGCTGGGCGGTCATGACGAACGGCGACAGGGCGGCCCGGTAGCAGACCTCGTTGGCCAGCCGGCGGCCGAGACCGGCCAGGTTGCCCTGGTCGCGCAGCCACCCGTGCAGCCGCTTGGACCCGGTGTGCAGCCGACCGAGCAGGTCGTCGGGCCCCACGGCGTCGGCCTCGGGCCCGAGGTGCGCCAGCGGCTCGACCCCCTCGGTCCCGCCGGCCACCATCCACACCCCGGCCCGCTTCTCGGTGCCGGCCTCGGTGAGCAGGAGCGCCGCACCGTCCTCGAAGACCCACCGCACCAGCCCACCCCGGGGCCGACGGGCCCGCTTCTCGTCGAGCCGCAGGCGGCCCCCCTGCATGAGGTGGACGACGGCGGTGAGGTCGCCGAAGCGCATCAGCAGGTACTTGCCCCGCTGGTCGACACCGTCGAGCGGGCGGCCGACGGCGGCGTCGACGGCGGGCCGGGCCGTCTTGAGCGCCGTGAACGACAGCGGCTCGACCCGGGCGAGGACGTCGCCCGCGAGCGCCGCCGTGAGCCGCTCCGCGTGGGCTCGGACCTCGGGCAGCTCGGGCACGCCCGAACCTTACGAGCCGTGCCCGACAGGCGCGCCGACGGCCGAGCGCGAGACGCAGCCGAGGGCGTCTCCGCGGAGTCGCTGGGGGCGGCGGCGAGGGGCGGGGTGGCTGCGTTCCCGCGGGAGCGCCTCCGCGGAGTCGCCGTGGGCGGCAGGGCCTCGGCAATCGGCCCGGTGGGCGAGCTCCCCCCGGACGGCAGCCACCCGGTGGTGATCGCCCGGAAGCGCTGTCGGATGCCGTGAGTAGGACCGGGCCGGCCCTCGGACTCCGGAACGACGGCGACGGCGACCGCCCGGTCGAGTCGCCCGGTCGAGTCGCCCGAGGAGAGACCTGCCCCACGGATCACGCAGCAGCTCATCCGGTGGCGACGGGCCCGTGGGCCCCGCCCGCCACCCGCCACCCACCCCCGACCCGTCCCCCGCTCAAGACGGCCGGCCGCGCGCCGATGGGGGACGGTGGCGATCGACGCCGGCGAGCCGACGCCGACCCCGGGGGACGAGGTCTCGGCCGCCGACGTCCTGGAGCGCATGGAGCTGCCCATCGTCCGGTTCCGCCCCGACCGGAGGATCGTCTACGCCAACCGGGCCCTGCTCGACCTGGCCGGCGCCGACGCCCACCGGGTCGTCGGCAGCCGCATCGGCGAGGACCCGCTCGGCAGGGCCGCCGCCGACGCCGCCGACCTGGACGCCATGATCGCCGGGCTCACCCCGGAGGACCCCCACGGTGAGATCGAGGTGACCGCCGCCGACGGCTCGGTGGTCCGCTGGCGTGGGCTCGGCGTGTTCGCGGACGGGTCGCTGTCGTTCGTGCAGTCCGTCGGCTGCGACGCCACCGCCGAGGTGGCCAGCACGAGCCACCTCCGCGACGTCCTCGACCACGCCGCCGAGGCCATCCTGACCACGACCGGCGGACAGGTCCAGACGGCCAACCGGGCCGCCGTGGCGGTGTTCGGCGCCGAGGACGAGGACGACCTGATCGACACGGCGGTCGCCGATCTGATCAACCACGGGGACGGGCGGTGGACGGGGCACCGCGTCGACGGTCAGACGTTCCCGACCGAGGTGTCCCACAGTGCCGTCGACAGCGGCATCGGGCGGGTGGAGACCTGGATCGTGCGCGACGTGTCCGAGGAGGAGGCCCGCCAGGCCCGTCTCCAGCACCGCGCCCGCCACGATCCGCTCACCGGCCTCGCCAACCGGGCCACGTTCATGGAGGCCCTGGACCGGGAGCTGGCCCGCAACGCCCGCCGGGGTGGGCGTCTGGCCGTCATGTACGTCGACCTCGACCGGTTCAAGCCCGTCAACGACACCCATGGCCATGCCGCCGGCGACGAGGTGCTGCGGGAGGTCTCCGCCCGCCTGGCAGAGGTCACCCGGGCCGGTGATCTGGTGGCCCGCTTCGGGGGCGACGAGTTCGCCGTGCTGTGCCCTGACATCGACGGGATCGACCAGGCCGTCGACCTGGGCGATCGCATCCGGGATCGTCTGCAGGAGCCGTTCGCCATCTCCGTCGGGGAGGTGTTCGTCGGATCGAGCGTCGGGGTGGCGGCGGGCCATGGCGACCCTGCCGCCGGCCAGCTCCTCGCCCAGGCCGACGCCGCGCTGTACCGGGCCAAGGAGCGGGGCCGCAACCGGGTGGAGCTGTTCGACCGCGACCTGCAGCGCCAGACCGAGGAGCGCCACGCCACCGAGCAGGCGTTGAGCGGAGCCGTCCGCCGGGGGGAGATGGGGCTCGTGTTCCAACCCATCGTCGAGGCCCTGACCGGGCGGGTCCGCAGCGTCGAGGCGCTGGTGCGCTGGCATCGTCCCGGGCACGGGCTCCTCGCCGCCGAGGACTTCATCTCGGTGGCCGAGGACACGGGGCTGGTGGCCGGCATCGGTGAGTGGGTCCTCGACGAGGCCTGTCGCTCGCTGCGCGAGATCGACGCCCGGCAGCTCGGCGCCGGTGTCCGGATGGCCGTGAACGTCAGCCCCCGCCAGATCGTCCAGCGCGACAGCGTCGAGCGCTTCGCCGGCATGGTCCAGGGTCACCGCATCGATCCGAGCCGGTTGATCCTCGAGATCAACGAGGGGTTGCTGATCCGTGACCCCGGTGTCGCCGTCGACACCCTGCAGGAGCTGCGGCGGCTCGGCTTCCACCTCGCCCTTGACGACTTCGGCACGGGCTACTCGAGCCTGGCCCACCTCCGGAGCTTCCCGGTCGATTGCGTCAAGATCGACAGCTCGTTCGTGGCGTGCATGCTCGAGCACGCCGACGACGCCCGCATCGTGGCCATGGTGGCGGCCCTGGCCCAGGCCCTCGACGTCGAGGTCGTGGCCGAGGGGGTCGAGAGCCAGGAGCAGACCCTGGCGCTCATGGACCTCGACGTCCGGATCGTGCAGGGCCACTTCTTCGCTCCGCCCATGGGGCTCGCGGACCTCCTCGGCTACCTGTCCCACGGCGCGAGGAGGACCCCGGTGCGGCAGGCGGCGGCGTTCACATGACCGGTCCGGATCGGTCCGATCCGATGGCCCGCCCGGGCGTAGCGTGACCGTCATGACGACCCACACCTGGCTCCAGCCGTCGCCGATCGGCCCGCTGCGGGTGACGAGCGGGGACGACGGCATCTGCCGGATCGACCTCGACCACGGAGCCGCCGGTGGGTCCGCCACCGGCACCACCGCGGAGCCGGCCGACGAGGCCGTGGCCGAGGCGCTCGACCGCTACTTCGGTGGCGACGTCGCCGCCCTCGACGGTCTCACCGTCGACGCGCCCGGCTCGGAGTTCCGCTCGCGGATCTGGGCCGAGCTACGGCGGATCCCCCCCGGCGAGACCGTCACGTACGCCGAGCTGGCCCGCCGGGCCGGCCACGACCCCCGGGCCGCCCGTGCCGTCGGCGGCGCCGTCGGAGCCAACCCCGTTCCCATCGTCGTCCCCTGCCACCGGGTCGTGGCCGCCGGCGGAAAGCTGGGCGGGTTCGCCCTCGGTGTCGACGTGAAGCGCCGGCTGCTCGACCTCGAGGGAGCGACCGGTTACTCGTAGGTCGTGTCGGCCCGGACGTCGGCGAAGACGGCGTCGAGGGCCCGGAACGCGTCCTGGTTGGCCTGCAACGCGGCGGCGTCGCCGGACAGCTCGATCAGCCCGTCACGGAAGGCAGCCACCGCCGTCAGCTCGCCGGTGGCCACTTCGACGGCGGTGTCCCACGACTGGCGGAACGTGACGTCGGGGTCGTCCACCCGTCCCGCCTGCACGTGGACGTCACCCCGGTCGAACGTGACGGCGTAGGCGACCTCACCGTCGGGCGTGCCCGTGACCACCTGTTGCAGCACGACGTCGCGGTCGGCCACGAGCTGACGGAGGTGCTCGTCGCCGCCGGCCCGCTCCCGCAGGCGGTCGATCCAGGCCGGGCTCAGGTAGCGAGGCACCGACGTGCGGGCTCCGACGCAGCAGCACGGCGGGTTGCACGGGCGGCCCTGCGGGCTGCGGCGGCCCCACGGGCTCCCGGGTGGCGGGTCATGGAGCGGGCAGCCTACCGTCGGACCGACGTGGCCGAGATCGCCGCCCCGGGGCGCTGGACGTTCGCCTTCTGGTCGCCCGACGGGTCACTGGGGGTGGTCCAGGCGCTGACCGTCCGCCCGGGCGGGGCCGGTCTGCACGTCGCCGTGGTGGGCGCCGACCGTCGTCCGGTGGTGCTGGCCGACGACGGTGTCCCCCGCCCGCGCGACCGCCGCTACCTCGAGGTGCGCTCCCACGGCGTGTGGGCCCACCACGTGTGCGAGGAGCCCGGCCGCCGGTTCACGCTGGGTCTCGAGGCCTTCGCTCTCGTCCACGACGATCCCACCGACGGGCTGGGGCAGGGCTGGGGTGAGCGCACCGGGCTGGCCCTCGACGTCGACTGGGAGGCGACCGGACCGGTGCTGGCCCTGGCCGGCGGGGAGGCGCAGCCCGGGGTGGTCCACGGGGAGGTGCTGGTCGGCCACGAGGCCTGGGACGCGACCTGGGTGGCGTGGCGCACCCACCGGCCCGGACGGCTCGATCCCGGCTCGAGCCTGGAGGCGGCCGTCGTGAGGCGCAGCGCGTGGGTGGCCGGCGAGGGCGGGCACGACTGGTCGGGCGGGTACCTGCCCCCCGGCGGGGTCGTCGAGGACTCCTCCGGCCGGGCGCTGGCGGTCGCCCCCTGGGCACTGGCCACCTGGGCCACTGCGTCCGCGGCCACCGCCACCGGTCTCGTCCGCGCCACCCTCGACGACGCCACCACCGCCGTCGGGTGGGCCACGTGGCGGACCCCCCGGGCGTGACCCGGTCCGGTCAGACCGGGGGCGGTCCCCCGAGGCCGTCGTCGGCAGGGGCGCGGCCCCGCACGAACGCTCCGACCGCGGCGGCCACGGGCGCGACGGCGGCGCCGACCACGGCCATGACGGTGGCGGTGTGGGGCGTCACTCAGCGCGACCGATCACCGCTACTGATCACCGTTGGCCGAGCAGCTTGCGGTTCTTCACCTTCGACTTGACGTAGTCGCGGTTCATCATGGCGATGTAGTCGATGGAGATCTCCTTCGGGCACGCCTTCTCGCACTCGCCGTGGTTCGTGCAGGTGCCGAAGAACTGCTCCATCGTCTCCACCATCGCCTCGACCCGGCCGAATCGCTCCGGCTGGCCCTGGGGGAGCAGGGCCAGGTGCGAGATCTTGGCTGCGGTGAACAGCTGGGCCGCCGAGTTCGGGCAGGCGGCCACGCACGCCCCGCAGCCGATGCAGGCGGCCGCCTCGAAGGCGGCCTCCGACGACGGCTTGGGGACGGGGATCAGGTTGGCGTCGGGCGCGGCGCCGGTCGGCACCGAGATGTAGCCGCCCGCCTCGATGATGCGGTCGAACGCCTGGCGGTCGACGGCACAGTCCTTCAGCACCGGGAAGGCGGCGGCCCGCCACGGCTCGACGGTGATCACGTCACCGTCGGCGAAGTTGCGCATGTGGAGCTGGCAGACGGCGGCGCCGACCTTCGGGCCGTGGGCGAGGCCGTTGACCATCAGCCCGCACGTGCCGCAGATGCCCTCCCGGCAGTCGGACTCGAAGGCGATGGGCTCGTCGCCCCGCTCGATGAGCCGCTCGTTGACGATGTCGAGCATCTCGAGGAACGACATGTCGTCGGAGATGCCCTCGGCCGGGTAGGTCTCGAAGCGGCCGGCGACACCGGGGCCGTCCTGGCGCCACACCTTCAGCGTCAGGTTCAGGATCGTCGTCACTTGTAGCTCCGCGTGGTGGGCTTCACGACCTCGAAGTTCAGCGGTTCCTCGTGGCGGACGGGCGCCGAGTCGTCGCCGGTCCACTCCCAGGCGGCGACGTGCTGGAAGGCGTCGTCGTTGCGCATGGCCTCACCGTCGGCGGCCTGGTGCTCCATGCGGAAGTGACCGCCGCAGGACTCCTCGCGGGCGAGGGCGTCACGGCACATCTCGTCGGCCAACCCGAAGAAGTCGGCCACCCGCAGCGCCACCTCGAGCGTCTGGTTGAGCTCCCGTGTCGAGCCGGGGATCCGCAGGTCGCGGTAGAACTCGTCCTTGATCGCCGCGATCTCCGAGATGGCCTTCTCGAGGCCCTCCCGGGAGCGGCCCATGCCGCAGTGGTCCCACATGACCGTGCCGAGCGCCCGGTGGAAGTGCTCGGGGGAGTGGGTGCCACCGATCGAGGCGAGCCGGCGGATGCGGTCCTCGCACTCGGACACCGTCCGGGCGAACGCCGGGTCGGACACCGGCACCGGGTCGGAGCCGAGGAGGGGGGCCAGCCACGCCGAGATGGTGTTGGGCAGAACGAAGTAGCCGTCGGCCAGCCCCTGCATGAGCGCCGACGCGCCGAGCCGGTTGGCTCCGTGGTCGGAGAAGTTGGCCTCCCCGGCGGCGTAGAGGCCGGGGACCGTGGTCATCAGCTCGTAGTCGACCCACAGCCCGCCCATGGTGTAGTGCGGCGCCGGGTAGATGCGCATGGGGACGGCGTAGGGATCCTCACCGGTGATGTTGGCGTACATGTCGAACAGGTTCCCGTAGCGGGCCTCGACGGTGGGTCGCCCGAAGCGCCCGATGGCGTCGGCGAAGTCGAGGTAGACGCCGTTGCGCAACGGCCCGACGCCCTTGCCCTCGTCGATCATGCGCTTGGCCGCACGCGACGCCACGTCGCGGGGCACCAGGTTGCCGAAGCTCGGGTACATCCGCTCCAGGTAGTAGTCGCGGTCGGCCTCGGGGATCTGGTTGGCGGGCCGGTCGTCGTCGAAGGCGGCCGGCACCCAGATGCGGCCGTCGTTGCGCAGCGACTCCGACATGAGGGTGAGCTTCGACTGGAAGTCGTCGCTCTGGGGGATGCAGGTCGGGTGGATCTGGGTGAAGCAGGGGTTGGCGAAGGCCGCCCCCCGCCGGTGGGCCCGCCACACCGCCGTGACGTTGCACATCTTGGCGTTGGTGGACAGGAAGAAGACGTTGGAGTAGCCGCCGGTGGCGAGCACCACGGCGTGGGCGGCGTGTGCCGTCAGCTCACCGGTGACGAGGTCGCGCACGACCACCCCGCAGGCCACGCCGTCCTTGACCACCACGTCGAGGAGCTCGCAGCGGTTGAACAGCTCGACGGAGCCCTCGTGCACCTGGTGGGCCAGCGCCTGGTACGCCCCGAGGAGGAGCTGCTGGCCGGTCTGGCCCCGGGCGTAGAAGGTCCGCTCCACCTGGACCCCGCCGAAGGAGCGGGCGTCGAGCAGGCCCCCGTACTCCCGGGCGAACGGGACTCCCTGGGCCGTGGCCTGGTCGATGATGTTGACCGACTCCTCGGCCAGGCGGTGGACGTTGGACTCCCGGCTGCGGTAGTCGCCGCCCTTCACGGTGTCGTAGAAGAGGCGGTAGACGCTGTCGCCGTCGTTCTTGTAGTTCTTGGCGGCGTTGATGCCGCCCTGGGCGGCGATGCTGTGGGCCCGCCGGGGCGAGTCGTGGTACGTGAACGCCTTGACCCGGTACCCCATCTCGCCCAGGGTGGCGGCCGCCCCGGCGCCGGCCAGCCCGGTCCCGATCACGATCACCTGGAACTTGCGGCGGTTCGGGGGGCTGACCAGCTTCGTGTGGTCCTTGTAGCTGGTCCACCGGTCCTCGATGGGCCCGGACGGCACCTTGGGTTCCAGGGTGAGGGGCACGATGAGACCTCCGCTAGAGCACGGTCCCGAGGAGGCGGGCCGCCTCGTCGAGGTACGTGGGGTCGGCCCGGTCGACGAGGCCGGTCAGGACGGCGATCGGGAAGCTGATGTTGCCGACGAGGATGGCGAACGCCAGGCCCGAGGCGAACGCCCGGCGGAGTGAGTTGTAGCGGGGGTTGTTGATGCCGAGGCTCTGGAAGAGCGACCACGCCCCGTGGTAGAGGTGCATCGCCAGGGCCACGTTGGCCACGATGTAGATGATCGACACGGGCCACCGCTCGAGGCTGGCCACCAGGTTGTTGTAGGCGTCGCCGCGCACGAAGTCGGGGTTGAACCAGCCCCATGTGAGATCGGCCAGGTGGAACAGCAGGTACAGCAGGACGATGGTGCCGGTCCACTGCATGGTCCGGCTGGCGTAGTTGGCCGCCTGGTAGTCGTGGTCGGCCTCGTACTTGTTGATGCCGCCGACGTACGAGGAGCGGCCGCTGGCCCGGCGGCTGCGGTCCTGGAGGGTGTAGGCGCACAGGATGTGCAGCCCGAAGGCGGCGACGAGCCCGAAGCGCAGGAGCCACAGCAGGTGGGTGCGGGGCACGAACGGCTCACCGATGTCGCGCAGGCCCTCGGCGTAGACGTACATGCTCTCGGCGCCGAAGTAGACCTTGAAGTTGCCGATCATGTGCACGACCACGAAACCGATGAGGGCGATGCCGGTGATGGCCATCAGCCACTTGCGGCCAACCGCCGACTGGTAGAGGTTGAGTGGCCAGGGCCACTCCCGGGCCTTCGGCCGCTGCGGCACGACGGGTCGTTGCATCGTGCGCTGCTGCGTCGTCGGTGCTGCCATTCGCCCTCCTCCGTCCGGCCCGGTCGGGGCGTCGAACGGTGCGGCCGTCGACCGCGGGCGGCGGCCGAGCGCCTCTCACCGTATCCGCTGGTGACGGTGCGCTCCGAACCCCGGCCGGTTACGACCGCTGCAGGCCGGTGGCGTCGAAGAGCGCCTGCACCTCCTCCACGTGGAGGTCGACGAGGTGGTCGAGGTCGGGGACGAGCTCGCGGCACGACACCAGCCCGATGTCGAGGGTGTCGAGGTAGCTGTGGACGGTGATGTTGAGGCCCATCCCGTCGCTGATGGTCGAGACCGGGTAGTAGTGGGCCAGCCGGGCACCGCCCATGTGGAGGGGCTGGCGGGGCCCGGGCACGTTGGAGATGAGCACGTTCACGGGCGGGTTCATCCGGTCGGCGACGCGGATCGAGGTGGCCAGCCGCGACGCCTGGGCGGCGAGCGCCGGCGACGAGAACTGGGCCAGGTCGACGAGGGCGTCGGCGGGGACCATCTTGAAGCGGTCCTTGGCGTCGAGCATCTCGTCGTGCACGACGCGCACCCGGGCCAGGGGATCGTCGACGTTGGTCGGCAGCGAGACGACCATCATCGACACCCGGTTGGTCCAGATGTCGGGCTCGTCACCGGTGCGGATCGACACCGGCACGGCCGACACCAGCGGCTCGTCGGGGAGGGCGTCGTGCTCCTGGAGGTAGCGCCGCAGCGCTCCGGCGCAGATGGCCATCACCACGTCGTTGACGGTGGCCCCCAGCTCGGTCTTGAGCGCCTTGATGTCGTCGAGGGGCACCGATCCGAGGGCCAGGCGACGGTGGGGCGTGACCGAGGCGTTGAACGGCGTGCGGGGGGCGGCGGTGTTGGGGAGGCGCTCACCGTCGGGGGCCCGGCGCCGTCCGCCGAGGGCGGGGGGCAGGGTGCGCCGGGCGACGCTCACCATCTCCGAGAGGCCCCGGTTGCGGGTCGTCTCGGCCAGCTGCTGCACCAATCCGAGCTGGACCCGGGCGGCCCGGCCCGGGCGGCGGACGAGGCTCACCGCCGTGCGGCTCATCAGCTCTGCGTCGGACGGCACCGGTTCCGGCTTCCAGGCCCCGTCGTCGGGCGGCAGCGGGTCGCCGGAGGGATCGGCGTCGAGGAGGATCGACAGCATCTTCACCCCGGCGGCACCGTCGATGGTGGCGTGGTGGGTCTTGATGAGCACGGCGAAGTTGCCGCTCTCCAGGCCCTCGAACACGTAGCACTCCCACAGGGGCCGGCTGCGGTCCATGTGGCGGCCGATGATGCGGGCCACCTGGGTGCAGAGCTGCTCGTCGTCGCCGGGGGCGGGGATGGCGAGGTGGCGGACGTGGAAGTCGAGGTCGAAGTCGGGATCGCTGATCCACCACGGGTGGTCGAGGCCGAGGGGCACCTCGACCAGCCGGCGCCGGAAGGGTTCGAGCAGGTGCAGCCGCGACTCGATCTGGGCCCGGACGGCGTCGTAGGGCCGGAAGTCGTCCGACGGTGGTTCGTAGACGCCGAGTCCGCTGACGTGGCCGTGGGTGCGGCCCGTCTCCATGTAGAGGAAGCTGGCGTCGAGACCGGTGAGCTGCTTCACGTGGGGTCCTCCTCGTCGGGGTCGGTGGGGGGGCGGCGGGGTGAGGGCGACTGGCCGGTCAAGGCGGCGGCCAGGCGCACGAACGGCTCCTGCAGCGCTACCACCTGCTCGCCGGCGGCGGCCAGGCGATCGAGCGAGGACTCCATGCGCCCGAGGCGCTCGTCGAGGTCGCGCAGCCGGGCCCGCTCCTCGGCCAGCTCGGCCCGCATCGCCTCGATCTGGGCCAGCGGGGGGCCGAACGCCTCCATCAGCTCGACGGTGGCCCGGAGCTGCTCGCCGGGGGTGGCGAACCGGCCCAGCGTCTCGGCGAGGGTGGCCCGCTGCTCGGGAGGCAGGGTGTAGCGGCTCAGGGCCTGCTGCACGCGGCGCACGGCGTCACGACCCGCCTCGATGCGCTCGCCGAGATCCCCCTGTGCCATCGGGGGGAATGTAGTCAGGAGCGGACCCGGGCGTCGTCGGTTCGCTCGATGCGCCCGCCGTCGAGGTGCAGGGTGAGGTCGAGGCGGAGCCGGCTGCCGTCGGGCACGCCGGGCACCTCGGCCTCCGCCCGGCCCACGAAGCCGACGGAGTCGGCGTCGATGGTCCCCTCCCAGGTGAAGGAGCGGTGCCATCCGGCCGTGTGCAGCGCGGCGTCCACCCGGCAGGGCCCCACCGGGGTGCGCCGGTCGTTGACGACGTGTACGTCGGCCCCCCACGTCTGACCCGCCACGACCTCGACGGGCATCCGGTCGGCCACGACGATGACGGGTCGGCACGCGTCCACGAGCGCCCGCCAGGCCAGCTTGGGCCGGCGCTCGTGGTCGAGGAGCCCGAAGCCGATCGAGGGATGGGCGTCGGCCAGGCAGAACACCGAGAAGCCACCGCTCGGCCGGTACTTCAGGCGGCGGAGGGTCTCGACCGTGAACCGCACCACCCGGGCCTGGTAGCGCTGGGTCGCCTCCCGCCAGGTGTCGAAGCCGGCGTAGCGGGAGACGGGGGTGTGACGCTCGATCAGGTCACGCTGCAGGAGGTGGTCGGCGGCGAGCCGGTCCCAGTCGAGCTCGGGCCAGGCCGACGGGTCGACGAAGTCGGCGTGGTCCGGAGCGGCCTGGGCGCCGAACTCGGTCACGAAGCGCACCAGGCGGGGCAGGCGGGCGGCCAGGTCGGGGAGGTCCCGCTCCTCACCCCGGTACCAGCCGGTCCACAGGTGCAGATCGGTACCGGCGAAGTTGGGGGGGTGGGGCAACACGCCGGAGTGGGGGATGGCGGGCCGGCTCGGATCGCTCTGGCGCAGGGCCCGTCGGATGCCCCGATCGAGGACGGTGCGTCCGACCGCCGGCAGCTCCTGGCGCACGAGGGCCCGACGCAGCCGGGACCGGCGGGTGGCGGCGTCGCCCAGGTCGTCGAGGTCGTCGGCCAGCGGAACCGGCTCGTTGTGGCCGCACCAGACGGCGATGGAAGGGTGGTGCCCGTAGCCGGCCACCAGCTCACGGGCCTGGCGGGCGGCCTCCCGGCGGATCGACCGGGCCACCTCCCGCTGCGCCGGCAGCTCCTGCCAGACCAGCATCCCCACCCGGTCGGCGTGGCGGTACAGCTCCGGGTCGGCGACGTGGGCGTTCAGGCGGAGGAGGTCGAGTCCGGCGTCGGCGGCCAGGTCGACGTCGCCGCGCAGCTCGTCCGGGCCGACGTCGGCCAGGCGGGCGCGGGCCGGCCCGACCACGACGCCCTTCAGGTGCAGCCGCTCGCCGTTGACCCGCAGGATCCAGTCCGACAGCTCGACCTGGCGCAGCCCGGTGCGGCGCTTGCGGGTGTGGCTCACCGCTCCCCCGACGACCGCCTCGATCCGCAGGTCGTACAACGGCTGGTCGCCGAGGGCACGGGGCCACCACAGGTGCGGGTGCTCGACGGCGAAGCGCCAGTCGACGTCGTTGGCCCCGGCGGCCAGGTCGACCACGTTGTGCTCGTCGGCCACGGTCCCTGAGCCGGGCCGGTCGGCGGCCGGGTCGACGAGGGTCCGGAGGTCGACCTCGCCCGCCTCGGTGCAGTCGAGGGTGGCCCGGAGCTCGATGATGGCCCGCTCGTCGTCGGCCTCCAGGCAGACGACCGACAGGCGGCTGATCCGCACCGGCCCGGTCCGCTCCAGCCGCACGCCCCGCCAGAAGCCACCCGGGTTCCAGCCCGCCGGGAGCAGCTCGCCGTCCTGGAGGCAGCCGGTGAGGGTCCGCTTGGGCACGCCCGGCGTCACGGGGGGACAGGCCACGTCGACGGCGAGCAGGTGCTCGGCGCCGTCCCGCAGCGCCGAGGTCACGTCGAAGGAGTGGGGGACGAAGTAGCCCTCGGTCGGGCCGAGGTAGGCGCCGTCGAGCCAGACGTCGGACTGGTAGACGACGCCGTCGAGGGTCAGCCAGGCCCGCTCGCCCGGGGCGGCCGCGTCGGCCTCGAAGGCGTGGCGGTACAGGACGGGGCCGTCGTGGTCGTCCAGCCCGGGCAGGTCGCGCCAGTGCCCCGGGACGGCGGCCTCGACCCAGTCGCCGCCCACGGTGCCCGGCTCGGCGAACACCCGCCGCAGGTCGTCGTCGGCCGGCGCCGCCCACCAGGGCCCGTCGAGCGGCGCGCTGGCGGTCGGGTCGGACACGGGCAAGGCCGGGACGCTACAGCGGTGAGCCCGGAGCGGGCCCCGAAGCGGAACTGACACCCGTGGTGGTTGCCATGGCAACCACCACGGGTGTCGGGTCGATTCGACACCCCGTTGCCGGTCGGACCCGGTGCCGTCTCCGTCCAACTGATCGAAGCCTGGGTGCGGGACGGCGTGGCGTGATCAGGGACGGCGCCGGCGGCGGCGGGTCCGCGCCGACGTGCCCTGGGGGCACGACAGCTAGCGTGGGTCCATGGAGCGCCCCGGGACCCTTGGCGAGCTGCGCGAGTCCGGTTGGGAGTCGCTGCCCATCAAGGAGGAGGTGCGCCGCAACGCCGTCCGCCTCGTCAGCGCGGGCGAGCCGTTGTTCGAGGGCGTGCTCGGCTACGAGGACACCGTGCTCCCCCAGCTCGAGAACGCCGTCCTCGCCGGCCACGACATCATCTTCCTGGGGGAGCGGGGCCAGGCCAAGACCCGCATCATCCGGTCGCTCACGGGCCTGCTCGACGAGTGGATGCCGGTGGTCGCCGGCAGCGAGATCAACGACGACCCGTACCACCCGGTGTCGGCCCACGCCCGCACGCTGGTCGGTGAGCGGGGCGACTCCACGCCGCTCGACTGGGTCCACCGCGACCGCCGCTTCGGCGAGAAGCTGGCCACCCCCGACACGTCCATCGCCGACCTCATCGGCGAGGTCGACCCCATCAAGGTGGCCGAGGGCCGCTACCTGTCCGACGAGCTGACCCTCCACTACGGGCTCGTCCCCCGCACCAACCGGGGCATCTTCGCCATCAACGAGCTGCCCGACCTCGCCGAGCGCATCCAGGTCGGCCTCCTCAACGTGCTGGAGGAGCGCGACGTGCAGGTGCGGGGCTACAAGATCCAGCTCCCCCTCGACATCTGGCTGGTGGCCTCGGCCAACCCCGAGGACTACACGAACCGGGGCCGCATGATCACCCCCCTGAAGGACCGCTTCGGGGCCCAGATCCGCACGCACTACCCGCTCGAGGTCGAGACCGAGATGGCCATCGTCGAGCAGGAGGCCCGCCCGCTCGAGGCGGAGGGCATCGAGGTGTCGGTGCCGGACTTCATGTCCGAGATCGTCGTGCAGTTCACCCACCTGGCCCGGGCGTCGAGCCACGTCAACCAGCGCTCCGGGGTGTCGGTGCGCCTGTCGGTGTCGAACGCCGAGACGCTGGTGGCCAACGCCGCCCGCCGGGCGCTGCGCCGGGGCGAGCGTCGGGTCGTGCCCCGGGTGTCCGACCTGGAGGCGCTCATGGCGTCGACGTCGGGCAAGGTCGAGCTGGAGACCCTCGACGACGGACGCGAGGGCGCCATCATCGACCAGCTCCTGAAGGGTGCCGTGCTGGCCGTGTTCAAGGGCTACTTCGGCCCCGAGGACACCAAGCCGGTCATCGACGCCTTCGAGGGGGGTCGGGTCGTTCACACCGGTGACGACGTTGGCTCCGACGAGTACGTCACGCTGCTCGACGACACGCCCGCCCTGCGCAACCTGGTGAGCCAGCTCACCGACGACGAGTCGCCCGCCACCGTGGCCTCCGCCGTCGAGCTGGTGCTGGAGGGGCTGCACCTCTCCAAGCGGCTGAACAAGGACGCCATGGGAGCCCGGGCCACCTACCGGGGCCGCTGACGTGGCCCGGGTGTTCCGCCGGGGCGCCCGGCGCGAGCCAGAGGGCCGCCGCTTCCGCTACTCGGCCTGGGACGGCACCCAGACCGGATTCGAGCTCGACGCCGAGTCGCTGTTCTCCGAGCTGACCGACGACCTGCTGTACCACGGCGACCTGCACGCCGCCCTCCGCCGCCTCCTCCAGTCGGGCATGACCCGCGACGGGGAGCGGATGATGGGGCTGCGCGACATCCTCGACAAGCTGCGGGCCGAGCGCCGGGAGCGGCTCGAGCAGCACGACCTGGGTGGCGTCTACGACGAGATCAACGACGCCCTCGACGAGATCGTCGAGACCGAGCGTGAGGCGATCGACGACCTCGTCGACGACGCCCGGGCGTCCGGTGACGACCGCCGGCGCGAGCTGGCCGAGCAGGCCGCCGCCGAGCGCAACATGGCCCTCGAGATGCTGCCCGACGACCTGGCCGGCAAGGTCGGTGGGCTCGGCAACTACGACTTCCAGTCGGCCGCCGCCCAGGAGCGCTTCGAGGAGCTGATGGAGCAGCTCCGCCAGCAGATGGCCCAGCAGTTCCTCGACCAGATGTCGGGGGCGATGCAGGACATGTCGCCCGAGGACATGGGCCGCATGAAGGACATGATGGCCGAGCTGAACCAGATGCTCGAGCAGCGCCAGCGGGGCGAGGAGCCCGACTTCGACGGGTTCATGGACCGCTTCGGCGACTTCTTCCCCGAGAACCCCGAGACGCTCGACGAGCTGCTCGAGATCATGGCCCAGCGCATGGCGGCCATGCAGGCCATGCTCAACTCCATGACGCCCGAGCAGCGGGCGCAGCTCCAGGGCCTCGCCCAGCAGCTCATGGAAGACATGGACCTGGCCTTCCAGGCCCAGCAGCTCGGCCAGAACCTGCAGCAGATGTTCCCGCAGATGGGCTGGGACCAGAGCTACGACTTCTCCGGTCAGAACCCGCTCGGCATGGCCGAGGCCTCGGCCATGATGCAGGAGCTGGGCGAGCTCGACCAGCTCACGAAGCTGCTGGGATCCGCGTCCGAGCCCGGGGCCCTGGCCGACGTCGACATGGAGCGGGTCCGCCAGCTCGCCGGTGACGAGGTGGCCGACAGCCTCGGGCACCTGGCCGAGCTGAACAAGATGCTGGAGGACGCCGGGCTCATCGAGCAGAAGGAGGGTCGCTACGAGCTGACCTCCCAGGCCATCCGCCGCATCGGCCAGAACGCCCTGTCCGACCTGTTCCGCAAGCTGACCCGCGACCAGCTCGGCCGCCACGAGCTGGAGCGCTCCGGCGTCGGCCACGAGCGCGACTACACGACCAAGGCCTACGAGTGGGGCGACCCGTTCAACCTCCACATCGGCCGCACGGTCCGCAACGCCATCCGCCGTGCCGGGGGCGGCACCCCGGTACGGCTGACCCCGGACGACTTCGAGGTCGAGCGGACCGAGCAGCTGGTCCGCACGTCGACGGTCCTCATGCTCGACCTGTCGCTGTCGATGCCGATGCGCGACAACTTCCTGCCCGCCAAGAAGGTGGCGATGGCGCTGCACTCGCTCATCAGCAGCCAGTACCCGCGTGACTTCCTGGGGATCGTCGGCTTCTCCGAGACGGCCCGCCCGCTGGAGGCCCACGAGATCCCCGAGGTGTCGTGGGACTTCGTGTACGGCACCAACATGCAGCACGGCTTCCTGCTGGCCCGCCGCATGCTGGCCCGCCAGTCGGGCACCAAGCAGATCCTCATGATCACCGACGGCGAGCCCACGGCCCACCTGCTCGCCGACGGCTCGCCCTACTTCGCGTACCCGCCGGTGGCCGAGACCATCGAGGCCACCCTGGCCGAGGTCATGCGCTGCACGCGGGAGGGCATCCGCATCAACACGTTCATGCTCGACGCCACCAGCTACCTGCGGGCCTTCGTCGAGCGGATGACCGAGATGAACGGCGGCCGGGCCTTCTTCACCACCCCCGAGACGCTGGGCGACTACGTGCTCGTCGACTTCGTGGAGCACCGCAGGAAGATGTCCCGGGCCCGCTCCTGATGTCGCCGGGCTGGCAAGGTGCGGCGACACCTTGCCTTGTACCGTAGGCGTCATGACGTCCAGCGGAGATCTCCGGGTGTCGTCCCGAGGACAGATGAGCCTGCCGGCCGTGGCCCGCCGCCGGTGGGGCCTCGACCAGGGAGGCGACGTCGGCTACTTGGACGTCGGCGATGCCATCCTCATCGTCCCCGGCGGCGTCGACCGGCTGCGGCACGTGCTGTTGGATGCCGTCTCCGACGACGACTGGGACGAGGCGCGAACCGGGTTCGGCGATGCCGATCTCGCCAACGAGTGACGCAACTGGTCGACGACCAGTTGCTCGGCCGCATCCTTCGTGGCGATTCGGCACCGGACGCTCACGCTGAGGTGTTCACCACCGGCTATTGGTACGTCCGGCTCTGCCAGGCCGTGCTCGGCGCCGCTGACCGACGAGGTGTCCTGTCCGGTCCGTTCGCACGGCTACCGCTTCGATCGCGCCGCCGGGCCGTGCGGGACCTGCTGGAGCTTCCCGACGCCATCGGACTGCTGAGCCTGCGGCGGCTCGCTCCGGTGATCGGCCAGCTGCGAAGGCGACACGATCTGAACATCCTCGGCATGGAAGCGCTCGCCGCTGCCACCGAGCTCGGCGCCGACGTTCACCTCTCGGCGCCGTCCCCCCGGCTCGAGGCTGCGGTGCGAGCCGAGGGACTTCAGGTGACGGTCGCCCGCTGACAACCACGATCACCTCGCCGAGAGCGACGATGACGATGAGTCCGTGCCGCTCCGCGAAGTGCCCGCTGCGCACGATCCACTCGCCCCGGCCGGCCGCGAACATCCCGGCCAGCACCACCACCAGCGCGGCGATCCAGAGCACGATCCGGGCGTCGCCACCGACGAAGGCGCCGGCCACGAGGACCGCCACGGCGCCCAGGCTCGTCAGGCCCCAGCGCCGGGCCGAGCGGTCGACGGCGCTGCCCGTCTCGACCCCGAGCATCATCATGGCGAGACCGATCAGCACGATGACGCCGAGGCAGACGGCGAACACGGGGCCGCCGGGTCCGAGCGCCGTCGACACCGACGCCGCCATGGGGACGCTGACGGCCGTGGCCAGCAGGAACAGGAGCCGGGCCCGGCGCCCGTTGCCGGACACGGCGTTGGCCGACCAGGTGAGCTGTGACCACGGCACCCAGAGCAGGCCGAAGAGGAGTCCGGCCCGGCCGACCCCGGTCCAGTCGGGTTCGTGGACCAGATGTCCGACCAGCTGGGAGAAGGCGAAGACGAAGGCCAGGTCGAAGAACAGCTCGACGGGGTCGGCGGTGAAGTCCTCGGTGCGCTCGGGGACCTCGATGCCCCTCACGGACCCGCCTCGGCGAGGGGCCAGACGAGGTCGAGGCCACGGCCCGGGGCCGTGTCGGCCCACCGGCCGGCGAGGTCGGCACCCAGGGCCCGCATGCGCTCGACGTCGGCGTCGGCCACCCGTGTCTCCTCCAGGGGCATGGGTCCGAACACGGCGCTGACGACCCGCTCGGCCACCATCAGGTCGTCGAGGCCGTCGGCCGCACCGGCGGTGTGCTCCGCCACGGCCCGGGTCCGGTCGGGCTCCATGCCCGCCTCGACCAGACGCCAGAACCCCCGCCCCAGGCCGAGGACCGACTCGACCACCAGGTGGGCCAGGTCGTGCGGGAGCCCGGGGGCGCTGGCCGTGGCCCACGACACCTCCGACCCGTCGGATCGAACGGCGTAGTACCGGTCGCGGTGGGTGCGCTCCCGCTTCACGGCCGTGACCCTCACGGATCGGCCCGGGCCAGGAGCGCCTCGTAGCGGGCCGCCATGGCGGCGTCGAAGGCGACGAGGACGACCTCGTCGACGAGGGAGCCGACCGACCGGACGGTACGCACGGCCACCTCGGCGGCGGCGTCGGGCGGGTACCCGTACACGCCGGTGGAGATGGCGGGGAAGGCGACGCTGGCCGTGCCGAGCCCGGCGGCGACCTCGAGGCTCCGGCGGTAGCAGGAGGCGAGGAGGTCGTCCTCCCCGTGATCACCGCCCCGCCAGACCGGTCCGACGGTGTGGATGACGAAGCGGGCCGGCAGGCCGAAGCCCGGCGTGGCCACGGCGTCACCGGTGGCGCACCCGCCGATCTCGCGGCAGGCGGCCAGCAGTCGGGGTCCGGCGGCTCGGTGGATGGCCCCGTCGACGCCGCCCCCTCCGAGCAGGGAGGAGTTGGCCGCGTTCACCACGGCGTCGACGTCGAGCGTGGTGATGTCGCCGCGCCACCAGCGAACATCCATCACCGGCCATCATCGCCCACCGTCCGGCCGAGGTTGCGGATCCCCCGCAGGTGCGGGATGATGACATCGGTGTAATTCCACCGATGTCGTCTGAGTCGGCCGCCGGTCGGTGAGGGCGGCGGCAAGGGGTAGCCGATGATGCACCAGCTGACCGACGACGTCGAGCGCGAGACCCGCGAGCAGTGGTGGGATCTGGCCAACTGCCTCGGGGTCGACCCCGACCTGTTCTTCCCGGAACGGGGCGCGTCGACCCGCGAGGCCAAGGAGGTGTGCCGGGGCTGCGTCGTGCAGAACGACTGCCTCGAGTACGCCCTCGTCCACAGCGAGAAGTTCGGGATCTGGGGGGGCATGAGCGAGCGGGAGCGCCGACGGATCCGGCGGGCCCGCTCGCTGGCCCGCAAGGCGCAGACAGCCTGATTCCAGAGGGCGGCGCGCAGCCCGGAGAGGGGATCACGGCCTCCGTCGGGCGTGGGCCAGGCGCCACTCCACCGTCCGGTCGGCGGAGAGATCGAGTTGGGCCCAGCGGCGCCGGGGGACGCTCTCGAGCACGGCGGCGGGAAGCAGCCCCACCAGCTCGGCGCCCGCCACCGGCACGCGTTCCGCGACCAGGTCGAAGGCCCGGTCGGGGCCCACCTCGTCGGGCCGGACGAGGTTGAGGGATACCTGCACCCTCGGCCCGACGGTCAGGCCCAGGGCCCGAATCGCCGGCGAGCGCACCTCCGACGCCACCGCCCGGGCCCGGGCGAGGTCGGGCTCGGCCAGCCAGAGGTTGTAGGCGACCAGCGGGGGCCGGGCACCCACGCACACCGCACCGGCGCTCGGATGCGGGGCGGGCGGGCCGGCCGCCGGGGCCAGGTCGACGAAGGCCCGGCGGCGCACCTCGGGCAGCGTCGGCACGTCGTCTCCACCCCCGCCCGGGCCGTAGCGGAAGGCGGGGACGCCCAGCTCGTCGCCGATCCAGGCCAGGAAGGCCTCCCGGGCGGCCGGCGCACGCGCCGGCTCCCGCTGATCGGCCACGAACGGCACGACGTCGATCACGCCGAGGCGGGGGTGGGCACCGACGTGGCCGGCCAGGTCGAGCCGCTCGACGGCCGTGGCCGCCACCCGTCGGGGCGCCGCCTCGCCCACGAGGGTGAGCACGCTGCGGTGGTGGTGCGGGTCGGCGTGCACGTCGAGCAGGTCGTCACCGGCCGACCCGATGAGCGCCGCCAGCAGCACGCCGGGCCGACCCTCCGACACGTTCACCGGGCAGACGATCGGGTTCACCGGTGCGAGGGGGATCGTTCACAGGGGAGTGGTACCGTCGGGTCCGTGAACCTGGGTTCGTCCGAGCTCCTCATCATCCTCATCGTGGTCCTCGTGCTGTTCGGTGGCTCCCAACTCCCGAAGCTGGCCCGGAACCTGGGTCGGGCCCAGAAGGAGTTCAAGACCGGCATCGACGGCCTCGACGACGAGCGCCCCGCCGAGACCGACGAGCGCCGGTCCTGAGCGACCCCGTCGCTCGACGGGGGGAACCGATCCGCCCGCCGGCGTCGTTGTGAACGACGTCGGGACGGCACCGCTCCCTCGCCGGGGTGGTGGCTGACGACGACCGGTGGCAGCGGCGTCGCCGTCGTCGCCGGGCGCCGGCCGACCGAGCAGCCGAACCTGTCGACAACGGCAGGGTACCGACGTGGGAGGAGGTCGCCCGTGAGCACGGATCCTTCATCTACTCGGTGGCGTACCGCCTGTCGGGGAACCACGAGGAGGCCGAGGATCTGGTGCAGGACGTGCTGGTGCGGGTGAGACGGGGTCTGCGCACCTACGAGCCGGGCAACCTGCGGGGTTGGCTGGCGCGCATCACGACCAACGCCTTCTACGACTCCATGCGCCGGCGCAAGCGGCGGCCCACCGACCCCCTACCCGACGATCCCGAACGGGTGCTGCCCCCCTCGGGCCCGCCCGACGAGGATCTCGCCCGGACCCGCCTGCCCGACGAGATCCAGGCCGCCCTCGTCACCGTGCCCGTCGACTACCGGGCCGTGGTCGTGCTCTCCGACGTCGTCGGGCTCAGCTACGCCGAGATCGCCGACGAGCTCGGCATCCCGCTCGGAACCGTGCGCAGCCGCCTCCACCGGGGCCGGGCCCGGCTGCGGGCCGTACTGGCCGGCGACGGCGACCTCGACGGCGACGGCCGTGGGGCCCCGGGGGAGGCGTCATGACGCCGGCGCCGTGGCGGAGCGAGGGTGGCGACGGGTGGCACGACGAGCTGTCGGCCCGCCTCGACGGGGAGCTGGACGGCCCGGCGTCGGCCGCCCTCGACGCCCGGCTGGCCGAGGAGCGGCGCCTGGCCGACGAGCTGCGCTGGGTGGCCGAGGCCCGATCCGCCGTCCGGTCGCTGCCGCCCGTGGACCCGTCCGTCGGCTGGGACGGGCTGGTGGCGGCGGTCGGTCGCTCCGTCGAGCGTGACGACCGGCGTCGCCGACGCGGGACCACCATGGCCGTCGTCGGCGTGGCGGCGGCCTGGTTGGTGGCCGTGGTCGGCTGGCAGGCGCCCCCGCGGGATGGGGGCCCGGCGCTGGCGGGTGTCTTCGACACCGGGGGCGAGCGCAGCGACGCCCCCCCGGTCACGGCCATGGGTTCCCTTCCCGACCAGTTCGTCGTGCCGTCCCGGCTCGGGCCGGGCGCCGACGTCGAGCTGCAGGACGTGCGGCGGCGCGACCACGAGGTCGAGGCGGTCTACGCCGACGACGGGGGTCCGGTCGTGACCGTCGTGCAGCGACCGGGCCGGATCGACTTCGATCGGCTGCCGACGGAGGGGCGTCAGGTCGTGGTGGGTGACCTCGACGCCTGGCAGCTCGTGACCCCCGAGCGCAGCGTGCTGGTGGTGCAGCGGGGCGACATGATCCACGTGTTCGTGGCCGACCACGGGATGCACCTCGACACCCTGGCCGCCGGCCTCCCCGAACCGGCCCCGGTGGAGCACTCCTGGTGGGAGCACACCCGTCGGGCCGTCGGCGACACCGTCACCCTCCTCAACGGGGGTTGAGGACAGTCACCCTCCTCGACGGGGGTCGAGGACAGTCACCCTCCTCGACGGGGGTCGAGGACAGTCACCCTCCTCGACGGCGGCTGAGCGCAGCCGCCCGCCTCAGGCCATGGCGGCCTGGCGACGGCGCTTCAGGATGCGGCGTCGCTCGCGCTCCGATGCTCCGCCCCACACACCGTGGTCGATGCGGTTGGTCAGGGCGTACTCGAGGCACGGCTCCTTCATCGGGCAGTCGGCGCATATGCGTCGAGCGACCTCGACCCCCACGCCGTCGCTCGGGAAGAACACCGAGGGGTGCCGCTCGGCGCAGTTGCCGTCGGCCATCCAGGTCGTATCCATGTGTGCGTATCCCTCCATCCACCCCTTGGTACGTCCCGGCGGGTCCCGAGGTTCCCGCCGGCCGGGGATGGCTCTTGCTCCGCAACCTCACGTCGACCACTCCACCGGGGAGTTGAGGACTGCTGAGGATCTTCCGTCGCGCTCTGACCGTGGTCACCAGTGCCACCCGTGACGTGGGGCCGGAGCGATGGTCACCGGGCCTCGACCGCACCGGGGGTTCGGAACGGACGATGCCGGAGATGGCCTCCGACGAGCGAAGCGACCCAGGATACGAGGCCGTGGGGGTCCGGGCAACCCCGCTACCCTGACCGGCCGTGAGCATGACGTCACCCGCAGAGGAGCACGAGCCGCCCCGGGCCCACGTCCGGGTCATCTACCTCGGACCGGTGGCGCCCCACTGGGATGTCGACGGGGTGTTCGGCGACCCGAAGGCCATCGACGATTTCCGCCGCCGGACCCAGGCCCGCCTCCTGCTCCTACCCCCCCACGACCCGCAGTTCCGCCGCAACCGCGAGCGGGTCAACCGCGACGCAGAGCGTGAGAACTACATCCTGGAGTGGGACCTGGGCGAGCCCGAGGACGCCGCCTGACGTAGCCCCGGCCAGCGCTGCTTGCCCGGCGCGAGCAACGTTGTCAGGTGTTCACCCCTGGTTCACCGACCGTCGATCTGGCCGTCAGGTGCCCTCCCTAGCGTGCCGGTCATGACCAACCCCCCTGACACCCTGAAGCGGTCCCGGATGCGATTGTTGCGCCTGACGGCGCTGCTCCTGGCGGTCGGCCTGGTCGCGGCGGCCTGCGGCGACGACGACGTCGACGACGCCGCCGACGAGGTCGAGGCGGCCGCCGAGGATGCCGTCGACGAGGCCGAGGACGCCGTCGACGAGGCGGAGGACGAGGTCGACGAGGTCGACGAGGACGCCGCCGCGGAGCCGGCCGCCGACGGCATGGACGAGGTCGACGCCCTGGCCGTCGACGGCAGCGTCAACGTCTCGGGCTCGTCCACCGTCGAGCCGGTCTCGTCCCGTGTGGCAGAGCTCATCGACGAGGCCGGCGGCAGCATGCAGGTCACCGTCAGCGGCCCCGGCACCGGCGACGGCTTCGCCGCCTTCTGCGTGGGCGAGACCGACATCTCCGATGCCTCCCGGCCCATCAAGGACGAGGAAGCGGCCACCTGCGAGGAGAACGGCATCAACTACGTCGAGCTGCGGGTGGCCTTCGACGGCATCGCCGTCATGACCAACCCGGACAACCCGGTCGAGTGCCTGACCTACACCGACATCTGGGGCCTCATGTCGGCGCCGGCCGAGGAGGCGGGCGTCGACAACTGGTCCGAGGCCACCCAGATCGTCGAGACCTCCACCGACCTGCCCGACGCCCCCCTCGAGATCTTCGCCCCCGGCACCGAGTCCGGTACCTACGACAGCTTCATCGAGATCGTGCTGGAGGAAGAGGCCGAGAACCAGGGTTACGAGGGTGAGGAGTTCATCCGTCGTGACTTCCCGGGCCAGGCCGAGGACAACGTCATCATCCAGGGCATCTCCGGCTCCAGCTCCAGCTTCGGCTGGGTCGGGTTCGCCTTCGCCGAGGCCAACGCCGACGTGGTGAAGGTGCTCGAGATCGACGGCGGCGACGGCTGCGTCGCCCCCACGGCCGACACCATCGCCGACGGGTCGTACCCGGTCAGCCGGTCGCTGTACATCTACGTCAACACCGACAAGCTGGCCGAGAACCAGGCCATCGAGGGCTACGTCAACTACTACCTCGACGAGGCCTACCCCGAGGCCGTGGTCAACGCGTTCGGCCCCGACGCCGGCTACATCGCCCTGCCCGACGACCTCCTGTCCGAGACCCGCACCGCCTGGGAGGACGCCAAGGCCTAGCCGCCCACCGGCCCGGACGAGCGGGAGGGCCGACCCCTCCGGCCTCCCGCCGTCCGGGCCTCACCGTCCCGGCCCCCGCAGGGGCCTACCCTCTGTCCCCGACGAGCACGGAGCACCATGACCGACGCCGCCCTCAGCCCACGGGCGCTCGACATCTCGGATCTGCGGGGCAGCCCGGCCCGGCACCGCAAGGAGACCGGCATTCGCTACGTCCTCCTCGGCGCCGCCGTCTTCAGCCTCGTCATCAGCGCGCTGATCGTCCTGTCGCTCGTCGGGGAGGCGTGGACCTTCGTCAGCGAGGTCGTGTGGGCCAACCTGTGGGGCGACCAATGGGCCCCCCGCTTCTCCCAGTACGACATCAAGACCCTCCTCGTGGGCTCGCTGGTCGTCACCGGGGTGGCCATGCTGGTGGCGGTGCCGATCGGGCTGGGCTCGGCCGTCTACCTGTCCGAGTACGCCCGGCCCCGGGTCCGCAAGACCCTGAAGCCGGTCCTCGAGATCCTGGCCGGCATCCCGTCGGTGGTGCTGGGCTTCTTCGCCCTCACCTGGATCTCCCCTCAGATCGTGCAGCGGTTCTTCGATTCGGCCGGGGTGTTCAGCCTGGCCGCCGCCGGGCTCGGCGTCGGCCTGCTCACCATCCCCCTCATGGCCTCGATCTCCGAGGACGCCATGTCCTCGGTGCCCGACACGCTGCGGGAGGCGTCGGCCGGGCTGGGGGCCCGCAAGGTCTCCACCAGCACCCGGGTGGTCGTCCCGGCCGCCGTGTCGGGCCTGGTGGCCGCCCTCATCGTCACCGTCTCCCGGGCCATCGGTGAGACCATGGTCGTGTTCATCGCCGCCGGCGGGGCCGGCAACCAGACCCAGTTCACCACCGACCCCCTCGAGCCCGGCTCGACGATGACCGCGGCCATGGCCGCCCAGGCCTCGGGCACCGACGCCGTCGTCGGGGAGGGCCTGACCTTCCAGAGCCTGTTCTTCGTGGGCCTGGTGCTGTTCGTGATCACCCTCGTGCTCAACCTGCTGGCCGACCGCTTCGTGCGGCGGGTCCGCCAGGCCTACTGAGAGGTCGCCCGTGACCGCCACCACCGCCGGCCCGGCCCCCAGCACCGGCATCGAGCCCGATCTCGGCTCCTCCATCGAGGGGAGCAGCCGGGACGTGAGGGGCATGGCCTTCCAGGGCCTGCTCGTCCTGGCGCTCCTGTTCGCCCTGGCCGTGCTGGTCGTGCTCATCCAGGACGTCCTGGTCGGTGGATGGGGCATCCTGACCGAGCGCCTGGGCGACTTCCTCACCGGCGAGCTGGCGTCCCGTACCGCCGAGACCGGCATCTACAAGGCGCTCCGGGGCACCTTCTGGATCGGCGTGTTCGTCCTGCTCATCGCCTTCCCGGCCGGCATCGCAGCGGCGATCTACCTGGAGGAGTACGCCGGCAACAACCGCTTCACCCGCTTCATCGACGTGAACATCCGCAACCTGGCCGGCGTGCCGTCGGTGGTCTACGGCATCCTCGGCTTCTCGATCTTCGTCAAGTTCTTCGACGGGTTCTTCCCCGGTTCGGCCGACCAGCACAACGGGGTCACGACGGCGGCCGGGGGCGTGACCCTGGCCGTCCTCGTGCTCCCCATCGTCATCATCACCTCGGCCGAGGCCATCCGGGCCGTGCCCAACGAGATCCGCGAGGCGGGTTACGGCGTGGGCGCCACCCGGTGGGAGGTGGTGCGGGCCCACGTGCTCCCCTACGCCGCCCCCGGCATCCTGACCGGAACGTTGCTCAGCCTGGCCCGGGCCCTGGGCGAGGCGGCGCCGCTCATCCTGGTCGGTGCCATCCAGGGCCGGCTCGGACCCGACACCGGGTTCTTCGGTCTCGAGCAGCTGGGCGAGCAGTTCACCGCCATGCCCATCTTCATCGCCGTGACGGCCGGCCGTCCCGGTGACGAGTGGGCCGAGGTGACCGCCGCCGCCATCGTCATCCTGTTGGTGGTGGTGCTGGCCGCCAATGCCACCGCCATCCTGTTGCGCAACCGATTCGAACGACGCCGAGAGGGCCGATGACTTCCCAGGACGCACCGATGACCACGGCCCCCCGCAACGGGGCCCCGGCCCCGTCGCCGGGTCCGTCACCGGCCCACGAGGCCCACGACATCCCGGTCGAGCACCACCTCGTGCTCGACGTACGGGATCTCTCCGTCTACTACGGCGACTTCCGGGCCGTGAGCGGCGTGATGATGCCGGTGCGGGCCCAGGAGGTGACGGCCATGATCGGACCGTCGGGATGCGGCAAGTCGACCGTCCTGCGCTGCTTCAACCGCATGAACGACCTGGTCGAGGGGGCCCGGGTGGAGGGGCGAATCCTCTACCACGGCGTCGACCTGTACGCCGACAAGGTCGACCCGGTCGAGGTCCGTCGCCGCATCGGTATGGTCTTCCAGAAGCCGAACCCCTTCCCCAAGTCGATCTGGGAGAACATCGCCTTCGGTCCCAAGGTGGCCGGCACGAGGAAGAAGTCCGACCTCGACGACATCGTCGAGTCGTCGCTGCGGAAGGCGGCCCTGTGGGACGAGGTGTCCGACCGGGTCCACGACTCGGCCCTCGGCCTCTCCGGCGGTCAGCAGCAGCGGCTCTGCATCGCCCGCACCATCGCCGTCGAGCCCGACGTCGTGCTGATGGACGAGCCCTGCTCGGCCCTCGATCCCATCGCCACCGGGCTGATCGAGGAGCTCATCGGCGAGCTCAAGAACAGCTACTCGATCGTGATCGTGACCCACAACATGCAGCAGGCCGCCCGGGTGTCGGACCGCACGGCGTTCTTCACCACCAACGTGGAGCAGGGCAAGCGCACCGGTGAGCTGGTCGAGTTCGACATGACCGAGAAGATCTTCTCCAGTCCCTCCGACGATCGCACCGAGTCCTACATCACGGGTCGCTACGGATGAGTCGACCCGGGTGAGACACTGGGGCCGGCTCCGACGAAGGTGCCGCTGAGCGGAAGGCCTGCCCATGACCGTCCCGTCCGCAGAGTTCCGCGGCCAGCTCGACTGGCTGGAGACGACCCTGGTCCACATGGCGGCGCTGGTCATCGAGGGCATCCACGGGGCCACCGAGGTGCTCCTCGACGGCGACCTGGAGGGCGCGCAGACGGTGATCGACGCCGACGACGAGCTCGACCTCCTGTCGATCGAGGTGGAGGAGGTGATCAACCGGGCCATGGCCATACAGAGCCCGGTGGCCCGGGACCTCCGCACCCTCCTGGCCGCGGTCAAGCTCGACGCCGAGCTGGAGCGCTCGGGCGACCTCGTCACCAACATCGCCAAGGCCGTGCAGCGGCTGGCCGGCGTGCGGCTGGAGCCGGGTCTGCGGGGAGACCTGCACCGGATGCGGGAGGAGGCGTGCCGGCTGTTCGAGGAGACCATCGTGGCCTTCCGCAACCGCGACGCCGAGGCGGCGCTGCGTCTGCGCCTGCTCGACGACACCCTCGACGAGCTGCACCGTGAGTTCATCGAGAGCGTGTTCGTCTCCCACGCCGCCGGTGCCATCGACATCCAGCAGGCCGTGCAACTGTCGATGCTGGGCCGCTTCTACGAGCGTCTGGGTGACCACGCCGTGAACTGCGGCGAGCGGATCGCGTTCCTCGTGACCGGCGACCTGCCCGAGCACACCGGTGCCGAGCGGGCCAGGCGCCGGCGGGACGCCGAGTCGGGGGCGGGCCGGTGACCACCCTCGCAGCGGTGGCCGGCGTGGCCGCCGTGGTCGCCGTCGCCGGAGGGGTCGTCACCGTCGTCGTCTGGTGGCGGGTGGTGGGCCGCCTCGCGTCCGTGCTGCGGCGGCTCGAACCGGACGACCGCCCCGAGCCGCACCGGCTCGGTCCCGCCCTCGACCGGCTCGACGAGGTGGCCGCCGCGGCGACCGTCGACGCCGGCCGCAGGCGCGACCACGAGGCCCGTCTGCGGGCGGCGCTCGACGCCGTCGACGTCGGCGTGGTCGTGGCCGACCGTGACGGCGTCGTGGTGCACCGCAACATCTCGGCCGCCCGGGAGGACGAGCTCGGCCACACCGGGGCGCTGGTGCGCTCGGCCGAGGAGGAGGTGCTGGCGGCGACGGGTCGGGGGGTCACGCTGGAGCGGGAGCTCTCGCTGTTCGGTCCGCCCCGCCGCACGCTGGTGGTCCGGGGGGTGCCGCTGCGGGGCCGCGACGGGCCGTACGGGTCGCTGGTGTTGATCGACGACGTGTCCGAGCGCGTGCGGGTCGACGCCATCAGGCGCGACTTCGTGGCCAACATCAGCCACGAGCTGAAGACGCCCATCGGCGCCATCGGGGTGCTGACCGAGACCCTGCTCGACGAGCGTGACGACGCCGTGCGCCACCGGTTGCTGGAGCGCACCAACACCGAGGCGCTGCGGGTGGCCCGGATCATCGACGAGCTGCTCGACCTGTCGGCCATCGAGGCCGACGAGGACCCCAGCCGGGTGCCGCTGCCCACCTACGAGCTGATCGCCGCCGCCGTGGATCGGGTGAAGCCCTCGGCGACGCTGCGCGGCACCAAGCTCGTGACCGTCGCCGAGGACCGGCCCCGGATGGTGCAGGGCGACCGGCGCCAGCTCGTGCGGGCCCTCGTGAACCTGCTGGAGAACGCGGTCAAGTACTCCGACGACGGGGCCGAGGTGCGGATCGGCGTCGACGCGACCGTGCCCGGTCACGTCGACCTCGTGGTCGAGGACGACGGCGTCGGCATCCCCGGCCGGGACCACGAGCGCATCTTCGAGCGCTTCTACCGGGTCGACTCGGCCCGGAGCCGGGCGTCGGGCGGGACCGGCCTCGGCCTGTCGATCGTGAGCCACGTCGCCCAGAACCACGGGGGGACCGTGCTGGTCGAGTCCCACGAGGGCGAGGGGTCGACGTTCGTACTCCGCATCCCCGTCGCCGACCCCGACGAGGCCGACCCCGACGGGACCGAGGCCGCAGGATGAGCGCGGATCGGCCCGTGGTGCTGGTCGTGGACGACGAGGAGTCGCTCGTCGAGGCGCTCGTGACCGGTCTGGAGCGGGAGGGCTTCGAGGTCCACAGCGCCGCCGACGGGGTCGAGGCCCTCGACCGCTTCGCCGCCGTGCGGCCCGACGTGGTGCTGCTCGACGTCATGCTGCCCCGCATCTCCGGGCTCGACGTCTGTCGCCAGATACGCAAGCAGTCGCGGGTGCCGATCATCATGGTCAGCGCCAAGGGTTCCGAGATCGACACCGTGGTGGGCCTCGAGGTGGGTGCCGACGACTACGTGTCGAAGCCGTACCGGCTGCGCGAGCTGGTGGCCCGGGTGCGGGCCGTGCTGCGCCGCTCCCCGGTCACCGTCGACGGCGACGAGCCCAGCGAGCTGGTGGTGGGTGACGTCTCGCTCGATCCGGAGCGCTACGAGGTGACGGTCCGCGGCGAGCCGGTACGGCTGCCGCTGAAGGAGTTCGAGCTGCTCGAGGTCCTGCTCGACAACGCCGGGCGGGTCGTGACCCGCGACTCGCTCATCGACCAGGTGTGGGGCCACGACTACGTGGGCGACACGAAGACCCTCGACGTCCACGTCAAGCGGCTGCGGGCCAAGATCGAGACCGATCCCACCGCTCCGCAGCGGATCGTCACCATCAGGGGCCTCGGCTACAAGTACGTCTCCTGAGCGCCCCGGCCGGGGCGGAGCCCCCGGGGCGGGAGGGCGGGGCGGGGCGTCAGCGGGAGCGTCGTCGCGACCGGCGGGTGGGCAGGATGTCGTCGTCGGCCCGCACCCAGACGGATGGGTGCCCGGTGTCGTCCTCGTCGGACCACCCGAGGCCCTCCTCGCTGTCGGTGTCGGTGGCGGTGCCGGCGCTGGCGTCGCCGTCGACGGCCCAGCTCGGCAGCGGAGCGGGGGGGGCGTCGTCGGCGTCGGCACCGACGCCGGCGGGCACGACCTCGAGCACGGCGGTCTCCCCCGGTGCGGGACCCGGCTCGGACGTTGTCTCGGCCGCACCGGGGGCAGGGGTTGCGGGGTCGGGGGTCACGGGGTCGGGGGTCACGGGGTCGCCGGGGCCGGGGGGCAGGGTCTGGGCGGCGCCGGGGTCAGGGGTCCCGGGGTCGGGGGTCACGGGGTCGGCGACGGGGAGCACGAGGTCGGTGAGGGTCGGATCCGCGATGTCGGGGTCGGCGGGTGCGATGTCCTCGTGCCGGTCGGCGTCGGGGTCGGCGGGTGCGACGTCATCGTGGGAGTTGTCGTCGGCCACGTCGTCCTCGTCGTCGAGCGACCAGTCCGCCAGCGTCGCATCCGGTGCGACGCCGATCTCGAACCTCGGGGCGGCGTACCTGTCGACGTCGCGGCCGTCTGACCCGGCCCCGTCTCCGTAGACGCCGCCGAGCATGTCCGAGAGACCAGTCATGGTGTCCGTGTCGACCGTAGCGGCCCGAAGTTGCGCGACCCGCGCACGGGGGTGGCGGTCTCGCCGGTCCTACCATGATGCCGTGACCGTGCCGGCGGTGGGAGCGTGAGCGGGGGCGCCGCCGCCGACGCCTTCGTGGTCACCCCGTTCGCCCGGATGGCCCGCACCCACGCCGCCAGCGTGGCAGGTGACGCCCTGCTCGCCCTCGCCCTGGCCAACTCGCTGTTCTTCTCGATCACCCCCGACGCCGCCCGTGAGCGCATCCTCCTGTATCTCGCGCTCACCATGGCGCCCTTCGCCCTGATCTCCCCGTTGGTCGGTCCGGCCATCGACCGGGCCAAGGGCGGTCGGCGCATGATGGTCGTGGTCACGGCGGCGGCCCGGGTGGTGGTGGCCGTGCTCATGGTGTTCCACCTCGACAGCCTGCTGCTCTTCCCCGAGGCGTTCGTGGCGCTGGTGGCCGGCAAGGGCTATCACGTGGCCAAGTCGGCGCTGGTGCCGACCCTCGTCCGTCACGAGGGTGAGCTGGTCGAGGCCAACTCCAAGCTGGCCCTCCTGTCGGGAATCGCCGGCAGCGCCGCCTTCGTACCGGGGCTGGCGGTCATGCAGTTGGGAGGTGGCCGGGCCGTGCTCGTCCTGTCCGCCGCCAGCTTCACCCTGGCCGCCGTACTCGCCATGCGCATCCCCGCCACCCAGGTGGCGGTCCGGCCGCCGGACGCCCAGGAGCGCGCCGAGCTGCGGGGGGCCGGCGTCCTCTTCGCCGCCACCTCGATGGCCTACCTTCGGGGGCTGGTCGGCTTCCTCGCCTTCCTGCTCGCGTTCCACCTCCGGGCCATCGACGCCGCCACCGTCTGGTTCGGCGTCATGCTCGGCGCCAGCACGCTCGGCAACCTGGCCGGCGCGGCCCTGGCGCCGGTGCTGCGGCGCGTCACCCGGGAGGAGGTGACCATCGTGGTCGTGCTTGGCCTGACCGCGGTGGTGGCGGCGTTCGTGGTGTTCGCCGGGGGGCTCGGGGGTGCCGCCCTCCTGGCCGGCACGGTGGGCCTGGCCGCCGGGGCCGGCAAGCAGTCCTTCGACGCCATCGTCCAGCGCGACGCGCCCGATGCCAACCAGGGCCGGAGCTTCGCCCGCTTCGAGACCCGTTTCCAGCTGGTGTGGGTGGCGGGGGCCCTGGTGCCGACCATCCTGCCCTTCGACGTCCTGAGCGAGCGGCTCGGCTACCTGGTCATCGCCGGCACGGCCGGCTTCGGCGGGTTCACCTACCTCGCCGCCCTGCGGGCCATCGACCGGGGCGAGGCCCCCGTGCCGCCGTCGATCCGGCGCAACCTGGGCCCCGCCGCCAAGCGGCTGGCCCGGCGCCGACCGGCCCGACCCCGCCGCGACGGGGTCGAGACGGGCTGACGTCAGACGGTCAGGGCAGGTCGATGCGGGCCAGCCACAGGCCGGGCGCCTGGAGCTCGCTCGGGGTGGGCAGGTGACCGGGCTCGCTCCACAGCCGGGCCAGCCCATCGCGCCCCGCCCGGGCCAGCACCCCCGAGACGAACGCCTGGCCGGCCTCCATGCCCGCCGGGGTCAGCTCGACGCCGAGGAGACGTTCGACGAACCGGTCGGCGGGGGTGGCGTCGACCCGGCGCCGCCGCAGCGCCTCCGCCAGCGACCCGTAGTTGCCGATGAGCCGGGATCCCGCCTCGTCGAGCACGTGGTCGACGTAGGCGAAGAGCACCGAGACGGCCGCCCCGATGCGGGGGAGGAGGGCCTCCTGCTCCGCGGAGCGGATGGCGCCGAGCAGCACCTCCGGATCGCCGAACAGCTCCTGGAGTCCGGACGGGTCCATCAGCGACTGGGGGTCGATGCCGCCCAGGCGCCGGTCGAGGGCGTCGGGATCGGTGGAGAACGCCCCGACGTACGCCGTCACCAGGTCGGTCACGGCCCCGGCCACGTGGTCGATGCCCAGCACGGCGGTGAAGGTGAGCTGCTCGACGCACACCCACAGCCCGAGGTTGTCGGCGTCGAGCTGCCAGTCGCCGGCGAAGGCGTCGAGGTTGGTGGGCACGACCCCCGGGGGTCGTGGCGGGCGGGGCAGGGGCAGCTCGTAGTCGCCGAGGGCCCGCCCGCCGAGGTGACCGACGAGGCTCCCCGCCGACAGCCCCAGCATCATCGGCGCCAGCATCTTCATCATGCCGCCGAGGAGCTGGGCGGCCGGGTCGAGCCCGGCGTCGTCGGGTGGGGGCGGCGCCAGACCGGCCCCCAGCCGCTCGAACAGGGGGCGCCAGTCGTCGAGGGTCCGGTCGACCCAGGCCGACCGGGTCATGACCTCGACGCCGGCGCTGCGGTCGGTGCGCAGTCCGGTGATCTCCTGCACCTGCAGCTCGGCGACGCGGGCCAGCTCCTCCAGCCGGATGCGACGGGACGGGTCGACGTTGCCCTCGGGAGAACCTTCGACGGCGATGGTGCGGGCCAGCTGGCGGGCCGTGACCCACGGATCGCCGACCCCGGCGCCCTGGAACATCTTGGCCAGGTCGCCGAAGAGGGGGAGCCCGGCGAACGGGTTCACCGGCTCGTCGTCGCCCGGCCCCCGGGGCTCGGGTGGACCGCCATCGGGCACGAGGGCATCGTAGGCCCGTGTGTTGCGTCTCCCACCCCGGTGACTCCCGTCCTGGCGTCAGGACGGTGACGTGACCGCCGTGGCCGTCACGGGGGCGGCCGGAGCGGTCGGCCGCCGGCTGGTGCGGCGGCTCCGTGCCGACGCCGCCGTGGACCGGCTCGTGGCCGTGGACCGGGTACCCGTCGATCCGACCGACGGGGTCGACGTGATCACGGGCGACCTGCGCGACCTCGACCTCGACGACGTCGTGGACGGGGCCGACGTGGTCGTGCACCTCGCCGTCGACGACGCCGTCGACCCCGGTGACGAGGGGTCCCACCGGGCCGAGCGCGACGCCACCCGCCGGCTCCTCGACGCCCTCGGACGGGACACGGCGTTCGTGGCCGTCTCGTCGGCCACCGTGTACGGCGCCTGGTCGAACAACCCGGTCCCCATCACCGAGCAGGCCCTGCTACGCCCCAACCCCCAGTTCGCCTACGCCATGCAACGGGCCGAGGCGGAGCGGCTCGTGGCCGCCCGCCGGAGGACCGGGCCGGGTCGGGTGGCCCTCCTCCGCCCGGCGGTGTCGGTGGCGGAGGACGAGGTCAGCTGGCTCGGCCACCAGCTCCTGAACGCCGCCCCCTTCAGCGTGGGCGAGGAGGACCCCGGCTGGCAGTTCCTGCACCTCGACGACCTGGCCGGCGCTGTGCACCTGGCCGCCGTGGGCGATCTCGACGGCCCCTACAACGTCGCTCCCGACGGGGCCCTGTCGGGGGCGCAGCGACGCGACCTGCTGCGGGGCCGGCCCCGGTTCGCGGTGGCCGAGTCGGTGGCCGAGGTGCTGGTGCGGCCCCTGACCCGGCGGCGGCGCGTGCCCCGGGGCCTCGTGCCGTACACCGCGCACTCCTGGGTCGTGGCCAACGACCGGCTGCGGGCGGCCGGGTGGACGCCCACCTACACCAACGAGGAGGCCCTGGTGGCGGCGGACGAGGCCCCCCCGTGGGCCACCATGAACGCCCGGCAGCGTCAGCACCTCGCCCTGGGCGCGGCCGGCGTCGGGGCGGTGGGGGTGACCGCCGGCGGGTTCGCGGCGGTGCGGGCGCTACGCCGCCGGGCATCGTCGGGCTGGGGGGCGTCGTCGGGCTGGCTGCCCTGACGGACCCGCCGGCTCGTCTCGCGGGAACCGGGGCTCGGGCCCCGGGGCTCAGGACCCGGGGCGGACGCCGAGGACGACTCCCACGACCCGCTCCTCGCCGTCCCGCTCGACGGTGAGGTCCACGGTGTCACCCGGTTCGTGGCGGCGCAGCTCCATGATGAGCTCGCCCATCGATCCGACCGGTTCGGCGTCGACGGCGTACACCATGTCCCCGGGGCGGATCTCGGCCCCGTGGGCGGGGCCGTCGACCACGACCTCCATCACCGCCACGGCGCTGGCGTCGTCGTCGCCGTCGGTCGGCTCGGCGGCCCGACCCCGCATGCCCAGCCAGGCGTGGTCGACCCGCCCGTCGGTCATCAGGCCGTCGGCCACGCCCAGGGCGACGTCGATCGGGATGCCGTAGCCCAGGCCGTCACCACCGGTCTGGTCGCCGGCCGGGGCGGTGGCGATGGCGACCACCGCGCCCCGCTCGTCGACCAGCGCGCCGCCCGAGGACCCGGGGGCGATCGGACGATCGGTCTGGACGAGGTCGTAGAGCACCCGTCCGTCGCCGGTGCGGACCTCGCGCCCCAGCCCGCTGATGACGCCCAGCGTGACGGTGCCGCCCCGGCCCTGTCCGACCCGCGATCCGACCACGACGGCCCACGCCCCCACCTCGAGGTCGGCGGAGTGGCCCGTCATGGCGGCCGGGGTCGACGTGAGGTCGAGCTTGACCACGGCCAGGTCGGTCAGGTCGTCGCGGCCCAGCACCCGTCCCGTCGCCTCGGTGCCGTCGGCAAGCACGCCCCACACGGCGTCACCCGTCCCGACCACGTGGGCGGTGGTGAGGAGGTGTCCGTCGTCGCGGAACAGCACCCCGGAGCCGGCCGGCTCGGAACCGCCGTCGACCGGGACGCGCACCTGCACGACGGCGGGTCGGACCCCGGCGGCGATGGCGGCGACGTCGAACCCGCCCGCCGAGACCGGAGCGGGCGCAGGCTCGATCTGGCGCTCGACGACGGTCGTGCCGGCCGGCTCGGTGGCGAGCAGGGAGCCGCCCACGACCGTCAGCAGGGCGCCGACCAGACCCCCGGCCAGCGCCACCGAGGCGAGGACCGGCACCGACGGGCGACCGGCCCGCACGGTGGCGGGTGACGGCGCCGGGGGAGCGGTCAGGTAGCGCAGCTCGCTCGGATGGTGCCAGATGCGATCCTCGGGGGGCAGCGGGGGCCGGCGGACGTCGGTGAGATCGAGCTCGTCGTCGGCCGACGGGACGGACGGCTCGGGCTCGGAGGACGGGTCGTCCTCTGGGTGGTCGTCGCGTCCCCGCACTCGGCGCACAGTAGCGACGGACCCTCCGTTCGCGACCGCGGTGCCCGGCCTGATCGACCGGTGGGGTGCCCGTCGCCGGGGCCCCGTAGGCTCTCGCCCCGTGATGGCCGGACCCCCCCCTCCGTCGCCGCCCGACGACGACACCTGGCTGGCGTTGACCGAGGCGCCGCTGCCCGTCGGGGCCGTCCACGACTGGGCCGCCGTCCCCTCGGCCGGTGCCGTCGTCGTCTTCTCGGGGACCGTGCGCGACCACGCCCCGGGACGCCCCGGCGTGACCGAGCTGGCCTACGAGGCGTACGAGGAGCAGGTCGTCCCCCGCCTCGCCGCCCTGGCCGCCGAGCTGCGGGCCCGATGGCCGGCGGCCCGCCGGGTGGCGCTGCTGCACCGGGTCGGCTCCCTGGTGCCGGGCCAGTCCACGGTGGTGGTGGCGGTGTCGACCCCCCACCGGCCCGAGGCGTTCGAGGCGGCCCGGTTCGGCATCGACGCCCTGAAGGCCAGCGTGCCCATCTGGAAGAAGGAGGTGTGGGCCGACGGGGAGGACTGGGGCCTCGCCGCCACCGAGCTGACCGACGCCGCCGCCGTCACCTCGCCGGCCGCCCCGTGAGCGCGCTGCCCTTCCTCCTGCTGGCCTTCGGCACCAGCCTGCTCGGAGGGGGCGTGATGTGGTGGTGGAACCGCCGACCTGTGTCGATCCAGCGCGACGTCGCCGGCTTCGCCCGGGAGATGGCGGCGCTCTCCCCCGATCCGCGCCGCGATCGGGCCGGTCCACCCGTCGACGGGTCCGCGGTGCTGCGCCCCGACCGGCGACGCTGATCGCGGGGGCCGACGCTGGCTCGCCATCTCGCCATCGACCTCGGCACGGCCAACACGCTGGTCTTCGAGGACGGGCGGGGCATCGTCCTGAACGAGCCGTCGGTCATCGCGCTGAACGAGCGGACCGGCGAGGTGCTGGCCGTCGGGCGGGAGGCGTGGCAGATGATCGGCCGCACGCCCGGCTACATCGTCGCCGTCCGGCCGCTCCGCAAGGGCGCCATCACCGACTTCGACACCACCCAGCGGATGATCCGCCTCATCCTGCAGCGGGTCGGCGTGAGCCGCTTCGGCCGGACCAGGGTCGTCATCTGCGTGCCCTCGGTCATCACGCCGGTCGAGCGCAGGGCCGTGCTGGAGGCGGCCCGCCGGGCCGGTGCCACCGACGCCTACCTGATCGAGCAGCCCATGGCCGCCGCCATCGGGGCGGGCCTGCCCATCAACGAGCCCATCGGCAACATGGTGATCGACGTCGGCGGCGGGACCTCCGAGACGGCCATGATCTCCCTCGGTGGCATCGTCACCCTCAGCGCCATCCGGGTCGGGTCCTTCGACCTCGACGCCGCGGTGCAGAGCCACACCCGGCGGGAGCACGGTGTGGCCATCGGGGAGCGCACGGCCGAGGAGATCAAGGTGGCCATCGGGTCGGCGTGGGCGGTGGGCGACATCCCCTCCGCCGAGGTGCGGGGCCGTGACCTCGTGACCGGCCTGCCCCGCACGTTCGTGCTGAGCCCCGAGGAGGTGCGCGGCGCCCTGGCCGAGGCCACCGACTCGATCGTGGCCTCGGTGCTCGAGTGCCTCGCCGGGTCACCGCCGGAGCTGGCCCAGGACCTGATCAGCCGGGGAATCCACCTCGTGGGGGGCGGCTCGATGCTGCGGGGCCTCGACATCCGCATCGCCGACGAGACCCGGGTCCCGGTGACGCTGGTCGACACCCCCCTGGAGGCGGTCGTGCTGGGGGCCGGTCAGACGCTCGAGTCCTTCGACCTGCTCCGGGACATGTTCCCCGAGCGGTGACCGGGTCCCGTCAGCTCAGGTCCTCGGCCGCCTGTCGGGTCTGCCAGTCGCGGTCGTCGCGCGCCCGGGCCAGGGCGGCGTCGACGTCGGGGCCGTCGAAGGCGGCGAGCGCCAGCACGGCCCGGCGCCGGATGGGGGCCTTGTCCCGGGTGGCGGCCAGGACGGCGGCCCGGCCCCCCTCGTCGCCGATGGCCCCCAGCGCGGCCACCGCCGCCTCCCGGACCCGTGGGTCGTCGTGCCCGTCGGCCAGGCCGACGAGGGTCGCCACGGCGGCGCCGCCCCCGTCCTCACCGGCGGCGGCGCAGGCCGCCTCGACCACGAGCGGCTCGGGGTCGTCGAGGAGCGGCGACGGGGCCGGTCCGAGCTCGGCGGCCAGACGGCGCACCGCGGGATCGCGGTCGGCCACGGCGCGGTGAAGGTCCGCCGGCGTCAGCCCACCGCTGCGGTGCAGACCGGCCAGCACCGCGGCCCGGACGGTCCCGTCGGGGTGCCCCGACAGGCGGCGCAGCGTGTCGTGGTCGCCCCGGTGGCCGGCGACCACGGCCCGGCGCCGGTCCTGCGCCGCCGGGCCGGTGCCGGTCAACCGAGCGCCGCTTGGACGGCGATGGCGGCCAGGGCGAGGACGCCGCCCACCACCGCGGCCAGGAAGACGCCGCCCAGCACGGCGATGGCCCCGATCGACACCGCCGAGGTGAGCCGCCGCCACAACGGCGTGCCCCGGTAGGGATCGGCCCGCACCGATCGGGAACGCCCGGAGCGGGCCCAGGCGTTCACGTCATCGGCGGCCCGGGCCCGGCCCTGCTGTGACCAGACCGCCGTGAGTGCGTCACCCTTGGTCTGCAGGGTGGTGACCACCACGGCGACGGTGACGACGGCGACGACGAGGAGGAGCGTGGACACGGCGAGCGGAATCGTACCGCCCGACCCTGACGGGGTCCCGGAGCCGTCGGCGGGCCGCAGGCGGCGCGGCCGGGCCGTCGCCGTCGTGGCCGCTGTCGTCCTGGTCGCCGGCATGCTCCTGGCCGCCACCCTCGACCTCGACTACATCGCCTTCTACCCGGGCGACACCGAGCCCACCGGCGGCCGGATCGAGATCGAGGGGGCCGAGGTGTTCGTCCCCGACGGCGGCTTCGCCTTCGTCACCGTCCGGTCCCGTGAGCCGCTCAGCCCCATCGAGCTGCTCGTCGCCCGCCTCGACTCGACCGTCGACGTGTTCGACCGGGAGGAGATCCTCGGCGACCTGAGCAGCGACGAGCGCCAGACCGTCAATCAGCAGCTCATGCTGGGCTCCCAGGAGACGGCCGAGCTCGTGGCGCTGGAGGCGCTCGGACTCGATCTCGTCACCGGGTCGGGGGCCGAGATCATGGCGGTGGTGCCCGACAGCGCCGCCGACGGGGTGCTCGACGAGGGTGAGACCGTCGTCGGCATCGACGGCACGGAGATCGACTTCGGCCCCGACCTGGCCCGCGCCGTGGGGGACCGGTCCCCCGGCGACGGGGTCGTCCTGTCGGTCGTCCCGGCCGGCGGCGGTGAGGCCGAGGACCGCACGGTCGTGCTCGGCGACGGCGGCGACCGGGCCCTTCTCGGCGTCCAGGTCGGCACCCGCGATCTGGACATCGACGAACCGCCCGTCGACATCGAGTTCGAGGCGTCCGGGATCGGTGGGCCATCCGCCGGGCTGGCGTGGACGCTCACCATCATCGACGACCTCACGCCGGGCGAGCTGACCGGAGGTGGGCGCGTCGCGGTGACCGGCACGATCGAGATCACCGGCGACGTGGGCCGCATCGGCGGGGTGAGGCAGAAGGTGGCGGCGGCCCGACGGGAGGGGATGGAGTACTTCATCGTCCCGGCCGACGACGCCGACGACGCCCTGTCCGCTGCCGGCGACGAGATCGAGATCGTCGGGGTCGAGACCCTCGACGACGCCCTCGACTTCCTCGGTGGCATCGGCGGGAACGCCGACTCGCTGGCGGCCCCCGCCCTCCTCGACAGGGGCGCCTGAGGAGCGGCGCCGACGGGCGTGGCGACCGGTGGGGCGATGGTGCTCGTGGCTCTCCGGGCCGACTCCCTCGTCGCAGCTTCGTAGTCTCGGGCCGTGGCCGCCATCGACCCCGACCGAGTGGCCCAGGCCTCCTTCGGCACCGCCCGGCGGGGGTTCGACCCACACGAGGTCAGGGCGTACCTGGGGCGGGTGGCGGCCGAGCTGCGCCGGCTGGGCGCGGAGGCAGACCGGCCCCGCCCCCCGACCCCGGTCGACGAGCTGAGCGACGCCGAGCTGGGTGCCCGCCTGGGCGAGGAGGCCACCCTGGTGCTGCAGGCGGCCCGGGACACCGCCGCCGGCGTCCGCCAGCGGGCCGAGGACCGGGCCCGGGAGCTGGCCGGCGACGCCGCCGGGGAGGCGACCCGCACCGTGGCCGCCGCCGAGGAGGAGGCGGGGCGGCTGCGGCGGGCGGCCGGCGACGAGATCGAGGCGGCTCGCGACCGGGCCCGTGACCTCACCCGGGCCGCCCGGGAGCAGCGCGACGCCACCCTGGCCGAGCTGGACGGCCACCACCGCCGGGCCGTCGGCCGGCTCGGGGAGCTGACCTCGGTCTGTGACCAGTTGGAGGAGGGGCTCCGCCAGCTCACCCAGCACACGGCCGCCGCGGAGCAGGCCCTGCGGCGGGCTCGCATCGCCGCCGCCGAGGCCGCCCAGGCCGCCCAGGCCGCCGAGGCCGCGGAGTCGTCCGGCCCCCCGGGGCGCGGAGCCGAGGAGCCCGAGGCCGAGGACCGCGACGCCGCGCCCCCTCCGGCGGCGCCGCCCGCCGCCGGGCACCCCGGCGCCGAGGCGGTGACGCCGCCGGCCGCCGCTGCGCCTGCGGGCCCGTCGACCCCCCCGCCTCCCGTCCGGCGCCGGCTGCTGGGCGACGACGACCTGCCCGTGGCGGTTCCCGAGGGTGGACCGCTCGCCCCCCGCGCCGGTCAGTACGACCCGGCCCCGCCGCCCCCGCCCGTCGTCGGGGCCGAGGATCGACCCCGCCCCGAGGTGGTGCAGGATCTCTTCGCCGAGCTGCGGGCGGCCCGCTCGACCCCCGACGCACCCGCGGTCGACCAGCCCGGGCTCTTCACCCGTCGCGACGAGCTGGCCACCGAGTCCGGGGCGTCGACGGTCCGGTTGGTGAAGCGGGCGCTGGCCGACGCCGAGAACGGGGTCCTGGCGGCGGTCGAGGGGGGCGACCCGCCGACGCTCGGCGACCTCCTGGCCGGCTGGCCGGCGCTGCTGGGCCCGCCGTTGCGTGAGGCCGCCGTCGCCGCCCGGGCCCTCGCCGGCGGGTCCCCTTCCGACGGTGAGCCGGTCCTCGACGACCTGGTGGTCGCCGTGCCGGCCGACGCCGAGGACCGGCTCGGGGCCCGCCTGGGCGCCCTCGGCGCTGACGCCGACCGCCGCCGGGTGCGGGCCGCGTTCCGGGAGTGGCGCTCGGAGCGGCTCGCCCCCTGCGTCGACGGCGTGGTCGCCGGCGCCATCGCCCGGGGGGTGGCCGCCACCGCCGCCGGCGACGATCCGGTGGCGTGGCGCTGCCATCCCGACGGGGGCTGCCCCGACGGTGAGGACAACCAGCTCGCCGGCACGGTGGCACTGGGCGACCGCTTTCCGACGGGCCATGTGCTGCCCCCGGGTTGTGAGGGGTGCCGGTGCCTGGTCGTGCCGGCCGGCCACTAGCCTCCCCGCGCGTCATGCGTCCTCCCACCGAGATGCGTCCGCAGCGTCGCGGGGTGACCCGCGGCCGGGCGGCGCTGGTGGTCCTGGCCGTCGCCCTCTTCGTGCTGGTCAGCTCGCTCCGGGGTCTGGCCCGGTTCTACACCGACTACCTCTGGTTCGACTCACTTGACTTCGCCAGCGTGTGGCTGCGGGTGCTGACCGCCCGCATCGGCCTGGTGCTGATCTTCACCGCCATCTTCGCCGTCGTGATGTGGGTCAACCTCTTCGTGGCCGACCGGCTGGCACCGCGCGACGAGCTGGTGACCGAGCCCGTGGTGGAGCGCTACCGCGAGCTGGTGGGGGGCCGGGCCGTCCTCGTCCGCACCGGCGTGTCGCTCGCCTTCGGCCTCATCGCCGGTCTGAGCGTCGGGAGTCAGTGGGAGAACTGGCTGCTGCTCCTCAACCGGGTCGAGTTCGGGCGGTCAGACCCCCAGTTCGGCGTCGACGTCGGCTTCTACGTCTTCCAGCTGCCGTTCCTGAGCTTCCTGGTCGGCTGGGCCTTCACCGCCATCCTCATCATCTTCCTCGTCACCGCCCTGGCCCACTACCTGAACGGCGGCATCCGCCTGCAGACGGGCGTCGGGGGCCGGGTCACCGCCCAGGTCAAGGCCCACCTCAGCCTGCTCCTCGGGCTGCTCGCCCTCGTCAAGGCGGCCGGCTACTGGTTCGACCGCTACGAGCTCACCCTGTCCACCCGGGGGTTCAGCGACGGGGCGAGCTACACCGACGTCAACGCCCAGCTCCCGGCCCTGCAGCTCCTCCTGGCCGTGTCGCTCTTCTCGTTCCTGCTGCTGGTCGTCAACATCTGGCGGCGCGGCTTCACCTGGCCGATCATCGCCGTGGGTCTGTGGGCTCTCGTGGCCGTCGGCGTGGGCAGCGTGTACCCCGCCTTCGTGCAGCGCTTCCGGGTCGAGCCGTCCGAGTCGACCCGGGAGGCGCCCTTCATCGAGCGCAACATCGAGGCCACGCTCGTCGCCCTCGGTCTCGATCAGGTGGAGGAGAACCCCTTCAACTACGAGCCGACCCTGTCCACCGAGGAGATCGCGGACAACCGGGAGACGGTCGACAACGTCCGCATCCTCGATCCCGGCGTGCTGGAAGACACGTTCACCCGCCTCCAGGGGGTCCGGAGCTTCTACACGTTCCCCGACATCGACGTCGACCGCTACGAGATCGACGGGAAGACCACCCAGGTGGTGCTGTCCGCCCGCGAGCTCGACGTCGGCGGCGTGCCCACCCAGTCGTGGGTGAACCGCCACGTCGCCTTCACCCACGGGTACGGGCTCGCCATCGCGCCGGCCAACCGCGCCCCGGGCGGACAGCCCCAGTTCGTGGTCGGTGGCGTTCCCATCGACGACGACAGCGACATCACCATCGCCCAGCCCCGCCTCTACTTCGGCGAGGATCTCGACGCCTTCGCCATCGTCGGCGCCGATCGTCCCGAGGTCGACTTCCAGTCGGCGGACCAGACCCGGAACAACCGCTACGACGGCGACGGTGGGGTGGGCATGGGCTCGCTGCTGCGGCGGGCCGCCTTCGCCCTGCGCTTCGGCGACATCAACCCGCTCATCTCCTCGGAGATCACCGGCGACTCGAGGATCCTGTTCAATCGCGACGTGGTGGAGCGGGTGGGGTCCGTGGCCCCCTTCCTCGACCTCGACGCCGACCCCTACCCGGTCGTGGTGCAGGGCCGGGTGCTCATGGTCCTCGACGGCTACACGACGACCGACCGCTACCCCTACGCCCAACGGGCCGACGTGAGCGGGCTCAGCGCCGGGAGCGGCCTGCAGCACCGCTTCAACTACGTCCGCAACTCGATCAAGGTCACCGTCGACGCCTACGACGGCACGGTCACGCTCTACATCATCGACCCCGACGATCCCCTGGCCCAGGCCTACCGCAAGATCTTCCCCGACCTGTTCTCCGACGAGCCGCCCCCCGTCGAGCTGGTCGAGCACTTCCGCTACCCGGAAGACATCTTCCGGGTGCAGACCAACATGTGGGGCCGCTACCGCATCGAAGACCCGGTGAGCTTCTACGAGGCGGCCGGGGCCTGGAACGTGGCCCAGGATCCGGGCGACACGATCGGCACCCCGATCCTCGAGAACGAGGTCGATGCGCAGGGAGTGGTCGTCGGTCAGACCGAGCGTCGCATCGATCCCCAGTACCTGCTGCTGCAGCTCCCGGGGGATGACGAGGAGCTGGGCTTCGTGCTGTTCCGCCCCTTCGTCCCGTTCTCCGAGGACGACGTGCGCAAGAACCTGACCGGGTTCATGGTGGCCCACTCCGATCCCGACCGCTACGGGGAGATCGAGATCTTCGACCTGGCCGCCCCGGACATCGAGGGGGTGTCGGGTCCGGCGCAGTTCGACGCCGAGGCCCAGGCCGAAGACGTCATCGCCACCGAGATCACCCTGCTCAACCGCGAGGGCTCCGAGGTCAGACCGGGCAACCTGCTCCTCATCCCGGTCGAGCAGTCGCTCATCTACGTGCGGCCCCTCTACCTGATCGCCCAGGGCTCGACGCCGTTCCCGCAGCTGGAGCGGGTCATCGTGGGGGTGGGTGACAACATCGCCATCGCCGACACCTTCGAGGAAGCCCTGGCCGAGGCCATCGGCCAGCCCGGTGCCGTGGTCGACCCGGACCCGGACCCGGAGCCACCCGACGGCGATGCCGGTGAGCCGCCGACCGTCGGGGAGCCCCCCGACGACGCCGACGTGGCCACACTGGTTGCCGCGGCCGCCGACGCCTTCGCCGATGCCGAGGAGGCCCTGGCCGACGGCGACCTCGGCGCCTACCAGGACGCCCTCGACCGTGCCGAGGGTCTGGTGGCCCGCGCCGCCCTGGCGTCCCAGCCCGCCCCGACGGCCACGACCGAGCCCGAACCCACCGACGCCTGACGCGCGCCCTGTCAGACCCGGCGGAGCACCACGCCGCTGCGGGGCTTCGGATCGAACCACGTGGACTTGGGGGGCAGCACCTCGCCCCTGTCGGCCACGGCCATGACGACGTCGAGGGGCACGGCCCCGATGAGGAGGCCGACGCCGTCGTCGGCGTGGCAGCGCCGGGCCAGCTCGTCGGCACCGACCACGCCGGGCACCTCCTGGATGCGACGGGACCGGCCGTCGATGCCGAACACGGGCCCGAGCACCTCCCGTTCGAGCACGACCGGATCGAGGTCGGTGAGCAGGTCGCCGGTCGGCGCCGCCCCCGTGTCGAGGCGCCACCACCTCCCGTCGAGGTGGACGCCGAAGGTCCCGAATCCGGGCGGGGCGGCCTCGCCGGGCCCCGCCACCGGGGTGAGGTCGAGCCCCGCCCGGGCCCGGGCCGCACCGCCGACGACGATCCGGTGGAAGGGGAGCACCCGCAGCTCGGTCGCCGGGGCCGCCGCCACCAGCAGGCCGCGGGGCCCGCCCTGCTCCGCCCAGCGGCGGCCGGCCTCGGCCCGGTGGTGGCCGTCCACCACGTAGAGCGGCCCGGCGGGTGACAGGTCGTCGCGATCCGAGGACCACAGACGGATGCGCAGCGTCGGGCCCTCGTGGTCGAGGAGGGGCTCGCCGGCGCACACCTCGTCGAGCCGGTCGCGGTCCTCCGAGGTGTCCGGGAACGTCACCGAGATGGGGCTCGACCAGGCCCGCACGGCGCGCAGGCTGCGGACCAGCACGTCGACGCGTTCGGGCCGGGTCCGCTCGTGGTACCGGAGGTGGTGACGCCCGAGGTCGTCGACGACCACCTCGCCCAGGACGTGGCGCTGGCGGTGACCGGCCACGGACAGCTCCAACACGCCGAAGGCGGGTGGCAGCGGCGGGCCGAAGGCGCCGGCGTCGAGGAGGCGCCGGAGGGCGGCGGCGTTGGCCCGGGCGGCGGCGTCGGCGGCCCCCGACGACGGCTCCAGGGGGCTGGCCGTGACGTGCAGGAAGCTGAGGGGCCGTTCCGCCGCCCAGGCCAGGCGGTCGAGCTGGTCCAGCGCGTCGTAGGGAGGGGAGATCACCTCGGCGGCGTGGGCGGGGTCGACCACCTGCAGGGGGACGGGTCGCAGCACCCGACCATCCTGGCCGCTTCCTGCCGCTCCCTGCCGCTCCCCGGGGTTCCCTACGCTCGACGCCCGTGCGCCGCCTCACCCCTCTGCTCGTCGCCGGGGTGGCGCTCTGGGGATGCGGCGGCTCCGACGATGTCGCCGTGACGCCCGCCGTGTCCGCGTCGGTGACGACGCCGGCGGCCGGTCCGACCCCCACCGCGCCCGTGCCACCCGCCCCGCCGCCCCGTCCCCGGGGGTCGGGCCCGGCCGTGGGCCGGCCCGGTGCCGCGCCCTCGACGGTCACGACGGGGCCGGGTCGGGAGCCGGTGCCGTCACCCCTCACGACGGCGGTCCCCTCGGCGTCGGCCTGCCCCGGTGACGACCTCCCGGGCCGGCCCGAGGCCCGCAACGCCCTGGCGACGCCGGTCGACCTCGACGGCGACGGCCGGGGCGACGGCGTCGAGACGGTCCGCCTGGCCGGGCGGGGATGGTGGGCGAGGGTGGCGTGGGGCCGGGGCGGCCAGTCGGTGGCCCCCCTCGACGCCCACGCCGGCGCCGACACGGTGACCCCGGTGGGCGGCCACGACCTCGACGGCGACGGTGCGGTGGAGCTGCTGGTGGCGGGTGGCGCCGGCGGCCCCCCCGATCGGATCAGCATCGTGGCCGCGGTCGGGTGTGACCTGTTCGCCGTGGTCGACGCCGCCGACCTCACCCCCTGGTCGGCGCCCGTCGGCCCGGACGGCGACCTCGCCCACGGCGTCCGCTGCGACGCCGGAGGTCTGGTGACGACCCGCCTGACCGGGGTCAGGCCCCCGCCGCCCCCGACGACGACGACCACCACCACCACGACCACCACCACGCCCGCCGGCGGTTCCGCACCGCCCCCCGCGACGGCCCCGCCTCCCACGGTGCCACCGACCACGGTGCCGCCGACCACGGTGCCGCCGACCGCGGTGCCGCCCACCACGGTGCCGCCCACCACGGTGACCACGTTCCCCTACGTGGAGATGGTCGGGGAGAGCCGGACCTGGGTCGTCGACGGTGACCAGCTGGCGGGCGGGTTCCCGACGGGCCTCGTCGTGGCCGGTCCCGACATGGTCGAGGCCGCCACGCTGCGCTGCGGTGACCTCCGCTGGCCGCCTCCTCGGTAGCGTCGACGTCGGAATGCCCGCCACCATCCCGACCGGTGCCGGCGACCGGTCCGCTCCCGATGCGGCGTTGTTCGTGGTGGCCCACCCCGACGACGTCGACTTCGGCGCGGCCGGCACGGTGGCCCTCCTCACCCGGGCCGGGTGCCGGGTGACCTACGCCGTCGTGACCGACGGAGACGCCGGGGGGTTCGACCCCGACGTGCCGAGAGGCGACATCGCCGGCATCCGTCGACGGGAGCAGCGGGCCGCGGCCGCCTGCGTCGACGTCGACGACGTCCGCTTCCTCGGCCACCGCGACGGTTACCTGCAGGCCGGGCTCGACCTCCGTCGTGACATCGCCCGGGTCATCCGTGACGTGCGTCCCGAGGTGGTGGTGACCCAGTCGCCGGAGCGCAACTGGGAGCGGATGTACGCGAGCCACCCCGACCACCTGGCCACCGGGGAGGCCACCGCCTGCGCCGTCTACCCCGACGCCCGCAACCCCTTCGCCTTCCCCGAGCTGGCCGAGGCCGGACACCCGGCCCACACCGTCGGCGAGCTGTGGATCATGGGCGGAGGCGGCAGGGACGACCTCTACGTCGACACCTCCGACGTCATCGGGCGCAAGGTGGCGGCCCTGCGCTGCCACGAGAGCCAGACCGCCCACATGGACGACCTCGACGCCATGATGACGGGCTGGGCGAGGCGTATCGCCACCGCAGGGGGGATGGCCGAGGGGCGCTGCGCCGAGGTCTACCGGGTCGTGCCCACGGCCTGAGGCGCCGGCGTCACGACGGCTCGGCCCCCGGGAGCAGCCCGACCTCGCCGGCGAACACGGTCATGGCGTCGGTCGAGTCGGTGACGCACACCGGCACGCCCGCCCCCACCAGCCGGGCCGTGGACCGATCGACCAGGTCGCCGGTGCGGCCGACGTCACGCAGCATCACGGCCACGACCCGGCCGGGGTGGGCGTCGACGGCATCGGCGTAGATGTCGGCGTCGTGCTGGCCGGTGTCACCGACGAGCACGAAGCGCAGCCGGTGGTGGACGCCCAGGATCTCGTCGATGGCGGCCAGCTTGTGCTCGGCGTGACCGGGGGAGACGAACAACCGCTCGTCGAGACCGGCGTCGGTCAGGAACAGCGGTCCGGGCGGGATGCGGTGGTGGCGCAGGAAGGCGTCGAGGAAGTCGTGCAGGTTCCACGGGCTGGCCGACACGTAGAAGAAGGGGCGCGCCACCCCGCCGGGACCCTCGGCCAGCGCCCGGTACAGGTCGGCCACGCCCGGGAAGGCGGTGCGGGTGCGGAACGTCCCGGTCAACGTGGTCCGCACCTTGGTGAGCACGCGGGCCGCACCGGTGAGGATCACGGTGTCGTCCAGGTCGCTGATGACACCGACGTCGGCGTCGGCGTGGGGCACGATCAGCTCGACGGTGGTGCTGACCGGACCCGTGCCGGGGGGGAGGTCGTCGTCGGCCACCCGCAGGGACGGATCCACCCAGCCGGCACCCGGGGTCACCGGCGCGGTCAGCTCGATGCGGACGTGGCCCTCGTCGTCGGCGAGGGTCCGGGCCTCGGTACCCCCGACGCGGGCGACCACGGCCACGCCGCCGACCTCCCGGGTCAGGAAGCGCCTGACCATGCGGCCGATGGAGCGGTGGGCGGGCTCGTCACCGCTCGGGAGCGCGATGGGCGGACCGTCGAGGACGCGGGCCCGCAGGACGGCCCGCCGCTCGGAGGCGTGACCCCCGTAGGACTGGATGCGTCGGGGGCGGCGGGGTCGGACCGCCCGGACCACCCGGTCGATGGGCCCCTCGGCGGCGGCGGCCACGCGGTGGACGGCCCGTCGCAGCCGTCGGCGCAGCCCCGGCGCGGCGGGGGTCGGTCCGGTCGTGGCCCCAGTCATGACCCCAGCATTGCCGCCCGCGGTTGGCCCTGGCGACGTCGGGTAGGACGGCGTCGTCGCTGCACAGGAGGACCCATGCCGTTCGGACTCACCCTCTCGAGCGAGGAGCACCCGCCCGCCCGCCTGGTCGCCATGGCGGCCGAGGCGGAGGAGCACGGCTTCGACTTCGTGTCGATCTCGGACCACTTCCACCCGTGGGTGGGTGAGCAGGGCCACTCGCCGTTCGTCTGGAGCGTGCTCGGCGGCATCAGCCAGGTCACCGACGAGCTGCACGTCGGTGTCGGCGTGACGTGTCCGACGACCCGGATCCACCCCGCCATCCTCGCCCAGGCCACCGCCACGACGGCCAACCTGCTGCCCGGGCGGTTCACGTGGGGTGTCGGCACGGGTGAGGCGTTGAACGAGCTGATCCTGGGCCACCGCTGGCCGCCGGCCGAGGTGCGACGGTCCCAGCTGCGTGAGGCGGTCGAGGTGGTCCGCCGGTTGTGGACCGGCGAGAGCGTGACCCACCGGGGTGAGCACTACCTGGTGGAGGACGCCCGCATCTTCGACGTCCCACCCGGTGAGGTGCCCATCGTCGTGTCCGGCTTCGGGCCCGAGTCGACGAAGCTGGCGGCCGAGATCGGTGACGGGTTCTGGACGACGGGACCCGACGGCGATCCGGTCGAGCGGTACCGCTCGGCCGGGGGCACGGGGCCGGTGTGGTCCCAGGTCACGTTCTGCTGGGCGCCGGACCGCGACGAGGCCGTCGAGCGGGCCCACCGGCTGTGGCCCAACACGTCGGTGCCCGGTCAGCTCTCCCAGGATCTGCGCACGGTGCTGCACTTCGAGCAGGCCACGTCGAACGTGACCCCCGACGACATCGCCGGGTCGCTGCCCTGCGGGCCCGACGTCGGTCCGATCGTCGACTCGGTGCGGGCCGCCGTCGACGGCGGGATCACCCACCTTTACCTGCACCAGATCGGCGACCCGGCCGACGGCTTCTACGACGTCTGGGACGCCGAGATCCGTCCCGAGCTGGACAAGCTGCAGTCCGACCCGGCGTGAGCGCCTACGACCTCCGGTCGTCGCCCCCGGTGGGGTCGGCATCGGGGTCGTGCAGCGTCGGCTCGCTGTCACGGTCGGGGAACTCACCGCCACCGACCTCGTTGCGTTGACCCACCGGCTGCTGGGCCGGTGTCACCTCCCCGTGCTCGGTCTCGACCGGCTCACCCCGTACCGCCTTGGGCAGGGTCTCGGGGTCGGGGTCGATGTCACGCTGCATCGGGTCGTCGGCCATGGTGGTGGTCCTGCCCGGCCGGCCCGGGCGTCAAGCAGGCTGGGTCGAGCCGTTTCCCGCCGGGAGGCTCGGGTACCGTGCCGGGATGGAACGAGGCAACGCCGCCAACCCCCGCGAGGACGACCAGCGCAAGCACGAGACCGGGGGCCTCGTCGACGGGGCCCCGGTCAACGAGCGGCGCGCCGACCACCTGCAGGAGTCCGTCGGCCTCGACTCCGACCCCGAGCCCAACCCCGGCCGACGGCCCCTGACCGGTGAGCCCGCCGGCGACCAGCCCACCCCCGACCAGGTGGCCCGCCGTCGTGAGCTGTCCGCCGCCCTGGAGCCGTCGTGGTTCCCGACCGGCGTCGCCGAGCTGAGGGACAGGATGGAGACGGCCCCGCCCGTGCTGTGGGCGGCGCTCTCCCGTCTCGACGACGGCCACCAGCTGGGCTCGATGGGCGAGCTGCTCGACGTCGTCGACGAGGTGTCCGATCCCTGAGGCCCGGGTGACTCAGGCCTGACAGACGCACACCTCGTTGCCCTCGGGGTCGAGCAGGGCGATCCAGGCCGTCCCGTGCTCCTCGAAGCGCCCGTCCGGCGCCCGCTCGGCGCCGAGCGCCACCAGCCGCTCCGCCTCCGCCTCGATGTCGTCGGCCTTGATGTCGACGTGGACCCGGTTCTTGACCGTCTTGGGCTCGTCGACCTGCTGCAGGATGACCGTGGGGCCGTGGCCGTCGGGGTCCCGGATCCCCCGGTAGTTGCCCGCCGCGCCCCGTCGTTCGTAGCCCAGCGCCTGCGCCCAGAAGTCGGCCTGGGCGTCGGCGTCACGGCAGTCGATGACGATCTCCACGTCGGCGGCCATCCGGGCATGCTACGCCGCCCGGTTGTCAGCAGCGTGGGGGACGGCTAGCATGCGCAGTCCGCCGCGGGGTGGAGCAGTCTGGTAGCTCGTCGGGCTCATAACCCGAAGGTCGCAGGTTCAAATCCTGCCCCCGCCACCACGTAAGCCCTGGTCAGCCGGTTGCGGCGGCCAGGGCTTCTTCGTTCCGCCACGTAAAGCGACGGCGAGGCAGCACCGCAACGAGTCGGACGAGCTGCGTCGCCATCCGACCGCCATCGCGGCGACGTCCACCGCCTCGATCTGGCGCACGAAGTCCGCGCCGCGACCGCAGCTCCCGCCGAGCAGGAGGAGAACGATCCTTCCGCATCTGACGGCACGTCCGTTCGAACCCGCCGCCGATCGACCGACCAGGACGGCGGACGGGGTCAGGTGTCAGCGGCAGTCGACGCAGGTGCCGACGAGATCGAGTCGGTGCGCTTCGATCTCGAACTGTGAGCGTCGGGCGACCTTGCGCAGCGCCGTCTCCAGGTCGTGCTCGACGGTGGGGGTGAGGGAGAAGTCGCTGACGTCGCCGCAGGCGGAGCAGATGAGGTGGTGGTGGTGCTCGGTGAGGTCCTCGGCGAGCTCGTAGCGGGCGAAGTCGTCACGGGTGACGATGCGGGTGACGGCGCCGACCTGCTCGAGGATGGACAGGTTGCGGTAGACGCTCGACTGGGCGAGGCCGTCGTCCACGTCGAGGATCTGCTGGATCGTCATGGGACCGTCGCCGTCGTGGAGCACGGCCACGAGGCGGCGCCGGCCCCGTGTGTAGCGCTGATCGGCGGCCCGGAGCCGGGCGGCGACGTCGTCGTCGAGGGTCTCGTTCGTCACGACACCACCGTACTGGGAATGAGAACGACCAGGAACGGCCACCACGGACGGGCTGGTCGATCAGTGGACGTGGTGGGGGTCGTCGAGGACGAGGGCGTCGCCGACGCGGATGAAACGACCCCCGAACGCTCTCGTCAGGTGCTCCTCACGGAGGACCTCGTCCGGTCGCCCGATCGCGACCGGGGCGCCGGCGAGGAGGAGAACCTGGTCGCACCGCATGGCGTCGTCCAGGTTGTGGGTCGTCAGCAGGATGATCCTCCCGTCGGCGCGCTCCTCGTCGACGATGTCGAGGATGAGCGCCCGGGAGACGACGTCGAGCCCGGTGACGGGCTCGTCGAGGAGGAGCACCGAGGCCTCCTGGGCGAGACCCTGGGCGACCATGACCCGCTGCCGCTGCCCTCCCGACAGGTCGTGGAGCTGGCGATGGGCGAGGTCGGCGACCGCCAGCCGCCGCAGAGCGCCGTCGACGACGTCGTGGTCGTGGCGGGTGAACCGGCGGAGCAGGCCGACCGAGGGGTAGCGGGCGGCGGCGACGGTGTCGCGGACGGTGATCGGGACGCTGCGATCGACGTCGGTGGACTGCAGGACGAGGGCCGGCGGTCGGCCGCCTGGCAGCGTGATGCGTCCGTGCGTCGGCTCAGCGAGACCGGCGATGGCGCGGAGCAGGGTCGACTTGCCCGACCCGTTCGGCCCGATGACGGCCAGCGGCGCACCCGGGGTGACGGTGAGCGAAGCGTTGCGGAGGGCCGTGACGTCGCCGTGGCGAACGGTGAGATCGTCGACCCGCAGCGCATCGGTCACCGGGCCAGCGTATTCGGAAACCGTTCTGATTCCCGAAGTGACTTGCCCACCGCTACGGCCATCTCTAGGTTGGGAGTCCGAACGATTCTGATTCCCAGTCCAGGAGCGTGCAGATGATGGAATGGCGTCGTGTCCTCGTGCCCGTGACGGCCGCGACGATCCTCCTGGTCGCCTGCGGTGACGACGACACCGCCACCGGCGTCGCCGACGACGGGGACAGCTCCGCCGTTCGGCGCCCCACCGTGGTCGTCACCACCACGGCCCTCGGCGACGTGGTGGAGAGCTTGTCCGGCGGACGGTTCGAGGTCGTGACGATCATGCCGATCGGGGTCGACCCCCACGACTTCCGGGCCTCGGCCCAGCAGGCGAGCGTGATCCGGGAAGCCGACGCCCTCGTCGTCAACGGGGGTGGGCTCGAGGAGGGGTTGGCTGACGTGGTCGAGGCGGCCGAGGAGGACGGCGTGGCCACCTTCGAGGCGCTCTCGGCCGTCGACACCATCGAATTCGGCGGGAGCGGACGCGACCACGACGAGGGTGAGGGCGACCACGACGAGGGCGATGGCGACCACGACGAGGCCGAGGGCGACCACGACCACGACCACGACGCCGATGGTGTGGATCCGCACTTCTTCCTCGACCCGGCCCGCATGGCCGTCGCGGCGGAGGGCATCGGTGACTTCCTGGCCGAGGTGGTGGTGGGCGTCGACGATTCCGCCCTGCAACAGGGGGTGGCCGGGTACGTCGCCGAGCTGCAGGCGCTCGACGCCGAGGTCGACGAGCTGCTGGCGGGCGTCGACCCGGACCGCCGGGTGCTGGTCACCAACCACGACGCCTTCTCCTACTTCGCCGAGCGCTACGACTTCGAGGTGATCGGCACCGTCATCCCCGGCGGCTCCACGACGGACGGCACGAGCGCCGCTCAGCTCGCGCGGCTGGCCGAGATCGTCCGCGAGGAGGACGTTCCGGCCATCTTCGGCGAGACGACGACATCGGGTGACCTGGCCCGAACCCTCGCCGCCGAGGTCGGCGACGACGTCACCGTCGTCGAGCTCTTCACCGGCTCGCTCGGCGCCGCGGGTTCGGGGGCCGAGACGTACCCGGAGATGATCCGCACCAACGCGCGACGCATCGCCGACGCGCTGGCTTGACCGGATAGACACCGGTGGTGGAGCTGCTCACGGAGGCCTTCGAACCGGCGTTCATGCAGCGTGCGCTGGTCGGCAGTCTGATCGCCGTGGTCGCCACGTCACTGGTCGGCACCTGGGTGGTGCTGCGCGGCCTGGCGTTCCTCGGGGACGCGCTGGCCCACGGGGTCATCCCGGGCATCGCCCTGGCCGTGCTGTGGGGGTTCAGCCCGATCGTCGGCGCGCTGGGGGCGGCGCTCGTGATGAGTGGCCTGGTCGCCGTCGTGTCCTCGCGCACCGCGGTGCGCGAGGACACCGGCATCGGGCTGCTCTTCGTCGGCATGCTGTCGCTGGGCATCATCATCGTGTCCCGGGCCCGTTCCTTCACCCGCGAGCTGACGTCGCTGCTGTTCGGCGACGTCCTCGGCATCACCGCCGACGACATCACCGGCCAGACCCTGGCGACGATGCTCGTGCTGGCCGTCACCGTCGTCTTCTACCGGCCCTTCCTGGCCCTGACCTTCAACCGCGACAAGGCGTTCACGTTGGGCATGCGGCCCGCGCTGGCCCAGGCGGTGCTGCTCGGGATCCTGGCCGTGAGCATCGTGGCCAGCTTCCAGGCCATCGGCACCCTCCTGGTCTTCGGGCTCATCGTCGGCCCGCCCGCCACCGCCTCGCTCATCGTGCACCGCGTGCCCGCCATCATGGTCCTGTCCATGCTGCTCGGGGCGATCGCCGTGGTGGTCGGCCTGCTGATCAGCTTCCACTACGGCACCGCCGGCGGCGCCACCATCGCCGGGCTCAGCGTCGCCCAGTTCTTCGTTGTCCTCGCCGTCCGCGAGGCCCTGGCGGCGATACGACACCCCGCCGCCCCGACCGCCTCGACCACTCCGTGACGCCGTCGTCGTCGACCGATGCCGACGCAGCCGTCGCACGGCACGGGCCACGACCGGAACGGACGTCGTCCGAACGGGGGTAACGTCCGCCCGCCACCCTGGCTCGGAGGATCCGCATGCGTGCTCGTTGGTTGCTGATGATCGTCGTCCTGTCCCTGCTGGCGGCGTCCTGCGGGGATGACGACGTCAACGACCTGGCCACCGACGCCGAAGAGGAGGCGACCGACCTGGTCACGACCGACGACGTCGACCCGGAGGAGCCCGAAGCCGGGGGGGCCACCACCGTGCCGACCGTGACGGAGACGGAGATGGCCACGGAGGCCGGCGGACCGGCGAGCGGCGACCCGATACCGGTCGGCTTCGCCAACCTCGAGGGTGGGCCGGTGTCGCTGCCCGAGATCAGGGTCGGCTTCGAGCAGGCCGTCGAGTACGTCAACAGCGAGCTGGGTGGCGTGAACGGGCGACCGATCGAGATCGCCGTGAGCTGCAACACCGATCTCACCCCGGAGTCGTCGGTCAACTGCGCCAACCGCATGATCGAGGAGGACGTGGCGGTGGTGTTCCAGGGCGTCGACGTCGCCGCCGACGCCGGGTTGCCCCTGTACCAGGAGGCCGGCATCGCCCAGATCGTCGTGTTCGGGGTGAGCCCGGCGCTCAACTCCGCCGAGGGCGACGTGTTCGCCTACATCTGGGCCACCGAGGAGGGGTTGGCGGCGTCGCTGCGGGCCCAGCAGAACCTCGGCGCCGAGAAGATCGTGCTGGGCCAGCTCGACTCGGCCGCCACCCGGGCCTACGGCGACACCCTGATCCCCCGGCTCGCCGAGGAGGTCGGTGTCGACGTCGAGGTCGTCTACTACCAGCCCGACGTCGACTGGGCCACGTTCGCCCAGACCATCCTGGCGTCGGATCCCGACGGCATCACGTTCCCTGCCATCACCGACCAGGACTGCCTGGGCATGGTCCCGGCCATGAGGGCGGCCGGCTGGGAGGGTCCGCTGCACGCCGGTTCCTGCAACCTGATGCTGTCGATCCTCGACGGTGGGACCCTCGACGGCGTCACCACCCACGCCGAGTACACGTGGGCGTCGATGGTGAACGACGACACGCCCCAGGAGGTGCGGGACCAGATCGCCACCTACGAGGAGTACGTCGGCGGGGTCGAGCCCGACTTCGTGGGCGGCTTCTCGACACTGGGCTTCGCCCTCGGGGTGACCGGCGCCGAGATGCTCGAGGCCGTCGAAGGGGAGTTCACCGCCGAGAACGTCAGGTCGAGCCTCCCCGACGCCACCGGGACGGTGTTCTTCTCCGACGTCCCCTTCGACTGCGACGGCTCGGCGTGGCCCGGGTCGTCGTCGTGTCGCAGCGGCATGATCTTCACCGAGATCGGCCCCGACCTGCAGCGCACCGAGTACGAGTGGTCGCCGGTGGACGTCTCGGACCTGAAGCCCTAGCCGGGCCGCCGCCGAGGTCGGAGGGGAGCCGGGATGGACCAGGTGCTGCTGTTCTGCGTCCTCGGCCTCGGCATCGGGGGCGTGTACGCCGCGCTCGGCGCCGGGCTCGTCGTCACGTTCAAGGGCACCGGCGTGGTCAACTTCGCCATCGGGGCGATGGCCGCCGTCGGCGCCCACGTGTTCGACGAGCTCGACCGGAGCGGACGCCTGCTGCTGCCGTGGCTGCCCGTCGTCGACACCGGCGACCTGCCTCTGGCCGTCGACCTCCTGATCGCCGGTCTGGTGGCGGCCGCGCTGGGGCTTCTCGCCCACGTGGCCGTGTTCGGTCCGCTCCGGGCCGCCCCGCCGCTGGCCCGGGTGGTCGCCTCGGTGGGGGTCATGATCACCCTGCAGGCCGTGCTCTCGCTGGAGTACGGCACGCAGGGCCGCCCCCGGAGCGCGCTGCTGCCCTCCGGCTCGACCGAGGTGGCGGGGGCCGCCCTGCCGTACGAGCGCCTGACCTACATGGTGCTGGTCGTCGCCGTAGGGGCCGGGCTGGCCGCCTGGTTCCGGTTCTCCCGCACCGGTCTGGCCGTGCGGGCCGCCGCCGAGAACGAGCGGTCGGCGGCGCTGGCCCGCCTCTCGCCGGAGCGTCTCGCCCTCCTCACCTGGGTGCTGGCCACGGTGCTGACCACGCTGGCCCTGATCGTGGCGGGCACGGTGGCGCCCGTCCTCGGACCCTTCACCTGGACGCTGCTGGTGGTGCCGGCGCTCGCCGCCGCCCTCCTGGGTCGCCTGACCTCGATCGGATGGACCATCGCCGCCGGCCTCGGCCTGGGCGTGACGCAGTCGCTGCTGCAGTACTTCTCCAACACCCGTGCGTGGTGGCCGGCGTGGGCCAAGGTCGGTCTCACCGACGCCGTCCCGTTCCTGGCCATCGTCGTGGCGCTCTTCGTCCTCGGCAAGGCCATCCCGCTGCGGGGGTCGGTGGTCGAGCAGGCGCTACCGCCCGTGTCGCTGCCCCGCAACCGGCCCGGCGCCGTTCTCTTCTGGGTCGCCGCCGGCGTCGTCGTGATGGTCGTCCTCGACGGCAGCTACCGCTTCGGGCTCATCACCAGCCTGGCCTTCATGCTGATCGCGCTGTCGCTGGTGCTGCTCACCGGGATGGTCGGCCAGATCTCGCTCGCCCAGGCCGCCTTCGCCGGCACGGCCGGTTTCGTCCTGGCCAAGATCGGTGGCGACGTGCCCTTCCCGCTCGGGATGCTCGTGGCGGCCGCCGGTGCCACCGTGGTGGGGGTCGTGGTCGGTATCCCGGCCACCCGCATCCGGGGCACCCAGTTGGCCGTGGTCACCCTCGCCGCGGCGGTGACGGTGGAGCGGTTCGTGTTCGGCAACCCCGAGATCCTCGACCCGGTGGCCGAGGCCATCCCCGATCCCACCCTGTTCGGGTTGGACCTCGGCATCCGGGAGGGCCGCAACCTCGCCCGGCTGGAGTTCGGGCTGATGGCGCTGGCCGTGGTGGCGATCGCCTTCGTCGTCGCCGGCAACGTCATGCGGGCCCGCACCGGCCGCCGGTTCCTGGCCGTGCGGTCCAACGAGCGGGCCGCCTCCTCGGTCGGCATCGGGGCCTCGTCGACCAAGCTCACCGCCTTCGCCGCGGCGTCCTTCCTGGCCGGGCTGGGCGGGGCCCTCATCGGCTACAGCCGTGGGCAGCTGTCGCCGGCGTCGTTCGGCGTGCTGGTCGGCCTCACCGCCCTCGCCCTCACCTATCTGGGCGGCATCACCAGCCTCGCCGGGGCCGTGGTGGGCGGGATGATCGCCCCGCTCGGGCTGCTCTACATCACCATCGACCGGTTCTTCGACCTGGACCAGGGCCGCACCGCGTACTACATCCTCTTCTCGGGCGTGTCGCTCGTGCTGACCACCATCCTCAACCCGATCGGCATCGCCGGCAAGACGAAGTCGGACCTCGCCAAGCTCGGGGCTCGCATGCGCCGGGGGGTCGGCCACGGCGACGAGCCCGGAGCGGTCGATATCGAGCCCGCTCCACCCCGCCCCGACCGCCGCATCGGCGACACCGTGCTCCGGGCGTCGGCGGTCACGGTCACGTTCGGCGGGTTGCGCGCCGTCGACCACGTCGACCTCGACGTCGCCGCCGGCGAGATCGTCGGCCTGATCGGCCCCAACGGCGCCGGCAAGACGACGTTCATCGACGCCCTCACCGGGTTCGTGCCGGCCGACGGGGCCGTCGAGCTGCGGGGCGTCGATCTCGGGCGACTCGGCCCCCACGGCCGCGCCCGGGCCGGGCTGGTGCGGACCTGGCAGTCGATCGAGCTGTTCGGCGACCTCTCCACGAGGGGCAACGTGCTGGTGGCGGCCCAGCCGGTCGGGCCGGGCGGCATCCTCCTCGACGCCGTGGCTCCCAACCGGGGTCACGACGACGACGGGGTGGCCGACGCCCTCGCCCTCGTCGGGCTGGGTGGGCTGGGGGCCCGCCGCCCGTCCGAGCTGACCCTCGGCCACCAGAAGCTGCTCGGTGTGGCCCGGGCGTTGGCCATGGGACCCGCAGCGCTCCTGCTCGACGAGCCGGCCGCCGGTCTGAACGTCGAGGAGAGCGCCGTGTTCGGCGACTACCTCCGTCACATCGCCGCCCGGGGTACGGCCTGCCTGCTCGTCGACCACGACATGAGCCTCGTCCTGGACGTCTGCGACCGGGTGTACGTGCTCGAGTTCGGTCAGATCATCGCCGAGGGCACCCCCGACGAGGTCCGGGCCGACCCGGCCGTGGTCACCGCCTACCTCGGCACCGGCGGCGCCCACGACGCCGCGGACGGCACCGACGACGATCCCGTCGGCGGCGTGCAACCGGTCACCCCGGCCGACCTCGCCGCCACCGAGTCGACCCCGTGACCACGTGTGCCCTGTCGGTCCGTGGCCTGCATGCGGGCTACGGCACCGTCCGCATCGTCAGCGATCTGGATCTGCACGTCGACGAGGGCGAGGTCGTCTGCCTCCTCGGGGCGAACGGCGCCGGCAAGACCACGACACTGCTCACCGTGGCCGGCGTGCTCCCCCCGCTGGACGGCACGGTCACCGTCCTCGGCCAGCCGGTGACGACGACCCGCCCCCACCAGGTGGCCCGGCTCGGGATGACGCTCGTCCCCCAGGATCGGGGCATCTTCTACCAGCTCACCGTGGCCGAGAACCTCCGGCTGCGTGATCACCGGGACTCACGGGTCACGATCGCCGAGGTCCACGAGCTGCTGCCCGCCCTGGAGCCGCTCATGGGCCGCCGGGCCGGCCTCCTGTCGGGTGGCGAGCAGCAGATGTTGGCCCTCGGCGGGGCGCTCATCAGCGATCCGCGCCTGCTGCTGGTGGACGAGATGAGCCTCGGGCTGGCCCCCATCATCGTCGAGCGGCTGCTGCCCCTGGTGCGCCGGATCGCCGACGAGCGGGGGATGGCCGTCCTCCTGGTCGAGCAGCACGTCCGGGCCGCCCTCGCCGTGTCGGACCGGGGGTACGTGATGCAGCGCGGCACGGTCGTCGCGTCGGGTCCCGCCGCCGAGCTGGCCGATGCCGCCCACACCCTGGAGGAGAGCTACCTGGGCCCGGCCCCCGCCCGCTGACGCCATCCGTCGAGCACCTCGTCGAGGACGAGCTCCTCGCGCACGACGAGGCGACTCCGGCCGAACGCGACCTGAAGCGTCGGGTCCCAGGGCGTGGGGCCGCACCCGCTGCGGTCACGCGCCGGTCGTCGAGCCGGTCCCGGCCGATCGCGACCCGGTCTCGCAGCTCGGTCGTCACGTAGGAGCCGTACACGTCGAGCAACCCCCGGACCGCCTCCGCCGTCCGGGCCAGCTCGGCCACGTTGCGGCGGTGCCGCCTCGACGTGAGGAACCACCAGGTGGTGACGGTGTCGGAGCGGCGGTTGGCCTTGATGCCGCACCCGCACCGCGGCGTCGATGCGACCCTGGCGGGCGGTCAGGAGGAACGGTGTGTGGGTCTCGCCCGCCCCGGGAGCTCTCACCGCTCGACCGTACCGGACGGGTCGGGCGGGGCCGAGGTGCGGTCACCGGCGGCCGTGGACCGGTCCACGACGACGATCGAACCCGGGTCGAGGGCACCCCGGCCCGGTCACCAGCTACCCTCCGGCCCGTGACCGACGTCCTGGAGGGGGGCGCCGATCTCGAGGTGGGCGGCGGGGAGCGGACCCGGGTCGATCTCGGGTCGCGGCGGCCGGCGACACCGACCTGGTCACGCCGTGCGCTGCTCCGGTTCGCCCTGAGCGGGGTCGTCGCCGCGGTGGTCGTCGGGCTGGTGAGCGTCGTCGTGAGCCGACGGGTGGGGACCGACGAGGCGGTGGCGGACGCCGCCCGTCACGCCGAGGTGCTGGCCGTCACGGCCATCGCGCCGTACGTGACCGACGCCTTCCTCGCCGGCGACGAGGACGCCATGGCCACCATGGAGTGGGCCATGCGCGACCTCGTCCTCCGCGACGCCGTGGAGCACGCCACCCTGTGGTCGCCCGACGGACGCGTCCTGTGGTCCGACCGCTCCGGCGAGATCGGGGCGTCCGTCGGGCCGCTCGACGACGTGGTGACCGAGGCGCTGGCGACCGGTGAGGTCGCCGCCGAGGTCGGGTACCTCGAACGGGCCGACGGATCCGAGGACCGCGACGCCGGGCGGCTGCTGGAGGTCTACCGCCCCCTGACCCTCGACGACGGGCGTCAGGTCGTGTTCGAGACCTACCAGAGCTACGACGGTGTGACCGACCGGGCCGGCTCCATCTGGGTGGCCATGCTGCCGGCCACGCTCGTGCCCCTCGTCCTGTTGCAGCTGATCCAGATCCCGCTGGCCGCCCGGCTCGGACGTCAGGTGGACCACAGCCATCGCGACCAGGAGGAGCTGCTCCGTCGCGCCGTCGAGGCCAGCGATACCGAGCGCCGCCAGATCGCCCGCGACCTCCACGACGGGGTCGTGCAGGACCTGATCGGCGTGTCCTACACGCTCTCGGCGGCGGCCGAACAGGCCGACCGGCGGGGGGAGTGCGCCGTCTCGTCGCCGCTGCGGGACGCCGCCGCCCAGACGCGGGGGGCGGTGCAGACCATGCGGTCGCTGTCCGTCGAGATCTATCCCGCCAACCTGGAGCGCACCGGGCTGGAGGCGGCCGTGCGGGACCTGCTGGCCGCGCTCGATCGACGGGGCATCGCCACGACGTTGCACGTCGACCAGCCGGACGGGCCCCCTGACATCGACACCGCCGCCGTGCTCTACCGCGTGACGCGGGAGGCCGTCCGCAACGTCGTGCGCCACGCCAGGGCGTCGGCGGTGACCGTCGACGTCTCGGTGACCCCGCTGGAGGCGTCCGTCGCGATCAGCGACGACGGCATCGGGTTCGACGCTCCGATCGACGACACCGACGGACCGCCGCACCTCGGCCTCCGGCTGCTGGTCGATCACGTCGACGAGCTCGGCGGAGACTTCGAGGTGCGCTCGTCGCCCGGCCGAGGCACCACCGTGTCGGCCCGGGTTCCCCGTTGATCCGGGTCCTGATCGCCGACGACCACGAGGTCGTGCGGGAAGGCCTGGCGCTGCTCCTGGGTGCCGACGACGACCTGGTGGTGGTGGGCCGCGCCGTCGACGGGGCGGAGGCGGTGGAGGCGGCCTCGGAGCACCGACCCGACGTGGTGCTGATGGATCTCTCGATGCCGAACCTGGACGGGGTCGAGGCCACCCGGCGGATCGTCGAGCAGGTGCCGGACTGCCGCGTGCTCGTCCTCACGAGCTTCAGCGACCAGGACCGGGTGATCGAGGCCATCGACGCCGGTGCCACCGGGTACCTCCTGAAGGACCTGGAGGCCGAGTCCCTGCGCCGGAGCGTCCGCGACGCCGCCGCCGGACGCTCCCCGATCGACTCCCGGGCCGCGTCGGTGCTGCTGGCCGAGCGCACGTCCCAGCGGTCCGCCCCCCTGTTGACCGACCGGGAGACGGCGGTACTGCGACTCGTCGGTCAGGGGCTGGCCAACAAGCAGATCGCGCTGCGCCTCGGCATCCGCGAGGCCACGGTGAAGAACCACCTCACCCGGGTGTTCGGCCGGCTGGGCGTGACCGACCGCACCCAGGCGGCCCTGTGGGCCGAGCGCCACGGGTTACTCGCCGCAGACCTCCGAGGGTCCTAGGACCAAGGTCCCGTGGCAACGGGGACCAACGATGGCGGAGGATGCTCTTCGTGCGAGCGAGGGGGAGCGTCATGGGTAGACATCGAGGTGTGGCGGGTCTGCTGGTGGCGGGTGCGGTGGCCGTGGCCTCCATCGGGGTGGCGGCGGCGGCGCTCGACGACCCGATCGCCCGGAGCATCGAGGAGGGTCGGATCGACATCGCCCTCCAACCGCTGGCCGACGGGTTCACCACGCCGGTGTCGGGGGTGTTCGCACCCCGTGACCACCGCCGGCTGTTCGTCGTCGACCAGGTCGGCAAGGTGTGGGCTGTCACGACCGAGCCCGGCCTCTACGCCGGCGTGCCCGAACGACACCTGTTCCTCGACGTCGGCGTCGACGGTCTCGACCTGCTCGTGCCGCTGGGGGCGTTCGGACCCGGCACGTTCGACGAGCGGGGTCTCCTGGGCCTGGCCTTCCACCCGGACTACCACCGCAACGGGCTCCTCTACACCTACACGTCCGAACCGGTCGACGGGCCCGCCGACTTCTCGACGATGCCGCCCGGTGAGGCGCCGAACCACCAGTCCGTCGTCAGCGAGTGGACCGTTCCCGACCCGTCCGACCCGACCGCCGTGGTGGCGCCCGACCGGCGGGTGCTCATGCGGATCGATCAGCCGCAGTTCAACCACAACGCCGGTGCGCTCGTCGTGGACGACCGGGCCAACCTGTACATCGCGGTGGGAGACGGCGGCAACGCCGACGACCAGGGCGTCGGTCACGCCGTGGGTGGGAACGGCCAGGACCTCAGCCCCGGCAACGTCCTCGGCAAGATCCTGCGCATCCGGCCCGACCGTCGCAACGCCGCCAACGGCCAGTACGGCATCCCGGTGGGCAACCCCTTCATCGGCACCGATGCGCCGGCCGAGATCTACGCCTACGGGTTCCGCAACCCCTACCGCATGTCGCTCGACCCGGTCACGAACAGGCTCTTCGTCGGAGACGTCGGTCAGAACGACATCGAGGAGGTCGACATCGTCCGGCGGGGCCGCAACTACGGGTGGCCGGTCAAGGAGGGGTCGTTCCTGTTCGACATGAACGGAGACGATCCCGGAATGGTGACCGAGCGGAGCCCGGGCCTGCCCGCCGGGCTGACCGATCCCGTGGCCGAGTACGACCACGACGAGGGCGTGTCGGTCACCGGTGGGTACGTGTACCGGGGCGAGGTCGACCGGCTCTACAGCCGGTACGTGTTCGCCGACTACAGCCGTGACTTCAGCGGGCCCGGGGGCCGGCTGTTCTACCTGGACGGGTCGCGCCGGATCCACGAGCTGATCCCCGAGGGCGGGCCCGTGGGCCGCTTCGTCACCGGTTTCGGGCAGGACCTGAAGGGCGACGTCTACGTGCTCAGCACCGAGAACGTGCCGCCCGTGGGCGAGACGGGCACCGTCGCCAAGATCGTCGCTCCCGGCTGAGCCGGGGGCCACGCTGCCCGGGCAGGGGTGGGCACCGCGCCGCTCATCCCTGCCCGGCTGATCGCCCCGCCGGAGCCGACGGGCTCGTCCGCCTCCACCACGTCGGGCTCGGTGTCGAGGTAGCGAGGATCCGCCCGGACAGCGCCCGCGACGACTGCAGCCCGGGGCCTGCCACCGGGCGTCGGCCCGCACCCGGGGGGATCACCTAGCGTCCGTCGCCATGACCGACGGCCCCGCCCTCGACCGCCTGATCTCCCTCCACGGTCGCCGGGCCCTCGTCACCGGCGGGGGCAAGGGCATCGGCGCCGCCATCGCCGCCCGCCTCCGCGAGGCCGGGGCCGAGGTGACCGTGGCCGACCTCGATGCCGCCGCCGAGGAGGCCACCGCCGCCATCGACGCCCGGTTCGTCCGCTGCGACATCACCGACGCCGGCCAGCTGGAGGCGGCCCTCGACGCTGCCGCCGACGGGTCCGACCTCGACATCTGCGTCAACAACGCCGGCATCTTCCCCACCACCGGGCCGATCCTCGACGTGACCGACGAGTTCGTGCACACCATGCTCGACGTCAACGTCCGGGCCCAGTACAGCGCCGCCCGGGAAGCGGCCCGGCGGATGCCCGACGGCGGCACGATCGTCAACATGGCCTCCATCGCGGCGCTGGGCGGGGGCGCCAACATCTCCGCCTACAGCGCATCCAAGGCGGCCGTGGTAGCCATGACCCGCGCCTTCGCCAACGAGCTCGGCCCCCGGGGCATCCGGGTCAATGCCATCGCCCCCGGCATCATCGACACCCCCGGCGTGCAGGCCCAGATGGAGCCGTTGCGGGCGGGCGGCCTCGACGTCGACGCCGCCATCGCCGCCAACCCCCTCCGCATCGCCGGCCGGCCCGACCACGTCGCCCGTGTGGCGCTGTTCCTGGTGTCGGACCTGGCCGCGTTCGTGAACGGTCATGTGGTCGTGGTGGACGGGGGTTCGGTGGCCTGAGGTCGACGTCTCTAGCGTCGCGCCCGTGAGCGACGGGTCCGACGATCTGCTGGCCGACGAGACGGTGTCGCTCGTCGCCACCTGGCTGGAGCGGGCCCGGGCGGGTGAGACCGACGAGGACCGGGATCAGGCCGGCAGGCTGGCCGACGTCGTCGCCGACCCCGACGGGGTGGCCTTCACCATGGGCTACGTCGACCGGGTGGCCCGCCCCGACGACGACCGGGTGGCCGCCGACCAGCTCGCGTCGCTGGTGGCGGGGGTGGACCTGCCGGGGTTCCTGTCGCCGGTCGACCGGCTGCTCCTGCGGGCGGGCGCGGCGCTCGGCCCGCGCGCGCCGGGCCTGATCATGCCGCTGGCCCGGCGTCGCATGCGCCAGCTCGTCGGTCACCTCGTGGTCGACGCCGAGCCGGCGGCGTTGGCCCGCCACCTCTCCCGCCGCCGGGCCGACGGTTACGCCCTGAACGTGAACCTGCTGGGGGAGGCCGTGCTGGGTCACTCCGAGGCCGACGGCCGGCTACGGGCCTCGGCCGCGCTGGTCGACCAGCCGTCGGTCGACTACGTCTCGGTCAAGATCTCCTCGGTCTGCGCCCAGCTCCACCCGTGGGCCTTCGACCACGACGTCGATCGCATCGTCGACCGGCTGCGGGTCCTGTTCGAGCGGGCCGCCGCCGCCGACCCGCCCACGTTCGTCAACCTCGACATGGAGGAGTACCGGGACCTCGACCTCACCGTGGCCGCCTTCACCGCCCTGCTCGACGAGCCGGCACTCCGGTCCGTCGACGCCGGGATCGTCCTGCAGGCCTACCTCCCCGACTCCTACGCCGCCCTGCGCCACCTCGTCGACTGGGCGGGGCGGCGGCACCGGGCGGGCGGCGGCTCCGTCAAGATCCGCCTCGTCAAGGGGGCCAACCTGGCCATGGAGCGGCTGGAGGCGGCCATGCACGGCTGGCCCCAGACGCCGTATCGCTCGAAGACCGAGGTCGACGCCAACTACAAGCGCTGCCTCGACTGGGTGCTGCGTCCGGATCGCACCGAGGGCGTGCGGATCGGGGTGGCCAGCCACAACCTGTTCGACGTGGCCTGGGCCCACCTGCTGTCAGTGGAGCGGGGCGTGGCCGACCGGGTCGAGCTGGAGATGCTCCAGGGCATGGCGCCGGCCCTTGCCCGGGTGGCCCGCGCCGCCTCCGGCGGGCTCCTGCTCTACACGCCCACCGTGGCGTCCGACGACTTCGACGTGGCCATCGGCTACCTGTTCCGGCGTCTGGAGGAGACCTCGGCTCCCGGCAACTTCCTGCGGGTGCTGCACGGCCTGCGGCCCGGCACCGGGGCCTTCGACCGGGAGGCGGGCCGCTTCCGCCGGGCCCTTGCCGCCCGCTGGGCCGTGTCGTCCTCCCCCCGCCGCACCCAGGATCGCTCAGTTCCGGACGCCGGGGCGGTCCACCTCGGCGGCTCCGTTCCGGACGCCGGGGCGGATGGGGCGGGGTTCCGCAACGAGCCCGACACCGATCCGGCCCTGGCCGCCAACCGGGCGTGGGCGGCGGAGATGGTGTCGGCCCCCGCCCCGGCCCCGATGACGCCGATGCTGGCCTCCGTGGGCGAGGTCGATGCCGTCGTGGCCCGGGCCGTTTCGGCCTGGGACGGCTGGCGGCGGGTGTCGGCGGGCACGCGACGGGACCTCCTGCGGGCCGTCGGCGACGAGCTGGCCGCCCGGCGGGGCGAGCTCGTCACGGCCATGGTCCACGAGGGAGCCAAGACCATCGGCGAGGCCGACCCCGAGGTGTCCGAGGCCGTCGACTTCGCCCGCTACTACGCCGAGCGGGCCCCCGAGCTGGACGAGCTGGCCGACGTCCGTTTCGAGCCGCTCGGGGTGGTGGCGGTCGTGCCGCCGTGGAACTTCCCGGTGGCCATCCCCGCCGGAGGGGTGACAGCGGCGCTGGCGGCGGGCAACACCGTGATCCTCAAGCCGTCGACGGAGGTGCCCCGCTGCTCGGAGATCATCGTCGAGGCGTGCCGGGCGGCGGGTGTCCCCGACGGTGTCGTGCAGGTGGCCCGCTGCCCCGACGACGAGGTGGGCCGGCGGCTGGTCACCCACCCCGACGTCGGCGGCGTGATCCTGACCGGCGCCTACGAGACGGCCGAGCTGTTCCGCTCGTGGCGGCCGGACCTGCGCCTGTTCGCCGAGACCAGCGGCAAGAACGCCATCGTCGTCACACCCCAGGCCGACCTCGACCTGGCCGTGGCCGACCTCGTCACGTCCGCGTTCGGCCACAGCGGTCAGAAGTGCTCGGCGGCGAGCCTCGCCATCTGCGTCGGCAGCGTGTACGGGTCGCGCCGGTTCCGCCGTCAGCTCGCCGACGCCGTCACCAGCCTGGCCGTCGGACCGGCCGACGACCTCGCCACCGCCATGGGCCCCACCATCGCCCCCGTCGACGGCGAGCTCGGGCGGGCCCTCACCACCCTCGATCCCGGTGAGGAGTGGCTGGTCGAGCCCCGCCCCCTCGACGGGACGGGCCGGCTGTGGAGCCCCGGCGTCCGGCTCGGCGTGGCCCCGGGGTCGTGGTTCCACCGGACCGAGTGCTTCGGCCCGGTGCTCGGGCTCATGGCGGCGGCCGATCTCGACGAGGCCGTCCGGCTGCAGAACGACACCCCCTACGGCCTGACCGGCGGCATCCACACGCTCGACCCCGCCGAGATCGACCACTGGCTCGACCGGGTCGAGGTCGGCAACGCCTACGTCAACCGGGGCATCACCGGCGCCATCGTGCGCCGCCAGCCCTTCGGGGGGTGGAAGCGCTCCGCCGTCGGCCCCGGGGCCAAGGCGGGTGGCCCCGACTACGTGGCCCAGCTCGGCACCTGGCACCCGACCCACGAGCCGGGCGGGCTGCTGGAGCGCGCCTTCGCCAGCGACGAGCACTGGTGGACGGCCAGGCTCGCCGTCGGTCACGACCCCACCGGGCTCGCCTACGAGGCCAACGTCCTGCGCTACCGCCCCCGACCCCGGGTGGCCGTGCGGGTGACCGATCCCGCCCTGGCCGACGAGCTGGTGCGGGTACTGGCGGCCGCCGAGCGCTGCGGCGTCCCGGTGGACGTGTCCGACGTCGCCTTTGAGTCCGACGACGCCTTCGCCGCCCGGCTGGCCGACCTGGCCGCCCGGGGGGTCGACCGGGTCCGGGTGATCGGCACCGTCCCTGCCGACCTGCGGGCCGCCGCCCACGCCGCCGGGGTCGACGTCGCCGACGCCCCCGTCACCGCCAACGGCCGTCTCGAGCTGGCCTGGTTCCTGCGGGAACAGACCGTCAGCCGCACCCTGCACCGCTTCGGCAACCTGGCCGCCTCACCCGGCGCCGTCGCCTCCGACCGGACCTGACACAAGCACGCGTTGCTATAGCAGCGCGTGCTTGTGTCAGTTCGCCGGGGGGAGGCCCGCCTGCCGCTCTGGGTGGGTCAGGCGCCGCGGGGGGTGGGTTCGGGGACCTTCCAGTCGCTCGGCATGGCGGCGAAGTCGAGGAAGGGCTCCTCGTCTCCGGATTCGCGGGCCTGCTCGATCTGGTCGTAGAAACCCTGACCGGCCCCCTCGGAGAACGTGATGCTGACCTCGTCGGCCGACTGGTCGGCCCGGGGCCGCTGCACGTACTCGGGGAACGTCGCCTCGGCGGCGTCGCCGGCGGCATAGCCCTTGGCGAACATCTGCTTCAGGATCCCGAAACCGTCGTTGCGCACCAGGGTGCCGCCCCGGGGGTTGGCGCCCACGCCGCGCAGGTGCTCCTGGAAGGCGTCGAGGTCGTACGTGTCGTAGGCCACGTGCTGGCAGGCGTGGTCACCGTGGCGGTCCACGAACGCCGTCACCTGCGACTGCCGGGCCCGGTCGATCCCCTCCACCAGGGCCACGCCGAACTCGCCGTAGTCGATGCACCAGATCTTCATGCTGCTGTCGGGGTCGTCGGGCCTGACGTCGTCGATCCGGTTGATGAGCGTCCCGCCCTCGACCTCGATGTGGAACCAGGCCCACCGCTCGATCGACCCCTCCTCGCAGGCGTAGGTGACGTGATCGACCTTCCTCAGCCACGACATGGCCGCTCCTCTCGCATCATCCGTTCGTGGGCGTCGTCGTCGTACGCCTCGAAGAACCCGGTCAACTCGTCCACCGTGGCGGCCAGCGACGGCCCGGCGAACAGCACCGGTTGGAACACGCTGATGTCGTAGTCGGTCGTGCCCATGGCGGCGACGTCGAGGGGACGGATCTCGGCCCGCCGGAACGCCTCGATCTCCCCGTACGACGACAGCAGCCCGGCCCCGTAGGCCCGCACCTCACCCTCCTCGTGGACGACGCCGAACTCCACGGAGAACCAGAACACCCGGCTGAGGAGGTCGAGCGCATCCTCGCCCTCCACCCGCCGGGAAGCCGCCCCGGCCGCCTGATAGAGGTCGGCCAGGCGGGGGCTGGCCAGCGTGGTGCCGTGGCCCATCACCTCGTGGATGAGGTCGGGCTCGGGCGTGTAGAACGGCGCGCTCGGGTGGCGGAGGTACTGGGTCGAGCGGAACGTCCGGTCGGCCAACGCACCGTAGAACTCGGCCGTCGGCACGAGACCGGGCACGGGCTCCATCCGGAACCCGGTCAGCTCGTCGAGCCGGGCCGTGACCTCCCGGAGCTGGGGCACCCGGTCCGAAGGCAGTGCCAGCGCCTCTCCCGCCTCCACCACCTCGGCGCAGGCGTAGGTGCGGTGGCGGCGGGCCAGCTCGGCCGACACCTGGGCCCACAGGGCGTCCTCGGCCGGCGTGTAGTCGACGTCGGGGATGGGCCGGCCCGGCTCGTGGGCGGCCCCCACGGCGGCGATCTCGGCCCGGCGGCGGCGGTACCCCGGGTCGCCGTGGCCGGGATGGTCGGCGTCGAGCTCGACCTCGGCGACGGCTGGTCGGTTCATGCGCGCCTCCCTGGATGGGCCGATCAGTCTCGCAGATCAGGCCGTCGTCGCGTCGTGGCCGTAGAGCCAGTCCATGGCCCCGGCGTCGGGATCGGGAGGAGCGGCGGCGAGCCGTTCGTCGCGGGCCCGCTGCTCCGGGCCGTCGGGCAGGTGGAACGTGACCCGGTTCTCCCACGAGCGGCGCTGGAGGTCGGCCGTGCGGGGCCGGCGGGCGTCCTCGTAGGCCCGCAGCGCCGAGGCCACGCCACCGGCGCCGTCGTCGCCGAGGGCCAGGGTCAGCGCGGCGGCGTCCTCGATGGCCTGGCACGCCCCCTGGGCCATGAACGGCAGCATCGGGTGGCAGGCGTCGCCGAGCAGGGTGACGGCGCCGTCGGACCACCGGGGAAGCGGGGGGCGGTCGTACAGCGCCCAGCGGAACACCGGCTCGACCACCCGGTCGAGCAGCTCCCCGACGGCCGGTGACCAACCGGCGAAGTGGGTCCGCAGGTCGGCCAGGTCACCGGGCGCCGTCCACGACTCGACGTCCCAGTCGGGCTCGGGCACCACGCACACCAGGTTGAGGTGGGCCCTGTCCCGCCCGACGAAGTAGCTCACCAGGTGGCGGTCGGGTCCGACCCGGTTGGTGACCTCGACGGCGAGGTGCTCCACGGCAGCGCTGGGCACGAGGGCCCGGTAGGCGACGCTGCCGCTGAACCGGGCCGGCGTGTCACCCAGGAGGGCGGCCCGCACCGCCGAGTGGACCCCGTCGGCGCCGACCACCACGTCGGCCTCGACGGAGCTGCCGTCGGCCAGACGCAGCACGGCGCCCCCCGGGACCGACCCCGCCCCGACCACCGCCACCCCGGAGCGGACGTCGACCCCGTCCACGGCCCCGGCCAACACGTCGATCAGGTCGGGCCGGTACACGTTGAGGTAGGGCTGTCCGTAACGCCGCTCGACGGCCCCGCCGAGCGGGCGGTCGAGCAGCACCCGGTCGTCGTCGAAGCGTCGCATGACGACCCGCGCCGGCGTCGTGCCGACGGCCCGCAGCGCCTCCCCCAGGCCCAGGCCGGCGAGGACCCGGGCCCCGTTCGGGCTGATCTGGATGCCGGCGCCCACCTCGCCGAGCGCGGCGGCCCGCTCGACGAGCACCACGTGGTGGCCGGCCCGCGCCAGCGAGACGGCCGCCGTCAGCCCGCCGATGCCGGCACCGGCTATGGCCACCCGCACGGCGGGAACCGCTAGCGGCCGGAGCCGTTCACGTCGACGGGGGTGGCACTGGAAGGGTCCACCTCCAGCCACCGGAACAGGTGGTGGTAGAAGTGGCGGATCTTCGTCTCGGTGTAGTTGCCGAAGATCACCTCCTGCTGCTCCTGGGCCTTCAGCCCCGTCTGCACGTGGGGGAGGTTGACCGAGTCCTGCTGGAAGATCTTCACGGTGGCCCCCAGCTCGGGGGCGAGCGTCCAGTCGTCGTCGACACCGAGATGCGTGACCGTCGCCGGTGCGGGCCGCTCGGCCGGATCGGCGGGGGCCGGCGGGAAGCGCATGACCTCGAAGATGCAGGAGTCGGGGTCGTCGCCGTTGGGGCGGAACCGGTAGAACAGCTCGTGGAAGCAGCCCCACGGTGACCAGTTGGGGAACACCGAGTAGAACATGGCGTCGATCATCTCGGCGTCGCTCACGGCGTCGACGTCGATCGTGTCACCGAAGCGCTCCCGGATGTCGGCCCGCTTGGCCGCCGCCACCTCGGCCCGCAGGTCACCCGGGCTCGACCCCTCGCCCGGTGGATCGGGCAGCATCAGGGGCACGTCCTCCATGCCGGGGAGGATGGGTCCGCCGATCCACTTGCACAGGTGCGGGTCGGCATGGGTGATGGGCCCCTCGATCCAGCGGGCGTCCTCGTCGAAGGTGCTCTCGTTGCCGTCACGGTCGATGACGCGGACCAGCCCGTCGTCGATGCGCTCGTAGACGTGGCCGTTGAGCGGATGGCGCCAGCGGGCGAAGTGCAGCCCGTCGTCGAGTCGCTCGTAGTGCTCCATGTCGGTCAGGTGCGGGCTCTCGATGCCGTGGGGGGAGATGGCCCGTGAGTAGTTGCCGTAGACGTCGTAGCGGGTGTTGGCGTCGCCGATGTTCTCGATCAGCGTCGGGTGGGTGGCGACGACGTGGTACGACTCCATGAAGGCCTCCTGGCAGGCCTTCCAGTTCACCGGCATGATCTTGGCCACGTGGGCCGCCTTGTAGCGGCGCTCGAACGGCAGGGCGGTGAAGTGGTCGCCCAGGTCGCCGAGGAAGTCCGACAGCGGCCCGCAGTCGCGGTCGGGGTTGACGAACACGAAGCCCTGCCACGTGCCGACCCGGGCCTCGGGCAGCCCGTACTCCGACGGCTCGACGTCGGGGAAGTCCCACTGGCAGGGGATCTCCTTCAGGCTGCCGTCGAGGTTCCAGGACCAGCCGTGGAACGGGCACCGGATGTTGCGCTCGCCCCTCGTCGGTGCCTCCCGCAGCATGCGGCCCCGGTGCAGGCAGGCGTTGCGGTACGCCTTGATCTCGTCGGGTGCGCTGCGCACGATCAGGAACGACAGGTGGGCGATCTCGTAGACGTGGGTGTCACCGACGTTCGGGATCTCCTCCTCCAGGCAGGCGAGCTGCCACACCCGGCTCCACAGCTTCTCGACCTCGAGGTCGTGCCAGGCCCGGCTGTGGTACACGTGCGCCGGCACCCGGGTGTTGCCCGGCGGGAGGGGTGACTCCTCACGCAGCAGATCGCTCACCGGGTGGCTGTCGAGGTCGAGCAGCTCCGTGAAGCTGATGCCCGCTGATCGGTCGGTGCCCGTGAGGGTCTCGGTCATGGTCGGCTCCTGTCCGGGGTGCCACCGATCCTGCTCGCCGGCAGGGGGGCCGTCAATCGGCCCGACCGGCGCTGCTCAGCGGGGCAGCAGGCTGGTGGCGTCGAGGTCGATGATGGCCGAGGTGGCCCGGCGCAGGATGGTGACCATGAGCTCGCGGCTGCGCTCCGGCAGGGCGTCCCAGGCGTGGAACGACGAGACGGCGTAGATGAGGCAGTGGGCCACGGCCACGCCGAATCGGCGCTCGACGTCGCCCCGGTCGGGATCGGCCCCCGCCGCGGACAGCGCTGCGACGTACCGGTCGATCAGCTCGGCCTCCCGCCCGGCCCGCACGTCGCTCTCGATCGACTGGCTGACGAAGTAGCCGAGGTCGTACGGCCCGGTACCGATGCCCATGATCTGCGGGTCGATGGCGATCACACCGTCGTCGTCGAAGAACAGGTTGTCGGCCCGCCAGTCGCCGTGGATCAGCGTGGGCTCCTCGTAGAGGGTCTCGAGCAGGAAGCCGACGACGTCGCCGTAGCGGTCGCCGTACGCCACCACCTCCGGGGTCAGCACATCGGCGCCGTGGACCTTGGCGTGGCTCCAGCCGTCGGCGAAGATCTGCGGCAGCTGGGCCAGGTACCCGTCGTTCAGGATGGGGAGGTAGAGGCCGGCCATCTGCGCCAGCTCGGGTCGGCCCTCCCAGGCGGCGTGCATGGGGGCCACTGCGGCGACGGCCCGCACGGCGTCGTCCCAGGGCACACCGGTGCGCTGGTCGTGGGTGCGACGGTCGCTGAGGTCCTCCATCACCACGGCGAAGTCGGTGCTGTCGGTGGCGATCATGGCGGCGTGCACGGCGGGGAAGCGGACGGGCACCCGGGGGGCGAGGTTGCGGTAGAAGTCGATCTCGCGGGCGTAGAAGCCGAGCGCGTCGGCGATGCCGCGCTGGAGGGGGTCCGTCGTCGGCAGCTTCACGATCAGCGCTACGGGTCCGGCCGACGGCCCGTCGTAGGTGGGCGTGGCCCGGTACAAGAGGCTGAGGAGCCCGGCCCCCACCGCGAACGGCTCGCAGTCGAGGGCCGTCACCGAGGTGGAGGCGTCGACGGCGCCGCTGGTGCGCAGCACGTCGGTCAGCCAGGCCGGCGTGATCTCCTCGATGCTGCCCGGCTGGCCGACCTCGGTCCCCGCCACGACCCCCAATCCGATCCCCTCCCCGTCGAAGGCCCCACCGGGGCACCGCACGTTCTAGCTTGCCCCGTGATGGAGATCGGACTGTTCGGCATCAACATGGGCGGCGCCGGGGACCCGGCGGCCATGGCCCGCATCGCCCGCACCGCCGAGGCGGCCGGGTACGGGTCGGTGTGGACGGGCGAGCACATCGTGCTGCCCGACCCGCAGGTGCCGCCGTCGCCGGCCCCGCCCGAGACGGCCATGCTCGACACGGCCGTGGCCCTCGCCTACGTGGCCGCCGTGACCGACACCATCAAGCTCGGCACCGGCATCATCATCCTCCCCCAGCGCCAGCCGGCGGTGCTGGCCAAGAGCCTCGCCTCGCTCGACCACGTGTCGGGTGGGCGCTTGCTGTTCGGGCTCGGGGTCGGGTACCTCGAGCCGGAGATGACGGCCTGCTCGACGCCGATGGAGCGCCGGGGCGAGCGGGCCGACGAGTACCTGGCCGCCATGCGGGCGCTCTGGACGACCGACGCCGCCAGCTTCGACGGCGAGTTCGTGCGCTTCTCGGGCGTGACGGCCAACCCGAAACCGCACCAGGCCGACGTCCATACCGTCGTCGGGGGCCACAGCGACCGGGCCGCCCGCCGGGCCGTCGAGCTGGCCCACGGGTGGTACGGGTTCATGCGCGACCTCGACACGACGACCGCCGACCTGGCCCGGCTGAGCGAGGCGGCCGACCGCTACGAGCGACCCGCCGAGCTGGGCCGGCTGGAGGTCAGCATCACGCCGGCGCGCCGGCCCGGGCCCGACGACGTCGCCGCCTACGCCGAGCTGGGGGTCGACCGGCTCATCCTCCAACCCGGGTGGCACCGGGGCGAGGACGAGGTGCTGGCCTACGTCGAGGCCAACGCCCCGGGCACCTACGAGTCGACGGGAGCCTGACGTGACCACCACCTCCTACGACTGGATCGCCCATCACGCCGCGGTGCGGCCGGACCACCGGGCCATGGTCGACCTCGCCACCGACCGGACCTTCACCTACGCCGAGATGGACGACCGCACCACCCGGCTGGCCAACGCGCTCACCGCCGAGCTGGGTGTCGGCCCCGGCGACCGGGTGGCGGTGCTCGCCCACAACGACACGAACTTCTTCGAGGTGCAGTTCGCCTGCTGGAAGCTGGGCGCCATCTTCGTCCCGCTCAACTGGCGGCTGGCCCTCCCCGAGCTGGAGTTCATCGTCGGCGACTGCACCCCGACCGCCATCGTCCACGACGACGCCTTCGCCGATGTCGCCACCGAGCTCCGGGAACGCTGCGGCGTCACCCATCAGGTGACCTGGAGCGGTGGATCGGGTGACGTGGCCGACTACGAGGAGATGCTGACGGCGGCTGCGTCCACGCCGGTGCGACACGCCAACACCCACGACACCGTGCTGACCGTCATGTACACGTCGGGCACGACGGGGCGACCGAAGGGGGCCAAGATCACCCACGGCATGACGCTGTGGAACGCCGTCAGCGACGTCGAGTACTACGGCATGCGGGCCGGCATGGTGAACCTGGCCTTCCTCCCCCTGTTCCACACCGGCGGGCTCAACGTGTTCGCCAACCCCGCCTTCCACTTCGGCGGCGCCACCCTGGTGGTGCGGACGTTCGACCCGGCCGAGACGCTGCGGCTTCTGACCGACGCCGACGTGGGCGTCACCCACTTCATCGGGGTGCCGGCCAACTACCTGTTCATGAGCCAGGTCCCCGCCTTCGCCGAGGCCACCTTCCCGACCATCGAGGCCGCCTCGGTGGGCGGCTCGCCCACCCCCCGCCCGCTCATCGAGACGTGGGAGGCCCGGGGCCTGCCCCTGCAGCAGGCCTACGGCATGACCGAGACCAGCCCGCTGGTGCTGGCCCTGAAGCCCGAGGACTGCTCGACCAAGATCGGGTCGGCCGGGCTGCCGGCCATGCACACCGAGGTGCGCATCGTCGGCCCCGACGGTGACGACGTCGACCGGGGCGGGACGGGTGAGCTGTGGGTGCGGGGCCCCAACGTCACACCGGGTTACTGGAACCGCCCCGACGCCGACGCCGAGTCGTTCACCGACGGGTGGCTGCACACCGGTGACGCCGCCCGACAGGACGAGGACGGCTTCTACTACGTCGTCGACCGCTGGAAAGACATGTTCATCTCCGGCGGCGAGAACGTGTACCCGGCCGAGGTCGAGTCGGTGATCTTCCAGCTCCCCGGGGTCGCCGAGGCGGCCGTCATCGGCGTGCCCGACGAGAAGTGGGTCGAGGTCGGCCGGGCCGTGGTCGTGCGGCGGGAGGGTGCCGACGTCGACGAGGCCGCCATCGTCAACCACTGCCGCCAGAACCTGGCCCGCTACAAGGTGCCGCAGTCGGTCGTGTTCGTCGACGAGATCCCCCACAACGCCACCGGCAAGGTCCTGAAGCGGGAGCTGCGCGAGGCCCACGGGGCGGGCACGGCGGCGTCCTGAGACGCGCCGGCGCGGGCGGTGTTACGTTCCGGGCATCGCACGACACGGGGGGTCTCGGTGACGGAACCGGGGGTAGGGCGGCGCAGGGTCATCACCGGGGGAGCAGCAGCGGCGGCGGCCACGGCGGCCATGGCGCTGCGGCCCGACGGCGCCGGGGCGCAGTCCCTCGACGACGTGGGCCGGGTGGTCGACGAGGCGGCCATCCGCCAGCTCAGCGTCCGCTACGCCTTGGGCACCGACGCCATCGGGGCGGGTGACCTCGACCTCGGCCTGCGGTACTACCGGCGGACCTTCACCCACGATGCCGCCGTCTCGGCCGGCTTCGACCGGTCCGCACCGGCGCTGTCCACCGTCGGCTGGGAGTCGTGGGCGGGCATCGTGCGGGACGCCTTCGTCCCCTACTCGGCCACCCAGCACCTGCTCGGCACGATCGACGTGGAGGTCGGCCCGGAGGTCGGCCCCGATCAGCGCCGCAAGGGTCGGATGTCGACCTACCTCCAGGCCACCCACGTCCTCGCCGACACCCCGGAGCTGCTCGAGGTGTTGGGCACCTACCTCGACGAGGTGGTGCTCACCGACTTCGGGTGGCGGATCGCCCGGCGCTTCCTGCAGTTCACGTCGTTCGAGACCGTGCCCCGCACCCTGCCGTAGGAGTCAGCACCGTGACCACCGTCGCCACCACGACCGGGACCGTCCGGGGGTCGACCTCCGGCGGCGTCCACTCGTTCCGCAACATCCCGTTCGCCGCCCCGCCCGTCGGCGACCGCCGGTTCCGGCCCCCGCAGCGGCCCGACCCGTGGGACGGCGAGCGCGACGCCACCGCCTCCGGGGTCGTGTCGCCGCAGGCCCCGATGCCGGGCATCTTCGGGGAGCTGGGCACCCCGCCCAACCCGGCCGGCGACGACAACCTCAACCTGAACGTGTGGACGCCGGACCCCGGTGGCGGCGGTCTCCCGGTGCTGGTGTGGATCCACGGTGGCGCCTTCTACGCCGGCAGCGGCGTCGACCCCGTCTACGACGGATCCCGGTTCGCCCGTGACGGCGTCGTGACGGTGACCATCAACTACCGGCTCGGTGCGCAGGGGTTCCTGCACCTCGACGAGCACTTCCCCCAGCTCTCGGGGACGGGCAACCTCGGCATCCTCGACCAGATCGCCGCGCTGGAGTGGGTGCAGGAGAACATCGCCGCCTTCGGGGGCGACCCGGCGCGGGTGACGATCGCCGGCGAGTCGGCCGGCGGCATGAGCGTCGGCACCCTCCTCGCCACGCCCCGGGCGGCCGGGCTGTTCCACCGGGCCGTGCCCCAGAGCGGCGCCGCCCACAACGGCATCAGCGCCCCCACCGCCTCGATGATCGCCGGCCACCTGCTCGACATGGTCGGCGTCGCCCCCGGTGACCTCGACGCGCTGGCCCGGGTCCCGTCCGAGGTGCTGCTGGAGAACCAGATCAAGCTGTCGGACGAGCTGTCCCAGACACGCGACCCGGCCCGGTTCGGGGAGGCGGCGGCGTCGGCCATGGCCCTCCAGCCGACCTACGGCACGGAGCTGCTGCCGCAGCGGCCCATCGACGCCATCGCCGCCGGGTCGGCGGCCGGCACGCCGTTGATGGTGGGGACCACCACCGAGGAGGCGCAGATCTTCATCGTCGACCTGCGCGACCTCTTCAACGAGGAGCTCGTGGCCGCCACCGTGGACGCCGTGTTCGGCGCCGCCGGCCACGACGGCTCGGCCGTGCTCGACACTTACCGGTCGAACCGGCCCGATGCCGAACCCCACGAGCTGGCCGCCGCCATCGAGACCGACCGCATGTTCCGCATCCCGGCGCTGCGGCTGGCCGACGCGCAGGCCGCCCACCAGCCTGACACCTGGGTGTACCAGTTCCGGTGGCGCACCCCGGTGCGGGGGGGCCGGTTCGGGGCCTGCCACTTCCTCGAGGTGCCGTTCGTGTTCGACACCTGCGACGACCCGATGGGCGTCGGCTTCGTCGGCGACGACCCGCCCCACGACCTGATCGACGCCACCCACGGCGCCTGGGTCAGCTTCGTGTCGGGGGGTGACCCGAACCACGCCGGCCTGCCCGACTGGCCCCGCTGGGACCCCGAGCGGCGACCCACGATGATGCTCGACTCGCCGAGCGAGGTCGTGGACGACCCCGCTGCCGACGAGCGGGCGCTGTGGGACGCCGTCATCTGAGCCGGGTCGCGCCCGCGCTCACTCGGTGATGGAGATCGCCTCGTCTCCTCGTGTCCTGGGAAGTCGTTGCCCAGAGGATCCATGAGATTGGGCAGTTTCGGTTGTCGTGACCGACAGGTCGACGAGGTGGTCGCCGCCTTCCTCCCGGAGACCGGTCACCTCGACGGTGGCCGACAGCGTGTCGCCCGGCCACACCTGGTTGACGAAGCGGACGCCGTACTCGGTGAGACGCCCGTCGCCCACGTAGTCGGTGAGGACCCTGCCGGTCATGCCCATGGTCAGCATGCCGTGGGCGAACACGGTCGGGTAGCCGGCCACCTCGGTGACGAACTTCTCGTCGGTGTGCACCGGGTTGTAGTCGCCCGACGCCCCGGCGTACATCACGATCTGGGTCCGCTTGAGGTCTTCGACCACCTCGGCGGTGTGGGTGTCGCCGACGCTCAGCTCGCTCGCTCGCAGTGCCACCCTCAGCTCCCCTCGATGACCTTCTCGGTCACCACGCCGATGCCCCGGCCGTGATCACCAGCTGGTCGTCCTGGTCGTAGTACTCGGTGATGGTCTCGGAGAACTTCAGCGTGCCGGCCCGCTTCGACTGCTTCTCCCACCTCTCTCCCGGCCCTCCTGCGCCGCTTCCGGACCGACCGCACCGAGACGCTCCCTGCGCGCCGCCCCGGCGCCGCCTGAGTGTCACCCTCCGCGTCCGACTCGCCACGACTGCCAACCGGGTGCGTGGCACCGCGCCATGCGCGGGTTCTCGCGCCCGGTTCGGCTGCGGGTCGATGCGGGCCGTGGCGGTGCCGGTGAGGACGGGGGCCCCGTCGGCGTTGGTGGTGGTACTGCATTCTCGGCGCTGTAGGCGGTACTTGGCGGTTCCACTTCGATCTTCTTTCTTCCCGGCCCTGCTGCGTCGAGCGCCGAAGCGATCGCGTGTTCGCATTCACTGGGTACATGCACGCAACGGCCGGGGAGGCGTTCGAGTTCGGGTCACTCGACGACGCCGGGCTGGCCGAGGCGCTGACCGCAGCGGAGAACGATCGCCGGCGCACCGAGGCCAGGATGGCGGGGCTCGTGGCCGAGGCCCGGGCCCGGGGGTCGTGGGCGGTGGACGGGCACCGCACGGTGCGGGCCTGGGCCGAGGTGACCGCCGGGGTGTCCCGGGTCGAGGCGGCCCGCCTGGAGCGGGCCGGGCGGGCCTGCCGGGAGCTGGGTGAGGTGGGGGCGGCGTGGGCGGGCGGGGAGGTGGGTCGTGACGTGGTGGCGGCCATGGCGGGGGCGTGGTCCAACCCCCGGGTCCGCCAGCAGGTCCGCGACACCGAGGCCGACCTTCTGGCCCAGGCCCGGGCCGTGGCCCCCGACGACGCCGCCACGGTGCTGGCCCACTGGGTGCGCCTGGCCGACGTCGACGGCGCCCGCCGGAACGCCGTTTCGCCCTCACTCACTCGCTGACGCTCGCTCCGTTCGGACGAGTCACCTGTTCGTGCGGCTGACGCCGCCGTTCCTCGCAGCGACGGCGGGCGAGCCCGCCTCCGCTGGTCAGGGGGCTCCGGCGGAGCCTCCGCCCCCCGAACCCCCCGCCGGGCCCGCACCGAAGCCCAGCGCCGCGCCGACGCCCTGGCCGCCATGGCCGACGCCGCCGCATCGGCTCACCCCGACGCCCGCCGGCCCGAGCCGCTGGTCAACATCGTCGTCGACGAAGACACCCTCACCGAGCACCTGGACCGGGCCACCAGCGGGCGCTGTGACCGGTTCCGGCCCCGACCGGGCGCGGTGTGCCGCCTCGCCGACGGCACCCCCCTCGACCCCGCCGCAGCCGTCACCGCCGCCCTTCAAGGCGCCGTCCGGCGGGTCGTGGTCGACTCGGCCGGGGTCATCGTGGCCGCCGGCACCGAACGGCGCCTCTTCACCGGCCCCATCCGCGACCTGCTGCTGACCCAGGTACCCGAGTGCACCTGGCCCGGCTGCCACGTCCGGGTCCGCCACTGCCAGATCGACCACGCCACCGAATGGCACCAAGGCGGGCGCACCGACCCCGCCAACGCCAACCTCCTCTGCGGCCGACACTCCCACCCCGAAAAACCACCCACGGCTACCGCGTCCACCGAGACCCCAACGGCGTCTGGCACACCTAGCGACCCGACGGCACCGAAGTACGCGGACCCGCACCCCCGGCTCGACGGCTCGACGCCTGACCGACGACCCCCGCTGGCCCGGTCGCGCCCGCGCTCACTCGGTGATGGAGATCGCCTCCTGTCCCGGCCGGATCGCGCCCACGCTCACTCGGTGATGGAGATCGCCTCCTCGGGGCAGTTCTCCACGGCCAGGCGGGCGTCGTCCTCCTGGCCGGCCGGGACGGTGCCGTCACCGACCTCGGTGGCGTAGCCGAGGTCGTCCACCTCGAAGAGGTCGGGCGCGATGCTGTAGCACCGGTTGTGGCCCTGGCACTTGTCGCTGTCGACGTGGATCTTCATCGTCGCATCATCGCGCGGGCCGGTGGAACACGGCGAAGGTCGGGCGGACGACCACCCGGGCGCCGTAGCCCCCGCCGGGCTCTCCCTCCACCTCGGCGTCGCCGTCCACGATCAGCGACATGGCGTCGGGGGAGGCGGCGGTCGGGGGGAACAGCAGGCTCACGGCGGGGTGGGCCAGAGCGTTGGCGGCCGAGCGTCGTCCGGCGGGGACCCGGAGCCGCCCGCCGGCGTGCTCGACCACGACGTGGGTGACGTGGGGCCGGTGGTCGTCGCCCCCGGTCAGGAGGTAGCCGGTGCCGCCCCGCCCGGCGATCTCGTCGGGCAGGCGGTCGAGGTCCACCGGTACGGACACAATGCAACCTCGTTCGCTCGTCGTCGTCCCAGGCGTGTCGCGCTGCGAGCCACGTCGCTCACGGTGTGACCTCGTTCGCTCGTCGTCGTCCCAGGCGTGTCGCGCTGCGAGCCACGTCGCTCACGGTGTGACCTCGTTCGCTCGTCGTCGTCCCAGGCGTGTCGCGCGGCGAGCCACGTCGCTCACGGGCTCACGGTAGCCAGACGGGCGGCGGCGTTCGTGCTACAACCCAGGCCGTGCTGAACACGGTCGAGATGCCGGGCGTGCTGGAGCGCTGGTTCGCCGAGCAGGGTCACCCGTGCGAGGTCACCGGCTACCGGCTCATGTCGGGCGGCTTCAGCCGGACCATGGCCCGGGTCGACGTGCGCTGGCCCGACGGGACGACCGAGGCGCTCGTGATGCGGGGTGACCCGCCCCCCGAGCTGGCCACCCTGGAGTCGGACCGCGACGCCGAGTGGGCGCTGCTGCGGGCCCTGCACGGCGGGGCCATCACCACGCCGGCGGCCCGCTTCTACGAGGGGGACCGCGGGCCGTTCGGGACCAAGGCCATCTTCATGGAGCACGTCGACGGCGGGTCGCTCCAGGCCCAGCTCGACGCCGGCACCGCCCCGCCCGACGTGACCGAGCGCTTCGTCGACCTCATGGCCGCCGTGGCCACCACCGAGCCCGGTGACCTCCCCGCCTCGCTCACCCGTCCGACGAGCTGGGACGACTACCTGGACGCCGCCGTCGGGCGCTGGCGCGACGTCGCCCACCGCCACGTCGAGTCGATGCCGATCACCCGCTACATCGCCGCCTGGCTCGACCACCGACGGCCCGACCCCGTCGCCCTCCGCCTCGTCCACGGCGACCTCCACCCCGGCAACATCGTCGCCCACCCCGACGAGTGGCACCTGGTCGACTGGGAGTTCTCCCGCATCGGTGACCCCCGGGAGGACCTCGGCTACTACAACGCCTACTCCGGCGCTGTGCCCCCCAACCTGGCCGCCGCCGACGTCGACGCCTTCCTGGCCCGCTTCCGGGAGCGGACGGGTCTCGGCGAGGAGCACGTCAACCCGCTCACGTTCGGGTACTTCACCGTGCTCGCCACGGTGGGCGTGGTCAGCGGTATGTACGACGCCCTCCGGGAGACCGCCCTCGGGCAGCGCCGGGGCGTGGCCAACACGTTCAACGTCCACCTGGTCGGCATCGGCAACGCCCAGTTCCTGGGGGCCATCGAGCAGATGGAGGCCGCCATGGCGGCGGCGGATGGATAGGGCGGCCATGGCGGGCGCCGAGGCGGCCTCGTGATCGGCCGGCCCACCACCGCGCAGCTGCTGGAGGACTGCGCCCGGGAGCTGCGCGACAAGGTCCTGCCCGCCGTCACCGACGACACCCTGCGGGTCGACCTGCAGATGCTGGAGCAGGTGGTCCGGTCGTGCGCGCTGCGGGCCGCCCACGAGATCGCCTGGATGGCCGAGGAGGTCGTCGCCATCGAGGCCTACGCCGCTGACGCCGTGCTCGCCCTCCCCGACGCCGAGGAGGCCGCCGCCGCCCTGGCCGCCTTCAGGGAGCAGCGCCCCGACACGCTGCATCTCGACGACCGGGTGGCCGACTACGACCGGGCCGGTGAGGCGCTGGCCACCGCCGTCGAGGCGGCCCTCGCAGCCGGCGACGCCGAGCTGACGGCGCAGGGCACGGCGCTCCTGGGGGAGCGGCGGGACCGGGAGGCCGACCTGCGACCCGACTTCACCTTTCCCGGGCGGTCCTGACCGGATCAGGGGTCGTCGACGGAGAACGGGTCGCAGGCGGAGGGGTCCCCACCGTCGAAGCCCCGGCGGAACCAGCGCACCCGCTGCTCGGCCGACCCGTGGGTGAACGACTCGGGGTTCACCCGGCCGGTCGCGAAGGACTGGATGCGGTCGTCGCCGACGGCGGCGGCGGCGTCGAGGCCCTCCTCCAGGTCACCCGGTTCGAGGAGACCGCCGGCTGCGGCGCTGTGGCCCCACACCCCGGCCAGGCAGTCGGCCTGCAGTTCCAACCGGACGGACAGCGCGTTGCGGGCGTCGGGCTGCTCGGACTGGAGCCGGCGGACCTGGTCGGACAGGCCGGTGATGTTCTGGACGTGGTGGCCGACCTCGTGGGCGATCACGTAGGCCTGGGCGAAGTCGCCGGGGGCGCCGAAGCGCCCCGCCAGCTGGTCGAAGAAGGTCTGGTCGAGGTACACCATGGCGTCGGCCGGGCAGTAGAAGGGGCCGACCTCGCTGCCGGCCACCCCGCAGCCGTCCGTCTCGACCGCGGCGTCGAAGATGACGAGCCGGCTCGGCTCGTAGCGGGAGCCGCCGCCGGCGAACAGCTCGTCCCAGGTGGCCTGCACGTCGTCGAATACGAACTCCAGGAACTCGTTGCGCTCGGGGGGTGCGCCGACCGGTCCCGCCCCGGGGGCCGGACCCAGCTCGTCGAGCCGGGGGATGCCGATGTCGAAGCCGCCACCCCCGCCGCCGCCACCCAGCAGCGAGACGACGACGGCGATGACGACGCCGACGAGGCCGAGGCCTCCCACCCCGCCGGCCACCGCCCGCCCGCCCCTGGCCCGCCCGCGGTACTCGACGTTGCGACTCCGGTGACCCCGATTCCAGCGGACCATGGCAACAGCCAAGCCGCACCGGCCCTGGCGACGCCAGACGGGTCCGGGTACCGTCGGGACCGTGCAGCACCGCTGACCCGCCCGTCCGTCCGCTCCCCGACGCCGAGGTCCTGCCGTGCCCGCACAGCTCGTCGCCCGCAACCTGTCCTTCTCCCACGGACCGGTCCCCGTCCTCGCCGACGTCGACCTCACCGTGGTGCCGGGCGACCGGATCGGGGTGGTCGGCCCGAACGGCGTCGGTAAGTCGACGCTCCTGCGGCTCCTCACCGGCGAGCTGGCGCCGGAGCGGGGTCGGGTCGAGCGCCACCCCGCCTCCGCCACCGTGGTGCTGCACCGCCAGGAGCTCGACGCCCGGCCGGGGGAGTCGATCCGCCGGCACGTGGCCCGCCGCACCGGCGTGGCCGACGCCGAGGCCGAGCTGGACGCCGCCAGCGTCGCGCTGGGTGAGGGCGCGCCCGGTGCCGACGACCGGTACGCCGCCGCCCTGGAGCGCTACCTCGCCGTCGGGGCGGCCGACCTCGACGTCCGCCTGCCGGCGCTCCTCGACCAGCTCGGGCTCGGCGGCGTCGGGCCGGATCGGCCCACGTCCGGGCTGTCCGGCGGGCAGCGCTCCCGGGTCGGTCTGGTCGTCGTGGCGGCCACCCGGGCCGACGTGGTGCTGTTGGACGAGCCCACCAACGACCTCGACCACGACGGACTCGCCCTGTTGGAGCGGACGGTGACCGGGACCGACGCCGGCCTGGTGGTGGTGAGCCACGACCGGACGTTCCTGGAGCGCACCATCACGGCCGTGGTCGAGATCGATGGGCACGAGCGGCGGGCCCGCCGCTTCGAGGGCGGGTGGGTCGCCTACCTGGAGGCCCGGGCCGTGGCCCGCCGCCACGCCGAGGAGGACTACGCCGACTACGTGACCGAGCGTGACCGGCTGCGGGGCCGGTCCGACCGGGAGCGTCGCTGGGCCACCACCGGGGTGGGCCGCGACAAGCGCGACACCAGCGAGCCCGACAAGAACCTGAAGCGACGCCGGATCGAGCGCACCGAGCAGCTCGCCGCCCGGGCCCGCCGCACCGAGCGGGCCATCGAGCGCCTCGACGTGGTCGACAAGCCGTGGGAGGGATGGGACCTCCACCTGAGCGTGGCCGCCGTCGAGCGCAGCGGCGACGTGGTGGCCGAGCTGCGCGGTTACGAGGTGGTGCGGGGGGAGTTCCGGCTCGGACCGGTTGACCTGGTGATCGCGTTCGGTGAGCGGGTGCTGCTGGCCGGGCCCAACGGGGCGGGCAAGACCACGCTGCTGGCCGGGCTGCTCGACCACCTCGGCTCGTCGGTGGTGGTGGGTCGCCTCGATCAGGCCCGGCAGGACCTCGACACCGACGGCCCCCTGCTCGACGCCTTCTGCGAGCGGACCGGGGCCACCGCCAACGAGGCCCGCTCGTCGCTGGCCAAGCTGGGCCTCGGCGCCGAGCACGTGGCCCGTCCGTCGCAGGACCTGTCACCGGGGGAGCGGACCCGGGCCGTGCTGGCCGCCTTCCGCGTCGAGGGCGTCAATCTCCTCGTTCTCGACGAGCCGACCAACCACCTCGACCTGCCCGCCATCGAGCAGCTGGAGCAGGCCCTCGACGCCTTCGACGGCACCCTCCTGCTCGTCACCCACGACCGGACCTTCCTCGACGCCGTGCGCATCACCCGCCGTATCGAGCTGGCCGCCGGGCGCATCGTGTCCGACGCACCGGCGACCTGACCATGTTCTTCGTGTCGCCGGAGGCGACTCGGCTCTAGTAGTGCCAGTCGGGCTGGGGGTCGGACCAGGTGACGGCCTCGTCGAGACGGGTGAGGAGGTCGCCGGGGGCGTCGAGGTCGTCGGTGACGGCCAGCCCGGTGGCGGGGGCGACGCCCAGCCACAGCCGGGTGAAGACGCCCACGCCGCAGCGCAGCGTCGGTAGTCGGGCATCGCCCCCCGGCTCGGCCTTCGACTGCGGCCCCAGGGTGACGGTCCACGGGCCGCCGCAGCCCCGCCAAGGCGCGTCGCCGGGCAGGTGGGCGGTGATCGGGTCGTCCAGCTCGGCCACGAACCGCACCTCCGGACCGAGCCCCGTCGCCGCCGCCACCGCCGCCGGCACGTCGTTGATCCGGTGCTGGTACACCGACAGGGCCGCTCCCCCCAGGGTGCCGGTGGCGGAGCCGATGCGCTTGCGTCGGAAAGGTCGGTCGATGAGCTGCTGGAGTGGGACCCCGGGCGGCTCGGGGACGGTCACCTGCACGACCTGGTCGCCGAGGCCCCGGATGAGGCCGAGCAGCTCGACCAGCTCGGCCCGGGTGCGGTGGGCCAGCCAGCTCACCCGGTAGGGACCGTGCTCGACGTCGTCGTCGGCCTCCACCCACACGTGGTGGGTCAGGGTGCCATCGTCGTCACGGAAGCCGAGGCCGAACGCCCCCGGCGTCCCCAGGTCGGTCCGCATGTGGCCGACGTCGGTGACGGTGCACCCGCCGTGCCCCCGCCGCCCGGCGAGGCGGCAGGCGTGGATCTCCTCGGCGTCGTCGGCTCCGAGACGCACCGGGGGACGGGTCACCCGCGGCACCCGCAGCGCGGCCGGGTCGATGGTCCACTGGTGCACGTAGGCACCCCCGGCGAAGCCGAGGCGGTCGTAGAAGCCCTGGTCGAAGATGGACAGGGTGGCCACTGTCGATCCCCCGGCGGCGTCCTCGGCCACCGCCGCCGCCGTGAGCCGGGTCGAGAGGCCGCCCTGCCGGGCGATCCGGCTGGCCGTGACCGAGCTGACGACACAGAGCGGCAGCGGGGTCGATCCGTGCCGCATGGTGCCGTCGTGGGTGGAGACGCAGACCTCGGCCTCGCCGTCGACACCGCCGGCTGCGTCGACGACCCGTACCCGGCCGCTGTCGAGGAGGGGCCGCAAGGCCTCGCTGCGGTCGGCGGGGATCCAGCCGACCTCCACCCAGATCCGGGCCACCGCCTCGAAGTCTCGCTCGGGCTCGTACGGGCGTCCGCTCACCGGCCCATGCTGGCCGGCCCCGGGCAGCGCCGCACGCCTATTCCTGGACGAGCTCGATCAGCGTGCCCAGGGACCCCTTCGGGTGCACGAACGCCACCGTCGTGCCCCGGCTGCCGGGCCGGGGGGCCTGGTCGATGGGGGTGGCGCCGGCTGCCTTCATCGACTCCAGTGCGGCGGCGCAGTCGTCGACGCGGTACCCGATGTGGTGCAGGCCCTCGCCCCGCTTCTCCAGGAACTTGGCGATGGGGGAATCGGGCCGGGTGGCTGCGGTGAGCTGGATGTAGGAGTCGGCCACCTTGAGCAGCGCCTCCTCCACCCCGTCGGAGTCGACGACCTCGCGGTGGTCGACCTCGGCCCCGAAGGCCCGTCGGTAGTAGTCCACGGCGGCGTCGAGGTCGCGCACGGCGATGGCCACGTGGTCGATCTCGGTGAGCAGCGACTGGGTCATGGGTCCCTCTCTAGCGCGTCGAGCGAGACTCGGCGTGGCGACGGAAGCGGAGGATGCGGTCCTCGCCCACCCGCTCCCGCTTCTCGGGGTCGTCGACGCCGAGCCCGTCGGAGGGGGCGAGGCAGCGGACGGCGATCTTGCCCTCGTGACGGTTGGCGTGCACCTGGGCGGCGGCCTCGCCCACGTCGGGCAGGTCGAAGGAGGCCGAGATGATGGGCTGGATGGCGCCCCGGTCGATGAGCCGGTTCATCTCCCACGCCTCGGCGTAGTTGGCGAAGTGGGAGGCCACGATGCGCTTCAGCTTCATCCACAGGTGCCGGTTGTCGTAGGTGATCTCGTAGCCCGACGTGGCCGCGCAGGTCACGACCACCCCGCCCCGCTTGCAGGCGAACACCGACGCCCCCATGGTCTCCCGCCCCGGGTGCTCGAACACGATGTCGGGATCGTCGCCCACCAGCTCGCGGACCTTCTTCCCGAAGCGGCGCCACTCGCCCTCGTCCTGGGTGTGCTCGTCGGCCCAGAACCGGTAGCCCTCGGCCTTGCGGTCGATCACGGCGTCGCAGCCCATGTCGGCGAGCAGGTCGGCCTTGTCGGGCGACGAGACGACGCCCACCGGGATGCCGCCACCGTTGAGCACGAGCTGCACGGCGTAGCCGCCCAGCCCGCCGGTGGCGCCCCAGATCAGCACCACGTCGCCCTGCTTCATGCGGGTGGCGTTGGGGCTGACGAGCATCCGGTACGACGTGGAGGCGCACAGGGCGTTGACGGCGGCCTCCTCCCAGGTGAGGTGGGCGGGCTTGGGCATGAGCTGGTTGGCCCGCACGACGGTCAGGTCGGCCAGGCCGCCGAAGTTCGTCTCGAAGCCCCAGATGCGCTGGTTGGCGGCCAGCATGGAGTCGTCGTGGGCGGACGGATCCTGGCTGTCGACGTGGTTGCAGTGGATGACGACCCGGTCGCCCGGTCGCCAGTTGCGCACGGCCGAGCCGACCCGCAGCACGACGCCGGACGCGTCGCTGCCGACGATGTGGTGGTCGAGGGCGTGGCGGGCGCCCCAGTGACCCTCCCGGCCCAGGCGGTCGAGGAACCCGAACGTCGGCAGCGGCTCGAAGATCGAGGTCCACACCGTGTTGAAGTTGATGGAGCTGGCCATGACGGCCACGTACACCTCGTCGGGGGCCAGCTCGGGCCGGGCCACGTCGTCGATGTGGAGGCTCTTGCGGGGGTCCTTGTCGCGCGACTCGACCCCCTCGAACATGTCGGTCTCGTCGCGCCGCACGAAGGCGGCCCGGTAGTGGTCCGGCAGCGGGAGGGCAGCCAGATCCTCGCCCGAGGCCCCGGCCAGGATGGCGTCACGCAGCTCGTCCATGGGCGCCCAAGCTACCGGGCGGTAACTTCCCGGCTCCAATGCGGATGCCGAACGGCCCTCTACCCTCGGGCGCCGTGCTGGTCGTCCAGAAGTACGGCGGGACCTCCGTCGCCGACCCCGACCGGGTGCGGGCCGTGGCCGCCAACATCGTGCGCACCAAGCGCCGCGGCGCCGACGTCGTGGTCGTCGTGTCGGCCATGGGCAAGACCACCGACGACCTGATCCGCCTCGCCGCCGACGTGGCCGACACACCGCCTCCCCGGGAGATGGACATGCTCCTCACCGCCGGTGAGCGCATCTCCATGGCGCTGATGTGCATGGCCGTCGACGCCTGCGGCGAGCGGGCCGAGAGCTTCACCGGCAGCCAGGCCGGCATCCTGACCGACGCCGACCACGGCCGAGCCAAGATCCTCGAGGTGCGGGGCGACCGCATCCGGGAGTCACTCGCCGCCGGCAACGTGGCCGTCGTGGCCGGCTTCCAGGGCGTCTCGTCGGAGCGGAACATCACCACCCTCGGCCGGGGCGGATCCGACACCACGGCCGTGGCGCTGGCCGCCGCCTTCGGTGCCGACGTGTGCGAGATCTACACCGACGTCTCCGGCGTGTTCTCCGCCGACCCCCGCATCTGCCCCGCCGCCCACAAGATCGAGCGCATCTCGTTCGAGGAGATGCTCGAGATGGCGGCCACCGGCGGACGGGTGCTCGCGCTGCGCTCCGTCGAGTTCGCCCGCAACCACGGCGTGCCGCTCCACGTGCGCTCGTCGTTCACCTGGGAGCCCGGCACCTGGGTCACGGAGGAGGATCCCGCCATGGAAGCCGCCATCGTCTCCGGCGTCACCCACGACACGTCCGAGGCCAAGGTCACCCTCGACCACGTGCCCGACCGCCCCGGGGTGGCCGCCGACCTGTTCCGCCGCCTCGCCGACCGGGGCGTGAACGTCGACATGATCGTGCAGAACGTCTCGGTCGGGGGCACCACGGCCATCTCGTTCACCGTGCCCGTGCTCGACATGGGAACCGGTCGGGAGGTGGTGGAGGCGGTCCGGGCCGAGATCGGCGCCGGTCAGGTCACCGTCGACGACGGCATCGCCCGGGTGTCACTGGTCGGGGCCGGCATGAAGACCAACCCGGGAGTGGCCGCCACCATGTTCGAGACCCTGGCCACCGCCGGCATCAACATCGAGATGATCTCCACGTCGACCATCCGCATCAGCTGCGTGATCCGTACCGATCGCATCGAGGAAGCCGTCACCTCCCTGCACGGCGCCTTCGGTCTGGGGTAGGTCGCCGTCGGGGGGCCGGGTGTCCGGCGGCACGCCCCTGCCGTCGTGGCGCATCGCAGCCCGCGCCGCCACCACCTCGTCGAACCGGACGATCTCGAGGAGGTCGGCCGCGACCGGGCTGGCCCGGCTCACGAGCAGCACTCCACCCCGGTCGGTGACGCGGTCGGCCAGCTCGATGAGGAGGGCGATCCCCGCCGCGTCCAGGAACTGCACGTGGCACAGGTCGACCATGACGTCGGGACCGCCCGTCACCACCGCCCGCCGCACCTCCTCCCGCAGCCCGTTGACGGTGTCGGCGGCCAGCTCACCCTCGAAGCACAGGGTGATCGGTAGCCCCGCCGATCCGCCCGTCACCCCCACCATGCGGGTCGGGAGGGGCGCACCATCGAGGGCCGCAGCCCGCTCGGAACCCCGTACCCGGCGTCGCCGACCGCCCAGGTGGAATCGGGGGGCGGTGGACCCCGGCGTCGCCCATGAAGTACCCACGCACACCTCGCTCAGTCCGAACCGGTGTCGCAGGGTCTGAGCGACGGGGGAGTGGCCGGGGGCACGGGCCAACTGGGGCTCCATCGTAGCGGAGACCCTCCGTCTCCGCCTACCGCCTCGCCGCCGGCAGGCGATAGGATTCACCCCGGATGAGCTCCCGCGTTGGCGGTGGGCTGGTGTGCCCCAGACCCCGGGCATCCCGTTGGACGGAACCCACCCTCGGTGGCCTGGTCGGACGGCGTTCGCCGCATCGACGCCGACGAGAGGGCCCCACCGTGAGCGGATCCGACCAGCTGCTCGACGTGCTGCGCCGCTTCGTCACGAACATGGGTGGGGCCTACGACGTCAACGACGTCCTCATCGACCTGTGCGACCGGGTCGTCGACGTCGTGGGAGCGGCGGGCGCCGGCGTGTCGGTGGCCACCGGCGGCGAGCTGCGGTTCGTCACCGCCACGAGCGACCGTGTGGTGCAGATGGAGCGGGCCCAGGAGAGCGAGCGGGACGGCCCGTGCGTGGAGGCGTTCCGGACCGGTGAACCCGTCGCCATCGACGACCTCGACGGCGTCGACCGGTGGCCGGGCTACCGGCGGGTGGCGCAGCAGCTCGGGGTGGGATCGGTGGTGGGTATCCCCCTCGGTCTCGACGGGTCACGGATCGGATCGCTGAACGTGTACGACGACAACGTCCGCCGGTGGACGCCAGCGGACCTCGACGCCATGCAGATCGTGGCCGACGTGGCCACGGCCTACTTCACGCACGCCGGCCGGTTGGCGGAGGCACGCCAGCTGGCCGAGCAGCTCCAGCACGCCCTCGACGCCAGGGTGATCATCGAGCAGGCCAAGGGCATGGTCGCGCGGGACCACGGCACCTCGGTCGACGAGGCCTTCGAGGCCCTCCGCAGCCACTCCCGCCGCCACCGCGTGCCCGTGCGGGAGGTCGCCGGGGCCGTGGTCGAGCTCGGCCTGGAGCTGCAACCGCCCGGGCCGTGACCCCACCTCGTTCTGGCGCCATCTGGCTCCGTATGGGGGCCAGATGGCGCCGAACGAACGGGATCAGTCGACGGCGGCGACCTGGCCGCCGTCGGCCACGATGTGGGCGGCGTTGATCCACACCCCGGCCGGGCTGGCCACGAAGGCGATGATCCGGGCGATCTCGTCGTCGGTGCCGAGTCGACCGAGGGGGATGCTGCGCTCGACCCTGGCGAACCCGTCGGGGTCGGCCCGCTTGCGCCGATCCCAGGCCCCGCCCTCGAACCAGACGGCCCCGGGGGACACGGCGTTGGCCCGGATGCGGTGCCGGCCGAGGCTCTGGGCCAGCTCGTTGGCGTAGGCCCGCATGGCAGCCTTGGCCGGTCCGTAGGACGACCGCCGGCCGAAGTAGTACTTCGACGCCATCGAGCCGACGAAGGTGATGCTGGCGGCGTCGCTCTCCTCCAGGGCGGGACGGGCCTCCTCCACGGCCCGCACCCCGGCCATCACGTCGACGTCGAAGCTGCGCCGCCACCCGTCCTCGTCACCGGTCAGGTCGAATCCGCTGGCGTTGTGGACCAGCACGTCGAGCCCGCCCAGCGCCTCCACGGCGGCGGTGACGTAGGCCCGGGTGGCGTCGCCGTCGGCCAGGTCGACCGGCGCGGCGTGCACCGTGCTGTCGGGCCCGAACGCCAGGAGCTCGTCGGCGGTCGCGGCCAGGGTCGCCTCGTCGCGGGCGCAGATCGACACCGACGCCCCCTCCCGCCGCAGGACCGCGGCCGTGGCCCGTCCGATGCCCCGGCTCCCTCCGAGCACGATCGCCCGCCGTCCGCCGAGACCCAGGTCCATGGCCCGATCTTCGCGCTCAGGCCAGCACGATGACGGCCATGGCGTAGGCGACGAGGACGACGGACACCAGCCGGTCGGTGAAGCGCCACCGGAGCGGCTCGGTGGGTGCGGCCAGGCCGCCCCGGGCCGTGAGCGTGGCCCCCAGCTCCTCGGCCCGGCGCACCGAGGCCACGACGGCCGTGGCGGCGGCGTCCCCCCACCGCTGCCGGGCGTCGCGCTCGGGCGGTCGGGTGCGGGTGACGGCCACCAGGGTGCGTAGCTCGTCGAGGAGGAGGGGCAGCGTCCGCACGGCGAGGGCGAGGGCGGTCACCAGCTCGTCGACGGGGACCCTCAGGCGCCGCAGGGAGCCGAGCATCCACGCCACCGCCGGGGTGAGGTCGGCAGCCGGGGTCGTCCATCCGATCAGGCCGGCCATGGCCAGCACGAGGATGGTCACGGCGAGGAAGCGGGCGAAGACGGCGAGGCCGCCCAGCCCGACCGTCACCCCCACCAGGGTCACGTCGGGCTCACCGCCGGCGACGACGGCCAGCCCGGCGGAGAGCCCGATGCCGATCCACAGCAGGCGGGGTGGGCGGGGGGCGGCGCCGGGTGGGATCCTCGCGACGACCAGCCCGAGCAGCGCCAGCCCGGCGACGACCGCCACCGCCCACCACGAGGCCCGGGCCGTCAGCGCCACCGTCATGGCGGTCAGGCCGATGATCTTGGGGGCCGCCCCCAGCCGGTGGACGGGCGAGTCGACCGGCACGTAGCGCAGAACGGTCAGGTCGGCGAGATCACCGGCCCGGCGACGGGGGCGGCTCATCGGGACACCCCGGTGGTGGCCACGACCCGGCCCCCGGCGAGGTGGACGGTCCGGGTCACCACCTCCTCGAGCGGGTCGCGGTCGTGGGTGACGACGGCCACCGAGCCGGGGAACCGGTGGAGCAGCGTCACGACCCCCCGCCGGGCGGCCGGGTCCAGCCCGGCCAACGGTTCGTCCAGCACGACCAGCCGGGGGGCCCGGGCCAGCGTGCCGGTGAGCGCCACGATCCGCTGCTCCCCGCCGGACAGCTCATCGACCCGGCGTCCCATCAGGCGTCCGAACCCGGTGAGGCGCAGCATCTCCCAGGCGGCCGAGCGGTGTCCACCCGACAGGCCGTCCAGCTCGGCGTCGACGGTCGGGCGGAGGAGCTGCAGTCGGGCGTGCTGCACGACCAGGCCGAGGTGGGCGGAGGCGTCGACCAGGTCGACGTCACCCAGGCGGGCCCGGCCCACGGTGGGGGCGACGACACCGGCGAGGACGTGGGCGAGGGTCGACTTGCCGGCGCCGTTGCCGCCCACCACCGCCACCCGCTCCCCCGGCTCGATCACGAGGTCGACGTCGCGCAGGGCCGCGTGGGCCCAGGGGCTGCCGGCGGCGTGGGTGTGCGACACGCCCTGCAGGCGGACGGGACCGAGCGGGGCCGTCACGGCGACACCCGCTCGACGAGGCGGCCGGCGTCCAGCTCGACGACCCGGTCGGCGATGGCGAGGTCGGCCTCGACGTGGGTGACGTGGACCACGGCGGCGCCGGCGTCGGCGGCGGTCCGCAGGGCGGCGCGGACCGCGTCGCGGCCGTCGGGGTCGAGCATCGAGGTCGACTCGTCCGACAGCACCAGCTGCGGCCGGCGGACGAGGGCGGCCGCCACCGCCACCCGCTGCAGCTCACCGCCCGACAGGCCGAGGGTGGAGCGGTCGGCCCACCCGGCCAGTCCGACGGCGGCGAGGGCGGCGGCGAGGTCGGCGTCGGCGAGGGGACGGTCGAGCCCCCAGCCCAGGTCGTCGCGCACCCGGGCTCCGACCACCTGGGTCTCGGGGCGCTGGCCGACGACGGCCGTGCCCCCGGGGCGCCCCAGGGCGACGGAGCCGGGGCGGCGCAGGGTGCCGGAGGTCGGTCGGATCGTGCCGGCCAGCACGCCGAGGAGGGTGGATTTGCCGGCGCCGTTGGGCCCGACCACGACGGTGACGGTGCCCGGCTCGACGGTGAGGTCGACGCCCCGGAGGGCGGCCACGCCGGCGCGCACGACGCTCACGCCGGCCAGCTCGACGGCGGTGCCCGGGCCGGTCGTCTCGGGGTGCCCGGTCGTCCCGGGTCGGCCGGGGTTGGCGGGGGCAGCTGCGAACGAGGCGTCCACCCGGGCCAGGGTGGGCGCCGCCACGGCCCGGACCAGCAGCGCCAGGCCGACGGCCAGGAGCAGCTGCAGGGCGGGCACGGTGACGAACCACCGGTCGAGGATCGTCCCGATGGCCCGGTCACCTGCGCTCGCTGCGCCCTCGGCGCCGGCCCGGCGGAGCAGCGTCGCCAGCCCGTCCCACTGGACGGCGATCTGGTCGAGGATCAGACGCCGGAAGCCGGGCAGGGCGGCCAGCACGGCCACGGTCGCCGCCGTCACCGTCGACCAGCCCACCGCCAGCGTGACGGCGATGGCCCGTGGCGCGCTCCAGCCGCCGGCCCACGCCCGCCCCGCCACCGCCCCCCACAGGACGGCCACCAGGGCGCTCTGGGCCGTGCCGAACCCGGCCAGGAGGAAGACCAGGACGGTCACGATCCAGCCGGCCACGACCACGGCCCGCACCCGGTGGCGGGTGGCCAGCACGGCCACCGGTACCGCCGCCACGGCCGAGCCCACCCCGGCGAACGGCGTCAGCCGGGCCACGAGGAGCACGAGGACGGCCAGGTCGGCCATGACGACCGCCTCGGCCAGCTCACGCGGCCCCAACCGTCCCGACGGAGCGTCCACCGCCCCAGTCTCCCGCCCCGAACCGGCGAACTGACACAAGCACGCGTTGCTATAGCAGCGCGTGCTTGTGTCAGGTCCGGCCCGGAGGGGTCGCGTTGGCGGGATCGGCGGGCCAGTCGTGCTTGGGGTAGCGGCCGGCCATGTCCTTGCGGACGTCGGCCCACGAGCCGGCCCAGAAGCCGGCCAGGTCGGAGGTGATCTGCAGCGGCCGGCCGGCGGGGGAGAGGAGGGTCAACCGCACCGGTACCCGCCCGCTGGCCACGGTCGGGGTCTCGGTGGTGCCGAACATCGCCTGCACCCGCACCGCCAGGGTCGGGGGGTCGTCGGAGTAGTCGACGGGCACCCGCCGGCCGCCCGGCACGGCCAGCGTGGGCGGGGCCAGCCGGTCGAGGTCGGCGTAACGCTCGGGCGGGACCACGGCCAGGATGGCCCCGGCCAGGTCGACGGCGGCCAGGTCGGCCCGACCGGTGGCACCGGCCAGGGCCGGGACGAGCCACTCGTCCGAGCGGGCCAGCAGCGCCCGCTGGCCGACGTCGGGCCAGGGGTGGCCGAACGTGCGGCGCAGGAAGTCGAGCCGGTCCATGAGCGCCACGGCCGTCGGACTCGGGTCGAGGGCGGCGAGACCGGCCCGTCGGACCCGCTCGACGAGGGCGGCCGTCGCCTCCGCCCCCGGGATCGGCGGGTGCGTCCGGCGCCCGAGGCTGAACCGACCGAGGTGGCGGGTCACCTCCCGCACGAGATCGTCCCGGTCGGGGTCCCAGACGAGCCGGCTGGTCTCGGTGACCTCGTGGTCCCACAGGAGCGCCACGGTGTCGGGGTCGACGGGGGCGGCGAGGCGGATGCGGGCGTCCTTGCGACGCCCGTCGACGTCGGCCGCCACCAGCATCGGCTCGGCGGCGAGCGGGTCGCGCCGGTCCACCACGGCCCCGCTGCCGTTGCGCAGGACGAACCGCCCGGGCTGGCGCTCCCGGGCCCGGGCGATCCGATCGGGGTAGGCGAGAGCGAGCAGCGGGCCGACGGCGTCGAGCAGAACGGGCCCCTCGTCGATGCCGGCCCGGCGGGCGAGGTCGGCGGCCCGCTCGCGGACCCGGCGCCGGGCCCGGTCGTCGGCCCGGTCGTCGCGCCGACCCGAGTCGCCCAGGAGCGCCACCCGGACGGTGAGGTCGGCGGGCAGGTCGTCGGGCCGACCCCGGAGCACGTCGCGCTCCTCCAGGGCCACGGCCACGAGCGCCGCCGTCCACCCCAGGCCCTGGTCGACCCCGCCCACCACCATGCGGGCCAGCCGGGGGTGCACCGGGAGCGCCAGCATGGCCCGGCCGACGGGGGTCGACGCCCGACCGGCGTCGAGCGCGCCGAGGAGGCGAAGGAGCTCGAGTGCTTCGTCCCACGTCCGGTCCGGGGGCGGGTCGAGGAAGCGCAGCCCGGCCGGGTCGGTCGTGCCCCAGGCGGCCAGCTCCAGCGCCAGGGCGGCCAGGTCGGTGCGCGTCACCTCCGGGTCGGCGAAGGCCGGACGGGCGGCGTGCTCCAGCTTCGACCACAACCGGATGGCGACCCCGGACCCCAGGCGCCCGGCCCGGCCGGCCCGCTGGTCGGCCGACGCCCGCGACGCCGACTCGGTCGTCAGGCGGGTCATGCCGGTGCGGGGGTCGAAGCGGGGGGAGCGGTCGAGGCCGGCGTCGACCACGGTGCCGATGCCCTCGACCGTCAGGCTCGTCTCGGCGATGTCGGTCGACAGCACCACCTTGCGCCGCCCGGGCGGCGACGGGGCGATGGCGGCGTCCTGGTCGGCGGCGGGCAGCGCGCCGTACAGGGGGGCCACGTCGACACCGGGGGCGACGCCGCGCACCGCGTCGGCGCACCGGCGGATCTCACCGGCACCGGGCAGGAACGCCAGGACGTCACCGGGCTCACGGAGCGCGTCTCCCACGGCGTCGGCCATGGCCGGCTCCAGCCGCTCCCGGCGCTGCCTCGGCCGCCAGCGGACCTCGACCGGGTGGGTGCGACCCTCGCTCGTGACCACCGGCGCCGGATCGTCGTCGCCGCCGATCAGGCGGGCCACCCGGTCACCGTCGAGGGTGGCCGACATGACCAGCAGGCGCAGGTCGGGGCGCAGTGATCCCCGCACGTCGAGACAGAGGGCGAGTCCCAGGTCGGCGTGGACGGACCGCTCGTGGAACTCGTCGAACACGACGAGGGCGATGCCGCCCAGGCCGATGTCGGTCTGGATCCGCCGGGTCAGGATGCCCTCGGTGACCACCTCCACCCGCGTGTCGGGGCCCACCCGGGCGTCGTCGCGGGTGCGGTAGCCGACGGTCGCCCCGACCGGCTCGCCGAGCAGGTGGGCCATGCGGCGGGCCGCGGCCCGGGCCGCCAGCCGACGGGGTTCGAGCACGACGATGCGGCCCGACGCCGCCCAGGGCCGGTCGAGCAGCCTCAGGGGCACCACCGTGGTCTTGCCTGCCCCGGGCTCGGCCTGCAGGACGGCGGCGCCCCGGCCGTCGAGCGCCCGGGCCAGCTCGCCGACGACGTCCTCGACGGGCAGGCCCGTCGGCGGGGGTCCGGTCAGATCGGCTCGATCGTGACCTCGTTGACGACCACGTCGTCGACAGGGGCGTCACCGGGCCCGGTCTCGACCTGCTGGATCTCCTGGGCCACGTCGAGGCCCTCCACGACGCGGCCGAGGGGCGAGTACTGCTGGGGCAGCGCCGCACCGTTCGGTCCGGTGATGATGAAGAACTGGGCGCCGTTGGTGGAGGGGTCGCCCCGGTTGGCCATGGCGATGTCGCCGATCTCGTACGGCTCGGCCGGGGTGCCGCCGGTGAACTGGTAGCCGGGGGAGCCGGTGCCCCGGGGGTTGCCGACGGGATCACCGCCCTGCACGACGAAGCCGTCGATGACCCGGTGGAACGTCGAACCGTCGTAGTAGTGGTGGCGGGCGAGGAACACGAAGTTGTTCACGCTCACCGGGTCGAGGGAGGCGTCGAGCTCCCAGACGATGGTGCCGGCCGTCGTGTCGAGCGTGGCCCGGAAGCGGTCGGACTCGCCGATGCACATGGGGGGTGGGGCGTCGAACTGCTCGATGCGGGGGCCACTGGCGTCCTCGGGCGGACACTCGGGGGTCTCGGCTGTGGGCACGTCGGTCTCCGGTGTGGTGGTGGGTGGGAGGGTCGTCGCAGGGACGGTGGTGGGCACGGACGTCGGCTCCTCGGCGTCGGCGCCGGCCTCGAGGTCCACCGCGTCGTCGTCGTCTCCGAGCAGGGCGACCAGGGCGAGGATGGCCGCCACCACCACGACGCCGGCGGCGACGCCGAGGCCGAGACGCATCCGTCGTCGTCGCTGGTGCTCGGCCGCCTCACGCTCGCGGCGATCGACCCGGCCGGCCTTCTGGCGCTCTCGCTTCGACGTCCCCATCGGGTCCGGCACGGTAGCGAGGAATCGACGCGGTGGCGCCGCGGCCGCTTCGTACACTCGGCCACCATGCACGTCGGCATCGTCGGGGCCACCGGTCAGGTCGGGGGGGTCATGCGCCGCCTCCTCGCCGAGCGCGACTTCCCCGTCGACACGCTGCGCCTGTTCGCCTCGTCCCGCTCGGCGGGGAGCCGGCTCGGCTGGGGTGGTGACCAGATCGAGGTGGAGGATGCCGCCACGGCCGACTGGTCCGGTCTCGACCTGGTGCTGTTCTCGGCCGGGGCCGGATCGAGCCGGGAGCTGAGCCCCCGGGTGGCCGCCGCCGGCGCCGTCGTCGTCGACAACTCCTCGGCGTGGCGCATGGACCCCGCCGTCCCGCTGGTGGTGGCCGGCGTCAACGACCACGCCCTCGGCTCGATCCCGACCGGGATCGTGGCCAACCCCAACTGCACGACCATGGTGGCCATGCCGGCGCTGGCGCCGCTGCACGCCGAGGCCGGCCTGATCCGGCTCGTGGCCGCCACCTACCAGGCCGTGTCGGGCGCCGGTCTGGCCGGCGTCGACGAGCTGGCCACCCAGCTCGACAAGACGTCGGCCGAGGCGGCCCGCCTCACCCACGACGGCCGGGCGCTGACCTACCCCGACGCCGCCGTCTTCCCCGGACCGATCGCCCACAACGTCGTGTCGGTGGCGGGCGTGGTGGTCGACGACGGCAGCGGCGAGACCAACGAGGAGCAGAAGCTCCGCGACGAGACCCGCAAGATCCTCGACGTTCCCGACCTGCCGGTGAGCGGTACGTGCGTGCGGGTGCCGGTGTTCACCGGTCACAGCCTCGCCCTCAACGCCGCCTTCGAGCGCCCGATCGCGCCCGGGCGGGCCACCGAGCTGCTGGGCCGGGCGCCCGGGGTGGTGCTGTCGGACCTGCCGACCCCACTCGACGCCGCCGGCATCGACCCGGTGGTCGTCGGGCGCATCCGGCGTGACCCGACCGCAGAGCACGGCCTCGCACTGTTCGTCTCGGGCGACAACCTCCGCAAGGGGGCGGCGCTGAACGCCATCCAGATCGCCGAGGTGCTGGCCTCCCGCTGACGGATCAGCCGAGCTCGGCGATCAGGTCCTCCACGCCCTCCTGGTCGGCCAGGGCGTCGAAGGGTCGGCACATCAGCTCGACGAGCAGATCGCCCCCGCGCTCGTTGCCGCCCTGCAGATCGCTCACCGCCACCGACGACAGCGACTGCTGGAGCAGCGACATCCGGTACTGCCGCCACAGCTTGTCGAGGGGGTGGTCGACGCCGTGGGCGACGAGGCGGCGGTGGTAGGACTCGACCAGCTCGGTCTCGTGGGCGGCGCGCACCTCGGGACGCAGCGACCCGCCCAGGAGGTTGGCCACGTCCCATGCGGCGGAGTGGCGGGTGGCGAGTTGGAAGTCGACGACGGTCACGGCGTCATCACCGGCCGAGCCTCCGAACAGGTAGTTCTCGGCCCGGCAGTCGACGTGGGCGAACGTCACGTCCTTGTCGTCCCACCACGCCAGCAGCTCGTGGTAGCGGGGGATCGTGATCGCCGCCCAGTCGAGGAGGCGCTCGGGGATGCGCCCGGTGAACCGCTCCCGGAAAGCGGGGAAGCGGGCGGCGGCCAGCTCGCGGGCGCCCTGGTACATCGGGTTGTTCATGGGGGGCAGCCAGTCGAGGCCGTAGAGGCGGTCGCTCTCCCACAGCTCGGCGTGGAGGCCGCAGATGGTGGCGAGGATGCGGTCGGCGTCCTCCGGCCCGAGCCCCTCGATCTGGTCGGGGCAGCGCGCCCCGACGATGTCCTCCAGCACCAGGACGAAGGCGGCGCCGTCCTCCGACACGTCGCCGTGGAAGCACCGGGGCACCCGGAGGGCCACCTCGTCGGCGAGGTGGCGGTAGAAGCTGACCTCCCGGTCGTAGAAGCCCATCGCCGACGACAGCGCCACGTTCTCCGCCGCCGGTGACGAGCACTTGACGATCACCGACGTCGGACCGTCGCCGTCACCCCCGCCGAGGTCGAGGGTGAGACGCGACACCTCGGCCAGGATGCCGACGCCCTCGCCCATGTGGTCCGCGTCGATCGATCGGACGTCGGCGTCGAGGACGGTGCTCATCCACTCGGGCGTGATGTCTCGGGCCCTCGCCGGGATGTCCATGCTGCGCCTTCCCCTCGTCGTGTCGGATCGGCGGTCGTCGGCCGTCGCGGTCACCGGGCAGGTTGCCGCACTTCGGGCCGCCGTGCCGGAGGTGGGCGGCGGCCGCCCCCGACTCGTGGACCCGAGCTGACGACGGCCATCCCCGGGGTTGCGTACCGTGCACGCATGTCAGAGCTCGATGCGGCGACCCTGGTGAAGAACGTGCGGGTGTTCCCCGGGCACGGTGATCGGCTGAGCGGAACCCAGCACGTTCGGATCGTCGGAACGACGATCGAGTCGATGGGGGACGCTCCGGCCGAGGCCGGCGACGTGATCGACGGGCGGGGCGGGGTGCTCATGCCGGGGCTGATCGACGCTCACTGGCACGCCATGTTCGCCGCGGTGACGGCGGCGGACACATTGAACGCTGATCCCGGTTATCTGCACATCGCAGCGGCGGCCGAGGCGGAACGAACACTGCGGCGCGGGTTCACGACGGTTCGTGATGCCGGTGGTCCGGTGTTCGCATTGAAGCGGGCGATCGATGACGGGGTCGTGGCCGGTCCGCGCATATTCCCCTCTGGTGCCATGATCTCCCAGACGGCGGGACACGGCGATTTCAGAGCCCGTCACGAGGTGCCGAGAGATCCGTGCTCGCATCTCAGTCACATCGAGATGGCCGGCGGAAGCTCGATCGCCGACGGGGCTGATCAGGTCCTGCGGGCGGTGCGCGAGCAACTGATGCTCGGTGCGACGCAGATCAAGCTGATGGCGGGTGGGGGCGTGTCGTCGCTCTATGACCCGATCGACGTGACCCAGTACACGCCGCGGGAGATCTCTGCCGCCGTGGAGGCGGCGGAGAACTGGGGTACGTACGTGATGACACACGCCTACACGTCGCGCTCGGTTCGCCAGGCCGTCGAGGCCGGTGTCCGCTCGATCGAGCACGGCCACCTCGTCGACGAGGCGACCGTCGAGCTCATGGCCGAGCATGACGTGTGGTGGAGCATGCAGCCGTTCCTCGACGACTCGGACGCGATCCCGATGCCGACGCCAGCTGCTCGCGAGAAGCAGTTGGAAGTGTCGGCTGGGACGGACACGGCCTACGGGTTGGCCCGGGAGTACGGCGTCAGGTTGGCGTGGGGAACCGACACGTTGTTCGACGCCGGTCTCGCAGCGCGACAGGGTGGCCAACTGGCCAAGATGAGCAGATGGTTCTCACCCGCCGAGGTGCTGACGATGGCGACGTCAGGGAACGCCGAGCTGATGCGGATGTCCGGTGCTCGGAATCCGTACCCGGGGGTTCTCGGCAAGGTCGAGGTCGGTGCCCTCGCCGACCTGGTGTTGGTCGACGGCGATCCGCTCAGTGACATCACGTTGTTGGCCGACCCGGACCGGTCGCTGCTGATGGTGATGAAGGACGGCGTGGTGCACAAGCGGCCATGACGGAGCGTGCGGCCCGCTGCGGTCAGCCGCCTCCCGACCGGGCCGCCGGAGCGCGTCGCGGGTTCTGTACGAGGAGATCGACGTGACCGGTGCCGGTGACACGCAGTCCCGCACAGTGCGGCCCCGGCTCGCCCTGGCGCTGCTCGGGCTGTCGTTCCTCTCCACCGTCCTGAGCGGTGCGGTCGTGTACACGTCGATGGTCGTCCGCCATGAAGGTCGCTTCGTCGACCTCGCCGGGCGTGTGATCGACGAGCCGGCCGTTCGCGATGCTCTCGCTGACGAGATCGTCGAGGTCGCCTTCACCGCCATCGCCGCCGACGAGCTCGTCGTCGACGTGTTGCCGGCCGAGGCGCGCCAGCTCGCCACTCCGGTGACCCGGCTGGCCACGGCCCAACTGGCGGGCGCCGCCTTCGACGCGCTCGATCGCGACGTCGCGGTACGGGCCCGCGACGCCGCACTCCGGGAGCTGCACCGTCAGCTCGTCCACTCCGACAGCTCGACCGTCACGATCGACCTCCGTGCCCTGGTCGTGCGGGTGGCGCGCGAACTCGGTGGGCCCCCGGTCGCCAGTGCGGTGGCGGCGGTCGCGTCGACGCAGGACATCGGTCGTTACGAGATCGCCCGAGACGGCTCGGGCACCGGCACGATCGTGGCGGTCCTCCGCCTGCTTCCCGACATCGGTTTCCTCGCGATCGCCATCACCGTGACACTTTCCGTGCTGGCGGTCGTCGTCGCCATCGATCGACGACAGGCACTGACGCGGGTCGGACTCTGCATCGCAGCCGGCGCCCTGACATCGACGGTCGTCGGCTCACTCGCGTTGTCGACCCTGTTGAATTTCGGCGACGACGGTGCCATCGGTGACCTCGGCGGAGCCCTCGCGGGAGCGATCAACTCCGACTTCGCGGCGCGTCAGCGGGGTGCGATGCTGACGGGTCTGACGATCGCTCTGATCGGATGGGCATCGGGTCGGAGCCGAGCGGCGCTGGCCGTGCGGAACCTACCGCGACACGTGTGGAAGCGGGACGGTCGGGCCTTCGCGTCATCGGTCGCGACCGTCCTGGGCGACAACCCGGCCTTGGCGCGACTGCTGGTCTGGACGATCGGAGCGGTGACGCTGCTGAGTTGGCCGACGCCCACCCTGCGGGTCCTGGTGTCCATTCCGATCGTCACGGTCGGCGCGCAGATCGCCGTCTGGCTCGCCACCTCGGGCCACCCGCGCGCCACCCACTGGCGCCACGGGACGAGCATCGACACCGGCACTCCCGCCGACGAGGAGGGTGGACGACTCGTCACGCCGACGGGGGCCTCGTTGGTGGTCCTGGTCGCGATGGTCCTCCTGGTATGGCCGAGCTGGAGTCGACACCTCGTCCTCGGATCGCTGGTGATCGTCGGTCTCCTCCTCGCCGCCACCGAGGTGCCCGGTGCGGTTCGTCACGCCCGACGTGGTCGGGTGTCCGGCGCCGCCGAACCGCCGGCCCCGAGGCGCACGCCCGTCCGTCTCGTCGGCGCAGCCGTCGCCCTGGTGACGGCGGTCGTCGCCGGTGTCGCGGTGAGCACGGCGTCGGGTGCGGGAAACGGTCAGAGCGCAGCGGACGGGTGCAACGGTCACGTCGAGTTGTGCGGGCGACGGATCGATCAGGTCACCTTCGCCGGTTCGCACAACTCGATGTCGTCGCGCGATCTCGGTTGGGATCTCGCGATGCAACAGGGTGACATCGTGGCCCAGCTGGACTCGGGGATCCGGGCGCTCCTCGTCGACACGCACTACTGGGATCGACGTGGAACCGTCGAGGGCGGTGATGACCCGACGGCGAGGTACGTCATCGAGGCTGCGCTCGCTGATGATCGCCCGAGGCCGGGTCTCTGGCTCTGTCACGGGTTCTGCGCCTTGGGTGCGTCGAGCCTCGATGGGGTGCTCGCCGAGATCGACAGCTGGCTCGACGAGAATCCACATGAGGTGCTGCTGATGATCATCCAGGACGAGACCAGCGCCGCAGACACGATGGACGCGTTCGAGCGCTCGGGACTCATCGATCATGTCCATACCCATGTGCCGTCCACGCCGTGGCCGACCCTCGGAGCGTTGATCGAGGCAGACGAGCGCTTGCTCGTCTTCGCCGAGAACGAAGGCGAACCCGACAGCTGGTACCAGAACGTCTACGATTCGGCCTTCACCGAGACCCCGTACACGTTCGCGGTGCGGACCGACTTCTCCTGCGAGCCGAACCGCGGTGCTGACGAGAACCCGCTGTTTCTCGTGAACCACTGGATCACCAGCGGGATCCCCGTCGTCGAGGCGGCGCGCGCCGTGAACAGCGCTGAGTCGTTGATGGCCCGGATCGAGGAGTGTCGGGTGGAACGAGGCCGGGATCCGAACGTGCTGGCGGTCGACTTCGCTCAGGTCGGTGACCTGGTCGCCGTCGTCGACGAGCTCAACGCCAGCCCGCGATGACCGGCGGCGGTCGTCAGCCGTCGCAGTCGCAGGGAAGGTGGCCGCACTTCGGGCAGCCGTTCCGGTAGCGGGCGGCGGCGTCCTCGAGAGACAGGTCGAGCTGACCGGCCAGCGACGCCAGCCACACCAGCACGTCACCCAGCTCGTGGAGCTGCTCGTCGCGGGTGCCCTTGCGAACGGCCTGGGCCAGCTCGCCCAGCTCCTCGGTCAGCCAGGCGATCGTGGCCGGGACACCCAGCTCCCGGTCGTAGTGCCCGTAGGTGTCCGCCATGAGCTGCTGGAGGTCGGCGAGGTGCACGGCGGCGAGGGTACGGGCGTGGGCCGTCTGTGATGAGCTGCCGTCGTGCGCACCCCCGTCGACCCCACTCGACGGCGTCGGATGGCCGTGCTCGGGTTGGTGGGTCTCGTCGTCGTGGGCGTCGTCGTCGGGGTGCCGTTCTGGGCCGTGCTGGTGGGCTCGGTCCTGCTGCTGGCCACCGCACTGCAGGGCCCCGCCCGGCGGGCGCTGCTGCTGCGGTCGCGGCGCATCGGTGTGCTGATGCTGGTCACGTCGTGCGTGCTGTACGTCTTCCTCGACGTGATCCCCGGTCCGTCGCGGGCGGTGCGCGGTGACGCTGGGGAGGCATTCCGTCGCTACGCCGACTGGCTGGGCGACACGCTGGCCGGTGACCTCGGGTTCTCCGTCGGCTACGGCGAGTCGGTGGCGACCGGGCTGGCCCGCACCATCGGACCGTCGCTGCAGATCATCGCCTACGCCCAGGTGCTGGCCCTGCTGATGGCGGTGCCCGCCGCCGGGTGGGTGGCGTGGTCCCGTGGGGGGCGGGTCGATCGTGTCGCGTCGACGGCCGGCCTGTTGTCGCTGTCGCTGCCGGTCCTCGTGGTGGGGCCGCTCCTGGTGGTCTTCCTCGCCCTGGGCGGGCCGTCGTTGTTCGGCCTGCAGCTCGGGCTGGACTGGTTCCCGGCCGGCCGGTACACCCCACTCGGGGACGGCCTGGTGGACCACGCCCGCTCCCTGGCGCTGCCCAGCCTGGCCATGGCGGCCGGGCTCGTCGGCCCCTACTTCGTGACGCTGCGGGTCCTGCTGCTCGAGACACTGCACGAGGACTGGGTGGAGGGGGCGGTGGCCCGGGGTTTGGGGCCGGGACGGATCATGGTCCAGCACGTGATGCGGCCGGTGGCACCCGTGTTCCTCAGCCAGGTGGCCACGTCCACCACGTTCCTGGCGGGCAACCTGCTGATCGTCGAGCAGATCTTCACCATCCCCGGGGTCGGCGACTATCTGTTGGTGGCGATCGGGCGGCGTGACACCGAGGCCGCCGTCGGCGCCATCTTCGTCCTGGCCGCCGTGCTGGTCCTCGTCAACCTGGTGGCCGAGACGGTGCAGATCGCCGCCGACCCGTCGGTCGCCGACGCCGAGCGCCGAGCCACGGCACGCGCCGGGGCGCTCGGGTGAGCCCGTTGCTGGAGCGGATCGCCGCCGAGCCCTTCGCCGTGCTCGCCACCCACGGCCCGGACGGCCGCATCGACGCCGTGCCGTGCTGCTTCGCCGTGGAGGCCGGCGAGGTGGTCACGGCTGTCGACCACAAGCCGAAGACCACCACTGCGCTGGCCCGCCTGCGCAACATCGCCCGGGACCCGACGGTGACCCTGCTCGTGGACGGCCGTGACGCCCATGACTGGTCGGCGTTGTGGTGGGTCCGCCTGCACGGCCGGGCGCGGGTGGAGGAGCTTGGCACCGCTGGCCACGCCGCCGCCGTCGCTGCGCTGGTGGTGAAATACGCACAGTACGGGGACCGCCCACCGGTGGGACCGGCCATTCGCGTCACTCCGGTGCGGTGGTCGTCGTGGTCGGCGACGTGAGCCGCCGGGAGGCGGCACGATGTTGATCCGTCACGCCACACCGTCCGAGCTGGACGATCCGGCCGGGTTCCCGGTCGACGACCCGGTGGGGCACGTCGGCGCCGAGCGACTCCGTGACGAGGTGTCGGCCGGCCGCTACCGCCCGGAGTGGACCTGGTTCGCCGTCGACGGCCGCCGGATCGTGGCCCGTGCCCTGTGGTGGGGGCGGGCCGACAGTGAGCGTCCGCTCACGCTCGACTGCCTGCACGTGGCGCCCGATGTGACGGATCGAGCCGCGCTGGCCGCCGAGCTCCTGGCCCGTGGGCATCGCGAGCTCGGCACGGTGCCTGCGTACCAGCTGATCCTGCCGACCAGCCGCAGCGTTGCGGATCCCGCTGGCGGTCCCGCCGTCGCCTGGCGTTCGGAGGCCGCCAAGGCGGCCGGCCTGACCGAGGTCGTCGAGCGACTGCGGTTCGAGTGGACACCGGCGGCCGGGGTGCCCGCCCCGTCCGGTCGTCTGAGCTTCCGTCCTGCCTCCGACGAGGAGTTCCACGCCGCCTTCCGGCGCGTCGCCGTCGGCAGTCTCGACGTCGTCACGCAACGGGACCTCGCGTCCACCGACGCCGACACGCAGGCCCGGGACGATCTCGACTTCTACCGGTCCTGCCCCGGTGAGCGATCCTGGTGGCGGCTGGCGGAGTCCACCTGCGGCGGACTCGTCGGGTTGGCCGTTCCGTCCGCGACGCCCTACGACCGCAACGTGGGCTACCTCGGCGTCGTGCCCGAGCACCGTGGGGACGGCTACGTCGACGACATCCTCGCCGAGATCACCCGCCTCCACGCCGCCGACGGAGCCGAGCGGATCACCGCCACCACCGACGTGCCCAACACCCCCATGGTGGCCGCGTTCGAGCGGGCGGGTTACGTCGTGACCGAGCACAGGATGGTCTTCGCCCCTTCAGCGGGGTGAGGCGTCGTTCGCGGACGCCGGTGAATCACCCCCGGAATCGTGCGGTCGTCGCTGCCGCTCGGTTTCTGCACGTTCGCCAACTCATGGGCGCCTCACGACTTCGGTCAGCCCACAGGAAGTCCGGGAAAGTCTCGGTCAGTACCGTCGTAAAGCGATCGTGTGTTCGGTACACTGGTAAGTCATGTTCATCTGGGCTGGTTTCCGATGAGGTGGTCGATCTGGCCGCTGTGCGGGAGCGGGCCGAGGTGGCGCTCACGGTCAAGGTGGTGCGCTGGTACGCGCAGGGTGAGTGGCGGGCCCACGGGGCCCGCCAGCCGGCGGACTGGCTGGCTCACGCCGCCGGTCTGGGCCGGGAGGACGCCCACCGGTTGCTGCGTCGGGTGCGGGTGCTGCACCGGGTGGGCCGTCTCGGTGATGTCTTCACCGAGGGGGCGGTGACGGTGGCCAACGCCGATCTGCTGGCCCGGGCCGTGAACCGGTCCCGCCTGGCGGCGGCCCGCCGGGATCAGGAGCTGCTGGCCCGGGCGGCTGCGGGTATGGGCGCTGACCGGTTCGGGCGGTTCCTGGGGCGTTGGACCAGGCGGGTCGACCAGCGCAGTCTCGACGACGGCAGCGTGGACTCCTGGGAGCGGCGGGGCATGGTGATGACCCGCAACCTGTTCGGGGAGCTGCTGCACGAGGGTCGCATGGACGCAGAGGACGGCGCCCGCTTCGAGGCGGCCGTGGACGCCGAGGTCGACCGCCACGCTGCCGACGATCGTTCCCTGGCCCAGCGTCGCAACGATGCGTTGGTGCGTCTGGTGTGCGGCGAGGCGTCGAACAGCGATGTCACCGTGGTCGCCCTGGTAGATGCGGAGACCCTGGCCGACCCCGACGGGCCGGCCCGGGAGTCCTCGGTGCACGACCTGGCCGGCATGGCCCTGTCACCCCGCACTGCGCAGCGACTGGCCTGTGACCGGCCGGTGGTGCGTCTGGTGGCCCGGCTGATGGGTCACGGCCGGCCCGAGGTCCTCGACGTGGGCCGGGCGGCCCGGTTCGCCACCACGGCGCAGCGGCGGGCCATGGTCGCCCGCAACGACACCTGCGACGTGGGTGGCTGCGTGGTGCCCCATCACCGCTGCGAGGTCCACCACCTGCGCCACTGGGCCCACGACGGGCCCACCGACCTCGACCAGCTCGTGTTCGCCTGCGCCCACCATCATCGGCTCGTGCACGAGTGCGGGTGGACCATGACCCGAGCACCCGACGGTGACCTCGAGCTGCACCCCCCGTGGTGGATCCCGCCCGACCCCGACTGACCCGCCCGGTCAGCCCCGAACCAACCCGAACCCCGAACGCCTGGTGCCCCGAGCCGCCCCCGCTCGGGGCACCAGCGCGCCCCAGGCGCCCGGAGGCGTTGCGAGCAGGCGGGCAGGCAAGCCGGGGGAGCCGTGTGAGGCGGCTGCCGGGTTCACGGCGCCGTGGGGCCCACGGCGCCGTGGGGGCAACAGTTCGCCGTCGGGAGCGACGCCGGAGGCGTTGCGGGCAGGCGGGCAGGCAAGCCGGGGGAGCCGTGTGAGGCGGCTGCCGAACACACAGCACCCCCAGTTCGCCGTCGGGAGCGACGCCGGAGGCGTTGCGAGCAGGCGGGCAGGCAAGCCGGGGGAGCCGTGTGAGGCGGCTGCCGGGTTCACGGCGCCGTGGGGCCCATGGGCAACAGTTCGCCGTCGGGAGCGACGCCGGAGGCGTTGCGAGCAGGCGGGCAGGCAAGCCGGGGGAGCCGTGTGAGGCGGCTGCCGGGTTCACGGCGCCGTGGGGCCCGCGGGCAACAGTTCGCCGTGAGGCGGGGGAGCCGTGTGAGGCGGCTGCCGAACACACAGGACCCCCAGTGCCGTCGGGAGCGACGCCGGAGGCGTTGCGAGCAGGCGGGCAGGCAAGCCCCGTGTGAGGCGGCTGCCGAACACACAGCACCCCCACTCGGGTTGCCGGGATTTGAACCCGGGACCTCCTCGTCCCGAACGAGGCGCGCTGCCTAGCTGCGCCACAACCCGTGGGCGGTCGATCCTAGCGGGGGGACGAGCCGGCGCCCAGCCGTTCGGGCACCGCACCCCCGGCGCCGCCGGGGTCCGGCGCCCCGGATGCGGCCCGGGCCACCTGGGCGGTGGCGATCATGGCCAGGGTCGACTCGGTTCCCTGGTTGCGGTTCGGCCCGTCGGGCTGCAGCCCGTCGTAGCCACCGCCCGTCGACGAATCCCACATGATCACCCCGACGTCGTTGTCGCCGGCGAACCAGGCGGAGGCCAGGTCGACACCCCGCAGCCACCGGTCGTCACCGGTCACGGCGGTGGCCCGCCAGCAGGCGTCGGCCATGGCGGCGACCTCGATGGGCTGCTGGTCGAACGCCGGGGCGCGGTCGCCCGGTCCTGCCCCGCCGACCGGGGTCGGGGACAGGTGCCCCGCCACCGTCTCGCAGTCGAGGAGCCACGCCAGCAGCCCCAGCCCGTCCCGGAGAACACCCGGCCGCCCGAGGAGGGATCCCGCCGCCACGAGCACCTCGGCCACGGCGGCGTTGGCGTAGGAGAGGCGGGGCTCGGGCCAGGGCCACCCCGGGTCCCGGCCGAGGGGTCCGGTGGCGTCGACGGCGGCGGCCAGCAGTCGCCGGGCCGGACCGTGGGCAGGATCGACGGTGAGCAGCTCGGCCGCACCGAGCCCGGCGAACGCGGCGGCCCGGCGGTGGGGTGTGGAAAGCCCGGCGCTCCGCTCGAAGCGGCGGCGGCCCTCCTCCCGCAGGCGGACGTCGTCAGCCCGTGCCGCTGCTGTCCCGAAGGCCCAGAGGGCACGGCCCCAGCAGTCGTCGACGCCGGGCCGGTCCGTCCAGTCGCCCCCCACCACCCGCCGGTTCCGCACCCGCCCGTCGGGGGCGTGGGCGGCGGCCAGGAAGCTCATGGCCGTCGTCGCCAGCGCCCGCACGGCGGGGTCCGGCTCGGGTTGGCGGACCGCCACGATCAGCACCCGGGCCATGTCGTCGGTGCAGTAGCCGTGCTCACGGCGGGGGCGGGTGTACCGGGCGTGCTCGAACGTGCCGACGTCGTCGGTCATGGCCAGCACGTGACCGAACGTCGGCGTCGGGGCCGTCACGAGGCGACGCACTGACCTGCGACGAGCCGGTCGGCGAGCTGGTGGTAGCGCTGCGCCACCGCTCCCCACGACAGGCCGGGCGCCAGCCGCCGTGCCTCCGCCGCCATGGCCGCCGCCCGCCCGGGCTCGGTCAGCACGGTCCGGATGGCCCCGGCCAGGGCGCCGGCGTCACGTTGCGGGACGATCAGGCCCGTGCCGCTGCCCAGCAGCTCGACGGCGTGGGGGAACGCGGTCGAGACGACGGGCCTACCGGCGGCCACGGCGTCGACCAACACGCCCGAGGTCACCTGCTGGTCGTCGTCGTAGGGCAGGACGACGAGGTCGGCCGAGCCGATCAGCCCGGTGAGGTCCTCGACGCCCCGGTAGGCATCGTCGAAGACGACCTGGTCCTCGACGCCGGCTCGCTGCGCCCGCTCGACCAGCATGCGTCGGTAGGCCTCCCCCGACCGGGCCCGGACCTTCGGATGGGTGGCGCCGGCGATCAGGTAACCGGGGCGCGGGTGGAGATCGGCGAGCATGGCCAGCGCGTCGATGGCCCACTCGATCCCCTTCCCGGGTCCCAGCAGACCCCAGGTGAGCAGCGTGGGGGCGTCGGCGGTACCGGATGCGGTCGCCGGGAGGGCCACGGCGGCACCGTGGGGGATGATCGACACCTTGGTCGGATCGACGTCGAACCCGGTGGTGAGCTGGGTGGCCCCGGCCTCGGTCATGGTCACGACGGCGGCCGCCGCTGTACAGACCTGCTCGAGGACGGTCTGCTGTCCCGGCGTCGGTGTCCGCAGCACCGTGTGGGCGACGACGACGGCGGGCACGGTGAGCTGGCGAAGGAGATCCACGATCTGGTCACCGTCGGGGCCTGCGTACAGCCCGTACTCGTGCTGGACGACGACGACGTCGCACCGGTTCAGTCGGTCGGCGGCCTCCCGGACGTCGCGATCGGAGCTGCCCGACAGCGACCCCACCACCATCGGGTCCTCGGTCGGCGGGGCCGGTCCCGCCCGGACGATCTGCACCCGGCTGCCGTCAGCGGTCATGGCCCGGGACAGGGCCGCCGAGAAGGTGGCGATCCCGCAGGCCGTGGGAGGGAAGCTGGAGACCATCCCGTAGGAGCGTGGTGTGCGTCGGACCAACGTGACCTCCCTCCGGTTTCCCGTCCCTGGCCGGTACCCCGCCACAGCGGCGCTCAACCGCCCACCCTCCGTACTCGGGGCCGGTGGCTAGCCTGAGCCGATCCCCCTGCGCATCGCCGTGCTCGCCCCCATCGCCTGGCGCACCCCACCCCGCCACTACGGCCCGTGGGAGCTGTTCGCCTCGCTCCTGACGGAGGGACTCGTTCGCCGGGGCCACGACGTGACGCTGTTCGCCACCGCCGACTCGGTCACCGGCGCCCACCTGTCCGCCACGTCACCGACGGGCTGGTCGGAGGACGACGGGATCGACCCGAAGGTGGCGGAGTGCCTGCACATCGCATCCCTGTTCGAGCGGGCCGCCGACTTCGACGTCATCCACAACGGCTTCGACTTCCTGCCCCTCACGTACAGCGCCCTGGTCGACACCCCGGTGGTCACCACCATCCACGGGTTCTCGTCGGAGCGGATCCTGGCCGTCTACGAGCGCTACGACGCCGCGACCACCTACGTCGCCATCAGTGACGCCGACCGCCATCCCCGTCTGGGCTATGCCGCCACCATCCACCACGGCCTCCCCGCCGACGCCTTCGCGCTCCACCCGGATCCCGGGGACCACCTGCTGTTCTTCGGCCGCATCCACCCCGACAAGGGCACGGCCGAGGCCATCGCGGTGGCCAGCCGGACCGGCCGTCGGCTCGACATCGCCGGCATCGTGCAGGACGAGGGCTACTTCGAGCGCGAGGTCGCTCCGCAGGTCGACGGGGACCGGGTGCGCTACCTCGGGGCGGTCCCGGCCGCCGACCGGGCCGAGGTGCTCGGCGGGGCGCACGCGCTGCTGCACCTGGTGAGCTTCGACGAGCCCTTCGGGTTCAGCGTGGCCGAGGCGCTGGCCTGTGGGACCCCCGTCGTCGCCCACGACCGCGGCTCCATGCGGGAGCTGGTCGAGGCGGGGAGCGGGTTCCTCGTCACGGGGGTGGACGAGGCGGTGGACGCCGTCGGCGCCGCCGGGACCCTCGACCGGGCCGCCATCCGGACCTCGGCGGTACGTCGCTTCGACGTGGAGGTGATGGTCGACCGCTACGTCGACGTCTACCGGGCCGTGCTGACCGCCCGGTAGCCCGTCAGCTCACCTCGGCGGGCTCCGCCGTGGGCTCGTCGCCAGCCGCCTCGTCGCCGGCCGCCTCGTCGTCGGGCCCCTCGTCGTCGGGCCCCTCGTCGCCCTCGGACTCGGGGGTCGGGGGCGGGGCCTGGAGGTCGGGAGCGCCCTCGAACACGCCGGTGCCCTCCCTCACCGCCGTGGCCGCCCGTCGGAGCCGCATCGGGTCCGTGGGTTTGATCAGCCAGCCGTCGGCGCGGGAGCGGCGGGCCAGGAACACGTCGGCGGCCCGATCCAGCAGCAGCAGGGTCGGGACGTGACCGAGGCGGCCCGCGTCCTCCTCGTTGCGCAGGTCGAGCGAGACGGCCATGGCCCCCATGTTGCCGATCTGCAGGTCGAGGACGGTCAGGTCGGGCATGCGCTCGCGCACCGCCGGCAGCACGTCGTGACCGGAGCCGAGCCGGACCACGGTCGTGTCCGGACCGGCCAGGGCGGCCTCCACGTCGTCGGCGAGGTCCGGGCTGTCGCTGGCGACGACGATGAGGGCCACGGCCCCAATGTAGGGCCCCTACCCGCCGTCGGCGGCCGGCTCGACCGGCCGACCGGTCAGCGCGCCGGCCAGCGTCGTCAGGGTGGCGATGTCGTGGACGTCACCGTCGAGCAGGGGCAGGGCCACCATGGGCGCCCCCCCGGTCACGGCCCGGAGCGGTCCGGTGAGGTTGCGCTCCTCGTCGGCCACCGAGGCGAGGGCGTCGTGGTTGGCCATCAGGTCGGCGAGGGCCGACCCGGCCGGGGCGTCGACCGCGTCCACCCCCGGGGGGCGGCGATGGACGAGGTTGACGACCACCCCGCCCACGCCGAAGCCCCGCCCCAGCAGCGCCTCGGCCAGGTGGCGGGCCTCTCCCACCGCCTCGGCCCGCGGGCTGGTGCACACGACGAAGACGGTCGCGTCGTCGCGCAGGAGCCGGTCGACGGCGGCGGCCCGCTGGCGGAATCCCTCGTCCATCCCCTCGAAGGCCTGGAAGAAGGCGATGGCGTCGTCGACCACCTCGCTCCCGGCCACCTTGCGCACCGTCCACAGGAACGGGCGGGTGGCGAGGTTGGCGACGCGGAGCGCCGTCCGGCCCGGTGCGGTCAGCATGCGGTAGAGCCGGTGGTCGAGGAAGCGGGTCAGACGGCCCGGGGCGTCGAGGAAGTCGAGGGCGTGGCGGGACGGCGGGGTGTCGACCACGACGAGGTCGACGTCACCCGCCGTGGCCAGGTCGTAGAGCTTCTCGGTGGCCATGTACTCCTGGGTGCCCGACAGCGACCCGGAGATGTTGCGGTAGAAGGGGTTGGCGAGGATCAGGTCGGCCTGGGCGGGGGTGGCGGCGTGGCGCCGCACGAGGGTGTCGAAGGTGGCCTTGGTGTCGAGCATCACCGCCGACAGCACCCCCGGCCACGGCCCCGGCACCGGCCGGGGCGTGTTGGCGGCGCTGGCGAGATCAGCGCGGCCGAGACCGAGGGCGTCGGCGAGCCTCCGGGCCGGGTCGACGGTCACCACCACCACCCGGGACCCCCGCCGGGCCGCCTCCACGCCGAGCGCGGCCGCCACCGTCGTCTTCCCCACGCCGCCCGGGCCGACGGTCACGACCACCCGGGCCCCACCGACGGCGGCGCCGAACCGTGTCTCGTCGCCGGTCCCCTCCACCGGTCAGACCCCGACCCGGGACCCGGCGAGGCGCCGGGCGAGGTCGGACACGTCGGCGGCGTCGAGGTGGGCGGTCGGTACCCAGGGGAGGTGCACCTGGGCGAGCGGCAGGCGCTCGGCCAGGCGGGCGACCTGGGCGGCGTGGCCCGCGGCCCGCCGGCGGGTCATCCGGGCGGCCTCGTCGAGGGCGGCTCCCGCCCCGGGGGCCAGCTCGACACCGGCCCGTCGGGCGGCCTCGTCCGCCGTCACGTCGAGTCCATCGACGGCGGTGACGACGCCGTTGACGACGACGGGGCCGAGCTGGACGCCGACGTCCTCCTCCAGACCGAACGCCGTCTCCACGGTCTCGTTGACGGGGGTCTCCTCGGGCAGCGTGACCAGCACCACCTGGCACCGGCGGCCGTCGCCCAGCAGCGCCAGCACGTCGTCGGCCTGGGCCCGCACCGGCCCCGTCGAGACGACCTGGCGCAGCGACCGGGCCGCCCGCAGGAACGTGAGGGCGTGACCGGCGGCGGGGGCGTCGACGACCACCAGATCGGCGGCCCCGGCCCGCTCCAGCTGCTTGACCTTGCCCAGCACGAGCAGATCCTTGATGCCGGGCGTGGTCGTGGCGAGCAGGTCCACCGCTCCCGTCTCGACGAAGCGGCGCGACACCCGGCCGAGCCCCCGCTCCGACAGGTACTCGACCAGGGCGTCGTCGGGGGTGATGGTCCGCCCCCGTATCCCACCCCGGTCACCGTCCGGGGCGACGAGGACCTGCTCGTCGAAGTCGAGTGGTCCGGCCCCGAGGAGGGCCCCGAGGCCGGGTCGCCCGTCGACGGCCACCACCAGCACCGACCGGCCGGTGGCGGCCGCCGCCCGGGCCAGGACCGCGGATACCGTGGTCTTCCCCACCCCGCCCTTGCCCGCGACGATCACCACCCGTGACGACATGAGCGGCGTTGTGGAGCTCACGAACCCCCCGGGAGAACGAGTGCGAAGCGCCATCAGGGTAGGGCTGGCCTCGCTGCTCTCCGCCATCGCCCTGCTCACCACCGCGGCCGGCGCCGGCGCCCAGGCCGACGACGCCGGTGGCGACGGGGTCATCGAGGTGGTGCAGGTGTCCGGCCTGATCGATCCGGTCCTCGCCGACTTCGTCGAGGAGCGCCTGACCGACGCCGAGCGGAGGTTCGCCGTCGGCGAGGTCGGGGGGCTCGTCCTGCAGCTGAACAGCGGCGGGGCGGTCGTGTCCGACGCCCGGCTGATCGGGTTGGTCGACCGGCTCCGGGCCGCCGACGTGCCCATCGGGGTGTGGGTCGGTCCGCCCGGGGCCACGGCCACCGGCCGAGCTGCGCTCCTGCTGATGGCGGCCGACGTCACCGGCATCGCCGAGGGCTCGCGGCTCGGCGACCTGGGCGACCCCGTCGACGGCGCCCCCGTCGGCGGGCTGGGCCCGGCCACGGCCGAGCTGCGCGACCGGACGGTCGAACGGGAGGAGGCCGGCCGCCTGGAGCTGGTCGACACCACCGACTCCACCCTGGGTGACTTCGTCCTGTCGATGTCGGACCTCGGCGCCATCGGGCTCACCACCGACGTGGTCGACCGCGACGTCGACGGCGAGGTCATCCCGCAGCGTCAGATCGTCGAGCAGGTCCGGCTGCGGAAGCTGGGCCTCGTCGACCAGCTGTTCCACACGGTGGCGTCGGCGAACATCGCCTACCTCCTGCTCCTCGCCGGTCTCGGGCTCCTCCTGCTCGAGCTGTTCACGGCCGGGGTCGGGGTGGCCGGCGCCACCGGGGTGGTGGCTCTGGTGCTCGCCAGCTACGGGCTGGGGGTGCTCCCGACGAGAGGGTGGGCCCTCGGGCTGCTGGTGGGGGCCGTCGTCGCCTTCGCCGTCGACGTGCAGGCCGGGGCACCCCGGTTCTGGACCGGGATGGGGACGGTGGCCCTGCTGGTGGGCACCCTGTTCCTGTTCGACGGGGGGGTGGCCACGTCGTGGCTGGCCCGCGCCGCCGGCCTCGTCAGCATGTTCCTCCTCGTGCTCGTGGCCATGCCCAACCTCGTGCGGACCCGCTTCGGCACCAACACCCTCGGACGGGAGGGCATGGTCGGCCAGGTGGGAGCGGTCGTCGACCCGGTCGATCCCGACGGCACGATCCGGGTGCACGGCGGATTGTGGCCGGCCCGCACCAACCGGGCCACGCCGCTCGGCGCCGGAGACGAGGCCCGGGTGGCCTCCATCGACGGGCTGGTGCTGGAGGTCGAGCCCCTCGAGGGAGCGGCACGCGACCACCGGGAGCGGCGGCGCCGCACCACCGACGCAGATACCCCGATCGGGTGACAGATTCCTCTTGCTCTGTGACGGGCGTCACCGCTAAGTTGCGGCGCACGACCTCGGGGGAGGGGTGCGCCGGTGGCGCTGGCGACTGCGATAGACGAGTGGCAGCGACGGGGGGCGTGCCGCGGTCCACAGGCCGCGGTGTTCTTTCCCCCGCCGCAGTTCGAGCGCAAGGCCGAGAAGCTGGCCCGGGAGGAGTCGGCCAAGGCCATCTGCCACTCGTGCCCGGTGACCGGACCGTGCCTCGAGTACGCGCTGGAGATCAGGGAGCAGCACGGGATCTGGGGCGGTCTCAACGAGGCCGAGCGGCGCTCGCTGCTCGGCCCCCGCGAGGGGGTCTGACCGCCCCAACGGTGGAGGCCGGGTGGCATCGGGGGGCGCCACCCGGCCTTTACCCGCGACCGACCTCAGAGCGCCGGTAGTCGAGGTCCGCCCACCCGGCGGTCGTCGCGGCGGCGGGTGACCCCGGTCCGGTCGAGGTGGGCGAGGAGCGGCAGGACGTGCTTGCGGGTCGTGCCCAGGTCGTCGCGGACCTCGGCCACGGTGACCCCCTCGGGCCGGTCGGCCAGCAGTGCCGCCACCCTCCGGGCTGCCTCCTCGACCGCACCGGGCGCGAAGTGCCGGCCGTCGGACTCGATGACGTCGCCCCGGCGGATCAGCTCCCGCAGCTCGGCCGGGGCCACCCCGTCGGGGTCGGGGGGCTCGAACGGGTCGGCCGCCAGCGCCAGCGGGAAGGGATGACCGGCCAGCGGATCCGACGCCCCGGCCGGTCGGGCCCGTCCGGCGTCGACCTCGACGCCGTCGAGCGTGTCGACGACGGTCCGCTCCAGCTCGTCGAGGGTGGCCAGGTCGAGGCCGAGGGGGCCGGCGTCGGCCACCCGGTCGCCCAGCGACTCCTCCAGGGCCCGCCGGTGTTCGGGGTCGACGGCCCAGCGGCCGAGGTCGGGCCGGGCCGGATGCCCCGTGAGGAGGGCCAGGCGGGCGGCGTCGACGGCTCCCCGCTCGCGTACCACCCGCTCCACCGAGCGGTCGGGTCGGGCCCGCGCCGCCGGCAGGACCGGGTCGACGTCGAGCACCTCACCCCCCGCCACCGTCTCGTCCCGCCCCGCCTCCCGGACGAGGAAGCGGTCACCCGGCACGAGCGGCACCCGGACGGGCAGGTGGATGCGCACCGACCCGACGGCGCCGGGACCGAGCGCATCGGCACCGAGCACCCGCACCCGGGCCAGGTGGTCGCCCGAGCCGAGGTGGACGTGCCAGGCCCCCCGCCGGCTCACGTCGTGGTCGAGGCCGGCCAGCACGGTCAGCTCGGCGTCGAGACGGTCGGTGGCGAACCACTGCCCGGGCCGCACCACCACGTCGCCCCGGGTCAGGTCGGCGTGACCGACGCCGGCCAGGTTGACCGCCACCCGGTGGCCGGGGCCGATGCGGGGCTCGTCGCGGCCGTGGGTCTGGAGGTTGCGCACCCGCGCCTCCCGGCCGGAGGGGAGGATCTCGACGGCGTCGTCGACGGCCATCTCCCCGCCCGTGAGGGTCCCGGTGACGATCGTGCCGGCCCCCCGGGCGGCGAAGACGCGGTCGACCCAGAGCCGGGGTCGGCCGTGGTCGGCGGCGGCTGGGGTGGCGTCGAGCAGGTCACCGAGGGCGGTCCGCAGGTGGTCCAGCCCGGTGCCGTCGACGCCGTCGACCTCGACCACGGTGGCACCGGCGAGGAACGACCCCTCCAGGTGCTCGTCGACGTCCATGCGGGCCAGCTCCCGCAGCTCGTCGTCGACCACCCCGACCTTGGTGAGCGCCACCACCCCGCCCCGGGTGCCGAGCAGCTCGAGGATGCGGAGGTGCTCCTCGGACTGGGGCTTCCACCCCTCGGTGGCGGCCACCACGAACAGGCAGCCGTCCACGCCGCCCACGCCGGCCAGCATGTTGCGGAGGAACCGGACGTGGCCGGGCACGTCCACGAAGCTCACGGCCCGGCCGTCGGCGAGGACGGTCTCGGCGAAGCCCAGGTCGATGGTGAGGCCCCGCCGCTTCTCCTCCTCCAGACGGTCGGGGTCGGTGCCGGTGAGGGCCCGGACGAGGGTCGACTTGCCGTGGTCGACGTGGCCGGCGGTGGCGATGACGGTCACGGGAGGGGGGTGGCGAGGGCCTTGGCCACGACGACGTCGTCGGCGGGGTCGACGGTGCGGAGGTCGACCACGGTCCGGCCGTCGCGGACCCGGGCGATGACGGGTGGGTCGTGGGACCGCAGCGCCTCGGTGACGTCGCCCTCGACGTCGACGCCGGCGCTGGGTATCTCGACACCGGGGAGCGACCCGCCGCCGACCACGCCGGTGGTGTCGAGGGGTCGTCCGGCACCCAGGGCCGCCGCCCGGTGGCGCAGCGCCTCGACGGGGGTGGCGGCCATGCGCCACAGGGGGATGGCGTCACCGTCGCGGCGGAGGTAGGCCAGCGCCACCGTCTGGAGGGCGTCGAGGACGAGGTCGCCGGGCCGCAGCGCCCGGGCCAGGGGATGGCGGGCGCAGCGGGCGACGAGCTCGGCGTCGCCGGCCAGGATCCCGGCCTGGGGACCGCCCAGCAGCTTGTCGCCCGAGAACGTGACGAGGTCGGCGCCGGCGGCCAGGGTCTGGCGGACGGCGGGCTCGCCGGTCAGCCAGGCCGGCGGCCCGTCGGCCAGCCACGGGCAGGCGGCGTCGAGCAGGCCCGAGCCGAGGTCCACCACGACGGGGGGCCCCAGGGTGGCCAGCGCAGCCGGTTCCACGTGCTCGGTGAAACCCTCGATGCGGTAGTTGGAGGGGTGCACCTTGAGCAGCAGGGCGGGCGGGTCGTCGCCGTCGACGGCGGCCCGGTAGTCGGCCAGCCGGGTCCGGTTGGTGGTACCCACCTCGACCAGGCGGGCGCCGCTCTGGGCCATCACCTCCGGCACCCGGAACCCGCCGCCGATCTCGACCAGCTCGCCCCGGCTGACCACGACCGGCCGGCCGGCGGCCAGGGCGGCCAGCCCGAGGAGCACGGCGGCGGCGCCGTTGTTGACCACCAGCGCCGCCTCGGCGCCCGTGGCCCGGGCCAGCAGCCCGGCGGCGTGGGCCTGGCGGCTGCCCCGCCGGCCGGTGGTGAGATCGAGCTCCAGGTTCGAGTAGGTGGCCCGGCGGTGCACCTCCAGCGGGGCCCGCCCCAGGTTGGTGTGCAGCAGCACGCCGGTGGCGTTCACGATCGGTCGCAGCAGTAACCGGTGGGTGGTCTCGGCCCGGTGGCGGGCCGAGTCGGGTTCACCGGCGGCGATGGCCCCCCGCGCTGCGTCCACCAGCAGGGGGTGGGGCAGGTCGACGTCGGCGATCGACCGGGCCAGGCGGTCGACCGAGGGCGGGCGCATCGCCGCCATCGTAGGGCCGGGCCACGGCGGGTTCAGGGGGTGTCGACGGTGAAGCACCTGGCGGGGTCGGCGGCGTCGTGGTCCTGGCAGAACCGGTAGCGGCTGGCCGGGGCGAGGAAGTCGGGCGGGAGGCGGATGACCTCGGGGCCGGGACCGGTGATGGCGGCGGCGTTGCAGAAGAACTCGTCGGGCTCGGTCCTCGGGGGATTCGGGGGTCGGTCCTCGTCGATCCACTGGGGAGCGACGGCACCGACCATGAAGGGGTCGATCCAGTCGCTGCCGTCCCACCGGGTCCCGTGCCAGCACGCCCCCCGTGTCACGGAGAGGGGTGGCCCGTAGGTGAGGGTGATGGTGGTGGCGCCGGAGCCGACCTCGAGGACGGGCTCGGCGGGCGGCGTGGCGTTGGGGTGGCCGATGGCCCATCGCACGAGGCCCCGGTCGAGGACGATGTCACCGTCCAGACCGACCCAGCTCACCGCCTGCTTGCTGGGATGCACGAGCGCCTCCGGGCCGAGGTCGGCGACGTCGCTGCCGAGGGGGAAGACCAGGACGGCCCAGTGGTAGCCAGGACCACCGGCGGTCAGCCTGATGCCGTCGCGGTTGAACACCGTGGCCATGGTGCAGGTGCTGGCTGCGGACTCGGCCAGGTTCCCGAGCCCCAGCACGGCGAGGCACAGGCCGCCCCGGTCGGGCCAGGGGACGATCACCGCCGCTGCCTCCCCGGGGACGACCTCCCCGACGTAGACGGCTCCGGATGCGTCGACCTCTGTGGGGCCGCCGGACAGGGCGCCGAGCGCATCGGCGACCCGCTCGGACGCGACGGGGGTCGCCTCGGCGGGAAAGCCGGCCAGGTCGACGGTCAGGCGGTCGGGCCGTCGGAGGGCCACGCCGGTGACGTTGACGGCCTGGCCGGCCTCGTCCCGGGGCACGACGAGGTACGTCTCCGCCTGCCGAGGGGCGATGGGCGCGTCGAGGAGCACCCGCTCCCCGGTGGCGTCGGGTCCGGCGGCGAGGGGCCGGAACGACGCCGGCCCGGTGACGGCCAGAACCTCGACGGAGGCGGCGTCGGCGAGCAGGGCCCCGGGCGCAAAACCGTCGAGTCGGAACCCGCCCAAGCGGCCGTCGTCGGTGACGGCGGGGACCATGGCACCCGGGTCGAACCCGACGACGCCCTCACCACAGCCCGGCTCGGCCAGGAACGCGGTGATGGTGCGGTCGGGGTCGGCGGGGTGGCGGGCGGTGGCCGACGACCCGCCCACCTCCCACGAGGGCTCACCGGACCAGGCCAGCAGGTCCGTCCACACCGTCGCCAGCGTGGCGTCCAGCCCGTCCGGCTGGAGCCCGACGAGCAGCGCCGGACACCCCCGCGGTGTCGGTCCCGGCGGCCCGGGCAGGGTGGTGACGGGCGCCTCCGTCGTCACGGGCCCGCCGGCGGTGGACAGGGTCTCCGGGTCGGGGCGGTCGACCAGGAGCAACCCGCCCACGACGGCGCCGATCACCACGACGGCGGCGGCGGTCAGGACCAGCGGCCAACGGGACCTGGCGGCCCGATGGGACCGCACCGGCCCGGTGCCGGCTCTCCCGGCGATGTCGGGCCAGCGGTCGGGGACCCCGATGCCGTCGAGGTCGGACAGGTCGGGGGTCATCGCGCTCCTCCCAGCTCGGCCCGCAGTCGCCGCCGGCCCCGGGCCAGGTGCACCTTGACGGCGCCGGCCGTCGATCCGATCACCACCGCCACCTCCGGCAACGGGAGGCCGGCGTAGTGGTGCAGGACGACGGCCCGGCGCTGCGACGGCGACAGCCGGTCGAGGGCGGCCAGCAGATCGAAGGGCCAGTCCGCCGCCTCCGCAGCGACATCGGGAACGGATCCCGTCGCCGACCGTGAGTGGTCGGCCTGACCGCGGGCGATGGCGAACGCAGACCGCCACACCCACGCCTGCGGGTTCCGCACGTCGTCGCCCCGCCGCAGCAGCTGCGCGAACGCCTCGGCCACCGCCTCACCGGCCAAGTCCCGGTCGCCGAACGCGCCGATCAGCGACCGTTCGAGGCGGGCGCCGTCGGCCCGGTACAGCGCCTCGACCCCGACCACCTCCCGCTCGGTCGACTGCTCGATCATCGCCATACCAGCATCACCGGTACAGGGGCCGGGACGACCCGAACGGTGAACACCTCGGCCGGCCGGGACTCCTCGGGGTGACCTGACACAAGCACGCGCTGCTATAGCAACGCGTGCTTGTGTCAGGTCGCCGTCGCGGCCACCAGCGGGCGGATCAGCTCGGCGATGCGGGCGAGGGCCTGGTCGGCCTCGGGGACGTGGCCGGCCGAGGCGTGCCAGACGTGGGTCATCTCCGGCCACACCTCGAGCGTCACGTCGACGCCGGCCGCCTCGGCCCGGGCGGCCAGGCGGGTGGCGTCGTCGAGCAGCACCTCGTGGTCGCCGACGTGGACGACGAGCGGCGGCAGGCCGGCCAGGTCGGCGTGGAGGGGAGCCGCCAGCGGGTCGCGAAGGTCGCCTCCCTCCCCCAGGAACAGGGCGGCGAGCTCGGCCAGGGCAGCGCCTCCCACCATCGGGTCGACCTCGTCACGGGTGCGGAAGGACTCGCCCAGGCCCTCCATGTCGACCCACGGCGAGATGGCCACCCCGGCGGCGGGGAGCGGATCGCCGGCGTCGCGCAGCGCCACCAGCGTGGCTACCGTCAGACCCCCGCCGGCCGAGTCCCCGGCGATCACGATGCGCCCGGCGCCCACATCCTGGGCCAGCAGCCAGCGGTACGCCGCCGTGGCGTCCTCGACGGCGGCGGGATGGGGGTGCTCCGGGGCGAGGCGGTAGTCGAGGGCGAGCACCCGCATCCCCGTGGCCCGGGCCAGGTGACCGGTGAGGTTCCGGTGGGAGTCGATCGAGCCGGCCACGTAGCCGCCCCCGTGGAGGTACAGCACCACGGCGGCGTCGTCGTTCCCGTCCGCGACGATCCACTCGGCCCGGATGCCGTCGAGGTCGACCGGGGTCCCCGTCACCCCGTCGGGGAGACGTCCTCCGAAGGTGTCCATGTCACGGCGCATGGCGGCGACGTCGACCGCGTCGGAGCGGGGCTGACGCCGCACGAGGTCGAGGAACCGGGCGAACTGCTCACTGGCCATGGCCGGACCCTACGGCGCGATACTGCCCCCGGTGCGAACGTGAGCCCTGCCGAGCTGCTGGAGCGGATGGCCGCCACGCTGCGCCACGACATCGCCCCGGTCGTGGGCGAGCCGTTCCCGAGGACGCAGGCGTTCATGGCCTCGGTGATCCTCGACAAGCTGGGCCGCCAGCTCCGCCTGGCCGACGCCCACGCCGCCGCCGACGCCGCCGACCGGGCGGCGCTGGTCGACGACCTCCGGGCCCGGCTCGACGGCGGCGATCTGCCGCCAGGACTGGCCACCGCACTGTCGCCCGGCGCCGACCTGGCTGCGCTGGTCGCCGCCGTCTGGGCCGAGCGCGGTGCGCTGGGGGAGGAGCGCTTCGAGGAGCTGATGGGAAGGGTGCGCACGACCCTGCGGGCCCGCCTCGACCGCCAGCTCGAGTACGCGGCGTGACGGAGGACGAGCGGGTCGGCGAGCGCATCCGGGCCTACCTGGCCGAGCGCCTCGACGCGCCCGACCTCGCGCTGGGGGCGGTCGAGCGGATCGCCGTCGGCTGGTCCCACGAGACCTGGCTGTTCGACGCCACGTGGTCAGGCATCGCCCAGGGGTTCTGCCTGCGGCGCGACCCGGGCAACGCGCTGCTGCGCGACCTCTCCGACCTCGCCACCCAGCATCGGGTGTTGCAGTGCCTGGACGGCACCGCCGTGCCCACGCCCCGGCCGTACTTCTTCGAGGACGACCCGGCCGTGCTGGGCGGCCCCTTCCTGGTCATGGAGAAAGTGCCCGGCACGTGCCCGAGTCCGTGGGGCCGCGATGGGCGGCGCTTCTACGCCGAGGCAGCCGCCCGGGGTGTGCTGCCCGACAGCTTCACCGACACCCTCGTCGCCCTGCACCGCCTCGACTGGCGGGGCGCCGGTCTCGACTTCCTCGGCGTGCCGGGGCCGGGCCCGGACTTCGCCCGGCGGGAGATCGCCCGCTGGTGGACCCTCGTGGAGGCGAGCGAGTCCGACCCCGACCCCGTGCTGGTCGACGTGCTCGGCTGGCTCGACGCCAACGCCCCGGCCACGGACCGGCTCGTGCTCGTCCACGGCGCCTACCGGACGGGCAACCTGCTCGTGGACGACGACCGGGTGACGGCCGTGCTCGACTGGGAGACCCCGGTGATCGGCGACCCTATGTACGACGTCGCCTACGTCCTCTCCGAGCTGAACCGGGAGGGCACCGACCTGCTGTCGAACCTCGTCGAGCGTGACGCCTTCTACCGCCGCTACGAGGCCGGGACCGGCATCGAGATCGACGACGGGGTCTGCCGCTACTACCACGTGCTCTACGCCATGCGCTCGGCGGCGTTCTGGATGAGCGCCTCGGGGTTGTTCGCCACCGGCGCCAACACCGACCTCCGTCTGGCCCGCACCGCCTGGTCGGTGCCCGTCGTGCTCGACCAGGCCGCCCGTGCCCTCGGCTACTGATCCCCCCGCCGGCGCCGCACCGGTCTTCACCGCGGCCGACGACGGCTTCCACGTCGACGCCATGAGCGACCGGTGGTGGGAGACCGAGACGGCGTGGTTCTCGTTCCACCATCCCGGCCGTCGCCTGGGAGGCTGGCTCTACACGATGGTCCGGCCGAACATCGGGACGGTCGCCGGGGGGGCGTGGCTGTGGGACGACACCGCCTGGCTGCCGTGGGACGTCCCCTACTCCGCCAACTACTCGGCGCTGCGGCTGCCCGACGACGCCGACCTGTGCGACGCGACCCTGCCGACGGGGGTGTCGATCCGGGTGGTCGAGCCCACCTCCTCCTACGACCTCGGCTACCACGACCCGGGTCGGCTGGAGGTGGCCCTGCGCTTCGACGGGGTCATGGCCCCGGAGCCGCTCACCGCCGTCGGGTCGACCTTCGGGTCGGCGCACCACTTCGACCAGTTCGGGCACGTCACCGGTCGGGTCATGCTGCACGGTGAGACGGTCGAGATCGACTGCCTGGCCATGCGGGACCGGACGTGGGGTCCCCGGCCCGAGCACCGCCCCCGCCAGGCCGCCTACGTCACCGGCGCCGCCGACGCCGACCACGCCTTCCTCGCCGTCACCGGGACCCGGGACGACGCCGACCCGATCGCCTACGGCTTCCTGCGCCGGGACGGCCGCACCGTCGGTCTGGTGACGGGCGACCGCCGGGTCGAGCGAGACGCCGAGCACGGCTGGATCACCCGCATCACGGTGCGGGCCACCGACGGCGACGGCCGGTCGCTGGTGGCCGTGGGCGAGCCCGTCAGCCGGATGATCGTCAACCGCCACACGTTCATCGACATCACCAGCCTGGTGCGCTGGGACCTCGACGGTGCCGTGGCCTGGGGCGAGGATCAGGACATGTGGCCCGTCCACACCTTCGCCGCCGCCCGCCGTCGGGCCCGGGGAGGGGCCTGATGCCGGAGCCCGCCGTGCTCCCCCGCTACGACGACCTGCCCGAGATCGAGGGGCTGGGCCTGCGCCACGCCTGGGACGTGTTCGGCCCCGACGACGTGCTGGGCTCGATCAACCTCGTGACCCCCGAGCGCGTGGCACGGGCTTGTCGAGCCGTGACGACGGGCGAGCTGGTGTCGCTCGACCTGCCCCTCGACGTGCCCGACCCGCCGCTGTTCGGGCGCCACCCCTACGAGCACGTCGTCGTGGCCCTGAACCGCAACGAGATGGACGACCACCTCGACTCGTTCCACCCGCAGGGCTCGACCCAGTGGGACGCGCTGGGCCACGTCCGCTGCCGCGAGCACGGCTTCTGGGGCGGCCGGACCACCGACCCGACCGAGGGGCGCAACGGCCTCGGGATCGAGCACTGGGCCGGACACGGGGTGGCGGGGCGGGGCGTACTCGTCGACGTGGCCGGCTGGGCGGAGGCGGCCTGCCGCAGCTTCGACCCGCTCGACCGTCATGCCGTCACGGTGGCCGACCTGGCGGCCACGCTGGCGGCCCAGGGCGTCGAGCCCGAGATCGGCGACATCCTCTGCGTCCGCACCGGCTGGGTCGGCGCCTACCGCCGCCTCGACGCCGCCGGCCGGGCCGCCCACGCCGAGCGTCCCGCCTTCGCCGGGCTGCACGCCGGTGAGGACACGGCCCGGTTCGTCTGGGACGCCCACCCCGCCGCGCTGTGCTGCGACAACCCCGCCGTCGAGGTCGTGCCCGGCGACCCCGCCGTCGGCTCGCTGCACCGCCGACTCATCCCGACCCTGGGCACGGCGCTGGGGGAGATGTTCGACCTGGAGACCCTGGCCGAGCGCTGCCGGACGGCCGGGCGGTGGACGTTCCTCTTCGTGGCCGCGCCGCTGAAGCTCCCCGGCGGCCTGGGCTCACCCGGCAACACCGTGGCCATCCTCTGACCGGCGAGCCCACTGCAGCAGCGTGAAGGGCGGATCGTCGTCGTGGTGCTCGTACGCGCCCTCGACCGGTGTCCCGATGTCGAGGGCCTGATGCGGGTCGCCGAGGAGGTTGCCCACCAGCCTGACCCCGTCGGCGGCGGGCAGCTCCACCAGCACCACCACGTAGGGCCCGTGGTCGGTAAGGGCGGGGTGCACCGGATGCCAGACCCGCTCGTGGCTGTAGATGGTGCCGGCCGGGTCGGTCTCCTCCCAGGCCAGGTCGAGCGAGTGGCAGCGGTGGCAGCACCACTCCGGCCCCCACTGCCAGCGCCGGCACGACGAGCAGCGCTGCAGGACGAGCCGTTCGTCGCGCAGGCCCTCCCAGTAGGGGCGGTCGAGCCCGTCACGGGCGGGAACGGGGGCCGGCAGCCCGGGCGGCAGGTAGCTCACAGGACCGCTGCGCTCCCGAAGACGACGCTGCTGACCGGCGTGACCATGGGACCGGCGATCATCATCGACACGTCGGCACCCGGCACCGGATTGGACGAGGTGCCCCAGATCTGGCGGACGGCCTCCAGGGTGAGGCCGAGGCCGTGCATGTAGGCCTCGGCCAGGTTGCCGCCGCTGGTGTTGAGGGGCAGGCGACCACCCGGGGCGAGCAGGTGCTCGACCTGCAACAGGTCCGCCACCTCGTCGGGGGTGCAGAAGCCGTGCTCGACGAGGGCCATCACCACCCCGCCGGTGAAGTTCTCGTAGCTCTGGACCACGTCCATGTCGGCCGGGCCCACGCCGGCCATCTCGTACAGACGGGGGGCCACGGTCGAGAAGCCGGCCGAGGCGTAGTCGGGGGTGTTGTGCACCGACGCGCCGGCCCGGTGCTGGGATCCGCTCACCGCCCCGAGCACGAAGCACGGCGGGTGGGGGAAGTCGGCGGCCCGCTCGCCCGCCACCAGGATCATGGCGGCGGCGCCGTCGGTCTCCAGGCAGCAGTCGTAGAGGCGGAAGGGCTCGACGATGTAGCGGGACGCGTCGTAGGTGGCCTCGTCGAGGGGCCGGCCGTGCATGACGGCCCGGGGGTTGTTCTGGGCGTGGTGGTAAGACGCCAGCGCCACCGCCCGCTGCGCCTCCTCCCCGATGCGGTGGTCGTGGAGGAACCGGTTGACCTTCATGGCGAACATCTGCGCTGCCGACATGAGCCCGTACGGCAGCGTGTGGGCGAAGGGTCCGCCGATCGTGGCCCGCCGGGGACCCTCCCCGAACCGGCCGAACTGCCCCTGGGCCAGCGCCCGGAGCACGACGACGCACTCCGCCTGTCCGGTGGCGATGGCCGCAGCGGCGTTGGCCACCGCGGCGGCCGTCCCGCCGCCACCCCCGCCCCACTGCATGACGGCGAGGCGCAGGTCGTCCACGCCGAGGGCGGCGGCCAGGCGGGACGCCTCGTTGCGGTCGTCGCTGTAGGAGGAGAACCCGTCGATCTGCCGGGGTGAGATGCCGGCGCTCTCGCACGCCCCCAGCACGGCCCGGAGGGCCAGGGCCGCCTCCGGCTCGGGCGACCGGCCCCAGCGGTGGTACTCGGTCTCGGCCACCCCGACGACGGCGGCGGTACCCCGCAGGGTCCGCGCCGGGCTCATCGCGCCGGGTTGGCGGCGGCCACCTCGGCGGCGTCGGCGTGGTGCCGATAGCGCTCGGGGATGTCGAAGCCGAAGATCTCGGCGGCGTTCAGGCCGAGGATGCGGGCCCGCTCGCCGTCGGTGAGGCCGCCCATGGTCCGCTCGATGGCCTCGGCCGAGTGGGGCCAGGAGCCCTCGTGGTGGGGGAAGTCGTTGGCCCAGCAGAAGTTGCCGACGAGGTCGTGGTCGCGGGCGAGGTCGAGGCCGGCGCGGTCCTCCTGGAAGCTGGCGAAGCCCTGGCGGCGGAAGTACTCGCTGGGGAGCAGGTCCAGCTTGGGTCGTACGAACATGTGGTGCTTGCGGTAGGCCTCGTCCATGGCCTGCAGGGCCCACGCCACCCAGCCGATGCCCGCCTCGATGCTGCCGAAGCGGAGCTGGGGGAACTGCTCGGCGACGCCCGAGGCGCACAGGTTGACGATCGGTTCCATGGTCGGCGCCAGGGAGTGGACGGCGTAGTTGATGACGGCGCCGCCCCGACTACGCGACGTGCGGGGGTCGCGCCCGGTCGACACGTGGAAGGTGACGGGCAGGCCGACCTCGCAGATGCACGCCCACAGCGGGTCGAACTCGCGGAGGTTGTAGTTGAGGTCCTCGTGGTCGGGCGGTCCCCAGACGGGCTTGCAGGGCAGCGACAGACCCCGGAAGCCGAGGCCGGCGCAGCGCTCGATCTCGGCGATGGCGCCGTCGACGTCGGCGGGGGCGATGCAGGCCAGCGGCGAGAGCCGGTCGTAGACGTCGGCGAAGGTCTCCCAGGCCCAGTCGTTGTAGGCCCGGCACATGGCGGCGGAGAACTCGGTGTCGCGGGTGGCCCAGATGGTGAGGCCCTTGTTGGGGAACAGGACCTCGGCGTCGACCCCGTCGAGGGCCAGGTCGGCGAGGCGCTGCTCGGGCGTGCGGCCCGAGATGTTGCGGAGGTGGTCCTCCCCCTCGAAGGCGATGTCGCGGATCTTGAGCGGGGTGCGGAAGCCCTCGGTCTTCTGGAACGACTCCCCCTTCGACGTCCGGATGACGCCGGGGAGCCGCTCGTGGTAGCGCTCGTCGACGCGCTGGTGCCACAGGTCCCGGGGCTCCTGCACATGCCCGTCGGCCGACACCATGAAGTACTTGTCGGCGGCGTCGGGGCGGGCCGACCGGGTCCACCCCTCGGCGCCGGGGCTGTCGAGCCGCCATGCGTTGTTGGCGTCCGGCGGCGGCAGCACTGCGGTCACGGCACCCCTCCTCGGCGGCCCTGCGGCCGTCATCGATCCCCGACCGTAGGCCACGAACCGGCGACCTGACACAAGCACGCGTTGCTATAGCAGCGCGTGCTTGTGTCAGTTCCGTCCGGGAGGGCCCCCGGTCACGGCGCCAGGGCCTCCAGGGTGCGGACGCCGGCGGGGTCGCCGGCGGTGGCGGGCGCGACGACGACCTCGTCGACGCCGGCCGCCCGGAGCCGGTCCAGCCGACGCCGGACGTCGGCTGCGGAGCCCACCGCGCCGAGGGCCGCCACCACGTCCTCGCCGATGTCGGGCGCCAGGGTGGCTGCGGATTCACCGGAGCGGGCCCGCTCCACCAGGTCACCGAACCCGGCGGCGGTGAACATCTCGCCGTAGCCGGGTGGGGCCAGGTAGGCCACGAACTGGTCGGCGAGCTGACGGATGCCCTCGGCCGTCGGATCGACGGCGGCGGGCACCCACATGGCGAGGGGCGGTCGGGGCCGGCCGGCCGCCCCGGCGGCGGCGTCGAGGTCGGCCCGGAACCGGGCGGCCTGGTCGACGGTCAGGATGTTGGCCACCACCCGGTCGGCGACCCGGGCGGCGGTGCGCAGCATGAGTGGCCCGTGGGCGGCGACCGTGATGGTGGACGGCGGGCGGGGCAGGTGCAGCCGGAAGCTGCCCAGGCGCTCACCGGCCAGCGCCCGCCGCAGGGCGCCGACCGTCTCGACCACCCGGCCCGGCGCCCCCGCCCACGACCGTCCGTGCCACTCCTCCACGATGCGGGGGCTGGACGCGCCGAGGGCGAGATGCGCCGTCCGTCCTCCCAGCTCCGAGACCGTGGCGACGGCCAGGGCCAGTGCCACCGGGGAGCGCACCTGCACGGCCCAGGGCCCCAGGGTGAGGGCGATGCGCTCGGTGCGGGCGGCGCAGGTGGCGGCCAGCGCCGGCCCGTCGAACACGACCATCTCGCCCACCCACAGGCCGTCGTAGCCGAGGCGGTCGGCGTGGGCGGCCAGCGCCACCGTCTCACCGGCCGGGCGCCCGAACCACATCGGCAGCGTGACGCTGAGGGCGGGGCCGTCCACCCGGCCGAGCGTAGGCACCGCGCCCGCTCGGACCGGAGGCCCGGGCGGGCGGTAGGTTCGGCGGCGTGCTCGGTCTCCTCCTGCTGGCGTTCATCGCCGTGCCGATCGCCGAGATCTACGTCATCACCCAGGTGGCCGACGGGCTGGGCTGGTGGCCCACGCTGGCGCTCGTGCTGGTCGTCTCGGTGGTGGGGGCATGGCTCGTCAAGTACGAGGGCCTGGGGGTGTTGGGCCGGGTCGAGCGGCGCCTGTCCCGGGGCGAGGTGCCGGGCCGGGAGATCGTCGACGGGGTGCTCATCCTCGTCGGCGGAGCCCTGCTGCTCACCCCCGGCTTCATCACCGACGGCGTGGGCGTGGCGCTCCTCCTTCCCCCGGTGCGGGCGCTGCTGCGCGGGAGCCTGGCCCGCCGCTACCAGCACCGCCTGACCACGGGGAGGGTCGGCGGCAACGGTCCCGTCGGACGGTGGGTGCGCTTCGGCGACGTGGTCGACGTGGAGGAGGTCGATCCCGACGACGGCCATCCCCACCGCCCCGGCCCCGGGCGGCTGGCGCCGTGAACGGGGTCGCGGTGCGTGACGCCGCCACCGTCATGCTCGTCCGCGACGCCGACGCCGGCCTCGAGGTCTTCATGCTGCGGCGCAACGTCGACAGCGCCTTCGTCGGCGGGGCCTACGTCTTCCCCGGCGGCGCCGTCGACCCGAACGACCGTGACGACCCCGAGCTGGACGAGCTGTGCGTCGGCCGGACCGATCCCGAGGCCAGCGCCTCCCTCGGTGTCGAGCGGGGCGGGCTGGCCTACTGGGTGGCCGCCATCCGGGAGTGCTTCGAGGAGGCCGGCGTCCTCCTGGCCAACACCTCCGACGGGCAGGTGGTGTCGTTCGCCGAGCTGGGCGTGGCCGAGCGCTTCGCCGGCCACCGGGCCGCCGTCGACGCCGGGGAGCGGCGCCTCGTGGAGGTGTGCCACGACGAGGACCTGCACCTGCGGGTGGCCGATATCCACTATTTCGCCCACTGGATCACACCCCTCGGTCCGCCCCGCCGGTTCGACACCCGGTTCTTCGTGTGCGCCGCCCCGGCCGACCAGGTGCCGCTGCACGACAACGCCGAGACGGTGGCCAGCACGTGGATCCGGCCCCGTGACGCCCTGACCCGCCACGAGGCGGGCGAGTTCGACCTCATCCTGCCGACCATCCGCAACCTGATGGCCATCGGCCGCTTCGACACGACGGCCGAGCTGCTGGCCGCCGCGGCCCGCATCGACGAGGTGCCGACGATGCTGCCGGTCATCACCGAGGCCCCGCCCCACGAGGTCGACGCCGGTGGCCGGGGCGTGCGGATCCTGCTGCCCGGTGATGACGGCTACGACGAGGCTCTCGCCGCCGACGGCTGACCCGTTCCAGCTCCGGGATCGGTCACCGTGACAGCATGCCGGTCGTGCTGATCCGGCCCCACGACGCCTCCGACGGCGAGGGCCGCTGGCGGGAGTTCGTGGCGGCCCAGGGGTTCGGTCACCTGGTGGCGGCGGGCGCAGGGCGGACGGTGCCGGTGGTGGTGCCGACCCAGTTCCTCCTCGACGGTGACGAGGTCGTCTGCACCTTGCCGTCCCCAACCCGATCTTCGCCGCCCTGGACGAGAACGCGACGGCGCTCCTCAGCGTGGCCGGCGACTGGGCCTACGTCCCGGCCGCCTGGAAGGCCGTCGGCGAGGAGGACCCCCGCCGGGGCATCCCGACCACGTACTACGCCGCCGTCCAGATCACCGGGACGGTGCGGGTGCTCGCCGCCGCCGAGGAGGTGGCCGCCGTGCTGCGCCGCCAGCTCGCCGCCCTGGAACCGGACGGCGACCACGTCGACCCGATCGAGCACGGTGCCACGCTCCGGGCCATCCGGGCCATCCGCCTGTCGGTCGACGACGTGAGGGCCAAGTTCAAGTACGGCGGCAACGCAGACCGGGCCCATCGGGACCACATCGCCGGCCGCCTGGCCGATCGGGACGGACCCGGTGACGCTGCCGCCCTGGCCCGCCTGGCCGCCGGGGGGTCCTGACCGGCTCAGGACGGATCGAGGATCCGCCCGAGCAGCAGCGTGGCTCCCGTCGTCCGGTCGACGATGCGGAACAGGAAGGGTCGGTCGAGGACGACCGGCACCGGGGGGACGGCCCGGCGGCTGACACGACGGGCGGTCAGGACGGTGGAGGCGGCCGCCTCGGTCCCGTCCTCGTCGAGGGCCAGGAACGTGTCGTGCAGGGCGGGACCGAGCACCAGCTCCGGGTCGTCGGCGATGCCGCAAAGCCCGCCCTTCTCGAACGGGGCGGTGAGCCCCAGGGCCCGGAGCGGTCCCGCCAGGTCCGTGCCGCACCGGGTGGTGAACCTCGGTAGGCCCAGCTCGCCACCCCGCCGGGGGTGGGCCTCCAGCTCGGCCACCACGTCGGCCAGGCGGGCCGCCACCTCCTCGAAGCGGCCCTTGTCGGGCAGGACGAACTGGGCGACCAGGCCGTCGACGTAGCCCTGCGTCGCAGCCACCCAGCCGCCGCCTCGCGCCGAGGAGATGCCGATGCCCCGCATCATCGCCACCGCTACGTCGGACCCGTCGAGGCGGGTGAAGGTGGCGTCCCGGGTCCGGGCGGGAGCGAACCGCTCCCACCACGACGCCCGCAGGTAGAGGGCGTTCACGAGGGCCAGGACGGTGTCGTATGGCAGCGCCCGGCGGACCGGTCGATCGACGCGGCCCTCGGTGTGGTCGGCCACGAACCGGTTGATCCGGGCGGTCGCACCTCCCGGATCGCCGGCGAAGTCGACGGTGGACACCGCTGCGTCCCGGCCGGCCGCCACGGCGTCGAGGTACTCGGCCCGGAGGGGATAACCGTCCTGCACGAAGGCGGCGTCGGCCACCCGCACGAGAATCTCGCCGGGGTGCCGGTCTCCGTCCTGGCGCCGCACCTCCCGGGTCACCAGGCTTTCCGCCAGGGCCCGAAGGGAGGCGTGAAACGCCCCCGGGTCCCCCATGCGCAGCAGCACCCGGAGTTGCGGGCCGCTGCCACCGCTCGCCCCCGGTTCGAGCAGGGCCAGGGCGAGCATGACGCTGAGCGGTGACACCACCAGGTTGACCCCGGCCGATGCGGGGGCGACGGCGCCCAGCAGATCCATGCCGAACGGGAGCGTCGCCTCACCGGCCCGCTCGGGCCCTACGTCACCGGTCATCGCTCCGGCAGCTCCATCGGCCCAGTCAACCGCCTGGGACACTGGTCCTCGTGCTGCACGAGGACCGACGACGGGCCGACTCCTTCGGCGAGGACGCCGAGGCGTACGACCGGTTCCGGCCCGGCTACCCCGAGGCGCTGGTCGACGACCTGGTGGCGCCCGGGGTGCGCTGCGTGCTCGACGTGGGTTGCGGCACGGGCATCGCCTCCCGGCTGTTCGCGACCCGGGGCTGCGACGTGCTGGGCGTCGAGCCCGACGCCCGCATGGCCGCCGTGGCCCGGCGCCATGGGATCGCCGTCCACGTGGCCGCCTTCGAGACGTGGGACCCGCCGGCCGAGCCGTTCGACCTGGTCGTCTCGGGCCAGGCCTGGCACTGGATCGACCCGGCCGTCGGACCCGACCGGGGCGCCGGCGTACTGCGGGACGGCGGACGCCTCGCGCTGTTCTGGAACACCACCAACCACGACGACCGGACGAGGGCGCGCCTCGACGAGGTGTACGAGCGCCACGGCTTCGGCGCCCACGTCCCATCACCACCGCCGGAACATTTCATCGCGACGCTGGAGGCATGTCCCCGCCTGGAGGCCGTCGGGGAGCGGGACTACCCGTGGCAGCACGTCTACCGTCGGGGCGATTGGCTCGACCTGCTGCGGACGGCGAGCGACCACCGGGTGCTGCCGCCTGACCAGCGGGAAGCCCTCCTGGCCGACATCGGCGCCGCCATCGACGACCTGGGTGGCAGCCTCACCGTCGGCCACGACACCCACCTCATCACCGCCCTGCGGACGGGGTGAGGGTGCCCTGGGGGCAAGATCGGCCGCGCCGCTGGATCGCCCCGACCGCCGGGGTCGACGGGGCCTGGACTAGCGACCGGCGCCGGCCTCGACGGGACCGAGCGCGTCCTCCACCGAGGCCAGCAGGCGGGCCGTGCAGCCCTGCATGTCGACGGGCGGGGCCACGTCGTCGACGAGTCGGTCGACCACGGCGGAGATGGCGGCGGCGGCCGGACCCTCCCCGGTGAGCACCACCGGACGGCCCTCGTCGCCACCGGCCGACACGCCCGGCTCCAGGGGGATCGAGCCCAGGAGCGGGCGGCCCAGCCCGTCGGCCAGGGCCTGCCCGCCGCCCTCGCCGAACAGGGGGTAGCGGCGACCGTCCTCGGTGACGAAGGCGCTCATGTTCTCGATCACGCCTAACACCGGCATGTGGCTGCGGCGGGCCATGTCGGCCACCCGCACCGCCACCCGCTGCGCGGCCAGGGCCGGCGTGGTCACGACGAGCATCTCGGCCTGGGGGAGCATGCGGGCGAGGCCCATCTGCACGTCGCCGGTGCCGGGCGGCATGTCGATGAGCAGGTAGTCCATGTCGCCCCAGGCGACGTCCTTCAGGAACTGCTCGACCGCCTTGGCCAGCATCAGGCCCCGCCACATGAGCGCGGTGCCCTCCTCCTCGACCAGGAAGCCGGTGGAGATCACCTTGAGCCGGCCGGCGCCGACCTGTCGCTCGTGGGGGTGGATCTTGGGCTTGTCGGACCCCTCGGTGGCGGTGGCCTCCAGCCGGCCCTCGACGCCCAGCATCCGCGGCACGGAGAAGCCCCAGATGTCGGCGTCGAGCACGCCCACGGTGAAGCCCCGGCGGGCCAGCTCGGCGGCCAGGTTGACGGTGAGCGACGACTTGCCGACGCCCCCCTTGCCCGACGCCACGGCCAGGACCCTGGTGGTGAGCGGCACCTCGGTGGGGTCGGCGGCCGTGCGGGCGTGGGCCCGGGCCCGCTCCATGACCCGGGCCTTCTCGTCGGCGTTCAGCTCGTCCCAGCGCAGCTTGACCCGGTCGACGCCGGGGAGGGTGGCCACCCGGGCCTCGACGTCGTGCTTGATCTGGGCCCGCAGTGGGCAGCCGGCCGTGGTCAGGGCGATCGTGATGGTCACGAGCCCGTCGTCGACGGTCGCGCCCCTGACCATGCCGAGGTCGACGATGTTGTCGCCCAGCTCGGGGTCGAGCACGCCCCGGAGGATGCCGATGACGTCGTCGGGCGTGGCCACGGACCCGATACTACCGGCCGGGACCGTGTAAACTAGGTCGTCGTGTCGTCGTCCGATCGTCTCGCCGTGCTCAAGACCCTGGGCGACAACACCCGCTACGCCATCTACCTCGAGCTGGCCCGCAGCCCCCGTCCGCTGAGCGTGACCGAGGTGGCCGAGTCGCTCGACCTCCACCCCAACACTGTCCGTCCCCACCTGGAGCGCATGCGAGAGGTGGGCCTGGCCGACTACGAGGCCCGCAGCGAGGGCGTCGGGCGACCTCAGCACCGCTACTTCCTGGCCGACGACGCCCCCACCCTCGGGCTCGAACCGTCCACCTACTCTCTGCTGGCCCGCATGCTGGCCGAGACGGCCCGCACCGCGGGGGTGGGCGCCGACGAGGTCGCCGCCGTCGGGCGGGAGCAGGGGCGCGTCGACGGGTCGTCGGCGTGCCGGGCGGGCCGCTGCCTCGACGGGCTGGTCGAGCGGCTGGAGGAGCTGGGCTTCGATCCGGCCGTCGTGGCCGGACCCGATGCGTCGGTGACGGTGGGCTTCGGGCACTGCCCCTTCGGACAGGTGGCTGCCACGTACCCCGACGTGGTGTGCGCCCTGCACCGGGGCATGGTCGAGGGCTTCGTGGCCGACGACGCCGAGCTGACCGTGGCCGACTTCCGCACCGCCGCCGACCGCAACCCCTGCCAGGTCACCCTGGCGGGCCGGTGACGCCCGACCGCCGATAGCATCACGCCCACCCAGGAGGTTCGCCGTGATCACGCTGACCGATACCGCCACGTCGAAGGTGAACGAGCTCATCACCGCCGAAGGTGAGGCCGACCTGTTCCTGCGGGTGGCCGTGCGTCCGGGCGGGTGCTCGGGCTTCAGCTACGAGATGTTCTTCGACTCCGACAACGCCGACGACGACGTCGTCACCGAGTACGGCCCCGTCAAGGTGGCCGTCGACCCCATGAGCGCCCAGCTCCTCGAGGGCGCCACCCTCGACTACAAGGACGGGTTGATGGAGGCCGGGTTCGCCATCGACAACCCGAACGCCTCCCGCACCTGTGGGTGCGGTCAGTCCTTCAGCTGACCCGTCAGGCGGGGAGCGCCGCCGCCAGCTCGGTGGCGTCGAAGACGTTGTCGAGGCGGGTGACCAGCGTGCCGTCCGCGTCGGTGACGAACAGCGACGGCTCGAACGTCATCCCCAGCTCGGCCATGATCGGCGCCGTCGTGATCGGCGGGTTCTCCCCGTACGGGTCGGCGTAGACCTCGGCGTGGATGACGGTCAGGTCCTCCCGGCCGGCGGCGGCGTCGATGAGCAGGTCCAACACCGGCCCGCACACCGCCGTCTGGCAGAAGGCCGGTGTCGACACGAGCAGGGCCACCGGTCCGCCCTCGGCCAGCGCCTCGTCGAGGGACCGCCGGTGGAAGGGGCAGACGTCCGGCGTCCGGGTGCAGATGGGCTCGACCCCCCGCGGGTCGGCCACGGTGGGGGTCGGGACGGCCGGAAGGGCGGCGCCGACGGGCAGCAACGGGCTCTCACCGGGGGCCAGCGCCTGGAGCACCCCGACGGCCGAGCCGCCCTGCCAGGTCAGCTCCAGGTCGTAGATGCCGGCCGAGGCGAACGACGTGACGAGCGGGTAGTACGGGATGGGAACGCCGGTGTCGTGGCGGGTCACCGTGACCGGGTCGCCCAGGTCGCCGTCGAGGCCGAGTCGGACGGCGACCTCGGCGGGGGCGTCGGACGTGAGCGCGGCCCGGGCGTCGGCCACGCCCAGGGGGAGCCGGTGGTCGTCGCCGTCGGCCACGGCGATGTCGGGGGCGAAGAAGAGGAGCGGGGAGTAGGCGGTGTCAGCGGGGGCGTCGGCGGACGCTCCGGCGTCGCCGGGGGCGTCGGCTCCGCAGGCGCCCAGCAGGACGGCGGCGCCGAACCCGCCCAGGAACCCTCGTCGGGAGATGGCCACGGGAAGGGCAACGTAGCGAACCGGGGCGCAGGTTCCTCGTGACGGTGACGTTCCGTCTCGACGGGGCAGACGTCGCCGTCTCCGACGGTGTGACGCTGCTCGACGCGCTGCGGGAGCAGCTCGGGGTCCGCTCGGTGAAGGACGGCTGCGCTCCCCAGGGCCAGTGTGGGTGCTGCACCGTGCTCGTCGACGGTGCCCCCCGGGTGGCGTGCGTGACCCCGGTGCGGCGGGTGGCCGGGCGTGACGTGACGACGGTCGACGGGCTCGCCGCCGACGTGCGGGACGGGTGGGCCGGCGCCTTCGTGGCCACCGGGGCCAGCCAGTGCGGGTTCTGCACCCCTGGGATCGTCCTGCGGTTGGAGGGGGTGCGGGCCAGGGGCCGCCTCGACGACCGGGGCGCCGTCGACCGGGCGCTGGCCGCCCACCTGTGCCGGTGCACGGGCTGGTGCACCATCGGCGAGGCGGCCGGGCTGATGGGGACGGGGGAGGTGATGGTCGACGGGCGCGACCTCGCCGCCGCCGCCCGGCGGGCCGCCGTCGAGGGACGCACCGGCCAGGCCGTCGGGCCCGACGTGGTGCTGGGCCGGGGCGGGTTCGCCGAGGACACGGCCCCCCCTGACGCGCTGGTGGCCGTGCCCGACGGCGCCGGCGGCTGGGCCGTCGGGGAGACCCCGTCCGAGGCGGCGGCGGCGGCCGGCAAGGTGCAGGGCCGGCGCACCACCGCCGAGGCGATCCCCCCGCTGGAGCCGCCGCCCGGTGACTGGGCTGTGACCCTCCGGACGAGCTGGGTCGAGCCCGCCTACCTGGAGCCCGACGCCTCGTGGTGCCGTCCCGGAGGTGAGCCGTGGTCCCCGGTGGCCAACGGCGGGGCGTTCGGCGGCAAGGTCGACACCGCCGTCGGCCGGGCGGCACGCGAGCTGGCCGACGCCCACGGCCGCCCCGTGCGGGTGGTCCTGCCCCGCGAGGACGTGGTGCGGCTCGGGCCCAAGCGCCCGCCGATCGCCGCCGGGGTCCGTGGCGACGGTGGCGTCGTACGGGTGGCGCGCACGCCCGGCGTGGCCGACGCCATCCGCGCCGCGTGGCCCGCCCTCGACGTGGAGGAGGTCGAGGTGGCCGGGCCGCCCACGTCGGCCGCCATCCGGGCCGCCGGGTGGGCGGAGGGGATCGCGCTCCGGGCCGCGGCTGCCGGTTCGGTCGGGGAGGTCGTCCACCCCGAGGGGGGCCGGGCCGAGGTGGTGTCGCTCGACGAGGCCGGGATCGTGGTGCGGGTGGCGGCGGGGACCGTGCTCGACGAGGTGGTGCTGCGGTCCTACTGCATCGGGGCGGCGCACATGGCGCTGTCGTGGGTGACGTCCGAGTCCCTGTCGGTGGCCCCCGACGGCGAGGTCCACGACCTGACCATGCGCTCGTTCGGGATCGTGCGGGCCGCCGACATGATGCCGGTGCGGGTGGACGTCGAGCCCGGCGACGGGCCGGCGGTCAACGGCTCCGACGCCGTGTTCGCCGCGGTGGCCGCCGCCGCGTGGCTCCGGCGGGGCTGCCCGCCGGCCTGGCCCACGGGATAGGTCTCGCCACACGTCGGACGCCCACGAGAGGCACCGGGGTGGGACCACCGCCCCCGCCCACGCCGATGCCGACTCGTGGGAGGCTGGCGTTCATGTCCAAGCCCGTCGGCCCGTACTCACCGTCCCAGCGCGCCGGGGACTGGCTCGTCTGCTCCGGCCAGGTCGGCCACGTCGACGGCGCGCTCGTGTCCGACGACACCGCCGGGCAGACCGGCCAGGCCCTGGAGAACCTGCGGGCCCTGCTCGAGTCGGAGGGGGCCCGGATGGACCAGGTCGTCAAGACGACCGTCTTCCTCGTCACCATGGACGACTACGCCACCATGAACGAGGTGTACGTCGACGCCTTCGGCGACCACCGCCCGGCCCGGTCGGCCGTGGCCGTCCACCAACTGCCCATCGGCGCCCGGGTCGAGGTGGAGGCCTGGGCCTGGCTGGGGTAGCGCTACCGGCGTGACGATCGCCCACGGATGGCCTGCCACACCCGCTGTAGCAGCTTGAAGCGGAAGAACGTACCGATCAGTCCCATCGACCCGGACTGCCCGGAGCGTCCGCGACCCAAACGGTAGGTGCCGGCACAGCTCCGGGGCTCGGGCAGGCCGCCCCCACGGCCAGGATCCGGCCACGGGGACCGTACGCACCCCTGCGGGCCCCAGGCTCGCACGCCCCGCCGGAGTAGGGTCGACGCCCGTGGCCGGAGGCATCATCATCGTCATCGTGCTCGTCCTCTTCCCCGTCGTGGTGGCGCTCAGCTCGGCGGCACTGGCGGCGGCGCTCGGGTCGGCCCTCGTGTACGACGTCGAGGAGGCCCACGCCGGTTCCGAGTTCGTCGAGCTGAACCGGTAGCGCCGTGTCCGGGGGCCGGGTCGTCGTGGTCGGCGCCTCGCTGGCCGGCCTGCACGCCGCCGACGCCCTCCGCCGGGGCGGCCACGAGGGCACCGTCACCCTGGTCGGCGCCGAGCGTCACCTGCCCTACGACCGGCCGCCCCTGTCGAAGCAGGTGCTGGCCGGCTCCAAGGTGGCCGCCGAGCTCGTCTACAAGCCGGCGACCCACTTCGACGAGACCGGTGTCGAGCTGGTCCTCGGCGCCCCCGCCACCGCCCTCGATCCCGCCGCCCGGACGGTCAGCGTCGGCGACGGAGACGCCCGCACGATCTCCTACGACGAGGTGGTCATCGCCACCGGGTCGGCGCCCCGCCGGTTGCCGTTCGGCCACGACCTTGACGGCGTGCACCTCCTGCGAGACCTCGACGACGCCACCGCCGTCGCCGCCGCCCTGAGCGGGCGACCCCGGCCCCGGGTGGTCGTGATCGGGTGCGGCTTCATCGGCGCCGAGGCGGCCGCCGCCGCCCGCGGCCACGGGTGCGAGGTCACCATCGTCGAGGCCCTGCCCACCCCGATGGTGCGGGGCGTCGGCGCCGACATCGGCGCCCACCTCGGGACGTTCCATCCCGCCCACGGCGTCGAGCTGCTCACCGGTACCGGCGTGGCCGGCATCGACGGCGACGGCAGCGTCGAGCGGGTCACCCTGACCGACGGGGCCATCCTCGACGCCGACCTCGTGATCGTCGGCATCGGCGTGGCGCCCAGCACGGGCTGGCTGGAGAGCAGCGGGCTGCCGCTCGACGACGGGGTGGTGTGCGACGCCACCCTGGCCGTGGCCCCGGGCGTCTGGGCGGCCGGCGACGTGGCGAGGTGGCGGAGCCCCCGCTACGGCGTGCACCTCAGGGTCGAGCACTGGTCGAACGCCCAGGAGCAGGGCATGCGGGTGGGCCGCAACATCCTGGCCGGGCCCGGCGGCGCCGAGCCCTACGACGGCGTGCCGTTCTTCTGGTCGGACCAGTACGAGCACCTCGTGCAACTGGCCGGCTGGCCCGGGGTGTCGGACCGGGTCGATGTGCTGCACCGGGGCGAGGACCGGTCTCTCGTGGCCCTCTACGGCCGCGGCGACGACTGCGTCGCCTGCGTCACCGTCGACCGGGCCCGGGTGCTGACCCGCCTCCGACGCCAGCTCGCCGCCGGCATCGGATGGGACGACGCCGTTGCCTTCGTGGGCGATCAGCTGGCGTGAGCCCCGACCGGGTTCAGCTCCCCCAGCGGGTCTGGCCGAAGCGGTAGCCCACCGACCGGACGGTCTGGATGAGCGAGGCGTGCTCCTCGCCCAGCTTGGCCCGCAGCCGCCTGACGTGGACGTCGACGGTGCGGGCGCCGCCGTAGTAGTCGTAGCCCCACACCCGGTTGAGGAGGATCTCCCGGGTGAACACCTTGCCGGGGTGCGACGACAGGAACTTCAGCAGCTCGTACTCCATGTAGGTGAGATCGAGGGAACGGTCCTCGACGGCGGCCTGGTAGGTCTCGAGGTTCAGTCGGAGCGGCCCGTACTCGACGAGGTCGGGCCGGGTCGCCACACCCGCCCGCCACAGCTGGTGGCGCAGGCGCGACTCGAGCTCGCGTGGCTGGAAGGGCGCCAGCATGAAGTCGTCGAACAGCTCGTCGCGCGTGTCCAGCTCGTCGAGCTGGCTCCCCCGCAGCAGCAGCAGCAGGGGCGCCACCGGCTCGTCACGCTTGCGCAGCGCCCGGCACAGCGAGAAGGCCAGGTCGGGATCGTGCTCGGTCGACACGATGGCCCCGCCCCATCCCACGTCGGGCTCGGAGGGGCCGAGGGCCTTCTCGTCACCCACCGCCACCCAGTCGTAGCCGGCCAGGTCGAGGGCCCGGGCCAGCTCGGCGGGGGCCGGGTCGGGATGCAGGACGAGGACGGGCATCACACCGAAGGGAGGTAGCGGTCCAGCTCGAAGGGGGTCACCTGCTGGCGGAACGACGACCACTCCGCCCGCTTGTTGCGCAGGAACCACTCGAAGATGTGCTCGCCCACGGCCTCCTGGACGAGGTCGGAGCGCTCCATCTCGTCGAGCGCCTCGTCGAGGTTGCGGGGGAGCTGGGGCAGGCCGTCGGGCGTGACGCCGTCGGAGCCGCCGAGACGTGCGTCCGCCTCGTCGGGCAGCTCGTAGCCCTTCTCGATGCCCCGCAGGCCCGCGGCCAGGATCACCGAGAAGGCCAGGTAGGGGTTGGCGGCCGGGTCGGGGGCCCGGTACTCGACCCGGGTCGAGGAGGGCTTGGCCGACTTGCGGGCCGGCACCCGCACGAGGGCGGAGCGGTTGTTGCGGGCCCAGCTGATCCCCACCGGGGCCTCGTAGCCGACGACGAGGCGCCGGTAGCTGTTGACGAGCTGGTTCGTGAGGGCCGTGATCTCCCGGGCGTGGTGCAACAGGCCGGCCACGAAGCGCCGGCCCGTCTCGGACAGCAGCGTCGGCTCGGCCGGGTCGTGGAAGGCGTTCTGCTCGTCGTGGAACAGCGAGAGGTGAGTGTGCATCCCCGAGCCCTGGACCCCGCCCATGGGTTTCGGCATGAACGTGGCGTACACCCCCTGCTCGAGAGCGATCTCCCGGACGATCAGACGGAACGTCATCACGTTGTCGGCCATGGTCAGCGCGTCGGCGTAGCGCAGGTCGATCTCGTGCTGGCTGGGGGCGTCCTCGTGGAAGCTGTACTCCACGGCGATGCCCATGGCCTCCAGCATGTTGATGGTGCGCCGTCGCAGAGTGCTGGCCACGTCGGCCGTGGTCAGGTCGAAGTAGCCGGCCCGGTCGAGCGGCTCGGGGGGTCGGGACGGGTCGCCGTGGGCGAGGAGGAAGTACTCCATCTCGGGTGCGCACATGAACGTGAACCCCATGTCGGCGGCCCGGTCGAGGTTGCGCCGCAGCACCTGGCGGCTGTCGCCGGCGAAGGGCTGACCGTCGACGGTCTCGATGTCGCAGAACATGCGGGCCGCCGGCTCGTCGGCCACCCACGGCATCAGCTCGAACGTGCGGGGATCGGGCCGGGCGATGACGTCGGACTCCTGGATCCGGGAGAAGCCGTCGATGGCCGACCCGTCGAAGGTCATCCCCTCCACGAAGGCGCTCTCCAGCTCGGCGGGAGAGATGGCGAAGCTCTTGAGCTGGCCGAGGACGTCGCAGAACCACAGGCGGATGAGGCGCACCCCCCGATCCTCGGCGGCGCGCAGGACGTACTCGATCTGACGTTCCACCGACGCAGTGTGGCCGACCGGCGCGGCGGACGTCCCCGGGAGCGGCCAGTTCATGCGGGCGTAACGAACGGGAAACGGGAGGGAAACCGAGCCCTGCCAGCGTGACCAGGTCGCGGGAGCACCTGCGTCACTGACGCCAGGACACGAGGACACGAGGAGCTGATGGTCTACCGAGCCGAGTACATCTGGATCGACGGTGGCGTCCCCACCGCCCACCTGCGGTGCAAGACGAAGGTCGTGCCCGACGGTGAGGACCCCGGGATCTGGGGCTTCGACGGTTCCAGCACCGGCCAGGCCCCCGGTGAGGCGTCCGACTGCGTGCTGCGGCCCGTGTTCACGCGCCCCGACCCGATCCGCAAGGGCGACGACGTGCTCGTGCTGTGCGAGGTCCTCAACACCGACATGACCCCCCACGCCTCCAACACCCGGGCCGCCTGCGTCGAGACCGGCGAGAAGTACGCCGACCTCGAACCCTGGTTCGGGATCGAGCAGGAGTACACCTTCCTGAAGGACGGTCATCCGCTGGGCTGGCCGACGGGCGGGTTCCCCGGCCCCCAGGGTCCCTATTACTGCGGGGTGGGCAGCGACGAGATCTGGGGACGCGAGATCGTCGAGGCCCACACCACGGCCTGCATCGAGGCCGGTCTCGACATCTCCGGCACCAACGCCGAGGTGATGATGGGCCAGTGGGAGTTCCAGATCGGGCCGGCCAGCACCGTCGACGCCGCCGACCAGCTCTGGATGGCCCGCTACCTGCTCTACCGGGTGGGCGAGGACTTCGACGTGGCCGCCACGCTCGACCCCAAGCCGATCAAGGGTGACTGGAACGGCGCCGGCGCCCACACCAACTTCTCCACCAACCAGATGCGCGAGAGCTATGACCCCGTCATCGCCGCCGCCGAGGCCCTGGCCAAGAAGCACGAGCTGCACATCACGAACTACGGGGCCAACGTCGAGTCCCGCCTGACCGGGCTCCACGAGACGGCGGCGTGGACCGACTTCAGCTACGGCGTGTCGAACCGGGGCGCCTCGGTGCGCATCCCGTGGCAGGTCGAGCTGGACAAGAAGGGCTACATCGAGGACCGCCGGCCCAACGCCAACATGGACCCCTACGTGGTGACCCGCCTGATCACCGACACGGTGTGCTCGGCGGCGGGGACGGACTGACCGGATCGGGGCCGTCGTCCCGGGTGGCCGGACCGGGGTTACGATCCCGGCACTGTGCAGAGGTGGCGAGTGGGGCTGGCCACGGTGGTCTGCTCGGTCGTCGTCGCCTGTGGGGGTGGCGGTTCCGCCGAGGACGACCGACTGGCATCGTTCCTGCGGGCGGTCGACCGCGGGGACCCGTGTGAGGTGTTGTTCGAACGGGGCAACGACCTCACCGCCGGGTCGCGCCAGCTGACGCGGGCCGAGGAGACGCTGCGCGAGACGGGGTGCCTGAGCCCCGACGACCGGCGCACCGACGTGGTGACCACCACGACCCCCACCTCGGTGCCCGACGACGGCGACACCACCCTGCCCCCGTTCGAGACGTCGCCGACCACCACCGACCCCGACGACACGGCCCCCCCCGCCACCGACCCCACCGCGCCGGACGGCACACCGGCTCCGGCCCCGCCCGACGAGCCGGTCGCGGAGGTGGCCGTCCTGGCCGCGCTGCCCCGGGCCGAGACGGAGCCGGTGGCCCGGGTCGTCGAGGAGCTGTACCGCCCCCGCCGCTGGCCCGACCCCGACGGTGACTGCCGGTCGGTCTCCACCGAGCTGCTGGTGGCCCGCTCCACGGAGTCCATGACGTTCATCGACGACCGGGGCTGCTTCCCCGAGACGGGTCGGTGGGTCGACCCGTGGACCGGCGTCGTCGAGGAGCAGGCCGGCCAGGTCGTGGTGGAGCACATCGTCCCCCTCCTCGACGTCCACCGGTCGGGGGGAGCGACGTGGAGCGCGCAGGAGCGGATCGACTACGGCGAGGGCATCGAGGACCCCGACGGTCTGGCCGTCGTCACCGTGGCCACGTCCGACGACCGCGCCGGGCGGGCCCCCGACCAGTGGCTGCCCGCGGACCCGCAGATGGCGTGCGGGTACGCCCGGGCCTGGGTGCGGGTCAAGGCCCGCTGGGAGCTGACCGTCACCACCCCCGAGGCCGACGCCCTGGCCGCGGCCATGGCGGGGTGCCCCGACGGCACGACCTGACACAAGGAGCGGCGGAGAACGCCCAGGTCGGCGAGCCGGCCGTTGTGTCAGGTCGCCGGCGTCGGCATCGCCGTAGCATCGTCGACATGCGACGACTGCGGGTGGCCGCCGTGCAGATCGACACGACGGTCGGCGACCTCGACGGCAACGTCCAGCTCATCGTCGACGCCTACGCCGAGGCCGTCGGGCGGGGCGCGCAACTCGTCGTCTTCCCGGAGCTGGCCCTCACCGGCTACCCGCCGGAGGACCTGCTGCTCAAGCCCGGCTTCGTCGACGAGGCCGCCGAGGCGCTCGACAAGGTGGCCGCCGCCACCGGGTCCGCGGCCGCCGTGGTGGGCTACCCGCTCGCCGACCGCGACCTCTACAACGCCGCCGCCGTGTGCGCCGGGGGCAGCGTCGTCGGCTCGTACCGCAAGCGCCTGCTGCCCAACTACGCCGTGTTCGACGAGCAGCGCTACTTCGTGCCCGGGGACGGGTCGGGCCCCATCTTCGACATCGGGGGCGTGCGGGTGGGCGTCACCATCTGCGAGGACGTGTGGAGCCCGACCGGGCCCGTCCTCGACCAGGCCGTGGCCGGCGCCGAGGTGGCCGTCAACATCAACGCCTCCCCGTACTACCGGGACAAGGCGTCGATGCGGGAGTCGATGCTGGCCACCCGGGCCGCCGACGCCGGCATCCCCCTCGTCTACTGCAACCTGGTCGGCGGCCAGGACGAGCTGGTCTTCGACGGCGGCTCGGTCGTCTTCGACGCCGACGGCAAGCTGGTGGCCCGGGCCCGCCAGTTCCATCCCGACGTGCTGGTGGTCGACCTGGAGGTGCGGGGCACGTTCCGGCAGCGCCAGCTCGACCCCCGAGGTCGCGACCGTGGTCCGACGCTGCCCGCCCTGGTCGTCCCCGCCGCCGCCCCACCCGTCGACCGGCCCCTCGTGGCCCGCATCGAACCGCACCTGCCCGACCTCGACGAGGTGTACGAGGCCCTCGTGGTCGGCACCCGCGACTACGTGACCAAGAACGGGTTCGACGACGTGGTGATCGGCCTGTCCGGCGGTATCGACTCGTCCCTGACCGCCGCCGTCGCCGTCGACGCCCTCGGTGCCGACCACGTCCACGGCCTGTCCATGCCGTCGCGGTTCTCGTCGGAGGGGTCGGTGACCGACGCCGAGCGCCTGGCCGACAACCTCGGCATCGACCTGCGCATCATCCCCATCGAGGCTGCCCACGAGACGATCGTCGACATGCTGGCCCCGGCCTTCGCCGGCACCGGGCCGGGCGTGGCCGAGGAGAACGTGCAGTCCCGCATCCGGGGCCTGGTGTGGATGGCGCTGTCCAACAAGTTCGGCTGGCTCGTGCTCACCTGCTCCAACAAGTCCGAGGCGGCCGTCGGCTACGCCACCCTCTACGGCGACACCGCCGGCGGCTACTCGGTCATCAAGGACGTGCCGAAGCTCCTCGTCTACGACCTCGCCCGCCGGGTCAACCAGCGGGCCGGGCGCGACGTGATCCCGCAGGCCGTCATCGACAAGCCCCCGTCTGCCGAGCTGCGCCCCGACCAGCGCGACGACCAGTCGCTGCCGCCCTACGAGGTGCTCGACCCGATCCTCGAGGCCTACGTGGAGCGCGACCTGACCGCCGAGGAGATCACCGCCCTCGGGCACGACCCCGCCGTCGTCGAGCGGATCTGCCGGCTGGTCGACCTCTCCGAGTACAAGCGCCGGCAGTCGCCACCCGGGCCCCGCATCTCGGAGAAGGCCTTCGGACGGGATCGCCGCCTCCCCATCACCAACCGGTTCCGATGAGCACACCCACCCCCCCACAGCAGCTCGACTCGGCCACCACGGTCCTGCTCGGCGCCGACGGCGGGCGCTACCCGGCCGGCAACAGCGTCCTCGTGCGGGGCCCGGAGACGACCGTGCTCGTCGACCCGTCGGTGTCGCTGCGGGAGCGGGGCGGGCCCGGCGTCGACGTCGACCACGTCATCTGCTCCCACGCCCACGAGGACCACGTCGTCGGCCTCGACGGCTACGCCGGCGCCCGGGTCCACCTCCACCACGACGACGTGCACGGGGTCCGAAGCCTCGACGGGCTCATGTCGATCTACGGCCTGTCGCCGGAGGCCGAGGCCGAGTTCCGCCGGGAGGTGGTCGAGGCGTTCCACTTCTCGCCCCGCCCCGACGCCAGCGGGTTCGGCGACGGGCACGTCTTCGACCTCGGCGGCGGGGTGACCGTCACCGCCCTGCACCTGCCCGGGCACACCCGGGGCCACGCCGGGCTCATGATCGAGCCGGGCGGCGTGCTGTTCCTGGCCGACGTCGACCTCACCGGGTTCGGCCCCTACTACGGCGACGTGTGGTCCGACCTCGACCAGTTCGTCGACACCCTGGCCGTGGTGCGCGACATCGAGGCCCGGTGGTACGTGACGTTCCACCAGAAGGGCGTGATCGACGGGCGGGAGCGGTTCCTCGAGCTGCTCGACGCCTACGAGGCCGTCATCCCCCGCCGCGATGGGGCGATGGTCGACTACCTGGCCGAGCCCCGCACGGTGGAGGAGATGGCGGCCCACCGCTTCGTGTACCGACCCCACGTCGAGGCGCCCTTCGTGGAGGCGGTCGAGCGTCGCACCGCCGAGCTGCACCTCGCCCGCCTGGCCCGGTGGGGCAGGGTCAGGGAGGTCGACCCCGGCCGCTGGCAGGCGACCTGACCCGGCTCACGACGCGGGGGCGGGCGCCCGCTCCTCGGCGTCGTCGCTCGCATCGTCGCCGGCGGGCCCGTCGGTGGGCTGGTCGGTTCCGTCCCCGTGCGGCGTCGAGCGGATGACCGGCGACACGGCGGCGGCCACCGCAGCGAGGCCGAGCCCGACGAGGTAGGCCCGCGTCAGCGACGGGCCGGTGGCGTCACCGCCGTAGAGCACGGTCAGCAGCGTGATGCCGAGGGCGGAGCCCATCTGGAACACCATGCGCGCCGAGGCGGTGGCGATGCCGAGGTCGGCCTCGTCGACGGCGTTGCCGAGCGATGCGGTCAGCGACGGCCGCGACAGACCGTTGCCCATCCCCTGCACGACGAGACCGGCGAACGCGAACGAGATCGTGCCGCTCGCCGCGCTGAGCGCCAGCAGACCCATCGCCGTGGCCAGTGCCAGCGTGCCGGCGGTGATCGTGGCCCGCTCACCGATCCTCGTGGCCACCTGGCCACCGAGGGGCGACACGATGCTGTACGCCAGCGGTCGCAGCACCATCGCCAGCGCCACGGACGACAGCGACCAGCCGAACAGCCCCCGCAGCAGGAACGGGGCGAGGATGAAGCCCCCCATGTAGGCGGCGCCGGCGAAGAACGACACGACCAGGGGGGCGCTGAAGTTGCGGCGCCGGAAGAAGCCGAGCGGCAGCAGCGGTGCCTCGGCCCGGTGCTCGACCGCCACGAACGCACCCAGGGCGAGCGGCCCCGCGGCGAGGCAGATGACGACGAGGGGACTGCCGACGCCCTGGTCGACGCCCTGGTCGAGGACGAACATGATCGCCCCCACCCCGACGGCCAGGGCCAGCGCGCCGGTCACGTCGAAGCGGACCTCGTCCTCCCGCTCGCTCTCGTTCAGCACGAGCGAGGCCACACCCACGGCGACGGCGGCGAAGACGGCCTGGAGCACGAAGATGGGTCGCCACCCGAACGCCTCGATGAGCGGTCCGCCCACCACCAGCCCGACGCTCGGCGCCCCGGCCGCCACGAGCGACCACCACCCCATCGCCTTCACCCGCTCCTCGGGCGGGTAGACCCCCATGATGAGCGCGATCGAGGCCGGCTGGGTGGCAGCCCCGAGCACCTGGGCCAGGGTCCGGAACCCGATCAGCGAGGCGGCGTTCCACGCCAGCGAGGTGACGCCGGCGACCGCGGCGGCCAGGGCGAAGCCGATGAGGAACACCCGCCGGTGGCCGTACAGGTCGCCGAGCTTGCCGAGGATGGGCAACGCCACCGCCGAGGCCAGCAGGGGCGCGGAGATGACCCACGCCAGCGTCGTCTCGGACGACCCGAGGTCCTCGGCGATGTCGCGCAACGACACGGCCAGGATGGTGATCGGGAAGCTGGTGGCGAACATCCCGACCACGGCGGTGACGAGCACCCAGCGGGGGTAGCGGCCGCCCTCCTCGAGCCGGCTCACCACCCGGCGCCGAACGCGGCCGAGCCAGCTCACATCGCGCCCAAGGCCAGCAGCACCAGCGGGGAACCTAACGGTGCCGGCGCCGGGGGGGACAGGCGGCGCCCGCTACGGTCCCGTGCCCATGGCCGACCCCCGCGCTCCCCGCCAGCCGTTCTCGCCCTGGGACCGGCGGGAGCTGCCCGGCCTGTTCGACGTCGACGAGTCGGCCCGGCGGATCGGCCACTACCGCTGGGTCGAGACGAAGCTGTTCGAGGCGTTGGGAGGGTGGGTGGCGACCGTCCCCGAGATGGACGTGAAGCTGCGCCTCGGCACCCACACCTACCACCACGCCTGGCACGCCGAGCTGTGGACCAAGCGCCTGCCCGAGCTGCGCCAGATGAACCCCGACAAGCTGACCGGCCCGCCCAACGACGAACTGGTCGCCTTCATGGACCAGATGACCGAGCCCGAGGCGGCCGAGCAGACCATCGAGAAGCTGGTGGGCGTCTACCGGGTGCTCATCCCCCGCAAGATCGCGGCGTACACGTACCACCTGCACGCCACCAGCCGCATCACCGACGCCCCGACCATCCGCAGCCTCGGCTTCATCCTCGGCGACGAGCACGACGACTGGCGCGACGGCGAGATGCTCCTCCAGAGCCTCATCACCACCCCCGAGGAGGCCCGGCGGGCGGCCGACCACCAGGCCGCGCTGGAGGCGGTGATGGTGGCGGCGGGGGGCGTCGCCGGGCCGGGGTCCATCGGCGACCCGGCGGCCGTGCCGCTCGACTGACGGGCCGCGATGGTGCGGCGCGACGGCCATCGGGCAGACTGGGGCCTCGACCAAGGGGGTAACCGGTGCGCAAGATCTTCCCGCCCGAGGAGCTGGCCCGTGACGATCGCTTCGTCCGCCAGACGTCGGAGGAGCGCTTCGGCGACCCCCGTCAGGCCGATCCGGAGGCCCGCCGGCGGGTGGCCAAGCGGCTGACGCCGGACCTGCCCAACGCCCCCGACCGGGCCCGGGCGCTCATGCACGGCATCTTCGTGGGTGAGGTCCAGGCGCTGGAGGGCGCCGGGCGCACGTGCTGGGACTTCGAGGTGGGCGCAGGCGACGACGAGGTCCCCTTCGAGCTGAAGCTCGACATGGCTCGCCAGTGCTGGGACGAGGCCCGCCACTGCGAGATCTCCGTCAAGCTGGGCGATCACATGGGGTCCGAGATCGGCGAGTTCGCCGAGAACGCCTTCCTCTACGAGGCGGCCTGCAACCCCGACCCGGTGCTGCGCCTCACCGGCGTCAACCGGGCCCTGGAAGGCCTCGCCATCGACGTGTTCAACACCATGCGTGAGTTCGGTGACGTGTCGGGCGACCCGATCCTCGAGTTCGCCGAGGACTGGATGCTGGCCGACGAGGTCACCCACGTGAAGATGGGCTCCGACTGGCTGCGGCGCCTCACCGCCAACGACAAGCAGCGTCAGGCCCGCGCCCTCGAGTTCCAGCGGGTGGTCGACAAGCTGTTCGCCTTCAACGGCTTCCGGGGTGACGACGAGGACTCGCCGGTCCGCCTGGCCCGCCGCTTCCGGGAGCTGGCCGGCTTCACCGAGGGTGAGATCGACGACATCGCCGACCTCTCGGCCGAGGCCGCCAACGAGGTGCGCGGCGCCGTCCCGGCCTGAGGCGACGCCCGTGGTGGACGTCACCGTCGAGCCCGAGACGTTCGCCATGGTGCGCTACGAGCCCGACCGCATCCGCGACCTGGCCGCCCGGGTGGCCGACGACGTGGGCCTCGACGTCGGCGCCGTCACCATCCGCCTCGACGAGACGACGCCGCTGGCCCGGGCCGTCGTCGTGTCCGAGGACCCGTTCGTCGTCGACGTGCAGGGCGGCGCCTTCGAGGAGACCCGCCGGCCCCGCAACCTGTCGGAGGACCGCACCCTCGACACGCTGGGCCGCCTGTTCCTCCGCACCCGCGACCGCCGCACCCCCGGGTTCGGTCAGCCGCCCGACGACGCCGAACTCGACCTCCGCCAGTGGACGGCGTGGGAGATCTACACCGTCGGCCGCCTCGTGCGCCTCGGCTACCGGGGCCAGCGGGCCCGGCGGCTCTACCAGTTCCGCAGCCGCCACGGCTTCACCGACGCCGCCGACGCCGCCTTCGAACGCCTGTGGTCCGCGCCCGACGGTCTCACCTGGGCCGACATCGACGCCGTCTCCCTGGCCGGAGCGGGAATCTCCCCCCGGGCGAGCGAAGCGGAGCGGGGGGGCGGTCGGCGTAGCCGATCGAGGCGAGCGCCAGCGAGCCGGGGGGGCTAGACGAGATCGTGGGCCGAGAGGCCCTCGTGGAGGTCGATGGCGGGCGGGCTAGCGAGCAGGCCGGCGCACCCCTCGGCCATCTCCACCATGACCTCACCGTCGAAGTGGGCCCGGGCCGAGTCGGGGTGGTCCCACTTGGAGACGACGAGGAAGCGGCCGTCGACCGTGGTGGAGGCGGCCAGGTCGACGTTGCGGCACCCCCGCTCGCCCCGGGTGAGGACCACGTAGCGGGCCAGGTGGGCGACCAGGCGGTCGGCGTCGGCGGCGTCGAAGCGCATCGTCACGAGGGCCACCTCGACCTCGTCACCGGCGGACGCCACGGTCCGGGACGGTAGCGTCGATGGGCGGTCCGGGTGGTCTGGCACCGACCGTCGACTCCCCCACCGTCATCCGGTGCGCCAGCAGCGCCGCCCCGTGAACCACCCCCGCCACCGTCGCCCCGGGGGCGGCGACGACCGCGGCCAGCACCGCCAGACCGTCGACCGCGTCGTCGCCCCCGGAACTCATCCCCCGTACAAGAGGCCGGGCCGGTGCCGATCCGTTGCACCGATGCCCGGCCGTTGTAGGGCCGAGCGAGCGAAGCTCCTGAACCCCGGCGGCGAGCCGCTTCACCCTCCTTGATGGGGGGCGCTGGGCTGAGGCCTCCGGTAACGCCGTCGGAGGCGCCGGTGCGGTGTGCGAGGCCAGGATGGGCCACGCCAGCGGCGCAGGGTGCGGGGCCATGCCCCCGCAGCTCCGTTGCGCTGCCCCACCGTCAACACAAAGGCTCGAGATCATCGAGCCAAAGCACGGCAGGCTTCGGCCCCCCGCCGGGTTCTTCGCTGGGCCGTCAGAAAGGTGCAGAGGGCGTCACCGTTCTACGGACGCCACTAGCGAGGTTGCGAGCCTCACACCCACAATGAGCAGACGCTAGACCTCTCCCGAGGGAGAACCCCCCTGCTACGTCAACTTCGTGGGCACCCTTCGTTTCGCCGATCGAGAAGGTCTCCTAAACGGGCTCTTCGCGTTTGAGCGGGGTGTGAGGGGGTCGGGGTAGGGGGTCCGCGTTCTGGGTCGGGGGCTCGACCATCGTCAGGGCTGTCTACGTCCACGACGATGGGGAGCCCCCGATGACGGTCGACGATATGCGCATGTGCGAGCTGCTGGTCGGACTGCCGGAGGTGAGGGTGCTGGCGGTGACCGAGACCGGCGACGGGCTGGTGGTGACGGTCGAGACCCGGGCCGGCCGGGACTGGTGCGCGGCCTGCGGGGTGCGGGCCCAGGTCCAGGACCGCCCGGTCGTGGCGCTGGGTGACCTGGGCTGCTTCGGGCGGCCGGTGGTCCTGGCCTGGCGCAAGCGCCGCTGGTGCTGTGGTGGGGGCTGCGGGGAGGGGTCCTGGACCGAGGTCGACGACCGCATCGCCGCTCCCCGGTGCGGGCTGACCCGCCGGGCGGGGCTGTGGGCCACCGAGCAGGTCGGGCGTCTGGCCCGCCCGGTGGCGACGGTCGCCGGCGAGCTGGGCGTGGCCTGGCACACCGTCATGGACGCCGTGGTCCTCTACGGCACCGACCTCGTTGATGACCCCGACCGGGTCGGTGAGATCAACACGGTGGGCGCCGATGAGACCAAGTGGCTGGCCGCCCGCCCCGGTCAGCGGACCTGCTGGGTGACCTCGATAGTCGACGTGGAGGCCCGCACCATCGCCGACCTGATTCCGGGCCGCAACACCGGTGACCTGGGCGCCTGGCTCGACGCGAAGGGCCCGCAGTGGTGTGAGGCCGTTGGTGTGGCGGTGTGTGACCTTCATGAGCCGTTCCGGGCTGCCTATGACACCTACCTGCCCGACGCCGTGCAGGTGGCGGACCCGTTCCACGTGGTCGGGGTGGGCACGAGGGTCGTCGACAAGGTCCGCCGCCGGGTCCAGAACGACACCCTCGGCCACCGGGGCCGTCGCCATGATCCGCTCTACCGGGCCCGGAGCTGTTGACCATGGCCGAGGAACGCCTCGACAGCGACGGCCGCCAGCGGCTGCGGGGCCTGCTCGCCGCCGGGGACCCAGCCGGCGAGGTGGCCGACGCCCACGCCGCCAAGGAGTGCCTGCGGGAGCTGTACACCCTCTACGGCGAACCCGACCTGGCCGGCGGCTGGATCGACGCCCTCACAGACGACCTCCACCACAACAGCGCACAGGAACTGCGGGGCATGGCCGGCACCCTCCGCCGCTGGCGGGACCAGATCCTGGCCTGGCACACCACCGGCGCCTCCAACGGCGGAAGGCCTCAACGCCCTCATCAAGAAGGTCAAGCGGCTCGCCGCCGGGTTCCGCAACTTCGCCCACTACCGGCTCCGAGTCCTGCTCCACGTCGGCGGCTGCGACTGGTCACGCCTCGGTGCCCCCACGGCCGCCTAACCCCGCTGAAACGCGGAGGGCCCCTAAACGTCCAAGAAGATAAGCATTGACACTTGCTGCCGCGCCCACGACCATCGCCAGAACGATCCAGGAGCCCCCCCTCGAGCCAGGCCCGGTTCCGACGAACGCCACAATTGACCACGGAAGCGTTACCACGAGCAGCCACACGGGTGCGAGGTTGGCCGTACCGTCGCCCCGAGCGATCGTAAACGTTACAAGATTTAACACAACGGCAGCCACCACAAGCCAGAGGTATCCTGCCAGAAGCCGGCGGCCGTAGCGGCTCTTGGGCAACACGTCAGTTACGCACCACGCCGCAGTTAGTCACAGCGGACTACCCTTGTCAGGGCTGGACGCGGTCGGCCGATGCAACGGCAAGTTCTGCGTACCGTTCAAACCCCGGCATCCGCTCGAACGACACGTCGCCCGCGTTGCCGGTGTCGATGACCCGACGTGCGGCCTGTTCTATATGGTTGGTGAAATCTACAATGTCGCTATCGGGGTGGTGCCCCGCATTGACGTGAGCGTGCGAACCGAGCGCCGCCTGGAGCCGGTCTTCGATCGGCGTCGTAGTTAAGGCTTCAAAGTCGACAGAACTCTTCTCTTGCGCTCCTGCTACCGTGCCTGCAAGGTCTTCGATCATGATCGATCTCGCTAGTTCCCATCGGAGCCAGCATACGGCTCCGATGGGGGTCTCCGCAACATTGTCGTTGCGTGCGAGAGCGGCCCAAGCATCGCTGTTGAAGGTGGGGTCGGCGTAGGGGTCTCCTGGCCGTACTTCTTCGTCAAGCGGAACGGCCAGAATCGAGCTGGTCGTTGCCTGATTCTCAACCGATTCAGACGCTGGCCCTGTTGACGACACCGTTGTGTAGTCAGCGGAGCAGGCCGTGATACCAACTAGGAGTAAGGTTAGCCCCAAGGCGAGTAGGCGATGAAGGCGATGCTCAGTCTGCACGGAGGATCCTCCAGATGTACCAGTTACTGTTGTCGTTGCATGTTGGATGTGCAAGGTCAGTACCGTTGCTGAAACCCCCGGGGACCTGCCAGCACGATACGTACCAGTCGCCGGCGCCGCGAAGAGAGTACTTGTTCTGATTTAGAGCGCCTTGGATTCTGAAGCGCTCAGAGTTCCATCCATTTACGCAGTCGTACTGCTTGACGGTCGAGAATGCACGAGCGCATTTGCCAGAATGTTCCGCTCGTATCTGGAATCTCCCCGGTGACCCCGGTGCCGGGTGGATCCGAAACCGCTGGTTAGAGACGCCTACGCACTGCCACTGGTGAAGAGGCGCATTGTTCGCGGTCGACGGTCCTTCAACGTCGGTACAGCGTCCTGTAGCCACGTTTCGGATCTCAACAAGGCCCGGACTCGGATCCGATACAACGCCTGGCGTTGATACTGCCAGGAAGGCTGCGTCTCGCATCAGACGACAATCAGTCCGTATCAAGAAGGCTCGATCGTTGCAGTGCGCTTCCATCAAGTAGTAAAAGAGGTTGTCACAGTCTTCGTCCGAGACTGTTCCCGAGAACCCCGCAACTCGCAGATCGTGGGCGAGGTCGAGGTCGCCGCGTTCTTCTCGGACGAGGAGGGAGAGGCGGTGGGCGATGTCGGCGGTTGGGGCTTCGACGGCGGCGGCGAGGGTGTCGTCTTGGGCCCAGCGCCACCAGGTGTCGTCGTTGGTGGTCGTGGTGAAGGGCTGGCCGCTGATGAGGTTGATGGCCTGCACGAGAGTGCAGACGGCGGCGTCGGGGCCGGCGTAGCTGACCCGGTACTGGAGGCGGGCCAGGTCGGTGGTGACCCGGCCGGGGGTGAGCTGGTAGCCGTGGGGACCACCGGAGGGTAGGACGCTCGGACCGAGGGCGGCGCGTAGCGGGCTGGTGCTGGTGTAGACGCGGTGGGTGGAGACCCCGGCGCCGGCCCAGACAGCGTCGCGGATGGTGTCGGCGGTGACGGGGTCGGTGCGGGTGGCGAGGTAGGCGAGCAGCCAGGTGCGGGCCCCGGATCGGAGTGGTGACGCCGATGACGTCGACGGGGCCGAGGAGGCGCACCTCGACGTCGATGACGGGGTCGGTGAAGTGTTCCCGGCCGAGGCGCACGACGGCACCGAGAGTGCTGGCCACCACCGGGACCGGCCCGGGGATCCCACGGTCGGGGTCCTCGGGTGTCCCCTCCCCCGTGTCTTCGGGCCCGTCGGCGGCTGCGGTGTCGGGGTCGGCGTCGGCGAAGAGTCGACGGGGACGGGGGGTCGGGCGGCGTGGACCCAGAGTTCGCTGACGGCGGCGGCGTCGCCAGGGTTGGGGACGTGGGAGCCGCCGGTATCCTCCCAACGATCCATCCCCGGCGGGCGTCCGGGCCGCACGACGATCGTCCGAGCGTCGTCACCGTCCGAGCGTCGAGGGCCGTCAGGCCCAACGAGGAGCACCGTGGCCAAGGACCGAGTCGAGCGGGACGAGGAAGACCTCGTCCGCCTGTACCTCACCGACATCGGGCAGTACCCGCTGCTCACCAAGGACGATGAGGTCCGCCTCGCCCAGGCCATCGAGGTCGGCAACGAGGCACGGGGGTCGCTCGACCGGGGTGAGGACGCTGGCCGGGCGATCACGGCGGCCAAGAAGCGCGAGCTCCGCAAGAAGGCCCGCGAGGGTGAGGAGGCCGAGCGCACGTTCGTGCAGTCCAACCTGCGCCTCGTTGTGTCGATCGCCAAGAAGTACCAGGCGTCGGGCCTGCCGCTGCTCGACCTCATCCAGGAGGGCAACCTCGGTCTGATGCACGCCGTCGAGAAGTTCGACTGGCGCAAGGGCTTCAAGTTCTCCACCTACGCCACCTGGTGGATCCGCCAGGCCATCACCCGGGGCATCGCCAACACCGGCCGCACCATCCGCCTGCCCGTGCACGCCGGCGACACGCTGGCCCGGCTCCAGAAGGCCCGCTCCCGCCTCGAGCTGAAGCTGGGCCGCCCGGCCACCCTGGCCGAGCTGGCCGCCGAGGTCGAGATGCCGGAGGAGAAGGTCACCGAGGCCCTCCGCTTCGCCGCCGAGCCCCTGTCGTTGTCGGAACCGCTTCGCGAGGACGGCGACGCCGAGCTGGGCGACGTGGTGGAGGACCGCTCGGCCGAGTCCCCCTTCGAGGTGGCCGCCACCGCCCTCCTGCCCGAGGAGATCAACCGCCTGCTCGGTCCGCTTGACGAGCGCGAGCGCGAGATCCTGAAGCTGCGCTTCGGCCTCGACCGGGGCGAGCCCCGCACCCTGGAGGAGGTCGGCGAGCACTTCAACCTGACCCGGGAGCGCATCCGCCAGATCGAGGCCCGGGCCATGTCCAAGCTCCGCCACCCCTCCTCCGACACCGGGGCGCGCGACCTCCTCAGCGTCTGACACCGGCCGTGGCCCGGTGGGTGGTCGTGGTGACGGCGCTGGCCCTGGCTGCGTCCTGCGGCGGACCCGACGGCGAGGTCGAGGCGGAGGCGACGCTGCCGCCCTCCCCGCTCGCAGCGGCGATGGGCTGGCACGACGGCGACGCCGCCGCCCGGCTCGCCCTCGACCAGGACGCCCGGGCCCAGGAGCAGATCGAGTCGTGCATGGCGGCGGCCGGTTTCCGCTACGAACCCTGGACCTCACCGGTCGTGCGGGCCGCCGCCGCCGACGACGGGGCCACGCCGGGCACGGAGGCGTTCGCCGAGCGCTTCGGCTACGGGATCGCGACCGTCGCCGAGGGCGGCCCCGCTGCCGACGGTGAGGCCGACACCGACCCGAACGCCGCCCTCCTGGCCGACCTGGACCCGGCCGGGCGGGCCGCCTGGCTGGAGGCCCTGCACGGCTCGGCCGGTGGCGCGTCCGCCGAGGATGACCCCGGCTGCGCCGGGCGGGCCTACGCCGAGCTGGGCGGCGGGGCCGAGGCGGCCCGGACGAGGGCCGAGTTCGACCGGGTGCTCGACGACCTCGACGAGCGGGTCAGGTCCGACCCCCGCCTGGTCGCCGCCCGGGAGGGCTGGGCCGCGTGCATGGCCGGTGAGGGATATCCCTTCCCGACGCCGGCCGAGGCGGTGGCCGACCTCACCTCCCGTCTCGACGGGCTGACCCTCGACCTGACCGACGAGCAGATCGCCGCCCTCGACGATCGGCAGCGTCAGACCCTGCTGGAGGAGGGCGTGGCCGTCGACGCCGACGAGCTGGCCGCCCTGCAGGAGCGGGAGCGGGCCGTGGCCGTCGCCGACTGGCGCTGCGCCGCCGAGGAACGCCGGGTCGAGGCCGACGTGCGGGCCCGGGAGGAGCGGACCCTGCTCGCCGACCACGCCGCGCTGATCGACCGGGTCCGGGCTCTGCAGGGTTCCTGAGCGGGCCCCGACCGGGGTCCGATGGCGTCGGCGGGTGGCGGGTGAGCAGTCGGACGTCGCCGCTTCCCCCACCCCCCGGCGAGGCGTAGGGTGCGGGCGTGCTCGTGGCGGGCCGGAGGGTGCGATCGAGCGCCGAGGTCGACCACACCCGCTCGCCCCCGACCCGCCCGCTCCCCCCGGCGGCCCTGACCGTGGTGGCCACGCTGGCCGGTGGGGCCGCTCTCCAGGGGGGGTTCCACCCCCCGGGCCTGCTGCTCCTGACCGTCGGTGCCGGCGCCGCCGTGGTCGTGGCCTGCGCCACGGGGTCACCGGTCGCGCTACGCCACCCGGTCGTCGGTTCCGCCGCGGCGCTGGCCCTCTGGGCCGTGGCCCGGGCCGGGGCCACAGGAGACGTGGCGGCCGCCCTTCCCGTCGTGGCGCTGACGGCCGCCCTGGTGGCGATCGACGCCACCCTGTCCCCTCTCCCGGTGCCCGTCCGGGAGCGGGTGCTGGTCGGTCTGACGGCCGTGGCCGGTTTCGTGGCCGCCACCGGGTGGTGGGGTGTGGCGTTGCGTCGTGAGCCGTGGGCGGCCGCCGACCCGGGGGTGTGGCGGGCGGCCACCTCGCTCACCTACGCCAACGCCGCCGCTGCGCTGCTGGTGGTGGCCGTGCTGCTGGTGCTGGCCGGTGGCCTCGATCGGGCCTGCCCCCGCCTCGGCGTCGACCTCGCCGGAGCGGGTCTGCTCCTGGGGGCGGCCGCCACCCAGAGCCGGGCCGGTCTCCTGGCACTGGTCGTCGGGTTGGTCGTCCTGACCGCCGCCCGGGGCCGGGGCCTGCTGCTCCGGCTGGTGCCGATGGGGCTCGGCGCTGCGGTTGCGTTCGTCGGACTGGTGCCGTCGCTGCCCACCGACGCCCCCGCCCGGCCTGTCCCAGCCGTCCTGGCCCTGGTCGCCGGCGCGGTCGTGGTGGCGGGACTGAGCGGCGGCTCCCGCCGCCTGGCGGTGGCGGCCGCGCCGGCCCTGATCGCCGCCGTCGCGCTGGCCCCGGTGGTGGCGGGTGCGGTCGGCGGCCGTGACGGTGCCCGCCTGCAGGCCGCCTCGTCGGATCGGGCCCGCGAGTGGTCGGCGGCGTGGGACCAGTGGTCGGGCTCACCGCTCGTCGGGGTCGGCCCCGGCCGGGTCGAGCTGCGGTGGTTCGACGACGGGTTGTTCGAGGCCCGCTACGTCCACAACGAGTACCTGCAGACGGCGGCCGAGCTGGGGCTGGTGGGCCTGGTCCTCGTGGTGGCGCTGGCCCTGGTGCTGGTGGGCCGTGCCCGTACGACCGCCGCCCGCGCCGGAGCGCTGGCCGGCGTCGCCGCCTTCGCCGTCCACAGCGGCCTCGACTTCCTCTGGCACGTCCCGGTCGTGCCCCTGTTCGTCGGCGCCGTCGTGGCCGCCGCCCGCCCTCCCAACGAGGACCAACACCAAGGAGACTGTCCATGATCAAGAAGCGATTCCGGCTGACCGCCGCCACGCTCGCCGCCGTCGTGGGGCTGGTGCTGCTGCCGGCCATGCCGGCCGTCGGCCAGAGCTCGCCACCGCAGCAGCGGGCCGACATCGTCGTCCTGCGCCGCGCCGTGCTCGAGGCCGACGGGGCGGCCGTGCGGGTGAACACCTTCGTGACCTGCGCCAGCCGGGCCCAGGTCAGCGTCGAGGTCGCCCAGGTCGTCCGGGGCTTCATCGAGCGGGGCTTCGGTTTCGACGACGTCAACTGCAGCGGGGGCATCGACCGGGTGCGCGTGCTGGCCGTGGCGCAGGTCCGGCCCTTCCGGGTGGGCGAGGCGGTGGCCCAGGTCTCGCTCTTCGAGATCGAGCCGCCGTTCGGCTTCGCCACCGCCACCGAGGTCGTCCGCGTCCGCAACCGCGGCGGCGGGGGTGGCGCCGTGCGGGGCGAGGTCGGCACGGCGCCGGACCCGGCCAGCCTGTAGCCGTCCCGGTTCCGGGCCCGCCTGCGAATCGGCGGGCGGGCCCGTCGCAGGCCCGGCCGCCTCGCCCCGGCCGGCCCGGTAGCGTCGCCGGTGGAGGTGTCTGCGCACCTGGTGGGCGCCCCCGCCTTCAAAGCGGGTGGGACGGGCGATCCCCGTCCGGCGGGTTCGATTCCCGTCCACCTCCGCCACATCAACGGCAGCGCTACAGGTTGCCTCTGGCCACCTTGCGCGTCGGGAACCTGATCCCGGCTGCAGCGAGTCGTCTCGCGTACGCAGTGTTGCGGGTCATCCGACAGGGTGAGCGTGGAGGCATGACCCAGTGCCAGGTGTCCACGCCGACGGTGGGCGCGAGTTCTTCGAGCACGCGTTCGGCCCATCTCTTCTTATGGATCACGGTGTCGACCTCGGATGGTCGGGCCTGGTGGACCTCGACGGCGCTGGTTCGGCCGCCATGCGTCTCCAGCAGGTAGTCCCACCGCGGCGACTGGGGATGGCCCGCCCGTAGACCGCTATCCAGGTCGGCGCTCCGCATCGGTGCGTCAGCGACGAGTGGTCGGTGACGAGCGGCCATGGCTCGCTTTCCGCCCTTCCATTCGATGTTGGTCACCCCGCGTGTTCGACGACCAGCTCGGACAGATCGCCGCTGAAGCCGGTGAGACCACCCCACTCTCGCTCGATCGGCAGCTCGGAAGCGGGGTCGAGCTGGCTGATCTCGGTCGCCCCGACCTGGCCGTCGTCCGTGTACTCGAGGGCGTGAACACGTACCACCTTGTCCAGTGCAGCCTCGGCTCGCGCCTCGGTGACGCCGAGAGTCTTCTGCAAGGCCCGGGCCGGCTGACGCCCGTGGGATCCCTGGAGAACACCGATGGCCCAGGCAACGTCGAGCACGAGGGGGTGGTGCGTAGAGATGGCGACCTTGTAGCCGCGACCCACCAGCTCGATGACCAGGCTCATGATCGCCATGATGGCGCTCGGATGCAACCCCATCTCGGGTTCCTCGATGATGACCCAGTCGATCCCGGGATCCTTCGAGAGCTTTCCTGCCTTGAGGAGCGGATAGAGGGCTAGCAGAAGAGGGATCACCTCCCGCTGCCCGGCGGTCCACGTCATCATCGGGAAGGATGCGCTCTCGACCGTCAGACGCAAATCTTGCCTTGGCAGCTCGTTGCTGATCATCAGTTCGGCACCGTGAAAGACAGATTCGTCGAGCGCTGTCCGGAGCCTCGCCGTCAGGCGACCTGTGTTCGGGAAGAGGCGGCCATCCTTGTCGAACTGTCTGTTCAGCATGGCGTCGTGGAGTTTGGCGCTGAACTGACGAACGACGAACGGGGACGAGTCGCCGAGCTCTCGAAAACGCAGGGGTGAACCGTCCGGGAGGGCAAGCGTGCGCTGTGCCGGGACGTAGGTGACGGTGTGTGATGCGCCATCGATGCCCGTACGCCGCCGGAGGAGGGCGTCAGAGACTGCGGCGCCCCCGACCTGAACCTTTGACGTCTCGCGCCACAAGGATCTCATGCCGTCGCCGTAGTAGAGATCCAGGAAACCGGACCATGTACGGACCTCGAGGAAGTTCTCGCGAAGCGTGCGCCGGACGGCCAGGCCGTCGAGTCCGAGCTTGAGCGTCTGCAGGAGAATGGTCTTTCCGGTCGCTTGGGCACCGACCAGGATCGTGAGGTCTCCGAACTCGACTTCGACATCGCCCAGTTGACCGAACGATTCGGCGTGCACGACGACCACGATCAGCCACCCTACGGGCTGGCACCGTTCCTCGGGAGGCCCAGGCGTCGAACCCCGGGGCGACGCCCCGTTGTCACACCCCCCGGCTAGGGTGATCCCCGCTTCCCCTCCTCTCCGACCGCCCCGGGCGGTCGCTCTCCTGAGTCGAGGGAGTGTCGCGTGCTCGTCACGCTCTGGTCCCCCAAGGGTGGGTCCGGCACCAGCGTCGTCTGCGCGCTGCTGGCCGCCGTCCACGCCGCCGCCGGTGAGCGGGTCCTGCTGGTCGACGTGGCCGGTGGGCTGACCGACGTGCTCGGGGTGGGCCCGTCACCAGCGACGGGCGTGCGCGACTTCTGCCTCGCCGAGGAGGCGCCGCCTGACGCGCTGACCCGCCTGCGCGTCGACGTGGCCGAGCGGGTGGCGCTGCTGCCGTCCGGCGGCGGACCCGACCCCGGGCCCGAGCGGGCCGCCCTGGTGGCGGCGGTCGTCGGTGGCGGCGAGGAGCTGGTCGTGATCGACGCCGGGAGCGCCGACGACGAGCTGGGCCGGGCCTTCCTGCGGGCCGCCACCCTCCGGTTCATGGTGGTGCGGCCCTGTTACCTGGCGTTGCGGGCGGCGCAGCGCCGGTCCGAACCGACCGACGGTGTGGTGGTCGTTACCGAGCCGGGACGCGCCCTGTCGACCGCCGACGTGGCGGCCGCGGCCGGTGTCCCCGTCGTCGCCGAGCTGCCGTGGGATCCGGCCACGGCCCGCCTCGTCGACGCCGGGCTGCTGCTGGCCCGCCCCCCACGGCGGGCGGCGCGGCGGCTGCGGGGGGTTCTCGACCGGTGATCGACCTCCACGACGAGCTGGTCGATCAGCTCCACCAGCGCATCATCGCCGACGGCCTCGCCGACGGGCCCCGGCGCGCCGATGCGGTCATGACGCTGGTCCAGGCGGCGCTGCCGCTGGCCGGCCGCGCCGTCGTCGCCGATGTCGCCGATCGGGTGCTCGCCCGGGTGGAGGGCCTCGGGCCGCTCGAGCCGCTGCTGGACGACGACGCCGTGTCCGACGTGCTGGTCAACGGGGGCGGCCGGGTCTACGTCGAGCGCGACGGGCGGCTCCGCCCCGCGGAGATCACCCTCGACGATGCGACGGTGCACCACCTCCTGCAGCGCATCCTCGCCCCGCTCGGCCTGCGCGCCGACCGGCGATCCCCCCTGGTCGACGCCCGCCTACCCGACGGTTCCCGGCTCAACGCCGTGCTCCCGCCGCTGGCCGTCGACGGCCCCTGCCTGGCCATCCGCCGGTTCCGGGCCCGCCAGGTGGGCCTGGAGGAGTGGGGGCCACCGGCGGTGACCGACCTGCTGGCGTCGATGGTCGGCGCCAGGTGGAACGTGCTCGTCACCGGGGGCACCGGCAGCGGCAAGACCACACTGCTGAACTCGCTGGCCTCCCTGGTCGATCCCCACGAGCGGATCATCACCATCGAGGACGCCGCCGAGCTGCGCCTCGGACACGACCACGTGGTGCGCCTCGAGTCCCGCCCGGCCAACGCCGAGGGTGCCGGCGCGGCGTCCATCCGGGCCCTGTTGCGAAACGCCCTGCGCATGCGCCCCGACCGGCTCGTCATCGGCGAGGTCCGCGGGGCCGAGGCGGTCGACCTCCTCCACGCCCTCAACACCGGTCACGACGGCTCGCTGTCCACCATCCACAGCAACGGTCCGGCCGACGCCGTCCGCCGCCTCGCCACCATGGTGCTGGCCGCCGACGAGGCCATCCCCGCCGCCGCCGTGGCCGAGCAGCTCCACGCCGCCGTCGACGCGGTGGTCCACGTCCGCCGTGGCACCGACGGTCGGCGCCGGGTGGTCGCCGTCGACGAGCTGGCCGACCGGCCCGGCGGCCCGGTCACCGTCCCGCTGCTCGACCCGGCCGGCGGGTGCCGTGCCCCCAGCCGCCGACCCCGTTCGTGGGAGGACCGTCCATGACCGCCCCGATCGACCGGCCACGGCCGGGCCCGGTTCCTGACGCCCCGGTTCAGGGTGGCCCGGCCGCCGGCGACCCCCATCCGCAACGTGCCGCTCGGGTCGCCACCCTGCCTGCGTCGCATCGACCGGTCGGACCGTTCCGACAGCGGCGCGCTGCCCGACGTCGGCTGCGAGGTCCGGTCGCTGCTGCGTCGCCCGGCTCCGACGGACCTCCGGTACGGCCGCTGGCGGCGGTGATCGGTGCCGTCGCGGGTGGCGCCGTCGGTGGTGTGACCGCAGCGGTGGTGGGCGCGGCGGCGGGAGCGCTGGTGGCCGTCGTGGCGCGACGGCTACGCCGGGCGGGTCCCGACGTCGTGGCGGAGCTGCCCGTTCTCTGCGACGAGGTGTCCCGATCCCTGCGCTCGGGCGCCACCCCGCTCGGCGCGCTGGCCGAGGGTGCCGACGCCGTCGAGGGACCGCTGCGGGCGGCGCTGCATCGCACCGTCGGCAGGGTCAGGGCGGGCGCCGAGCTCGGGCGGGAGCTCGACCGGCTCGTCGACGAGATCGACGACGCGGGGCTCGACCTCCTCGTCGGCGCCGTCCGGCTCGGTTACGAGCTGGGGGGCGACATCGCCGACGTCGTCGACCTGGTCGGCGACTCAGCCCGTGACCGGGTCGAGCTGCGGGCGGAGGCCCGGTCGGCGGCCGGGCCGGCCCGTACCAGCATGGTGCTGATGACGGCGCTGCCGTTGCTGTTCGTCCTCGTGGTCGGGCGGGCCGACCCCCGCCTCCCCGCGTTCCTCACCGACACCCCGCTCGGACTGGTCTGCCTCGTCGGCGGCCTCACCCTCGACGGCGCCGCCTTCCTCGCCGCCGAGCTGCTCACCCGTCGGGCCATGCCGTGACCGCCGCCGTCTCGTTGGTGGCCGTCACGTTGGCCCCCGTTCCCGGTGCGGGGTCGGGCGGGCCGGCGGTGCGCACGGTGGCCGCCCGGGCGAGCCGAGGTGCACCGGCATGACCCCCGACGCCGCTCTGAGCGGCCTCCTCGCCCTCGCCTGGGCCTGGCTCGCCGCCGGCACCGTCGTGCTGCGCAGCCGGCGCCTCCCACCCCGCTCGTCGGTCCGTTCCGTCGCCGACCGACGCGTCGTCACGGTGCTGCGCCGGCTCGGCCGCCGCGTGCGCCGCTTCGCCGGCCGCCACGCCGACGACGAGGCCGCGGAGTTGCGCTGGGGGGCGGGTGCGGTCGGCCTTCCGCTCGTGGTGCTGATGGTCGGGCCGGTGCCCGCCGTCGCGCTGGTCGGTGCTCTCGCCGTTGCCGGCTGGTGGCGGGGCCGGCGTGAGGCGGCCGACCACCGTCGCCAGATCGACGAGGCGGTCCCCGACCTCGCCGTCCGATTCGCCGTCGCGCTGCGGTCGGGCCTGACGGTGCCCGTCGCGCTCGGCGTCGTCGCCGATCAGACCCCCGGGCCCGCCGGTGACACCCTGGCCCGGGCCCACCGCCAGCTCCGCCTGGGCCGCGACCTCGGCACCGTCCTCGACGGTCTCCGCCACGAGCTGGGGACGGGCGCCCGGGGCCTGGTCCAGGCTCTCGGATCGGCAGCCCGCCTCGGGGTCTCGGTCGACGCCGCCCTGGCCACCCTGGCCGCCGAGGCCCGGCGGCAGCGACGCCGTCACGCCGAGGGGCGGGTGAGGCGTCTCCCCACCCTGCTCCTCCTGCCCGGGACGTTCGGGGTACTCCCCGCCTTCGTCCTCCTCGTCGTGGTCCCCATCGCGGCCACCGCCCTCGACGGTCTCCCCGCATGACCGTCCTCACCCACGAAGGGAAACCCCATGCTCATCATCCGTCTCCTGTCCGCCCTCAACGACCGGGCCCGCGTCACCGACGAGGGCCAGACCACGACCGAATACGCGCTCGTGCTCACGGCCGTGGCCGCCGTCGTCGCCCTGTTCGGGGCGTGGGCCATCGAGACCAACAAGGTCACGAAGCTGTTCGACGTGGTCTTCGAGCGGGTCATCGGCAGCCTGTCGTGACCGGGACGACCGCCCGGCGGGGGGAGCCGGCTCGGCCCCTCCCGCCGGGCCGTCCTCCCCCGGCCCCCGGGGGCGTCAGCCGGCAGCGCCACCCCGGTGGCGACGACCGGGGCCAGACCACCGTCGAGCTGGCGCTGGCGCTCCCGTTCGTGGTGTTGCTGATCATGGTGCTGGCCCAGGTGGGGCTGGTCCTGCGTGACCAGCAGATGGCGGTCCACGCCGCCCGGGAGGGGGCCCGGGCCGCGGCGGTGTCGGGTGACAGCGGCGCCGCCGAGCAGGCCGCCGTGGCCGCCACCGGGCTCGACCGCGATCGGCTCGACGTGTCCGTCACGGGGCGGGAGGGGGAGGGCAGCCGGGTGCGGGTCACCGTCCGCTACCGGTCCCCGACCGAGCTCCCCCTCGTCGGCACGTTCCTCGACGACGTCGAGGTCACCTCGGCCGCCACCATGCGGGTCGAGCGGTGAACGGGACGGGACCGGGCGCAGGGCCCGGTCAGCCCAGCGCCCGCAGCAGCGCGAGGGCGCCACCCTTGTCGAGGGGGTGGTTGCCACTGCCGCACTTGGGCGACACCACGCACGCCGGGCACCCACCCGAGCACCCGCAGGCGGTCAGCGCCGACGCCGTCGCCGTCACGAGGTCGGCGGCCGCCCCGTGGACACACGGGGCCACGCCGATGCCGCCCGGGTGACCGTCGTGGACGAAGATGACGGGCCCCCCGGCGCCGGGGTGGTGGGCGCTCGACACGCCCCCCACGTCCCACCGGTCGCATCTGGCCACCAGCGGGAGCATCCCGATGAGGGCGTGCTCGGCGGCGTGCAGCGCTCCGGGCAGCAGCGCGCCGTCGATCCCGATGGTGGAGGCCAGGTCGGTGTCGAACGCCCACCAGACCGCGGTGGTGGCGAGACGGACGGGGGCCAGGTCGAGATGTTGCTCCTCGACGACGGCGCCGGCGGCGTCGCGCCGCACGTAACCGACGACGCGGCCGGTCACCGTGACGGTGCCGAGCTCCAGTCGGGCGGGCCCGACGGGCGTCGACGCCACCCGGTCGACGATGTCGACCTCGGTGGTCGAGACGGCTCGGACCCGGTGGCCCACGCTGTCGTCGGGCTCGACCACGCAGCGGCCCTCGTCCTGGTCGAGCGAGACCACCCGCCAGGCCCGCCCCTGGTGCAGGTAGCGGGCCCCGGGGTGGACCTGGAACGGGGCGCGGGCATGATCCACCGTGCCGATCTCGTCGCCGGCGGCGTCGGTGACGACGATCTCACCAGGTCCTGTCGACCGCAGCGAGATGCGGTGGGCGGGCGACGTCGAGCCCGACCAGGTGGCCCGTCCGTTGCGCACGGCCAGGTGCCGGGAGCCGACGAGCTGGCGGACCCCCCGGTGCAGGTCCTCACCCCAGTGGCGCTCGTCGTCGGGCCGGAGGGCCAGCTCGACGGCCCCGGCGGCGAGGTGGGGCAGCAGCACGTACGGGTTGGCGGGGTCGACGACGGCCGGCTCGGGCGGACGGGAGAACAGCTCGTCGGGATGGCGCAGGAACCACCGGTCGAGCTGATCCCGCCCCGCCACGAGCACCGCCGACGCCTTGTCGGCACCCCGCCCGGCCCGTCCGACCTGCTGCCAGAACGAGGCCACCGTGCCCGGGAACCCGCACAGCACGGCGGCGTCGAGAGCGCCGACGTCGATCCCCAGCTCGAGGGCGTTGGTGGCGGCGATCACGTCGATCTCGCCGGCGGCCAGCTCCAGCTCGATCTCGCGCCGCTCCCCGGCCAGGTAGCCGCCCCGGTAGGCCCGCACCGAGCGGAGCGGGCCGACCCGCTCCCGGGCCGCCTCGGCGGTGACCTCGGCGGCCCACCGGCTGCGGCAGAAGGCGATCACCCGCGACCCCGACTCGACCAGCGCACCGGCGACCCGGGCCGACTCGGACTCGGGGGCCGGGTCTTCGGCCGGGGCGGGGTCCCACAGCGCCACGGTGCGGGTGCCACACGGGGATCCGTCGTCGTCGACGACGGCGACCTCGGTGCCGAGGAGGCGGGCGGCCAGCACGTCGGGTCGGCCGGTCGTGGCCGTCGTCGCCACCAGCACCGGGTCGGCGCCGTAGTGACGACACAGGCGGACCAGGCGCCGCAGCACGTGGGCCACGTGGCTGCCGAACACACCACGGAAGGCGTGCAGCTCGTCGACCACGATGTACCGGAGGCGCCCGAGCAGGCGGTGCCACCGGTCGTGGTTGGCGCAGATGGCGTAGTGCACCATCTCCGGGTTGGTCAGCACGACGTTGGCCCGGCGCCGGGCCAGTGACCGGGCGTCGGGGTCGGCGTCACCGTCGTAGGTGGACGCCACCACACCCGGCAGGTCGAGCTCCTCGATGGCCCGCAGCTGATCGTGGGCGAGCGCCTTGGTCGGGTAGACGACCAGGGCGGCGCCGTCGTCGCCGCACGCCTCCGCTACCGGCAGCAGGAAGCACAGCGACTTGCCGGAGGCCGTCCCGGTGGCCACGACGGTGGGGGTGCCCGCCCGGATCAGGTCGATGGCGGCGGCCTGGTGGGACCACAGCGGCCGGCGCTCGACCTCGGCCGCCAGGGCGCCCGGGAGGGGGCGGGACACCGCCCCGTGCCGCGCCTCCCGGGGGGCCACCTCGCGCACGTCGACGAGCTGGCCGCCGCCGTCGAGCGGCTCGAGGAGGGATCGCAGGTCCACGCCGTCGCCATGCTCTCACCCCCGGGCGCGTCGAGTGGGGCCACGCCGTCGCCATGCGCTCACCCCCCGGGCGCGTCGAGTGGGGCCACGCCGTCGCCATGCTCTCACCCCCGGGCGCGTCGAGTGGGGCCACGCCGTCGCCATGCGCTCACCCCCGGGCGCGTCGAGTGGGGCCACGCCGTCGGTGGGGCCACACTGTCGGGCGTGGGTCCCGGTCCGGCGTCGGTACGGCTCGACGTGCGGCGAGCCGGGTCCTGGACGGTGGTGGCGCCGACCGGTGACCTCGACGTGGTGAGCGCCCCGGCCGTGCGGGCCCGTCTGGTCGAGCTGGACGGCGACGGTGTCGACCGGGTCGTCGTCGACCTGTCGGCCGTCGACGTCGTCGACTCGGCCGGCCTGGGCGTGCTGCTCGGCATCGTGCGGCGGGCCCGGCGCCGGGGTGGCGAGGTGCGGGTGGTGCCGGGCCGCGACCGCCACCGGGATCTCCTGACCCTGTGCCGCCTCGATCGGGCCGTCGATCTCCACGAGACCGTGGCCGCGGCCGTGGCGACACCGGAGACGCCGCCGCCCGGCAATAGGCTTTGCGGCCGGACCGAGCCGTCGACAGGTGGAACATGAGCCAGCACGGGCCGAGCCCCTCGCCCTACCCGACCTTCATCAGCAGCGACCGGGCCCTGGCCCGCACGGTGGTGCGCCCCATCCAGCACTTCATCCACCTCGAGGTCTCCGGCGGCATCATCCTCCTGATCGCCACGGCCGCCGCCCTCATCTGGGTGAACTCGCCGTTCGGCGAGTCCTACCACCACCTGTGGGAGACCGAGATCGAGCTGGCCATCGGCTCCTGGCACCCGTTCGCCCACGGCGACCACCTGGGCATCTCGATCGAGGCGCTGGTCAACGACGCCCTCATGGCCGTCTTCTTCTTCGTGGTGGGCCTGGAGATCAAGCGTGAGCTGGTCGTGGGAGAGCTGCGCAACCCCCGCTCGGCCGCCGTTCCCGCCCTCGCCGCCGTGGGCGGCATGGTCGTGCCGGCCCTCGTCTACCTCGCCTTCAACCTCGGGAGTGGGGCGTCGCACGGTTGGGGCATCCCCATGGCGACCGACATCGCGTTCGCCCTCGGCGTCGTGGCCCTGCTCGGCTCACGGGTGCCGGCCACCCTCAAGATCTTCCTCCTGACGCTGGCCATCGTCGACGACATCGGCGCCATCGCCGTGATCGCCATCTTCTACACGTCCAGCCTCAGCCTGATCTGGTTGGCGGCCGCCGGGGCCGGGCTCCTGCTGGTGGCCGTCCTGAAGCAGGCCAAGGTCTGGTACGTGCCCGTGTACGCCGTGATCGGCACGTTCGTCTGGTTCGCCACGTTCCAGAGCGGCGTCCACGCCACCATCGCCGGCGTGGCCCTCGGGCTCATGGCCCCGGCCCGCTCCCTCATCGGCCGCCATCGTGCCGAGCGCATCGCGGACGAGCTGGAGCACCGCGACCTGACCGCCGACGAGGTCCGGGTCCAGGCCTTCCGCCTGAAGGAGTCCGTCTCGGTGGCCGAGCGGCTGGAGAACCTGCTGCACCCCTACACCAGCTACCTCATCATCCCGATCTTCGCCCTGGCCAACGCCGGCATCGAGCTGTCCGGCGAGGTCGTGTCCGAGGCCGCCACCGCCCCCGCCACCCTGGGCGTCATCGCCGGTCTGGTGATCGGCAAGCCGGTCGGCATCGTCCTGTTCACCTGGATCTCGACCCGGCTCGGCCTCAACCTCCCCCGGGGCGCCACCTGGGGGCAGGTGCTGGCCATCGGCACCGCCGCCGGTATCGGCTTCACGGTGTCGATCTTCATCACCGGCCTCGCCTTCGAGCGGGAGCTGCTCCAGGAGGAGGCCAAGATCGGCATCCTGGTCGCCTCGTTCCTGGCCGCGGTGGCGTCGCTGCTGCTGCTGTGGCGCAGCACGTCACCGGTGGCGGCCGTCGGCGACAGCGCCGACGGTGCCCCGTTGCCCCCCGATGCCGTCGATCGCCTTCGCGCCGACGGTGGCGTGGCCGGCACCGGCTCGACGGCCCCCGAGCCGAGCCCGGCGCACACGCAGTAGGACACCGGCGCAGGGGCACCGCCCGTGCGCGCCGCCCCCGACGCCGCCCGCCGCCCCGGCCTGACCCCAGGGCGGTGGTTGCTCCCGGAACGGGGTACCCCTAGCTTGTAGCGCTGGCCTGTGCCCGCACCGCCTAGAGGGAAGTCCCAACGTGACGCTGGTTCCGTATCTCGCGCTGCTCGCCTCCGCGGCCGCACTCGCCCTGGCCTACTACTTCGCCCAGGTCGTGCTGATGGCCGACCAGGGAACCGATCTGATGAAGGAGATCGGCGCCGCCATCGAGGAGGGGGCCATGGCCTTCCTCCGGCGGGAGTACCAGTGGGTGTCGGTGTTCGTGGCCGCCATGTTCGTGCTGCTGCTGGTGGTGCCCATCGACGGGCGCCCGGCCGCCTCGTTCGCCTACCTGATGGGGGCGGTCCTGTCATCGATCGCCGGCTTCGTCGGGATGCGCATCGCCACCGCCGCCAACACCCGCACGGCCAACGCCGCCCGCCAGGGGGCCGCCGAGGCGCTGCCGCTCGCCTTCAAGGGCGGCGCCGTCATGGGCTTCACCGTGGCCGGTCTGGCGCTGTTCGGCATCTCGTTCAACTACCTACTGTGGGTGAAGTGGATCGGCGTCGACGACGCCTTCCAGGTGGTGGCCGCCTTCGGCCTCGGCGCCTCCTCCATCGCCCTGTTCGCCCGTATCGGCGGCGGCATCTACACCAAGGCCGCCGACGTCGGCGGTGATCTCGTCGGCAAGGTCGAGGCCGGCATCCCCGAGGACGACCCCCGCAACCCGGCCACCATCGCCGACGCCGTGGGCGACAACGTGGGCGACGTCGCCGGCATGGGCGCCGACCTGTTCGAGTCCTACGCCGGGTCGATCGTGGCGCCGGTGGTGCTCGTCTCCCTGCTGGTGCCCGGCATCTTCCTCGACGCCGACGGCGTGCTGCAGCCGTTCGACGACTTCGAGACGCTGCTCGTGTTCCCCATCCTCATCGGCGCCCTCGGCATGATCGCCTCGATCGTGGGCGCGCTCCTCACCCGGGGCCGGCCCGGCGCCTCACTGTCGTCGCAGCTCCACCAGGGCCAGTACATCGCCATGGCCCTCACCGTGGTGTTCGCCATCGCCGGGGCGTTCCTGCTGTTCGCCGGCGCCGACGACCCCCTCGGGGACCAGCTCGTCGAGCAGCCCATCTTCCTCGCCCTGACGATCATCGTCGGCCTGCTCGGCGGGTGGGCCATCGGGTTCACCTCGGAGTACTTCACGTCCGACCACTACAGCCCGGTCCGCCAGATCGCCGAACAGGCCGAGACGGGACCCGCCACCGTCACGATCGCCGGTATCGCCCAGGGCAAGCTCTCGACGCTGCCCGCCGTCGGGCTGGTGACCCTCATGATCGGCCTGTCGTACTGGTTCGGTGGGGCCGCCATCGGCGACGCCGGCAGCGAGTTCGGCCTGTACGGCGTCTCTCTCGCCGCCATCGGCATGCTGTCGGTGACCGGGGTGATCGTGGCCGTCGACGCGTACGGTCCGATCGCCGACAACGCCGGCGGCATCGCCGAGATGGCCGAGCTGCCGCCCGAGGTCCGCACCGTCACCGACTCCCTCGACTCGCTCGGCAACACCACCGCCGCCGTGGCCAAGGGCTTCGCCGTCGGCTCGGCCGCCGTCACGGCGCTGGCCCTGTTCAAGTCGTTCAGCCTGACGGCCGGCACCGAGGTCGTCCTCGACATCAACGACACGGCGGTCACGATCGGCCTGTTCCTCGGGGCTATGACCCCGTTCATCTTCGCCGCGCTCACCATGGCCTCGGTGGGCCGGGCCGCTCAGGCCATGATCGTCGAGGTGCGTCGCCAGTTCGCCGAGATCCCCGGTCTGCGGGAGGGCGCCGTCGGCGTGAAGCCCGACTCCCGCCGCTGCGTCGACATCTCCACCCAGGCGGCCCTGAAGGAGATGCTGCTGCCCGGGGGGCTGGCCGTGGCGCTGCCCCTCGTCATCGGGTTCATCGACGTGAGCGCCCTGGGCGGGTTCCTGGCCGGGGCCGTCGTCACCGGCTTCCTCATGGCCATCTACATGGCCAACTCCGGCGGCGCCTGGGACAACGCCAAGAAGTACATCGAGGCCGGCGCCCACGGCGGCAAGGGCTCCGAGTCCCACAAGGCGGCCGTGGTGGGCGACACCATCGGCGACCCCTTCAAGGACACGTCGGGGCCGGCCATGAACATCCTGATCAAGGTCATGACCATCGTCAGCCTGGTCTTCGTCCCCGCCTTCATCTAGCCCGAGCTCGCTCCGCTCGCCCGATCGCTGTGCGATCGGCCCTGAAGGGGCGGGAACGAACCACAACCACAACCCACCGTCACCCCCCGACCGCTGCCGGCGCGTCAGCGTACCCGCAGAACGCGTCTGCTCCGCCTCCGTCGGATCGGGGGGGAGGCGGACGCCGTGGTCGGTCACGGCACCCACCAGGTTGGCGGCGAGGCGGGAGAGGGTGAGGGGGGCGCTGGCCCGGGCGATCACGTTGTCGAACGGCCCGCACGCCAGGGCGGCGCGGGCGGCCGAAGCGTCGGCGGCGAGGGCGGGGTCGACCGGGAGCAGGGCGTCGGGCTCGACGGACCGGGCCGCCGCCCAGGCCGGTGGGAGCCACTTGTCGTGGCCGGGGCGGCGCCGTTCGAGCATGACCACCCGCGAGGCGAGGGGGTCACCCAGCCCGTAGGGGTCGAGCACCCGCACGTCGGGGCCGGCGGCGAGGCCGAACATCCCGACGTTGGGGATCCAGACCGACATGGCCGGCGCCGGCACGTCGACGGCCACCGTCCAGCCCCGGTCGGCGGTGTGGTCGACGACCCAGAACCGGGGGTCACCGGCGTCGGCACGCGCTGCGGCCGCCCGGCCGAGGCCGACCCACTCCAGGGTGTCGTAGTCGTCCAGCGTCACGGGGTGGTCGGTGCCGGCGGCGGCGGTGTAGACGGCCCGCTCGTCGGCGATGCGGTCGTCGACCCATTGACCGGGCGTGCGGGCCAGGAGCGCCACCGGCACGGCCCAGGCCAGCACGGCCAGCACCGCCACGGCGGACCGGGGGAGGGCCGTGCGCCGTACCGGGAGGGCGGCCACCGGTGCCACCGCCGCCGCCAGCGACGGCAGGAGCAGGCGGGCGTGCATGAAGTCGCCCCCGACCCGGATCACCCAGAGGGCGTGGACGAGGGCCGCCGCCGGTAGGGCCAGGACCGCCAGGAGGTCCCGCCGGGAGCGCAGGGTCGTGCGCACCGTCGGCGCAGCTGCGACCGCCAGCACGGGCAGGGCCAGCCACAGCCAGTAGGTGCCCAGCACGTCGGCGGCGTAGCGCCACCCCTGGCCCCACCACGGGAGCGACGCTTCCTTGGCCAGTGCCGTGTTGGGGACCAGGGCCCCGTAGTACGCCATGCGGAACGCCTGGTAGACGACCGGGACGGCCGCTCCGGCGGCGATCAACCGGACGGCCCGCCGCAGTGCTGGCCGACCCAGTGGCGACCGACCCCCCGTCGCGTCCCCCGCCGGGGCCAGCAGCAGCACCAGCCCCAGGGCCGCTCCCATCACGGCCAGGTCGGGGCGCACCAGCGGGGCCAGCCCGACGACGACGGCGGCGACCACGGGACCACCGCCACCGCGCCACACCCGGGCCGTCAACAGCCACGCCCCACCCAGCCAGGCCCAGGCCAGGCCGTTCTCCAGGCCGGAGGTGGCGTAGTCCCAGGTGGCCGAGAGCGCGACCGGGACGAGCACGCCGACGGGAACCCACACCCCGCCCGCCCCCCGGTCGAGCAGCGCCCGGGCCCCGAGCTGGAGGAGGAGCACCCCGGCGGCGGTGAGCGCGAGGCCGAGCAGCACCGCCACCCAGGCGGCGTCGAGGAAGCCGAGCACCCGGGTACCGACCACGAGGACGGCCGTCCACAGCGTGCTGGTGTGGGCCTCGACCCGCTCGCCGGCGTTGAAGACGGGCCCGTGGCCGGCCCACACCTGCTCGACCACCCGCAGGTTGATGAAGCCGTCGTCGGACATCCACCGCCGCTGCCACCCGGCCGCCAGCACCGCCACCACCGGCACGCCCAGGGCGGCCACCCCGGCCCGTCCAGCCGGGCGCCGTCGATCGGCACGTCCCGGCGCCTCCTCCTCGGCGACGGGGACGACGCCGGTGGCGCTCACCTCGCCATGGAGAAGAACTCGGTGTTGGGCTGCATCGCCGTGAGGTTGGCCATCCGGTTGGACAGGGCGAACAGCGCCACGACGGCGCCGATGTCCCAGATGTCCTCGTCGTCGAAGCCCACGGCCCGCAGCCGGTCGAAGTCGTCGTCGTCGACCTCGCCCGAGCGCACGGCCAGCTTGGTGGCGAAGGCCAGCATCTCCCGCTGGCGCTCGGGCAGGTCGGCCTTGCGCCAGTTGACGGCCACCCGGTCGGCGAGGAGGGGGTCCTTGGCCCGGATCCGCAGGATGGCGCCGTGGGCCACCACGCAGTAGAGGCAGTCGTTCCCGGCCGAGGTGGCCACGACGATCATCTCCCGCTCGGCCTTGCTGAGCCCGCCGTCACGCTCCATCACGGCGTCGTGGTAGGCGAAGAAGGCCCGGGCCTCGTCGGGGCGGTGGGCCAACGCCAGGAACACGTTGGGGACGAAGCCGCTCTTCTCCTGGACGGTCTCGATCCGCCGGCGCAGGTCGTCGGGCAGGTCGGCCACGTCGGGAACGGGGAACCGGCCTGGGGCGGGGGTCGCTCACGATCGCGACGGTATCGCCGGTACCGTCGTCCGCCGTGCTGTTCCGCGTCCCGACCCAGCTGGTGCGGGGCTTCCTCATGGGTGCCGCCGACCTCGTCCCCGGCGTCTCGGGGGGCACGATCGCGCTCGTCCTCGGCATCTACGAGCGGCTGATCGGCAACGTCCGCACCGGCGCCGGCGCCCTCGCCCACCTGGCCCGCCTCGACGTCTCCGGTGCCCGCCGGACCCTCGGGCGGGTCGAGTGGAGCTTCCTCCTGCCCCTCCTCGGCGGGGTGGTCACGGCCGTGCTCGTGCTGTCGTCGTTCCTCAACCGCCAGCTGGAGGAGCGCCCCGAGGTCATGTCGGCCATCTTCTTCGGTCTCATCGTCGGTTCGGTGGTGGTGACGTTCGAGGCGATGCGAAACCGCGACGGGGTGCGGATGGCCGTGGTGGTGGGCGCCGCCGTCGCGTCGGCCTGGGCGCTCGGCCTCCGGGGCGAGGCCGTCGACTCGCCGTCGCTGCCGATCGTGCTCGGGGCGGGCGCGGTGGCCATCTGCGCCATGATCCTGCCGGGCGTGTCGGGATCGTTCATCCTCGTCATGCTCGGCCTCTACGAGTACATCCTCGACGCCGTCGACGAGCGGGATCTGGCCGTCATGGCCGTGTTCACGGTGGGGGCGGCCGTGGGGCTCGGCTCGTTCTCGACCTTCCTGCACTGGCTCCTCCGCCATCACCACGACACCGTGCTGGCCGCCCTCATCGGTCTCATGGTCGGGTCGCTGCGGGTCCTGTGGCCCTGGCCGGCCGGCCCGGAGGGCATCGACGAGTCGAGCCTCGGCGCCCCCGAGTCCGCCACCCTCGTTCCCGCCCTGGTGGGGGCGGTCGTCGGCGCCGTGGCCGTGGTCGGCGTGGCCGGACTGTCCCGTCGGCGCGACGCCGATCGCGTCCCGGTGTGAGGCGGCCCGAGGTCGTCAACGCGGTCGGGACGTGGTAGCCGTGGAGGCCCCATGAGCGAACACCTCGCATGACCAAGTCCCTCGTGATCGTGGAGAGCCCGGCCAAGGCCCGCACCATCGCCGGCTACCTGGGCGACGACTTCGTGGTCGAGTCGTCGGTCGGCCACATCCGCGACCTCCCCCGCAGCGCCGCCGACGTGCCGGCCGCCTACAAGGGCGAGCCCTGGGCCCGCCTCGGGGTCGACACCGACAACGACTTCAAGCCGCTGTACGTCGTGACGGGCCGGGCCAAGGACCAGGTCAAGCACCTCAAGTCGCTGCTGGCCGACGTCGACGAGCTCTACCTCGCCACCGACGAGGACCGGGAGGGCGAGGCCATTGCCTGGCACCTGGTCGAGGTGCTCAGCCCCCGGGTGCCCGTCAAGCGGATGGTGTTCCACGAGATCACCCCCCGGGCCATCCGGGAGGCCATCGAGGCGCCCCGCGAGATCGACCGGCGCCTGGTCGATGCCCAGGAGGCCCGCCGCATCCTCGACCGGCTCTACGGCTACGAGGTGTCGCCCGTCCTCTGGAAGAAGGTCATGCCCCGCCTGTCGGCCGGGCGGGTGCAGAGCGTGGCCGTGCGGTTGGTGGTCGAGCGGGAGCGGGAGCGCATGGCCTTCGTCCGGGCCGCCTACTGGGGCCTCGAGGGTCGCTTCCGGCCGGCCGCCGACGCCGCCGCGGACCCGTTCGGGGCCACGCTCACCGGTGTCGACGGCACCCGGGTGGCCACCGGCCGCGACTTCGGTCCCGACGGCGTGGCCGCCGACGGGGTGGTGGTGGTCGACCAGGCCCGGGCCGAGTCGCTGCGCGACGGGCTGGCCGGGGCCGAGCTGACCGTCGAGTCCGTGGAGTCGCGGCCCTACCGCCGGCGGCCGGCGGCGCCGTTCATCACGAGCACGCTGCAGCAGGAGGCGGGCCGCAAGCTGGGGTTCAGCTCGTCGCGGACGATGCGGGCCGCCCAGCGCCTGTACGAGAGCGGCTACATCACCTACATGCGGACCGACTCGACCATGCTGTCGGCCGACGCCCTGTCCGCCGCCCGTGACCTGATACGGGAGCGGTACGGCCCCGAGCGGCTCCCCGACGCCCCCCGCTCCTACGCCAAGAAGGTCAAGAACGCCCAGGAGGCCCACGAGGCCGTGCGGCCCGCCGGTGACCGGTTCCGCCTGCCCCCCGAGGTGGCGGCCGAGGTGCAGGGCGACGAGGCCCGGGTGTACGAGCTGATCTGGCAGCGGACGGTGGCCAGCCAGATGATCGACGCCACCGGGCGGACCGTCACGGTCAAGCTGGCCGGCACCTCGGCCGACGGCCCGGGCGGCGAGGGTACGGCCGTGGAGTTCTCGACCAGCGGCACGGTCATCACCGAGCCCGGCTTCCGCCTCGCCTACGTCGAGGACGTCGACGACGAGAGCGCCGATCCCGCCGAGCGGCGGCTGCCGGCGCTGACCGAGGGCGAGCGGGTGAGCACCGTCGAGGTCGAGGCCCGCTCCCACGAGACCAGTCCCCCGGCCCGGTTCACCGAGGCGTCCCTGGTCAAGCGGCTGGAGGACCTGGGCGTGGGGCGACCGTCGACCTACGCCTCGATCATGGAGACGGTGCAGGACCGGGGCTACGTGTGGAAGAAGGGCTCGGCCCTCGTGCCGGCGTTCACCGCCTTCGCCACCGTCAACGTGCTCGAGCAGCACTTCCCCGACCTCGTCGACTTCGCCTTCACGGCCCGCATGGAGGACGACCTCGACGACATCGCCGGCGGCGAGGCCGAGGCCGTGCCGTGGCTGGGTCGCTTCTACTTCGGCGACGGCGCCGACGGGGACGACGGCCACACCTGGACGGTCGGCCTGAAGACGATGGTGGAGGACCGGCTGGCCCAAATCGATGCCCGGGCCGTCAACTCCATCCCCCTCGGCATGACCGACGACGGCACCCCGGTGGTGGCCCGCGTCGGCCGCTACGGCCCTTACCTGCAGCGGGGCGAGGACACCGCCGGCATCCCCGACGACCTCGCCCCCGACGAGCTGACCCTCGACAAGGCCGTCGAGCTGCTCGACGCGCCCTCCGACGAGCGGGAGCTGGGGACCGACCCCGACACCGGCCTGACCGTGCTCGCCAAGCCGGGCCGGTTCGGACCCTACGTGCAGCTCGGCCAGCCGGCCGAGGGATCCAAGGAGAAGCCGAAGACGGCCTCGCTGCTGTCGGGCATGGAGCTGGGCTCGATCGGTCTCGACGACGCTCTCCGCCTCCTCTCCCTACCCCGGCTCCTGGGCGTCGACCCGGACGGCGAGGAAATCCGGGTCCACAACGGCCGCTACGGCCCCTACGTGAAGAAGGGTGACGAGAGCCGCAGCCTGGAGAGCGAGGAGCAGCTCTTCACCGTCGAGCTCGACGACGCCCTGGCCCTGCTGGCCCAGCCCAAGCTGCCCCGGGGCCGTCAGCCCAAGCCGCCGCTGCGGGAGCTGGGCGCCGACCCGGTGTCGGGCCGGCCCATGGTGGTCAAGGACGGCCGCTACGGGCCCTACGTCACCGACGGGGAGACCAACGCCTCGCTCCGCCGGGGTGACGACACCGAGACCATCACCGACGAGCGGGCCGCCGAGCTGCTGGCCGACCGCCGCGCCCGGGGCCCTGCCCCCAAGAAGCGGGGCGGGCGCAAGAAGGCGGCCGGGAAGAAGGCGGCGGCCAGGAAGAAGACGGCCGGCAGGAAGGCGACGGCCGGGAAGAAGGCGGCCAAGAAGAAGACGGCCGGCAAGAAGGCGGCCGGGAGGAAGACGGCCGGCGAGAAGCGGGCTGCGAAGGCGGCGGCCGACCCCACCGAGCGGGCGACCGGCGATCAGCGGCCCTCCCCCGGGGCGTAGGTCGGCGATCGGCCCCGAGAACGGTTCCCCTACGGTGTGGGGGTGAGGCGCCCGGAGCGTGGGCCGGCCGCGGCCCCCGAGGAGGTGCCGGATCCGCCGCCGCCCCTCCTGACCCCGCCCGGGCCGACGCTCCCCGCCGACACCCGGTCCGGGAGCGGCCCCGAGGCGAGCGACCCGGACGGCCCCCGGCACCTGCGGGTGTTCGGGTCGGCGGCCTACCTGCGGTTGTGGCTGGTGCAGGTCTGCTCCGCGTTCGGGGACTGGCTCGGTCTCCTCGCCATCATCGAGCTGGCCCGACGGGTGGGCGGCACCGGGGGTGGGGGGGCGGCGGCCATCTCGCTCGTCCTGATCCCCCGCATCCTGCCCGGCCTGTTCCTGGGTACGGCCGGCGGCGTCATCGTCGACCGGCTGGACCGCAGGCGGCTCATGATCGTCTGCGACCTCGCCCGGGCCGCCATCGTGCTGGCCATCCCCGTGGTGGACAGCCTCGTCGGGCTGATCGTGGCGTCGTTCCTCCTCGAGGTGTTCACGTCGCTGTGGGGCCCGGCCAAGGAGGCGATGATGCCGAACGTGGTGCCCGCCGAGCACCTCACCACGGCCAACTCCCTCAACCTGGTGGCCGCCTACGGCACCTTCCCGTTGGCGGCGGCCGCCTTCGCCGGTCTCGCCAAGCTGGGCGAGGCCCTCGACGACGTGAGCGCCCTCGACGCCCTCGCCGTCACCGGCGAGCGGCTGGCCCTCGGTGTCGACGCCGTCACGTTCGTCGTGGCCGCCGCCCTGGTGTGGACGCTGCCCCTCGCCGCCCGCACCCGCCGGCGCCGGACCCCGGCCGGGCGGGGGGACCGGCCCCGCCGTCGGCTCGACCTCGGCGCCGGTCTGCGCGACCTGCGGGAGGGGTGGCGCTTCATCGTCGCCGACCCGGTGGTGCGGGCCGTGATGGTGGCCCTCGGGACGGGGATGATCGGGGGTGGGATGCTCCTGCCCCTCGGCGGGCTGTTCAGCGAGGAGGTGCTCGGCGCGGGCGACGCCGCCTTCGGCCTCCTCGTCTTCGCCCTGGGGTCGGGGGTGGCCGTCGGGGTGGGCGCGCTGAGCGCCGTGCAGCGTCGGGTCCCCAAGGAGGGCGCCTTCGCCACCGCCGTGCTGGTGGCCGGCCTGGCGCTCGCGGCGGCGGCGTCGGTCTCGGAGTCGCGCGTCGTCTTCCTGCTCGTCGTGCTGCTCGGCATCGCGGCGGGGGCCGTGTACGTGCTCGGCTTCACCCTCCTCCACGAGACCGTCGACGACGAGCTGCGGGGCCGGATCTTCAGCGCCCTCTACACGATGGTGCGCTTCTGCGTGCTCATCGCCATCGGGGTCGGGCCGCTCGTGGCCGGTGCCCTGGATGTGGTGTCGGACCGGCTCGTCGGCGGAGAGGTGGACCTCGGGATCGGGGTGCTCGTGCTGCCCGGGGTGCGACTGGCGCTGTGGTTGGCCGCGGCGCTGATGCTGCTGGCCTGGGTCCTGGCCGTCCGCAGCCTGCGGGCGGCGCGGTCGTGACCGGCCGGCTGATCGTGTTCGAGGGGCTCGACGCCTCGGGCAAGTCCACCCAGGCCCGGATGCTGGCCGACCGTCTCGGCGCCCGGTTCACGTTCCAGCCCGGTGAGGGTGACCTGGGCCGCCGGCTCCGGGCCCTGCTGCTCGACACCCCGGTCGCCGTCGACCCCGTGGCCGAGGCGCTGCTGTTCGCCGCCGACAAGGCCCAGCACGTCGCCGAGGTGATCGCCCCGGCGCTGGCCGCCGGTGAGACGGTGGTGTGTGACCGGTACACGGCCTCGACGCTGGCCTACCAGGGCCACGGCCGGGGTCTCGACCTCGACGCCCTCGGCTCGGTCCTCGACCTCGCGGTGGGCGGCCTGCGACCCGACCTGGTGGTGCTGGTCGACGTGGACGTGGCCGAGGGTCGGCGGCGCCGGACCGGTCCGCCCGACCGGATCGAGGCCGCCGCGGTGGACTTCGACGAGCGGGTCCGGGCCGGCTACCTGGCCCTGGCCCGGGACCCGGCCTGGGTGGTGGTCGACGGCACCGGCACCGTCGACGAGGTGCACGCCCGGGTCGTCGCCGCCGTCACCGAGCGGGGCCTGGCGTGACCCCTGACCGTTCCGGCGCCCGAAACCCCCGCTCCTCGGGGCCGGATGGGCGCCAGAACGACGGGTGGGCGGCCGTGGTGGGCCAGGAGGCGGCGGTGGACCAGCTGCGGGCGGTGACCCGGCCCGTGCACGCCTACCTGCTGGTGGGTCCGGCCGGGTCGGGCAAGCGGGCCGCGGCACGGGCCTTCGCCGCCGACCTCCTCGCCGCCGTGGCCCCCGACCCCGAACGGGCCCGGCGCCTCGCCCTGGCCGAGGAGCACCCCGACCTGCACGTGGTCGAGCGTCACGGCCCCCGCATCGACGCGGACCAGGCCCGGGACGTGATCCGCCGGGCCCACCGCCACCCGGTGGAGGGCGCCCGGAAGGTGCTCGTGCTGGTCGACTTCCACCTGGCGCTGGAGGCCGCCCCCATCCTCCTGAAGACGGTCGAGGAGCCGCCGGCGTCGACCGTCATGGTCGTCCTGGCCGAGGAGGTCCCCCCCGAGCTGGTGACGGTGGCGTCGCGCTGCGTGCGCATCGACCTGCGTCCGCTGGCCCCCGAGCGGGTGCGGGCCGCGCTGGAGGCGGACGGGGTGGACGCCGAGATCGCGGCCGCGGCCGCGGCCGCCGCCGGGGCCGGGGGTGACCTGCGCCGGGCCCGCCTTCTCGCCACCGATCCCGACGTGCAGGCCCGCCGGGCGGCGTGGGTGAGCGTGCCCGACCGCCTCGACGGGACGGGGGCGGCCGTGGCCCGGGTCGTCGACGAGCTGCTCGCCCTGGCCGAGTCGTCGGCCGTGCCCCTCGCCGCCGTGCACGCCGCGGAGCTCGACCGCTGGCGGGAGCAGGACGAGCTGGTCGGGGGGCGGGGCCGGCCGCCCCGCGCCCTGACCGACCGCCACAAGCGGGAGGTCCGCCGGCTGCGGGTCGACGAGCTGCGAGCCGGTCTGGCCGCGCTGGCCGGTCGGGTCCGCGACGACGTCGTGGCCGGCACCCGCCGCCCGGAGCTGGCCGCCGGCACACTGCGGGCCGTCGCCGACCTGGGTGACGCCCTCGACCGCAACCCGAGCGAGCGGCTCCTCCTCCAGGATCTGCTGCTCCGCCTGGGGTGACGGGTGAGCTTGACGGAGGTTGTTAGGGTTGCCTACGGTGCGCCGGTGCCGAACCGCCGCCGGTCGTTGCTCGTGGGTGTGCTCGGCGTCGTGCTCGCCGTGACGGCGGGGTGCGGCGACGGTGACGACGGGGCCCGGGTGCGCAACCTCGGCACGGAGGAGTCCGGGTCGGCATCCGGCTCCGCCACCGCGTCCGGCTCGGCCACCGCTTCGGGCTCGGCCACCGCCAGTGCCGACGCCGAGTGCGAGCCGGTCGGCACCGAGCTGGCCGATGACGCCGTCGAGACCATCGAGATCGCGGCCGTCGATTACGCCTACCGGCCCTCCGACGTGGTCGCACCGGCCGGCGTGGTGACCTTCGAGGTCGACAACCAGGGCGACGAGCCCCACGAGCTGGCCTTCCTGCCAGGGGGCGGCGAGGTGCCCTTCGTCGACGGTCAGCCCGACGAGGCGTTCCTGGAGGAGGCTGGCGCCTTCGAGCTGGAGGCGTTCGGGCCGGGCCGGACCTGCTCGGCCACCTACGACCTCGAACCGGGCGTCTACACGTTGTTCTGCCTGGTCGAGAGCCCCGACGGCGAGACCCACTACGAGAAGGGCATGGCGGGAGTGCTGACGGTGGGGTGACGCCCCCCGACCCCGACGCCCTCGTCGTGGGGGGCGGACCGGCGGGCCTGGCCACGGCGCTGCTGATCGCCCGCACCGGCCGCTCGGTCGCCCTCGTGGAGGCGTCGGACCGGCTGGGCGGCATGGCGGCCAGCGTCGAGGTGGCGGGCCAGCGGGTCGATCTCGGCAGCCACCGCCTCCACCCCGCCGCCTCACCTGCGGCTCGGACCCTGCTCGACGGTCTGCTCGGCGACGACCTGCAGGTCCGTACCCGGCGGGGCCGGCTGCGGGTGCGGGACCGCTGGGTGGGGTTCCCGCTTCGGACCGGCGACCTGCTCCGCTCCCTGCCCCCCGCCGTGACGGCCCGCATCGCCGTCGACCTCGCCGCAGGGACCTTCCGGCGGGAGCGGGCCGACACCTACGCCGACGTGGTGAGGGCCCGCCTGGGCCCGACCGTGCTGGCCGAGCTGCACGGCCCCTACGCCGGGAAGGTCTGGGGGCGGCCCCCCGACGAGCTGGCCGGTGACCTGGCCCGGCGTCGCATCGCCCTGCGGGGCCCGGTCGACGTGGCCTCCCGCCTCGGCCGGGCGGCCCGGCCGTCGGGTCGCACGTTCCTCTACCCGCGGCTCGGCTACGGCCAGGTGGTCGACCGCCTGGCCGAGGAGGCGGTGGCCGCCGGGGCGGATCTGCGCACCGGCGTCGCCCCCGTGACCGTCGCCCCCGGTGCCGGACCGCAGGTCGTCCTCTCGGACGGCGCCCGGGTGCGACCGGGTCGGGTCTTCTGGACCGCCCCCCTCCCCGCGCTGGTCGCCACCGCCGGGGGGCAGCCGTCGGCGGCAGCGGTCACGCACCGGGGCGTGGCCCTCGTCTACCTCGCCGTCGACCGGCCGCGGTACCTCCCCTTCGACGCCCACTACGTCGCCGACCCGGCCGTGGCCTTCCACCGCCTGTCGGAACCGAAGAACTACCGGGACGGTCCCGATCCCCCCGGCCGCACGGTGCTCTGCGCCGAGGTCGCCTGCACCCCCGGTGACGAGGTGTGGCACGCCACCCCGCCGCAGCTGGGGGAGAAGGTCAGAGCGGGTCTGGACCGCCTCGACCTGCCCGACCCCGGTCCGGGCGCCGTCGAGGTCGTCCGGCTCGGCTCGGTGTACCCGGTGCTGACGCCCGAGTCGGTGGCGTCGGTGCGCGCCCTCCTCGACTGGGCCGGCGGACTCCCGGGCGTGACGCTGCTCGGGCGCCAGGGCCTCGTCGTGGCCGACAACCTCCACCACGTCCTCGACATGGCCGTGGCCGCCGTCACCTGCTGGCGAGCGGACGGAACCTGGGACGACGCAGGCTGGGCGGCGGCGCTGGCCCGCTTCCGGGACCACGTGGTGCAGGATTGAGCAGCCGCCACACGGCGGGCACGACCCGGCGGAGGTACGGGCCGAGCCGCACGAACGACCGGCCCGACTCCCGTGAGCGGTACGAGATCGGCACTTCGGTGTAACCGAAGCCGGCCCCGATCAGCTCGACGGTGAGGACCTGGGCGTAGTTGTAGTCGTGGGCCACGGTGGCGGCGGCGGCCGCCTCGGCCGACAGCGCCCGGTACCCCGACTGGCCGTCGGTCACCGGGCGACGCACGACCCACGCCACCCAGGCCGTGAGGAGGCGGTTGCCGAGGCGCCGGTGCGGGGTCATGCGCTCGATGTGACCGGCGAAGCGGCTGCCGACGACGAGGTGGGCGCGGCCGTCGAGGATCGGTCCGACCAACCGGTCCAGCTCTCCCGGGTCGTACTCGCCGTCGGCGTCGCAGAACGCCACCGCCGCGGCCCCCCGGTCCACCGCCTCGCCCAGCCCGGTCCGCACCGCCGCGCCCAGACCCCGGTGGGTCCGGTGACCGACGACGCAGGCGCCGGCCGACCGCGCCCGCCCCACCGTGTCGTCGCCGCTGGCGTCGTCGACCACGACCACCTCCACGGGCCGGTCCCGCACCCGGGCCGGGGCGGAGGACACGACGGCGCCCACCCGGGGTCCCTCGTCGTGGGCGGGCAGGAACAGGACGACCGGACCCGGCCCGGGGGCGGGCGGCGGGCGGCTGGCCACCGACGGGGGCAGGCGCCAGCGGCCGAGCAGGCCGGGGGCGGGCACGACCAGCGCCACCACCCCGGACGCCACGCTGTAGATCGTCGTGACGGCGTGCACGCCCACCATCACGGCGAGGCCGGTGGCGAACGGGACCCCGACGGCCACGAGCGCCGCCGTCCCGGCCGCCTCGTAGGTGCCGATGCCGCCCGGGGTGACGGCCACGAGCTGGGAGCCGACCGCCACCGCCAGCACCACCAGCGCCTCGGCGGGGGTCAGCTCGACGCCGAACCAGCGGGCCACCTGCCAGACCGTCACCGCCTCCAGCAGCCAGCCCGCCGCCGTGAGGCCCAGCACGGCAGGACCGGGCCACCGGACCGTGGACCCCGCCCGGCGCAGGGCGGGGAGGGAGGCGAGCGCGACCGCCCCCACGACGCCGACGACGGCCAGCACGGTGACGCCCCAGCCGCCCACCAGACGGGTGGCGATCGGCGGGCCGGCCAGGGCGCCGATCCCCACCACGGCCAACACGTCGGCCGCCCGCAGCACGACGGTGGTGGCGGTGGCCTCGGCTGCGCCCACCCCGGCGCGGCGGACGACCGACACGACCCGCAGCGGCTCGCCCAGCCGCAGGGGGAGCACGTGGTTGGCCCCGAGGGCCACGTGGACGGCCGCCACGGCCTGAGCCGGGCCCAGACCCGGGAGCACGCGCGCCCAGGCCAGGCCCCGCAGCACGAAGGCCAGACCGAAGGCCCCGACGGCGACGACCACGCCGACCGGGTCACCGGCTGCGTCCGCCACCGCCCCGGCCAGCGCGTCCCCCTCGACGAGGGTCACCAGGCCGGCCACGGCGGCCACGGTGGCGGCCGCCGTCACCGCCGCCACGACCGTCCCGCGGCCGGGGCGACGCCGCCACCGGCGCCGGCCCACCGGGTGACCGAGCGCGACGGCGGCGAGCGCGGTGAGGCCGAGGACGCCGGCCCACGCCAGCAGGGCGGCGTCGGCGGCGGCCGACCCGGTCGTGCCGTCGGGGAACAGACCGGCGACCGCCCGGTAGGGCCACGCCGCCGTGTCGGCGAAGTCGACGATCAGGGTCGGACCGTCGCCGGCCGCGCCACGGGCCAGCCACGCCCAGTTGAGGATCCCGGCCCCGACGGCAACGGCGACCACGGGGACGAGCGGCCGCCACCGGTCGACCAGCACGGCCACGGCCACGGCGGCGAGGGGCAGCACCACCACCACCTGGCGGCCCGGCAGCCACCAGCCGTGCATGGTCAGGGCCAACCACGTGGCGGTGGCCCAGCCCGCCGCCAGCGGCGCCACCAGCACGGCCCGGCCCGGCACCCGGCGGGCCACCAGTGCCGCCACCGCCGCCGGGGCGAGCAGCCACGCCGGCGACCACGGTCCGAGGCCGAAGGTCCGGTCGACCAGCAGGCCGACGAGGCGGCGGGTCCGCGACGCGTAGTCGGGGTCGACGCCGACGACGGACAGCTCGCCCGTCTCGGCGAAGTGGTCCCCGGCGGCGTAGACGGTGAGTCCCCCGTAGATCCGCAGGTGGAAGACGACGTAGGTCACGCCGGCCAGGGCGAGCACCACGGCGGCCGCCAGGCCGTCGCGGCGGGCCCCGCGCCGCCGCAAGCGCACCCCGCCCACCCCGACCAGGGCCAGCGCCACCGGCACGTACTTGACCGACAGCCACGGCAGCGCCACGACCGCCAGCACCGAACCGGCGAGATGGAGCCGGCCGGGGCGGGGGGCGAGCAGCAGGCCGACGGCCACCACCGTGGCCAGCGCGGCGGGTACCTCCGGGTAGACCTGGGCGCCGTAGGGGGCGAGCGGCATGGTGGCGCCGAGCCCGCCCACCACGAGCGCGCCGACGCCGGGGGCCACCCCGAAGCGGGCCACGGCCACCCACGTCGCCGCGGCGGCGGTCAGACCGGCCAGCAGGGCCAGCGTCGCCTTCGCCCCGATCCAGCCGGCCACCGCCACCCCCGGGGTGAGCAGCACGGGCAGGAGCGGGTCGTGGGGGCTCAGTCGCTGGCCCCCCGCCCGGGGCTCGGACTGCGGGTCGAGGGGAGCGGCGTGGAAGTCCCGGTAGCGGTGGGCGGCCAGCTCGTCGTCGACATCGAGGTCACCGTCGGAGGCGAGGCTGACGGCGGTGAGCAGGTAGTGGGGCTCGTCGCCCGAGGTGCGCGCCCCGGCGGTGGCCCGGGCGTCGAGGCCGACCAGCGACGCCACCGTCGCGATCACACCGGCGGCGAGCGCGGCGACCACCAGCCCTCGCGCCGCCACGACGCCGATCATAAGGGCGCCGACCCATCGCGTGTAAAGCATGGCTAACATCGGGCCGTGCCGACGACCCCTCCCACCAGGATGACGGCCGCAATCGGGATGATGGCCGCCGTCGGGGTGCTGGTCCTCCTGGTCTCCTGCGGCGGTTCCGACGGCGGCGAGACGGTCCGGGTCTACACCGGGCGGCACTACGACCTGGAGCCGGCCTTCGAGGCGTTCAGCGAGCAGACCGGCATCGGGGTCGAGTTCCTGGCCGGCAGCGACGTGGAGCTGCGGGAGCGCATCGAGGCCGAGGGGGACGACACCCAAGCCGACGTCTACCTGACCGTCGACGCCGCCAACCTGGCCCTCGCCGCCGAGGAGGGCCTCTTCCGGCCGCTCGACTCCGACACCCTGGTGGAGGCCGTGCCCGAGCGCTACCGGGCTCCGGGTGGTGAGTGGTTCGGCCTGACCCGGCGGGTCCGCACCATCGTCTACGCCCCCGACCGGGTGGCCCCCGACGAGGTACCGACCACCTACGCCGAGCTGGCCGACCCGGTGTGGGAGGGGCGGCTCTGCCTGCGGGACTCGACCAACGTGTACCAGCAGTCCCTGGTGGCCAGCCTGATCTCGCACGAGGGCCGCGACCGGGCCGTCGAGATCGTCGAGGGGTGGGCCCGCAACGCCGAGCTGCTCCCCAACGACGTGCTGGTCCTGGAGACGATCGCCGCCGGCGGCTGTGACGTGGGCGTCACCAACCACTACTACCTGGCCCGCCTGCTGGAGGACGACCCCGACTTCCCCGTCGAGCTGGTGTGGGCCGACCAGGCCGGCCCCGGCGTCCACGTGAACGTGTCGGGTGGCGGGGTCACCGCCGCCGCCGACGACCCCGAGCCGGCCCGCCGGCTGCTCGAGTTCCTGGCCACCGAGGGCCAGAGCGCCTTCGTCGACGGCAACCACGAGTACCCCGTCAACCCCGCCGTCGAGGCCGAGCCGCTCATCCGTGACACGTTCGGCACCGACTTCACGGAGGACGACCTCAACGCCGGCGAGATCGGCGCCCTCAACGCCGAGGCGGTGGCCGTGATGGACGAGGCCGGCTACCGCTAGTGCTCTCGTTCACCGACCGGCTGAGTCGGTCGGGGTGGCCGGCTGCGGCGGTGGCGGCGGCGGCGCTGGTGGTCGTACCGGTGGCGGTGCTGGCGGCGTCGATCCTCACCCCCGACACCGAGGTCTGGCGCCAGCAGTGGGAGACCCGCCTGCCCGACCAGATCGTCAGCACGGTCGTGCTGATGGTCGGCGTCGGGCTCGGCACGCTGGTCGTGGGGGGCGGGCTGGCCTGGCTGGTGAGCGCCTACCGGTTCCCCGGGTCCCGCCTGTTCGGGTGGCTGCTGGTGCTGCCCCTGGCCATGCCCGGGTACATCCTCGGCTTCGTCACGCTGTCGGTGGTCGGCTTCACCGGTCCGGTGCAGACGTGGTGGCGGGACAGGTTCGGCGCCGACGCCTGGTTCCCCGAGGTCCGCTCGCTCGGCGGCGCCGTCGTGGTCCTCACCCTCGTCCTCTACCCCTACGTGTTCCTCCTGGCCCGGGCTGCGCTGCGGGACCAGGCCGGCGGCGCCTACGAGGTGGCCCGCAGCCTCGGCGCCGGCCCGGTCGAGGCGGCCCGGCGGGTCGTCGTACCGATGGTCAGGCCTGCGCTGGCCGCCGCCGCGACGGTGGTGATGATGGAGACGCTGACCGACTTCGCCACCGTCCAGTACTTCGGCGTCGACACGGTGTCGGTCGGCGTGTTCCGCATCTGGAAGGGCTCCTTCGACCGGGAGGCGGCCAGCGAGCTGGCCACGCTGGTGCTGGTCTTCGCCCTCGTGGTGATCGCGCTGGAGCGGGCGCTGCGGGGCCGGGCCCGGTTCGGTCAGGCCGGCGGGGCCGGCGGGGGTCTCGTGCCCCGTCGCCTGGGCGGCGGGAGGGCGGCGGCCGCCACCGCCACCTGCGCTGCCGTGCTGACCCTGGCCTTCGCCCTGCCCACCGCCCGGCTGGTGGGGTGGGCGGTGTCGGAGGCCCGGGGCGACCGGGGCACGCCGCTGACCGACCGCTTCGCCGAGTACACCGCCAACAGCCTCCTGCTGGGGGCGGCCACGGCCGCGGTGTGCGTGGTCGTGGCCGTCGTGCTGGCCTCGGCCGGGCGCTTCACGGGGGGTCCGACGGTGCGGGTCGCCACCCGGGCCGCCACCGTCGGCTACGCCGTCCCCGGCCCCGTTGTCGCCATCGGGGTGATCCTCGTGCTGGTCGGCCTCGACGACGCCCTGGAGGCCGTCCTGGGTGTGGGGCTGCCCGGGATCGTCGCCACCGGCTCGCTGATCGGGCTGGTGTACGCCTACGCCGTGCGGTTCCTCGGCCCCGGCGTGAACGCCGTCGAGTCGGGCCTGGCCCAGGTGCCCGAGGAGGTGACGGCCTCGGCCCGCAGCCTCGGGGCCCGACCCGGGGTGGTGCTCGGACGCGTCCACCTCCCCCTGTCGCGGGCCAGCGTGCTGACGGCGGCGGTGCTCGTCGCCGTCGACGCCCTGAAGGAGCTGCCCATCGTGTTGTTGCTGCGGCCCTTCGGGTTCGACACGCTGTCGGTGTGGGTGTGGAACCTGGGGTCGGAGTCCCGCTTCGAGCAGGCCGCCCTCCCGGCGCTCGCCATCGTGGCCGCCGCCCTGGTGCCGGTGGCCCTGCTGTCGCGCGTCCTGTCCCGGGGCTCGACCGATCCGGTGGCCCTGCCGTGACGTCGATGCCCGGGGCGAGGGCCGGGTGACGCCGCCCGCCCTCCGGGCCAGCGGTCTGCGCAAGCGGTTCGGCGACACGGTGGCCCTCGACGGCGTGGATCTCGAGGTCGCTCCGGGCGAGCTGGTGTCGCTGGTGGGGCCGAGCGGGTGCGGGAAGTCCACGCTGCTGCGGGTGGTGGCCGGCCTCACCACCGCCGATGCCGGGCGGGTCGAGCTGGCCGGGGCCACGGTCGACGACGCTCGCCACCACACCCCCCCCGAGCGCCGCGGTGTCGGGCTCGTGTTCCAGGAGCACGCCCTGTTCCCCCACCTGACCGTGGGCGGCAACGTGGCCTTCGGCCTCCGGGGATCGGCCAGCCGGAGCGGACGCGACGCCCGGGTGGCCGAGGTCCTGGCCACTGTCGGTCTCCGCGCCCATCAGGACCGCTACCCGCACGAGCTGTCCGGCGGTGAGCGCCAGCGGGTGGCCCTGGCCCGGGCGATCGCACCCGGGCCCGCCCTGCTCCTGCTCGACGAGCCCTTCGCCAGCCTCGACCCCAACCTGCGGACGAGGGTCCGGGCCGACGTGGTGGCCATCCTGCGGGCGGCGGGCACCCCGGCGGTGTTCGTGACGCACGACCAGGCCGAGGCGCTGGCCGTCGGCGACCGGGTCGCCGTCCTGGAGTCGGGCCGGCTCCGGCAGCTGGCCCCGCCGTGGGAGGTGTTCCACCGTCCTGCGGACCGGTTCGTGGCCGCCTTCATGGGCGAGGCCGACTTCGTGGAGGTCACCGCGGCCGCCGGCCGGCTGGAGGGCGAGCTGGGTTCGGTCACCGCCCCGCCCGGCACCCGGGTCGCCAACGGTCCCGTCGAGGCCATGGTCCGCCCCGACGACGTGACGTTCGAGGTCGATCCCGCCGGTGACGCGAGCGTGATCGACGCCGAGTTCCGGGGCTCGGCCTGGACCTACCGCCTCCGGCTGGGCTCGGGACGCACCGTCCGCTCGACCCGCTCCCACCTCGTCACCGTGCCGACCGGTACCCGCGTCCGGGCGTCGCTCGTGCCCGGCCACGTGCCCGTCGTGATCGCCGACGGCAGCCAGCCGGGTGCGGTTGGCGACGACCGGATCGGGTAGCACGGGGAGTTCGTCGTGGAGGGAGACGCATGACCAAGGTGGCGGTGGTGACGGGAGCGACCGGAGGGATCGGGCGCGCCGCGGTCCGCGAGCTGGCCCGGCGGGGATACGACGTGGGTCTCCTGGCCCGTGGCGCTGCGGGGCTGGCGGCGGCGGCGGCCGAGGTCGAGCTGGTCGGTCAGCGGGCGGTGGCCGTCCCCACCGACGTCGCCGTGTGGGACGAGGTCGACGCCGCCGCCGAGCGGGTCACGGCCGAGCTGGGGCCGATCGACGTCTGGATCAACAACGCCATGACGACGGTCTTCGCCCCTGTCGCCGACCTCGAGCCCGCCGAGCTGCGACGGGCCACGGAGGTCACCTACCTGGGCCAGTGCCACGGCGCCATGGCCGCCCTGGCCCGGATGCGCGAGCGCGACCGCGGCCACATCGTGAGCGTCGGCTCGGCGCTGGCCTACCGGGGCATCCCCCTCCAGGCCGCCTACTGCGGTGCCAAGTTCGCCACCCGCGGGTTCATGGAGAGCCTGCGGTCCGAGCTGCTGGAGGAGGGGAGCTCGGTACGGGTGAGCCAGGTCCACCTGCCGGCCGTGAACACGCCCCAGTTCGGCTGGTGCCGGGCCAAGGCCGACACCCATCCCATGCCGGTACCGCCCATCTACCAGCCCGAGATGATCGCCCGGAAGATCCTGGGGGTGCTGGAGACGGGCTCCCGCCAGAAGGTGGTGGGGCCCTGGACCTGGTCGCTCATCCAGCTCACCCGGCTGATGCCCGGGGTGGGCGACCACTACATGGCCCAGACGGGACGCGACAGCCAGCTCACCGACATCCCCATCCCACCCGACCGCCCCGACGACCTGTTCACACCCGTCGACGACGACCGTGACTTCGGAGCGCACGGGATCTTCGACGACCGGGCCGGCGGCCTCACCGACCGGAAGTTCCTGGCGTCGGTGCCGACGACGGCTGCGAACTTCCTCGGCTCGGTGCGGGCCCGGGCCGCCGAGGTGGTGGCCCGGCGGGTCGGGTCCTAGCCCCGGCCCGTCGCCGCCGACGCTCAGGGGGCGACGATGCGGGTGTCGGGCTCGAAGGCGGCGATGGCGAACCAGAACGTGTCGAGGTGCTCGACGGGGGTCAACGAGGATCCCGCGAGGGGCCCCGAGGTGGCCCCGCCGAGCACGTTCCAGGTGCTCCCCGTCTGGTCGTCGACGAAGCCGCCGTCGTCGCCGGGACGGAACGTGAGGGTTCGACCGTCCACCTCGGGCCGGAACACGCCGACGGCGCCGACGTCGCGGCCGCCGGCCACGGTCCTGGCGTCGAGGGCCGAGGCGGTGCCCGGTTCGAGGAGGAACACGACCTCCGAGCCGTCCACCTCGGCGGTCACGACCCGCTCCTCGGCCAGCTCGTCCTGGGGCAGCGCCACCGTCTCATCGTCGCCCCGCACCGTCACCACCCGGGTCTGGGCGGCCAGGCGCCCGTCGACCTCGCCGTCGAACAGGAAGGGGCTGACGTCGACGTCGTCGTAGCCGGGATAGGGGTTGCGGCCGTAGTCGCGGGCGAAGCCGGTGTCGCGGGACAGGACGAGGCCGTCGGGGTGGGCGGTGCGGAAGTCGTCCCACGACACGGTGGCCACCGGCAGGGTGTCGAGCTCGGTGCCGGTCAGCTCGCCGATCACGGCCCGGCCGGTGAAGTGCGACCAGAGGCTCTCGGTCTGGCGGTCGTACATGACGAGCGAGGAGTTGTAGAGCCGCCCCGACGTGCCGAAGTCGAGCACGCGGTCGCCGACCTCCCGGTCGTAGGCGATGGCGGAGTTGCACAGCGGGCAGTACGAGACGGTCACGGGGTCGTCGCCGAACGTGTCGTTGACGATCTCGTGCCACGTCATGACCTGCACGGGGTAGGCGCGGGCGTCGTCGCCGACCTCGAGTACGAGGACGGGCTCGTCGTCGTCGAGCCAGTCGACGTCGGTGACGGGTTCGAAGCGGGGCTCGTCGATGGGCGGGATGCCGTCGGGAGGGGGCCCGCCGGAGCGGATCTCGGCCGGGTCGACCAGCGGGTCGGGGAACGACGGGTCGTCCATGTCGTCGAGGGCGGACGCCGCGCCGGCCTCGGGCGGGTCGCCGGGGATCTGGTCCACGACCGTCCGCGGCGAGGAGGACGTGGACGTGGGAGACGTCGGCGCCGGGCTGGGCTCCCCGGTGGTGGCCGGTTCGGACCCGCCCCCGCAGGCGGCGGCGGCCAGGCTGACGACGGCGACGACGACGGCGATCCGCATGGGGAGACAACCCGTCCGGGTCCCAGGACGTTCCACCGGAGGAGTTGTGCGGGGGTGGTCTGTTGGTCGGACCAGCCGTGGTTAGCATCGACGACAGCGACCGAGGGAGTGGCGCAGTGGGTGAGTGGTGCGGTGAGTGGCGCAGTGGCTGAGCCGAACACGCTGATCTTCGTCGACTTCCCGACGTCGGAGCCCGAGCGGGCGGCGGCGTTCTACCGGGAGGTGTTCGGCTGGGAGGTCGAGCCCCGCCCCGAGGGCGTCTTCTACCGGATCGTCCCCGGCGGTGAGTTCCCGCTCGACGACGGTTCGCCGTCCGGCGTCGGGAACCTCCACCTGGGCCTCTTCGACGCCGCCACGGCCATGCCCGACCCCAACCAGCCCCCCGCCGGTGGCACCGAGGCCCCGCCCCGGTCGGCGTGGGCGCCGCGGATCTACGTCCTCGTGTCCGACGACGACAGCGAGGACGCCATCCTCGCCCGGGCCGAGGGTCTGGGCGCCGAGGTGCTGTGGCGGGGCTGGTACTGGAAGGAGTTCAACGGGTTCCACGCCGCCTTCCGCGACCCGTGGGGCAGCGAGATCATCCTGTGGTCCAAGGCCGGCGACGACCCCGAGGTGGCGCCCGGCCGTACGGTCGACGAGTCCCGGTGAACGACGTCGAGGCCACCGCCCGGGCCTACGTGGCCGCGCTCAACGCCCACGATCCCGACGCCACCGCCCAGCTCGTCACCGAGGACTTCGTGAACGAGCACACCTCGGCCCTGGGCGTGAGCTGCGCCGGGCGCGAGGAGTACCGGTCACGTCTGCCGGGCTTCTTCGCCCAGATGCCGGGGCTGCGCTACGAGATCGACGAGGTGTTGATCGAGCGCGATCGGGCCGTCGTCGCCTACGTGCTGACGGCCCGGCCGGAGGGCCACTGCGTGCGGGTGCAGGGCGTGTTCCGGCTGGTGATCGATGGCGATCTGGTGGCCCGACGGGTCGACTACTGGGACGGGCTCGACTACCTCCGCCAGGTGCGAGACGCCGACGACGGTGTGCTCGGCGTCGACCACGTGCAGCTGACCATGCCGTCGGGCGGTGAGCCCCACGCCCGGCGCTTCTACCACGACCTGCTCGGTCTGGCCGAGGTGCCGCGCCCCACCCGGCTGTCGGAGCGGCAGGGTTGCTGGTTCGAGCGGGGCGACGCCCGGCTGCACCTCGGTGTCGACGGGCCCTCGGCCGAGTTCCACCCCACCCAGCCCGCCCACCCCGCGCTGGTCGTCGGCGACCTGGGCGCCCTCGTCGACCGGCTCCGGGGCGCGGGCGTGGCCGTGGTCACGGCCGAGGACCCGACCCGCGTCTATGTCGACGATCCCTTCGCCAACCGCCTGGAGCTGGTGCAGGCCGGCTGATTCGCCGGGGTCCCGCCCGAGTTCACGCCCTGGAAACGGGGCGGAAACGGCAGCACCCGTACCGTCGCCGGCCGTGGCGACATGTGACCTCTCCCCGCAGGTGGCCTCGGTCGTCGCCGGGGGGGCCGCTGCGAAGCGCCACCACCTCGACGCCACCCCCGACACCTGCTTCTGGGGCTACCTGGACCGGTCCCAGCCCCCCGTCCTCGAGGTCGATCCCGGTGACGAGGTGGCCGTGAGGACGGTCACCCACCACGCCGGCGACGCCCCCGACCTGCTCATGGACGACGGCATCCGGGCGCTGTGGGCGGCGATCCCCGAGGCACGCCGGGGGCCGGGCGTGCACCTCATGACCGGTCCGATCGCCGTGCGGGGCGCCGCCCCCGGTGACGTCGTGGCCGTGACCGTGGTGGAGATGCGACCGAGGCTCCGCCACGGCTCGAACTGCGCAGCCCACTGGGGCCTGCTCCACGACGAGCGGGGCAAGGAGCGCATCACCGTCTACGAGCTCGCCGACCCCGGGCCAGGCGCCGGCACCGACGGGGGGTTGACCGGCTTCGGCCCCGTGGCGCGGCCCGTCTTCGCCTACGACTTCACCACCCGCCCCGTCTATGACCTTCCCGGTGTCGTCACCGATCCCGACCCGGCCGCGAGGCAACCGTTCAGCCGACCCGTCGAGGTCCCGGTCCGACCCCACCTCGGCGTGTGCGGCGTCGCCCCTCCCGAGCCCGGCCGACACAGCTCCATACCACCCGGCGTGTTCGGGGGCAACGTCGACAACTGGCGGCTCGGTCCCGGTGCCACGATGCTCTACCCCGTGTTCGCCGAGGGGGCGCTCATGTACGTCGGCGACCCCCACTTCGCCCAGGGGGACGGAGAGATCTGCGGCACCGCCATCGAGGCGTCCGTCGACGCGGTCATCCGGCTCGACCTCGTCGACGACCTGTCCGTCGGCGCCCCGGTGCTGCGGGCCGGTGACCTGCTCTGCACCCACGGGTTCGACCCCGATCTCGACCTCGCCGTGCGGATGGCCGCCACGCAGCTCCTCGACCATCTCGAGGGCTCGTTCGGGCTGAGCCGTGACGACGCCTACTCCCTGGCCTCGGTCGCCGCCGACCTCGGCGTCACCCAGGTCGTCGACGCGACGCTCGGCGGTCACGCCCTCCTCGACCTCGGTGTCCTGGTGTGAGCGCGGACCGTCGATGTTCCTGACCCCCCACGAGCAGGACCGTCTGCTGATCCGCGCCGCCGCCGAGCTGGCCCGGGCCCGTCGCGCCCGGGGGCTGCGGCTCAACCACCCGGAGGCCGTGGCCGTGCTGTGCGACTGGGTGATCGAGGGTGCCCGGGACGGACGCCGGGTGGCCGACCTGATGGCCGACGGTCGGGAGGTGCTCACCACCGATGACGTGATGGACGGGGTGGCCCCGCTGCTGACCCAGGTGCAGGTCGAGGCGACGTTCCCCGACGGCACCAAGCTCGTCACGCTGCACGACCCCGTGGTCGTCGGCAGCGGTCCGGCGCCGGCGGGTGCCGTCGTGCCCGGGGAGGTCATCCCTGGCCACGGCGACGTCGAGGTCAACGTCGGGGCCGCGGTCGTCACGCTGCGGGTCACCAACACGGGTGATCGACCGGTGCAGGTGGGCTCGCACTTCCACTTCGCCGAGGTGAACGCAGCGCTGGCGTTCGACCGGGAGCGGGCTCGCGGCCGCCGCCTCGACATCGCAGCCGGGACGGCGGTGCGCTTCGAACCCGGTGTCGAGCGCGACGCCGATCTGGTCGCCCTGGGCGGCCGTCGGATCGTGCCGGGGCTGCGCGGCCTGGTGGCGGGACCCCTCGACGGCGGCGTCCCGCCCGGTGCCGGCTGATGGCCCGGATCGATCGCTCGCTGTACGCCCGCCTCTACGGGCCCACCGTGGGAGACCGGGTGCGACTGGCCGACACCGACCTCCTCGTCCGGGTGGAGGACGACCACTGCGTCGGCGGTGACGAGGTCGTGTTCGGCGGGGGCAAGGTCATCCGCGAGTCCATGGGCCAGAGTCGGGCCACCCGCGCCGAGGGCACCCCCGACCTGGTCGTCACGGGCGCCCTGATCGTGGACCACTGGGGCATCGTCAAGGCCGACGTCGGGGTGCGTGACGGCCGGATCGTCGGTATCGGACGGGCCGGCAACCCCGACACGATGGACGGCGTCGACCCCGCCCTCGTCATCGGCCCCGCCACCGAGGTGCTGGCCGGCAACGGCCGCATCATGACCGCCGGTGCCGTCGACAGCCACGTGCACCTGATCTGTCCGCAGCTCGTCGCCGAGGCACTCGGATCGGGCGTGACCACGGTGCTGGGCGGCGGAGTGGGACCGGTGGAGGGGTCCAAGGCCACGACGGTCACGGCCGGGGCATGGCACCTGGCCCGGATGCTGGAGGCGTGCGACGGCTGGCCCGTCAACGTCGGCCTCCTCGGCAAGGGCAACACCGTCTCGGCCGAGGCGCTCCACGAGCAGCTCCTGGGTGGGGCGTGCGGTTTCAAGCTGCACGAGGACTGGGGCTCGACGCCGGCGGCCATCGACGCCTGCCTGCGGGTCGCCGACACCGCTGGCGTGCAGGTGGCGCTGCACACCGACACCCTGAACGAGGCCGGCTACGTCGAGTCGACGCTGGCCGCCATCGCCGGCCGGTCCATCCACACCTACCACTCCGAGGGGGCCGGCGGCGGCCACGCACCGGACATCATCCGGGTGGCGGCCGAGGCCAACGTGCTGCCGTCGTCGACCAACCCGACCCGCCCCCACACCGTCAACACCGTCGACGAGCACCTGGACATGCTGATGGTCTGCCATCACCTCGACCCCGCCGTCCCGTCGGACCTCGCCTTCGCCGAGAGCCGCATCCGCCCGACCACCATCGCTGCGGAAGACATCCTCCACGACCTCGGCGCCATCTCGATCATCGGCTCCGACAGCCAGGCCATGGGGCGGATGGGTGAGGTGGTGATCCGCACGTGGCAGACGGCCCACGTGATGAAGCGGGCCCGCGGTCCGCTGGCGGGTGATGACGCCGACGCCGACAACGAGCGGGTCAAGCGCTACGTGGCCAAGTACACGATCTGTCCGGCCGTGGCCCACGGCATCGACGGCGAGGTCGGCTCGGTGGCGCTCGGCAAGCTGGCCGACCTCGTGCTGTGGGACCCGGCCTTCTTCGGCGTCCGACCCCACGTCGTGCTGAAGGGCGGCATGGTGGCCTGGGCCCAGATGGGCGACGCCAACGGCTCCGTACCCACCCCCGAGCCGCAGCTCCCCCGCCCCATGTTCGGCGCGGCCCCGCCCGTGGCCGCCGCCACGGCGCTCGCCTTCGTGGCCCCCGCCGCCGTCGCCGACGGGCTGGCGGGACGCCTCGATGTCCGGAGGGCGCTCGTGCCCGTGGCGGACTGCCGGTCGGTCACCAAGGCCGATCTCCCCCGCAACGACGCGCTGCCGGCCATCACCGTCGATCCCGACACGTTCGAGGTGACCGTCGACGGCCTCACCGTTCAGGTGGATCCGGTGGAGGAGCTGCCCATGGCCCAGCGGTACTTCCTGTCGTGAGCGCCGTGCTGCTCTTGCTGGCCGACGGCCGGCTGCCGGCGGGGGGATCGGCCCACTCCCACGGTCTCGAGCGCGCCGTCGACGACGGGACCGTCGCCGACGCCGCGGACGTGCTGGCCTGGATCGAGGGCCGGTTGCGGACGGCCGGACGCCTCGACGCCGCCGTCGCCGCCCTCGTGGTGCACCGGTGGCCCGCCGTTCCCTGGGCCGATGTGGACGCCGAGATCGATGCCCGCCTCACCACCGCCGCCACCCGGTCCACGTCCCGGCGTCTCGGTCGGCAGTGGCGTCGGCTGGGGGAGTGGTCGGCCGGACCGTGGCCCCCTGACGTTCCGGCCGACCCGCACCACGGCGCCGCCGTCGGGGCCGTGGCGGCCCGGACCGGACTTCTCCCGGGTCAGGCGGCCGCCGTCGCACTGCACCACGTGGTTGCCGGATCCGTCTCGGCCGCGGTCCGCCTGCTCGGGTTGGACGCCTTCGAGCTCACCCGCCGCCACACCGCCCTGGCGTCGACGCTCGACGCCCTGGCCGTCGAGGCCGCCGCCGCCGGGGCCGGACCACCCGAGGATCTGCCCGTGGCCGGCGCTCCCCTGCTCGACCTCGCCGCCGTGGCGCACGCTGCGCTGAACGGGCGGTTGTTCGCATCGTGACCGGTGCCCGCATCACAGCCAGGGTGGTGACCCGTGCACCGTGAGGGCGGCAGCCCACCCTCGGGCCGCCCACCCTCGGACGGCCCTTGCCCGGTCGGGGGCAGGCGGACGCTGCGCATCGGGGTGGGCGGACCGGTCGGCACCGGCAAGACCGCCCTCGTGGCCGAGATCTGTCGCGCGCTGGCCGGTGAGGTGGGCATCGTCGTCGTCACCAACGACATCTTCACCACCGAGGACGCCGAGGCGCTGCGGCGGTCAGCGGTGCTCGATCCGGCCCGGATCGGCGCCGTGGAGACCGGTTGCTGCCCCCACACCGCCGTCCGGGACGACGTCAGCGAGAACCTCGACGCGGTGGAGGCGCTGGAGGCACGCTTCGACCCGCACCTGACCCTGATCGAGAGCGGCGGCGACAACCTGACCCTCACATGGAGCCGGGCGCTCGTCGATCGGGCCGTGTTCGTGCTCGACGTGGCCGGCGGCGACGACGTGCCCCGCAAGGGCGGGCCCGGGGTGACGGCCAGCGACCTGCTGGTCATCAACAAGGTCGATCTCGCGCCCCTGGTGGGCGCCGACATCGACGCCATGGTGGCCGACGCCGCCGCCCGCCGCAACGGTCGCCCGGTCGTGCGCACCTCGCTGCGCAGCGATCCCGGATCGCGCCCGGCGGTCGACTGGGTCAGGGCCGAGTTGGACGCCTGGAGCCCGACCCGGATCACCCCGTGATCGCCGCGGTCGGGTTGCGGGCCCGGGCCGAGGTCCGGGTCGAGCGCGGACCGGACGGCCGCTGCTCGCTGACACGCCTGCGCTCGTCGCCGCCGCTGGCGCTCCGGGCGACGCCCGGCCGGCTGTACCTGGTCGGGAGCGCAGCGGGTCCGCTCGGCGGCGACGACACCCACCTGAGCGTGTTCGTCGGTCCGGGCGCCGAGCTGGACGTCCGGTCCGCGGCCGCCTCCGTGGTCCTCACCGGCCGGTCGGCCACGACCGTCGACGCCGACGTCGACGTGGGCGGTCACCTCCACTACGCCCCCGAGCCGGTGGTGGTCACGGCGGGCGCCGCCCACCGCAGCGAGGCGACCGTCCTCCTCGCCCCGGGGGCCCGCCTCGCGTGGTGGGAGACGCTGGTGCTCGGTCGGCACGGCGAGGCGGGCGGTGCCGTGCGCAGCCGGGTGCGGATCGCCGGAGCGCGCGGCGTGCTGGTCGATCACGGGCTCGACCTGGCGGCGGGATGGAGCAGCCCCGCCGTCGTCGGCGACGCCAAGGTCGTGTGCACCGGTGTCCTGCTGGCGGCGACCGACACGATCGCCCCCGGTGGTGAGACGGCGGTACGACGCGGCAGCGCGGCCGGTGTGCGCTCGGGGGTGCGGGGAGGCACGGTCGTGCAGGTGGTCGGCCCCGACGTTCCCGCCGTCGCCGACCTGGCCGCAGAGCTGGCCGGGCCCGGCGTCGCGACTATGGTCAGACCAACACCTCCGGAAGGACGCAACCCGTGAGCGACGTGTTCCGCCGACGGACGGACCACACCCACGACGAGCGAACCAGGACGACACCGTGAGCGACGTGTCCCGCCGACGCACGGACCACACCCACGACGAGCGAACGAGGACAACATGACCGTCTCCGGGTTGAACCACGCCGTGCTGTACGTGCGCGACGCCCGACGCCAGCAGGCGTTCTACGCCGACGTGCTGGGCTTCGCGACGGTGAGCGAGGACACCGGCGGGCAGTTCGTCTTCATGCGGGCCCCGGCGTCGGACAACCACCACGACGTCGCCTTCTTCTCGGTGGGGGAGCAGGCCGGGGCGCCGACGGCCGGACGGGGCACGGTGGGGCTGTACCACCTGGCCTGGCAGGTCGGCACGCTCGACGAGCTGGTCGACGCCCGCCAGCGCCTGGAGGGGGCGGGCGCCCTCGTCGGGGCATCCGACCACGGGGTGAGCAAGAGTCTCTACGCCAAGGACCCCGACGGCATCGAGTTCGAGGTCATGTGGCTCGTCCCCGCCGACCGGTGGGGCGACGACGAGCACGACGCCGTGGTGCGGCCCCTCGACCTCGACGGCGAGCGCCGGCGCTTCGCCGACACCGGGGCCGGGTCGTGACCGCCGACGCCGCCACGGCCGGTTTGCCGGGCCCGGGAGCCGAGGCAGCCTCGGAGAGCCTGCCGGCGTTCGAGCCGCTCGACCGGGTGACCGTCTCCGAGCAGATCCGCAGCCAGCTCCTCGCCCGGATCATGAGCGGCGAGCTGCGGCCCGGCTCACCGCTGCCGTCGGAGCGGGTGCTGTGCCAGCACTTCGACGTGGCCCGCACGTCGGTGCGGGAGGCCATCCACGGGCTGATGTCCATGGGCGTCATCGAGCGGCGGGGCCGCCGGGCTCACGTCCGCGAACTGCTGCCCGACGTGACCGTTCCGATCAGCGACGAGCGCAAGGGGTTCGTGGAGCAGCTCTTCGAGACCCGCCGGCTGCTGGAGCTGCCCATCTTCGAGCTGGCCGCCCAGCGGGCCACCGACGCCGAGCGGGCCGAGATCGCCGCCATCGGTGCCCAGTTCGAGGTCGGGCTCGGTCTCGACGCCTTCCGCCGTCTCGACCGTCACTTCCACACCCGCATGGCCGCCGCCTGCGCCAACCCGCTCCTCGTCGAGGTGTACCTGAAGGTGCTCGACAGCCTCTTCCAGAGCCCGGAGTTCGAGACGCTCCTCACCGATGAGGTCAACGAGGCCGAGGTGGAGGTGCTCCTCGTCGACTCGATCGCCGAGCACCGGGCCATCGCCGAGGCGTTCTCGACCGGTGACGCCGTGGCCGTGGTGGCCGCCGCCGAGGCCCATCTCGGCAACGTGGAGCGCCACATGCTGGACGACCTGCTCTAGCCGTGGCCATGACCGACCAGTACTGCCACTTCTTCGACGACGACGCGTTCGGTGAGACCGAGCGACCCGGGTTCCGTCGCCGGGTCATCACCGGTGACGCGCTGGAGCTGTGGTTCTGGCGCATCACCGGTGGGGCGTCCGGCTCGGTGCTGCACCACCACCCCGACCACGAGCAGATCGGCATCGTGGTGCGGGGCCGGCTCGACTTCCGCATCGGCGACGACGCCGACACCGACGAGCGGGTCGTGCTCGGCGAGGGCGAGGTGTACCTGGCGCCGAAGGGGGTGTGGCACGGCGACAGCGTGTTCGTGGGCGACGACGAGTACGACGAGTGCTGGATCCTCGACGTCTTCGCCCCACCCCGGACCACCTCCGCGACGCCGTGAGCACCCCCCCGCGGCCGACGTGCCTCGCCGATGGGCGGCTGGCCGACGCGACGAGGCCGCCGGGTGAGCGCGGCCGACGTGCCTTGCCGATGGGCGGCTGGCCGACACGACGAGGCCGCCGGGTGAGCGCGGCCGACGTGCCTTGCCGATGGGCGGCTGGCCGACGCGACGAGGCCGCCGGGTGAGCGCGGCCGACGTGCCTTGCCGATGGGCGGCTGGCCGACACGACGAGGCCGCCGGGTGAGCGCGGCCGACGTGCCTTGCCGATGGGCGGCTGGTCGACACGACGAGGCCGCCGGGTGAGCGCGGCCGACGTGCCTTGCCGATGGGCGGCTGGCCGACGCGACGAGGCCGCCGGGTGAGCGCGGCCGACGTGCCTTGCCGATGGGCGGCTGGCCGACACGACGAGGCCGCCGGATGAGCAGGGCCCCCGATCTGCGGCTGGCCGTCGACATCGGGGGGACGTTCACCGACGTGGTCCTCGTCGACGCCACCGACGGAACGGTCGTGGTCGATAAGACGCTGACCACCCCCGGGGCCCCGCTCGACGGGGTCCGGGCCGGCGTGACGGCCCTCCTCGACAAGGCGGGGGTGCGGCCGGCCGACATCACCGCCCCCATCGTCCACGCCACCACGCTCGTGACCAACGCGCTCATCGAGGCCAAGACCGGGCGGGCCGCCCTCGTCACGACGGCCGGGTTCGCCGACACGCTGCTGATCCGCGACGAGCACCGCTACGACATGTACGACCTCCAGATCGAGTTCCCCGCCCCGCCCATCGCCCGGGAGCTGACCTTCGAGATCGATGAGCGCACCGCCGCCACCGGTGCCGTCGTCCGCCGTCCGGACGAGGACGAGCTCGATCGGCTCACCGCCGCCGTGGCCGACGCCGATGCGGAGTCGGTCGGTGTCTGTCTGCTGAACGCCTACGTCGAGCCGGCCAACGAGCGGCTCGTGGCGGAGCACCTCCGGGGCGAGCTGGGCGTGCCGGTGTGCGTGTCGTCGGAGGTGTCGCCCCAGATCCGCGAGTACCCCCGCATGGTCACCACCGCCTGCAACGCCGCCACCATGCCGGTCATCGGTCCCTACCTCGACGAGCTGGCCAAGTGGCTGACGGCCGAGGGCTTCGGCGGCTCGGTGCTGATGATGCTGTCCAACGGTGGCGTCGTGTCGGCCGACGAGGCTGCGCGGGTCCCCATCCGCCTGGTCGAGTCGGGGCCCGCCGCCGGGGCGCTGGCCGGGGCGTGGTTCGCCCGCCGGATGCGGACGCCCCGACTGCTGTGCTTCGACATGGGCGGCACGACGGCCAAGGCCTGCCTGATCTCCGACGGTGAGCCCGAGCTGACCACCACGTTCGAGGTGGCCCGGGCCTACCGGTTCAAGAAGGGGTCGGGCTTCCCGGTCTCGGTCCCGTCCGTCGACCTGGTGGAGATCGGTGCCGGCGGCGGCTCGTTGGCCCGGGTCGACCAGTTCGGGCTCCTCAAGGTCGGCCCGGAGTCCGCCGGCGCCGACCCGGGTCCCGCCTCGTACGGCCGGGGGGCCACGTCGGCGGCCGTCACCGACGCCGACCTCGTGCTGGGGATGCTCGACGCCGACGGCTTCCTCGGGGGCGACATGCCCCTCGACGCCGCCGCCGCCGAGGCGGCCGTGGCCGCCGTCGGGAAGGGTCTCGGCCTCGACGTGACCGGCACCGCCGCCGGCATCCACGAGATCGTCGACCAGAACATGGCCGCCGCCGCCCGCATGCACGCCGTCGAGCAGGGCGTCGACCTGCGCGGCGTGCCCCTGCTGGCCTTCGGCGGCGCCGGGCCCGTGCACGCCTGCGGGGTCGCCGAGCTGCTCGACGCCGACCGGGTCGTGTTCCCCGTCGACGCCTCGGTGCTGTCGGCGTTCGGCACGTTGGTGTCGCCGGTACGCATCGACCTGGCCCGGTCGCTGCCCCGCCGCCTCGACGACCTCGACCCGGCCGAGCGCGACGTCGTCCTCGACGAGCTGCGGGAGGAGGGCCGCCGGGTGCTGTCCGCCGCTGGTGTGCCGGGCGACGCCGTCCGGTTCCGGTACGGCGTCGACGCCCGCTACGCCGGTCAGGGCAACGAGATCACCCTGTGGGTGGGCGCGGGTGAGCGCTTCGACACCGCACCCGAGGCGGTGGTGGACGCCTTCGAGGCCGAGTATCGGCGCGTCTACGGCCTCACCATCCCCGACGTGGCCGTCGAGATCGTCACCTGGCGCCTCTCGGCCGTGGCCGACGCCCCTGCGGTCGAGCCGGCCGGGAGCGCCGCCGGGAGCGGGTCGACCACCCCCACCCCGGTGAGCCGCCGGACCGTCGTGTTCGGCCGGGGCGGAGCCGTCGACGACGTCGCCGTGTACCGGCGGGCCGACCTCGCCGCCGGGGCCCGCTTCGACGGTCCCGCCATCGTCGAGGAGCGCGAGACCACCGCCGTCATCCGGCCCGGCTGGTCGGTGGAGGTGTCCGCCGACGGGTCGCTCATCGCCACCAGGGCGCCCGAGGCCGACGTGGCCAGCCGAGCACCGGACCGCCGACGAGACGAGGCCGACCAGTGACACGCCGACGTGGCCAGCCGAGCACCGGACCGTCGACGAGACGAGGCCGACCAGTGACACGCCGACGTGGCCAGCCGAGCACCGGACCGTCGACGAGACGAGGCCGACCAGTGACACGCCGACGTGGCCAGCCGAGCACCGGACCGCCGACGAGACGAGGCCGTGACACTCCGACGTCGACGAGACGAGGCCGACCAGTGACACGCCGACGTGGCCAGCCGAGCACCGGACCGCCGACGAGACGAGGCCGACCAGTGAACACACGCCCGTGACCGCCACGATCGACACCGGGACGGGGCGCACGTTCGATCCCGTCGAGCTGGAGATCCTCTGGCAGTCGCTGATCTCCACCGTCAACGAGCAGGCCCGGGCGCTGCAGCGCTCCGCCTTCAGCCCCATCGTGCGGGAGGCGGGCGACCTGGCCAACGCCGTGTTCGACCGGCGGGGCCGCATGGTGGCCCAGGCCGTCACCGGCACCCCCGGCCACATCAACTCCCTGGCCATGGGGGCGGCCAGCATCCTGGAGGAGTACCCCCTCGACACGCTGGAGCCGGGTGACGTGCTCGTCACCAACGACCCGTACCGCACGGCGGGTCAGCTCCTCGACGTGACCGTGCTCGTGCCGGCCTGGCGAGACGGCCGCATCATCGCCTGCTTCGGCTCGACCATCCACCACACCGACGTGGGCGGCTACGGCATCGGCGCCGGTGGGCGTGACGTGTTCGAGGAGGGCCTATGGATCCCCATCTGCCGCCTCATGCGGCGGGGCGAGCGCAACGACGACGTGTGGCGCTTCATCCTGTCCAACGTGCGCCAGCCCGACCACATGGCCGGCGACCTGCACGCCCAGATGGCCTCGGGTGAGGTGGGAGCCCAGCGCCTGGCCGCCCTGTGCGACCAGCACGGCCTCGACGACATCGAGGCCCTCGCCGACGAGATCATCGAGCGGTCCGAGGAGGCCACCCGGGCCACCATCCGGGCGCTGCCGGCCGGCACCCACGAGGCCAGCGGGGTGCTCGACCTCGCCGACGGCAGCCGCATCGACATCGTGTGCGCCGTCATCGTCGACCCCGACGCCGGCGAGATCACGGTGGACTACGCCGGCAGCTCCGAGGCGAGCCCGTGGGGCATCAACGTGGTGAGGAACTACACGCACGCCTACACGACGTTCACGGTGCGGTCGGTGCTGAACCCCGACATCCCCAACAACCACGGGAGCCTGGCCCCCATCCTGGTCGACGCGCCCGAGGGGTCGATCGTCAACGCCGTGTCGCCCCAGCCCTGCACGGCCCGGCACGTGGTCGGCATGTTCCTGCCCAACGCCCTCCTGAAGGCGCTGGCCCTGATCGAGCCCGAGCGGGCCATGGCCGAGGGGTCCGGGGCGGTGTGGACCATGCAGGTCAACGGCACCCACGACGACGGCAGCCCGTTCATCACCGCCATGTTCACCTACGCCGGCGGGGTCGGGGCCCGGGCGGCCAAGCCCGGCCTCGACGCCTGCTCCTACCCGACCGGGGTGGCGGCCGTGCCCGTCGAGGTGGTCGAGGCGTCGGCCCCCATCCGCTTCGCCCGCAAGGAGCTGCGCCGCGACTCGGCCGGGGCGGGGGCCCAGCCCGGCGGGCGGGGCCAGACCATCGAGTTCAGCGTCGACACCTCCCGCCCGTGGCAGCTCAACGCCGTCACCAGCCGCCTGGCCGAGGCCCCCGAGGGCATCTTCGGCGGGTCGGCCGGCGCGGCGGGGGCGTTCAGCGTCGATGGTGAGCCGGTCCGGACCCAGGCCCGCATCACCCTCGACCCCGGCGCCGTGGTCCGCCTCGACCTCCCCGGTGGGGGCGGGTACGGGGAGGCGACGGGACGACCCCAGGAGGAGCGCTGATGCATGTAGACACCGGGCTCGTGGACACCGGGCTCACAGACAACGTGCTGGCTGATCTCGACGCCTCCACCACCGACGTGGCCAAGGCCCGGGCGCTGCCGTCGGCGGTGTACACGTCGGAGGAGTGGCTGGCCTTCGAGCGCGAGGCGGTCTTCGCCCGGGAGTGGCTGTGCGTCGGGCGGGCCGGGCGCATCCCCGAGCCCGGCGACTGGTTCACGGTGACGCTCGTCGACGAGCCGCTGGTGGTCGTCCGAGGCAAGGACGGAGCGGTCCGCTGTCTCTCGGCGGTGTGCCAGCACCGGGCCATGCAGGTCTGCGACGGCACCGGCAACGACTCGAAGTTCACCTGCCCGTACCACCACTGGAGCTACGCCCTCGACGGTCGGCTGCTCGGCGCCCCGGCCATGGAGCGCACCGAGGGCTTCGAGAAGTCCGACTGGGCGCTGCCGCAGTTGCGGGTGGAGGAGTGGCAGGGGTTCATCTTCGTCAACCTCGATCCCGACGCCGAGCCGCTGGCCCCCACCCTCGCCCGCTACGAGCCCTTCGTCGCCAACTACGACCTCGCCGCCGCCGTCTGCCCGGGCACGTTCACGCTCGAGGGCATGCCGTGGAACTGGAAGGTCATGTTCGAGAACTTCAACGACGGCTACCACGCCAACCGGCTCCACCAGTTCGTGCAGGACTTCTGCCCCAGCTCGATGACCGAGTTCCCGGTGCCCTGGGACGACCGCTCCAACGTCGTCTTCCGCCAGGCCGGCTACACGCACGCCGACGGCGGGTTCAACGCCACCCACCGCACGATCATGGAGGTCTTCCCCGGTCTCACCGCCGAGGAGCGGACCCGGTCGACGTTCGCGCTGATCCCCCCGACGCTGTGCTTCGGTACGGCCCCCGATCAGTGCTTCTTCTTCCTGGTGCGCCCGACCGGGGCCCAGACCATCGACGTGGAGATCGGCTACCTGTTCCACCCGTCGGCGCTGGAGGACCCGCTGTTCGAGCACAAGCTGCGTCTGTCCGACGCCGGCGTGCAGGTCTTCGTGGAGCAGGATCAGGACGCCACGACCAAGGTGCAGCGCGGGTTGCGCTCCCGGTTCGCCCCCCGGGGTCGCTACTCGTGGCAGGAGGAGAGCCACGTGCAGTTCAACCGCTGGCTGGCGAAGCGGTACCGGGCCGCCCGGACGCCCGGGTGAGACACCGACACCACACGACGAGATTGGTACGGAGGAGCAGCCCGATGACGAAGCGGACCCGATCGTTGACCGCCCTGGCCCTGGCCCTGGCGCTGGTGGCCGGCGCCTGCGGCGACGACGACGTCGACATCACCGAGACGACCGACCCGCCCACCGACGTGACCGTCGACCCGACCGCGGCCGACCCCGACGCCGAGGGCGGTGAGGAGCCGGACACGCCGGCCGGGGCCGAGCCCGACACCACCGCCCCCGACGAGGGAGACCCGCCCGAGGGCGACGCCGCAGCGCAGCTCGACGCCGACGGCGACGGCGAGGTCCGCATCGGCATCGCCGCGGCCGGGCCCCGGGACGACGGTGCGTATTACCAGGCCGTCGTCGACGCCGCCGAGTCGTTCTCGGCCGAGAACGGGTTCGGCGAGGTGATCGTGGTCGACAACATCCAGGCCGCCGACGCCGCCACCGAGCTCGACAACCTGGCCCAGCAGCCGGTCGACATCATCATCGTCGGCGCCAGCGAGATCGCCGAGCCCATGCCCGACCTCGCCGAGCGTTACGACGACATCTTCTGGTACTGCAACTGCGGGGCCGGCTTCCCCGAGAGCGACTTCTACCTGCAGAGCACCGACGCCGGGGCCGCCATCGGCTACACGGCCGGGGCCGCCACCGGCATCCTTCTGCGCGACACGGGCGGTGACGCCGTGACCATGATCGGGTGCTGCGACCTCGGCTTCGAGCAGGAGCACTACCTGGCCTTCGAGACCGGCATGGCCTCCATCGACGAGAGCCTCGAGTTCACCTACGTCCCGTCGGGCGACTTCCCGTTCGACTTCGACAACGTGCAGAACGCCACCGCCGCCTACGAGAACGCCGTGGCCGAGGGGGCCGACGCCATCTATCCGTTCCTGGGCGGCGCCCACGAGCCGGTGGTGGCCCTGGCCAACGAGGGCGGTCAGATCGTGCTGTCGGCCGGCGCCTCCGACGTCTGCACCCGGGAGGGTGACCTGTCGTGGGACATCGCCGTTCGCTTCGACGGTGGTGACTACGTGCGGGAGATCTTCCCCCTCATCCTGAGCGGGGAGGCGCAGGAGGGCGAGAACGTCGTGTTCTCGCCGGGTGGCGAGCCGAGCATCAACGGCGCCGTGATCTGCGATGCCACCCCCGAGCAGCAGGCCGAGATGGACACCGTCTACGAGCTGGTGGCCTCGGGAGCGCTCGACGAGGAGCTGGGCGAGATCTCGGCCCAGGCCTTCTCGGGCGGGTGACGCCGGGGCGCCCGGACGAGCCTGCCGTCGAGCTGTCCGGCATCACCAAGCGCTTCGGGGCGCTGGTGGCCTGCGACGGAGTCGACCTGACGCTGCAGCGGGGCCGGGTCCACGGGCTGCTGGGCGAGAACGGGGCCGGCAAGTCGACCCTCATGAAGATCCTCATCGGGCTGGTGCAGCCCGACGAGGGCGTGATCGTCGTCGACGGGCAGCGCGTCCGGATCACCGACCCGATCGCCGCATCCGCCCTCGGGATCGGCATGGTCCACCAGCACTTCAGCCTGGTCGAGCCCCTCACGGTGTGGGAGAACGTGGCCCTGGGCGAGGCGGGGCGACTCCGACCCTCGGCCGTACGTCACCGTACGGGCGAGATCAGCGAGCAGTACGGACTCGACGTCGACCCCGACGCCGTCGTGGCCGACCTGCCGGCCGGGCTGCGACAGCGGGTCGAGATCGTCAAGTGCCTGCGCCGCGACCCGACCATCGTCGTGTTCGACGAGCCCACCTCCGTCCTGACCCCCGACGAGTCCGAACAGCTCTTCGCCTCGCTGCGGGCCGTGGTGGCCGACGAGGGCCGGGCCGTCGTCCTCGTCAGCCACAAGCTCGACGAGGTGCTGCACGCCACCGATGAGATCACCATCATGCGACGGGGCCGGGTCGTGGCCGAGCTGCCCACCGCCGACGCCGACGCCCCCGGCCTGGCCCGGGCCATGGTCGGCCGCGACGTGTCCCTCCGCCCCCGACCCGACCTGACACAAGCACGCGCTGCTATGGCAACGCGTGCTTGTGTCAGTTCGCCCGGTCCGGCGCACTCCGTGGCGCTGCGGCTCGACGGGGTGACGGTGCGGCAGCGGGGGCGGGTGGTGCTCGACGGGCTCGACCTGGAGGTGGGCCGGGGCGAGATCGTGGGGGTGGCCGGGGTGGAGGGCAACGGCCAGCGGGAGCTGGGCGACCTGCTGTCGAGCCTGATGCCCGCCGACGCCGGCACCGTCACCGTGGGGGGCCGGACGGTGCGGCCCGGCGTGGCCGGCGCGCTGGCCGCCGCCGGGGTGGGCGTCGTGCCCGAGGACCGCCACGACTCGGGCGTCGTCCTCGACATGACCGTGGCCGAGAACCTGGCCCTGGTCGACACCGGGGACGTGAGCCGGGCCGGACTCCTCGACCGGGGGCGGATGCGGGACCGGGCCGCCCGCCTCATCGACGAGTTCGAGATCGCCTGCTCGGGACCCGACGCCCCCCTGTGGACGCTGTCGGGCGGCAACCAGCAGCGGGTGGTGCTGGCCCGCGAGCTGTCGCACGGCCCCATCGTGCTGGTGGCGGCCCAGCCCACCCGCGGCCTCGACGTCGGTGCCATCGAGTACGTGACCGATCGCCTGCGCCGGGCCGCCGCCGACGGCGTCGGGGTGCTGCTCGTGTCGAGCGAGCTGGACGAGATCCTCGACCTCGCCGACCGGATCGTCGTCCTGTACCGGGGCCGGGTGGTCGGCACCGTCGACCGGGCCGGGGCCCGCCGGGAGGAGCTGGGCCTCCTCATGGGGGGCCGGGCGGCGTGACCACCGTGTCCACCCCGCAGGCCGACGCCGCCCCCGCGGGTGGCGCACCGCCCCCGGGGGCCTGGCCGCCGCCCCGGCTCCGGTGGCGGGGCCGTCTGGCCGGGGGCGCCGAGGTGGTCGGCCTCTACGTCGCCTCGGTGGCCGTCGCGCTGACCGCCTCGGCCGTGCTGGTCGAGGTGACGGGCGGGTCGTGGTCGGAGGTGTTCGGGGCCCTCGTGGACGGCAGCGTCCGGAACCCGGGTCGGATCGGTACGACAATCGGCACCGCCATCCCTCTCCTGATCGTGGCGGCCGGGACCATCGTCAGCTCCCGGGCCGGTCTGGTCAACATCGGCCAGGAGGGTCAGCTCTTCGTGGGCGCGGCGGTGGCCGCCTACGTGGGGGTCGAGCTGGCCGGCCCCGGGCCCGTCGCGCTGATCGCCCTGCTCGTCGCCGGTGCGGCGGGCGGGGCCCTCTGGGCCGGGGTGGCGGCGCTGCTGCGGACCTGGCGGGGCGTCCCCGAGGTCCTCACCACCCTGCTGCTCGTCACCGTGGCGTTCCAGCTCGTCGGCTACGGGCTGAAGTCCCAGTCACTGCTCCTCGCCCCGGCCGAGGGGCGGGCAAACCGCCAGCAGGTGTCCGAGCAGCTGGATGCGTCCCGACGTCTCCCCCGCTTCGAGATGGCCGGCAACGAGATCCCCCTCTCGATCGTCGTGGCCGTCGGGCTGGCCGTCCTGGTCGGGGTCGGCCTGGCCCGGACGGTCTGGGGGTTCCGGCTGCGGATGCTGGGCCGCAACCCCCGGGCGGCCCGCCGGGCCGGCGTGTCGGAGGCCGTCTACGGCAGCATGGCGCTGGTGGCGTCGGGAGCGGCGGCCGGGCTGGCCGGTGCCGTCATGCTGGCCGGCGGTGACTTCGGCAACTACACGCTCGTGCCCGGCTTCCCCGTGTCCATCGGCTGGACGGGCCTGCTGGTGGCCCTGGTGGCGCGCGACCGGGCCTCGGCGGCCGTGATCGTCGCCGTGGTGTTCGCCGCCCTGCGCACGGGCTCGGGCTTCCTCGCCGCCACCGGCGTCGAGCGCCGCATCACCGACGTCGTACAGGGCCTGCTCGTGCTCGCCCTGCTGGTGCCTCCCGCCGTCCTCTACCTGCGCCAGCGCCGGCGGGCACTGGCCGCCACCCGGGAGCGGGTCTGATGGGCGGGTTCCTCGGGGCCGTGGCCGACGTGGCCACCTCGGAGGCGGCGTGGGTGAACGCCCTGACGTTCGCCGTGTTCCTGGCCTTCGGGGCCACCGGCGAGTGGGTGGCCGAGCGGTCGGGCACGCTGAACATCTCCCTGGAGGCGATGTTCCTGGCCGGTGCCTTCGGGGCCGCCCTCGGGTTCCACCTGACCGGGTCACTCGTGGTCGGGCTGGCGGTGGCGGTGGTGGGCGGGCTGGTCGTCGCCCTCGTCCAGGCCGAGATGAGCCACCGGCTGACGGCCGACCAGTTCGTCGTGGGCCTCACCCTGAACATCCTCGTCCTCGGCCTCACCAGCTTCCTCGACTCCGAGATCGGTCCGTCGACCAGCCGGGCCGCGTCGATCCGGGTGCCGGTGCTGGCCGACGTCCCGCTCGTCGGCGAGGCCCTGTTCGACCGGTCGTGGCTGTTCTACCTCGTGTACCCGCTCGTTCCCGTCTGCGCCTGGCTGGTGCTGCGGACCCGGTGGGGCCTGGAGCTGCGGGCGGCGGGCGAGAACCCGCAGTCCGCCGACGTGTCGGGCATCGACGTGAACCGCCGGCGACGCCAGGGGGTGCTGGTGGCCGGGATGTGCGCCGGCGTGGGCGGTGCCTACCTGGCCCTCGCCGCCGTGGGGCAGTTCGAGGACTCGATCGTCGGCGGGCGGGGTTTCATCGCCATCGCTGCGGTGATCTTCGGGGGGTGGACGCTGCGGGGCACCCTGGCCGGCTGCCTGCTGTTCGGGGTGGCGCTCTCGTTCCGCTTGTCGCTCCCCGCCCTCGGCTACGAGGTCGACGGCGACCTCCTCTCGTCGCTGCCGTTCGTGCTGACCATCGTCGTCATGGCCGCCTTCGCCGGCCGGGTCCGGGCCCCCACCGCCCTGGCCCGACCCTTCGTGCGGGGCCTCCGGTGACCTCTCTGCTGCTGGCCGGCGGGGACGTCGTCACCATGGATGCCGGGCGACGGGTGTTGACGGGCGGATCGGTGGCCGTGGTCGACGACCGGATCGCCGCCGTCGGGTCGACCCGGGCGCTGGCGGAGCAGCATCCCGATGCCGAGCGCATCGACTGCTCCGGCTGCGTCGTCACGCCCGGGATGGTGAACGCCCACCAGCACCTGACCGGCGACCCGCTGGTGCGGAGCTGCATCCCCGACCTCCTCCCCCCGGGGGAGTCGATCTTCGGGTGGTCGGTGCCGCTGCACGCCGCCCACACCCCCGACGACGACGAGCTGTCGGCCACGCTGGCCGCCGTCGAGGCCGTTCGCAACGGTGTGACCACCGTCGTGGAGGCGGGCACCGTGGCCCACGTCGACCGGGTGGTGGCCGGGACCGAGCGGGTCGGCCTGCGGACGACCGTCGGCGTGTGGGGGTGGGACGTCGACGACGCCCCCTTCGCCGCTCCCGCCGAGGAGGTGCTCGATCGCCAGCGGGCCGTCGTCGAGCGCTACCGGTCGGGCCTGACCACCGGGTGGGTCACCCTGGTCGGTCACGACCTGGCCTCCGACGAGCTGCTGACCGGCGCGGCCGACCTGGCCCGGTCCTGCGGCACGGGCATGACCATGCACCTGTCACCCACGTCGTCGGACCCGGAGCGCTACCTCGAGCGGACCGGCCGGCGTCCGGTCGTCCACCTCGACGCCCTGGGGGTGCTCGGACCCCACCTGCTGCTCGGCCACGGCGTCTGGCTCGACGACGCCGAGGTCGACCTCGTGCTGTCGAGCGGGACGGCCGTGGCCTACTGCCCGTGGGCCTACCTGCGGCTGGGCCAGGGCGTCACCGGCCGCGGTCGCCACGCCGAGATGGCCGAGCGCGGTGGCCGCATCGGCCTCGGCTGCGATGCCGCCAACGCCGGCGACACGGGCGACGTCCTGAAGGTGGCCGCCCTGGCCGCCGGCCTCGCCCGCGACACCGCCGTCGACCCGACCCGCCTCGGGGCTCACGAGGCGTTCGAGTGGGCCACCGTGGCCGGCGCGGAGGCCGTCGGCATGGGCGACCGCATCGGCTCGATCGAGGTGGGCAAGCAGGCCGACCTCGTCGTGCACGCCACCACCGGCCCGGGGTGGACCCCCCGGGGTGACGTCGGGCTCCAGCTCGTCTGGGGGACCGACGGCCGCTCCGTGCGCGACGTCCTCGTGGCGGGCCGGCCGGTGGTGCGCGACGGTCGCTGCGTCACCGTCGACGAGGCTGCCCTGGCCGCCGACTCGGCGGCGGCGCAGGCCTCGCTGCTCGGCCGGGCCGGCATCGAGGTCCCCCACCGCTGGCCCGAGGAGGACGCCACGTGAGAGCGGTCCGTTACCACGAGCCGGGGGGGAGGGAGGTCCTCCGCCACGAGGAGGTCCCCGACCCCGAACCGGGCCCGGCCGACGTCGTGGTCGAGGTGGCCGCCAGCGCGCTCAACCGCCTCGACGTCGTCCAGCGTCACGGCTGGTTCCAGCTCCCCGGCTTCACCTACCCCCACATCGCCGGGATGGACCTGGCCGGGACCGTGATCGAGGTCGGCGCCGAGGTCGCCACACCCGCCGTGGGTGACCGGGTGGTCGTCGACCCGTCGCTGGCCGGCGTCGACGAGGGGTCGAAGCTGGCCGGCCGGGGCGACCTCTACGGCGAGCTGGGCATCATCGGGGCCACCGCCGACGGCGGGTACGCCGAGCGCTGCCTGGCCCCGGCCAGCCACTGCCACCCCGTGCCCGACGGCATGCCCATCGAGCACGCCGCCACCTTCGCCACCGCCTGGGTGACGGCCGACCACGCCCTGTTCGACGTGGGCCGGCTGACGACGGGCGAGACGGTGCTGATCCACGCCGCCGGGTCCGGCCTGTCGACGGCCGCCGTCCAGCTCGCCCGCCACGCCGGGGCCACGGTGCTGGCCACCGCCGGCACCGAGGCCAAGTGCGAGCGGGCCCTGACGCTGGGCGCCGATCACGTGTCGGTCAACCGCGACGTCGACGTGGCCGCCTGGGTGCGGGAGGTGACCGACGGCGCCGGGGTCGACCTCGTCTTCGACCACGTGGGCACGGCGCTGTTCGAGGCCTCGGTGCTCTCCCTCGCCATCGGGGGGCGCATGGTGTGCGCCGGCAACTCCTCGGGTGACGTCGCCACCATCCCCTCGCTCGGGTACCTGTTCCACACCGGCGCCCGCATCGTCGGCGCCGGCCCCTACCGCCCCGAGGAGTTCGCCCCCGCCTGGAACCGGTTCTGCACCGGGGGGTTCGAGGTCGTCATCGATGCCGAGTTCCCGCTGGCCGAGGCGGCCGCCGCCCAGGACAAGATGCTGCGCAGCGACTTCTTCGGCAAGATCCTGCTCCGCCCGTGAGCGCTCGGCTGCGGTGAAGACCGCCCCACCGTGAAGACCGCCCCGACCATGGCCCGGCTGGGCCGCCCCTTCGAGGACCCCACCCCCCCGTCGGCGGCACCGGTCTGGGCCGCCATCGAGGGGCTGGCCCGCTACCACGTGCTGGTGGCCGCCCTGGAGCTGGACGTGTTCGACGGGCTGGTCCGCACCGGCCCGGCCGGCGTCGAGGCGCTGGCCGCCGAGCTGGGTGTGTCGGCACCGCACCTGGGCTCGCTGCTCGACGGGGTGGTGGCCCTCGGCCTCCTCGACCAGGTCGACGACGTGTACGAGCTGAACGACACCGCCCGCCGGTACCTCGTGGGCGACGGCCCCGCCTCGATGGCGGGTCTCGTCGCCGTCGCGCCCGGCCCCGCCGCCAACTGGCCGGGCCTGGCCGACACGGTGCGGACCGGCCGGCCGGCCCGGCCCATCGAGGAGGACGCCGCTGCGTTCTACGTCCCTCTCGTGGAGGGGACCTTCGCCACCATGCTCCGCTGCGCCACCCGGGCCGACCGGAAGGTCCGCTACTCGGCCACGCCGGCGGTCAGGGTGCTCGACCTCGGCGCCGGGGGCGCGCCCTGGTCCATCGCCGTGCTGCGGGCCTGCCGCGGGGGGACGGCCGTCGTCAACGACCTGCCCGGTGTGCTCGACGTGGCCGCGCGCCGGCTGGCCGAGCACGCCGTCGCCGACCGGGCCGAGCTGCGGCCGGGTGACTTCCACGCCGTCGCCGTCGAGCCGGGTGCCCACGACCTGGTCGTGCTGGGGCACGTGTGCCGCACCGAGGGGGTCGACGGGGCCCGCCACCTGATCGAGCGGGCGCACACCGCGCTGGCGCCGGGCGGCCGGCTGCTCCTGGCCGACTACTTCGTCGACCCCGCCCGCACCGCCAACCCCCACGCCGTCCTGATGGGCACGACCATGATGGCCTCCACCGAGCGGGGCATGACGTTCACGACCGGCCGGTTCGCCGGGTGGCTCCGGGAGGCCGGGTTCGTCGACCTGCGCCTCGTCGAGCCCATCGGCTTCCAGCAGGTCATCGTCGCTACGAGAGGGGAGGAGTGATGGAACGGATCGACACCCTCGTCGAGGGGTGGCACGTCGTCACCATGAACGCACCTCGCGACATCGTCCGCCGCGGGGCGGTGGCGGTGCGCGACGGGGCCATCGTGGAGGTCGGCAAGGCGGCCGACCTGCGGACCCGCTACGACCCGGACCGCACCATCGGTGGCGACCGCTTCGTCGTCACCCCCGGTCTCGTCAACACCCACATCCACGTCACCGGCGAGCCCCTCACCCGGGGCTACGTCCCCGACGACGTCCCCTTCGAGGAGAACGTGTTCCGCTGGCTGTGCGGGCTCTACGCCGTGCACACCGCCGAGGAGGAGCGGCTGTCAGCCCAGCTGGCGGCGGCCGAGATGCTGCGCTCGGGCACCACCACGTTCCTCGAGGCCGGCACGATCCGGTTCCTCGACGAGGTGATCGACGGCCTGGCCGACACCGGCATCAGGGGCCGGCTGGGTCGATGGGTGTGGGACCTGCCCCCCGAGCCGGGCGTCTACCGCCAGAGCACCGACGAGGCCATCGACCACCTCCAGCGCCAGCTCACCGAGCTGGCCACCGCGGCGGACGGCCGGCTCGGCACGTGGTCGACGGTGGTGGGCCACACGACGTGCTCGGATCCCCTGTGGCGGGCCGCCCGGGAGCTGGCCACCGAGCATGGCGTCGGCCTGAGCTTCCACATGTCGCCGGCCCGGCTCGATCCCGACGGGTTCACGGCCGAGTTCGGCCAGCGACCCATGGTGCACCTCGACGAGCTCGGCGTCCTGGCCGGCGACGTGGCCATGACCCACTGCGTGCACGTCGACGACCGTGAGGTCGGCGTCATCTCCGCCGCCGGGGCGTCGGTCGTCCACTGCCCGACCACGGCCATGAAGGTGGCCTACGGGGTCACCCGGATCGGGCGGATGCCGGAGATGGTGACGGCCGGGATCAACGTGTCGCTCGGCACCGACGGCAACAACGCCTCGAACCACTCCGACCTGATGCTGGCCACCTACCTCGTGGCCGGCCTGTTCAAGGACGGGCGGATGGACCCGACCATGTTCCCCGCCGAGCTGGCGTTCGAGATGGCCACGCTGCACGGCGCCCGGACCATGCTCATGGAGGACTCCATCGGATCCCTGGAGGCGGGCAAGCGGGCCGACCTCGTGCTGCACGACACCGACCGACCGGAGTGGCGGCCCCTCCACAACGTGATGAACCAGCTGGTGTGGTCGGCCGACGGGCGGGGCGTCGACACCGTCCTGGTCGACGGCCGGGTCGTGGTGGAGGGCGGCCACCTCACCACCATCGACGAGCAGGAGCTGTGGGCCCGGGTCCAGGCCGCCGGGGAGGCGGTGGTGCTGCGCAGCGGTCTCCCCGACGAGGCCCGCTACCCGACGTGGTAGCGCCGGACCTGGAAACATGGCCCGCGTGACCACCACCACCCGGCCGCCGCTGCCCGAGGGAGCCGACGACGTCGTCCCCGATCCGAGACGGGAGCACCCGGAGAACTACAGCAAGAAGGGCCGCCTGAAGAAGGACCTGTACGAGTCCGAGCTGGAACGGCTCCAGGAGGAGCTGGTGAAGCTCCAGTACTGGGTGCAGTCCCAGGGCGTGCGGGCCCTCGTCATCTTCGAGGGGCGGGGCTCGGCCGGCAAGGGCGGCGTGATCCGCCGCATCACCGAGCGGACCAGCCCCCGCACCGTCCGGGTGGTGGCGCTGCCCAAGCCCACCGAGCGGGAACGGACGCAGTGGTACTTCCAGCGCTATGTACAGCACCTCCCGGCCGCCGGTGAGATCGTCCTGTTCGACCGGAGTTGGTACAACCGCTCGAACGTCGAGTGGGTCATGGATTTCTGCAGCGAGGAGGAGCACGCCGAGTTCCTCCGCTCCTGTCCCGAGTTCGAGCGCATGCTGGTGCGGTCGGGCATCGTGCTCATCAAGTACTGGTTCTCGGTCAGCTTCGACGAGCAGCGCAAGCGGTTCGAGTCCCGCAACTCCGAGCCGCTGAAGCGCTGGAAGCTGTCCGACATGGACCTCGCCGAGCACGAGCTCTACATCAAGTACTCGATGGCCAAGGACACCACGTTCCAGTTCACCGACATCAAGCAGGCGCCGTGGTACGTGGTGCCGTCCGACCGTAAGCGGGCCGCCCGACTGAACTGCATCAGCCACCTGCTCGCCCAGTTCGACTACGAGGACATCGTCCCCGACCCCGTCGAGCTGCCCGACCGCGAGGAGATCCCCTACGTCCGACCGCCGATGCAGGACCAGACCTTCGTCCCGCTGATCTACTGATCGCTACCCGTCGACGCCGACGAGGTCGGCGAGGCGGCGGCGCCACTCGACCGAGGCCCGGTCGGCGCCGGTGCTCACCACGCCGGTGCGGGTGAGCGGGAGGGCGCCGTCGAGCTGCTCGAGCATGCGCTTGTCCTCCGCGCCGATGGCCCGGTCGAAGGCGATGACCTCCTCGGCCGACACCGAGAAGTCGTCGTTGCGCCAGACGATGAACGTGAAGTAAGAGCTGTCGTCGTCGATCGGGGTCGACAGCAGCAGGATGACGTGCTCCAGCCCCGTCTCGTAGCGGATGGTGCTGCGCACCGCGAAGGGGAGGTGGAACCCGGTCGTCATCTCCCGCTTCAGCACCGGGTCACCGACGCCCGTGGTGGCGTGGGAGGCGCCGGGGTTGTCGACCTCGACGTGGTAGCGGTAGCCGTGCCAGCCGTCGTCGAGGTCCTCCAGCTCGATGCGGGGGACCCGGGTGTCCTGCTCCCTGCCGAACGTGCCCGCGTGCACCCACGGGAAGTGGGCGATGTCGAGGAAGTTGTCGGTCATCCGCGTGACCGACGTCTCCCACCGCTCGACGGGGTTGCCGATGCGGCGGAAGGCCGGGTCGGCGTCGTGGGCGATGCGGGGCGGATCACCGACCGGCTCGCCGGGACAGACCCACACCAGCCCGTAGCGCTCGACGGCGTGGACGGGGGAGAGGTGGGCGGTGCGGGGCACGGGCAGATCCGGCCCGGCCGAGGGGATGGCCACGCACGTGCCCCCGGTGCCGAAGCGCCAGCCGTGGTACGGGCAGGTCAGGACACCGCCGTCGGTGGACCCGGCCGACAGGGGCGCCTCCCGGTGGGGGCAGCGGTCGGGGGCGGCCACCACGTCGCCGTCCGGGTCACGCCAGACGACGAGCCGGCGGCCGAGCACGGTCCGCCCGACCGGGCCGGTGACCAGCTCGGAGGCGGCCGCGACGGCGTACCAGTACCCGGCCAGGGCGGGGTGGTCGACCAGGCTGGGGGCGGCGCCGCTCACCGTCGCGACGCTACCGCCTCCGGCTCCGCCGTTGGTCAGACCATGGTGCTAGCGTCGCCTCCGTGACCGACGGTGCCGCTCACCCCGACCGCCCCCGCTGGACCCACGTGGCGTTGCGGGTGCAGGACATCGACGCCACCATCGCCTGGTACACCGAGCACACCCCGCTCGAGCTGCTCGACCGCCGCTCCGACGACATGGGTCACGGCGCCTGGCTGGGTCAGCCCGACCAGCCCGACCATCCCTTCATCCTGGTCGTGGCCCAGTTCTTCCCCGAGACCGACCCGTTCGCCGACGCCCCCCAGGAGATCCTGGCCCCCTTCGCCCACCTCGGCATCGAGATGACCTCCCGGGGCGACATCGACGCCGTGGCGGCCAGGGGCGAGCAGGCCGGCTGCCTCGGCATGGCCCCCACCCAGATGCCCGACCCGATCGGCTACATCTGCATGCTGCGCGACCCCGACGGCAACACCGTGGAGTTCTCCTACGACCAGGGCGTCTACGCCAAGGCCCAGGAGGTCTGGGGAGCGGGCGCATCCGTCGGCTGAGCTGGCAGTCTGTGCCGCAACGACGGCGCTACCCTGCCCGAAGCGTCACGGCGAGGGAAGGAGCCGACGGTGACCGAGCCCGATCGATCGACCATCCGGCTCCGCCTCATCGGAGCCGACTTTCCGGACGGTGAGATTCCTCTCGACCACCTGGCGGCCATCTCGTCGGCTACCCAGCAACTCGCCACCCGGCTCGCTCGGGCGGCCGAGGACCGAGGTGGCGCAGGCCGCTCGTCGCGCAGGATCGAGGAAGGCGTTCGCCTCCTTTTCGTCGGCATCGAGTCGGGGAGCACAGGGTTGCTGTTCGCCGCCCCGCCCGATGCTCCCCGGTTGGACCTCGGCGGTCCGAGCGATGCGGCGGTCGACCGCGCCCTCGATCGGATCGCGGACGGGGTCGAGGCCGACGGTGAGCTGCCAGGGCCGTTCGACGGTCCTGCCGCCGATGCGCTGCGAGACTGGTTCGAGAGCGTCGGCGCAGCGGCTCGGGAAGCCGAGATCGAAGTCGGTGTCAGGTCCAGCCCGGCTCGGCGGGTCCGGTTCGACCCGTCAGAGCGTCTCGCCGCCCTCGAGCCTCGGCCGGAGACACGTCGGCCGATCACAGTCGAGGGTGTCCTCTACGCCGTCAACCTCCACAGTCGTCGCTTCATCGTCGAGGACGATCTCGGGGCCAGCCTCGCCGTCGTCGTGCCCGAAGCGGTCGAGCACAGGGCAGCGCTGCTCCTCGACCAACGCGTGCGGGTCGAAGGGGTCGGCGAGTACCTCGCCGACGGGAAGCTGAGGTCGGTCGTCGCCAACGTCGTCCGTCCCGCCGTCAGTGCGATCGACAGCTCGCCGTTCTGGGAGAGCGACACACCGGAGCTGTTGGCCGGGTCGCCTTCCCCGCCGTCGCTGGACGAGCTCGCCGTTCCGGGGTTGACCGAATCAGATGCCGAGCGGTTCCTGCGCACCATCGGCCAGTAGGAATGGCGACCGGACCCGGGCTCCCCGGACCGGTCGTGGTCGACACCATGATCGTCTCATGGGTCTTGCTCGACCGGCTTCGCGATCGGGGCCGTGCGTACGAGCCGCACCTGACCGGTAGACCGGTGGTCCTGGCGGCGCAGACGGTGGCTGAACAGCGGGCCGCCGCCCTGATCAACGGCTGGGGTCCGAGCCGGCGCGTCGCCATGGAGAGCCGGATCTCCCGGTTGACCGTGGCGCCGTTGGACGATGCGATCGCCACCGCCTACGCGGAGCTCAAGGCGAGCTGTCGGGCCGATGGGCACGGTCTCGGCCAGAAGGTCCACGACGGCGACCGCTGGATCGCCGCCACGGCGATCCGCCACGGCCTTCCCCTGGTGTCCGACGACCGCATCCTCCAGAGCGTGCCTGGCCTGGATCTGGTGACCGAGAGAGCGTGGTCCTGACCAGGGTTCGACGACCGGTCGGATCTCAGGGGGCGATGGTGGTCTCCAGTACCACGGCGCCCGACGCGCCAGGGTCGCCGTCGCCGGGCTCGGACGTGATCTGCACGACCGGGTAGAGCGCCGGGTCGACGGCGGCGGCCAGCACCACGTCAGTGCGGCCCTCGGCGTCGGGGTGAAAGGTGCCGGCCGAGATGCGGTTCGGGTCACCGGGGCGGTCGTCGGGGGCCACGAACCAGACCTCGTAGTACTCGCCGGTGGGGAGGATGGCGAGATCGTCGGTCTCCAGGCCGATCACCCGGCCGATGCCGGTCATCACCACCGTCAGGTCGCCCTCGCCGTCACCGGGTCCGCTGATCGGGCCGGCGTACTCGACCACCCCGCCCGCGGCGGGGCCGCCGTCGCCATCGTCGTCGTCGAGGAGGGCGCCCACCGCCACCCCGGCGCCCAGGGCCACGACGGCGGACGCCGCCGCCACGGCCAGCCACCGCCGGGCCGGCCGGGGCGGCGCCAGCTCCCGGGGACTCCCGGCAGGACGGGCGGCGGCCGCGGCGCGGATCCGCTCCACCCGGGCCGGGTCGGGCTCGGGCGGCGACGGGTCGCGCAGGGCCGCCCCCAGGGCGTCGAGCAGCTCGTCGTCACGCATCGTCGCGCTCCGCCAGGGCTCGCCGCAGACGCTCGAGGGCCCGTGACTGCGCCATCCGCACCGCCCCCGCCTGCTTGCCGAGCACCTCACCGACCTCGTCGGCGCTGAGACCGCCGACCACGCGCAGCTCCAGGAGCTCCCGGTCGGCAGGGCTGAGGGTGTCGAACGCAGCCCGCACCGACGCCGCCTCCTCCGCTGTCTCCAGCCGGAGGCCGGCGTCGGTGGCGGCCGGGTCCTCCCGATCGTCGGCGCCGGACTGGTGGAGGCGGAGCGGCGAGGACCGGCCCGAGCGGCGGTGCGCCTCGTGGACCACGTTGCGGAGGATGCCGTACATCCAGGCGTCGAAGCCGGCACCCCGCCACGTGAACGAGTCGATCCGCTCGATCCCCCTCATCATGGCCTCGCTCACGGCGTCCTCGGCGGCTTCGGTGGTCGGTAGTCGTCGACGGGCGTAGGCGAGCAGGCGGGGGTGGCAGTGCCGGTACAGCCGCTCCCATGCGTCGGGGTCGCCGCGACCGGCGCGTGCCACCTCGGCGCGTAGCGCCTCAGGATCCAGCTCAGCACCCATCCGTCACCCGTTCCATGTCCGGGGCGGCCCCGTTGTCACAGATCGAGTGACGCGACCCACCGGCCGGACATAGGCATCGAGACACACACCACGACCAAGGGAACCTACCTCGATGATGCGGAGATGGAAGATCGTGGCGGCGGGAGGGTTGGCGCTGGGCCTGCTCACCGCGGCCCCAGCGGCAGCCCAGGATTCGTCGGCCACCCAGTTCATGGTCGACACCACGAGCGACACCACCGACGCGTCACCCGGCGATGGCCAGTGCGCCGACGCCGACGGCGCCTGCTCGCTGCGGGCCGCCGTCCAGGAGGCCAACGCCACCGGCGACCAGGTCGAGATCGTGCTCGACCGCGCCCGCTACGACCTCACCATCACCGGGGCGGGCGAGGACGCCGCCGCCACCGGTGACCTCGACGTCACCGGCGACATCGTCCTCCGGGGCATGGACGCCACCGTCGAGCTGACCGGGCTCGGCGACCGCAGCTTCGACGTGACCGACCGCGCCAGCCTGAAGGTCGACCGGCTCACCGTGCAGAACGGAGCGCCGCCGGCCACCGAGTCGGGTGGCGCGTTCCGCAGCTCCGGCCGCCTCCGCCTCGACGAGGTCGTGGCGCTCTACAACACGGTCCAGGGTGACGGCGCCTCGGGTGGGGCCATCGCCAACCTCGGCGGCCGGCTGGCGGTCGAGCGGTCCCTGCTGTCGCTCAACAGCGCCACGCGGGCCGGCGGCGCCATCGAGGCCGACGCCGGCACGACCGTGGTCCGGGCCTCACGGCTCACCCGCAACACGACCGGCGACGGCCCCGGCAACGGCGGCGCGCTGCACCTCACCGGTGAGGGCACCGTCGACGTGCTCAACAGCCTCGTCACCGACAACGTGGCGGCGGCCGAGGGCGGTGGCCTGTGGAACTCTGCCGTCGGCACCATGACCGTCGACGGCAGCTTCGTCGAGCGCAACGTGGCCAACGGCGACGCCGCCGACTCCGGTGGCGGTGGCCTCTACAACGACGGCGGCACGCTGACCGTGTCGAAGAGCGAGGTCAACGACAACACCGCCACGGTCGGCTCGGGCTCCGGCGGCGGCATCCTGAACAACGGCGGCATGCTCGACGTCGACGACACCACGATCCGGGGCAACGTCTCGGCTCGCGCCGGCGGCGGCATCGAGACCGTGGCGGGCACCGTCGACCTGCACCGGGTGTTCCTCAACGGCAACACGACCGGTGACGCCCCCGGCAACGGTGGTGGCCTGCACGTCACCGGCGCCGCCACCGTCGACGTCCGCAACACGATCGTCGGCCACAACACGGCGGCCGCCGAGGGTGGCGGGCTGTGGAACTCCGCCGACGGCACCATGACCGTCACGGGGAGCCGCCTGGAGGGCAACGTCGCCAACGGCACCGATGCCGACAGCGGCGGCGGCGGTCTCTACAACGACGGAGGGACCGTGACCGTCGTGGACAGCACCATCCGCGACAACGCCGCGCCGGCCGGCTCCGGCTCCGGTGGCGCCATCCTCAACAACGGCGGCGTGCTCGACGTCGACGACGCCCGGATCCGGGGCAACTCCTCGGCCCGGGCCGGTGGCGGCATCGAGACCGTGGCCGGCACCGTGACCCTCGACGGGGTGGTGCTGAGCAACAACGAGACCGGCGCCGCACCCGGCAACGGTGGTGGCCTGCACGTGAGCGGGGCCGCCACGGTCGAGGTGAACGACTCGGTGGTGTCGCGCAACACGGCCGCCAACGAGGGCGGCGGGCTGTGGAACTCGAGCGTCGGCACCATGACCGTCGACGGCAGCCGAATCGCGAACAACGCCGCCAACGGCGACGCCTCCGACGCCGGCGGCGGTGGCCTGTTCAACCAGGGCAGCGAGGACGGCACCTCGGGTGGCACGCTGACGGTCACCGACTCGGTGATCGCCGACAACGCCGCCATCGTGGGCTCCGGCTCGGGTGGCGGGGTTCTCAACGAGCAGGGCACGCTCACCGTGACCGACTCGGTCATCGCCAACAACGCGTCGGCCCGGGCCGGCGGCGGCATCGAGGTGGTCGGCGGGGCCGACGCCGTCGTCGGGCGGACCGAGCTGCGGGGCGTGAACCTGCGCCACAACTCGACGGGCACCGCGCCCGGCAACGGTGGCGGCCTCCACGTGACCGCCGCTGGCGAGGTCGTCATCGACGACAGCAAGGTGACCGACAACAACGCCGCCAACGAGGGCGGCGGCCTGTGGAACTCCGCCACCGGTCAGATGACGGTCACAGACACCCCCGTCGTCCGCAACACCGTCGGCATCCCCGGCAACGGGCCCAACGTCTACCAGGACGAGCCCGTGGCCAGCGGCATGTTCACCGTCGACGGGACGGTGATCCCTCCCGGTCCCAACACGCTGGAGTTCCCCCGCTCCTCCGTGTGACCGATCGGGTCTGATCGTTCCCCCCGCCGGGCCGTGCGCGGCCGGCCCGGCGGGGGGAGCGTTCGCCGCTCACGCCGGCTGGAGCCACCAGAGGAACGAGTCCTCGTCGCGGTGGTGGTCGACGAACGCGGCGAGGGCCGAGCCCAGCGGCCCGACGTGGCCCGGTTGGCTGCGGCGGAACCGGTCGGGGGTGGTGAGGACGATCCCGGCGTGGCGGCCGCCGCCGGCGAGGACACCCCGGTGAAGAACGACGAAGTCGGCCACGTTCTGCGTGACGAGGGCGCGCCCCTCGTCGGTGGCACGGGTGAGCAGCTCCGCATCGGCGAGTCCGATCAGGTCGGTCCGTTGGGATGCGGCCCCCACGTCGTGCCCACGCTGGCGCAGGTACGTGACGACGGCCGGGGTGTGCATCTCGTCGAGCAGCAGCCTCACCCCGACAGCAGTCGCCGCTCCGCTTCCCACCGGGCGAGCTCACGATCGGCCGCCGCCTCGTTGGCTGCCACCCTGGCATCGATCTCGTCGGTGAACTCGGCGTAGTAGCGGCTGGCCGCTCTCACCTGCCGCTCACTCAACCCGAGGAGCTCGGCCGTCGCAGCGATGCGGTCGTCGACGGATCCGGACAGGTCCGTGAGGAGCGGAACGACCTCGCAGACGTCCGGACCCTGAGCCAGACCGGCCCGCCGTCCGGATGGACCGTCACGGAAGACGATCCCGGGATGGTCGCCCATCCTGAGACCCTCGTCGATGAGCCGCTCACCGGCCCCGGAGATCGACTCCCCCCGGGCCACAGCGTGGCGTTCGAGCGCCACGCGGACGGCGCCGCGCTTGAACCGGATGGAGAGGACGCTCACCGACGACACTGTAGGCGTGAGTCAACAGGCCTACACCGTCTGCAGGTGGCGCTCCAGCACGTCGGCGTAGCGCTCCTCGGCCTCGGCCCGGCGCCTGGGGAGGTGGGTGGTCGGGAACAGGTCGTCGCAGGGCACGTAGTCGTCGAGCACCCGGCGGGCCACCTGCACCTTGTGGACCTCGGTCGGGCCGTCGGCCAGCGCCATGTGGAACGACTCGATGACCTCCTTGGCGAAGGGCATCTCCCAGGAGGCGCCGAGCGAGCCGTGGATCTGCAGGGCCCGTCCGGCCACGTCGCGGTACACCTTGGGCATGGCCGCCTTGACGGCCGAGATGTCCTTGCGGACCCGCTTGTAGTCCTGGTACCGGTCGATCCGCCAGGCGGTGCGCAGCACCAGGAGCCGGAACATCTCCATCTCGATCCAGGAGTCGGCGATCATCTCCTGCACCATCTGCTTCTTCGACAGCAGCTCACCCTGGGTGGTGCGGGAGATGGCCCGCTCGCACATCATGTCGAACAGGCGCTGCACCCGCCCGCTCGTCCGCATGGCGTGGTGGATGCGGCCACCGCCGAGGCGGGTCTGGGCCACGACGAAGCCGCCGCCCCGCTCGCCCAGCAGGTTCTCCTTCGGCACCCGCACGTCGTCGTAGCGGATGTAGGCATGGTGGCCCTCGTCGACCTCCTCCGACTGATACCCGAGGCCGACGTTGCGGATGATCTCCACCCCGGGCGTGTCGGTCGGCACGAGGAACATCGACTGCTGCTGGTAGGGCGGGTTGTCGGGATCGGTGACGACCATCACGATCAGGAACGAGGCGTAGCGGGCATTGGACGAGAACCACTTCTCGCCGTTGATGACCCACTCGTCGCCGTCGAGCTCGGCCCGGGTGGTGAACACCTTGGGGTCGGCGCCGCCCTGGGGCTCGGTCATCGAGTAGCACGACACGATCTCGTTGCGCAGCAGCGGCTGGAGGAACCGCTCCTTCTGGGCCTCGGTGCCGTAGTGGGCCAGGATCTCGGAGTTGCCCGAATCGGGCGCCTGGCAGCCGAACACCATCGGCGCGGATCGGGCCCGGCCGAGGATCTCGTTCATGAGGGCCAGCTTCACCTGGCCGTAGCCCTGGCCGTCCAGCTCGGGGCCGAGGTGGCAGGCCCACAGCCCACGCTCCCGCACCTGCTCCTGCAGCGGGGGCAGCAGCTCCTGGCGGATGGGGTCGGTGAGGTCGTAGGGCTCCTTCACGATGAAGTCGAGCGGCTCGATCTCCTCCCGCACGAAGTCGTCGACCCAGTCGAGCTCCTTCTGGAACACCTCGTCGGTCTCGAAGTCCCAGCTCATGTCGAGTGCTCCCCTCGGTGCGGTGTCGGCTCGCACCCTACGCTCGCACGATGATCGTCGTCAGCGCCGAGATCGACTTCGCCGACCGCAAGGCCCGGGACCAGGCGGTGCAGGACAGCGCCGTGCTGCAGGCCCGCACCCGCGACGACGAGGAGGGATGCCTGACCTACTGCTTCGCCGCCGACCCCGTGGTGGAGTCCCGCATCCAGGTCTACGAGCTGTGGACCGACGGTCCGGCCCTGGCCGAGCACCTCCGGCACCCGAACTACTTGGGCATGCGGGAGATGCTCGGCGGCGCCGGCATCGTGGCCAGCGAGAACCGGGCCTACCTGGTGGAGCGGGAGGAGTCCATCTACACCGGCCAGGGCGAGCCCCGCACCGAGTTCTTCGGACAGGGCTGATCCATGCCAGGGGGGAGCGTTGCCGACGCCGCGCCCGACCCGGGCGGGCTGCTGGCGCTCAATCCGACCGTCGTCGCCGACCCCTACCCGCTGTACCGGGCCCTGCGCGACACCGAGGGTCCGGTGCGGGAGCCGACGCACGGAGTGTGGTTGGTGAGCCGCTACGACGACATCATGGCCGTCGTCCGTGACCCGGCCACCTTCTCGTCGGTGGCGGCGCCGGCCGGGCCGCCCCTCGACCTGACCGGCGTGCCCGCCGACGTCGCGGACCGGGTGCGGTCCGCCCCACCGCCGACCCGGACGCTCGTGACCGCCGACCCGCCCGACCACACCCGGTACCGCACCGTCCTGAACCGCTTCGTCAACGCCCGCACGGTCAGGGCGTGGGAGCCCCGCATCGCCGACATCGCCCACGAGCTGGTCGACCGGTTCGCCGACCGTGGCCACTGCGACCTCGTGGCCGACTTCGCCGGGCCGCTCCCCCTGCGGGTCGTGGCCGAGCTGCTGGGCATGCCCCCCGAGGACCATGACGCCCTGCGGCGCTGGGCCGACGACTCCGCCCACGGCATCGGCAACCCGGCGGTGGTGGTCGAGCGATTGCGGTCCGGAACGCCGGCGGGCGGCGGGTCGGGCTTCACCGACTACTTCGCCGAGCGGATCGCCCTGCGGCGGCAGGCCCCGGTGGAGGGTGACCACGTCAGCGACCTGGTCCACGCCCGCACCGACGACGGCGACCGGCTCGACGACGCCGAGCTGCTCAGCATCCTCGGTCACTTCCTGGTGGCCGGTCACGAGACCTCGACCAAGATGATCGCCACCGGGATGCTGCTCCTCTGTGACCACCCCGACCAGATGGCCGCCGTCCGGGCCGACCCGTCGCTGTGCGCCGGGCTGGTCGAGGAGTCGCTGCGACTCGACGCCCCCGTGCAGGGCATGTTCCGGGTCGCCACGACCGAAACCGAGCTGGCCGGGACCGGCATCGGGGCCGGCGACATGCTGATGGTGCTGTGGGCGTCGGGCAACCGCGACGCCGGCCACTTCCCCCAGCCCGAGCGCTTCGACGTGACCCGGGCCAACGCCCGCACCAACCTGTCGTTCGGACAGGGCGTGCACTACTGCGCCGGTGCCCCCTTCGCCCGGGCCGAGGGCCGCATCGGCTTCGAGGTCCTCGTCGACCGGTTCAGCGAGATCCGTCTCGCCGTCCAGCCCGACCGTCTCGACCGTCCTCCCAGCTTCATCCTCCGGGGGCTGCGCTCGCTTCCCCTCGATCTCGTCGCCCGCCGATCGGAGCACCCGTGACCACCGTCTCACCGCCGTCGTCCACCGTCGAGTGGGCCAATCCGCCGCCCGGCTCGGTTCCCGCCATGGTCACCGAGTCGCCGGGGCCGGCGTCGCGGGAGTGGCACGGCCGCATGGAGCGCCACACCGCCGGCAGCGTCACCGCCATGGTGAAGCTGCACCCGGTGGCCTACGAGTCGGGGCAGGGGGTGACGCTGACCGACGTCGACGGCAACACCTACCTCGACTTCTCGAGCGGCATCGTCGTGACCAACATCGGTCACGCGCACCCCAAGGTGGCCGAGGCCATCGCCCGGGCCGCGGGCCAGCTCGACAACGTCCACGATTTCGCCACGCCGCTGAAGGTGCAGGCGCTCGAAGCGCTGACCGAGGTGACGCCGCCGGGCATGAGCCTGTTCACGTTCTTCTGCGCCGGCACCGAGGCCATCGAGGGGGCCATGCGGGTGGCCCGGGCCGCCACCGGCCGCTACGGCTTCGTCAGCTTCCACAACGACTACCACGGGCGCACCGGGGCGGCCGCCAGCGTGACGTCGAGCCGGTCGTCGAACGCGCTCCGGGACCCGGGCAGCTACCTGGTGCCGAGCGGGCACCGCTACCGGTGCCAGTTCTGCCGCCACGAGAGCGCCTGCGATCTGCGCTGCGCCACCTTCGCCGGGCAGTCCATCGACCAGAACCTCCCCGACCAGCTGGCCGGCGCGGTGATGGAGCTGGTCACCAACGGCAACGGGGCGACCACCTACGCACCGGACTACGTGGCGCAGGTGGCCGACGAGGTGCGGGCCCGGGGCGGCCTGTTCATAGCCGACGAGATCGCCACCGGGTTCGGGCGGACCGGGGCCTGGTGGGCCAGCGACACCGAGGGGGTCGTGCCGGACGTGATGGCCATCGGCAAGGGCCTCGGCAACGGCTTCCCGGTGACCGCCATCGCCGTGCGCGACGACCACGCCGAGGCGCTGGGCGCCTCGTTCCCGAGCACCAGCTTCGGCGGCAACCCCATGGCCTGCGCCGCCATCTGCGCCGTGATCGACGTGATGCGCTCGGAGGACCTGGTCGCCCACGCCGCCGAGCTGGGCCGCTTCGCCCTGGCCCGGATGGGGGAGATGGCCGAGCGACACCCCATTATCGGCGAGGTCAGGGGCCGGGGCGCGCTGCTGGCCATCGAGCTGGTGAAGGACCGCGACACCCGAGAGCCGTTCCCCGAGGCCGGCAACATGGTGTACCGGTCGGCCTTCCGCAAGGGCCTGGCCTGGGCCACCGCCGGCCACATCCTGCGCATCACCCCACCCATCGTGATGTCGACCGAGTCGATGGCCACCGGCCTCGACCTCATCGAGGAGGCGATCGCCGAGGCCGAGTCCCACTTCGGCTACTGACCCCCTCGTTCTGGCACCCACTAGCGCCGTATTTGCAGGTTTTCAGGTGCCAGAACGATGCTCAGGGCTGGACAGTGGCGGTGACCTTGATCTCGACGAGGGCGCCGGGGCGGGCCAGTGCGGTGATGCCGATGGCGGTCCAGGCCGGCCACGGCTCGGTGATGAAGCGGTTGCGGACCTCGACGAAGGCCTCCAGGTGATCGGAGAGGGCCACGTGGAAGGTGGTCATCTCGACCACGTCGGCCCACGAGGCACCCGCCTCCGTCAGCACCTCCTCGACGTTGCGGAAGGCCTGCTCGAACTGGGCCTCGGGGTCAGAGGCCAGCTCACCGTCGGCGGCACCGCCGAGCTGACCCGAGCAGTGCAGCGTCCCCCCGGCGATCACGCCGGGCGAGAAGCGGAACCGGTCGGTGGTGGCGGCCTGGGTGGAGGGCACGACGGCCCGGGGGGTGCTCATGGGCCCCGATCCTGCCAGGTGCACACGCAGGCCTCGTTGCCTTCCTGGTCGGCAGGGACACACGAGGCCCGTCGCTGCATCAGCGCTCCTCGGCGGCCAGGTCGGCGTAGGTGTCGCGCAGCTCTCGCTTCAGGATCTTGCCGCTCGGGTTCTTGGGCAGCTCGTCGGCGACGGCCACGTACTTGGGGGCCTTGTAGGGGGCCAGCCGCTCCCGGGCCCAGGCGATGAGGTCGTCGCCCGTGACCGTCTCTCCCGGGCGGGGCACGACCACGGCGGTGACGGCCTCGATCCAGTGGGGGTGGGCGATGCCGAACACGGCCGCCTCGGCCACGGCCGGGTGCCCGAACAACACCTCCTCGACCTCCCGGCTGGCCACGTTCTCGCCGCCCGTCTTGACCATGTCTTTCTTGCGATCGACTACGGACAGGTAGCCGTCGGCGTCCATGATGCCGAGGTCGCCGGAGTGGAACCACCCGTTGCGGAACGCCTCGGCCGTGCGCTCCGGGTCGTTCCAGTAGCCGGGGGTGGCCTGCGGGCTGCGGTGAACGATCTCGCCCATCTCACCGGGCGCCACCGGACGGTCGTCGTCGTCGACCACCCGCGTCTCGACGTTGATGCTGGCCCGCCCGGCCGACCCGATGTGGGCCAGCTGCTCGTGGGGCCGCAGGATGGTGGCCAGCGGGGCCATCTCGGTCTGGCCGTAGAAGTTCCACAGCGCCAGGTCGGGCAGGCGCCCGGTCAGCTCCTTCAGCACCTCGGTGGGCATGGCCGAGGCCCCGTAGTAGCCCTTGCGCAGCGACGACAGGTCGGTCGAGTCGAACGACGGCGAGCGCAGGAGCGAGATCCACACCGTGGGCGGGCAGAACAGCTTGGTGGCCCCGTGTCGCTCCACCGAGGCCAGCAGCAGCTCGGGGTCGGGGCCGGGCAGGACGATGCTGGTGGCGCCCAGGTACACGTCGGGGGTGAGGAAGCAGTGGAGCTGCGCGCAGTGGTAGAAGGGCAGGGCGTGCAGCTCGACGTCGTCACCGGTCATGCCGCCGTCGACGATGCAGCCCACGTACTGGGTGATCAGCGTGCGGCTGGTCATAATGGCGCCCTTGGGACGTGACTCGGTGCCGCTCGTGTACATGAGCTGGAGCGGGTCGTCGTCGCCCACCACCACGCCGGGCTCGTCGGCCGGCCCGCCCGCCTCCCAGGCCGACATCGCCTCCCAGCCGTCGGGGGCGTCACCCTCGCCGATCCATCCCCGCACGCCGCCGGGCTCGACGCCGGCCAGCTCCATGGCCCGGGTGAGGGTGGCGTGCAGCTCGTCCTGCACCACCACGCCGGTGGCGCCGGCGTGGCCGAGGATGTAGGCCACCTCGTCGGCGTTCAGCATGAAGTTGATCGGCACCGAGATGGCGCCCAGCTTGGCCAGGGCGAAGTAGACGACCACGAACTCCCGGCCGTTGCGGGAGAGGATGGCCACCCGGTCGCCCCGGTCGACGCCCCGCTCGGCCAGCGCGGCGGCGACTGAGTTCACGACCCCGTTCAGCTCGGCGAACGTCTCGGACCGGTCCTGCCAGACCAGCGCCGTCCGGTCCGGCGACCGGGCCGCCGATCGGGTGAGCAGGTCGCCCAGCGAGTGGCTCCGGGCCGCGGCGATGGCGTCGGTCATGGCCGCCAGCTTCCCACGGACGAGGCTGCGATGATGGCCTCCATGGCCAACGTCCAGGCCGGTCGTCGCAGCGCCGAGATCGAGGGTGACTTCGTCGTCTTCCTGATCGGGATGCGGGTCAACCAGCCCTGGAAGCTGCGCCAGTGGGTGCCGGTCGCCCGCGCCATGCAGCGGATGCAGGTCATGCTGGCCGAGCGTCCCGAGCTGGGGTGCCTCGGCGTCGAGAACTGGTTCGGTCGCACCACGATCTCGCTGCAGTACTGGCGCAGCTTCGAGCACCTCGACCGATTCGCCCAGGACCAGGACCTGCCCCATCTCGACGCGTGGCGGGACTTCAACCGGCGGGTGCGCGACTCCGGCGACGTCGGCATCTGGCACGAGACCTACCAGGTGCGGTCCGGCGCCTACGAGGCCATCTACGGCAACATGCCCGACTTCGGGCTGGCGGCTGCCGGCGGAGCGGCCACGATGCAGCACCGGGGCCAATCGGCCGCCTTCCGCATCGGCGCCGCCGCCTCCGACGAGCCGGTGGTCGAGGGCTACTGAGCCGTGCGCTCCGGGCGGGGCGGGATGACGACGCACTCGTGGTGGGCCATACCGGTGAGGCCGCCCGAGGTGACCCGCGTGAACGTCTCGGCCCAGTCGTAGGGGAACTCGAACTCCCGCCCGTCGCGCTCGTCGACCAGCGTCGTCGGGTGGCTCACGTCCCACACCTCGCCCTCGATGTGGTGGTCGCCCCGGTAGACGCCCTGGCCGAGCTTGTCGTCGAACCCGCCGAAGTAGCCGCCGCCCTGGCAGTAGACCCAGCCCAGGCTCTCGAAGTCGTAGTCGCGCACCACGCCGTCGGCGTCGGTGAGGCGGTACGAGCCCCGCCTGACCCGTCGACCGCCGTCGTGGAAGTCGAGGTCGTGCTCGACACCCACCACCGGCACCACCCCGTCGCCGGTGAGGATGGCCCCCTTGCCCGACGCCTCCCGCCCGTTCGGGTCCTCGAAGAAGAAGCCGTCGTGGTCGGGCTGGTGGAACAGCACCCACTGGCGGATGCCGGGCACCCGACGCCGGGGGACCGGCGCCCCGTGGCGGGGACCGCCCCGGCCGGCCTGGTTGCCCCAGGAGTGGTTGCGGAAGAACGCCGACCGCTCGGGGACCAGCTCGACCCGGGTCGAGCCGACCTGTACCCACCCCTCGCACGTGCCGGCCAGCTCGTAGGTGGCTCGCTCGCTGAGGAGCCGCCCGTCGACCCGGGTGATCTCGACCGGGTCCTCGTAGGGGACCGACGTGCTGTGGCACATGACGTCGAGGGAGATGCCGTGGTCGTTGTCGTCGAGCACGAGGCGGAGGCGGCGCATGGGCTCGGTCAGCTCGATCCGCAGCGGTCCGACGCCGAGCGTGTCCATGTCGGGCCGGAGCCGACGGGACAGCCGGATGTTGTGCTGACGACCGTCGTGGCGGAGGCACACGAAGCCGTCGAGCACGTCGTTGTTCTGGTAGAGCCGCACGTTGGAGGTGAGGCTCACGGTGCCGTCGACGTCGGTGAGGCAGACGTAGTGCCCGTCGTTCCACTGCGGGTCGCTGCCCGCCACCCCGGCGAACGACTGGGTGATCTGGTGGAGCGGGTACTCGTCGGCGCCGATCAGCACGGGCTGCTCCCGGCGAGACGCTCCTGGCGCAGCGCCGCCCGGCGGACCTTGCCGGCGTCGTCGCGCAGCGGCTCCGACACCAGCTCGAACGAGCGGGGGATCTTGTAGCGCACCAGGCGGTCAGACAGGAACCGGGTCAGCTCGGCCGTGTCCAGCTCGTCGGCCTCGACGATGGCGTGCACGACGCTGCCCCGCTCGTCGTCGGGCAGCCCGATGACGGCCGAGGAGCGCACGGCGGGGTGGGCGTTCAGCGCCGCCTCCACCTCGGCCGGGTAGATGTTGGCCCCGCCGACGAGGATCATGTCCGAGCGGCGGTCGGCCAGGTACAGGTAGCCGTCGGCGTCCATCCACCCGATGTCGCCCAGGCACTCCCAGCCGTCGCGCTCGTCGGGCTCGGCGCCGACGTAGCGGTAGGTGGGCTGTGTCCCGATCGGCGGCGCGACGCAGGTAGACATCACCGGTCTCGCCAGCGGCGGCAGCACCTCACCGTCGGGCCCGCAGATGCGGATCTCGCCGCTGACGGCCCGACCCACGGAGCCCCGGTGGGCCAGCCACTCGTGACCGGTGATGACGGTCGACGCCTGCCCCTCGGTACCGCCGTACAGCTCGTTGACGACGTCGGGTCCGAGCCAGTCGATCCACCCCTCCTTCAGCCACGCCGGGCACGGCTCGGCCAGGTGGAACAGGGTCTCGAGCGACGACAGGTCGTAGGCGAGGCGGACGTCGTCGGGCAGCTTCCAGATGCGCTGCATCATGGTCGGCACCACGTAGATGGCGGTGGCCCGGTGCTCCTGCACGGCGGCCAGGGTGGCCTCGGCGTCGAAGCGGCCCAGCAGCACGACGTGCCCGCCGGCCAGCAGCGTCAGGAACGACCAGATGAACGGACCGTTGTGGTACAGCGGCCCGGGCATGACCATGGTGGCGCCGTCGCGCGCGCCCAGGGTGTGCCCGAGGGCGGCCAGGCGGTCGGTCCACACCGACGGGTCACCGGCCACGATCAGCTTCGGTCGCCCGGTCGACCCCCCCGAGGTGGGCGCCTTCCAGGCCGCCGCCACGGCGTCGGGAAGGGGGCCGTCGTCGAGATCGGCGCCGGGCTCGAAACCGTGCGGGAGCGAGGCCCGGCCGGCGACCTCGTGGCCCACCACCACCCGGGGGTCGGCCAGCTCCACGATGGCGGCCAGCTCCCGGTCGGGCAGCCGGGCCGACACCGGCTGGGGTACGGCGCCCAGCTTCCAGCAGGCCAGCACGCTGGCGACGAAGCCCACGCCGTTGGGCTCGGCCACCGTGACGAAGTCGTCGGTCACCACCCCGAGGCCGGCCAGGTGGCGGGCCAGGCGGTTGGCCAGACGGTCCAGCTCGGCGAACGACAGCGTCTCACCCTCGAACGTGAGGGCGGGCCGGTCGCCGTGGGTGTCGGCCAGCCCGGCGAGCCGGGCGGCGAACGACGGCGTCGGGATGGGGTCGGCGCTCACGGGACCGACCCTAGGGCCCGTCGGAGACCTGGGGCCGTGGGGAGGGGGCAGGAGGTGGCACCCCTCACTTCGGGGGCATGCGGATGCCGCCGTCGACCCGGATGGTCTCGCCGTTCATGTAGGGGTTGGTGATGACCTCGACGACCATGAAGGCCAGCTCCTCGGCCGAGCCCAGCCGCTTGGGGAACAGCACCGACTGACCCAGGTGGGCCTTGAAGGCGTCGGACTGCTCGCCCTCGCCGTAGATGGGCGTGTCGATGAGGCCCGGGGCGATGGTGTTGACCCTGATGCCGGCGGCGGACAGGTCGCGGGCGATGGGCAGCGTCATGCCGACCACACCGCCCTTGGAGGCGGAGTAGGCGGCCTGGCCGATCTGGCCGTCGAAGGCGGCGGCCGAGGCCATGTTGACGATGGTGCCCCGGGTGCCGTCGTCGTCGACCGGTTCGGTCCCGGCCATGGCGGCGGCGCTCAGGCGGAGCATGTTGAACGAGCCGAGCAGGTTGACCCGCAGCACGAACTCGAAGTCGCCGAGCGGCATGGGCTCGTTGTTGCGGTCGATGGTGCGGGCCGCCCGACCGAGGCCGGCGGAGTTGACGAGCGCCCGCAGGGGGCCCATCTCGGTGGCGGCGTCGACGGCGGCCTGACCGTCGTCGGGGCTCGAGACGTCGCACCGGACGAACAGCCCACCCACGGCCGAGGCGACCTCCTGGCCCTTGTCCTCGGCGAGGTCGGCGACGACGACGCGGGCGCCGAGGTCGGCGAGCTGGCGGGCGCTGGCCTCCCCGATGCCCGACGCGCCACCGGTGACGACGGCCGATGCACCGTCGAGGTTCATCCTCGGCATGGGGGGTTCTCCTGATCGTGGGCTGGGTGGGCGGGGTCGACCGCCCGGCCGTCCATCTCAGCGGGTGGCCGCCCGGTCGGGCAAGGTAGGGAGCCGCACCGCACCCAGGAGGTCCATGTGAAGCTCGCCACCACCATCTCGTTCGACGGGGATCCCGACCGGCTGGCCCGCCGGGCCCACGACCTCGAATCGGCCGGCATCGACGTGCTGTGGGGCGGCGAGATCTACGGGTTCGACCTCGCCACGACGCTCGCCTTCCTGGCCGGGAGGACCGAGCGGGTCGAGCTGATGTCGGGCATCTTCCCCGTCTACTCCCGGTCGCCGGCGCTGATCGCCCAGACGGCCGCCGGCATCGACGCCCTGTCGGGGGGCCGGTTCATCCTCGGGTTGGGTACGTCGGGCCCGCAGGTGATCGAGGGCTGGCACGGCGTGCCGTTCTCGAAGCCGATCGGCCACACCCGCGACGTCATCGACATCTGCCGGAAGGTCTGGCGCGGCGAGCGGGTCGTCCACGACGGATCCGCCGTCACGCTGCCCCTGCCCGAGGACGAGGGGACCGGTCTGGGCAAGCCGCTCAAGTTCATGGGACGACCGCTGCGCCCGGACATCCCCGTGGTGGTGGCGGCCATCGGGCCGAGGAACGTCGAGATGGCGGCCGAGATCGCCGACGGGTGGCAGCCCATCCACTTCGTGCCCGACCGCTTCCGGGAGGTGTGGGGCGACTCCCTCGACGCGGGCCGCGCCGGGCGGGACGCCTCCCTCGGCGATCTGATGATCTTCGCCGGCGGCAAGGTGGCGCTGGGCGAGGGACCCCACGTCGACGCCGTGCGCGACGAGGCCCGGGCCAACATCGGCTTCTACGTCGGCGGGATGGGGGCCCGGGAGCAGAACTTCTACAACGACCTGTTCCGACGGTACGGCTGGGAGCGGGAGGCCGCCGAGATCCAGGACCTGTTCCTGTCGGGCAAGCGCCAGGAGGCCTTCGCCGCCGTACCCGAGGAGTACCTCGACCTGACCGTGGTGTCCGGTGACGAGGGCCGGGTGCGGGAGCGGTTGCAGGTCTACCGCGACGTCGGCGTCACCCACTTCACCGTCGAGCCGGCCGGTGAGGACTTCCTCGCCACCGTCGAGAAGGTCAAGGCCTGGGTCGACGCCTGATACGGGCCTGGCGCGTCGACGGGCGGGGTCACCGGCCGCCGTTGATCTGCAGGGTGTGACCGGTCACCCAGGACGCGGCCGGGGAGGCGAGGTAGACGACGGCGTTGGCCACGTCCTCGGGGGTGCCCAGGCGACCGAGCGGGATGCCGAGCCGGGTGGCCAGCTCGGGCAGCTCGTCGGTGGACACGCCGAAGAACTCCATGAACACCTCGGTCGGCACCGGCCCGGGCGAGACGCCGTTGACCCGGATGCGCCGGGGGGCCAGCTCCAGCGCCAGGGTGCGGGTGAGGCTGTCGACGCCCGCCTTGGCCACGGCGTAGGGGCCGTTCCTGGGCGACCCCTTCAGCGCCGCCCCCGAGGAGATGTTGACGATCGAGGCCCCGTCGCCCATGACCCGGGCGGCGGCCCGGGCCCCGGTGAACACGGCCCGGAGGTTGAGGTCGAGCTGGTAGTCCCACTGGCGGTCGGGCATGTCGGCCAGGTCCCGGGGGGTGCGGTCGTCGGCGCCGCCCGCGTTGCTGACCCACAGGCTCAGGTGGCCCAGCTCCTCGACGGTCCGGTCGGCCAACGCCTCGACGAAGTCGACGTCGGTGATGTCACCGGCCACGGCGATGGACCGGCGGCCGTGGTCGCGGACCGAGGCGGCCGTGGCGTCGATGTCGTCCTGGCGGCGGGCGGTGACCACGACGTCGGCTCCGGCGGCGGCCAGACCGGTGGCGATGCCGACCCCGATCCCCCGCCCGCTACCCGTCACCACCGCCACCTGTCCGTCGAGGCGGAACTGGCCGACCCCGGGCGCACCGGCGGCGGCGGGATCGGCCCCGGTGGCACCGGTCCCGGTGCCGCCCATCGCCACGTCACCCTCCATCGCCGCCTCGGCCATCGCTCCCCCTCGTCCGGCCAGCGACCCTACCGGTGGCGCGGCGCGCCAGCCGGCCCGGGCCAGGACGGTGTGCCCGGGCGGGACGGACGCCCCCGTCGCCCCGGGGATGGACGACATGGGCAGGGGCTCAGGGGCGGTCGCCGAACTCCGGCTTCTCCGTGCGGGTGCGCTTCAGCTCCCAGAACCCGGGGACGCTCATGACCGCCACCGTCCCGTCCCACAGCGTGAGGGCGTCGTCGTGATCGGGCACCCTGGTGATGACGGGGCCGAAGATCGCCTGCCAGCCCTCCTCACCGTGCGGGCGGGGCATCCCGATGATGGGGGTGCCGACGTTGTCGCCCACCAGCTCGAGGCCGGCGTCCATCTTCTCCCGGATGACCTCGTCCCACGACTCGTCATCGGCGGCGGCGGCGTGCTTCTCGTCGAGACCCACCGCCCGCAGGGCGTCGGCGGGATCGAAGGCGCGGTCCCCGTCGTGGTGGATGCGGCGGCCGAGCTCCCAGTAGAGGTCGCCGATGGGCCCGTCGCCCTCGGCGGACCGGACGGACTCGATGACCCGCAGCAACCCGTGGGTGAAGGCCACCGGGGCGTAGTAGTCGGAGTCCTCGTCGGGCTCGTTCTTGAACAGCAGGCTGATGGGCTCCCACGTGATGTTCAGGTCACGGTGGGGAACCACCTCGTCGACGACCCAACGGGCCGTCACCCAGCACCACGGTCAGATGGGGTCGATCCAGAAGCGAATGTCCATGGGACGCCAGTGTGCCCGCCCGACGCCCCGACCCCACCCCGAACCCGGCCGCAGTGGCACCGGGAGCGACGATCGGGGATCATGCGGGGGCGATGACCTGGGAACCGGAGCTGGCCGAGCTGCGCCGCCGAGAGGCCATGGCCGACGAGCTTGGCGGGGCCGACAAGGTCGAGCGCCAGCACCACTTCGGCAAGCTGACGGTGCGGGAGCGCATCGACGCCGTCGTCGACCCCGGCTCGCTGCACGAGATCGGCAAGACGGCCGGCGTGGCCGACTACGACGGGACCGGGGAGCTGATCCGCCTCCGGCCGTCGAACTTCGTGTGCGGCACGGCCGAGGTCGACGGTCGGCCCGTCGTGGTCTCGGGCGACGACTTCACGGTGCGGGGCGGGTCGGCCGACGCCACCATCCCCGGCAAGCGCCAGCACGCCGAGGGACTGGCGCTGGAGCTGCGCATCCCCCACGTCCGCCTCGTCGACGGCATGGGTGGCGGCGGTTCGGTCAAGACCATCGAGATGGCGGGCCGGACCTACATCCCCCAACTGGCGGGGTGGGACACGGTCGTGGCACACCTCGGCGTGGCGCCGTCGGTCTCCCTCGCGCTCGGGTCGGTGGCCGGGATCGGCGCCGCCCGGGTGGCCACGTCGCACTACTCGCTGATCGTGCGCGACACCGCCCAGATGATGATCGCCGGCCCGGCGCTCGTGAAGCACGCCGCCCTCGGCGACGTCAGCAAGGAGGAGCTGGGCCACGCCGACATCCACACCGGCAACGGGGCCATCGACGACGTCGTGGAGTCGGAGGCCGAGGCCTTCGACCGGGTCCGTCGTTTCCTGTCCTACCTTCCGACCAACGTCGACGAGCCGCCGCCCCACGTGCCCGGCGACGACCCCGGCCACCGCGACGAGCGCCTCCTCTCCATCGTGCCCCGCGACCCCCGCCAGGCCTACGACATGCGGGCCATCGTCGACGCGGTGGTCGACGACGGCTCGTTCCTCGAGATCGGCCGGCGCTGGGGCACGAGCGTCATCGGGGGACTGGCCCGCCTGGACGGCCACCCCGTGGCGCTCTTCGCCGAGGACCCCCGCGTCTACGGGGGCGGATGGACGGCCGACAGCTGCCGCAAGCTCATCCGCCTGTGCGACCTGGCCTCGACGTTCCACCTGCCCGTCGTGCACCTGGAGGACTGCCCCGGTTTCGTGATCGGCGCCACCGCCGAGCAGACCGCCACCATCCGCCACGGGTCACAGGCGCTGGCCGCCCTGGCCCAGCTCACCGTGCCCTTCGCCTGCGTCGTGATCCGCAAGGCCTTCGGGGTGGCGGGGGCGGCCAACACCAGGCCGGGCTCGCACTCGTTCCGCTTCGCCTGGCCCTCGGGGGACTGGGGGTCGCTGCCCATCGAGGGCGGGATCGAGGTCGCCTACAAGGCCGATCTGGAGGCATCGGACGATCCCGATGCCCGTCTCGCCGAGATCACCGGGCACCTCAACCGGTTCCGCTCCCCCCACCGCTCGGCCGAGTTCTTCGAGATCGAGGAGGTCATCGATCCCCGCGACACCCGGCCCCTTCTGTGCGAGTGGGCGGCCCTGGTGCAGCGGTCGATCCGGCCGGGACCGTCCGCCTTCACCTATCGTCCGTGACCGACCCCCGTCGAAGGAGCCCGTCATCGCCACCACCGACACCGCCACCGCCGTCCGGGACGCATCCGGCCACGTTCTCGAGGCGGCCGCCGACGCCTCCGGACAGGCGCTCCACGTCGTCCGGGACGCCTCCGGCCGCATCGCCGACGCCGCCCGCGGCGCCTCGGGCCGGGTGCAGGAGGTCGTTCCCGCGGCCGTCCGCGACGCCTCGGATCGGGCTCGGGAGACGGCCCGCCAGCTCGATCGCCGGTCGTGGTGGGAGCGCCGCCGGGGCCGCCGCCGGGTCGGAGGGGCGACCCTGGGGTCCTCCCTCGCCGGTCTCGCCCTCGTCGTGCTGATCGTCTGGTTCGCCCGGCGCCGTCGCCGGCCCGAGGTCCCCGAGAACGCCTTCGTCGCAGGCGACCGGGCCGACGGCCGCTCCGATCCAGGTTCTGGCTCAGGCGGGGGGAACGGCCACCTCGGGGGCTGATCCACCGAAGCCGCGGCGGGCCAGGTCGGGGCGCAGGACCTCGATCGGGTCGCGCAGGTCGTCGACGTAGCCGAGGGCGTACGCACCGCGGGCGTAGCCCATCAGGCGCAGGAGGTCGACGGGGAGCTCCCGCGCCACGTCGTGGGGGACCGACAGGTACTGGTTCTCCTCCTGGCGCAGCCACGACAGGTTGTAGGTGAGGTTGATCCCGGTGCGCCACGAGTCGGTGGTGTTGGCACCGCCGCCGTGGTACACGCTGCCGGTGTAGAAGACGACCGAACCCCGGCCCATCTCGGCGGGCACGGTGTCCGCCGCGTCGTAGCGGTGCTTGTCGGGTCCGCGGTGGCTACCGGGGACGACCCGGGTGGCGCCGTTGGCCTCGGTGAAGTCGGTGAGGGCCCAGATCGTGTTGCACTGGACCTCGTAACCGGAGGGGAACTCGAAGAAGTCGAAGGCCCACTGGTCGCGGTGGACGGGCTGGGCCGGCTCGCCCGGTCCGATGGAGATCACCTGGGTGAGGTGCACCTGGAAGGTGGTGGCGTGTGACAGCACCGTCCCGGCCGCGCCGAGCACGAGTGGGTGGGTGACCAGCTCCCGACACGTCGGCGACCGGCCGATCAGTCCGCCGGTGCGGCGGGTGTTGCGGCCGCTGAAGTCGTCGGGGCCGGCCGGGGTGACCTCCAGGTACGGGGCCAGCTCGGTCTCGACCGCGTCGAGCTGGTCGGCGGGGGCGAGGTCGTCGACGATCACGGCCCCGTCGGCGGCCAGGGCGTCCGCCACCGCCTCGGGTGTGGTGTCGGGGGGGAGGTGTCGCAGGCTCATCGTCGGGGCTCCGGCCGTGGCGGTCGTCGACGAGGGTAGGGCGGCCGGGGACTCAGGTGTCGAGGGCGAGGGGGACGGCCCGCCGGAGGTGGGCCTCGACGTTGGCCACGTAGCGTACCGAGGAGGCGAAGCCGCCGAAGCGGCGGAAGGACCGCTCACCCTGGTGGTACATGGCGAGCGCGGTCTCACGGTCGTGGCGATCGAGCAGGTCGGCCAGGATGGCCGCCGACATGCGCAGGTTGTCGGCCGGCTCGAAGGGCTGGAGCCGCTCCCCGTCGAGGTCGTCGTCGTCGAGGAGCCGGGTGTGGGCGTCTTCGACGGCGATCGGCATGAGCTGGCCGAGACCCATGGCGCCCCGGTGGCTGACGGCGACGGGGTTCCACCGGGACTCCTGCCACGCCACCGCCATGAGCAACTCGACGTCGACGCCGAACTCGTCGGCGGCGGCCACGAACAGTGGGACGAACGCCTCCCGCTCGGGGACACCGACCACGCGTCGCGGCACCCGCACCTCGGTGCGGGACGCGACCTCGTCCTCACCTCCGAGGGCCCGCTCGGGCAGCGTCGCCACCGCCCGCGACACAGTGTCGGACCAGCCGATGCCGACCAGCGCCACGGCCGCCAGCACGACCGCAGCAAGGGCGCGACGAAGTCGGGGACCACCGGACATGATCAACATGCCTACCGGTCGGGCGCCCCGGTCGCAACGCCGCCGTGCCCACCGTCAGCGTCGGAGCGACCGTCATGGAACGCCCCGTCGTGGGTCGGCCCGGCCCCGAGGTCACCGTAGAGGTCGTCGAAGGTGGCGAGGATCTCGTCGAGCGGCAGGTCGGCGTAGCTGCCACGCTGGCGGACGTACTCCATGTGCCGGTTGCCGGCCTCGTCGTAGGGGTGCATGAGGGCGTCGGCGGTGCCGTCGAACTCGAGCACCCTGGTGCCGAACCGCTCGCACAGCTCGAGGTTGAACGCAGAGGACACCTTCAGCCAACGGCCGTCGAGGTGGACCTCGACGTAGCCGTGCCATGCGAAGAGGTCGGTCCCCATCGTGGCCAGCAGCTTCTCGCTCGAGAGGTGGTTCCGTACGTCGGCGTACCCGAGGCGGGCCGGGATGCCGACCGCCCGCAGGCCGGCGCACAGCAGCACCGACTTGGGGACGCACCAGTTGCGCCCCGTGCCGAGCACGGCGCTGGCCCGGTAGTCGTCGGGGTCGCGGCTCGTGTCGTAGGGGTCGTAGCGGTAGCCGTCGCGGACGGCCACGAACAGCGCCACGGCCCGCTCCCGGTCGTCGGCGCAACCCTCCGTGACCCGCTCGGCCCAGGCCCGCACATCGGGATGATCGCCGTCGACGAACTCGGCCGGCGCCAGGTCCTCGGGAGCCGGTTCTGCGGGTGCCACCATGACGGCGAGCGTACGCAGTCGGTGGATCAGCCCGCCTCGGCCGGTACCAGCGGGTGTCCGCAGCCGCAGCGGTAGTCGTCGCCGTGAGGGCAGGGTCGCTCGACGATCACCCGGCAGTCACAGTCGGGGTTCTCGCACGTGAGGGTGGTGTCAGCATCCATGGGAGGGGCTGTACCCGCCGCAGCCGCCCCGGCAACTATCTGTCCTGGTCCCGGGGACGGCGCAGCACGACGACCGACCGGGCCGTGACCGGGTGCTCCGACTTCACGTCGACCTCGTCGTCGGCGAAACCGCCCTGTCCGGTGTCGAGGACGAGCTGCCACCCGTCGACCAGCTCCTCGGGGAGACGCCACTCGACGTCCTCGTGGCCGGCGTTCAGCAGCATGAGGAACGAATCGTCGAGCACCGGCCGGCCCCGCTCGTCGCGTCGGGGGATGGCGTCGCCGTTGACGAACACGGCCAGCACGGCGGTGCCGGCGGCCCAGTCGTCGTCGGTCATCTCCACGCCGTCGGCGGTGTACCAGGCCAGGTCGGGCACCAGGCGCACGGCCTGACCCTGGAACCAGCGCCGCCGCCGGAAGATGGGGTGCTCGCGCCGCAGCTCGACCAGGCGCACCGTGAAGTCGAGCAGGTCGGCGTCGATGTCGTCCCAGTCGTACCAGGCGACGGGGTTGTCCTGGCAGTAGACGTTGTTGTTGCCCTCCTGGGTGCGCCCGATCTCGTCTCCGCCGAGGAGCATGGGCACGCCCTGGGAGAGGAGCAGCGTGGTCAGCAGGTTGCGCTGCTGGCGGGCCCGCAGGGCGAGCACGTCGGGGTCGTCGGTCGGACCCTCGGCCCCGCAGTTCCACGACCGGTTGTGGCTCTCGCCGTCGGCGTTGCCCTCGCCGTTGGCGTCGTTGTGCTTGTCGTTGTAGGACACGAGGTCGCGCAGCGTGAAGCCGTCGTGGGCGGTGACGAAGTTGACCGATGCCATCGGCTTGCGGCCGTCGCTCTGGTACAGGTCGGAGCTGCCGGTCAGGCGGAAGCCGATCTCGCCCATCGACGACGGCTCACCCCTCCAGAAGTCGCGGACCGAATCGCGGTATTTGCCGTTCCACTCCGACCACAGGGAGGGGAAGTTGCCCACCTGGTAGCCGCCCTCACCGATGTCCCACGGCTCGGCGATCAGCTTCACCTGGGAGATGATCGGATCCTGGTGGATGATGTCGAAGAACGTCGACAGCCGGTCGACGGCGTGCAGCTCGCGGGCCAGCGTGGCGGCCAGGTCGAAGCGGAACCCGTCGACGTGCATCTCGGTGATCCAGTACCGCAGCGAGTCCATGATGAGCTGCAGCACCTGCGGGTGGGCCATGTTGAGGCTGTTGCCCGTGCCCGTCGTGTCGAAGTAGTGCCGGTGGTCACCGGGGACGAGCCGGTAATAGGCGCTGTTGTCGATCCCCTTGAACGACAGCACCGGGCCGAGGTGGTTGCCCTCGGCGGTGTGGTTGTAGACGACGTCGAGGATCACCTCGATGCCGTTGGCGTGCAGCTCGCGCACCATGGCCTTGAACTCGGCCACCTGCTGGCCGGCCGAGCCGGTGGCGGCGTACTCGTCGTGGGGGGCGAGGAACCCGATCGAGTTGTAGCCCCAGTAGTTGCGCAGGCCCTTCTCGACCAGATGCCCGTCGTGGACGAACTGGTGCACGGGCTGCAGCTCGACGGCGGTGATGCCGAGTCGCTTGAGGTGGTCGATGGCGGCGGGGTGGGCCAGCCCGGCGTAGGTGCCCCGCTCCTCCTCGGGCACGTCGGGGTGCTGGGCCGTGAACCCCTTGACGTGCACCTCGTAGATCACCGAGTCGTGCATGGCGATGTCGAGGCGCCGGTCGCCCTCCCAGTCGAAGAACGGGCTGATCACCACCGACCGGGGCATGAACGGGGCGCTGTCGTCGGTGTTGGCCGTCAGCTCGTCGCCGAACACGTAGGGGAAGCAGGCCGGGTTCCAGTCGACCGAGCCGTCGATGGCCTTGGCGTAGGGGTCGAGCAGGAGCTTCGACGGGTGGCACCAGTGCCCGGCCGTCGGGTCCCACGGGCCGTGGATGCGGTAGCCGTAGCGCTGACCGGGCCCGACGCCGGGCAGGTAGGCGTGCCAGCAGAACCCGTCGACCTCGGTCAGGGCGTGGCGGGACTCGGTGCCGTCGTCGGCGAACAGGCAGAGCTCGACCGACTCGGCCACCTCGGAGAACAGCGAGAAGTTGGTCCCCTGCCCGTCGTAGGTCGCCCCCAGCGGGTAGGCCCGCCCGGGCCAGATCTCGGTCTCGGTCGCATGGTCGCTCACGATGTCCGCCGGTTCGCTCGTCGTCTGTCGGGCATCGGTCGGGCACCATCCACGTCGCTCACGGTGTCCGCCGGTTCGCTCGTCGTCTGTCGGGCATCGGTCGGGCACCATCCACGTCGCTCACGGTGTCCGCCGGTTCGCTCGTCGTCTGTCGGGCATCGGTCGGGCACCATCCACGTCGCTCACGGTGTCCGCCGGTTCGCTCGTCGTCTGTCGGGCATCGGTCGGGCACCATCCACGTCGCTCACGGTGTCCGCCGGTTCGCTCGTCGTCTGTCGGGCATCGGTCGGGCACCATCCACGTCGCTCACGGACCGAGTATCGCCACCGAATCGGGTGACACCACCGCACCATCGTCGTCGAGCGTCGTCTCGTCGCTCGACGTCAGCAGCACCATGGTCCGCCCGCCGGTGTCGATGCGGCGGGGCTCGTCGGCCAGGTTGACGACCACGAGGACCGATCCGCGCTCGACGGTGAGCGTTCCGGCCCCGTCGTCGGCCACGGCCCGTACCCGGTCGAGGCGACCGTCGGCCAGGTCGGGGGTGGACCGGCGCAGCTCGATCAGGCGACGGTGCCAGTCGAGCAGGTCGGCGTGGGGGGGACGGTCCCGCTCCGACCAGTCGAGGCGGGCCATCTCGAACGTGGCCGCATCCTGGGGATCGGGGATGTCGTCCGGATCCCACCCGAAGGCGGCGAACTCCCGGCGGCGGCCCTCGCTGACGGCCCGGGCCAGCTCCTCGTCCTGGTGGTCGCAGAAGTAGGGGAACGGCGTCGAGGCCGCCCACTCCTCGCCCTGGAACAGCATCGGCACGAAGGGCGACGTGAGCACGAGCGCGGCACCCACCTGCAGGCGGCCGGGCGACACGAGCTGGGCCGTGCGATCGCCCCGGGCCCGGTTGCCGACCTGGTCGTGGTTCTGGAGGTAGCCGAGGAAGCGCGAGCCGGACAGCCCCGTGGCCGGGCGGCCGTGGTGGCGGCGGCGGTGCTCGGAGTAGCGACCGGCGTAGACGTAGGCCTCCTCCAGAGACCGGGCCACGTCGGCGAGCGAGCCGAAGTCGGCGTAGTAGCCGTCCTGCTCGCCGGTCAGCACGCTGTGCAGGGCGTGGTGGAAGTCGTCGGACCACGAGGCGTCGAGCCCGTAGCCGCCGGCGTCGGCGGACCGGACGAGGCGGGGGTCGTTCAGGTCGGACTCGGCGATCGTCCAGAGGGGGCGGCCGAGGGTGGCCGACAGCACGTCGACCTCGGTGGCGAGCTGTTCCAGCAGGTGGACGGCGGACGTGTCGAGGAAGGCGTGCACGGCATCGATGCGGAGGCCGTCGGCGTGGTAGTCACGCAGCCACATGAGGGCGTTGTCGATGAAGAAGCGGCGCACCTCGTCGCTGTCGGGCCCGTCGAGGTTGACGGCCCAGCCCCACGGCGTGTCGTAGCGGGCCGTGAAGTACGGGCCGAACTCCGACAGGTAGTTGCCGTCGGGGCCGAGGTGGTTGTAGACGACGTCGACGATCACGCCCAGGCCCCGCCCGTGGCACGCGTCGACCAGGCGCTTCAGGCCGTCCGGTCCGCCGTAGGGGTGGTGGGGGGCGTAGAGGTCGACGCCGTCGTAGCCCCAACCGTGGCGGCCCGGGAACTGGTTGACCGGCAGCAGCTCGACGGCGTCGACACCCAGGTCGACGAGGTGGTCGAGGCGGTCGATCGCCCCGTCGAACGTGCCGGACGGCGTGAACGTGCCGACGTGCAGCTCGTAGACGACGGCGGAGGGGAGGTGGAAACCGCGCCACCCCCGGTCGGTCCACCCGAAGGCCCCGTGGTCGACGGTCCGGCTGGGCCCGTGCACCCCGTGGGGCTGGTGGGGGGAGCGGGGGTCGGGCCGGGGGTCGCCGCCGTCGACGGCGAAGGCGTAGGTCAGGCCGCCGTCGGGGATCTCCACGTCGGCGTGCCACCACCCGTCGGGGCTCCCGCCCGTCATCCTGCGACGCTCCTCACCCACCACCACCTCGACCCGCCTGGCCTCCGGAGCCCAGAGGGACAGGCTCACGGTTCCGACCTCACCAGCAGGGCGACCGGGAAGGCGGCCAGCAGGTCGCCGACGCCGACGGAACCGCCTCCGTGCTCGGCCCCACCCAGCACGTCGTCCCAGGTGCCGGGGGGGAGGTCGACGGTCGTGTCGCCCCAGCCGCCCCGGGCGTCGAGGCCGAGCACCAGGCGGGGCACGACGGTGGCCACCCGGCCACCACGGCAGGCGACCACGGCGTGGGCGGCGGCGGGTCCGGACACGGGCAGCTCCTCGTAGGCGCCGGCGTCACCGCCGGCGAAGGCGTCGGGGTGGGCGGCACGGACCTGCAGCGTCCGGTGCACGACCCAGAGCTTGGGCATGCCCTCGTCGGCGCGGGCCCACACCTCGGCCGGGGCCACCCCGCCCGCCCGCAGCTCGGCGAGCAGCCGCCGCCGCAGGTCGTAGTCGACGGGCCGGCGGTTGTCGGGGTCGACCAGCGAGAGGTCCCACAGCTCGGTGCCCTGGTACACGTCGGGGACACCGGGGGCGGTGAGCTGGAGCAGCTTCTGAGCCAGCGCCGTCACCCGCCCCGGGGCCACCAGCCGCTCGGCCACCCCGGCCAGCTCGTGCTGGAAGTCGTCGTCGGCGGCGAGGGCGTCGACCAGCTCGGCCAACGCCCGGTCGTAGTCGGGGTCGGGGTCGATCCAGGAGGTGTGGACCTTGGCCTCCTTGGTGGCCTTCTCCAGGTAGGCGCGAGCCCGGTCGGCCGACAGCGGGTGGGCGCCGACCAGCGTCTGGTAGAGGAGGTACTCGGTGGCGGCGTCGACACGGTCGGCGCCGGGGAGGTCGGCGTTGCGCTTGCGCCAGCGGCGCACGGTGGAGGCCCAGTCGTCGCCGATCTCCGACAGCAGCGCCATCCGGGCCCGCGTGTCCTCCGCCCGCTTCGTATCGTGGGTCGACAGGGCCAGCATGGCGTCGGGCCAGCGCTCGTGGGCCTCGACGTTGCGGCGGTGGTAGTCGGCCGGGTCGACACCGAAGCGGTCGGGGTCGCCCCCCACCTCGCACAGGGCGGCGAGGCGCAGCGAACGGTAGAAGGCGGTGTCCTCGACCCCCTTGGCCATGACCGGGCCCGACACCTGCTGGAAGCGCATCCGCAGGTCGGTCTCGACCGGCCCGTGCAGCTCGGGGTCGCCGACCAGGATGCGCTCCAGCAGGTCGAACACCTCGGGGTCGAGGTCGTCGCGCCCGGCCCGGGCGAGGCCGACGGCCCGTCCGACGCGGAGGCGGTCGTCGTCGTCGGCTCCGCCGTCCTCGTCGACGTAGGTGCGGTAGACGTCGAACCGCACGAGCGTCTCGGCCAGCGCCTCGGACAGCTCGTGGCGGGAGAAGTCGCGGTAGCGGCGGCGGCCCTCGCACACCCGCACGAACGCCTCCGTCAGCCGGTTGAGGTCGGCGGCCAGCACGTCGCGGAGCACCTCGCGCTTGGCCGACTCCACCACGGCCGGGTGATCGGGGGGCTCGCCGGTCAGCTCGGCCCACAGGTCGTCGAGGGGTGCCCGTCCGGCGGGGTCGACGAACAGTCCGAGCACGTCGTTCAGGAAGTCGTACCCCGTGGTGCCGTCGACGGGCCATCCCGGTCGCAGGGGCTCGCCGTGCTCGAGGATCTTCTCGACCACGATCCAGGCGTCGGGGGCGGCGTCGCGCAACCGGCGCAGGTACTGGGCCGGGCGACGGAGGCCGTCGGGGTGGTCGATGCGCAGGCCCTGCACCTCTCCGGTGCGGACCCGGTCGAGGATCAGGGCGTGCGTGTCGGCGAACACCTGGGGGTCCTCGACCCGCAGACCGATGAGCGTGTCGATGTCGAAGAAGCGGCGGTAGTCGAGGTCCTGGGCGCCGGCCCGCCAGTAGGCGAGGCGGTAGTTCTGGTTCTCGAGGAGGGCGTCGAGCAGGTCGGGATCGGAGTTGACGCGGGCCACCTCGGCGTCGACGGCCTCGCCGGCCCGGGCGTCCTCGGCGATGAGGCGCCGGAGCTGGCGGTGCAGCACCTCGACGTCGCGGTGGCGCTCCCGCCGGGCGGCCGGATCGGTGGTGGAGGCGAGCGGCAGCCGGGCCAGGCTGCGGCCCACGAAGGCGACGTCGTCGATGCCGCCCTCGCCACCGGCCCGCTGGAGGAGGTCCGACAGCGACCGGGGCGCGACGGGGAAGACGTGGTCGGCGTACCGCACCGTGAAGTCGGCGTGGTCGTGGTGCAGGGTGAGGTCGCCGGCCTCCAGCACCCGGCCGTAGTGGTCGCCGAGGAGGGGGAGCAGGATGCGGTTGCGCAGCGACGACTCCGGCGGATCCCAGTCCACGTCGAAGTGGGCGGCGTACCGGCTGGAGCGCCCGTGCTCGAGCACCTCCCAGAACCAGCGGTTCTCGGGGAGGCTGGTGGCCATGTGGTTGGGCACCACGTCGACGACCCGGCCCAGGTCGTGGCGGGCGAGGGCGTCGTGGAGGCGCTCGGCGCCGGCCCGCCCGCCCAGCTCGACGTTGACCCGGGTCGGGTCGACCACGTCGTAGCCGTGGGTGCTGCCCGGTGCGGCCTGGAGGTCGGGCGAACCGTAGAGGTGGCTGACGCCCAGCTCGGCGAGGTAGTCGGCCACGGCGGCGGCGTCGTCGAAGGTGAACCCGGCGTGCAGCTGCACCCGGTACGTGGCCCGCGGAACCGTTCTGGCACCCATGAGCACGGGTATACCGCGGCCCACGGGTGCCAGAACCATCGGGGGTGGGGCGCGCCGTGTGCGATCGTGGGGCGGTGGCCGAGCCTGCATCCGAGCCGGATGCCGAGGGTCCGGAGGATCCGGAGGGTCTCGGCGACCGGCTGAACGCGGTCCTCGACCGCGTCGACCACGTCCAGCACCGCTACACCCCGGTGGCGTTCGTGGTCGCCGTTCTCAAGAAGTTCACCGAGGACGGGGGCGGCCGGCTGGGCGCCCTCATCGCCTACTACGGCGTCTTCTCCCTCTTCCCGCTCATGATCGTGCTCGTCACCGCCCTCGGGTTCGTGCTGGAGGGTCGTCCTGAGCTGCGGGCCGACCTCGTCGACTCGGCCCTCGCCCAGTTCCCGCTGATCGGCGACGACGTGAGCGATCCCGCCGCCATCTCCGGCCGGGGCCTGACCCTGGTGTTCGGCGTGACCGGCGCGCTGTGGGCCGGCCTGGGCGCGCTCAACGCGACCGAGGTCGCCCTCGACACGGTGTACGGCATCCCCCGGTTCCGCTGGGCCGATCCGATCAGCCGCCGGGTCCGGGCCCTGCGGATGCTGGCCATCCTCGGGCTGGCCCTCCTGGGCGCCACGTTCCTGGCCAACGCCGGTCGCTTCTTCCCCGACCTGGGGGCAGCTGTGTCCGTGCCCCTGCTCGTCGTGTCGATCGGTCTCTACGTCGGCGTGTTCGTGCTGGCCTACCGGACCCTGACCTCGGTCGAGCTCTCGGTGCGCGACGTGCTGCCCGGCGCCGTGCTGGCCGGGGTGGCCTGGTGGGCGCTCGTCAACCTCGGGGTGCAGTTCGCCGAATCGCTGGCCGGCAGCTCGAATACGTACGGCGGCCTGGCCGGCACGCTCGGCCTGCTGACCTGGATCTACCTGCAGGCGCTGATCACCCTCATCGGGGCCGAGGTCAACGCCGTCTACCGTGACCGGCTCTGGCCCCGCAGCCTGGGTCCCGGTCTCACCGAGGCCGACGTCCGGGCCTTCCGCAGCCACGCCGACACCGAGCGGTTTCGTGAGGACGTCGTCGTGGAAGTACGCGTCGGCGAGAAGTGACCGACGCCCGAGAGGTGACCCATGGCGACCGACCACGGCCCGAGCATCAAGGACGACGAGAAGTACGAGGCACTGCGGGACGAGGGGTACGACAAGTCCAAGGCGGCGGCCATCGCCAACAGCGGCGAGGAGGCCAGCCGGAAGGGCGGGAAGAACCCGTCCTACGAGGAGTGGACCAGCGACGAGCTCTACGACCGGGCCAGGGAGCTCGGCGTCGAGGGTCGCTCGTCGATGTCGAAGGACGAGCTGATTGACGCCCTCCGGGGCTGAGATGACGGCGCCCCTCCGGGGCTGGGCGACGGGGCCCCTCCGGGGCTGGGTGACGGGGCCCCTCCGGGGCTGGGCGACGGGGCCGGCGGCCCCCGGAAGGGCGCCTGGGGGCTAGCCTCGGGGTCCGTGTCCCAGGCCCTGGTCGTCGAGTCCTCCGATGGCACCTCGCCGGCGGTGCTGACGCTGGTCGGCGAGCTCGACGCCGAGACGGCCGGACGCCTGCAGTCCCACCTCGAGGCGGTCGACCCCGCCGAGCGGCTGGTGGTCGACCTGAGCGGGCTGGGCTTCGTCGACTCATCCGGGCTGCGGGTCATCATCTCCGCCCACCAGCGCCACGAGACGGCGGGGGGGCGGCTACTGGTCAGGGCCCCGAGCCAGCGGGTGGCCCGCATCCTGCAGGTCACCGGGCTCGACGGGGTGCTTCACATCGCCTGACGCCCGAGGGGCCGGGCGACGGACGAGCGGCGTCCCGGGTCGACCCTGACGAGGCCGTGCAACGCCGCCCAGGCGGCGGCGTGGGCGCGGTTGCGGGCGCCGAGCTTGTCGGAGGCCCGCCGCAGCAGGGTCTTCACCGTCTCGGCCGAGATGAACAGCGCCTCGCCGACCTGGCGGTTGGTGAGGCCCTCGGCCACGAGCGTCAGCACCTCGGCCTCCCGCTCCGACAGGGGCTGGGACGGGTCGGGCCGCCAGGCCGTCGCAGCCCCCAGGCGCCGGCCGACCACCACGACCCGCTCGCCGGCGGCGGCCCGCTCGATGCCGTCGACGAGCTGGCCGGCCCGGGCCGTCTTGCCGATCACCCCACTCAGGTGCCGGCGGTCGCTGTCGGCCATGACCGAGGCCGGGTCCCAGGTGTAGATCACGACGTGGCCGGCGCGTCCCTCGCTGCGCATCCGCTCCCCCCGTTCGAGAGCCCCCCCGACGTCGGCGAACGTGTCGACCAGCGCCACGTCGGCCCGGGGGGAGGAACCGTGCCCGGCGTCGGCGGCGACGACGCGGACCCGGTGGGAGTAGGGGGCGAGCATGGCGTCGAGGCCCCGCACCACCAGCTCGACGTCGTTGACGACGACCACGGTGACGGGCGATCGGGGGGCCGGCGCCCGGCCTTTCGGCTGTACCGCCTCGTCGTCCACTCCCTCCGCACTGCCCCACCGCCGCGGGGAGCAAACGTACGACGGGCCGATGGCCCGGCGCGGTGGGGCCGCTAGCTTCACGGCCCGTGGAGCATGGGCCGGTCGTCATCCGCTTCCCCGCCGAGACGGAGTACCTGCGGCTCGCCCGGCTGGCGTGCGCCGCCTTCGCCACCGAGCACGACTTCGACGTGCGCGACCTCGACGACGTCAGGATGGCCGTCGACGAGCTGTGCTCGCTGCTGGCCGTCGGTGTTCCCGGTCGGATCGAGCTGCGCTGCACCGTCAGCGACGGCACGCTCGAGGTGACGGGCCGGCTGGACGGATCCGACGCCGCGGTGCCCGCTCCCGACGACCTCGTGCGTGACATCCTCGCCGCCACCACCGACGACGTGCGTCTGCCGGCGTCGGACGACCCGACGTTCCGGTTCCGGCGTCGGGCCGAGGCGGGCGCGGGACGGTCGGAGGGTGCCCGTGGCTGAGGCCACCGCCGAGACCCGCCAGGCCGACCGCGACCTGCTCGAACGGTTCGCGGCCACCCGTCGGGACGACGACCGCGAGGCGCTGGTGCGGCGCTACGAGCCCCTCGCCCGCTTCTTCGTGCGCCGGTACCGCGATCGCGGCATGGAGCCCGACGATCTGGTCCAGGTGGCCATGCTCGGCCTGCTCAAGGCCATCGACCGCTTCGACCCGTCCGTCGGAACCGCCTTCTCGACGTTCGCCGGACCGACCATCGACGGGGAGCTGAAGCGGCACTTCCGGGACAAGGGCTGGGCGGTGCGGGTGCCGCGGGGGCTCCAGGAGCGTCACCTCGCCGTCCGCGACACCAGCCGTCGCCTCGAGCACACCCTGGAGCGGGCCCCCCGCCCGGCCGAGATCGCCGCCGAGCTGGGCCTCGAGGTCGACGAGGTGCTGGAGGCGCTCGACGTGTCGGCCGCCTACCGGCCCGACTCGATCGACACCCCACCGACCGAGGACCACGCCGGGCTCACCCCGTCGACGGTCGAGCCCGGCTACGAGCTGACCGAGGACCGCGCCACCGTCGAGGTGCTGCTCGCCGGTCTGCCCGAGCGGGAGCGCCGCATCCTCGAGCTGCGTTTCTTCGAGGATCTGACCCAGTCCGAGATCGCCGAGCGGGTGGGCATCAGCCAGATGCACGTGTCGCGGCTCCTGCGCCGCACGCTGCGCCTCCTCCGGGACCGGGTCTGAGCGACTCCATCGCCCCGGCCCGGCCGTTTCCGTCTCACGGGCAGCGGGTAGCCACCCGCCATGGGTGCCGGCCACTGGGAGCAGAGCTCGCCGCCGTGCGACGGGCGGACGTGGAAGCTCCCGGCCGAGCTCGGCTCGGTCAGGCGAGCCCGACGGGAGAGCGTCGCCCACGCTGCGGGCAGCCCCGTCGATCTCGACGACCTCGCCCTGGTGGTGAGCGAGCTCGTGACCAACGCCGTCGAGCACGGTGACGGCGGAGATGTCGTGCTCACGGTCCGCACGGGTTCCGGGGGAGCCGAGGTCGAGGTGTCGAACGCCGTGGCCGGCGGTGCTCCCCTCCCGCGGGCCGGGCCGTTCCCGGGGCCGGACCAGGCCAAGGGGCGGGGCCTGGCCATCGCCCGGGTGCTGTGCCGGTCGCTGCTGATCGAGGAGGGCGACGACCACGTCACGGTGCGGGCCCGCCTCGGTCCGGCGGGCTGACCACACCTCGGGACCGGGAGGCTACGGTCGCCCCGGTGACGGAGACGACGGCGCCGGCGGGAGATGTCGCGCCCGACCGCCGGGCATGGCTGACGATGGCGGTGGCGGGCGCCTCGTTCTTCGTCGTCAGCCTCGACCTCACCATCGTCAGCCTCGCCTTTCCCGAGATCGCCGAGGAGTTCGACGGGACGTCGCTCGCCACGCTGTCCTGGATCGCCACCGGGTACAACATCGCCCTCGCGTCGCTGTACCTGGTGGCCGGGCGGATCGCCGACCTCCGGGGGCGACGTCTCGTGTTCGTGACCGGCATGTCGATCTTCGTGGGGACCTCGGCGCTGGCCGGTCTGGCCCCGACCGCCTGGTGGGTCATCGGCGCCCGCGTGCTCCAGGGGGCGGGCGGGGCGCTCCTCATCCCGTCGTCGCTGGCGCTGGTGCTGCCCCGGTTCCCGCCGTCGCGCCGGTCCCTGGCCATCGCCCTCTGGGGTGCGCTCGGGGCGTCGGCGGCGGCGCTGGCCCCCGGCCTCGGTGCCGTGCTGATCGACCTGGCCGGTTGGCGCTCGGTGTTTCTCGTCAACCTGCCCATCGGCGCCGTCGTCGTCGTGGCCGCGTTGCGCCTGATCCCGGAGTCGCGCGACGAGACCGCCGCCCGCCGTTTCGACCTCGTCGGGGTGGCCTCCGGGACCGTGGGGGTGGCGGCGCTGGTGCTCGCCATCAGCGAGGGCGAGGAGTGGGGGTGGACCAGTCCTGGCGTCGTCGGCTGCTTCCTCGCCGGGGTGGCCCTGGTGGCCCACAGCGTCCGGCGATCGGCCGTCCACCCGACGCCGCTCATCGACACCTCGATGTTCCGCATCCGCTCCTACGCGGTGGGGATCGGCCTGACGGGGCTGTTCGCCGTGGTGTTCCTGGCCTTCTGGTTCGTCATGCCGCTGTTCTTCCGCAACGCCTGGGGCTGGTCGACGCTGCGGACCGGACTCGCCATCTCGCCCGGGCCCCTGCTCGCATCGGCGCTGGCGGTGCCGTTCGGCGCCCGGGTCGACCGGGTCGGGCACCGTCGCCTACTGGTGCTCGGGAGCCTGGTGGCCGCCCTCGCCTTCGCCTGGTGGCGGGTGTTCATGGGCGTGACGCCCGACTACTGGGTCGACTTCTTCCCGGGGACCGTCCTGCTCGGGATCGGTATCGGCATGGCCATGCCCACCAGCATCTCGGCCGTGATGCGCGACGTGCCCGCGTCCGTCTTCGCCTCGGCCACGGCCATGCGCCAGACCGTCTTCCAGACCGGCGGCGCCCTCGGCATCGCCGTGGTCGTCGCCATTCTGCCCGAGCTGGGCGCCTCTCCCGGCGCCGTGGTCGACGGCTTCCGCGCCGTCTGGACCCTCGTGATGGTCCTCTTCGTGGTGCTGGCCGCCCTCAGCCTGGCCCTGTACCCGCCCCGAACCCCGACCTGACACAAGCACGCGTTGCCATAGCAACGCGTGCTTGTGTCAGTTCCGTACGGAGGAGGCCTCAGCTCACGGCCATGGAGGCGCCGAGACCGTCGGCCGGGCCGTCGTCGAGGTGGCCGGGGATGGTGCGCACCTCGGCCCCCGTCAGCACCGCCGCCCGCACGACGGCGTCGACGAGGCGCACCTCGAACGTCGGACCCGCCTCGGGGAGCATGCCGCCGCCCACGCCGATGGCGGTGGCGGCCTGACCGATCACCGCCGAGCGGTCGTCGTCGGGGTCGTCGTGGACGAGGACGAGGCGGGCCTGACCGTGGCGCAGCGCGTCGACCGTGGCGGCCACGCCGTCGGCGGCCTCGTCGTGGCTGCGGGCGAAGCGGAAACGCCGGAGCGCCTCGATCGTGTCGCGGGCGGTGCGGTCCGACACCCGCCGCACGACCTCGCTGGCCAGGTCGTCGGGCCCGGTCGCCGCCTCCACCTCGCAGGAGAACGGCACGGCGGCCACCAGGCGGTCGGTCAGCTCGGGCAGGACCTCGGGGGGTGCGTCGACCACGACGAGGCGGGCGTCGACGGCCCGGGCGGCGTCGGCCACGGCCGAGGTCAGCGACTCGGGGTCACCCGACACGTCGAGGGCGGCGACCTGACCGTCCCGGTCGACCGACATCGCCTCGGCGGCGCCGTTGGTCACCTGCACCACGAGGTGGGCGAGCTGGATGGCCAGCACGTCGAGGAGGGGGGCGGCGTAGGGCAGATCGCCCACCCGCACGACGGTGCGGGCCGGCGGGGTGGCGATGGGCACGACCACCGGGTCACGCTCGGGCCAGGCGAAGAGGGCGAGTCCGGCCATGTCGGCGGTGTCCGCGGCGTCGACGGCCGAGCGGACCCGTTCCCGGTCGAACCAGGCCACCTCGGCGGCGGCCGCCTCCAGCGCCCCGCCGACCCCGGTCGTGCCGGCCCCCTCGCCGTGGCCCTCGCCCCCGTCGTCCCCGTCGAGAGCGACGTAGAGCGACAGGCTGGGGCCGGGGTCGGCGTAGATCTCGTGCAGCTGGGACTGGTGCATCAGGGCGCCCTCCGGTGGACGAGCGGCGACGCTACCCGCCGGCGTCGACGGCGAGCAGCACCGACCAGGCGTCGGGTTCGAGGCGGAGACGGAGGCCGCCCTCGAACGTCCGGAGGTCCCCGTCGACGTCGAGCTCGAGCCGGTCGGCGACCAGCTCCAGCCGCCGGGCCGGCCGCCGGGTGAGGTCGGGGTGCTCCAGGTGACGGTGCCGGGCGAAGGCCACGCCGAGACCGAGACGGTCCCGCAGCGCCGGGGCGTCCACGGTGACCACCTCCATGCGGGGCCCGTCCTCGGGGACGAGCTCGACCCCGCCGCCGACGCTCGGTCCCATCAGCACGAGGAGGGCCAGGAACTCCTCCGGGCGGGGCTCTGCACCGTCGACGCCCACCGAGACGGTGACCGATCGGCTGCGGCCGGCCTGGTACAGCGTCCCCAGCGGGTAGGCGAACCGGCCGAGGGCGGGCTTCATGGTCGCCGCCGTGCGGGCGGCGTCGACGCCGATGCCGGCGTGGGCGTTGTTGACGATCCACTCCCCGTCGTCGGTGACGATGGCGTCGACGGCGGTGGCGCGCCCTCCGAGCAGGGCGGCCACGGCCTCGTCGGTGTCGATCGGGATGCCGTGGTTGCGGGCGTAGTCGTTGCCGGTGCCCAGGGGGACGATGCCGACGCCTGAGCGGTGGTCGGCCCGCCGCACGGCGTTGAGTGCGACGTGCAGCGATCCGTCGCCCCCCGCCACCACCAGGGTCCGGCCGTCGAGAGTGGCGACGGCGTCGTCCACCTCGGACGGATCCCCGGTGAAGCGGACCGTCGTCGGCGCAGTGACGGCCAGGCGCCCGGCCGCCCCCTCCACCGTCGCCCGATCGGCGCTGCCCGCCTCGGCGTTGGCCACGACGACGAACCCCTCGTGGCGGGGAGTCACAGCAGGTCGGACACGGCGTCGACGGCCTGCTCGCGCACCCGCTGCAGGAACCCCCGCTGCTCCCACCGGGCGAGATCGAGGTCCTCGCTGCGCTCGACGTCCTCCTCGTAGTGGGCGTCGAGGACGGCCACCACCTCGGGGTCGAGGATGACGAGGTCGACCTCGTCGTCGAAGTGGGTGGAGCGCCGGTTCACGTTGGCCGAGCCGACGGCGGCCACGCTCCCGTCGACGGTGAGGATCTTGGCGTGGAGCATGGACGGCTGGAAGCACCGGATCGTCACGCCGGCGGCGAGGAGCGGCCCGAACACGGCCTCGCCCCCGAGCTGCACGAAGCGCTTGTCGGCGTGGGGGCCGGGCACGAGCACCTCCACCCCGACGCCCCGTCTCGACGCGTCGACGAGGCGGTCGACGAGGTAGTCGTCGGGCGTGAAGTAGGCGGTGGCGATGCGGAGCCGCTGCTCGGCCGAGGCGACCAGGATGGCCATGAGCTGGGCGATGTCGTTGGTGCCCGTCTCGGCCGCTCCCCGCACCACCTGCACCACCGACCGCCCCAGCCGGGGCTGGGGCGGGAAGAGGTCGATCGACGGGTCGAAGATGTCGTCGCCGGTCTCGGACCAGTCGTGCAGGAAGGCCGCCCGCAGGCCGTCGGTGGCGGGGCCGCGGAGCCGGAAGTGGGTGTCGCGCCACTCGCCCTCGTCCCGGGCGTCGCCGTCCCACTCGTCGGCGATGCCCACCCCCCCGGTGAACGACAGGGTCTCGTCGCAGATCAGCACCTTCCGGTGGGTGCGGCGGTTGACCTCGCCCAGGTGGCCGGCATCCATGGGACGGAACCAGCGGACGTCGCAACCGTCGGCGCACATCTCGTCGACGAACTCCTGGGTCAGGTTGCGGGCCCCGACGCCGTCGAGGAGCACGCGGACCCGCACGCCGGCCCGGGCCCGCTCGGAGAGGGCGTCGGCGAACTGCTCGGCGATGTCGCCCTTCCAGTAGATGAACGTGAGGAGGTCGATGGACCGCTCGGCACCGGCGATGGCGTCGAGCATGGCGGGGAAGATCTCGACGCCGTTGCGGAGCACGTCGATCTGGTTCCCCTCGGTGGCGGGGATCCCGAGGAGCGACTCCAACCGGCGACGGGCGACGATGTGGTCCATACGCGAATGCTAAGCAGTGGTCCGAAGGCGCCACCGCCGGCGGCCCGGGTTGGCCGGGTGTGGTGACGAGGGAGGCGAGCCGTCGTGAAGATCCTGCTGGCCGTGGACGACGACCCCACCGGGTACGAGGCCGCTGCGACCGTGGCCGAGTGGTACCCCGACGCCGACGTCGTGGCACTGCACGTGTCCGAGACGGTGGCGGCCTCGAGGCTGCCGGCCGTGGCCGCCACCGGCGGGCTGGCCGGCTACCCGGTGGCGGTCCCCGGCGCGTGGCTCGACGAGTCCGGCGATCCCACCGAGCACGCCCGGGAGGTGGCCTCCCAGGCGGCGGCGGTCGCCAACGGTCGCTCGCTGGTCGACTCGGGCGACCCGGCCCGCACCATCCGGGCCGTGGCCGAGGACCTCGACGCCGACCTCATCGTGCTGGGCGGGCGGCGGCGGAGCTGGTTGTCGCGGCTGTTCGACCCGTCTGTCAGCACGAGCCTCGCCGGTGACGCGCCCTGCTCGGTCCTGATCGTCCGCGCCGGTCCGGCCCGCTGAGGGGAGGAGCCATCCGACCCCGGACGCGAGACGACCCGCCCGGGAGCGGGGATCCCAGGCGGGTCGCACCCTGCGCCTCGACCTACTTCTTCAGTTTGTCGATGGCGTCGTTCGCCTTGTCCTTCACGTCGTCCATTGCGTTCTTGGCCTTGCCCGCGGCCTGGTCGCCCTGGCCCTCCCGCTGCAGATCCTCGTCGCCGGTGAGGTCACCGGCGGCCTCCTTGGCCCGTCCCTTGCCCTTGTCGACGTCTCCGTCGGCCATGTCGAACTCCTTTCGCTTGCGCTGCGACCCGGGATACCCCGGTCGGGCGGGGGGCCAAACGCACCCGGGCCGGCGGAGCCGCCCGTGAACCGCTTCGACGAGGAGACGGCCGTCGTCGGTGGCGGTGGCCGTGACGGCCGGTGGTCGACCCGGCTTAACGCCGCCTGGAACATCGGGGAGAACGCCAACGGCGGGTACGCGGCGGCCCCCGTGGTCAGGGCCCTGCGCGACCTCGCCGGCCATCCCGACCCGATCTCGGTGACCACCCACTTCCTGCGGCCGGCGACGGGGGACGCCGACGCCGAGGTGCGCGCCGAGGTGGTCCGGGCCGGCCGGGGCACCTCCACCGTCCGGGGGGTCCTGCGTCAGGACGGGACCGACCGGTTGACCGTGCTGGCCGCCCTCTCCGACCTGAGCCGGCCGGCCGGTCGGAGCCCCGGGCTGGCCCCCCCACCTCCCACCCTCCCTCCGCCCGACTCCTGCCGTCACCGGGGAGAGCTGGACCAGGGGGTCGATCTGCCCATCCTGTCCCGCCTCGACGTCCGCATCCACCCCGACCACGCCGTGCTCGGAGGAGCCGGTCGGGCCGTGGTGGAGGGCTGGATCCGACTCGCCGACGGGACCGACCCGAGCCCCCTCGCCCTCACCGTGTTCGCCGACGCCTTCCCGCCGTCCGTCTTCCCCCTGCTCGGCCACGTCGGGTGGGTACCGACCGTCGAGCTGACCGTGCACGTCCGTCGGCGACCGGCCCCGGGCTGGGTGCGGGCCCACTTCGAGTGCGACGACCTCCACGACGGCCGCCTCGTCGAGTCCGGCTCGCTGTGGGACGCCACCGGGGCGCTGGTGGCCCGATCCCGCCAGCTCGGACTGGTGCGCCAGCCCTGACGCCGGGGCCCGCCGCCTACGATCGCCGGCACCCGGTCGTCCGAGGGGAGCGCACCCATGCCCATGGCCCAGCACGCCGCCGCCCACCCCGACAAGCCCGCCAGCGTGATGGCCCGCTCCGGCGAGACGCTGACCTACGGCGAGCTCGACGAGCGCTCGCTCCGGCTGGCCAACCTGCTCCGGGGGGCCGGCCTCGGGCCGGGCGACGTCGTCGCCTTGTTCATGGAGAACAACATCCGCTACCACGAGGTCTACTGGGCGGCGGTCCGGTCGGGCATGTACCTGTGCGCCGTCAACCGCTACCTCACCGCCGAGGAGGCCGCCTACATCGTGGCGGACTCCGGGGCGGCGGCGCTGGTGACGTCGGCCGCCCTCGCGGACGTGGCCGCCGACATGACGACCGGCCTGCAGCGCTGCCCGGTCCGGCTCGCCGTCGACGGTCCCGTCGAGGGCTACGAGCGCTACGAGGACGCCCTCGCCGCCCACGAGCCGACACCACTCGACGACGAGCCCCTCGGCGACTTCATGAACTACTCGTCCGGCACCACCGGCCGTCCCAAGGGCATCCGCCGACCCCTGAGCGGCCGCCGCTTCGGCGAGCGGGCTCCCCTCGACGAGCTCGTCGAGCAGCTGTACGGCGTCGACCCCGACACCGTGTACCTGTCACCGGCGCCCCTCTACCACTCGGCTCCTCTCGCCTTCACCGCCGCCGTGCACAGCCTGGGCGGCACGAACGTGATCATGGAGCGCTTCGACCCCGTCGAGTCGCTCCGGCTGATCGAGCAGCACCGGATCACCCACAGCCAGTGGGTCCCCACCATGTTCGTCCGGATGCTGAAGCTCGACGAGGCCGAGCGTCACGCCCACGACCTGTCCTCCATGCAGGTCGCCATCCACGCCGCCGCCCCGTGTCCGGTCGAGGTGAAGCGCCGGATGATCGGGTGGTGGGGGCCGATCATCATCGAGTACTACGGCGGCACCGAGTTCAACGGCATGACCGTCGTGTCGAGCGAGGAGTGGCTGGACCGGCCGGGGACGGTCGGCCGCTCGATCCTCGGCACCATCCACATCTGCGACGACGAGGGCGCCGAGCTGCCCCCCGGTGAGCCGGGGGTCATCTACTTCGAGCGCGACGTGCAGCCCTTCGAGTACCACAACGACCCGGCCAAGACGGAGGGGGCGCAGCACCCCGAACACCCCATGTGGACCAAGCTGGGCGACGTCGGCTACCTCGACGAGGACGGCTACCTCTACCTGACCGACCGCGAGACGTTCATGATCATCGCGGGGGGAGTCAACATCTACCCCCAGGAGATCGAGGACGCCCTCGCCCTGCACCCCCTCGTCTACGATGTGGCCGTCATCGGCGTGCCCGACGACGACCTGGGCGAGGCGGTCAAGGCGGTGGTGCAGCTGCCCGACGGGGTGGAACCGTCGCCCGAGGTCGAGCGGGAGATCCTCGACTTCGCGGCGGGGAAGCTGGCCCGCTACAAGGTGCCCCGCAGCGTGGACCTCGTCGACGAGCTCCCCCGCCTCGAGACGGGCAAGCTCTACAAGCGGCTGCTGCGCGAACGGTACTGGGGCAACAAGGACAGCCGGATCGTCTAGGCCCCGGCGCCCGTGCCCAGGGTGGTGCGCCACAGCACGCCGGCTCCGCTGACGCGGGTCGGGCCGGCGCCGGCGGGCACGAAGGCGCCCCGTCCCGGGCCGAGGGCCAGGTCGTCGCCGGGGCGGTCCACGGTGAGCGTCCCGCCGGTGACGAGCCAGGTCTCGGGCCCGGCGGGCTCGACGGTCACCGCTGCGTCGATCTCGTGGCGGACGAGGGAGAACTCGGCCACCGGCGTGTCGTAGCGGTGGGTGGGCCCGGCGGGGCGCTGGACGGGCGGGGTCGACGGGGTGGTGTCGACCACGGCCAGCAGCTCGTCGACGTCGACGTGCTTGGAGGTCAGGCCGCCCCGCACGACGTTGTCGCTGTTGGCCATGACCTCCACCCCGGTGCCCTCCAGGTAGGCGTGGAGGTTGCCGGCCCCGAGGAACAGGCCGCAGCCGGGGTCGAGCACCAGGTGGTCGAGGAGGAGCGCCACCGCCACCCCGGGGTCGCCGGGGTGATGGGCGACGAGGCGGGCCACCAGGGTCACCTCGGGGGACGCATCGGCGCCGGCGGCGGCGGCCGTCTCCGTCAGCGCCGTGACGAGCGCCTCACGCCCTACGTCGGGGCCCGTGAGCACGTGGGCCAGCGCATCGCGCAGCACGTCGGCGTCGTCACCGGGCCGGGCCAGTGCGCTCCGGAGCCCGTCGAGACCGGGGTGTTCGAGGCGGTCGAGCAGGGCCCGGCTGTCGGCGAGGGGCCGGAACCCGCACAGCGCCTCGAACCGGGTGAGGGCCACGATCAGCTCGGGCTTGTGGTGGGGATCGCGGTAGGTGCGGTGGGGAGCGTCGCGGGGGATGCCGGCGTCGTCCTCGCGGGCGAACCCGGCCCGGGCCCGGGCCTCGTCGGGATGCGCCTGGATCGACAGCGGCTCGGCGGCGGCCAGGATCTTGGTGAGGAAGGGGAGCCCGCCGAAGCGGTCGGCGGCGTCGCCCAGGAGACCGGCGGGATCGGCCTCGACGGCGGCGTCGAGCGCACGACCGCCGCACGCATCGAGGAGGCGGGACGGCCCGCTGGGATGGGCGCCGAACCACAGCTCGGCCTCGGGCCGTCCCGACGGCTCGACCCCCCGCAGCTCGGCGATGGCCCGCCGGTCGCCCCAGTCGTAGTGCCGCAGCACCGGCTCGAGCTCGGTCACCGTGGTGGTCGACGCCATGTCGGCGCCGACGCTACCGGCGCCCCGGCACCGCTTCACCCGGCCTGGGCGCTCCCCAGGAGCACGACGACGTCGGCGGCGGCCGGCTCCTTCACCCGTGACGACAGGTCCGACGGCATGGAGGTGACGGCGGTGGGCCCGGTCAGCCCGAGCTCGGCTGCGAGTGCCCGGGCGTGGTCCTCGAATCCGGGCCGGTGGAGCACGACCGACTCGACGAGGGCCTCGTCGACGGTGTTGGTGGGGTCGACGGTGCGGTAGCCGAGCCCGGTCAGGCGCTCGCCGAGGGCGGCAGCGGCTCCGGCCACCCCGGTGCCGGCGTTGACGACCTGCACCATGGCCTCGGCGGGGTCGGGGGCGGTGGTGGTGGTCGTGGTCAGGGTGGTGCTGGTGGGGGCCACGGTGGCCGCCACCGTGCGGGTGGCGACGGGGGTGGCACCGGCGGCGGCCAGGACGGCGAGACCCACCGCCACGCCGGCCAACGTCACCGCCGCTCCCCGGCCACTCAGGCCCCCGAGGACGCGTGCTGCGGCCACGAGCGGCGAACCTACCCCGCCGGCGCGCCGTCGGGGCGGATGCCGTGGGGGTCGCCCGGAGCGGTGCCACGGCGGAGCTGGAGGCCCAGCCAGACGGGCACGGCCTGGCCGAGGAGGAGGGCGACACCGCCCAGGAGGACCACGGCCCGCAGGGCACCGAGGTCATCTGCGAAGTCACCCCGGGCATCCGCGGCCACGTCGGCGGCGGAGCTCGCGTCCGCGGCGAACCCGTCGATGAGGGCGGCCGCCTCGTCCAGGGCACGGTCGGTGCGGTCGAGGTCGCCGCGCAGTCGGCCCAGGTCGTCCTGCAGCACGCCGGTGTCGTCGGCGGCGGCCCGGAGGTCGTCGGTGAGCGCCCCCAGGTCGTCGCCGAGGGGGCCGATGGCGTCGCGCACGTCGCCGGCCGCGCCGCCGAGGTCGGTGTCGGGCAGGTTGGGCAGCAGCGGAGCGGCGTCGAGCACGCCCACCACCGCGTCGACCCCCCCGCCCACGGTCGCCAGCGTGTCGAGCCCGTCCTCGATCCGGTCGATGCGGTCGGGGAACGCACCGGTGGCGTCGGCCAGGCCGCCGAACAGGTCGGCGGCGGTGCCGAACGAGGTGTCGACGTCGTCGAGCGTCGCCGCCGTGGTGGCGAGACCGGCGTCGACCTCCTCCACGATCGTGGCGGCCAGATCGACCGTCTCGTCGACCCGGTCGAGGGCGGTGACCGTCACGGCCAGCGTGTCGTCGAGGGTGGCGCTGAGGTCGCCCAGGGTCCGCCACGCCACCACGGTGGCGACGACGACCACCACGGCGCCGAAGATCCCGATGCCGATCAGCGCCGTCCCGACCCGGGTCGGGACGGACCGGTCGGCGGGCCCGGGCCGGTTCAGGGCAGGTCCGGCCCGGCCGGGTAGCGGTGGGCCCAGGGTTCGGCCTCCTCCAGGGCGGCGGCCAGGCGGAGGAGCAGCGCCTCCCCACCCATCCCCGCCACGAGCTGGGTGCCGACGGGCAGGCCCTCGTCGGTCCAGTGCAGCGGTAGCGAGATGGCCGGCTGGCCGGTGACGTTGAAGGGGAGCGTGAACACCCCGACCCGTGCGTACGTACGCCCCGCCCGCCAGGGGGCGTCGGCGGGCGGCTCGAGCTCGGCCGTGGTGAGGGGTGCGCAGCCCGACGTGGGGGTGACGAGCACGTCCCACTGCGACAGCCAGTCCACGACGGTTCGCGACCAGGCCTGGCGGCGTTCCTCCAGCACGGCCCACTCGGCCGCCGTCGTCGACGCCCCCCGCTGGGCGGCCGTCCAGTTGTAGGGCTCCACGTCGTCTGGGCCGAGCTCCCGGCCGACCAGCTCGGCCAGCATGGTCACCCGGCCGGCGATGCCGGCCATCCACATCTCCCCGTTGACCCTGGCGTCGCCGCCGAGCAGCACGTCGGGTCCGACCGGCTCGACGGTGTGGCCCATCGACTCGAGGAGCGACGCCCCCCGCTCGGCCGCCGCCACCGCATGGTCGTCGACGTCGATCCCGCCCCCGTCGGTGAGGAGACCGATGCGGAGGGGCTCGACCGGGGCACCCAGCTCGTCGCCGAAGGGGCGATCGGGGGGCGGCAGGTGGTACAGGTCGGCGGGCACGGCCCCGTGGGTGGCGTCGAGCACGGCGGCCGTATCACGCACCGACCGGCTCACCACCAGCTCGCTGACGAGGCGGCTGGTCGAGTCGGGCTTCGGCATCCGGCCCCGGGTGGTCTTGAGGCCGACCAGCCCGCACCACGAGGCGGGCAGGCGGGTCGAGCCGCCCCCGTCGTTGGCGTGGGCGACGGGCACCATCCCCGCCGCCACCGCCGCCCCCGCACCTCCGCTTGAGCCGGCCGGCGAGCGTTCCGGGTCCCAGGGATTGCGGGTCGGACCGAAGGCGGCCGGCTGGGTGGCCGGCATGGTGCCCATCTCGGGGAGGTTGCTGACGCCCAGCGTGACGAGGCCGGCGGCCCGGAAGCGGGCGCCCAGCACGGTGTCGGCCCCGCTGCGGTGGCCGGCGGCGGCAAGGGCCCGGTTGGCCTCGTGGTACGGCATCCCGGCCTGGGTGGCGCCGATGCCCTTCAGGAGGAACGGCACCCCCCGCAGCGGGCCGTCAGGGGCGTCACCCGCCCCGGCCCGTGCCTCCTCGAAGCGGCGGTCGACGACGGCGTTGATCTCCGGGTCGAGCGCCTCGATCCGCTCGATGGCGGCGTCGACCAGCTCGGTCGGGTGCACCTGGGCGGTGCGGACCAGCTCGGCCTGACCCACGGCGTCGAGGGTGCGCAGGTCTGTGCTCACTGGTCGGCCTCGTCGGTTCGGTGGGCGTCGGCGTGGGCGTGGCGGGTCACGTCGGCCTCTGTGCTCACTGGTCGGCCTCGTCGGTTCGGCGGGCGTGGGCGTGGCGGGTGACGTCGGCCTCTGTGCTCACTGGTCGGCCTCGTCGGTTCGGCGGGCGTGGGCGTGGCGGGTGACGTCGGCCTGTGTGCTCATCGGTCGGCCTCGTCGGTTCGGCGGGCGTGGGCGTGGCGGGTCACGTCGGCCTCTGTGCTCATGACGAGCCCCCGGGGGTGAGTGCGGGCTCGGGCGAGGTGAGGGCGGTGCCGAGGGCGTCGAGGCGCTCCCGGCGCAGCCGGAACCAGGCCCACCGGCCCCGCTGCTCACGGTCGAGGAGACCGGCCCGGACGAGCTGGGTGAGGTGATGGCTCACGGTCGGCTGACTGCGGCCCAGCACCTCCGGGAGGTCACAGGCGCACACCTCCCCGTCGGCAGCCGAGGCGACGATGCTGATCAACCGCAGCCGCACCGGGTCGGCCAGCGCCTTCACCAGGCCGGCCAGGTCGTCGGCGGCGTTCTCGTCGAGCGGAGCGGCCAGGAGCGGGGGGCAGCAGTCGCGACGGTCGGACACGCCCACACCTTGACATCGGCCGGCCCCCGTGGCTAACGTATAGATCGTCATCAATAACTCGACCGGGAGACCCCGTGCGCCTGCAACTCGCCCTCGACGTGTCGGACCTGGCCGGGGCCACCGACTTCTACACCCGCCTGCTCGGGGTCGGCCCGGCCAAGGTGCGGCCCGGGTACGCCAACTTCGAGGTGGCCGACCCGCCGCTCAAGCTGGTGCTGTTCGAGCAGCCCGGGGCCGGGGGGACCATCAACCACCTCGGCGTCGAGACCGACACCGTGGCCGAGGTGGCCGCCGCCGACGAGCGCCTGCTCGGGGCCGGCCTGACCACCACCGGGGTCGAGGAGATGACCTGCTGCTACGCCGACAAGACCGAGACGTGGGTCGAGGGACCCGACGGCCTCCGCTGGGAGTGGTACGTGAAGCGGGCCGACGCCGAGGCGACCCCCGCCTGCTGCTGAGATTCTCCCCGTGTCGGCTTCGCGGACCCGATCACCGGGGCGTCTGCCCTCGCGGGGAGAGGATCCCCTGCGCTCAACCCAGGCGGTCACGCAGCACCGCCCAGGCCCCGGCGCCCATGGTGCGGTAGTCGTAGATCGACGCCCCGATGCTGCCGGTGGCCTCCACCGCGTCCACGAAGCCCCGCACCTCGGCCTCGCCGATCTCGTCGCCGATGCCGCCCACCGGGTGCACGGGCGCGTCGGGATCGTCGAGGTCGGCCCGGAGCCGCTCCACGGAGTCGGCGGTGTAGGCGAAGCCGTCCCGCAGGCCCGACGCCTCGGTCCGCCCACTCCAGTAGGCCATCGGCATCCACACGTCGTAGTGCGGAGCGAGCGCCTCCCACGGGAAGCCGGGCCACAGGTCGGGGTTGACCACCTGCAGGAGCGTGGGGGGCAGGACCACGGCGGCGTAGGCGTCACCGGGTAGACCGCCCCCGGACACCCCTGCGCTGAGCTGCACGAGGCGCCGGGTGCGCTCGGCGTGATCGGGGACGGCGCTGGTCAGCTCGATGTCGATGCCGATGCCGTCGAAGCGGTCGCCCCGGGCCGTCGTGAACCGGCGGAGCAGGTCGACCCGCACCAGGTCGGCGGACACGCTCTCGAAGGTGGGCAGGTACCAGGCCACGACGGCGAGACCGCGATCGTGGGCGCCGTCGAGGAGGGCGGCGGTCAGCTCGGGCTCGACGAGGCCGGTCGGGGCCCGGTCGTCGCGGCGGGCAGCCTGGAGGTACAGCGTCCGCACCCCGGAGGCCACCATCACGTCGAGGTCGGCCGGACCGACCACGGGGATCGCGCCGCCGGTCTGGTACGCGGGGGCGAAGTCGAACACGTCGACCCAGGCGCCGAGACCCCGGTACGGGTCGATCCCGTAGGGCTCCGACGGCTCGTCCAGGCGCCAGGGCTCGGCGGGGGGCGGCGCCGGCACCGGGGCGGGCGGCGGTATCGATCCGGCCAGCGCCGACGGCCGGTCGTCGGGGCCGGTGACGACGAACACGCCGCCGGCCACGACGACGGCCGCCGCCACGACGGCGACGGGGCCGAGCGACCGGCGGAGGAGCCCCCGTGACGCCGCGTCGGCCCCGTCCGCGGAGCCGGCCCCGTGCTTCATGCCGGCGATGCTCGCGCCGACGTCGCCGCCGGCGGGCGCGGCCCGGTCAGCCGGTCAGCCGGTCAGCCGGTCAGCACCACCTGGGTCTGGGTGGTGCGGGTCACGAGCCCGCCGTCGTCGCGGCGGACGTCGGTCTGCACGACGATGGTGGTGCGCCCGACGTGCACGGGGCGTGGCCGACACCTCGACCCGGCCCGCCCGCACAGCCCGCAGGAAGTTGGTCTTCGACTCAAGCGGTGGAGTGCCGGCCCCCTCGGGGAGGTGGTGGAAGGCGCACAGGGCGCCGACGGTGTCCACCATGCCCATCAGGTAGCCCCGGTGGAGGACGCCCCCGGCGGCGAAGGGCATGGCGTCGTGGGCCGTGCGGGTGAGCTGTCCGTCCGTTCCGCCATGCTCGCGCCGGGTGGTCAGCCGGCGGTGTGGTCGGCGGCACCGGTCGCCACCTCGTCGTCGTCGAGGACCGCGGCCTCCCCGAACGCGACGAGCCGGTGGAGACGACCACGCCCGGTCCGACAGCCCGTCCCGCCCACCGCCTTAGGCTCACGGGCCATGACCACGACGGCCCGCACGATCGCCCCCGCCTCCGGCCGACTCGGGGTCCTGACGCCGGGGTTGGGCGCCGTCGCCTCCACGTTCATCGCCGGGGTGGTGGCGGCCCGCCAGCAGGGTGTGGCCCCGATCGGGTCGGTGAGCCAGATGGCCCACATCCGCCTCGGCGAGCGGGAGGCGGGCCGCAACCCCCGCATCCGCGACTTCGTCCCGTTGGCCGGCCTCGACGACCTCGTGTTCGGGGGCTGGGATCCCATCTCGCCCAACGTGCTGGAGGCGGCCCGGGCGTGCGGCGTGCTCGAGGACCGTGACCTCGCCCCCCTCTCCGCCGAGCTGGAGGGGATCGTGGCCATGGACGCCGTGTTCGACCGGCGGTGGGTGTCCCGGCTGGAGGGGACCCGCGTCAAGACCGGGTCGAAGTTCGAGCTGGCCCGGGCGCTCGTCGACGACATCGAGCGCTTCCGCAGCGAGAACGGTTGCGACCGGCTGGTCACCGTGTGGTGCGGGTCGACCGAGGCCTACCGGGAGCCGACCCGCGTGCACCAGAGCCTCGCCGCCTTCGAGCAGGGCCTGAAGGACGACGACGACGAGATCGCCCCGAGCCAGATCTACGCCTACGCGCTCCTCCTGTCGGGTGTGCCCTTCGCCAACGGTGCTCCCAACCTGAGCGTCGACATCCCCGCCATGGTCGAGCTGGCCGAGCAGCAGGGCGTTCCCATCTCGGGGAAGGACTTCAAGACCGGTCAGACCCTGATGAAGACGATGATCGCCCCCGGGCTGAAGGCCCGGATGCTCGGGATGCGGGGCTGGTACTCGACCAACATCCTCGGCAACCGCGACGGCGAGGTGCTCGACGACCCGGAGAACTTCCGGTCGAAGGAGGTCTCCAAGCTGGGGGTGCTCGACACCATTCTCCAGCCCGAGGTCTACCCCGACCTGTACGGCAACATCGACCACGTCGTACGGATCAACTACTACCCGCCCCGGGGTGACAACAAGGAGGGGTGGGACAACATCGACATCTTCGGGTGGCTCGGCTACCCGATGCAGATCAAGATCGACTTCCTGTGCCGCGACTCGGTGCTGGCCGCCCCGCTGGTGCTCGACCTCGCCCTGTTCATGGACCTCGCCGCCCGGGCCGGCGAGTCGGGCGTGCAGGAGTGGCTCAGCTTCTACTTCAAGTCACCCCAGCAGCACGGCGACGTCGGTCCCGAGCACGACGTGTTCATCCAGCAGACCAAGCTGAAGAACACCCTGCGGGAGTGGATGGGCGAGGATCCGGTCACCCACTCCGAGGCCGGGTGAGCGAGCTCTCCCGCGACGCCGGCCTCGACGCCGTGCGGGCGGTGGTGGCGCGGGCCTTCGAGGACGACCCCCTGATGCGCTGGGTCTTCCCCGACGACGACCGCCGCCTGGAGTCGACCGCCGCCTGGCTGGGGCTGTTCGTGGAGGCCTACGCCCGGAGCGGCCGCCTCGACAGCGTCGACGCCGGCGGAGCCACCGCTGCCGCCGCGCTGTGGCGCATCCCCGCCGACACCGACCTCGCGCTGCCCACCCTGCCGACGTTGCCGGGCCTGCTGACCGCATTGGTGGGTCCGACCCGGGCCGCCGGCCTGCGGGGCGGCTTCCGGGTGCTCGCCGGCCTGCGGCCGAACGGCCCGCACGCCTACCTCCACTTCCTCGCCGTCGACCCGCCCCACCAGCGCACCGGCCTCGGCCGGCGGGTCATCGCGCCGGGGCTCGCCGCCGCGGCCGAGCTGGGCCTCGGCACCCACCTCGAGACGAACGAGGAGGCCAACCTGGGCTTCTACCGCTCCCTCGGCTTCAAGGTCACGGCCGAGCGACGCCTCGCCCCGGACGGTCCGCCGGTCTGGGCCATGTGGCGCGAGTCGGGCCCCCTCGACAGATGAGCGACGAGGCCGACGTGGCGTGTCGCCGGGGCGCCTTCCGTCGGGGACGAGGCCGACCATGAGCGACGAGGCCGACGTGGCGTGTCGCCGGGGCGCCTTCCGTCGGGGACGAGGCCGACCATGAGCGACGAGCCCGGCAGCATCGTCGAGTTGCTCGACCTGACCCCCCACGGCATCGACACCTGGCTGGGGGTCAGCCCCACCTACGGGTGGGGGCGGGTGTACGGCGGTCAGGTCGTGGCCCAGGGTCTGCGGGCCGCCGCCCACACCGTGGACCCCGCGTTCGGCGTCCACTCCCTGCACGCCTACTTCATCCGGGGCGGGGTCGTCACCGAGCCCATCCGCTACGAGGTCGACCGGGTGCGTGACGGACGGTCGTTCCTGACCCGACGGGTCGTGGCCCGCCAGTCGGGGGGCGCCATCCTGACCATGGCCGCCTCGTTCCAGGTCCGGGAAGACGCCGACGACGTGGCCCCGATCGGGATGCCCGACGTGCCGGGTCCGGGCGACGGCGTCGACGAGACGTGGAGCCCGATCTTCGACCATGTGCGCATCGAGCTGGACGACCCCCGCCCGGCCCGGGCGCGGTCGTGGCTGCGGATCGCCGGCGCGCTTCCCGACGACGACGGGGTCGTCTCGGCCTGTGCGCTCGCCTACCTGTCCGACGACGTGCCCATGAGCTCGATCGCCGCCGCAGACCGCCGGTATCCGGATCTCGACGGTGCCGACTTCGACTCGGTGTGGGTGGCGGCCAGCCTCGACCACGCCGTCTGGTTCCACACCCCGGCCCGTACCGACCGGTGGCTCCTGGCCGACATGACCACGCAGCGCCTGGCCGGTTCCCGGGGGCTGGCGACCGGGCCCATGTTCGACGCCGACGGCCACCACGTCGCCACCGTGGCCCAGGAGGGTCTCCTCCGGGTGCGGTCCCGGCCGAACTGACACACCCAGCGGCTGCGACAGCAACCGCCGGGTGTGTCGTCCTGGCGGGCGAGCGTCAGGCGGGGGGACCGCTGCTCTGGCCGACCATGGTGGCCCCGAACATCAGGACACGGCGGCCGACGTCGAACGTGACCACCTTGGAGTGGCGCATGACCTCCTGCAGGACGTCGGCGTCGTCCTCGTCGAGGGTCAACACCTCCTCCCAGGCACCCTGATCCATGACGAGCTGGAGGGTCCACACCCCGCTCTCGCCCGGCTCCTGGGCCACCCAGCTGAACTGGTAGTGGGTCACCTGCCGGACCCGGAGGTTGTCGTCGGTCAGCGGCTGGGTCACGTCGCTGGTACCGGGCTTGCCCCGCTTGTTGGTCGTCTGCGCCATGGTGGTGGTCTCCTCGGATCGCGTCGCCCGCGTCGCTACCCCGTTCCGCAGGGGTCGGAAACGCTCCCGGGGGGGCGCCGGTAGCGTGACCCCGACCGATCGGCACCGGAGGCGGCGACGTGGTGAAGAAGGCGTGGGACCTGGTCGACGAGGCCAAGGCCGGGCTCGAGAACCTCGGCCCCGAGCAGGTGCGCGACGAGCTGGAGGCCGGCTCGGCGGTGGTGGTCGACATCCGCGACCACCGCGAGCTGTACCTGAAGGGCCAGATCCCCGGCGCCGTCCACGCCCCCCGGGGCATGCTCGAGTTCTGGGTCGACCCGGCCAGCGAGTACCACCGTGACGTCTTCGACCCGTCGCGCCGCTACATCCTCTACTGCGCCGGTGGGGGCCGCTCGGCGCTGGCGGCGGCCACCATGCAGGAGATGGGCTACGGCGACGTGGCCCACCTCGAGCCCGGCTTCGACGGCTGGGCCTCGGCCGGGCTCGACATCGAGGACGTCCGTGACTCCTCCAAGTGGGTGCCCCGCCAGGAACCCGGGTGACCCAGACCGACCCCGTCCCCGACGGGACCGTCGCGCCCCGGCCCGGGGCGGCGGCCGGCGACCGGGCCGACGTCGGCGTCCTGACCGGGGGTCAGGAGTGGCGGCTGTTGCGGGCCGTGCTCTTCTCGATCATCGCCTTCAGCTCGTCGATGACCATCGTGTCGGCGTCGCTGCCGACGCTGTCCGACAGCCTCGGGGCCCCCGAGAGCACCCTGGCCTGGACGGTGACCGGCCTGATCCTCGCCAACGCCGTCGGCACGCCGGTGTTCGGGCGCCTGGGTGACCTCCACGGCCACCGGCGGGTGTTCCTGGCCGGGGCCGGGCTCCTCACCGTGGCCACCGCCCTGTGCGCGGTGGCCTGGTCGGCGGGGGCGCTGATCGGCTTCCGGGTCCTGGTCGGTGTGGGCATGTCGGCGGCCATGCCCACCGGCACCGCCATGGTCATGGCCGCCTTCGGACCGGAGCGGCGGGCCGAGGCCATGGGCTGGTTCCAGATGGCCATGACCGGCGCGCCGGTCATCGGCCTGGTCGTCGGCGGGCCCCTGGTGGACTACGTCGGCTGGCGGTTCGTGTTCGTGCTCCTCACCCCGCTGGCGGCGGCCGGCTTCTTCATGTCCCGCCGGATCCTCCCCGACCCCCCGCCCCAGCCCGGGGTGGTGGTCGACTGGGCCGGGGCCGCCCTCCTGGCCTCGTCGACGTTCGCGCTGCTGATCGGGCTCGACCGGGGGGGCCGGGCCGGCTTCGCCGATCCGTGGGCGGTCGGGCTCCTGCTGGCCGTGCCGGTCGGTCTGGCCGCCTTCGTCCTGGCCGAGCGCACGGCCCGCCAGCCCCTCCTGCAGCTCCGCTACTTCGCCCGCCGCAACTTCACCGGTGGGCTGGTGGCGGCCCCCCTCACCCACCTGCCCTACATGGGCGGGTTCATCATCACCCCCATCCTGCTGGAGGACCGCTTCGGTCTCAGCGTGACGGTGGTGGCCCTGGTGCTGCTGTTCCGGCCCGGCACCTACTCGGTGTTCTCGCCGCTGGGGGGCCGGCTGGCGCAGTCGCAGGGCGAGCGCAGGATGATCCTCGGCGGGTCCCTGCTCATGGCCGCCTCGATGGTCGTCTTCGCGGCGTCGGTGTGGACCGACCGGCTCGTCCTCGTGATCGCCGCGCTGGCCGTGTCGGGCGCCGCCCTCGGCCTGTCCTCACCGGCCCACTCGACGGTCGTGGCCGGCGCCGTCGACGACGGCGACCTCGGCGTCGCCAACGGCATGCAGCAGACGATGCAGTTCGTCGGCATCGCCACCGGCATCCAGATCATGGTGGTGCTGCTGGGCTCGGGCCGCGCCGCCGACGACTTCGCCGGCGTCTTCCTGTTCGGCGGGGCGGTGGCGCTGCTCAGCCTGATCGGGGGTCTGCTGGTCAGCCCTCGCCGGCGCTGACACCCGACCCGGCGCGGCCGAACGCGGCCCGGAGGCCCCGGCCCCGCTCCACCTCCGGCGGGTCGATGCCACGCTCCCACAGCCGGCGGACGAACAGCCACCAGCACAGCCACAGGAAGGCGGCGAAGGCGATCCCGCCCAGCGTGGTGCGCACCAGCACCTCCACCCAGCCGGCGTCGGACAGGTCGTTGCCCTCCACCCAGTACGGCCCGCCCCACGACAGGTCGAGCGGCGCCCGGGCCTCGAGCCGGGCGTAGAGGAACCACGAGACCATGCGGCCGAGGCCGTAGAAGGCGTAGCCCCGGTAGAGGAGCAGGAGGGCATCCTCGGGCAGGCGGAGGGTGCGCGACAGCCAGCCCCAGGCCCGGGGATCGGCCGGCACCACGACGGAGCGGAAGTAGTCACGCCGCAGCGTCTTGCGGGCCACGAGCACCAGGACGACCAGCCAGAACAGGTCCCAGACCCCCGCGAGGCTCGAGTAGTAGGCCGTGGCGTCGCCGAAGCGGCCCTCGCCGGCGGCGTGGCGCCACATCGAGATCGTCACGCTCTCGGTGGAGAACGGGAAGAAGGGCATGACCCCGGCGGTGTCGGCGACGTCGGTCAGCACGTGGGCCCAGTCACCGATCAGGACCCCGAGGGCCCACGACCGGCTCCGGGTGAGGGCCAGCACCGCCACCGCGAGGACGAAGCCGAACATGAGCGAGTGGGTGAACCCGGCACCCGGCCAGCCCCGGTGGTAGCGGGCGGGGTCGTCGGCTGCGTACACCAGCGACTTGGTGAACAGGTCGGGCCCGAACGCCCCGAGGCAGATGCCGAGGAACGACACCTTGGTGCCCACCTCGCGCTGGATGATGTAGTTCTCGAACTCGTGGGCGGCCCAGCTCACGGGGCGGACCGCCGGAGCCGGCGCCACGCCGCCGGCACCAGGTAGAGGGCGAGGAACGGGAACAGCGGGCCGATCACCCAGTTGAGCACGACGGTCTTCAGCACGTAGCCGAGCGCGATGTACACGACGAGCAGGACGACCAGGGCGACCGGCCCGGTCCCCGGCGCACGCGCGGGTGCGGCCGGGGCGTCCATCGGACCGGACCGTAGCGGGCCGTTCCCCCCTCCCGGTGGTGTCCCTACACTGCCGCCGGTGGGGCCCGTCCCGACCCTGGTGATCGCCCACCGCACCGGTGCCGGTCACGCTCCGGAGAACTCGCTCGTGGGCATCACCACGTCAGCGGGGCTGGGCGCCGACGCCGTCGAGCTCGACGTCCGCCGCACGCTCGACGGGGTGCCCGTCCTCATGCACGACGTGACGGGCTGGCGGACGGCCCGCTGGCCGCTGCCGGTCCGCCTCACCCCCCTGTCGTGGTGGCGGCGCCGGGTCTGCCTCCGGTCCGGGGGCGCGGCGCCGACGCTCGAGGATGCGCTCCGGGCCCTGCCCACCGGTCTGCGAGCGGCCCTCGACCTGAAGGACGCCGGCTCGGCCCCGGCCGCGCTGGCCGTCGTGCAGCGCCTCGGGCTCGACGACCGGGTGCTCCTCTGGGTCCGTGACCCCGCCACGGTGCGCGGGCTGGTGGCCCGGGCTCCGCACATCGAGGCCACCCTGCTGCGCGACTCCCACCACGACGCCGCCCACCGCCGGTACCTCGACGACGCCGTGGGCTGTGGAGCGGGGGGCGTCTCGCTCCACCAGGACGCGCTGCACCCGTGGGTGCTGCGATCGGCGCGGGAGCGGGGTCTCACCGTCTACTCGTGGCTGCGGACCATCGCCGCCCACCGGGATCGGGCCGGTGCGGGGACGAGGCTCGACGGCGTGGTCACCGACTGGCCCGACCTCGCCGTCGAGCTGCTCGGTGGCCGTCCGCTCAGTCGGCCCGCGACCGGAGGTAGGACCAGACCGGCTCGCCCATGACCAGACGGTGGCGGGCCCCCGGGGCGTCGCCGTCACCCGTGTCGTAGCCGGCGTCGTCGTGCCACAGCAGCGTCGGCGGGTCGGCGCCGGCCGCGATCACCGAGCTGAACCGCTCCACCGCGGGCGGACCCCGCAGCGCCCCCGCGGCCGTGTCCACGTCGTCGAGCTGGTGCAGGGTCACGTAGGTGGGCGGAGCCAGCGGGAGGAGGCCGGTGTCGCGCGCCAGGCGGGCGTCGACGGGGGTCAGCCACCGGTGCTCCAGCACCTCGGCCCCGTCGACGACGACGTCGAAGCGCTCCGGGGCGGCCACGAAGAACCAGGTGGCGAAGCGGACGGGCCGCACCGGCGGCGGCACCCAGTGCGACCACGGGACCAGGCGGTCCGGGTCGAGGTCGAGCTCGGCCTCCTCGGCCGCCTCACGGGCGGCGGCCCGGCGGGCACTCGTCATCCCGTCGGCGGCCCCGTCGCCACCGGCCGTGTCACCGGGGTCGATCCTGCCCCCGGGGAAGACCCACATCCCGGCGAAGTTGCCGCTCCCCCGCCGCCGCAGGAGGAGCACCTCGATCCCGTCGGGACCGTCGCGCACCGGGATGACCGTCGCCGCCGCCACCGGAGCCACCTCGTCCGGCGGGGCCGTCACTGGAGCCCTGCGTAGGCGCCCCCGTCGACCGGGACCGCGGCCCCGGTCACGAACCGGGCCTGCTCGCTGCACAGGAAGGCGGCCACGCCACCGAAGTCGGCGGGGTCGCCGAGCCGCCGCACCGGGACCGACCCGGCCATGCGGTCGCGGTCGGCGTCGCCCAGGCTGCCCAGTCGTGCCGTGTCGTGCAGCCCGGGCTGGATGGAGTTCACCGTCACGCCGTCGGGGGCCACCTCGGTGGCGAGGGTCTTGAGGAAGCCGGTGACGCCGGCCCGGGCCGTGTTGGAAAGGATCAGCTCGCCGATGGGCTGGCGCACGCTGATGGAGGTGATGGCCAGCACCCGGCCCCATCCCCGGTCCCGCATCGGCGCCACGGCGGCGTGACACATGGCCACGACCGACAGGAGGTTGAGGTCGATGGCATCCGCGTAGCGCTCGAACGGCGTCGAGGAGAACGTGCCGGGCGGGGGACCGCCGGCGTTCGTGACCAGGATGTCGATGCCGCCCAGCGCCTCGACCGCCTCCTCCACGAAGGCGGTGGCGCCGTCGGGGGTGCCGACGTCGCCGGGCACGGCCACGGCCCCGTCCACGGCCGCGGCGGCATCGCGCAGCCGGTCGGCGTCGCGCCCGTTCATGGCCACCCGGCAGCCCTCGGCGGCCAGGGCGGCGGCGGTGCCCCGGCCGAGCCCCGCCGACGAGGCCGCCACCGCCGCCCGCCTGCCCCTCAGTCCCAGATCCATGGGGGCACCCTATTGCGGGCGCCCGGTCAGCCCTGGAGGTCGGCGAGGTCGACGCCGCACGCCTCGAAGCCCGCCAGCACGTCGGAGATGACGTCGCCCGAGGGCTCCTGGCCGGCGATGAGCGCCTCGATGCTGTCGGGCCGGAGGACGTCGAACAGGCAGAAGACGGCCTCGGGCTCGACGTCGCCCAGCTCACCCGGGTCGAACAGCGCCTCCGGGGGGATGCCGCAGGTCTGGATGTTGCGGAACAGCTCCTGGAACTGGACCCCGGTGGGGTCGGTACCCGACAGCAGGGCGTCGACCGTCCCGGCGTCGAGGTCGTTGAACAGGCAGGCCGTCTGCTCACTGGTCACGCCGTCGAGGCCGGCCTGGTCGGCGATGTCCACGTCGCAGGCGACCAGCGTGTCGATGGCGTCGGACAGCGCGTCGGCGTCCGGATCGCCCGTGGCCGCCAGGGTGTCGAACGTGGTCGGCTCGATCCCCTCCAGGAAGCACCCCGTCTGGGCGGTCGTGAGCCCTCCCGTCTGGTCCGTGAGGTCGAGCCCGCACTCCTCGGCCGCGTCGATGAGGGCGATGGCCGCCTCCCGGTCGAGGGTGCCGGTGGCCGCGTCGGCGAGCATGTCGGAGTCCACCCGGTCGGCGACGCACTGGTTGTCGTCGATCGGGCCGCCCGAGATCGCCCCCCTGACGAAAGCCCCGAGACCACCGGCCCCGGCCGTTCCCTGGTTGCCACCCGGGGCGGCCGTGGTCGAGGGGGCCGTCGCGGCCGTGGTGGTGGGGGCCGTCGGCGTGGGAGCGGCGGTGGTGGTCGGCTCGCTCACGGTCGTGGCCGGGTCGGCGGCGGTCGGAGGCGACGTCTCGACGTCACCGTCGTCGTCACCGCAGCCCGCAGCGACGAGCGACAGGGCGAGGATCAGCACGAGGAGGTGTCGACGCATTCCCGCAGCCTTGCAGAGCCGCGATCGGGATCGGTATCGAGGGCCCGGGTTCGTCAGCCGGTTGGGTCGGATCGGGCGTGGGGGGCCGATCGGCCAGGATGGGCGGCGTGCACATCGACGACGTCGCGTTCACCGAGCTGTTGACGCTCGAACCCCACGGTCCCGACACCTACGTCGGCATCGCCCCCAAGTACCCGTGGGGGGAACGGCTCTTCGGTGGTCAGGTCGTGGCCCAGGCGCTCCGGGCCGCCGCCCACACCGTCGAGGACGGGCGGCCGGTGCACTCGATGCACGCCTTCTTCATCCGGCCCGGTACCCACACCGAGCCGGTCCGCTTCGAGGTCGACCGGCTGCGCGACGGCCGGTCGTTCCTGACCCGTCGGGTGGCGGCCCGGCAGTCGACGGGGGCCATCCTGGCGCTGGCCTGCTCGTTCCACGGGCCCGAGCCGGAGGAGGTCGACGTCGAAACCGTCGACCTCCCCGCCGATCTGCCCCCGCCGTCCGACCTGCCCGACAGCGGGTGGGGCCGGATGCTCGACCGCCGCCCGATGCCGTCCCGACCGGGTTGGGCGGGGTTGTGGATCCGCCTGCGCGACGACATCGGCGACGACCCCGTGCTGCAGCAGTGCGGGCTGGCCTTCGTGTCCGACGCCGCCCCGACCGGCGCCGCCCGGGCCGCCCACCCCGACTCGACGGGCCAGGCCGACGACCGGGACCTCTTCATGGGGGCCAGCCTCGACCACGTCGTGTGGTTCCACCGTCCGGCCCGGGTGCAGGAGTGGCACTTCTACGACGTGGCCTCCCACGGTCTCGTCGGCGGGCGGGGGCTCACCGTCGGCAACGTCATGGCCGAGGACGGCACGCACGTGGCCACCGTGGCCCAGGAGGTTCTGCTCCGCCGCCGCCGTCCCCGGCCTTCGGACGGCTCGGGTCAGGAGTCGAGGGTGTAGCTGCGCTCGGTGAAACGCCACCCGTCGGCGGTGCGTCGCAGCGTGTCCCGGTACACGCCGCTGCCGGCCAGGGTCGGGGGCGAGCCGGCCACGACCATCAGCAGGTAGGTGGTGGCCGTGGCGGTGTCACCGTCGACGTCGACCACGGCGTTGTTGACCCAGTGGCGCAACCCGGGGAACTGCCCGGGTACGGCGGAGCCGAACTCGGCCAGCGCGGCGCGGCCCTCCAGCCGCTCGGGGCCGCCGACGACCACGCCGTCCTCGGTGAACGTGGCCGCCATCGCCTCGCCGTCGCCGGCGTCGACGGCCTGGTTGTAGCGGCCCACCAGCTGGCCGATCTCGATGACATCGTCGGTGCTCACGGTCGTCCCCCCCGGGGTCGGATCACGGCCGGACGTTCGGGCCGTCTGGCGTACGGTAGCCACGCTCGCACGACCCGATCAGGGGGAACCGCACATGGAGCTGGACGGACGGGTGGCGGCCATCACCGGGGGGACCCGGGGCATCGGCCGGGGGATCGCCGAGGCCTTCCTCGCCCAGGGAGCCAGGGTGGTCGTCAACGGCCGGTCCGAGGAGAAGGGCGCCCGGGCCCTGGAGGAGATGGACGCCGGTGACCGGGCCCACTTCATCGCCGGTGACGTGACCCGCCAGGACGACGTCGAGGCTCTCGTGGGGGGAACCATCGACCACTTCGGCGGCATCGACGTGATGGTCAACAACGCCGGTGGCACCTCCGGGTTCGCCCCCGTGGCCCAGCTCAGCGACGAGGCCTGGCAGCAGGCCCTCGACTGGAACCTCAACGCCACGTTCTGGGGGACCCGCCGTGCGCTCCAGCACATGGAGACGACCGGCTGGGGCCGCATCGTGAACATCTCGTCGGTGGAGGGGCGCCAGGCCAACAAGGCCGCCGTCGCGCACTACATCACGAACAAGCACGCCATCAACGGGCTGACCCGGGCCGTGGCCTTCGAGTACGGGCCGGCCGGCATCACCTGCAACGCCATCTGCCCCGGCGCCATCGAGACCGACATCATGCGCGACGCCGGCCCGCAGGCGGCGGAGGCGGCCGGCATCACCTACGAAGAGTTCCTCGGTGCCTACGCCGAGGAGGCCGCCATCAAGCGCCTCAACACCGTCGAGGAGGTGGCCGCCGTGGCCGTCCTCCTCGCCTCCGAGGTCGGCGGCGGCATCACCGGCGCCGTCGTCGACGTGCACGGCGGCAGCCTCCTCGCCTGACGCCCGCCACGGCGACCCGCCCTGGCGATCCGACGCGAAGCAATCCGATGCGCCTGCCGGCGTGGATGAACCGGGGGCATCAGCCGACGAGCGCAGGATCGCACGCGTCCCGTCCGAGGTAGCGACGGCGTACGTGGCGAAGGCGGTCCATAGGGCGAGGACCTGCTCTTCACCGGGGGGTCCGGGGGCGGTGGTCGGCGGGACGGCACCGTGGAGCCTGGGGGTCGGGGGGATGGTGCTCGCGGGCGGGGCCAGGGTGGTGTGTGAGCGATCATCGCCCCAGCGTTCACCTCGTTGCGACGTTCGCGAGCGATTCGCCGCACGGCGACCTCGCTCTGGCGGTCCGCCTGCTCGACGACCCGAGTCGGTCGCCTACAACCTGGCCCTGCGGTCGATTCGACACCAAGGGCCACTGACGGCGGCCCGAGATCGTGGTGCTGTCAGGTCGCTCCGGGAGGTGGGTTCAGGGTGGAAAGGAGCTGGTCGAGGTAGCGCTTGTCGACGGTGGCGGCGGGGCCGTCGGCGGGCAGGGTGCGGCGGAGGTGGAAGTGGCCGACGTAGGCGGCGTAGGCGATGCGGGCCTGGCGCTCGGCCCGGCGGGGGCCCAGGCCGAGCTGGCGGAAGATGGTCGTGACGAACCTCAGCCGAGCGGCGGTGACGCGCCGGACGACCGGGCCGATCTCGGGGTCGTCGGATCGGGCGACGAGGGCGGTGTCGAGAAGCCCCTCGTCCTCCCGGCCGAACGACTCGGCGAAGAGGGCCCTGAGCCGGGCCACCGGCTCGGGTATCGCGCTCAGCCGGTCGACGATCTCGGCCGTGGCCTGCTCCTCCCACAGCGCCAGCGATCGGGCCACGAGATCGGCCCGGCCGGTGAAGTGCCAGTAGAAGCTGCCCTTGGTGACCCCGAGGGTCCGGGCCAACCCCTCGACCGACACGGAGTCGGCACCGCCGGCCGCCATCTGGCTGAGGGCGGCTCGGCACCACGCCTCGGCGGAAAGGGACTGGCGGGCCACGGAACCGTACGCTACCGTACGGACATGACCATACGCTCCCGTACGGTAAACGTCGCAGCCGGGAGGGCAACGGCGCTGGCCCTGCTCGGCGCGGCCGCCCTCCACGCCGCCTGGGCGGCGGGGTCGACCTGGCCCCGATCCACGTCCGACGGGCTGGCCGACCTCGTCGTGGGGCGGCGGCCGTTCCCGTCGCCGGCGGCCTGTGCCGCCGTGGCGGGTCTCCTGGTCGGGGGAGCGGCCGTGACCGGGACCGTCGTGGGTGACCTGCCGGCCCTGGAGCGGGCCAGCCCGGTCGACCCCCGATGGCCGGTCCGCGCCCTGGCCGTGGTGATGGCGCTCCGGGGCGTCGCCGGCCTGGTCACCTCCGGCCTGGGGCTGGGCTCCCCCGCCGAGGAGTACCGGCGCCACGACCTCACCCTCTACTCGCCCCTCTGTCTGGCCCTGGGCGCGGGGGCGCTGCTGGCGTCCCGGTCGGCCGTCGGCGCCGACCGGTAGCGACCGGGGCTCAGCCCAGCAGGGCCCGCACGGCGTCGACGGTGTCGGCCGTGGCCGGGTCCTTGTCGGGCCGGTAGCCCTTGACCCGGGCGAAGCGCAGCGCCACCCCACCGGGGTAGCGGGTCGACGCCTGCACGCCGTCGACGGCCACCTCCACCACCAGCTCGGGGCGGACGTGCACGGTGATGCCGGAACGCCCCTCCTCCCGGGCCAGGAGGGCCTCGGTCTGCCAGGTCAGCAGCTCGTCGGTGAGCCCCTTGAACGTCTTGCCCACCATCACCGGCGGCCCGCCCGCCGGGTCCCGGGCGCCGAGGTGCAGGTTGGACAGCCACCCCGTCCGCCGCCCGTGGCCCCACTCGGCGCCGAGCACCACCAGGTCGAGGGTGTGCACCGGCTTGACCTTGCGCCACGCCCTGCCCCGGCGGCCGGCCTCGTAGGTCGAGTCGGCCGCCTTGACCATGACCCCCTCGTGCCCGGCGGCCAGCGCCTCGGCCAGCACCGCCTCGGCCTCGGCCGGGTCGTCGGTCAGCCGGCCCGGGACCCGCCCGTCGCCGACCACACCGCTCAGCAGGCGCAGGCGCTCCTCCAGCGGCTCGTCGACCACGTCGCGCCCGTCGACGTGCAGCACGTCGAACCAGAAGGCCCGCATGGCCGCACCGTCGGTCGGGTCGTCGCGCCCGAACCGGCTGGACGTGTCCTGGAAGCGCTCGGGCCGCTCGCCCTCGGCCAGCGCCAGCGTCTCGCCGTCGAGCACCAGCCGGTCGACGGGGAGGGCCAGGGCGGCGGTCGCCACCCCGGGCAGCCGGTCGGTCACGTCGTTCAGGTTGCGGGTGAAGATCGCCACGTCGTCGTCCCGACGGTGGACCTGGATGCGCACCCCGTCGAGCTTCCACTCGACGCTGCACCGACCCAGGTCGCCCACCGCCGCCGCCACGTCGGGGGCGGTGGAGGCCAGCATCGGGTGCACGGCCCGCCCCACGGAGAGGCCGATGCGGGCCAGCCCCTCGGCGCCGTCGGTCAGCGCCACCGTGGCCACCCGGCCCAGGTCGCCGCCCAGCATGTGGGCGCGGCGCACGGCGGCGAGGGGAACCCCGGCGGCGGCGGCGACGGCATCGACCATGACCCCCTCGAGAGCCCCCTGGCGCAGTCCGCCCGTGAGGAGCCGGGCCAGCAGACCCTGCTCCGCTTCGGTGGCCGCCCCGAACAGGTCGGTCAGCAGCTCCCGGCGGACGGCCTGGCTGCCCGGTCCCGTCGCCGCCGCCAGCGCCGCCGCGGACCGGTCGACGTCACCCAGCGTGAGGGTCGCCTCGCCCGCCGCCGCCACGTCGACTCCGGATACGGCGGCCCAGCCGATCCCGATGCGGCCCTGGCGCAGCTCGCCCGTCAGCACCCCCACCGCCACCGGCACCTCGTCGGGGTCGAGGCCGGCCAGCAGTCCGGCCAGGGCGTCCCGCTTGGCCGACCGCGACCGGGTCGCCGACACGGTCGTACTCGTGGCGACGACGTCGGCCAGCCGGGTCGGGCTCACGCCCCCGTCGGCGCCGCCTGCTGGCCCCGCACCAGCCGGCCCGGCAGCGCCCCGGTGGGCTCGCCGTCGCGGTAGGTCTCCTGACCGGCCACGACGGTGTGGCGGTAGCCGTCGGCCCGCTGCAGCACCCGGGTGCCGCCGGCGGGCAGGTCGTCGACGAGGACGGGCCGGCGGGCCCGCAGACGTCCCGTGTCGATGACGTTGAGGTCGGCCCGGTAGCCGGGGGCGACGACGCCACGGTCGAGGAGTCCGATCATCCGGGCCGTGTCGCGGGTGTGGCTGGCCACCAGGCCGGCCACGTCGCCTATGGGCTCGCCCCGCTGACGGTCGCGGCCCCAGTGGGCCAGCAGCGTGGTGGGGAAGGAGGCGTCGCAGATGGTGCCGACGTGGGCGCCGCCGTCGGCCAGGCCGGGCACGGTGTGGGGGTGCAGGAGCATGTCCCGCACCACCCGCAGGTCACCGCTGGCGTAGTTGAGGATGGGGGCGTACAGCAGGGTCTGCCCGTCGCCGGCGGTGAGGAGGTCGTAGGCCAGCGCCACCGGCTCGACTCCGTCCCGCTCGGCCCGGGCGGCGACGCTGGTGGACGGGTCGGGCTCGTAGTCGGGCGGGTCGGCCAGCTCGTACATGAGGTGGTACTTCTCGATGAGCCGACCGCCGAGGCGGTCGCGGTCGCGCTCGTCGGTCTGGGCGGCGAGCACCCGCTCCCTCACGGCCGGGTCCTGCAGGGTGCGGACCAGCTCGGCGTGGGTGAGCCCGTGGAGGTCGCGCACCACCGGGTTGTTCATGAACGGGTGCAGCGAGGCCCGTAGCCCGAGGATGAGCCCGACGGCCCGGGGGGCCACCTGGCCGGTGACGGCCAGGCCGTCGGCGTTGGCCGCCGTGACGAGGTCGAGCAGGTTGCGCCACTGGTCGGGCACGAGCGGGCTCTGCGCAATCGAGATCGACAGGGGACGATCGGACGCCTCGACCATGGCCCGCATGGTGGCGAACTCGGTGTCGAGGTCGACGAAGTCGCTCACGACCTGCAGCACGCCCCGCCCCCGCCGGCCGATGGCGGAGGCGATGCCGACCAGCTCGTCGGCGGCGGCCGTGAGGGTCGGGGTGGGCTCGCCCCGGCTCGTCTTGTGGTTGAGGGTGCGCGACGTGGTGAAGCCGAGCCCCCCGGCGGCGATGCCGTCGGCGGCGAGGCGTCCCATCTCGGCGATCTCCTCCGCCGTGGCCGCCTCCCGGGCGGCGCCCCGCTCGCCCATGACGTGGAGCCGCACCGCGCCGTGGGGGACCTGGGCGCCGACGTCGATGTCGTGGGGCCGGGCGTCGACGGCGTCGAGGTAGTCGGCGAAGCTCGACCACTCCCAGCTCAGCCCCTCGTGGAGGGCGGCGCCGGGGATGTCCTCCACCCCCTCCATTAGCTCGACGAGGCGCTGGTGGTCGCGCTCGTGGACGGGAGCGAAGCCCACGCCGCAGTTGCCCATCACCACGGTGGTGACCCCGTGCCACGACGACGGGACGAGGCGCTCGTCCCACGTGGCCTGCCCGTCGTAGTGGGTGTGGACGTCGACGAAACCGGGGGTGACGAGGGCCCCGTCGGCGTCGATCTCCTGGCGGCCCGCCCCCGCCACCCGGCCCACCTCGACCACCCGGCCGTCGGTCACGGCCACGTCGGCGCCGCGCTCGGGGGACCCGGTGCCGTCGAGCAGCCGACCCCCGCGGACGACCAGATCGAACTCGGCCATGGTGCTCCCCCTCCGACGGCGGCGTGCGGCGGCCGTGACGGTACCGCCGCGCCGGTACGGTCGCATCCGTGCTCGACGTCGATGCCGTGCTGAGCGGACTCACCCTCGACGAGAAGGCGGCCCTCCTGGCCGGCGCCGACACGTGGCGCACCCCCGCCGTGGAGCGCCTCGGCGTGCCGGCCGTCAAGATGACCGACGGGCCCAACGGGGCGCGGGGGTCACGCCGCACCCGGGGGGTGACGGTGCCGTGCGGCTCGGCCCTCGGGGCCACGTGGGACCCGGATCTGGTGGAGCGGATCGGGCGGCTGCTCGGCACCGAGGCCCGCCGGCGCCACGCCCACGTGCTCCTGGCCCCCACCGTCAACCTCCACCGCACCCCCTACGGCGGGCGCAACTTCGAGTGCTACTCCGAGGATCCCGAGCTGACGGCCCGCCTCGCCGTCGGGTTCGTCCGCGGGGTGCAGTCGGCCGGGGTGGCGGCCACCGTCAAGCACCTCGTGGCCAACGACAGCGAGATCGACCGCCTCACCACCGACACCGTCGTGCCCGAGCGGGCCCTGCGGGAGCTGTACCTGCGCCCCTTCGAGGCGGCCGTGCGCGAGGCCGGGGCGTGGGCCGTCATGCCGGCCTACAACCGGCTCCACGGGGACTTCTGCGCCCAGTCGCACTGGCTGCTGACCGAGGTGCTGCGCGACGGGTGGGGCTTCGACGGCGTGGCGGTGTCGGACTGGTTCGGCGCCCACGACACCGTGCCCGCCGCCCGCGCCGGCCTCGGGGTGGAGATGCCCGGGCCGCCCCGGGTGTTCGGCCCCCACCTCGCCGACGCCGTCCGGGCCGGCCACGTCGAGGAGGCCACCGTCGACGCCCGCGTGACCGAGCTGCTCCGGTTGATCGAACGCACCGGGGCGGTCGGGCGACCCGCCGACGACGACGAGGAGTCCGTCGACGATCCCGCCGAGCGGGCCCTGTGCCGGGAGGCGGCGGCGGCGTCGGTCGTGCTCCTCGCCAACCGGGACGACACCCTGCCCCTCGACCCCGCCCGCCTCGCCCGGGTGGCGGTCATCGGCCCCAACGCCGACCGGGACCAGAGCGTCGGGGGCGGTTCGGCCTCGCTGCGCCCCCTCACCCGGCGCACGATCCTCGACGCACTGACCGACCGGCTGGCCGGCCGGGCCGAGGTCGTCCACGAGCCGGGGGTGTGGACCGACGAGATGGCGCCCGTCCTCGACGGTGATCTCGTGCGCCGGCCCGACGGTGCCCCGGGCCTGACCCTCACCCTCTACGAGGCCCCGACGCCGGGGGGTGAGGCGCACTCCGTCGAGGACCGCAGCGACGGCCTGATCACGTTCTTCGGCGAGACCGACAGCGGACTCGACGTGAGCCGCCGGTTCTCGTTCGAGGCCGAGGGCACCCTGCGTGCCCCGGTCGACGGCACCTACCGGCTGACCGTCGTCACGACCGGGCGGGTCCGCCTGACCCTGGGCGACGACGTGCTGGTCGACGACACCGGGGGGGAGCGCCTGCCCCGGGGCGACGCCTTCTTCGGGCTGGGCAGCGTCGAGACCGGCGTCGACGTCGAGCTGCGGGCCGGCGAGGAGCGTGTGCTGCGGGCGGCCTGGTCGGCCCGGACGGCGGGGTTCGCCGCCCTCCGCCTCGGGTGCCGCCCGCCCCGCCCGGCCGACGGCATCGACCGGGCCGGGGCCGCCGCCGCCGCCGCCGACTGCGCCGTGGTGGTCGTCGGCACCACCGCGGAGTGGGAGACCGAGGGAGAGGACCGCAGCACCATCCGGCTCCCCGGCGGGCAGGACGAGCTCGTCCGGCGGGTGGCGGCGGCCAACCCGAACACGGTCGTGGTCGTCAACGCCGGTGCGCCGGTGGCGTGCGACTGGGTCGACGACGTCGGCGCTGCGCTCGTCTGCTGGTTCGGCGGCATGGAGATGGCCGAGGCCGTCACCGACGTGCTGCTCGGGGACGCGGAGCCCGGCGGACGGCTGCCGGTCACGTTCCCGGTCCGCGACGGGGACCACCCGGCGAGGCTGAGCTACCCGGGCGAGCAGGGGCGCTCGGTGTACGGCGAAGGGTTGTTCGTCGGTTACCGGGGCTACGAGGAGCGCGACCTTTCCCCCCGGTTCCCGTTCGGGCACGGCGGCTCGTACACGACGTTCGCCTGGTCGGACGCCCGGCTGTCGTCGGCGGAGGTGGCGGCGGGGGAGGGCGTGGCGGTCGCGGTCGACGTGACCAACACCGGGGACCGGACTGGCAGCGAGGTCGTGCAGGTATACGTGGCCGCCCCCGAGGCGACGCTGCGCCGGCCGCCGAAGGAGCTGCGGGGGTTCGCCAAGGTGACGGTCGACCCGGGCGCGACCGTCACCGCCGAGGTGGCGCTCGACGGGCGGGCCCTCGCCGCCTGGGACGTCGCCGCCGGCGGGTGGCGGGTCGAGCCGGGCCGCTACGAGATCGTGGTGGCCGCGTCCAGCGCCGACGTCCGGGCCCGCCTGAACCTCACCGTCGAGGCGGCGGACGCGGGGTGACGACCGGGCCGGACTTCCCGCCCTGGTTCTTCGAGCGGGCCGATCCCGGCGACGACGCCGCCTTCTACCGACCGCCCCGCCTCGTCACCCACATCGACGACGGCGCCATCGCCGCCGTGGCTGAGCTGTACGACGAGCTGGGCGTGCGGGGTGAGGTGCTCGACCTCATGTCGTCGTGGGTGTCGCACTTCCGCACGCCCCCGGCCCGCCTGACCGTCCTCGGCATGAACGCCGCCGAGCTGGACGCCAACCCGGCCGCCGCCGCCCGGGTCGTGCACGACCTGAACGCCCGGCCGACGCTGCCCTTCGACGGCGGCTCCTTCGACGACGCCGTGTGCTGCGTCTCGATCGACTACCTCGTGCGACCGGTCGAGGTGCTGGCCGACGTGGCCCGGGTGCTGCGGCCGGGCGGGAGGATGGTGATCACGTTCTCCAACCGGCTGTTCCCGACCAAGGCGGTGCGGGGGTGGCTGGCGGCCGACGACGCCACCCGCATGCGGATCGCGGCGGAGTACCTGCAGCGGGCCGGGGCCTACGGGGAGCCGACCCTCGACGTGCGCGTCCCACCCGGGCGGGGCGGCGACCCCCTCTATGCCGTCTGGGCCGCGGTGGCGGGACGGTAGGGTCCGGCCCCCATGGCGCAGGACCCGACCGCGCCGGCTCCGACGGCGCACGAGTGGCTGGCCGCCTTCGCCGAGGCGGTCGGCGCCGACCCGCCCGACGACGCCACCCGGGACACCCTGCTGGAGCTGGCCGCCGTTGCCGCCCACGCCAGCGAGCGGCTGGCCGCCCCGCTGGCCTGCTGGATGGTGGGCCGGGGCGGCGCCGACCCCGCCGACGCCCTGGAGGCGGCCCGCCGTCTGGCGCCGTGACCCGTCCGCCCCCGCCGCTACGGTGAGCGCGGTGGCCCGGCTGTTGGTTCTCCTCGTCGCGCTCCTCTTCGCGATGGTGGCCTGCGGTGATGACACCGTCGCCACGCCCCCGGTCACCCCGGCGCCGGAGTCGGACGCCACCGCTCCCGCCACCACAGCGGGGACGAACGCCGCCGCCGACACCTCGACGACCACGCCGGCCGGGGGCGACGACGAGCTGTGCGAGCTGCTGGCCGAGATCAAGCGCGAGGCTGCCGAGCAGGGTGAGGTGTTCGACGCCGTCGTGTCGGACGCCGTCGACGAGGCGGCGGCCGGGGGCGAGGACGTCGACGAGGAGGCCGTCCTCGCCGGGATGCGTGACGCCATGGACGAGGCGCAGGCCGGTCTCGGCGAGCTGGAGCAGCTCTACGAACGGGCCGCCGCCGTGGCGCCGCCCGACGCCGCCGACGATCTCGTCACCGTGCAGGAGGCCTCGCTGGTGATCCTCGATGCCCTGGCCGACGCCCTCGACGAGACCTCCGACATCGACGAGTTGTCCACGGTGCCCCAGGACCTCTTCACCGATCCGGCCCTGCGGGAGACGATCGGAGCGGGCGCGGCCGCCGGGGACGCGATCGACACCTTCGCCGAGTCCACGTGCGGTTTCCGGCTCTCCGACTCCTGATCAGGCACCCGTGAGCCCGTCGGCGGGCGGCCGGCTCGTCGTGGTCGGCGCAGGTCACAACGGGCTGGTGGCGGGCTGCTACCTGCGTCGGGCCGGCCGGGACGTCACGGTGGTCGAGGCGCTCGACCGGCCCGGGGGCGGTTCCCGCACCGAGGAGACCATCCCCGGCCACCGCTTCGACCTTCACTCGGTGGCCCACAACATCATCAACATGACGGCCATCCCCGACGAGCTCGACCTCGCCGGCGCCGGCCTGCGCTACCGGGAGATGGACCCGTTCTCGATCGCCGTGGGCGAGGACGGCGGCATCGTCCGCTTCCACCGGTCGGTCGACGAGACGGTGGCGTCGATCGCCGAGCGCTCCGTGGCCGAGGCGGTCGCCTACCGGGAGTTCGTCGGGGCCGGCGCCCGGATGATGGACGTCGTCCTGCCGGCCATCCGGGGGGAGGTACGCCTTGCCGACATGCCCCGCCAGGCGGTGGGGCTGGTCCGGCTCCTGCGCCGGGTCGGCCCGACGGACCTGCTCGCCCCCTACGGCACCCTGCTGCGGCGGCGCCTGCCCAGCGACCTCACCCGCGGGCCGGTGGCCGCCTTCGCCGCCCACGCCGGGGTGGGGCCGGGTGTGCCGGGCTCGGCCGCCTTCGCCCTGTGGCAGGCGGCGTACCACCGCTTCGGGCAGTGGCACGGCACCGGTGGCGCCCAGAACCTGACCGACGCCCTTGTCACCCGGTTCACCGGGCTCGGCGGGGAGCTGCGTTGCTCGGCGCCGGTGGCGCGCATCGAGCACACCGACGGCACCGTGCGGGCCGTGGTCCTCGACGGCGGGGAGCGCATCCGGACGGGCACGGTCGTGACCGCCGTCGACCCGAAGGTGGCCCTGCTCGACCTGCTCCACCCCGCCCTCGACGGGCCGCCCGCCCAGCACCTCCGGGCCGCCCGCCGGTCCAACGTCGTGCAGGCCGTCGTGCACGTGGCCACCACCGCGCTGCCCCGCTACGCGTCGGCCCGGCCCGGCGATCACAACGGCCTGCAGTCCTACGTCGACCGGCTGGCCGACCTGGAGGAGGCGTGGACGGAGTCGGAGGCCGGGCTGCTGCCCGACCGCATCCCCTGGTACGCGTTCACGCCGTCCGCTCTCGACCCGTCGCTGGCGCCGCCCGGTCACCACACCGTCTATCTCGCCTGTCCGGCCGCCCCGGCCCGGGTGCGGGGCGGCTGGGACACCGTGCGGGACCGGTTCGTCGACGACGCGCTCGCCACCGTGGAGCGACGGGCCCCCGGGTTCCGGCGGTCGGTGGTCGGCGTGCGGGCGTGGCTTCCGCCCGAGATGGAGGCGGAGGGACGCTGGCCGGGCGCCCACCCGATGTACCTCGACATCACCCTGGACCAGCTCGGCCCGGGGCGGCCCACGCGGGGGCTGTCCGACCACCGCACCCCGATCGCCGGCCTGTACGTGTCGGGGGCGGGCACCTACCCCTCGGGCGGCATCGCCGGCACTCCCGGCCGGCGGGCGGCCCGGGCCGTGCTGGCCGACGGATAGCGCGACCTCTACCGTCGACCCATGACCGACCCGCCCGGCCGCCCCGGTGTGCTCCCCGAGCGGGGGCTCGACGACGACGAGCTGTTGGCCACCCTGGACGAGATGCGGGCCGGCGACGCCGACTGGCGGACGGGCCGAACCTTCGGGATGGTGTTCGACGCCGGACCGGCCACCCGGGACGTCGTCGACCGGGTGGCGCTGCGGTTCCTGCACGAGAACGCCCTCAACACCCACGCCGTCCCGTCGCTCGGGCGCATCCAGTCCGACGTGTGCGCCATCACCGCCGACCTCCTCCACGGTGCGACGGCGGCCGGGTTCCTCACATCGGGCGGCACCGAGTCCATCCTGGTGGCCGTCAAGGCGGCCCGGGACCGGGCCCGGGCGGAGCGGGGCGTCACCGAACCGGAGATGGTGCTGCCGGTGTCGGCCCACGCCGCCTTCCACAAGGCGGCGCACCTGTTCGGGCTCACCGTGCGGGCCACCCCCGTGGACGACGACCTCCGCGCCGACGTCGACGCGGTGGCCGACGCCGTGTCGGACCGCACCGTGCTGGTCGTCGGCTCGGCCCCCGGGTACCCGCACGGGGTGATCGACCCGATCCCCGAGCTGGCCGCTCTCGCCGCCGACGTCGGTGCCGGTTTCCACACCGACGCCTGCATGGGCGGCTTCGTCCTGCCCTTCGCCGAACGGCTGGGCGAGGACGTCCCACCGTGGGACTTCCGGGTCGAGGGCGTCACGAGCATCTCCGCCGACCTCCACAAGCTCGGCTACGCGCCCAAGGGTGTGTCGGTGATCCTGCACCGGACCAAGGAGCTGCGCCGGTACCAGACGTTCGTGTTCGACGACTGGCTGGGGGGCTTCTACGCCTCGCCCAACCTGCAGGGATCGCGCCCGGGCGGGCCCATGGCCACGGGCTGGGCGGTGCTGCACCACCTCGGGATGGAGGGCTACCTCCGGCTCACGGCGGACACGCTCGCCGCCGCCCGTCGCATCCGGGAAGGCATCGCCGCCATCGACGGCCTGGCCGTGGTGGGCGACCCCCGCTGGCACCTCCACGCCTTCACCGGTGGCGAGACGAACGAACCGGGAAGCAGCGCACGACGTGGCTCGGAAGCCGGCGGCGTCGGCGGGACGAGCGAGCCGGTGGATATCGATCCCTTCGCCGTGGGGGACGAGATGGCCCGGCGGGGGGGCTGGCACCACGACCGTCAGACGCCGCCCGACGCCCTGCACGTCACCGTCTCGGCCGGCAACGTGGCCGTGGTCGACGACTACCTCACCGACCTGGCCGACTCGGTGGCGGCGGTCCGGGCCGGCGGGGCCGTCGGGCGGGCGACGCCCTACTCCACCGCCGGGTGACTCCGGTCAGAACGCAGACCGACGGGCGCCAGGGGCCCGTCGTCCTCGTGCACGGAGGGGCCGGGTCACGCGTCGACGACGCCGACGCCATGGCGGCCGGATGCGCCGCCGCGGCGCGGGCCGGATGGGCCGCCCTCGCCGTCGGAGCCGATGCGCTGGACGCCGCCGTCGTCGCCGTCGGCGTGCTCGAGGACGACCCGCTCTTCAACGCCGGCACCGGGGCGGCGCTCACGTCGGCCGGGACGGTCGAGCTGGACGCCTCCGTCATGGAGGGGACGGCGCTGACCTCGGGGGCGGTGGCCGGGCTGGGTCCGTTCGGGCACCCGGCGCAGGTGGCGCTGGCCGTGTGCCGACGCAGCGAGCACGTCCTCCTGGTCGGCGCGGGGGCCGACCGCTTCGCCGAGGCGGCCGGCTTCGAGCCGTCCACGGAGGACGCCATGACCACCGAGCGGGCCCGCGCCGTGCTGCGGCGCGTCCTGACCGCCCGGGGGGAGCCGGACCGCCTCGACACCGTGGGGGCGGTGGTCCTGGCGCCCGACGGGTCCACCGCCGCCGCCACCAGCACCGGAGGGGTGGTGGGTCAGACACCGGGCCGGGTGGGTGACTCGCCCGTGGTCGGCGCCGGCACGTCGGCCGACGACGAGGCCGGGGCGGCCGCCGCCACCGGCCGGGGCGAGGTGCTGCTGACGGCGGGCACGACCCGCACGGCCCTCGACCGGCTGCGGGCCGGCGACGACGCCCCCGGGGCCGCCCGGGCCGCCGTCGAGCAGCTCACCGGCCGGCTGACGGGCCCCGGTGGCGTCGTCGTCGTCGACCGGGCCGGCCGGGCGGGCGTGGCCCGCAACACCGTGGCCATGCCCTGGGCCGCCGCCCGCGAGGATGGATTGGTCACGACGGGTCACTGAGGGAGACACGATGATCGACGTGCAGGGAGAGGTGTCGGCCGGGTTCGAGCCGGTCCGCGAGGCGTTCGTGGCCAACTTCGAGCGGGGCGACGAGCTGGGGGCGGCGGTGGCCGTCCACGTCGACGGTCGACCCGTGGTCGACCTCTGGGCCGGCGTGGCCGACGCCAGGGCCGACCGGTCGTGGGACCGCGACACGCTCCAGCTCGTGTTCTCCACCACCAAGGGGCTGGCTGCCATCTGCCTCGCCATGCTCGTGGAGCGGGGCTCGGTCGGCCTCGACGACACCGTGGCCGACCACTGGCCCGAGTTCGCCGCCGCCGGCAAGGGGTCCGTCACCGTGGCCCACGTCATGGGGCACCGGGCGGGGCTGCCCGCCGTCGACGACCCGCCGCCGCTGGAGGACATCCTCGCCGTCGGCCCCATCGTCGAGGCGCTGGCCCGCCAGTCGCCGCTGTGGGAGCCCGGCACCGACCACGGCTACCACGCCCTCACCTACGGCTGGCTGGTGGGCGAGCTGGTGCGGCGGGTCGACGGCCGCAGCCTCGGCACGTTCCTGCGGGAGGAGGTGGCGGGGCCGCTCGGGGCCGACACCTGGATCGGGCTCCCGGACGCCGAGGAGCACCGCGTGACCCGGTTGGAGGCGGCCCCCTACCCGTCGGACCCCGAGGAGCTGGAGCTGATGCGGCGGGTGGCCGGGCCCGGGTCGCTCGGCGGCCGGGCGCTGTTCCTCGACGGGCGCTTCGGCATCACCCCGGGCGAGGGGATGACGTTCAACCGGCCCGAGGTGCACGCCAGCGAGATCCCCGCCGCCAACGGCATCACCACCGCCCGGGGCCTGTCCTGCATCTACGGCGCCACCGTCTCCGACGTCGACGGCGTGCGGTTGCTGCGACCCGCCACCGTCGACGCCTTCCGGTCCGAGCGATCGCACGGACCCGACCGGTGCCTCGTCGTCGAGTCCCGCTTCGGGGCCGGGTTCATGCTCCACGGCGAGCTGAGCCCCCTGCTGGGCGAGGGGTCCTTCGGCCACTACGGGGCCGGCGGCTCGCTCGGCTACGCCGACCCCGACACCGGCGTGGGCTTCGGCTACGTCATGAACAAGATGGGGGGCGGCATCGCCGGCGACCCCCGCCCGGTGGCGCTCACCGCCGCGCTGCGAGGATGTCTGTCATGACCGTCGTGAGGATCAACACCATCGAGGTGCCGGCCGGCAACCGTGACGAGATCATCGCCCGCTTCCGTTCCCGCCTCGACGACCTGTCCGGCGTCGACGGCTTCGCCGGCTTCGAGCTGCTGGAGCCCACTGGCGAGGCGGAGACGCGCTGGTTCGTCTACACCCGCTGGGAGTCAGAGGAGGCCTTCCGGGCCTGGCGGGAGGGTGACTCCTTCCAGCGCGACCACGCCGACCGCGGGCCCGCCCGGCCCGTGGCGACCGGGGCCGGTCTGCTGGAGTTCGACGTGGTGGCCTCGGCCGACCCGTCGGGCTGAGCCCGGTCAGCTCCCCATGCGGGAGCGCCACTCGTCGACGTCGCGACCGAGCGAGTCGAGGCGATCGACGATCCAGCGGGGGGCGGGGATCTCCTCGCCCGCCTTGGCTCTCGCCACCATGGCGCCGTCCTCGGCCCAGACGTGGCAGGTGTTCAGGTTGAACCGGAACCGCTCCCACCGCTCGTCGGGATCGAGCCTGCGGGGCGGCGCCACCGGCTCGGCCCCGGCCTCGGATCCGGTGCCGGCGGCGCCGCGGGCCGACCAGATCGACTGGATGGCCACCGGGGCCATCGCCTGCAGCAGGGCGGTGGTGTGTGTGCAGCCCCGGGGCCCGCCGAACAGCTCCCGCACCCGGTGCGTGAACCCCCGGGCGATCGAGAGGCCGACCAGGTGGCGGTAATGGTCGGTCACGGTGGGGCAGGTGTCGTGGGGGTGGGTCTCGAACACGACCTCGGCGGCGACGATCTCCATGCCGTCCATCTCGACGGTGAGGTCGACGACCATGTGGTGGATGGTGAGCGGATCGGGGTCGTCGGCGACGTAGAGGCCGGGGGGCTTCTGGTCACGGACCGAGCCCCGCAGGCGGATGCGATCGGGCCCGTCGCGGTAGGAGTCGACGTCGTAGCGGCGGGTGTGGAGGAGAGGCAGGTCGAGCGGCGGCGGAGCGTCCATGGCCAGCGGCAGGCTACCGAGGGCCCCGGCGGCCGGCCCCCGGGTAGCGTTCGCGCCGCATGTTCGTCGACCTCCACTCCGACACGGGGACGCGGCCGACGGCGGCCATGCGGGCGGCCATGGCCGCGGCCGAGGTGGGCGACGAGCAGCTGGGGGAGGATCCCACCACCCGTGCCCTGGAGGAGCGGGTGGCGGGGCTGCTCGGCAAGGACCGGGCCGTGTTCCTCGCCACCGGGTCGCTGGCGAACAAGGTGGCCCTCGCCACCCTGACCAGCCCGGGTGACAGCGTCGTGTGCGACCACCGGGCCCACGTCTTCCAGTCCGAGGCGGGCGGGGCCGCCATCGTGGCCGGGGTCCAGATGCAGCCCGTCCACGCCGAGCGGGGCTGGTTCGACGCCGACGCCCTCCGGTCCGTCCTCAGCCCTCCCGGTAACCACTACAAGTCCCACACGTCGGTCGTGTCGATCGAGCAGACCCACAACTTCGCCGGCGGCACGGTCTGGCCGCTCGACGCGTGGGACGGGGTGACGGGGGCCGCCCACGAGGCGGGCGTCACCGTGCACGTCGACGGGGCCCGCCTGCTCAACGCCGTGGCGGCGAGCGGCGTGCCCGCCGGGCGGTGGGCGGCCGGGGTCGACACCGTGTGGATCGACCTGTCCAAGGGCCTCGGCTGCCCGGGCGGGGCCGTGCTGGCCGGCGACGCCGCCGTCATCGCCGACGCGGTGCGGTGGAAGTACCGGCTGGGCGGCGCGCTCCGCCAGTCCGGCATCCTGGCCGCCGCCGGCATGTACGCCCTCGACCACCACGTCGATCGGCTGGCCGACGACCACGCCACCGCCCGCCGCCTGGCCGACGGGTTGACCGCCGCCGGGATGGCCGTGGAGGCGCCCGAGACGAACATGGTGTTCTTCGACCCGGCGCCGACGGGACTGTCCGTCGCCGAGGTCGTGTCCGGCCTGCGTCGCCGCGACGTGCGGGTCACCCCGGTGGCGGGTCGCATCCGGGCCGTCACCCACCTCGACGTGGGCCCCGACGGCATCGAGCAGGCCGTGGCCGCGACCGCCGACGTGGTCGGTGCGTCGGCGGCGGTCGGCGTCGAGGTGGACGCAGGGTGAGCGCAGCGCGACGGCCCTGGCGTGGGCAGCCGCCATCCGGCGGACGCATCGGTACGAACCGCGGCCGTGACGGCGCTGCTCCTCCTCCCCCCGGGGACGATCGCTGACGTGAGCGTCGACCCCGAGACGAGGCGACGCGAGCTGACGGCGCGGGTGGCGGCCGGGGACCAGGGCGCCTTCGCCGACCTCTACGACCTCATCGTCGACGACGTGTTCGGCTGCATCCTGCGGGTGCTGCGCGACCCGGCCATGTCCGAGGAGGTGACCCAGGAGGTCATGGTCGAGCTGTGGCGCAGCGCCGCCCGCTTCGACGCCGGCCGGGGCAGCGTGCGCACCTGGTCGCTCACCGTGGCCCACCGCCGGGCCGTCGACCGGGTGCGCAGCGAGCAGGCCGGTCGCGACCGGATCGAGCGGGAGGGCCTGCTGGCCGACACGGTGCCCGATGGGCCGAGCGAGATCGTGCTCGACCGCCTGGAGCGTGACCGGGTCCACGAGGCCATGGCCGACCTGACCGACCTCCAGCGGGAGGCCATCGAGCTGGCCTACTACGGGGGCCACACCCACCACGAGATCTCCGAGCTGCTCGACACGCCCCTCGGCACCGTCAAGACCCGTATCCGTGACGGGCTCATCAGGCTGCGGGACCGTCTGGGGGTGGGCACGTGAACCCCGAGGAGCTGGACCGCATCGAGGGCGCCCACGCCCTCGACGCCACCCCCGCCGCCGAGCGGGACCGGATCGAGGAGGCCCTGGCCGCCGACCCCGACCGGCGGGCCGAGCTCGACGGGTTCCGGGCCACCGCCGCCACGCTCGGGGCGGCCGGTTCGACGCCGGCGCCGGGCGGGCTGCGGGACCGGGTCCTGGCCGAGGTGGCCGTCACGGCCCAGGAGCGGACGGGCCCGGGGCGGGGTGACCCGTCGCCGTCGGGGTCGATGGCCGACGCCGTGGCCATCGGGTCGGCGCCATCCCGGAGAGCCGGTGGCGTGCCCCGGTGGCTCGGCCCGGCCCTGGCGGCGGCCGCCGTCGTGGTCGCCGCCGGCCTCGGCCTGCTCGTGGGCCGCGCCGCCGACGACGACGGCCCCGCGCCGGTGGCCGCCGTCCTGTCCGACCCCGCCGCCACCGTCGTCGACCTCGACGGGTTGGGTGACGCGCTGCGGATCGTGTACTCGTCCGAGGAGGGGCGGGGCGTGGTCCTGGCCGACGACCTGCCCGTGCTCGACGACGACCGCACCTATGAGCTGTGGGTCATGGACGAGGGCGGCCCGACGTCGGCCGGCCTGTTCCGACCCGACGCCGACGGCCGGGTCGAGGTGGTCCTCGACCTCGCCGGCGTCGGCGGTGCGCAGCGCCTCGCCGTCACGAACGAGCCCGCCGGCGGCTCACCCGGGCCCACCGGCGACATCCTCGCCACGGGCGAGCTGGCCGCCTGACCGCCGAACTGACACAACCACGCGTCGCTATAGCAACGCGTGCTTGTGTCAGGTCCGTCCCGGGGCGGAGAAGACCCACGGGTCGCGGGGAAGCGAGGCGGGGTCGAAGCGGGCGGCCAGGTCGTCGGCCGAGGGGCGCTCGCCCGGCTCGGCCAGCCCGAGGCCGACGGCCAGCTCGGCCCGGAGGCGCCCGCCGTCCCAGCCGAGGCCCCGCAGGTCGGCGAGGGTGACGGCGCCGTGGCGCTTGGCCAGGCGGGTGCCGTCCGGTCCGAGCACGAGCGGCACGTGGGCCCACGACGGGCGGGGCAGGCCGAGCAGGTCGGCCAGGGCGGCCTGGCGGGGCGTCGAGTCGAGCAGGTCGTCGGCCCGGACCACCTCCTCGATGCCCTGGGCGGCGTCGTCGACGACCACGGCGAGCTGGTAGGCGGGTGTGCCGTCGTTGCGCAGCAGCACCAGGTCGTCGAGGACGGCCGAGCACTCGCCCCGCAGCCGGTCGCGCACCTCCACCGTCCGCCCGTCGGAGCGCAGCCGAACCGCCCACGGCCGCTCCGACCGCTCCCGCTCGGCCCGCGCCGCCGCCCCCAGGTCCCGGCACGTCCCCGGGTAGGCCCCGGGGGGGCCGTCGGCGGTGTGGGGCGCCGACGCCGCCTCCCGGATCTCCCGCCGGGTGCACCAGCACCGGTAGGTGAGGCCGGCCTCCTCCAGCCGCCGCAGCGCCGCCCGGTAGCGCCCCGGGGTGTCGGACTGGCGGTGCTCCTCGTCCCAGCCGAGACCGAGGTCGGCGAGGTCGCGACGCTGGCGGTCCTCCCACCGGCGGTCGGACCGGTCCGTGTCGAGATCCTCGAAGCGCAGCACGAACCGGCCCCCCGAGGCCCGGGCGGACAACGACGCCAGGAGGCCGGTGCGCAGGTTGCCCACGTGCAGGTCCCCCGTCGGGGAGGGAGCGAACCGACCCGTGGCCACGGCCCCAGCATGGACCGCACCGCCGCCACCGCCACGGCCGGGTGTGACGGCGGGCCCACGGCTCGGCCAAGCTGGGGGAGCACCCGACCCGGAGGCAGCACCCGTGCCCGAGCCCGTCATCGTCGCCACCGCCCGCAGCCCGATCGGTCGAGCCTTCAAGGGCTCGCTGACCGGCATCCGTCCCGACGACCTCGCCGTCCAGATGGTCGGGGCCGCCCTCGACCAGGTTCCCGAGCTGCCCCGCGACGAGGTCGAGGACCTCATGATGGGCTGCGGCCTGCCGGGCGGCGAGCAGGGTTTCAACATCGCCCGCATCACCGCCGTGCTGGCCGGCATGGACGAGCTGCCCGGCACCACCGTCAACCGCTACTGCTCGTCGTCGCTGCAGACCATCCGCATGGCCGCCCACGCCATCAGGGCCGGTGAGGGCGACGCCTTCCTCGCCGCCGGCGTCGAGTGCGTCAGCCGGTTCACGAAGGGCAACTCCGACTCGCTGCCCGACACCGAGAACCCCGCGTTCGAGCAGGCCAAGGAGCGGTCGGCCGAGCGGGCCAAGGGCGGCGCCCCCGACTGGAAGCCACCGGAGGGTCTGCCCGACGTCTACATCGCCATGGGCCAGACGGCCGAGAACGTGGCCGAGCTGGAGGACGTGTCCCGGGAGGACATGGACCGCTACGCCGTCTCCAGCCAGAACCGGGCCGAGGCCGCCATCGAGCGGGGCTTCTACGAGCACGACATCACGCCGGTGACGATGCCGGACGGCACCGTCGTGTCGACCGACGACGGCCCCCGCGCCGGGACCACCTACGAGGCCATCTCCCAGCTCCAGCCGGTGTTCCGGCCCGACGGCAAGGTGACGGCCGGCAACGCCTGCCCCCTCAACGACGGGGCCGCCGCCGTCGTCGTCATGAGCGACAGCCGGGCCGCCGAGCTGGGCATCACCCCCCGGGCCCGCATCATCGCCAGCGCCGTCACTGGGCTGAACCCCGAGATCATGGGCCTCGGTCCCGTCGACGCCATCCGCCGGGCGCTCGACCGGGCCGGCATGACCGTCGACGACGTCGACCTGTTCGAGATCAACGAGGCCTTCGCCGCCCAGGTGCTGCCCTCGGCCCGGCACCTCGACATCCCGCTCGACAAGCTGAACGTCAACGGGGGCGCCATCGCCCTCGGCCACCCGTTCGGCATGACCGGGGCCCGCATCATGACCACCCTCCTGCACGGGCTGGACGACACCGACGGCACCATCGGCGTCGAGTCGATGTGCGTGGGCGGCGGCCAGGGCATGGCCATGGTCGTCGAGCGGCTGGCGGGGTGACGTGAGGCTGGGCGTCGTCGACCAGTCACCGGTGCCGGCCGGGTCGACGCCCGCCGACGCGCTGGCCGCCACCGTCGACCTGGCCCGGCGGACCGAGGCCATGGGCTACACCCGCTACTGGCTGGCCGAGCATCACGGTTCCGACGGCCTGGCCGGATCGGCGCCGGAGGTGCTCGTCGGGGCGGTGGCCGCCGGCACCAGCCGGATGCGGGTCGGGTCGGGGGGCGTGATGCTCTCCCACTACGCCCCGCTGAAGGTGGCCGAGCAGTTCCACGTGCTGGCCGCCCTCCACGGCGACCGGATCGACCTCGGCATCGGCCGCGCCCCCGGGTCCGACCCGTCCACCGCCTACGCCCTGGCCCGCCAGGGCCGGCCGCTCGACCCGAAGGAGTTCCCCGCCGCTGTGGTCGAGCTGCTCGACTTCCTCGACGGTCGTGCCCCGGAGCACCCCGTGCTGCGCGACGTCACCGCCGCCCCCCTCCCCGGGCGCCCGCTGCCGGTGTGGTCGCTGTGCTCGTCGGCGGAGGGGGCCGGGCTGGCCGCCCACCTCGGCATCCCGCTGGCCTGGGCCCACTTCATCACGGCCGAGGACGGCCCCGCCGTGGTCGACGCCTACCGACGCCACCACCGGCCGGGCGGGCGGTCACCGGAGCCGCAGGTGCTCATCGCCGTGTCGGCCCTGTGCGCCGACACCGCCGAGGAGGCCGACCGGCTGGCCGGGTCGATCCGCCTGTGGCGACGGCGGGGGCTGCGGGGGCCGATCCCCACGCCCGGGGAGGCCGCCGCCGACGAGGCCCGCGACGATCCTCTGACCGTGGTGCCGGGCCGCAAGCCGATGCTGGTCGGCTCCCCCGACGAGGTGGCGGACGGCATCCGGGCGCTGGCCGCCGACCACGGCGTCGACGAGGTGCTGGTGGTGACCATCTGTCACGACCACGAGGCCCGGGTCCGCAGCTACGAGCTGCTGGCCGACGCGCTGCTGCCGGCCGGCTGAGCCACCGCCACCCGGGCCCGCCACAGCGCCGAGAGGGCGACGGCCACGGTGGTGAGGCCGCCCATCAGCACCAGCGTCGCACGCAGCCCGATGGCGTCGGCCAGGATCCCGAGGGGCAGGGCGGCCAGCCCGAAGGCGCTGAACCCGAGGTTCAGGAGCGACTGCATGCGGCCGTGGTAGGCGGGCGCGGCCGTGGCCAGCACCAGGGTCCCGTTGACCGACTGGAAGGCGGCGGTGGCCCCGCCCAGCACGAACCCGACGGCGATGGCGACGACCAGGGTGGGTGCCACCCCGAGCAGCGCCACCGTGACGCCGAACCCGAGCCCGGCCACGGTCTGGTACCCCCAGGCGTTGTCGGCGTCGACCCGACCGGCCAGGGCCACCGACGTGATCAGCCCACCGACGGCGCCGATCGAGGACAGGGCGGCGAAGCCCCCCGAGCCGGCGTCGAAGAACTCGTCGGACACGGTGGGGAGGAAGGCCACGTAGGCGAAGCCGAACATGATGGCGGCGGTCGAGGTGGCCAGGAGCACGAGCATGGTCGGGTGGCGCCGGGCGTAGGACAGGCCGTCGGTCAGCTCCGCCCACGGCGATCGGACGTCGACCCCGGCGTCCCGGGCCCCGTGGGGCAGCCGGACGAACAGCACCATGGCGCCCAGGTTGAGCGCGGTCCCGACCCAGTAGACGCCGCCGATGCCCAGTGCGGGCAGCTCGATCAGCACCCCGGCCAGGGCCGGGCCGATGACCCGGTTGGCGTTCATGGAGATCTGGGAGAGCACGACGGCGTTGGGCAGCAACCGGGGGCCCACGATGAGCGCCGAGAACGCCATCCGGGCCGGCACCATCCCGGCGAACCCCAGCGCCTGCAACGCCGACGACACCATGAGCATCCAGAACGTGACCACGTCGAGGGAGATGGCGAGGGCCAGCCCGCCCGACGAGAGCGCCAGGATCACGCTCGACACGAGGAGCACGGTCCGCTTGGGGAAGCGGTCGGCGGCCACCCCTCCGAGCGGTGTGAAGAGGAGGCTCGTGACCCCGAAGGCGAGGACCACCGCTCCCAGTCCGGTGTTGGTTCCGGTCAGCTCCCGGGCCAGCCAGCCCCGGGCCACGATCTGGGCGAAGATCGACAGGAAGTAGACGAAGCCTCCCCACCACAGCAGCCGGAAGTCGCGGTCGGCCATCGACGCGAACGTCGTGACGGCGGAGGGCGTGGCGGTCGGGTGGGGGCCGGCGGGGTCGATGGGGCCCGAGTCTGACCGACGCCGGGGCGGGGGCGCTACGTTCGCCGTCATGCACTTCGGTCTCGCTTTCGCCAACACCGGTCCCTTCGCCGCCGCCGACGGGGCCACGGAGATGGCCCGCGCCGCCGAGGGGGCGGGGATCGAGTCGGTGTGGACGGTCGAGCACGTCATCTACCCCGAGGGGTACGAGTCGGCCTACCCCTACAGCCGAACCGGGAAGATGCCGGCCGACGCCTCGACGCCCATCCCCGATCCGCTCGTCTGGCTGGCCTGGGTGGGTGCCGCCACGTCGCGGCTGAAGCTGGCCACGGGGATCCTCATCCTGCCCCAGCGCAACCCGCTGGTGCTGGCCAAGGAGATCGCCACCCTCGACGCCCTGTCCCAGGGTCGGGTCATGCTCGGCATCGGCGTCGGGTGGCTGGAGGAGGAGTTCGACGCGCTGGGGGTGCCCTTCGCCCGGCGGGGGGCCCGCACCGACGACTACCTGGCGGCCATGCGGGCGCTGTGGGACGGTGACCACGCCTCCCACCACGGCGAGTTCGCCTCCTTCGACGACGTCAGCTCCAACCCGAAGCCGGCCCAGGGCCGGGTGCCGATCCACGTCGGCGGGCACAGCCGGGCCGCCGCCGAGCGGGCCGGTCGGTCGGGCGACGGGTTCTTCCCTGGCGGCGGGGACCTGGCCGAGCTGATCGACGTCGTCCGCCAGAGCGCCGCCGACGCCGGGCGGGATCCCCTCGACATCGAGATCACGTGGTCCGCCGATCTGCTGGGCTCGGACGACCCGCAGGCAACGGTGGCGGAGCTGACGGCGTCGGGGGTGAGCCGGGTGGTGCTCCCGGCGTTCCGCTTCGCCCGCGCCCCGGCCGAGGACCTGGCCGCGTTCGGCGAGCGGGTGATCGCCCCCACCTCGGCCGGCGGCTGACCGTACGGGAGCCCGACGGGGGCGTAGGTTCGGGGGCGGTGGGAGAGAGTCGGCTCAGGAGCGCGGCCCGACGGCCGACGGGTGGGTGAGATGCACCCCCGCCCGATCGTTCGCCTGTCCGTCGTCCTGGTCGTCCTCGTGCTCGCCGCCCTGGTGGCGGGGGCCGTCCCCAGCGGCGCTGCCAACGGCGACCTGCGGGACCAGATCGCCGAGCTGGAGCAGCGCCGGGAGCGCAACCGCGACGACCAGGCCGTGGCCCGCTCCGACGTCGACGCGCTGACGGTCGACGTCGAGGGGGCCGAGGCCGAGCTGGCCCGCCTCCAGCAGGAGGCGGTCGACGCCCACCGGGAGGCGGTCGACGCCCGCCGGGCCGCCGACCTGGCCGCCGCCGACGCCGCCCGCTCCAGCTCCTCGGCCGACCTCGCCGCCAGTGCGCTGGCCACCGCCCGCCAGCGCACGTCGGCCGTGGCCGTCGAGCGCTACGTCGGAGGACCCGGACGCTTCGAGCTCGACCGGCTGCTGCGGGGCGACCTGTTCGGTGTGGCCACCGCCGACGCCGCCCTGGAGGCGGTCGTCGCCTCGGACCGCCAGGCCGCCGACGAGATCGACGATGCCGCCGTCGAGCTGGCCGGGCGGCGGGACCGTGCGGGGCGGGCCACGACGAAGGCGCAGCGGCTGGCCGAGGAGGCGCTGCGGGCCAACGCCCGCGCCGACGACGCCCGGGCCGACTACGAGGGCTTCGTGGAGGGGTTGCGCGACCGGCTCGACCACCGGCTGTCCGAGGCGGCCGCCCTGGAGCGCCTCGATGCCGACCTGGCCGCCGACATCCGGGCCCGGGAGCAGGCGCTGGCCCGCCTCGTCCCACCCCGGCCCCGGGGCGGGGGCTTCACCATCCCCCAGCCGGTCGGTCCGGAGGAGACGACGGTCGTGGCGGGGTTCCGGGTCCACACCTCGGTGGCCGAGCGGGTGGCGGCCATGATGGCGGCGGCCACCGCCGACGGCATCACGTTCACGGGTGGCGGTTACCGTGACGCCGCCGGGCAGATCGCGCTGCGTCAGGCCCACTGCGGTCCGACCGACTACGACATCTACGAGCGACCGTCGAGCGAGTGCCGCCCACCGACCGCCCGTCCCACCACGTCGATGCACGAGCGGGGCCTCGCCCTCGACCTGTCGACGCCGGAGCGGGGCCTCATCGTCAGCCGCAACGACCCGGCCTTCCTCTGGCTGGCCCTCAACGCCGCCCGGTACGGCTTCTACAACCTCCCGAGCGAGCCCTGGCACTGGTCGACGTCGGGAAGCTGAGGGGTCGATCACACATTCGCTCCGGTATGTTGCCCCCGTGTCGTCCGACACCTCCGAGCCGGCCGGGGTGCCGAGCCATGGTGAACCGGTCGTTGCGTGGTCGGCCGCCGACACGGTGCGAGAGATGGCCGGTCGGCCGGAGGCCGAGTGGTTGACCCACGTCGCGGAGCTCGTGCGGGGTTGGGACGACACGCCGGTGACCCGCCGGGGGGGGCTGTGCGCCGAGCGGGCCCCGCTCCTCGGTGACGCCGGGTGGGACGCACTCGTCGCCGGCACCGTGGCCGCGCTCGCCCGGCGCGACGGGGTCGGGGTGCCGGACTGGACGGAGGAGCCCGCACGGTTCTCCCCCCGGTTCTTCGCGCCGGTCGACCTGCCGTCGCTGCGAGCCCGGGCCCACGTGCACGCGCCCGGTGATCTGCACCGTCGCGGCGTCCTCATCACGATCGAGGACCTGGCCCAGGAGCCGGCGGTGTGAGCAGCGGCGAGCTCCTCGATCGGTCGGCGATCCTCGACCTCTTCGCCGAGCTCGACCGCCGGCTCGTCCGGCGACGGGTGAGGGGCCGTGTGTACGTCGTCGGAGGGGCAGCCATCGCGCTGGCCTACGACACGTCGCGAGCGACCCGCGACATCGACGCTCTCGTCGATGCCGGTCACGGACCGCTCATGGAGGAGGTTCGGGCCGTCGCCCGCGAACGTCGTCTCCCGGGTACGTGGCTCAACGAACAGGCCTCGGCGTACATCGCCGGCGGCGACACCGATGCCGTCCCGGCGTACGAGGGCCGGGGGCTGTCGGTGGCCGTCGGCTCCGCCCGTCACCTGCTCGCCATGAAGGCCCGCGCCGCCCGGGCCCGCGACGTCGACGACATCCGGCTCCTCGCCGACCAGCTCGGCATCGGCGACGCTGCGGGTGTCGTCGCCGTCGCCGAGGACGTGTTCGGCGAACCTCTCTCCGGTGACCGACGGCTCGTCGTGGAGGATGCTCTGGGTGACGAGGGGCGCGGGGCCCGTCGCCGATGAGCACCTGCGATCACCCCCCGGGTCTGTCCTAGCTTCCGTCGGATGGATCTCGCCGGGAAGGCCGCCATCGTGACGGGTGCGGCGGCGGGGCTGGGCGCCGCGTTCGCTGCCGCGCTGGCCGGAGCGGGCGCCGACGTGGCCGTCTGCGACGTGCAGCCCAAGGTGCGGGGCGTGGCCGGGGCCGTGGCCGCCGACACCGGTCGTCGGGTGCCCGCCCACGTGGCCGACGTGTCGGTGCCAGCCGAGGCGAGACGGTTCGTCGACACCGCCGTCGACGATCTCGGGCGCCTCGACGTGGTCGTCAACAACGCCGGGGTGTGGCGGCCCACCAACGGTCTGGTCGACCCGTGGGAGACGGCCGTGGCCCAGTTCGAGCTCGTGGTGGGCACCAACCTGCGGGGTGTCTTCCTGGTCGGCCGGGCGGCCATGGGTCCGCTGGCCGCCGACGGCGGCGGCCACCTCGTCAACATCGCCACCGACCACATCACGCCGCCCGACGGCTACGCCACCGGGGGCGGGCGGTTCATGGACGTCTACGACGCCTCCAAGTGGGGCGTCAACGGCCTCACCCAGTCGTGGGCCAAGCTGCTGCGGGCCCACGGCGTGCGGGTCAACGCCCTGTGCATGGACGCCGTCGACACCGAGATGTCCCGCTTCGCCGCCGGGGACCGGGCGACGCCGGAGAGCACCGCCGAATGGATGCAGCCCGCCCAGATCGCCGATCTGCTGCTGGAGCTGCTGGCCGAGGGACCCGACGGGCGGACCGGCGAGAACATCGGCATCTGGCGGGGCCATCCGGTGGCGCTGCCGCCCCGGTCGCCCGAGCTGCCCTCCCGCCACCCCTGAGGGTCACGCCCCGGCGTCGGCCACCGGTGCCGGGCGGGCGTCGGCCGTCAACGCCGTGAGGGCGAGGAAGCCGAGGGTGCTGACCACGAGGGCGAACACGATGGCCGCCCCGTAGCCGCTGCGGTCGACGAGCAGTCCGGCCAGAGGTGGTCCGCCCAGGCTGCCGACGGCGGCGGACGTGTAGAGCGTGCCGAGCACACCGCCCAGGCCGTCCAGCCCGAAACGCTCGGCGGCCACGGCCGGGGACAGGGCGATGAACCCGCCGTAGCCGACGCCCAGGACGGTCGCGTACACGACGAGAGCGCCGACGCTGGCCCCGGCGAGCAGCCAGATCAGGTGGCTAACCGCCATCACGGCGAAGGCGAGGCGGTAGAGGCGCACCACCCCCATCCGGGCGGCCAGTGCGCCGAGCGCCAACCGACCGACGATGGACGCCCCCCCGATCACCCCGATGAGCGACGCCGCCGCCACGGCACCGACCCCCTCGTCCTCGGCGTAGGCGGCGAGGAAGACGAACGGCACGAACAGCCCGAAGCTGACGAGCAGCGCGGAGGCGTACAGCGAGGCGAAGTCGCGGATGCGCAGCAGCTCGCCCAGGGGGCGGGGCAGGGCCGACGAGACGGCGTCGGGGCCGGCCTCGGCGAGGAACGACGCCAGCACCATGGCCGCCGCCCCGGTCGCGGCGAAGATGACGAACGTGACCCTCCAGGAGGTGGCCTCGATGAGCGCGGCGGCCACCGGGTTGCCGACCAGGGTGCCGAGCCCGATGCCGGCCACGGCCACACCGAGGGCGGTGGCCCGCTGGCGTCGGAACCAGCTCCCCACGGCCGAGACCATCGGCACGTAGCCGCAGGCCACGGCGAACCCCACCCCGATGCCATAGGTGACGTACCCGACGACGAGGTTCGGCGCGACGGTCGTGAGGAGCAGGCCGGCGGCCAGCGACAGCGCTCCCACCTGGACCACGGGGCGGGGCCCGTGACGGTCCGCGGCCCGGCCCGTGAGGGGGGCCAGCAGGAACGACAGGCTGATGGTGATGGAGAACACGAGGGCGGTCGCACCGCTGCCGCTGCCGAACTCGTCGGCCATCGTCTCGAAGAAGGCGCCGAAGCTGTAGGCCACCCCGAACACCGTGAACATGCTGAGGGCGGCGGCGCCCACCACCCGCCACCCTCTCGGCGAGTCGACCGCCGCCGTCGTCGCCCCGGCGCTCACGGGGTGTGCACGCGGTGTCGGCGGCGTTCGAGCCCGTGCACCACGACCCGCCAGCCGACCATGGTGACGACGAGGAAGACGGTGGTGACGATGACGAACGTGGCCGCCGTGCCGTCGCCGAACAGGAGGCGGCGCAGTGCCATCCCGACGCCCACGGTCACAAGGGCGATCACCGCCCCGGCCCGGGCCGGGACCGGGTCACGGTCGACGCGGGCGAGGGCCCATCCGACGGCCAGTCCGACGAGGAAGGGGGCGGCCGTACGGGCGACGGCGACGACGGCGTCGGACCCGCCGTGGGATCGCCGCCCGATGACCACGAACGCCACCACCGCCACCGCGTCGAGGACGAGGAGCCGGCGGTCGCGCACGACACGGACGCTACCGACCCGGCCGGACCGGCCGCTGGACGCCCCGCCCGGCTGCTCGGGTACTCACGGCGCCCTAGACACGCCAGGTAGCCGTGTCAGCACTTTGAGTGCAATCCACGGTACGGTGGCCTCCGAACTCTGAGCGTCACGCCAATCGTCGTGGGAAGGACCGACGTGACGAGGATCAGGCGGAGCTCGGCGTCAGAGCTCGGACGACCGCGGCCTCAGTGGGCAGCGTCGACGACGATGCGCCCGTTCCCGCGGCCGGACGTGTGGCCGACCACGGCCGCGTCGTGGCCCGAGGCGGCCAGGGCGTCGAGCGCCCCCCGCACCCGGTCGGCGTCGAGGCCGAACAGCAGACCACCGCTCGTCTGGGCGTCGGCGAGGAGGGTGACGTCGATGGCGTCGACCCGGTCGTCGACGGCGAGGTGATCCTCGACGAACGCCCGGTTGCGGCCCGTGCCGCCGGGGACGACTCCTGCCGTGGCGAGGTCGCGCGCCTGGGGGAGCAGGGGGACGGTGTGGGGCGTCACGACGGCGTCGAGCCCGCTCTCCGCGAGCGCCCGGTGCAGGTGGCCGAGCAGCCCGAACCCGGTGACGTCGGTGGCGCCGGTGGCCCCGTGGGCCAGTGCGATCTCGGCGGCCCGGTCGTTCAGGCGGGTCATGGATCGGACGGCGGCGTCGACCGACGCCGGATCGGCCGCGTCGGCCTTGACGGCGGTGGTGATGATCCCGACCCCGAGCGGTTTGGTCAGCACGAGCGACTGGCCGGGCCGCAGGCCGTCGTTGCGCAGCAGGCGGTCGGGGTGGGCGAGCCCGACCACGGCGAGGCCGAACTTCGGCTCGGGGTCGTCGACGGAGTGCCCGCCCACGATGGCGAAGCGCCCGGCGGTGGCGGTGTCCTGGGCGCCGGCGACGACCTCGCCGAGCAGGTCGAGGGGCAGGTCGTCGCGCGGCCAGGACACGAGGTTGAGCGCCAGCAGGGGCGCTGCGCCCATGGCGTAGACGTCGGAGGCGGCGTTGGCGGCCGCCACCCGGCCCCAGGTGCGGGCGTCGTCGACGACCGGGGTGATGAAGTCCACGGTGACCACGAGGGCGCGCGAGTCGTCGAGCCGCCACACGGCGGCGTCGTCGCCGGTCTCGGCCCCGACCAGGAGGTCGGGGTGCTGGGTCGGGGTCAGGCGGCGCAGGACCTGCGCCAGCTCGCCGGGGGCGAGCTTGCAGCCTCAACCAGCGCCGTGGCTGAACTCCGTGAGTCGTCGCACGCACCGAACCGTAACCAACCCCCGGCTTCACCCCCAGGAACCGGGGCCGACAGGAGCGCCCGTACCGGGCCAGGAGGAGCACACGACATGCACACCGCAACGATCGACACAGGCACGTTCGCGTACCGCTTCGGGTCGACGCCGGGCTCGTCGGCCCTGCGGGTCCCCCGCCGGGCCCTCGCCCTGGTGGTCACCATGGCGCTGATGGCGGTCGGCGCGGTCGTCACCGATGGGATGTTCTCGTCGGATCCGGGTCCCCGCCTGCAGTCGGCGTGGGAGGCCGCCGCCGTGGTCGGCGTCGGTCCGGCCGCCGCCGCCGGGCTGGACGGGGCGGGAACGGTGGTGGCCGTCCTCGACACCGGTGTCGCACCGGTGCCCGGGCTGGTCGGGCGGCTGGACGGTCCGGGTGGGCTCGGCGCCTCCGCCGATCCGGCCGGTCACGGCACGCACCTGGCCGGCATTGCCGCCGGAGACGGCGGCGGCGTGACGGGCGCCGCGCCCGGTGCCCGGGTCGCCGACCTACCGGTGGCGGGCGACGACGGTCTCCCCGACGCGGCCCGGTTGACGTCGGCGCTGCGTGAGCTGAGCCTGCGGGCCGCCGCCGGTGAGCCCGTCGTGGCGCTCGTAGCCGCCGACGTCGCCATGACGTCCGGGCTGGCCCGGGCCGTCACCGCCGCCGACGACGCCGGTGTGCTGGTCGTGGCGGCCGTGGGCAACCAGGGCGAGGACGCCGCCCTCGGGGGGGTGGCCGACCATCCCGCCGTGCTGAGCGTCGGTGCCGTCGAGGCCGACGCGGGATCGTGGGCGGTCGCGTCGTTCAGCAGCCGGACCGGGCCCGACGTGGTGGCCCCGGGTCGCTCGATCGTGAGCTTCCGGGCGCCCGGGTCCGACGCCGACCAGCACGCCGTCGAGGGGCATGTCGGCGCCACGCTGCTGCGGGGCACGGGCACGTCCCAGGCCGCCGCCGTGGTGGCCGGGGCCGCCGCCGTGCTGCGCCAGGCCGTCCCGGGCGCCCCGCCGGCCGTGCTGCGGTCGCTGCTGGTGGCCGGCGCCCACCCGCTGGCCGGAGCGTCCGTGGAGGCCCAGGGTGCGGGCGTCCTGGACCTGGCCGCGTCCCTGCACCTGGCGAGGGCGTCGGACGCCCCACGGTCCTCCCCGGGTGCGCCGTCGTGGACGGGGAACTCGTGGACGGGGAACTCCTGGACGGGGAACTCCTGGACGGGGAACTCGTGGACGGGGAACTCGTGGACGGGGAACTCGTGGACGGGGAACTCGTGGACGGGGAACTCGTGGACGGGGAACTCGTGGACGGGGAACTCGTGGACGGGGAACTCGTGGACGGGGAACTCGTGGACGGGGAACTCCTGGACGGGGAACTCGTGGACGGGGAACTCGTGGACGGGGAACTCGTGGACGGGGAACTCGTGGACGGGGAACTCCTGGACGGGGAACTCCTGGACGGGGAACTCCTGGACGGGGAACTCCTGGACGGGGAACTCCTGGACGGGGAACTCCTGGACGGGGAACTCGTGGACGGGGAACTCCTGGACGGGGAACTCCTGGACGGGGAACTCCTGGACGGGGAACTCCTGGACGGGGAACTCGTGGACGGGGAACTCGTGGACGGGGAACTCCTGGACCTGATCCCCACCCGGCCGGCGTCGGGGCCACTCCACCCCCGCCGGTAAGGTGCGCCGTCGTCGGGCGACCGGTCACGGTCGTACGGACCGGGCCCGATGTCGGGCTCGTGGCCCCAGGTGTTACTCTCCGTAACGTTACGGACGCGGGCGGTCGCTTCAGGAAGGGGCCCGATGCCGGTGGCGAGTCGGAGGACCGAGGGGTCCTGGTCGCGGGTCTGGGTGCTGACGGCGGCGCTGGCGGTGACGGCCGGCCTGATGCTGCTCGTCATCCCCGGGGCGGGCGAGCCCATCGTCCCGACCGACTCGGAGACGGCGTGGTGGCTCCTGCTCGTCGGGCTGTTCGCCGTCGCCGAGGTGTTCATCTTCCACCTCGAGCTGGACCGGGAGGCGCACACCGTCTCCCTGGTCGAGCTACCCCTGGTCGTGGCGCTGGCGTTCCTGACCCCCGTCGGGCTGGTGACGGCCCGGCTGCTCGGCGCCGGCGCCTCGCTGGTGCTGCACCGGCACAGCACCGGGATCAGGCTGACCTTCAACCTGGCCATGTTCGCGTTGGAGACCACGCTGGCCGCCACGTTGGTCAGGCTGGCCGTGAGCACCGGGGCCGTGCCGTCGCTGACCGGCTGGATCGTCATCGTCGCCGCCGTGCTGACCGCCAACCTCGGGAGCCTGGCGCTGCTCAGCCTCGTGTTCAGCTGGGTCGACCCCGAGGCCCGGTCGACGGTGGTCCTCACCGCCCTCAAGGTCCAGATCCTGGTCGTCGTGTCCGGCGGTGGCCTCGGCGTCATGGTGGCCCTGCTCGCCGTCGAGCGGCCCCGGATGGCGGTGATCGCGCTCCTGCCGCTGGTCGGGGTGTTCGTGGCGCTGCGGGCCTACGCCGGCCTGACCCAGCGCCACGGCGACCTGGAGGCGCTGCACACCTTCACCGACGGGATGCGTCGCACCGTCCACATCGACCTCCTCGTCACCACCGCCCTGACCCGGGCCCGCAGTCTCCTGCGGGCCGACCGGGCCGTGCTCGTGGTGCTCGAGGGTGTGCCGGGCCTGAGCCCGGGTGAGTTCGTCGTCGACCGGGTCGACCGGGCCCACACCCACGCCGTGCCCGCCGACGCCAGGGGCCTCGTCGAGGTGCTCCGCCGGGGCACGACCGTGCACGCCCGGGCCGGTGACGGCACCCCCCTCGGTGACGACCTGGACGCCATGGGCCACCGGGAGGCGATCCTGTCGCCCGTCACGGGCGACGAGGGGCTGCGGGCCGTGTTCGGGGTGGTCGACCGCTCGGGCAACGCCGCCGACGGCTTCACCGACGACGAGGTCCGCCTGCTCGGCACGTTCGCCAACCACGCCGCCGCCGCCCTCCGCAACGGATTGCTCATGCACCGCCTCGCCGAGCAGGCCGTCCACGACGGGCTCACCGGCCTCCCGAACCGGATCCTGTTCGAGCAGCGCCTCGGGTCCCTGCTGGCCGACGGCGAGAGCAGGGTGTCGCTGTCGGTGCTGCTGATGGACCTCGACGGGTTCAAGGAGGTCAACGACACGCTCGGCCACCACGCCGGTGACCTCCTCCTGCGTGAGGTCGGGCGTCGGCTGCGGTCGGCGGTGCGGCCGGGTGACCTGGTCGCCCGCTTCGGGGGTGACGAGTTCGCCGTGCTCCTCCCGGGCGTCGGCAGCGGACGGGCCGCCGAGATCGCGGAGCGGATCCTCGGCACGCTGGACGAGCCGGTGGCCCAGACCGACCTCGACGTCCGCATCCGGGCCAGCGTCGGGATCGCCGTCGCCCCCGCCGACGGTGACGACACGGCCGGTCTCATCCAGCGGGCCGACGTGGCGATGTACCAGGCCAAGCGGGCTCAGACGGGATGGGCCCGCTACGAGGCGTCCTCCGACCGGCACAGCACCCGGCGCCTGTCGGTGGCGTCCGACCTGCGCAGCGCCGTCGAGACGGGCGCCATCGACCTGCGCTACCAACCCCGGGTGGGGCTGGTCGACGAGGCGGTCCTCGGCGTCGAGGCCCTGGCCCGCTGGCACCACCCCCGCTTCGGGGCCATCTCACCCGACGAGTTCATCCCGCTGGCCGAGCGGTCGGGGCTGATCCGTACCCTCACCAGGGTCGTGCTCGACCGGGCCGTGGCCCAGACCCGGGCGTGGCGGGAGCAGGGTGTCCACCTCGAGATGGCCGTCAACCTCAGTCCCCGCGACCTGGCCGATCCGTCCTTCGCCGCCGAGGTCGAGGCCACCCTCCACCGCCACGGTGTACCCCCCGGGATGCTGGTCCTGGAGCTGACCGAGCGGGCCGTGCTGGCCGACCCCGAGGAGGGCGCCCGGGCCCTGAACCGCCTCGCCGCCCTCGGTGTCCGCCTGGCCGTCGACGACTTCGGCACCGGTTACTCCAGCCTCTCCTACCTGCGCACGCTGCCGATCGACGCCGTCAAGGTCGACCGGTCCTTCATCGTGGACCTCACCCGGAACGAGCGCGACGAGCTGATCGTCTCGGCCGTCGTCGACCTGGCCCACGGCCTCGGGCTGGAGGTCACCGCCGAGGGTGTCGAGCGCGACGACACCATGGACCGTCTGCGGCTCCTGAACTGCGACGCCGTCCAGGGGTTCGCCGTGACGGCCGCACTCCCGCCCGAGGAGATCCCGCCGTGGATGGCCCGACGCAGCGCCGAGGTCCGCACGCCGGGATAGCGCCGGCCGACGCCTACCGTCACGGTGTGCACCGCCTGGTCCTCCGCCCCCGGTTCGCCGAGCTCGACCCCTACGGGCACGTCAACCACGCCGTCTACGTGGCGTGGCTGGAGGAGGGGCGGGTGCGGGCGCTCGAGTCGGTGGCGGCCGGTCTCGACTCCCTGGCCCACGGCGGGTTCCAGATGGTCGTGACCCGCCTCGACGTTCGCTACCGGCGGCCGGTGGGCGCCGGCGACCAGGTCGAGGTCCGCACCGCGCTGGCCGGGATCGGCCGTGCCACCGCCACCTGGTCCCAGCGGATCACCCTGGCCGACGGCTCCACCGCGGTCGAGGCCGACGTGCGGGTCGGCATCACCGGTCGCGACGGGCGGCCCGCCCGCCCCCCGCCCGGCTTCTGGGAGCCGATGACCGCCCTGGTGGTGCCGGAGCGGCCCTGAGACCGGCCGGCTCAGCCGATCCGCTCGCCGATCCACCAGGCCAGGTCGTCGCAGGACTCGTGCTCGAGGACGACGAACCGGGGCCTCGGGTCCGTCGTCTCGATCACGAGCACCCGCCCGGCCCGGCGCACGAACCAGAACGCCCGCTCTCCCGGGCGGTCGTCGATCAGGAAGGTTCCGGCGGCGATGCGGCCGGGCCAGTAGGTGCCGGGGAGGCGCAGGCCCCGGTGCCGCTCGGCCTCCCGGGTCGGCACGACCTTCGCCGAGGTGATGGACGGGATCGGGAGCCGCAGCCCCCGCCGCAGCGCCCACACCTGGTCGAGCCCGGTGATGTCCACCTCCACGGCGGCGTCGGTCACGGTCACGTCGATGGCCATCGACGGCGAGGCTACGGTCCGGTGCCGTGGCGAGCGAGGCCCCGGACCGGATCTTCCACATCGCCGCCCGGTCGGAGTGGGAGGCGGCCCGGGGCGCCCCGACGTACGCTCCCGGCCGCTTCGCCCACGACGGGTTCGTCCACTGCTCGTCGGCCGCCCAGCTGATCGCCACGACGAACCGCCACTTCGGGGGCCGGTCCGATCTCGTCCTGCTCGAGCTCGACGTCGCCGCCCTCGACGCCCCGTTGCGGTGGGAGGCGGCCCCCTCCGGTGAGGTGTTTCCCCACCTGTACGGCCCGGTGGCGGCGGAGGCGGTGGTCGGGGTGTGCGATTGGCCGGCAGACTCTGCGTCGTGAGCAGCGTCACCGGCAGCCGGATCCTCGACGTCGACCTGCTGGCCTTCGAGCGCGGGGACCGGGACCGGCGGGCCGCGGTCGTCGACGGGGTGATGCGCAGCCTGCAGACGGGGTTCGTCACCACCAGCCACGACGTGCCCGAGGAGCACATCGACGAGGCCTACGCCCTCCTGGCCCGCTTCTTCTCACTGCCGACCGAGGCCAAGGCGCGTTGGGGGGCGCCCGGCTCCCACGGCCAGACCGGTTACACGGGGCTGCTGATCGAGACGGCGGCGGGGGCCGAGTCGCCGGACTGGAAGGAGATGCTGAACTGGGGCCGCTCCCTCTCCGAGGCGCATCCCCTCCGGCGCCGCTACCCCCACCGCTACCTCGATCCGGTGCTCCCCGACGACGACGTGCCCGGCATCGCCGCCGTGTTGGTCGACTTCCACGACCGGATGCTCGACCTTCAGCGCCGGTTCCTCCGGATCATCGCCGTCGGCATCGGCGCGGCCGAGGACTTCTTCGACGGGCTGCTGCGCGACGGCCCCACCCTGACCCGGGCCATCCGCTACCCGGCCATGGCCGACGCCCCCTCCGACGGTCACGTGTGGGCCGGCGAGCACGGCGACATCAACCTGACCACCGTCCTGCCCCGCGCCACGGCCCGGGGCCTCCAGGTCCGCACCGCCGACGGGTGGGTCGACGCCACCGCCCCCGAGGGCCATGTCGTGGTGAACACCGGCATCATGCTGGAGCGTCTGACCAACGGCCTGATCCCGGTGGGCCTGCACCGGGTCGTGGCCGACCCCGGCTCCCCCGGTGAGCGCTACTCGGTCGTGCAGTTCGCCCACCCCACGCCGTGGACCCAGCTCGGCCCGCTACCGAGCTGCGTCGGCCCCGACCGCCCGGTGCGCTACCCGTCGATGGAGGCCGGCGACCTCCTCGACCAGGTGCTGTACGACATCAACCTCCTGGGCTCGTAGCCCGTGGGACGCACGCGTCACGCGAACGCCGTGACGAGACGGTCGACGGCCTCGGTCAGCACCTCGGGGCGCTTGCAGAACGTGAAGCGGACGAGGTGGCGGGCCGAGGCGGGATCGTCGTGGAACACCGACGACGGCACGGCCACGACACCGGCGCGCTCGGGCAGGGCACGGCAGAACGCCATTCCGTCGTCGTCACCGAGGGGACGGATGTCGGCGGTGGCGAAGTAGGTCCCCTCCGGGCGGGCCACCTCGAAACCGGCTGCCTCCAGACCACGGCAGAGGAGGTCGCGGCGGGCGGCCAGGTCCTCCCGCAGGCCGGAGAAGAACCGGTCGGGGAGGCCGAGGCCGACGGCGGCGGCGGCCTGGAACGGGCCGTGGCCGGAGAAGGTGAGGAACTGCTTGGCCGTGCGGGCGGCGGCCACCAGCTCGGCCGGCCCGCTGAGCCAGCCCACCTTCCAGCCCGTGAACGAGAACGTCTTGCCCATGCTCGACACGGTGAGGGTCCGCTCGAACATGCCGGGCAGGGTGGCCAGGGGGACGTGGGGGCGGCCGTCGAAGGTGAGGTGCTCGTAGACCTCGTCGGTCACGACGAGCAGGTCGTGCTCGACGGCGACAGCGGCCAGGAGGGCCCGCTCATCGGCGTCGAGCACCTTGCCGGTCGGGTTGTGGGGGGAGTTGACCAGCAGCAGCCGGGTGCGGGGCGTGACGGCGGCCCGCAGTTCGGTGGGGTCGAGGGTGAGGTCGGGGAAGCGCAGCCGCACCACCCGCTTGGCGGCGCCGGCCAGGGCGATGGCGGCCGGGTAGCTGTCGTAGGTCGGGTCGAGGGCGATCACCTCGTCGCCCGGCCCGACGAGGGCGAGCAGGGCGGCGGTGATGGCCTCGGTGGCGCCCACCGAGGCCTGCACCTGGGTGTCGGGATCGAGGTCGATGTCGTAGTGGTGACGCTGGTGGGCGGCCACCGCCTCCCGCAGCTCGGGGAGACCGGGCAGCGGCGGGTACTGGTTGCGTCCGGCCCGGATGGCCGCCACCGCCGCCTCGGACACCTCGTTCGGACCGTCGGTGTCGGGGAAGCCCTGGCCCAGGTTGATGGCGCCCGTCTCGACGGCCAGGGCCGACATCTCCGTGAAGATGGTCGTCCCGAAGCCGTGCAGCCGGGGGTGCAGCGGGGTGGGCTCCATCGGGCGCTGACCGTACCGGCGGGCCTGCGCCCGGCCCAAGGGACCTAGCCTCGGCCCTCGTGCCCGACGGCCCCTACTTCGACGACCTCACCCCGGGCGAGGTGCTGGCGCCCGCCCCGGCCGTCACCATCGGACCGGGCGAGGCCGCCCTCTACGCCGCCATCGCCGGCGACCCGCTGGCCGTGGCCCTCAGCCGACCCCTGGCCGAGGCCGTCACCGGCGAGCCGGGGGCCGTCGTCAACCCTGCCCTGGTGCTGCACGTGTCGATCGGCCAGTCGACGGTGGCCACCCGTCGGGTGATCGCCAACCTCTTCTACCGGGGCGTGCGCCTGCACCGGACCGTCCGCCACGGCGACACCCTGTCGACCAGCGTCGAGATCCGGGGCCTGCGGGAGAACGCCCGCCGGCCCGACCGGCCCCCCCGGGGCACGGCCCTGCTCGGCATCCGCACCGTCGATCAGGAGGGCCGGGTCGTGGTCGACTACGAGCGGGCCCCGATGCTGCCCTTCCGCCACGCCGACGCCGCCCCGACCGGCCACGACGACGACCTCGGCCCGGCCGACACGGCGCTCGACCTCGACGATTGGCGCGACGCAACCCCGGCCTGGGACCTGTCACCCCTCCCCACCCGGGAGCCGTGGCGGGTGGGCGAGTCCCGCACCGACCCCATGCGCGACACCGTCTCCGACGCCCTGGCCCTCGTCCGCCTCACCCAGAACCAGGCCGCCGCCCACCGCGACGCCACCCTCGGCCAGCGGGGCCGGCGGCTCGTCTACGGCGGCCACACCATCGGGCTGGCCCAGGCGTCGCTGGTCCGCCTGCTCCCGTCGGCCGCCACCGTGGTGGGCTGGCGGTCCTGCGACCACACCGGGCCCGTGTTCGAGGACGACGTGGTGGCCGCCACGGCCACCCTCGACGCCGAGACGCCCGTCGACGGCGGCCGCCTGCTGGCCTTCACGGTCACCGTCGAGGCCGAGCGCGACGGCGAGACGACGCCGGTCCTCGACTGGAAGCCGGTGCTGCTCGCCCGCTGAGGCCGTGTCGACCAGCGCGAAGGGGTCAGGCCACGGTGAGGTCGAACTCCGGTCCGGCCACCACACCCTCGTCCATGAGGGTGCCGATCTCGGCGCCCGACAGGCCCAGGTCGACGGCCAGGATCTCCTCGGTGTGCTGGCCGAGCACGGGAGCGGGACGCACGCTGGCCCGGTCGAGGGCGGAGAAGTCGAGCGGCGAGCCGGCCATCAGGTAGCGGCCGATGCCGGGCTGGTCGACCATCTGGAACATGGGGTTCTCGACCGAGCAGCGGGGATCCTCGTCGACGAGCTGACCGAACGTCTGGTACGGCCCCCAGCACACGCCGTGCTCGTCGAACAGGGTGCGGATCTGCTCCAGGGTCCGCGTCCGGAACCACGGGTCCATCACGGCGCCGATCACGGCCCGGTGGTCGAAGCGGGCGCCCTCGTCGTGGAAGTCGGTCTCCAGCAGCTCCTCGACCCGCTTCATCTTCTCCTCCATGCCCATGGCGTCGAGGAGGCTCTGCCACTGCCGGTACGAGATGGCCACGGCCATGACCCGCCGGCCGTCCCTCGTCTCGAAGTCACGTCCGAACGCGCCGTACATGTCGTTGCCGAGCCGGGACCGCTCGGCCCGGTTGATCTGGGCCTCGGCGATGTGGCCGAGCATGGCCACCGTCCACATGGCCACGTCGGCCAGGGCGATCTCGACCAGCTGACCCTCGCCGTGGAGGTGGCGGTGACGGTCGGCGGCCACGAGCCCGAGGGCGGTCATCTGCCCGCAGATCACGTCCCACGCCGGCAGCACGTGGTTGGCGGGCGAGGCGCTCGAGTCGGGTCCGGTCACGAACGGGTAGCCCACGGCCGGGTTGACGGTGTAGTCGACGGCGGTGCTGCCGTCGCGGTTGCCCTTGATGTTGACGTACACGAGGTCGTCACGCCGCCGCCGGAGCGACTCGTACGACATCCAGCCCCGGTTCGGGAAGTTGGTCAGGAAGATGCCGTTGCTGTCACCGGGGGCGCTGATCAGCTCGGTGACCAGCTCGCGCCCCGCCTCGGAACGGAGATCGACGGCCAGGGAGCGCTTGCCCTTGTTGAGTCCGGCCCAGTACATCGACCGGCCCTCGGGGGTGAGGGGCCAGCGGTCGTGGTCGATCCCGCCCCCGATCTGGTCGAAGCGGATCACGTCGGCACCGAGCTGGGCCAGCATCATGCCGCCCGACGGGGCGGCCACGAAGGCGGACCCCTCCACGATGCGCAGGCCGGACAGCGCGTCGAACATGGTCGTCGACGCTACCCGCGGTGAGATGCTCAGCCGGCGGCGGTGCCGATCACGGCGCCCGTCTCGTCCAGGGCCTGGACCTCCTCCAGGCTGTTCTCGGGGAGCCGACCGCCGAACACGAAGTCGCCGCCCAGCGGCGTCGGCGTCAGGTCGGTCGTCTCACCCCCGAGCGAGACCAGCCGCACGGTCCGCACCTCGGGCGTGACGAGACCGGCTGCGACCCGGGCGCTCCCGTCGGTGGTGACGGTGAGGAACCGGATGACGTCCTCGCCGAGCAGCGACCCGCACGAGGTCTCGGTGGTGTCGCCCGACACCAGGCGGAAGCAGACCTCGTCGCCCTCCGGGGCCGGTCCGGCAAACAACTCGAAGGCGGGCCGCTCGCCGACGGCGTCCTCGACGGCCACCAGGACGTCGACGACGTCGGTCTGCAGCTCCAGCAGGGCGATGCGGCGGGCCAGCCGGTCCTCACCGGTGACGATCCCGTCGGTCACCAGCCCGGCCCGCTCCTCGAACTGGCGCTGGGCCCGCTCCGTGCCGGGGCCGAACTGCCCGTCGACCGCGATGGTCCCGACCTCGGGAGCAACGGCCGCGAAGTAGTCGTTGAGCGCGGCCTGCCAGGACTCGGCGGCGGGCCCGGTGGCGCCCCGTTCCAACGGCGGGGCCGCTGCCTCCAGGTCGGTGAGCGTCGTCTCCATCACGGCCCGATCCTCGGCGTCCACGACACCGTCGGCGGGGATGGCCGCCTCGGTCTGGAACCGGCGGGTGGCCGCCTCGGTGCCGGCGTCGAACAGACCGGTCACCGGGATGCGGGCACCACCGGCGGACACGGCCAGCCAGTCGCCGAGGCGGATCTGCCAACGGGCCACGGCCGGCCCGGTGTCGCCGAGGGCCACGTTGTCCTCCCCGTCGTCGGGGATGGCCTCGGTGGTCGTGGTGACCGCCTCGACTCCGCTCACCGGGGGCCGGGCCACGAGGCCCTCCGACTCGGTGTAGGTGCATGCGCCCAGCACGGCGCCCGCCCCGACCGCGGCGCAGGCGAGGACGAGGGCGCGGCGCACGGGCCACGACGCTACGGCACGGGCCGGCACCCCTCGGGGCGGGCAGGATGGGCGTATGGGCGGCCCGGTCGTGGAGGAGGTCGAGGTCCGGCTGATCGAGCTGACCATGCGGGAAACTCTCGGCGCCGCCCACGGGACCATCGACCGTCGCCCGCTGGTGCTCGTACGGCTCAGCGGGGGCGGTCGGTCCGGCTGGGGGGAGTGCCCGGCGCTGGCCGAGCCGACGTACACGACGGAGTTCGCCGCCGGCGCCCATCTCGTCCTGCGGGACCACCTCGGTCCCCGACTCCTGGGCCGCCCGCTCGACCCGGTGACGCTGCTCGATGCCACCGCCGACGTGGTGGGCCACCCCATGGCCCGGGCCGCCGTCGAGATGGCCGCCCTCGACGCCGATCTGACCGGGGCCGGCCGTCCGCTGGCGGCCCACCTGGGGGCTCACGTCAGCCACGTGACGGCGGGCGCCGTCGTCGGCCTGGGTGCCGATCCGGCCCAGGTCGACCGGCTGGTCGAGGCGGGTTATCTGCGGGTCAAGCTCAAGGTCCGCCCCGGCCTCGACCTCGATCCGTTGGCCCGGACCCGGTCGCGGCACCCCGGCCTGGAGGTGCAGGTCGACGCCAACGGCTCCTACGACCCGGCCGATCCCCGACCGGTCGAGGCGCTGGCCGCGTCGGGGGTGACGCTCGTCGAGCAGCCCTTCCCCGTCGGCGCCGAGGCCGCCCACGCCGCGGTGGCCGCCCGCGTACCGGTGCCGCTGGCGCTGGACGAGTCCGTCACCGACGCCGCCACCGCCCACCGGTTCATCCGGCAGGGTAGGACCCCGGCCCTGTGTCTGAAGCCGGCCCGTCTGGGGGGCCTCGCCGCCGCCGTCGACGTGCTGGCGGTGGCGCGGGTGGCCGGGGTGGACGTGGCCGTCGGGGGGATGGTCGAGTCGGGGCTGGGCCGGGCCGCGCTGGTGGCGACGGCAGCTTGCCCGGGCGTGACGCTGGTGGGCGACGTCACGCCGGCGGAGCGGTGGTTCCACGACGACCCCTTCACCCTGCTGGTCATGCACGACGGCCGCATCGCCGTCCCCACCGGCCCCGGTCTCGGGGTGGCGCCTGATCCCGACGCACTCGACGCGGTCACGGTGGCCGTCGATCGGCTCCGGGTCGGAGATCGTCCAGCCAGGAGCTGACCAGTCCCGCCACCTCGTCGGGCCGCTCCAGGTGGACGGCGTGGCCGACACCGGGGACCACGGCCAGATCAGCCGGGCCACCCAGGGCGCCCACCAGCCGCCGGGCCACCGGGACGAACCTGGCGTCGTGCTGGCCGACGACGACCAGGGTGGGGACGGTCACGGCACCGAGGTCGTCCCACAAGGACGCCTGCACGCCGGTGCCGCGCCGGCGCAGGCTGGAGGCGAGCCCCCCGGCCCGGTTGGCGGACCGCTCGTGGGGGAGCGTGACCGACGGGTCCAGGTGGCCGAACAGCGGCCCGTTCAGCCACCCCTCGACGAAGGACTCGACGCCCACCCGCTCGACGGTGCCCGCCAGCACGTCGTCCTCAGCCCGGCGCGCCTCGCGGCCGGCGGGGTCGTCGATCCCGGCGGTCGCACCGATCAGGACCATGGCCCGCACCGCCTCGGGGCGATGCAGGGCGGCGTGCAGGAGGATCCGGCCGCCCATCGAGTAGCCGAGGTACGGGGCGGCGCCGCCGGCGTCGGCCACCAGGTGTCCGGCCGTCACCAGGTCGCTGTCGTCGTGACCCGACCGACCGTGGCCCGGCGTGTCCACCAGCACCAGCTCGTGGTCGGCGGCCAGGTGGTCGGCGAAGGGTCCCCAGCACCGGGTGTTCTGGGTGAAGCCGTGCAGGAGCACGAGCCGGGGCCCCACCCCCCGGGTCTCGGTGTGCAGCGCCACGTCCGCCAGCATGCCCGTCCGGGGGTGGGGCGGAGCAGGCGGTCCCCGCCCACACCCACGGACACCCCACCAGAGTCGTGACGGCGCCCGCTGATACGCGCGCTTGACTGGCCGGCGTGCAGGAGACGACGGCGGCCACGTTCTGCGCCACCCTCGTCGACCAGTGGGCCCGGGGCGGGGTCCGCCACGCCGTGATCGCCCCGGGGTCGCGCAGCACCCCGCTGGCGCTGGCCCTGGTCGACGACGGGCGGCTGGCCGTCCACGTCGTGCTCGACGAGCGCGCCGCGTCGTTCACGGCCCTGGGGATCGGGCGGGCCACCGGGGTCCCGGCCGTGGTGCTGTGCTCCAGCGGGACGGCCGGTACGCACTTCCACGGGGCCGTGGTCGAGGCCCACGAGGCGGGTGTGCCGCTGCTGGTGTGCACGGCCGACCGGCCCCCCGAGCTGCAGGGGGTGGGCGCCCCCCAGACGATCGACCAGCGGGGTCTCTACGGCCGGGCCGTCCGCCTCAACGTCGAGCCGGGGGTGCCCGACCCCGCAGCGGCGGCGTCGTGGCGTCCGTTGGCGGCGCGGACCCTGGCCGCCGCCACCGGTTCACCCCCCGGACCGGTGCACCTCAACCTCGCCTTCCGCGACCCGCTGGTCGGCCGGCCCGGACCGCTACCGCCGTCCCTCGGTCCGTCCACCGTCGCGCTGGCGCCGTCGGGGCAGCTCCCGGTCGGGACGCTGGCCGGCCGGCGCGGCGTCATCGTGGCCGGCGGGGGGATCGGCGACGTGGAGGGTGTGCTGGCGCTGGCCGAGCGGTCCGGCTGGCCGCTGCTGGCCGACCACCGGTCGGGGTGCCGGACGGGGGGGAGCGTCGTCCACGCCGACGCCCTCCTCCGCCACGACGCCTTCGCCGACGCAGAGGCTCCCGAGGTGGTGGTGTCGCTCGGTGCGCCCCTCGCCTCCAAGGTGCTGGGCCAGTGGCTGGCGACGCACCGGCCCCAGCGGATCGTCGTGGACCGGTACGGCCGGCGGCGCGACCCCGAGCACCTGGCCGGACCCGTCGTGACGGGAGATCCCGGTGCAGCGTGCCGGGCCGCCGCCGGGTCGTGGACGGCGCCACCGTCCGACGCGGGGAAGCGCTGGCGCCGGGCCGACGGGATGGCCGCCGCCGCCATCTCCGAGGCGTTGGCGGCGGAGGCGACCCTCACCGAACCGGCCGTGGCCCGGGCCGTGGTGGGCTCCCTCGGGGCCGGCGCCCACCTCGTGGTGGCGTCGTCGATGCCGGTGCGCGACGTGGAGTGGTACGGCGGTCCGACCCCCGCCACGGTGCACGCCAACCGGGGCGCCAACGGCATCGACGGGACGGTGTCGACAGCCCTCGGGGTGGCGCTGTCGACGGGGGCGCCGACGACGGTGCTGGTCGGCGACCTCGCCTTCCTGCACGACTCGACCGCTCTCGTGCGCCTGGCCGACCGCGACGTCGACCTCACCGTCGTGGTGGTCGACAACGACGGCGGCGGCATCTTCTCGTTCCTGCCCCAGGCCACGGAGCTGACCGCCGACCGGTTCGAGCTGCTGTTCGGCACCCCCCACCGAGCCGACCTGGCCGCCCTGGCCCGGGCCCACCGGCTCGCCGTCACCGAGGCGCACGACGAGGCCGCGCTCGCCGCAGCCCTGCGTCGGCCCGGCGGCGTGCAGGTGGTGGTGGTGCGGACCGACCGGGCCGCCAACGTCGGGGTCCACGACCGCCTCCACGCCGCCGTGGCCGAGGCGATCTAGCGTCGCCCCCGATGGTCTCCGAGATCTTCGACGCCGACGCCTGGGACGCAGTGCCCGGCTTCGACCTGACCGACGTCACCTACCACCGGGCCCGGGCCCACGGCACCGTGCGGGTGGCCTTCGACCGGCCCGAGGTGCGCAACGCCTTCCGGCCCCACACCGTCGACGAGCTGTACCGGGTGCTCGACCACGCCCGCCAGAGTCCCGACGTCGGCTGCGTGCTGCTCACCGGCAACGGCCCCTCGCCCCGCGACGGCGGCTGGGCCTTCTGCTCGGGGGGCGACCAGCGCATCCGGGGCCGGGACGGGTACCGCTACGCCGACGGTGAGTCGGCCGAGTCGATCGACCCGGCCCGGTCGGGGCGGCTGCACATCCTGGAGGTGCAGCGCCTCATCCGGTTCATGCCCAAGGTGGTGATCTGCGTCGTGCCGGGGTGGGCGGCGGGCGGGGGTCACAGCCTCCACGTCGTGTGCGACCTGACGCTGGCCAGCCGGGAGCACGCCCGCTTCAAGCAGACCGACACCGATGTGGCGTCGTTCGACGGGGGCTTCGGGTCGGCCTACCTGGCCCGGATGGTCGGCCAGAAGCGGGCCCGGGAGATCTTCTTCCTGGGCCGCGACTACTCCGCCGAGGAGGCCCACGCCATGGGAGCGGTCAACGCCGCCGTCGATCACGCCGACCTCGAACGGGTGGCGCTGGAGTGGGCGGCCGAGATCAACGCCAAGAGCCCGACCGCGCAGCGCATGGTCAAGTACGCCTGCAACCTCGTCGACGACGGCCTGATCGGCCAGCAGCTCTTCGCCGGGGAGGCCACCCGCCTCGCCTACGGCACCGACGAGGCGGCCGAGGGCCGTGACGCCTTCCTGGAGAAGCGCCCCCCCGACTGGTCCCCCTACCCCTGGCAGTACTAGCCCCCTACGGTCGCAGCAGGGCGCCCAGGACGGCCTGGAACTTGGTGCGGGTCTCGGCCAGCTCGGCGGCGGGATCGGAGTCGGCCACCATGCCGTTGCCGGCGAAGCAGCGCACCGTCGTGCCGTCGACCACGGCCGAGCGGATGGCGACGGCGAACGAGCCGTTGCCGGCGGCGTCGACCCAGCCCACCGGCCCGGCGTAGGGGCCCCGGTCGAAGCCCTCCAGCTCGGCGATGGTGGCCAGCGCCACGTCGTCGGGCTCGCCCCCGACGGCCGGGGTGGGGTGCACGCCGGCGACGAGCTCGAGCACCGAGGCGGGCGGTGACGACAGCCGACCCTCGATGGTCGTGCCCAGGTGGTGGACGTTGGCGATGGACATGATGCGGGGCTCGGGGGCGGCGTCGACGTACGAGCAGAAGGCCAGGAGCCGGTCGAGCAGGCGGTCGACGGTGATCTGGTGCTCGGAGCGGTCCTTGGCGCTGGCCAGGAGCCCGGCGGCGAGCGCGGCGTCGGCACCGGGGTCGCTGCTGCGGGGGGCGGTGCCGGCCAGCGGGTGGGCCCGCACCACGTCGCCGTCGCGAGACACCAGCAGCTCGGGGCTGGCCCCCAGGAAGCCGCCGACCCGGAAGAGGAACGCAGCCGGGAACGTGGTCGTCAGCCGGTCGAGGAGGAGGGCCGGGTCGACGGGTCGGTCCGTGGCGACGATCAGCTCCCGGGCCAGCACCGCCTTGGTGAGCCCCCCGCCCCTGATGCGGTCCCGCACGGCGGCGACGGCCCTGCACCAGTCCTCCGGGGGCCGGCCGCAGCGCACCTCGTAGGCGGTCGGCTCGGGGCCCTCCGGTACAGGGCCGTCGAGCACCTCCTGGACGCGGCGGCGGACGGCGTCGACGTCGGGTCGGCCGTCCCCCACCACGGTGAGCCAGCGCCGGCCCTGGGGGCCCCGCCCCACCACCACCTCGGGAACGATCAGGCCACCGGGGCGGTCGGGGGTGAAGGGCAGGGCGGCGAAGGCGACCGGACCGGTGCCGGCCTGGGCCACCTCGTCGGGCCCGGTCAGGGCGCCCAGGGCGTCCATCGCGCCGCTACCCGGACCGGGGCGGTCCAGCCCGATGCGGGCGGCCTCGCCGACGCCGGCCACGCCGACCCCGTCACGACACAGCAGCAGCCCGGACCGGGCCCCCAGGGCGGTGACGTCGACGTCGTCGTCCAGCCGGACCGTGGTGGCCTGCACGGACCGAGGGTAGGGGCGGCCATGATGGGGAGGTGCAGCGGACCGTCCGGGCGTCCACCTCGGCCCCACCGTCCCGGCTGTTCGGCGTGGTCGCCGATCTGAGCACGTACCCGGCCTGGCTCGACCTGGTCCGGGCGGTGGAGCCTGCGCCGGCCGACGACGGCGACCCCGGCCCGGCCCACCTCGTCACGCTGCGGGCCACGGTCGGTCCGCTGGCCCGGTCCAAGCGGCTGCGGATGGTGCGGTCGATCTTCGAGCCCGAGCGGGCCGTGCGGTTCGAGCGCCGCGAGCTCGACGGGCGCGACCACGCCCCCTGGACGCTCGACCTCGTGGTCGAGCCGGCTGGCACCGGGGGGAGCGAGGTCGTGATGGACCTGCGCTACGGCGGCCAGCTCTGGGGCCGGGCCCTCGACGCCGTGCTCGGCCGCCAGGTCGAGCAGGGCACGCAGCGGCTGCGCGACCTCGTGGCCGCCGGCTGACGGGCGTGGCCCGCACCCTCGTCGCCCTCGACCTCCCCGCCGGTCAGGCCCTGGTCGACGCCATCCGCCGGACTTGGGACGCCGGCGACGCCATCGTGTGCGTGGACCGCCGGCTCCCCCCCGCCGCCGCCGCCCAGCAGTGGAACGCCGCCGCCCCCGGGGCGGTGATCGGCCCCGACGGGGAGCGCAGCCCCCTGGCCGGCGGCCGGCCCGTCGAGGACGGTGACGCGGTGGTGGTGTGCACCAGCGGCACGACCGGCGCCCCCACCGCCGTGGTCCACACCCACGCCTCGGTGGCCGCCTCGGCGGAGGCCACCAGCGCCGCCCTCGACGTCGACCCCGACCGTGACCGCTGGCTGTGCTGCCTGCCCGTGGCCCACATCGGCGGCCTGTCGGTGATCCTGCGTGCGCTCGTGACCGGCACCCCGCTCGACGTGCACGCCGGGTTCGATCCCGCCGCCGTCGACCGGGCCGCCGCCGGCGGGGCCACCCTGGTGAGCCTCGTCACCCGGGCCCTCGCCCGGGTCGACGCCGCTGCGTTCCGTCGTATCCTCCTGGGCGGCGGGCCCATGCCGCCGGAGCGGCCGGTCAACACCGTCGCCACCTACGGCATGACCGAGACGGGCAGCGGGGTGGTCTACGAGGGCTGGCCCCTCGCCGGTGTCGACGTGGCGGTGGCCGACGACGGGGAGATCCTGCTGCGGTGCCCGATGCTGGCCGGGGCCCGGCGGGACGGCTCGGCCCTCACCGGTACCGACGGCTGGTTCCACACCGGTGACGAGGGCGCGCTCGACGGGGACGGGAGGCTGAGCGTGCTCGGCCGCCGGGGCGACGTGATCGCCACCGGCGGGGAGAAGGTGTGGCCCGAGCGCCTGGAGCCGGTCCTGCGGACCGTCCCCGGCGTGGGCGAGGTGGCCGTGGTCGGCCGGCCCGACCCGGAGTGGGGCCAGCGGGTCGTGGCGGTGGTCGTGGTCGACGGCGACCCGCCTTCCGTCGACGCGCTGGCCGCCGCCGTCGACGCCGCCGGTCTCCCGGTCTGGTACCGACCCCGGGCCGTCGAGGTCCGCGCCGACCTCCCCCGCACCGCCCTGGGCAAGGTCCGGCGCGTGGCCCTCTAGAGCTGGGGGAGCACCTCGGCGCCGAACAGGTCGAGGGTGGCGAACAGGTCGGGGTCGGGGATGCCGCCCAGGTCGAACATGAACAGGTGGCGGGACAGGCCGAACAGCTCCCGCCAGTGGCCGATGCGGTCGACGACCTCGGCCGGCGAGCCGCAGATGGCGGGGCCCCGGCCGTCGAGGAGGGTGATCTGGTCGAACGGGAGCCGGGGGGCGTCGGGCGTGAACTCGGCCACCAGGTCCTGCACGAACTCCCAGTAGTGGCGGTACCAGACGCCGAAGCGCTCCTGGGCGGCAGCAGTGGTGGGGGCGACGTGGCAGTGGCAGCAGGCGCCCACCTCGGCCGGCCGGGCGTGGCCGTGCGCCTCCCACCGTTCCCGGTAGTGCTCGACGACGGCCACGAACGCCTCGGGCGGCGCGAACACCGACGGCAGCATGAGGGGCAGGCCGAGGCGGGCGGCCAGCTCGACCGACGCCTGCGACCCACCGCCCCCGATCCAGACCGCCAGCGGCCCGACCGGCCGGGGCCGGGTCGTCACGGCCTGCAGCGGACTGCGGAAGCGGCCCTCCCACGTGACCTCCTCCTCCCGCAGCAGGCGGACGACCAGCTCGACGTTCTCGTCGAACAGCGCGCGGGAGTCGTCGGCGTCGCGTCCGAACACGCCGAACGTCTTCTGGAAGTAGCTGCCCCGCCCGGCCACGATCTCGGCCCGGCCGCCGGACAGCACGTCGAGGGTGGCGAAGTCCTCCACCACCCGCACCGGGTCGAGGGTCGGGAGCAGCGTGACCGCCGTCGACAGGGTGATCCGATCGGTGCGCTCGGCCACGGCGGCCAGGACCACGGCCGGCGACGACAGCATGTAGTCGCTGGTGTGGTGCTCGCCGAGGTGCACGGCGTCGAAGCCGAGCTGCTCGGCCCGCACCGCCTGCTCGATGATGCTGCGATGGCGCTCGGACTCGGTCCGCTGCGCCCCCGTGACGGGGTCGGCCAGCAGATCGCCGAGGGACAACAGGCCGATCACAGTCGTTCGGTGCCGGTGAAGGCCAGCTCCTCGGGGCGCTGGGCGAAGCGGACCGGCGGGAGCGTCAGGTCCACCTCCGCCCGGACGCCCGCCACCGGCCATCGGGGCGCCAGCGACTCACCCCAGAAACCTGCCTCGAAGCGGTCGAGGCGGGGCCGGCCCCGCTCGACCAGCACGTTGGTGATGTCCGGCTCGACCTGCCACAGCCGCAGACCCCCGGACGTCGACACCGGGACCATGGCCGCCACGTGCTGCTGGTCGTCGGGCCGCAGCGGCGCCGGCTGCTGCACCGTCACGTCGAGGACGGGACCGTCGGCATCGACGGTGAGCCGGCTGCGGTCGTAGCCGACGCCGAGGTCGATCCCGGCCCGGCCGCCGTCGAGCCCCCACGAGGCCAGCCGGTCGCCGTCACCGGCCACCACGCTGCGGGTCACGAGGGCCCGCAGCCGGACCCCGGCCCGGCACGACGCCCGCACCATGGCCACGGCACCGGTGGCCCACCTCCACGCCTGCACGGTGACGAGCACGGGCCCGGTCGGGTGCAGGCCGGGCGGGAACAGCTCCGGTCCGCCGCCGCCCGACTGCTCGAAGCCGGCCTGCAGCCAGGTGACTCGCCCGAGGTCGAGCGGCTCCGACGGGGGCCCGCTCACCTCCGGGGCGTGGGCCGCCCAGGTGTCGGGCCCGGCGCTGCCGACCAGCATCAGGGGCCGGCCCGGAACTTCGGCATGACCTCGGCGGCGAACAGGCGGAGGCTGTCGAGCACCTGCTCCTGGGGCACGATCTCGGCGCAGTTGAGGATGAAGTTGATGCCGTCGACGCCCACCGCCTCCCACTGCCGGATCATCTCGGTGATGTGGGCCGGGTCCCCCACGGCCGCCCCCTCGGGCAGGGGCTTGCGACGGGAGGCGTCGGCGTCCGATCCCCTGGGCCTGGTGGGGGCCAGGTTGGTGAGGCTGGCATAGGCCGTGGTCGGGTAGGCCTCCCGGGTCCAGAGCAGGTGGCTGTTGAGCAGGTGGAAGGCGTTGACCATCGACCCACCGACGTCGGCGGCCACGTCGAGATCGTCGTGGCAGAACAGGAAGTTCTGGGTGGTCACCTGGTCGCAGACCACCTTCCCGACCGGGTCGCAGTTCGCCACCCGGCGCTTGTACTCGGCCGTGCGGCGCTCCTGGTCGGCGTAGGAGAGGGCGGCCACGCCGAGGCAGCCGAGGCCCCGGTCGGCGGCGTCGAGCTCGGTGCCGGGCGTCGTGACCGTCACCCACATCGGCGGGTGCGGCTCCTGCTGAGGCTTGGGGAGGACGTTGCGCTCGGGCATCGAGAACGTCACCCCGTCCCACGAGAACCGCTCCTCGGTCCACATGCGGGGCAGGGCCCGCACGTACTCGTCCCAGCTCACCTTGGTCACGTCGGGATCGAGGGCGAAGCCGCCCAGCTCGGTCCAGGTCGACGAGCGGGCCGTGCCGACCTCCAGCCGGCCGCCGCTCAGGATGTCGAGGGTGGCGGCCCGCTCGGCGATGCGGACGGGGTGGTTGATCTCGGGCACGCACACGACCGCTCCGTGGCCGAGGCGGATGCGCTCGGTCCGCATGGCCGCCGCGGTGAGGAACACCTCGGGCGCGGAGGAGTGCGAGTACTCCTCCAGGAAGTGGTGCTCGACGCACCACACCCAGTCGAAGCCGAGCTGATCCGCCACTTCGGCCTGCTCCAGGGCGTTGGCGATGACCTGCTGCTCGGCCCCCCGGGTGAGCGGACGGGGGACGGACAGCTCGAAGAAGATGCCGAAGCGCACGGGACCTATGGTCGCACGGATGGATCTGGGGCTACGAGGGAAGCGGGCCGTCGTCACGGGCGGCAGCCGGGGGATCGGCCGGGCCGTCGTGCGGGCGTTGGTGGCCGAGGGCATGGACGTGGCGTTCTGTGCCCGCCGCCAGGAGGGCATCGACGCGCTGCTGGCCGAGCTGGACGGCGCAGGCTCCGTGCACGGTGAGGCGGTCGACGCCACCGACGTCGAGGCCCTCGGCGGCTGGGTCGACCGGTCCGCCGAGCGGCTGGGCGGCATCGACGTCGCCGTCAGCAACACCTCGGCCCTGGGCGGCATCCCGCCCACGCTGGAGGGGTGGCGGCGCAGCTTCGACGGTGACATCGCCCCCGCCGTCACCGTCGTGACCCACGCCCGCCCGCACCTGGCCGCCAGCGATGGTGGCTCGTTCGTCCAGATCGGCACCATCACCGCCGTCGAGCACCACGCCTACGAGGGCGGCGGCGAGGCGTACGGGGCGTTGAAGGCGGCGCTGATCAACTACGTGACGCAGCTCGCCCAGACCCTGGCCGGCGACGGCATCCGGGCCAACTGCGTGAGCCCCGGGCCGATCTACTTCGCCGACGGCTCGTGGGGCTACCTGGAGCAGCGCATGCCCGGGTACTTCGAGGAGAACCGGGCCCACCACCCCATGGGTCGCTTCGGCACCGGCGAGGAGGTGGCCAACGTCGTCGCCTTCCTGGCCAGCCCGGTCGCCTCCTGGGTCACGGGCGAGAACGTCGTCGTCGACGGAGGTTTCACGCGCCGCGTCGCGTTCTAGCCGGTGACCTCCGACCCGGCCGTGGCAGGCTGACCGTCATGGCCGACACGACGCAGGATGACCGGGCGGGGACGGCGGTATCGATCGGGGGGGCGGGCATCGACTGGTCGGCGCTGGTCGACGACCTGACCCGGTTGCTGCGCATCCGCACCACCCCGATCGGCATGAAGCTGTTCGAGACGGTGGAGGAGATGGAGGCGGTCCCGAAGATCCGCCGGCCCGGGTCCATCCACACCACCGACCAGATCGTCGGCATGGCGTCCCGGCTCAACTGGACGGTCGGCATCACCAACGACGACCTCGTCGGTCCGCAGTGCGGCGCCGTCATCGGGCTGCACCCCCAGGACGACGAGTGGCTGTCGGGCGACCGCATGGCCGGCGTCTGGTACGAGTCGCTCGACGACGCCAGCGCCCACCAGCACGCCATGGACGTCGTCCCCCACGGCCGGTTCACGGCCATGGCCGTCTCGCCCCTCGTCACCGGCCGGCTCGACCCGCCCGACATCTGCCTGATCTACGCCACCCCGGCGCAGATGATCCTGTTCGTCAACGGGCTGCAGTGGACGGGCTACCGCAAGCTGGAGTGGGGGTGCGTGGGCGAGTCGTCGTGCGCCGACAGCTGGGGCCGGGCGTTGGCCACCGGTGAGCCCAGCCTGTCCATCCCCTGCTTCGCCGAGCGCCGCTACGGCGGGGTCATGGAGGACGAGCTGCTCATGGCCATCCCGCCGGCGTTCCTGCCCAAGGTGGTGGCCGGGCTGGAGGCGCTGTCGCGCAACGGGCTGCGCTACCCCATCGCCCCCTACGGTGTGCAGTCAGACGCCCGGGCCGGCCTGGGCGCCAGCTACGGCTGACCACGACGGGGGAGCGAGCGTGAGCGACACCATCGACCGGGAGGCGTTCAAGGCGTTCGCCGACCGCCTGCGCGACACCTACGTCCGCACCACCCTCGCCTACATGATCGACGTGGGCCACCAGACCGGCCTGTTCGAGGCGCTGACCGAGGGACCGGCCACGAGCGCCGAGCTGGCCGAGCGGGCCGGTCTGTCGGAGCGCCACGTGCGGGAGTGGCTGGGGGCCATGGCCACGGGCGCCATCGCCGACTACGACCCCGACACCGGTCGTCACACGCTCCCCCCCGAGCGGGCGCTGCTCCTCACCGGCGACACGCCGATGAACATGGCCGTCGTGGCCGCCATGGTCACGACGCTGGGCAAGCACGTGCCCGCCGTGGTCGACACGTTCCGGGACGGCGGCGGGTTGCCCTACAGCGTGTACCGGCCCGAGTTCACCTCCGTCATGGCCGAGACCAACCGGCGCCGCTACGAGGCGATGCTGGTGAAGACCTACGTCCCCCTGGCCGACGGTCTGCCCGGTCAGCTGGCCGACGGGGCGCGGGTGGTCGACATCGGCTGCGGGACGGGCCACACCACCAACCTCATGGCCGAGGCGTTCCCGGCGTCGGAGTTCCTCGGCGTCGACATCGCCACCGACGCCATCGACCGGGCCCGCGCCGAGGCGGGCGAGCGGGGCCTCGGCAACGCGTCGTTCGAGGTGATGGACATCCTCGATCTGCCCACCGACCCCGGCTTCGACGTGGCCTTCGCCTTCGACGTCGTGCACGACCAGGTCGACCCGGTGGCCGTGCTCGACCGGGTGTCGGCCGCCACCGGCGACCACGGCCGGTTCTTCTGCCTCGACATCAACGCCCACAGCGACCTGGCCGACAACCTCGACGACCCCAAGGCGGCCATGGTCTACGGCCTCAGCACCATGCACTGCATGCAGGTGTCGCTGGCCCACGACGGCGCCGGCCTCGGCACGGCCTGGGGGCGCGAGCTGGCCGAGTCGATGTTGCGCGACGCCGGCTGGGCGTCCGTCGACGTCCACGACCTGCCGGCCGATCCGTTCAACGTGGTCTACGACTGCCGGAAGAGCTGAAACCGATCTGAAAGGCCCGTATCAGAAGCTCCCTCCCGACCTCTCGTAACCACAGGGGACGAGATCGAGGAGGAGTCGATGAGTGCAGTACTCGCATTGGTGGGGCCGTTCGGCCCGGTGACGATGGTGGCGGCGCCGGTGGCGTGCGTCATCGCCCTGTGGGTCGGCCGTCGGCTGGCCCGCCTGGATCGACGGAGCGCCACCCTCGGCGTCGTGGCCTTCGGCGGGCTGCTGTTCCAGGCCATGCACGGGACCGAGCACGGCATCCAGCTCGCCCACTGGTTCGCCGACCCAAGCGCCGCCCCCTGGCTGGGCCGGCTGGCCGTCGTCGGCCGCGACACCCTGGCCGGCGCGGTGGGGGGCTCGACGTCGCTCGGCAACGAGCTGCTCCACCTGGTGGGCAACGCCGTCTATCTGGTGGGGGTCCTGGCCGCCCTCCGCCTGGCGGCCGACGGGCCGGCCGAGTCGCCGCTGCGCCGGGCCCGCTTCGTGCAGGCGCTCCACCTGGCCGAGCACGTGCTGCTGACCACCACGGTCATCGTCACCGGCCGGGCCATCGGGGTGACCACGGCGTTCGGGCTGCTGGAGCCGGGCGGCACGCTCGGCATCGGCGTGCGGGTGTGGGCTCACTTCCTGCTCAACCTGATCCCCAGCGTGCTGGTGGTCCAGGCCGGTCTCGCCGTCCTGCGGCGCCGTCGTGGGATCAGCCCTGCCAGGGTGGGATGATCCAGTCCCATCTCGGCACCGGCTCGTGCAGGTTGGGGGTGGCGCCCGGCTGGGAGAAGAGCTTGGCCAGGCGGGTGCCCCACTCGACGTAGCCCATGATCGAGGCCCGGAACTCTGCGTCGTCGGGCAGGCCGACGTGGTCGGCGGCGTCGACCAGCAGCTCGATCCAGCGCCGCCGCTGCGCCTCGGTGATCTCCCGGCCGAGGTGGTGGCGGATCATCTCGGGGTGGCCGCCGTGGTGCTCGGTGTAGTCGGCCGGTCCGCCCAGCACCTCGCCCACCCACGTGGCGACGTGCTGGGGGTGGTCGGGGTCCATGTCGGCGAACAGCGGCCGGAGGAGGTCGTCGTCCAGCACGGTGTCGTAGAAGTGCACGAACAGCCGCTCCAGGGCCTCGTATCCGCCGGCCCACTCGTACAGAGAGGGCGGCCTGGGCAGTTGGCGGCGCCCGTGCCGGTCACGCCGGTGGGCTCGTAGTGCTGCATCTCCTCGATGTCGTCCACGTAGGGACGGATGTGGGAGAAGAACGACCGGAACTCCCCGCTATTGCGGAACCCCTGCAGGTGGTCGTCGAGCGAGGTCCACCGGATGCGCAGGATGTAGCGGTCAGGCTCCTCGTGGCAGCGGGTGAGGTCGAAGTCGGCGCAGTGGGGTGACTCGGCCAGTGGGCCGGCGGCGGCGGCGTAGGCGGCCTCGAACCCGTCGGACTCCTCGGGGTCGATGCGGTAGCGGATGTACTCGGTGATCACGGACGGCCTCCTCGTCGGTCGGGCTCCGGGTCGCACATTACGGAAGCTAGGTACGCACTTTCTGGTAAGTACGGTCTGGTAGACCGTCGGCCATGAACGACGGCGTGTACCACTGTCCGACCGAGGTGGCCATGGACGTGATCGGCGGCAAGTGGACGCCCGTCGTGCTGGCCCACCTGAAGCAGGCCCCCCGCCGGTACAGCGAGCTGCGCCGGCTCATCCCCGACATCAGCGAGAAGGTGCTCACGCAGCGGCTGCGCTCGTTGGAGGATGTCGGCGTCGTGGCCCGCACCGTGCTGGGCGACACCCCGCCCCACGTGAGCTACGACCTCACCGACGAGGGACGCTCGCTGGGCCCGGCCCTCCAGGCGCTCTACGACTTCGGTGAGACCTGGGCCATGGGGCGCGGCCTCACCGTGCGACCGGTCATCACGCCGTGAGCTTCTTCGCGGAAGGGGGTCGCCCGACTCGTTCTGGCACCTGGAAACGACCCATTTGACGGTTTTCAGGTGCCAGAACGAGATTGACCGTTCCCGGTCACAGCCGGCGCAGGCGCTCCAGCACCAGGACGGCGTTGCCCTCCTCCTTCGACGCCTCGACGTCGACCCGTCCCTCGGCCACCCACTCGCGGTGGTCCTCGGGGTCGAGGAGGGTCTGGGTCACGGCCCAGGTCGCCGTGTCGAGCGAGAACAGGTCAGGCCCCCGGGCGTCGGCGTTGGTGCGGACGACGGGGTGCTCGGCGAAGTACTCCTCCGACGCAGCCCGCACCTCGTCGGGCAGGTCGGATGACCGCCGGGCGATCGTCTCGACCCAGCGGAAGGCGGCGTTGCGGACCATGACCCGGAAGGCCCGGGCGTTGGTGGTCACGTCCTCCACCACCGGCGGCGCCACCTCGTCGACCGGTTCGAGGGCAGCGGCGTCGGGGTCGCGCAGCCGCTCCCACTCCTCCAGCAGCGACGAGTCGACCTGGCGCACGAGCGTGCCCAGCCACTCGGTCAGGTCGTCGACCTCGTCGGTGCGGGCCGCCTCGGGCACGGTCTGCACCATGGCCTTGTACGCCTCGGTGAGGTAGCGCAGCACCACCCCCTCCGAGCGCTTCAGCCCGTGGAAGCCGATGTAGTCCCGGAAGGTCATGGCCCGCTCGGCCATCTCCCGGGCCACCGCCTTGGGCTTGATGTTCTCCTGCCCGACCCAGGGGTGGTGGGCCTCCCAGGCGTTGAACCGGTCGTAGGTCCAGTCCCGCAGCGGCTTGGGCCACTCGACCTCGTCGAGGCGGTCCATGCGCTCCTCGTACTCGACGCCGTCCGCCTTGAGCTGGTTGATCAGCTCGGTCCTGGCCCGGTCGAGCTGGGCCATGAGCACGACCATGGGGTTGTCGAGCACGGCCTCGACCAGGCTGAGCACGTCGAGGGCGTGCGTCGGCGACTCCCGGTCGAGCAGCTCGACGGTGTCGACCACGAACGGCGACAGCGGCTGGTTGAGCTGGAAGTCGGCCTGGAGGTCACCGGCCACCCTCACCCGCCGGCCGAGGTCGTCCGGCCGGTCCAGCACCTCGACCACCTCGGCCTCGACCAGGGAGCGGAAGATGCCCACGGCGCGGCGGATGTGGCGGCGCTGGTCGGGCCGGGCCTCGTGGTTGTCGGTCAGGAGGCGCCGGGTGGCGGCGCAGCCGTCACCGGGCCGGTCGAGCAGGTGCATCAGCATGCCGTGGCTCACCTCGAAGCTCGACGTCAGCGTCTCGGGCTCGCCCTCGGCCATCCGCGCCATGGTGCCGGCGTCCCAGTGGACGTAGCCCCGGTCGGGCGCCTTCTTCTTGCGCAGCTTCTTCGCCCGGGACGGGTCGGCGGCCACCTTGTCGTCGATGCGACGGTTCTCGATGACGTACTCGGGGGCCTGCACCCACACCGAGCCCCTGGTGTCGAAGCCGGCCCGCCCGGCCCGCCCGGCGATCTGCTGGAACTCCCGGTTGGTGAGCAGCCGGTCGCGCCGGCCGTCGTACTTGTGGAGCTGGGTGAACAGCACCGTCCGGATGGGCACGTTGACGCCCACGCCGAGGGTGTCGGTGCCGCACACCACCCTGAGCAGCCCCTGCTGGGCCAGCTTCTCGATCAGCAGCCGGTACTTGGGGAGCATGCCGGCGTGGTGGACGCCGACGCCCGACCGCACGAAGCGGGACAGGTCACGCCCGAAGCCGGCCTCGAACCGGAAGCCGCCGATCGCCTCCCGCACGGCGTCCTTGCCGGCCTGGTCGAGCACGTCGATCGAGGTCAGCGCCTGGGCCCGCTCGGTAGCCGCCTTCTGGGTGAAGTGGACGATGTAGACAGGGGCCCGGTCGCCGGCCAGCAGCTCCTCCACCGTCTCGTGGATGGGACGCTCCCGGTACTCGTAGTCGAGGGGCACGGGACGCTCGGTCGAGTGGACCAGCGCCGTCGGTCGTTCCGTCCGGCGGGCCAGCTCGTCGACGAAGAACGACGTGTCGCCGAGCGTGGCCGACATGAGGAGGAACCGGCTGCGGGTCAGCTCCAGCAGCGGGACCTGCCAGGCCCAACCCCGGTCGGGTTCGGCGTAGTAGTGGAACTCGTCGGCGCACACCTGGTCGACGGGGGCGTCGGGGCCGTCCCGCAGCGCCAGGTTGGCCAGCACCTCGGCGGTGCAGCACACGATCGGGGCGCCCGGGTTGACGGAGGCGTCGCCGGTCAGCATGCCGACCTGGTCGGCGCCCAGCGTGCGGGTCAGGTCGAAGAACTTCTCCGACACCAGGGCCTTGATGGGTGCCGTGTACCACGACCTCTCCCCCCGGGCCAGGGCCCGGAAGTGGGCGGCCAGGGCCACCAGCGACTTGCCCGAGCCGGTCGGCGTGTTGAGGATGACGTTGCTGCCGGAGAGAACCTCGAGGATGGCCTCCTCCTGGGCCGGGTACAGGTCGATCCCGCCGTCGGTGGTCCACCCCAGGAAGGCGTCGAGCAGCTCGTCGGCGTCAGGCGTCTCGGGGATGCGCTCGACCAGGTTGCGCACTCAGGCCTGATCCACCAACCGGCTCACCCAGGTGTGAAAGTTCTGGTTGGCGGGCTCGTTGCGGCCGTAGACGAACTCGTCGTTGGCCCCGGAGTCGAGGGCGCCGGTGATGGCGATGCCGGTGGCGTAGTCCTCGTGGGTGACGACGTGCTCGTACAGGTCGACCCGGGCGGCCATGTCGTCGCGCTCGGCCGGCGTCCCGGGCATCTTGCGCACCAGCTGGCTCTGCACGGTCGTGCTCGTGTCCCAGGTCGGGCCGGGGAAGAGCTGGCTCACCATGAGGAAGTCGCCGCCGTTGCCGGCCAGGCTCATGTTGGGGAACACCGTGTAGACCTGCGTGAACGCCGCATCGAGGTCCCACTCCTCCACGGGCCGGTCGAGCATCTGCTTGATGGCGTGCTGGGCGAAGGCGATGCGGCAGTGCGGACCGAACGACCGGGTCACGGTCCGGTTGTTCATGACCCGCCGGCCGAGGTTGTCCTTGTGCAGCACGCCGAGGTGGTAGCCGTCGAGGTACCCGTCGTAGGCGATCTTCCAGTTCGGACCGGCGAGGGTCCGGCGCTCGTAGAGGTGCAGGTCGGCCAGGTCGAACATGGCCAGCTGGTCGGCGTAGTCGCCCAGCCACTCGTCCACGTCCATCGCCGCACCGGGGGTGAGGCAGACCCAGACGAAGCCGGAGCGCTCCTCCGTGGGCAGCTCCCGCAGGCCGTGGGTGGCCCGGTCGAGGTCGCCGAAGGTGCGGGCGTCGGTGACGGCCACCAGCGCTCCCGTGTCGTCGTAGGTCCAGGCGTGGTAGGGGCAGGTGAACCGGGTGGCCGAGCCGCACTCCCGGGTCTCGACCACGGCGCCCCGATGCCGGCAGACGTTGAGGAAGGCCCGGGCCACGCCGTCCTGGCCCCGGGTGACGAGCACGGGCCGCCCGAGCAGGGAGCGGGTCACGAACCGGCCCGGCTCCCGCAGCTCCGCCGTCAGCGCCAGCCCGAGCGGCACGGAGGCGAAGATGGCGTCCATCTCGGCGGCGAACCGCCCGGGCGACCGGTAGCGGGCCAGGGGGATGCGCATCGGGGCGTCGACCATCTCGGTGGTGCCCTCGCGCACGTGGCCGGCCAGCGTGCGGGCGACGTCCAGCTTCTCGGTCAGCTCCATGGGCGGGCTCCTATCCGGTGATACCGAGTGACGGGTCGCGGCGGCCCATCACCTTGTCCTCCTCGATGCGGTCGAGCATCTCCTGTCCGTCGGTGTCGTGGACCAGGTCGACGAGCTGCTTGGGGATGGCCGTCATCGTGTAACCCTCGGGCAGCGGCGGAGCGTCGTCGACCCGGCGGGCGAGGGCGGCGTCGACGGCCGGTGCGAGGCGGGCGGCCTTGTCGGCTCGCACCCGCTCGTCGCGCTCGGCGAACTCGGGGAGCACCTCCCGGCCGAAGATCTCGAGCGACTCGCAGATGTCCTCGTGGCGGTTGCGGCCGGCCTGCATCACGAAGATGAGCTGGTCGACCCCGGCCTCCTCGTAGCGACGCAGGAACCCCCGGAGCTGGTCGGGCGTGCCGATGGCCCCCCGCAGGCCGGAGTTGTCGCCGGCGGCGATCTTGGCCCCGAGGGTCTCCTGCTCGACGGCGAGGGCCACCTCGGGGTCATAGCCCCGCTCGGACCGCTTGCGCTCGAAGTCGGCCCACACGTCGGTGTGACCCGGGACGTGGTCGCCGAACACGTAGTAGTGGGCCAGCGAGTAGCCGAAGAAGTTGCCGCCCTCGATGCCCATCTCCAGCGCCCGGCGCTCGTCGGGATGGCACATCATCGGGGTGACGCAGGCGATGTCGTGGTTGACGGCCAGGCCGACCGGCTGGCACCGCTCGGCCAGCACCCGCTCGTAGTCGGCCACCCAGGTGCGGGCCTCCTCGGGGTCGATGAAGGCGAACGACAGGGCCCCGATGCCGTGCTCGGCGGCGAGCAGGATCGTTTCCCGGCGCGAGCACGCCACCCACAGCGGCGGGTGGGGGGACTGCACCGGCTTGGGCACGACGTTGCGGGGCGGCATCTTCACGTAGGCGCCGTCGACGCCGGTGAACGGGGTCTCGGTCATGCAGCGGATGGCGGTTCGCAGGCCCTCCAGCCAGGCGGCCCGCTTCTCCTCCACCGGGATGGCGAACCCGCCCAGCTCGGCCTCCGAAGACGACTCGCCCGAGCCGAACTCGACCCTCCCGTTCGACACGAGGTCGAGGGTTGCGACCCGCTCGGCCGTACGGGCCGGGTGGTTGTAGCCGGGGGCCGTCTGGATGATGCCGTGCCCGAGGCGGATGTCCTTCGTCCGTTGCGAGACGGCGGCCAGGAACACCTCCGGTGCCGAGGAGTGGGAGTACTCCTCCAGGAAGTGGTGCTCGACCTCCCACACGTAGTCGAGGCCCAGCCGGTCGGCCAGCTCGCACTGCTCGAGGGCGTCCTGGAAGAGCTGCAACTCACTGCGATCGTCCCACGGGCGGGGGAGCTGATGCTCGAAGAAGATGCCGAAGCGCATGGGTCCCCCGGATTGACGAGTGGTGCCGACCGACCACTAGACCGTAGGTGTGGCTCGGCAGCTGCTCAAACGCGAGGACCGGCGCGAGTCCGTCCTGCGGGCCGCGGCCACGGCCTTCGCCCGGGCCGGCTACGGCGGCACGCTCATGACCGACGTGGCCGCCGAGGCCGGCGTGTCGAAGGTCATCGTCTACCGCCACGTCGACTCGAAGGACGAGCTGTACCGGCGGGTGCTCGAGCGCGTGTCGTCCCGGATGAACGAGATCTGGGAGGAGCTGAGCACGGCGGGGCGGGCCCGGCCCGTCGTGGCCCACCTGCGGGTGGCCCGGGAGGATCCCGACGGCTACCGGCTGCTGTTCTCCCACGCCGCCCGTGAGCCCGACTTCGTGGCGTACGCCTTCGAGGTCCGCACCCGGTCCGAGCGTCTCGCAGACCTGGCCTTCGGGGCCCGGTTCGACCCCGGTCTGCGGCTCTGGGCCGTGCGCACCTACGTCGACCACCTCGTCGACGCCGTGCTGCGCTGGCTCGACGACGGCGAGCCCGACGACGACGACCTGTTCGTGATGCGGGCCACCGCCGGCCTCGACGCCCTACGGCGGGCGTGGTCGGCGCCCCTCGTCGGAGCGCGTCAGCCCGAGGCCGTCAGCACGTAGTCGGGGTCGTCGGGTCGCACCCAGGTCGGGGTCTGGCGAGGCCGCAGGCGCACGGGGGCGGGGCGGGGGTCCTCGGTGCCGAACACCCGGTCCCAGAGGGGGAGGGTCACGCCGAAGTTGGCGCCCGCCCCGGCGGCGTGGTGGGCGAGGTGGCGGCGGCGCAGCGTCCGCTCCCACCGCCACGGCGGGCGGTGGTGGGCCCGCCAGTGCAGCCCCTCGTAGAGGGAATAACCGGCTCCGAACCCGATCCCGACGGCCGGCCGGCGGGCGGCGGCGCCGACCAGCAGCGCGCCGACGTGAACCCCGGCGTGGCCGAGAAGGCGCAGCGGCAGGGACGTGAGCTCGGGTCGGGCGTGGTGGATGCGGTGCTCGACGGCCAGTGGGTCGCGGCCGCCCCGCCGGTGCATGACCCACCGGTGCACGCCGTACTCGGCCAGTGTCCAGGTGGCCAGACCGGCGGCCAGCTGGGCTCCCGGGATGCGTGGGACGGCCATCCGCCCAGCGTAGGAACTCCCATGGGTGAGATGCGCCCCGATCGGGAACAGCCTGGGGCGACCGACCGGTTGCACCGGTAGTCCAGGGAAGGACCCCCTCCCCATGAGCGACCTCCTCGAGCGCTATCCGGCCGTGCGGGCCGAGACGGAGCGCCTGGCCGCACCGCTGTCGGCGGAGGACCAGCAGGTCCAGTCCATGCCCGACGCCAGCCCCACCAAGTGGCACCGGGCCCACACCACCTGGTTCTTCGAGACGTTCCTGCTGACGCCGCACCTCACCGGCTACCGGGAGTGCGACGAGCGCTACGGCTACCTGTTCAACTCCTACTACGAGGCGGTCGGGGCCCGTCATCCCCGGGCCGAGCGGGGTCTCGTGACCCGGCCCGGGGTGGCCGAGGTGGGTGACTACCGGGCCTACGTCGACGAGGCCATGACCACCCTGATCGACACCGTGGTCCCAGGTCGCCCCGACCTCGCCGCCCTGGTCGAGCTGGGCCTGCACCACGAGCAGCAGCATCAGGAGCTGCTGCTCATGGACATCAAGCACGCGCTGTCCCTCACCCCGGTCGATCCGGCCTACGTGGCCGGCGCAGCGGCGGCCTCGGAGGGCGAGGCGTCCGCCCCGCTCGGATGGTGCCGGTTCGACGGTGGGCTGGTCGAGATCGGCCACGACGGCGTGGGGTTCGCCTACGACAACGAGGGGCCCCGTCATCAGGTGTGGCTCGAACCGTTCGCTCTCGCCGACCGCCTCGTCACGTGCGGGGAGTGGCTCGAGTTCATGGACGACGGGGGCTACGCCACGCCGGGGCCGTGGCTGTCGGACGGGTGGGGGACCGTGCAGGCGCACGGATGGGACGCCCCGGCCTACTGGCGGCGGGGCGACGACGGGTGGGAGCTGTTCACCCTGGGAGGCTGGCGGGGCGTCGATCCGGCCGAGCCGGTCTGCCACGTGAGCCACTACGAGGCCGACGCCTTCGCCACCTGGGCCGGCGCCCGCCTGCCCACCGAGCACGAGTGGGAGCACGCCGCCGGGGGCCGGTGGGCCGGCGGCAACGACACGTCCACCCGGCGATACCATCCGGCCGCCGCCCCGCCCGCCGACGGGGAGCTGCGTCAGCTCATCGGCGACCTGTGGGAGTGGACGTCGAGCGCCTACCTGCCCTACCCCGGGTTCCGGCCGGCCGAGGGGGCGGTGGGGGAGTACAACGGCAAGTTCATGAGCGGCCAGGTCGTGCTGCGGGGCGGCTGCTGCGCCACCCCGGCCGGCCACGTCCGACCCACGTACCGCAACTTCTACGGTCCGCACCAGCGCTGGATGTTCTCCGGCCTGCGCCTCGCCGCGGCGTGACGATCGACGTCCACCTGCGGCCCGAGGATCTGGCCGCCGCCCTCCGTGACGACGTGCGGGCCGGCCTGACGGCGGACCCGAAGACCCTGCCGCCCAAGTACTTCTACGACGAGCGGGGCAGCGAGCTGTTCGAGGCGATCACCCGGCTGCCGGAGTACTACCCGACGGAGGCGGAGCGCTCGATCCTGCGGGCCCGCGCCACCGACATCGTGCGTACGGCGGGGGCCGACACGCTGGTCGAGCTGGGCTCGGGGGTCAGCGACAAGACGCTGGTGCTGCTCGACGCCATGGCCGAGGCCGGCGTCCTCCGCCGGTACGTCCCCTTCGACGTGGCCGAGTCGACCCTGCGGAGCGCCGCCGACCGCCTGGCCCGCCGCTACCGGGGCCTCGACATCCACGGGGTGGTCGGCGACTTCGGGCGCCACCTGGGCGAGATCCCCACCGGGGGCCGGCGGCTGGTGGCCTTCCTGGGTGGGACCATCGGCAACCTCACCCCCGGGGAGCGCCACGACTTCCTCGCCGACGTGGCCTCCGTCCTGGGCGACGGTGACTCCTTTCTGCTCGGCACCGACCTGGTGAAGGACCCGTCCCGTCTGGTGGCCGCCTACGACGACGGGGCCGGGGTGACGGCCGAGTTCAACCGCAACGTGCTGGCCGTGCTCAACCGGGAGCTCGACGGCGACTTCGACCCCGACCGCTTCGAGCACCGGGCCGTGTGGGTGCCCGACGAGGAGTGGATCGAGATGCGCCTGCGGGCCCGGGGCGATCAGCGGGTCCGCCTCGGCGACCTCGACCTCGACGTGGTTCTGGCCGACGGCGAGGAGATCCGCACCGAGATCTCGGCCAAGTTCCACCCCGGGGGCGTGGAGGCCGAGCTGGCCGCCGCCGGCCTGCACCAGGTGGCCTGGTGGACCGACCCGGCCGGTGACTTCGCCGTGAGCCTCTCCCGACCGGCGACCTGACACAAGCACGCGTTGCTATAGCAACGCGTGCTTGTGTCAGATCGCCGTGGGGGGCTCGGCCTGGGTCCGCAGACGGTCGTCGAGGAGCTCCCGCCAACCCCGCAGGGCCACCGAGGCGGCGTCCTCCCGCAGGGGGCCGACGGCGACGTGCTCGACGGACAGGTCGGTGCGGTCGTCGTCGCGGCGCTCCAGGGTGAGCCGGGCCTGTCCCGCCACGGCGCCCGGCACGAACAGGGGGCCGGCCAGCTCGAGGAGCGACGGCCGGCGGATGGCCGTGACGTGGGCGAGGACCGACCCCTCTCCCGGCCCCCAGTCCTCCCACACCAGCCCGCCGGGGCGCTCCTCCAGCTGCACGCCCAGCACGAGGTCGGGGTGGCTGACCCACGGCGCCCGCCACCACACCCCCGTCCGCTGCGTCAGCGCCAGCCACACCCGCTCCGGCGCGGCGGCCAGGGTGATGCCGAGGGCCACGTCGATGGTCCGGCTCGGACGGGTGGCGGCCCGGTCGGTCACCGGGTCGACGGTACCGGTCGCCGCCGTCGTCGCCGGGACCCCGCTCAGGCGAACTTGGTGACGGGCCGCTCCCGGCGCACCCCGTCGACGGTCACGTCGACCCGTTCGTCGAGGAAGCACACCAGCCCCCGCACGTCGATGCTCTCCGGCAGCGGCGTCGGGTAGCTCCAGGCCAGGTCGGCGTGGCGGGTGCCGTCCAGGTCGACGTCCCAGTACCGCGCCTCCCCCTTGTAGGGGCAGGCCGTCGTCGTGTCGCTCGGTCGCAGCCGGTCCCACCGCACGTCGGGTTGGGGCAGGTAGAACCGCTCGGGCAGGTTGGTCTCGAACAGCACGGTGGGGTGGTCCGACTCGGCCAGCACCACGCCCGCCAGCTCGATGCGCACCGACCGGGAGCTCGCCAGGACGTCGACCCGCACCCCGGGGTCGCGGGTGTGGACGAACACCTCGACGTCCTCCTCGAACCAGGCGTCGACCGCATCCCAGTCGAGGCGGACGTAACCCTCGATCCCGGCCGGAGCGGTGGCCAGATCGTCGGCCACGTCGGCCTCCGGGAAGTACCAGGTCGGGTACCAGCGGTGCTCCCACACCAGCAGCGCATCGGTGGTGTCGACCACCCAGCGGCCGCCGCGCCGGGCCCGCACCCGCTTCGCCGTCGGCTCGGTCCTCACGTCGTCCATGGGTGAACGCTCGCAGAACTCGAACCGTCCGGGGACGCCGACCGCCGGGGCCGACGTTCCCGCTGCCGATCGACGAGCGAGAGGATCGACCGATGACGTGGTTGCGGAGGAACTGGCGCTGGACGGTGCCGGTCGGGGTGGTGCTGGCAGCCGTGGCGGCGTGGCTGGCGTTCGGGTTCTTCGGGATCCAGACGCTGTTCGGCGACGACGAGGTGAGCGAGGACGGCCCGGTGTTCTCCAGCGGGGCGGCCGCCTCGGGGATGCCCGAGGACGTGATCGACGACGACACGGCCGAGGCCATCGACGCCGCCATGGAGGACGAGGGTGTCCCCACCGAGGAGCCTGTCGCCGAGGATCCGGCCATGCCCGTCGACCAGCCCGAGGTCCTCACCCTCGTCGAGGGTGGGTTCGTGGACCGCAGCCATCCCACCGAGGGCCGGGCCGTGGTGCTGACCGACGGCACCGAGCAACGGTTCCTGCGCTTCGAGGACTTCCGCACCGACAACGGCCCCGACCTCGACGTGTGGCTGTCGGCCGCACCACCGGACGCCCCGCTCGACGAGCTGGCCGCCGACTTCGTGGAGCTGGGCCCGCTGAAGGGCAACGTGGGCGACCAGAACTACGAGATCCCGCCCGACCTCGACCTCGACCGGTACACGACGGTGGTGATCTGGTGCACCCGCTTCGGGGTGGCCTTCGGCGCCGCCGGGCTCACGCCGGTCTGAGGGTCAGGGCCCGAGGATCACGGCCTGGTCGGGTCCGAGGGTCCCGTCGAAGGGCGCCCCCTCGTTCCGGCCGTCGCTGGACACCTCCACGGTGCCGTCCAACGCCACCTCGACCGCATCCGACGAGAAGTTCACGGCCACGATCCGACGATCGCCGTCGCGCTCCCGCTCCCGCACGATGACGTCGGTGGGGCCGTCGAGCAGTCGCTCGGTCCCGGAGCGCAGGGCGGGCGAGTTCCGACGGGCCCGCAGCAGCCGGCGGTAGAGGCCGAGCATCGAGCCCGGGTCACCGGCCTCGGCCTCGGCGCTGCGCTCGCCGGGGTGGGGCGGGAAGGGCAGCCACGGGTCGGGTCCCCAGCCGTGCGGCGGCTCGACCAGCCACGGGATCGGCGCCCGGCAGCCGTCCCGACCGCCCGGGTCGACGGCCCGGTCCGGGGGGACCTCGGCGTCGGTCAGGCCCAGCTCCTCGCCGGCGTAGAGGAACGGCGTGCCCCGCAGGGTGAGCAGCAGGACGGCGGCGGCCCGGGCCCGGGCCTCGGATCCGTAGCGGGTGCGATGGCGGGGCTGGTCGTGGTTGGACAGCACCCACGTCGGCCAGCCGGCCCCGAGCACGTCGTGCATCTCGGTGATGCGGCGGCGCCAGTCCGCCGCCACCCAGTCGGTGTGCAGCGCCTTGAAGTTGAAGGCCAGGTGCAGCTCGTCGCCGGTCGAGTGGTAGCGGGCCAGCTGCTCCGGGTCGAGGAGGTACACCTCGCCGACCATGATCGGCTCGTGGTCGTAGCCGTCGAGCACGGCCCGGATGTCACGCAGGATGGCGTGGGTGCGCTCGTCGTCGATGTGGGTGACCGGCGACGTGCCCGCCTGGTCTGGGGGCAGGTCGGCCAGCTCCGGCCCCTTGCCGATCAGGTGCACGACGTCGGCCCGGAAGCCGTCGACGCCCCGGTCGAGCCAGAACCGCAGCGTGTCGTGCATCGCCTCGACCACGGCCGGGTTGGTCCAGTCGAGGTCGGGCTGCTCGGGCAGGAACAGGTGCAGGTAGTACTGCCCCGACTCCTCGTCGAGGGTCCACGCCGGACGGCCCTCCTCGAAGGCGGCGCCCCAGTTGTTGGGCGGGCCGCCGTCCGGGGCGGGGTCACGCCAGACGTACCAGTCCCGGTGCTCGGCGTCGCGGCCGGTGAGAGCGTCGAGGAACCACGGGTGCTGGTCGGAGGTGTGGTTCGGCACCCAGTCGAGGAGGACCCGGATGCCCCGGTCGTGGGCCTCGGCCACGAGCCGGTCGAGGTCGGCCAGGTCGCCGAAGACCGGATCGACGTCGCAGTAGTCCGCTACGTCGTAACCGAAGTCGGCCATGGGGGATCGGAAGATGGGCGACAGCCAGACGGCGTCTACGCGCAGCTCGGCGAGGTGGTCGAGCCGGGCGGTGAGACCGGCCAGGTCACCGACCCCGTCGTCGTCGGCGTCGGCGAACGAGCGGGGGTAGATCTGGTAGACGACGGCGTCGCGCCACCAGCCGGGGTCGTGGTGCACGGCGTCGATGGTGGCAGGTCCGTGCGACGACTCCGACACGGGTCGCGTTGACCTCGCCCCACCGGCTGCGTAGTGTGCAAGCGTTTACAGCCCGGATGAGGGTCCGGTGCTGCCCGCCGACGAGACCCGCTCCTGGGTGCTCGCGACGGCACCTGATCGGGGTCGAGGGGCCCCAGGGGAGGGAAGCATGCGCTCACGATGGTTGAGGCTCCTGTGCCTGCTGTTCGCGCTGTCGCTGGTCGCCGCCGCCTGCGGTGACGACGACGGCGACGTCGACGCCGGCGACGAGACCGACAACACGATCGACACCGGGGCCGACGACGGCGACGCCGGTGTGCCCGATGGAGACGACGGAGACGCTGCACCGGCGGGCGACGCCGACCTGTCGGGGACGTCGATCACGATGACCGGCCCCGAGCGTGACGAGGCCGAGGCCGGGGCCATCCAGGTCGCTCTCGACGAGTTCGCCGAGGCCAACGACATGGAGATCACCTACGCCGGTGACGCCAACTGGGAGTCGAACATCAACACGCAGGTGCAGGGCGGCAACCCGCCCGACATCTCGATCTTCCCCCAGCCCGGCAAGCTGGCCGAGTTCGCACGCGACGGCGTGGTCGTCCCGCTGACCGACGAGGTGGCCGCCGCCGTCGAGACCAACTGGCCCGAGTCGTGGACCGTGTTCGGCGAGGTCGACGGCACCCAGTACGGCGTGCCGGTCAAGGCCGACCTCAAGTCGCTGGTCTGGTACCAGCCGGCCCGCTTCGAGGAGCTGGGCTACGAGGTGCCGGAGACCCTCGACGACTTCTTCGCCCTGGTCGACGAGATGGCGGCCGACGGCAACACGCCGCTCTGCGTCGGCATCGAGTCGGCCCAGGCCACCGGCTGGCCCTTCACCGACTGGACCGAGGACATGGTGCTGCGCCAGCACGGCCCCGAGGTCTACGACCAGTGGGTCAACCACGAGATCCCGTTCAACGACGAGCGCATCGTCGAGTCGATGCAGACCGTGCTCGACCTGTGGTCGTCCGAGAACGTCTTCGCCGCCGGGGGCAACGTCGCCGCCACCTCGTTCCAGGCCAACGGCGAGCCGCTCGTCAACGGGCAGTGCATGATGCACCGCCAGGCGTCGTTCTTCAGCGCCTTCATCCCCGAGGGCACCCCCTTCGCCGACGGATCCGAGGAGGCGGTCGACGTCTTCTACTTCCCGTCGAACGAGGGCCAGCCCGTCCTGGGCGCCGGCACCCTGGCCGCCGGCTTCAATGACAGCCCCCAGGTGATGGCCGTCCTCGAGTACATGTCGACGCCGGAGTACGCCGAGGCCCGCCAGGTGGCCCAGGCCGAGGGCAAGGGCGGGGGCCTGTCGGGCTTCCTGTCCGCCGTCAACGGTCAGGACCTGTCGGTCTACCAGCCCCTCGAGCAGTCGTTCCTCGAGATCCTCGAGACGTCCGACGTGGTCCGCTTCGACGCCTCCGACCTGATGCCGGCCAGCGTCGGCGCCGGGTCGTTCTGGACCGAGGCGACGGCGGCCGTCAATGGCGACATCGACGCCCAGGAGGCGGCCGACAACATCGAGGAGTCCTGGCCCAGCTGACGGCTGGCCGGGCATGATCCAGCGGTGACCGGGGCGTCGGCACTACGGTGTCGGCGCCCCGGGCGCATTCGGGGCGGGGGCGAGCAGAGGGGGAGTACGTGGGCAAGGTCATATCGACCCTGATCACCATCGTGGTGGCGGTCGGCGCCAGCGCCGCGCTGTGGGTCGGGGCCAACCTGGTGTTCAACCAGGTGCGGACCGAGTGGCAACGGTTCAGCGCCGTCATCTTCGGCGCCGTCGGCTTCGTGCTCGGCGCCATCCTCAACGGCAACCAGCTCCTGACGGTGTCGACCGAGGCGGCCGGCATCGGGGGGCTGCTGGCCTGGCTGGCCGTTCCCGTGGTCTTCGCCCTGGCCTTCGCCGTGGTGGGCGTGCTCCTGGTCCGCACCGACGACCCCACCCAGCGTCTCGCCATCGGGGTCGGCGCCGGCGCGCTGGTCGGCGTGGTGGTCGGAGTGCTGATCGACGAGCGCGCCCAGCCCTCCCTCGACGTCGTCCCGCTGCTGGGCTGGACGGTCGCCGGCCTGGTGGTGGGCGGTGGCCTGAGCGCCCTGCGCAGGCGACCCCCGCTCAACGGGCTGCTGGTCGGCGGCGCGGTCGGCTGGTTCGTCGGGGCCTGGGGCGGGGCCGACATCGGGTCGGGCACCATGGTCGAGGCCGTCGTGGCCGCCGCCGTGCCGGCCATCCTGATCGGCATCAGGGTGGGCTACACCCGCAACCCCGACCTCTACGCCCGTACCCTGATCGACCAGAAGTCCCGGGGCTTCATCTTCCTCGTCCCCGCCCTGCTGTTCATCTTCATCACGCTGGTGGTGCCCACCGTCCGCACCATCTACCTGTCGTTCTTCGACAGCGACGCCGACGGCTTCGTGGGGCTCGGCAACTACACCGACACCTTCACCGACTCGACCAGCTGGGACGCCAGCGGGTTGGGCAACTTCTTCACCAGCCGGCTCTTCTACATCGGCCTCGTGCTGGTCGTCATCGGGGCCGTCCTCGGCTTCGTGTCCCGCCAGCGCACCGGCCGGGCCGTCGAGCTGGGCGGGCCCTCGGTGTTGCCGCTACTGGGTGGCGGTCTGTTCCTGCTGTTCGCGCTGTTCACCGCGCTGCGGGGCACCATCATCAACAACCTGTGGTGGGTGGTCACGGTGACGTTCTTCGCCACCGCCGTCGGGTTGGCCGTGGCCGTCCTGGCCGACGGGGTCCGCTTCGAACGGGTCGCCAAGTCGCTGATCTTCATGCCCATGGCCATCTCGCTGGTGGGGGCCACCATCATCTGGCGTTTCATGTACGTGCCACGCGACACGAGCACCGAGCAGACGGGCGTCATGAACGCCGTCTGGGTGGGCCTCGGTCGGCTCAGCACCGGTGAGGGGATCCCCACCATCCTGGTCGCCATCCTCCTCGGCGTGCTGTTCGTCGCCCTGCTCGTCGTGGTCGGCCGGCGACTGGTCGAGCGAGAGCTGACCAGCGTCATCGTCCCCGGTGGAGCCGCCCTCCTGGTCGGCTGGATCCTCCTGCGCTACGTGACCTCCGGTATCGGCGGGTTCACGGAGACGGCAGACGGCGAGATCGCGCCGCAGACGATCGCCTTCGTGCAGGAGTCCCCGTTCAACAACATCTGGCTCATGGTGGTGCTCATCTGGATCCAGACCGGGTTCGCCATGGTCATCCTGTCGGCGGCCATCAAGGCGGTGCCCACCGAGTTCATCGAGGCGGCCCGGGTCGATGGCGCCACCGAGTCGCAGATCTTCTGGCGGGTCACCCTGCCGCAGGTGGCCACCACCATCGGGGTGGTCGTGACCACCCTCATCGTGCTGGTCATGAAGGTGTACGACATCGTGGCCGTGATGACCAACGGCAACTTCGGGACGCAGGTTCTGGCCAACGACATGTACAACCAGGCCTTCAACTTCGCCAACATCGGTAGAGGGGCGGCACTGGCCGTCATCCTCTTCATCTCGGTGCTCCCGGTCATGTACATGAACGTCCGCCGCATGCAGCAGGAGGCCTGAGATGAGCGTGATCTCCGACGTCGACTCCACCTCCGAGGGGGTGATGACCGGCCCCCACGAGGGCGGGGGGCCGGGGCTCGCCCCCGAGCGGACTCCGGGCATCGGCGGACGTATCTACGGCGTGCTCCGGGCCATCCCCACCTGGGTGCTGTGGCTGGTCGTGGTCATCTGGAGCATTCCCAGCCTGGGGCTGCTGGTGAACTCGTTCCGCTCCGCCGACGCCCAGCGGGGGTCGGGGTGGTGGACGGTGCTGGGCGAGCTCGACGAGTTGACCCTCGCCAACTACGAGGAGGTGCTCAGCGCCGACGCCACGGCCAGCCTCACGGATTCGCTGCTCAATTCCATGGCCATCTCGCTGCCGGCCACCATCATCCCCATCGCCGTGGCCGCCTTCGCCGCCTACGCCTTCGCCTGGATCGACTTCCGGGGCCGGCAGTGGTTGTTCATCTTCACGGTGTCGCTCCTGGCCGTGCCGCTGCAGGTGGCGCTCATCCCGTTGCTGCAGATGTACGTCGACGGCGCCCACCTGACCCTGCCGTTCCTCGACAAGACGATCACGCTCATCCCCGATCTGGATCTGGTCGGCACCACGACGGCGGTGTGGCTGACCCACACCGGCTTCGCCATGCCGTTCGCCATCTTCCTGCTGCACAACTACATGTCGGGTCTTCCGCGTGACCTGTTCGAGGCGGCCCGCATCGACGGTGCCGACCACTTCACCATCTTCTGGCGACTGGTACTGCCGCTCTCGGTTCCGGTGCTGGCCGCCTTCGCCATCTTCCAGTTCCTGTGGACCTGGAACGACTACCTGATCGCCCTGACCATGGCCGGCTCCAACCCCGACGCCGTCCCGACGACCATCCGGATCGCCAACCTGGCGGGAGACTTCGGTCGCAACGAGAACTTGTTGCCTTCGGCGGCGTTCACGCAGGCGTTCGTCCCGCTGGTGGTGTTCTTCGCCCTCCAGCGCTACTTCGTACGCGGCATCCTGGCCGGATCCGTCAAGGGCTAGCCCACGCCCCCCGGGGAGGGTTCCGAGTCGATCGGTCAGCTGACCAGTTCGTAGGCGGCGTCCACGCGCTGATAGGTCGCAGCGGCCCGTATGTCTCGTGTGAGCAACGTCGCGTCGGCCGTAGCTGCGGTTGCCGCGATCAGTGCGTCGTAGACGGCTCCGCCGGCGATGCCCAGGTCAGCAAGCTCGGCGACGAGATCCGCCGCCCGACGGTCGGGGAGCACCACGGGTCGACCGAAGCGGACGTCCAGGAGGTGGACTGCGTCGGCAGGAGCGAGCCGGGCATCGCCCGGGAGTCGCGTCAGGACCGAGTACGACTCGAGGGCCGAGTGGGCGGCGAGCGACACGGTTCGATCTCGCAACGCCGCGATGACGCTGGCATGGGCGGTATGACCAGCGAGGAGGGCCGGCACTGCGACGCTGGTGTCAGCGACCCAGCCGGTCAACGTCGGATGGAGTCGACCAGTGCGAAGACGTCGTCGTCGGTGACGGTCGTCTCCGAGACGGCGACGAGCAGACCGTCGCGTTCCTCCAGACGCGCCACCCGACCCGCGGGTGCCACGTGGAGACCGTCACCGTAGAGCGACACGTCGACGACGGTTCCCGGCGTGAATCCGAGCCGGTCCCTCAGCGGCTTGGGAACGACGATGCGGCCGACGGAATCAATGGTGACATCCACTGGGACGACGATACCAGCCGGATCCCAGCGGGCCCGCCGCCGGATCAGGCGACGGGATCGGTCAGTACCTCGTCCATCTCCACGATCCGCTCCTCGGCGATGCTGCGCTGGGAGGCCACGCCCAGGGCCACCGAGCGCAGGCCGTCCTCCAGGGCCACGGCCGGCGGTGCCCCGGAGCGGACGGCGGCCAGGAAGTCGAGGTGCTCCAGGTAGCTCGACCCATGGTGGTGGCCCTCGTAGCGCACGGCCGGGTCGGTGACGATCTCGGTGGAGACACCGGGCCGCCCGTCCACCCGCCGCCCGAGGCGGTACTCGCCCGACGGGAGGAAGGCCTCGGCCTTGGCCTCGTCACCGGTGACGGCGATCTCCTCCTGGTTGAGGCTCGCCTCGGCGAACATGCACAGGTCGAGCATGGCCCGGACCCCGTTGTCGTAGTCGACGATCACGAAGGCGTTGTCGAGCACGTCGGGGGTCTCGCCGTCGTAGGACTCGTCGAGGTGGTTCACGTCCTGACCGCCCGAGGCCATGACCCGCACGGGCTCGGCCTCGGCCACCAGGTTCATGAGGTCGAAGAAGTGGCAGCACTTCTCGACCAGCGTGCCGCCCGAGTTGCGGTTGAACCGGTTCCAGTTGCCGACCTTGGCGAGGAACGGGAAGCGATGTTCCCGGATGCCGATCATCCGCACCCGGCCCAGCTCGCCCTGCCGGGCGGCGGCGACGAGGCGGGCCACCGGTGGCATGTAGCGGTACTCGAGCCCGACCCACACGACGCCGCGATGGTCGCGGGCGGCGTCGATGACCTTCCGGCAGTCGGCCACCGTCGTACACAGGGGCTTCTCCACCATGACGTGGTGGTCGGTGCCGAGCACGTCGGTCATCACGTCGACGTGGGTCATGTTGGGGGTGACGATGACGACGGCGTCGCAGCGCCCGCTGTCGAGGAGCGCCCGGTGGTCGTCGAAGGTGGCCACCGGTCCGAGGGCGTCGATGGCCCAGCCCCGGGACCGCGCGTCGGGATCGGCGATGGCGGTCACCTCGGCTCCGTCGATGGCCTTCAGGTTCTCGATGTGCTCGATGCCCATCATCCCGGTGCCGATCACGCCGTAGCGGATCGTGTCGGAGGGACCCGGTCGGGACGGGGGATCGGTCGCCATGGGAGGGCTAGCGTACGGAAGCCATGAGCGACGCCCCGCCCGCCGACACCCTGGTCCGCTCCGGACCCCGCCGGCTGGGCCAGTCGGGCATCGAGGTGGGGCCGCTGGCCTACGGGCTGTGGCGCTTCACCGATCCCGACCTGGCCAACGCCCGGCGCATCATCGAGACCGCCCTCGACGCCGGCATGAACATGATCGACACGGCCGACGTGTACGGCCTCGACTGGGGCGGCGCCGGGTTCGGGGCGGCCGAGGAGCTGCTCGGGAAGGTGCTGGCCGACGCGCCCGGCCTGCGGGACCGGATGGTGCTGTCGACCAAGGGGGGCATCGTCCCCCCCACGCCGTACGACTCGTCGCCGGCGATGCTGCGCCAGGCCGTCGACGCCTCGCTCCGGCGGCTCGGCGTCGACGTGATCGACCTGTGGCAGGTGCACCGGCCCGACCTCTACGCCCACCCGGCCGAGGTGGCCGCCACCCTGGCCGAGCTGCGGGACGCCGGCAAGATCCGGGAGGTCGGCGTCTCGAACCACACCCCGGCCCAGACCGACGCCCTGGTGGCCCATCTCCACTTCCCCCTCGCCACCGACCAGCCCCAGTTCTCGGCCGCCCACCTCGATCCCCTTCGCGACGGCACCCTCGACCGCTGCCTGCAGCGGGGCACGGTGCCGCTGGCGTGGAGCCCGCTGGCCGGAGGCCGCCTCGCCCCCGGCGCCGAGCCGACCGAGGCCGGTCCCCGGGCCGAGCTGTTGACAACGCTCGACCGGATCGCCGAGCGGGAGGGCGTCGACCGCTCGATCGTGGCCCTCGGCTTCGTGCTGGCCCACCCGTCGGCGCCGGTGGCCATCGTCGGGACCCAGACCCCCGAGCGCATCACCGCTTCGATGGCTGCGCTGCGCCTGAACATCAGCCGGGCCGACTGCTACGACATCATCCAGGCCTCCGAAGGGGTACCCCTCCCGTGAGCATGAGCGGCCAGCCGACGGGACGAGGCCGCCGGTGGACGTTCGCGGCCGACGTGTCGGGCCGATGAGCGGCCCGCCGACGGGACGAGGCCGCCGGTGGACGTTCGCGGCCGACGTGTCGGGCCGATGAGCGGCCAGCCGACGGGACGAGGCCGCCGGTGGACGTTCGCGGCCGACGTGTCGGGCCGATGAGCGGCCAGCCGACGGGACGAGGCCGCCAATGGACATAGAGCTCTCCTGGTTCAGCGCGCTGTGCGACGACGACTACGAGTTCCTGGGCGTTCCCGCCCCGCTGCTGGCCAGCTCGTGGGAGCACTGCCGCGACATCGTGCTGTCGGCCGAGACCATGGGCTTCGACAACGTGCTGCTGCCGTCCGGCTACCAGCTCGGCATCGACAACACCGCCTTCGCCGCCGGCATGGCCGGGCTCAGCAGGCGCATCCGGATGCTGCTGGCCGTGCGGGTGGGTGAGCTGGTCGTCCCGCAGCTGGCCCGCCAGCTCGCCACCGTCGACCAGATGCTGGGCGGGCGTCTGACCATCAACATCATCTCGAGCGACGTTCCCGGCCAGCAGCTCGACTCCGAGCCCCGCTACCGCCGCACGCTCGAGGTCATGGCCGTGCTGCGTGACCTGCTGGATGGCAAGGGGGTCGACTTCCACGGCGAGTTCGTCGACCTCACCATCGACCCACCCCGGGTGGGTACCGTCGACGGGCGCTGCCCGCCCTACTACTTCGGGGGGCTCTCCGAGGCGGCCAAGGAGTGTGCGGCGGCGGGTTGCGACGTGTTCCTCATGTGGCCCGACACCGTCGACAACGTGGCCGCCGTGGTGGCCGAGATGGACGAGCGGGCCGCCCGCCACGACCGGACGCTCACGTACGGCTGGCGCAGTCATGTCATCGTCCGCGAGAGCGAGGACGAGGCCCGCCGGGCCGCCACCCGGCTCCTGTCCCGACTCGACGACCGCACCGGCGACGAGATCCGCGGCCGCTCGCTCGACTCGACGTCGGCGGGGGTACGCCGCCAGGCCGAGCTGCGGGAGACGGCCGGCGAGGACGGCTACGCCGAGCCCAACCTGTGGACCGGCGTCGGGCGGGCCCGCTCGGCGCCGGCGCCGCCATCGTCGGCGATCCCGACCAGGTGACGGCGAAGATCGAGGCGCTGCGCGACGTCGGCATCGGGGCCTTCATCCTGTCCGGGTACCCGCACAAGGACGAGTGCGACCTGTTCGGCCGGTACGTCCTCCCCCGCCTGCCGCACGGCCCTCTGGACGTGACTCCCCAACCGGTGAGGCTGCCCTCGTGACGACGTACTCGACCGAACCGGCTACCGGGTGACGACCGACTTCGTGGGCCGCTCGACCGACACCATCACCGTCGACGAGCACGGCACGCTGACCTACGCCGCCCGCATCGACACGAAGGGCGTGGGCCGCTACCTCGACCCGGTCGTGGGCGTCGCCTTCGAGCTGGTCGGCGATCGGGCCGCAAGAGGGCCTCGAAGACCCGCCTGGCCGAGCCGGCGGCGGGCTGAGGCGGGAGTCGCCGGGGGGACCTACGCTCGGCTCCCATGGCCGACGACCTCGCCCGACTCGACGCCACCGCCCAGGCCGAGCTGGTGCGCTCGGGCCAGGCCAAGCCCCGGGAGCTGGTCGAGGCGGCGGTAGCCCGCATGGAGCGGCTGAACCCGGAGCTGAACGCCGTCATCCATCCGTCCGTCGACGAGGCGTTGACCGCCGCCGACGACCCCGACCTCCCCGACGGGCCCTTCCGGGGCGTCCCCTTCGCCCTGAAGGACCTGTGGCCCACCGAGGCGGGGCGTCCGTTCCACGCCGGCAACCAGGCGCTGGCCGCCGCCGACCACCGGGCCGACCACGACGCCAACCTGACGACCTGCTACCGGCGGGCCGGGCTGGTGATGATCGGGCGCACCAACACCCCCGAGCTGGGCCTCGTGGCCACGACCGAGCCGGTGGCCCACGGGCCGACCCGCAATCCGTGGAGCACCGACCACGGTCCGGGGGGATCGAGCGGGGGCGCGGCGGCGGCCGTGGCCGGCGGCATCGTCCCCGCCGCCAACGCCTCCGACGGCGGCGGCTCCATCCGCATCCCCGCCTCCGCCTGCGGGCCGGTGGGGCTCAAGCCCTCCCGGGGCCGGGCCTCGATGGGTCCCGACAAGGACGAGGCCGGCGTGTCGGTGCAGCACGTCGTCTGCCACACCGTGCGCGACTGCGCCGGGCTGCTCGACGTGATCGCCTTCCCGTTCCCCGGTGACGCCGTGATCGCCCCCCCGCCGGAGCGACCCTTCGTCGACGAGGTGGGCCGTCCGCCGGGCCGGCTGCGGGTCGGGCTCATGGCGCAGAGCCTGACCGTGGAGACGCACGCCGAGTGCCAGGAGGCGGCCCGGTCCGCCGCCGCCCTCCTGGAGCGCCTCGGCCACGACGTCGAGGAGGCCCACCCCGACGCACTGGCGATGTTGGCCGACCCGCAGATGTTCATGGCCACGTGGGTGGCCAACTGCGCCCTGAACCTGCGCTGGATCGGCGACGAGCTGGGCCGGACCGTGACCGAGGACGACGTCGAGCCGGCCACGTGGGCCATGGCGCAGATGGCCGGGGAGATGTCGGCCGTGGAGCTGGCCTCGGCGCAGATGCGCCAGGCCGTCTTCCGCCGGGCCGTCATCGACTGGTGGGCGGGCGGCTTCGACCTCCTCCTCACGCCCACCATGGCCGAGCCCCCGCCGCCGCTGGGTGAGCTGGTGGCCCAGGCCGGCGACCCGACCCGGGCGCTGGTGCGCTCGACGCCGTACGCCACGTTCACGTCGCCGTTCAACCTGACCGGCCAGCCCGCCATCTCGCTGCCGCTGCACCGGACCCCCGACGGGTTGCCCGTCGGCGTGCAGCTGGTGGCCGCCTACGGGCGGGAGGACGTGCTGCTGCGGGTGGCGGCCCAGGTCGAGGACGAGGTCCGCTGGGCCGACGACCGTGCGCCGATGCACCCGTGAGCGGGCACGACGTCGGGGCCAAGGTCCGCTACGACCACGACGACCACGTCGTCACGATCGCCTACGACCGGCCCGACAAGCGCAACGCCATCGACGCCGAGATGCGGGAGTCGCTCAACGCCGCCTGGTCCCGCTTCCTGGGCGACGAGGACGCCTGGGTCGCCATCCTGACCGGAACCGGCGACGTGTTCTGTGGCGGCGCCGACCTCCGCTCACCGGGGTCGGCGGGGACCTTCCCCGGCACGTTCTGGGAGAAGCCGACCATCAACTCCTTCGAATCCGGGCTCGAGCTGCACAAGCCCACCATCGCCGCCGTCAACGGGCCCTGCATCGGCTACGGGCTCACCGCCGTCTCGTTCTGCGACTTCGTGGTGGCCAGCGACCGGGCCACGTTCGCCTACCCCGAGGTGACGCTGGGGATCCCGACCATCGTGGGCGCCATCCGTCTACCGCAGCGGCTGCGCTGGGCCGACGCCATGGAGCTGCTGCTCGTGGGGGAGGCGGTGGACGCCGGGCGGGCCCGGGAGATGGGGCTGGTGTGGCGGGTCGTGCCCCACGACGACCTGATGGTCGAGGCCCGCTCGCTGGCCGACCGCCTGTGCCGGGCCGCCCCCCTGGCGCAGCGGGCCACCAAGGAGGTTGCGGTGCGGGCCCGGGGGCTGCCCTGGGTCGACGCCGTGCGGTTCGGCGAGACGATGCGGATCGTGGCCCAGCGGACCGAGGACGCCGACGAGGGCCGGGCCGCCTTCCGGGAGCGGCGCCCGCCCCGCTGGCGGGGGAAATAGCGCCGGGTGACGACGATCGCCATGCCGCAGATGGGCGAGACCGTCACCGAGGGGACGGTCACCGTCTGGCAGAAGGCGGTCGGTGACCGGATCGAGGTCGACGACGCGCTGTGCGAGATCTCCACCGACAAGGTCGACAGCGAGCTGCCCTCCCCGGTGGCCGGCGTGCTGCGCGAGATCCTGGTGCCCGAGGGCACCACCGTCGACATCGGCGCCCCCCTCGCCGTGGTCGACCCCGACGTTCTGGCACCTGGAAATGACCGATCTGCGGAGTTTCAGGTGCCAGAACGTCGGGGGGAGCGGCCCGGGCGGGAGGGGACGGCGGGGTTCCTGTCGCCTGCCGTGCGCAGGCGGCTGGAGGGGACCGACCTCGACCCGGCGGCCATCGAGGGGTCGGGGGCGGGGGGCCGGGTCACCCTGGCCGACGTCGAGGCGGCGCTGACGACGGGTGCGAGCAGGGACGGGGGGGACGAGACGGTCCCGTTCACGGCCATCCGGCGGGCGACGGCCGAGCACATGATGCGGTCGCTGGCCACCTCGGCGCACACGCTGGTGGTGGTCGAGGTGGACTACGCCAACGTCGACGTGGTGCGCCAGGAGGCCAAGGCGGCGTTCCGGGAACGCCACGGCGCGTCGCTGACCTACCTGCCGTTCGTGGCCCGGGCCACCGTCGACGCGCTGGCCGAGTTCCCCCGGGTCAACGCCGTGGTCGGTGACGACGAGCTGATCCTGCGGCCCCGGGTCGACCTGGGGGTGGCCGTCGACCTCGACTTCGAGGGGCTCATCGTGCCGGTGCTGCGCGACGCCGGCGGCCTGCGCCTGCCCCGCCTGGCCCGCGACCTCGCCGACCTCGCCGCCCGGGCCCGCGACCGGAGCCTCGGCGTCGACGACGTGTCGGGCGGGACGTTCACCATCACCAACGCCGGCGGGTTCGGCACGCTCATCACCGGTCCGATCATCAACCAGCCCCAGGTGGCGATCCTGTCGACCGACGGTGTGAAGGTCCGCCCGGTGGCGGTGCCCGACGGCCACGGCGGTCACGCCCTCGGCTTCCACCCGGTCGGCAACCTGGCCCTGTCGTTCGACCACCGGGCCTTCGACGGCGCCTACGCCTCCGCCTTCCTGGCCCGCATCCGGGAGCACCTGGAGACGAGGGACTGGAGCGCCGAGCTGTGAGCACCGAGGCCGACCCGGGCAGAACCCTGCACGGCCTTCCCGTCGACGAGGTGCTGGAGGACTACGAGCGGGGCTGGACCTCGCGCTCGATCGACGACCGGGAGATCGCCCTGCAGAAGCAGAGCCGGGTGTTCTTCCAGATCTCCGGCGCCGGGCACGAGGCGCTGCTGCTCGGCCTGGCCCGCCACCTGCGTCCCGGGCACGACTGGTTCTTCCCCTACTACCGGGACCTGGCGCTCATGCTCGGCCTCGGCGCCACGCCCGACCAGATTCTGCTGCAGGCGGTGGGGGCGGCCGAGGACCCCGCCTCGGGGGGCCGCCAGATGCCGGCCCACTGGTCGTCGGTCGACCTGCACGTCGTCACCCAGTCGAGCCCGACCGGCACGCAGTTCATCCCCGCCGTCGGGTGCGCCGAGGCCGGCCGCTACCTGTCCCGCCGCCCGCACCTGGGTCTGCCCGCCGCCGGCGACGAGCTCGTGTACGTGTCGTCGGGGGAGGGGGCCACCAGCGAGGGCGAGTTCTGGGAGAGCCTGAACACGGCGGCCACGCTGCACCTGCCCGTCCTGTACGTCATCGCCGACAACGGCTACGCCATCTCGGTGCCGGCCAGCGACCAGTCCCCGGCGCCGGTGGGCGAGCTGGTCCGCGGCTTCGCCGGACTGCAGGTGTGGCAGCTCGACGGGACCGACTACTTCGAGGTGCGCCGCGTCGGCGCCGAGGCCATCGCCCACGTGCGGGCCGGCGTCGGACCGGGCCTGATCCACGCCACGGTCACCCGGCCCTACTCCCACTCGGCCGCCGACACGCAGTCCAAGTACCGCTCCGCCGAGGAGCTGGCCGTCGACGAGCAGCGGGGTCCGCTCACCCGGCTGCGGCAGGCGCTGATCGAGGGCGGGGTCCTGGACGACGCCGGCGCCGACGGGATCGAGGCCCGGGCCCGCCAGCGCGTCGCCGACGCCGCCCAGCGGGCGCTGGCCGCCGCCCCGCCCGACCCGACCACCGTGACCCGCCACGTGGTCGCCCTCCCCGACCTGCCCGAGGGCGACCCGGGCGACGGCGGTGAGGAGATGGCCCTGGGCGCCGCGCTCAACCGCTGCCTCCACGAGCTGATGGAGGCCGACGAGCGCATCCGGGTGTTCGGCGAGGACGTGGCCGACGCCCGGGAGGCGGTGCTGGCCGACGTCGAGGGGAAGGGGGGCGTGTTCGGCACGACCCACGGCCTGCAGCGGACCTTCGGGCAGGCCCGCTGCTACAACTCACCGCTGGCCGAGGCCAACATCGTCGGCCGGGCCGTGGGCCAGGCCGTGCGGGGCCTGCGGCCGGCGCCCGAGATCCAGTTCTTCGACTACATCTGGCCGGCGTTCCAGCAGATCAAGAGCGAGGCGGCCACGATCCGGTGGCGGTCGAACGGGACGTGGACGTGCCCCGTCGTGATCCGGGTACCCATCGGCGGCTACCTGACCGGTGGCGCCATCTGGCACAGCCAGTGCGGCGAGTCGATCTTCGCCCACATCCCCGGCCTGCTCCTGGCCTTCCCCAGCCGGACCCGCGACGCCGTCGGCCTTCTGCGCTCGGCCTTCCGCCACGAGGACCCGGTGCTGTTCTGCGAGCACAAGCACCTGCTCCGCCAGAAGTACACGGTCGACCCGTACCCCGACGCCGGCTACGTGATCCCGTTCGGACGGGGCGACGTGCGTCGGCCCGGCACCGACCTCACCGTCGTGACGTGGGGGGCCACGGTGGAGAAGTCGTTGCAGGCGGCGGCCGCGCTCGACGACGAAGGCGTCGACGTCGAGGTGGTCGACCTCCGCACCATCGCTCCCTGGGACCGTGATCTGGTGGCCGAGTCGGTCGGTCGCACCCACCGCCTCCTCGTGGTGCACGAAGACGTGCTGACCGTCGGGTTCGGCGCCGAGGTGGCGGCCTGGGCCTCCGACGAGCTGTTCACCGAGCTGGACGCGCCCATCCGCCGGGTGGCCGCCCTCGACACCCACGTCGCCTACGCCCCGGTGCTGGAGCGGGCCATCCTGCCCCAGGTGGACGACATCACCGCCGCCTGCCGCGACCTGGTGGCGTTCTGAGGATCGCCGTCGTCCTCTGCTGTCTCGTCGCCGCCTGCGGGTCGGCCGGCGACGCCGCCCCGGTCGTGCGGACCACCACGACCTCCACCACCACGACGACGTCGACCACGACGACCACCACCACCACGATCCCGACGACCACGACGACGGTCCCCCCCGCCGAGGCGTGCTTCCCGGAGCTCGACGAGCGCCAGGTGCTCGGACAGCTCCTGGTGGCGCTCGTGCCCGACCGGCGTCTCGACGAGGTGGCGGAGCTGGCCGGCGTCGGCGAGCTGGGTGGCGCGATCGTGCTGGGAGATCCCTCCGACGCCGGGGCGCTGCGGGCCGGGCTGGCCGCCGTGAGGGACGGGTCGCCGATACCCCGGCCGCTCCTGATGGTGGACGAGGAGGGGGGGCGGGTGCAGCGCCTCCGCCGGATCCTGCCCCGGCTGCCCTCGGCCCGGGAGATGGCCACCACCATGACGCCGGCCGAGGTCGAGGCGCTCCAGGTCGACCACGCCCGGGCCATGGTCGACCTGGGGTTCACCGTGGCCCTGGCCCCGGTGCTCGACGTCGGGGGCGGGCCCGCCATCGGCGACCGGAGCTTCTCCGACGACCCCGCCGTCGTGACCGAGTACGCCGCCGCCGTCGTGGCCGGCCTGCGCCGGGGCGGGATGATCCCGACCGTCAAGCACTTCCCCGGGCACGGGTCGGCCAGCGCCGACTCCCACGTCGCCGCCGCCATCACGCCACCACTCGACGAGCTGGCGGCGAGCGACCTGGTGCCCTACGAGAGCCTGCTGGCCGAGCCCGGCGTGGCCGCCATGATGGGTCACCTGATCGTGCCCGGCCTGACCGGTGACGGCGTGCCGGCCAGCCTCGACCCGGCCGCCTACGACCTGCTGCGCGACGGCTACGGCTTCGACGGGCTGGTGATCACCGACGCCCTCGACATGGAGGGCGCCGCCGCCGGCGGGTCCCAGACGGCGCGGGCCGCAGCGTCGCTGGCGGCCGGCGCCGACGTGGCCGCCGTGAGCATCGACGTCGCCACCACCGCTCTCGACGAGCTGGTGGCGGCCCGCGCCGACGGGCGGCTCACCGACGCCCGCCTCGATGCCGCCCTCCTCCACGTGGGCCGCGCCCGGGGCCTGTGCTGAGCCCCCGGGGTCGGGGTGGGCCGGCGGCAGTAGGGTCCGATCCATGACCGGGGGGGAGCTGGGCGAGCTGGTCGGGCACCGGTTCCCGGGGGGGACGTACCGGATCGAGCGGTGGGAGAACTTCCTCCTGACCGACTGCACGGGCCGGTCCGAGCTGGCCGACGGGCTGGTGCACCCGGTGGCGCTGTTCCACGTCCCCATCCTGGGCGCCCGCACCAGCATCACCGAGCTGTTCGTCCTGGGCGGGGCCACCGGGGCCGGTTCGGTGGGGCTGGAGGGCTACGACTGGGAGTACCACCGGCCGCTGCGCCAGGACGTCGAGTACCGGGTCGAGGGCGGCATCGTCTCGGCCGAGCGCCGCCGGAGCGACAGCGGCCGCACCTACGACGCCGTGGCCTTCCAGATCGAGCTGACCGATCCCGACGCAGGCCCTGCGGCCCGCATCACCAACCGGTGGCGCTTCCGCCGAAGCGCACCGGCCAGCGCCACGGCTTCCCCCTCGGGGGTCGATGGCGTCAGCGATCGGGCGAGCGGAGCGAGCTCGGGGGGTACAGCAGACGAGCTCCCGCCGTGGCGGATGGAGTCCGTCGACCCGGCCCGCATGAAGACCATGGCCGCCATCCTGCGTGACCCCTACCCCGTCCACTGGGACCCCGACGCCGTCGAGGCCATGGGTCTCGGGCACCGGGTCGTCAACCAGGGTCCCCTCAACCTCGGCTACATCGCCAACATGCTGATGGCGTGGGCGGGTGACGACGCCGTGCGCCGGCTGACCGTCTCGTTCGGGCGGCCCGTCCTCGACGGTGACGACGTCACGGCCCGGGGCCGCGTCACGGACCGGACCGAGGTCGACGGTGAGCGTCGGGCCGTCTGCGAGGTCTGGCTCGACCGCGCCGGCGAGCACGTCGTCGACGGCACCGCTCAGGTGACGGTCTCGGAATAGCGAGTCGCTGCTCCTCGGCTGAGGCTGGCCATCGTGCCCGAGTGGTTACAGCTACGAAGGGCCGCTTGCGGTGTGGCCATGATGGTTCTCATAGCTGGGTACCTCGTGTATCTCGGTGTTCAGCTGGACTCGATCCTCGCCTCGCCATGGCCCGAAGGTCTTCGATTGTTTGCTGTGACGATCTTCGGCGTCATGGTCGCGGTAACGGCGAACCGACTACTTCGATGCATCCGTCATCCACGTCGGAGGGGTAGCCACTCGTTGTCCGAAGATGGTGGCTGAGCAAGATCAGACCCCGGGCAGGCGCTCGTAGGCGCCGAGGATGCGCTCGAAGCGGTTGCGGACGAAGCGCTCGCTCTCGGCGTGGGGGAGGAGGTACAGCTCGTCGGCCTTGATGCCCCGCACCACCAGATCGGCGACGGGACCCACCTCGACGAGACGCCCCTCGTAGTCGTCCTCGTCGGGTGGGTCCGCCGCGCCGTGGTGGCCGGGTCCGCCGTAGTCGGGGGTGCGGTTGCGGTCGGAGGCGTCGATGTTGGTCGCCACCCGCATCGGGCACAGCACCGACGCGCTCATGCCGTGGGGCTTCAGGTCGCGCCGCAGGCACTCCGACAGCGCCACCACGCCGTACTTGGCCACGCAGTACACGCCGAGGCCGTCGTTGGGCACGAGCCCGGCGAACGAGGCGGTGGACACGACGTGACCGCCCTCGCCCTGGTCGAGCATGCGGGGGACGAAGCTCTCGACGCCGTGGATGACGCCCCACAGGTCGACGTCGATGACCCAGCGCCAGTCGTCGTGGGTCATCTCCTGGATGGGTCCGAACACGGCCACGCCGGCGTTGTTGAACAGCACGTGGCAGCCGCCCAGCTCGGACCAGGCCTGCTCGGCCAGCGCCTCGACCGCCTCCCGGTCGGCAACGTCGCACACCGCCGTCGCCACCCGGCCGCCGTGGGCTCCGACCTGGTCGGCCGCCGTCGCCAGGGCCGACTCCTCGATGTCGGCGAGGAGGACGTCCATCCCCTCCCGGGCCAGCGCCTCGCCCGTGGCGAGGCCGATGCCACTGCCCCCGCCGGTGATGACCGCGACCCGTCCCCCGAGCTCCTGCATGACCGTCGACCGTAGCGCCCCGGCCGACCCCCCGAGATGGGTCGGTGCCGGGCCCCGCGTGCGACACTGAGCGGCGTGTCCGACCTGATGGCGACCATCGAGCGCCTGGCCGCCGATCCCGGCACTGACCGTGACGGGGCCGCGGTCGAGGTGCGCCGGGCCGCCGACGGTGACCGGGCCCTGCTGGAGGACGCCCGGCGGCGGTTCCAGCGCCGGATCCGCCGACGCAGCGACGACCACGCCGCCCAGCGCGCCCTTCGGCTGGTGTCCGGTGCCCTCGACGGCCTCGACCGTCACGTCCACTACACCTACTTCAACAACGAGGCCTACTCGTGACGAATCCACCACCCCCGACGTGTCGTTCCGGCCCGGCGAGCGGGTACACCTAGTGTTCGTGGAGAACGTCGTCGACCGACCGGACCAGCCCTACCGCGCCGTCGTCACCGGGGTCGAGCCGACCGTCGACGGCGGACGGTTCCCGGCCAAGGCGATCGCCGGCGACGGGCTCGAGATCGCAGCCGACGTGTACACCGACGGCCACGGGCTGGTAGCGGCGGCCGTGGTGTGGGAGGCCGACGGTGAGCGGGGCGAGGCGCCGCTCACGATGGTCGGCAACGACCGTCACGTCGGCGTGGTGGTGCCCCCCGAGCCCGGTGACCTGACCTTCACCGTCCACGGTTGGTACGACCACTTCGCCGGCTGGCGGCGCGACACGCTGGCCAAGATCGGCGCCGGTCAGGACGTCGCTCTCGACCTGACCGAGGGTGCCGAGCTGGTGCGCTCCGCCGCCGACCGGGCCGACGGCGACGGGGCCTTCCTGGCCACGGTGGCCAAGCGGCTGGAGGCCGGCGACGCCCGCGACGTGCACCGCATCGGTGACGGGCCCGACCGCCTCGACGGCCTGATGTGGCGCCACGCCGACCGGACGCCGCTCACGGCCAGCGACACGTTCCGGGTCACCGTCGACCGGCCCCGGGCCGTGTTCTCGGCGTGGTACGAGCTGTTCCCCCGCTCCTGGGGCGAGCCCGGCGAGCACGGCACGTTCCTCGACGTGGCCGAGCGCCTCGACCACGTGTCCGAGATGGGCTTCGACGTGCTGTACCTGCCGCCGATCCACCCCATTGGCGAGGTCAACCGCAAGGGTCGCGACAACGCCGTGGTGGCCGCCCCAGACGACGTCGGCAGCCCGTGGGCCATCGGCTCGGCCGAGGGCGGCCACACCGACGTCAACCCCCGCCTCGGCACGCTCCAGGATCTCCACGAGCTGCGCCGGGCGGCCGAGGCCCGGGGCATGGAGCTGGCCCTCGACATCGCCTTCCAGTGCGCCCCCGACCACCCGTGGGTCACCGAGCACCCCGAGTGGTTCCGGCACCGGGCCGACGGGTCGATCGCCTTCGCCGAGAACCCGCCCAAGCGGTACGAGGACATCTACCCCCTCGACTTCGACTCCTCCGACTGGGAGGGCCTGTGGGAGGCGCTGGCCGACGTCTTCCGCTACTGGCTCGGTCAGGGCGTGCGCATCTTCCGGGTCGACAACCCCCACACCAAGGCGTTCCCGTTCTGGGACTGGGTCATCGCCACGCTGCGGGCCGAGGACCCCGGCGTCATCTTCCTGGCCGAGGCCTTCACCCGGCCCCGGGTCATGGAGCGGTTGGCCAAGGGCGGCTTCACGCAGTCCTACACCTATTTCACGTGGCGCACGACGGCGGCCGAGCTGGAGGAGTACCTCACCGAGCTGACCACCGAGCCGATGCGTGACTACTTCCGGCCCAACTTCTGGCCCACCACGCCCGACATCCTCACCCCGCAGCTCCAGGAGGGTGGCCCGGCCACGTTCCGGGCCCGGGCGGCGCTGGCCGCCACCCTGAGCCCGAGCTGGGGCGTGTACGGGCCCGCCTTCGAGCTGATGGAGAACGCGCCCCGGGGCACGGTCGAGGAGTACGGCCGCAACGAGAAGTACGAGATCCGCACGTGGGATCTCGATCGGCCCGGCACCATGGCCCCGCTCCTCGGGCGGCTGAACCGGATCCGCCGCGCCCACCCCGCCCTGCATCGCAACCGCTCGCTGCGGTTCCACGACACGTCCAACCCGGCGCTGCTGTGCTACTCCAAGCGCACGCTGGATCGGTCCGACGTCGTGCTGTGCGTCGTCAACTGCGAGAGCGATCTGCCCCACAGCGGCTGGCTGCACCTCGACCTCGACGAGCTGGGCATCGACCCGGTGCGGCCCTTCGAGGTCGTGGACCTCGTGACCGAGGCGACGTACACCTGGCAGGGGCCCGACGCCTTCGTCATACTCGATCCCGACGTGTTCCCGGCCCACATCCTGACGCTCCGCCAGTAGTGGCCGAGCGCCCGACCCCCAGAGGAGACCGCCCGCAGTGAGCCGGCCCCCCGCCAGCCCGGACTGGTACAAAGACGCTGTCATCTACCAGGCCCACGTGCGGACGTTCCGCGACGGCAACGGTGACGGCGTCGGCGACTTCACGGGTTTCACGTCGAAGCTCGACCATCTCGCCGAGCTCGGCGTGACGGCCGTTTGGCTGCTGCCCTTCTACCCGTCACCGCTGCGCGACGACGGCTACGACATCGCCGACTACACGTCGGTGAACCCCATGTACGGCGACCTGCGGTCCTTCAAGCGCTTCCTCAAGACGGCCCACGAGCGGGGGCTGCGGGTCATCACCGAGGTGGTGATGAACCACACCTCCGATCAGCATCCCTGGTTCCAGCGGGCCCGGAAGGCCCCGGCGGGCAGCCCCGAGCGCGACTTCTACGTGTGGAACGACACGCCCGACCGCTGGCCCGAGGCTCGGGTGATCTTCCAGGACTTCGAGCCGTCCAACTGGTCGTGGGACCCGGTGGCGCAGGCTTATTTCTGGCACCGGTTCTACTCGCACCAGCCCGATCTCAACTTCGACCACCCGCCCGTGCGTCGGGCCATGTTCGAGGTGTTGGACTTCTGGCTCGACCTCGGTGTCGACGGGGTGCGACTCGACGCCGTTCCCTATCTGTACGAGCGCGACGGTGAGAACGGCGAGAACCTCCCCGAGACGCACGCCTTCCTGAAGGAGATTCGGGCCCACGTCGACGAGAAGTACGGCGACCGGATGCTCCTGGCCGAGGCCAACCAGTGGCCCGAGGACGCCGTCGAGTACTTCGGCGACGACGACGAGTGTCACATGTGCTTCCACTTCCCGGTGATGCCGCGCCTGTACATGTCGGTGCGGCGGGAGGACCGGATGCCCATCGAGGACATCCTCGAGCAGACGCCCTCCATCCCCCCCTCGGCCCAGTGGGCCACCTTCCTGCGCAACCACGACGAGCTGACCCTGGAGATGGTCACCGACGAGGAGCGCGACTACATGTACCGCGCCTACGCCGAGGATCCCCGCATGCGGATCAACCTCGGCATCAGGCGCCGCCTCGCCCCGCTGGTCGACAACGACCGTCAGCGGGTCGAGCTGCTGAACGGCCTGCTCTTCTCCCTGCCGGGCACGCCGATCGTCTACTACGGCGACGAGATCGGCATGGGTGACAACGTCTACCTCGGCGACCGTGACGGCGTGCGCACCCCCATGCAGTGGAGCCCCGACCGCAACGCCGGTTTCTCGTCGGCCTCGCCCCACCGTCTGTACCTGCCGGTGGTGACCGAACCCGCCTACCACTACGAGAACGTCAACGTCGAGACCCACGAGCGCTCGCCCACGTCGCTCCTGTGGTGGATGCGACGGCTCATCGCGCTGCGCAGGGCGCACCCCCAGCTGGCCCGCGGCGACATCCGGTTCCTCGAGCCCGACAACCACAAGGTGCTGGCCTTCGTGAGGTCCCTGCCCGGTGAGCCCTCGATCCTGGTGGTGGCCAACCTGTCGCGCCACGCCCAGGCCGTCGAGATCGACCTGGCCGAGCACGTCAACTCGGTACCGGTCGAGCTGTTCGGCCGCACCCGGTTCGCGCCGGTCGGCACCCTGCCTTACTACCTGACGCTCGGACCGCACGACTTCTTCTGGTTCCTGCTCGACCCGGCCGACGACGAGGCCACCGAGACCGACGACGGGCCCCCCACCCTCACCGTCCGGGGCACGTGGCACGACCTGTTCGGTGGGCCCTCCCGCAAGCGGCTGGTCGAGGTCGTGGCGCCCTACCTGCGCCACCAGCGCTGGTTCGCGGGGCGGGGTCGACCCATCCGCTCCGTCGAGATCACCCGGGCCGTGCCGCTGCGCCCCAACAAGTCCGACGCCTACGCCTGGCTGACCAAGGTGGCCGTCGACTACGCCGACGGTGACCCCGAGCGCTACGCCATCCCCCTCACCGCGCTCCGGGGCGAGGCGGCGGCGGAGACGATCACCTTCCGGCCCGAGTCGGTGGTGGCCCGCCTCGTGCGGCCCGACGGGGGCGACGCCGGGGTGCTGGTCGACGCGTTCGCCGACGAGGACACGGTCCACGCCTTCCTCCGGCACCTGGCCCGCAACCGGCGGTCCGACGACCGCTCCGACATCCGCTCCGAGTCGACGCCGGCCCTGCGCCGCCTCGTCCGGTCGGGCCCCGACGTGCACATCCCCCGGGTCGAGCAGTCCAACACGTCGATCATCGTCGGCGACGGGGCCGTCGTGAAGCTCCTTCGTCGCCTCGACGTCGACCCCCACCCCGACGTCGAGATGTCGCAGTACCTGACCGACCGGTCCTTCCCCCACAGCCCCGCCCTCCTGGGCTCGATGACGGTCGGGCTGGGGCGCGACCGGGCCACTCTGGCCCTCGTCCACGAGTTCGTGCCCAACGAGGGCGACGCCTGGTCCCACGTCCTCGACGAGCTCGGCCTCGTCATCGAGGAGGTCCTGGCCGAACCCGATCGCCGGCCCCCCGCCCTCGACGCTCCCCTCGACCTGATGGACCGTGAGCCCCCCCGGGAGGTGATCGACGTCCTGGGCCCGTCGCTGGCCGAGATCGAGCTGTTGGGGAAGCGGGTGGGTCAGCTCCACGCCTGCCTGGCCAGCGGTGAGGACGACGAGTTCCGCCCCGACGCGCTCGGTAGCCTGTCCCGCCGGTCGTTGCAGCAGAGCCTGCGCAGCGGCATCAGGCAGGGCATGGTCGACCTGCGCAGCGCCGCCCGCTCGGCCCCCGACGACGTGGCCGCCGCGCTCGCCACCGTGATCGGGTCGGAGCCGGAGCTCACCGCCCGGGTGGCCGAGCTGCGGGAGCGGGCCGTGCGGGCCCACCGCATCCGGGTCCACGGCGACCTGCACCTCGGCCAGGTGCTGTGGACGGGCCGCGACTTCGTCATCGTCGACTTCGAGGGCGAGCCCAACCGGCCGACGGGCGCACGGCGACTGAAGCACCCGGCCCTGAAGGACGTGGCCGGCATGCTGCGCAGCTTCCACTACGCCGCCGCCACCGCCGCCGGTCACGCCGTCGAACGGGGCCTGGTGCACGAGGACGGGCCCTCCGATCGGCTCGCCCAGTGGCTCCGGGCGTGGGAGACGTGGTGCGCCTCGCGCTTCCTGCGGGGCTGGATGGCCGAGGCCGACCCGGGCTCGGTGCCCGACGACCGCGACGACCTCGAGCTGCTCCTCGACCTGTACGTGATCGACAAGCTCATCTACGAGGTCCGCTACGAGCTGGGGAGCCGCCCCGACTGGGTCCACATCCCCCTCGACCGGCTGGTCGGGCTGGTGTCGGCGTGAGCCCCCGCCGCCGACGGGGCGCCTCCCGCCTGCGGGCCGTGGCGGCGAGCCACGGTGTCGAGGCCACCTGGACCGACGTGTGGGGCGAGGCCCACGAGGTGTCCGACGACAGCCTGCGGGCCGTGCTGGAGGCGATGGGGGTCGACGTCGACGCCGCCCCCCCCGACCTGCCCACCCCCACCGCCGCTCCCGACTCCTCCCCACCCGCCCGGCGTCCGCTGCCGGAGCCGACGTGGGGCCTGTTCGCCCCGCTCGTGCCGCTGTGGCGGCGCCGGGGCGATCGGGTGGCGGGCGGTCTGCGGGAGCTGGAGGAGCTGGGCGTCCTCGTGGCCGACCACGGTGGGGGGGTCGTGGCCACGCTGCCGCTGCTGGCCGCCCCGCCGGGGGCCACGTCGCCCTACGCCCCCGTGTCCCGGGTCATGTGGGACGAGCGGACGATCGACGTGGACCGGCTGGTGGCCGACGTCGGCGGTGACGCGGCCCGGGCCGTGCTCGACGGCGCCCCCTCCGACACGGCGTCGCCGCTCGTCGACGTGGCCGCCCGGGAGCGACTGGTCCACGCCGTGCTCGACGCCGTGCTGGCCGACGCCGGCGACCGGGTGCTCGACGAGGTGGCCGCGTTCGCGGCCCGGCGTCCCCTGGTCGACGACTTCGCCCGCTGGCGGTCGGACCAGGACGACGGTGGGTCCCCCGACCGCACCCGTCTCGGCCAGTGGGTGGCGGACCGCCAGCTCGGAGGTATCGCCGAGCGCCTCCGCCGGCGGGGCGTGGAGGTGCTCCTCGACCTGCCCGTCGGCACCCACCCCGACGGCTTCGACGTGAGCCGTAGCGGCGGCCACTACGTCGTCGGCGCCTCGGTCGGCGCCCCCCCCGACGAGTTCTTCACCGACGGTCAGGACTGGGGCTTCCCCCCTCTCGACCCCGCCCACGCCGCTTCGGCCATGGCCGAGGTGGTGGCCCACCACGCCGCCGTGTCGGGGATGCTGCGCATCGACCACGTCATGGGCATCCACCGCATCTGGTGGGTGCCCCGGGGTCGCTCGCCGGCGGAGGGGGCCTACGTCCGCTACCCGGCCGACCGCACGTGGCGGGCCATGCTCGACGCCGCCGGCGACACGACGCTGGTGGGGGAAGATCTCGGCACCGTCCCCGACGACGTGCGCGAGGCCATGGAGCGCTACGGCGCGCTGGGCATGACCGAGCTGCAGTTCGAGGCCGGGTCGGTGCCCGCCGAGCTGCCGGCCCGCACGCTGGCCGGGACGGGCACCCACGACATGGCCACCTGGCGGGAGTTCTGCGTCGACCGGCCCGACGACGCCGACGCCCTGGCCGAGGGGATCACCGCGGTCCTCGGCGGCACCGCCCCCGACGACGCCGACGGTCGGCTCGACCTCGCCCTCGACTACCTGGGCCGCTCCGAGGCCGCGGTGGTGGTGGTCAACCTCGACGACCTGGTCGGCGAGGACGTGGCCATCAACGTGCCCGGCACGTCCGACGACCAACGCCCCGAGAACTGGCGGCGCCGTTCGACCGTCCCGATGGAGGAGATCCCCCCCATGGTGAACGCACGACTCGACCGACTGGACGCCGCCCGCCCCGGCGGGACGGCACCCGAGGGCACGCCCGGCGGCCCGTCGCGGGACGGACTGGTCGGCGCCGACGACCGGCACCTGTTCAACGAGGGCACGCACCGGTACCTGCACCACGTGCTGGGCGCCCACCCCGACGGCGACGGCTGCTGGTTCGCGGTGTGGGCCCCGAACGCCCAGCGGGTGGCCGTCGTCGGCGACTGGAACGCGTGGGACGGGTCCGCCGACGAGATGGCCACGGTCGAGGGCTCGGGCATCTGGCAGACGTGGGCGGCCGGGGCGACGCTCGGCCACCGGTACAAGTACCGGATCGTGCAGGCCGACGGCACCGGGAAGGACAAGGCCGACCCGTTCGCCACCGCCGCCGAGCTGCCCCCCCGCACGGCCTCCATCGTCGCCGACCCCCGCCACACCTGGGCCGACGACGACTGGATGGCGGTGCGGGGCGAGCGCAACGACCGCCGGTCACCGATCTCCATCTACGAGGTGCACCTCGGCTCGTGGGCCGGCCCCCTCGACGGTGAGGACCGCCTGCTCACCTACCGGGAGCTGGCCCCGGCCCTGGCCGAGCACTGCACCAACGCCGGCTTCACCCACGTCGAGCTGCTGCCCGTCATGGAGCATCCCTTCACCGGGTCGTGGGGCTACCAGTGCACCGGGTTCTTCGCCCCCACGTCACGGTTCGGCGACCCCGAGGACTTCATGTGGTTCGTCGACCACCTGCACCAGCAGGGCATCGGTGTGATCCTCGACTGGGTGCCGTCGCACTTCCCGGTGGACGACGTGGCGCTGGCCAGCTTCGACGGCACCGCCCTCTACGAGCACGCCGACCCGCGGCAGGGCTTCCACCCCGACTGGGGCTCCCTGATCTTCAACTACGGCCGCCACGAGGTGCGCTCGTTCCTCCTCTCGTCGGCGGTGAGCTGGCTCGAGCGGTACCACATCGACGCCCTCCGGGTCGACGCCGTGGCCTCGATGCTCTACCTCGACTACTCCCGTCAGGAGGGGGAGTGGATCCCCAACGCCTACGGGGGTCGGGAGAACCTGGAGGCCATCGACTTCCTGCGCCAGCTCAACGACGTGGTCGACGAGGAGTTCCCCGGCGTCACCACGTTCGCGGAGGAGTCCACGGCGTGGCCCGGCGTGTCGACGCCCACCCATCTCGGCGGGCTCGGCTTCGGGTACAAGTGGGACATGGGGTGGATGCACGACACCCTCGCCCACCTGGCCCGTGACCCCGTCTTCCGCCGCTTCCACCATCACGAGCTGACGTTCCGGGGCCTCTACTGGCAGAGCGAGAACTACTGCCTGCCCCTGTCGCACGACGAGGTGGTGCACGGCAAGGGCTCGCTCATCAACAAGATGCCGGGCGACGACTGGCAGAAGGCGGCCAACCTTCGGCTGCTGCTCGGCTACCAGTGGACCGCGCCCGGCAAGAAGCTGCTGTTCATGGGCAGCGAGTTCGGTCAGTGGCGGGAGTGGAACCACGACGGGGTACTCGATTTCTGGTTGTTCGAGCAGCCCCTCCACGAGGGCATCTTCCGGTGGCTGGCCCGCTGCAACGAGCTGTACCGGAGCGTGCCGGCGCTGCACGACGGTGACTGCCTCGGTTTCGGGTTCGAGTGGGTGCACGCCGACGACGCCGAGAACGGGGTCGTGTCGTTCCTCCGGCGTCCCGAGGACGGGCCCCCCGTGCTGGTCGTCGTCCACACCACCCCGACGGTGCTCGAGCACTACCGGGTCGGGGTGCCGACGGCGGGCCACTGGCGGGAGCTGGCCTCCTCCGACGAGCTCGTCTACGGGGGCTCGGGGGTCACGAACGCCGACGGGGCCAACGCAGGGCCGGTGCCGGCCCACGGGCGGGAGTGGTCGATCGAGCTGACGCTGCCCCCGCTCGGGGTGGTGCTGCTCGTGCCCGAAGGGTGATACCGGCGGTGTCGGCGGGGGCGCCGGCCCAGGGCGACGCCCCGGACACCGACCAGATCGGCGACCAGCTCGAGGAGATCGTCTCGGGCACCAGCGGTCTGGGGTGGCAGGACTGGGTGCTGGCGGGGGCCATCGTCGCCGTCAGCGTGGCGATCGGTCTGGTGGTGCGCCGCCTGGCCAGCCGCCTCATCACCCGGGGCGGCCGCGAGGGTCTCGTGGCCCGGTCGGTGTCGCGCTTCGCCGCCGGCATCGTCATCGGCTTCGGCGTCGTCTACGCCCTCGGCACGCTGGGGGTGACGATCGGGCCGTTGCTCGGCGTCCTCGGCGTCGGCGGCATCGCCCTTGCGTTCGCCCTGCAGAACATCCTGGAGAACGTGGCCGCCGGCGTGATCATCCAGGCCCGGCGGCCCTTCGGCCTCGGCGACGAGATCCGCAGCGACGGTTTCGAGGGGAGCGTCGAGGACGTCAACCTCCGGGCCGTCATCATGCGGACCTTCGACGGGCGCAAGGTGCTCATCCCCACCTCCACCGTGCTGCGCAACGCCGTGGAGGTCGACACCGACCGGCCGTCGCGTCGCACCTGCCTGGTGGTGGGCGTGGCCTACCGCACCGACCTGGAGGAGGCCCGGGCCGTGCTCGAGGACGCGGTGCGGGCCGCCGACGGGGTGCTGCCGGCGCCGGAACCGCAGGTGTACGTGGAGGAGTTCGGCGACTCCAGCATCAACTTCGCGCTCCTCTACTGGCATCGGCCCCAGCGCCGGGAGATGTGGCGGGTGCGCGACGAGGTGGCCCGGTCGGTCAAGCGGGCCTTCGACGAGCACGGCATCGAGATCCCCTTCCCGCAGCGTGTGCTGTGGCGGGGCGACGGCGGTCAAGTCGCCGGCGAACCCCCCGAGTAGCGTTCTGGCACCCGGGACGGCGCCATGGCGCCGCTCCCGGGTGTCAGAACGCGAGAGGGGCGATGAGCGAGCCGAACCACACGCCGATCGAGGACTACGCCCTCCTGGGCGACCTGCACTCGGCCGCCCTGGTCTCGCGGGCCGGCGACATCGACTGGCTGACGTTCCCCCGCTTCGACAGCGCCGCCTGCTTCGCCGCCCTGCTCGGCACCGGGGAGCACGGACGCTGGTCGCTGCGTCCGGCCGAGGTCCGCTCCAGCACCCGTCGCTACCGCGAGGACACGATGGTGCTGGAGACCCGCCACGAGACCGCCGACGGCGTGGTCGAGGTGGTCGACGCCATGACGTTCGGGACCAGCCACCGGGTCCTGCGCCTGGTGCGGGGCGTCGAGGGCCGGGTCCGGATGCGCACCGAGCTGCGGGTGCGCTTCGACTACGGGTCGGTGGTGCCCTGGGTCCGCAGCCGCGACGACGGCCTCCACGCCGTGGCGGGGCCGGACGCGCTCCGCCTCACCACGTCGGTCGATCTCCGGCCCGCCGATCACGCCACGGTGGCCGACTTCGAGGTGGGGCCGGGCGACGAGGTGGGCTTCGACCTGCTCTGGTTCCCCTCCCACGAGGATCCCGACCCTCCGGCCGACGTGGCCGCCGAGATCGAGCGGACCACGGCGGGGTGGCGGGAGTGGATGGGCGGGTGCTCCTATGACGGCGCCTACCGCAATGACGTCCGGGCTTCGCTCACGGTCCTGAAGGCCCTCACCTACGAACCGACCGGCGGCATCGTGGCCGCCCCCACCACGTCGCTCCCCGAGACGCTGGGTGGCTGCCGCAACTGGGACTACCGCTACTGCTGGCTGCGCGACGCCACGTTCACGCTCATCGCCCTGACCGACGCCGGCTTCCGCGACGAGGCCCGCTCGTGGCGGGAGTGGCTGGTGCGGGCCGTGGCCGGCAACCCCGACGACCTCCAGGTGCTCTACGGCCTGCGGGGGGAGCGGCGGATCCCGGAGGCCGAGCTGGACTGGCTGCCGGGTTACGCCGGGTCGGCCCCGGTCCGGATCGGCAACGGCGCCGTCGACCAGATCCAGCTCGACGTGTACGGCGAGCTGTTCGACGCCCTCCACGCCGCCCGGGAGGGCGGGCTCGAGCCCGACGACGACGCCTGGGGCGTGCAGCGGCACCTGATGGGCTGGCTGGAGGAGCACTGGCGGGAGCCGGACCACGGCATCTGGGAGGTGCGGGGGGAGCGGCGGCACTTCACCCACTCCAAGATCATGGCCTGGGTGGCGGCCGACCGGGCCGTGTACGCCGTCGAGCAGGTCGGCCTCGACGGTGACGCGGAGCGGTGGCGGGCCCTGCGCGACGAGATCAAGGCCGACGTGATGGCCAACGCCGTCGACGAGCGCGGCGTGCTCGTGCAGAGCTACGGCTCGGAGCACCTCGACGCGGCCGTGCTCATGGCCGTGCTGACCGGCTTCCTCGACCTCGACGACCCGGTGGCCACGGCCACCGTCGACGCCGTGGCCGAGGAGCTGTGCGAGGACGGGTTGCTGCTGCGCTACCGGACCGACAGCGGCGTCGACGGTCTCCCCGGGGAGGAGGGCACGTTCCTCCTGTGCAGCTTCTGGCTGGTCGACGCCCTCTGGCTCATGGGCCGCAACGACGAGGCCGAGGCGCTGTTCGAGCGGCTGCTGGATCTCCGCAACGACGTCGGTCTCCTGGCCGAGGAGTACGCCCCCCGGCTCGGCCGCCAGGTCGGCAACTATCCGCAGGCCTTCTCCCACATCGCGCTGGTGACGACGGCGATGACGCTGTGCACGACCGTGGAGGGTGTGAGCCAGCGCCGGGCCGCCTGCTGAGCGGTGGACCCCGGGCCCGACGGTGTGGTCCGACGGGACGGTCCGTCGCGGCTGCTGATCGTCGTGGCTCTCGTCGTTCTGGCTGCGGTGGTGCTGGTCGCCGTGGGCGGCGACGACGACGGGGGCTCCGCCGACCGGGACCCCACCACCACGCTGGCGGCACGGTCCACCCCGGTGCCGCCGTCCACCCGAGTGCCGCCGTCGACGGCCGTGGCGCCCACCACGCTGGCGCCGCCCGTCACCGCCCCCGGGTACGGACCGTGCCAGCCGACGGTCGTGGCCGGCGCCGAGGAGCTCGTGCTGGTGGTGCTCCGCCAGGACCAGCGCTCCTTCGACGCCGTTCCCGCCGCCGCCGTCGATGTCGTGCCGCTGGACGGAGGGCGCTGCGGTCACACCGATCTCGCCCCCCTGGCGTCGGCGTTCAGGGAGCCGACCCTGCGCGGTGACGTCGCCCACCCCCAGGTGCGTCTCGTGGGGGTGGACGGCCGGGCCGTGCTGAGCACCGGTGACGCCAACCTGCAGGTGCTGGGCCCACCCGACCCGGGTCTGCTGGCCCCTCTGGCCGACGGCCGGCTGGCCGGGGGTTGGGCCGTCGACCTCGAGGCGGTCGCCGACGGGCGGGCACGCGGTGCTCAGGTCGTGGCCGTCTGCCCGCTCGACGAGGTCGACTGCGCCGGGCTGCGCCTCGTCGTGGTCGAGGGCCTTCCCCGGCTCGGGACCCCCCTCGCCGTCGGTGACGGTGTGGTGCACGTCCACTCGCCCGAGATCGGGTCGTTGTTCGCCGTCGACCTCGACTCCGGTGCGGCCCGGCTGGTGGCGGCGGGGGTCGATCCCTTCGCCGTGGCGGGCGGACGGGCGCTGGTGGTGGGCTGCGACGCCGAGGCCGTCTGCGGGCCCCGGTCGGTCGATCTGGCCACCGGTGACGTGACGGTGCTGGCCGGCGCCGGTGCCGACGCCGGCGGGGGCCACCGCCACGATGTCGCCACCGCCGACGCCGCCGGGCTCGTGCTGGCCGGCACCGAGCTCTACGACCTCGGCACCGGCGCGGTGCGCGATCTCGGGCCCGAGCTCGGTCTGGCCCCGCCGATCGACGTGGCCCTCACCGCCGACGGGTCGACGGCCGGGTTCCTCGGGTCCGGCATCGTGACGATCGTCGACCTCGCCACCGGGGGGCGGCCCGCCATCGCCCGGGTGCCCGCCGACGCCGTCGAGATCGCCGTGATCGCCGATCCCTAGCCTGCGAGACGAGCCGTGGTCACCGGGGGATCGTCGGGGATCGGGGCGGCGGTGACGGCCCGGCTGGCCGCCCGCCACGAACGCCGGAACCACGCCGCATCGCACCTCGAGACCGGCCGCCACAAGAACCTCGGCATCACCCCGGCCGACGGCTCCCGCCCCGGCGCCGGAGTCGAGGCCGCCATCGGTCGCGAACCGCTCGACGTTCCTGTGCTGCAGCGCTGGCAGCGAGTCATGACGGCCGCCAACGGGTCCAGCCCCCATGAACGGCAGGCCCCAGGTCCGCCGGATCACGTACGCGGACGACCGACGAGTCGAGTGGCCGATCGAGCAGTTCAGCGAGCACCGAAAGGTCGCGCCTGCGCCGGGTGTCAGCTGCGACTGCGCTGACGTTCGCTGCAGTTCCATCGGACAGCCTGCCGTCTGGAAGGGTGGGAGGAGCGAGAGGGCCCGGCACGCCGAAAACGTCAGCCAGCCAGAGCGTCCGTTCGCTGAACCAGTAGCGGAGCATGGCCACGTCTCCGTGACCGAGATCGCTGACGCAGCCCTCGGCAGTGATGAGTCCAGCCCAGGTCAGATGCACCCCGTCGTAGTGTTCGGCCACAGATCGCCAGTCGGGCACGAGATGCGACCGGATCCTCGTGCGAGCGGCGCGTTGCCCGGGCACATCCATCAACGTCCTCACCGCCGACGGGTCCTGGTTGCCGCCGGGCAGTTCCCAGTGCTCGCCGTGGGCCGCAGCGTCACGAGGGTGGTCGGTGACGAGTCGCGTCCAATCACCCGGACGGTTGATCTCGAACAGCCTGGAGCCCGTGTCCACGGCGAGGCCCCATCGAGTCACCGGCCCGTCGTACATCTCCCAGGCATCGACGAGCTGCGCGTGGGCGACGCCGGGGGGGTCGCTCACCGTCCACAGCCCCGCCCAGGTGAACTGTCCAGCGTCGTAGACGTCCTCGAAGTCTCGGAACAGCGGCGCCCGCTTCCGGTGCCAAATCCCGGCGGTGGTCCACCACTGTTGTGCGTGGAGATCCAGCGGCCGGTGGAGCGCTCGGCCGAAGCGGGCCCCGATCGCTGCTGCGATCGGTGCCCGAGCCGCCGCGCCACGGTAGGCCAGAACTGCGTGGTCCGGTGCCCCGGGGATCCAGGGACCGACGTCGATGACCGCCGAATAGGTCGCAAGCTCGACGAGCTCGCCGAACTCCATCTTCTCGACGAGTGCAAGTGCGGCCTCGACACCGGCCCCGGAGGTGTCGCCGAGCGGCGCCCATCCCTCGGGGAAGCGTGCCCGCGACTCGAGTCTCGCAAGCAGCGCGACACCGAGCGGCGACTCCAGAACCGCTTCGACGAAACCCTCGCTTCCGGTCACGAGGCCAACGGAAGATCTGGTCGGGGTCGGGCGGCCCCCCTCAGACCTTGGTGAGGGCCTCCCCGTAACGGTCCTTCTCGCGGGGTGAGCGCAGGCCGGCCGAGTCGAACAGGTCGACGATCTTGCCGTCGCGGTCGACGACGACGGTCCGGCGCATGGCGCAGCCCAGCTCCTCGTTGAAGGTCTCGTAGCGGCGGGAGACCTCGCCGTGGGGCCAGCCGTCGGAGAGGAGGGTGAAGTTGAAGCCCTGATCCTCCGCCCACCGGGCCAGCGTCGGGGCCCGGTCGCAGGTGATGGCGAGCAGCTTCACCTGCTTGGCCTCGAAGTCCTCCACGTTGTCGCGGAGCTCGCACAGCTCGCCCTGACACACGCCGGTGAAGGCGAACGGGATGAACACGAGCGCCACCCCCGTCTCCCCCCGCAGCTCCGACAGGGTGACCTGCTCGCCGTCGTGGGTGGGCAGCGTGAAGTCGGGCGCCTCGTCACCAACCTGCAGGGCCATGGTTTCCTCCTCGGGGATCGATCCGGGTCGGAGTGTAGGGAGCCGGCGCCGGCTGCGAGGATGACCGGATGGAGACGAGGCGGTGAGGGCGGTACGGGTCGATCCGGGGGCGGGGGCCGTCGGCATGGTCGAGGTGGCCGACCCGGACCCCGGTGACGGCGCGGTGCTGGTCGACGTGACCCACGTCGGCATCTGCGGCAGCGACCTTCACCTCGTGGAGCGCGGTGTGACCCACACCCTCGGTCACGAGTTCGGAGGGATGGTCGACGGACGCGCCGTCGCCGTCGAGCCCATGGTCCACTGCGGCGGGTGCGACGCCTGCCGGGCCGGCCACACGGCCCGCTGCTCGGTGGGCACGCGGGGCCTGTGGGGCATCCACCGCGACGGCGGCATGGCCGACGCCGTGGCCGTCGACCCGTCCTGCGTGGTGGAGCTACCCGGCGGGCTCGACCCGGCCGACGTGGCGCTGGTCGAGCCGCTGGCCGTCGGGGTGCACGCCCTGCACCGGGCCGAGGTCGGGCCCGGGGTTCGGGTGGGCGTGGTCGGGGCCGGCTCGGTGGGCCTCGTGGCCGCCGCCCTCGCCGCCCGGGCCGGCGCCGAGGTCGACGTGGCGGCCCGGCACCCGGGCCAGGTGGCCGCCGTCGAGCGCCTCGGCCTGCGCCCCGAGCTGGGCCGCCGCTACGACGTGGTGGTGGAGGCGGCCGGCACCGCCTCGGCCCTCGCGACCGCGGTGGACGTGGCCCGCACCGGCGCCACCGTCGTGCTGCCGGGCACCTACTGGTCGCCGGTCGAGCTGCCCGGGCTGGCCGCCCAGCTCAAGGAGCTGGCCCTGCTGCCTGCCGTCTACTACGGCCACCACCACGGCGAGCGGGAGTTCGACACGGCCGCCCGGGTGCTGGCCGACGCCCCCGAGCTGGTCGACGTGCTCGTGACCCACCACTTCCCGCTCGACGACGCCGCCGAGGCGTTCGCCACCGCCGCCGACAAGACCACGGGCGCCATCAAGGTGATCCTCGACGTGTGACCCCGGCGGACCTGACACCCGTGGTGGGGGCTCTGGCCCCCACCACGGGTGTCAGTTCGCCGTGACGGCTACTCGAAGGTCAGGCCGTAGACCTCTTCCAGGCCGATCTGGCAGAAGGGGCGCTCGGGGCACTCGGGCGGGCCGCCGAGGACGAGGGTGTCCGACACCGTGGCGAGATCGCTCACCGCCGACAGGCCGTACTCGTCGGCCGTCTCCTGGGTGACGACGAAGACGTTGCGGTTCTCGGCCTCGGCCGGCTCGAGCACGGTGACGCCCGACGGCTCCAGCACGCCGCGGAGCTGTTCGGCCGCCTCGGCCGGATCCGACGGCACCTCGGCGCCCTCGTCGGCGAAGACGAGGTAGGTCCCGAGGTACTCGGGGTAGAGGTCGATCTCGCCCGACTCCAGCGCCGGGGCCACGACGTCACGGGCGCCGAGCTGGAACCGGCGCTCGATGTCCGCCCCCGCCGACTCCAGGGTCTGGGCGTACAGCTCGGCCACGATCTCCTGCTCGAAGAAGTTGGTCGAGCCGACCGTGATCGAGCCGGACACGGCGTCACCCTCCCAGGGGATGATGCCGTTGTCGGTCAGCCAGGCCTCGGCCACGTCGCCGGGCTCCTGCAGGTCCTGGGTGACCTGTCGGTTCAGCTCGGTCAGCTCGTCGGTGGTGAGCTGGTCGGAGACGGCGTTCAGGACCGCCTCGATCTCCGGGGTCACCACGTCGGTGCGGATGGCCGGCGTGAGGTTCTCGATCTGTTGGAGGTCCCGGTCGTCGTCGAGCTGCACCCAGTCGTTGACGGCGATGTCGGCGTCGGAGGAGAAGAGGAGGGCCACGTCGGCCTGGCCCGACTCCAGCGCCGCCTTGGTGACCGATGAGCCGGCGTCGAGGGGCAGGAACTCGAACGTCCCCCCCGCCGTCTCGTCGGCGTCCCCGGTGGTGTCGACCGAGACGGTGTCGGTCGGCTCACCTCCGGCCGGCTCGGTGGCGTCGTTCAGCTCGTCGGCCTGCACGATGGTGTCGGGGGCGGTGACGGGCGGGTCGACCTGGTTCTCGTCGTCGACGGCCGTGTCGTCGTCGCCGCAGGCACCGGCCACGAGGGCCAGGGCCAGGGCGGCGGCGGCGAGACGGGTCCACTTCGTGGATCGCACTCGGGGGCTGAGAGGCATGGTGGTTCGCTTTCCTTGGTCAGGGGATGGGGAGCGCGTCGCGGCCGGAGCGGGCCTGGTCGAGGCGCAGGCCCCGGCTCAGGGTCACCCGCCGCAGCAGGGCGAAGGTCAGCTCGGTCAGGATGGCCAGGGCGGCGACGAGGACGGCACCGGCGGTCACCTCGACCTCGTCCTGGGTGGCGATGCCGTCGATGATGAACCGGCCCAGCCCACCGACGCCGACCACGGCCACGAGGGTGGCGGTGGCGACGATCTGCACCGCCGACACCCGGATGCCGGTCAGGATCAGGGGCAGGGCGTTCGGCAGCTCGACCCGCAGCGCCTGGCTGGGACCGGTGTACCCCATGCCGCGGGCGGCGTCGCGGACGTCGTCGGTGACCTCGGCCATCCCCGTGTAGGCGTTGATGAGGATGGGCGGGATGCCGAGAGCGACGAGGGCGACGAAGGCGGTGGTGGGTCCGGCCACGGGCAGCTCGTCGAACCCGAACACCTGGAGGCTGAGGACGATCAGGGCGAACGACGGCAGGGCCCGGCCGATGTTGGCGATGTTGATGGCGAGGGTCCCGAATCGGCGTTGGTGACCGAGCCACAGTCCGAGGGGCAGGGCGACGGCGGTGGCGGCCACGATGGCGCTGAGGGAGTAGCGGACGTGCTCGCCGATGCGGGTGGCGATGCCGAGGCGTCCCCACCAGTTGTCGGAGGTGGTGAGGAACTCCACCACGTCACCGGCCAGGGCGGCGACGACGAGGCTCACGGTGCCCCTCTCTCGCTCGTCGTTGCCCTGGCCCTCACGCGGAGCCCCACGTCGCTCACGGTGCCGCCCGGCGGCGGGACCAGGGGGTGAGCAACCGGGTGGTGCCCGCCAGGAGCAGGTCGACGGCCACGGCCAGGAGGACCGACCCGATGACGCCGATCATGATCTCGGTCCGGAAGTCGCGCTGCAGCCCCCGCAGGATGAACAGGCCGAAGCTGTCCTGGCCGATCAGGGCGGTGACGGTCACCAGGCCGATCGTGGTCACGGCTGCGATCCTCACCCCGGCCATGATCGACGGCAGGGCCAGCGGCAGCTCGACCCGCAGCCGCCGGGCCCGGGCCGTGTACCCCATGCCGTCGGCGGCCTCCTTCACCTGGGTCGGCACCCCGTCGAGACCGTCGACGATGTTGCGGATCAGGATGAGCAGCGTGTACGTGACGAGCGGGATGAGCGCCGTGGTGCGGGTCAGCCCGGTAACGGGGATGAGCACACCGAACAGCGCCAGCGACGGGATCGTGTACATGAGCCCGGTCACCCCGAGGATGGGGGGGTAGGTCCGCCGCCAGATCGACGAGAGCACGGCGAGCGGGATCGACAGCGCCAGCCCGATGCCCACCGCCAACAGCGTCAGGATCAGGTGCTCCCGGAACGACTCACCGATCCGGTCCCAGTTGTCGGTCACGAAGGCCCAGTCGAGCCAGGCGTCCCGCTCGTAGCGCTGGGCGAGGATCAAGGGTCGGCCTCGTCATGTCGGCAGGCACCAGCTCGGCTGGCTGGGCACGTCGGCCTCGGGGATCAACGGTCGGCCTCGTCATGTCGGCAGGCATCAGCTCGGCTGGGCACGTCGGCCTCGGGGAGGCTCACGCGGGGGCCTCCTTGCGGATGCCGTCCACCGACACCAGCCCCCGGTGGAGGCCGTCGGCGTCGACCACGGCGGCCACACCGGTGCGGGAGCGGACGATCCCGTCGAGCGCGTCGCGCAGCGAGGTGGAGTCCCGGACGATCGAGCGGAACGGGCGCAGCGTCATCTCGTCCACCCGCGCCTGGCCGTCCAGGTCCTCGGCCGACACCCACCCCATCAGGTGATCGCCGTCGAGGACCCCGGTCCAGTCGGTCCGCCGCTCGGCCATCTCCCGGCGGGCGTCGTCGGGGGTGGCGCTGCCGGCCACGAGGGGCCCGTGGTCGAGCGTCACGTCGGCCACGGTGAGGAGGCTGAGCCGCTTGAGGCCCCGGTCCGCCCCGAGGAAGGAGGCCACGAAGTCGTTGGCCGGCTCGGCCAGCAGCCGGGTGGGGGCGTCGTACTGCTCGAGGACACCGCCCACGTTGAGGAGGGCGATCCGGTCGCCCAGCTTGATGGCCTCGTCGATGTCGTGGGTGACCAGCACGATGGTCTTGCCCACACGGGCCTGGAGGTCGAGCAGCTCGTCCTGCAGGCGGCCCCGGACGATCGGGTCGACGGCCGAGTAGGGCTCGTCCATCAGCAGGACGGGTGGGTCGGCGGCCAGGGCGCGGGCCACGCCCACCCGCTGCTGCTGGCCGCCCGACAGCTCAGGCGGGTACCGGTCGAGCAGCTCCCGGTGCAGTCCCACCAGGTCGACCAACTCGTCGACCCGGGCGGTCGTCCGATCCCTCGACCACCCGAGGAGTCGGGGGACCGTGCCGATGTTGGCGGCGATGGTGAGGTGGGGGAACAGCCCGGTCTGCTGGATGACGTAGCCGATGGAGCGACGCAGCTCGTGGGCGGGCAGGCTGCGGGCGTCGACCCCTCCCACCGAGATGCGGCCCGACGAGGGTTCGACGAGCCGGTTGATCATCTTCAGGGTGGTGGTCTTGCCGCACCCCGACGGGCCCACCAGCGCCACGATGGCACCGGGTGGGATCTCGAGGTCGAGGTGGTCGACGGCAGGCCGGGTCGTCCCCGGGAACGTCTTGGTCACCTCGTCGAGCGTGATGCCGACCGCAGACGCGTCGGCCATGGACTGATTGTCGGACACGGTGCCTCCCCGCGCTCTGCCGCGGCCCCGGCATCACCCCGTATGGGTCAGATGGTGGCGAGAGCCTAACCCGGTGGCTCTGTGTCGCGTCGAACCGCGGTCGTCGACCGCGCCCGGTCAAGTGCCGCCAGGAGGGGGGCCAGGTCCTGTGCCCACAGCTCGACGTCGGTGGGGGGTAGGGCCACCCGGTGGGTCCGCCGCTCGACGAGGAGCTGGCCGACGCCGGCCATCGCAACGGCGCCCGGGCCTTCCGTCCCCTCCTGGTGCACCCAGCGGAGGTGGCCGTCGGTGACGCACGCGGCCGCCGCCCAGAGGTCCCCTCCCCGGCGGCCGATGCGCACCCAGCCGGCCCACCGGACCCGCTCGTCGGGGGGCAGCGTGGTGGCCAGGGCCCGCTCGGTGGCGGCGTCGTCGAGTCGGTCCGGTGGACGGGTCGGGGCCTCGCCGAGCGGGAGTCGGTGCAGGAGGTCCCGCCAACGGCCCATGGCGACGCGAGCGTAACGGGGTCACCCGACCGGGCCGGGTCTACCCGACCGGGCTCGGGTCGACGGTCAGCTCCAGGTCCTCGGTGCCCCGGACGATCCCGAGGCGGAACGAGCGGGTGGGCGGTCCGGCGTCGAGGACGGCGTGCAGGGCGTCGACGGAGTCGAGGGCAGCGCCGTCGGCGGTGACCAGCAGGTCGCCCTCGGCCACCCCGGCCCGCTCGGCGGGGGAGCCCTCCTGCACCACCCGCACGAGGAGGCCGTCGCGGTCGGGGAGTCCGACGGCCCGACGCAACCGGCGGGCCACCGCCGGGGGGGCCAGTCCCGCCCCCAGCCGGCGCCGCTCGACGGGCTGGCCCGAGCGGAGGGTCCCGAGGCGGTCCCGGAAGGCGGCGTCGGCGGGCTGGGCGAGGTAGAAGCCGCCGTCGAGCCGGTGGGTGTTGACGCCCACGACGGCGCCCCCGGCGTCGGTCACGGGGCTGCCCGAGCCGCCCCGGGGGACGGGGGCGGTGTGCTCGATGCTGCCCCGGATGGTGCGGCCCCGGGGCCCGCTGAAGGTCTGCTCGGTGGCGCTGACCATGCCGGCGGTGACCCGGGTGCCGGCTCCGGCGACGGTGGCGGTGAAGACGGGGCTGCCGAGGGTGGACGGCACCTCCTCGGCCAGGCGGATGGCGGGACGGTCACCCGTCTCGGCCCGCAGCACGACCAGGTCACCGTCGGCGTCGGCGCCGACCAGCTCGGCCGCCACGGTGGCGCCGTCGGCGAACGTGACCGTCGTGGTCCGGTCCCGGAGGTTGTGGGCGTTGGTGAGCACGGCGTCGGTGTCGATCACGACACCGCTGCCGCGACCGTCACGGCCGATGATCACGAGGCTGGGGCCGACGGCGGCGGCCACGGTGACCAGATCGTCGGGGGAGGGGGTGGTGGACATGGGACCACTCTGCCGGTCCGAGTAGCGCATTGCAAGTCGCAAGTTGCAACCCCCCCCGAGCTCCGGGGACGGTGGTGTGGGACCATCCCCGGGTGGACCCCCTGGCCCTGATCGACGCCGCCGCCCGGGTCGGCGACCGCTGGTCGCTGCCCATCGTGGCCGTGCTGCTCGACGGACCGGCCCGCTTCAACGACGTGCTCGACGCCCTGCCCGGCCTGGCCCCCAACATCCTGTCCCGGCGGCTCAAGCACCTGGCCGCCGAGGGCATCCTCGTGGCCCGCCCCTACCAGCGCCGCCCGCTGCGGGTCCGTTACGAGCTGACCGCCCGGGGTGCCGCGCTGGCCCCGGCGGCCGGAGCCCTGGCCGACTGGGCCCTCGGACGCCAGGGTGCGGCGGCGGGCGCCGCCGACGACGTCATCCGCTTCGCGTGAGCCCCGGAGCGTGAGGACCCTCGGCGTCGACCTGGCCTCGGCCCCCCGGGACACGGCCAGGGCCTCGATCAGCTGGGTCGCCGACCGGGCGGTGGTGGAGGACCTGACGCTCGGCTGCGACGACGACGACCTGGTGGCGGCGGCCGCCTGCGCCGACGTGGTGGGCGTCGACGCCCCGCTGGGCTGGCCCGACGCCTTCGTGGCCGCCGTGGCGGCGTGGCACGAGGGACGGGCCTGGCCCCGGCACGACCCCCGTCACCTCCGGCTGCGGGCCACCGACCGCCACGTCCACGCCGAGGTCGGCCGGGTGCCGCTCAGCGTCTCGACCGACCGGATCGGGGTGGTCGCCTTCCGGGCCGTGGGCCTGCTCGACAGGATCGGCGGACCGGGCGCTTCCCGGGTCCACGGTCCGCTGCGGGAGGTGTACCCGGCGGGGTGCCTGCTGCGGTGGGGGCTTCCGGCGCGGGGCTACAAGCGCCGGCCGGAGGCGGCCGCGGCGCGGCGGGTCATCCTCGACGGACTTCGCGCCGCGGCGCCCTGGCTCGACCTCGGTGACACGGCGGCGGCCCTCGTCGACTCCGAGGACGGTCTCGACGCGCTGGTCACGGCGCTGGGAGCCCGGGCCGCGGCGCTCGGCCGCTGCGACCCCCCTTCCCCTGCGCTCGGCGCCCGGGCGGTGCGGGAGGCGTGGATCCACCTCCCCGCCCCCGGCTCGCTGGCCGGGCTGGCCGACCAGTGAGCCTCGCCTCCTGGGGCCACGACGACGACGTGGCCGCCCGGCTGGTGCCGCTCGTGGTCGGCGGCGCCCGCCCGGGACGGGTCGCCACCGAGTGGAAGGGCGGCCTCGAGGTCGTCACCGACGCCGACCCGGTGCTGGCCGAGGTCAGCGGCCGCCTCCGCCACGACGCCGCCGACGACCGGGGCCTGCCGGCCGTGGGGGACTGGGTGGCCTGGCGGCCCGCCGACGCGGGCGGCGCCGCCACCGGGGTGATCGACGCCGTGGCCGAGCGGTCGTCGGTCTTCGTGCGGCGCGCCCCGGGTGGGGACCCGGTGCCGCAGGTGGTGGCGGCCAACGTCGACGTCGTCCTGGTCGTGACGGGGCTGGACGGTGACCTGAACCCCCGCCGACTGGAGCGCTACCTCGCCGTCGTGCGGGGCGGCGGCGCCGAACCGGTGGTCGTGCTCACCAAGGCCGATCTGGCCGACGACGTCGACGGCGCCCGGGCCGTCGCCGCCGCCGTGGCCCGTGACGTGGCCGTGTGCGTGGTCGACAACGTGAGCGGTGAGGGTCAGGCCGGCGTGGCCGCCCACGTCGGGTCCGGACGTACGGTGGCGCTGGTCGGGTCGAGCGGGGTCGGCAAGTCGACCCTCGTCAACGCCCTCGTGGGCGGGAGCGACCAGGCCACGGCGGCGGTGCGCGACGACGGGCGGGGGCGGCACACCACCACGGCCCGGGCCCTGATCCCCGTGCCGGGCGGCGGCATCCTGCTCGACACCCCCGGGCTCCGGGAGGTCGGCCTGTGGGAGCGCCCCGGCGTCGACGCCGTCTTCACCGAGGTGTCCGAGGCGGCGGCGGGGTGCCGGTTCGCCGACTGCGGCCACCGGGCCGAGCCGGGCTGCGCCGTCCGGGCCGCCGTCGCCGGCGGCGCCATCGCACCGGAGCGCCTCGACAGCTACCTCCGGCTGGTCGACGAGCTGGACGAGCTGGACGACGCCCGGGAGCAGCGCCGCCGCCGGGGCCGGGGTCGGCGGCGGTGAACCTCAGCGGCCCCGGAACACGGGGGCCCGCTTGTCGAGGAAGGCGCGGACACCCTCGGCGAAGTCCTCGGAGTCGAAGCAGCGGGTGACGGCCTCGTCGACCCGGTCCGGGTCACGGGAGCCGGGGTCGCGGGCCAGCTCGGCCACCGCCACCTTGACGGCCGCCACCGTGAGAGGGGCGTTGGCGGCGATGGTCGACGCGACCTCGGCCACCCGGCCGTCGAGGTCGCCCGTCGGGGTCACCTCGTCGACGAGACCGATCCGCAGTGCGTCCTCGGCGGTGATGCGGGCGCCGGTGAACAGCAGCCGCTTGGTGGCCGACGGCCCGACGAGGCGGTGCAGGGTCGCCACCCCGGCGGCGTTGTACCCGACCCCGAGCCGGGCGGCGGGGATGGCGAAGCGGGCGTCGTCCGCGGCGTAGCGGAGGTCGGCCGACAGCGCCACCGCCAGACCGCCGCCCAGGCAGAAGCCGTGGACGAGGGCCAACACGGGCTGGGGCAGGCGGGCCAGCGCGCCGGTGGCCGCAGCCACGAGGGCGTCGTAGGACCGGTTGCGATCGGCGTCGGACCTGGTGGTCTCGAACTCCGAGATGTCCGCCCCCGAGGCGAAGGCGTCGTCGCCGGCGCCCCGCAGCACCACCACCCGGGCCCGTCGCTCCCCGTCCGCGGCGGTGCTCCCGAGCTCGGTACCGCCCAGTTCGGCCGCCACCCGGGCCAGCTCCTCCCACATACGCACCGTGAGGGCGTTGTGACGCTCAGGGTGGTCGAGCACGATGGTGGCCACCCCGTCCGACAACTCCCGGTGCACCGTCCCGCTCACGGCGGCCGACCGTAGCGGGGGCGATGCCACCAGCGCCGGATCGACCGTGACTACGCTCGCCGGCGGCCGGCCCCGACGCCGGGCGGGGCCCCCCACGTCCGACCGACCCCCCGGCGACGCCCCGATCGAGGAGCCCACCCCCGTCGTGATCCGAACCAGAACGCTGGCCGTGGTGTTCTCCGTCAGCCTGGCCGCCGCGGCCTGCGGTGGCGACGACGACGCCGTCGCCGACGTCGCGGTGCCGTCGACGACGGCGGTGACCACCACCTCCCAGGAGGTGACCACCACCACGGCGGCGACGACGACCACCGAGGGCGCACCCGAGCCCACCATGCCCCTGACCGGTCTGCCCGCCAGCGGCAACGCCGGCCGGCCCGCCGTGGCCGTGAAGATCGACAACGACCGCCGGGCCCGCCCGCAGGTGGGCATCAACGACGCCGACCTCGTCTTCGAGGAGGTCGTCGAGAACGGCATCACCCGGCTCGTCGCCGTCTTCCACAGCGACGACGCCGACCCGGTCGGGCCCATCCGCTCCGCCCGCACCACCGACGTCGAGCTGCTGAGCGTCTTCCCCGGGATCGTGTTCGCCAACTCGGGCAGCAACGCCGGCACGCGGGCCCGTCTGCAGTCCGCCGCCAACCTGGCCAACGTCAACCACGAGACGGCGGGAGCGCTCTACTTCCGCCAGCGGGACCGCCCCGGCCCGCACAACCTGTTCGCCAACACGTCCGAGCTCATCGGCGCCGGCGGCGACCTCGTCCCGCCCGAGCCGTTGTTCACCTTCGCCGAGGAAGCGCCCGGCGGCCGACCGGTCGACGGGATCGACATCGGCTTCGCCGACACCCAGGTGTCCTACGCCTGGGACGACGAGCTGGACGGTTGGGCCCGCACCCAGAACGGCACCCCCCACGTCGATGCCGCCGACGTGCAGGTGGCCCCGGTCAACGTCGTGGTCATGGAGACCGTGTACGGCCGCTCGGCCGCCGACGCCGGCTCGCCCGAGGCGGTGGTGACCGGCACCGGCCCGGCCTGGGTCCTGTCGGACGGCACGCTCCAGGAGGGGACGTGGTCGCGTGACGAGGCCGACGATCCGCCCACGCTCACCGACGCCGACGGCGACGAGATGACCCTCGTGCCCGGTTCGGTGTGGGTCGAGCTGCCCCGGCCGGGCAACGTCACGGTCAGGGAGTAGCGGCCCCGGCCGCGGCGGCCACCGGGTGGTCGTGGGCCCAGGTCACGAGCAGCACCCCGGCCACGATGGTGGCCCCGCCGGCGATCGTGTAGGGCAGCACGTAGCTGTGGGTCGTGTCCTGCAGCAGCCCGATCGCGCTCGGTCCGACCACCAGCCCGATGGTCGACCAGAGCTGGGCCCGCCCGTAGATGCGGCCGAAGTCGCTGACTCCGAAGGCGTCGGCGATCAGCACGCTCTGGAGCATGAGCAGGTTGCCGATGCTGGCCCCGAACACCACCGAGGCCAGCAGCAGCGGCGTGCGCCCGTCGAGGAAGCCGAGCAGGATCAGCCCGGCCCCCTGCACGACGCACCACCCCGCCGTGAAGGCCCGCAGCGGCACCCGGTCGGCGATGGCGCCGCCGGCCAGCCGGGCCACGACGCTCGACGCCGCCACCGCCGAGACGGCGAGGGCGGCCGTGCTCGAGCCGTCCCGGGTGTCGACCAGGTTGAAGAGGTGGGCGATGCCGCCCACCTGGCCGGCGAAGATCAGCACGTAGGCGGCCGTCACGGCCAGGAAGAAGGCGGAGGTGCGGGCCTCCTCCCAGCGGATGCCGGCGCCGACCCCCTCGGGCGGGGGCTCGGGGTCGTTGTCGGGGTGGTACCCGAGAGCGGTCGGTTCGGGGAGGAGCACGAGCAGCGCGACCGGGATGATGATCCCGGCCCAGGCCAGCGCGAACCACGGCGTCGCGCCGGACAGCTCCCACCACGAGATCATCCGCTCCGACAGCGGCGTGAACACGATGCCGCCCACCGACAGGCCCGTCGACGCCGTGGCCAGCGCGACGGCCCGCTTCCGGTGGAACCACCGGGTCACCACGGTCGTGCACGGCACCAGCCCCGCCGACCCGAACCCGACGGCGAACAGGACGTACACGAGGTAGAGCTGCCACAGCTCCTCGACCCGACCGAGCAGGAACAGGGCCACCGCCCCGGTCACGGCCCCGAACACGATGACCGGCCGGACGTCGTGGCCCGAGATGCGGTTGCCGGCGAGCAGGCCCACCACGCCGGTGACGCCGAAGACGAGGGCGGTGGCGATGCCCAGGGCACCCTCGGAGAACCCGTGGGCGTCCTTGAGGGCGGTCAGGTACACGGACAGGTTGTAGAAGCACAGCCCCGACGTGACGGCCAGGATGACGAACGCCCCCGCCACGACCCGCCACCCCGGGAAGAACCGGGCGGTGGGCGTGGCCGTGTCACCCGGTCGGTTCCGGCTCGCCGGCGAGCCGACGCCCGGCGGGCCGTGTCGGCCTCCGCTCACGCGTCGGGGACCCACGGCGCGTCGCGCCGCTCCCGGAAGGCGGCGATGCCGGCGGCCGCCTCGTCGGAGCGGAACAGCTCCTGGCTGCGCTCGGCCGTCCAGGCGAACGCCTCGCCCCGGGGCATGCCCGGGACCCGCTCGATCAGCTCCTTGCAGGCGGCCAGGGCGGCCGGTCCGCCCCGCACCACCTGGCCGACCACCTCCGCCACCGCCTCGTCGAGCCGCTCACGGGGGACGGCCCGGTTGAGGAGGCCCACCTCGGCGGCCCGGGCGGCGGTGATGCGCTCACCGGTGAGGAACAGCTCCCGGGCGTCGGCCTCGCGCAGCTTCGGCAGGCAGATCACCGAGATAACGGCGGGGGCCACGCCGATGCGGACCTCGGTGAACCCGAGCCGGACGTCGTCGGCGGCCACCGAGATGTCGCAGGCGGCCGCCAGCCCCACGCCGCCCCCCATGCAGTGACCGGCCACCCGTCCGATGATGGGCTTGGGGGCGGCCAGCATCAGCTCGAACACCTGCACGAAGGTCCACCGGGGCTCGCCCGTCACGACGCCGGGGGCCGACGCCTTCAGGTCGGCCCCGGCGCAGAACGTGTTGCCCTCGTTGGTGATCACCACCGCCCGCACCCCGGGGTCGTCGAGGGCGGCCCGCAGGCCGTCGCCCAGGCCGCAGACGAGCTCGACCGACAGGGAGTTCTTCCCCTCGGGCCGGTTCAGGGTGAGCGTCGTCACCCCACCGGCCGTGGCCGTCAGGACCGCATCCCCGCTCGCCATCGGTTGCCCCCTCGATCCTCGTTCCGATCCGGTCCAATCGTCGCCCACCCGAGCCCCGGGCCACGAATCGAGATGGGCTCTCCGGCGGCGTCACGTCCCCCTCTACCGTGAGCGGCGTGGACGAGGATCTCATCGAGGCCTGCGGCGACGATCCCGGCCAGGTGTGCCGCTGGGTGTTCGACCTGACCGACTCGGCGGCGACGGCCGACACCGTCGAGTGGCTGGTGGCCCGCCCGGTGAAGATCGTCCTGATCGTCCTGGCCGCGTGGGTGGCCAACCGGCTGGTGCGGCGGGCCATCACCCGCTTCGTGGCCAAGGTGGTGCGCGACAGCGAGCGTCGCGACCGCGAGGACACCCTGGACCCCGTCCGGCCGGGGGCCGCGCCCACGGCCGTGGCCCAGCTGGCGGGGCCGATGATGGCGGAGCTGACCCGGGTGGAGCGGGCCCGGCAGCGGGCCGAGACGCTCGGCGCCGTACTGCGGTCCCTGGCCACGGTGGTGATCACCACCGTGGCGGTCCTGATCGTGCTGGGCGAGTTCGATGTGAGCCTGGCGCCGCTGCTGGCCTCGGCCGGGATCGCCGGCGTGGCCCTGGGTTTCGGGGCCCAGAGCCTGGTGGGCGACTTCCTCAGCGGGTTCTTCATGCTGGCCGAGGACCAGTTCGGCGTCGGCGACGTCGTCGACGTCGGCGACGCGGTCGGCGTGGTGGAGGGGGTGACGCTGCGGGTGACCCGCATCCGCGACGTCGAGGGCACGCTGTGGTTCGTGCCCAACGGGCAGATCACCCGGGTCGCCAACCGCTCCCAGCGCTGGGCCCGGGCCGTCCTCGACGTGGACGTCGCCTACGACACCGACATCGACCGTGCCAGCGAGGTCATGAAGGCGGTGGCCGACGAGGTGTGGCGGGAGGCCGCCGAGCAGGCCACTATCCTGGAGGAGCCCGAGGTGTGGGGGGTCGAGCGGTTCGCGGCGGACTCCATCGCCATCCGCCTCGTGGTGAAGACCGACCCGGGCGAGCAGTGGACGACGGCCCGGGTGCTCCGCCGCCGGATCAAGCACGCCTTCGACGAGGCCGGCATCGAGATCCCCTTCCCCCAGCGCACCGTCTGGCTGCGGGAGGGCGACCCGGGCGCCTGAGGGTCAGTCGGTCAGTGGGTCAGTGGTCGGGCCTCGAGGTCGCCGGAGGAGGTGGCGAGATGGGCCCGGACGAACCACTGGAACTGCTCCAGCTGCTCCAGCTGCTCGATGATCATGTCCTCCGACACCGGATCGGCGTCGGCCAGCACCTTGCGGGCGGCCCGGTGGTCACCGGTGACCCCGGCGTACACGGTGTCGAGGGCGGCGAGGTGCTCGGCCACCGGAGCCCGGTTCTTGTCGTAGTCCTCCCAGCTCCGCTGACCCACGACCGCCCCGGGAGTGCCCTGCGGCTCGCCGCCGAGGGTGGCGATGCGCTCGGCGGTGGCGTCCACCATGAGGCGAACGGCGTCGACCTGCGGGTCGAGCATCTCGTGGACGCCGATGAAGGTCGGGCCGACCACGTTCCAGTGGACGTGCTTCAGCGTCAGCGACAGGTCGATCAGGGCGATCAGCCGCTCCTGCAGGAGCCCGACGGTCGTGTCGACCTCCGACTCCTCCATGCCGGCCACCGGGTACGAGCTCATGTCAGGCCTCCTCGTCGTCTGTCGGGCCGCCGTCCTTCCCTCGTGTCGGCAGGCGAAACCCGACCTCGGGGCGCCGCTGTGGCGTTCACGACCCGATCGGATGGGGTAGCAATGGGCGATGATGGTGGCGATCCCCCTTCGACCGGCCGAGGCCCGGGTGCTCCTCGGCGTCGGACCGGGCGCCACCCACGACGAGGTGCGGGCTGCGTTCCGGCGACGGGTGGCTGCCGCCCACCCCGACACCGGGGGACGCGCCGAGGAGCTGCAGCGCCTGATCGAGGCCCGGGACACGCTCCTGCGGGCGGCGACGGCCGCCGCCACCCGGCCTCCCGTCGTCGTCGTGTCGACCACGCCGTGGTGGCGACGCCGGCTGCCGGAACGCATGCGCCGGAGATCCCGTCCCCGAGGTCGAACGCTGAGCTGAACGGCTCGGCCCTCTAGAAAGTGGAGTACGCACATGAGCAGCAGCATCCGGTTCTGGATCGCCGTCGGGCTGGTCATCGGAGGTGTGTGGGCCTTCGAGGGCGCTGACGGGGCCGGCATCACCGCCCTCCTCGCCCTCATCGGTCTGGTGGTCGGCCTGCTGCTGAGCGACCGGGTCAACCTGGCCCAGCTCCTCCGCGACGACGAGAACGCGTGATCGCCCCACCGCTGTACAACCCAAGGAGCACATCATGAGCGATGCCACCAGCACCACCTCCAGCGAGTCGTCGAGCCGGTCGACGGTCATCGACCGAAGCTCCGACGAGGGCATGTCACGCCTGGAGACCGACCAGGGCGTCACCTCCATCGCCGACAGCGTGGTGGCCAAGATCGCCGCCATCGCCGCCCGGGAGGTCGACGGGGTGGCCGAGCTGGGCGGCTCCGTCTCCGGGGCGCTGGCCTCGGTGGTGGGGCGCATCCGGGGTGACGAGCAGCACGGCACGGCCGGCGTCGGTGTCGAGGTCGGCAGGCGCCAGGCCGCCGTCGACCTGACCATGCGGGTCCTGTACCCCGCCTCCATCCACGAGGTCGCCGAGTCCGTCCGCCAGAACGTCATCAACCGCATCGAGTCCATGACCGGTCTCCACGTGGTGGAGGTGAACGTCGCCGTCAACGACCTCGCCTTCGAGGGCGAGCAGGCCCAGGGCTCCGGGCGAGTCGAGTGAGCCCACCGGCTGCGGGCGCAGCCGACGTCGCCGACGTGGCCGAGGCGGCGGCCGCCGCGGCCCGTTCGACCCCGGGGGTCGTCGACCTCCACGGCGGCTCGGTCGGCGAGATCGCCACCCTGTCGCCGAACCGTCGTGTACGGGGGGTGCGGGTGAGCGGCCGGGCCGGCGACCGGCGGGTGCAGGTGCACCTCGTCGCCCGCTACGGCCATCCGCTGGCCGAGGTGGCCGACGACGTGCGCGCCGCCGTCGACGCCTCGCTGGCGGAGCGCTTCGGCGTCGAGGCGCCGATGACCGTCGACGTCCACGTGGCCGACGTGTCCGACGCCGATACCGACTCCGACGACGCAGCCGCTGCCGACGGGGACGGCGGCTGACGATGCGGATCGCCAACCGGTTCCTCGCTCTCCTGCTGGGCGTCGCCCTGGCCTCGGCCGCCGTCATCGCCGTGGTGGAGATCGTGCTCGGTCTGACCGACAACGCCTCGGCCGTCATCCCCCGCCAGCGCTGGGACCGGGAGCTGTCGACGCTCGAGTGGGATCAGGACTGGCTCGTCATCACGCTCGCGGCGATGGGCGTCGCCGGCCTGCTCCTCCTCGCAGCCCAGCTCGTCCCCCGCCGGCCCGACACCGTGGCGGCCGAGAGCGACCGCGACGGCGTCGAGGTGGTCTACGGACGGCGGGGCCTCGAGCAGGAGCTGGGGGAGGTGGTGCGGGAGCATCCCTCCGTGCTGAACGCCCGGGTGAGGCGGAAGCGCAACCGGGTCCACGTGCGCGCCGATGTGCCCGCCACCGCGGCCGACTCCGACATCGGCGCCACCGGCTCGGGCATCCAGACCGACGTGCGCTCCGCCGCCGAGCGGCTGGGCCTGCAGCGCAAGCCGAAGGTGAGGGTGCGCCTCGACCAGGCGAGGCGCCGGGTCCAGTGATCGATCGACTCAACCGGGTCGTACTGACCCTCGTCGGCGCCCTCCTGCTGGCGGCCGGCGTGCTGGGGCTCCTGGCCCAGACCGACGTCCTGAACCTCCGCTCCCCCGGACGCCTCTACACCGACGGCCGTGACGAGATCCTCGACGACCCCGAGCTGTGGTGGTCGATCATCATCGCCTCCGCCGTGGTGCTCACCCTGCTCGGCATCCTCTGGGCCCGGCGCCAGCTCGTCCCGCGGGGTGGCAGCGGCATCTCCACCACGACACTCCGCCACGACCGCCGGGGGGAGCTGACCGTCGAGCCGGTGGCCGTGGCGCGCGCCGTGGAGGCCGACTTCGCCCGCATCCCGGGTGTGGTCGGCAGCCGGGTCCGGCTCCTCGAGCTGGGCGACACCACCGACCTGCGGGCCCGGCTGCACCTCGCCCGCCACGTCGACATCGTCGCCGTGCGCGACGGGATCGGCCCCGTTCTCGACCGGATGAAGGGCGCCATCGGTGCCCGTCACGTCAACGCCCGGGTGCGCCTCGACCTGGCCGAGGCCGACCGCTCCCGGGTGGCATAGCCCCCGGGTCCGGCTCGGGCGCCGGGCTCAGCTCCCGGGAGCCAGCTCGCAGCGCACCGAGAGCGCCTCCCCCTCCGTGGCGCGGAGGTCGGCGATGCGCCCCGCCGCCATCAGGTCGTCCCGGGCCGCCGCCAGCCGTTCGAGGCGCCCGGCCGTGTCGACCACCTCGACCCCGGCCACCTCGGTGCGCAGCGACCGCTTGGCCTCGGTCTTGGCCCGGCGGACCTCCGACAGCACATCGCCGACGACGTCGAGCACGAGCGGGTCGCCGTCGGCGGCGGCGAGCCCGGCCGCCGTCGGCCACGGCGCCCGGTGCACCGAGCCGTCCTGCCACCACGACCATGACTCCTCGGCGACGAACGGCAGGTGCGGGGCGAACAGGCGCTGGAACGTGGACAGGGCCAGCCGCAGCGCGGCCCGGGCCGATGCGGCGGCGGCGTCACCGCCCTCGCCGTAGGCGCGGCTCTTGACCAGCTCGACGTGGTCGTCGGTGAACGTCCAGAAGAAGGCCTCGGTGCGCTCCAGCGCCCGGGCGTAGTCGAACCGGTCGAAGGCGACGGTGGCCTCCTCGACCACGGCGGCGAGCCCGGCCAGCATCGAGCGGTCGAGCGGCTCGGTCACGGTGCCGTCGTCGGCGCCGGCGGAGAGGTTGAGTACGAACTTGGAGGCGTTGAGGAGCTTGACGGCCAGCCGGCGGCCGACCTTCATCACGCTCTCGTCGAACGCGGTGTCGACACCGGGCCGGGCCGACGCCGCCCAGTAGCGCACGGCGTCGGAGCCGTACTGCTCCAGCAGGCCGATCGGGGTCACCACGTTCCCCTTCGACTTCGACATCTTCTTGCGGTCGGGGTCGAGGATCCAGCCGGAGATGGTGGCGTTGCGCCACGGCAGGGAGTCGTGCTCGAGGTGGGAGCGCACGGCGGTCGAGAACAGCCAGGTGCGGATGATCTCCTGGCCCTGCGGGCGCACGTCCATGGGGAACACCCGGGCGAACAGGTCGGGGTCGTCACCCCAGCGGCCGGCCACCTGGGGGGTGAGCGACGACGTGGCCCACGTGTCCATGATGTCGGGGTCGGCCACGAACCCGGCCGGCTGGCCCCGCTGCTCGGTCGTGTACCCGTCGGGCACATCGGTGGTCGGGTCGACGGGGAGCCGGTCCTCGGGCGGGGTGAGGGGGTCGTCGAAGCGGGGGCGGCCGTCGACGCCCAGCGGGTACCACACCGGGAAGGGCACGCCGAAGAAGCGCTGCCGGGAGATGAGCCAGTCGCCGTTCAGCCCCTCCACCCAGGAGCGGTAGCGGGCCGCCATGTGGGCCGGCCACCACGTCAGCTCCTCGCCCCGCTCCAGCAGGGCCTTGCGGAGGGCGTCGTCGCGGCCCCCGTTGCGGATGTACCACTGCCGGCTGGTGACGATCTCGAGCGGCCGGTCGCCGCGCTCGTAGAACTTGACGGCGTGCTCGACCGGGCGGGGATCGCCCACCAGGTGGCCCCGCTCGGCCAGCAGCTCCACCACGCGTCGCTGCACCTGGCGGACGGTGCGCCCCTCCAGGTCGTCGTGGACGGCGGCGGCCCCCTCGGGGTCGGTCGTCTCCCATCCCGCCTCGCCCCACGGGGCAGGGAGGAGTCGTCCGTCGCGCCCGAGGACGGGTCGGACGGGCAGGTCGAGCTCACGCCACCAGGTCACGTCGGTGGTGTCGCCGAACGTGCAGATCATGGCCACCCCGGTCCCCTTGTCGGGGTCGGCCAGCGGGTGGGCCCGCACCTCCACCTCGGCCCCGAACAGCGGCGTCAGCACGGTCCGGCCGACCAGGGACCGGTAGCGGTCGTCGTCGGGGTGGGCCACGAGCGACACGCAGGCGGCCAGCAGCTCGGGGCGGGTGGTGTCGACCAGGACGGGGTCACCGCCGTCGGCCCGACCGAACGCGATGCGGTGGTAGGCGCCGGGGCGCTCACGGTCCTCGATCTCGGCCTGGGCCACCGCCGTCTGGTAGCTGACGTCCCAGATGGTCGGGGCCTCGGTGGAGTAGGCCTCGCCCCGGGCCAGGTTGCGCAGGAAGGCCCGCTGCGAGACCCGCTGGGCCTCGGGGGAGATGGTGGTGTAGCCGTGGGACCAGTCGACCGACAGGCCGATCCGGCGGAACAGGTCCTCGAACACCCGCTCGTCCTCGGCCGTGAGCACGTGGCACAGCTCGACGAAGTTCGGTCGGCTGACGGCCCGGGGCGGGTCGTGGGGCTCGGCGGGGGGCGTGAAGTCGGGGTCATAGGGCAGCGAGGGGTCACAGGTGACGCCGTAGAAGACCTGGACACGCCGCTCGGTCGGGAGACCGTTGTCGTCCCAGCCCATCGGGTAGAAGACGTGCCTGCCCCGCATCCGCTGGTACCGGGCCACGATGTCGGTGTGGGTGTAGGAGAACATGTGGCCCACGTGGAGGCTGCCGCTCACCGTGGGGGGCGGCGTGTCGACCGAGTACACGTCGTCCCGCGTCGCGTTGCGGTCGAAGCGGTAGGTGCCTTCGTCCTCCCAGCGGCGGATCCAACGCTCCTCGAGCCCGTCGGGGGTGGGCTTGTCGGGCACGCGGCTGACGGTGTCGCTCACGGCGCCACGGTACCGGCGCGCCCCGGAGGCCCCGGCGTCGGATTCGGGCCGCCGCTACCGTGGCGGCCGTGCTGCGCCTGTTCGACACCGCCTCGGGGGAGGTCGCGCCGCTCCGCCTCCGTGAGCCGGGCCGGGTGTCGATGTACGTGTGCGGGCTGACCGTCGACGCCGCGCCCCACATCGGCCACGGTCGCTTCGCCCTCGTCTACGACGTGCTGCGTCGCTACCTCACCTGGTCGGGGCTCGACGTCACCTACGTCTCCAACGTCACCGACATCGACGACAAGATCATCGCCCGGGCGAGGCGGGAGGGTCGCACCGAGGCGGAGGTGGCGGCGGAGTTCGGGGCGGCCGTGTTCGACGCCCTCGACGCGCTCGGCATCGCCCGCCCCGACCACAGCCCGCACGCCACCGACTACGTGGCGCAGATGGTGGACCTCGTCGGCCGGCTCGTCGACGCCGGACTCGCCTACGTCCTCGACGACGGCGTGTACCTCGAGACGGCCCGGGTTCCCGGCTACGGCCTGCTGGCCCGCCAGAGCCTCGACGACCTCCGGTCAGGCGTCAGGATCGAGGTGGGGGCCGACAAGCGGTCGCCCCTCGACTTCGTGCTGTGGAAGTCGGCCAAGCCCGACGAGCCGTCGTGGCCCTCGCCGTGGGGCGACGGGCGGCCCGGCTGGCACACCGAGTGCGTGGTGATGGCCCTCGACCTGCTGGGGGAGGGTTTCGACCTCCACGGTGGTGGCCTCGACCTGCGCTTCCCGCACCACGAGAACGAGCGGGCCCAGGCCGTGGCCCTCGGGTGTGACTTCGCCCGGCACTGGGTGCACAACGGCATGGTCGAGTCGGGCGGGCAGAAGATGTCGAAGTCGCTCGGCAACGTCACGGGACTGCTCGACCTGGTCGGGCGCCACGACCCCCGCGCCTACCGGCTGCTCGTCCTGCAGGCCCACTACCGGTCGCCGCTGGTCGTGACCGAGGCCACCCTGTCGGAGTCCGAGGCGGCCCTCGGTCGCCTCGACGCCTTCGCCCGCAACACCGCCCACCTGGCCGGACCGGGGGTCGATCCCGACGCGCCGGCCCTCGACCGGTTCCGGGCCGCCATGGACGACGACCTCGACACCCCCGGTGCCACCGCCGCGCTGTTCGACACCGTCCGGGGCGCCAACACGGCCCTGGCCGCCGGTGACGGTGGCCGGGCCGGCGCCCTGGCGGCGGCCGTGCGTGCCATGCTCGACGCCGTGGGATTGACGGTGGCGGTCGGTGAGGAGGCTCCCGCGGACGTGGTCGAGCTGGCCCGTCGACGCGGCGAGGCCCGGGCGGGGCGCGACTTCGCCCTCGCGGACGCGCTGCGCGACGACATCACCGCCGCCGGCTGGGTGGTCGAGGACGGTGCCGCCGGCAGCCGCCTGCACCGCCCGTGACCGAGGCCGACGCGTGACCCGGCGGGCCGACGAGGCCGACGTGGCCAGTGGGGTTTCCGCCCGCCGGGGCGACGAGGCCGACCGGTGAGCGACCGCCCGCACGAGGGGGACGAGAGCCGGCGGCGCCGCCGGGAGGCCGAGCGAAAGCGGCTCTTCGCCGCCGCCGTCGAGGCCGAGCAGGAGACGGGCCGCCGTGAGTCCACCGAGGCCTCGGCCCGCTCCAACGTGTTCGTCCGCCTCGGCCGCATCACGCTGGGCAGCATCGTGCTGCTGGGTGGGCTGGTGGCCATGATCGGCCCCGGTCCGGGCCTGCTGCTGGTGGCGGCCGGGCTCGGCATCCTGTCGCGCGACGTGGCGTGGGCCGACCGGCTGCTGCAGAAGGTCAAGTCCCGTCTGCCCACCGACGAGAGCGGTGGCATCCCCCGCTCGACCATCGTGACGATGGTGCTGGTGGCCCTCGCCGCCACCGCCGTTGCGGTGTGGTGGATGCTCAGGTAGCACAAGTGATGAACGATTCCCGCTGCTGACCCACCCCCCGCCCGCCGGATCCGCCAACATGTCGTCATGAGCTCGACCGGTGGTGACGGTGGTGACGGCGGTGACATCACCGAGGTGGTTCTCGACGGTGGCGACCCGCCCGGCCGGGAGGTCTCGTCCGGCATCAGCGGCGGTCGCATCGCCGTGGCGGTGGCGGCCCTGGCCCTCGTGGTGGCCGTCGTGGTCGGGGCGGCGTCGCTGCTCGGCCCCGGTGACAACGAGCCCACCGACGCCGTGCAGGATCTGCTCGACGCCCTGGGCGACGGCGACCTGGTCGGCGTGGGCGAGGCCATGTCACCGGGGGAGCGGGAGTTCCTGGTCGAGCCGATGGTGGACGTCTTCGACGAGATGAAGCGCCTCGGCGTGCTGTCCGACGACGCCGACGCCTCCGACCTCGCCGGCTACGAGCTCGATTGGGAGGATGTCACCTTCGAGGTCGAGGAGGTGGCCGACGACCTGGCCGTCGTGCGCATCACCGGCGGCACGTTCTCCGCCGTGGTCGACCCGGCCGAGATCCCCCTCGGCGACCTCATCCTGTCCCGGGTGCCGGGCGGGACCATCGACGAGGAGCCCGCCGTCGTCGACGACGAGCCGATCGGCGACGCGCCCCCGCTGGCGGTGGTCCGCGAGGACGGCCGCTGGTACGTCTCGCTGTTCCACAGCATCGGCGAGCAGGCCCGGCGCGACGCCGGTGCCGGGCGACCCGGTGAGCCCCTCGCCTCCGTCGGCGCCGACTCGCCCGAGGCGGCCGTGGAGAACCTGTTGGCGGCGGCCGTCGACCTCGACCTGGGTGGGGTGATCGCCCGCCTCGCGCCCGACGAGTCGGCGGCGCTGCGCCGCTACGCCCCGCTCTTCCTCGGCGAGGTCGACGAGGCGGCCGACGAGGCCAGGGCGGCCATGGACGACGCCGGCGTCGAGATGAGCTACGACGTCGACGTGACCGAGGTCGAGGGCGACCGGGGCACGTTCGTCGAGGTCACCTCCGTGGTGGCCGACGTGATCACCGACGAGGGCGCCCTCCACTACGAGGTGAGCGACGGGTGCACCGTCTTCGAGCTGACCGCTCCCGACATGGTGCCCGAGCGGTTCGAGCAGTGCGGGACGACCGAGACCCAGCTCGAGATGCTCCCCGACGAGCTCCGGCCCCCCGTGCTCGATCAGTTCCTGGAGATCGACCTGTCCGGCATCCGGGTGGTCGAGCAGGACGGCGGCTGGTATGTCGCCCCCGTCCGCACCGGGTGGGACAACCTGCTCGACATGACCGCCCCCCTGACCCGCGAGGGCATCGACGAGACCGTCGACTGGGCCATGGCCCTGGCTGCGGACCCCGCCGCCATGGAGGAGGCCCTGTTCGAGCTGTTCGGCTCGATGGGCGCGCTGGGCGGCCCGATGGGCGGCCTCGGCACGGGCCCCGACCCGTTCGTGGTCGACCCCGGGGCGACGAGCTGACCAGCGACCTCGTGCCGGGCGGGTACCGGTACGGCGACGGCGGGTCCGCCACCGCGCTGGCCGCCGTCGGGCCGTACCCGATCACCACCTCCGTCGACTCGTCGTCGTTCGACGCCCTCGCCCCGGCCGAGGACTTCCTGGCCCAGCAGGTCGCCGCCCTTCCCGGTTGAGTCGCCCGACCGGGTTCCGCACGGCGGGCGCCCGGGTGGCGACGGTGGCGGCCGTCGTCGGGGTCGGGTCGTGCTGGCTGCGCTGGTCGCGCAGCGGGGACCGGTGGCGTAACGCCTGGGAGACGGTGGGGTCGGCGCGGGCCCTGGGGGTGATCGAGGGTCGGGCCGCCGGTGCGCTGGCGGTCGCGCTGGCCGCTCTGCCCGCCCTGGCCGCCGGCGCGCTCATGGCCCTGAGCCTCCGGCGGCGACGGCTCGCCGCCGGGCTGGCCGCCCCAGCCGGTGCTGCGGTGGTGGCGCTGGCGGTGGCGACGATCCGATCGCCGCTCGGGTCGGGTCCGGGGGTGGTCGTCGCCCTCGCCGCCGGTGTGGTCGCCGTCGGGGCGGCGGTGGCCGTCCTCGTGGCCGGGCGCGTCCCCTGACCCGGGTGTCCCCCTGCGCGGTGACGTTTTCACATACCGTAGGGTTGACGTGGAGCCGCCCACCGACGACCGACGGTCACCGCCCCGCCGCCATCTGCGCCCCGCACGGGCCCGGCTCGCCACCCGGGTCCGCCTCGGGGCCCTCCTCCTCCTGCTGCCGGTGGCGGGGGTCGGGGTCGTCTGGGCCGATCCCTCGGCCCCGGCGGTGGCGGGCGTGGCCGTCGCCGGGTCGGTCCTGGCGGGTGCGTCCCTCCTCGACGACGCCCGATCCCGGCGCCGGACCACGCTCGTCGTGGCGGCCGACCTCGCCGCCGTGGCACTGGTGTGGGTGGTGGCGGCCGGCTGGGGCGGCCCCGGCTGGCTGGCCCTCGTGCTGCCCGTGGCCGAGGCCGCCTACCGCCTGCCCCGCCCCGCCCCGCCGCCCTGTTCGCCGGGGGTGGCGCCGCCGCCCTGTCGCTTGGAGCCGTGGCGGCCGACGACGGTGGCGCCGTCGCGACCGAGCTCGCCACCCGGGCCGGCGCGGTCGGACTGGTGGCCCTGGTCGTGTCGTCCCTGACGGCCGAGCTGACCAGGGAGGCCGATCGACTGGCCCGGGCCCGGATCGAGGGCGAGCGGCGGGCCGAGCTGCTGGCCCTGGTCGTCGATGCCGGTCGCCGTCTGACCACCCTCGACGCCGACGAGACGGTGGCCGTGCTCGGGGCCGAGACGTCGCGACTGCCCTTCGACGGGGTCGCGGTCGTCCGCCGGTCCCGGGAGGGTCCCGCCGTGGAGGTCCGCCGCTGGCCCGGCCGCCACGCCGGTGCGGTGGTCGGAGCGGCCGCCCGCCACGCCGACCGGCGCCGGGGAACCTGCATTCTGTCGGCCGAGCGGATCGGGGCCGAGCTCGGCCGGCCCGTCGACGGGGTGCGCACCGTCCTGGCCGTGCCCGTCGTGGCCGGTGAGCACGTCGAGGCGGTCGTGGTGGTGGCCCGCCGTCACGGTCCACCGCCACCACTCGTCGTGCAGACCGTCGAGCTGCTCGCCGGGCAGGCCGCCATCGCCCTCGGACACGCCCGCACGCTGGCCGAGGCGGAGCGGCTGCGGTTGCGGGTCACCCACGAGGCGCTGCACGACCACCTGACCGGATTGCCCAACCGGGCCAACTTCGACCGGCTGCTCCGTCGCCGTCTGGCCGTGGCCGACGGGGGCCTCGCCGTCGTGTTCGTCGATCTCGACGGCTTCAAGGAGGTCAACGACACGCTCGGCCACCGCGCCGGTGACGTGCTCCTGGAGGCGGCCGGCTCCCGGCTGCGGGCGACCGTCCGGCCGACCGACACCGTGGCCCGCCTCGGTGGTGACGAGTTCGTGGTCCTGGTCGACCCGACCGAGAGCGCATCGGCGGCCCGGGTCGTGGCCCGCCGCCTGGTCGACGTCCTGATCGAGCCGTTCACCGCCGACGGCCGTCGCTGTCGCATCTCGGCCAGCGCCGGTGTCGCGTTCACCCCCGACCGGCGGGCCGAACCCGACGAGCTCGTCCGCCGGGCCGACGCCGCCATGTACCGGGCCAAACGGGCCGGACCGGGGCGCGTCGTCGTCGACGACGGCTGCGACCTCCGCCCCGGTCCGCCCGGGGCCTGCCACGACAGGCTTGTTACCGGGCGGTAACTTAGGGGTCATGGCCGAGTTCTCCCTGTCCCTGTCCGAGGACCAGCAGCAACTCCGGAAGTGGGTCCACGACTTCGCCGAGAACGTCGTGCGACCGGTCGCCCACGAGTGGGACGAGCGAGAGGAGTTCCCGTGGCCCGTCGTGCGGGAGGCGGCCGGGATCGGGCTCTACGGCTGGGAGTTCATGGCCGAGGCCATGATGAACGACCCGACCGGTCTGACGCTCCCGCTCGCCCTCGAGGAGCTGTTCTGGGGTGACGCCGGCATCGGCATGGCCATCATGGGCTCGGGTCTCGCCGCCGCCGGCATCGCCGCCGCCGGCACCGACGAGCAGATGGTCGAGTGGGTGCCGCAGTGCTACGGGTCAGCCGGCGACGTGAAGCTGGGAGCGTTCTGCGCCTCCGAGCCCGACGCCGGCTCCGACGTGGGCGGCTACCGGACCCGGGCCACCTACGACGAGGCCCGCGACGAGTGGACGCTCAGCGGCACCAAAGCGTGGATCACCAACGGCGGCATCGCCGACGTCCACGTCGTGGTGGCCGTGGTCGACCCCGCCCTGGGCTCCAAGGGCCACGCCAGCTTCGTGGTGCCGCCCGGGACACCCGGGCTCTCGCAGGGGCAGAAGTACGCCAAGCACGGCATCCGGGCGTCGCACACGGCCGAGGTGGTGCTCGACGACGTGGTGGTACCCGGCCGGTGCCTGCTGGGTAGCAAGGACGCCCTCGACGAGCGCCTGGCCCGGGTGCGGGAGGGCCGTCCCGGCAACGCCCAGGCCGCCATGCAGACCTTCGAGGCCACCCGCCCCGCCGTCGGCGCCCAGGCCCTCGGCGTGGCCCGGGCCGCCTACGAGTACAGCCTCGCCTACGCCAAGGAGCGCCACGCCTTCGGGCGGCCCATCATCGCCAACCAGTCGATCGCCTTCATGCTGGCCGACATGGCCACCGAGATCGACGCCACCCGGCTGCTCATCTGGCGCGCCGCCTGGCTGGGCAAGCGGGCCGGGTTCGTCAACGCCGAGGGCTCCATGGCCAAGCTCAAGGCCGGCCGGGTGGCCACCTGGGTCACGGAGCGGGCCATCCAGATCCTGGGCGGCTACGGCTACACCCGGGAGTACCCGGTCGAGCGCTGGCATCGCGACGCCAAGATCCACGACATCTTCGAGGGCACCGAGCAGATACAGCAGCTCGTGATCTCCCGGGCCATCTCCGGGATGCGGATCGAGTAGTCCTGATCTGGGCAAACGCCATGGTCACCGCCGCGCTCGACGTCCACGAGATGGCGGCCCGACGCTCCGAGGTGGCCGCGCTCCGCGAGACGGACCTGGAACAGGTGTGGGTGGTGCGGCCGGGGGTGCCGTCGAGGGGGTCGGGGGCACCGAAGATGCCCAGGGTGGGGTGCAGGGTGCGGTGGCGGAGGTGGATGCCGTCGGGGGTGTGGAGTTCGCCCTCGAGTCCGAACCCGATCCCGGGGGGGGGCTGGTGGGGTGGTGGCCGTAGGCGTCGCAGGGCCGGGGGCGGCCCAGGCCCCCGCCGGCGGTATGCCCTGCAGAACCCCGTTGATCATGTGTTCAGCGAGATAGTCCCCCCAACAGGGTGGTAGTCGAAGGAATGTGTCCACACATCGCTCTCCCGGCCTGCAGCCGTGAACGCTCCCCGGGCAGGCAATCGGGAGCCGTCGAACTCAGGCATATCCAAGTTGTCTCGTCGCTCGATGGCCTCCGCCGCAACGTGTGGACTGAGCATCCAGAACTTCGACTCAGCGCCCTCCAGCCGAGCGCGGACAGGGACCCAATGCGCTGTCAATCCGACAAGCGGCTCGGCCAAGCCCCTTGAGGTGGTGTACGCGGTGACGTCCGCGTCTGCCTCTGCGGGTTGTTCTACACGACCTGCCTCGTGGTCGTCGGGGTCATCTCCTCGGTCTGGTCAGCGTCGCTGGCGATGATGTGGAGGCGGGCTTTGGCGAGTCCTTCGGCGGCCATGTAGCGGCGGGTGACGGCCCATTCGTCGTGTTGTTCGGCGAGCACGGCACCCACGAGGCGGATGACGGCGTCACGGTTGGGGAAGATCCCGACGACGTCGGTTCGTCGGCGTAGCTCCTTGTTCAGTCGTTCCTGGGGGTTGTTCGACCAGATCTGGCGCCAGTGGGCCTTGGGGAACGCGGTGAAGGCCAACACGTCGCCGGCTGCGTCGGCGAGGTGGTCGGCGGCCACCGGGAACTGCTCGGCGAGCTGGTCCACGACGCGGGCGTGCTGGGCCCACGCCGAGGCGGCGTCGGGTTGTTCGAAGATGGTGCGGACCAGGGTGGCCACCATGGGCTGGGATGCCTTGGGGACCTTGGTCAGCAGGTTCCGCAGGTAGTGGGTCCGACAGCGCTGCCACGACGCCCCCTGCATGGTGGCCTCGACTGCTGCGACCAGGCCCTCGTGGGCGTCGGAGATCACCAGGGCACAGCCGGACAGGCCCCGGGCGACCAGGCCCCGGAAGAAGGCCAGCCAGCCGGCGCCGTCTTCGGTGGTGATCAGGTCCACACCCAGGACTTCTCGGTGCCCGTCGGCGTTGACACCGACCGCGATCACCACGGCGACGTTGACGATCCGGCCGCCCTCGCGGACCTTCTGGGTGAGGGCGTCGGCCCACACGTAGGTGTAGGGCCCACCGTCGAGGGGCCGGTTGCGGAACTCGGTGACCGTCTCGTCGAGCTCGGCGGCCATGCGCGATACCTGGGACTTGGAGATCCCCTCGATGCCCATGGTCTGGACCAGCTTGTCGACCCGGCGGGTGGACACACCCCGCAGGTAGCAGTCCGCCACCACCGCCACCAGGGCCTTCTCGGCCCGCCGGCGGGGTTCGAGCAGCCAGTCCGGGAAGTAGGAGCCCTCCCGCAGCTTGGGGATGGCCAACTCGATCGTGCCGGCCCGGGTGTCCCAGCGCCGGTCCCGGTAGCCGTTGCGGCGGTTCACCCGCTCCGGGGACGCCTCGCCGTAACCGGCCCCGCAGATGGCGTCGGCCTCCGCCGACATGAGCTGCTGCGCGAACGCAGCCACCATCTCGCGGACCACGTCGCTGCCGTCGGCGTCGAGGTGCTTGCGCAGCCACCCCAGCGCGTCCATCGTGTTGTCGATCACCGTGTCTTCCTCTCTGGTTGCTTGAGCACTTCCAGAGGTAGACGCGGTGATCACGCGTCAGGGGGATGCTCCCCCGTACACCACCACCCGGGACTCAACTAAGCGGCTCCAAGGTCGCGCGAGCAGCCTGCGTAATGCAAAGCCCGGGGAGCCAGGCGATTTTCCGTACGCCTGAGGACCACGGGAGCAGGCCGTTCAGCGGATAGCCGGTGAGGTGATGCCACCCAGGATGATCGGACATAGGAGTGCCAAACCGATCGTAGGCCTCGAGCCCGATGAGCTCTTCCGCATCGTCGATGCCCACTGCCTCGAATACGTCGGAGTCCGAGAAAGGTGTTACGCCGTCGGGGAAGACGTAGTCAGTAGTGCCCCCGAGATTGCCATCCCCCGCAATCACTCTGCTGTATCCGAATGGTGCGGCCGCTCGTACGCTGCCGGCACCGTCCGTCAGGTCGCACCTTCGGCGCACGGTCCTGGACGAGGCCGTCCCGCTGTGACACGCCAGGACGAGTCCCGGCTCCACGACATCGGCGAGGGGATCGACGCCATCGCACGGCACCTGGCCCGGGTGGGTCGATGACGGCTTGACTACGACGCGGTGAGGGTGCGACTCATCGAGATCGATGAGGCGGTCAAGGGTCTGAGCGACGACACACACAGCCAACTCACCGGAGGGACGCACGGGGGATCTTCGTGAGCAGGACGAGGTGGTGGGGGTCGGTCGGGCTCTCGCGAAGTCGGGCTCCGGGGGCGGCGGCGATGGCGAGGCTGGCCACGCACCAGGCGTAGAGGCGACGACGTCGTCAGCGTCGGTGGTGGTCACCACGAACGCCTTCGTGAGCCCGGACCTGTCGGACTGGCGGGCGTGATCGAGCAGCCAGGCGCGTAGGGAGGGCAGATCCTGTGGCGGTTCGTCGTCGAGCGTCTCCCACGCCTCCTGTTGCTCTGTCGACAGGACGAAGGTCCTGCGGTCGGCCGGGACCCGGTGGGCAGCGGTTCGGCTGGCCGGGAGCACGAACGCCGAGCGGTCGAGGTCGGCTGCGGCGGCACCCTCGCCGATCAGCCGGCGGTCGTCCTCGCTCATCCGGAGTTGGAACCGCTCGGTCTTGGCTGCGCTCATGGGTCCCTCCATCGACGTACGGACATCGGACGTACGGATATCGACGGGGGCAGGGCCGGGATGAGGGTGGCGGGCGGGCAGCCCCACCCTGAGACCGTGGCCGCCGCGGCGTCGACGGGCCTTCTCGCTGCGCCCCCATCGACGCACGCAGGCCCTGACCGGGGCCGTACCGCTGGGATACGCCGCAGCCGCCCGTCGGGGCCGGTCCCGGCGATTCCGCGGAGTCGCCCGCACCGCCGTCGACCACCGGTGCATCATGGTGGCGTGACGGTGGTCCGCCTCGAACACGTGCAGCTCGCCATGCCGCCGGGGCGGGAGGCCGACGCCGTCGGGTTCTACGAGGGACTCCTCGGCATCCCCCACGTTCCGAAGCCTCCCCACCTGGCCGCCCGGGGTGGTTGCTGGTTCGAGCGTGACGACCTCAAGGTCCACCTCGGCGTCGAGCAGGACTTCCGACCGGCGGCCAAGGCCCACCCCGCCTTCCTGGTGGACGACGTCCGTGCGCTCGCCCACGCCATCTCGGCGGCCGGCCACCGGGTCGTCGACGACGAGCCGCTCGACGGCTACGACCGGGTGTACGTCGACGACCCCTTCGGCAACCGGGTCGAGCTGATGGAGCCGCTCAGCTGACCGGCTGGCCCTCAGATCAGCGTGATGGGCATACCGCCGGTGGGGGCGAAGCTGGCCGCCGCCCTGGACGGGGGCTCGGGAACGTCCACCGTCCAGCGCACGCGCTGGGCCAGTCGGACGGCGAAGAGCGCCAGCTCCAGAGTCGCGAGCGTGAACCCGATGCAGTTACGTCCGCCTCCACCGAAGGGGACGAAGCTGTAGGGCGCCGGCTCTCCTTCGGCCCAGCGATCGGGTCGGAAGACGAGGGGATCGGTCCACACGTCCGCCATCCGGTGGGTGACGTAGGGGCTGTAGGCGACCATGTGGCCGGCCGGGATCGTGTACCCGAGGCAGTCGAAGTCCTCGATCGCATGACGGACGCTGACCGTGCCCGGCGGCCAGAGCCGCAGGGTCTCCCGGACGGTGTGGTCGACCAGGGGCATCTGCGGCAGCGACCCGACGGTCGGGCGCTCGTCGCCGATCGTGTCCCCGACCTGGGACCGCAGGGCCTCGAACGCCGCCGGGTTGGCGCCCAGGGCGTAGATCAACCACGACAACGCCGAGGAGGTGGTGTCGTAGCCGGCGGCGATGAGGCTGCGGATCTGGTCCCGGATCTCGGGATCGGTCAGGCCGTCACCGGCGTCGGCCCGTTCGGACAACAGGGCCTGGAGCACGTCCGGCTCGGAATCGTCGGCACCCTCGCGCCGCCGACGGTCGATCTCGGCCTGCACCAGCTCGTCGACGGCGCGACGGGCCCGAACCGCTCTGGCGTACCCGTTGACGCGCAGGTCGACGTCGATGCGGGTGAGGGGGTTGGAGTTGACATGGCGGAGCGCCGGCTCGAGCAGCTCGCCGATGCGGTCGGCCTGGTCGCCGAGGCGGCGCCCGAACAGTGCCCGGACGACGATGCGGCGGACGGCCCGCCGGCCGTCGTCGAAGGCGTCGAGGGAGCGACCGATGGTCCAGGTGTCGAGCATCCGGTCGGCCTCGTCGACGATGAGATCGAGATGGGCGTTCACCCGTCGGCGACCGAACGCAGGCTGTACGAGACGACGCCGACGGTCGTGCTCGGCGCCGTCGGTCACGACGAGCGCGGTCGGGCCGTTGACGGGTACGAGGGGCGAGAGTGCTTCTCCCCAGAGGAAGTTGTCGGCCTGCTCCTGCAGGATCAGCCGGTTCGGCTCGGGGCCGAACAGGTAGACGGCGCGCAGCGATCGGTAGCCGACGTCGACCACCGGGCCCCACCGCTCGTACATGGTGTCGAGCAGACCGGCCAGGTCCCGCTGGGAGAGCACGGCGAGACGGGCGTGGTCACGGACTCCGGGCCGGGGGAGCGACGCCACTGCGGTCTCAGGCGCTCCCCGGCGGGGGCGGGCGCAGGTCGCCCTGCCACGTGTCACGGTGGACGACCTCGGCGTAGGGCCGGCGGTTGACCGGGCCGAACTCGGCGTCGGGCCAGCCCATCGGGATCATGCAGCCGATGAGCACGTCGTCGGGGATCTGCAGCGTGTCGCGGATCACCGGCTCGGCCACGCCTTGGAACGTGGTGAAGACGGTGCCGAGCCCGAGGGCCCGGGCCGCCACGATCAGGTTCTGGGCCGCCGGGTACACCGACGACCAGACGAACGACTCCCGGGGCGACCCGTACGGGTAGACGGGCTTGCCGCACACGAGGATCAGCACGGGACAGGTGGCCAGCGTCTCGATCAGGTGGGAGGTCCCGTCGAGCATGAGGCGGTGGGTGCGGTCGGGCCGGTCCATGGCCGCCACCCGGTCGCCCATCACCTCGGCCACGGCTTCGCCGATGCGGCGCTTGCGGTCGGCGTCGGTGACCACCACGAAGTCCCGCCCCTGGGAGTTGCCCGGGCTCGGCGCCCACGTGGCCGCCGTGACGATCCGCTCGATGAGCTCCTCGTCGATCGGATCCGGCTTCAGGTACCGGATGGCCCGGCAGGTGCGCATCGCCTCGAAGACATCCATGGTCCCCGGAACCTAATGTCCTCCCAGCGAGCGAGGAGGCGGCGTGGCCGACACCAGGTACGACATCGTCATCAAGGACGGGCTGATCTTCGACGGCACCGGGGCACCCCGGGTGCGGGCCGACGTCGGCATCACCGACGGGGTGATCGCCGCCCTCGGCCGGGTCGATGCCGGCGGCGCCGCCCAGGTGATCGACGCCACCGGCCTGCACGTCGCCCCCGGCGTCGTCGACCTGCACACCCACTACGACGCCCAGGTGTTCTGGGACCCCTACTGCACCTTGTCGGGCTGGCACGGGGTCACCTCGGTGGCCATCGGCAACTGCGGCTTCGGCTTCGCCCCCGTCCGGCCCGAGGGGCGCGAGCACGCCATGCGGTCGATGACCCGGGTCGAGGCCATCCCCTACGAGTCGATGCGGCTGGGGCTGCCGTGGGACTGGGTCACCTTCCCGGAGTACCTCGACAGCCTCGACCGCACCCCCAAGGGGCTGAACGTGCTCCCCTACGTCCCGGCCGGGCCCATGCTGGTCGAGGTGCTCGGGCGCGACGACGCCAAGGCAGGCCGGGTCCCGACCGACGAGGAGCACGCCCGCCTCGCCGCCATGCTGCACGAGTCGATGGACGCCGGCGGCTGCGGCTGGTCGGCCCAGCGGCTGCCCCCCACCGGTCCGGCCGCCGTGCAGCGCGACTGGGACGGCACGCCCATGCCGACCGACGTGATGGCCGACGAGACCTGCCGTGTGCTCGCCCGGGTGCTGGCCGAGCGCAACCAGGGGGTGCAGCAGGTCACCCTCACCACCGACGACACCCGCCACGACCTGGCCCACCTGGAGGAGCTGGCCTCGCTGTCGGGTCGGCCCCTCCTCCACAACGTGGTGCAGGCCTTCGAGAGCCGGCCCCACGTGCACCGCCGGGCCATCGAGTGGCTGGAGCGCTGCCGGGAGCGGGGCATCCCTGTGTACGGCCAGGGCGTCACGACCGACGCCGGGTTCACGTTCACGTTCGAGGACTGGAACCTCTACGACGACGCCGAGCCCTGGATGGAGGCCACCACCGGCACCCTCGACGAGCGGCTCCACAAGCTCGGCGATCCCGACCGTCGCCCGGCGCTGCGGGCCACGCTGCCCGGCGTCGCCACCGCCCCGCTGGAGACGGTCACCGTCCTGTCGCCCCGGTCTCCCGGGACGGAGCGGTTCCGCGAGATGTCCGTGCGCCAGGTGGCCGACCTGACCGGCACCCACCCCGTCGACGCCATGCTCGACATCGCCGTCACCGACCGCCTGCGCACCCTGTTCTACGCCGCCCCGCCCCAGGGCACCTCGGACCTGCTGCGCGAGATCGTGCAGTACCCGCACATGCTGTTCGGTGTGTCCGACGGCGGCGCCCACACCAAGTTCCTGACCGCCGGGCGCTACCCCACCGAGACGCTGGCCCAGCAGGTGCGCGACAACGGGTGGATCACCTACGAGGAGGCCCACCGCCGGCTGTCGGCGCTGCCGGCGCAGCTGGCCGGGTTCCGGGACCGGGGTGTTCTGCGGGAGGGCGGCCCGGCGGACGTGATCGTGTACGACCCCGAGGCCCTCGCCGTCGGGCCCAACGAGGTGGTCGAGGACCTGCCCGGCGGGGAGTGGCGGCGGGTGCAGAAGGCGTCGGGCTACCACGCCGTCGTCGTGAACGGGGTGCGCACCATCGCCGACGACGCCGAGACCGGCGCCACCCCCGGACGTCTCCTGCGTCACGGCCGGGGGTAGCGTCCGGGCCGTGGGCCCGGGGGCGCTGCTGCCGGTGGCGGGGCCCGTCACCTCCGCTGCTCACCGTGGAAGTCGAGTTGCTCGCCCGCCGAGGCCCGAGCGGGGTCGGTACCCGTGAGAGGCTCGGCGGCGTGGACGAGGGAGCCCGCTACGACCGGATCGGGCATCGCTACGCCCGGGGCCGGCGGCCCGATCCCCGCCTGGCCGGGCTCGTCGTCGGCGCGCTCGGACCGGCCCGCACCGTCGTGAACGTCGGCGCGGGGACGGGCAACTACGAGCCGGCCGGCCGGGAGGTGGTCGCGGTCGAGCCGTCGTCGGTGATGATCGCCCAGCGCCCTCCCGGCTCGGCCCCTGCCGTCCTCGGCGCCGCCGAGGCGTTGCCCGTGGGCGATGACCGGTTCGAGGCCAGCCTGGCGCTGTCGACGATCCACCACTGGGACGACGTGGACGCCGGCCTGGCCGAGATGGCCCGGGTCGCCCCCCGGCGCGTCGTCTACTGCAGCGAGCCGATCCATCCCGGGCGGTTCTGGCTCGCTGACGACTACTTCCCGTCGATGCTCACCCTGGCCGTCAACACCGACGTGCCGACCGCCGTGCAGGTGGGTGAGCGGCTCGGAGGGGACGTGACCATCACCGCCTTCCCGCTCCCGGCCGACTTCGCCGAGGGGTCGGGTGGCGCGTACTGGAGCCGACCCGAGGCGTACTGCGACCCTGGCGTGCAGGCCGCGATCTCCCTCTTCGCGCTCCTACCTGTCGGCGAGGTCGCCGAGGGCACCCGCCGGTTGCGGGCCGACCTGGCCAGCGGCGCCTGGGACCGCCGCCACGGTCACCTGCGGACGCAACCGTCGTTCGATCTGGGCTACCGGATCGTGGTGTCGACCCGCTGACACCAGAAACCCCCGTCCGGGGGACGTGGTCATCGGTCACAGCGGGCATACCGCCGCCGAGTCGGGCCCGCACTCGGCTTCCGGCGGGGCCGGCCCCGAGAGGAGACGCCACGAGCGGTGACCCTCGCGGCCGGCCAGCCGCCGCCCCCGTACGACGACCCCCGTGTCATCCCTGCGCCAAGGTGCCGTCGACCTCCAGCGTGACGTCGTCGGAGGGGGCGAAGCAGACGTGGCCCGCCACCCGGGCGGCGTCGTCGAGCGGATCCTCGTAGGCCCAGCCCACGTCGGCCGTGATCCGGTCCCCGTCTCCGACGGCGTGCCAGTAGGTGGACGTTCCCTTGTAGGGGCACAACACCGTGGTGGTGCTCGACGCCAGCCGGTCGAAGCGCACGTCGGCAGGCGGCAGGTACCACCGGTTGGGAACGTTGTTCTCGCTGAGGACCATCGGCCGGTTCGACTCGGCCACGACCTCACCCCCCACCGTGACCCGCACGTGGCGGCTGCTGCGACGCACGTCGACCCGGTGGTACGGGTCGCGCAGGTGGCCCTCGACCAGCTCGTCCTCGTCGAACCAGGCGTCGAAGCGGTCCCAGTAGCAGGCGGCCCGCCCCGCCAACCAGACCGCCTCGGGGTTGGGCGCGGGGTAGTACCAGACGGCGTCGGTGGCGGTGCGGTCGTCGACCTGCACCGACCAGTAGCTGGCGTCGCCCTTGAACGGGCAGTGGGTGGAGAGATCGCTGTCGACCAGGGCGGAGCGGTCGAGGTCCTCGATCGGCGCGTACAGCACGGGCAGGATGGCGGTCTCGTGCACGAGCACCCCGTCGGTGGTGTCGAGCACGGTCCGCTCACCGAGGCGGGCCCGCACCCGCCGCGGGAAGGGGGTGGCCAGCAGCTTGTGGGCCGGCCCGTCCAGCTCGTAGTTCGTGTCCCCGGGCGGCGACGGGGACAGCGGGCCGCCGGGCAGCGTGAGGGTCATGGTCGGTCCTCCTGGTCGGAGCGGGTGGGGCCGGGTCGGAAGCGGACGGGCAGGCTGGTCGGCCCGTAGATGAAGTTGGATCCGAGCCAGCGGGCCTCCCCGTCGGGCTCCAGGTCGGCGAGGCGGGTCAGCATCTCCCGCAGCAGGGCGTCGACCTCGATGCGGGCCAGGTGCGAGCCGAGGCAGAAGTGGGGTCCACCGCCGCCGAAGGCGACGTGCGGGTTCGGCCGCCGGCCCACGTCGAGGCGGTCGGGGTCGACCACGCAGGCCGGATCCCGGTTGGCCGAGCCGTAGTACACGACCACCTTGTCACCGGCGGCGATCGGGGTGCCGGCCAGCACGGTGTCACGGGTGGCGGTGCGACGCATGTAGACGACCGGGCTGACCCAGCGGAGCAGCTCCTCGACCGCCGTCGGGAGCAGGCCGTCGACGTCGGACCGGACGCGGTCGAGCTCGCCCGGGTGGTCGAACAGGGCGTGGAACCCGCCCCCCACCAGGTTGCGCGTCGTGTCACCCCCGGCGTCGACGAGCAGCAGGAACCAGAGGAAGAAGTCGATCTCGTCGACCGGCTCGCCGCCCACCTCGGCGTGGGCCAGCATCGAGGCCAGGTCGTCGGTGGGGTGGGCCCGCCGGTCCTGGTACACCCGCTGGGCGTAGGCGAACATCTCGCCCGTGGCGGCCCGCCGGGCCTCGTCGCCCACCACCTCGGGGCTGGAGTGGATGACCTCCGTGTGGTGGTAGAGCGCCCGCCCGTCGGTCAGGGGGAGCCCGAGGAGGTCGGCGATCACGAAGCTCGGCATCTCCCCGGCCAGGTCCGTCACCAGGTCGCAGCGGCCCGCCTCGATCACCTCGTCGACGATGCGGGTGGCCAGCTCGCCGATCCGGTCCCGCAGCCGGTCCGCGGCCCGCGGGGTGAAGTCCCGGCTGACCAGCCGCCGCATCCGGGTGTGGACGGGCGGGTCGGCCATCAGCATCATCACGTGGTCGCCGGTGAGGTGCTCGGACTCCGGGTCGGGGTCGTCGATCATGATGGTCGGCGACGACGAGAACGTCTGCGGGTCGCGCCCCACGGCCCGCACGTCGTCGTAGCGGGTCACGGCCCAGAAGCCGGGCCCGCCCGGCTCGGCGTGACGGTGGACGGGGTCGTGCCCGCGGAGCCAGCGGAACTGGTCGTGGGGTTGACCGCCGGCGTAGCTGGCCACGTCGAGCAGGTCGATGCGGGGGCCGGTCATGCGATGGCCGTCTCCATGAGGCTGCGGAGGGCGTCGGCGACGGCCTCGGTGTCGGTGTCGAGGCCGTGGCGGCCGGCGAGGTAGGCCGGGTCGTTGTGGGCGACGAACACGCCCTCGTCGTCCTCCCACACGAGGAACTTCTGGGGGAGGTCGATGCCGATGGTGCGGGCCGTCCGCATGAGCGGCGTGCCGGCGGCGGGGTTGCCGAACACGACGAGGCGGGTCGGGCGCAGCTCGAGACCGACGGAGGCGGCGTTGGCGGCGTGGTCGATCTCGGCCACCACGGTGAGCGGCTCGGCCGCCTCGATGGCGTCGGTCAGGGCGGCGTAGGTCGTCTCGAAGTCCGACGCGCTGGCCGCCACGATCAGGCCAGCCCCGGGTGCCACCCGGGTGTCGGGCCGCACGGCGGTGCCGCCGGTGGCCGACTCGGACAGCGCGACCAGGGCGCCGGCCATGGTGTCGAGGGCCTCGCCCGACACGCCGTGGCGGGCGGCCAGGTACCCCACGTCGTTGTAGGCGACGTGCGTCCCGTCGTCGTCGTCCCACACCAGCAGCTTCTGGGGGAGGTCGATGCCCACCGACGGCGACTGGGCCATGAGCGCCGTGCCGACCATCGGGTCGCCGAACACGATCAGGCGGGTCGGGGCCAGGTCGAGTCCGGCGGAGGCGGCGTTGGCGGCGTGGTCCAGGTCGAGCGCCACCGAGGCGACCTCGTTCCCCTCGACGGCGGCGACCAGGTCGGCGGCCACCTCCTCGGTGCCTGCGCCGCCGTCGACCACCACCAGGCCGTCGACCACCACCAGGCCGTCGACCGGATCGGACGACGCCGGCGCGGGCAGCGGATCTTCCGGGGCGGTGGTGGGGGGAGCGGTCACGACCGTCGTCGTGGTGGTGTCGTCGTCTCCGCAGGCGACGGCGGCCAGGGCCAGGGCGGCGCCGACGAGGATCGGACCGGGACGCATCCCCACGGTCTACCCGGCCGGGCACCGGCGTGCGCCCTAGTCGAAGACCCACTCCCCGAAGTAGTGGGTCTCGCCGATGCCGGCGTCCTTGAGCTGGCCCCGCATGGCGGTCGACTCGTCCTCCTCGACGTCGTGCACGGCCACGAGCGTCCGCCCGTCCTTGAGGGCCTCGACCGAGGTGGTGCGGGGGTGGTCGGGGTGCTCGAAGGCGCCGGCCATCTTGTCGAGCACGCCCTGGCGGTCGGGTTCGAGCAGCTCGACGCCGCGCTCGCCCCGGAAGAAGTGGATGCGCTCGCTGGCGATGCCGCTGTCGGTGAGCGAGCGGGCCACGTCGTCCATCGACACGCCCTCGTCGACGATGCCCATCACCACCCGTTTGGGCTCGGCGTGGGGGCCCTCGATGTCGGGGTGCTCGTCGTTGAGGTAGGGACCGGCCATGACCGCCAGTGTCCCATGGTGTCGATGATCAGGGGAGCCGTTCGACCAGCTCGACCCAGATCGGTCCGGGCGGTACCACCACGTGCTCGCCCGTCGCTGTCGTGAACGTGGTGGGCGTCCGCAGCGTCGACCGGGTCCAGGTGGCGTCGATCCGCCCGCCGGCGGTGAGGATCACGGCCCGGCCCTGACCCACCAGGTCGGCCTCGGGCACGGGGGCCCGGGTCGAGTCGACGAGGCCGGAGGGGACGTAGGCGACCTCCTGGACGACCACGGTGGTCGCCCGGATCGGCCCCTCGACCCCGTCGTGGGGACGGCCCCCCTGGTGGCGGCGCCAGGCCGTGGTGTCCCACTCCCAGCGCACCCGGTTGCGGCCGACGGTCACCTCGTAGGCGTCGACCGGTGCCGCCGGGGTCGTCCCCTGGCCGGTGTCGAACACGAGCGGGGGGACGGGGTCGACGGGCGGGTCGGCGTCGCGTCGCAGCGAGTCGAGCCGGGTGAACAGGTTGTGGGGGGCACGCCGACCCCGCTGGCGCCAGTACCCGCCCGTGCCGTGGCCCCGGTCCTCGACCGGGCGCTCCGCCAGCAACTCCAGGAACACGGCGTTGGCTCCCGAGTAGGCCAGCAGCGGTCGGCCGAGGGGCACCAGCACGGCGATGTCGGTCGAGCGGAACGAGCGGACCGGGCCGACGACGTCGCCCCCGGAGTGCAGCACGGCGGCGAAGCGGGTGGCGCCGCCCTCGACGATCTCCTCGTAGACGAGGTCGGCCACGACCAGACCCTGCTGGGGGGCGGCCGCCGGGGCGTTGTCGATCTTCACCACGACGGCGGGGCGCGGCACGGTGGCGGGATCGCGGGGCATCCCCGTGAGCGGCCAGCGGTCGGCGGGCAGGATGGGCGGCGGGCCCGCGACGGGGACGACCACCTCCTCGTCGAGACCGAGGCGCCCGAGCCGGCCCACGTACAGCGCCGGCGCCGCCGGGGCGGCCAGATCGGGAGGGGCCGTGGTGGGGGGCGGCACCGTGGTGGGCGGGGCCGTGGTCGGCGGCACCGTGGTCGGGGGCACAGTGGTGGGGGGCACCGTGGTGGGGGGCACCGTGGTGGGGGGCACCGTGGTGGGCGGGGCCGTGGTGGGGGGCACCGTGGTGGGGGGCACCGTGGTGGGCGGCACGGTGGTGGGCGGGGCCGTGGTGGGCGGGCGGGTCGGCTGGGGGGTGGTCGGCACCACCACGACCGGTGCGGTCACGACGGCCGGGGCGGCCGCGACCGGGTCGGAGGCGGCGGCCGGCACGTCGGGCGACGACGCCAGCAGCGACAGCCCACCGCCAGCCACGCCCACGGCCACGACGCCGACGACGATCCTCGTCGTGGCCCGGCCCACGGCGTCCGAAGCTAGTGCGGGCCCGGCCCGGGAACCCGGCGCTCTCTCACGACGCCGTGAACCGGGACCTGGCCCAGCTCGGATCCCTGGCCCCGGTGGCGTCCCGGGCCCGGGCCAGGGCCACCCACCGGCCGGGGGCCAGGTCGACGTCGAGCGACCAGGTCACCGCCACCGACCCGCCGTCGTCGAGTGCGGCCGTGAACCGGTGGGCCCGGTCGCCGAGGGACCCGTCGGCCTGCAGCCACCGGCCCGAGGCGACCTCTCTGATCTTGACCTGTACCCGCTCGACGCCGCTGACGTCGTCGCTGGCCGTGCCCGACACCGTGACCGGACCGGCCGGCACGGTGGACCGGTGGGCGGGAGCGGTGAGGACGGTCTCGGGCGGCTCGCCGTCGGCGGGGGTGGACGAGCCGGTCAACGCCGCCGACCAGTCCCGCCCGGCCACGAGGGCGATCACCCCGTCGAGGTCGGCCACGGGGATGGGCACGTCGCGGCCGACGGTCGAACCGTCGCCGAGCTGGCCGAGGTCGTTGCGACCCCAGGCCCAGACCCGCCCGTCGGCGGTGGCGGCCAGGCTGTGGTTGCGCCCGGCCCCGACCGCCGTCGCCCCCGTCAGGACCAGCGCGGGACGCAGCGCCCTGCGCGCCGTGCCGCCGTCACCGACCTGGCCGTCGGCGTTCAGGCCCCACGCCCACACCCGGCCCTGGTCGTCGAGCGCCACGGTGTGGAATCCGAACGCCTCCACGTCGACGACACCGGACAACCCGTCGACCGGTACCGGCGACGAGCGGTCGACCCTCGTGCCGTCGCCGAGCTGCCCGTGGTCGTTGTCGCCCCAGGCCAGGAGGGTGCCGTCGCCGAGGAGGGCCAGCGTGTGGTTGCGTCCGGTCCGCACGGCCGCCACCGAGCCCACCCCCGGCACGGCCACGGGGGTCGCCGAGCCGGCCGGGTCGGTCACACCCAACTGCCCGTCATCGTTGGCGCCCCAGGCGCTGAGGGTCCCGTCGGCGTGGCGGACGAGCGTGTGCTCCCGTCCGGCCACCGCCTCCACCACGTCCGCCACCCCGGCCACGGGGGCGGGGCTCGTCCGGTCGGCGGTGGTGCCGTCGCCGAGCTGGTGGTGCTCGTTGCGTCCCCACGCCAGCACCTCGCCCTCCGGGGTGACGGCCAGGCTGTGGTAGTGCCCGGCGCCCACGGCCGTGGCCTCGACACCGGCCACGACGTGCGGGACGGGGGAGCGCTCGGTCGTGCCGTCACCGACCTGGCCGTAGGCGTTGTAGCCCCATGTGACGACCGAGCCGTCGGGACCGAGGCCGACGCCGTGGTGGCGCCCCCCGGCCACGGCCACGAGATCGGGCGCCGAGGACGGGGCCGGCGTCCACCCGTCGACGAAGCCGCCCGTGGCGAGCTGGCCGTGACGGTTCTCACCCCACGTCCAGGTGCTCCCGCCGCCCGTCCCGGCTGTGGCGCCCGTCGCGCCGACCGCCAGGGCGGCGACCACCAGCGTCGCCGCGCCCAGGGTTCCCGCGCCCCACCTCGTGCTCCCCACCGTGTCGCTCCCGCCCGTCGTCTCGTCCGACGTGGGAGGGTACCCGACGCCCCCGCGTGGGTAAGGTCCGGCGCCGACCCACGGGAGAACCGGTGATCGAGTATCAGCGTCTGTTCCACACCGGTGTGCGCGTGCACGACATCGAGGCGTCCATGACCGAGCTGAGCGGGGCGCTGGGAGTCGAGTTCTGTCCCGTCGAGCACCGCCAGCAGCCGCTGTGGACCCCCGAGGACGGCGCCGGCACCGTCGACCTGCGGTTCACCTACTCCCGGGAGGGTGCCCAGCACGTCGAGCTCATCCAGGCGCCGCCGGGCAACCCGTGGCACGCCGGCGACACCCCCGGGGTCCATCACCTCGGCGTGTGGGCCGACGACGTGGCCGCCGAGACCGAGCGGCTGGTGGAGCGGGGCTGGCGACTGGAGCTGGCCGCCACCGACCCCGAGGAGGGGTACGGCAACTACACCTACGCCCGGTCCCCGGCCGGGATGCTCGTCGAGCTGGTCGACGGCGCGCTGGCGCCCATCTTCGAGGAGTGGTGGTCGACCGGGCACTTCCCCGCCGCGACGGGCTGAGACGGGCCGCCGATCAGGCCGAGACGTCCACGTACCGGCCCGCTCCGGGGGCCGAGGCCGGGGGCATGGCCCCGAGCAGCGCCGTCATCTGGGCGCTGGCCATGTCCATGGCCCGCCGCAGCACGGCCGTGCCGGCCTCGTCGCGGATCCGGGCGGGGGCCGTCACCGCCTCCACCATGGCATTGACCTGGCTGACGGCGGCGGCATCCATGGGCTCCCCATCGGCGTGTCCGGTCCCGGGGTTGAGGCGAACGTGAGCCCCGCCTTCGGTGCGCTGCCCCTGGCCGGTGTGGTGGCGACGTTCCGGGTGCAGCTCGCCGCGTCGCTGGGCGTCGACGCCGACCGGTTCGACCACCGGGGTGTGTCGGTCCGCTCCGACGACGGGGCGTCCCCGGTGGCGACCGTGCACGGCGTCGGACCCCACCAGGTGGTGCGGTGCGACGCGCGGCGGGCGGCGGCGCTCGGCCTCGACGAGGACCCCGTCACGGCGCTCGTCCGCCTCGGGGCCGAGGTCGTGGCGAACGAGACGATCCACGTCGTCGCACCCACCGGGCTCCGCCACCCGCCGCTGCCGCCCGGGCTGTTGCTGCACCCGATCGCCGGCTCCACCGCCGGGCTCGCCGATCACCCCCGCCGACCGGTGGCCGTCGTCGACGGTGTCGGCGCCTCGGCGCCCCTGGGCGTGGCCGGCTACCACCCCGCCACCGGCCTGGCCCCCGGCTTCGGCGCCATCGGGGTGCACGTCCGGCCCGACGCCCGCCGGCGGGGCGTGGGCGCGGCGCTGGTGGCCGCCGTGGCCGACCGCATGGCCGCCGACGGCTACCACCCCCTGCTGCGGGGCGGGGCCGACGACGAGGCCACCCGGTCGCTGGCGGCGGCGCTCGGCTTTCGCCCGGTCTGCCGGGTCACGACCCTGCACGCCGACCCGAGCCCGTAGGGTCGGCGCGATGGGGGTCGAGGACGGGATCATGGGCGGCTGGCGGTTGGACGACCGGGTCGCCGTGGTGACCGGTTCGGGGCAGGGCATCGGGCGCGCCATCGCCGTCGCCCTGGCCGAGGCGGGGGCCGACGTGGTCGTCAACGCCCGGCGGCGGACCGACCTCGACGAGACGGCGGCGGCGGTGCGCGACCGTGGTCGCCGCTGCACCCCGGTGGTCGGCGACGTGCGCGACGACGGCCTGGTCGACCGGCTGGTCGACGAAGCGCTGGCGCTGGGCGGCCTCGCCGTGTGGGTCAACAACGTGGGTGGCTCCGACGAGAAGGCCACGCGCTGGCTCGTCGACACCCCCGACGACGTGTTCGAGAGCCAGCTCGACCTGAACCTCACGTCCGCCTTCCGGGGCTGCCGCCAGGCGGCCAGGGCGATGCTGGCGGGGGATTCGGGGCCGGCCCGGGAGTCGGGCGGCGCCATCGTCAACATCACCTCCGGTGCCGGCACCCGGGGCTCGCCCCGCACCGGCCCCTACGCCGCCGCCAAGGCCGGGCTCATCAACCTGACCCAGACCCTCGCCCTCGAGCTGGCCCCCAGCGGCGTGCGGGTCAACGCCGTCTCGCCCGGGCCGGTGCCGACCGAGGCGTTCCGGGAGGTCCTCGGCGCCGACGACGACGAGCAGGCCCGCATCGCCGCCACCATCCCCCTCGGCCGGCTGGGGACCCCGGAGGACGTGGCCGCCGCCGTCCTCCACCTCGCCGCACCGGCCAGCGCCTGGGTCACCGGCCAGCACCTCCTGGTGGCCGGCGGCCGCACCCAGCGCACGACCCTGTACGGCGGCTCCTCGGGCTGACCCTCCGGCCGCACGCTGCACGGTCGTGCCCGTCCGATTCCCGACCGGGTGTCACACCCCCCGGCTATGGTGCCGGCACACCACGAGGGGACAGGGGACGGGCATGAACATCCGACGGTTGGCGCCGCTGCTGGCGCTGTCGCTCCTGGCCGTGCTGGTCGCGGTCGTGCCCGGAGTCGCCTCGGCGCAGGAGGAGCCGCCCGAGCCGGACTGGTTCGTCGACGAGTCGAAGCTGCCCTTCGACGCCCTCCCCGGCCACGAGGACGCCGATCGGCAGTGGGGGGTGCTGAACGGTGCCGGCTACCGGCTGGAGGTTCCCGCCGACTGGAACGGCGACCTCGTCATGTACGCCCACGGGTTCCGCGGGCAGGGGGCCGAGCTGACCGTCAGCAACACGCCCATCCGGCAGTACCTGCTCGACAACGGGTTCGCCTGGGCGGCGTCGAGCTACACCGCCAACGGCTACGACGTCCGTTCCGGGGTGCGGAGCACGGCCGAGCTGGCCACATACTTCGGGCTCGAGGTTCGCAGCCCCGACCGGATCTACATCATCGGATTCTCCATGGGCGGCCACATCACGGCCCGCTCCGTCGAGCGCTACGCCTGGATCTACGACGGTGCCATGCCCATGTGCGGCGTCCTGGGCGACTACGAGCTGTTCGACTTCTTCCTCGACTACAACCTCGGGGCGCAGCAGCTCGGCACGGGGTCCTCGACGTTCCCCGTCGATCCGGCCACCTACATCTCGGAGACCGTCCCCACCATCAAGGCCAACCTCGAGGCCAGCCCGGGCGGCTGGCCCACCGACCTCAACGAGACCGGCCAGCAGTTCAAGGAGCTGGTCGAGGACCGCTCGGGGGCCGAGCGGCCGAACTTCGACGAGGCGTGGGCCTTCTGGAACTCGATCGACTCGGCCAGCGGGCCGGGGAACTTCCTGTTCAACCTGGGCCTGGGCGACGGCACGCTGCCCAACAGCGGGGGCCTGAGCGTGGTCGAGAACACCGGCGTCTTCTACCAGCTCGACGATCTCGGCTCCTTCAGCCCCGAGGAGCTGGCCTTCAACGAGGCCGTCTTCCGGACCGAGAAGGAGGGCCTCGCCCGCCGGGGTGAGCGGATCACCGGCGACTTCCGGGTCCCGGTCCTGACCCTGCACAACCTGGGTGACCTGTTCGTCCCGTTCGGGATGGAGATCGACTACGCCCGCGACGTGATGTGGCGGGGCGACCCCGACCTCCTCGTGCAGCGGGCCATCCGGGGTGTCAGGCACTGCGGGTTCAGCGACGCCGAGATGGAGGCCGGGTTCGCCGACCTCGTGGCATGGACCGAGGGTGGTCCCCGTCCGGCCGGCGACGAGATGCTCGACCCGAAGGCGCGGGCCGCCGACGACTACGGCTGCCGGTTCACCGACCCCACCCCCGGCGCCCACCTCCTCGCCACCCCCTGCCCGGCGGCGGGGAGCTGACGCCCCGCCCCGACCCGGACGCCGCAGCCCGGGAGCTCAGGCAGCGCGCACCCGTACCCGCTGGTCGGTGGTCGACACCAACGTCAGGAACGCCATCCCGTCACCGGCGGCGGTGAGGCGCAGGCCCCAGAGATCCTGGAGGTGGTCACCGAGGGGGTGGGGTGACTGGTCATCCGACAGGGTGGTGAGCCACCGCCAGAGGGAGTGGACGAGCCGGACGGGCCGGGCCAGCGCTGCCATGGGGTGACCATCGGCTGCGCCCCACCCGGGTTGAGGGCTGCGCCGTGCGTCAGTGCGACGACGCCAGCACCGAGCGGACCAGCGGCTCGTAGTGCTCGAGCGACGGGGTCGGGTAGCTCGGGTCGAAGGCGACCTGGTCGTACTCGGCGCAGAACTCCTCGGTGAGATCGAAGTGCTCGTGGCCCCGGAACTGCTCCCGGGTGTCGCGGTCGCCGTCGAGGTGGTGCCAGAAGTAGTAGCCCTGGAAGATCCCGTGGTGCTGCACCATCCAGTGGTAGCCCTCGGGCACCCACGGCTTGACGACGGCGGCGGCGACGTCGGGGTGGTTGCGGGGCGCCAGCGTGTCGCCGATGTCGTGCAGGAGGGCGCAGAGCACGTACTCGTCGTCGCGCCCCGCCCGCTCGGCCCGGTGGGCGGTCTGGAGGCTGTGGGTGAGCCGGTCGACGGCGAAGCCGCCGAAGTCGCCGTCGAGGAGGCGGAGGTGGTCGAGCACCTGGTCGGCGAGCGCGGCCACCAGCTTCTCGTGCTCACCGGCGATGATGGCCCACTCCTCACGGGTGGAGGTGTCCATGCTGGTGAAGGCGGCCCGGGGGGCGGTGTCGGTCATACGCCCATGATCGCGCTCCCGAGGGCGTCGTGCCATGGGCGGGTCCCGGATGGGCGATGCTGGCCCCGACCGGAACGCACCGCCGGAACCCGAGACGAGGAGTCGAGATGCAGCTGGGGATGATCGGCCTCGGGCGGATGGGGTCCAACCTCGTCCGCCGGTTGCTGGCCGACGGTCACGAGGCGGTCGTCTACGACGTCGACCCCGACACCGTGGCCGGCATGGCCGACGAAGGTGCCGGCGGGAGCGGCTCGGTGGCCGACCTGGTGACCCGCCTCGACACCCCCCGGGCGGTGTGGGTGATGGTGCCGGCCGCCATCACGGGGGCCGTGATCGACGACCTCGTCACCAACCTCGACCCGGGCGACGTCGTGATCGACGGTGGGAACTCCCACTACGTCGACTCCATCGAGCGTGCCGCCCGCCTGGCCGAGCAGGGTGTGGTGCTCGTCGACGTCGGCACCTCGGGTGGCGTGTGGGGCCGCGACCGCGGTTTCTGCCTGATGATCGGCGGCGACGCCGGGGCCGTGTCCCGCCTCCGACCGATCTGGCGGGCCCTCGCCCCCGGGGTGGACGCCGCCGGGCGCACCCCGGGCCGCTCCGGGGAGCCGACCGACGAGGAGCACGGGTTCCTGCACTGCGGTCCGGCCGGGGCGGGGCACTTCGTGAAGATGGTCCACAACGGCGTGGAGTACGGGCTGATGGCGTCGTACGCCGAGGGCCTCAACATCCTCCACCACGCCGGCATGGGCGCCCACGAGCGCAGTGCCGACGCCGAGACGGCCCCGTTGCGTCACCCCGAGCACTACCGCTACGACATCGACGTCGGCGCCGTGACCGAGCTGTGGCGGCGGGGAGCGGTGGTGGGGTCGTGGTTGCTCGACCTGACCGCCAAGGCCCTGGTCGAGCACCCCGGGCTGGAGGGCTACAGCGGGTTCGTGTCCGACTCCGGCGAGGGCCGCTGGACGGTCCAGGCCGCCGTCGAGCAGGGCGTCCCGGCGCCCGTCATCACGACCGCCCTGTTCGAGCGGTTCGCCTCCCGCGACCGGGACCGTTTCGCCAGCCAGGTCCTGTCGGCCATGCGCGAGCAGTTCGGCGGCCACGGCGAGCGGGCCGACGCCGCCGAGCACCGCTGATGCGGACCGTGCGGGTCACCGCCCCGGAGTTCGACCGGCGGGCCGCCGACGAGCTGGCCGACGCCCTCACCGCCGCGCTCGGCGAGCGGGGCTCGGCCACGTTGGCGCTCAGCGGGGGGAGCACCCCCTGGCCCGTGCTCGACGAGCTCGTGACCCGCGACCTGGCGTGGGGCGACGTCGCGGTGTGGCAGGTCGACGAGCGGGTGGCGCCGCCCGGTCACGACGACCGCAACCTGACCGGGATCGTCGCCCACCTGGCCGATCGGGTGCCGGTCACGTTGAGGGCCATGCCCGTCGGTGACGACGATCTCGACCGGGCCGCCCGGTCCTACGCGGCGACGCTCCCGGAGGCCTTCGACGTGGTGCAGCTCGGTTTGGGGCCCGACGGGCACACCGCGTCGCTGGTGCCGGACGACCCCGTGCTGGACGTGACCGACCGGGCCGTGGCCGTGGCCGGGCCCTACCAGGGCCGCCGCCGGCTCACCCTGACCTACCCCGTGCTGGGGCGGGCCCGGCGGCTGGTGTGGCTGGTGCCCGACGACGACAAGACCGAGGTCGTGGAACGCCTGCTGGCCGGTGACCCGTCGATCCCCGCCGGCCGGGTGCCGGCCGACCGGGCCGTGCTCGTCACGGTCTGAGGACGGCTCAGTCGAGGGTCAGGGCCCAGATGCAGACGGCGAGCACGACGCAGACGGCCAGGACGACCGAGACGACACCGGCGTAGAGGTCGTAGCGGGGACCCACCCGGCGGTAGCGCCACAGACGCGGCGGTCGGGGCAGGGGCACGACTCCACCCTCGCGCGTCGCGTCACCCGCACACGATCACGCCGGCCTCCTCCAGCGCGGCGATGTCGTCGGCGGTGCGACCCAGCTCGGTCAGCACCTCGGCCGTGTGCTGGCCGAGCCGGGGGGCGAGGGCGCGGGGCGCCCACGGGGTGCCGTGGAAGTCGACCGGGGTGGCGACCATGGTCGTGCCGGTCGACCCGTCGGGCACGTCGACCAGGGCGCCCGAGGCGTGGAACTGCTCGTCGGCCAGCACGTCGTCGATCGAGTTGACCGGGGCCCAGAACATGTCCGGCTCGGTGTCGAACACCTCGACCCACTCGTCCATGGTCCGGCCGGCGAAGACCCGGTCCAGCTCGGCGATCAGCTCGGTGGCGTGGGCGGCCCGGCCCTCGGCCGTGGCGTAGCGCTCGTCGTCGAGCCACTCGGGATGGCCGGCCACCCGGGCCAGCGGGGGCCAATGACGGTCCGCGTCGACGCCGATCACCCAGAAGCGACGGCCGTCGGCGGAGAGGTAGTTGCCGATGGCCGGGTTGCCGATCGTGGCCCGATGGCCGACGGCGGGCACCTGCCCCCACATGAGTGCCATGTTGAGGTCGAACGACACGGTGTAGGCACCCTGGCGCAGCAGCGAGGTCGCCACGACCTGGCCCTCACCGGTGCGGTGGCGCTCCAGGAGCGCAGCGCAGACGGCGCCCACCGTGGCCATGGCGGTGGTGTGGTCGCCCATCCCGCCCCGCTGGAAGGGGGGATCGGCACCGGGCGGGGTGAGGAGGCTGGCGATGCCGGCCCGTGACCAGAACGCGCCGATGTCGAAGGCGGCCCGGTCGGCGTCGGGACCGTCCAGCCCGTACCCGGTGCTGATGGCGTAGACGAGCCGGGGATGGAGATCGGTCAGGGTCTCGTGGTCGAGGCCCAGCCGACGCAACGCCGGTCGGCGGACGTTCGTGACGAACACGTCGGCGTCGGCCACGAGCTCGAGGGCCAGCTCCCGCCCCTCGGGCCGGGCCAGGTCGACGCAGACGCCCCGCTTGGACCGGTTGTCGAGCTCGAAGGGTGGGTTGGTGGGCAGCTCCCCGCCGAGGAGGCGCTGGAACAGCCGGGCCGGGTCACCCCCGGGGGGCTCGATCTTGACGACGTCGGCGCCCCAGTCGGCCAGGATGCCCGCCGCGGCCGGCGCGGCGATCCAGACCCCCAGCTCGACGACACGGACCCCGTCCATCGGACCGGCCATGCGATTCCTCCTCCCGGGCGCCGACGGTGCGCAGTCTGGCCGCTGTCACCGGGGGAGGGTGGCCCCCGTCCCGCGGGGGGACGGGACGGGGGCCGACGACGCCGGTGCCGAACCAGCGTGGATGGTCACCATGACCACGAAGCTTGTCGGAGACACCCGAACAGCAGCGTCGCTTGCGTCGGCACCGGGATGCGTCGTCGTCGGTGTCCGTCGACCGGGGCCGACGGCGCTGAAGGAGTTGTCACCCGGCGAGCAGGTGGGCGGCGAACCGCTCGGACTCCCGGTCACGCAGTGCGGCGTTGATCCGCATCTTCTCCAGGTGCTGGTTGAGCGTCATCACGGCCTGGGGGACCTCGTGGTCGACGAAGAACGCCTCCACGTCGGCCACCACGGCCGGCTGGTTGAGGGCCCGGACGCCGCCCACCATCCGCACCACGGAGTTCGAGGGGAAGCGCTCGACCAGCTCGTCCCACCGGTCGCGGACGAGGGCCCACGCCCGGGGACCGTTGGCCCTGTTGGCGAGGGCCATGCCGAGCAGGTACGGGGCGTTCTGGCTGCGGACCTGGTCGGACACGGCCAGGTCGAGCGTGCGCTCGAACAGCTCGGGGTCGCCGAAGTGGGCCAGGGCGTAGAGGTAGCGGACCTCGTCCTGGGGCGTCTCGGCGGCCCGGAACCGCTCCACGAACAGGTCGTGGTCGTCGGCGTCGCCGTGGGCGGCGATGACGCTCAGCGCGCCCGAGCCGAGGTCGGGGTCGACGGAGTCACCGGCCAGGAGGTGGGCGTGGATGTCGCGGGCCAGGGCCACGAGGCGCCCGTCGCCGCCGAGGCCACCGCCCAGCACCAGCAGCAGCCCCCGAAGCTCGCGCGTGAGGGGAGGTTCGTCCACGGCCGGTTCGAGCCCCACCACGTCGAGCGCGCCCCGGGCGAGGGCGGCCACCCTGGCCCGGTAGGCGTCGGCGGCGTCGCCCTCCACGATCCGGTCGAGGCTCCGCAGCCCACCGGCCAGGGCCCGCCACACGCCCACCTCGCTCTCGAGGCCGAGGTGCTCGGCCAGGTCGAGGTAGTCGGCGGCGGTGGCGTCACCGGTCAGGACCGAGGCCCAGGTGTCGTCGACCAGCCGGAACCGCTCGGCGGGGTCGAGGCGTTCCAGGGCCGTCGCAACCAGCTCGTCGCGCAGTGGCCCGGCGTAGGCGACGCGGTAGAAGCCGTGACCGCCGGCGTTGACCACGGCCCAGGTGGGCTGCTCGTCGAAGGGGAGCACCCCGGCCTCGTCGTCGAGCAGGAGGTGACCACGGGCCCCGGCGCTCCCGGCGCCGACGCGGGCGATGATCGGCACGGCCCAGCGCACCCCGGGGTCGCCGTCGGTCAGGTAGCGGAACCGGCGCTGGCTCACGGCGAGGCCGTCCTCCACGGCGCTCACGTCGATCACCGGGTGGCCACCCTGGGCGATCCAGCTCTCCATGGCGGCCTGCACGGGCTCACCGGTGATGTGCTCGAGCGCCGCCCACAGGTCGCGGTTGTCGACGTTGCCGTAGGCGTGGCGGCGGAGGTAGTGGCGGATGCCGTCACGGAACCGCTCCGGGCCGAGGTACTGCTCCCACATCCGCAGGACGGCGGCCCCCTTCTCGTAGGTGAGGATGTCGTACATCCCCTCCGCGTCCTGGGGGGACACGACCGGGAACTCGATCGACCGGGTGCTGATGAGGGCGTCGGTGTCGAGGGCGGCGGCCCGCTCCGTGTTGAACTGCTCCCAGCGCCGCCACTCCGGCCGCCACCGGTCGACCGTGGTGACCTCCATGAACGTGGCGAAGGCCTCCTTCAACCAGATGCCGTCCCACCACCGCATGGTCACGAGGTCGCCGAACCACATGTGGGCCAGCTCGTGGCTGATGACGTCGGCCACGTCGGTCTGCTCGGACTGGGTGGCGGTGGCCGGGTCGACCAGCAGCAGGTTCTGGCGGAACGTGACGCAGCCCAGGTTCTCCATGGCCCCGAAGGCGAAGTCGGGCACGGCCACCATGTCGACCTTCTCGCCCGGGTAGGCGATGTCGTAGTAGTCGGTCAGGAAGCGGAGGGCGAACGATCCGCAGGCGAGCGCGAACCCGGTCAGGTCGCCCTTGCCCGGCACGTGCACGATCCGGAGGGGCACACCGTCGACGTCGACCGGCTCGGTGGCCTCCAGCTCGCCGACCACGAACGCCAGCAGGTAGGTCGACATGACCATCGTCTCGCCGAAGCGGACCCGCCTGCGACCGTCGGCGCCCCGCTCGCTCGACACCTCGGGTCCGCACGACACCGCCATGAGCCCGTCGTCGACCACGAGCGTGACCGCGAACGTCGCCTTGAGGTCGGGCTCGTCGAAGCAGGGGAAGGCCCGCCGGGCGTTGGTCGACTCGAACTGGGTCGTGGCCAGTACGTGATGGCGGCCCTCGTCGTCGGTGTAGCTGCTGCGGTAGAAGCCCCGCAGCTTGTCGTTCAGGGTCCCGTCGAAGCGGAACCGCAGGGTGGCCCCACCGGCGGGCAGCTCGCCGTCCAGCACGACGACGAGACGCTCGGTGTCGGGTTCGGGTCGGACCTCGGCCACGGCGACCCGCCCGTCGGCGCCGTGCACGGTGACGTCGGTGACGTCGAGCTCCGCGGCGTTGAGCACGATCTCGCCGACCGCCTCGGTGGCCTCGACCTCGATGGCCACCCTGCCGGTGAACGTGGCCGTGTCGAGGTCGGGGGCCAGCTCGATCACGTAGCGGGAGGGGACCACGGTGCGTGGCAGTCGGTACGGATTGCCCTGGTTCATCGCAGCGGAGCGTACTCCCGGTCCGCCCACGCACCCGGACGCCACCCGGTACCGTCGACGGCCTTGCAGCCCAGCACCGACGTCGTGGGGATCGGCAACGCGCTCGTCGACGTCCTCAGCCGACAGACCGACGACTTCGTGGCCGCCCAGGGGCTCACCAAGGGCTCCATGACGCTCATCGACGCGCACCGGGCCGACGACCTCTACGCCGCCACCGGGCCGGGGGTCGAGATCTCCGGGGGATGCGCCGCCAACACCATGGTCGGCGTGGCCAGCTTCGGGGGCGGCGCCGTCTACGTCGGCCGGGTCCGCGACGACCAGCTCGGGCACGTGTTCGTCCACGACCTGCGCTCGACCGGGGTGGGCTTCGACGTGGCCCCCGCCGCCGTCGGGTCCTCGACGGGACGCTGCCTCATCCTCATCACGCCCGACGCCCAGCGCACCATGAACACCTACCTGGGGGCGTCCAACGAGCTGGAGATGGACGACGTCGACCTCGACGTCGTCCGATCAGCGCGGGCGTTGTACCTGGAGGGGTACCTGTGGGACCCGCCGGTGGCCCGGGAGGCGATGCGGGCGGCGGCGGCGGCGGCCCATGACGCCGGGCGGCTCGTCTCGCTGTCGCTGTCGGACTCCTTCGCCGTCGAGCGGCACCGGGACTCCTTCCGCGACCTCATCGACGACCACGTCGGCCTGCTGTTCGGCAACGAGGACGAGGTGTGCGCCCTGTACGAGGTCGGCACCGTCGAGGCGGCCGTGGCCGAGGTCCGGTCCCACGTCGGCGTGGCGGCCATCACCCGGGGCCGGCGGGGATCGCTGGTGGTGGCCGGCGACCAGATCCACGAGGTCGCCGCCGTCGAGGTCGAGCGACGGGTCGACACGACCGGGGCCGGCGACCTCTACGCCGCCGGCTTCCTGTACGGGATCACGCACGGCCACGACCTCCCCACCTGCGGGCACCTCGGCAGCATCGCCGCCGCCGAGGTCATCACCCACGTGGGCGCCCGCCCGGAGCGGCCCCTCCACGAGCTGGCCGCCGACGCCCTCGCCCCCCACTGAGGGCCGTCGCCGCCGGGGTCGCCGCCAGCTCGTAGGCTGTGCGACCGCTCATGGGTCCCACCTCCCCCCGGCGCCCGCTCGCCCGCGTCGCCGCGGTCATCGCTGCGCTGCTCGTCGCCTCGCTGGTCCCGGCCCGCGGAGCCGAGGGTGCCCAGTCCATCGACGAGGTGCGCCGGGCCAAGCAGGAGCTCGAGGCCGAGCGGGCCGCCGTCCGGGCCGACGCTGCCGACAATGCGGCCGAGGTCGACGCCCTCGTGGCCGACGTCAACGAGCTGCGTTCGATCCTGGCCGGGTTGGAGGAGGACGTGGCGGCCAAGGAGGCCCTGGCCGACGAGGCCGAGCGGCGGGCCGGCTTCGCGCTCGACCAGGTGACGCTGGCCCGCCTCGACGCCGCCCAGGCCGCCGACGAGGAGCGTGACCTGCGGGGGCGCGTGCGTGACCTCGCCGTGCAGGCCTACGTGGCCCCCGACGACGTCGACGTGATGGGCGCCCTCGTCGAGGGCGACTGGCTGGAGGGGTCACGGCGGGCGGTCGTCCTCGACGTGGTCACCGACCGTGACCGTGACCTGGTCGACAGCTTCCGGGTCGTGGCCGAGGACCTGGCCGAGCGTCAGGCCCGGGCCCTCGCCGCCGAGGTGGAGGCGGAAGAGGCGGTGGCGGCGGCCGAGGAGGCGGTGGCGGCGGCGGCCGTCGCCCGCGACGAGCAGGCCGGGTTCGTGGCCGAGGTCGAGGCCCGCCTCGACCACGCCCTGTCGGAGGCGGCGTCGCTCGAGTCCATCGACGCCGAGCTGGCCGCCGAGATCCGCTCCAAGGAGGGCGAGATCGCCTCGTTGATCGAGGAGCAGCAGCGGGCCGCCGCCGCCGCTGCCGCCGCGGCGGCGGCCCGCTCCGGCCGCAACGCCGCGCGGCCGAGCCTGCCGGCCTCGGGTGACATCGTGAACGCCGGGGGCATCCTTGTCCACGCCTCCATCGCCCGGAACGTGACCAACCTGCTGGCGGCGGCGGCCGCCGACGGCGTCGTCCTGGGCGGCGGCGGGTGGCGCAGCTCCGACGCCCAGGTCTCGCTGCGCCGGTCGCACTGCGGATCCTCGGAGTACGCCGTGTGGAGCGCCCCCTCGTCATCGTGCCGCCCGCCCACGGCCCGCCCCGGCCAGTCCAACCACGAGCGGGGCCTGGCCATCGACTTCACCCACGGCGGCCGGGCCATCAACACCCGCCGCTCTCCCGCCTACCAGTGGCTGGCCGCCAACGCCGCCGCCTATGGCCTCTACAACCTGCCGTCGGAGCCCTGGCACTGGTCGGTCAACGGCCAGTGACGATCGCTGACAGCTCGAGGTGCGCTGTCGAGGCGCACGGTTGAAACCGGCTCAGGCGACGGTGATCTCGCCGGTGTCGCCGACGATCTCCCACGCACCGTCCCGCAGGACCAGGCGGTAGGTGACCCAGTAGCCGCACATCGAGCCGCACAGCAGCGACACCGGCGCGAGGGCTTCGTCGCCGTCGATGGTGACCACCCCGACGCCGAGGAGGGCGTCCATCGGCTCCTCGTCGATGCGCCGGGCGGCGGCGTCGCGATCGTCGATCCAGCGGACCGGGGCGAGGTCGCCGACGGCGTCTTCCACGGCCGCCCGCTCGGCGCCGGTCAGGGCTCGACCCTCGAACTCCGCCTGTTCGGCGGAGGCCCCGGCCCCGGGGTCCAGATCGGCCTGCACGAGGTACTCCTCGAAGGGTGGGTCCTCCGAGCCGAAGGTGTGGTCGTACGTGACGAGGTGCGTGAGCGCAGCCGCCATGACCGCAGCCGTCGGGTCGGCCGGGGCCGTCACGATCACGGTCGTGGGCGTCGACGTCGGTGGTGCAGCGGTGGTCGTGGGGCCGGCGACGGGGACCGGCTCGGCACCCCCGTTCCCGCCCGCGCAGCCGGCCACCGACGCGAGCGCCACCGCCACGGCGACGATCCGGACCCTCACGGGCAGGATCCTCCCACGCTCCACACCGAGCCAGACTGGCGGGGTGGGGAGCACCCGGCCGTGACCGCCCGTCGGATCATCATCGACACCGATCCCGGCATCGACGACGCCATCGCCATCGTGCTGGCGCTGTGCTCGGACGACCTGGACGTGGTGGCGCTCACGACCGTGTTCGGCAACATGAGCCAGCCGGTCACCACCACCAACGCCCTGCGGCTGCTGGAGCTGGCCGGCCGGTCCGACATCCCGGTGGCGGCGGGGGCGGCCCGGCCGCTGGTGCGCGAGTACGCGGGCGAGATCCCGTTCATCCACGGTCCCAACGGCATCGGCGGCGTCGACCTGCCCGAGGCCACCGCCGCCCTCGACCCCCGGCCCGCCGCCGAGCTGCTCCACCAGGTCGCGCTGGCCGACCCGGGGGAGGTGACCGTCGTGGCCGTCGGGCCGCTCACCAACCTGGCGCTGGCCGTGCGACTCCACCCCGACCTGCCCGAGCTGGTGGCCGAGGTGGTCGTCATGGGCGGCAACGCCCACGCCCCGGGCAACGCCTCGCCGGCGGCGGAGGCCAACATCCTGTCCGACCCCGAGGCGGCCGACATCGTGTTCGGCGAGGACTGGCCCCTCACCATGGTCGGCCTCGACGTGACCGTACCGGTCGTGCTGACCGCCGACGACGTGGCCGCCGTCGGCGCCGCCGACCACCGCGCCCACCGGGCCCTGGCCGAGGCGGTGGGCTCCTACCGGGAGCACTTCGGGCGCACCTGGGACGACCACGACGGCATCTGCCCCCACGACGCCACCGCCCTGTGCGTGCTCCTGCGCCCCGACCTGTTCGAGATCGACCGCCGCCCGGTCCGGGTGGAGACGCAAGGGCTGGCCCGGGGCAAGACCTGGTTGGCCTCGGGCGTCGAGTTCCACGACCCCGCACCGTGGGCGGGCCGGCCCGACGTCGCCGTGTGCACCGGTGTCGAGGCCCGGGCCGTCGCCACCGAGATCCGCGATCGCCTGGTGGCGGGCCTCCCCCCATCGAACTGACACAAGCACGCGTTGCCATGGCAGCGCGTGCTTGTGTCAGTTCGGGGGCACGTCAGGTCGGGACTGGTGGCCCATCCGGCGGTGGCGGCCCGCCTAGGCTCCGACCACCCGGCCCTGACGTCGGGCTCGCGGAACCCGAGAGGGAGGCACCCGATGAAGCGCTCCTGGCGCATGCTCCTTGCCCTGCTGGCCGTGCTGGCCCTCGTCGCCGCCGCCTGCGGTGACGACGACGACGCCGAGGTCGACGTCGACGCCGGCGGGGAGGTCACCACCCCCGCCACCGACGACACCGAGCCACCGCCCGATCCGACGGCGGCGACCACCCCGACCACCGAGGAGGAGGCCGCCGCGCCGGAGCCCGCCGGTGACCCCATCGGCGTCGGGCTGACCTACGACATCGGCGGGCGGGGTGACCAGTCCTTCAACGACTCGGCCGCCGCCGGCGTCGAGCGGGCGGCGGATGAGCTGGGCATCACCTTCACCGAGGCTGTCCCCAACGAGGACGGATCGGACCGGGCCGAGCTGCTCCAGCTCCAGGCCGACGCCAACGACCTCGTGATCGGCGTCGGGTTCCTGTTCGCCGAGGACGTCGACGCCGCCGCCGACGACAACCCCGACGTGAACTTCGCCGTGGTCGACGACGCCATGGTCGACGCCGAGACGGGAGAGCCCCGGGGCGAGAACATCGCCGGGCTGGTCTTCGCCGAGGAGCAGGGCTCGTTCCTGGTCGGTGCGGCGGCGGCGCTGAAGAGCGAGACCGGCACCATCGGCTTCATCGGCGGTGTGTCGGGGTTCGGGCTGATCGAGAAGTTCGAGGCCGGCTACGCCGCCGGCGCCCGGGCCGTGAACCCCGACATCGAGATCATCGTCAACTACATCACCGAGTTCCCCGACTTCGAGGGCTTCACCGCTCCCGACCGGGCCCGCGAGATCGCGGCGGCCATGTACGAGCAGGGCGCCGACATCATCTACCACGCCGCAGGCGGCTCCGGAGCGGGCCTGTTCGAGGCGGCCAACCAGTTCAGCGACGACAGCGGGACGATGGTGTGGGGCATCGGCGTCGACTCCGACCAGTACAACACCGTCGACGAGGCCGTGCAGGACCACGTGCTCACGTCGATGCTCAAGCGGGTCGACACGGCCGTGTTCGAGATCACCGAGGACGCCCGGGCCGGTGAGTTCCCCGGCGGCGAGACGGTCGTCTACGACCTCGCCGTCGACGGTGTCGGCTACTCCACCAGCGGCGGCTTCATCGACGACATCACCGGAGAGCTCGACGCCTTCTCCGAGCAGATCGTGGCGGGCGAGATCGAGGTACCCACCGAGCCGTAGATCGGACGGACGGGGGACCGACGTGGCTGCCGCCATCGAGCTGACGGGCATCACCAAGCGGTTCCCCGGCGTCGTCGCCAACGACGGCGTGGATCTCACCGTCGAGACGGGCGAGATCCACGCCATCTGCGGGGAGAACGGCGCCGGCAAGTCGACGCTCATGAAGATCCTGTACGGGATGCAGCAGCCCGACGAGGGCGAGATGCGCGTCGACGGTGACCTGGTTCGCTTCGGGTCGCCCACCGACGCCATCGAGCGGGGCATCGGCATGGTCCACCAGCACTTCATGCTGGCCGACCAGCTCACCGTGCTGGAGAACGTCATCCTCGGGTCCGAGCCCACCACCTGGTTCGGCCGCATCGACTTCGGCGAAGCCCACGCCCACCTCGACGAGGTGGCCCGGGCCTACGGGCTCACCGTCGATCCCGACGACCTGGTCGAGACGCTGGAGGTGGGCGAGCGCCAGCGGGTCGAGATCATCAAGGTGCTCTACCGGGGGGCCCGGATCCTCATCCTCGACGAGCCGACCGCCGTGCTCGTGCCCCAGGAGGTCGAGGAGCTGTTCCGCAACCTGCGGGAGCTGCGCGACGACGGCGCCACCATCCTCTTCATCGACCACAAGCTGGAAGAGGTCCTCGACATCGCCGACACCATCACCGTGCTGCGCCAGGGGCGGTCGGTGGCGACCGTCGACGCCAGGTCGGTGACCTCCGGTGAGCTGGCCGAGCTGATGGTGGGCTCCGAGCTACCCGTGCCGGACAGCGGGGGGACGACGGTGACCGACGAGGTGGCCCTGGAGGTCCGTGGCGTCACCGTGATGGAGGACGGGCGGCCCGTCGTCGACGACGTGTCGCTGACCGTCCGGCGGGGCGAGGTGGTCGGCATCGCCGGCGTCGAGGGCAACGGCCAGGGCGAGCTGGTCGACGCCATCGTCGGCACCTGCGACCCCGACGCCGGCACCATCACACTGATGGGCACCGACATCACCCACTGGCCGGTGCGACGCCGGCGTGAGGCCGGCATCGGCTACGTCCCCCAGGACCGCCACCACGAGGGGCTCCTGCTGTCCGCGCCGCTGTGGGAGAACGCCGCCCTCGGCCACCAGACCCGGGCCCCCTTCGTGAAGGGACCCTGGTTCGACCGCTCCGGCGCCCGCCGCCGCACCGAGGCCATCCGCGCCGACTTCGACGTCCGCTCACCCGACATCGACGTCGCCGCCCACGCCCTCTCGGGCGGTAACCAGCAGAAGCTCATCATCGGCCGGGAGATGAGCGCGGATCCCGTCGTGCTCGTCGCCTCCCACCCCACCCGGGGCATCGACGTCGGCGCCCAGGCGGCGGTGTGGGACCAGATCCGGGAGGCCCGCGCCCGGGGTCTCGCCACCGTGCTCGTCTCGGCCGACCTCGACGAGCTGATCGGCCTGTCCGACAGGATCGTCGTCATGTTCCGGGGGCGGCTGGTGGCCACACTCGACCCGTCCGAGGTGACGCCCCGCGAGCTGGGCGCCCACATGACCGGGGCCACCGTCTCGTGAGCGGCGTGAGGAGGACGGCCCTGGCGCTGGGGGCGCCGGTCATCGCCGTGGCCTTCGCGCTGGCCCTCTCGTCGATCGTGCTCGTCGTGTCGGGGAGCAACCCGATCGAGGCCTACCTCGACATGCTGGAGAACGCCTCCCGGCTGGAGACCTTCGTCGACATCCTGAACGACGCCACGCCGCTCTACCTCTCCGGGGTGGCCGCCGCCATCGGCTTCCGCATGAACCTGTTCAACATCGGCGTGGAGGGCCAGTACCTGCTGGCCGCCTTCTTCGCCGCCGTGGTGGGTGGCGCCGTCGACCTGCCGCCCGTGCTCCACGTCGGGCTCATCCTGGTCGTGGCCGTGTCGGTTGGCTCGGCCTACGCCGGCGTGGCGGGCGTGCTGAAGGTGACCCGGGGCGTCAACGAGGTCATCTCCACCATCATGTTGAACGCCATCGCCGTCCTCGGGATCATCGCCGCCCTCATCCGCGTCTTCCAGGACGACACGGGCGGGACCAACTCCGGCACGACCCCCGTCCCGGAGTCGGGGCGGCTCCCCGACCTGAACGGCGTGCTCGAGCTGGTGACCAGGGAGGTGAGCCGGGGCCGGGAGCTGACCGGCGTGCTCGTCGTCGCCGTCGTCGTCGGCGTGGCCTATCACCTGTTCGTGAACCGGACCCGGGTGGGTTATGACCTGCGGGCCAGCGGGCTGAACCCGATGGCGGCCCGGGCCGGGGGGGTCCCGCCCCGGCGGATGGTCCTCTACGCCATGCTGCTCTCCGGCGCCGCCGCCGGCCTGGTGGGGATGGTGCAGATCCTGAGCGAGACCTTCTCGTACAACCAGAGCTTCGTGCAGGGTCTCGGCTTCGGGGGCATCGCCGTGGCCCTCCTGGGCCGCAACCACCCCGGTGGCATCGCCGTCGGCGCACTGCTGTTCGGCTTCCTCAGCTCGTCGTCGGGCATCCTGCAGATCAGCGGCTCGGCCACCCGCGAGATCGTGGTCATCATGCAGGGCGTGATCGTGCTGTCGGCGGTGGTCGCCTACGAGATCGTGAGCCGCATCCGGGCCCGCGACGAGGCCGCCGCCGCGGCCGCCGCCACGGTGGGGACGCCGGCGTGACCATCGTCGACCGGGAGCCCGGCGTCGAGGGACCGGACGCTCCGACCCCCCGCCCCACCCTCCGCGACCGGTATGTCGAGGCCCCGGCCTGGGCCCGGTGGTCCGCCCTCGCCTTCTTCGGCGTGCTGATCCTGTCGGTGGTGCAGGAGGTGTCGGACACCGACCGGCTCACCGCCACCAGCACCAGCCAGGCCATGCTGCGCTGGGCCGTCCCCATCCTGCTCGCCGGCCTCGGTGGCCTGTACGCCGAGCGGGCCGGGGTGGTCAACATCGGCCTCGAGGGGATGATGATCCTCGGCACCTGGTTCGGGGCGTGGGGGGCCATCAACTGGGGGCCGTGGGGGGGCCTGATCGCCGGCCTGGTGGGCGGTGGCCTGGGCGGCCTCGTCCACGCCGTGGTGACCGTCAGCTTCGGCGTGGACCACATCATCTCGGGCGTCGCCATCAACATCCTGGCCCCCGGCCTGACCCGCTACCTGTCCGACCAGATCCTCACCGGCTACGACGGTGGCTCCCAGACCCAGTCACCCCGGGCCGAGCCACTCGGCCGGTTCACCATGCCGTTCCTCTCCGGAGGTGACCTGTTCGGGTGGCGGACGCCCGACCTGCTGGGGTGGTTCGCCGACCGCGGCTGGTTCTTCGTGGCCGACGTGGCCCGCCTGGCCCGGGGCCTGATGCTGCAGCTCTCGTACTTCTCCCTCATCGCGCTGGCGCTGGTGCCCCTCACGGCCTGGCTGATCTGGCGCACGCGCATGGGCCTGCGGTTGCGCATCGCCGGTGAGCGGCCCGAGGCGGGGGAGTCCCTGGGCGTCGACATCTACCGCCAGAAGTACCTGGGCGTGATCGTGAGCGGCGCCCTGGCCGGCCTGGCCGGCGCCTTCATCGTCATGGAGCTGACCGGCTTCTACCGGGAGGGCCAGACCACCGGGAGGGGCTTCATCGGTCTCGCCGCCCTCATCTTCGGCAACTGGCGCCCGGGCGGGGTGCTCGTCGGGGCGCTGGTGTTCGGCTACCCGTTCGGCTTGTCGTTGCGCGACCTCGACGGCCAGGGCACCCACTCGCTGCTCCTCGTGATCGCCATCGCCCTGGGGCTGATGGTCGTCTACGCGGCCACACGGGACCGGCGGGCCGACGCCGCCATCGCCGCCGTGCTGGGCTCGGGGATCCTGGTCTGGTACCTGCTGAGCGACACCGCCCCCGACTGGTTGCCGAACACGATGCCGTACGCCATCGTGCTGATCGTGCTCGTGTTCGCCAGCCAGCAGCTCAGGATGCCGGCCGCCGACGGTCAGATCTACCGGCGGGGCGGATCCTGATGCCCGCAGCCAGCGATGTCATCCGGGCCAAGCGCGACGGTCTGCCCCTCGCCGACGAGCAGATCACCTGGTTCCTCGACGCCTACACCGAGGGTCGCGTCGCCGACGAGCAGGCCGCCGCCCTGGCCATGGCCGTGTTCTTCCGGGGCCTCGACGCCCGCGAGCTGGTCACCTGGACCAGGGCCATGATCGAGTCGGGTGACCGGCTCGACCTGAGCGGCATCGGGCGCCCGACCGTCGACAAGCACTCGACGGGCGGTGTGGGAGACAAGGTGTCGCTCGTGCTGTGCCCGCTGGTGGCTGCCTGTGGACCGGCCGTTCCGCAGCTCTCCGGGCGGGGTCTCGGCCACACCGGCGGCACCCTCGACAAGATGGAGTCCATCCCGGGTTGGCGGGCCGACCTCACCGGCCGCGAGATGCGCGACCAGCTCGCCGACGTCGGTGCCGTCATCGCCGCCGCCGGGCCGGGCCTGGCCCCCACCGACCGCAAGCTGTACGCCCTGCGCGACGTGACGGCCACGGTCGAGGCCGTCCCGCTCATCGCCTCGTCGATCGTGTCGAAGAAGGTGGCCGAGGGGACCGACGCCCTCGTGCTCGACGTCAAGGTCGGCGCCGGTGCCTTCCTCCCCGAGATCGACCGGGCTCGCGACCTCGCCCGGACCATGGTCGAGCTGGGTGAGGCCAACGACGTCCGCACGGTGGCCCTCCTGACCGCCATGGACACCGTCCTCGGGCGGGCGGCCGGCAACGCCGTCGAGGTGGCCGAGGCGGTCGACTGCCTGGGCGGGGGCGGTCCCGACGACCTGCGCACGGTGACGCTGGCCCTCGCCACCGAGATGCTCGCCCTGGCCGGCTGCGAGGCCGATCCGGCCGAGGCCCTCGACGACGGGCGGGCCATGGCCACCTGGCGGGAGATGGTGAGGGGCCAGGGCGGCGACCCCGACGCCCCGCTGCCCGAGGCTGCGCACCGGGTGGTGGTGGAGGCCCCCCGGGCCGGGGTCGTGACCCGCCTCGACGCCCGGGCCGTGGGGGTGGCGGCCTGGCGCCTCGGGGCGGGCCGGGCCCGCAAGGAGGACCCGGTGTCGGCCGCCGCCGGGGTCCGCTGCCTGGCCAAGCCGGGCGACGAGGTCGCCGCCGGGGATCCGCTGGTCGAGCTGCTGACCGACGACGCCGACCGGTTCGACGACGCCCGGGCCGCCCTGGCCGACGCCGTCGACATCGGCGACGAGGCCGTCGCCGCCGGGCCGCTCGTGATCGAGCGGGTGGCGCCGTGATCGACGTCGCCGCCTTCCACCGGGACGGGTTCCTCGTCCTCGCCGACGTCGTCCCGGTCGAGCGCTGCGCCGCCCTGCGGGCCCGGATGGACGAGCTGGTGGCCGGCTTCGATCCCGACGAGACGCTGCCGGTGTTCAGCACCGACGAGCAGGTGCGCACCGCCGACGACGAGCACTTCCTCTCCTCGGGCGGCGCCATCCGCTACTTCCTGGAGGAGGAGGCGGTGGCCGACGGGCGGCTGACCGTCCCGTTCGAGCGGGCCATCAACAAGGTCGGCCACGCCCTCCACGACCTCGACCCGGTCTTCGACGCCTTCTGCCGGGCCCCGGAGGTGCGGGCCGTGGTCGAGGCCCTCGGCCCGGCCGAGCCACGGCTGCTGCAGTCGATGTACATCTTCAAGCACCCCGGCATCGGCGGGGAGGTGACCCTGCACCAGGACGCCACCTTCCTCTACACCGAGCCGGGCTCGACGCTCGGGCTCTGGTTCGCCCTGGAGGACGCCGACGTCGACAACGGGTGCCTGTGGGCCCTCCCCGGCGGCCACCGCCTCCCCGTCAGGCGACGGATGCGGCGGGCCGACGGCGGCGGGGTCACGTTCGACGAGCTCGACCCGACGCCGCTGCCCACCGACGGCATGGTCCCGCTGCCCGCCTCGACCGGCACGGTGATCGCCCTGCACGGCCGCCTACCCCACGGCTCGGCTGCGAACCGGTCGGCTCGATCACGTCACGCCTTCACCCTGCACGTGGTCGACGGTACGGCCGACTACCCGGCCGACAACTGGCTCCAGCGCGACGAGCCCCTGCGGGGGTTCTGAGGGTGGCGCTCACGCCACCAGGTGGGCCACCAGCTCCCCGGGGTCGGTGAAGACGCGGAAGGCGTCGCGGTAGGCCGGCCGGGAGAGGTCCTGCTCCTCCAGGTGGTCGATCAGTCGCAGGAGCGGCTGCCAGAAGCCGTCGACGTCGAGGAAGGCGACCGGCTTGCGGTGGTAGCCGAGGCCCCGGAGGGTGATGATCTCGAACGCCTCCTCCAGCGTGCCGAAGCCGCCGGGGAGCACGGCGAAGGCGTCGGCCCGTGCCTCCATCAGCTCCTTGCGCTGGCGCATGGTGGCCGTGACGACCAGCTCGTCGGCCTCGGCGAAGGCCAGCTCGCGGTCGATCATGTCGGAGGGGATGACCCCGTAGACCTTGCCCCCGGCGGACTGGGTGGCCCGGGCCACCACCCCCATGGAGCCGACGCTGGCCCCGCCCCACACCAGCTCGTGGCCGCCCTCACCCAGCAGGCGCCCCACGTGGCCGGCGGCGTCGAGGTACACCCCAGGGGTCCGGGTCGACGACGAGCAGTAGACGCAGACACTGGCCACCTGGCGACGGTACCGCCGGAGCGGGCTCTACGTTAGGAGCCATGGCGACGGTGTCCCGGGAGCGGCTGCGGCGGGCACCCAAGGTGCTCCTCCACGACCACCTCGACGGCGGGCTGCGGGTCGGCACGATCATCGACCTGGCCGCCGAGCTGGGTCACGACCTGCCGAGCGACGACCCCGACGAGCTGTCGGCCTGGTTCCACGCCGGGGCCACCCGACGCGACCTCGCCCTCTACCTGGAGACGTTCGAGCACACCGTCGGCGTGCTGCAGACGGCCGAGGCCCTGACCCGGGCCGCGGCCGAGGCCGCCGTCGACCTCGACGACGACGGCGTGGTGTACGCCGAGGTCCGGTTCGCCCCGGAGCTGCACCTGGAGCGGGGGCTCGACCTCGACGAGGTGGTGGCCGCCGTGCAGGAGGGCTTCCGTCGGGGCGCCGACGGGCGCCGCATCACCGTCCGGACGCTGCTGACGGCCATGCGGACGGCGGCCCGCTCCCGGGAGATCGCCGAGCTGGCCGTGCGCTGGCGCGATCAGGGCGTGGTCGGCTTCGACATCGCCGGACGGGAGGCCGGCTACCCGCCCACCCGCCACCTCGACGCCTTCCAGCACGTCATGCGGGAGAACTTCCACATCACCATCCACGCCGGCGAGGCGTTCGGGCTGCCGTCGATCTGGGAGGCCCTCCAGTTCTGCGGGGCGGAGCGGCTCGGCCACGGCGTCCGCATCGTCGACGACATCGAGCGCAACGACGACGGCACCTACCGGCTCGGGCGGCTGGCGTCGTTCGTCCGTGACCGCCGGGTCCCCCTGGAGATGTGCCCCACGTCCAACGTGCACACCGGGGCGGCGGCGTCGATCGAGACCCACCCCATCGGCATGCTGGCCGACCTGCGCTTCCGGGTCACGGTCAACACCGACAACCGCCTGATGTCGGCGGTGACCATGACCGACGAGTTCGCCGCCCTGCAGGACGCCTTCGGTTGGGGCCTCGACCAGTTCCAGTGGCTGACCGTCAACGCCATGAAGTCGAGCTTCGCCCCGTTCGATCAGCGGCTCCGGATCATCAACGAGATCATCAAGCCCGGTTACGAGCAGCTCCGGGCCGAGGGGCTCGGCGTCAGCCTGGGGGCGCCCGTCTGATGCGGCGGGATGACCTGGCCGCCCGCATCGACCACACCCTCCTCGCTCCCGAGGCCACCCGGGCGCGGATCGAGGCGCTGGCCGACGAGGCGGTGCGGTACCGGTGTGCGGCGGCCTGCGTGCACCCGTCGTGGGTGCCGGTGGTGGCGGCCCGGCTGGACGGGACCGGGGTGGCGACCTGCTCGGTGATCGGTTTCCCGTCGGGGGCGTCGCCGACGGCGATCAAGGCCGAGGAGGCCCGCCTCGTCCGGCGGGCGGGGGCCACCGAGCTCGACGTGGTCATCCACCTCGGGCTGTTGATCGGGGGCGAGCGGGAGGCGGCCACGGCCGACCTGGCCGCCGTGCGCCAGGCTGCTCCCGACGCCGTGCTGAAGGTGATCGTCGAGTCGGCCCTGCTCGACGACGCCCGGCTCGACGCCGCCGTCGACATCGCCGTCGACGCCGGGGCCGACTACGTGAAGACCTCGACCGGCTTCCACCCCGCCGGTGGCGCCCACCTCGTCGACGTCGGCCGGATCGTCGACCGCCTGGACGGCCGGGCCCGGGTCAAGGCCTCGGGCGGCATCCGCACGCTGGCCGACGTCGACACCATGCTCGCCGCCGGCGTCGACCGGCTGGGCATGTCCGCCACCGTGGCCGTGCTCGACTCCCTCGGGTAGTGGCGGAGCCGGGCGTGGCGGGCCATATCTGCCTGTCGTTCGACTTCGACGGGCCGTCTCTCTGGATCATGCGGCGCATGACCGGCCCGACGCCGATCTCCCGGGGCGAGTTCGGGGCGGTGGCCGTGCCCCGCATCCTCCGTCTGCTGGCCGGGCGTGGGCTGCCATCGACGTTCTTCGTCCCCGGTCACACCATCGAGACCTACCCCGACGTGTGCCGGATGGTGGTCGACGCCGGCTGCGAGGTCGGGCTCCACGGCTACGCCCACGAGCTGAACGAGGGTCAGTCCGAGGACGAGGAGCGGGCCGCCATGACCCGCTGCTACGAGCTGATCGAGAAGCTGACCGGGGCGCCGCCCGTCGGCTACCGCGCCCCTGCCGGTGACCTCACCGACCAGACCGTCGGCCTGCTGGTGGAGTTGGGCCTGACCTACGACTCGTCGCTCATGGGCCACGACTACCGGCCCTACCGGCTGCGCTCCGGCGACCGGCACCCCGAGGACGGTCCGAGCCGCTGGGGGCCCGAGACGCCGCTCGTCGAGCTGCCGTGGTCGTGGAGCCAGGACGACTACCCGCACCTGGAGTTCGTCGCCTTCCGCCGCATGATCATGCCGGGGCTCCAACGGCCCGACGACATGTTCGACAACTTCGCCGGAGACGTGGAGTGGATGGTCCGCCACGTCGACCGGGGGGTCTACACGCCGGTGTTCCACCCGCAGGTCATCGGCCGGGGACACCGCCTCCTCGCCCTCGAGCGCTGGCTCGACCGGGTGGGCGATCTCGGGGTCACGTTCCGCACCATGGCCGACGTGGCCCGGGCCAGCCTGGCGGGCGAGCAGTTCGGCGTCGAGCGGGTCTGAGCCGGTCGCTCAGCTCCGGTCGAGGGCGAGCACCGGGATGGTCCGGTCGGTGGCGGCCTCGTACTCGGCGAACTGCGGATAGTCGGCCTTCTGCGCGTCCCAGACCCGGTCGCGCTCGGCGCCGGTCAGCTCGGTGATCCGCACGGGCACCTCGCCGTCGCCGGGCAGCTCGGCCGACGTGTCGGGATGGGCCATGAGGTTGTGGTACCAGGCCGGGTGGTCGGGGGCGCCGGCCGCCGACGCGAAGACGTAGGCCCGGTCGCCGTCGGGCCGGTACATCAGGGGCGTGACCCGCTCGGTGCCCGTCCTGGCCCCGCGGTGGTGAACCAGCACCATGGGCGCCCCCTCGAACGGACCGCCGACCCGCCCGTCGTTCTCCCGGAACTCGGCGATGACCCGCGCGTTGAAGTCGTCCCTGTCGCTCATGGCACCCACGCTACGGGGGCCGGCGGTGCGGGCCGGGCCGAATAGCGTCTCCCAGCGCTGCTCGCCGTCGTGGGTGACACCGGTGGCCTCGAGTCCGGCCCGGGCGGCGACCCGCTGGGAGGCCGCATGCTGCGGGTGTACGTGAGCCGTCACGCGCTCGACGTCGTGACGCCGGAGCCAGGCGACGGGCGCCCGGGCCGCCTCGCTCCCGACGATCCAGTTGAGCCAGAGCTGGGTGCCGTCGGGTGAACGCCCTGCGGACCATGCTTCGTAGCGGCACCGCAGTTCGTCCTCGCCCGGGGGGTCGCCGCCGGTGAACTCGTAGATCGTCGGGTCGGCCAGGACGGACACCGTCTCGGCAGCGTGATCGGCCCGAAGCGGTTCGTACGAGGAGGGCGGTCTCGATCAGAGCGGCTGACGTGCCCAGCACTGCGCCCACGCTACGGGGGCGGGCGCCCGCCGGGTCGGCCGACTTCGGTGCCGTCGGGTCGGCAGGTGTGCCAGACGCCTCCGGGGTCGCGGTGGACGCGGTACCCGTGGCTCGATTTCCACCGGTTGTGTCGCCCGCAGAGGAGGTTGGCGTTGGCGGGGTCGGTGCGTCCGCCCTGGTGCCATTCGTGGGCGTGGTCGATCTGGCAGTGGCGGACCCGGACGTGGCAGCCGGGCCAGGTGCACTCGGGCACCTGGGTCAGCAGCAGGTCGCGGATGGGGCCGGTGAACAGGCGCCGCTCGGTGCCGGCGGCCACGATGACCCCGGCCGAGTCGACCACGACCCGCCGGACGGCGCCGTGGAGGGCGGCGGTGACGGCGGCGGCGGGGTCGAGGGGGGTGCCGTCGGCGAGACGGCATGTCGCCCCGGGCCGGGGCCGGAACCGGTCGCAGCGTCCGCTGGTGGCCCGGGCCAGGTGCTGGGTGAGGGTGTCCTCGTCGACGAGGATGTTCACCAGCGGCTCGGGTCGTCGGCTCTCGGGGTGGGCGGTGGCGGCGGCGTCGGCCATGGCGGCCAGGGCGTCGGCCCGGCGCTGCGATTCGGTGCGGGCCAGGTGCTCTGCCGTGGTGGCGTCGCCGTGGGCGGCTCGGGCGGTGTCCCAGTCGGCTCGGCGTTCGGCGTCACAGAACCGGTCGAACACGCCGGCGACGGCGGCGCCCTGCTCGGCGCCCAGGCGCCCGTCGATCATCTTGCCGGCACCCCCGTAGGCGTCTCGGATGCTCACGTCACGGCGGTCGTGGCAGACCTGGTCGTCTCGGCGGGCGCCGTCGACGTCGGCCAGGCGCACCCAGTGGGCCAGCACCGTTCGGGCGTCGTCGGGGGCCACCGCCCGGGCCTGGGCCAACAGGTCGCCCTCGGCTTCTCTCACCTGGTCGCGGACCCGGGGGTTGGACCACGCTCCCGCCATGGCCGCCACCACGTCACGACCCACCTCCCCGGACGCCCACGCCGCCCCCACCTCACCCAGTTCCCGGCAGGCCCGCCCGGCCCGTTCCAGGCGGGCGGCCTCACGACGGGACACCCCGGCGGTCACCTCGGCCCAGGCCCGCACCGTGCGATGCCCGTCCACCGCCCACGACCCCCGGGCCCGGGCCTCGGCCACCACCGCAGCCATCTCCGCCTCGCCCCGCCGCCGCTGATCCTCCAGGAACGCCAGACGCTCACCCAGCCCGGCGTCGTCGATTGACCCGAACTCGAACGCCTCCCCGGCCGCCGCGTGCATGCGCACAGTGTACCAGAACGTACGATCGGTTCACAACAAAGATGGGCAGGTTTTCAGGAGGCTGTGTCGTCCCCGAGACCAGGAATAGAGCACACCGTGTATCGGACACCACGTGCAGGAGTAGCTCTTCAGCCGGTTGTGAAGGGGTCACGCTACGGCCATCCCCGGTTCCTCTCGGACTTGGGGCGCTGGACGTCCGCCCGGCCCGCTCGGCGCAGGCGTCAGCGCCATCGGAGATTGCAGCGTCGAGGGTCCGCCCACCGCCCACCGCCCACCGCCCATCGCCGTCGACGGATCCCAGCCACCTGTCCGCCTCTACGCTCTGCCAGCATGGAAAGCGAAGATGACTACACGCTGAAGGTCCGTGAGGAGGGCAGGAACGGTGAGGTGACGATCGGCGAGACCGGACTGACCCGGGTATTCAAGAAGCGGCTGGGCAAGGATGACCGCCAGTTCATCCCGTACTCGCGGATCACCGTGGTCGAACACGACCGCAAGCGCCTGGGCAGCGACGTCGTTACGGTCCGGGTGAGCGGGCAGACCTTCGAGTGGAAGGTGGCCGCCGACGCCGAAGGCTTCGTCGACCGAGTGAACGCCAAACTCTGACGCCCGCCTCTCCGGTGCGAGGACCGGCCATCGAGTCCGATCCGGCTACACACCGGCTTCCGCCTCGATGGCGTCCAACCGCTCCTCCGCCTCGACCCGGGCGGTGGCCACGTCGTCACCGGCCACCGGCACCACCACCTCGGCGTAGTACTTGAGCTTCGGCTCGGTGCCGGAGGGGCGGACCGCCAGCCACGCGTCCCCGGTGCGGACGGTCAGCAGGCCGGCCTCGGCCACCCGGTCCTCGACGGCCACGACCGGCGCCCCCGCCAGCGCGACCGGCGGAGCAGCCCGCAGGGCCTCCACCGCCTCGACCCCGTCGGAGCGGCGCACCGACCACGAGCGGGTGGCGTGGAGGCCGTGGCGGACGGCCAACTCGTCGAGGCGGTCGAGGAGGGTGCGACCCCCGGCCCCTAGGTCGGCCACGAGTCCGGTCAGCACCAGCGCCGCCGACAGGCCGTCCTTGTCCCACACCACGTCGTTGACGAGGTAACCGAGCGCCTCCTCGTAGCCGAACACGAACCGGGCCGACGGGTCGGCGAGGGCGGGGCGGACGATCCACTTGAACCCGGTGAGGGTGCGCTCGGACCGGACGCCGTGCTCGGCGGCGATGCGGTCGAGCAGCGTGGAGCTGACCACCGACGTCGCCACCACCCGCCCCGGGCCGGAGGTGCACCGGAGGAGGTGGTCGGCCAGGAGCGCGCCCAGCTCGTTGCCGGTCAGCACCCGCCAGCCACCACGACGGTCGGGAACTGCCGCCGCCAGCCGATCGGCATCGGGGTCGTGAGCGAGGGCGACATCGACACCCTCCCGCCCGGCGAGGGCCAGGACGAGGTCCATGGCCCCCGGCTCCTCGGGGTTGGGGAACGACACGGTCGGGAAGTCGGGGTCGGGATCGAGCTGCTCGGGCACCACGGCCGGCCGGGGGAGCCCGGCCCGGTCCCACAGGGCCAGCATCGTCGCCCCGCCCACCCCGTGCAGCGGGGTGTAGGCGACCCGCACCTCGTCGGACCCGCGGGCCGGGGCGGCGGCGAGCACGGCGTCGAGGTAGGCGTTCGTCACCTCGGGACCGAGGGGGACGACGGCGGGATCGTCAGCGGCGGCCAGGTCGGCCTCGGACAACAGCCCGATGCGGTCCATGGCCGCCGACACCAGGGCGTCGATGGGCTCGACGATCTGGGCGCCGTCGCCCCAGTAGACCTTGTAGCCGTTGTCACCGGGTGGGTTGTGGCTGGCCGTCACCTGCACGCCGGCCACCGCCCCCTCGTGGCGCACGGCGTAGGCCAGGACGGGGGTCGGCACGGGGCCGTCCAGCAGCCGGGCCTCCAGGCCGCGGGCGGCGAACACCCGGGCCGAGTCCAGCGCGAAGTCGGCGCTGCCGTGGCGGGCGTCCCGACCGATCACGACCGGCCCGCCGGCCTCGCCCCGGGCCAGGAGGACCTCGGCCACGGCGGCGGCGGTGGTGCGCACCAGGACCCGGTTCATGGCCGACGGGCCCGGACCGAGTGGCCCCCGTAGTCCGGCCGTACCGAACCCGAGGCGGCTCCCGAACACCTGGGCCAGCTCGTCGGGCCGGTCGAGCAACGCCGTCAGCTCGGCCCGGGTCCCGGGGTCCGGGTCGACGGCCAGCCACGCCTCGGCCCGCGCTCTGACGGCCCCGCTCAGCTCACCTGCGCTCACAGCCGCTCGATGAGCCCGGCCAGGAGGGCCACCACCCGGGGGCCGGCCGCCGCCGAGGCGTCGAGCACGTCGGTATGGTCGAGCGCTCCCGCCGAGAGACCGGCAGCCTGGTTCGTGACCAGGGAGATGCCGGCCAGCTCGGCGCCGAGGTGGCGGGCGGCGATGGCCTCCAGCACGGTCGACATGCCGACCAGGTCGGCGCCCAGGGTCCGCAGCATCCGCACCTCGGCCGGCGTCTCGTAGGCGCCGCCCAGCAGCCCGGCGTAGACACCCTCGGCCAGGTCGGGGTCGACCGTGCGGGCCAGGTCCCGGAGGTGGGGTGACCACGCCCCGGTCAGGTCCACGAAGCGGCTGCCCACGTCGTCGGGGTGGGGGCCGACCTGGGGTGAGGTGCCGGTCAGGTTGAGGTGGTCGGCGATGAGGACGGGACGCCCCACGCCGAGATCGGCCCGCAGCGACCCGGCGGCGTTGGTGAGCACCACCACGCCGCAGCCGGCCAGCACGGCGGTTCGGACCCCGTGGACGACGGCGGCCACGGGGTGCCCCTCGTAGAGGTGGACCCGCCCGGCGAGGACCAGCACCCGCCGGCCTCCCACCTCCACCGACCGCACGACCGGCCGATGGCCACCCACCCCCGGGGCGGGGAACCCGGGCAGGTCGGCCATGGCCACCTCGGCGTCGACCGTCCCCAGCTCGGCCACGGCGTCCGCCCACCCCGACCCGAGCACGACGGCGGCCACGTGGCCCGACCCCACGGTGTCGGTCAGCACCGTCGCCGCCCGCCGGGCCACCTCGAAGGGGTCCTCGGCCGCCATCACGTCAGTGTCCCATCGCCTCCGGGCCGTGCCGGCCGACCGGCCGGCAGGCGCTCCTCGATGGCGACGAACAGGGGCCGCGCCAGGAACACGTAGACCGGGATCATGGCCGCGCCGGCCAGGACGAACAGCCACTCGACGCCGAGGGCCTCCGCCAGGAACCCCCCGGCCACGGCCCCCACCGTCTGGGTCGAGAAGGCGACGAGGAGGTAGGCGCTGACCACCCGGCCGAAGACCTCGTCGGGAACGATCCGCTGCCGGATGGTCTGGCTGGGGACGTTCCAGAGCGGGTTGGAGCTGCCGAGCGCGGCCGACGCCACGACGGCCACGGCCACGACGGTGGTGGATCCGTAGGCCAGCAGGGCGGCGGTCAGGGCCACCACGGCCGCCGTCATCGAGCCCCGGTAGCGCCAGCGGGTGACGATGCGGTGCACGAAGAGCGAGACGACGAGCCCGGCGGCGGCCTCGACCGAGAGCAGGAGGCCGAAGCCGACCTCGCCGAGCCCGAACCGCTCGGTGGCGAGGATGACGAACGTGGCGTTGGTGGCGGCGCCGATGGCCACGAAGGCGGCCACCGCCACGGCCAGCCGGCGCAGCACCCCGTCGCGCCACACCCGCCGCAACCCGGCCGTCGACGGCCGCCCCCCGTCGCCCAGGTTCACCGCCGCGGTCACCTCGGGGCGGAACGGACCGGGCACGGTGGCGAGGGCCAGGCCCGCCACCACGAACCCGACCCCGTCGACGATGAACGGCACACTGGGCGACCAGGCGAACAGCAGACCTCCCAGGGCGGGACCGATGAGGGCGTTGGCCACGATCTGCGACGACGCCAGCCGTCCGTTGGCCAGCTCCAGACCCTCGGCGGGCACGAGGCGGCGGACCAGCGCGGGCATCCCGGCGTCGGCCACGACCTCACCGCTGCCGACCACGAACGCCGTGACCAGCAGCAGCAGTACCGAGGCCCGGTCGGCGGCCACGGCTGCGGCGGTACCGAGCATCACGGTGGCCCGCATGACCTGGGCGGCGATGATCAGCACCCTCCGGTCGTGGCGGTCGAGGAGGGCGCCGACCGGGATCGTCAGGAGCAGGAAGGGCACGAACCGGGCCCCGAAGACGAACGAGACGAGGCGGGCGTCGTCGGTCAGGCGGACGGCGAGGAGCGGGAAGGCGGCCAGGCTGATCCCGTCGGCTGCGTTGGAGGCAGTGACGGCCGTCCACAGCCGCCAGTAGCGCGGGCCGAGTGGGATGCGGTCAGTCGTCGTCGGGGTCCTCGGCGGGCCGGTACGTGAAGGGCAGGTCGCCCAGGCGGACCAGCATGGAGGCGATCCACCCACCCATGGCGCCGAAGTCGTTGTCGATGGCGGAGCCGTCGGCCAGCGTGGCCTCGGTCAGCTCGTACGAGCCCTCGTAGGAGACCTCGACGGCGTACTCGTCGACCACCAGGTCATGGTCCCAGATCGTCTCCAACGTGGGGGCGGCCCGCTCCAGCCGGTCCCGGCCCAGCTCCGGGCCGTGCTCGGGAAGGACGCCGAGGACCTTGCGGAGATCGGGTGTCTCCTCCAGCCGCTGGATGCGCAGCACGATCTCGATGTCGATGCGGGGCGGCTCGTCGAACTCGTTGTCGATGTACCAGAGGCGGTAGGCCGTCTGGGACCAGGTGGGCCAGTCGAGGGTCACGTCGGCGCGTGCCCGCGGCGGCGAGCCCTCGCCGGGGAGGCCGTAGCTCGTCTCGAACGTGGTGTCGCCGAGCAGGACGTCGGTCTGGAAGCGCTCCTCGAACGCGAGCCGGTCGAGCAGCGCGCTCTCGAAGGCGTCGCGCAACGCCCCGATGGCGTCGGTGAAGACGTGGTCGAGCACGACCCGCTCAGCGGCCGGCGGTCATCACGGCGAAGGGCACGGGGAGGCCGGCCTCCCGGCGGGCGGAGGCGATCCGGCGGCCGGGCTGCACGGCGTCACGCCACGGCCCGAGGTGCCCACCGGCCACCCGGGAGGCGGCGTCCGCATCGTCGACGGTGGCCACCCATCCCCACAGCTCGGCCGGTCCGTCGCCGGTCGGCTCGGCCGGTCCGACCAGCTCGAGGACGGCCTCGCCGAGGCGCACGAAGGCCTGGCGCCTGACCGTCCCCGGCACGTCGCGGTAGCGGCGGATGGTGACACCCAGCTCGTCGAGCGCGGCCACCGTGCGGGCCAGGTCGGGGGTGGTCACGACGACGTGGTCGACGGCCACGGCGGTGTTGGGGTGGGCGGCCACCCGCTCGGGCGACGGTGCGGGCCCGAGGGCGACCCCGTCGAGCGACGACATGCCGGCGTCGTCGACGAGCAGGGCGGGGGCGTCGGCCTCACCGGTCACGGTCAGCGCGCCGACGTCGAGCCGGGGGCCCGGCGGGGGGGCGAACCCGACCCGCTCCCAGACGGCCAGCGGGCCGGGCAGGGCGAGGCCGGTGAGGCGCAGCTAGCTGCGACCGGCGTTGGGCCGCTTGCCGTGGTTGGCCTTGTTGCGGCGGGCGCGCAGCTTGCGCATCTTGGTCTTCTTGGAAGGCATGGCCCGATGAGGGTACCGCGCCCGGCCGGCACTACGACGCAGCACGGTGCGAGGCGGCCCAGGACGTGAGCTCGTCGGCCGTCGCGGTGTTGACGATGCGGTCGGCGTCGATGCCGGCGGCGGCGGCCCGGTCGCAGCCGAACGCCTGCCACTCGAGCTGGCCGGGGGCGTGGGCGTCGGTGTCGACCGAGAAGCGGCAACCCCACTCGGCGGCCAGCTCCAGGAGCCGCATCGGTGGATCGAGGCGCTCGGGACGACAGTTGACCTCGACGGCCACGTCGAACCGCGCGCAGGCGGCCAGCACCACCTCGGCGTCGAAGGTCGACTCGGCCCGCCCCTTGCGCTTGGACCCCTCGGGCGGGCGCATGCGGTTGGTCATGTGGCCGAGGATGTCGGTGCGGGGGTTGGCCACGGCGGCCACGAGGCGGCGGGTCATCTCCGGTGCGGGCATCCGCAGCTCGGAGTGGGCGCTGGCCACCACCACGTCGAGGCGGTCGAGCAGCTCGGGCTCCTGATCGAGGCCCCCGTCGGCCAGGATGTCGACCTCGATGCCGGTGAGGACGCGGAACGGCGCCATCTCCTCGTTGAGGGCGGCGATCTCGTCGAGCTGGGCCCGCAGCCGCTCGGGGGTGAGGCCCCGGGCCACCGACAGGCGGGGGGAGTGGTCGGTGACGACCAGGTAGTCGTGACCGAGGGCGCGGGCCGTGGCGGCCATGGTGGCCACGGGTGCGCCGCCGTCGGACCAGGTGGAGTGGCTGTGGCAGTCGCCCCGCAGCCGCCCGCGCAACGCAGCCCCCTCGGGTGTGGTGGCCCGCAGGGGCTCGCCCTCCAGCTTGGCCAGGTAGGACGGGACGCGACCCTCGACCGCCTCGGCGATCACCGCCGCCGTCACCTCACCGATGCCGTCGAGCTCGCGCAGACGACCGGTGCGGGCCCGCTCGGCGATCTCGTCGGTACCGGTCGCCTCCACCACCCGGGCGGCGTTGACGAACGCCTTGACCCGGTAGGCGGGGGCGTGATCGCGGTCGAGCAGGTAGACGTTGCGGCCCAGCGCCTCCAGCGGTGACACGGCGCCCGATCCTACGGGGGCGCCCGGGAGCCCGCCGGTAGCCTCCCCGCGCTGTGGAACGCTTCGGCTTCGTCGGCCTCCCGAACGCCGGGAAGTCCTCCCTGTTCAACGCCCTGGCCGGTGGCGGCGCCCTGGCCGCGCCCTACGCCTTCGCCACGACCGACCCCAACGTGGGCGTGGCCCGGGTCCCCGACGAGCGGCTCGACCTGCTCGCCGAGATGAGCCGGAGCCGCAAGGTCGTGCCGACCAGCGTGGAGTTCCTCGACATCGGCGGCCTGGTCGAGGGGGCCAGCCACGGTGAGGGACTCGGCAACCGGTTCCTCGCCAACATCCGCGAGGTCGACGCCATCGTGTACGTGCTGCGGGCCTTCGTCGACCAGGACGTGCCCGGCCCCACCGATCCGCTGGAGCAGCTCCGCATCGTGGAGGTCGAGCTGGCCCTGGCCGACTACGAGGCCGTCACCACCCGCATCGACAAGCGCCGCAAGGCGGCCCGGGCGGCCCGCAACGACCACGCCCTCGCCGACGAGGTGGCCGCCCTGGAGCGGGCCGAGGAGGCCCTGGCCGGCGGGGTGCCCCTCTACCGCTCCGACCTGGGGGCCGACGAGCGGGCCGCGCTCCGGGAGCACTTCCTCCTCACCAACCGGCCCGTGCTGGCGGTGGTCAACGTCGACGAGGACCAGCTGGCCGAGCCCGACGCGGTCGCTGCCCCGGTGGCGGCCGAGCTGGAAGGCGCCGGTGGAGGAGGCGCCGAGGTCGCCAGCGCCGGGGTCATCTCGATGTGTGTGCAGTTGGAGGCGGAGGCGGTCCAGCTCGACGGCGAGGAGCGCGCCGAGATGCTCGACGGGCTGGGCCTGGGGGAGGGGGCGCTTCCCCGCTTCGTCCACGCCGCCTACCACCTGCTCGGCCTGCGGACCTTCCTCACCACCGGAGAGAAGGAGAGCCGGGCCTGGACGTTCCGGGCCGGCTGGCGGGCGCCCCAGGCCGCCGGCCGCATCCACACCGACTTCGAGCGGGGCTTCATCCGGGCCGAGGTGATCGGGTGGCGGGAGCTGCTCGACTGCGGCTCGTGGTCGGCGGCCCGCGACGCCGGCGTGCTGCGGGTCGAGGGCAAGGACTACGAGGTGCGCGACGGCGACGTGATGGAGTTCCGCTTCAACGTGTGAGCGTGGCCGGTCGGCGCGCCGGGCCGGCGTCGGCTAAGACGACGGCCGTGGCGTGGCTGGTCCGGGACGGCGAGGTGCTGGCCAGCCTCGAGGTGGCCGACGACCGTCGCTCCCGCCGCCGGGGCCTCCTCGGGCGCGATGGCGTCGAGGGGGCGCTCCTGCTGCGCCCGGCCCGGTCCATCCACACCGTCGGCATGCGATTCGCCCTCGACGTCGCCTACCTGGACGGGGACCTGTGCGTCGTCGACGTGGTGCGCATGCCCCGCCAGCGGGTCGGCCGACCCCGCCGGCGCGCCCGGGCCGTGCTCGAGGCCGAGGCCGGAGCCTTCGCCCGCTGGGAGCTCCGGCCCGGGGACGAGCTCGAGGTCCGTGACTGAGCGACCGCCACCGGCACCGGGCCGGCTGCACGTCGTGTCCACGCCGATCGGCAACCTCGGCGACCTGTCCCCCCGGGCGGCCGAGGTGCTGACCGGGGTGGCGGTGATCGCCTGCGAGGACACCCGCCGGACGGGTCGGCTGCTCGACCTGACCGGTCTGACCCGCCGGGGGGAGCTGCTCCGCCTCGACGACCACACCGAGGCCCGCGCCACCGGGGTGGTGGTCGACCGGCTGGGGGCCGGTGACGACGTGGCCCTCGTGTCCGACGCCGGCACGCCCACCGTCAGCGACCCGGGCCAGCGCCTCGTGGCCGCCACCGTGGCCGCCGGGCACCCCGTCGTCGCCGTGCCGGGCCCCTCGGCCGCCCTGGCCGCGCTCGTGGTGAGCGCCCTGCCCACCGACCGGTTCACCGTCGACGGGTTCCCGCCCCGGAGGGGGACGGCCCGGAGGCGGTGCCTCGGCGAGGTGGCGGCGTCGTCCCGCACGACCGTGCTCTTCGAGGCTCCCCACCGGGTGGTGGCGCTGCTCGACGACCTCGCCGCGGCCTGCGGCCCCGACCGGCCCGTCGCCGTGTGCCGCGAGCTGACCAAGCGCCACGAGGAGACGTGGCGGGGCTGCCTCGGTACCGCCGCCGCCGCCGTCGGCGAGCCCCGGGGCGAGTACGTGGTCGTGGTGGGACCGGCCCCAGTCACCGGGGTCGACGACGCCGCCATCGGGGCCGAGCTGCGTCGGCAGCTCGAGGGGGGAGCCAGCACCCGCGACGCCGTCCGCCTGGTGAGCGCCGAGCTGGGCGTGGCCCGCAACCGGGTCTACCGCCTCGCCCAGGGTGCTAGCCCCTGAGCTGGAAGGGGCGGACCACGGCCCAGTACTCGGTCAGCACGTCGCGGTCGGCCGGGTGCAGGCCGCTCAGGGCGGCCCCGATGCGGAACCGGGACCCGTCGCGGTTGGGCAGGCCGGAGACGACCGTCGCCGTGGCCGTCACCGGGCGGGGCCGGCCGTCGAGGTCGGTGACCGACAGGTGCAGCGTGACCTCGGCGCCGACGGGGAGGGGGTCCGTCGACACGAAGGCGACACCCGAGGGGCTGAGGTCGACGACCCTGACGAGCTCGCCGTCACAGCGGGCCGGCTGGTCGACGCTCACGCGGGGCCGGGCCCGGCGCTGGCGGCGATTGACGAACACCCCCAGCGTCTCGACCCCCTGCCAGGCGAGGTAGCCGCAGCCCAGCAGGGTGAGGACCAGACCCCATCCCGACATCGGGGGCAGCGGCCGTCCGATCAGGGCGTCGACCAGGCGGAGGGCGACACCGGCCTGGAGGGCGACGGTCAGGACCGCCAACAGCGGGAGGGCCGCGACGGCGTCGAGACCCCCACGTTCGGGGCCGGGGCCCGGGGCGGGGGAGGGCGCCCGGGGCCGGACCAGCGCTCCGAGCGCGGACAGCTGCACCTGGAGCACGATCAGGTCCCGCCGGACGATGTCACCCGCACCGAGACGTCCACGGACCATGGCCCTCGCCGCCAGCCCTCCGAGCACCCAGGCGGGCAACCACAGCGCGACCAGCGCGACCGGGGGGCCGTTCAGGGGCAGGCGGCCCGTGAGCACGACGACCAGGGCCACCACGGCGAGGGCCAGCCGCCACAGCCCCGTGAGCTGCTCCCACACGACCTGTAGATGCACGAGCCGCTGCCGGCCGGACAGGCGGCGATCGAGGAGGAGCCGGGGACGTGTCCGCAGCGCGGCGAGGGCGGCGCCCGCCCGCTCGGCCCGCTCGGCCAGGAACCCGGCGAGCGTGCGGGGTGCGGGCCACCGCACGAGACCGGCACCGTCGCGCACCACCCGCCAGCCGTCGGCGTGGAGCCGCACGCTCGTGGCCGTCTCCGCGGCGCCGTTCCCGACGACGGACCCGACCGTCAGGCCCCCGACGTCGGCGACCGCGTCACGGCGCAGCACGGCCCCGCCGCCGGTCCAGAACGCCGCTCCCGAGGCCGACCGGGCCGGCCCCAGGGCCTCGGCGTCGACGGCCCGTCCGGTGTCACCGTCGTCGTGGCCGACCGGCGTCTGGACCAGGGCCACCTCGGCATCCTCGAACCAGTCGACCAGGGCGTGGAGCGCATCGGGCATCGGCACCTGCCCGCCGTCGAGCACCAGGATCAGCTCACCGTCGGTCACGGCCATGGCGGCGGCCAGCGCCCCCACCCGGGACCGGACGGGTCCGGCGGTCACGACGTACCGCGTGCCGGTGGCGAGGGCGGCCTCCACCAGAGCCGGGCGCTCGGCGTCGTCGACGAGCACGGTCCGGTGGGGGTAGGCGACGGCCCGGCAGCCGAGCAGCGTGGACCGGACCGCCTCGGCCGGCACGCCGCTGCCGACCACGACGACGTCGACGGCCCACGACCGACCCGTCGGCGGGGGCCGTTGCCGGGGCGGCGCCCAGGCAACGGCGGTGAACAGCGCGAGACGCACCCAGAAGGCAGCCTCCACCACCAACAGGGCGGCGAACAGCGCCGGAGCCGCCCCCCGACCCGACACCGCCACCCGCCACACCAGCCACGCGGCACCCCACGCCAGCGCCACGAGGGCGAGGAGGCGCGCCGCGGGCGGCGCGGCACGGCGGCTGACCCCGGTCACGGACACATGGTGTCCGAGGCCGGACCCACCGCCGGTCACGCCCGGGCCAGCACCTCGAGGAGGTCGTCGGCCAGGCGGTCGGCCTCCGCGCTCGACAGGCGGGTCGTGCAGATCCGCAGGCCCGGACGCGACGACCAGCCCCGGGCGCGGGTGGTGGCGACGGCGAAGCCCCGGCCCAGCAGCTCCTCCGCCGCCCGGGCCTCGTCGACGGTCGGCAGCCACAGCGTGCCTCCCGACGGCGCCGCGGTGGAGAACCCCCGGCGGCGCAGCTCGGCCAGGAACGTGATGCGCCGGGAGCTGTAGGTGCGGGCCGCCAGGGCGACGGTGCGCTGGCTGTCGGGTGCCTCCATCAGCTCCGCCAGGAGGGCCTGCACATGGGCGGGGAGATGACCGCCCGCGAGACGCTGGCGACCCCGGAGGCGGGCCACCGTCAGCTCGTCGCCTGAGACCGCCGCCCCCCCCAGGTCGGGTCCCCACGCCGGGCCCAGGTCCCGGATGAACGCCCAGCGGGACGCGCCGTCGGGGCCGGGACCGTGGCAGGCCGCCCCCGCCACGGCCCCCAGGGGGTCGCGCGTGATCAGGAGCACGGCGGGATGGGCCCCGGTGACCCGGTCGAGCTCCGCCGCCCGCTCCTCGTCGACGGCGGCACCGGTGACGTCGTGGGCCCGCGTCGTCAGGACGGCGGCGCTCGGGCGGCTGCGCAGGGCCCGCTCCAGGCGGCCCGGTACGGGGCCGCGCTCGTCGACGCCGACCCGCACCGCGGTGAGGCCGACGGCGGCCACGACCCCGGCGACCGCGGGCGGGGTCGGATCCTCGACGACGACCCGGTCACCGGGCCGCACCCCCCCCACCAGCACCTGGGCCAGGGCGGCGGTGCCACCGGGAGCCAGCGCCACCGACTCCGCGCCGACCCGGTCGGTCACGAGGTCCTTGCGGACCAGCTCGACCAGGTCGTGGAGGTCCTCGTGGCGCTCCAGGGCCAACCGCCGGGGGCTTCCGGCGGACCGGACCCGGGGCACGAGCTGGGGGTCGGCCTCGAGCGCCGCCAGGTCGCGGGTACCGTCGGGCAGGTCCCAGGTGACGTCTGACCCCTCGAGCGGGGGCCGGCCGGCGATGCGGGTCCCGCCCCGCCCGTGGGTGCGGATGACACCGCGGTCGCGCAGCGACCGGTACGCCGAGGCCACGGTGGTGGGGCTCACGTCCAGATCGGCAGCCAGAGCACGCACCGTGGGCAGGCGGTCACCAGGCCGCAATCCCCCGCTCTCCACCGCCCGTTCGACACTCTCGGAGATCTCTGTCGCTCGACGTCCGGTCACGAGGTGCACGCCGCTCATGGAGCGCGACCGTACCAACTCGGATCGTGGTCGGCGGGACCGAACGTGAACCCACCGCTCCGGCGAGGTCCGGACGGATACCGTGACCAGCCGATGGGGTCCTTCTACGTGACGACGCCGATCTACTACGTCAACGACGCGCCCCACATCGGCCACGCCTACACCACCGTCACCGCCGACGCCGTGGCCCGGTGGCACCGACTGCTCGGCGACGACGTCCGCTTCATGACCGGCACCGACGAGCACGGCCTCAAGGTGCAGCGCTCGGCGGAGGCCCGGGGCACGACGCCCCGGGAGTGGGCCGACGCCACCTCGCAGCGCTTCCGGGACGCCTGGCGTGGCCTCGACGTCGCCCCCGACGACTTCATCCGCACCTCCGAGCCCCGCCACCACCGGGCCGTGCAACGGATCCTCGAGGCGTGCCGGGCCAACGGCGACATCGAGCTGCGCACCTACGAGGGCCTCTACTCGGTGGCCGACGAGGCCTACGTGACCGAGGACGAGGTGGCCGAGCTCGAGCGCCAGGGCCGACCCGTCATCGAAATGTGCGAGGAGAACTACTTCTTCCGCCTCAGCCGCTACGAGCAGCCCCTCCTCGACTGGTACGAGGCCAACCCCGATCTGGTCCGCCCCGCCACCCGCCGCAACGAGGCCCTCGGGTTCATCCGCCAGGGGCTCCGCGACTTCTCGATCAGCCGCACCTCGATCGACTGGGGGGTACCCATCCCCTGGGATCCCCACCACGTCACCTACGTGTGGTTCGACGCCCTCACCAACTACCTCACCGCCGCCGGCTACGGCAGCGACGACGACGCCTTCGCCCGGTGGTGGCCGGCCGTGCAGCTGCTGGGCAAGGATATCCTGCGCTTCCACTGCGTCTACTGGCCGGCCATGCTCATGTCGGCGGGGATCGAGCCGCCCCGGGGCCTCCACGTGCACGGCTTCCTGCTGGTCGGCGGGGAGAAGATGTCGAAGACCCGCCTCAACCAGATCGCCCCCGACGACCTCATCGCCGACGTCGGCGTCGACGGCCTCCGCTACCACCTGCTGCGCGACCAGCCCTTCGGTCCCGACGGCGACTTCTCGTGGGAGGGTGTGATCGCCCGCTACAACGCCGACCTGGCCAACAACCTGGGCAACCTGCTGGCCCGGGTGGCGACCGTGGTCGAGCGCAAGAGCGGCGGGACCGGCCCCGCCCCGCGCCCCGACAGCCCGCTGGCCGAGGTGGCCGGGCGGGCCCTCGACACCTCGGTGCGCGCCTGGGCGGCCGTCGCGCCGTCGGAGGCGCTGGAGGCGACCTGGGAACTCATCCGCGCCACCAACGCCCTCCTGGAGGCGGAGGAGCCCTGGAAGGCCGACCCCGGTCCGGCCGTCGACGCCGTCCTGGGCGATGCCCTGGAGGCGCTGCGCATTGTCGCCGTCCTGGCCTCACCGGCGGTCCCCTCGGCGTCCGCCACCATCTGGGAGCGCATCGGCCTGTCCGGATCGGTGGCCGACGTCCGCCTGCCCGACGCCGCCACCTGGGGCCGCTATCCGGGCGGGCTGCCCGTCGCCCGGGGCGCCTCCCTGTTCCCGAGGAAGGGCACTTAGGTGGGCTGGTTCGACAGCCACTGCCACCTGACCCTCGACCGGGTGGGCGAGGCGGCCGTGGCCGGGGCCCGGGCCGCCGGCGTCGACGGCATGGTGACCGTCGGCTGCGATCTGACCGATAGCCGGGCGGCGGCGGCGGTGGCGGCCCGCCACGACGGCGTGTGGGCCACGGCCGGGGTGCACCCCCACGAGGCCCGCCACGGCGCCGACGGGCTGGCCGACCTGCTCGACGACCCCTCCGTGGTGGCGGTGGGGGAGTGCGGCCTCGACTACCACTACGACCACTCCCCCCGTGACGTGCAGCGGCGGGTGTTCGCCGAGCAGGTGGGGCTCGCCCTCGACCGTGACCTGCCGCTCGTCATCCACACCCGGGAGGCGTGGGACGACACCTTCGCCGTGCTCGCCGACGGCGTGCCGGGGCGGACCGTCTTCCATTGCTTCACGGGCGGACCCGACGAGGCGGCCCGGGCCCTGGCGCTCGGCGCCCACCTCTCCTTCAGCGGGATCGTCACGTTCCCCTCCGCCGACGACGTGCGGGCCGCGGTGGCGGTGTGCCCCCTCGACCGCGTGCTGGTCGAGACCGACAGCCCCTACCTGGCACCCGTGCCGCACCGGGGCCGGCCCAATACCCCCGCCCACGTCGGCCTGGTCGGGTCCGGGGTGGCCGCCGTCGGCGGATGGGAGGTCGCCGCCGTCGAGTCGGCCACGAGCGCGAACGCCCGCCGGGTCTTCGGCCTCGACCCGGAGTGACCCAGGGCGTCGGGGGAGTCGCCGGTCAGCGCTCGGCGGCGGCCTTCATGGCCTCCAACGTCGCTCGCATGCTGGTCACGGCGTTGTGCTTGCGCCGCTCGACCTCGCTCGGACCGTTCTCGACCATCCGCGGGGAGAGCTGACGCAGCGTCCAGGACTCGGTCACCCGGGTGCCGCCGTCGGTCGGCTCGAGCTGGTAACGCCAGAGTGCGATGTTGTGGTCGAGCCCGCCGGTGACGAAGGCGAAGTCCTCGTGCTCCGCCCGCCTGACGATCTCGACCGGGGCCTTCCACTCCTCGTCGTCGCGTCGGTTGACGCCCACGAACACGTCGCCGACCTGACCCGTGCCGGGCTCGCCGTCGTCGCCCCTGCGCCAGTAGCCGCCGGCGTTCTCGCTGCTCCATTCCCCGTAGCGGTCCATCGCCGTGACCATCTGCCAGACGTCACCGGGCGGGGCGTCGATGTCGATCGTCTCGACGTGGTGCTCGATCGGTTCGGCGACGTGGCCGGGCAGCTCGGTGCTCATGGATACGTAGCATGCACGACCGTGACCCTCGGCGCCGGTGAGGTGACCGACCTGCTCGATCGCCACGGGATCCACCTCTCGAAGTCCCGCGGTCAGCACCTCGTCGTCGACCCCAACACCGTGCGCCGGATCGCCCGCCTCGCCGGGGTGGGCGCCGGTGACCGGGTCGTCGAGATCGGTCCCGGCGCCGGGGCCCTCACCCTGGCCCTGGCCGAGACGGGGGCGTCGGTGACGGCGGTGGAGATCGACGCCGGCCTGGTGGCCCTGCTCGGCGAGGTGCTGGCCGGTCGCGGCGTGCGACTCGTCCACGCCGACGCCCTGACCGTCGACTGGACCGCCCTGCTGCCCGGCGGAGGCTGGGTCCTCGTGGCCAACCTGCCCTACAACGTGGCCACTCCGCTGGTGCTCGACGTACTGGCCGGTGTCGACGCCGTGGACCGCCTGCTCGTGATGGTCCAGAAGGAGGTGGGCGAGCGCATGGTGGCCCCGCCCGGCGACCGGCACCGGGGGGCGGTGTCGGTCAAGGTCGAGGCCCGGGCCGAGGCCGAGGTGGTCGGGGCCGTGCCCCGCTCGGTCTTCCTGCCCCGGCCCGACGTGGACTCGGTGCTGGTCTCGCTGCGCCGGCGGCCCCACCCCGATCTCGGTGCGGTACCCGTCGAGGCGGTGACCTCGCTGGCCAGCCGGGCATTCGGGCAGCGCCGCAAGATGCTGCGCCGCAGCCTCGCCGGCGTGCTCGACGGGGCCGCCATCGAGGGGGCCGGGGTCGATCCGACGGCACGCCCCGAGACGGTCGCGCTGGCGGGGTGGGCAGCACTGGCGACGATGGCGGGCCCGTGAGCGACCCGGTCACGGTGACGGCGCCGGCCAAGGTGACGCTGCGGCTCTCGGTCACCGGGCGCCGGCCCGACGGCTTCCACGAGATCGACGCCGAGATGGTGAGCGTCGACCTGGCCGACTCCCTGACCATCACGCCGGCCGACGCCACGTGGCTCGGGGTGGTGGGGGGCAGCGGCCTGACCGTGCCCCTCGCCGACAACCTGGTGGTGCGGGCTCTGGCGGCGGCCGGGTGCACCGCCCACGTCGAGCTGCGCAAGCGCATCCCCGCCGGCGCCGGGCTGGGGGGTGGTTCCTCCGACGCCGCCGCCGTGCTGCGCTGGGCGGGCGTCACCGACCCCGCCGTGGCCGTGGGCATCGGGGCCGACGTCGCCTACTGCCTCGTCGGGGGGCGGGCCCGCGTGACCGGCATCGGCGAGCGGGTCGAGCCCCTCCCGCACCGCGACCTGACGCTGACGCTGCTCACCCCGCCCTTCGGGGTGCCGACCCCGGCCGTGTACGCAGCCTGGGACGATCTCGGCGGCCCCCGCCACCCGGTCAACGACCTCACCCCCGCCGCCCTGGCCGTGGCACCCGAGCTGGCCCGCTACCGCGACGCCCTGGCCGAGACGGGCGTCGAGCCGATCCTGGCCGGCAGCGGGGGGACGTGGTTCGTCGCCGGGGACCATGCCGGCGTGAGGGTGGGCGAGACCGCATCCGTCGTGGTGCGGACGGTCCGGGCGCCGTGAGCTACTTGTTGCGGCGCTGGTAGCGGGTGCGGCGGAGCATCTTCTTGTGCTTCTTCTTCCGCATCCGCTTCCGGCGTTTCTTGATCAGCGATCCCATGGGGCCGCTGACTGTACCGGGCCGAGGTGCCGCGCCCGCCCCGGACCCGTCCGGTAGGTTCGCCGGGCGAGGGATCGCGGGTCGTCCAATCGGCAGGACACCGGATTTTGGTTCCGGGAACGGAGGTTCGAACCCTCCCCCGCGAACATGAGCGCACCATCCATCTCGGCCATCGTCCTCGCCGCCGGCGCCGGCACCCGCATGCGCAGCAGCCGCCCGAAGCCGCTCCACCGGCTGTGCGGTCGGCCCATGGTCAGCTACGTGCTGAGCGCCCTCGACGACCTGCGCGTCGACCGGGCCGTGGTGGTGGTCGGCCACGGTGCCGACCGGGTCCGGCGGACGGTGACCCTCGACGCCCCGGCCGGGCTGACCCTCGACTTCGTGGAGCAGCCCGTCCAGCGGGGTACCGGCGACGCCGTCCTCGTCGGGCTGACCGCGTTCGACACCGACGACCTCGACGACGAGGACGCCGATGTGGTCGTGCTCCCCGGCGACACCCCCCTCCTGCGTCCCGCCACCGTCGCCGGGCTGATGGCCACCCACCGCGAGACGGGAGCGGCGGCCACGCTGCTCACGGCCCGCCTCGACGACCCGACCGGCTACGGCCGGATCCTGCGGGACCGCCACGACGACGTGGTCGGTGTGGTCGAACAGCGCGACGCCACCCCCGACGAGCAGGCCGTCGACGAGGTCAACACGTCCATCTACTGCTTCCGGCGCAGCCTGCTCGGCCCCGCCCTTCGCCGGGTGGGCTCCCGCAACGCCCAGGGCGAGTACTACCTGACCGACGTGCCCGGGGTGCTGCGCACGGCCGGCTACCCGGTCGTCGGGATGGTGGCGGGCGACGCCGACGAGATCCACGGCGTCAACGACCGGGTGCAGCTGGCCCGGGCCGAGGCCGAGCTGAGAGCCCGCATCAACGAGACGTGGCTCCGCCGGGGCGTCACCATGGTCGACCCGGCCAACACCTACATCGACTCGGGTGTCGTGCTGGCGCCCGACGTGACGCTGTTCCCCAACACCCTCCTGCAGGGCGAGACCGTGGTCGGCGAGGGCGCCGAGATCGGGCCCGACACCCGGCTCGTCGACTGTGTGGTCGGCGACCGGGCCAGGGTCGAGCGCACCACCGGCCACGAGGCCGAGATCGGCGCCGAGGCCGCCGTCGGACCGTTCGTGTCCCTCCGGCCGGGGGCCCGGGTCAAGCCGGGGGAGCGGATCCGTCCCCACGCCGACGTCGCCGGCGATCCCGACACCGGCGGGGGTCCGTCCGGGCCCGGCGGAGCGGGCCCCTAGACTGAGCCGGCGACTCGTCTCCTGTCTGGGGTTCCGTTGGAGGTCTTCACCAAGAAGCGGCTGCAGATCTTCAGCGGACGGGCCCACCCCGAGCTGTCCGAGGACGTCGCCCTGGCCCTCGGTGTGCCGCTCGGCGACGCCGGCCTGGTCGACTTCGCCAACGGGGAGCTGCGGTGCCGCTTCGGTGAGTCGGTGCGGGGCTGCGACGTGTTCATCATGCAGTCGCACACCCAGACGGCCGAGCTGAGCCTCAACGACGCGGTGATGGAGCAGCTCGTCATGATCGACGCCGCCAAGCGGGCGTCGGCCAAGCGCATCACGGCGGTGGCACCGTTCTTCGCCTACGCCCGCCAGGATCGCAAGTCCTCGGGTCGCGAGCCCATCACGGCCAAGCTGCTGGCCGACATGTACGCCGCCGCCGGCGCCGACCGTCTGGTCAGCATCGACCTCCACAGCGGCCAGATCCAGGGGTTCTTCGACGGTCCCGTCGACCACCTGACGGCCATGCCGGTGCTCCTCGCCTACCTGCGGCGCACCATCGAGGGCGACACGGTGGTCGTCTCGCCCGACTCGGGCCGGGTGAAGGTGGCCGAGCGGTACGCCTCGCACCTCCACGCCGACGTGGCCTCGGTCTACAAGCGGCGCACCAAGGGCGTCGTCAACGAGGTGCAGGCCCTCGGCATCATGGGCGACGTCGACGGCTGCACCTGCGTGGTCGTCGACGACATGATCGACACGGCGGGCACCATCACCCAGGCCGCCGAGGTGCTCATGCGCGAGGGCGCCGCCGAGGTGGTGGTGGCGGCCACGCACGGGGTGTTCTCCGGGCCGGCCGTCGACCGGTTGAAGAACGCTCCCATCTCCAAGGTGGTGGTGACCGACACGCTGCCGTTCCCGGCCGAGAAGCGCTTCCCCACCCTGGAGGTGCTGTCGGCGGCGGCCGTCATCGCCGACGCCCTCGATGCCGTCTTCGAGGACACCTCGGTCAGCGAGATCTTCGGCGGTGAGAACGTCAGCTGACGGCGGGCGACGGGCCCACGGCCAGCAGCCGGTTTCGTCCGATCAGCACGAGGGTGGCGGCCGCCACCGACCACACCGCCGACAGCAGCCACGCCGCCCCGAACCCGGCGGTGTCGGCCACCACGCCGAACAGCAGCGGCCCGAGGACGGCACCGACGAAAATCCCCGACTGCGTGACGCCCGACGCGGCACCGGGGGCGTCCGGGAAGCCCGCCACGACACCGAGGTTGAACAACCCGGGCCAGCCCCACGCCGCCCCGAAGGCGAGCACCGTGCCCAGCACGAGGGTGACGGGACGACCCAGCGCGAACAGCCCGTAGCCGGCCACCCCCGTGGTGAGGAGGGCGGCCACGGCGGTGAAGGGGTGGAACGACCACCGGTCGGCGGCGGCCCCGGCGCCGATCCGCACCCCGATGAGCATGAGGCTGCCGGCGGCGAGGAGGATGCCGGCGGCACCCTCGCCGATGCCCGCCTCCTGGGCCGTGCGGACGAGGAACGTGGGGATCGGCGCCACGGCGGCGGCCCCGCAGGCCCCGCCGGCCGCCGTGAGCAGCAGCGCCGGTCGGCGGGGGTCGGCCCGGAGGCCACCGTCGGGGCCGGGCCGGGTGGGGGCGGAGGTGCGCACGTCGGGGAGGAGGGCCAGGGCCGCCACCCCGACGGCCACGGCGGCCACGTAGCTCCACCGCCAACCGAGGGTCAGCGCGATGGCGGGCACGGCCAGCCCGGCCAGGAAGGTCGAGATGGGCACCCCGGCCTGCTTGGCGCCGAGGGCCAGGCCCCGGGAGGTGTCGGGCACACCGTCGCTGACGAGGACGTTGCTGCCCGGCTGGGAGATGGCCGTGCCCGCCGTCGACAGGGCCAGCAGCGCCACCAGCAGCCAGAACGACCGGGTCAGGGTGGCCAGCGCCAGGAGCGACACCATGGCCCAGACCACGGCGCCGCGCATGGCCCGCACGGCACCGATCCGGTCGCTCAGGGCGCCGCCCCAGGCGGTGAGCAGGGCCGACGACGCGAAGTAGGCGGCGATGGCGAGCCCCAGCCCGGCGTCACCGAAGCCCAGGTCAGCCTGCAACCGGGGCCCGAGCGCGCCGGTGAGGTGGACGGGGAGCACGCCCACGCTCATGGCGGTGACGGCGGCACCGACCACGCGGGCGGAGGAGGGGCGCGACACCCGGGGAGTCTGCCAGCGCACGGCCGGACTCCAGGGGCCGGCCGGTACAGTTGGAACCCCGGCTCGATGTCGAACTGCGCCGGGGCCCCACCCGGCCCAGCGCCGCCGCCCGAGGAGTCCCCGTGCAGGAAGTCACGCTCGCCGCCAGCACCGAACGCGCCACCGGGTCCGGGGCCGCTCGCCGACTACGGGCCGAGGGCCGGGTACCCGCCGTCGTCTACGGCAACGGGGGTCCCGCCCAGCAGCTGACCGTCGACGGCCGGGCGCTGCGCTCGGTCCTGTCGGGGGGCGGTGGGTCCCACGCCCTGGTGAACCTGCGGTACGACGGCATCGAGCGACTGGCCATCGTGAAGGAGCTTCAGCGCGACCCGGTCCGCCTCACCGTCGACCACGTCGACTTCCTCGAGGTCGATCCGACGGCCGAGGTCGAGGTCGAGGTGGCCATCGTCCTGCACGGCACGGCCGAGCAGGTCCGTCGGGCCGGCGGCGTCGTCGAGCAGGTGCACAACTACGCCATGGTCACCACCACGCCCCGCAACATCCCCCAGGAGCTGACGGTCGACGTGAGCGGCATGGAGATCGACCAGATGCTGCACGTGTCCGACCTCGACGTGCCGAGCGGGGCGCGGATCGACCTCGATCCCGAGGAGCCGATCGCCGTGGCCAAGAAGTCCCGTCGGGTGAAGGCGCTCGAGCGCGAGGCCGAGGCGGCCGAGCTGGCCGAAGAGTTCGGCGAGGGTCTCGAGGGGGCCGAGGGCGACGGCGGCGAGGGCGGTGCGTCGGGCGAGGGCGACGAAGCGCCGGCCGAGACCGAGTGACGCGGGCCGGTGTCGATCTTCCGCCGCGCCGCTGAGCGGCGGGGGACGCCGGCCGACCTGCTGGTGGTGGGGCTCGGCAACCCGGGCGCCCGCTACGAGGGCTCCCGCCACAACGTGGGCGCCGACGTGGTCGCGCTCGTGGCCCGCCGCCGTCACGACGAGCTGCGCCCCGAGCGGGGCACGGCCGCACTGGTGGCCGGGGTCGATGTGGACGGCTCCCGGGTGGTGCTCGCCTTCCCCACCACGTACGTGAACGAGTCGGGTCAGGCGCTCTCGGGCCTCGTGAAGCGCCACGGCATCGACGAGCCGGAGCGCATCGTGGTCGTCCACGACGAGCTCGACCTGCCCCCCGGTCGGGTTCAGCTCAAGCGGGGTGGCGGTCTGGCCGGGCACAACGGCCTGAGGTCAGCCGCCGCCCACCTCGGCACCCGTGATTTCCTGCGGGTGCGCATCGGGGTGGGCAAGCCGCCGAGCAAGGAGGAGGGTGCCGGGCACGTCCTGCGCCGCCCCGCCCCGGCGGTGCGTGAGCAGCTCGCCGTGGCCGTGGAGGAGGCCGCCGACGCCGTCGAGGCCATCGCCACCGACGGCTTCGAGGCCGCCATGAACCACTACAACCGCCGCCCCCGGTCGTAGGCCAGCCGGCCGTCCGCCCTGGCGGCCAGGACGCGGTCGGCCGTGGCGATCGGGTCACCCGGCGGCGGGTCGGTCAGCAGGTGCCGATCGTCGACATCGGCGCGCTCGAACTCGGTGTGCATCTTCCGGGTGGCGTCCTCGTCGGCGAAGGCATGGTCCCGCCTCGTGCATATCCCGTCGAGGCAGCGTTCGAGGGTCGGCAGCAGCACCACGTAGTCCACGGTGGACCGGTGACCGCCAGCAGCCTCGGCACCCCTGGATGGTGGCGGGCGGACAGATCGGTGTCGACTGCGTTCAGGGTCCCTCCCCCCCCGGCACGGTCCGCCGGAACCTGCGCCGACGTCAGGAGCGTCTCACCGTCATGCGTCGTGTCCTCTCGCTCCTGGCCGCACCGATGGTGCTGGCCGCCTGCGGCGACGCCGAAACGGTGACCGTCGCCGAGGACGTGGCGACCGCCGCACCGACCTCCGTCCCGCCCGGGTCGGCGCCCACGGTGGGGCCGCCGCCGACGGTCGACACCACGACGGTCCCGGTGCCGACGCCGACGACCGGAACGGCCCGGGATCCGACCTCTGACGGGGACTCCATCCGACCTCCCCCCGTGCAGGTGACCGGCGACGGCGTCGACCTCCGCCTCGACGGGACGACGCGCCTCGGCACGGCCGTCTGGCCCGACGACGTCGACCCTGAGCGCGACCCGTGCGTCGAGATGGACTTCGCCCCACCCCTCCCCGCCCTCGGGAGCGAGACCGGCTGAGCTGCGTCGGCGGGTCATATCGTCGGGCCGTGGCGGCGCAGTTCGAGCGTGTCGAGGTCCCGCGCGACCAGCAGGATCTCGTCGACTTCCTCGGCCGCGACCTGTGGCCCTTCCACGGTCGTCATCACCTGACACCCGACGACGTGCTCGCTATCGACGTAGCGAGCCCGGACGTGGAGAGCTTCTGGGTCGTCCTGGACGGGCACAAGGTCGGCCTCGTCCGTCTCGTCGACCTCGGTGACATCGGTGACGGCGCCCCCCGGTTCGATCTCCGGATCGCCGGCCGACACCGTGGACGCGGCCTCGGCACGGAGGCGACGCGATGGGTCGTGACGCATCTCTTCACCGCCCATCCGGACCTTCACCGGATCGAGGCCGACACCCGCAGCGACAACGTCGCCATGCAGCGGGCGTTGACGGCGGCCGGTTTCACCCCCGAGGGTCGACTGCGCCAGGCGTGGCGCATCCCGGACGGGCGGTGGGCCGACACCCTCGTCTACGGGATCCTCCGCTCGGAGTGGAGCGGGGCGCCACCGGTCCGAGACGACTGACCTCCGCAGATGCGGTGTGCTGGGTCGTCTCTAGTAGCGGAGGTCCGCCAGGACTCCGTAGTGGTCCGAAATCTGCGCCGGGCACGTGCCCTGCGGCCACGCCCGTCAACATCCGGATCTCGTCGGAGTCGGGGGCGGCGTTGAGGTCCCCGCACACCACCGTCGGGTAGCGGCGGTTGGCGGCCTCGGCCACGAACTCACAGAGCTGGCGGACCTGGGCCTGCCGGCGTGCGCTCGCGTCGAGCGGGTGGTCGAGCATCGCGACGAACACCTGAAGTGGTCCGCGCGGGCCGTCGATCCCGACGAAGAGGAACTCTTCCGGTCGCGCCGCCGTCGTCGCCCGGAAGCGGTCGCTCCTCATGGCCGGTGATCGGCCATCGCGAGGCGACACCGATGCCGGACGTCCAGCCGCTTTCCTCCCAGTCACCGACGAAGAGGGAGTGCGACACGCCGAGGCGGCCAGCGATGACCTCGGCCTGCGTCCCGTCGCCGGCTGACCACGACTCCACGAGACAGACGACATCCGGCTGGCAGTCCTCCAGCGCGGCTCCGAGACCGGCCTGACGCTGCGGCCACTCGCCGTGACGCCCCCAGACGTTCCACGTGACGATACGAACTGTCGATTCGACGACGGGGCCGTAGGGCTGCAGCGGGTCGAACGCCATGCCCGAGTCTGTTGCGGTGCGCCTGCCGGTAGCGCTCGTAGCGCCGGGCCGCAGGGCGCGAACTCCCGAGTGAATGCCTGATGTCCTGCGAACGCCCAGCCACGAGCGTGTCGCTCGAGCCGGGTGACCTCACCAGGCAGTGATGGGTGAGACCGTGGTCATGGCGATGCATGGCGCGCCACCCCGCCGACGTGAACGTGCCGAACGATGATCAGGTCGAAGACACTCGAATCGGGCGAGAGCTGCGTTCGCCGAGTCGTTGGAGACCCGGCGCCCCCGGCGCGTCCTCGACCCTGTGATCGATGGTCGGGCGCCTGCTTCACTGTACGTCGGGCGGGCGGTAGGCGCAGCAGTGCGCGAAGTGCACTGCTCGGGGCCTGAGTGCCCTGATTCGACGGAGCGAGTCGGTTGCCAGCTGCCGGAACTCCTCGGAGAAGAGGTTGCCACGGTGACCTGTTCGTCGACGAACTCGTCCGACTCCCAGACGAGTTGACCGGCGAGCACTTCCCTTCCCTCGACCGACTCGATGACGACCGACTGGTGGCCCGGCGTGTGACCCGGTGTCGACCAGATGGAGACTCCTTCGGCGATCTCGACATCGCCGTCGACGAGACGCCGTTGCGCGACGGGCGGGAGCGACCATGCCGGGTCGGTGTAGGACGGATCGCCCTCGACCACGTCGATCTCGAGCTGCCGGACGTAGAACGGCACGTGGGTGCCATAGAAGAGCGGGTTCTGGCCGCTGTGGTCGAAGTGGAGGTGGCTGTTGACGACGCAGACGAGGGACGGGGCGTCGATGCCGACGGCATCGAGCGACGCGTCGAGCCGGGCGCGGGAGGGCGCGTACAGCTCGTCGATGAGCTCGTTGCCGAAACCGACGCCGGTGTCGAACAGGATCGACCCGTCGGGGTGATCGATGACGTACCCGTAGACCGGTGCCGTCGGTTGGTTCGCAGCCTCGGGATGCCAGTCGGGCAGTGTGACGGTCGCAAGGTGCAGGCGATGCACAGGCGGGAGCGACCGCAACGGCATTCGCTCATCGTCCCAGATCACAGAGCCGAGAGATGCGGCGGCCGCGAAGGCAGGTGCCGTTGCCGTGTCTCGGCGGACGAACGCCAGCGGATCGGAGCCCTCATCGTCACATGGCCGTTATCTGCGTGGGTGCTCACACGAACGTACGTACGCTATTCTGGTCGGCATGGACGGGACGGGGACCGGCGGCGGGTACTGCGGGGGTGAGGTGAGTCCCGCCAGCGAGCCGGTGGTCGACGCCTGCGGGCTGCGGGTGCAAGCCGAGGTGGAGCTGACGCTGGCGGTGGCGGAGTGGGACGCCCGGAAGGTGTGGGCGATGGAGGGGGCGCGGTCGGCGGTGGGGTGGCTGTCGTTCCGATGCGGGATCAGCCGGCCCGACGCGGGGCGGGTGCTGCGCCGGGCCCGGCTGGTGCGCCGGCTGGGCGGTGTCGCCGACGGGCTGGCGGCGGGGAAGCTGTCGCTGGGGGCGGCCGATCTGCTGGCGGCAACGGCGACCGACGACCGTCTGGAGTTGACCCGCCGCGACAAGGATCTACTGCTGGAGGCGGCGGATCGGTTGTCGATCCCGGCATTCGAGCAGTATCTGCGGCGGTGGCGGTGCCTGGCCGATGACGCTCTGGCCGATGCCGACGCCGTGTCCGACCACGAGCGGGGCGGGTTGCACCTGTCGCGGACGCTGCGGGGCCGGTGGGTGCTGGGCGGTGACCTCTCCGACGAGGAGGGTGAGCTGCTCTCCACCGCACTGACCGACCACATGCGTCCGGACACGGCCGGTGAGCACCGTACCCCGAGGCGCCGCCGCCTGGACGCTCTGATGGAGCTGGCCGGGGCGGGGCCCGGACGGCTGGATGTGACGGCCATCGTGACCTGGGACGTGCTCGCCGGCCACGGCGACGGCGCCGGTGACGGTGGTCAGGGGGGCGGGCCGCCGGAGCAGGGGTGGCGCTGTGATCTCGGTGAGGGTCCGCTGGCCCGCTCGGTGATGCAGCGTTGGTTGTGTGATGCGGCGCTGCGGCGGGTGGTGATGCGGGGCCGTAGCGAGGTGGTCGACGTGGGGCGCCGCAGCCGGGTGATCCCCCCGCAGCTGCGGGTTGCGCTGGTCGTGCGCGACGGGGGCTGTGTGGCGGCGGGGTGTGATCAGGGCCCGCGGCGGTGTCAGGCCCATCACCTGGTGCCCTGGAGCGAGGGCGGGCCAACCGACCTCGACAACCTGGCGCTGCTGTGCGCCTACCACCACCGCCTCGTCCACGAGGGCCGCCACCGGCCCATCCGCGGGCCCGACGGCACCCTCACCCTCACCCCCACCTGACCGCCCCCCGGAGGGGCAGCCAGCCCGGCCCCCCGGCCCCCGGCACCCGGCCCCGCTCCCAGGGCCGGGGGCACCGGCGCGCCCCGGCGGTCCTGCTCGACAGCCCCGGGGGGAGGCGCCGATGGTGACGGGTGGGTGAGATCCTGGTGATCGGCTCGGCGGGGCGGCGGCAGCCGCCGTCGACCAGCTGCTGGGGCCAGCTCGTCTGAGCCGAGCCGACCGACCTGGCAGGCTGCCCCGGATGCACGATCCTGATCGGGCTGCGGATCGGGCCGCCATCGCCGACCGGATGTACCGCTACGCGCGGGCCACCGACTGGTACGAGCCCGAGCGGCACCGGGACGTGTTCACCGACGACTGCGTGTTCGCCAGCCCCCACAGCGGCGACCTGCGCGGGGTTGATGCCGTGGTGGAGTGGATGGACACCGTCCTCGCCCGCTTCGACGCCACCCAGCACCTGATCGGCAACATCAGCATCGACTTCACGGGCGACGACGAGGCCACGGCGGTGAGCTACGTGCAGGCCTGGCACCGCCACGTGGACCCCGACCGGGGCGACGATCTGGTGCTCTGGGGCGAGTACCACGACCGCTGGGTGCGCAGCCCCGACGGGTGGCGCATCGCCGTGCGGCGGGTGCACGCCGCCGGTCAGGAGCCCCGGCGGGAGGGCGGCCTGCGCAACCCCCGCCGCCGCCCGGCCTGAGCGCGTCGGGGCTAAAGGTGGCCCGGCCCGGTCTGGCGTAGGATGTGGTGTATGCATCGGACGAACATCTACCTCGACGATCGCCAGCGTCGGGAGCTGGATCGGGTCGCCGGTGGCGAGGGCATCTCGCGGGCGGAGCTGATCAGGCAGGTGCTCGACCGCTGGCTCGACGGGGGCCAACGTGACGAACAGAGCGACCTCGGGGCCATCGACGCCTCCTTCGGTGTGCTGGCCGACGTCGAGGTCCCCGTGCGGGGTGACGATCTCCGGGCCGCACACCTGGCCGAGATGTGGCGCCTGGAGTGATCCTCGTCGACTCCGACGTGCTGATCGCCCATCTCCGAGGCGTCGTCGCGGCGCACCGGTGGATGCGGGAGGAACGGTCACGCGCCGGACCGCTCGCCGTCAGCGTCATCTCGGTGGCGGAGATCACCGGAGGGATGCGTTCGGGGGAGCGGCGTGAGGTGTGGCGACTGCTCTCGTCACTCCACGTGGAGGACGTCACGGATCTCGTGGCCCGACGGGCGGGCGAGCTCATGCGGCGCTACCGACGGTCCCACGCCGGCATCGGCGTCGCCGACCACCTCGTCGCCGCCACCGCCGAGGTGAACGGCCTGGCCCTGGCGACGCTGAACGTCCGGCACTTCCCGTCGTTCCCCGACCTCACCCCACCGTTCCGGATCTGAACGTCCCCGGTGACGTGATGGCGGCATCGGGGCCGGCGTTCGCCACACTGGTGGGGAGTGCCCCTCACCGACCTGCCCGAGCTGTTCCGCACCGACCCCGACCTGCGTGGCCTCCTCGGACGCCGGGAGCTGACGGTGGCGGTGCCCGAGCCGGCCCGGGCGCTGACGCTGGCGGCGGTGGCGGCCATCTCCCGGCACCCGACCGTGCTGGTGGTGACGGCCACGGCGGCCGAGGCCGACCGGCTGGCGCACGACATGGCCGCCTTCCGGCCCCCGGACGCGGTGACGACCTTCCCGGCCTGGGAGACGCTGCCCTACGAGCGGGTCAGCCCGGCCGTCGAGACCATGGGCCGCCGGCTGGAGGCGGTGTGGCGCCTGCGCGGTGCCGAGCGCCGACCGGAGCTGGTGGTGGCCCCGGTGCGGGCGCTGCTCCAGCGACTCTCGCCGACCGTCCTCGACGCCCACGCCCTCGTGGTACGGCCCGGTGACGCCCTCGACGCCATCGCCACCGTCACCAGCCTGGTCGAGTCGGGGTACCGGCGCGAGCACCAGGTCGAGCACCGGGGTGAGCTGGCCGTGCGGGGGTCGATCATCGACGTGTTCCCCTCCACGGCCGACGCCCCCGTCCGCATCGACCTGTGGGGCGACGAGGTCGACCGGCTGACGACGTTCTCGGTCGGCGACCAGCGATCGGTGGCCGATCTCGACGAGGTCGTCGTGCTGCCCGCCCGGGAGGTGCTGCCCACCGAGACCATGCGCAAGCGGGCCCAGGCCCTCGTGGCCGAGCAGCCGTGGGGGCGGGCCCACTGGGACCGGCTCGCCGACGGCGAGCTGTTCGACGGGATGGAGTCGTGGCTGCCGTGGCTCGACGGCGCCGAGGCGCTCCTGCCCGACCTGCTGGGGCCGGACGATCTCGTGGTCGTGGTCGACCCCAGGCGGACCCGGGACCGGGCCGCCGACCTCGTCGCCGAGGAGGTCGACCTGGCCCGCAGCCTGGCCGTCACCTGGGAGACCCACGAGGACGACCTGCACCGCCTGCACCTGCCCTTCGAGCGGCTGCTGACCGGTACCGACGCCCCGAGCTGGACGGTGACCGGCACCGCCTCGGGCCCCGGCCAGCCCGGCGTCGAGGTGGTCGGGTGGCAGCCGCTGACCGGCGACAGCGGGCGACTGGTGGGTCAGGTCCGCCGCCTCCTCGACGAGGGCTACCGCATCGTCGTCGCTGCCGACGGCGAGGGCTCGGCCGACCGCATCGTCGCCTCCCTCGGCCGCGAGGGCCTGGCCGTGGCCCGGGCCGGCGCCGACGACGACCTCACCCTGCCCGGGGCCCGCGTCGTGGTGGCGCCCCTCGAACGGGGGGCCGTGCTGCCCGGCCTCCGCCTCGGGCTGCTCACCGAGGCCGAGCTGACGGGCCGCAGGCGGACCCATCGCCGGGCCCGGCCCCGCCGACGTGACGCCCAGCGCTTCTTCGAGGACCTGGAGCCGGGCGACCACGTGGTGCACCACATCCACGGCGTGGCCCGCTACGAGGGCATGACCACCCGGGCCATCATGGGCGCCGAGAAGGACTACCTGCTGCTCTCGTTCCGGGGCGGCGACAGGATCTACCTCCCGTCGGACCAGATCGACCTCGTCCGCCCCTACTCCGGCGGCGAGACGCCGAGCCTGTCGAAGATGGGCGGCGCCGAGTGGGCCAAGACCAAGGCCCGGGTGCGCTCGGCCGTGCAGGAGGTGGCCCAGGAGCTGGTGGTGCTCTACCAGAAGCGGGCCAGCACCGAGGGCCACGCCTTCGGGCCCGACACCCCCTGGCAGCACGAGCTGGAGTCGTCGTTCCCCTACCAGGAGACGCCCGACCAGGCCGCCGCCATCGCCGCCGCCAAGGCCGACATGGAGCAGGCCGTGCCCATGGACCGCCTGGTGTGCGGCGACGTCGGCTTCGGCAAGACCGAGGTGGCCATCCGGGCCGTGTTCAAGGCGGTGCAGGACGGGCTTCAGGCGGCCGTCCTCGTCCCCACCACGCTCCTGGCCCAGCAGCACTTCCAGACCTTCGGCGAGCGCTACGCCGGCTACCCGGTGCGGGTCGAGGTGCTGAGCCGCTTCCTGACCACCGCCCAGCAGCGCAAGGTGCTGCGTGACCTCGCCCACGGCGACGTCGACGTGGTGATCGGCACCCACCGGCTCCTCGGCCGCGACGTGGAGTTCAAGCGCCTCGGCCTGCTGGTGGTCGACGAGGAGCAGCGCTTCGGGGTCAAGCACAAGGAGCGCATCAAGGAATGGCGGGCCGACGTCGACGTGCTGACCCTCACCGCCACGCCCATCCCCCGCACGCTCGAGATGAGCCTGACCGGCATCCGGGACCTCACCCTCCTGCAGACGCCGCCGGCCGAGCGCCAGCCCATCCTCACCTACGTCGGCGACTACGACGAGCGGGCCGTGGCCGAGGCGGTGCGCCGGGAGCTGCTGCGGGAGGGCCAGGTCTTCTTCGTCCACAACCGGGTGGCCGACATCGAGCGGGTGGCCGACGAGCTGCGCTCCCTCGTGCCCGAGGCCAGGGTGGCCGTGGCCCACGGCCAGATGGACGAGGGCAGCCTCGAGCAGATCGTGCTCGACTTCTGGGAGGCGCAGTACGACGTGCTCGTCTGCACCACCATCATCGAGTCGGGCATCGACATGCCCACCGTCAACACGCTCGTGGTCGACCGGGCCGACCTGCTGGGCCTCGGTCAGCTCCACCAGCTCCGGGGCCGGGTCGGCCGGGCCGGTCAGCGGGCGTACGCCTACCTGTTCCACCCCGCCGACGTCTCGCTGTCGGAGGAGGCCCACGAGCGGCTGCGCACCATCGGCGAGTCGACCGAGCTGGGGTCGGGGTTCCGCATCGCCATGCGCGACCTCGAGATCCGGGGCGCCGGCAACCTGCTGGGTGAGACGCAGTCGGGCCACATCGCCGCCGTCGGTTACGACCTCTACTGCCAGATGGTGACCGAGGCGGTGGCCGAACTGAAGGGCGAGCCCGTGCGGCCGCCGGCCGAGATCAAGCTCGACGTCCCCCTCGACGCCCACCTGCCCGACACCTACGTGCCCCGCGAGGAGCAGCGCCTGGAGGCCTACCGCCGCCTCGCCGCCGTGACCGAACGGGCCGACGTGGCCGACATCCGGGCCGAGTGGGAGGACCGCTACGGACCCCTGCCCCCACCCGCCGAGGCCCTGCTGCGCATCGCGGCGCTGCGGGCCGCCTGCCACGGCGCCGGCATCCGCGAGGTCACCGTCAACCGGGGGACGGCCCGGCTGTCACCCGTCGAGCTGCCGGCGTCGAAGCAGGTCAGGCTCCAGCGTCTCCACAAGGGGGCCAAGCTCAAGGAGGAGCCGCCCGAGCTGGCCCTCCCGCTGCGACCGGGTGACGACCCGGCCGAGCAGCTGGTGGCCGTGATCGACGACCTTTACTCATGATTGCACTCCGCCATCCCTGGCGTCGCTCCAAACTCCGGCTGGCGCCGGTTGCGGCGGAGCGACGGTGGTGAGGCCATCCATGGCCGGTGGTCGGGTTCCCGACGTCGAGGCGGTGGTGCTGGACGTGGGGGGCGTGTTCGTCGTGCCCGCCGGTGCCGCGGTGCGCACGGCGCTGGCCCGGGTCGGCGTCGACGTCGACCCCGGCGACGACGAGGTGGTGGCGGCCCACTACCACGGGATGGCCGCGTACGACCGATCCGACGACCGGCCCGAGCGCTGGCCGGCCTACGTCGACGCCTACCTCGGTTTCCTCGGGGTCGAGGCCGACGCCGCCGCCACGGCGGTGATGCTGGAGGCGTGGCACGGTCCCTCCGACGGGCTGTGGGTGCACGTGCTCGACGACAACGTGGCGGCGCTGAGGGCCCTGGCCGACGCCGACGTGCCCCTCGCCGTCGTGTCCAACAGCGACGGCACCGTCGAGGCGCTGCTCGGGCGGCTCGGCGTGGCCCAGGTCGGTGCCGGACCCGGTGTGCCCGTGGCCGCCATCGTCGACAGCGGCGTCGTCGGCGTGACCAAGCCCGACCCCGCCCTCTTCGCGCCCGCCCTCGCCGCCCTGGACCTCGACCCGGGGCGGTGCCTGTACGTCGGCGACTCCTACCGCAACGACGTGGTCGGGGGCCGGGCCGCCGGGATGGCGGTGGCCCAGATCGACCCGTTCGGCCTCGCTCCCGACGACGGCCAGCGACGGGTGGCCGACCTGGCCGAGGTGGCCGCCACCCTCGTCGGGGAGCGCCGGCTCTAACCTCCCCGGGCGTGTCGCCCCTCAGAACCCTGGTCGCGCTGGCCGCTGTCTCCCTCGCCACCGCCTCGTGCGGCACGCTCACCACCCCCGCCGCCACCGTCGACGGTGACGCCATCAGCGAGGAGCGGCTGCGCGACGAGCTCGACGGCGCCGCTGCGTTCGCCGTGGCCAACCCCGGGCAGGGGGTCGACGACTTCCTCCCCGACGACCGGGGGAACTGGTCGATGCTCACCACCCGGGTCCTCCTCAGCGAGCTGATCCTGGAGGAGGCCCTGGGCGGCAGCGACGTGACGGTCACCGACGACGACCGGGCCGCTGCCGAGGCCCTCGTTCCCCCCACCCTGAACGCCACCCCGTGGTTGGAGGCGTTCCTCGACCGCCAGGCCATGCTCAACGCCGTGGCCCGGGCCGAGGCCGCCGACCTGGGCCTGCCCACCTCCGCCGAGGAGTGGTACGAGGCCAACCGCGACGGCCTGGTGTGCGCCCGCCACCTGCTGGTCGACACCGAGGAGGCCGCCGTCGGGGCCCGCTCCCGCGTCGTCGACGACGGCGAGGACTTCGGGGTCGTGGCGGGCGAGGTGTCCCTCGACACCGGCAGCGCCGCCGTCGGGGGCGACCTGGGCTGCGGGCCCGCCGCCCAGTTCGTCGAGCCGTTCGGGGAGGCGGTGCTCACCCAGCCGATCGGTGAGGTGGGTGAGCCGGTGGAGACGTCGTTCGGCTTCCACGTGATCGTGGTCGACGCCCGGGGCGAGGGTGTGGCCTTCGCCGACGTGGCCGACATCGCCGAGCAGGCGTACCTCGCCGAGCTGGGTGATCTGCCGCAGCGGACGCGGACCGAGGTCCTGGCCGGCGCCGACGTCGACGTCGACGCCCGCTACGGCACCTGGGACGACGACATCCTCCAGGTCGTGGCCGAGGGCCCGGTGGGGGGGCCCGTCCCCCTGCCGCCGCCCGAGCGGTGATCCGGCCCCGGGTCGTGGTGGTCGGGCTCGGTCCGGCCGATGTCGACCTCGTCACGCCCGCCGCCCGCCAGGCGCTGGCCGACGCCCCGGCGCGGCTGGTCCGCACCCGTCGCCATCCGGCCGCCCGGCTGCTGGCCGACGACCCCACCCTCGACGAGGTCTACGAGCGGGCGGCCCGGCTCGACGACGTCTACCCCGCGCTGGCCGAGCGGGTGGTGACCGCGGCGCAGGAGCACGGGGTCGTCGCCTACGCCGTGCCGGGCTCGCCCCTCGTGGCCGAGCGGTCGGTGGCGGTGCTGCTCGACGACCCCGCCGTCGACGTGTCCGTGGTGGCCGGCCTGTCGTTCCTCGACCTGGCCTGGGCCCGTCTCGGTGTCGACCCGCTGGCCGCCGGCGTGCGGCTCGTCGACGCCCACCGCTTCGCCACCGACGCCGCCGACCAGCGGGGGCCGCTCCTGGTGGCCCAGTGCGACTCCCGCTACGTCCTGGGCGACGTGAAGCTGGCCGTGCCCGAACCACCGGCCGGGCCCGTCACGGTGCTGCACCACCTCGGCCTCCCCGACGAGCAGGTGGTCGAGCTGGACTGGGACGACCTCGACCGGGCCGGTCCCGTCGAGGTCGACCACCTCACCACGCTGTGGATCCCCGAGCTGGCCTCACCCGTCGGGCGGGAGCTGGTCGGCCTCCACGAGCTGGTGACCCGACTGCGCCGGGACTGCCCCTGGGACCGGGCCCAGACCCACGAGAGCCTCGGGCGTCACCTCATCGAGGAGGCCTACGAGGTGGTCGAGGCCATCGACGCCGCCGACCCGTCCCACCTGGAGGAGGAGCTGGGCGACCTCCTGTTCCAGGTGTCGTTCCACGCCGCGCTGGGCGAGGAGGCGGGGGCGTTCACGCTGGCCGACGTGGCCCGGGGCATCCACGACAAGCTGGTGCGCCGGCACCCGCACGTCTTCGGTGACGTCGTGACCGACGACGCCGAGGTGGTGGTGGCCAACTGGGAGGAGATCAAGCGGGCCGAGAAGGGGCGGGCCAGCGTGATGGACGGCGTGCCCGCCGCCCTGCCCGCCCTCATCCGGGCCCAGAAGGCGGTGCGAAAGGCGGCCACCGTCGGCGTCGACCCACCGGGGGCCGCCCCCGTCGCCGGAGACCTGGGGGAGGCTCTGTTCGGCCTGGCCGCCGCCGCCCAGGCCGCCGGCGTCGACGCCGAGGAGGCGCTGCGCCGCCGCACCGACGCCTTCGTCGCCACGGTGCGCGCCGCCGAGGTGAGCGGCCCAGTGAGCGGAGGCGATGGGACCGGGTCCGCAGCCGCCGCGACCGTGCGTGGTAACGATGGACCCCCGGCGGAAAGGGCCTGACGTGGGTGACATCGAGGTCGTGCACGGCCGCCAGATCCTCGACTCCCGCGGGAACCCCACCGTCGAGGTCGAGGTCCTGCTCGACAGCGGTGCGTGGGGGCGGGCCGCCGTCCCCTCCGGCGCGTCGACCGGGCGCTTCGAGGCGGTCGAGCGTCGCGACGGCGGTGAGCGTTGGTCGGGCAAGGGCGTCACCGGCGCAGTGGGAAGCGTCAACACCGAGATCGCCGACGCCCTGACCGGTGCGGACGCGTTCGACCAGCGGGAGGTCGACCGCACCCTCCTCGACCTCGACGGCACCGACGACAAGGGCCGCCTGGGGGCCAACGCCCTCCTCGGTGTCTCCCTGGCCGTGGCCCGGGCCGCCGCCATGGAGACCGAGCTGCCCCTCTGGCGCTACGTCGGCGGCTCGAACGCCCACGTGCTCCCCGTGCCCATGCTGAACGTCATCAACGGGGGCGAGCACGCCGACAACAACGTCGACCTCCAGGAGTTCATGCTCGTCCCGGTCGGCGCGGCGTCGTTCTCGGAGGGGTTGCGGTGGGGCGTGGAGTGCTACCACGTCCTCCGGTCGGTCCTCGTCGAGCGGGGCCTGTCGACGGCCGTCGGCGACGAGGGCGGCTTCGCCCCCGACCTCGCCTCCAACGAGGACGCGCTGGCCCTGCTGGTCGAGGCCATCGAGCGGGCCGGGCTGCGACCCGGTGACGACCTGGCCCTCGCCATCGACGCCGCCTCCACCGAGCTGTACGCCGACGGTACCTACACCCTGGCCGGGGAGGGCCGGTCGCTGACGCCTGCGGAGTTCGCCCGCTACCAGGTCGACCTGTGCGACAAGTACCCGATCGTCTCCATCGAGGACGGCATGGCCGAGGACGACTGGGACGGGTGGGCCGTCCACACCGAGCTGCTGGGCGACCGGATCCAGCTCGTCGGCGACGACCTCTTCGTCACGAACGTCGAGCGGGTCACCCGGGGCATCTCCGACGGGGTGGCCAACGCCGTGCTGGTGAAGGTGAACCAGATCGGCACGCTGACCGAGACCCTCTCGACCGTGTCGCTGGCCACACGGTGGGCCTACTCCTGCGTCATGTCCCACCGGTCGGGTGAGACCGAGGACACCACCATCGCCGACCTCGCCGTGGCCACCAACTGCGGCCAGATCAAGACCGGTGCCCCGGCCCGCAGCGATCGGGTGGCCAAGTACAACCAGCTCCTGCGCATCGAGGAGGCGCTGGGCGAGTCGGCGTCCTACCTCGGCGCCACCGTGCTGGCCCGCCAGCCGTGACGGGGCGGGTCGTCACCCGGGTGCTGGGGGGGCTCGTGGCCACCCTCATCCTCGTGGCCGTGCTGTTCGCGGGCGTGTTCCCGACCCGCCTCTGGCTCGACCAGCGCGACGACATCGCGGCCGCCCGTGACCGGGTCGCCGACCTCCGCAGCGACATCGGCGAGCTGGCGGAACGGGCCGACGCGCTGCGCACCCCCGAGGAGATCGAGCGCCTGGCCCGTGACGAGTTCCTGCTCGTCCACGAGGGCGAGCGGGGCTACGTCATCCAGCCGCCGCCCCGCGATCGCGCCACGTTCCCGCCCGGGTGGCCGTTCCCCGGTTTCGAGGCGCTGGTGAACGGGGGCGACGGGGTCGACCGGTAGCCTCCCGGCCTCGTGACCAGCACCGAGCGGGGGCCCATCGTGGCCGAGGGGTTGGAGCGCCGGTTCGGTGACCTGATGGCCGTCGACGGCGTCGACCTGGCCGTCGAGCGGGGCGAGATCTTCGGGTTCCTCGGGCCCAACGGGGCGGGCAAGTCGACCACCGTCCGCATGCTCACCACCCTGCTCGCCCCCACCGGCGGGCGGGCCTTCGTGGCCGGCCTCGACGTCGTCCGCGACGCCGCCGCCGTCCGCCACCGCATCGGGGTGGCCCTGCAGGACGCCGCCATCGACCCGCTGATGACGGGGCGTGAGCTGCTGCGCCTCCAGTCCGTCCTGCACGGCATCGGCAAGCGGGCCGGGCGCCAGCGGAGCGAGGAGCTGCTGGAGCGGGTCGGGCTGGTGGCGGCGGGCGATCGCCGGGTGGGGACCTACTCGGGTGGGATGCGCCGCCGGCTCGACCTGGCCATGAGCCTCGTCCACGAGCCCGAGGTGCTGTTCCTCGACGAGCCCACCACCGGTCTCGACCCCACCAGCCGCATGGCGTTGTGGGAGGAGGTCGAGCGCCTGAACGCCGACCTGGGCACGACCATCCTCCTCACCACCCAGTACCTGGAGGAGGCCGACCGCCTGGCCAGCCGGATCGCCATCATCGACCAGGGCCGCATCGTGAAGCGGGGCACGCCGGCCGAGCTGAAGGCCGAGGTCGGCCATCCGAGCCTGCGCCTCGACGTCGAGCCCGGTCAGGAGGAGACGGCGAGGGCTGCGGTGGCCCGCTTCGGTGAGGCCCGCCCCGCCCGGCCCGGCCGGGTCGCCATCGGCCTGCGGGACGGGTCGGGGGCGCTGGCCGACGTCATCCGGGCCCTCGACGACGCCGGGGTGGCGGTGCTGCACATGGCCCTCGACGAGCCCAGCCTCGACGACGCCTTCGCCGAGGCCACCGGCCGCCGCCTGGAGGGCGCTGCGACCGAACCCGCACCCCTCGCGTGAGCGACGTGGGGCCCGCCGGGGTGGGTGGGTGGCGCCGGGGGCCGTCAGCCGGTGGGCGACGAGCGAGCCGGACAGCATCGTGAGCGACGTGGGGCCCGCCGGGTCGGGTGGGTGGCGCCGGGGGCCGTCAGCCGGTGGGCGACGAGCGAGCCGGACAGCATCGTGAGCGACGTGGGGCCCGCCGGGTCGGGTGGGTGGCGCCGGGGGCCGTCAGCCGGTGGGCGACGAGCGAGCCGGACAGCATCGTGAGCGACGTGGGGCCCGCCGGGGTGGGTGGGTGGCGCCGGGGGCCGTCAGCCGGTGGGCGACGAGCGAGCCGGACAGCATCGTGAGCGACGTGGGGCCCGCCGGGTCGGGTGGGTGGCGCCGGGGGCCGTCAGCCGGTGGGCGACGAGCGAGCCGGACAGCATCGTGACCAGCTGGCGGGCGCCCACGGCGGCGCTGGCGCTGCGGTCGGGGAGGGGGCTGCTACGCCAGCCCCAGTCGACCATCCCGGGCATCGTGTTCCCCCTGTTCTTCGCCGCCGTCAACACCGCCGCTCTCGACCGCACCCGGGGTCTGGAGGGCTTCCCCAGCGTCAACAGCTTCCTGTCGTTCCTCCTGCCGGCCACGCTCATCCAGGGGGTGATGCTGTCGTCCACCACGGCCGGCAACGACGTCGCCATCGACCTCCAGAACGGCTTCTTCGACCGCCTGTTGGCGTCGCCCGTCAACCGCCTGTCGCTCCTGCTCGGGCGCCTGGCCGGTGCCACCGCCTACGCCGCCGTGCTGGCCGTCGTCTTCCAGGCCATCCTCGTCGTGTTCGGCGCCCGGATCGAGGCGGGCATCGCCGGTGCTCTGGTCATCGTCGTGATGGCGGCGCTGTTCGGCGCCGGCATCGGGGCCTTCTCCATGGCCATCGGGTTCCGGACCGGTTCGGTCGAGGAGGTCAACGGCTACTTCCCGATCTTCTTCGCCCTGGTGTTCGTGTCGTCGGCCTTCTTCCCGCCCGAGCTGGTGGGGGGCTGGTTCGCCCGGGTGGCCGACCTCAACCCCGTGTCGTGGATGATCAACGGCGCCCGCCACCAGGTCATCTTCGGCTGGGACACGGTGGGTGCCCTGCAGGCCGTCGGCGTGGCCGCCGGCATCGCCGTCGTGTTCGTGGCCCTGGCCGTGCTGTCCCTGCGCTCCCGGCTGGCCCAGTGAACCTGTGGCTGGCGTCGGTGGGGGCGGTGGCGTGGCGGGGCTACCTGCGCACCATCCGGGTCCCGGGGCTGCTGATCGTGATCACCGTGTTCCCGGCCTTCTTCCTGGTGGCCTTCACCGGGCTGTACCCGAGCATCACCAACCTGCCCGGCTTCCCGACCGACGACATCGAGAACTGGTTCCTCCCCTTCTCCATGCTCCAGGGGGCCGCCTTCTCCGGGCTCGGGGCCGGGTTCATGACCGGCAACGACATCGACGAGGGGTTCTTCGACCGGTTGCTCCTCATGCCGGCCGGGCGCAGCGCCATCGCCGTCGGCACCGCGCTGGCGTCGCTCGGGCGGGCCCTGGCCGTCAGCGTGCCCGTGTTCGTCATCGGCCTCGCCATCGGGGCCCGGCTGACGGGGGGCGTGCTCGGCCTCGTCGTGCTGGTGGTGGCGCTGTCGGGGCTGTCGATCATGTCGTCGTGCTTCGCCCTCGGGATCATGTACCGGGCCCAGGACCAGCGCGTCGCCCCCCTGTTCCAGATCGGCATCTTCGTGACGCTGTTCACGTCCACCGCCCAGGTACCCCTGTCGGTGGCGACGGGGTGGCTGCAGGCCGTGGCCCGGGTCAACCCCATCACCGCCATCCTCCGCCTCGCCCGCCAGGCCTTCCTCGACGGCGGCGTGACGTGGGGCGACACCTGGCCCGGGCTGGCCGCCATCACCGGGGCCGTGGCCGTGCTGGGGACGTTCGCCCTCCTGGGACTGCGCCGGTTCCGCTGAGGCTGTCCCGCGCCGTGTCGGCATGAGGCATGATGGCGGCTCACGCGACACAGGGGAGGGCTCGTCTTGGAGGTGTCCATCACCGTCAACGGCGCCGCGCACACCGACGACGTGGAACCGAGGCTGCTGCTCGTCCACTACCTGCGCGACACGCTCAAGCTGACGGGCACGAACGTGGGCTGCGACACGTCGTCGTGCGGGGCCTGCACGATCCACGTCGACGGCGAGTCGGTGAAGTCGTGCACGATGCTGGCTGTCCAGGCCGACGGCGCCGAGATCACGACGATCGAGGGTCTCGCCCAGGGCGACGACGGCGCCATGCACCCCATGCAGGAGGCGTTCCGTGAGAACCACGGCCTCCAGTGCGGCTACTGCACGCCGGGCATGGTGATGGCGGCGGTGTCGCTGCTGCAGGAGAACCCCGACCCGTCCGAGCGCGAGGTGCGCGAGGGCCTCGAGGGCAACCTGTGCCGCTGCACCGGCTATCACAACATCGTGAAGTCGGTGCTGGCGGCGGCCGGGGGTGGCGCATGATCCCCGCCTCCTTCGACTACGTGCGGGCCGGGTCGGCCGAGGAGGCCATCTCCCTGCTCGGCGAGCACGGCGACGAGGCCAAGCTGCTGGCCGGCGGCCACTCGCTGCTGCCGATGATGAAGCTGCGCCTGGCGGTGCCGGGCGTGCTGGTCGACGTGGCCCGCATCACCGACCTCTCCTATATCCGCGAGGACGGCGACCAGATCGCCATCGGCGCGCTGACCCGCCACCACGACCTGGAGACGAGCGACCTGCTCGACTCGCAGGCCCCCATCCTCAAGCACGTGGCCAGCCTGGTGGGCGACCCGTCGGTGCGCCACCGCGGCACGCTGGGCGGTTCGCTGGCCCACAGCGACCCCGCGTCGGACCTGCCCGCCGCCGTGCTGGCCCTGGGCGGCACGCTGGTGGCCCAGGGACCCGACGGGCGGCGTGAGATCCCGGCCACGGACTTCTTCACCGGCTACTTCGAGTCGGCCCTCGCCCCCGACGAGATGCTGACCGAGGTGCGGGTGCCCAAGGTGGCCGGGGCAGGCTGGAACTACCAGAAGTTCAACCGGCGGGCGGCCGACTGGGCCATCGTCGGGGTGGCAGCTGTGCACGACGGCACCACCGGCGTGGGTCTGGTCAACATGGGCTCCACCCCGCTGCGGGCCAGCGCGGTCGAGGAGGCCGTGGCCGGCGGCGCCAGCGCCGCCGAGGCGGCCGAGCAGGCCGACGCCGGCACCGACCCGCCCGCCGACCTGAACGCCTCCACCGAGTACCGCCGCCACCTGGCCCGGGTCCTCGTCCGCCGGGCCCTCGAGGCGGCCGGCGCCTGAGCGCCCGCACCGTCGACGACGTCCGGGCCGGGCTCGAGGCCGCCGACTACCTGCCCGACGAGGGCCTGGCCACGGCCATCTTCCTCGCGCTCGAGCTGCGCCGGCCCCTCCTCCTGGAGGGCGAGGCGGGGGTGGGCAAGACCGAGGTGGCCAAGGTCCTCGCCGCCTGGACGGGTGGCGAGCTCATCCGGCTCCAGTGCTACGAGGGCATCGACGCCGCCCAGGCGCTGTACGAGTGGGACTACACCCGCCAGCTCCTGCACCTGCGCACGGCCGAGGCCACCGGCCGCAGCGCGTCGACGGTCGGCGACGACCTGGAGGAGGAGCTCTACTCCGAGCGCTTCCTCATCCGTCGGCCGCTGCTGCGGGCCATCGCCGGGGCGGGGGAGGGGCCGCCCCCGGTGCTGCTCGTCGACGAGGTCGACCGCGCCGACGACGAGTTCGAGGCGTTCCTGCTCGAGGTCCTGTCGGACTACACCGTCACCGTGCCGGAGCTGGGCACGTTCCGGGCCACGGTCCCGCCGGTCGTCATCCTCACCTCCAACCGGACCCGTGACGTGCACGACGCCCTCAAGCGACGCTGCCTCTACCACTGGGTCGAGCACCCCGACTTCGAGCGGGAGGTCGCCATCGTGGCCCGGCGGGTGCCCGGCGCCCACGAGCGGCTCGTGCGTCAGGTGGCCGCCGCCACCGAGCAGCTGCGCGACCTCGGCCTCTACAAGCCCCCCGGCGTGGCCGAGACCATCGACTGGGCCCAGGCCCTCGCCCGTCTGGGCCGCACCGAGCTGGACGAGGCCACCGTGCGCTCGACCCTCGGCGCCGTGCTCAAGTACCGCGAGGACCAGCGTCGTCTCGACGAGGCCGGCGTCCCCGACCTGATCACCGCCGCGCTGACCCGAGCCGGCGTCCTGAGCACGTGAGCGGGTGCCGTGCAGCGAACTGACACAAGCACGCGTTGCTATAGCAACACGTGCTTGTGTCAGGTCCGTTGGTGAGGCCGGTCGACGGTGACCCGGAGCGCATGGCGGTGGCGTTCGCCCGGGTGCTGCGGGGGGTGGAGTTGGAGGTGCCGGTCGGGGCGGTGACGACCTACGTCGACGCCCTCGACCGGGTGGGTCTCGGCCGACGCGCCGACGTGTACTGGGCGGGCCGGGCCACCCTGGTCCGGGCGCCCGAGGACGTCGAGCTGTACGACCGGGCCTTCGCCGTGTTCTGGGCCGGGATGGCGGCGGGCGGGAGCGACGGGCTGGACGTGACCCAGGACGTCGCCGTGGCCTTCGACGCCGATCCCGACGAGGACGAGGCCGCCGACGAAGAGGACGACGCCACCGACGACGAGGCGGGCGGTGGCGACGACGTGCTGAGCGTGCGCTGGAGCCGGGCCGAGACGCTGGCCGACAAGGATTTCGCCGCCTGCGACGACGCCGAGCTGGCCGAGCTGCACGACCTCATGACCCGCCTCGGGGTGGGGGGCGCGTTGCGCCGGGCCCGCCGCCTCCGACCGACCCGGGGCCGGGGCCGGCCCGACCTGGCCCGCACCGTCCGACGGTCGCTGCGCAGCGGCGGCGAACCCGTGCGCCGGGCCTTCCTCCGCCCGGACCAGCGGCCCCGGCGGGTGGTGCTGCTCCTCGACGTCAGCGGCTCGATGGAGCCCTACGCCCGGGCGCTGGTGCGCTTCGCCCACGTGGCGGTGGCGGCCCGGGCCCGGGTCGAGGCGTTCACGTTCGGTACCCGGTTGACCCGGGTGACCCGGGAGCTGGCCTCCCGGGACCCTGACGCCGCCCTGCGCTCGGCCGCCACGGCGGTGGAGGACTGGTCGGGCGGCACCCGCATCGGCGAGGCGCTGCGGCGCTTCAACGACGACTGGGGGGTGCGGGGGACGGCCCGGGGCGCCGTCGTGGTGATCCTGTCCGACGGCTGGGACCGGGGCGACCCGGAGGAGGTGGCCGAGGAGATGGGTCGCCTCTCCCGGGTGGCGGCCGAGATCATCTGGGTCAACCCGCTCAAGCACACCGACGGGTACCAGCCCCTGGCCCGTGGGATGGCGGCGGCGCTGCCCTATGTTGACGAGTTCGTGGAGGGGCACTCCCTGCACGCCATCGAGCGGCTGGCCGAGCTGATCACCGGCGGGGCCGCCCGGTCGAGCCAGGACGGAGGCAGACCGTGATCGAGGTGCTGGACGACATCGACCGGTGGCGTCAGGCCGGCCGCCGGGTGGCGGTGGCCCGGGTCGTCGACATCGAGGGCTCCGGCCCCCGTGACCCCGGCGCGGCCATGGCCGTGAGCGAGGACGGTGAGGTGGCCGGGTCGGTGTCGGGCGGCTGCGTCGAGGGAGCGGTGGTCGGTGAGGCGCTGTCGATCCTGGACGGCACCCGGGGTCCGGGCGTGACGACGTTCGGCTACTCCGACGACGAGGCGTTCGCGGTCGGGCTCACGTGCGGCGGCACCATCCACCTGTTCATCGAGGAGCTGGACTGGTAGTGCGCATGGTCAGGGGGCGCTGATGGCCGCCGACTCGCTGTACGAGCGCTGGCGCGACGCCCTGCGCGACGAGCGTCCGGTGGCGCTGGCCACCGTCATCGACGGACCCGACGCCGGGCGCAAGCTGCTGGTCGAGCCGGACGGTGAGCCCGTCGGCACGCTCGGCCACCCCGACCTCGACCGGGTGGTGGCCCGCGACGCCCGCGCCGAGCTGGAGATGGGGCTGACCGAGGTGCGCCACTACGGTCGCCACGGCGAGGCCCGCCAGCGCGACCTGTCGGTCTTCATCGAGTCCCGGGCCCGGCGGCCCCGGATGCTGATCTTCGGCGCCGTCGACTTCACCCGGGCCCTGGCCGAGCTGGCCCGCTTCCTCGGCTACCACGTCACCGTGTGCGACGCCCGGGAGGTGTTCGCCACCCGCCGTCGCTTCCCCATGGCCGACGAGGTCGTGGTCGACTGGCCCAACCGGCTGCTCGACCGTGAGGGCGCCGACCTCGGCCCCCGCGACGCCGTCTGCGTGCTCACCCACGACGCCAAGTTCGACGTGCCCGCCATCGTGTCGGCCCTCGCCACCCGGGTGGGTTACATCGGGGCCATGGGCTCCCGCCGGACCCACGACAAGCGGGTCGAGCGGCTGCGGGAGGAGGGGGTCACCGACGCCCAGCTCGACCGGGTCCTCGCCCCCATCGGCCTCGACCTCGGGGCCCGCTCCCCGGAGGAGACGGCGGTGTCCATCTGCGCCGAGATCATCGCCCTGCGCACGGGCCGCGACGCCCCCAGCCTGCGGGACGCATCCGGCGCAATACATTGACGAGCGCCGCGGTGGTCCTGGCCGCCGGGGCGGGCAGCCGCTACGGGGGGCCGACGCACAAGCTGCTGGCGCCCGTCGGTGGGCGGCCCCTGGTGGCCGTGGTGGTGGAGGCCGCCCTCGGGGCCGGTCTCGACGAGACGGTGGTCGTCACCGGCGCCGTCGACCTGACCGATGTCCTCCCACCCGGGGTGACCGTGCTGCACCACCCCGGGTGGGCCGCCGGCCAGGCCGGCTCGCTGGGTGTCGCCGTCGACCACGCCCGGGCGGCGGGCCACGACGCCGTCATCGTCGGCCTCGGCGACCAGCCCGGGGTGCCGACCTCGGCGTGGCGGGCCGTCGCCGCCGCCACCGGGCACCCCATCGTGGCCGCCGACTACGGGTCGGGCCGGCGCAACCCCGTCCGCCTGCACCGCAGCGTGTGGGACGAGCTGCCCCGCACCGGCGACGAGGGCGCCCGTCCCCTGCTGCTCCGCCGGCCGGAACTGGTGGGGACGGTAACGTGCCGGGGCGATCCCGCTGACGTCGACCGTGTGGAGGATCTGGCGCCGTGGAGCTGACCAACCGATTCCGGGTGGGGGTCCCCCCCGAGCGGGCGTGGGCGACGTTGACCGACGTCGAGCTCATCGCCCCCTGCCTGCCCGGCGCCCAGCTGACCGAGATCGAGGGCGACGAGTACCGGGGCACGGTGAAGGTCAAGGTGGGCCCGATCACGGCCCAGTACAAGGGGTCGGCCACCTTCGTCGAGAAGGACGAGTCCGCCCGCCGCGCCGTGCTCGACGCCAAGGGCCGTGACACGCGGGGGGCGGGCAACGCCTCGGCCACCATCACCGCCCGGCTGACCCCTGACGGCGACGGCACCCTGGTCGAGGTCGACACCGACCTCAAGGTGACGGGCAAGGTGGCCCAGTTCGGACGGGGCGTCCTGGCCGACGTGAGCGGCAAGTTGCTCGACCAGTTCGTGGAGTGCCTGGAGTCCACCATCCTCACCGGTGCCGACACCGGGCCGGGGGTGGACGGCGGAGCCGGGGTGGACGGTGGAGCCGGGGTGGACGGTGGAGCCGAGGACGACGACCTGGTGGCGGCGGGGTCGTCGGTGCCGGCCACCGAGCCCCCCACGGGCGGCTCTCCCACCTCGGCCCCCGCCCCGACGCCGTCGGGTAGCGGTGACGCCAGCGGCCCCCGCAGGGTGGTCCAGAGCAGGGAGGCCGAACCGGTCGACCTGCTGGCCACCACGGGCGCGCCGCTGGCCAAGCGCCTCGGTCCCGTCCTGGCCGTGCTGCTGGTGCTGTTCTTCCTCCGCCGCCGCCGCCGGGGCTGACGGGCGCCGTCGCCGTGCGGGTCCTCGCCCCGGCCGACGAGCCGACCATCGGCGCCTGGCTCGGCGAGCGGGCCGCCCTCGGTCTCGACAAGCGCGACGAGCAGATCGGAGGCGTCCGGTACGCGAACCCCCCGCAGTCACCCCGCCATGCCCTCCTCGCCGACGGGGTTCGGGATCAGCTCCTCGTCCTGATCTCGGGATTCGTGGTCACGCGGGAGGTGGGCCTCCACCGGGGTGAGGACTACGTCGTGCCCGACGTCATCGTCTACCGCCCCGAGCACCTGAACGCCGCCGGCACCAGGGTGGGGGGGGCGACCTCGTGGTCGAGGTCACCTCCCCGGGTGAGGATCCCGACCGCAAGGCGGGCTTCTACCTCGACGCCGGCGTGCCGGAGTGGCTGACCGTCCTGCCGGCGCAGGGGCGGGCCCTGCTGCGGGCGCCCGGAGGCGACGGGTGGGCGGAGCAACGGACGAGCCGCCTGGGGGTCACCTTCGGCTGGGACGACGGCCGGGTGGCCGTCAGCCCATCGTCACCCGGCTGATCTCGGCCAGGGAGGTGGCGCCCTGGCCGGCCTTGTAGAGGCCGTCCTGGCGGAGGGTGAGCATTCCCTCGGTCTGGGCCCGGCGCTGGATCTCGGCCGTGGCCGCCCGGGCCAGGATCATGGCGGCGATCTCCTCGGAGACGGGCATGACCTCGTGGATGGCGAAGCGGCCCTTGTAACCGGTGCCGTTGCAGGTCTCGCAGCCCAGCGGGCGTCGGAACGCACGGGTGGTCGGGTCCCAGTTCGACGGCCAGCCGGCCGATTCCAGCTCCGTCGGGTCGGGCACGTGCGGGCGGGCGCAGGCGTCGCACAGCCGGCGGGCCAGGCGCTGGGCGGCGATGCAGGTCACGCCGGCCGTCACGAGGAAGGGCTCGACGCCCATCTCCAGCAGGCGGATGGGCGTGGCGGCGGCCGAGTTGGTGTGCAGCGTGCTGAGCACGAGGTGCCCGGTGAGGGACGCCTCGGCCGCCAGCTTGGCCGTCTCGGCGTCGCGGATCTCGCCGACGAGGACGATGTCGGGGTCGGCCCGCAGGATCGAGCGCAGGGCGGCCGAGAACGTCACCCCCGCCTTGTTGTTGACCTGCATCTGCTTGATGCCGGCCATCCGGTACTCGACCGGGTCCTCCACCGTCACGATCGACGACTCCGGGCGGTTCAGGTCGTGGAGGGTGGCGTACAGGGTGGTGGTCTTGCCCGATCCGGTCGGTCCGGTCACGAGCACGCCACCCGACGGGGCCGTGTAGGCGGCCTCCCACACCGACAGCGCCCGGGGCAGCATGCCGATCGACGCCATGGCGGGGGGTTCGTCGCCACCGTCGAGCACCCGCATGACGACGGACTCGCCGTGGACGGTCGGCACCGTGACGACCCGCAGGCTGACCTCGTGGCCGGCCTCGGCGGTGGTGGTGATGCGGCCGTCCTGGGGCTGGCGGCGGTTGGTGATGTCGATGTCGGCCATCACCTTGATGCGGCTCACGATGCCGGCCCGGTTGGCGGCCGGCGCCCTGGCCACGTCGCGCAGCACACCGTCGAGGCGGTAGCGCACCCGCAGCTCGTCGGCCTCGGCCTCCAGGTGGATGTCGGACACACCCCGGCTGATGGCGTCGGACACGACCTTCTCGACGAACTCGACGGTCGAGGCGTCGACCACCGAGCGCTCGAGGGCGTCCTCCACGCCGGTCATGTCGTAGAGGTCGCCACCCCGGCGGGTCGACGTCGACCCTTCGGCGGCAGCGTCGTCCTCACCGCTCCGCCGGGCCGTCCAGGCGTGGTTGATGGCCCGGGCCAGCTGCTCGGGGTTGGCCAGCACGGGGCGGATCGACCGCCCGGTGATCGCCTGCATGTCGTCGATGGCCCGGACGTCGAAGGGGTCCTCCATCGCCACCACCAGCTGGTGACCGTGCTCACCGACCGGCAGGCTGTTCAGCCGCCGGGCCGCGGCCTCGGGGATCAGCTTGGCGTAGACCAGTTCGAGGGGCCTTTCCTCGAAGTCGATGAGGTCGAGGCCCATCTGGGTGGCCAGGATCTCGTGGAGCTGCATGGGCGAGACCCAGCCCCGGGTCATGAGGATCTCTCCGAGGCGGCGACCGCTCGTCTTCTGCTCCTGGAGGGCCTGGTCGAGGCGGTGCTGGGTCAGCATCCCCGCCTCCACCAACATGTCACCCAGCCGCAGCTTGCTCTTGGTGGAGGTCCGCACTGACATGGGCGTCCCGTCGGCGGTTCGGGGCCGGCCTGAAGGGTGGGGGCGACGAAGGGAGCGACGATGACCGTGGTCCGGATCGGCAGGTGCCGCTGGCAGCGCGTCGACGACGGGCCCCACGGCGGCGACCCCCAGCCCGGTGACCCCCAGCCCGGTGACCCCCAGCCCGGTGACCCCCACCCCGGTGACCCCCACCCCGGTGATGCGGCCGCCGTCGCCGAGCGCCTGGGTCGCCCACCGGCGGGCCGCTTCCGGGTGGTCGTGCGTGACCCGTCGGGAGCGCCCGTCGTGATACGAAACGCTCCCTTCCTCGACGACGGGACCCCCATGCCCACCCGCTACTGGCTGCTCGGCCCGGCCGAGCGCCTGGCCGTCTCCCGCCTCGAGTCGGCGGGGGCGGTGGCCGAGGCCGAGGCCGAGATCGACCCGGCGGCGGTGGCCGACGCCCACCGCCGCCACGCCGCCGAGCGCGACGCGGCCGTCGCCGACGACCACGTCGGGCCCCGTCCCTCGGGCGGGGTGGGGGGGACGGCCCGGGGCGTGAAGTGCCTGCACGCCCACCTGGCCTGGTGGATGGCCGGCGGTGACGACCCGGTGGGGGCGTGGACGGCCGCCCGCCTGGCTGCCGGGGAGTGGTCGCCGTGAGCGGCCCGCCCGTCGAGGCCGTGGCGGTGGTCGACTGCGGGACCAACAGCACCCGCCTCCTCGTCACCGGCGGCGACGGTCCGCCCCTGCGCCGGGAGCGGGTGACCGGGCTGGGCCGGGGTGTCGACCGCGGGGGCCGCCTCGGCCGGGCCGGCATCGACGCCACGCTGGCGGCGGTGAGTGACTACCGGGCCGACATGGAGCGGTCCGGCGTGGGGTCCGGCCGCCGGGTGCTGGCCACGTCGGCCGTGCGGGACGCCGCCAACGGCGACGAGCTGCTCGGCCCGTTGCGCGAGTTGGTGGGCGTGGACCCCGAGGTGTTGTCGGGGGAGACCGAGGGGCGCCTGGCCTTCGCCGGCGCCACCGCCGGGCTGGCGCCGCCCCCCCGCCCGACGCTGGTGCTCGACGTCGGTGGCGGATCCACCGAGCTGGCCTTCGGGACCGACCGCTGCGAGGCGGTGCGCTCGCTCGACGTCGGATCGGTCCGCCTCACCGAGCGCTACCTGGCCCATGACCCCCCGCGGCCGGAGGAGCTGTCGGCGCTCCTGTCGGTCGTCGAGCTGTATCTCGACGACGTGATCCGGGAAGTTCCCGAGGTGCTCGCCTCCGAGCGCCTCGTCGGGGTGGCCGGCACGGTCACGACCGTCGCCGCCGTGGAGATCGGGCTCGACCCCTACGACGCGGACGCCATCCACCACTTCGAGCTGACCCACGACGCCGCCGAGGACGTCTTCCGCACGCTGGCCACCGAGGCGCTGGTCGACCGGGTCCACAACCCGGGTCTGGCCCCCGAGAGGGGCGACGTGATCGTGGCCGGGTGCGCCATCCTGGTCGGCGTCATGCGCCGGTTCGGGTTCGCGTCCTGCCTTGTGAGCGAGGCGGACCTCCTCGACGGTGCCGCCGCCGAGCTGGGAGGTCGCGCCGCCCGGCGGCCGTCGCCCGATGGATAGGTTGCGTCGCCGTGGCGCAGCCGACGTGACGGTGCAGATCGTGACCAGGCGGCTCGTCCTGCGTCCCCTCACCGCCGCCGACTTCGAGGCGTGGCGCGAGGTGCGGGTCCGCTGCGCCGACTGGTTGGAGCGGTGGGAGCCCCGTCGCCCGAGCGGGTCCCTCGACCCGGCCCGGGATCAGGCCGCCTTCGCGTCGCGCTGCAACGCCCGGGAGCGCGAGCGCCAGCTCGGCACCGGCTACGCCTTCGGTCTCTTCTCCGACGGTGCCTTCCTCGGGGAGATCAACCTCAACAACGTCATCCGGGGTGCTTTCATGAGCGGCCACGTCGGCTACTGGGTCGACCGGGACCGCGCCGGGCAGGGGATGGTGCCGGAGGGCCTGGTCGGGGTCTTCCGTTTCGCCTTCGAGCACATCGGGCTCCACCGGCTCCAGATCGCCATCGTCCCCCGCAACACGTCCAGCCGTCGCGTGGTGGAGAAGCTCGGTGTCCGGGACGAGGGGGTGGCGCTGCGCTACCTGCAGATCGACGGGCGGTGGGAGGATCACGTCCGCTACGCCATCACCGCCGAGGAGTGGCAGGAGCGGGGCCAGGCCATGCTGGCCGCCTGGACCCGCTGACCGGCGCGGGTCAACCGGTCGTCAGCGTCACGGCGGTCAGGGTGGCCACCACCACCGCGGTCAACGGCAGACCCAGTCGCAGGTAGTCGGTCGGCCGGTAGCCGCCCGGCCCGTACACCATGGTGTTGGTCTGGTAGCCGATGGGGGTCAGGAACGAGCAGGAGGCGGCCACGGCCACGGCGATGGCCAGCGTGCGTCCGTCGAGGCCGGTGCGGGCCGCCACCGACAGGGCGATGGGCACGGCGATGACGGCGGCGGCGGAGTTGGTGACCAGCTCGGTCAGCACGACGGTCACGAGCACGAGGGCGAGCACGGCTCCCAGCTCGCCGGTGGAGCCCAGCGTGTCGACGATGCCGTCGGCGATCCGGGTGGCCAGCCCGGACTCCCGCAGGGCCGCCCCCAGGCCGAAGGCGCTGCCGATCATCAGGACCACGTCGATCTGGATGGCGTCGCGTGCCTCGGCGATGGTGAGGACGCCGATGGCCACCAGTCCGAGGGACGCCACCAGGGCCACCTCGACCAGGGTGGCCACCCCCAGGGCGGGTAGGGCGACCACGGCGACCAGGGCGGCGAGGGCGAGGGGGGCCTTGCGGGTGGCGGTGGGGGAGGGTCCACCCAGGCGGGCCACCAGCAGGAAGTCGCGGCGGTTCCGCCACCGGGCCCGGAAGTCGGGGCCGGCCAGCACGACCAGCGAGTCGCCCGAGCGCAGCACGATGTCGCCCAGCTTGCCGCCCATCCGCTGGCCCGACCGGTGCACGGCCACGACGGCGGCCTGGTAGCGGCCACGGAAGCCGGACTCCCGGATGGAGCGGTTGGCCACCGGGGAGTCGCTGCCGATGACCACCTCGAAGAACGTGCTCCGCCCGCTGCCGTCGACGGCGAGGTAGTGGTCGGCCTCGGCGCTCACCAGGCCCCGCAGGCGCTGGAGGTCCACGACGTCCTGGGCCCGGCCCACGAACGTCAGCACGTCACCGCCCCGGAGCACGAACGTCGGTCCCACGGCGGCGAACAGCTCGTCGCCGCGGGTGACCTCCACCAGGAAGACACCCTTCAGGTGGCGGAGGCCGGCGTCCTCGACGCTGCGGTCGGCCATCGGCCCGTCGGGGGCCACCGCCATCTGCACCATGAAGTCGCGGGCCTCGTCGACGTCGGTCTGCACCGGACCCCGCCGGTCCGGCATGACCAGCGGGGCCAGGACCACCACGGTGAGGAGCCCGGCCGCGGCCACGGGGAGGCCGATCGGCGTGATCTCGAACATGCCGATGGCGTCGCCGTCCTGCTGCAGGATGCTCGACACGAGCAGGTTGGTGGACGTGCCGATGACGGTGACGACACCGCCCAGGATGCTGGCGTAGGAGAGCGGGATCAGCAGCTTCGAGCGGGCCTCACCCCGGCGGTCGCACCACGTGCGCACGGCCGGGACCATCATGGCCACGATCGGGGTGTTGGCCAGCACGGCCGAGGCCCCCGCCGTCGGCCCGGCCAGGCGGGCCAGCCGCGCCCGTCGCCCACCCCGGTCGGTGAGCACGAGGTCGGTGACCGGTTGGAGGAGACCCGTCTTCTCCACCGCCCCGGCGAGCACGTACAGGGCGGCGATGGCGATGGGGGCCGTGGTGGAGAAGCCGGCCAGGGCCTGCTCCGGTTCGACGACCCCGAGCACCATGACCGCCACCATGGCCCCGACCACCCCGTAGGTGGCGGGGATGCGGTCGAGGGCGAGCCCCACCACCATGGCGCCGACGACGGCCAGGGTGATCCACTCGTCCAGGCTCATGCTGAATAGGGTCGGTCGCGTGGCGGGAGCGTTGAGGTAGCCGCCTCAGTCCCGCGCCGCCATGCGTGACCGTATGGCGGCGAGGCGCTCCTCGAACCAGGGCTGGCGCAGGGTCCAGACCTGGGGTTCGAGCTCGTAGGCGACGGCCTCGTCGTGCTCGGACACGTCAGCCATGTGGCGGATGCTCTCCTTGACCCGCACCACCAGCTCGCGGGGGGCCTCGGCGGCGTTGCGACCGAGCGCGACGGCGGTCGGCAGCAGGTCGTCGGGTTCGACGCAGGCCCACACCAGCCCCCGCCGGGCCGCCTCCTCGCCGTCGAGGCTCTGTCCGAGGGCCACCATGGCCATGGCCTGCTGCTCGCCGACGGCCCGGCGCAGCATCCAGGTGTGACCGCCGCCGGGGTGCAGGCCCAGCTCCAGGAAGCGGGTGATGAACCTCGCCCGGGTCGAGGCGATGCGGACGTCGCAGCACAGCGCCAGGTTCATGCCCGCCCCGACGGCGGCGCCGTTCACGGCGGCGATGGTCGGCAGCGGGCAGCGGGCGATGCGCAGGAACCCCTCGTACACCTCGCCCACCCGGTCGGGCTGGCCCTCCAGGTGCGACAGGTCGGCGCCGGCGCAGAACCCCTTGCCGGCCCCCGTCACGACGACCGCCCCGACGGACCCGTCGGCCTCGATCCCGTCCATGGCCTCCACCACCTCGGCCACCATCGGCAGCGTCATGGCGTTGCGCCGCTCGGCGTCGTCGAGGGTGACCACGGCCACGCCGTCGGTGATCTCGCTGCGAACCAGGCTCATCTCAGATCTCCACCTCGTCGAGGTCACCGTCGGCGCGGCCCCGCAACCAGGCGGCGCCGTCGGGGCAGTCTTGTCGCTGGTGACGGGGGCACCAGGCACAGGCCGGACCGGGCCGCAGGGTGGGGTCGGCGCCGCCGCGCAGGGCGACCAGCCGCCGGGCCCCGTCGACGAGGCGGCGGGCGGCGCTCTCCAGCAGTGCGTCGTCGACCGGACGGGACTCGACGTGGCCGCTGTCGAGGTAGACGGTGCCGACCCGTACCGGCGGCACACCGGCGAACAGGGTGTGGAGGAGCGCGTAGAACCCGAGGTCGTCGAGGTGGTCGTGGCGGACCCGGCCGCTCTTCCAGTCGACGATGACCCGCCGGGCCACCGTGCCCTGGGGTCGACCGAGCATCAGGTCGGGCCGGCCGCTGACCACGAGCAGCCCGCCGGCCAGCTCGGCCCGCATGCTCCGCTCGGCCACGGGCGCCCAGGCCCGCTGCAACGGCGGGAACACGTCGAGGAACGAGGAGGCCAGCCGGTTGGTGTCGGAGCGGAGCTGGGCCCACTCGACGGGGTCGAGCGTGCGCACGAACTCGGTGAGCGCCCGCCCGAGCAGCGTCTCGTCGTCGACCACCCGGGCCAGCGTCTCGTCGACCATGTCGAGGGCGGTCGGGGTGTCCCGGGCGAAGGCCAGCAGCTCGACGGCCTTGTGGGCGATCGACCCCCGGGCCGTCGGCACCGTCCAGGCGAACCCGTCGTCCTCCTCGGCCACGAACCGGCCCTCGCAGCCGAGCACCCGGGTCAGCGAGCCCTTGGTGACCCACAGCTCCTCGGCGAGCGGGCCGACCCCCTCGACGATCCGCCCGGTCAGGTCGGCGGCCACCTCCGGGTCCCAGGTACGGCGGTCGGCGGCGGCGCTGCCCAGCACGTCGAGGGTGCGGGCCTGCACCGGGGTGAGGACGGCGGTCACTCGCCGGCGCCGCGCAGGAGGCTGGCCATGGCGGCCACCATCATCGGGGGGTCGTCGGCGCCGGCCAGCTCCCGGGCCGAGTGCATGGAGAGCTGGGCCAGGCCGACGTCGACCACGCCGGCGCCCAGGTTGGCCGCCGTGACGGGCCCGATGGTCGAGCCGCAGGCCAGGTCGGTGCGGTTGACGTAGGTCTGCACCGGCACCCCGGCGTCCTCGCAGGCCAGACGGAACCGGGCCGAGGTGGCGGCGTCGCTCGCGTAGCGGACGTTGGCGTTGGTCTTCAGGACGGGCCCGGCGTTGGGGAGCACGTGGTGGCCGGGCTCCATCCGGTCGAGGTAGTTGGGGTGGGCGGCGTGGGCCATGTCGGCCGACACGACGTAGGTCGACGCCATGGCGCGGTGCCGGTCACCGTCGTCGCCGCCCCCGGCCGCCGTCACCCGCTCGAGCAGCCGGCGCGCGAGGGGCGACCCGGCGCCGGTGGCCGACTGCGAGCCGACCTCCTCGTGGTCGAACAGGACCACCGCCCGCACCGGTCCGTCGCCGTCGGCCGACTCCGCGTCCAGCAGCGCCTCCACCGCGCACCAGCACGAGCACAGGTTGTCGAGGCGGGGGGCGGCGAGAAGCTCCTCGTCGCGACCGAGGCGGGCGGCGGGGGTCAGGTCGTGGGCCATGACGTCGAAGGCCAGGACGTCGGCGGCGGCCACCCCCGCCTCGGCGGCGAGGAACCCGACGAGGTCGCCGTCGGAGGGGGTTCCCAGCCCCCACACCGGGACGAGCTGGGTCTGGGGGTTGAGGGCGAGACCCTGGTTGACCTCCCGGTCGAGGTGGATGGCGAGCTGGGGGACCCGCAGGACGGGCCGGTCGACCCGCACCAGGGCGACGGCGGCGCCGGCCCCGTCGCGCACGGCCAGGCGGCCCGAGAGGCCGAGGTCGCGGTCGAGCCAGCTGTTGAGCAGTACCCCGCCGTAGACCTCGACGCCGAGCTGTCGCCAGCCGGCCCGGCCCGTGTCGGGCTGGGGTTTCAGTCGGAGGTTGGGGCTGTCGGTGTGGGCCCCCAGCACGACCGCACCCCGGTCGGGCGGGGCCGAGGCCGGGACCGACCAGGCCACCAGGCTGCCGCCGTCGACGGTGACGCCCCGCCCGGTCGTGCCTGGCCCATCACCGGGCCCCACCCGCTCGAAGCCGGCCCCGGCCAGGCGATCGGCCAGGTTGGCGGCGGCGTGGTACGGCGAGGGGGAGGCGTCGATGAACCGCAGGAGGCCGTCGACGGGCGGGGTGGGCACCGGTCCATCCTGCCACCGCGCCGGGTTCCCGTCGGGGTACCCCGGGCCGGTCGGGAAGGGTGCCGGGGTGGAGACGGTTGCCCCCGGATGCGCGATCTCCTGGTCATCGGCGGCGGCACGGCGGGGCTCGAGGCGGCCCGGACGGCACGCCGCCTCGGCGCGGCGGTGACGCTCGTCAACGACGGGCCCCCGGGGGGTGACTGCACCTTCACCGGGTGCGTGCCGTCCAAGACGCTGCTGGCCGAGGCGGCGGGCGGCGCCGACCTCGAGGCGGCCATGGCCCGGGTGCGGGCCACCGTGGCCGAGGTGGCGGCCACCGAGGACGCCGCCACCCTCCGGTCCGAGGGCATCGACGTGATCGACGGCCGGGCCCGCTTCACCGGCCCCGGTCGGATCGAGATCGACGGCCGCGAGCGGCGGGCCGAGCGGGTCGTCCTGGCCACCGGGGCCGGGCCGCAGCTCCCGCCCGTCCCCGGCCTCGACGACGTCGATGCCCTGACCAGCGAGACGGTGTGGGACCTGACCCGCTCGCCCGGGTCGCTGGCCGTCCTGGGGGGCGGCGCCATCGGCTGCGAGCTGGCCCAGGCGTTCGCCCGCCTGGGGGTGACCGTGACGCTGGTCGAGGTCGAGGACCGGATCCTGTCCGTCGAGGAGCCGGCGGCGTCGGAGGTGGTGACGGCGGCGCTGCGGGCCGACGGGGTCGACGTGCGGACCGGAGCCGACGTGTCGTCGGTCGAACGGTCGCCCGACGGCGTGCGCCTCCGTCTCGACGCAAGCACGGTCGACGCGAGCACGGTCGACGCGACCAGGCTCCTGGTGGCGGCCGGTCGGCGCCCGGGGACGGACGATCTCGGCCTCGACCGGGCCGGCATCGACACCGACGACCGGGGCTACGTGACCGTCGACGAGAGCCTCGCCACCAGCGCTCCCGGGGTGTGGGCCGCGGGCGACGTGGTCGGGGGCCTCCAGTTCACCCACGCCGCCGCCCGCATGGCCTTCCTCGCCGCCAACAGCGCGGTGGGCCGGGGGTGGCGTCGGTTCGTGCCCTGGCGCTTCGATCCCGCCGCCGTCCCGTGGGTCACCTACACCTCCCCCGAGGTGGGCCGCATCGGTCTGACCGAGGCGGAGGCGGCCGACGCCCACCGGGGGGCGCGGGTGGCCGAGCTGCCGATGACCGAGGTCGACCGGGCCGTGGTGGAGGGCCGGACCGAGGGGTTCGTCAGGCTGGTGGCCGCCCCCCGCCCGGTGCTGCGCAACGTCTTCGGCGGGCGCCTGGTGGGTGCCACGGTGGTGGGCGAGCGGGCCGGGGAACTCGTGTCGGAGCTGTCGCTGCTCATGCAGGTGGGGGCGTTCACCGGGCGGCTGGCCCAGGCCGTGCATCCCTATCCGACGTGGTCGATGGCGCTGCAGCAGACGGCGGCGCAGTTCGTCGGCGCCGGCCACGGCCGAGCCCCCCGGAGGGCCCGGCGCTGACGCGGGCGAGAGATGTCGGCCGGTGGAGTGGTGGGGTACCCCACCGGCCGACGTAGGGCGCCAGGGTGGGGCTGGCGCCTGCTGACGCGCAATGTAGGCCCCCCGCGCCACCGGCGCAAGCACCCGGGCGGGTCCCGCTCGCCTCAGAACAGGGGAGCGGCCCACTGCGCCGCCGCCCACCACCCGCCGGCGAGGCAGGCCACCCCCACCACGGTGGCGGCGAGGAGGCCCGGCAGCGGGTTGCGGTCGGCGTGGGGGCCGAGGGCCACCACCCCGACCGCGGCACCGGCGGCGAGCCCCCCGAGGTGGCCGCCGACGCTGATGCCCGGGATGACGAACGTGATCAGGAGGTTGATCAGGAGCAGCCCACCGAGCCCGCTCTCCCTGAGACCGATGCCCCGTCGCTGCATGCCGACCACGGCGGCGCCCATGAGCCCGAAGATGGCCCCGCTGGCGCCGACCGTCAGCGAGAGCGGGTCGACCAGCAGCGCGCCGAACGACCCGCCCAGGAGGGACGCCACGTAGAGGGCGGTGAGGCGGACGGGGCCGAGCACCGGCTCGACCATGCGGCCGAGGAACGCCAGCGCCACCATGTTGAAGCCCAGGTGCATCAGGCCGGCGTGCAGGAAGCCCGACGTGAACATGCGCCACCACCCGCCGTCGTCGACGGCGGGGGCGAACAGCCCGTAGTCGGAGGCGAGGCTCCCCACGCTCGCCCCGGTGAGGCGGCCGCTGGTGACGAGGCCGAGGACGAAGACGGCCAGGTTCAGGCCGATCAGGACCTTGGTGGCCCACAGCTCGCTCCCGGCCACGGCCAGCCGTACCCGGGCCCGCTCCCTGACCGGCCCCCGTGACTCCCTCGCGCACTCGACGCAGTGCGAGCCCACCGCCGCCTGCTGGAGGCAGTCGGGACAGGCGGGGCGGCCGCACCGGGTGCAGTGCCGACCCGTCGTCCGGTCCGGATGCCGGAAGCAGCGCTCGGCCTGGGTCACGGGCTCCATACCGTGCCGGAACGCCCGCCGGCAGTCCATTCGTTCCCGCCGGCCTGCGGTGCGGGACCGGGCCGGGGCCTCAGCCGTCCAGCCGGCCGAGCACGGCGGCCTGCGCCTCCTGGTGCGCCGCCTTGGCTGCGGCGTAGCTGGCGTGGGGCCCCTCCCGCCAGTTGCGCAGCGCGTCGTCGTTGTCGCTCAGGGCACGATCGGCGTCGAGGGCACCCTCGAACCCGGTGATCCGCCGGGGCTCGATGCCGACCACGAGAAGCGGACACTCGCCGCCACCGCCGAGGTTCACCCTCTCGACCAGCTTCCGCCAGTGAGTCGTGCTCTCCCCGAACTTCGGGCCGATCGTGCGCTTGACGACATCCTGGAGCGTCGGGCCGCGGGTGACGAGCACGCCGACGGCGAGGACCCCCTCCCGGTGGAGCGACTGGAAGTTCAGCAGGTCCCGATCGAAGAACGGGTCCTTGTTGTTCCACTCCATCTCGCAGCCGACGCCCGGGTACCGGTCGATCCCGGACCGGGCCCGGAACATGTCGATCTCATGGCCTCGAACCGCGGTCACCAGCTCTCCGTCGATCAGCTTGCCGATGTCGACGCTGCGCTTGCCCCAACCCCGGGCCTCCAGCGAGGCATCGAAGCGGGCGACGAACGGCGTCCGGTTCCCTCCGGCGGCGCGCAACTCACCGAAGGTCGGATGGAACGAGTCGAGAGCATGGCGAAGATCATCCCAGTGGTCGGGGAACGCCTCCGAGAGGATGACATCGGCGTAACGGGTCACGCCGAGCTCGTATCCAGGGGGTAGAGCATGGACGGTGGGGGGCCGGAGCGCGCCCGCCGGTTCGGTCGAACCCAGCCCGCCGTCCGGGCGGGCACCAGTCGCAGGGTCCGTCATGGGCCGACGGTAGGGCATCCACCCGGCGCGGCCGATGGACTGCTAGATCTCGGGATCCCCGGATCTCGGGCAGCGGCGACGGAGGGTTCACATGGCGCGGACGACAGGCACACGGAGCCTCGCCGACCTGGTTGTGGCGGGTGTCGTGGAGCCGGGCGAGCCGATCGAGGTCCGTCGGCGCTCGAGGCCGCCGGTGCGGGGCGTCATCGAGGAGGATGGATCGATCCGGATAGGTACGACCACGCACCCCACGCCCTCGGGGGCGGCGCGAGCCGAGTTGGGCGTGCGGGCGGTCGATGGGTGGCTCCGGTGGCGGGTGCCACGTCTCGAAGGACGTTCCCTCGCCGATCTCCGGGATCGGTCCTGACCCCGCTGGCGAACAGACGTACGATACGGTCGCGGCCTCGGCTGCGAGTCCGTCGACCGGTGAGGTGGAGATGACGAGCGCCGACACGAACCGACGTCCCCCGAGGCGCACCACGCCGACCGGCGTCCTGGCGGCCGGACTCGATCTGGCGAGCCTCGGTGGGCGACCGTTCGGCACCATCCTCGCCGACCCTCCGTGGCGCTTCACCAACCGCACCGGCAAGGTCGCTCCCGAGCACCGGCGTCTCAGCCGCTACGACACGATGGAGCTGGCCGACATCGAACGGCTCCCGGTGGGCGACGTCGCCGCGGAACGGAGCCACCTGTACCTGTGGGTCCCGAACGCCCTCGTCGCAGAGGGTCTGGCCGTCATGCACGCGTGGGGGTTCCAGTACAAGGCGATGCTCGTGTGGGCGAAGCGTCGAAAAGACGGCGGGCCCGACGGACGGGGCGTCGGCTTCTACTTCCGCAACACCACCGAGCCCATCCTGTTCGGCGTCCGGGGGGCGCTGCGGACCCTCGACCCCGCCCGGTCCCAGGTGAACATCATCGAGTCCCGCAAGCGTGAGCACTCCCGCAAGCCCGACGAGCAGTACCCGGTCATCGAGTCGTGCTCGCCGGGGCCCTACCTCGAGCTGTTCGCTCGCTACCCCCGACCCGGTTGGACGGCGTGGGGTGTCGAGGCCGACGAGACGGTGGCGCCACGCGGCCGGCGGTATCCCGCCTACACCTGACCGCCCCGGGAACGGGTGGGGCGGGTACGGCGTTGGACCACCCGCACATGTCCCGCCTGCGCTCCGTCCTCGCCGTCCTCGCCTGCGCCGCCCTGGTCGCCTGCGGCGGCGCTGACGACGGCACCGGTCCTGGCGGCGTGGGCAGCGAGTTCGCCGGTGTCGAGCTCCCCGACCCCCTGCCCAAGCCCGACTTCGTGCTCACCGACACCGGGGGTCGGCCGTTCGACTTCCGGGCCGAGACCGAGGGGGAGGTGGCGCTGCTCTACTTCGGCTACACCAGCTGCCCCGACATCTGCCCGGTCCACCTGGCCCAGGTGGCCGAGGCCCTCGACCGCCCCGGCATGCCCGACGACGTCGAGGTGGTGTTCGTCTCGGTCGATCCCGCCCGGGACACGCCACCGGTCATACGAGCCTGGCTCGACCGCATCGATCCCTCGTTCGTCGGGCTCACCGGGTCGCCCGAGGAGCTCCTGGCCGCCCAGGAGGCGGCCGGGGTGGCCGTCGCCGACCTGGGCGACCCCGACGGCGGCGGCGACTACCTCGTCGGCCACGCCGGCCAGATGCTCGCCTACGCCCCCGACGGCAGGGGCTACACCGCCTACCCGTTCGGCACCCGCCAGTCCGAGTGGGTCCACGACATCCCCCTGCTCGCCACCATGGGCGACGACCGGTAGGTCCCCGTCCCGGGCGGGCGGTACGCTCCGGAGCCGTGAACCTGAGCTGGTGGTGCGCCCAGCTGAGCGAGCCGTGGACGTGGTCGTGGCGGGCGTACCCGGGGGTCTGGCTGGCCGTGCTGGCGCTGGCCGTCCCCTACCTGCGGGCCCTCAGGCGCCGCCGCCGCACCTCCGGTCCCGACCCCGACCTCCGCCGCCGGACCGTCCGGTACCTGGGTGGCGTGCTGGCCGTGTGGGTGGCCTCCGACTGGCCCCTCGGGCTCCTCGGCGCCTCCTACCTCGCCAGCGCCCACATGCTGCAGTTCATCCTCTACACGATGGTGGCGGCCCCCCTCCTGCTGCTGGGGACGCCGGAGTGGATGGCGCGGCGCGTCCTGTCCCGGCTGCGGGCCTACCGGCTGGTGTCGCGCCTGTCCCGGCCGCTCGTGGCCGGTATCTCCTTCAACGCCATGCTGGTGCTGACCCACGCCCCGTGGACGACCGACACCTTCCGGGCCAACCAGGCGCTCTCGCTGCTGATGGACGTGGCGTGGCTGGCCGGCGGGCTGCTCGTGTGGCTGCCCATCGTGTCGCCGCTGCCCGAGCTGGTCCGCCTCGACTACGGCGGGAAGATGGCCTACCTGTTCCTCGCCGCCGGGGTCGTGCCCGTGCTGCCGGCCGGGTTCCTCACCTTCGCCGAGTTCCCGCTCTACTCCACCTACGAGCTGGCTCCCCGGGTGTTCGACGGTCTGGCCGCCGGCCAGGACCAGGCCATGGCCGGCCTCACCATGAAGATCGCCCCCATCCCCATCGTGTGGGGGGCGATGCTGGTCATGATGATGCGCTGGGCCCGACGCGACGGCGCCCTCGGCGTGGGTGCCGAGCCCGCCGCCCGTCCCGAGCCCGGCGCCGTCCGCTCCTACCGCACGGGGTTGTAGCCCCTCCGGTCAGGTCTGCAGTGGGAGCACCTCGGCGGCCAGCTCGGCCAGGTGGGCGTTCCAGTCGTCGGGCTCGGTGACCGGCACCGGCACGAACTTGGACGCCCCGACGGCGCAGAACGCCTCGATCTGCCGGCGCAGGCCGTCGATGCCGGTCGGCACCACCTCGCCGACGTCGGCGTCGGGGCGTCGGCGGCGGACGATCTCGGCCATGGCGTCGGGGACGGGACCCGTCGCGTAGGGGACCAGGGCCCCGAAGTGGCCGGCGTCGATCTCGCGCCCGGCGGCGTCGGCGGCGGCCGTGATCGCCTCCCACCCCTCGGCGGCGATGGCCGGGGTGGTGAACGAGGGGAGCCACCCGTCGGCGGTCTCGCCCACCCGGCGCAGCTCCCGGGGCCCGGCACCGCCCAGCCACACCTCGAGCGGCGACTGCACGGGCCGGGGCCGCACCGTGACCCCCTCCAGGTGGAAGTGGGCGCCGTCGTGGTCGACGGCGTCCTCCGACCACAGCCGGCGCAGGAGCCCGAGCGACTCGTCGAAGATGGCGCCCCGCTCCCGCCGCTCGACCATGAAGGCCCGCTGCTCGTGCGTGTCGCGCACCCCCAGCCCGAACGCCGGCAGCAGTCGGCCGCCCGAGATGCGGTCGAGGCTGGCCAGGGCCTGGGCCACGAGCACGGGGTTGCGGCCCGGCAGGACCATCACGCTCATGCCGAACTTCAGCCGGCGGGTGCGCCCGGCCGCGTAGGCCATGCCCACCACCGGGTCGGGGGCGTCACCACCCACCCGCTCGCTCAACCACAGGCTGTCGAAGCCGTGCCCCTCCAGGGCGTCGACGAAGTCACCGAAGCGGCCCTCGTCGTTGGTGATGGTGCGGGTGCCGAGCCCGTAGCCGATGCGGACCTTCACCGTCGTGTCCGGAGGTGCATCGCCCTAGCCTGCACTCCCCGTGACCTCCGATCCAACAGCGCGCTTCCGTCTCGACGACCGGGTGGCCGTCGTGACCGGCGCGTCGTCGGGCATCGGGGCCCACGCCGCCCGGGTCCTCACCGACGCCGGAGCCTCCGTCGTGCTGGCCGCCCGGCGCACCGATCGGATCGAGGCCCTGGCCGACGAGCTGCCCGAGGCCCTGGCCGTGGGCTGCGACGTGGCCGACGACGACGCCTGCGCCGAGCTGGTGGCCACCACCCTCGACCGCTTCGGGCGGATCGACGTGCTGGTCAACAACGCCGGCATCAGCGACGCCCCGGCCCGGGCCGAGTCCGAGGACCCGGCCACGTTCCGGGGGGTCGTGCGGGTCAACCTCGACGCCGTGTTCGTGCTGAGCCGGCTGGTGGCCGAGCCCATGCTGGCCGCCGGCTCGGGCTCGATCGTCAACGTCGCCTCCGTCCACGGCCTGGTGGCGTCGGCGCCCAACGCCCAGGCCGCCTACGTGGCCACCAAGGGGGCGGTGGTCATGCTCACCAAGGAGCTGGCCTGCCAGTGGGCCCGGTCCGGGGTGCGGGTCAACGCCCTCGCCCCCGGTTACTTCGAGACCGAGCTGACCGGTGAGATGTTCAGCGGAGACGCCAGCGGGCGCACCTGGATCGAGCGCAACACGCCGCTGCGCCGAGCGGGCGAGCTCGAGGAGCTGAGCGGACCGCTCCTGCTGCTGGCCTCCGACGCCGGGTCGTACATGACCGGCCACACCCTCACCGTCGACGGAGGCTGGACGGCGCGGTGAGAGCGGCGGGCAGGGTCGGGGCGGTGCTGGCGGCGATGGTCGCCACGCTCGCCGGCGCGACGACGCCGGCCGGCTCCGAGCCCGTCCCCGGGCTGGCCGAGCGCTTCGTGGTGGGTGAGGAGCGGGAGGTGGGCGTGGCCGCCCCGATGGACGGGCGGTGGCGGGTGGTCGACGTGACGGGGCTGCCCCCCGGCGCCGAGCTGCACCCCGGGCGGGGATCGGTGACGTGGCGGCCCGGGCCCGACGACGTCGGCGAGGTGACCGTCGAGGTGCTCGCCGTCGACGAGCGGGGCCGCTGGCTCGACCGGGATCTCACGCTGCCCGTCCGCGTCCGTGACCCCCAGCCGGTCTACCTGGCCATGGGCGACAGCATCCCGTCCGGCCACGGCCTCGACCGCACCGACTACCTGCTCACCGACAACTGCTGGCGCGACCGGGGCGAGTCCTACCCCGGCCACGTGGCCGACCGGCTGCCCGACCTCGACCTGCGACTCGTGGCCTGCTCGGGTGCCTACCTCGACGACCTGGCCGAGCAGTCGGTGACGGGCGGCCCGAGGGATCTGCTGGGGTCGCGCTCGGCCACCCAGCTCGAGTGGGCCACGGCCGCCAACCCCGAGGTCATCACGTTGACGATCGGCGCCAACGACCTCGGGTTCCTGCACCCCGAGCGCCTCCTCGACGACGGCGAGGTCGACACCACCGAGCTCTCCCGACGCCTGGCCGGGGTGGCGGCCGGTCTCGACGACGTCCTCGACCACCTCACCACGACCACCGACGCCACGGTCGTCGTGACCACCTATCACGACCCGACCGCCGTCGATCCCCACGGCGTCAGCGGGTGCGAGCGGACCTGCTTCGCCGCCGCCGCCCGCACCGTCGTCGACGCCTTCGACGACACCATCGTCGAGGTGGCCGCCGCCCACGAGGGGGTGGTGGTGGCCGACGTGCGGGACCGCTTCGACGGCCACGGCGCCCCCAACGGCCGGGGGCCCGACGGGGTGCGGGCCGGCAAGGGGTTCCTCGGTTGGCTGATCCCCTCGCCCACCCGGGGGATCGCCCCCTACTGCTCGAAGGGCCCCCACGACAACGACACCTGGGTCAGCGCCGCCGACTGCATCCACCCCAACGGCGAGGGCCAGGTGGCCTACGCCGAGACGGTGGTCGAGGCGCTGGAGGAGGCCGGGGTGGCGGTCGCGCCGGAGGGCGCAGCCGGTTAGCCCACCCGGCGGGACGGAACCGGCGTGGCATCGCCGGTCCGATCCGAGACACTGGGGGCATGCTCGTCGTCGAGGACCTGAGGGTCGAGCGCGCCTCCCGGGCCGTCGTGGCCGGCGCCGACCTGACGGTGCGCGCCGGCGACAAGGTCGGTCTGGCCGGTCGCAACGGGGCCGGCAAGACGTCGCTGTTCCGGGTGCTGGCCGGCGTCGACGAGCCGGCCGAGGGGCGGGTGGTGCGCCGGGGCCGCCTCGGCTACCTGAGCCAGGATCCGGCCGCCGCCGGGGTGGCCGACGATCAGACCGCCCTCGGTCGGGTGCTCAGCGGGCGCGACATGGACGAGGCGGCGGTGCGGCTGGAGAAGCTGCGCCTGGCCATGGAGGAGGACCCGTCGGAGGAGGCCATCGCCCGCTACACCCGGGCCCAGGAACGCTTCGAGGCCGAGGGGGGGTACTCCGCCGACGCCGAGTGCCGCCGCCTCGCCGCCGGGCTGGGCATCGACGACGAGCGGCTGGAGCTGCCCCTGCGGGCGCTGTCGGGCGGTGAACGGCGGCGGGTCGAGCTGTCCCGCATCCTGTTCGCCGGCTCCGACGTGCTGCTCCTCGACGAGCCCACCAACCACCTCGACGTCGACGCCCGCGACTGGCTGCTGCGCTTCCTGCGCTCCTACCGGGGTGCGCTGGTGGTCATCAGCCACGACATCGAGCTGCTCGACGACGCCATCACCCGGGTGCTGCACCTGGAGCGGCCGGGGGAGGAGGACGTCGGCCGGCTCACCGCCTACCGGGGCACGTGGTCGGAGTACCTGGCCGCCCGGGCCGCCGACGAGGAGCGCCAGGCCAAGGAGGCCAGCGCCCAGGACGCCGAAATCCGCCGCCTGAAGACGCTGGCCGACTCCATGCGGGGCCAGACCCAGAAGCGGGCCCGCACGGCCAAGAGCCTCGACACCCGCCGGGCCCGCATCGAGGCCCACCGCATCGACGCCCCCCAGAGGGAGCGCCGCATCGCCGTCGGGTTTCCGACGCCGCCGCCCAGCGGCAAGGTCGTGCTGGAGGTGGAGGGGCTGGCCCAGAGCTACGGCGGGCCGCCCGTGTTCACCGACGTCGACTTCCTCGTCGGGCGGGGTGACCGCCTGCTGGTGATGGGCCTCAACGGCGCGGGCAAGACGTCGCTGCTGCGCATCCTGGCCGGGGTCAGCACCCCTGCCGCCGGGACGGCGCGCTTCGGGCACCAGGTCTCGGTGGGCTACTACGCCCAGGAGCACGAGGGGCTGGTGGGTGGCTGGTCGCTCATCGACCACCTGCGCGATTCGGCTGCCGCCTCCGAGCGCGAGCTGCGGGGCGTGCTCGGGGCGTTCGGCCTGAGCGGCGCCAAGGCCTTCCAGGACGCGGCCACGCTGTCCGGCGGTGAGAAGACGAAGCTGGCCCTGGCCCAGCTCGTGGCGGGGGACCACAACCTGCTGCTGCTCGACGAGCCGACCAACAACCTCGATCCGGCCAGCCGGGAGGCCACCGCCCAGGCGCTGTCGTCGTGGCCGGGGTCGATGGTGGTCGTCTCCCACGACGTGGAGTTCGTGCGCCAGCTCCGCCCCGACCGGGTGCTGCTCATGCCCGAGGGCGACGTCGACCTCTGGGTCGACGACCACCTCGACCTGGTGGCGTTGAGCTAGGGGTACGGTTCGGCGCATGACCGAGTACCGCACCGAGCACGACTCCATGGGCGAGGTCCAGGTCCCCGCCGACGCGAAGTACGCAGCCCAGACCCAGCGGGCGGTCGAGAACTTCCCCATCTCCGGGCTCACCATCGAGCGGCGGCTCATCCGGGCCCTCGCCCTCATCAAGGGTGAGGCCGCCCTCGTCAACGCACGGCTGAAGGACGTCCCCGCCGTCACGAAGCCCATCGCCGTCGCCATCAAGGAGGCCGCCGACGAGGTGGCCGACGGCCGCTTCGACGATCACTTCCCCATCGACGTCTTCCAGACCGGCTCGGGCACGTCGTCGAACATGAACGCCAACGAGGTCATCGCCACGCTGGCCTCGGAGAAGCTCGGCGAGAGGGTCCACCCCAACGACCACGTCAACGCCTCGCAGTCCTCCAACGACGTGTTCCCGTCGGCCATGCACGTGGCCACCACCGAGGCCATCGTCGAGGACCTCCTGCCCGCGCTCGACGTGCTCACCACCAGCCTGCGCAAGAAGGCCCGGGCCTTCCGCACGGTCGTGAAGTCGGGCCGCACCCACCTCATGGACGCCACCCCGGTGACCCTCGGCCAGGAGTTCGGGGGCTACGCGGCCCAGATCGACCAGGCCGTGGCCCGCTTCCAGGACGCGCTGCCACGGGTCGGCGAGCTCCCCCTCGGGGGGACCGCCACCGGGACCGGCATCAACGCCCCCAAGACGTTCGCCCGGGGCGTGGTCAAGGCGCTCGTGGCCCGCACCGAGCTGCCCCTCACCGAGGCCAAGGACCACTTCGCCGCGCAGGCGGCGCGCGAGGGCATCGTCGAGGCGTCGGCGGCGTGCCGCGGTCTGGCCGTGGCGCTGGTCAAGATCGCCAACGACATCCGGTGGATGGGGTCGGGGCCCCGCACCGGGCTGGCCGAGATCCGGATTCCCGACCTGCAGCCGGGCTCGTCGATCATGCCCGGCAAGGTGAACCCGGTCATCCCCGAGGCCGTGACCCAGGTGGCGGCCAAGGTCATGGGCAACGACACCACGATCGCCTTCGGCGGGTCCCAGGGCGCGTTCGAGCTGAACGTGTTCCTCCCGGTGATGGCCCAGTCGATGCTGGAGTCGGTACGGCTGCTCGCCAACGGGTGCCGGGTGTTCGCCGAGAAGTGCATCGACGGCATCGAGGCCGACGAGGAGCGCTGCCGGGCCTACGCCGAGTCGAGCCCCTCCATCGGCACCTCGCTCAACCCGTTCATCGGCTACGACACCGCCGCCGAGGTCATCAAGGAGTCCACGAAGTCGGGACGGTCCATCCGGGAGATCGTGCTGGAGCGGGGCCTCATGACCGACGACGAGCTCGACCGGGCCCTCGACACGCTGTCGATGACCAAGGGCGGCATCGTCAGCTAGCCCGGGCTACAGGGCCGGCGTCCCGGCGAAGGGGGCGGGGTCGCCGGGGGCGGGCAGCAGGGGCTGCGAGCGCCACAACATGTCCTGCTCCATGCCGTCGAGCACCTTGCGCCACTCCTCGGGGTCCCACCCCTGCGCCGAGCCGCCCAGGCTGGCGTCCTGGCGGAGGTGCAGCAGGGCGGGGAGGCGGTCCAGCTCGACGGCCTTCACGAAGTCGCGGCCGGGGTCGAGGAGCACGAGGTACTCGGACGCGAACGGTCCGAGGTAGGCGGTGGCCCCCTCGGCGTCGGCGGTCACCACGAAGCCCACCCGGACGTCGGCCTCGTCGTAGTGGTCGAACAGACGGGCGGCGGTGGGGAGGATCCAGGCCGACTCGTGCGTGTACGGGTCGACGACCACCACGAGCAGGTTGAACATGGTGACCCAGCTCTCCAGCGGATAGCTGCGGCCCGAGACGTGGGTCAGCACCGTGTCGCCAGGGGGGTCCGTCGCCACGGCCGACGACGGTAGCGCGCCGGCCCGCTGCGGCAGTAGACGGCTCGTGGGCGCGGGGGCGGGCCGGTTAGCGTCTCGGTCGGATGCACCCGATCGAGCGACTGCGCTACGTGGCCCGCGCCGGCCGCGCCGACCAGGCGTCGCTCGTCCACGAGACGGCCGGCTCGCTGGCGGCCATGGGCCTCGACCCGGCCGAGGCGGTCACGGCCTGCCGGCGGGTGGTGCAGCGTCACCCCTTCGCCGGAGCGCTGTGGACGCTGTGCAACCGGACCCTCACCGCCGTCGATCCCCGTACGGCCACGGTCGCCTACCTCGACGAGATCGACGCCGACCCCACCGCCGGCCACGTGGAGACGACGGTCGCCGACGACGCCACCGTGGTCGTCGTCGGCTGGCCGGAGGTGGCGGCCGGGGGCCTGGCCCGGCGGGGCGACGTGCGGGTGCTCGTGATCGACACCGACGGCGACGGCTCCCAGCTCGTGCGGCGGCTGCTGCGCCTGGAGATCGACGCCGAGGAGGTTCCCGCCGCCGGCATCGCCGCCGCCGTGGTCGAGGCCGACGTGGTCGTGCTCGACGCCCATGCCGCCGGCCCGACCGGGGTCGTCGCCGCCGTCGGATCCCACGCCGCCGCCGCCGTGGCCCACCACCTCGGCCGCCCCGTCCTGGTCTGCGTGGGCGCCGGCCGGGCCCTGGCGCCGTCGGTCTACGACACCGTCCGCGCCCGCATGGGCCTCGACGCCGACCCCTGGCACGCCCCCGTGGAGGAGGTCCCCGCCGGCCTCGTCGCCGCCGTCGTCGGCCCCACCGGCCGCTCCGGCGCCGACGCCCTCGCCGCCCGCGCCGACGCCCCCGTCGCCCCCGAGCTCCTCCGCGCCCTGCACTGGTAGCCCCCGACCGGCGGCCGGTCAGACGTCTCGGTAGGGAAGCGTCTCGGGCCGGCAGTCGCGATGGTCGGGCTCGGGATCGACCTCGAACCGCACGGCCGGGATCGTGGTGACGCCATCGAGGATGGCTCGGGCGATGCGGTGCGTGCCGTCCATGACCCGGCCGTCGGCGCCGAGGATGATCGGGTAGGTCAGGTCGACCTGCTCGATCAGGCGGACATGATCGAGGACGCAGCGCACGGTCGGCCGTTCCTCCGAAGCGGTATCCGATCGGATACCGTAACCGAACGTGAACGCCTCGGCGCTTCTCCGCACGGCACGGACCCGGGCAGGCCTGTCGCTGCGCCAGCTCGCCGCCCTGGCGGGTACCTCGCACTCGACGCTGGCGGCCTACGAGGCGGGGGCGAAGTCTCCGACCGTCGCTACGCTCGACCGCATCCTGCGAGCTGCCGGCTTCGAGGCCGACGTCGAGCTGCGACGGCGGTGGCGGTCGTACCGGGGTCTGCGTCGAGGCGACGAGCTGGCCGCCGTCCTCGAGCTGGCCGGGCAGTTCCCGGCCCGTCACGAGCGAACCCTCGTCGCGCCCGTCTTCCCGAGGACGGACCGGCAAGCGACGTGAACCTCGTCGAGCGGATCGTCGTGCTCCACCACGCCCTGGGCGAGGCCGACGTGCCGCACGCCTTCGGGGGGGCGCTGGCGCTGGCCTGGTGCACGCAGCGGGCCCGGGCGACGATCGACATCGACGTCAACCTGTTCGTACCGGTCGACGAGGCGGACGTCGCCCTCGCCGGCCTTCCGGTCGGCGTGGACGTCACCAGCCGCGACCGTGCCGCCATCGCCCAGGACGGCCAGGCCCGGCTGTGGTGGGACGACACCCCCGTCGACGTGTTTTTCAACACCACCGACTTCCACGCTGCCGCCGCCCGTCGCGCCCGGATCGAGGAGTTCGGGGGCGCTGACGTTCCTTTCCTGGCCTGTCGCGACCTCGCCGTGTTCAAGGCCTTCTTCGACCGGACCAAGGACTGGGCCGATCTCGAGGACATGGCATCCGCCGACACCCTCGACGTCGATGCGGTGGTCGGTGTCCTCGACCACCACCTCGGCGCCCATGACCACCGGATCGACCGGCTCCGCCGGCTCGGTGGTCCCAGCGCGGTCGATGGTCGGTGAACCCGCCCGCCCCCACCGCCTCAGGGTTTGCGGCCCAGGAAGGCGAGGAACCGGCTCGTCGGCGTCGTCGCCCCCTCGACCGGAGGGCCGCAGACGCCGGGCTGGCGGAGGGCCTCGCCGGCCCGCACACCCAGACCGACCCGGTGTCGAGCCACAGCACGTCGACGCAGCCGTCAGGAATGAGGCGGTGGGTCGAGTCGACGGTCGCCGTCCAGGCGCAGGCCACCTCGTGGCGCAGGTCGGCAGGAGCGGCGACGGGCACCTGCGGCGTGGGGGCGACGCTACCCGCCGCTCGACCCTGGCTCAGCGGCGAACCCGAACGGGGCCGGTCGTCACGCCAGTGACCCGGCCGGCAGGATCCACTCGGTGGGTTGGCCGGTGACGCCGCTGATCAGATCGAAGTCACGGTCGTAGTGGAGGATCACGAGTCGCGCCGCCTCGGCTGCGGCTGCGATCATCAGATCCGCGATCTTCACGCCACGGTGCTGGCTCCGGCGGGCGAGGGTGTCCTGAACATCCACGGCGCGGTCGAGCACATCCTGATCGAGGGGGGCGAAGGGCCAGGCGGCTCGACGCCGACGCATGGCGACGTGCGAGGTGGAACTGGTCGACGAGAACCCCGCCTCGAGGTCGGTGGGCGTGCATCGGGCCACCAGCCCGCTCTCGAGGAGAGGGACGAGGCGCACGGCGACCTCCGACTGACCGATCCGGGCGAGCACAGAGGTGTCACCGAGGTAGTACGGCGTCAGCCCCACGCGGCGAGACGGGCCTCGGGATCGCGGAGCAGCGCGAGGTCGACACCCCGTTCGGCCAGCAGGGCGCGGCGACGCTCCTCGAGGGCGAGCACCTCGTCGAAGGCGCCATCGACGGTCGCCCGGAGGGTGCGGGTGCCGAGCAGCTCGCGCACGGCGTCGAGCTTGTCGTCGTCGATCTCGATCAGGCGCTTGGGCATCGCCTGAGGATATCCATCCGCTGTGTGGTGGATAGCCTCAGCGGCGGTTGGCCTGGCCCGGAATTCCGCGCCCGGAGACGAGCCGCCTAGGTTCGGGCGCCATGAGCGCCCGTAGTCGAGACCTGCCCCGCCGATCGTGCCTGTCGGTGCCCGGCTCCAGCGAGAAGATGCTGGGCAAGGGCCCCACCCTCGCGGCCGACATGGTCTTCTGCGACATGGAGGATTCCGTCGCGCCGCTGGAGAAGGAGTCCGCCCGGTCCAAGGTGGTCGACGCCGTCCGCTCCCAGGACTGGGGCGACAAGGTCCTCTGCGTCCGCATCAACGCCTGGGACACGGTGTGGACCTACGGCGACGTCATCGAGGTCGTCGGCAACGCCGGTGACCGCCTCGACGAGGTCATGCTGCCCAAGGTCAACCACCCCGCCGAGGTGATCGCCCTCGACCTGCTGCTCAGCCAGGTCGAGCAGAACGCCGGCCTGCCCGTGGGTCACATCGGCATCGAGGCCCAGATCGAGACGGCCCGGGGCCTCATCAACGTCGAGGAGATCTGCGCCGCCTCCCCCCGGTTGGAGACGATCATCCTGGGCCCGGTCGACTTCTCGGCGTCGATGGAGATGCCCAGCCTGGCCGGCGGCCTCGACATCCCCGAGTACCCGGGCGACTACTTCCACTACGTCTTCATGAAGATCCTCATGGCCGGACGGGCCAACGGGCTCCAGGTCATCGACGGGCCCTACGTGAAGGTCCGTGACCCCGAGGGGTTCCGCCACTTCTGCACCCGCACCCAGATCCTCGGCTACGACGGCAAGTGGGCCCTGCACCCCGACCAGATCACCATCTGCAACGAGGTCTACGGCCCCGACCAGGAGCAGTTCGACCGGGCCCACGACATCCTCGACGCCTATGCCGAGGCCACCGAGGGCGAGCGCCGGGGCGCGGTCATGTTCGGCGACGAGATGATCGACGAGGCCTCGCGCAAGGTGGCCGTCAAGGTCGTGGCGCGGGGCGAGCGGATGGGCTTCACCCGCTCGTCGTAGCCGCCCGGCGTCATCGTCCGCCGACCTCCTCGGCCGCCTGGGCCATCCTGCTCAGGACCACGAGCACCACGCCGATCGCCCACGGCCACCACAGCCGGAACGTCGCCTTGGCCCGGTCGGCGTCCCGACTCGTCACCCAGCGGATGCCGGCGATGGCGCACACGACCAGCACCACGAAGAGCGGGATGGCCAGGAGCTGGCCGAGGTCATAGGCGGTCATCGGGCCTCACCGGCGTCGGATCACGTCGGGCAGGTCCTTGGCGCCCTCGACCCAGGCCTCGACGTCGGCGCCGGTCGGGGTCCGCTTGACGACCTGGCGCCGGTCGTTCATGGCGATGAGCTGGGCGTGCAGCTTGGCCGGGTTGCGGCGGCGCAGGTCGCGGACCGTGTCGACGCCGACCGCCTCCAGCAGGTCGGAGTAGCGGGTCGACACCCCGGGCACCCGCAGCAGGTCGGCCCGCTTGATCCACTCCTTGATTCGCTTCTCGCCGAGGCGGGTGACCTTCGACAGCTCCCGCCGGCCCCGCCGGCCGGCGCCGTAGTCGAGCAGGTCGTCGGAGGTGCGGATGCCCATCGACCGCAGGCGCTCGACGTGACGCTCCGACAGCCCGCCGACGTCGCCCACGCTCGCCACCGCGCCCCGCCACCCCCGCCCCGTCGCGTCAGGCGGACGCGTCGGCCAGCAGGCGCCGGGCGATCAGCTTGAGGCACAGCGTCTCGTCGGCACCCTCGAAGATGGACAGCACCCGGGCGTCGACGAAGTACCGGCTCACGTCGTACTCCTCGGCGTACCCGAAGCCGCCGTGGATCTGCATGGCCTCCCGCGTCACCCACTCGGCCGCCTTGCACACGTAGGCCTTGATCATCGACGCCTCCAACGTGCCCTCGCCCCTGGCCATCATGCGGGCCACGGCGTAGGAGTACTGCCGGGCGGCGGCGATGATGACCGCCATGCGTCCGAGCTTGGCCCGGGTGAGCTGGTAGTCGCCGACGGGCCGGCCGAACACGACCCGCTCGTCGGCGTAGGCGCGTGCGCTCTCGAACGCGGCCTGCATGACCCCGACGGCCCGGGCCGCCGTCTGGAGTCGCCCGTTCTCGAAGCCCGCCATCTGGAGGTAGAAGCCCTGGCCCAGGCCCTCCTCACCCCCGATGAGGTTGTCGGCGGGCACGAACCAGTCCTCGAAGGCCACCTCGAAGCTGTGCATGCCCCGGTAGCCGAGGGTGGGGATGGCCCGGCCCTCGATGCGCCCGCCCGACTCCTGGGTCGCCTCGAAGCTGTGACCCTCGCCCCGGGGCTTGGGCACGATGAACAGCGACAGGCCCCGGTGGCGGGCGTCCTTGTCGGGGTCGGTGCGGGCCAGGAGCATGAGGACGTCGGCCCGGCCCGCGAACGTGCACCACGTCTTGACGCCGTTGATCAGCCAGCCGTCGTCGGTGCGGGTGGCGGTGACCTTCAGCGAGGCCACGTCGGAGCCGTAGTCGGGCTCGGTGACCGCCACCGCCACCATGGTCTCGCCGGTGGCGATGGTCGGGAACCAGGTCTTCTTCTGCTGCTCGGTGCCGCCCCGCTCGAGGGCCCGGGTGAGGATTTCGGGGCGGGTGATGAGCGACCCGCCGGCGCCGAGCGAGCCCCGCGACAGCTCCTCGGTGGCGATCACCATGCCCAGGTAGTCGCTCTCGGTGCCGCTGGCGAACCCGCCGTACTCCTCGGGCACCGACAGGCCGAAGCAACCCAGCTCGGCCAGCCCCGAGATGATCTCCTCGGGGATGTCGGTGTCGTGACGGTGGATGTGCTCGGCGGCGGGGGCGATGCGGTCCTCGGCGAAGCGTCGGAACGTCTCGGCCACCAGCTCGAACTCCTCGTCGAGGTGGTGGGGGGCCCGGACGTCGGCCAGGCCGGCGACGAAGGCGGGGTCGCGGTGGGCGGCCACGAAGTCGCGGACCTCGTCGAGCGCGCCAGGGGTCGTGGCCCAGGCCTCCTCTCGCCCGTAGAGGCGGGTGGCCAGGTCGTGGACGGCGTCGGCGACGAAGGCGGTGGCGACGGCCGCCTCGTCGTCGCCCTTGGCCCCGTAGTCGAGCAGGAACCGGCCCACCTGCACGGCGCTGGCGGCGTGGGCCAGGTCGTACAGGACGACCTGGTGGTCGTCGGGGTCACCGGCACCGGCCAGGTGGGCGGCGGCGTCGCCCACGACGCCCTCGGCCAGCTCGACGGCCCGGGCGGCGGCGGTGAGGTCGGGGGCGGCGGTCATGGGGCGATCGTACCCAGCGCCTCCCGCCCACCCCTCGTCGACAACCAGGTGGCCAGCGCCCGGGCCGGCATGGGGTGGGCGAGGTGGTAGCCCTGCACCAGTCGACATCCCAGGAGCCGTAGTCGCTCGAGCACGGCGGCGCTCTCGGCGCCCTCGGCCACCACCTCGAGGCCGAGCGTCCGGGCGAGGTCGACGATGGTGCGGACGTAGACCTCGGCGCTGCGATCGCGGTGCATGTCGGCCACGAAGGAGCGGTCGATCTTGAGTTCGTCGACGGGCAGCGTCCGCAGGCGGGCCAGCGACGAGTGGCCGGTCCCGAAGTCGTCGAGCGATCGCCGGATGCCGAGCCCGCCGATGGCCTCCAGTGCGGCGGTGGCCCGCTCGGTGTCGTCCATCACCTCGGTCTCGGTGATCTCGACCACGAGCCGGTCGCCGGGGAGGCCGTGGTGGGCGAGGCATCCGGACAGCTGGTCGACCACGCCGTCGTCGACCAGGTCCCGCACCGACAGGTTGACGGCGCCACGGAGGTCGTGGCCGTGGGCGTTGAGGTGGGCGATCGTGGCCAGGGCGGTGTCCAGCACGTGGGAGGTGACGGCGCCGATGGTGCCTGCGGCCTCGGCCAGGGCCACCCACTCCTCCGTCGGGACCACCCCCAGGGTGGGGTGCTGCCAACGGACCAGCGCCTCCACACCGACGACGGTGTCGGTGGTCATGTCGATCACCGGTTGGTACACGACCCCGATCTCGTCCCGGCCGACGGCGCCCCGCAGGTCTCGCAGGAGGCTCAACCGCCGGCTGGTGGCCGACTCCTCGTCGGCGGACCAGGTCGCCACCCCCTCGCCGAGGCGGCCGGCCCGGACCATCGCCTGCCGGGCGCGGGCCAGCAGAACGTCGGCGTCCGTGCCGTCGTCGGGCGACACCGCCACGCCCAGCGACACGTCGGCCCCTGGGGAGAACCCGGCGCCGGCCAGCTCGTGCTCGACGCGCTCGGCCAGCGTGAGCGCGCCAGTCCGGTCGCCGTCGGTGCCGAGAAGGAGGGCCAGCTCGCTCGTCCCGAGGCGGGCGACGGTGTCGGGCCGACGCAGGAGGGCCTGCAACCGCTGCGCCACGTCGGCTACCGCCTCGAGGGGTCCGGTGACGCCGAGGACGAGCACCCCGACCGGCTCGTCGGCCCGCTCGGCCCGGGCCAGGGCCTGGGCGAGGCGGTCCCGCAGGAGGGCCGGGCCGGGGAGACCGGTGGTCGGGTCGCGGAGTGCTGCCTCGTCGGCGGCGCACTCGCGATCGTGCATCTCGACCTCCTTCCCGAGTTGTCAGCCTGCCGCACGCGCCTGCACGCTTGCGCCCATGACCGTCCACGACCGCCCGTTCGGCCGCTACCTCGAAGACTTCCAGCCCGGTGACGTGTACCGCCACTGGCCCGGCAAGACCATCACCGAGGCCGACGACCACCTCTTCTGCATGATCACGATGAACCACCACCCGCTGCACACCAACCAGTGGTTCGCCGAGAACGAGACGGTCCACGGTCGCAACGTCGTGGTCGGCAACCTGGTCTACAGCCTGGTGCTGGGGATGAGCGTGCCCGACGTGAGCGGTGCCGCCATCGCCAACCTGGAGGTCGAGACCCTCCGGCACGCCAAGCCGACGTTCCACGGCGACACCATCTACGCCGTCACCGAGGTGCTCGACGTGCGACCGTCGTCGTCACGTGACGACCGGGGGATCGTCACGGTCGAGACCAAGGCGTACAACCAGCGCGAGGAGGAGGTCTGCTCCTTCACCCGCAAGGTGATGGTGTGGACCGCCGACGCCGCCCCGGAGCGGCGGTTCCCGTACTGAGGGAGGGGCAGCTTCTCGGCTGGTGGGACGGGCACCGGCGGGACCTGCCCTGGCGGCTGACCCGTGACCCGTGGGCGGTGCTGGTGGCGGAGCTGATGCTCCAGCAGACCCAGGTGGCCCGGGTGGTCGACCGCTACGGGCTCTTCCTGGCCGACTTTCCGACTCCCGCCGCCACCGCCGCCCGGCCCCAGGCCGACGTGGTGCGGGCGTGGCAGGGCCTCGGCTACCCCCGCCGGGCCCGTCACCTCCACCGCGCCGCCACCGTGGCCGTGGCCGACCACGGCGGCGAGCTCCCCGCCGACCTCGACGGGCTGCTGGACCTGCCCGGGGTCGGTCCCTACACGGCGAGGGCGGTGCTGGCGTTCGCCCACGAGCGCGACGTGGCCGTGGTCGACACCAACGTCGGACGGGTGCTGGCCCGCCAGTGCGGTCGCCGCCTCGGCCCGGCCGAGGCGCAGGCGACCGCCGATCGGCTGGTCCCGACCGGCCGGGGGTGGGCCTGGAACCAGGCCGTGCTCGACCTGGGGGCCACGGTGTGCACCCGCCGGACGCCGCACTGCGATGGCTGCCCGGTGCGCGACACCTGCTCGTGGCGGGGTGAGGGTGAGGACCCGGCCGATGGCTCGGCCGGGGTCAGCGGGCGCCAGGCCCGCTTCGAGGGATCGGACCGTCAGCTCCGGGGTCGGCTCATGGCGGCACTGGGGAAGGGGCCGGTGGCCCGTCGCGACCTGGCAACGGTGTGCGGGGTGACCGACCAACCGGCCCGGGCCCGCACCGTGGCCGCCGGACTGGTGAGCGACGGGCTGGTCGCGTCCGACGGCGACGGATGGCGCCTGGCCTGAGCCGGGCTATCCCTCGTCGGCGGGGTCGGCCACGACGGCACGCCGCAGGTCCTCCCACGCCTTGTCGGCGATGGAGACCATCTCGTCGTCGGTGCGGTCCTGGATCGGGTGCTCGACGTAGACGGCGGCCGGGTCGGCTCCGAGGGCCGTGGCCTGCGCCTCGGCCCCGTCGACGAACTGCACGGTGGCCACGAAGGCGGAGGGCACGCCCCGGCGCTCCAGGTCGGCGATGTCGTGCACACTGCACGACGTGCACGAGCCTCAATCGGCGAGTGCCTCGATGACCACGTCGCACTTGGTGGCGATCTCGTGGCGGAGGTCGACCGGCGCCGGCTTGGTGAACGTCGGCTTGGCGAACCGCTCGACGGTGGCGCCCTCGGCCACCAGTCGCTCCTCGATCCGGTCGAGGAACAGGTTGCCCCTCGGCTTGGAGATGTCGAGCAGGCCGACGTGGCGACCCTCGAGCGAGGCGGGTCGGGCCGTGCGTTCGCGCACCGCCACGGTCCGCTCCGACGTGGGGTCGAGCAGCACGGTCGGGTCGGTGGTGGTCATGGATGCCCCCTTCAGGCCGTGATCCTACGCGTGACCGGGTCGCTGCCCACCTTCCCGTTGGCCCAGCCCCCGATGATCATGGAGAACAGCCCGGCCCCGCCCCCGGCGTGCACGATCAGCAGGCCCCCGTCCCGGAACTTCGGGATGGTCCGGTCGGCGAGGTGCCCGGGCACCCCCTCCGCGATGCCGCCGGCGCCGCGGACCATCTCCGAGCCGGGCAGCGCCAGCAGCTCGTGGAGGCGGCCCAGCAGGTCGGCCTTCGACCATTCCGCCTCCCGGAACACCCGGGCGTGCTCGGGCCCCACGACCAGCACGGCGTCGAAGCCGACGGCCAGCTTCGGGTGGTGCAGCGTGCGCAGCGCCGCAGCCAGGCTGCGGGCCAGCGATTCGGGGTCCCGGGACAGCTGGTCGACCACGCAGCGGGGCCCCTCGCCGGGGAACAGCGTCACGGCGTCGACGCCCGCCTCGACACCCCGGTCGGCCGACAGCGGACCCCAGGGCGAGCCCTCCTCGTCCTCGGGGAAGCAGAACGACAGCTTGCCCGGGTTGCCGTGCGTGGCCCGATCGACCTCGCCGGGCCGACCCCCGCCGACGTTGCGCACCACGAGCTGGAGCGCCCGGCCGATGGTCATGTTGGCCCGGTTGCCCTGACCCAGGACGTTCTTGCCGCTGTTCATGCCGATCCGCTGCCGGATGGGTCCGTTGACGATCAGGACCGGCCCGACCGGCATGGTCGTGGCCAGCAGGCCGTGGATGTTGAACTCCGTCGTGCACGCACCCTCCAGGGCGGCCAGCACCACGGGGAAATACTCCGGCCGGCACCCGGCCATGACGGCGTTGACGGCGACCTTCTCGACGGTGCACTCGACCAGGTCGGGGGGCACCACGGCCACCACCTCGTCGGGGGCGCGGGTCGTGCCCTCCAGCATCCGGAGCACGCGCCCCTCGGTCGGCGCGACCACGGGCAGCCCGTCGGTCCAGCCCCGCTCGAAGGCGGCCTCGGCCTCGTCCTCCAGACGGGCCACCTGCACCCGGCGTGACCGCAGCGTGGTCGCCCCGAAGCGCACGGCCAGCGTGTCGGCCAGGTCGGGCGCCACCGACAGCGACCCGCACCCCGGTCGGTGGGGGGGTAGGTCAGGCCCCAGCCCGTCGACGCCGGTGAAGGCGGTCCAGGCGTCGCGGTCCCAGCCCACGATCCGGTCGACCTCGGCGCCACCCTCGACCCGGAGGAGCGTCGGCACCGTCTCGATGTCGTGGTGCCACGACACGGCCAGGTCGGTGTCGTCCACGGCGTCGACCCCCTCGGGGAACGACGGGTCGTCCTGGGTGTAGACGGTGATGGGCGCCCGTCCGCCGAGCCCCGCCAGCACGGGCGCCACCAGCTCACAGGTCGGGCAGTCCCGCTTCACCACCGCCACGAGGCCGTCGGGCAGCGTCGGGCCCGTGGTCCGTTCGGCCTGATCGGTCGGTGTCATGGCTCGCCCCCTCGCCCGTCGGGGCGACGCTACTCCGCTCCGGACGGGCTCAGGTCGGGCCCCGTCCCGCCGATCGGTACCTGTGGAGCACGAGGGGCTGAACGAACTGCTGCGGGAGCTCACCCGCCGGGACGGTTCCGACCTGCACCTGAAGGCCGGCTCGCCACCCAAGATCCGCGTCAACGGCGCCCTGCTCCCGGTGTCGCCCGACGCCGCCCCGCTGACGGCGGCGGACACGGCCGAGATCGTCGCCGCCATCATTCCGGAGCGGATGGCCGAGGAGTTCGAGGTGGCCAACGAGGCCGACTTCTCCTACGGCCGGCGCGACGTCGGGCGCTACCGGGTCAACGCCTTCCGCCAGCGGGGCTCGGCCGCCCTGGTCATGCGGAGGGTCAGCGCCAACGCGGCCACGGCCGGGTCGCTCGGCCTGCCCGACGTGGTGATGCGCCTCACCGACCAGCACCGGGGCCTGATCCTCGTCTGCGGGCCGACGGGTTCCGGCAAGACCACGACCCTCGCCGCCATGATCGACCACGTCAACGAGACCCGCGACGCCAACATCATCACGCTGGAGGACCCCATCGAGGTCCTCCACCTCGACAAGCGGTGCTCCGTGAACCAGCGCGAGATCGGCATCGACACCCTGGATTTCAAGCGGGCGCTGCGGGCGGCCATGCGCCAGGACCCCGACGTCCTCCTCATCGGCGAGATGCGCGACGAGGCCACGGTGTCCGCCGCCCTGAGCGCCGCCGAGACCGGCCACCTCGTGCTCTCGACCCTGCACACCATCGACGCCGCCGAGACCGTCAACCGCATCGTCGACTTCTTCTCGCCTCACCAACAGCATCAGGTGCGCCACCAGCTCGCCGGCGCACTGGTCGGCGCCGTGTGCCAGCGGCTCGTGCCGACCAGCGACAACCAGGGCCGGGCCCCGGCGCTCGAGGTGATGGTCAACACGGGCCGCATCGCCCAGTGCATCGTCGACCCCGCCCTGACGGCGACGCTGCCGGAGATCATCGCCGAGGGCTCGTACTACGGCATGCGGACCTTCGACCAGTCCCTCGTCGAGCTGTTCGCACGGGGGGAGATCACGCTCACCGCCGCGGTGGCGGCGTCGTCCAAGCCCCATGACCTGCGGGTGATGATGCAGCGGGAGGGGCTGATCGACCGGGACGGTCGCCCGACCTCCCCGTCGGCGGAGGAGACCGAGCGGGGCCGGGCCCTGCTGAGCCAGGTCCTCAACATGCAGGTCGGCTGAGCGGCCGGTTCCGCCGCCCGCTCGCGGGCGGCAAAGTCCGTGTTCACCACTGTTCACCGAGTTTTCACGGGCTCCACGTCGGCCTACGCTGCGCTCGTGAGGGGAACCATCCGGGGTACACCGATCCGGGGTGCGACGGCGCCGGGGCGATGCCGGTGAGGGTCACGTTCCGGGGCGTGCGAGGCTCCACCCCGACACCGGGGGAGTCCACCCGCCGCTACGGGGGCAACACGTCGTGTGTCACCGTCGAGGCGGGCGGCGAGCTGCTCGTCCTCGACCTCGGCACCGGGCTTCGGGGACTGGGCACCGACGTCAGCTCGCCCGTGCGGGCCACCGTGCTGCTCACCCACCTCCACTTCGACCACGTCCAGGGTCTGCCCTTCTGCACCGGGCTCCTCCAGGCCGGCGCCGAGGTCGAGCTGTACGGCCCGACGCCCGACGGGGGCGAGTCGCTGGAGGCGGCCGTGCGGTCCTTCCTGCGGCCCCCGCTGTTCCCGGTGGCGCTGGCCGACCTGCCCTGCTCGGTGGGCTTCCACGAGCTCGACGACGCCTTCTTCGGGGTGGGGGAGGCCAAGGTGCGGGGCCTGCCCGTTCCCCACCGTGGCGTCACCGCCGGCTTCCGCATCGAGGCCGGGGGCGCCTCGCTCGCCTACGTCCCCGACCACCAGATGCCGACCGACGGCAGCGGGTTCGTCGACGAGCGGGTCCTCGAGCTGTGCCACGACGTCGACCTCCTGATCCACGACTCGCAGTACACGCCGGCCGAGTTCGCAGCCCGGCCCGACTGGGGTCACTGCACCGTCGACTACGCCGTCCACGTGGCCGCCACCGCCGGCGCCCGCCGCCTCGCCCTGTTCCACCACGATCCCTCCCACGACGACGACACCATCGACCGTCTCCTCGGCGAGGCCCGCGTGGCCGGTTGCCGACGGGGGGTCGAGGTGATCGCCCCCGCCGAGGGTGACACGGTCGAGGTCCGCGAGCACGCCGGTGCGCCCCACCGCCCGAACTAGCTTGCCGGGGTGGCATCCATCGACCCGCTGATGTTCCGGACCGTGCTGGGGCACTTCCCGACCGGGGTCACGGTGGTCACGGCCGCGCCCCCCGAGGGGGTCCCCACCGGCATGGCCATCGGCTCGTTCTCGTCGGTCTCGCTGGATCCGCCCCTGGTGGCCTTCTTCCCGGGCAAGGACTCGACCACGTGGACCTCGATCGAGGCGGCCGGGGCGTTCTGCGTGAACGTGATGCGGGCCGACCAGGGCATGCTGTGCGCCACCTTCGCCTCCAAGGCGGAGGACAAGTTCGCCGAGGCGGGCTGCGACTGGCACCCCGGTGTGACCGGCTCGCCCGTCATCGACGGTTCGCTGGCCTGGATCGACTGCACCATCGAGGCCGTCCACGAGGGCGGCGATCACTGGATCGTGGTGGGCGCGGTGCAGGACCTCGACGTCGACCTCGACGGCGACCCCCTCCTCTTCTTCAAGGGCGGCTACGGCACGTTTTCCTAGGCCCCCCCGGGTGCGCCTGCGGCGTCCCCCCCAGCAACGAGGGCTGGCGCCCTCGGCCGGGGGGGGAGATTTCGAGAACCCACGAGCCCGAGCCCACGACCCACAACCCCCGAACCCCGTAGCTTGACGTGACTCCTGCGAGGGTGGTGTTGGGGGTGGTGTTTCTTGCCTCGGGGGCTTCCAAGGTGTTCGACCGGCGGTGGCCGGCTGCTGCTGCTTCGTTCGGGCTGCCCGCGGTCGGGGCCCGGGTGCTGCCCGTCGTCGAGCTCGTTCTGGGGGCCGGCCTGGTGGTGGGGCTGGGGGGGCGGTGGACGGTCGTCGTCGCGCTCGGCCTGCTGGCCGCGTTCACCGGCGCCGTCGCCGGCCAGCTGGCCCGGGGGCGGCGGCCGGTGTGCGCCTGCTTCGGGGCTTGGTCGGCCCGGCCGGTCGGAGCCGCCACGCTCGTCCGCAACGTCGCCGTCGCCGCCATCGGTGTGCTCGCCCTGTGGTGAGGCGGCCCTGTGGTGACGCAGCACCGGGGTGGGGCAGCACTGGGGTGGGGAAGCACTGGGGTGGGGCAGCACTGGGGTGGGGCAGCACCGGGGAGGGGCAGCACCGGGGTGGGGCAACATAGTGGTGAGGGCTCACCGTGGGTGTTGCTCAGTGGTGGGAGAGTCACCTAGGGTGACGAGACCGCTCGGCCGTCGATCCGCCGAACGCCGACCCCAGGAGGCCCCGTGCAGCTCTGCGAACTCTCCCGCTCCGGGATGATCGACCGGTCCCGGGGTGACGTCTACGCCCAGCGCGAGGCCGGCCGCCGGCACCGCCTGGGGCGGGTGGCGGTCGTGCTGGCCGTCGTGGCGGGGTGGCTGTGGTGGCGGGCGCTCACCGGCCAGCCGTCGTACCCCGTCCCCCCCTCGCTCGAGCCCGAGCTGGTCGTTCCGTTCGTCCTCGTGCTGCTCCTGGCCGCCGTGATCGGCGGGCCCATGCTGTTCGCCGGCAAGTCGCCCCACGTCCGGGTCGATCCCTCCGAGATCGCCGTCGGCTTCGACGACGTGGTGGGCGCCGGCACGGTGCGCGAGGAGGTCGAGCGCACGCTCAACCTGTTCCTCGCCCACCGCAGCTTCCGCGACCAGATGGGTGGCACCCCCCGGCGGGCGGTCCTGTTCGAGGGGCCGCCGGGCACCGGCAAGACCCACATGGCCAAGGCCATGGCCAAGGAGGCCGGCGTCCCTTATTTGTTCGTGTCGTCGTCGGCCTTCCAGTCGATGTACTACGGCCAGACCAACCGCAAGGTCCGCTCCTTCTTCCGGGCGCTGCGCAAGGCGGCCCGCGAGGAGGGCGGCGCCATCGGCTTCATCGAGGAGATCGACGCCATCGGCTCGGCCCGACGGGGCATGGGCGGCGGCGGGAGCATGAGCGAGGGTGTCTCGGGCGTCGTCAACGAGCTGCTCGTGCAGCTGCAGTCCTTCGATGAGCCCACCACCGGCGTGCGGTTCCGCAACTGGTTCGCGCACCGTCTCAACCGCCTCCTGCCCGAGCACCGTCGCCTGGCGCTGCGGCCGTCGTCGGCGGCCAACGTCCTCGTGCTCGGGGCCACCAACCGGGCCGCCGACCTCGACCCCGCCCTGCTCCGGCCGGGCCGCTTCGACCGGACCATCAACTTCGGCCTGCCCAACCGCCAGGAGCGTCGCCAGCTCGTCGACTACTTCCTGCGGACCCGGGCCCACGACGCCGAGCTCGACACCGACGATCGGCGCGACGCCCTGGCCGCCATGACGTTCGGCTACTCGCCGGTCATGATCGAGCACATCCTCGACGAGGCCCTGGTGTGGGCGCTGCGCCGGGGGGCCGGGTCGCTCGACTGGACCGACGTGCAGCAGGCCAAGTTCACCGAGGAGCTGGGCCTCAAGCAGCCCGTCACCTACACCGCCGAGGAGCGGGAGCGCATCGCCACCCACGAAGCCGGCCACGCCACGGTGGCCTGGCTGGTCGGCCACGACCGCAAGCTCGAGGTGCTGTCGATCATCAAGCGCCGCGACGCCCTCGGCCTCCTGGCCCACAGCGACAACGACGAGCGCTTCACCAAGACCCGCTCCGAGCTGGAGGCGGCCCTGCAGATCGCCTTCGGCGGCATGTGCGCCGAGGAGCTGCTGCTCGGCGAGTACGGCACCGGCCCGTCCGGTGACCTCCGCCAGGCCACCACGACGGCCGCCCTCATGGTCGGCAGCCTCGGCATGGGCGGCTCGCTCGTGTCGGTGGACGCCGCCGACGTCGGCAACGCCGGCAACACGGTGGCCAAGGTGCTGGCCCACCGCGGCACGCGCGACGCCGTCGAGGAGCTGCTGGCCGCCACGCGCGACCGGGCCGCCGCCCTCCTGGCCGAGCACCGGGTGGAGCTGGAGGCGCTGCGCGACGCCCTCCTCGTCCGCGAGGAGCTGATCGGCGACGAGATCACAGACGTCGTCGAGAACGCGAGGGAGCCCGTCATCGACCTCCGTTCCCCCCGTGTCGCCTCCGGCGGCCCGATCGCCTGACGGCGATCGGCCCCTGAGGGGAAATTCCCTACGAGCCCGCTCCGCCCGGGGCGACCACGCCCAGGCGCCAGAGGACGAAGGCGTACTCCTGGGCGAGGTCCCGCCAGGCGTCGTAGCGGCCGGTCGGGCCGCCGTGACCGGCGCCCAGTTCGACCTTCAGGAGGACGGGCCGGTCCGACGTGGTCTCTTCCCGCAGCCGGGCGACCCACTTGGCCGGCTCCCAGTAGCCCACCCGGGGGTCGTTCAGGCCGGTGGTGGCGAGGACGGCCGGGTAGGCCGCCGGGGTCACGTTCTCGTACGGGCTGTAGGCCCGCATGGTCCGGTAGGCGTCGGGCTGGCGGGGATCGCCCCACTCCTCCCACTCCACTGCGGTGAGGGGCAGGCTGGCGTCGAGCATGGTGTTGACCACGTCCACGAACGGGACGGCGGCCACCGCGGCCACGAACCGGTCGGGCCGTTGGTTGAGCGCGGCCCCCACGTTGAGTCCCCCGGCGCTGCCCCCCCACACCGCCAGCCGCCCGCCGTCGACCCAACCCCCGTCGGCGAGATGGTCGGCGGCGGCCAGGGTGTCGTCGAACGTGTGCTGCTTACGGCCGAGCTTGCCGTCCTCGTACCACGGGCGGCCCAGCTCGCCGCCGCCCCGCACGTGGGCGTGGGCCCACACCACGCCCCGGTCGAGGAGCGACAGGCGGGCGGGGCTGAACCCCGCCGGCACGGTGACCTCGTAGGCGCCGTACACGTACACGACGCCCGGCGCCGTCCCGTCGACGGGTGTGTCGCGCCGGCGGACGATCGAGAGCGGCACCGAGGCACCGTCGGTCGACGGCGCCCACGTCCGCTCGGCCACGTACTCGTCGGGGTCGTAGCCGCCGAGGACGGGCTGCTGCTTGCGCAACGTCCGGGCCCCGGAGGCGAGGTCCTCGTCGAACACCGACGCCGGCGTGACCGGTGACGTGTAGCCGAAGCGCCAGAACGACTGGTCGTACTCGGGATTGGCGCCGGCGCCGGCCTCGTACACCGGCTCGGGGAAGGTCAGCTCACGGGTCGAACCGTCGGCGCGGTCGACCACCCGCACCACGGTGAGGCCGTGGCGCCGACCCAGCACCACCAGGTGGGTCCCGAAGGCGTCGAGGTCGTCCCAGCGGGTGTCGGGATCCTCGGCGACGACCTCCTCCCACCGGTCGCGGCCGGGGTCGTCGGCCGGGGCCCGCACCACCCGGAATCCGGGGGCGCCGTCGTTGGTGAGTACGAAGACCTCGTCGCCGGCCGGCTCGACGGCGTACTCGACGTCCTGGCGGCGGGGCTCGACCATGCGGATCGGCCCGTCGGGGTCGGAGGCGTCGAGCAGGCGGACCTCGCTCGTCACCTTGGAGTCGGCCGAGATCACGATGCGCCGGTCGTCGCGGCTGCGCCAGACCGACAGGTAGAACCGGTCGTCGTCCTCCTGGGCGACGAGCCGGTCGGTGCGGCCTTCCTCGCCCAGCCGGTGCCGCCACACCTGCCAGGGCCGCAGCGCCTCGTCGGGGGAGGTGTAGAAGACCGAGGCACTGTCGTCGGCCCAGGCCAGCCCGTAGGAGACGAGGTCGATCACGTCGGCGAGGTCGTCACCCGTGTCGAGATCGCGGACGCGCAGGGTGTAGCGCTCGTCACCGGTCGTGTCCACGGTGTACGCGGCGAGGCGGTGGTCGGGGCTGACCGCCAGGCCCCCGAGCGCGAGGTATTCCTGCCCCTCGGCCAGGGCGTTCTCGTCGAGGACCACCTGCTCGCCGTCGCCCTCGCCGACCCCTGCCGGGCGGCGGCAGTGGATCGGGTAGGCGAGGCCCTCCTCGGTGCGGACGTAGTACTCCCACGGGCCCCGCCGGGCCGGTACCGAGACGTCGGACTCCTGCACCCGTCCCTTGATCTCGGAGAAGAGCTCGTCGACGAGTGGCGCCAGTGGCGCCAGGACGGCGTCGGTGTGGGCGATCTCGGCCTCGAGGTGGTCGAGCACGGCGGGGTCGTCGCGGTCGCGCAACCAGGCGTAGTCGTCGGTGAACGTCTCGCCGTGCAGCTCCCGGCTGACCGGTCGGCGCTCGGGACGGGGTGGTGCGGGGTCGGGGTCGGCCACGGCGGCGGACGCTACCGGCGCGCCCCACCCGGCCCGTGCTCCCCTTCTGGCACCTGAAAACTGCGAATGCGGTCGCCTACAGGTGCCAGAACGAGATGTCACGGCCGGGAACCAGCCGCCGGCTTCCGCCGCTACCGTCGCAACCGTGCCGATCTACGCCCTCGGGGACCGTGTGCCCGTCATCGACCCGTCCGCCTTCGTGCACCCCGAGGCGGTCGTGATCGGGGCGGTGGAGATCGGAGCCGAGTCCTCGGTGTGGGCCACGGCGGTGATCCGGGGCGACGAGGGCGAGCCCATCCGCATCGGGGCCCGCACCTCCATCCAGGACGGCGCCGTGCTGCACACGACCGACGAGCAGCCCACGAGCGTCGGCGACGAGTGCGTGATCGGCCACCTCGTCCACCTGGAGGGCTGCACCATCGAGAGCGGCGCCCTGGTCGGGTCGGGGTCGATCGTGCTGCACCGGGCCGTCGTCCGCAGCGGCGCCCTGGTCGGGGCCGGGGCGGTGGTGCGCAACGACATGGAGGTGCCGAAGGGGGCGATGGCGCTCGGCATCCCGGCCAAGATCCGCCCCGACTCGGTCGACCCGGCCATGATCTCCGACGGCGTCGAGTCCTACCTGGAGCGCACCCGCACCTACCCCGCCCGCCTGCGCCGCCTCGACTGACGCCAGAACGGGGGGTGCAGCCCGGCTACGTTCCGAGCCCATGAGCATCACGGAGCGGATGGGTCAGGTCGGCATCTGGACGGGCGTGTTCGACGCCCACCCGGCCGGGGCGGTGTCCGACGCCGCCGCCGAGCTGGAGGAGATGGGCTTCCGGGGGCTCTGGATCCCCGAGACGGTGGGCCGCGACCCGTTCGTGCTCGCCTCGGTGCTGCTCGGGGCCACCTCCTCGCTGAACGTGGCGACCGGCATCGCCAACATCTGGGCCCGCGACGAGCTGACCATGAACGCCGTCCGCACCTCGCTCAACGAGGCCTTCGCCGGTCGCTTCCTGCTCGGCCTGGGCGTGAGCCACCACACGCTGGTGGGCTGGGTGCGCAAGCACGACTACTCCAAGCCCTACACGCGCATGGTCGAGTACCTGGAGCGGATGGGCAAGGCCATGTACCGGGGCCCGAGGCCCGAGGAGGACCCGCTCGTCGTGCTCGCCGCCCTCGGTCCGAAGATGCTGGAGCTGGCCGCCTCGGAGACGGCCGGCGCCCACCCCTACCTGGTGCCACCCGAGCACACCGAGATCGCCCGGGCCGCCATGGGCGCCGACGCCTGGCTGGCCCCCGAGCAGATGGTCCTCTTCGAGACCGACGCCGATCGGGCCCGGGAGATCGCCCGCAAGCACCTGGAGGTCTACCTCGGCCTGCCCAACTACGCCGGCAACCTGCGCCGGCTCGGCTACGACCAGGCTGACATCGAGGGGGCGTCGGACGAGGTGGTCGACGCCATCGTGGCCTGGGGCGACGACGATGCCGTGAAGGCCCGCATCGACGCGCACCTCGCCGCCGGGGCCGACCACGTCTGCGCCCAGGTGCTCACCGACGACACCGCGGTCCCGCTCGACGGTTGGCGCCGGGTGGCTGCCCTGTACGCCTCCTGACGCACCCCGGCGCCCCCGAACGGGGGGTAGTGGCTGGTAGGCCGGGTTGTTACTATGCCGGTAGGAGAAATCCGACCCCAGGGAGCACCGCTGTGACCGACGTCACCCTCGACCTCTCCAAGTACCAGCTCGGCTGGAGCGACGTGGAGGACTACGTCTTCAAGCCCCGCCGCGGTCTCGACGAGGACCTCATCCGGGAGATGTCGTGGATGAAGGGCGAGCCGGAGTGGATGCTCGACTTCCGGCTCAGGTCCTACCGCAACTTCCTCCGCAAGCCCATGCCCAACTGGGGCGGAGACATGTCGGAGATCTTCTTCGACGAGATCTACTACTACATCAAGCCCACCGAGTCGCAGTCAGACGACTGGGACGACGTCCCCGAGGCGATCAAGAACACCTACGAGAAGCTGGGCATCCCCGAGGCCGAGCGCAAGTACCTCGCCGGAGTTACCGCACAGTATGAATCCGAGGTCGTCTACCACCGCAACCAGGAGGACCTGGAGCGTCAGGGCGTCATCTTCAGCGACATGGACACGGCGCTGCGGGAGCATCCCGAGGTCGTCAAGGAGCACTTCGGCTCCATCATCCCCCCCGGTGACAACAAGTTCGCCGCACTCAACTCGGCCGTGTGGTCGGGTGGCTCGTTCATCTACGTGCCCCCCGGCGTCGAGGTCGAGATGCCGTTGCAGGCCTACTTCCGCATCAACGCCGAGAACATGGGCCAGTTCGAGCGGACCCTCATCATCGCCGACGAGGGGGCCCGGGTGCACTACGTCGAGGGCTGCTCGGCGCCGGTCTACACGTCGGACTCGCTGCACTCTGCCGTGGTCGAGCTGATCGCCAAGAAGGGCGCCCGCATCACCTACACGACCATCCAGAACTGGTCGTCGAACGTGTTCAACCTCGTCACCAAGCGGGCCGCCGCCTTCGAGGACGCCCACGTCGAGTGGATCGACGGCAACATCGGCAGCCGGCTCACCATGAAGTACCCGGCCGTCTACCTCATGGGCGAGGGGGCATCCGGTGAGGTCCTCTCGGTGGCCTACGCCGGCGAGGGCCAGCACCAGGACACCGGGGCCAAGATGGTCCACGTCGCCCCCAACACGACGTCCAAGATCGTGTCGAAGTCGATCTCCAAGGACGGCGGGCGCACCTCCTACCGGGGTCTCGTGCGGGTCGAGGAGGGTGCGGACGGGTGCCGCAGCCACGTCGAGTGCGACGCCCTGCTGCTCGACGAGCACAGCCGCACCGACACCTACCCGTATCAGGAGATCGGCGAGCGTGACGCCGTGATCGGCCACGAGGCCACGGTCTCGAAGGTGGCCGACGAGCAGCTCTTCTATCTGATGAGCCGCGGTCTCACCGAGGAGCAGGCCATGGGCATGGTGGTGAACGGCTTCATCGAGCCCATCACCCGCACGCTGCCCATGGAGTACGCCGTCGAGTGGTCACGGCTGATCGAGCTGGAGATGGAGGGCTCGATCGGCTAGGCGGGTGACAGCCGACTCCGGGAGGTCGACCTCGCAGCAGTCGGCGATCCCCAGCCCGCCGGGGCGGAGCACACGGGCCATCTCGGCGTGCGGCGCCCTCGGGTCGGGCGTGCGGGTCAGGGCCAGCGGGCACCGCCCGGGCGCGGGGTGCCGAGGCGGGCGTCTCGTGCCCGAGGGGCTCCGCGGGCAGGGGCGGAGACGGCGAGCCCGGCGACGGCCGTGAGGTGGCGGCCCGCCAGGAGGGCGTCGAGGCGGGCGGCCATCGGCACAGGCCATGGGCGCATGCCGGGCTGACAGACTCCCGCCCATGGGAACACTGGAAGGCAAGATCGCCGTCGTCACCGGGTCGAGTCGGGGCATCGGCCGGGGCACGGCCATCGCCCTCGGCGAGCAGGGCGCCACCGTCTACGTGACCGGCCGCACCACCGGTGAGGGCGAGCTGAGCATCGACACGACCGCCCGTCTGGTCGACGAGGCGGGCGGGACGGGCGTCGCCCACCGGTGCGACCACGGCGACGACGATCAGATCGCCGCCCTGTTCGCCCGGGTCGGCGACGAGCACGGTCACCTCGACGTGCTCGTCAACAACGTCTACAAGATCCCGGACCCGCCGGCCTGGGGCGGCGGCTTCTGGGACCACCCCGTGTCGGTGTGGGACGACCAGGTCGGGATCGGCCTGCGGGCCCACTACGTCGCGTCCTGGCACGCCGCCCCGCTGCTGTTCGAGGCCGAGCCCACCCCGGTGATCGTCAACGTCTCGTCGCCGGGCGGCCAGTCGTACCACTTCTCGTCGTCGTACGGCGCCGGCAAGGCCGGCCTCGACCGCCTGACGCGCGACATGGCCCACGAGCTCGAGCCCAAGGGCGTGGCGGCGGTCGTCCTGTACCCGGGGTCGGTGTCGACGGAGTTCATCGTGTCGTTCGCCGAGGAGCGGGGCAGCGACCTGAGCCAGAGCCAGACCCCGCTCGGGGTCGGGCGGGCGGCCGCCGCCCTCGCCGCCGCCGACGACGTCATGGACCGATCCGGCTCGATCCAGTGGGTGGAGGACATCTCTGCGGAGCTGGACGTGCTCGACGAGCGGGGAGAGCTGGCCCCCGCCTACGCCCGCCGGGGAGAGGGGAGCCCGCAGCCCGGATCGGACGTGGCTGCGCAAGGATAGAGCGATGCCGATGCGGACGGACTGCAAGCACTACGAGAGCCGCACCTATCCCTCGGGCGACACCGTCCGCAAGTGCGATCTCGACCTGGCTCCCGAGGCGCCGTGGCGGTGCCCCGAGGACTGCCCGAAGTACGAGGGCCGCCAGATCGACTTCGGTTGGCAGCACGGCTCCCTGATCCCCGACGGCGGGCACGTCCCCGAGCCGCCGTCGGTGGGCGAGGACGACTCGGTGGCGGCCCTGCTCGACGAGGCCGAGGACATCCTGAACGACGCCGGGCCCCGCATCGTGGCCGAGGTCGAGGCCGAGCAGAGCCGTCCCCGCCTGCGCGACAGGCTGCGGGGCATCGGTCGCCGCCGCCGCCGGTAGGCCCCGTCCCCGGCCCCCCCGGGGGAGCCGCCCCCGCCGTCGGTAGCCTTCGTCTCCCGATGCCCTCCCTCGCCTGGTTCGCCGACGCGCCCGCAGGCGGCGACGACCCGCTCGCCCGACGCCGTCGTGACGCGGTCCAACGGTTCGAGACGGTCGACCTCCCGACCGCCGAGGAGGAGATCTGGCGCTACTCCCGGGTCGACCAGGTGCGCCTCGACGACTACGCCCCGGTGGCCGAGCCCGGATCGATGCCGGTCGACGGGCACCTCGACGTGGCCGGCGTGGCGGTCGACCGGATCGCCACGGTGACCGTGGTCGACGGCCACGTGACCGCCGTCGACGTCGCCGCCGACGCCGCCGAGGCCGGGCTGGTCGTCGTGCACGGGGTCGAGGCGGCCGACCACCTGGGCTCGGCCATGGCCGAGCCCGTCGACGCCTTCGCGCTGCTGAACGACGCCGCTGCCGCCGATCCCGTGGCGGTCGTGGCACCGGCCGGCTTCGACCTCGGCGACCGGCCGGTCGTGGTCCGCTCCCACGTCGCCTCCGAGGGTACGGCCGTGCTCGCCCGGTTGGTGGTCGTGGCCGGCCCGGGCGCCCGGCTCACCACCGTCGAGGAGCACGCCTCGGCGGACGTGGCGGCCCTGTCGCTGCCCGTCACCGAGCTGCGGGTCGAGGCCGGGGCCCGCCTGCACCACGTCGTCGTGCAGGATCTCGCCCCGACCGTCTGGCAGATCGGCTCGCAGGTCGCCGTCATCGGCGAGGACGCCGCCCTCACCTCGGCCGGGGTCGCTCTCGGCGGCGGTTACGCCCGCCTGCGGGTCGAGACCCGCATGGCCGAGCCGGGGGCCCGGGGCGACATCATGGCCGTCTACCTGGGCGACGGTGACCAGACCCTCGACTTCCGTACCGTGCAGGACCACACCGCCCCCCGCACCGCGTCCGACCTGCTGTTCAAGGGCGCCGTCGACGACCGCAGCCAGTCGATCTACACCGGCAACATCCGCATCGCCAAGGACGCCGCCGGCGTCGAGGCCTTCCAGACCAACCGGACCGTAAAGCTGTCGGGGGAGGCCTGGGCCGAGTCGGTGCCGAACCTCGAGATCGAGAACAACGACGTGCGCTGCAGCCACGCCTCGGCCATCGGGCCCATCGACGAGGAGCACCGCTTCTACCTGGAGAGCCGGGGTGTGCCGCCCGACACGGCCGAGCGGCTGGTCGTGCTGGGCTTCCTCGGTGAGGCGCTCGACCGGCTGCCCCTGCCCGGGCTCGCCGCCCACCTGGCCCTGGTGCTGGCCGGGCGGGTGCAGGCCACCGACCCGGAGGTTGCCCGATGACCCGCCACGTGGTCGGCCCCCTGTCCGACCTGCCCGACGGGGAGGCCCGCCGGGTGGTGGTCGACGACCAGCCCATCGCCGTGGTCCGCCTCGGCGACCGGGTGCACGCCATCGGCGACACCTGCAGCCACGCCGACTACTCGCTCTCCGAGGGCGAGGTGTGGGTCGAGGACTGCTCGCTCGAGTGCTTCAAGCACGGGAGCCTGTTCTCGCTGGAGACGGGTCAGCCCACCAACCTGCCCGCCACCCGGCCCGTGCCGGTGTACGAGGTCGACGTGCTCGACGGCGAGGTCGTGGTCGTCACGTGAGCGACGTGGGGCCCGCCGGGCCGGAGGGGAGGCAGCCGGTGTCGTCAGCCGGTGGGCGACGAGCGAACCGTGTGGTGGTCGAACCGTGAGCGACGTGGGGCCCGCCGGGCCGGAGGGGAGGCAGCCAGTGTCGTCAGCCGGTGGGCGACGAGCGAACCGTGTGGTGGTCGAACCGTGAGCGACGTGGGGCCCGCCGGGCCGGAGGGGAGGCAGCCAGTGTCGTCAGCCGGTGGGCGACGAGCGAACCGTGTGGTGGTCCTGTGACCGTGCTGAAGATCGAGGGCCTGCGGGCCACGGCGGGTGGGACCGAGATCCTCCGTGGCGTCGACCTGCGGGTGGCGAGCGGCGAGGTCCACGCCGTCATGGGCCCGAACGGGTCCGGCAAGTCGACCCTCTCGCACGTGCTGATGGGCCGCCCCGGCTACGAGGTGCTGGGGGGCACCGTGACCCTCGACGGCGAGGACGTGCTGGCCCTGCCGACCTGGCGCCGAGCCCAGGCCGGGCTGTTCCTGGCCATGCAATACCCCACCGAGGTGCCCGGCGTGCAGCTCGGTGACGTACTCAGGGAGTCGTTCGTCGCCTCCGGGCGCGACCCGGCCGGCGTGGCCGCCGCCGTCGACGCCGAGGCGGCCGAGGTCGGCTTCGGCACCCGGCTCCTCGACCGTCCGCTCAACGTCGACCTCTCCGGCGGCGAGAAGAAGCGGTCCGAGACGGTGCAGCTCGGCGTCCTCGCCCCCCGCATCGCCATCCTCGACGAGCTCGACTCGGGTCTCGACATCGACGCGCTGCGGGCCTGCGCCCGCCGCATCGAGCGCGCCACCCACGACGGTGCGCTCGGTGTGCTGGCCATCACCCACTACCGGCGGCTGTTCACCGAGCTGCATCCCGACGTCGTCCACGTGCTCGCCGACGGACGCATCGTCGACGAGGGCGGGCCGGAGCTGGCCGAGCAGCTCGAGGCCACCGGCTACGCCGCCTACGGCTCGGCTCCCCGGGCCGCCGTCGCCCCCGACCCCGCCGGCGATCCCTTCGCCGACCCGCTGGCCTGAGCCCGGTACCCTGGCCCGATGACGCCGGGGCGACTGGGCGACGACGTAGTGCGGGCCCGGCTCCACGAGTTGGCCGGCTGGGAGCTGCTCGACGGCAAGCTCCACCGCGAGCTCACCTTCGGCGGCTTCGTGGAGGCGTTCGGCTTCATGGCGTCGGTGGCGCTCGTGGCCGAGAGCATGAACCACCATCCCGAGTGGTCCAACGTGTGGAACCGGGTCGTGGTCGACCTCACCACCCACGACGCCGACGGCATCACCGACGCCGACGTCGAGCTGGCCCGGGCCATCGACCGCCTGGCCGGGGAAGCCGCGTCCTGAGAAAGGTCCTCTACCGGCTGGTCAAGCTGTGGTGGAGGGTGCGGGGGCCCCGACTCACCCTGGGCGTCCGCGCCATCGTCGTCGACGACGCCGACCGCATCTGCCTCGTCCGCCACTCCTACCGGGACGGCTGGTTCCTCCCCGGCGGGGGCGTCAAGACGGGCGAGTCGCTGGTCGACGCCATGAGCCGGGAGCTGCGGGAGGAGACCGGCATCCGCCCCCTCAACAACTCCCACCGGGTCCACGGCGTCTACTCGAGCTTCCAGGAGCACAAGAGCGACCACGTCGTCGTGTTCCACGTCCTCGGCTGGGACCAGGAGCACCACCCCAACCCCGAGATCGCCGAGCACCGCTTCGTCAATCCGAACGACCTGCCCGAGGACACCTCCCCCGCCACGGAACGCCGCATCAAGGAGTGGGTCACCGGCGCCCCCACCGGCCACCGCTGGTGACCGCTCCTACGCGGTGGCCGCCTCGAAGACGTGGCCGTCGTCGGTCGACACGATCCGGCCCGAACCGGGCCCCCCGAAGTGGGTGCCGATCACCAGCAGGTCGCTGTCGGCGTGGGCGTCGAGGAAGTCGCGCCGGGTCGCCTCGGCGGCGGACTGGTCGGTGTCGAACTTCGAGCACCAGTCGGGGGAGGCGACCTGCACGGCGTGGTGCATGAAGTCGCCGGTGATGAGCGCCTCCTGCCCGCCCGACGACAGCCGCACCGAGCAGTGCCCGGGGGTGTGGCCCGACGGTCGGGACCAGCGACACGCCGGGGGCGATCTCGGCGTCGACGTCGACGAGGTCGACCAGGCCGGCGTCGACGACGGGCTGGATCGAGTCGTCGTGCTCGGGCCGCTCCCGGTAGGGGGCCTCCGCCCAGTGCCGGTACTCGGGCCCGGCGAACAGGTAGCGGGACTCGGGGAAGGTGGGGCGCCACTCGCCGTCGACCAGCGTCGTGTTCCAGCCCACGTGGTCGACGTGGAGGTGGGTGCAGACCACGGCGTCGACGGTGAGCGGGTCGAAGCCGGCGTCCCGGAACCGCTGCAGGAAGGGCAGGTCGAGGTGGTCCCAGGCGGCCACGTCGCGGGTCTTGTCGTTGCCGATGCAGGTGTCGACCACGACGGTGTGGTCACCGGACGAGACGACGAGGGCCTGCACGCGCGACAGCAGCATGCCGTCGTCGTCGACGAACGTGCCGACGGCCCAGCCGTGGCGGGCCTTCACCGTGTCGGGGTCGGCGCCGGCGAACAGGAACGGCCCGGGCATGGCGCCGTCGACCTCCACCACGCTCGTCACCGTGATGTCGCCGATCTGCCAGGTGCGCATGGCCGCAGTCTGTCAGCTCGCCGCCGCGACCTCCCGCAGTCCCTGGTCGAGGGTGTTCCACGACAGGGTGGCGCACTTGATGCGGACGGGGAACTTCACGACGCCCCGCAGCGCCTCCAGGTCGCCCAGGGGGATCTCGGGCTGGTCGTCGGGGACCTCGCCGTCGTCGCCGTCGAGCTCGGACTCGTGGACCGACATCATCACCTTGAACGCCCGTAGCAGCCGCCGGGCCTCGTCGACCGTCTTGCCCTTGACCGCCGCCGACATCATCGACGCCGACGACTGGCTGATGGAGCAGCCCTGTCCGCCGATCTTCACGTCGCCGATGACGCCGTCGTCGACCACGAGGTAGACGACGATCTCGTCGCCGCAGAGCGGGTTGAACCCCTCGGCCCGGTGGGCGGGGGGCGTCTCGAGCTCGCCCCGGTTGCGGGGGCTCCGGTAGTGGTCGAGGATGATCTCGCGGTAGAGGTCTTCGAGTCCGGGCATGGGGGCTCCTACAGGGCGAAGAACGCGCCCGCTTCTTCCAGGGCGTCGGCCAGGGCGTCGACGTCGCGCTCGTCGTTGTACACGTACAGGCTGGCCCGGGCGGTGGCACCCACCCCCAGACGCCGCATGAGCGGCTTGGCGCAGTGGTGCCCGGCCCGCACGCACACGTTGCGCTGGTCGAGCACCTGGCTGACGTCGTGGGGGTGCACGTCGGCGTACTCGAAGGAGATGACGCCCCCCCGCTGGGCCGGCTCGGACGGGCCGTGGATGGTCAGGTCGTCGCCGAGGCGCTCGGTCAGGGCCCGCAGGGCGTAGGCGGTGAGGGACACCTCGTGCTCGCGGACCGCCTCCATGCCGAGCCCCGACAGGTAGTCGACGGCGGCGTGCAGCCCGACCGCCTCGGCGATGGGCGGGGTGCCGGCCTCGAACTTGTAGGGAATGTCGTTGGGCGTCCACCCGTCGAGGCGCACGTCGCGGATCATGTCGCCGCCCCCCAGGAAGGCGGGCATGGCGTCGAGCAGCTCCTCGCGGGCCCACAGCACCCCGATGCCGGTCGGGCCGCACATCTTGTGACCGGTGAACCCGACGAAGTCGGCCCCCATCTCCATCACGTCGGTGGGGAGGTGGGGCACGTGCTGGGCCGCGTCGACGAGCACCAGGGCCCCGGCGTCGTGGGCGGCCGCCACCAGCCGGTCGAGCGGCGTGATGAGGCCGAGCACGTTGGACATGGCCGTGAACGACAGCAGCTTGGCCCCGTCGAGGGTGCGGTCGAGGTCGGACAGGTCGAGGGTGTGGTCGTCGGCCAGCGGCAGGTAGCGCAGCTCGACGCCCCGCTCCTCGGCCAGCATGAGCCAGGGCACGAGGTTGGCGTGGTGCTCGATCTCGGTGAGCACGATGACGTCGCCGGCGCTCAGGTTGGCCCGGCCCCAGGAGTGGGCCACCAGGTTGATGGCCTCGGTCACGTTCTTGGTGAACACGACGCCCCGCGACGACGGGGCGCCGATGAACTGCGCCACCGCCGAGCGGGCCCCCTCGTACGCCTGGGTGGCCTCGTCGGCCAGGCGGTAGACGCCCCGGTGCACGTTGGCGTGGTGGCGCTCGTAGTAGTCGGTCATGGCGTCGATGACGACCCGGGGTTTCTGCGACGAGGCGGCCGAGTCGAGGAACACGATCCGCCCGCCGTCGATGCGACGGTCGAGCAGCGGGAACTCGGCGGCGACCTCGGCGGGGTCGAGCGTGCTCACGCCGCCGCCCAGCTCTCGTAGCCCTCGGCCTCCAACCGCTCGGCCAGCTCGATGCCGCCCGAGTCGACGATGCGGCCGTCGACGATGATGTGGACCCGGTCGGGGACCAGGTGCTCGAGCAGCCGCAGGTAGTGGGTGATGACCACGACGCCAAGCTCGGGCCGGTCCCGCCGCACCTCGGCCACGCCGTCGGCCACGATGCGCAGGGCGTCGATGTCGAGGCCCGAGTCGGTCTCGTCGAGCACGGCCAGCTCGGGCTCGAGGATGGCCATCTGCAGGATCTCGTTGCGCTTCTTCTCGCCCCCGGAGAACCCCTCGTTGAGGTAGCGGTCGGCGAACGACGGGTCCATGCCCAGCCGCTCCATCCACTCCATGATGCTGACCCGCAGCTCGAGGACGCTCAGCTCGACGCCCTTGCGGGCCGACAGCGCCTGGCGCAGGAACTGGATGACCGACACCCCGGGCAGCTCCTGGGGGTACTGAAAGGCGAGGAACAGACCCGCCTTGCCCCGCACGTCGGGCCCCCAGTCGGTGATGTCATCGCCCCGGAAGCGGACCTCGCCCCCCGTGATCTCGTACTCAGGGCTCCCCAGCACGGTGGTGGCGAGGGTGGACTTGCCGGACCCGTTCGGGCCCATGACGGCGTGGACCTCACCCGGCTCGACGGTCAGGTCGACACCCCGCAGGATCTCCGTGCCGGTGGCGTCACCGGCGGCGACGACGTGCAGGTCGCGGATGTCGAGCAGGGGGGCGGCCATGGGTCGCAGTGTATTCGCACTATCGCCGTAGGAGAATTGCCCGGGGCGGGGTTTTCGCACCCGTCGGGAACCGTGCCGGGCCGGTGGTCGTCGGAAGCGACATGACCGCCACCGTGCGAACGACCGCTCTCGTCCTCGCCCTCCTGCTCGTGTCCGCCGCCTGCGGTGACGCCGACGACGCCGGGCCCGACGCCACGCCCGAGGGAACCGCCGCACCGGTGCGGGTGGATGACGGTCGGGGCTGGCTCGACGGCGATCCGGCCGACGCCCCGGCGCCTCGGGTCGGGGCCGGCGACGGGGACGACGCCGTCCGGCTCGAGTCCGAGGAGATGGCCGACGAGGCCATCGCCGAGGCCACCGCCGACACGGTCGTCTCGGACCGGGCGGAGGCCGACTCCGACGACACGGAGATCGTCGAGCCCGGTCCCGGGCCCTCCCCCGAGCCGGCCCTCGCCCCCCGGGCCGGCAGCATCGACGACAACGCCCGTTGGGTGGAGTACCTGTCCTGGCGGGACACGGTGGCGGCCGTCACGCCCCACCGCAGCTTCGACGTGGCCGACCGATCGGTGGTGACCGTGCTCGACGAGGCCGGCGGGCCGCTCGTCGACGCCACCGTGGTGGTGGCCGGTGCGGACGGTAGCGAGGCCACGCTGCGCACCCGGGCCGGTGGGCGGGTCCTGCTGCACCCGGCCGCCCGGGGTCTCGTCGGCGACACGTTCGAGGTGCGGGTGGGCGACGTGACCGTGCCGCTGGCCCGGGGCGCCGACGCGGAGGTGCGGGTCGCAGGCCCGGGGGCGACACCCACCGCCGTCGACCTCCACGTCGTGCTCGACACGACCGGGTCGATGAGCGACGAGATCGCTCAGCTCCGGGCGGCCGTGGCCGGGGTGGCCCGCGGCGCCGATGCGCTGGGCGTCGACCTCCGTCTCGGCATGACCGTCTACCGCGACGAGGGCGACGCTTACGTCACCCGGACCTTCGACCTCACCGGTGACGTCGGCGCCTTCTCCGACGCCCTGGCCGGGGTCGTCGCCGACGGCGGCGGCGACGGGCCCGAGGCGCTCGACGAGGCGCTGGCCGCCGCACTCGACCAGCCGTCGTGGCGCCTCGACACCCCGACCGTCCGCATCGTCCTGGTGATCGCCGACGCCCCTCCCCAGGTCGGCCGCCAGCTCGACGCCCCCTACCCGACCACGCTGCTGGGGCTGGCCGAGCGGGGGGTCAAGGTCCACACCGTGGCCGCCTCGGGCACCGACGACGCCGCCGAGTACGCCTTCCGGGAGCTGGCCGCCGCCACCGACGGCCGCTTCGTGTTCCTCTCCTACGCCGGCGGCGGCACGGCCACCGGGGGGTCCACCGACACCGGCGAGGTCGCCTGGGAGGAGCTTCCTCTCGACGAGCTGATCGTGCGGCTCATCGCCCTCGACGTGGCCGGTTCGGACGCGGGCCCACCGCCCTCGACGCCGGTCACCACCACGACGGTTCCGGCCCCGGGCCAGTAGCTACCAGCCCCGGTCGACCCACTCCTGCAGGTGGGGTCGCTCGGCCCCGATCGTCGTGTCGTCGCCGTGCCCGGGCAGGACGAGCGTGTCGGGTCCGAACGGGGCGAAGAGCCGGTCCTCGATGGAGCCGATGATGGTGCCGAAGTCGCCGCCCTCGTACGACGTGTTGCCCGGACCACCGGGGAAGAGCGTGTCACCGCTGAACAACAGCTTCGTGCCCTCGACGTGGAAGCACATCGAACCGGGGGTGTGGCCGGGCGTGGCGATGGTGTGCAGCCGGAGGCGACCCACCTCGATGACCGTCTCGTCCTCCAGCACGAAGTCGTAGGCGGGGAGCATGGCGGCGTCGGCGGCGGTGACTCCGACCTCGTAGCCGGCGTCGCGCACCGCCGGGACGGCCTGGATGTGGTCCCAGTGGCCGTGCGTCTCGAGGACGGTACGGACGTCGAGGGCCCGGCACAGCTCGAGGAGGCGGTCGTGCTCGTTGGCGGCGTCGAGCAGCACGGCGTCGCCGGTCTCGGTGCACCGGATGACGAACACGTTGTTGTCGACCGGGCCCACCACCACCTTGTGGACCTCGACCCCCGTGTCGGATGCGTGAAGTGTGTCGTTCACGACCCCACGCTACTCACGACGTCGAAGCCGAGGTCGAGCGCAGCGGGGATCTGCGCTGCGGAGAACGTCAGGTAGGTGACCGGCCGGGGCAGGCGGTCGGCGGCGGCCAGGTGGAGGGCGTCGTCGGTTGCGACACCGGTCCGGTCGCCGATCTCGACGGCGCGGGCCAGGCAGCGGCGGTCGAGAGGGACGACGGCCACGGCGTCCCAGTCGCGCCGGAAGGAGCGGAGCAGATCGCCGGGGCCCCCGGGCTCGTACGTGGTCGCCCGCCCCAGGGCGAGGTGGACCTCGGTCCACGCCAGTGCCGAGGCGCACCAGTCGGCGTCGGCGGCCATGGCCTCCACCACGACGTCACGTCCGGGACCGTCGATCAGCCGGCGCAGGAGGGCGCTGGTGTCGAGGGAGAGCGTCATCCTCCACCCCGCAGGCGGGCCAGCACCCGGTCCGGCGACGAGGCGGGGGCCAGGCGGACGGGCTCGGGCGGGTCGGGTCTCCCGGGGGTGGCGGGCGGCTCGACCAGCCCGGCGGCCATCAGGTCGGCCAGCGTGGGCGCACCGTCCGGCTCCAGCGGGCCGAGCTGGGCCACCGGCCGGCCGTCGGACGTGACGACCACCCGCTCACCGGCGGCGGCCCGGCGCAGCACGGCGGCCACCTCGTTGCGCAGCTCCCGGACGCCGACCGATTCCATCCCCCTTGGTGTAGCACGTGCGTACACGCACCGGCTGGCGCGACAGCGGCTCAGGGACCACCCTGGTGGGCATGAACTTCGCCTTCACCGAAGAGCAGGAAGAGCTGCGCAACATCGTCCGGCAGTTCCTCGAGCAGAAGTCGCCCGAGGCCGAGGTCCGGCGGCTCATGGAGACCGAGGAGGGCTATGACCCCGCCGTCTGGTCGCAGATGGCCGACCAGCTCGGCCTCCAGAGCCTCATCGTCCCCGAGGAGCACGGCGGCCAGGGCTTCGGCTACGTCGAGCTGACCGTGGTGCAGGAGGAGCTGGGCCGGTCGCTCCTGTGCGCCCCCTACTTCTCCACCGTGGCGCTGGCCACCAACGCGCTGCTGCTGTCGAGCGACGAGGCCCAGAAGGCCCACCTGCCGGGCATCGCCGCCGGCGAGACGATCGCCACGGTGGCCGTGACCGAGCCGTCGGGGCGCTGGGGGGCCGAGGGCGTGGAGATGACCGCCGACGGCTCCGGTGACGACGTGAAGCTCAGCGGCGAGAAGATGTACGTGATCGACGGCCACGTCGCCGACCTGATCATCGTGGTGGCCCGCGACAGCGGCGGCGGGCTCGGGTTCTACGCCGTGGCGGGTGATGCCCAGGGCCTCACCCGCGAGGCGCTCTCGACCATGGACCAGACCCGCAAGCAGGCCCGGCTCACGTTCGCCGACACCCCCGCCACCAAGATCGCCGAGGGCGACGACAAGCTGTCCACGCTGATGGACCTGGCCGTCGTGGCCCTGGCCGCCGAGCAGGTGGGCGGCGCCCAGTTCGTCCTCGAGATGGCGGTCCAGTACGCCAAGGACCGGGTCCAGTTCGGCCGCCCGATCGGCTCGTTCCAGGCCATCAAGCACAAGTGCGCCGACATGCTCCTCCAGGTCGAGTCGGCCAAATCGGCCGCCTACTACGCCGGCTGGTGCGCGTCGGAGACGAACGACGAGCTGCCGTCGGTGGCCTCGCTGGCCAAGGCCTACTGCTCGGAGGCCTACTTCCACTGCGCCGCCGAGAACATCCAGATCCACGGCGGCATCGGTTTCACCTGGGAGCATCCGGCCCACCTCTACTTCAAGCGGGCCAAGTCGTCCGAGTTGCTGTTCGGCGACCCCGCCTACCACCGCGAGCAGCTGGCCCAGCGCATCGGGCTGTAGCCGCCACCCGGCCCGTCCGGGCATCCTGGGGCGGTGGTGCTGACCGTCGTCGTGGCCGTCGTCGTGCTGGCGTTGGTGTTCGCTCTCGCCGCCGCGGTGGTGGGCAGGGAGGCCAACCGGCTGGGCCGCCAGCGCCACCTGCCCACCTACCGCCTCCCCGACGCCGTGGCCTGGATCGGCGACCGCCTCGATCCCGGCCCGGCCGGGCGGCTCACCCACGGCGACGTGACCGCCCTGGTGGGCTGGCACCTGGCCGAGCTGCAACGCCAGGCCGCCGAGGGTGACGTGGCCGCCGTCACGGGCACGACCGTCGTGTCCGACGACCCCGGTCTGGTGGCGGTGGTGGCCGAGGCCGACGCCGCCGGGCTCGACGTCGAGGTCGGCGACGTGGCCGCCGTCATGTCCCTCCAGCTCGACTACCTCCGGGCCCTGGGCGCGCTTCGCGAGGTGAGCGGTGGTCCGTCCCGGGTAGGCCGGCGCCCGTGACCGCCTTCTCGTCCCGCAACGTCTCCGAGGCCGAGGTCCCCGTGGCCCGCCAGGCCGTGTGGGAGGTGCTCCGCTCGCCGTCCGAGCTGGCCCGGTTGACACCGCTGGTCGACCGCATCACCGCCGACGGGGACCGGTGGCGCTGGCAGCTCGCCGGCATCTCCGCCCTGGGGGTGACGGTGGCGCCGTCGTTCACGGAGCGCATGGTGTTCGAGGACGGACACCGCATCCTGTTCCGCCACGACCCGCCGGCCGGGACCGAGGAGCGGGCCGGCGCCGACGGCGTGTACGAGCTGACCGAGCTGGGCCCGGCGTCGACGCGGCTGTTCATCGACCTGACCCTGTGCGCCGTCCTGCCCCTGCCGTCGCTGTCCCGCCGGGCCGTCGAGCGGGTGATGGCCGCCACGATGCAGCGCACCGGTGACCGCTTCGCCGACAACCTCTACGCCCACCTCGGTATCGACCCGGCCGACGTGACCGTCCGCACGCCGGCCCCCCGCCCGTGAGCTTCCAGCCCTACGCCGTGGCCGCCCGGACGGGACCCCACGTGACCCTCCAGGCCGGCGTCGTGCACCTGGGCCGTTACTGGACGACGACGTCGCGGTCGTCGCTCAAGGCGCGGGTGCTGCGGCGGCGGTCCGGGGTCGGTGTGGTCGTGCGCGAGGGCGCCGTCACGCAGGTGCTGGCCGGCCCGACCGTCCTCCTCGACGCCCTCCGGCCCTGTGATGGCCGGGCCGATCCGCTGGCGGCGACGGCGGTGGGCACCGCCCTCGCCCGGCTGGTCGCCGCCCAGCTCGACTCGGTGGCCGGTTACGTCGCCGCCGGGCGGGGCGTGCCGGCGGCGTGGGGTCCGATCGGGAGGGTCGTGGCCGTGACCCGCATCGCCCACCGGATCGTCCTCGCCGGCGACGAGGTGGTGTCGGCGACGGGGGCCTGGGCCGGACCGGTCAGGTCGCTGCGACCCGATCCCGGGGGGACGGACGCCGGGCCGCCGCCCACCGGCGACCTGACGCCGGAGCTGGCTGCGCTGGTCGGGCGACCCGGTCCGGCCCAGGTGGGACTGCTCTGCGCCGTGGGCCCCGTGACCCTGCCGGGGCGGTGGGAGCCGGCGTCGGGGACCGTCGCGATGTCCGCTGCGGCCGTGGCCCGCGTCGGTGCCCGCCTGCCCGGGCCGGTGTGCGTCACCGTGGACGACAGCGCCGACCGGCGACCCGACCGCAAGCGGGGGGTCATGGTGCGAGGGCAGGGTCGGCTGGTCGACGCCGGCGGGTCCGGCGCCAGGGTGGCCGTGGCCGCTGGGCGGCTCACGGCCTGGGACGGGTTCGACACCCGCACCGTCGAGGCGGTCCCGGCATGACCGCGGGGTTCGTGGTCGGCGGCGTGGTCCTGGCCCTGTTCATGTGGGCCGCCATGTTCATCCCCCCCCGGCGGGGCATCTGGCCCCGGACCTGGATCGCCGCCATCACCCTCAGCGGCTACTCGATCGGCGCGCTCGCCGTCCTCGGCCGGCTCGACGACGTGGTCGGCCCCGTCGACCTGGTCGAGGTGGGCGTCGGGCTGGGCGTGGGCGGGGCCTGGCTGATCGCCACCCACGTGGGTCACTGGGTGCTGGCCCGGGTGTTCCCGTCGTTCGTCGCCCAGATCAGGGACCTCTACGCCGTCGCCGCCGACGACCGGTTCGCCCTGGTGGCCCCGCCGGTGGTGGCCATGGGCGTGACCGAGGAGCTGCTGTTCCGGGGGCTCGTCCAGGGCAGCGCCGGGCTGGCCGTCGGGGTGGCCGCCTACACCTTCGTCCAGATCGTCGAGCGCAAGTGGACGCTGCTCCTGGCCGCCGTGCTGGGCGGCCTCGTCTGGGGACTCCTCTACTGGTGGCGGGACGGCCTGGTGGCCCCCGTCGTCGCCCACGTGCTCTGGACCGGGACGCTCACCTTCTTCTGGCCGCTGCGGGCGGGTGGGGCCGTGCCCGAGGCCGACCGGGCCGCCGTGACCTGAGCGCTACCCTGCCCCCGATGGAGCGGCCCAAGGGCTACGAGGAGCATCGCTACCTCGGCGACAAGCGCACCCAGGTCGTCTACGACCTCGACCACTGCGACCGTCCCGACCTCGTGGCCGAGGTCGTCGCCGCCGGGGCCGGCGCCGCCTTCGGGCCCGACACGTTGCCCGAGGCCCGCAACCGCGGCTACCGGCTGAGCCGTCACTGCGACCCTGCGCCGCTGGGGTGAAGGCTCCACCCACGACGTGAGCGTCACCATCCGGGAGGCGTGGGTCGTCTCCGACGGGCTGCGACTCGCCGCCCGCATCGGGGAGCCGGGTCTGACCCCCCGTCCGCTGCGGGCCGGGCTGGTCCTGTGCCACGGCTTCCCCGCCCGTGACCCCGCCGCCGCCCCCGACCGGACCTACGAGCACCTCGCCGGGCGCATCGCGGAGGCGCTGGGGTGGACCGTCCTGGCCCTCAACTTCCGGGGGTGCGGTGACAGCGAGGGGAGCTTCTCGGTGCGGGGCTGGTGCAAGGACCTGTCGGCGGCGGTGAGGTTCCTGCACGAGGAGGAGGCCGTCGACGGCGTGTGGGTGGCCGGGTCGGCCACGGGTGGGTCGGTGGCGCTGGCCGCCGCCGGCGACGATCCCCACATCCGGGGGGTGGCCACGCTCGCCGCCCGGGCCGACTTCTCGGAGTGGGCCGCGCACCCGCGCCGCATCCTGGAGGAGGCCCGCCGCCTCGGGCTGGTCGAGCCGAGCGAGCCGCGTGACATGGACGCCTGGGCGCGGGAGCTGCGCTCGGTCAAGCCGCTGGAGGGCGCCCGGCGGCTCGGCAACCGCGATCTGTTCGTCCTCCACGGTGAGGCCGACCGGCGGGTGTCGACCGACCACGCCCGCCGCATCGTCGACGCCCACGGCGCCGCCCGGATCCGCATCATCCCCGCCGCCACCCACCGGCTGCGCCTCGACCCCCGGGCCATCGCCATGCTGCTCGGCTGGTTCGACGAGCAGGCCGCCGCCCTGACCCGACGGGCCGGGACGGTCTGACCCGGGGTGGCCCGATTCGAGCTGGTCACCCGCACCCGGGGGAGGCCGGGGCGGGTCGTGGCCTACGGGTTCATCGCGCTGATCTCGGTGGGGGCGGTCCTGCTGCGGGCCCTCGGCGACGTGGGCTGGATCGATGCCGTCTTCACGGCCACCTCGGCGGTGTGCGTGACCGGCCTCGCCACCGTCGACCCGGCCACGCAGATGGGCTTCGACTCCCAGGTCGTGATCGGGGTGCTGGCCCAGCTCGGCGGGTTCGGGATCATGACCTTCGCGGGCCTGGCCGGCCTCACGTTGTCGGGCCGGGTCGGGATGGGCCGGCGGCTGGCCGCCGCAGCCGAGATCGGCGCCCTCGATCTCGGGGATCTCCGTCGGGTGGTCATCGCGGTGGCCAAGGTGACGGTCGTCGTCGAGGTGGCGGTGGCCGCCGTGCTGGCGCTCCGCTTCCTCGTCGACGGTGCCTCGCTCGGGCGGGCGCTCGGGTGGGGCAGCTTCCACGCCGTGTCGGCCTGGAACAACGCCGGGTTCTCGGTCGTGCCCGGCGGGCTGGTGGCGTTCCGCGACGACGTGATCGTCAACCTGACCGTCATGGCGGCGGTGGTGGTCGGCGGCCTGGGAACCCCGGTCCTGCTCGACCTGCGGGACCGCAAGCGGGCGGTGCGGTGGTCGCTGCACACCAAGCTGGCCCTCGTCACCACCGTCGGCCTGCTGGCCGTCGGGTTCGTCGTGACGCTGGCCGTCGAGTGGGCCAACGCCCGCACGTTCGGACCGCTGCCCGTCGGCGAGAAGGTGCTGGCCGCCTCGTTCGCCGCGGTCACCCCGCGCACGGCCGGCTTCAACACCGTCGACTACGCCGGCATGCACGACGCCACGCTGATGTTCACGTCGGTCCTCATGCTGATCGGCGGGGGGGCGGCGTCGACGGCGGGGGGCATCAAGGTCACGACGCTGGCCGTCATCCTGGGCGTGCTGTGGTCAGAGGCCCGGGGCCGGCGCGACGTCGCCCTGTACGGGCGGACCGTCCCCGAGCCCGTGCAGCGGGAGGCCGTCACCATCGGGTTCCTGGCGCTGATGCTCGCCGCCGTCGGCGCCATGGTGCTGAGCGGCGTGACCCCGTTCGCCCTGCGGGACGTGATCTTCGAGGCGGTCTCGGCCATCGGCACCGTCGGGCTGTCGACGGGCGTGACCCCGCTCCTGCCCGAGACGGCCAAGATGGTGCTCGTGCTGCTCATGTTCGCCGGTCGGCTCGGGCCGCTCGCCTTCGCCACCGCTCTCGCGCTGCGAGGGCGCGACCGGAGCTTCCGCTACCCCGAGGAGCGGCCGCTCCTTGGCTGAGCGCCACGGTCTCCGCAACTTCCTCGGCGCCCGGAGCGACGCCGCCTCGGCGTTGGTGGTGGGCCTCGGTCGGTTCGGGACGGCGGTGGCCCGCACCCTGGAGAGCCTGGACGCGGACGTGCTGGGCATCGACGTGTCGCCCGCCATCGTCCAGCAGCGCAGTGACGAGCTGAACCACGTCGTGGCGGCCGACGCCACCGACCCCGACACGCTGGTGAAGCTCGGCGCGCTCGACTTCGAGGTGGCCGTCGTGGCCGTGGGCAGCAGCCTCGAGGCCAGCATCCTCGCCACCGCCGCCCTCGACGGGATCGGCCACCCGCTCATCTGGGCCAAGGCGCTGTCCGATCGTCACGGCAGCATCCTGGAGCGGGTCGGCGCCCACCACGTCGTGTACCCCGAGAAGAACATGGGGGAGCGGGTCGGCCATGCGGTGGCGGGGCGGGCCATCGACTGGTTCGTGCTCGACGAGGACTTCGCCCTGGCGGAGACGACGCCGCCCCGCGACGCGCTCGGCAGGACGCTGGCCGAGTCCGGCCTGCGCGACCGCTACGGCATCACCGTGGTGGCCATCAAGCCGTCGGGCGGCCAGTTCACCTACGCCACGCCCGACACCCGCATCGGGCCGGATGATCTGCTGCTCGTAGCCGGGCCCATCGAGGCCACCGACCGCTTCTGCAAGCTGGCGCCGTAGTCGTCCGGCGGCCCGGCCGCCTCGGCATCAGCCCTGCTTGCCCTTGCCCTGCGCCTTGAGGGCCTGCTTGTGGGCCCGCACCCGGTCGAGCGCCTCGGGCCCGTCGATGTCGGCCACCGACCGGTCGGCGTCGTCGGAGAAGGGGGCGGCAGCCTCCTCCCACCCGTCGGGGGTGTGACCGAAGCGCTTGGCCAGCAGCGCCAGGAAGATCTTGGACTTCTCGGGCCCGAAGCCCGGCAGCGCCTGCAGGCGGCGGCGGACGTCGGCGCCGTCGGCGGCGCCCTCCCACACGTCGGCGGCGTCGCTCCCGTGGTGCTCGGCGAGGTGACGGCAGAGGCTCTGGGTCCGCTTGGCCATGGAGCCGGGGTAGCGGTGCAGCGCCGGCTTCTGCTTGAACGCCGCCTCCAGCGCGCCCGGGTCCATGCCGGCGATGGCGTCGGCGTCGAGGGCGCCGATGCGCTCCTGGAGCCGGTACGGCCCGATGAACGCCCACTCCATGGGCACCTGCTGGTCGAGCAGCATCCCGACGAGCAGCGCCAGCGGATCCTCCCGCAGCAGCCGATCCGCCTCCTCGTCCCCCGTGACCCGCAGCTCCGTCGCCATGCCCGCCAGTCTGCCGGATGCGACCCCACCCCCCCCCACCCTCGTTCTGGCACCTGAAAACCCTCGGATGGGTCAGTTTCAGGTGCCAGAACGAATCGGTGTCACAGGGTCGGGCGATCATCTTCGCCATGGACCTTGACGAGATGCGAAGCTTGGCCGAACTGCAGCACGGCGTGGTCGCTCGACGACAGGTGGGACCCTCGACGAGTGCGAAGGTGGAGCGCGAGATCCGTTCGAAGCGCTGGGAACCTCTGTACTGGGGCGTCTACCGGCTGAGGGGGTCCCCGCCGACCGAGGAACAACGAGTCACAGCAGCGGTCCTTCGGGCCGGGCCCGGTGCGCTCGCAAGTCACTCGTCCGCTGCAGCGCTCTGGAACCTGCCCGGGTACGACCTCGGTCACGCCGAAGTCACCCGCCTGCGGGCGACCCGCAGCTCCACCGTGGACGGGATCATCGTGCACGAACCCAGGAAACTCCTGGCGGGTCACGTGACGTCGGTCTCTCGCATCACGGTGTCCACGCCAGCCCGGACGCTGTTCGACCTCGCCGGGCGGGAGCCATCGGGGCGCATGGCCCGCCTGGTCGACCGCTGCTTGAGTCGAGGGTTGACCACGACGACCGCCCTGCAGCGGACCTTGGACGAGTTGGCCCAGCGGGGACGACCCGGCATCCGCACGATGCGCACGCTGCTGGCGGAGCGTCCCGTCGGGTACGTCGCGCCGCAATCCGGTTTGGAGACCCGGATGGCGTGGATCCTGCGTCACGGAGACCTCCCGCCCTTCGAGCGGCAGGTGGACCTGGGCGGCGAGCAGTGGATCGGCCGGGTCGACTTCGTCAACCTCGACCTCGGTCTCGTGATCGAGGTGCAGAGCGAGGCGTTCCACGCCGCCCTCACCGACCAGCTCTCCGACGCCCGGCGAACGGCCGCCCTCCGTGACCTGGGCCTCACCGTCGTGGAGGTCTGGGACCACGAGATCTGGCACGACGCTCCGGTCGTCCGCTCGCGGGTTGACGACGCGGTACGAATCCGTCGTTCTGGCACCCGAAAACCCGCACGTGGGTCTCGTTCAGGTGCCAGAACGCATCAGTGGGCCCAGGCGGACCAGGGCTCGACGCGGTCGGGGTCGATGTCGTAGCGGTCGATGGCGTCGGTGACGCGCTCGGGTTTGACGTCGCCGACGGCGGCCAGGCGGGAGAGGGTGGCCACCACGACGTGGGCGGCGTCGGTCTCGAAGAAGCGGCGGAGCGCCTCCCGGGTGTCGGAGCGGCCGAACCCGTCGGTGCCGAGCGTGTGGTAGTCGCCCGGTACCCAGCGCGACACCATGTCGGGTACGGCCCGCATGTAGTCGGTCGTGGCGACGATCGGCCCGGACGCGCCCGACAGCGCCCGGGCGACGTACGGCACCCGGGCCTCGGCCTCGGGGTGCAGCCGGTTCCAGCGCTCCGTCGCCAGGGCGTCGTCGCGCAGCGCCCGGTACGAGGGCGCCGACCACAGCTCGGCGGCCACGTCCCAGTCCGCGGCCAGCAGGTCACGGGCCTCCCGCACCGCCGCCTGGGCCGACCCGCTGAACAGCAGCGTGGCCCGGTGCGCCGGCCCGTCGGGCGCCTCGGCGAACCGGTACAGGCCCCGCAGGAGCCCGTCGACGTCGAGCCCGTCGGGGGCGGGGGGCTGCTCGTAGTTCTCGTTGTAGATGGTGAGGTAGTAGAAGACGTCGGCGCCCTCGTCGTACATCTCACGGACACCGTTCTCGACCACGGCGCCCACCTCGTAGGCGAAGGCGGGGTCATAGACCCGGCAGTTGGGGATGACCGACATGAGCACCGGCGACTGGCCGTCCTGGTGCTGCAACCCCTCTCCCATGAGCGTGGTGCGCCCGGCCGTGGCCCCCAGCAGGAACCCCTTGCCCCGGGCGTCGGCGAAGGCCCACATCAGGTCACCCACCCGCTGGAACCCGAACATCGAGTAGAAGATGTAGAAGGGCACCATCGGCACCCCCCGCGTCGAGTACGACGTGCCTGCGGCGGTGAACGAGGCCATGGCGCCCGCCTCGGTGATGCCCTCCTCCAGCAGCTGGCCGTTCTTGGCCTCGTGGTAGGAGAGCAGGAGGGCGTGGTCGACGGGCTCGTACTTCTGCCCATTGGGGGCGTAGATGCCGACCTCCCGGAAGAGCGAGTCCATCCCGAAGGTGCGGGCCTCGTCCGGGATGATCGGCACGACGCGCTCGCCGAAGCCCTCCTCACGCAGGAGCGTGCGCAGCAGCGACGTGAACGCCATCGTGGTCGACACCTCGCGCCCCCGGGAGCCGGCCCGCATCTCCTCCCACGGCTTGGCGGACGGCATCGGCAGCGGCCGCCGGTCCCGCACCATCCGCTTGGGGATCGACCCCCCGAGCGCCCTCCGCCTGTCGACGAGGTAGCGCCCCTCCACCGACTCGGGCTCGGGCCGGAAGTAGGGCGGGTCGTCCGCGTCGAAGTCCTCCGGGATCTCGTCGTGGAGGAAGAGGCGGTCCCGCAGTGTGAGCAGCTGATCCTTGGTCAGCTTCTTGATCTGGTGGGTGGCGTTGCGGCCCTCCAGGTCGGGCCCGAGCGTCCAGCCCTTGATCGTCTTGGCCAGGATGACCGTCGGCGCGCCCCGGTGGGAGGTGGCCGCCTTGTACGCCGCGTACAGCTTCTTGTAGTCGTGGCCGCCCCGCTTCAGCTCCCAGATCTCGTCGTCGCTCAGGTGCTCCACCAGCTTGCGCAGCCGGGGGTCGGACCCGAAGAAGTGCTCGCGCACGTAGGCGCCGCTCTCGGTCTTGTAGCGCTGGTAGTCGCCGTCGATCGCCGTGTTCATGCGGTTGACGAGCACGCCGTCGACGTCGCGGGCCAGCAGCTCGTCCCAGTTCGAGCCCCACAGCACCTTGATGACGTTCCAGCCGGCGCCGCGGAACACCGCCTCCAGCTCCTGGATGATCTTGCCGTTGCCGCGCACCGGTCCGTCGAGTCGCTGCAGGTTGCAGTTGACGACGAAAGTGAGGTTGTCGAGCCCCTCCCGGGACGCGATCTGCAGCGCGCCGAGCGACTCCGGTTCGTCGGTCTCACCGTCGCCGAGGAAGCACCACACCCGGCTGGCCGAGGTGTCGTCGAGGCGGCGGTTGTGGAGGTACTTGTAGAAGCGGGCCTGGTAGATGGCGTTGAGCGGCCCGAGCCCCATGGAGACGGTCGGGTACTCCCAGAAGTCGGGCATGAGCCGGGGGTGCGGGTAGGAGGAGAGACCCCGCCGGCCGATCTCACGCCGGAAGTGGTCGAGGTCCTCCTCGGTCAGGCGCTCCTCGAGGTAGGCCCGGGCGTAGATGCCGGGAGCGGCGTGGCCCTGGTAGTAGATGGCGTCGCCGGGCTGGCCGTCGTCCTTGCCCCGGAAGAACCAGTTGAACCCGACGTCGTACATGGCGGCCGACGAGGCGAACGACGACAGGTGCCCCCCGATGCCGTCGGCCACCTTGTTGGCGTTCGACACCATGACGGCGGCGTTCCAGCGGATGAAGGCCCGGATGCGCCGCTCGACGTACTCGTCGCCGGGGAACCACGGCTCCTGCTCGGGCGGGATGGTGTTGACGTAGGGGGTCGACACCGAGGCCGGAATGCCGACCTGCATCTCCCGGGCCCGCTCCTCCAGCTTGGCGATGAGGAACTGTGCCCGGGACCGGCCCCGCTCGTCGACGACGGTGGCGAAGGAGTCGAGCCACTCGGCGGTCTCCTCGGGATCGATGTCGGGCAGCTGGTGCACGAATCCGTCGAAGATCATGGGTCCATTGTCGCAGGCATCGGGCCTGGCGCGGCGGCCCGCCCGCTACGGTCCGATGCGTGTCGGCCCAGGTGCGCGTCTACACGGACGGCGCGTGCCTCGGGAACCCGGGGCCGGGCGGCTGGGCCTGGGTGACGTCCGACGGGCCCCATGCCTCGGGCGCCGAGCCCCGCACCACCAACCAGCGCATGGAGCTGACGGCGGCCTGGCGGGCGGTCGAGGCCCACCCCGACCGCCCCGTCACGGTGGTCAGCGATTCGACCTACGTCGTCAACTGCTTCCGCAACGGGTGGTGGAAGGGCTGGCTCGAGCGGGGCTGGCGAAACTCCAAGAAGCAGCCCGTCGCCAACCGGGATCTGTGGGAGCCGTTCGTGGCCCTCGTCACGGGCCGCGACGACGTGACCTTCGAGTGGGTCAAGGGGCACAGCGGCGACCCCATGAACGACGCCGCCGACCGCCTCGCCACCGCCGCCGCCCTGGCGCAGGAGGGGCGCGCCGGTGACCGCCTCGACCCGGCCGAGGTGGCGGCCCTGCCCGAGGACGTCCCCCCGGAGCAGGCCGACGCCGAGCCGAGGGGCCGGGCCCTGCTCGTGACCGGTCATCGCCCGCCCGAGCTGGGCGGCTGGGACGACAACCCCGTGGCCGACGCCGTCCGCGACCTCCTGACCCGGATCGTGCGGGCCAAGGCCGAGCTGCACCCCGACCTGGTGGTGCTGACCGGCATGGGCCTCGGCGCCGAGCAGCTCGGTGCGGAGGCGGCCGTCGAGGCCGGCGTGCCGTTCGTGGCCGTGCTGGCCTTCCCCGAGCCGGAGTCGGTCTGGCCGGAGGAGTCCCGGCGCCGCTACCGGCGCCTCGTCCCGAAGGCCCGTGAGGTCCGCCTGGCCGGGCGGTCGACGCCGTCGACGCGTCAGGAGGCGGGCAAGGCCATCGGTCGTCGTGACGACCTGCTGACGAGGCTGGCCGACGAGGCGGTGGTGGTGTGGGACGGCGACGACGCCTCGCTGCGGCGGCGGGTCACCGCTCTGCGGCGGGCGCTCGGCGAGGAGGAGGTGTGGGTGGTGGACCCGGCCGAGCTGGGGGCGACCGGTCGGTCGTGACCCGCCGCGACGGGGCCACCACGCCGAGGAGGAGCAGGATCCCGGAGGCGGCGATCACGGCGCCGGCCAGGAAGGCCCCCTGGGGGGAGCTGAGTCCGGCCACGATCCCGAGGACGAGGCCACCCACGCCCACCGACACGTCGAAGAACATGGTGAAGCTGGCCACGACGGAGGCCCGCTCCTCGTCGGGGGCGCGGTTGACGGCCGCGGTGAACAGGGCGGGGTACAGGAGCGACATGCCGCCGGCGACGCCCACGGTGGCGGCGAACACGCCGGGCCCGCTCCGCCACGAGAACAGCACCAGCAGGCCGGCCGACAGCACGACGAGGGCAGACGTGCCGCTCACCCGGGGGCCGAGCACGTCGGGCAGCCGGGCCCCGAACAGACGGACGGCCACGACCAGCGCCGAGTAGAAGAGAAACACGTAGCGGGAGTCGTCGAGCCCGACCGAGTCGACGTGGAGGGGCACGTAGGCCGAGAAGCTGGCGTATCCGATGAGCCCGAGGGCCAGCACCGAGCCCGGGCCGATGGCGGCGGGGTGGAAGAACCGCCGGGCCCCGGTCACCGGCGCGGCCACGGCGGCGGGATCGCTCCCGCTGCGCCGCACCCGGGCGGGGACGACCGTGGCCAGGGCCGCCCCCACGAGGCACAGGCCGCCCGCCACCGCCCAGGCCGGCGTGAAGCCGGCGCCGTCCAGCACGGCCTCGCCCAGCGTGGGGCCGATGCCCAGGCCGGCGTAGGTGGCCACCGAGAAGTACGAGATGGCCTCGCCCCGGCGATCGGCGGGGGCCAGGTCGCTGATCAGCGTGGCGGCGCCCACGAAGAAGACGCCCTCGCCGGCTCCGGTGAGGAGGCGCAGCCCGATGAGGGTCGGCAGGTCGTCGGCCAGACCGTGCAGGGCGATGGCCGCACCGGTCACCGCCGCCCCGGCCACCATCAGCACCCGGCGGCCGTAGCGGTCACCCCACCCACCGGCCACGGCCCGCACCGCCACCGCCGCCACCGAGATCGACCCGAAGACGACACCCACGGCGGTGTCGCCCCGGCCGAGGTCCTCCTTCACGTACTGGGGGAGGAGGGCGATGGTGGCGCCGAACCCGATGAACACCAGCAGGGCCGACCCGGTGACGGCGAGGAAGGGCCGGGAGAGGATGGCGGGGGGGCGCTGCGGGAGCGTCACCGGCGGAGGATAGCGATCACCCCCTCCACCTCCAGTAGACGCAGGAGGCGTCGCGGTCGACCTCGGTGAACCCGCTCTCACGCAGCACCTGGATCACCGGATCGGCGGGGTCGACGGCCGGCCGGGAGCACACCGTCGTGATCGGGAGGTCGGTCAGGGCGGCGCGGGCGAGGCCGGTGGCGATGGGGTCGGGCGAACCGCTGCCCAGGGAGAACGTCAGCGACTCGCGCTCGGCCGCCCTCAGCTCGGGCACGACGTGACGGCCCCGCAGCGAGTCCTGGCGGGGGCCGACGGCCCGGACGTCGAGGGTGGTCGTGCCGAGCACGCCGGAGACGTCGAGGGGGGCGGCCACCAGCCCCCCCGGCTCGGTCAGCTCGACCAGGCGGCGGGCGGCGGCGAGGTCCTCGTCGTCGACCTTCCACCGCGGCCAGGCCACCTCGGCGCCCCGGTTGGCCGAGGACCCGAGCCAGGCGCCGTCGACGGCGAAGGCGACGAACAGCACCAGCGGGACGACCACCGCCGCCGCCGGGCGAACCGCATGTGGCGTCCACCGGGGGGCAACGGTCAGCAGGAGCCCGATGCCGGCCAGGACGGGGATGGCCCACAGCGACCGCCACAGGATGGCGTCGGTACCGGCCAGCTCGTCGATGAGCCCGGCCCCTCCGGGGGTCGACACGGTCAGCGCCACCACGGCGGGGGCGGTGGCCAGGGCCACGGCGCTCAGCCGGTCACCCACCCACGCCCATGCCGTCAGCACCGCCAGCAGGCCGACGGCGAAGCCCACGCCGTTGCCCAGGACCGAGTACCAGGGCCGGGCGGGGTCGGTCTCGGGCAGCATCACGATCGGCTGCAGGGCGGCGATGATCCCCCGGGGGGCCACGGGGGCGCCCTCGGCCAGCACGCCCACAATGCCGGCGCCGACCGGATAGGCCACCGTCAGCGCGGCCAGCAGCGCCCGCCGGGGCTGCCCGACGACGAGCAGGGCAACGCCCACCGCAGCCACGATCAGCGCGGGCACGAACACCCCCGTCCTGGACAGCCCGACGGCGGCCACACCGGCGACGACGGCCACCGCCAGCGAGCGCCGGTCGCCGCTGCGGCCGAAGCGCAGCAGGTGGTGCCACAGCACGGGCACCACCACGACGAGGAGGATGACCTTGCCCTGCCAGGCCCGGGCGAGCCCGAAGTTGCCGACCGAGCGGAGCACCTCACCGTCGAGCAGCGTCCACCCGACGGCGGCGGCGGTGGCGAGGGCCGGGGCCGGCGCCCGCAGGCTGTCGAGGAGGCGGTGCAGGGCCACGACGGCGAGCCCGGCCACGAGGGGTCCGAGCCAGAGGTGGGCGACCGTCACGGCCGACACCGGTACGAGCGCGGCCACGGCCCCGACGAGCGGCTCGATGGTGGTGGCCGGCGTCTCGGGCCGATCGGCGGCGAAGACCTCGTCGGCGAGGACGGTGTCGCGGGTCGGGAAGGCGCCGTCGTGCTGCTCGACGTAGAGCGACCGGTTGACGAGCTCGACGTCGTCGAGGTCGGGTCGGATGATCACGAGGGCGGCCACGACGGCCACGCCGACCACGACCAGCACCGCCCACGGGCCGAGATCGGGGACGGGGCGGTGGGCCGAGCGCCCCGACCGGGCGGCCGCCATCCCAGCCCCGGCCAGGAGGATCACGGCCGCCCACACGACCGTGAAGGCCGACCCGTCGGGACGGATCACGGCCGTGGCGACGGCGACGACGGCGGCGAGGCCGATGAGTACCGCCGTCACCGGTGCGGGGCGGGCCCGGGACGGGGCGGGGGCCGGCGGGTCGTCGGCGGCGGGGATAAGGCGGAGGGCGACCAGCGCCACCGGGGTGACGGCCAGCCACGCCACGGTGACCGGGTCGCGGTCCCAGTCCAGCACCAGGGCGGCGTGCACGAGCAGCGTCCAGGTGGCGAGGGACACCACCACCGCATCGGCGAGGCCACGGGCGGCGCGCAGCAGCAGGGGGCCCATGGCGGCGCTCGACGCTACCGGAGGGGTGCCGTCCCGTGACCCCGCCGCCGGTCCGGAAGGCCCGACGGCGCCGGCGGTACGCTGTGCGGCCGTGGCGACCCGCACCCCGATCCCGCCACGGCCCGCCCCCGGTGCCGACCCGGCGGTACGCCTGCGTCCGCTGCAGCTCATGTGGGCGCGGGGCTTCCGCTTCCTGTTCGTGCTCGACGCCGTGGCGCTGGTGGCGGTCATGGTCGCCACCAACCTCGTGCGCTTCGGCACCCCGTCCGACTGGCCGACCTACGGGCTGACCCACTACCTGGTCGGCTTCGCCGTCGTGGCGGCGCTGCACCTGACGGTCGGGTACTTCGCAGGCTTGTACGTGCGCGAGCCCCGGCTCGGTTACCGGGCCTGGCTGCCCCGGATCGTGGCCGTCGACCTGATGGCCGTGCTCCTGGCCGCCGGTGTCTTCCTGGCCGTCGGGCGCCAGCTCATGCCCCGGTGGAACCTGGTCGTGCTGTTCGTGGTCGGCTCGCTCCTGCTGGCCGCCAACCGGCGCCTGTCCCGCTTCCTGGCCCGCCGTCGCCAGGGCCCGCCACGGGTGCTGCTGGTCGGCCCGCCCGACGACGTGGACGCCGCCCGGGACCACCTGCGCGAGTCCGACCGGGCGGCCGTGGTGGTCGGCTCGGTGCCCGATGGCGTCGACCTGTTGGTCTCGGTGCGGGCGCTCGACGCCGACGAGGTGCTCCTCATGTCGTCCCGGTCGCTGGCCGACCTGTATCCGGAGCCGCTCATCACGCTCGAGCGCGACGGCGTCGGCGTGCTGCAGCGGGTCGGCGCCCAGGAGACGCTCCTCGGTCTGCAGTCGGTCCGCGAGGTGGGCGGCATGCCCTTCGTGAAACTGCGGGCCCACGCCCTGCCGACCCACAAGGCCAAGCTCAAGCGCACGCTGGAGCTGGTCGGGGTCGTCGCCCTCCTGCCGGTGCTCGTGCCGGTGCTCGCCGCCGTCGCGCTCTACGTCCGGGCCGTGGCCGGGCGGGGGGTGCTGTTCCGTCAGGACCGGGTGGGGCGCGACGGGCGCATCTTCCGCATGGTGAAGTTCCGCACCATGGTGCCGGCCGCCGAGGAGGGGCTCGGGGCGGTGCTCTCCCGCCGGGGTGACCCCCGGGTCATCGGGGCCTGCCAGTGGCTGCGCGACAGCCGCCTCGACGAGCTGCCCCAGGTCTGGAACGTGCTGCGGGGGGAGATGTCGGTGGTGGGCCCGCGCCCCGAGCGCCCCGAGCTGACCGCCCGGTTCGCCGAGCTGATCCCCGGCTACGGGCGGCGCCACGAGCTGCCCCCCGGCCTCACCGGCCTGGCCCAGGTGGCGGGCCGCTATGACACCGACCCCGGATTCAAGCTGGGCCACGACCTCCAGTACCTCGTGAACTGGTCGCCGGTGCTCGACCTGCAGATCCTGGCCAAGACGTTCTGGGTCGTGATCTCCCGCCGGGTGTGAGCCACGGGGCGAGCCGGGCGAGCCGGTGGGCACTGCGAGCGGCGTGGGTCCTGACGTGACGGCCGGGGGCGGGACGAGCGAGCCGGTCAGCACTGCGAGCGACGTGGGTCCTGGCGGCGGGGCCGGGGACGAGACGAGCGAGCCGGTCGAGCCGGTCGGCGCTGCGAGCGGCGTGGGTCCTGACGTGACGGCCGGGGGCGGGACGAGCGAGCCGGTCGGCGCTGCGAGCGACGTGGGTCCTGACGTGACGGCCGGGGGCGGGACGAGCGAGCCGGTCAGCACTGCGAGCGACGTGGGTCCTGACGTGACGGCCGGGGGCGGGACGAGCGAGCCGGTCGGCGCTGCGAGCGACGTGGGTCCTGACGTGACGGCCGGGGGCGGGACGAGCGAGCCGGTCAGCACTGCGAGCGACGTGGGTCCTGACGTGACGGCCGGGGGCGGGACGAGCGAGCCGGTCAGCACGGCGGTCGTGATCCCGGTCCGGGATGGTGCGGCGACGCTGCGGGCGGCGGTCGAGAGCGCCCTGGCCCAGGACGTCGGCGGCGGTCTCGAGGTCGTGGTGGCCGTCGGTCCGTCGTCGGACGGGACGGCCGCCGTGGCGGAGCGGCTGGCCGCCTCCCATCCGGCCGTGCGGGTCGTGCCCAACCCGTCCGGATCGACCCCGGCCGGGCTCAACCGGGCCATCGCCGCCACCACCGCCCCCGTCGTGGCCCGCCTCGACGCCCACGCCGTCCTGCCGCCCGGCTACCTGCGGCGGGCGGTCGAGACGCTGGGCCGTACCGGCGCCGCCAACGTGGGCGGGGTGCAGGAGTCGGTGGGCGTCACGGCGTTCGAGCGGGCCGTCGCCGCCGCAACGGCCTCCCGCTTCGGGGTGGGCGACGCCCGCTACCGCCTCGGGGGGCGGGAGGGCCCGGTCGATACCGTGTACCTGGGCGTGTTCCGCCGGCACGACCTCGACGCCGTGGGCGGGTTCGCCGAGGATCTGGAGCGCAACCAGGACTACGAGCTGAACTGGCGTCTGCGGGAGACCGGTCGGACGGTGTGGTTCGACCCGGCGCTGCGGGTCCGTTACCGGCCCCGGGGGTCGCTCGGCGCCCTGGCCCGCCAGTATCGGCAGTACGGCGCCTGGAAGCGGGAGGTTCTCCGCCGCCACCCCCGCTCGCTGCGCTGGCGCCAGCTCGTGGCCCCGGCCACCGTGCTGGCGGTGGTCGGGGGCCTGCTGGCTGCGGCGGTCGGCCGCCGACGGGCCCTGGTGCTGCCCGCCGGCTACGGCGCGGCGGTGGTCGCGGCCTCGGCCGTGGCCGGCGGGGGCGATCCAGGCGTCACGGCCCGGCTGGTGGCGGTGTTCCCCACCATGCACTGGTCGTGGGGCCTCGGCTTCATGGCCGGACCGTCAGCCGGTGAGGTCGAGCCCGAGGGCGAGGAGCTGGATGGCGGTGGCCTCGTCGATGGGCTTCGCGGTGTCGGCCAGCCCGCCGGTCACCACCACCCGTGACCCGTCCGGTCGCTTGGCCAGCCAGGCGGCGTAGAGCACACCGGGCTCCGAGCCGCCCTTGAACAGGACCCGGTCGTAGCGGGCCGGGTCGACGGGCACGCCGGGGTTGGCCGACAGGATCTCACCCACCGGTTCGAGGCCGGGCCGGTCGGCGAGGTCGTCGAGGGCGACCAGGGCCCGGCACACGTCGAGGGGTGAGGCGAACCACTCGACGGTGGTGACGGCCCGGGGCTCGGTCCAGGCGTCGTCGAGCGTGGGCAGGGCAGCGGCGGCGACCTCGTTGGCCAGCAGCTCCCGCCGGGCGGCCTCGTCGGCGGCCTCGTAGCGGGCCAGGAGGTCGGGGTCGGCCTTGACGACGAACAGCTCCCGGGTGGTCGGGAAGGGCAGCGTCACGGCGGGGTCGGAGTGACCCAGCTCGGCCAGCGCCGCCTCCACGGCGTCCCCCCCGACCAGGTCGATCAGGTGGTCGGTGGCGGTGTTGTCGCTGATCTCGATCATCCGCCGGGCCAACTTCGCCACCTCGACCGTCGTGCCCGCCGGTTGATCCTGGGTCGTCCCGGTGGGGAGGCTGTCGAGCTCGTCGCGGATGGTGACGGGCTGGTCCCAGGTCAGCTCGCCGTCGGCCACGGCGCGGGCCACCGCCCCGAGGACGTAGAGCTTGAACACCGACCCGAGCGGGGCGGGCCGATCGGCGTCGAGCGCCACCACCGGCAGGCAGGTACCGTCGTCGGTGACGTCGGCCACGAGGTAGCTCGGCCGCTCCGCCGTCTCCGCCAGCCGTCCGGTCAGCTCCGCCAGCGTGGACGGCGGGTCGGTCAGCTCGACGGGACGGAAACTGAGCTGAGTGATGAGGTCGTCCCGGTCGAGTGCGACGAAGGCGATGATCCGGACCTCGGGTCCACTCAGGAGCGCACCCGCCGTACCGGGTCCCGAGGCCTGCACGTCCGATACCACCCATGGCCCGGGACCGATCGAGCGGAAGACGGTGCCCAGCTGATCGGCCGGCACCTGGGCCAGGAAGGCGGACGCGAACCGCTCGGGGTCGAGCGTCGTCGGGTCGGCCAGCCACCCGACCACCTCGTCGAGCGCAGCTCGGGCGTCGGGGTCGACGGCCGGGACGGGAGCCTCGGTGGTGGTCGGCGCCGACCAGTGGTGGTCGCGGCAATGGTGGGTGCGCCGGTGGTGGGAGTCACCGTAGTGGGCGCCGGGGCGCCCTCGTCGTCGGAGGAGCAACCGGCCAGGACGGCGATGGTGAGCGCAGCAGCGACGAGACCCGAGCGTCTCACACGCCAACCGTAGGGGCCGCCGCACCCCGGCCGTCCGCGGACCGATGACGTGGCCGTCACCAGGCTGACCGCCCGCGTTGCACCCGAGACAGCATTCGATCCGCTAGCCGTCGACGCTGCGCCCGCCACCTCGCTGCCGCAGAGGACCGGCTTCACGAAGTTCGGCCATTACCGGTTCCGAGTCCTGCTCTACACCGGCGGCTGCAGCTGGACCCGCCTCGTCACTCGACCCCGCTCAAATCAAACGCAGGGCGTCGGATATCGCATCGGTGCCTCCAGGCTCAAATCACCGGTGGGCGCCCCAGTCTGATCATTTTCCAGACCGTCGACCACGCCATCGGCCGGCGCGGGCCGAGCGGATGGCGCAGCCCGTCCCACATGCCCCGCACCGTGCCCCCCACTTCGGCGGGCCTTCGCCAGTTCCGGACGATGTCCACGGCGAGCCAGTCGAGGAGGTACGCGATCGCCAGGGGCACCGGGAGCTGACGGTGCGCCAGCCAGGCCCGGTTGCGAGCCGTGCGGTGCCGGAAGGCAGGGTGGCGCAACGGGTCGGCGTCAGGGTGCTCGACCCGCAGGCCGGGTTCGTAGCGGACACGCCAGCCCCGGTCGAGGAGCCGCCACGCCAGGTCGGTCTCCTCCAAGGCGTAGAAGAACGGACCGGCGAATCCGCCGACGTCGTGAAAGGCGTCGGCTCGGATGACGACTGCGCCACCGGGAAAGCTCGTCGCCGGCCCGGCGCGGATGGCGCTGCGACGGGTCAGGCCGGGGGAGTGGCGGCGAGAGCCGCCGCCCCCGCCCGTGTCGATGCCGAGGCCGACTGCGCCGAGGCGGGGATCGGCCCGGAAGCGGGCCGTCGCCTCACCGGCCAGGCCGGGGGTCACGCACCGTGCGTCGTCGTCGAGGAAGAGCAGGAGGTCACCGCGGGCCGCCGCCGCCCCGACGTTGCGGCCCTCCGGGATGCCGACGTTGCGAGTGAGCGCCACGACCCGGTCGGCGGTCGGCAACTGCGGGGCGCAACCGTTGCCGACGACGACGAGCTCGTCGGCGCCGACCGCCCGGGCCGATGCAATCGCCACCTCCAACCCGCGGGGGCGCTCGCCCCGGGTGAGGACCACGCAGGACATCATCGGCCGGTGGTGTAGCAGGTGTCATCGGGGTGCCGAGTTCACCCTCACACGTCCCTGATCCGACGAGGGCCCCGGTGTGCTCTCGATCCAGGCGCCGCATTGGGTAGGTTCCGACGGCGCCGGGGCGGCCCTCGGCTCGGCCCCGCCGACCACCCACCGGACCACGCCACCGATGTCGAACGACCCCCACCTCGAACTGCGACCGGTGTTGGCTCGGCCCCCGCTTCGCAGCTACGTCTCGGAGCTGTGGAACCGACGCTCGTTCATCCAGAACGTGCCGCTCAACAACTTGCGAGCCCAGAACATGGACACGGTGCTCGGCAACCTGTGGTTCCTGGTCAACCCCGCGTTGCAGACAGGCGTCTACTTCCTGATATTTGGCGTGCTGCTCGGCACGGACCGTGGTATCGAGAACTACTTGGCTTACCTGATCATCGGGGTACTGACCTTCAACGTCGTGAGCCAGGCGGTGCTGGCAGGGTCACGATGTATGGCCTCGAATCTGGCCCTCGTTCGGTCCCTCTACTTTCCCCGGGCCGTCATACCGCTCTCCACGGCGTTGACGAGCATCTACACGTACTTGCCGGGCCTGGTCGTTATCCTGGCTGTCGTCATCGGATCCGGGGAGCGGCCGGCGCTGCGCTGGCTCGTCGTACCGCCCGTCCTCGCCCTCGGCGGCGTCTTCGTCGTCGGGGCGACCCTGGCGGTCGCCCGACTCGGCAGCCGGCTGCCCGATCTCTACAGCCTCCTCCCCCACGTCCTCCGCCTGCTGTTCTACCTGTCGGGAATTCTCTTCGACCCGCGGGCCCACACCTCGAACCGGTGGGTCCGTCTCGCCTTCGACATCAACCCGGTCTACGAGCTGGTCACGACTCTGCGCTGGGCCCTGCTCGGGACCGAGATCCGGGGTTGGATGTGGGTTGCCCTGTTATCGTGGACCGCGGCGGCGCTCATCGGAGGGTGCGTGCTGTTCTGGCGGGCCGAGACCACCTACGGGTCCGAGCGGTGAGTTCGGACCGCCCGACGTTGGTGGCCCGCAACGTCCACGTCACATTCCGTTCGTACCTCGACCCCAAGCGAGGGCTGCGTGAGCTAGCCAAGCGGGGTAGGGCGAGCACTCGGCGCCGCTTCGTCGAGGTCGAGGCGGTTCGGGGGGTCGACCTCCGGCTCAATGAGGGGGAGAGCGTCGGCATCGTCGGCCACAACGGCGCCGGCAAGAGCACACTTCTACTCGGCCTCGCCGGGCTCCTCGAACTTGATTCGGGTGAGGTTCTGGCCCGGTCACGTCCGACGCTGCTCGGGGTGGGAGCCGCCCTGAACCCGAGCTTGTCGGGGCGTCGCAACATCGAGCAAGGCTGCCTCGCTGTCGGGATGACGAACGCCGAGATCCACGCACGGATGGACGAGCTGGTCGACTTCGCCGGGCTCCGCCAGTTCATCGACCTGCCGCTCAAGACCTACTCGACAGGAATGCGGGCGCGGCTCGTATTCACCGTGGCGACGGTGGCCGAGCCCGAGATCCTGCTCATCGACGAGGCGCTGGCGGTGGGCGACAAGGCGTTCCGGGGTCAGGCCATCGACCGCATCGACAGCCTCCGGCGGTCGGCCGGATCCGTCGTCATCGTGAGCCACAACGTGCGGGAGATCGCCCGGATGTGTTCAAGGGCCGTATGGATGGATCACGGACGGGTCGTAGCCGACGGTCCGGTCGACGAGATCGTCGACCGCTACGAGTCGGCCGACGTGGGCCTCGACCGCCGCCACCAACGCTGACGGGCGGGCGCAGGCGGGGGACCGGCGGAATCCTCGGCGGCACGGTCCGGCTCGTCGGCTGGGCGGGTGCCGCCGGATCGGTCGAGGACGCGTCTGGCCGCTGCGGCCGCAGCGACGTCTTCACCGCCGGCGAGGGCGCGCAGGGTCGCCGAAACGGAGCAGTCGCCAGTCCACTCCGGGTCGGCATGGAGGAGCTCGTTGAGCATGAAGTCCCGATAGCCCCGATTGACGTTCGTGAGAGCTCGCACGATCCCACCCGTCCGCTCACCGACGCTGAGCTGCCCCTCTTGGTACCCGGGCGGCGGCTCCAGATCGCGGGTGGCCACATAGTCGACGTTGCCGAGGGGCTGGGCGTACGGCTCGACGACGGGCACCAGCGTTTCACCGTGGAGCATGCGGACATGGAACCCTGCGGACCGCACTGCAGTGATGAGGTCGGCGGGACGGTGACCGACACGGCGGCAGTGGGCGCCGTTCGCCTCGAAGACCAGGCTTCTCAAGTCGCTCGAAGCGAGCAAATCGCTCATCCCGGCTAGGGCGGCGAGCTCCGACCCCTCCACGTCGAGCTTGAGCGCCGTCGCCCGAGTGAAACCGTGGGCGGCGGCGAGCGCATCCAACGTGACCGCCGGCGTCGCCCCTGGCTGATCGTCCACACGCACCCGGGCGAAAGCACTAGCGCCGTCGATGTCGAGCAGCCCGGGTCCGTCGCTGATCGCGGCGTGGACCGGTATCAGCTCCTCACACCCGGACTGCGACGACGTGTCGACGAGGAGCACGTAGTTCTCACCCAGCGCCTCGACGGCGAGGACCCTTCGGCCAGCGAGAGCGAGGGGGACCGCCACCACGCCGACGTTCGCACCGGCGTCGACGACCGGATCCCCGGGCCGGGTGCACGCCAACAGGAGGCGGGCGATCGGCGTCAGACCCGACCGCCTGCGCAGGCGATCGAGGTAGGAGTCCGATCGGCCCCGGTTCAACGCCAGCGTGGCCTCGCCGATACCGTCGTAGCTGGCGGCGACGTGTTCGATCTCGAGGCGCTGCATTCGTGGAGGTCCCTCCGCTGTGCCGCTGTGCGACGACGTCGACGAGCATAGGGCCAGCCCTGCGACCGGGCTGCCGGCGGGGCCGTGACGAGCAGCTAGCCTGCGGTCGTTCGCCGTGGCGCCGTCATCGCAGGTGCGCCGGGAGGAAACTGTTGTCGTCCAGCCCTGGCCCGATCATCCTCTGGTGCGGTCGGTTCTCGCGCTCTGGCGGGTACGCCGCAGTGTCCCAGAACCACCTCAGGGGCTTGATCGACACCGGCGCCACGGTCGCTGCCTTCGACCTCCTGTCGAAACAGCTCGTCGGGCCCGACACCGGCGCCCGGCTGCATCTCACCGCCCAGGGTGACGGCGCCCGGATCGTGACGGAGGATCCCGGTGACGCAATCGTCGTCGTCTACCACGAACGGCCTGACCTCTACGATCGCCTCCGGTCCGAGGGCCGCACCCGCCTGATCGGTCACTCGGTGTTCGAGACCGAGAGCCTCCCGCCGGGCTGGGGCCGCCACCTCGCCTCGATGGACGAGGTCTGGGCGGCGACCGAGTTCAACCGGGTGAGCTTTGCGCGTGGTGGCGTCCCTCCCTTCATGATTCACAAGGTCCCGCACAGCATCGACGTCGACGTCTACGATGGCCGACTCGGAGAGATGCGGCTCGCCGACGGGTCGACGACAGTGCTGCTGTCGGTTTGCTCCGCCTTGGAGCGGCGCGACCTAGGGCTGGTGTTTCGGTCGTTCCTCTCGGCGTTCGGCGCCGACGACGACGTCTGCCTCGTCGTGAAGCTGCGCGCCGATCTCGCTACCCTTGCGTCCGCCCAGGCGCAGCTCGACCAGGCGCAGCTGAGCGCTGGTCGCCGCGCTGCGGCGGTGGCGCAGAAAGTGCGTCTGATCGCAGCCGACTACGGGTTCGAGGAGATGGTCCGCCTCTACCGGGGCTGCGACGTCTACGTGTCGCCCGAGCGGGCCGCCGGGTGGGACCTCCCCACCATGGAGGCGATGGCCAGCGGCAAGCTTGCCATCGCAGTCGAGGCGAGTGGTACGACCGAATTCTGCACCGACGAGGTGGCGCTACGGGTGCCCGCCGCCGACGCGATGGTCCCCATGACCAACGACGGTCCCCATCCGCTTTACACGGCCCAGTCGTGGCCCGGTGTCGACGAGGCCCACATGGTGGAGGCAATGCGCCGGGCCGTCGACGACCATGAGCTGCGCCGGGAGATGGGCGAGCGGGCCCGAGCCCACGTGGCCGACCGCTATGCCCTCGCCGTCGTCGGAAGTCAGATCCTCGAGCGGACCCGGTCCTACCGGGCCGTCGACTTCCGCTCCAACGCACGAGCGACCGTCTGGTTCGGGGGCAGATCGCCAGTGTGGCGCCAGCCCAAGACCGTCCACGACGACCTGGTCGAGGATCTTGTGGCGGGCACCCTGTTGGAGGCGCTGGCCGCCCCGGCCCGGGCCGGCGAGGCGCTGCGTCTCTACCGGCGGGCCAACGACCTTCGCAACACACTACGTTCGGGCTCTCAAGGACCGTTGGCCCGAGCGCTCGGGCAGGCGGTCGCGGCGCCGAAAGAGCAGCCGGTGCGCAAGGCTGCCGGCGTCTCGCAGGTCGCAATCGAGCTCGCCCGCCGCGCCCGCTCCGGCGCAGCCCGCATGGACCTGCGCGGGATCGCCGGGGCGGTCCGCGACATCCAGGGCGCCGAATACGTGCCGGGACGCCTCCCCGACGATGCCGACATCGAGGCCCGCCGCCGCGCCTTCGGGCGGTTCCAGGTCATCCCGCTGCCGGACGCCGACCAGGCAGCGCTGCGGTCGTTGCGGAACCGGTACTACGGCGAGCGGTGCTTCCTGCTCGGTAACGGTCCCAGCCTGAACCGGATCGACCTGTCGCGCCTCGCCGGCGAGCGGACGTTTGGCGTGAACAAGATCTTCTTGCTCTACGACAGGATCGACTGGCGGCCGACCTTCTACACACTGCTCGACTGGAGGGTCGGCCCTGAGATCGCGCCGCACGTCCAGGAGCTGACCGACTCCGTGAAGTTCTTCCCCAACCGGTTCCGCGGACTGCTCCGACCGGACGAGCGCACCTACTGGTACACGACCCGCCCGGTCCTCGACAGTATCGACGAGCAGTTCACAACCGACGTCGTGGCGGGCATCCCCAGCCGGGGGACGATCCTGGTCACAGCCATCCAACTCGCCTACTACCTCGGGTTCCGGGATCTGATCCTGGTGGGGGTCGACGCCAGCTACACGATCCCGTCGACCGTGAAGCAGAGCGGACCTGACCGCTTCGGTACCGGTACCCGGCTCAACCTCGAGAGCACTCGAGACGACGACCCGAACCACTTCGACCCGCGCTACTTCGGCGCCGGGGCTCGGTGGCACGATCCCAACGTCGACGAGATGGTGCGCATGTTCCGGGTGATGCGCAAAGGAGTCGAGATCAACGGCGGCTCGATCCGCAATGCTACGCCGGGTGGTCAGCTCGAGGTCTTCGAGCGCGTCGACTACGAGACCCTGTTCGATCCCCCCGGCGCCGAGTCGCCAACCGCTTGCGCCGACGCCTCGCGACCCGACGGACAGCGAGCCGACGCATGAGGTTCCCTGATCTGAGCCCGGCACGGAGGCGGCTCGTCGTGGGGGAGCTGCGGCGCCGCCTCGCCGGGGCGAAGCGGGGACTGCTCCGGCTTCTCCCCGACTCCGCTGGTGCGGACGCACCCTCAGAGGGTGCGTCGCCCGCTGGGCCCGCTCCGTCTGGCGGGCCCGCTTCACCCGTACGCCCGACCGACGCAGCGTCGACCGGCGCGGGAACGTCGGACGTGATGATCCACCCCGGCGAGTTGTTCTTCGGCGGTCGGGTCGACGACGTCTACGAGGTCGTGGCCCGCATGGACCCGGGCCTCTACCTCGACGTCGGCGCGGCGGCGGGCAAGGTCACCTCTCGTCTGGTCGAGCTATCACCCACATCGCGAGTCTTGGCGTTCGAGCCGTTCGAGGGCAACCACCCGTTCCTTCGCTCGCGGGTTGGTCACCTGACGCAGGTCGACGTGGTGGAGAAGGCGGCATCGGATTTCGACGGGCCCGGCCTCCTGTACGTCTCGGCGACGCTGTCGGGAGCCGAGAAGGGCTGGGAAGGTTACGCCGGCTACTCGTCGTCGGGCATGCTCGTACCCGCCGACGACGCTCACAGACACGATGCTCGCACGCGCCGGGTCGAGGTGTGCTCGATCGACGCGCTGGTCGACGAGCACGTCCGACTTTTGAAGATTGACGTGCAGGGCGGAGAGATGGGCGTACTCCGCGGGGCCAAGGAGACCATCGAACGCCACGGGGTCGACGTCATCTACGTCGAGTACGAGGGTGAGTCCGAGATCGTCGAACTACTTGACCAGCACGGGTATGTGGTGTTCGACAGCGGTGTCTACGTGTACTCGCGAAAGGCCAGCGGGCCGGCACCGGAGGAGCTCTCGACCCGGCTGGTGACCCACAACCTGTCCTCGGGTCGACCGGTGGCGAAGGGTGCCGTGAGCCGACGGCCCTTGACGGCGGGCGACTACACGGGCTGGATGCACGCCTTTGGCCGCCTCGCGCTGTACACCGACCTTGTCGCTGTGCACCGCTCGGCGGTCCCCGCCTTCCTCCGGGCCGCCGCCGACCGGCTCGACGCCATCGAGACCTGAGCGCACCCCGTCACCGACCCGGCCGCATCGCCCGGCCCGCGAGCTCGGCCAGCTCTGCATAGGCCTGCTCCGCCGCTCGGATGTCAGAACCCCGATCCGCCCACACGCCATCGGGACCGTCGACGTGACGGATCGGACGATCCGCCTCGCCCCCGAGGAAGGTCCCGGGCTTGGGCTCCACACGTTGGTTGCGTGCCGTCCGGTCGAGCGCGTCGTCGACCCCGAGCGCCGGCTCGGCCCCAACTACGGTCGAGACGAGCCGTCGGAGTCGGAAGCCGGGCGGATGCAGGTCGCCGTAGTCGAGGATGGTGCCCGGCACCGTGCGGGCCAGCGCGACGACAGCGCGCATCGAGCGGGCCAGATGTGCGGGTATGTCCTCCACGGCAAGATGGGCGTACCAGGTGCCCGAGCGCCGCTGGTACTCCGCCATGGACCACATGGCGTCGATCGGGCGCCGGCTGAGGTAGACGGGCTCGACCCGGGTGCCCTCACCGACGGCTGCGAGGCGGACAGCGAAGGCCTCGGGATCGTGGCCGAAGAACTCCGGGTGTAGCTTCTCCACAGCCGTGTGACCCCGCCATGGGCGGTGCCGGTCGGTGAATTTCGGGATCATGGCCCCGTGGTGGCGGGACACCTCGATCTCGAGGGTAGCGTCCGACCCATCGCTGAGGTCTGCCGGGTAGCGCCGGCCGTCGAGGCCGAGATGTGCCCAAATGTCGGCGCTGGGCTCCACGTAAACTCCCGGTAGCGAGCGCAGGAGGTCGAAGAGGTGCGTGCTACCGCTCCGATGGGTGGTCACGAGCAGGATCAGGCGATCCGGTAGCTGCTCGGACGACAGCGCACGGGCTACCCCGATGATCCGCTGATCGCGCTCTCGGGTCACTCGGCGGCCGAGCCGGGTGATGCGCTCGTCCAGCCGGGCCGTCACCTCCGAGAGGGCGGCGCGTTGCTCGGCGGCCGAGCTGTGCGTCTCACGCGTTGCGGCGAGCTCGCGCCGCAGGTCGTCCACCACCCGAGCGAGCTCGTCGTTGCCACGCTGATCGTGCGCCCGGTTGACGGCCACTTCGGCGAGACGGGCCTGTGCGGATCGGTGCCGGTCCTCGGCCCGTTGCAGGGAGAGCGTGATCCGTTGAGCCGCCCGGTCCTCCTGGCGCCTGAGTCGGTAATGGACGAGGACGAACGACGCCACGATGGCGCCTACCGCGGCCACGTTAGCGAACGGCCCGCCGAGCACTCCGTAGAGGCCAACCAGCAGCGCGAGCGCCATGAGTAGGCCTGACGGCGACCGGTAGAACGACGCCATGCGGGCGACTGCGGCGCCGAACGCCGGAAGCGGGGACGGGGGACGGTCGATCGGAGCCTCCTGGTGGATGCCTCGGCCTGCGGATGATCGTCCCATCGTGCCAGGCCGTCCCCGCCCCCGGAGCAACGCTGGGAGGCCGAGGAGCCGGTGGGTAGCATCTCGTTCGACCATGCCCACCGTCTCGATCGTGATACGTGCATTGAACGAGGCCGTGCACCTGCCCGCGCTGTTCGAGGGCATCGAGACGCAGTCAATCCAGCCCGACGAGATCGTCCTCGTCGATTCGGGGTCGACCGACGACACGGTGGCGATTGCAGAGAAGGTTGGTGTCCACGTGGTCGACATCCGGCCTGAGGACTTCTCCTTCGGGCGTTCGCTCAACGTCGGCTGCGAGGCTGCGCTCGGCGACCTGCTCGTGTTCGTCTCCGCCCACGTCTACCCCGTCGACGACCGCTGGCTCGCCAACCTGGTCGAGCCGTTCGCCCATCCGGACGTTGCCCTGGTCTACGGCCGCCAGACCGGTGACGACCGGTCGACGTTCTCGGAGGTGGAGGTGATGCGCCGCTGGTTTCCCGAGCGCTCCGACCCCGACCAGTCCGAGCCGTTCTGCAACAACGCCAACTGCGCGGTCCGGCGATCCGTCTGGGAGGGGGTGCGCTACGACGAGACGCTGACCGGGCTGGAGGACCTCGACTGGGCGCGACGGGCGCAGGCCGCCGGCCACCGGCTCGTGTACCGGGCCGACGCTGCCGTCGTCCACGTGCACGAGGAGTCGTGGCACCAGACCGTGAACCGCTACCGGCGTGAGGCGATCGCCCACCGGCGCATCTTCGAGGACCAGGGCATGGGCGCAGCCGAGGCGTTCGGGCTGTTCCTCGCCACGACCGGCCGCGACTACCTTGCCGCCGTTCCCCGTCGACGGCTGCGGGCCAACGTTGGGGCCATTCCCCGCTTCCGCGCCGCCCAGTTCTACGGGACCTGGCAGGGCTTTCGGCACCGCGGCAAGGTGACCCGCGACCTGAAGCGTCGCTTCTACTACCCGAAGGGTCTCACCGCGCTTGAGGAGACCCGTGCCGGGTGCTGAGCTGTACGCGATCGTCCCGATGCGGCACTCGAGCGAGCGGGTCCGGGGCAAGAACTACCGGGTCCTCGGTGACGCACCGTTGTTCCACCACGTGGTCCGCACGCTGCTGGCCGTGCCCGAGGTGACCCGGGTCGTCATCGACACCGACTCCGACGTCATCCGCCAGCAGACCGAGGCCGCCTTCGATGAGGTCGTGGTGCTGGAGCGGCCCGAGCACCTGCGGGCCGGCGAGACCCCCATGACCGAGGTGCTGGCCCACACCGTCATCCAGCTCGACGGTGACCGCTTCCTGCAGACGCACTCCACCAACCCCTTCCTGCGGCCCGACACCGTCAGCGCCGCCATCGCCGCACTGGCGTCGTCATCGGTCCACGACAGCCTGTTCAGCGTCACCCGGCTCCAGACCCGCCTGTACGACGCCGACGGCGGGCCGGTCAACCACGATCCTGCCGTGCTGCTGCGCACCCAGGACCTGCCCCCCCTCTACGAGGAGAACTCGAACCTGTACCTGTTCGACCGGGCCACGATCGCCACCGGCCGACGGATCGGGGACCGACCGATGATGTTCGAGATGGATGCGCTCGAGGCGGTCGACATCGACGCCGAGGCCGACTGGCGCATCGCCGAGGCGCTGTGGCAGCTCCGCCAGGAGGCCCTGACACCGTGAAGGTGGCCGTCACCTGCAAGCACCTCCAGCGTGACCTGGGCGCCGTGGCCGACCTGTTCGAACGGGCCGGCCTCGACGTGGTCACCCCGCCCGTGCCCGGTCAGATCCTGGCCGGTGACGCGCTGGTCGAGGGGCTGGCCGGCTGTGTCGGGGTGGTCGCCGGTGACGATCAATTCGACTCCGACGTGCTCGACCGCCTGCCCGATCTGCGGGTCATCTCGAAGTGGGGCATCGGCATCGACGGCATCGATCTCGGGGCAGCGGCGGCCCGGGGCATCACGGTGACCAACACACCGGGCGCCTTCGACGGGGAGGTGGCCGACATCTCCCTCGGCTACATCATCGCCCTGGCCCGCCACCTCGTCGCCATCCACGAGGGGGTGCGCGACGGCGGCTGGCCCAAGCCGCCCGGACGGTCGCTGGGCGGGTCCACCCTCGGCATCGTCGGTCTCGGCGGCATCGGCCGGGCGCTCGTATCCCGGGCCCGGGCCTGCGAGATGGACGTCGTCGGCGTGGACCCGTCCCCCGACAGCGCCGCTGCGGCCGGGGCGCTCGGGGCCGAGGTCGTCGACTTGCCCACCCTGCTCGGCCGGGCCGACATCGTCTCGGTCAACGCTCCGCTCACCCCGGCCACCCACCACCTGCTCGACCGACGGGCCTTCACGCTGGCCCAGCCGGGCCTGTTGCTCGTCAACACCGGGCGCGGTCCGGTGGTGGAGGAGGCGGCCCTGGTCGAGGCGCTCGACGCCGGTGTCGTGGCGGGCGCCGCCCTCGACGTCTTCGAGGAAGAGCCGCTCCCGGCCACGAGCCGGCTCCGCGGCCGTCCGAACGTCATCTTCGGCTCGCACAACGCCTCTAACACCATGGAGGCGGGAGCACGGGTGCACCGGCGAGCCATCGCCAACCTGGTCGAGGCGCTCGGGCGGTGACGAGAACAGCCCTCGTCACCGGCGCCGGCGGTGGCATCGGCTCGGCCACGGTGACGGCGCTGCGAACCGACGGTTGGCGGGTGATCGGGGTCGACCGCCCGGGTGTGGACGTCGAGGGCTGTGACCGCGTCGAACCGTGCGACGTGGGCGCCGACGGGGCGGTGGCGGCGCTGTTCGACGGGCTGTCGGACGAAGCACGTCTCGACGTCGTGGTCAACAACGCCGCGGTGGGGCTCGACAAGGCGCTCTGCGAGACGACCGACGACGACTGGCGGCGGGTGATGGACACCAACCTGCGGGCTGCGTTCCAGTGCATCCGCCACGCCGCTCCGTTGCTTGCCACCACCCGAGGGGCGGTCGTCAACGTGTCGTCGGTGCACGCCGTGGCGACGTCGGTCAACGTGGCGGTCTATGCGGTGTCGAAGGGCGCGATCGTGGCGCTCACCCGCAGCGCCGCCGTCGAGCTGGCCGATCAGGGGGTGCGCTGCAACGCCGTGCTCCCCGGTTCCGTCCGCACCCAGATGCTCGAGGCGGGCCTCGACCGCAGACCCCATCCCGACGGTCCGGCCGGGAACCTGGCCGACCTCGCCGCCCGCACACCCCTCGGTCGGGTGGCCGATCCCGGCGAGATCGCCGAGGTCATCGTGTTCCTCGCCGACGGTCGGCGCTCGTCCTACGTGACGGGCCAGACCCTCGTCGCCGACGGCGGGGCGCTCGCCCACCTGAGCACCGAGTGAGCGCCGAGGTCGAGGCCGAGCTGGTGCTGGGTGCCGGGGCCACCCTGGGCGAGGGTCCGGTGTGGGACGACCGGGAGCAGCGGCTGTGGTGGGTCGACATCACGGCCGGTGTCGTGCACCGGACCGATCCCGCCACCGGTGCTGACGAGCGGTTCGAGCCGGGGGGGATGGTGGGAGCGGTGGGACTCCGGGCCGACGGCGACCCCCCGGTGGCGGCGTCGACCGAGGGCTTCCTCGACGTAGTGTCAGGTCTACCGGTCCCGATGCCGGCGCTGCCCCTTGCCGACAGGGTGCGGCCCAACGACGCCAAGCCCGACCCCGGGGGCCGGTTCGTGGTCGGCTCCATGGGCCTCGACGCTGAGCCCGGCGCCGGCGCCCTGCACCGCGTCGGCCCGGACGGCGTCGTCGAGCTGCGGTCGGGGCTGACCATCGCCAACGGCATCGACTGGATCGACGACGGCGCCACGCTCCTGCACATCGACACCCCCGATGGCCGGGTCCGGGCCTTCCCCTACGGCGGCGGGACGCTCGGCCCGGGGCGCGTGGTGGTCGAGATCCCGCAAGACCGGGGTGCGCTCGACGGCATGTGCGTCGACGCCGAGGGTGGCATCTGGGTGGCCCTGTGGGGCGGCGGGGAGGTGCAGCGATTCGTCGATGGCCGGCCCGACACGACCGTGCGCCTCCCCACCCCTCACGTCACCTGCCCCTGCTTCGGGGGCCCGGAGCTCGACCGGCTGTTCGTCACAACCGCCCGCCAGGGCCTCGGCCCGGACGATCGCGGCTGGCCCGGGGCCGGTCACCTCTACCGCGCCGACGTTGGCGTGCGGGGCCGCCCGCCCCACCGGCTGCGGTTCGCATCGTGAGCCTGGTCCGCCCCCTCGTGGCGGCAGGCGCGGACGAACGCCGACCGGCCGTGGTGGTCGCCGTGCAGGCCGGTTACCACGTGGAGGAGCTGGCTCCGGCGGCGAGGGTCCTGCACGCCCGCGGCGTCCCGACGGTGCTGGTCCTGCCCGAGCCGCCCCGGCGTCCGCTGCGACGGGTTCGGCCGAGCTGGCGACGGCGGGCCGAGACGCTGCGAGCCGCCGCCGGCGTCGGCCTCCGACCCGCCCGTGCGACGGTGCCCGCTGCCGATCTCCTCGCCGGAGCCTCCGTCGTGGTGGTCACCAACGACTGGGGTGCGACCACGCCGCTGCTCGACGCAGCCGATGCCGCCGGTGTGCCGGTGGCGGCCAAGGTCGAGGGCGTCCAGGACTTTCGCGACCTCCACGCCTCCGTGCCGAAGCGCCCGTACCGTCGCGCCGACAGGGTGCTGTGCATCGGCCGATCCGACGCGGTCCACCTCCCCGGCGTCGACACCGTGGTGGTGGGCAGCGTGCGCCTGGAGGCGGCCTGGACCGGACCCCCGACCCGGGCCGACGGACCCGTCGTGGTCAACTCCAACTTCACCTACGGAGTCCTCACGGCGCATCGCCGGCCGTGGATGGCCTCGGTCCGGGCCGCAGCCGGCGCGGCCGGGGTGGAGACCGTCGTGTCCCGCCACCTGGCCGAGCGTGGCCTCGCCGACCGCCGTACGGTCAGCGCCGAGCCCGTCTCGGTCCTGCTGGGGCGGGCCCCGCAGGTCGTGACCCGCTTCAGCACCCTGGTCCTGGAGGCGCTGTGCCTGGGGGTCGAGGTCTGCTACCACAACCCCCATGGCGAGCGGCTGGTGGACTACCTCGACCCCCGGGGAGCGTTCGACGTGACCTCGACGACCGACGGGCTGGCCGCTGCGCTGGCCCGCCGGCCCCCGCCGCCGGCCGAGGTGCGGGGCGGGGCGAACGAATTCCTCGCCGACCACGTAGACGTGAACCCGGCGCAGCCGGCCGCCGAGCGCACCGCTGACGCCATCGTCGACCTGGCCGGCCTGACGTGAGGGTCGGGGTCGACACCGGGGGCACGTTCACCGACGTGGTGGCCGACGACGGACGCATCGCCAAGGTGGCGTCCACCCCGGACGACCCGGCCCGGGCCATCGTCGACGGGCTGGCATCGCTCGACGCCGGGCAGCCCGGTGAGATGGCCCACGGGACCACGGTGGCCACCAACGCGCTCCTGGAGCGGACCGGGGCGGCCGTTGCGCTGGTCACCACCGAGGGGTTCGCCGACGTCATCGAGATCGCCCGCCAGGACCGGCCCAGCCTGTACGACCCGTTCGCCGACCGGCCCGAGCCGCTCGTGCCGGCCGAGCGTCGGCTGGAGGTGGCGGGCCGGCGGGCGGCCGACGGCAGCGTGCTCGACCCGGTGCGCCCGGCCGAGGTCCCGCCCGTGCCGGAGGGAACCGGCGCCGTGGCGGTGTGCCTGCTGCACGCCGACGTCGATCCGTCCGACGAGCGGGCCGTGGGCGCCGAGCTGCGCGGGCGCGGTCTCGACGTGACCCTGTCGAGCGAGGTGAGCCCCGAGTTCCGGGAGTACGAGCGCACCGTCACGACCGTCGTGAACGCCTACCTGCGGCCCGTGTGCCGCCGGTACCTGGGCCGCCTCGACGCCGCCGCCGGCAGGGTCGAGGTGATGACGTCCGCCGGGGGCATGGTCGACCTCGCCCGGGCCGGGGAGGTGCCCGCCGCGCTGCTGCTGTCGGGGCCCGCCGGTGGGGTCCTCGCCGCTGCGGCGGCGGCCCGGGCCAACGGCTTCGACGACGCCGTCACCCTCGACATGGGGGGCACGTCCACCGACGTGTGCCTCGTCACCGGAGGACGACCCGAGCCGGCGTCGCTGCGCGAGGTCGACGGCTACCCGGTCCGCCTACCGTCGCTCGACATCCACACCATCGGCGCGGGCGGTGGTTCGATCGCCCGCCTCGACCGGGGCGGCGCGCTGGTGGTCGGCCCGGACAGCGCCGGGGCCGTGCCGGGCCCCGCCTGCTACGGCCGAGGGGGGACCGAGCCCACCGTCACCGACGCCGACCTCGTGCTCGGCCGCATCGACCCCGACGCCAGCTTCGGCGGGCTCCGGCTCGACCCCGACGCCGCCGCCCGTGCGCTCGACGACGCCGGGCTCGACGCCGGCGGCGTGGCCCGGGTGGTCGACGCCAACATGGAGCGGGCCCTGCGGACGGTCACCGTCGAGCGGGGGGTCGACCCCCGGGGCCTGGCCCTGGTGGCCTTCGGCGGGGCCGGGCCCCTGCACGCCTGCGCCCTCGCCGAGGCGCTCGACATCGCCTCCGTGGTCGTCCCGGCCCGCGCCGGCGTGCTGTCGGCCGTCGGCCTGCTGTGCGCCCCCCGCCAGCGCGACCTCGTGCGCAGCTGGGTGGGCGCTGCCGACGGGGGCGATCTCGACGCCGCTCGGGCCGAGCTGGCCGAGGAGACGGCGGCGCTGCTGGACGCTGCCGATCCGGTGGTCGAGACGTGGGTCGACGTCCGCTACGCCGGCCAGAGCCACGAGCTGACCGTGCCCGACGTCGCCCGGTTCCACGACGAGCACGAGCGTCGCAACGGCTACCGGCGCGACGGTTGGCCCGTCGAGGTCGTGGCGATCCGGGCCCGGGCCACCGCACCGGCCGGCCTCACGCCGGGCGACCTGCCCGTCGCCGACCGACCGGGCGCGGCGGGTCCGGCCGTGCTGACCGAGGCGGACTGCACCATCTGGGTGGCCGGCGGGTGGCGGGCCGAGCCCGGCGCCGGCGGCGCGCTCGTCCTGCGCCGGGGTCCGGGCTCGTGACCGACCCGGCGTCACTGCAGGTGCTGATCTCCCGGTTGACCGGCGCGGCCGAGGAGATGAGCACGGTGCTGCGACGGGGGGCGTTCAGCCCGAACATCAAGGAGCGGGCCGACTGCTCGGCGGCGCTGTTCACCCCGGCCGGTGAGCTGCTCACCCAGGCCGAGAACATCCCGGTGCACCTGGGGTCGATGCCGGCGTCGGTGGCGGCCGCCATCGAGGCGCTGGGCGGCGAGCTCGGGCCGGGCGACCAGGTCATCGTGAACGACCCGTTCGCCGGAGGCACCCACCTCAACGACATCACGCTCGTGGCGCCGTGCATCGTCGCCGGCCGGCTGGTCGGCTGGGCCGCCAACCGCGCCCACCACGCCGACGTCGGCGGCGGTGCGCCGGGGTCGTTGCCCGCCGACGCCACCGAGCTGTTCCAGGAGGGTCTCGTGCTGCCGCCGGTGCGGCTCACCGACGAGGTACGGGCCGTGCTGGCCGCCAACTCCCGCACCCCCCGGGAGCGGGCCGGCGACCTCGACGCCCAGGTCGGCGCGAACGTGGTCGGGATCCGCCGGCTGGCCGTCCACGCCGACGCCCCGCTGGAAGAGGTCGTCGCCTACGGCGAGCGCCGGATGCGGGCGGTGCTGGCGGAGCTGGCCGACGGATGCTGGACCTTCGAGGATCGCATCGACTCCTTCGGGCCCAAGCCCGACCAGCAGCGACCCGGCAGGATCGTCCTCACCGTCACCAAGGTGGGCGACGGGATCACGTTCGACTTCACCGGCACCGACGCCCAGCGGCGGGGCAACGTCAGCGCCGTCGAGGCCGTGACCGTCTCGGCCGTGGCCTTCGCGCTCCGCTCGGCCGTCGATCCGACCATCCCGGCCAACGGGGGAGCGCTCCGGTCCGTGACCGTGGTCGCACCGCCGGGCACGATCGTGGCCGCCGCCGCCCCGGCCGCCGTTGGCGCCGGCAACGTCGAGGTCAGCCAGCGGGTGGCCGACGTGTGCTTCGGGGCCCTGGCCGCCGCCTGGCCGGGACGGGTGGGCGCGGCCAGCCAGGGGACGATGAACAACGTCCTCATCGGCGGCAACGAACCCCAGCCGTGGGTCTACTACGAGACGATCGGCGGTGGGCAGGGGGGACGGCCCGGTCGGGCCGGCATGAACGGCATCCACACGGCGATGACCAACACAGACCAAGTTGACTACCGAACTGGTACACCGATGCCCGGCCAGTCCGGAATTCAAACGGGCATGACTAACACCCGGAATACCCCGACAGAGGCCCTTGAGAGCGCATATCCACTGAGAGTTCTCCGATACCGGCTACGGTGGGGGAGTGGGGGCGCTGGCTGGGCGCCTGGCGGCGAGGGCATCGAGCGCGACCTCCAGGTGCTCGAGGACGTGACCGTGTCGCTGATCACGGAGCGGCGGGTCTCGCAGCCCTGGGGTCTGGCCGGTGGCGGGCCGGGAGCGGTCGGGGAGAACTGGCTGCTGCCGCAGGGCGATGAAGGTCGGGCCGAGCGCCTGCCGGACAAGTGCACGATCCGGATGAAGTCCGGCGACGTCCTGCGCATGCTCACCCCGGGCGGTGGTGGCTGGGGAGCGCCACAGCCACAGGAGGTGTCGAACGATGCGCCAGGGTGTGAGACCCTGACCTGATCTTGGCTGTCACACCCCCCGCTTAGCCTGGTCGTCATCCGCACATTGGAAATCACGCTGGGCTCGTTGCCCGCCCGGGCATCAGTAGTTCAGTATCCGCGTATCTCAGTAGGCGCGGTTCTAGGGTGCGACTCGGGCCTACGCGGCCCCGAAACTCACAGCCGCTGGGCCTCCCGGCGGCCACAGAGTCGGGAACTGAAAATGAAGCGACCTCCGCCCTCCGCTCTCCCGGAGCGCCGACCCACAGCATCGGAAGCTGCCATGCCGAGACAAGACCCGTCACGCTCAGCCGACAGGCCTAAGCCGATTCGCGTAACCGTGGACCTAGACCCCGTCGACTATGACGCGCTGCGGGACTTCGCTCACGAGACGCGCATGACGCACACGGGCGTGTTGCGTTCGCTCGTTCGTCTCCTCGATTCGCCACCTGTCAGGCAACAAGTCGCAGCTGCAGCGGGCGTAGAACGGGAGGCGGTTAGGTGAAGTCGAATACAGAGAGCTCCGGACGAGATGGGGGAAAGTCGGACGAGGTCTCGCCGCGGAACAAACTCAACGATCTCACTGCGCGGGAGTGGATGCCGGAGACCGTGTCCGTGTGGCGCCAGAAGGGGCTCGGTGCGAAGCACCCCGATGCTCAGATCGAGAAACAGCACCCAGCGCCGTTCTCGTTCACCGACGTCTCTCGGCTGGTTCGGTTCTTTACGAAGGCAGACCAAGTCGTTCTAGACCCCTTCGTGGGTATCGGCTCGACGTTGAAGGCTGCGGCGGTCGAGGGCAGGCGCGGGATAGGAATCGAGCTCAGCCCTCACTTTGCAGGACTGGCTCGACAGCGACTGGAGAAGGAACTTTCGGGAAGCTTGTTTCCTTTCCCTGATCAGGAAGTCCTCGAGGGCGATGTTCGTGAGGTGCTTCTAACCCTCGGCGAGGATTCTGTAGACCTTGTCGTCACGAGTCCGCCTTACTGGCAGATCCTCCACAAGAAGGACCACAAGGCCAAGCAGGCACGGGAGGCCAAGGGCCTTCCCACCCAGTACAGCGAGGACGCACGCGACTTAGGCAACATCGCGAGCTACGAGACCTTCCTGAAGGAGCTCACTGGAATCTTTGCGGACTGCGGTCGCGTATTGAGAAAGAACCAGCACTTGTGCGTTGTCGTCGGTGACTTTCGGGATGGTGGCCGATACCGCATGTTCCATGCCGACTTGGCCGCTGCCCTGGAGGAGGCCACCCCATTCGTTCTCAAAGGAATCACGATTCTGTATCAGTCCCACAAGCGAGTCTTTCCGTACGGGTACCCGTCCGCTTACGTGCCGAACCTGCACCATCAGTACATCGTGATTCTTCGGAATGAGAAGTGAGCCACATGACCAACTTTCCCGAGGACTTCCCGCTTGATGCGATTCATGTAGGCGATTGCGTCGAGCTTCTGCGCAAGCTGCCCGACGCTTCTGCTCAGCTCGTAGTAGCGGACCCGCCCTACAACTTGGGACCTCGGTTTGGTCTTGACAAGGAGTGGGTGAGGGACGACGAGTGGTTGCCCTGGTGCAGGGAGTGGCTAGGCGAGTGCAAGAGAATTTTAACAGAGGACGGAAATCTGTTCGTCTATGGGATCCACCACTATCTCTGTTATCTGCAGGTCCACCTGTACGACATTGGTATGAAGTACCGGCGCCAGATCATATGGTTCTACGAGAACGGCTTCACGACCTACAAGCGATCTCTCGCAACTCATTACGAACCGCTCATTTGGTTCTCGAAGTCGGACGACTACTACTTCAAGGAGCTTCGGGAACCCTACAAGAGCAGGGAACGATTGAAGAGCCCGATCAAGAAGAACGGGAAAGTGTGGACTCCTCATCCCGACGGTCGTCTGGCGGGTGACGTCTGGAGATTTCCGACACTCGCCGGCCGGCGGTTTCGCGACGAGAAGGTGGACCATCCGACGCAGAAGCCGCTTTCGATCACGGATCGGATCATCACCCATTACTCGCAGGATGGCTCGGTGGTCGTCGTGCCCTTCGCTGGGAGCGGCACAGAGTGTGTCAGCGCAAGCCGAAATGGCCGACACTTCTGGGGTTGCGATCTCAATGACGAGTACGTCGAGCTGGCTGAGTCGCGGCTCGCGGACCTCCCCGCTGAGCAGCGGAGCCTGTGGTAGATGGCGTCACCTAGCTAGGCCTACTTTCCCGGCACCAGTCCTGTGTCAAGCAGGTCGGAGATGGGTCCATAACGGGAAGCGAGGGCGTCTGCGCCACTCGCGTCATTGAGGTTCGAAAGGTCGTGCTCAAGCTCATCGATGGTGACGCCGCCTGCGCGGATCCCGAGAAGTAGGGCGGCGGCAGGAATCATGATCGTTCGAACACCGAGCCGCGCCTGAATGTTGCGGGCGAGGTTGTAGACGTCCACGCGCTTGTTGGGGAGGCGATCGACTACGACTCCAACGAGAAGGCGATCTCGTTCGACCCCGTACCGTGCGATGAGCACAGCGGCGCCGGAGAGCACGCGGCGCATGGCATCGAGCGCGTCCCCTCCTGGCTCGACCTCGACGGCGAGAAGGTGGGTGCCATCATCGACCAGCAGTTCGCACGCAGCGTTGTTGTCGCCGATGATCTTCAACCTTGAGGACAGGCCTCCGGCGAGGAAGGCGTTGCGGGCGAGCAGCCGTAGAACTCCTTGGCCCCCGGGCCCCGCTATCTCGCCCGACGCACGCTGAATCTGTTGTGCGAGCAGACCGGATTCTGCAAACGGAGGGCGCTCCTCTTCGAGGAGTCCAGAGAGCGCATCACGTCGGTCAACGAACTCGGGTTTGGCCAGATCCACCGGCTCATACGCAACGGTGTCCGGGGGCTGCACCACGGCTACAGCCTCATCCTCGATCAAGCTGACGGCGCCGACAGGGCACCTAACGATGCATAGCCCGCAGCCGACGCACTCTGTCGGTTCTACGACGACCAGCCCGTCCTGGCGACGGCCGATCGCTCCGGTCGGGCACACGGAAGCGTCAGGTGCGAAAGGACTGTCGATCCGTACCTCTTGAGCGAGCTCCTCAGAAGAGAACCGAACGCACGGCTCATCAGAACACCCCAGGCAGCCAGATACGAACTGCGTCCCGTCGTCGGTCGTCAGCGTCGTTACGCCCACCAAGCTTCGCTGCGAGCCGCCCGTAATCGGATCAGTCGGGAGGAAGGTGCGGATGGTCTGGGCCTCAGGTCGCTTCATGCCACCTGCCTCGAAGAGTCCGCACATCTTCCCGAGCGATCGACTCGCCGCTGAGCTGCTTACGTAACGCCATCCGGTAGAGATCAATGAGTGAGACGAGACCGACCCGGACATCGAACGCCGCTTCGATGTCGTTGACCAGTTCCGTCACATCGCTTCGTTCGGGTGGGTAGTCGAATCCAACAACCAGAGTGGAGCTGAGCGGATCGGCCGGGAAGAAGGCCCGCTCATCGAGAACGACTCGATTCTCAAGCGCCTGCTGCACGGACTTGACGTTGATCGTTGCAGACTCCGTGTAGGACTTGACCTCGACCGGCAACGAATCGCGCTCGTCGATGAGGACCAGGTCAATCCTGTTGCTCGTATCGCCGCGTGCCGGCAGCCAGGCCGGGTGCCCTGCGGCTGTGAACAACCTCGCAATAAGGGGATAGAAAGCTTCCTGTCGATGGGCAACCGCTCCGCCGGCAAGACGAGCGGCAACTTGTAGCCATGTCTCGGCCGGCCAGTCCAGCGCCGGCGTATGCGCTGATCTGGCCGTCAGAAACTCCGGCTCATCGGCAGCAGCCGCTGTCACTGACGGATTGGGAGGGATGACGGCTACCGCGTCGTGGTCGACCTGAATTGCCCCGACCGGGCAGCGCATGACGCAGAGCCCGCAGCCGATGCAGTCGTCCGAGACAGCCGGACCCGTCTCGGACCGTGCGTCGTGAATTGCGTCGACAGGGCAAACGGAGATGGCCGTGCCCCCTCCACTCTCGTGAACCGAGAAGCGAATGCAGGGCTCGTCCGGGCACCGGATGCAGCAGGACTTGGGGTCACCCAGACTGTCGACCGTGCGAGTGAATCTCTCTGAGGCGAGGTGGTAGAGGGCGGGGAACTCGTCCCTTTCGAGGTTGACTCGCTTCACCGGACTCGCCTACTCGATCGTCGACGCTCGAAAGAGCACCTCATCATCGGCTTGCTGCACGGGTGAGTACAGGAGCTGATCAGGGCCAAGGACTGAAAGATCGGTGAGCACCGGTTGGCATCCCTCCTCAGAGATCGCGAGGTCTTCGCGCACGTCGATCTCGAGACGCTGAAGCATTGCGTAGTAGGCGTAGTTGGCGAAGTGAGCACGCTTGTCTAGGTCGAAGCCGACCAGTTCGGTCTCGCGGACATCGATGGCGGCTCGCACCCACTCGGCATCGCTTCGTCCAAGAGCCGTCAACGAGAGTGCAGAGACGGGCTTGTCGTAGATGGCCGAGATGCGCTCCGACTCGCCCCAGCCGATATGCGGCGATTTGAGAACTCCGACGGGCAACCGTGTGTAGTTCTCCAGTGTGTTCACCTGAACTTCGGCGGACGTGGCAAACCTCTCGACTGCTGTATCCAAGGCAGAGCGACTCCCGCCCCTGACCGCTTTGACGCGCTCGAGGGCCTCGTCGAAGGCCGCAGGATCTCGATCGTCCGTCACAGCTAGGAGCGCAAGAATCATCTCGTGCCGAGTAATCGACCCTCCTAGCTCTGCTGTCAGGAGCAGCAGCCAGCTGAATGGCCGATGGTTGCGGACTCCGATGTTGTTGGTGGAGGGGTTCGGAAACGTCACAGCGAGCAAGCACTGGCGGAGGAGCCCGTAGACGAGGTCCGGACGCTCCGCGAAATCTTCGGCGATCAGGTCCCCGAGGATCGTCGTCGAGAATTCGAGGCGCTTCTCGCCAGGCCGCAGCCAGCCGAGCATCCTGTAGACCTCGCTGTACATCTTCAGCTGGTTGTAGAGCGGGTCGCGAGACCGGTCGACGTTCGCAGAACGCTCCCGTGCTGCTGCTCCGACCGCGCCCCGAGATGAAGCCTGGAAGTGCTCCGTCAGGGCGGCTGTCATGAAGTCAAGATCGAACGTCTCCACGCCGCCATCCCGAGCTGCACGATGGACCAACCCGTAGCTGTTGACCATCCGAGCGACATCAGATCCAGGATTCGGAAAGCGAAGCGGCACCCCCGCACCATACGAAACCGGGCCACGGCCCGCAGACGGGCCTGACCACTCACCCCATGTCCCACACAGTTGCACCGGATGGTGCGGGGTTCGTCCCGGGACACGCTCTGGGTGCTGAGGACGGTGTCCTGGTCGCCATCATGTCGGCCTTCGGCCGACCCGGGGACTGGCCGTGCGGCCTTGCCGTCGGCGGCGCCGCGAGGAGGCGCGCGTAGGACCAGGTGGCCCGCTCGGGCCACCTGGTCCGAGATTTCCGCGCGAGATCTGGCCGGTTGGGCGGCCTAGTTGTGACAACCGGGGACGTTGTCCCTGGCGTGACGGGGTGGGGGGTGGTCCCCCGGTGAGGTGAGCCCTCCGAGGGAGGCTGTGGGTTCGAGCAACTCACACCCGACCCAAGGAGGGCTCGTGGTCCACGCTAGAACCCAGCACCCCAACGCCGTGCTGACCCCGACGGGCCGGCGCCGCATGGTGGCCTGTGTCCTGGAACGGGGCTGGACGATCGAGGCGACCGCCGAGCGGTTCCAGGTCGACGCCAAGACGGTCCGCAAGTGGCGAGATCGGTACCTGGCCGAGGGCCCCGACGGGCTCGGGGATCGCTCCAGCCGACCCCACCGCTGCCCGACCCGGACCCGGTGCTCGCTGGAGCGCCGGGTCCTCAAGTTGCGCCGTCAGCGCCGCTGGGGAGCGGCCCACATCGGCGCCGAGGTCGGCCTGGCCGCCTCTACCGTCACCCGCATCCTGCGCGACGCCGGCCTGGGTCGCCTCGACCACGGCGACCGCGCCAGCGCCCCGGCCCCTCGCCGCTACCAGCGCCAGCGGCCCGGTGAACTCATCCATGTTGATGTCAAGAAACTGGCCGCCATCCCCGACGGGGGCGGCTGGCGAGCCCACGGCCGAGGCGGGGGCACCCGGGGCGGGGCCGGCTACCGGTACCTGCACACCGCCCTCGATGACCGCACCCGCCTCGTGTACTCCGAGACCCACGACGACGAACGCGCCCCCACCGCAGCAGGGTTCTGGCTACGGGCCTGGCGCTGGTTCCGGATCCGAGGCGGGCCAAGCCCCTTGAGGTGGTGTACGCGGTGACGTCCGCGTCTGCCTCTGCGGGTTGTTCTACACGACCTGCCTCGTGGTCGTCGGGGTCATCTCCTCGGTCTGGTCAGCGTCGCTGGCGATGATGTGGAGGCGGGCTTTGGCGAGTCCTTCGGCGGCCATGTAGCGGCGGGTGACGGCCCATTCGTCGTGTTGTTCGGCGAGCACGGCACCCACGAGGCGGATGACGGCGTCACGGTTGGGGAAGATCCCGACGACGTCGGTTCGTCGGCGTAGCTCCTTGTTCAGTCGTTCCTGGGGGTTGTTCGACCAGATCTGGCGCCAGTGGGCCTTGGGGAACGCGGTGAAGGCCAACACGTCGCCGGCTGCGTCGGCGAGGTGGTCGGCGGCCACCGGGAACTGCTCGGCGAGCTGGTCCACGACGCGGGCGTGCTGGGCCCACGCCGAGGCGGCGTCGGGTTGTTCGAAGATGGTGCGGACCAGGGTGGCCACCATGGGCTGGGATGCCTTGGGGACCTTGGTCAGCAGGTTCCGCAGGTAGTGGGTCCGACAGCGCTGCCACGACGCCCCCTGCATGGTGGCCTCGACTGCTGCGACCAGGCCCTCGTGGGCGTCGGAGATCACCAGGGCACAGCCGGACAGGCCCCGGGCGACCAGGCCCCGGAAGAAGGCCAGCCAGCCGGCGCCGTCTTCGGTGGTGATCAGGTCCACACCCAGGACTTCTCGGTGCCCGTCGGCGTTGACACCGACCGCGATCACCACGGCGACGTTGACGATCCGGCCGCCCTCGCGGACCTTCTGGGTGAGGGCGTCGGCCCACACGTAGGTGTAGGGCCCACCGTCGAGGGGCCGGTTGCGGAACTCGGTGACCGTCTCGTCGAGCTCGGCGGCCATGCGCGATACCTGGGACTTGGAGATCCCCTCGATGCCCATGGTCTGGACCAGCTTGTCGACCCGGCGGGTGGACACACCCCGCAGGTAGCAGTCCGCCACCACCGCCACCAGGGCCTTCTCGGCCCGCCGGCGGGGTTCGAGCAGCCAGTCCGGGAAGTAGGAGCCCTCCCGCAGCTTGGGGATGGCCAACTCGATCGTGCCGGCCCGGGTGTCCCAGCGCCGGTCCCGGTAGCCGTTGCGGCGGTTCACCCGCTCCGGGGACGCCTCGCCGTAACCGGCCCCGCAGATGGCGTCGGCCTCCGCCGACATGAGCTGCTGCGCGAACGCAGCCACCATCTCGCGGACCACGTCGCTGCCGTCGGCGTCGAGGTGCTTGCGCAGCCACCCCAGCGCGTCCATCGTGTTGTCGATCACCGTGTCTTCCTCTCTGGTTGCTTGAGCACTTCCAGAGGTAGACGCGGTGATCACGCGTCAGGGGGATGCTCCCCCGTACACCACCACCCGGGACTCAACTCCGAGGCGTCGTCTGTGAACGGGTCCTGACCGACAACGGCTCCTGCTACCGGTCCGCGCACTGGCGGGCCGTTACCCGCCTCACCGGCACAGCCCACCGCCGCACCCGCCCCTACCGGCCCCAGACCAACGGCAAGGTCGAACGCTTCCACCGGATCCTGCTCAACGAATGGGCCTACATCCGGCCCTGGACCAGCGAGACCGACCGCCAGATCGCCTACGACGGGTTCGTGCACTTCTACAATCACCACCGAGCCACGGCGCCCTCGGCTGGTCCACCCCCATGGCCACCCTCACCGCAACCGCCCGGGACAACCTCCCCGCACTGCACACCTAGTGGAGCGTGGGGAGGCTCTGCGCTGATCGCCGGTCGAGTTCGCGACTTTCCGGCGTGCCGCGCGGCCTATCGGGGTCGTGATGAGCGTGACGCCGATGGGCGCAGGGTCGACGACCTTCTACATCGGGATGGTCCTGGACGTCGAGGACTACTACCTCGAGCCGACCGAGGAACCGGGCCGCTGGCACGGAGACTACGCCGCCGAGCTCGGCCGCAGCGGCCGGGTGGAGCGGGCCGACCTCGAGACGATTCTGGAAGGCCGTGATCCGCGAACCGGAGCCAAGATCGCCACTTGGAGGAAGCGCCCGGCCTATGACCTGACGTTGTCTGCGACGAAGTCCGTGTCCCTGTTGTGGGGACTCGGCGACGCCGACGTTGCGGCGGTAGTCGAGCAGTCCCACGACCGAGCTGTCGACGCCGCGTTCGCGTACATGAACGAGCAGGCATGCAAGGTGCGACGCGGAGCCGGCGGGAAGTGGGACCTTCCGGCGCACGGCCTGCTCGGCGCGATCTTCCGGCACCGGACCAGCCGGGACCTGGACCCGGACCTGCATTCCCATGTGTTGGTCGCCAATGTGACCCGGGGAGCCGACGACGAGTACTCCTGCCCCGACGGGAACCTGTTGTTCGACCATGCACGTGCGGCTGGCTGCATCTACCAGGCGGTGCTGCGCCGCCAGCTCCGCGAGCAGCTCGGCGTCCGGTTCGGTGAGGTGACCAAGGGCTACGCCGAGATTGTCGGCATCGACCGGGACATGCGGCGGGCGTTCAGCAAGCGTCGGGTCGCCATCGAAGCCCGGATGGCCGAGCACGGCACCAAGTCCCGCCGGGGCGCCGAGATCGCCGCCCTCGCTACCCGCAAGGCCAAGGGCGACCCGCTGTCCGAGGCCCAGCTGCGCGCCGCGTGGGAGGCCGACGCAGCCGAGCTCGGCCTCGAGGTCTCCGACTCGCTCGGCCGACCGGGACCGGTCACCGCCGAGGTCGTCACCGACCAGGCGCTCGGCCATGTGCTGACCGAGAAGCACGCCACGTTCGAACGCCGCCGGATCGTCGAGGCCGTCGCCTCCTCGTCTCGCACGGGCATGACCGTGGCCGAGATCGAGGCGCGCATCGACGAGTTCATGGCCAGCGACACGTGCGTGCTGCTGCCAACGGGGCGGTACTCGACGCCGGAGATGATCGCCCTCGAACGCGAAGCCCTCCACATCGCCACCGACAGCCCACCCCGCCGCCCGGTGACGTCCGAGGCGGTCGATGCCGCCGTCCGGGCTCGGCCCTCGCTCAGCCCCGAACAGCGGGCTGCGGTGCGATCCATCACCGGTGGCGCCGCGGTGAGCTGCGTCGTCGGCTACGCCGGCGCCGGAAAGACCTTCGCCCTCGACGCCGCGCGAGAGGCCTGGCACGCCTCCGGGATGGACACGGTCGGGTGCTCGCTGTCAGCGCGAGCCGGCCGGCAGCTCCAGACCAGCTCGGGTATCGAGTCCGACACCGCCGACCGCCTTCTCGGCGACCTCGACACCGGCCGACGCCGGCTCACCGACCGCAGCGTGATCGTGATCGACGAGACCAGCATGCTGGGCAGCCGCCGCCTCGTCCGGCTCATGCGCCACACCGCCCAGGCCCGGGCGAAGATGGTTCTGGTCGGTGACCCCAAGCAGCTCCCCGAGATCGACGCCGGCGGGCTGTTCACCGTGCTCGCCCGCCGGCTCGGTTGCAACGAGCTCACCGAGAACCGGCGCCAACGCCGCCCGACCGAACGCACCACGGCACGTGCGATGCGCGACGGCGAGGTCGAACGGGCACTGCTGCTCATGGGCCGCACCGGGCGGGTCACCACCCCGACCGCAACGCCGACAAGCTCCGCAGCCAGATGGCCCAGGACTGGCATCGCGAACACGCCTCCGGCGCCGACGCTGTCATGCTCGCCCTGCACCGCAGCGACGTCGCCGACCTCAACCGCCGAGCCCGAGCACGGCGCCTCGCCGCCGGTGAGCTCGGTGAGACCGTCCTCGAGATCGGTGATGACCAGTTCGCCGTCGGCGACCGGGTCATGACCCTGCGCAACAACCGGCGCATCGGCGTGCTCAACGGCACCCTCGGCACCATCGTCGGCACCGACGGCCACGACCTGGTCATCGACACCGACGACGGCGAACGCCGCACGCTGCCCTTCCACTACGTCATCGACGGCCACGTCACCCACGCCTATTCCTTCACCATCCACAAGGCCCAGGGCCTCACCGTCGACGTCGCCCTACTCCTCGGCGACGACACCCTCTTCGCCGAAGCCGGCTACACCGGCATCACCCGAGGCCGGGACCAGAACCGCCTCTACCTCGTCGACCCCGACGAAGGCGACGCCCTCAAGATCGCCCAGCGCGCCCTCGAACGCAGCGCCGCCAAGCACACCGCCATCGAGCAACTCGGACTCGGACTGTGACCCTGCACGACGGCGCCGACGCCGACGAGCGGGTCCACCCGGCTGTTGCCCGTGCCCGAGCGCTGCGCCGACGCGCCGGTCTGCCCGTCTCATTGGTCGATGTGCGGGTGCTGAACCGGGTGAACAGCCTCTTCGAACACGTCGCCGGGCCCCGGGCCAGGGCGCGCCGCGACGATCCCGACGCCGCCTGACTCCGTGCGCTACGCCAGCGGCTCGACCACGAGTCGGTCGGGGATGAACTTGCGTTGGTGGCCGACCGGCTTGACCGTGATCGGATGCAGCAGAGCATCGGCCAGGCGACGCTGGAACTCCGGTCCTCGATCCTCCCAGGCCTCGACCAGCCCCTCATAGGTGGCCGGCACCTCGGTCAACATCTGGGTGCCGCTGCGCTGAGCCATCTGCGCCTCGATCATCCGGGCCTGTTCGTCGAGTTCGTCCCGGCGGGTGCGGAACTCGGAGCGGTCGATGTCGCCGTCCGTGTACAAGTCGACCAACCGCTGCCGCTTCGCCTCCACCGCCCGTAGCTCCTCGATGAGACCGGCCTGGCCGTCGTCGGAGTCGTCGCCGATGCTGGCGAGCGCCGCGCGTGTCTCGGGATCGGCGAGCATCCCGCACACCACGTCCCGCACGTGGTCCTCGACGCCTTGGGCCTGGATGCGGATACCACCGCAGCCGTCGAGGCCGGGTCCCTTGCGGCAGGCGTAGGAGCGGCCGCCGTTCTCGCGTCCGAGCGACTTGAGCGGCGCGCCGCACTTGCCGCAGCGCAGGAACCCGGTCAGCGGGTAGGTGCGGACCTTGCGCAGCTTGCGCTTCGGCGCCAACGCCACCACGAGCCGCTGGTGCAGGTCCTCGTCGATGATCGCCTCCCACTGCCCCTTGGCGACCACGACACCCTTGTGCTCGCACAGCCCGGCGATGCGTCCGGACGTGAGGATCGACTGAAGGGTGGTGACCGTCCAGGGTCGCCCGGTGACGGTCGGTACGCCCTTTGCGTTCCAGTCCGAGGTGATGCTCCAGGTCGACTCGCCGGCGAGGACCCGCTCGGCGGCCTCGAGGACGCGCTCGACCTCCTCCGGCACGTGCTCGCTCATGTCGTAGGAGAAGCCGTAGGCGCGCCGGCCGGCGATCCGAGGGATGCCCTCCTTGGCCTCGCGAGCCCGCACGGCGAGCATCCGATCCGAGGTCTTCTTCGACTCCTCCCGGTCCATGGCCGAGCGGATGCCGATCTCGAACTCGCTCACCCACCCGTCGACCGTGGCGACCGCCTTGTCGGGGTCTCGCCCGGCGGCTTCGAACGCATCGACCAGCGGCGCCCAGCCCGGCCCGCCACCGCGGGAGAGGCGGTCGGTCTTGTAGGCGATCACACAGTCGACCTCGCCGGCCCGGATCAGATCGAGCAGCTCCTGGAACTTCGGCCGGCTCCGGCCCCGGTTCTGGTAGCCCGACGTCGACGGCGCCTCGATGAGCTCGGCCACCACATCGACCTTCAGGCGCTCGCCAGCTTCCCAGCACGCCTCCACCTGCACGTCCAGCGACGCCGAGCCTTCACGCGTGATGGACTGGCGTGCGTAGACCGCTGCCCGGGGTCGGCGTCCCATGGGAGTCAAACCTAAACGATTGACCAACACCAGGAACACGCCGATCGAGGCGTTGGAGCGGGCCTACCCGCTGCGGGTGCGGCGGCTGCGGCTGCGGCGTGGCTCCGGCGGCGGTGGTGCCGCGCCCGGCGGCGAGGGCATCGAGCGTGACCTGGAGCTGCTCGTCGACGCGACCGTCACCCTCATCACCGAGCGGCGGTCGTCGCGACCTTGGGGCCTGGACGGCGGCGGTCCGGGGGCGGTCGGTGAGAACTGGCTCCTGCCCGGCGGCGACGAGGCACGAGCCGAGCGTCTGGCCGACAAGTGCACGCTGCGGGTCAGGGCCGGCGACGTCGTGCGGATCCTCACCCCGGGAGGCGGCGGGTTCGGGGCGGGGTGACGGGGCCGTAGCGGTGGCGGGTACCGACGGGTCAGCGACGGCCGAGGGCGGCGAGGAGCCGGTCGGCCTCCTCGCACAGCCGGAGCAGGTTGGCCTCGACCAGCCGTCGCTGCCGGGAGAGAAGGGGGACCCCCCGCGCCCACGCCGCATCGGGCGAGCGCCAGTGGCGGTCGAGCTCCCGCTGGAACCCCCTCCCGACGAACCACGTCCGGTACGCGAGCTCGACCTCCGATCGCGACACGTCGGGGCGGGACGAGATACCCGGTGACCGGAGGTAGGCGCCGAGGCACGCCTCGATGAGCTCGGGACGTCGGCGCACCGGCCGGTTGGGGAGCCCCAGCAGGGTCCCGAGGTCGCTTCCGAGCGGGGCGATCTGGCTCTGCCAGTCGAACAGGACGTGCACCCCGTCGCGCACGACGACGTTGCGCACGGTCGGGTCACCGTGACTCAGCCCGACGGGCAGCGCCTCGCAGACGGTGAGCAGATCGCCCCACGCGTCGGCGAGGAGCTCCGACGTCCGCACGACCCGGCGCGCCACCGAGGGTTCGAGCCGGTCGCGCACCCGTCGTTCGGCGTGGCGGGGAGCCGGGATCGCGAGAGCGTCGCGCCAGATCACGCCCAACCAGTCGCCGCGGGCGTCGGTGGTCGGCGGCCACCTGCCGTTGAGCTCGGCCAGCGCACGAGCGGCGCCGACGATCCCGCCGGGGTCGACGATGGGACGAACGCTGCCCAGATCCTCGAGGAAGACGTGCCACAGCGACGCCTCCTCCTCCTCGACGTGGTAGACGCGTGGAGCCCGCCAGGTCGTTCCACCGTTGGCGACGAGGCCGCTCGTGTAGGTCATGACCTCGAGCGGTACGGCTCCACGCAACGTCTTGCGGATCATCGTGCGTCCGGGCGCCACGGCGTGACGGACGACCGCTTCCACGTTGTGACCACTTCCGGACAGGGCGGAAGGCCAGCGCGTCCGGCCGTGCGGGTCGGCGGGGGCGCGGAGCCGTGCCGCGCGGGCCCGGGCCAGCACCTCGGGGTCGACGTGATCGGAGGCGCCGGAGAGCTGGCGCCGCAGCACCCGCAACCGGCGGGGGTCACCGGGCGCCCGCTCCAGGACGTCGAGCAGCGCCGCCGCTTCTCTCCGTCGCCCGAGTGCGACCATCAGCTGGGCCTGCCGGAACAGCGCATCCGGGTCTCGTCCAGCGCCCGCCGCAGCGACGACACGTCGTGCGTCGCGCAGCACCGCCCTGGAGCGTCGCGGCTCCCGGATCCACCGACCGGCGATGCGCACGCGCCGGAGGGGACCGGGCCGACCGGACAGGACGTCCAGCATCCGATCCACGACGGTTCCCACCACGCGCCAAGGATCGCAGCGATCGTCGCTACCGGGGACACCCGGTGCGGTGCCACCCACCGCCGTGCTCCGTTCGATCGCGTGCTGATCGCCCAGGCCCGCCTGGAGGGGCTGACCGTCGTGACCTGCGAGCCGGGCCTCGGTGCCGATGACGTCGACGTGTCGCGCTGTTGCGGGCCCTGCCGGCCCAGCTGGGGACGATCGTGTAGTGACGTATGGAAGCGTCCGTGGTAGGGCGTTGGTAGCGTCGTGGTATGCGAACGACCATCGACAAGGCGGGACGCGTCGTCATCCCCAAGGCGCTACGCGACCGTCTGGGGTTGGTGCCCGGGGAAGTCGAGCTGACCGAGGACGGAACGGCGTTGCGCATCGAGGCGGTGGCCGGGGGCGGACTGGTCGATCGGGCGGGCCGGCTCGTCATCCCGGCGTGCGGTGTGACCCTCGACGACGACGCCGTCAGGGAGCTGCGTGACGCAGGGCAGCGGTAGCGACCCGGACCTTTTGGTCGACACGAGCGTTGCCGTCGCCCTCGTCGTGGAGGACCACCGTCACCATCGCACCACCACCGACGCTCTCGGGAGCCGTCGGCTGGGACTGGCCGGCCACGCCGCCTTCGAGACGTTCTCGGTGCTGACCCGCCTGCCCCCGCCGGCCCGGCGGTCGCCCGAGGTCGTGGCCCGGGCGATGACGACCAGCTTCACGGGCAATCGCTTCCTGTCCGTCGAGGGCACCGCTGCGCTCCTGGCCCGGGTACCCGCCGAGCGCATCGCCGGGGGGTCCGTCTACGACGCACTGGTCGCGGCGACGGCCGTCGAGCACGGCCTCCCGCTCGCCACCCGGGACCGTCGAGCCGAGTCGACGTACCGGGCGCTGGGCGTCGACGTCGAGATGATCGGCGCCTGAACGCGGTCGGAGGGGCTACGACATGGCGACGCAGTCGGCCGGACCCCGACGGGTGCGGTCGGCGACGGCGGCGGGCAGCCCGGTCGCCATGGCGGCGATGGCCGAGTGCGTCTCCGCGGTCGCCGGCGGGAGCCCGGCCCGGTCTCCTCCCCCATGGTCGCCAGGGTGTCGATCACGAACCACGCGGCGGGGTCGTCGGCGACCGCGAGGGTGCAACCGCCGGAGCGGGCCTCGATGCGGTCCGGCCCGAGGGTCCGCCGCAGCCGTGAGGCGTAGGTCTGCACGGCGCGGTCGGTGCGCTCGGGCGCCTCCTCGCCGTCCCCACAGCGCCCCGGCCAGCGCCGCATGCGAGACCGGTCGGCCGCGGGCGGCGACCAGGACCGGTAGCCCATCACCCGCTTCCCTCCACGCTCCGGGCGGCACTCCCCGATCTGCCTTGCAGAGTCGCGTCACCCCCGGTCGGGACGGGCGGCGGGGCGGCTTGCGACCGTCCGGGCGGCGCCGACCGGGGCGGGTGACGGGCCCCTGACGCGAGCTGAGGCGGCCCTGAGACGGGCGGGGCGGATGGTGCTCGGCGACGGACCGAACGGCGGTCCGCCCCACACAGGAGCATCACCATGAACCACGCACGAACTGCCGCCGCCGTGGCCGGGCTGGTGGTGGCGACCGGTCTCACCGGTTCGGTCGCCGTCCAGGCCCTCGACGGTGGCGACGACGTTCCCGACACGTTCGAGATCAGCCCGGAGGGCGATCTCGGGAGCCTCTTCGCTCCCTCCGACGACTGGACCGGACCGGCGCCGACCTTCACCATCACCCCGGCCGGCGACCTGGGCGCCCTGCTCATGCCCAGCGACCCGGCCACCTTCGACTGGCCGGAGTGAGGCGGTCCGTCGCGCCCGGCCGGTACGGTGCGGCCGTGCGCGACGGGCCCCCTGTCATGGTCGGCGACGGCGGGCCGTTCCTCTCCCACGACCCCGACGCGACCGGAGGTGACGGCCCCCTGGCCGGTTGGGACGTCGCCGTCAAGGACCTGATCGCCGTGGCCGGCCGGGTCCGCTCCGACGGGTCGGCCAGCCGTGACGGTGACGCCGCCCAGGCCGTGGACGCCCCCGTCGTGGCGGCGCTGCGCCAGGCCGGGGCCCGGATCGTCGGCACCACCGCCCTGCACGAGCTGGCCTGCGGGGTCACCGGGGTCAACGGCCACCAGGGCACCCCCCGCAACCCCGCCGCCCCCGACCGGGTGCCCGGTGGCAGCAGCAGCGGGTCGGCGGTGGCGGTCGCCTCGGGTCTGGCCCGGGCCGCGCTCGGCACCGACACCGGCGGCTCGGTCCGCATCCCGTCGGCGTGCTGCGGGGTCGTGGGCTGGAAGCCGCGCCGGGGCGCCATCCCCCTCGACGGGGTGACGCCGTGCGCGCCGTCACTCGATCACGTGGGGGTCCACACCCGAGCGGTGTCCGACGCCGCCACCGTCCTCGCCGCCCTGGGCGTCGACGTGGGGGCGGGAGCCGCAGCCGACGCCCTCCCCGTGATCGGCGTCGACCGGGCCGCCGTCGACGCCGCCGACGAACGGGTGGCCGGGCCCATCGCCGACGCCCTCGACCGGCTGACGTCGCTGTTCGACCTGCGCGACGTCGAGCCCCCCGACCCCCGGCTGGTGGCCCGGGTCAGCACGACCATCCTCCTGTCGGAGTTCGCCGCCGTCCACGCCGACATGGACGCCGACCGCCGGGCCCGGCTGGGGGCCGACATCAGAGCCCGCCTGGAGAGAGGGGCCGCCTACACCGACGCCGAGGTGGCCGACGCCCGGGCCGGCGCCGAGGACATACGGGCCGGTATGGACGACCTCCTCGGATCGGTGGCGGCCGTGGTCGGCCCGACGCTGCCCGTCCCGCCCCCCACGTCGGAGCAGGCCGCCACCGGGGAGGACCTCGCCCGCCTGCTGGTGGCCGGGACCCGGCTCGCCAACGTGGCCGGATGCCCGGCGCTCACGCTGCCGCTGGCCGTCTCGCCCCCCGTCGGCCTGCAGCTCGTGGCGGCCACCGACGCCGGGCTCCACGCCGTGGCCGCCACGGTGGAGGCGACGCTGGGCTAGGACGGAGTGGTGCTGAACCGCTCGACGAGGCCGTCGAGGGTGGCCTCGATGCCCTCTCGGTTGCGCTCGGGGAAGCCGAGAAGGTCGTACAGGAAGCCGATCGGCGACGGTCCCCAGTCGAATGACTCGGTGACCCGGGTGCCCCCGTCGACGGGCTCCAGCTCCCACCGCCACACGTGACCGCCGAAGTGTCTCCAGGCGATGCGGCGGTCCTGCTCGTACTCCACCACGGTGTTCTTGATGCGGTACGGGACGCCGATCCGCATGTCCATCGAGAACGTCGAGCCCGGACCGAGCAGATCACCCGTGCCCCTGCTGCCCTTCACCGTCCCCGACCCGTCGAGGTTCGCGTGCTGGGCCGGGTCACGCAGGAGGGCGAAGATGTCCTCGGGCGGGGCGGGCACGACACGGGTGGCGCTGACGACCTGATCGCTCATGTCGGTGTGCCTATCACCCCAGCTCGGCCCGTAGCGCCGGCTCCAGCTCGGGGTGGGCGAAGGAGTAGCCGGAACCGGCCAGCACCGCGGGCACGACCCGCTGCGAGATGAGCGCGGTCTCCTCGGCCATCTCCCGGCCGAGGACGACCCGTAGCGCGGCGGCCGGTACCGGGATGACCGTCGGGCGGCCGACCACGGTGCCGACCGTGTCGGTCCAGGTGGCGTTGGTGACCGGGCGGGGGGCGGTGAGGTTCACCGGGCCCGACACGTCGGCGTCGAGAAGGTGGACGATGGCGCCGACCTCGTCCTGCAGGGCGATCCACGACATGTACTGCTGCCCGGATCCCAGGCGCCCGCCGACGCCGAGCCTGAACAGGGGTAGCACCCGCTTCAGCAACCCGCCCCGCCCGGACTGCACGAGGCCGGTGCGGAGGTGACAGACCCGCAGCCCCGCCCCCTCGGCGGCGGCGGTGGCCGCCTCCCACGCCACGCACACCTCGGCCAGGAAGCCCTCGCCGGCGGGCGCCGTCTCGTCGACCTCGCGGTCGCCGGTGTCGCCGTACCAACCGATGGCCGAGCCCGACAGCAGGATGCGGGGCCCGTCGCCCAGGGAGGCCAGCGTCTCGGACACGAGCCTGGTCCCCTCGACCCGGGAGGACAGCACGGCCCGCTTGTGCTCCTCGTTCCAGCGCCGGTCGCCGATCCCCGCACCGGCCAGGTGCACGACGGCGTCGGCACCCCGCAGTGCGCTGGCGTCGATCTCGGCCTCGCCCGGCGACCAGCGGGCCTCGTCGGGGCCCGACGGCTCACGGCGCACGAGGCGGGTGACCCGGTCGCCGCGCCCCCGCAGGGCCTCGACCAGGGCCGAGCCCACCAGTCCCGACGATCCGGTCACGACGACGTGCATGGCCGTCGGACGGTAGCCCCCCGGTTCGGTCCGACCCGAACCGGGTAACGTCTCGCCGACCCGGGAGGAGCGCCATGGCGGATCGCAGTGGAGGGGTGTCGGCGAGTCAGATCACCTCGGCGCTGGTCGGCGCCGTGGTGGCCGTGGCGCTGATCCTGCTCATCGCCCAGAACTCCGAGTCCCAGGAGGTCGAGTGGCTGATGTTCTCGGGCGAGGCCCCGGTGTGGATCCTCATGCTCATCTCGGCCGTCGCCGGTGCGATCCTCGTCCCCCTGGTGGCCGCCATGTTCCGCAGCCGCCGGTAGACCGGTCGATGAGCACCCGCCACCTCATCGGTCTCGCCCTCGTCACCGGCATGGCCATCCTGGTGGCGTTCACCGTCCAGGTGCTGCTGGTCCTCTGACCTCGGCCGCGGCCCGACCCCCGGCTCGGTAGCCTCGGCGGCCGTGACCGACACCGATGGGGAAGGCCCCGAGCACGTCGACCTCGTCGTCATCGGCGGGGGACCGGGCGGCGAGGCGACAGCGCTCTACGGCTCGGCCGCCGGCCTGCGGGTCGCTGTGGTCGAGAAGGACAAGGTGGGAGGCACGTGCCTGCACCGGGGCTGCATCCCGGCCAAGCGGCTGCTCGAGACCTCGGCCACCTACCGCCACATCGTCGAGGCCGGCAGGTACGGCATCACGACGTCGGAGCCGACCGTCGACTTCGGCGCCGCCGTCGACGCCAAGCAGGAGGTCGTCGACCAGCTCCACAACGGGCTACGGGGCCTGTTCAAGCGGCGCAAGGTCAGCCTCTACGACGGCACCGGCCGCCTGGAGGCCGACGGCTCCGTGTCGGTGGCCCATCCCGATGGCTCGTCGTCGACCATCGTGGCCGACAACGTCGTGCTGGCGGCCGGGTCGGTGCCCCGGACCATCCCCGGTTTCGAGGTCGACGGCACGATCGTGATGACCTCCGACGAGGTGCTGGAGATGCGCTCGGTGCCGGCCCGGGCCGCCGTGATCGGCGGGGGGGCGATCGGCTGCGAGTTCGCCTCGATGATGGCCGACCTCGACAGCGAGGTGACGATCCTCGAGGCGCTCGACGCCATCGTGCCGGGCTGCGACGCCGACGTCACCAAGGCGCTCACCGCGTCGTTCAAGAAGCGTGGCATCGACGTTCGCACCGGGGTACGGGTGGCCGGCCACACCCCACGCGACGGGGGCGGCACGTCCATCCACATCGAGGGGGCCGACGACCTCGACGTCGACGTGGTGATCGTTTCGGTCGGTCGACGCCCGTTCTCCGACGGTCTGCTCGCCGACGGCGCCGGGGTCGACCTCGACGACCGGGGCTACGTCGCCATCGACGAGTGGTGCCGCACCTCCGCCCCCGGCGTGTTCGCCATCGGCGACCTCGTGCCGACCGCCCAGCTCGCCCACGTCGGGTACGCCGAGGCGCAGCTCGTCGTGAAGCAGGTGCTGGGTGAGCACGCCATGCCGATCGACTACGACCGGGTGCCGTGGGCCATCTACTGCCATCCCGAGGTCGCCTTCGCCGGGCTGACCGAGGAGATCGCCCGCCAGCGGGGCCACGACGTGGTGACGTCGAAGCACAAGTTCACGGGCAACGGCCGGGCCCTCATCGTGGGCGAGACCGACGGGCTCGTGAAGGTGATCGCCGAGAAGGACGCCGAGGGCCGACCCGGCCAGATCCTGGGCGTCCACATGATGGGCCCGTGGGTGACCGAGCAGCTCGGCCAGGGGTACCTGGCCGTCAACTGGGAGGCGACGGCCGAGGACGTGGCCGCCTTCATACAGCCCCACCCCACCATGTCGGAGCTGTTCGGTGAGACCGTGCTGAGCCTGCTCGGCCGGGGGATGCACTCGTAGATGGAGAGCGAGAACTGATGCCCGACGTGCAGATGCCCCAGCTGGGCGAGACGGTGACCGAGGGGACCATCACCCAGTGGTTCAAGAGCGTCGGTGACAGCGTCGAGATGGACGAGGTGCTGTTCGAGGTGTCGACCGACAAGGTCGACAGCGAGGTGCCGTCGCCGGTGGCCGGGGTACTCACCGAGATCGTCGTGCAGGAGGGTGACACCGTCGACGTCGGCACCGTCCTCGCCCGGGTGGGTGAGGGTGACGGCTCCGGCGGGGACGGGACCCCGCAGGAGGAGCCGGCCCAGCAGGAGGAGCCGGCCCGGCAGGACCAGCCGGCCCCGGAGGCGGATGCCCCGGAGGAGCCGCCCGCACCGGCGCAGCCGCCCGCACCGGCGCAGCCCCAGGCCGAGGCGGAGCAGGAGCCCCAGCCCGAGGCCCCCGCCCCCCGGCCGAGCGCCAGCGGCGGGCCGGACGCCACGCCGCAGCCCGGCCCCACCGCCGAGCCGAACCCGTCCCAGGCGGGTCCGGCGCCCGAGACCGAGGGCAGGCTGCTGTCCCCGGTGGTGCGCCGGCTGATCCAGGACAACGGCCTCGACCCCGACGCAATCACCGGCACCGGGGTCGGCGGGCGCATCACCCGCAGCGATGTGTTGGCCGCCATCGACGAGGGCAGCGCCGACCAGCGCCAGGCCCAGCAGCAGCAGCAGCAGCAGGCTCAGCCCCCGCAGCAGCAGCCCGCAGCGCAGCAGCCGCCCGCCCCGGCCCCGCAGCAGCAGCCGCAGCAGGCCCCCGCCCAGCGGCAGGCCCCCGCTCCCGCCGAGCAGCAGGAGGAGGGCGCTCCCGCCGCCCAGGCCCCCGCCGTCCGCCAGGCCCCGGCCCCCTCGGTGGCCGGCGCCCGCGGCCAGAGCGAGGTGGTGCCGTTCAACAACATCCGCCGCCGCACCGGCGACTACATGGTCAACTCGCTGGCCACCTCCCCCCACGTGCTCACGATCATGGAGGTCGACTACGAGAACGTCGAGCACGTCCGCCGGGCCCACAAGGCCGACTGGCGCGAGGCCGAGGGCTACAGCCTGACCTACCTCCCCTTCCAGGCCCGGGCCGTCGTCGACGCGCTGGCCGACTACCCCGACCTCAACGCCCAGGTCGAGGACGACCACCTCGTCGTCTTCCGGGAGGTGCACCTGGGCGTGGCCGTCGACCTCGACTTCCAGGGCCTGATCGTGCCGGTCGTCAAGGGCGCCGACACGATGCGGTTGCGGGGCATCGCCCGTCAGGTCAACGAGCTGGCCGCCCGCGCGCGCAGCAAGTCGCTCGGCATCGACGACATCACGGGCGGGACGTTCACCATCTCCAACAACGGCGGCTACGGCACCTACGCCACGGCCGCCATCATCAACCAGCCCCAGGTGGCGGTGCTCAGCACCGATGGCGTGGCCCGCCGGCCCGTGGTCGTGCACGACGACTTCGGCAACGAGATCGTGGCCATCCACAGCGTCGGGCACCTGAGCCTGAGCTGGGACCACCGCGCCTTCGACGGGGCCTACGCAGCGTCCTTCCTCCGCCGGGTCAAGGAGATCCTCGAGACCCGCGACTGGGAAGCCGAGCTGTGACCCCGGACGCCCCGGCCCTGCACGTCAGGTGGCTGGGGCGGGTGCCCTACCGCGAGGCGCTCGACCTCCAGCGGGCACTGTTCGAGCGCTCGCCGGCCGATCACCTGCTGCTGGTCGAGCACGACCGCGTCTACACGCTGGGGGCCCGGGCCGACCTCGCCAACGTGCTGGTGCCGCCGGCCGAGGTGGGTGCCGACCTGGCGCGGGCCGACCGGGGTGGCGACGTCACCTGGCACGGGCCGGGCCAGCTCACCGGCTACCCGATCCTGACCCTGCCCGGCAAGCGGGGCGGGGGCATGGCCGACACGGTCGCCTACGTGAGGGCCGTCGAGCAGCTCGTCATCGACGCGCTCGCCGACGTCGGTCTCCACGGGGCCGGGCGTCTCGACCGCTACCCGGGGGTCTGGGTCGACGCCGACGGGTCGGAACCCCGCAAGATCGCGGCCGTGGGGGTACGTCTGACCAGGGGCCGGACCATGCACGGGTTCGCCGTCAACGTCGATCCCGACCTCGGTGCCTTCGACCACATCGTGCCCTGCGGCATCCGCGAGCACGGCGTCACCTCGTTGGCCGCCGAGGGGGTGGCGGCGACGATGCACGACGTCGTCGACGCCGTCGTGGCCCGGGCCGCCGGCGCCTGGGGGCGGCGGACGGTGGAGCGCCAGGATCTCGCCTGGCGCCAGGCGCCCGCCGACCTTGCCGCCTTCACGCGGGGCGAGGGGCGGGGCCAGCCGGTCCGCCCCACCACGAACGTCCGCCTCACCGGCCGCCTCGCCGAGGCGGGCGTGGCCGGGGGTCTCGACGTCGCCACCCGCAAGCCGGAGTGGCTCCGGGCCCCGATCCGTCTCGGTCCCGAGGTGCTCCGGCTCCGACGCACGCTCTCCGACCTGAGCCTCGTGACCGTGTGCGAGGAGGCGGCCTGCCCGAACCTCAGCGAGTGCTGGGCGGATGGCACGGCCACGTTCATGATCAACGGCGAGCGCTGCACCCGGGCCTGCGGGTTCTGCGACGTCGACACCCGACGGCCCGCCGCGCTCGATCCCGCCGAGCCCGACCGGGTGGCCGAGGCCGTCGTCCGCATGGGTCTCGCCCACGCCGTCGTGACGGCGGTGGCCCGCGACGACCTCGCCGACGGGGGAGCGGCCGCCTTCGCCGCCGCCGTCGAGGCCGTGCGCCGACGCCGGCCCGGCACCGCCGTCGAGGTGCTGATCCCCGACTTCAAGGGCGAGCGCGACCCGCTCGACGTCGTGCTGGCGGCCCGGCCCGACGTGCTGAACCACAACGTGGAGACCGTCCCCCGTCTGCAGCGGGCCGTGCGACCGTCGGCCGGCTACGCCCGCAGCCTCACCGTGCTGGCCCGGGGCTCGGCCGCCGGTCTCGTCACCAAGTCGAGCATCATCGTGGGCATGGGCGAGACCGACGAGGAGGTCGACGGCGTGCTGGCCGACCTGCGGGGCGTCGGCTGCGACATCGTCACCATCGGCCAGTACCTGCGGCCCACCTCACACCACCTCCCGGTGGCCCGGTGGGTGCCGCCGGCGGCGTTCGACCGCTGGCGCGAGGTCGGCGCCCGACTCGGGCTGGCCCACGTCGAGGCGGGACCGCTCACCCGTTCCAGCTACCACGCCCGCGAGGCGGCCGCCGCCGCCGGGTGAGTCACACCGGGCCGCTCACGGCGGCCCGGGTCGCCCGGGGTTACGCTCCGGCGGGTAGGCGGGCGGGCCGAGCGGAGGTGGCGTGAACGTGCGTGGCGCACTGTCGGCGGTGGTCGCCCTGGTGGCGGCGTCGTCGCTGGCCCTCCCGGTGCCGGCCGCCGGCACGGAAACTCCGGGGGATTCCGGCCGGCCACCGGGGTTCAGCGAGCCACCGGGGTTCAGCGAGCCACCGGGGTTCAGCGAGCAGAGCTTCGAGGCGGCCGCCTGCGACATCTTCGGCACACAGGGTGACGACGTGCTGCAGGGCACGCCCGGCGACGACGAGATCTGTGGGCTGGGCGGCGACGACGTCATCGACGGTGGCGGCGGCGACGACGTGCTGCGGGGCGACGACGGCGACGACGTGCTGGTGGGCGGCGACGGCGACGACATCCTCTTCGGGGGTGGCGGTCGTGACGACCTGCGGGGCGGGCCGGGCGACGACTCGCTGCTGGGGGGGCCGGGGGACCGCGACCGGGCGCTCGTGGTGGGCGGCAACGGCGCCGACACCGTCGAGGTGACCCCCGGGATCGTCGAGACGGGGGGCCGACGGGACGCCTGGGACGGGATCGAGACGCTGCGCATCGAGACCCGGGGCGGTGACGATCTCGTCGACGTCATCCCCGACCCGGTGACCCGGATCTCGGTGGACGGTGGGGGCCAGGTCGGCCTCGACCGGCTCATCTACCGGACCGAGGGCATCTCCGGCGTGGTCGCCGACGCGCGGCGGATCCTCGCCTCGGGTCGGGCCGAGGTGAGCTTCGCCGACGTCGAGGTCGTGCGCACCGACGAGAACCTCCTGCTGGGCTCGCCCGGTCCCGACGCCGTCACCGTGCGCACCGTGGGCCCCGAGGGGCTCACCGTCGACCTGCTCGGGGGTGGCGACTCGCTGTCGATCGAGCTCGCCGGGGTCGGCGGCGACGTGCGGATCGACGACACCGGCATCGGCGGGTCCGACACCGCTGTGCTCATCGACGGTGCCGGACCCGGCCGCGCCGTCGTGTCGGGGGACGGGGTACGGGTGGGCGGCCACCTGGTCGGGCTGGGCGGGATCGAGACGCTTGACCACCGGGCCGGGGGTGGTGCCGACGAGGTGGTCGTCGAGCTGGAGGGCCTGCCGGCGGGCAGGGTGGTGCTGGTCGACGGCGGCGCCGGCCTCGACGCCGTGCGGGTCGAGGCCGGGCGACTCGCCGCCACGCTGGACAGGACAGGATCGGTGGTGCGGGTCGACGGCCGGGTCCGGGTCCGCACCGTCGGCGTCGAGACGGTGAGGGTCGAGTCCGACGCCACCGGGGTGCGGACGGTCTCTTCGGCCGGGTACTGGGTGCTGGCCGCCGACGGCCGGGTGCTGGGCTTCGGCGACGCCCCGACGTTCGGTGACCTGTCGGGCGGCCGGGCCGACTCGGCCGCCCGGGCCCTGGTCGCCACGCCGTCCGGCGACGGTTACCTGATCGTCGGGGCCGATGGCTCCGTCGTGCCCTTCGGCGACGCCGTCTCCCACGGCGGCGTGGGTGACCTCACCCTCAACGCTCCTGTCGTGGGCGCAGCCCGCTCACCGGGTGGGCTCGGCTACCACCTGCTCGGCGCCGACGGCGGGGTGTTCTCCCTCGGCGACGCCGTGTTCCACGGCAGCACCGGCGGACTCCCACTGGTGCGGCCGGTGGTGGCCATGGCCACGACCCCGACGGGCGATGGCTACTGGTTCGTGGCCGCCGACGGCGGCGTGTTCGCCTACGGCGATGCCGTGTTCCACGGCTCGGTGCCCGGGGTGGGCATCAGCGCCGAGCAGCTGGCGGCGCCGATCGTCGGCATGTCGGCCACCGCCACCGGCGGCGGCTACTGGCTGGTGGCGGCCGACGGGGGCGTGTTCGCCTTCGGCGACGCCGTGTTCCACGGGTCCGTGCCGGGAGTGGTGGGAGGAGCCCCTGCCGCCCCCGTGGTGGCCATGGTGGCCGACCCCCGGGGCGGCGGCTACTGGCTGGTGGCGTCCGACGGCGGGATCTTCGGCTTCGGGACGGCGCCGTTCCTGGGCTCGGCCGTCGGGCGCGCCTCGGCGCCGATCACGGCGTCGGCCTCCCGGAGCTGAGGCCCGTGTCCCCCACACGGGGGCGTCACCCACCGTGGTGTGTCTTCCCTGGTGCGGACACTCAGCGTCCAACTAGTGTCGGGCGCCGTTCCGAAAAGTCCCGGGAGGGTCGTGTGAGCAATCGGCGTCGGGTGGTGGCCGTGGCCGTGGCGATGGTGGCGGCGGCCGTGGGGGTGGTCCTACCGGCGGCGCCGGCCGGTGCCGAGCCGGGCACGCTCGGCATCGAGGCCGACCGCCCCACCTTCAAGCAGGGGGGCGCGGCGACGTTCACGGTGACCTACGTGGGCGGCGACGACGATCTCTCCGACATCGAGTGGGAGGTCGACGAGGAGCTCACCGACCTCGACCCCGGTGAGTACTCACCGGCCGAGGGCGAGATCGACGACCTCTCCCCCGGGGATACCGCCACCATCAGCATCTTCGTCGCCGCCGATGCCGTCGATCCTCCTCCCGACATCCTGGCCGTGCGCATCACCGAGGCCGAGAACGACGACGACGACGATGACGACCCGGAGCTGCCGGAGCCGGCCACCACCCGGATCGTCCCGGCCACCGCCGATCCCAACGACCTGGTGCGCATCGACGGAGGCGGCGTCGACGTGGCCGAGGGCACGTCGGTGACGCTGACGGCGGTGCGGGGTGAGCCGGACGACGAGCTGTCCGTGCCGTTCTCGCTCGACACGGGGGGAGCCCCGGTCACCGCTTCGGCGACGGCCTTCGTGTTCGGTGAGGACTCCGACACGGCAACGGTCACGTTCGCCGTGGCCGACGACGGTGAGGCCGAGGAGCCTGTCGTCGTCATGGTGTCGGCCGACGGTGTCGGTGCCTCGTTCACGGTGGTCGACGACGGCGACGCCGGCACGGTGCAGGGAGTCAGCTTCGATCCCGCCTCGGTCACCGAGGGGGAGACGACGACCCTGACCGTCACCCGTGACGCCGCCGAGGCCGAGCTGGTGGTGGACGCCGAGGCGACGGCCGGGGCCGATCGCATCTCGCCCAGTGCGGGCCCGATCACCTTCGCACGGGGTGAGACGTCGGTGGACGTGCCGGTGACCGCGATCGACAACGAGATCGTCGACGGGAACGCCACCGTGACGGTCTCGGTGGACGGTCTGGTCGCCACGTTGACCGTGGCCGACGACGACGTGGCCGATGCGGGCGAGATCGTCTCGCTGGTGGCCGACCCCGATCCTGCCGCCGAGGGAGTCACGGTGACGGTGACCGCCACCCGTGACGCCACGACGGCCCCGCTGTCGGTGCCGTTCTCGGTGGAGGACGGCTCGGGACGGGTGTCGCCTGCGTCTGGCACGTTCGAGTTCGCCGTCGGGGAGGAGACCGCCTCCGTCGTGCTGACGGTCGGCGACGACGCCGTCCTCGATGATGACGCCACGGTGACGGTGTCGGCGGGTGGCGCCGAGGTGACGTTCACGGTCTCCGACGACGGTGACGCCGGTGCGGTGGTGTCGTTGGTGTTCGAGCCGGCCACGGTGACCGAGGGCGGTGACGCCGCCCTGGTGGCCTCCCGTGACGCCGCCGAGGGCCCGCTGGAGGTCGAGGTGGCGCTGGCCGGGGACCTGGACCGGGTCGAGGGCGACGATCTGACGCTGACGTTCGCTCCTGGTGACACCGAGGCTCGCGTGGCGGTGTCCACGGTGGGCAACGATGTCGACGAGCCGGACGCGACGGTCACGGCCACCGTGGCGGGGGTGGCTCCGGCCACCCTGACCATCGCCGACGATGACGACCCCGATGCGGGTGAGGTCACGTCGATCGACGCCGACGCCGACACCGCCGAGGAGGGGTCCTCCGTGACGGTGACGGCCACCCGCAGCGCCACCGCTGCGCTGCTGTCGGTGCCGTTCACCGTTGACGACGAGTCGGGCCTGGTCACGCCTGCGTCTGGCACGTTCGAGTTCGCCGTCGGGGAGGAGACCGCCTCCGTCGTGCTGACGGTCGGCGACGACGCCGTCCTCGATGATGACGCCACGGTGACGGTGTCGGCGGGTGGCGCCGAGGTGACGTTCACGGTCTCCGACGACGGTGACGCCGGTGCGGTGGTGTCGTTGGTGTTCGAGCCGGCCACGGTGACCGAGGGCGGTGACGCCGCCCTGGTGGCCTCCCGTGACGCCGCCGAGGGCCCGCTGGAGGTCGAGGTGGCGCTGGCCGGGGACCTGGACCGGGTCGAGGGCGACGATCTGACGCTGACGTTCGCTCCTGGTGACACCGAGGCTCGCGTGGCGGTGTCCACGGTGGGCAACGATGTCGACGAGCCGGACGCGACGGTCACGGCCACCGTGGCGGGGGTGGCTCCGGCCACCCTGACCATCGCCGACGATGACGACCCCGATGCGGGTGAGGTCACGTCGATCGACGCCGACGCCGACACCGCCGAGGAGGGGTCCTCCGTGACGGTGACGGCCACCCGCAGCGCCACCGCTGCGCTGCTGTCGGTGCCGTTCACCGTTGACGACGAGTCGGGCCTGGTCACGCCTGACGTCTGGCACGTTCGAGTTCGCCGTCGGGGAGGAGACCGCCTCCGTCGTGCTGACGGTCGGCGACGACGCCGTCCTCGATGATGACGCCACGGTGACGGTGTCGGCGGGTGGCGCCGAGGTGACGTTCACGGTCTCCGACGACGGTGACGCCGGTGCGGTGGTGTCGTTGGTGTTCGAGCCGGCCACGGTGACCGAGGGCGGTGACGCCGCCCTGGTGGCCTCCCGTGACGCCGCCGAGGCCGGCCTCGACGTACCCGTGGAGGTGACGGCCGGGGCCGGACGGGTCCAGCCCGTGCCCGACACGCTCACGTTCGATCCCGGTCAGACCACGGCCCGGGTCAGCATCACCGCCGTCCAGAACGCCCTCGACGACGGTGACGCCACCGTCACGGTGTCGGTCGGGGGCGTGGCCGCCGACCTCACCGTGGTCGACGACGACGACGCTTCCGCCGTCGAGCTGGCCTTCCCCGAGTCGCTGGAGGAGGGTGAGACGGGTCAGGTCACGGTGAGCCGCATCGGTGCCACCGGTGAGGAGCTGACCGTGACACTGACCGTCAGCGGTGACGACCGGGTCAGCCTGAACCCGACCACGGTGACGTTCGCCGCCGGCGACGCCGCCGACCAGACGGTCACCCTGAGCGTGGCCGACAACCCCGACGACGACGGCGACGGGACCGCCACCATCACCGCCTCCGCCCCCGGGGCGACGGTCGGCGGCCAGTCGGTCGTCACGGTGCAGGACGACGACGAGGCGGGCGAGGTCAACTTCGGCACCGACGCCGTGAGCGTCGACGAGGGTCGCTTGGTCACCGTCGAGGTGCTCAGGTCGGGTGGATCGTCCGGTGCGGTCGCGGTCGACGTGGCCGTGAGCCCGGGCACTGCTTCCGCCGACGATCATCAGGCTCCGACGCCGGCCCGGCTGGAGTGGGCGGACGGTGAGGCGTCGGCCATGACCGTGACCGTCCAGACCACCCGCACCGGGGGTGCCGAGGGCGAGGAGACCCTGACGCTGCGCCTCGTCGACCCGACCAACGGGCTGGCGCTCGGTGGCCAGTCCGAGGTCACCGTGCGGATCGTCGACAACCGGGCGCCGGTCGCCGCCGACGACGACCTGCAGGTCGGGCGCACCGAGTCGGTGGTGCTCGACCTCCTCGCCAACGACTCCGACCCGGACGAGGGATCCGAGCTGTCGTACGTACCGGCCACCATCGTCACCGAGCGGGGCAACACGGTGGTGTGCACGGCGGACGTCTGCGAGCTGCGTCCGACCGAGGGCTTCGCCGGGCCCGACTCCTTCACCTACACCGTCACCGACGGGGAGCTGACCGACAGTGCCGACGTCGACCTGGTGATCGGTCCGGAGTGCACGGTCTTCATCGGCGACGGCGACAGCGCCACGCCGGGTGACGACGTGATCTGCGGCACCGAGGGGGATGACGACATCGACGCCCTCGGCGGCGACGACGTCGTGTACGGCCTCGGCGGTGACGACGTCATCCGGGGCGGACCCGGCGACGACCTGCTCGCCGGTGGTCCCGGTGACGACCAGCTGGTGCCGGGCAGCGGCACGTTCGAGGCGAACGCCGGGCCGGGCACCGACGTGGTGGTGGTGACCGCCACCAATGGACCCGATCAGGTCAGCCTGGCCGGCGGGCTCTACGTGGTGGACGGGGCGGAGTCGGTGTTCCGCCAGGTCGAGACGTTCCAGCTCCAGCTCCAGGGCGGCGATGACCGCCTGGAGGTGAGCCCGTCGGAGACGACGACGTTCGAGATCGACGGCGGCGCCGGGGTCGACCGGCTCGAGTACCTGAGCGCCACCCTGTCCGGTGTCGAGCGCGAGGGTTCCATCATCCGGGCCGACGGACGGCGCCCGGTGACCCACACCGCAGTGGAGATCGTGTCGGTCAACCAGACCGTCTTCATCGGCTCCATCGACGACGACATCGTCAACATCGTGTCGACCGTCGACCTCCTACGGATCGACCTGCAGGAGGGGAGTGACCTGCTCCTGGTCGGGCTGGCCAGCCTGGGCGGACCCGTCGAGATCAACGACACGGGCACCGAGGGCATCGACCGCCTGGTGGTGAACGGCACGCCGGGGATCGACGACGTGTCACTCGGGGGGAGCCGGGTCACGACGCCGTCGGCCGAGATCGAGTTCGACGGCATCGAGGAGCTCGAGGTCTGGGCCGGCGACGGCGACGACGAGCTGACCGTCACCCCCGAGGAGGGCTTCCGGGGGGCGGCGTCGGACTTCCTGCTGCTGGTGGCGGGCGGGGCGGGGATCGACCGTCTCGTCATCGACTTCGACGGCGACGTCGTCATCGACCCCGCCGCCGGGACCATCGCCGTGCCCGGCTTCGCGCCCATCCGGTACGCCGACTTCGAGACCGTGCAGATCGTGGCCGCCGGTGAGGTGGTGCAGACCGTCTCCTCCCAGGCGTACTGGCTGGTGTCCGACGCCGGCGAGGTGTTCGCCTACGGTGACGCCGCGCACCACGGCGACCTGGCCGGGCAGACCCTGTCCGCCCCGATCGTCGGCATCACCCCGACCCGGTCCGGCAACGGGTACTGGCTGACCGGTGCCGACGGCCGGGTCTACGAGTTCGGCGATGCGCCCGCTCTGGGGGGTGTCGAGGGCCTGCCGCTGAACGCCCCGATCGTCGGTCTGCGCAGCGACGCCGACGGCGACGGGTACTACCTCCTCGGTGGGGACGGGGGCGTGTTCGCGTTCGACGCCGAGTTCCACGGTTCGACCGGCAACATCCGGCTGAACCGGCCGGTCGTCTCCATGGCCACCAACCCGACAGCGTCGGGCTACTGGTTCGTGGCCGAGGACGGCGGCGTGTTCGCCTACGGCGACGCCCCGTTCGTCGGGTCGCTGCCGGCCATCGTCGACTTCGAGAACCTCGTGGCGCCGGTGGTCGGCATGTCGGCCACCGCCACGGGGCGGGGATACTGGATGGTGGCCAACGACGGGGGCATCTTCGCCTTCGGCGACGCCGCCTTCCACGGTTCGCTGCCGGCCATCGTGAGCTTCGACAACCTCGTGTCGCCGATCGTCGCCATGATGCCCACCCCCGACGGCGGGGGCTACTGGTTGGTGGCCGCCGACGGCGGCGTGTTCGCCTTCGGCAACGCCGTGTTCAAGGGCTCCGCCGCCGGTGAGCCCAAGACGGGCACCATCGTCGGCGGCGCCCCTATCCGCTGAGCCTCCGGGCGACCTGACACCCGCGGTGGGGGCCCCGGCCCCGTTGGCCCCGAGTGGTGAGCGCGACATCTGGCCCTGAAGAGGGTTCTGATGCCGATGCCTGAGACGCCGTGGACGGTGATTCGGGGCATGCTCGCTGCGTTGGCGGGGGGCGCGACCTACGCCGAGGCTGCTGCTGGTGGCGGGGTGTCGTTGCGCACGCTGCATCGCCTCGTGGTCGAGCATGGCCGGGTGCAGCCACGCCACCACCGACCACGCCCTGGCGCGCTGACGGTCAGCGAACGTGAGGAGATCTTCGCTGGGGTGCGTGCCGGGGACTCCGACGCGGTGATCGGGCGGGCCTTGGGCCGACACCGGGCCACGATCGGCCGGGAGATCGCCGCCAACGGCGGCCGGGGGGGCTACCGCCCCCACCGGGCCCACCAGCGAGCTGGCGAGACCGCTCGGCGGTGCCGGCCGTCGCCCGGATGTGTGGGCTGTGGTGGTGGCGTTGCTGCGAACCAAGAAGTGGTCACCCCAGCAGATCTCGGCCCGGCTACGACGAGACCACCCCCCGGATCGAGACCCGCCCGGATGTGTTGACCACGCTCACGGAGTTCTCCCCAGACCTGCTCACTGAAGTTCCCCACCCCTGAGGGTCCACCCGTAGGGGTGGGGCCCCTCTCAAGGCTGGTGGTCACCACGACCACACCGGCCCCCGAGAGGAGCCCCACGTCGATGCTGACACCAGGGGAAGACATGGAGATCAACGCGTTGAGGAAGCAGGGCTGGTCGATCTCGGCCATCGCCCGTCACAGCGGCCGGGACCGCAAGACGGTCCGGGACTATCTGGCCGGCAGGCGCGAGCCGGGGGTGCGGGCCCGCTCCGGGGACGATCCGTTTGACCGCTTCGAGCCCTACGTGCGTCAGCGGCTCGCCGATGACCCGCACGTGTGGGCCACGGTGCTGTTCGACGAGGTCGCTGCGTTCGGGTTCGAGCGCAGCTATCCGACCTTCACCCGCCAGCTCCGAGACCGTCAGCTGCGCCCGCACTGTGAGCCGTGCGCCTCATCGAACGGCCGGGCTCATGTGGACATCGAGCACCCTGCGGGTGAGGAGATCCAGTGGGACTGGCTCGAGCTGGCCCGTACCCCGTGGGGTGAGCCGGCCAGCGTGCTGGTTGGGGCGTTGTCGCACTCGGGACGGTTCCGGGCGTGGGTGTCGGAGTCGATGGACCAGGCCCATCTGGTCGTCGGCATCGACGAGGTTCTGCGCCGCCTGGGCGGCACCGCCCGGGTCTGGCGGGTCGACCGGATGGCCACCGTGATCCGCCCCGGCACGGCCGAGGTGCAGCGGTCCTTCGTGGCGGTCGCCAAGCACTACGGCGTCACCGTTGTGCCCTGCCCGGCCCGCCACGCCAACCGCAAGGGCGTCGTGGAGAAGGCCATCGACTACCTGACCCAGCGGTGGTGGCGCACCGCAGCGGTGAACTCCCCGGCCGAGGCGCAGCTGAGCCTGGATCGCTTCTGTTCGACCACTGCCGACACCCGATCCCGCAACGCCTCAACGGTCGCCGACCTCGCCGACGCCGAGCCGTTGCTGGAGCTGCCAGCGGTGCCGTTCCCCGCCACCGTGACCGAGGTCCGCACCGTCGCCGCCAACGCGCTGGTGTCGCTCTGGGGCAACCGCTACTCGGTGCCTCCTGGTCTGGTCGGCGGGCACGTGCAGATCCGCTGGCGACTCGGCGAACCAACCGTGTCGTTCCATGCCGCCGGCCGCCAGGTCTGCGCCCACACGCTGGCCCCACGCGGCGCGCAACGAACCGTCCGGCTGGCCGAGCACACCACCGCCCTGGAGAACGTCGTGCTCGGCGCCTTCAGCAGCGACCGGCCCTGTGAGCGCAAGATCAACCGGCCCCCCTCAGGAGCCGCGCTGGCCTTGGCCGCCGAACTCATCGGCGAGTCCGCCGCCGATCCCGTCATCGACCTCGACATCTACCGGCGTCTCACCGAGGAGCCAGGCCGATGACCAAGACCGACTCCCTCTACCAGCAGGTGCGTTCCCATCTCGCCTACCTCCGCCTCGGCGCCGCCGCCGAAGCCCTCCCCGCCGAACTCGATCACGCCCGCGACACCGAGGCCACCCACACCGAGTTCCTGCGACGGCTGCTCGCCATCGAAGTCGACGCCACCGAAGCCCGCCGCCACGCCGGCCTGCTCCGCTTCGCCAACTTCCCCGCCCCCTGGCAGCTCGGCGACTTCGACTTCGACGCCCAACCCTCGGTCAACGAAGCCCTCCTCCGGGACCTGGCGTCGTGCCGCTACGCCACCGACGCCACCAACGTGTTGTTCATCGGGCCACCCGGCGTCGGCAAGACCATGCTCGCCATCGCCCTCGGCCACGCCGCCGTCGGCTCCGGGTTACGCACCTACTACTGCACCGCCGCCGACCTCGCCGCCCGCTGCCGCCGCGCCGCCGTCGAAGGCCGCTGGGCCAACACCATGCGTTTCTTCAAGGGCCCATCGGTGCTGATCGTCGACGAACTCGGCTACCTCCCCATGCCCGCCGAAGACGCCAACGCCCTGTTCCAAGTCATCTCCCAGCGCTACCTGAACGGCTCGATCATCCTCACCACCAACCGCGGCGTCGCCTCCTGGGGCGACATCTTCGCCGACACCACCATCGCCGCCGCCATGCTCGACCGGCTCCTACACCGCTCAGTGGTCATCAACATCAGCGGGGACAGCTACCGCATGCGCGCCCACCGAGCCCGCGCCCAAGCCACCCGCAACGCCATCACGCCATGACCGCCGACCCCGACCACCACATCATCGACCTGGCCCACTGGTGCCCGACCTGCCGCCGGCCCCTCGACCACCCCAGCCCGGGCACCCACCACGACGACCTCGTCCACCTCGACCCCACCACCGGCCGCTGGCAGCACACCCTCTGCCTCATCGCCACCCGAACAACCCCCACCCAGGAGGCCACAACCACTACCGTTCCACCCAGCCCCAGGGTGGGGAATTTCGCCGAGCAGCTCTGAGGAACTCCGGCGAGCGGCGTCAGTGTGGGCTGTGGTGGTGGCGTTGCTGCGAACCAAGAAGTGGTCACCCCAGCAGATCTCGGCCCGGCTACGACGAGACCACCCCGCCGATGAACACTGGTGGGTGTCCCACGAATCGATCTATCAGGCGATCTTCGTGCAAGCCAAGCCCCAGCTCCGCAAGGAACTGGCCGCTTGTCTGCGTACCGCCGAGCCTGGTCCACGGGGGGCCGGTGCGCGATGGGCGCCGGCCGGCCGGCCTCAGTTGGCGGGGTGGACCGTGCCGGGGTGCGAGTAGGGGTCGGGCTCGCGGCGGCGTCGGCTGAGGAGCACGGCTGCTGCCACCAGACCGTTGATGCCGATCACGGCGGCCACCAGGAAGGGGCTCACGCTCGGGCCGCCCGGATCACGGGAGCGACCGATGAGCAGCGGGCCGCTCTCGTCGACCTCGGTCGTCGTCGTGGTCACCGCGGGCGTGGTGGTGATCGGCGCAGCCGTGGTGGTGGTCGTGGAGGCCGTCGTCGTGGTGGCCTCGGTCGTGGTCGTGGCCTCGGTCGTCGTGGTGGCCTCGGTCGTCGTGGTCACCGGCGTCGTCGTCGGCGCGGGCGCGGGGGCGGGGGCCGGGGCCGGGGCCGGGGTGGCGCGGGGCCGGGGGGCTGTGGTGGCGCGGGGCCGGGGGGCGGTGGTGGCGCGGGGTCGGGGCGTCGTCGTGCGGGGCCGGGTGGTGTTCGGACGCGGCGGTGCGGTCTGGGCCACGGGCGGCGGCTCGGGAGCGGGTGGCGCCGTCGGCGGGGGCGCGGCCGTCGGCGGGGGCGCCGGAGCGGCGGTGGTGGGCGGCGGCGGGGGCTGCGTGGGCGGCGGCGGGGGCTGCGTCGGCGGGGGCGGGGGCGGCGCGCTGGTGGCCGGCGGCGGGGCGCTGTCGCACACCTCGATGACACCCACCCCCTCGACCTCGACGGGAATGCAGTTGGACTGCGCGCCCACGGCGGGGGCGCCGATCAGGGTCGCCGCCGACACGACGACCGCGGCCGCGGCCGCGCCGGAGCGGGGGCGGGATCGGGGTCGACCAGGTCGGCGCATGTCCGCCATCGTACCGCTCCCCGTGCCAGCTGGTCACGTGTTGTGACCTTATGGTGTGACGGCACGACCCGATACCGTGACCCCGTGGAGGTCCCCCGGTGGCGGCGTCGGTCCGGGCGGGCGTCGCCGTGATCAGGCTCGATGCCGCCACCGTCCTCGTGCAGTGGTGCGCCGGCGGCATGCTGTTCCTGTGGGTCACGACCCGACGCCGGGAGGTGAGCCTCGGCTACGGGTGGTTGCTGCGGGGCACCTTCGCCTCACTCCTCGTGGTGGCCGTCGTCGTGGCGCTCCGCAGCGACGGCGGTGCCGGCACGGTCGGCCCGGTGCTCGCTTTCCTCGTCGTCACGGTCGCCGCCCTGACGCTGTCGGTGGTGCGCCGCCGGGCCGGGGTGTCGGGCCACCGTGCCGCCCACGACCGTCGTGCCCAGCGGGTGGCGGCCATGACGGGGACCGGCCCGGTCGCTCCCCCCGCCGACGCCCTCCCCCCGTCGCCCCGCGAGTTCGATCCGGGGATCGACCTGGCCGCCGCGCTGGTCGGCATGGCGGCGGTGGTGGCCGGCGCGCTCGACGCCGCCGACGGAGGTGCGGTGCTGTCGGTGGCCCGACACCTGGCCGGGGCCGTCTTCCTCGGGGCCGTGATCGACGCCATGCTCCTGGGTCACTGGTACCTGGTCCAACCCGGACTCCCCCGGGGGCCGCTGCTGGAGCTCGTCCGCTGGGTCGGGTGGACGTGGCCGGTCGAGGTCGTCCTCCTCCTCGTGCCGACCGGCATGGTCTCGGTTCTGACCGGGGCCATCGACGACAGCTACGGCGGCATCCTCGGCTGGTTCTGGGTGGCCAGCGCGGCGACCACGATCATCCTCGTGGTCGTCACCCGGGCCGCCCTGCGGGAGCGCTACTACTCCGCCGTCATGGCCGCCACCGGTCTGCTGTACCTGGCCATCCTCACCGCCCTCGGCACCGACCTGGTGGCCCGGGCCGTCCTGTCGTGAGGGCCGGCGCCCCCGCCGATCCACTGGGCTTCGTCGCCCCGATGCTGGCCTCGGCCGGCCCCGCCCCCGACGGGGAGGGCTGGCAGGTCGAGCTCAAGTGGGACGGGGTGCGCGCCGTCGTGGCCGTGCACCGTGGCGACTCCACCCTGTGGACCCGCAACGGCCGGGAGCGGTCGGTGGCGTGGCCGGAGCTGGCCGGCCTGGCCACCGAGCTCGGGATCACCGACGGCGTGCTCGACGGGGAGATCGTCACCCTGGACGACGAGGGTCGGCCCAGCTTCGAGCTGCTGCAGCGACGTATGCACGTGACCGACCCCGGTGAGGCGGCTCGTCTGGCCGAGGCGCTGCCGGCCACGTTCGTCGTGTTCGACCTGCTCCGCCTCGACGGTGACGACGTGACCGCCCTCCCGCTGGTCGAGCGCCGGGCCCGGCTCGACGCCCTCGCCGTGGCCGGACCGTCGTGGGTGACCTCCCCGTCGTTCGGCGACGACCCCGGTGTCGTCCTCGACGTCGCCCGGACCCGTGGTCTGGAGGGGGTCGTGGTCAAGCGGCTCGACTCGCCCTACCGCCCGGGGCGACGGTCCCGGGAGTGGATCAAGACCAAGCTGCTCCAGCGCGACGACTTCGCCGTGGGGGGCTGGTTCCCGGGCCGGGGCCGCCGCCAGGACGCTCTCGGCGCGTTGGCGCTGGGGGTGGCCGACGACGGGGGCCTGCGCTTCGTCGGGCGGGTCGGCACCGGGTTCTCCGATGCCGAGCTGGACCGCCTCCGGCGCCGCCTCGACCGGCTGGCGACCCACCGGTCGCCCTTCGTGGCCGGGCCCGCCCCCGGGCCCGGCCTGCACCCCGTCCACCCCGCACTCATCGTGGAGGTCGCCTACGGACAGTGGACGGCGGGTAATGTGCTGCGACACCCGTCCTACGTCGGCATGAGAACCGACCTCATGCCGGGCGACGCGGCGGACGTCGACGCCACAGGGGAGTGAGATCGATGCCGAGGGCCATCTGGAACGGGTCGATCAGCTTCGGGCTGGTCACCATCCCGATCAAGCTCTACAACGCCGTCTCCCGTCAGGCCATCCGCTTCAACCAGCTCGACGAGCGCACCGGGTCGCGCATCCGCTACCGCAAGGTGTCGGCCGCCGACGGCGAGGAGGTCCCCGACGAGCACATCGTCAAGGCGTGGGAGCACGCCAAGGGCGAGTACGTGCTCGTCGACGAGGACGAGCTGTCCGAGCTGGCGCCGCGGTCCAGCCGCACCGTCGACATCGAGGCGTTCGTCGACCTCGACCAGATCGACCCGGTGTTCTTCGACACCGCCTACTACGTGGCACCGGTGGAGGGGTTCGAGAAGCCCTACAAGCTGCTGGTCGAGGCCATGGAGTCCGAGGGACGGGTGGCGGTGGCCCGCTTCGTCCGCAACAACAAGCAGTACCTGGCGGCGCTGCGGCCCAACGGCGGCAAGCTCGACCTCTCGACCATGGTGTACGCCGACGAGGTGGTGCCGGCCGACAAGCTCGACGAGCTGGACGGTCTCGACGAGGTCCAGGTCACCGAGGCCGAGCTGGCCATGGCCACCAAGCTCATCGAGAGCCTCGTCACCGACTTCGAGCCCGGGAAGTACCACGACACCTACCGGGAGGAGGTGCTCGACCTCCTGCGCCGCAAGGCCGCCGGCGAGGAGATCGTGGCTCCGGCCGCCCCGGCCGCATCCGACGAGAAGGTGGTCGACCTCCTCGCCGCGCTGGAGGCCAGCGTGGCGGCGGCCAAGGACGCCCGGACCCGCCACCCGACGGCCAAGAAGGCGACGAAGAAGAAGTCGGCGGCCAAGAAGAAGGCGGCGGCCAAGAAGGCGGCGGCCCGCAAGTCGGCGTAACCGGTGGCCGATGGCGTCCTGAGCGAGATCGGGGGGCGGCAGGTCCGGCTGACCAACCTCGACAAGGTGCTCTACCCGCAGGTCGGCTTCACCAAGGCCGAGGTGATCGACTACTACCTGCGCATCGCCCCCGCCATGCTGGCTCACGTCGAGGGCCGGGCCCTCACCTTCCGACGTTGGCCGAACGGCGTCGACGGGCCGTCGTTCTTCGAGAAGAACTGCCCCGGGCACCGGCCCGACTGGGTCCGGGTGGTCGAGGGTCCGGGCGACGTGCGGTCGTGCAGCCTGGAGGAGGCGGCGGCGTTCGCCTGGGCCGGCAACCAGGCGGCGCTCGAGGTCCATGTCCCCATGGCCCGCGGTGACGACCTCCTGGCCCCGGTGGCGGTGGTGTTCGACCTCGACCCCGGCCCGCCCGCGGACGTGATCACCTGCGCCCGGGTGGCCCTGCTCGTCCGGGAGGTGCTCGACGCCGTCGGGCTGCGGGCGTGGGCCAAGACGTCGGGCTCCAAGGGCCTCCAGCTCATGGTGCCCCTGCACACCCCGGCCACCCACGACCGGGCCAGCTCGTTCGCCCTGGCCGTGGGTCAGCTCCTGGAGCGCCAGCACCCCGACCTGGTGCTGACCGACATGACCCGGGCCCGCCGGCCCGGCAAGGTGCTGGTGGACTGGAGCCAGAACTCCTTCCACAAGACCACCATCGGCGTGTACTCGCTACGGGGGCGGCCCGAGCCGACGGTGTCCACGCCGGTCACCTGGGACGAGCTGGCCGACGCCACCAGCGCCGACGACCTGACCTTCGTGGCTGGCGACGTGCTGGCCCGGGTCGACGCCCACGGCGACCTGTTCGCCCCCGTGGCCGAGCTGGTCCAGGAGCTGCCGACGTTCGGGTGAGTCCCGCTGAGGCCCTCAGCCGGCGTCGGGGTGGGGGATCGCAACGACCTCGAGTTCGCTGATGCCGACGAAGTCGCGGGGGTTGACCGTGTACACGGGAAGGTCCCTGGACACGGCGACGGCGGCGATGAGCGCGTCGTAGGCCCGGGCCGCTGGCTTGCGCCCTTCCCGGCGGAGGCCGGCGGCGACTCGCCCGAACGCTCTGGCGGCGGCAGCGTCGAAGGGGATCGGCTCGAAGTCGGTCTCGGCCTGCTGCAGGTGGGACTGACGGCGAGCCCGCTCGGCGTCGTCGCTGGCCACGAGGGGACCGACGGAGAGCTCGGCGAGGGTGACGGTCGTGATCTGCGGGCTCCGGGGCAGGGCGGTCGGATCCTCGAACCGGGGCAGGAGGATCACCGCGTTGGTGTCGAGGATGCCATGGTCGCTCACAGGCGGGGATCGATCAGCTCGTCGATGTCCCGACGCAGGGCGTCCGGGTCGACGGGAGGCAGCTGACGCCAGCGAGCGAGGAGCGCTGCTGCGTCGAGGCCCTCTCGGGGCAGGGGGGTCAACCGGGCCACCGGCCGACCGGAGCGGGTCACCGTGAGATGCTCGCCGGCGGCGACCCGATCGATCACGTCGCCTCCGTGGTTCCGCAGCTCTCTGATGGAAACTTCGCCCACCTCGGTGAGAGTATCACCGGTGAGACCCGGGCGGGCCGGCTGGCTCCCTCCGCAGGTGCCCGGCGACGACGAACGCGCCCACGAGGGCCAGGAGGAACACGCCGTACACGCCGCTGAGGGAGGCGGCGTCGGACCATCCGGACCGGTCACCGGTGGCCACCAGGGCGCCGGCGATGCCGGTCGAGACGGCGGCGCCGAGGATGTCCGACACGGCCAGGGCGGTGCCGGTCTCCCCCTCCCGGCCCGTTGCGGTGGCCTCCATGGCCGACAGGTTGGCGGTGTTGTAGGTGAGGCCCATGCCGATGGCGCCGACCGTCCAGAACGCCCACGTGACCGGCACCGGCCACAGGTCGTGGAGCAGCGGGAACACCGACACCATGCTCACCACGAGGAGGGTCAGCCCGCCCCGCGCCATGGCCCGGTCCGGCCACACGCCGACCCGGCGGGCCTGCACGAACGAGCCGATGGTCCACGTCAGCGAGGCGAGCGTGAGCGACAGGCCGGCCAGGGTGGCCGAGTACCCGTGGATCTCGGTGACGGCCAGGGGCAGGAACGTGTCGGCCCCGAAGAACCCGGCCCCGGTCAACAACTTGGTCAGCGTGGCCGCCCCCAGCACCGAGGCGACGACGGTGGCCCGGGGTACCAGCCGGCGCAACGACGCCCAGGTGAGGGCGGCGGCGGCCACCGCCACGGGCAGGCCCACGACCCGCAGCTCGATCCCCAGCCCCGTCTGGATGCCGGCCACACCGGCGGCCAGCCCGAGGCCGGCCCGCAGCTGCCCCGACAGAGAGGCGCGCCCGTACACGTGATGGCGGCGGGGAACGAGGCCGGTCATGGCGGGCAGGGCGAGCGCGGCCACGACCGGGATCAGGGGCAGCACGGCCCCGAACACCCACCGCCACGACACGTTGTCGGCCAGCCATCCGGCCCCGGCCGGGGCCACCAGGGCGGGGGCCACCCAGGCCGCCGACAGCCAGGCCATGGCCCGGGGCCGGTCCGCCTCCCCGAAGGCCCGGTTCACGGACACGAACGTGATGGTCGACAGCGCCCCGGCGCCCGAGCCCTGCACCACCCGGGCCGCCACCAGCAGCTCCATGGTGGGGGCCAGGGCGGCCGCCAGCAGGCCGAGGCCCATCAGCACGAGCCCGCTCCCGTAGATGCGGGCCGGGGGGCGCCGGTCGGCGAGATGGCCGCAAACGGCGATCGACACCACCTGGGCCAGGAGGAACGCCGACGCCGCCGCCCCGAACAGCGCCCGCCCGTCGAGGTCGTCGGCCACGGTGGGCAGGGCGGCCACGACACCCAGGGCCTCGACGGCCACGACGGTGATGCCGAGCACCAGCCCGACCTGGAGCCGCCGCCCCCCGCCGGACCGGACCCCTCCGTCGGCGGTGGTGGTCGTCACGCTCCGAGCAGGTCGCCGACGACGTCGAGCCAGAGCCGGGTCGTGAGCCGCAGCGACTCCACGTCGATGCGCTCGTCGTTGCCGTGGAACCGGCGCCCGAACTCCCCTGCGTCGAGATCGGGGCTGAACAGGCCGGCGCCGTAGGCCACCGACCCCAGCTCCCGGAACACCCGGGCGTCCGTGAAACCGACCACGAGCTGGGGCGTGAGGCGGGCCCCGGGGAAGGGGCGTCCGACGGCCCGCTGCAGGCTGTCCCACAGAGGGGTGCCGACGGGGCTGATGGTGGCCCGGTCGTCGAGCAGCACCTCGACGTCGACCCGGTCGGCGAGGTCGCCCAGGGCGGTGTCGAGGTGGGCCCGGACCTCGTCGGGGCCCTCCCCGGGCAGGGTGCGCACATCGAGGCCGATGTCGACCGAGTCGGGGATGACGTTGTGCTTCATGGGCCGCTCGGCGGTGAGCACGTTGGGTGACAGCGTCGTGTGGCTGCAGCTCCACAGGTGCCCGGCCAGGCCGGATGCGGGGAGCCGGGCGAGGTGCTCGTCGAGGCGGTCGGGGTCGAGCATGACCGCCCTCGTCTCGTCGTCGACGTCCATGGCGTCGACCTGGGTGCGCCACAGCTCGTGGAAGCGGGCCGGCGGTCGGTAGTCGGCGAGGCGCTGCACGACGGCCGCCGCCGTGACGAGGGCGTTGTCGGAGCGGTACGGCATCGACCCGTGCCCGGGCGTGCCCCGGACCCGCAGGCGCCGCCACGCCACACCCTTCTCGCCCACGTTCATGCTGACGGTCGGCGAGGTCTCCCGCCCGCCGTGCAGTCCGCCGTTCTCGGTCAGCACGTAGTCGGCCCGGATGGCGTCGGCCTCGTGGTCGGCCAGCCACCGGGCCCCGTGGGCCGAGCCGGACTCCTCGTCGGCCACGGCCAGGAAGATGAGGTCGCCCCGGGGCCGGAACCCGCCGTCGGCGAGGTGCCGCACGGCCACGGCCATGGAGGCGGTGAGGTTCAACATGTCGACCGCGCCCCGGCCCCACACCTCGCCGTCGACCAGCTCGCCGCCGAAGGGGTCACGCGACCAGCCCGCCGGGTTCACCGGCACCACGTCGGTGTGGCCCATGAGGCACAGGCTGGGGGCGGTCGGGTCGGATCCCTCGATGCGGGCCACCAGCGACGTGCGCCCCGGCGTCGGCTCGTAGCGGGCCAGGTCGAGCCCCCCGCCGGCCAGCACCTGCTCCAGGACGTCGGCGTTGCGGACCTCCTGACCCGACGCCGGCGTGCCGTCGTTGACGCAGGCGTTGCGGATGAGCGTCTGCAACAGCTCGACCGTCGCGTCGGTCAGGTGGTCAGCCACGTCGGCCTCGATGCTCGCTGGTCGGCCTCGTCTCGTCGGCGGGCCGTTGGTCGGCTGGCCACGTCGGCCTCGTCTGCTGCGTCAGGTGGTCAGCCACGTCGGCCTCGATGCTCGCTGGTCGGCCTCGTCTCGTCGGCGGGCCGTTCGCGGGGGGCCACGTCGGCCTCGATGCTCGCTGGTCGGCCTCGTCTCGTCGGCGGGCCGTTCGCGGGGGGCCACGTCGGCTCGATGCTCGCTGGTCGGCCTCGTCTCGTCGGCGGGTCGTTCGCGGGGGGCCACGTCGGCCTCGATGCTCGCTGGTCGGCCTCGTCTCGTCGGCGGGTCGTTCGCGGGGGGCCACGTCGGCCTCGATGCTCGCTGGTCGGCCTCGTCTCGTCGGCGGGTCGTTCGCGGGGGGCCACGTCGGCCTCGATGCTCGCTGGTCGGCCTCGTCTCGTCGGCGGGTCGTTCGCGGGGGGCCACGTCGGCCTCGATGCTCGCTGGTCGGCCTCGTCTCGTCGGCGGGCCACGTCGGCCTCACCGGGCCACGAAGTACTTGGCCCTGGGGTGGTGGCAGATGATGGCCGAGGTGGTCTGCTCGGGCTGGTACTGGAAGGCGGTCTCCTCGTCGCAGGTCACCCCGATGCGGTCGGCGCCGAGGAGGCGGGCCACCGTCTCGTTGTCTTCCAGGTCGGGACAGGCCGGGTACCCCCACGAGTAGCGGCCGCCCCGGTACCGCTGGCGGAACAGGCCGGCCAGGCTGGGCCCGTCCTCGTCGGCGAAGCCCCACTCCTCCCGGATGCGGCGGTGCCACAGCTCGGCCAGCGCCTCGGCCATCTCGACCCCGAGGCCGTGCAGCAGCAGGTACTCCGTGTAGCGGTCCTGCGCGAACAGCTCGGCCGTACGCTCCGACACCCGCTCGCCCATGGTCACGATGTGGAAGGCGGCGTGGTCGACCTCGTCGGAGTCGAGCGGTCGGAAGAGGTCGGCGATGCAGAGGAACGGGGCCGTGCGCTGCCGGGGGAAGGCGAACCGGGCCAGCTCCGCGGAGCGGGAAGCGTCGGACCACACCACCAGCTCCTCGCCGTCGCCGTTGACGGGGAAGTACCCGTAGACGACCTGGGGAACGAGCAGGTCGGCGGCCCGGGCGGCGTCGAGCTCCTGGCGGAACGTGGCCCGGATGCGGTCCTTGAACGCCTCGTCGGACTCGCCCCCCTCGGGCCGGAACTGCCACTGGTTGCGGTACAGCGCCGTCTCGTTGACGTAGGCGGCGATGTCGTCGAGGGGGATGCCCCGCACGACCCGTGACCCGGTGAAGGGGGGCTCGAACAGCGGGTTGTCGGACGCCACCTCGGGGGAGCGGGCCGGCACCTCGACGGCCCCGTCACCGCCGTCCGTGGAGCGGGCCGGCAGCACCCGCCCGGTCGGGACCCGGCCGAAGTCGGGGTCGTCCTCACCGGTTCGCTTCAGCTCGACGAGACGGTCCATGGTCCGCAGCCCCTCGAAGGCGTCGCGCCCGTAGAACACCCGACCCTTGTAGACGTCGCGCAGGTCGCGCTCGACGTAGGAGCGGGTGAGGGCGGCCCCGCCGAGCAGCACCGGGATCCGGTCGAGGCCCCGGTCGTTCAGCTCGGCCAGGTTCTCCCGCATGATGAGCGTGCTCTTGACCAGCAGGCCGCTCATGCCGATGGCGTCGGCGTCGAGCTCGGTGGCGGCGGCGATCATGTCGGCGATGCCGACCTTGATGCCGAGGTTGCGGACCTCGTAGCCGTTGTTGGTCAGGATGATGTCGACCAGGTTCTTGCCGATGTCGTGCACGTCGCCCCGGACGGTGGCCAGCACGATGCGGCCCTTGGACGACGACCCGTCGACCCGGTCCATGTGCGGTTCGAGGTGGGCGACGGCCTGCTTCATGGTCTCGGCCGACTGCAGCACGAACGGCAGCTGCATCTCACCGGCGCCGAACAGCTCGCCCACCACCTTCATGCCGGCCAGCAGCGTGTCGTTCACGATGTCGAGGGCGGGGGTCGTGGCCAGCGCCTCGTCGAGGTCGGCCGTGAGCCCGTCGCGGTCGCCGTCGATGATGCGGTGCTGCAGGCGCTGCTCGACCGGCCAGCCCGAGCGGTCCTCGACCACGACGTCGACGCTGCGGACGTCGGCGAACACGTCGAGCAGCTCGGCCAGGGGGTCGTAGTCGGGGCGACGGCGGTCCCACACCAGGTCGAGCGCGACCTGTCGCTGCTCGTCGTCGATGCGGGCCAGGGGCCGGATCTTGGACGCGTGGACGATGGCCGAGTCGAGGCCGGCCTCGGCCGCCTCGTGCAGGAACACCGAGTTGATGACGTGCCGGGCGGCCGGCGACAGGCCGAAGCTCACGTTGGAGACGCCGAGGGTGGTGTGCACGCCGGGCAGCTCGGCCTTGATGCGGCCGATGGCCTCGATGGTGGCGATGGCGTCGCGGCGGAGGTCGTCGTCGCCGGTCGACAGGGGGAACGTGAGGGCGTCGAAGATCAGGTCGGACGGCTCCAGGCCGTACGTCGTGACCGCCAGGTCGTGGAGGCGGTGGGCCACCCGCAGCTTCCACTCGACGTCGCGGGCCTGGCCCTCCTCGTCGATCAGCAGGCAGATGACGGCGGCGCCGTAGTCGCGGGCGAGCCCGAGCACGCGGTCGCAGCGCGACCCGGGCCCGTCGCCGTCCTCCAGGTTGGCGGAGTTGAGGATGGCCCGGCCCCCGATGTGGGCCAGGCCGACCTCCAGCACCTCCGGCTCGGTCGAGTCGAGCACCAGCGGTGCCGTGGCCTGGGTGGCGAACCGGCTCACCACCTCCTCCATGTCGGCCCGCCCGTCGCGGCCCACGTAGTCGACGCACACGTCGAGCACGTGACTACCCTCCCGCACCTGGTCGCGGGCCATCTGCAGGCAGGTGTCCCAGTCGGCGGCGAGCATGGCGTCCCGGAACCGCTTGGAGCCGTTGGCATTGGTGCGCTCGCCGATGAGCAGCAGGCTGGTGTCCTGGTCGAGGGGCACGCTGGTGTAGGTCGACGCCACGGCCGGCACGTGCTCCGGGCTGCGGGGGGCCGGGGTCAGGCCGGCGCAGCGGTCGACCACGGCGGCGAGGTGGGCCGGGGTGGTGCCGCAGCACCCGCCGATCACCTGCACGCCCAGCTCGGTGACGAAACGTGCCTGCCAGTCGGCCAGCTCGTCGGGACCGAGGTCGTACACGGTGCGGCCCCCCTCGACGTGGGGGAGCCCGGCGTTCGGGATGCACGAGATGGGGCGGCGGGAGTGGCGGGACAGGTGCCGCAGGTGCTCGGTCATCTCGGCCGGGCCGGTGGCGCAGTTGAGGCCGATGACGTCGGGACCGAGCGGGTCGAGGGCGGTCAGGGCGGCGCCGATCTCGGAGCCCACCAGCATCCGCCCGGTCGTCTCGATGGTGACCTGGGTCTGGATCGGGACCTCGCGGCCGACGTCGGCCATGGCCGCCCGGGCGCCCTGCACGGCCGCCTTGACGATGAGGAGGTCCATCATCGTCTCGATCACGACGAGGTCGACGCCGCCCTCGAGGAGGCCGCGGACCTGCTCGGCGTAGTCGTCCCGCAGCCGGGCGAACGTCGTCTGGCCGAGCGACGGGACCTTGGTGCCGGGTCCGAGCGAGCCGGCCACGAATCGGGGCCGGTCCGGGGTGGCGTAGGCGTCGGCGGCGGACCGGGCCAGCTCGGCCGCCCGGGCGTTGATCTCGTGGGTGTGGTCGCCCAGGCCGTACTCGTCGAGGATGGCCCGGAAGCCGCCGAACGTGTCGGTCTCGACCACGTCGCAGCCGACGGCGAGGAACGACCGGTGGATGCCCGAGACGGCGTCGGGGCGGGTCAGGACCAGGTGCTCGTTGCAGCCCTCCAGATCGGGCCCGCCGAAGTCGTCGGCCTCGAGGTCGAGGTCCTGCACCGACGTTCCCATGGCGCCGTCGAAGATGACGACACGGCGCTGCACCGTCTCCAGGTAGTCCACGCTGATCGGCCTTCTCGCTGTCGTCCACGGCGGGGGTGCGGGCGTGCAGCCGCGGCGCCGTGATCGGTCGGGGATTGGTCACGTGCCCGTCTGGGCCGAGGCCGTCCCGACGAGGGTACCGTCCGGACCGCTGCGGATCACTGCGAGGGGACAGCGTGAAGATCTACACCAAGGCCGGCGACGACGGCACGACCGGGCTGTTCTACGGGGGCAGGGTGGCCAAGGACGATCCCCGGCCCGAGGCCTACGGCGCCGTCGACGAGGCCCAGGCCGCCGTCGGGGTGGCCCGGTCAGGCTGCGAGCGGGGCGGCGAGCTGGACGTGCTCCTCGTCCGCCTGGAGCGTGACCTCTACGTGGTGATGGCCGAGCTGGCCACCGGTCCGGCCAATCAGGCCAAGCTGTCCGACGGCGAGACCCGGCCCACCATGGCCATGGTCGACGCCCTCGATGGCCTGATCGACGACTACACCTCCCGCTTCGAGATGCCGACCGAGTTCGTCGTCCCGGGTCAGGATCCGGTCGGGGCGGCACTCGACGTGGCCCGCACCGTGGTCCGCCGGGCCGAGCGACGGGCGGTGGCGGTGGCGGCCGACGCCTCGGCGGTGGTGCCGTACCTGAACCGCCTGTCGGACCTGCTCTGGGCGCTGGCCCGCTGGTGCGACGGGGAGGCGCTCATGGCCCGGGACCGGCGCGGGTAGGTTCACCGCCGTGGAGGAGCTGGCGGGCAGGGTGGCGGTCGTGACGGGGGCGGCGTCGGGCATGGGACGCTCGTTCGCGCTGCGCTTCGCGCGGGCCGGCATGCACGTGGTGCTGGCCGACGTGGAGGAGCCCCGCCTCGACGCCGCCGTGGCCGAGGTGGCCGGCGTCGGCGGGGGCGACGCCCTCGGTGTCGTCACCGACGTGTCCGACGGCGAGGCCATGGACCGCCTGGCGGCCGAGACGTTCGACCGCTTCGACGCCGCCCACGTCGTCTGTCTGAACGCAGGCGTCGGCGCCGGCGGGCCGACGTGGGAGCTGTCCACCCGCGACTGGGAGTGGGTGCTGGGCGTGAACCTGTGGGGCGTCATCCACGGCCTGCGGGTGTTCCTGCCCCGGCTGGTCGACCAGGACGAGGGCCACGTCGTCACGACGGCCTCCATCGCCGGGCTCACGTCGCACCCGCAGATGGGTCCGTACAACGCCTCGAAGCACGCCGTGGTGACGATCACCGAGACGCTGTACCACGAGCTGGCCCAGCACGCCCCCGGCGTCGGGGTGAGCTGCCTCTGCCCGGGGCTCGTCAACACCGGCATCCTCGAGTCGGACCGCAACCGGCCCGAGCCGCTCCGCAACACCGCCCCCCGCCAGCGGACCGCCGGCGAGGAGGAACGCCGGGCCGCCATCTTCGACGTCTACAAGGCGGCCCTCGGCCCTGACGACGTGGCCGAGATGGTGCTCGACGCCGTGGTGGAGCGGCGGTTCTGGGTGCTCACCGACGGCGCCCACGACCACACCATCGCCGCCCGCCACGCCGACATCCAGGCCCGCCGCAACCCCGAGGTCAACCCCGGGTTGTTCGGATAGGAAGCAGACCCATGCCACTGCACCTGACCGCCGCCGCCGTCGCCAGCGCCGAGGGCCCCGGTGACGCCGACGTCGTCGCCACCCTCATCGGGCCCGAGGCCGTCGAAGACCCGCCGGCGCCGTTCACGGCCGGCCTCCTGGCCGTGCAGGGCTTCGAGGGCAAGGCCGGCCAGGTGACGACCACGGCCGGCGACGGCCACGGGGGTGCAGCCAGCACCGTGTCCATGCTGGTGGGTGTGGGCGACGAGCCCGACCTGGCCGCCCTGCGCCGGGCGGGGGGAGCGGCGGTGCGGGCCGCCGGCAAGGGGAGCCATCTCGCCATCGTGGTCGGTGACCACGACCCCGAGCCGGTCGTCGAGGGGGCGCTGCTCGGCAGCTACCGTTTCACGGCCCACAAGGGTGACCCCGGCGATCCCCCGACGCTGGAGCGGATCGCCGTCGTGGGGGCTGAGCTCCCGACCCGGGCCGGGGTGGTGGCGGAGGCGGTGGCGGTGGCCCGTGACCTCGCCAACGAGCCGGGCGGCACGCTCACGCCGGCCGTGTTCGCCGAGCGGGTGTCGGCCCTGGCCGCCGACGCCGGCCTCGACGTCGAGGTGTGGGAGAAGGATCGGATCGAGGCGGAGCGCTTCGGCGGGCTCGTCGGCGTCAACGCCGGCTCGACCGAGCCGCCCCGGGTGTTGGTGATGCGCCACCGTCCCGCCAGCGGGGGTCGCCGGGTGGCGCTGGTCGGCAAGGGCATCACGTTCGACAGCGGCGGCCTGTCCATCAAGTCCGGCAAGGGCATGGAGTCGATGAAGAGCGACAAGAGCGGCGCCGCCGCCGTGGTGGGCGCCTGCCTGGCCGCCGCCCGCCTCGACGCGCCGTCCGAGGTGACCGGCATCGTGATGCTGACCGACAACATGCCGTCGGGCTCGGCCACCCGGCCCGGTGACGTGCTGACCATTCGCAACGGCACGACCGTCGAGGTGCTCAACACCGACGCCGAGGGCCGCCTGGTGCTGGCCGACGGCCTGTCGTGGGCGGCCGAGCAGGAGCCCGACCTGATCGTCGACGCCGCCACCCTCACGGGGGCCTGCATCGCCGCCCTGGGCGGGGAGATCGCGGGGGTGTTCGGCGGCGACGACGCGGTCGCCGAGGTGTCGGCGGCCGCCGAGCGGGCCGGTGAGCGGGTGTGGCGCCTCCCCCTGCCCGAGTCGTACCGCAGTCAGCTCGACTCGGCCACGGCCGACCTCCGCAACATCGGCACCGTCCCCCAGGGCGGTGCCTCGATGGCGGCTCTGTTCCTGCGGGAGTTCGTGGGCGACTCGACCTGGGCGCACCTCGACATCGCCGGCCCGGCCTTCACCGACGACGCCGACGCCGCCGACTCCTCCAAGGGGGGCACCGGCTTCGGCGTGCGCACCATGCTGGCGCTCTGCGGCCGGTAACCGCCCGCTCAGCCGGTCAGCAACACCATCGAGGTGGTCGTGAGGAGCACGGCCAGGTTGAGCACCGCCCCGAGGCGGACGAAGTCCCCGAAGCGGTAGCCACCCGGCCCGTAGACCATGGCGTTGGTCTGGTAGCCGACCGGGGTGAGGAACGACGACGACGCCATGACGGCGATCCCGACGGCGACCACCCGGGGGTCGAGGTCGATCTGGCCGGCGGTGGCGAGGCCGATGGGGACGACGATGGCGGCGGCGGCGTTGTTGGTGATCACCTCGGTGAGGAGGGTGGTGGCCAGGAGCAGACCGGCGACCACCCCGAAGGCGCCGAGACCCCCGAGCAGCCCGGTGCAGACGTCGGCGATCTCGGCGGCGAGACCGGTCTCGTCGACGGCCCGACCGATGCCGAGGGCGGCGGCGATCATGACCACCACGTCCAGGTCGACCGAGCGCTGAGCCTCGGTGAACGTGAGCGCCCTGCCGGCCACGACGATGGCGGCGGCGGCCAGGGCCGCCTCCAGCGTGGACAACGTCCCGGAGACGGCGGCGGCCGCGAACACGACGACGGCCAGTGCGACGACCGGGGCCTTGCGGCCGAGCACGGGAACGGCATCGTCGATCGACGCCACGAGGACGAACTCCTCCTCCGCCCACCGTGACCGCCGCAGGTCGCGACCCGAGACGAGGATCAGTGTGTCACCGGGGCGGATCGTGAGCTCGTCGTGAGCGGCCGGGAGGCGGGCGCCGGACCGGTGGATGCCCAGCACCACGGCCCGCCCGTCGGCCCGTCGGCGGAGCTCGTCGGTCGTCAGCCCCACGAGCGGAGACCCCCGGCCCACCACCGCCTCGTGGTACCCGGGGACCTTGACCCGGGTCAGCACATCACCCTGGCCGGCGGGAGCGAGACCGGCCCGGGCGCCGGCGTCGAGGACGTCGCGTGCCGCACCGGAGACGACGAGCCGGTCGCCGCCCCGCAGCCCGCCGCTGTCGGGGCCGAGGCGCAGGCCGTCGCGGATCACGTCGACCAGGACGAGGCCGGGGACGACGGCGGCCGGGTCCGGGGCACCGTCGAGGGGACCACCCGGCTCGACGGCGAGCTCGGCCCGGAACGACCTGGCCGTCCCGACGGTGGCGCCCGGGGCCACCCGGTCGGGGAGCAGCACCGGGGCGGCGAGCACCAGCAATCCGAGCCCGACCAGCGCCACGGGCAGGCCGACGGGCGTCAGCTCGAACAGCGAGAAGGGCTCACCCCCGGCCTGCTCGACCACGCCCGACACGACCAGGTTGGTCGACGTGCCGATGAGCGTCACGGTGCCCCCGAGGATCGTGGCGAACGACAGGGGCATGAGGAAGCGCGACGCCGGCAGCCCCCGCCGGCGCGCCCAGGCGGACACGTCGGGCACCAGCATGGCGACGAGCGGTGTGTTGTTGAAGACCGCCGACAGCGCCGCCACCGGTGCGGTGAGGACCGCCAGCGAGCGGCGGCCGCCGTCGCCCCTGAGCACCGAGCCGGTGAGCGGCGCCAGCAGGCCGGTCCGTCGGGCGCCGCCGGCCACGACGTACAGGGCGGCGACGGTGAGCGGCGCCTGCGCGGCGAACCCGGCGAAGGCGGCGTCGGTGTCGATCACGTCGACCAGCACCAGCGTCACGAGCCCGGCCAGGAGGACCCCGACGGGGGGGAACCGGTCCCACGCCAGCGCCACCAGGAGCGCGACCAGCAGCGCCAGCGTCATCCATGCGTCGGCCGTCACCGGGCACCTCACGTGGGATCGGTGGGGCGTCGTGACCCCGCTCGCCTCCACGGTGCCACGGACTCCCGGTGCCGCCCCGGCGCCTCCGTCACGCCACCTGCATGCGCTCCCAGGCGGTGTAGAGGGCGCGCTGGCGGATGTCGGGCTCGACGTGCCAGCGGGCGAGCTGGGCGTCGGTCTCCTCCACCGTCTCACCCAGCTGGAGGAGGGTGGCGGCCAGCTCCTCGATGCGGTCCTCGGTCACGGCGTGGGCCGGGACCCGGACACCGCTCCACTGCTCGTGCTCGCGGGCCAGCTCGTCGGGCAGGCGGGACACCTGACCCGGCGAGAGCGGGGGTAGGCGCCGCCGGACGGCGATCATCGAGGCGTCGTGGGGATAGGCCATGCCGAACGTGCAGCACCGGGTCAGCGAGCGCATGAACGGGGAGTGCCGGCTGGTGGCGACGAGGCCGAGGGACCGGGCCGTCACCTCGATGTCCATCCAGTAGCCGTCGGGGTGACGGTCGAGGCCGGCCGCCACCTGTCTGAGGAGCAGCGTCGTCGCCGGCCCGAGGATGCCGAGCCAGAAGCGCTCGGTGTAGGCCGACCGGGGATCGTGGCCGACCTCGTCGACGACGGCGTCGGGCCACGGGACGATGCGGACCCGGTCGACGCGGAACGACGGAACGCTGGTGCTGGGCACGTTGGGCCTCCTCGGCGCTTGTTGTGTTGTTTCAGACTATTCCATGAGCTGTCATGGTGTTGCGCGGGGGAGGCCGGCCGGGGCGCGACCAGACTCCGTCCATGGACGTGCTGCCGGTGCCGAGTGACGACCAGATCGACCGGGTGCGGGGCCTCCTCGACGCAGCCCAGCGGATCGCCGTCCTCACCGGGGCCGGCATCTCGACCGACTCCGGCATCCCCGACTACCGGGGCCCGAAGGGGGTGTGGACCCGCAACCCGAAGGCCGAGAAGATGTCCAACATCCGCTACTACCTGGCCGACCCCGAGGTGCGGCGGCTGGCGTGGCGGAACCGTCTCGACTCCCCGGTGTGGGCGGCCGACCCCAACGACGGCCACCGGGCCCTCGTGCGCCTCGAGCGGCGCGACCAGCTCCACACGCTCGTGACCCAGAACGTCGACGGCCTGCACCAGGCGGCCGGCAGCGACCCCGATCGGGTGGTGGAGGTGCACGGATCGATGCGGGGGGTGATCTGCTGGGAGTGCGACTGGACGGGGCCGATGGAGGAGGTCCTCGACCGGGTACGCCGCGGCGAGGACGACCCTGACTGCCCGACGTGCGGGGGCATCCTGAAATCGGCCACCATCAGCTTCGGCCAGAACCTGGTGGCCGAGGACCTGGAGCGGGCCGAGCGGGCCGCCCGGGAGTGCGACCTCCTCCTCACCGTCGGGTCGACGCTGGCCGTCGCCCCCGTGAACGGCATGGTGCCGGTGGCCCGACGGTCCGGCGCCGTCGTCGTGGTGCTGAACGGCTCGCCCACCGAGATGGACGACCTCGCCGAAGAGGTGGTGGTGGGCTCGATCAGCACGGTCCTCCCCCGGCTGCTCACCCCCCGCCGGCGACAGGGGCCAGGGGATAGTCGACCTGCTGGGTAGGCTTTTGCCGGTACGTCGAACCGAGGGAGTGCCCGTGGCCACGTTCCGAGAGCTGCTCGCCGCAGCCAAGGCCGAGATCGACGAGATCGACACCGGTACCGCCGCCGACCGGGTCGAGGCCCGTCCCGACCTCGTCGTGCTCGACGTACGCGAGCCCGACGAGTACGAGCAGGGGGCGTTGCCGGGGGCGTTGCACCTGCCCCGGGGCCACCTGGAGGCGCAGATCGAGGGCCGCCTGCCCGACCACGACGCCGAGGTGGTCGTCTACTGCGCGGGCGGCGTGCGGTCCGCCTTCGCCGCCCGCACGATGGGTGAGCTGGGGTACACCAACGTCGCCTCCATGGCCGGCGGGTTCGGCAAGTGGAAGGACGAGGGGCGGCCGTGGACGACCCCGGCCACGCTCGACGCCGACCAGAGGTCCCGCTACCAGCGCCACATCCTGCTCCCCGAGGTGGGCGAGGCCGGTCAGCAGCAGCTGTTGGCGGCCCGGGTTCTGCTCCTCGGCGCCGGCGGCCTCGGTTCCCCCGCCGCGCTGTACCTGGCCGCCGCCGGGGTCGGCACCATCGGCATCGTCGACATGGACGTCGTCGACGAGTCGAACCTGCAGCGCCAGATCCTGCACAACCTCGATCGCATCGGTGACCGCAAGGTCGACTCGGCCAAGAAGACCCTCACCGCCCTCAACCCCGACGTCGACGTCGTCACCTACGACACCCGCCTCTCGGCCGACAACGTCCTCGACGTCCTCGACGGCTGGGACGTGGTGGTCGACGGTGCCGACAACTTCCCGTCCCGCTACCTGCTGAACGACGCCTCGGTGAAGCTCGGCATCCCCGTCGTGCACGGGTCGATCTTCCGCTTCGAGGGCCAGGTGACGGTGTTCGACCCGAGGAACGGCCCGACCTACCGCGACATGATCCCGGTGCCGCCGCCGGCCGAGCTGGCCCCGAGCTGCGCCGAGGCCGGGGTGCTCGGCGTGCTGCCCGGCATCGTCGGCTCGATCCAGGCGCTCGAGGCCATCAAGCTGATCCTCGGCCTGGGCGACTCCCTCGTCGGCCGGCTCATCGCCTTCGACAGCCTGGAGATGACGTTCCGGGAGTACAAGCTGCAGCGGGACCCGTCCGTCGACGTGACGTGGGAGAACCGCGACCGCATCGAGATCGCCGAGTACGACGACCTCTGCGCGCCGCACCTGGCCGGGTGAGGGCCTCGGCCGGGTGAGGGGCCTGCCCGCGTGAAGGGGATCGTGCTGGCGGGGGGGTCCGGCTCCCGCCTGCACCCGTTGACGGCCATCGTGAGCAAGCAGCTCCAGCCCGTCTACGACAAGCCGATGGTCTACTACCCGCTGTCGACGCTCATGCTGGGCGGGGTCAGCGACGTGCTGGTCATCTCCACGCCCCACGACCTGCCTCGGTTCCGTGAGCTGCTCGGCGACGGCTCCCGGTGGGGGATCACGCTCTCCTACGCCGAGCAGGCCGCTCCCAACGGCATCGCCGAGGCGCTCGTCATCGGCGAGGAGTTCCTGGCGGGCGAGCCGGTGGCGCTCATCCTGGGCGACAACGTGTTCTACGGGCGGGTCGGGCTCGACCACCTGATCGAGGGCTTCGACGGGGGAGCGACCATCTTCGGCTACCCCGTGTCGGACCCGCGGCGCTACGGCATCGTCGAGCTCGACGACGACGGGCGGGTGCTGTCGCTGGAGGAGAAGCCCGAGCACCCCCGCAGCCGCCTGGCCATTCCCGGGCTCTACCTCTACGACGGTGAGGCGCCGGCCATGGCCCGGTGGCTGACGCCCTCGGCCCGGGGCGAGCTGGAGATCACCGACCTCAACCGGGCCTACCTCGACGAGGGCCGCCTCCGGGCCCATCGCCTGACCCGGGGGGTGGCCTGGCTCGACTCCGGCACGCCCGAGTCGCTCCTCGACGCCGCCGACTTCATCGCCGCCATCGAACGCCGCCAGGGCCTCAAGATCGCCTGCCTGGAGGAGGTCGCCTGGCGGCGGGGCTTCCTCGACGACGACGGCCTGCTCGCCGCCGCCGCCGCCATGCCCCCCTGCCCCTACCGCACCTACGTGGAGTCCCTCCTCGACGACGCCCACCTCGACTGAGCCAGGGCGAATCCCGATCTGACACCAGCACGCGTCCCCACAGCAATGCGTGCTCGCATCAGGTCCGGTGGACGCCTCGGGCCTGACCCGGTAGGTCGGTACCGTGGCCCCATGCGCAAGCGTGTCGTGGTCATCGGAGGTGGGCCGGCCGGCAACCAGGCGGCCACCTACGCCGCCCGCTACGGGGCCCAGGTCACGATGATCGAGCGCGACGTCATCGGCGGGGCCGCCCACCTGTGGGACTGCATCCCGTCCAAGGCCATGATCGCCACCGGCGGGGCCATCTCCTTCGCCCGCCGCTCACCGGGCATGGGTCTCGCCGGACAGTCGCCCGAGATCGACCAGGGCGCCCTGAGGGAGCGGGTCGACCGCATCGAGGAAGGCATCAACCGGTCCCTGCGGGCCCAGCTCGCCACCCAGGACGTGCGCCTCATCGACGGGTTCGGCCGCTTCGTCGACGCCCACACCGTGGAGGCCGAGACCGCCGACGGCGTCGAGCGCATCGAGGCCGACACGATCGTGCTCTCGACGGGCAGCCGGCCCCGGGTCCCCGACTGGGCCCCCCTCGACGGTGAGCGGGTCCTGACCACCCGCGACGCCTATCCGCCCAAGGAGATGCCCTCCCACCTGATCGTGATCGGCTCGGGCGTCACCGGCGTCGAGTTCGTCCACATGTTCGCGAGCTTCGGGTGCGCCGTGACCCTGGTCGTCAGCCGCCAGCAGGTGCTGCCCTACAAGGACCCCGAGGCGGCAGCCGTGCTGGAGGAGACGTTCCTGTCCCAGGGGGTCAAGCTCCTGAAGGGTGCACGGGCCACCGGCATCGTGCGCGACGGTGACGAGGTCACCGTCACCTGTGACGACGGCCGGGTCGCGACGGGCAGCCACGCGCTCCTGGCCATCGGGTCCGTGCCGAACTCCGAAGGGCTCAACCTGGCGGCGGCGGGGGTCGAGACCGACGAGTGGGGCTACGTGCCCGTCGACCACAACTGCCGGTCCAACGTGGCCCACATCTACGCCGCCGGCGACCTGTCCGGGAAGCTGCCGCTGTCGTCGGTGGCGTCCATGCAGGGCCGCAAGATCGCCGAGCACACCCTCGGCCTGCACGCCGGTCCCCACCGCCACCTCGACTACGACAAGGCCGCCTCGGCCATCTTCACCGAGCCCGAGATGGCCGACGTGGGCCTGGCCGAGGCCGACGCGTTCGCCGAGGGGCGCAAGATCCGGGTCACGAAGGTGCCGTTCACGACCAACGCCAAGGCCCTCATCAACAACGACCCCCGGGGGTTCGTGAAGATCGTGTCCGACCCGTTCACCGGCGTCGTCATGGGTGGCTCCATCGTCGGCCGCCACGCCGCCGAGCTGATCGCCGTCATCGCCCTCGCCGTCAACAACGGCCTGACGGTGACCGACATCCACGAGTCGTTGCTGGTGCACCCGAGCGTGTCCGAGGCGCTCGCCGACGCCGCCGAGTAGGCGCTCAGGAGATGCTGACCACCACGTCGCCGGCGCCGACGGTGTCGCCCACCGCCACCTTCACGTCGGTGACGGTGCCGGCCTTGCTGGCGCCGATGTTGTTCTCCATCTTCATGGCCTCGAGCACCACGACGGTCTGATCGGCCTCGACCTCGTCGCCCGCCGCCACGAGCACCTTCACGATCGTGCCCTGCATCGGCACGGTGACGTCGCCCGATCCCGCGCCTCCCGCCCCGGCCGAGTCTCCGGTCCGGCGCTGGCGGCGGGGCGCGGGGGCGGCCCCCCCCGGCGCGATGGCCGATTCGGGGACCCACACCGACACCGAGTACCGGCGCCCGTCGACCTCCACGTCGACGTCGCGGCGGACCTTGGCCTCGGCCCCCTCCTCGTCGGCGGCGGGCGTCGCCGGGGCGGAACCGGGCACGTCGAGGCGCTCCTCGACCCACTTCGTCGAGTGCTCGACGGCCCGGAAGTCCGGGTGGTCGAGGATGGCGACGTCGGCGGGGATGGTGGTGGCCACCCCCCGCACCTCCATCTCGGACAGGGCCCGCAGCGTCCGGTCGATGGCGGTCTGCCGATCGGCCCCCCAGCAGATCAGCTTGCCGATCAGGTTGTCGTAGTACTGGCTGATCTCGTCGCCCGCCTCGTAGCCGCCGTCCCAGCGCACGCCGAAGCCGTTGGGGGCCCGCAGCGTGGTGATCGGTCCGGGGGAGGGGCGGAAGGCACCGCCGGCGGGGTCCTCGGCGTTGATGCGGACCTCGATGGCGTGACCCCGGACGTCGATGTCGTCCTGGCCGAACGACAGCGGCTCGCCGGCCGCCACCCGGATCTGCTCGGCCACGAGATCGCGCCCGGTGACCAGCTCGGTGACGGGGTGCTCGACCTGCAGGCGGGTGTTCATCTCCAGGTAGAAGAAGTCGCCGTCCTGCACCAGGAACTCGACGGTGCCGGCGTTGACGTAGCCGCAGCCCCGGGCCACGGCCACGGCCGCCTCGCCCATGGCCGTGCGCAGGCTGTCGGGGAGGTCGGGGGCGGGCGCCTCCTCGATCAGCTTCTGGTGGCGCCGCTGGGCGGAGCAGTCGCGCTCGCCCAGGTAGACGCAGTTGCCGTGGCTGTCGGCCATGATCTGCAGCTCGACGTGGCGGGGCCAGGTCAGGTAGCGCTCCAGGTAGGCCTCGTCCCGCCCGAAGTACGCCTTGGCCTCCCGCCGGGCCGACTCCAGGGCGTCGTCGACCTCACCGGGGCCGCGCACGACCTTCATGCCCCGGCCCCCACCGCCGTAGGCTGCCTTGATGGCCACCGGCCAGCCGAACTCCTCGCCGAAGGCCCGCACGTCGTCGGGAGACGTGATGAGATCGGTGGTGCCCGGCACGCCGTGCACGCCGGCCCGCTCGGCGGCCAGTCGGGCCGAGATCTTGTCGCCCATGACCTCGATGGCCTCGGGGGGCGGACCGATGAACACCACCAGCTCGTCGGTGATGGCCCGGGCGAAGTCGGCGTTCTCCGAGAAGAAGCCGTAACCGGGGTGGACCGCCGTGGCGCCGCTGCGGTCGATCACGCCCAGGATGGCCTCGGTGTTCAGGTAGCTCTCGGCCGCCGTCTGGCCCCCGAGGGCGTAGGCCTCGTCGGCGAGGCGCACGTGCAGAGCGTCGCGGTCGAGCTCGGAGTAGACGGCCACACTGGGGATGCCCAGGTCACGGCAGGCGCGGATGACCCGGACGGCGATCTCACCCCGGTTGGCGATCAGGATCTTGTCGAACATGGTTCCCTCGGTGGCGGCCGAGCGGCGATCATGCCAGATGGTGACGATCGAGCGACAGGACCGGCTGCGCGAGGCCCTGGGTGGCACCCGGTGGGAGGCGCTGCGCTGGGTGACCGAGACCGGCTCCACCAACGCCGACCTGGCCGCGTCCGCCCGCCGTGGCGACCTGCGCTGGCAGGCGCTCGTGGCCGACCGCCAGAGCGCCGGCCGGGGCCGCCGCGACCGCTCCTGGACGACGCCGCAGCGGGCCGTCCTGATGAGCGCGCTGCTCACCCCGCTCGACCCGGAGCGGGTGACGCCGCTGGTGCCCGTCCTCGTCGGCGTGGCCGCCACCGAGGCCGCCGCCGGGCTCGGGGCCGCGACGGTCGGGCTCAAGTGGCCCAACGACCTGGTCAGCGGGGAGCGCAAGCTGGCCGGCATCCTGGCCGAGGTGGTCGACCGGCCCGAGGTCGTGGTGGCGGGGATCGGGATCAACGTGACGGTCGGCGGCGACGTGCCGGGCTCACCGGTCGGCCTGGAGGACCTGGTCGACGGCCCCGTGGACGAGGTCGCCGTGGCCGCCGGCGTGCTGCGCCGCCTCGACGCCCACCTCGCCGGGCTGGAATCCGACGGTCCCGCGTCCCTACTGGACTCCTACCGACGCCAGTGCGTCACGCTGGGCCGGGACGTGCGCACCGAGCGGCCCGACGGGTCCCACCTCGAGGGCCGGGCCACCGACGTCGACGGGCTCGGACGCCTGCTGGTCGAGGACGCCGAGGGCCACGTCCACCGCCTCGACGCCGCCGACGTGGTGCACGTGCGCTGACCTGCTGCTACCGAGGTACGACTGCGGGTAGGATGAGCCGATGAAGCTGAGCGTGAGCCTCGCCGACGAGGATGTCGAGTTCATCGACCGCTGTGTCGCCGACGGGAAGGGACCGTCCCGCTCGGCGGTGGTGCGCACGGCACTCGGCCTGCTGCGGACCTCCCGCCTCGGCGACGACTACGCCGCAGCGTGGGACGAATGGGCCGACGGCGACGGTCCACTGTGGGACACGACGATCGCCGACGGGTTCGACAGCGCCGGATGATGCGGCGGGGCGACGTCGTCTGGGTCGATTTCGACCCGGTGCGGGGCAGCGAGGCGGCCAGCCGCCGTCCAGCCGTGGTCGTGAGCAACGACGGCGCCAACCGGACGGCGACGACCCTGGGCCGGGGTGTGGTCACGGTCGTGCCGCTGACCCGCCGGACCGATCGGGTCTACCCGTTCCAGGTCCTGTTGGCGTCCGTTCGCACCGGTCTCCCGACCGACTCCAAGGCCCAGGCCGAGCAGATCCGGTCGATCGACGTCGGGCGCATCGGCGGGACGATCGGCTCGCTGCCCGGTCACCTGATCGACGACGTCGACGACGCCATCCGCCTGCATCTCCAGGTCTGATCGGAGCGACCGTCGCCAGCCGGGCGGGCCGGCTGTGGCACGCTGGCCGGCCGTGGCCGAGGTTCGAGCGTCGGACGTGATCGCCGGGGTCGCCCACGTGCGGCCGGTCGTGTACCGCGACGAGCGGGGCAGCTTCGTGGAGACCTACCGCCGGGGCTGGTTCCCCGACGGGGGCCGGGAGATGGTGCAGGCCAACCGGGCCGACCGGCAGGCCGGGTCGCTGGTGGGGCTGCACTTCCACCTGCACCAGGCCGACTACTGGTACGTGCCGATCGGCACCGCCCGGGTCGTGCTCCACGACCTCCGCCGGGGCGGGCCGACCGACGGCGCCACCGAGCAGTTCGACCTGGGCGGGCCGGACCACCCGGGTGTGTTCATCCCACCCGGCGTGGCCCACGGGTTCGCCGCCCACACCGACGTCGTCGTCACCTACCTCGTGGACGGCTACTACAACCCCGGTGACGAGCACGGAGTGGCGTGGGACGACCCCGACGTCGGCGCCGACTGGGGCGTGACCGATCCGGTCCTGTCGGCGCGTGACCGGGCCAACCCCCGCCGCGCCGACCTGTCCGACGGCGTCCGCCCCGTCCACCCCCTCCGCACGTGAGCGAGGCCGCCAGGTGAGCGAGGTCGACGCGTGGGCCGTCAGGTGAACGAGGCAGCCGGGTGAGCCGCATCCTCGTGACCGGGGGGGCCGGGTTCATCGGCTCGGCCTACGTGCGTCACCTCCTGGCCGCCGGTGACGACGAGGTGACCGTCCTCGACGCCCTCACCTACGCCGGCAACCGATCGACCCTCGCGGACGTGATCGACGACCCCCGGGTGCGGTTCGTGGAGGGCGACATCCGGGACCGTGGCACCGTCGGCGCCGTGCTCCCCGGCCACGACCAGGTCGTGCACCTCGCCGCCGAGAGCCACGTCGACCGCTCCATCGTGGCGCCCGACGACTTCGTCACGACCAACTGCCTCGGCACCAACGTCCTCTGCGACGTGGCCCGCACGGCGGGCGTCGAGCGCTTCGTCCACGTGTCCACCGACGAGGTGTACGGCAGCCGGCCCGAGGGCTCCTTCGCCGAGGACGACCGCCTCGACCCGTCGAGCCCCTACTCGGCGTCGAAGGCCGGGTCCGACCTCATCGCCCTCGGCTACCGCACGACGTTCGGGCTGCCCGTGGTGGTCACCAGATCGTCCAACAACTACGGGCCCTTCCAGTACCCGGAGAAGGTCATCCCCCTGTTCGTGACGAACCTGCTCGACGGCGGCACGGTCCCCCTCTACGGCGACGGCGGCAACGTGCGGGACTGGCTCCACGTGAGCGACAACTGCGCCGGGATCGACCTCGTCCGGCGGGGGGGTGAGCCGGGGACCGTCTACAACCTGGGCGGCGGGTGCGAGCTGACCAACCGGGACCTGACCCGTCGGCTGGTCGAGCTGTGCGGCGCCGACGACTCCGCCGTGGAGGCGGTGGCGGACCGCCCCGGTCACGACCGCCGCTACTCGGTGGACGCGGGCCGGGCGCGCGCTCTCGGGTGGGCGCCCGCGGTGCGGATCGACGACGGGCTGGCGGCCACGGTGGACTGGTACCGCCGGCGCCGGGACTGGTGGGAGCCGCTGAAGGCCCGGCTGACACCATGAGTCGCATCCTCGTCACCGGTGCCGACGGCCAGCTCGGGCGGGCGGTGGTGGCGGTGCTCGGTGACCGGGCCGTCGCCACCACCCGGGCCACCCTCGACGTGACCGACCGTCGGTGCGTCGTGGAGGCGCTGGGGGCGTGCCGGCCGCACGCCGTCATCCACACCGCGGCGTGGACCGACGTCGACGCCTGCGAGTCCGACCCCGACCGGGCCCATCTCGTCAACGCCGTGTCGGTCCGCCACCTGGCCGACGCCTCCGCCCTGGTCGACGCCCACCTGGTCGTCGTGTCCACCGACTACGTCTTCGACGGGACGCTGGGCCGCCCCTACACGGAGTGGGACGAGCCTGCGCCCGTGTCGGTGTACGGGGCCTCGAAGCGGGCCGCGGAGATCGAGGCCGGGCCAGCGGCCACCGTGGCCCGTACCGCCTGGCTGGCCGGCGACGGTACCAACGTCGTGCGCACCGCGGTCGGCCTGCTCGACGCCGGCCGGGACCTCGCCTTCGTCGACGACCAGCTCGGCTCGCCCAGCTTCGCCGCCGACGTCGCCCCCGTTCTGGTCCGCCTGGCCGAGGAGCGGCGCCGGGGCGTGCACCACGTCGTCAACGACGGCTGGGCCAGCTGGTACGGCTTCGTCGCCGACGTGGCGGAGGCGGTGGGGGCGTCGCGGGACCGGGTCCGCCCCATCACCACCGCCGAGCTCGATCCGCCCCGCCCGGCCCGTCGCCCGCCCGACGCCCGCCTCGACGTGGTCGCCACGCGGCTGGCCGGCATCGGTCACCTGCCCCACCACCACGAGGCCCTGGCCCGGTTGCTGCGGAGCTGGGGCCGGTGACCCCGGACGCCGGTCCGGTGATGGCGCTGGCCGACGCGAACGGGCGTCCCGCCGCCGATCGTCTGCGCCTGGCGGTGGCCGAGGCGGGATTGCGGCGGCGGGTCCCCGGGCTGGTGCTGGTGTCCGACCCGGGCGGGGCCGACGTGGACGCCGGGATCCCGCCGGTCGAGGGTGCTGCCGCCGTCGAGCTGGACGCCGACCTGGTGTCCCGGCGGCTCCGTCTGCTGCGCACCCTCGGCTGGGTCCCGCCCGACGACGGCTACCGGGTCGGGCCCGACGGCGTGCGACTGGACGAGGGGGGGCCTGCGGCCAGGGTCGGTCCACCCTGGCTCGTGCCGGCCGCCGTCGACGGTGTGGACGTGTGGGCCGTCCTCAGCGCCGCCGACGGTGTGGACGGGACCGGCCTGCATCTCGGCGACCCTGCGGGAGCCGAGGCCGTGCTCGACGGCCTCGTCGCCGCCGCGTGGCGGGCGGCGGTGGAGCGCTGGGCGGCCGACGGGACGCTGGCCGGGCGTTCGGCCCGTCTGGCCGCCCGACTGCGGGAGGCCGACCGCGTCGACCGTCTCCTCCGCCGCCGTCTCGCCGCCACCCGGGAGGAGCTGGCCGAGCGGATCGTCAGCCACGAGGAGCTGCTGGCCGTCCGGGCCGTCCGCGGCCGGCGTCGGCGGAGGCGGTGACCGGGTCGGCCCCGGCCGTCACCGTCGTGGTCGTGGCCTACGGCGACCCGGGCGGGGTCGGCGACTGCCTCGCCGCCGTCCGGATCCACACCGGGCCGCCCCACGAGGTGGTCGTGGTGGTCAACCCCCACCCCGACGACCCGCCCGCCGAGCCGGCCGACGCCGACGTGGTGATCGTCAACGAGCGCAACGTCGGCTTCGGCCCGGGCGTCGAGCAGGCGGCCGTGGTGGCCGCGGCCCCCCGCATGGTCCTGCTCAACCCGGACGCCGTCGTCGGGCCCGGCTGGCTGGAGCCGCTGCTGGCCGCCCTCGACGCCGACCCCGCCGCCGTGGCCGTGAGCCCCCGGCTGTGCGATCCGGACGGGACGGTTCAGGAGGCCGGCTCGGTCCTGGGCGCCGGTGCCCACACCGTGGCCCTCGGACGTCCTCCCGCCGACGGTCTGGCCGACGACCGCCACGTCCACGCCGTCGACTACGCCTCGGCCGCCTGCCTGCTGGTGGACCGGGCCGCCTTCCGGGACGCCGGCGGCTTCGACGCCGTGTTCGCCCCCGGTTACTTCGAGGACGCCGACCTGGCCATGCGGTGGGGAGAGGCCGGTCACCGGGTGCTGGCGGTGCCGACCGTCGCGGTGGCCCACTCCCGTCACGCCAGCTTCGGGACGGCCGGGGCCGTCGCCGCCATGGCCGCCAACCGGCCCCTGGTGGCGGCCCGATGGGAGGATCGCCTCCGGGACCGCCCGCCCCTCGTCGATCTCGCCGGGCGTCCCCACCGGCTGCGGGCGCTGCGGGACCTCCCCCGGCCCGATCGGCTGCTGGTGGTGCTCGACGGGCCCTGCCCCGACCGGGTGTCGGTCGTGGTCGACCTGGCCCGGCGCCGGCCCGACCTGGCCGTCACCGTGGCGCTGCCGGCCGGAGCGCCGCCTCCCGCCGGGGGCGGCCCCGGCATCGAGTGGATCGACGCCGACGCCGTCGATGAGCGCTGGCTGCGGGACCGCCTGCTGCACCACCCCCACGTGGTGTTGGACGAGCCCGCCGCCGAGCGGCTGGGTGAGCTGGTCGCCGTCCTCCAGCGACCGGTCACCACGATCATCGGCGACCCCGGCCCGTATCCCGAGAGGCGCCTCGGACTCCCCGGTGGGGTTCGATAGCGTCCGCCGGCGTCGTGACCGAGACCGTTCCCCGTGCGCTGCGACGCCACCGCACGTGGCGTCAGCGGCTGGTGCTCGCTGCGTCCAGCCTGCTGATCGTCGTGGCGGTGGTCGGCTCCGCCACGACGGGGTACGCAGCCTGGCTGCTGGCCCGGCTCGACCGGGTCGACGTGCCCCTCGACGCCCCCCGGGAGGCCGCCACCGTCGAGGTCGGCGACGTGGTCGACCCCGCCGGGGACGACGGCGCGCCATCGGCGACGACGCTGCCCCCGCTCGGTCCCGCCGGGCCGCCCGAGAACTTCCTGATCGTCGGATCGGACAACGCCGAGGAGATCGATCCCGACGATCCGATCGTCACGAACCGGCAGTCCCAGGCCGACAACCACCTGGCCGACACGATCATGCTGCTGCGCATCGACCCGGCCAGCACCGAGGCCACCCTGCTGTCGATCCCCCGGGACCTCTGGGTCGACATCGGCGAGCCCCGGGGCGGGTTCCGCCAGAAGATCAACGCCGCCTTCAACCTGCCCGACGCCGACGAGCGGTCGGCCCGGCTGGTCAACACCGTGCGGGAGAACCTGGGTGTCGAGATCCACCACTTCGTGTCCGTGGACTGGGCCGGCTTCCGGGGCCTCGTGGCCGAGCTGGGCGGAATCGAGGTGTGCTTCCCGCTCCCCTCCCGCGACCCGAGGACGGGCCTGCTGGTGGAGCGGACGGGCCCGGTAGAGCTCGACCCCGATCAGGCGCTCGCCTTCGTGCGCAGCCGCAACCTCCAGGTCCGGGGCCCCGAGGGGTCGTGGCGGCCGGCCGACAACCAGAGCGACCTCGACCGCATCCGCCGGCAGCAGGAGTTCGTGGCCGACGCCCTCGACCAGACCCTGGCGCTGCGCAACCCGAACCGGCTCCGGGGGGTGGTCCGGTCCGCCGTCGACCACGTCGACCTCGACCAGGCCCTGTCGCTGAGCGACATCGTCGACCTGGCCCGGCGCTTCTCCGACTTCGGGGGCGACAACCTGCGGACGTTCCGGCTGCCGGTGGCCGACCTGGCCGTCCGAACGGGCGGCGTGACGCTCAGCGCCCTGCAGCTCGGCGCCGGGGCCGACCAGGTGCTCGACATCTTCCGGGGGGTCGACCCGGACGACGTGGTGCCGTCCCGGGTGACGGTGGCGGTTCGGGGCCCGGACCGGGCCGTGGCGGACGGGCTGGAGGAGGTGGGCTTCGCCGTCGTCCGCCGGCCAGGTCCCGGCGCGTCGGGGTCGACGACGGTCCGCTACGGACCCGGGGGTGAGGACGGCGCCCGGCTGCTGGTGGCCTTCCTCGACGAGCCCGTCCGGTACGAGCAGCACGGCGACCTCGAACCGGGTGCCGTCGAGCTGGTCGTGGGCGCAGATCCGCCGCCGGTCCGGGACCCGGGCGATCCCCGCCCGATCGAGGCGGCCGAGGAGCCCCCTGTGGCCACGACGGCGCCACCGGCCCCGACGACTGTGCCCGGCTCGACAGCGCCCGGCTCGACGGTGCCCGGCGACGCTCCCCCCGGTGATCCCTGCGCCTGATCCCTGCGCCTGAGGCGTCGAGGCGGCGGGGCGTCAGGGCGTCAGCGGCGGCGGGGAGCGTCGGCCTCGGCCCGGTGGGCCCGGTACCAGTCGACCGTGGCGGCCAGACCCTCCCGGAACGGGGTCTCGGCCCGGAAGCCGAACAGCTCCTCGGCCCGGGAGGCGTCGACCCGGCGGCGGGGCTGGCCGTCGGGCATGGCCGGGTCCCACACCAGCTCGCCCTCGAACCCGGTCAGCTCGGCCACGAGCTCGGCCACCTCCCGGATGGTCACCTCCCGGTCGGCGCCGAGGTTGACCGGCTCGGGTCCGTCGTACTGCTCGGCCGCCAGCACCAGCCCACGGGCGGCGTCGTCGACGTACAGGAACTCCCGGGTGGCCCGACCCGTCCCCCACACGTCGACCTTGTCGGCACCCGCCTCGACGGCCTCGACGCACTTGCGGATCAGCGCCGGGATCACGTGGGAGACGGTCGGGTCGAACGTGTCGCCCGGGCCGTAGAGGTTGGTGGGCATCAGGTAGACGACCTGCTGTCCGTACTGGGCCCGGTTGGCCTGGGCCTGCACCAGCAGGGCCTTCTTGGCGACGCCGTAGGGGGCGTTGGTCTCCTCCGGGTAGCCGTCCCACAGGCTCGCCTCCCGGAACGGCACCGGCGTGAGCCGGGGGTACGAGCAGATCGTCCCGACCACGACCGTCCGCCGGGTTCGGCGACGGCGGGCCTCGTCGATCACGTAGGTGCCCATGAGGAGGTTGTCGAGGTAGAGGTCGGCGGGGGCGGCGAGGTTGGCGCCGATGCCACCCACCCGGGCGGCGAGGTGGAAGACCAGCTCGGGCCGGCTGGCCTCGAAGGCGGCGGCCACGGCGGCGGGGTCGGTCAGGTCGTGCTCGGCGCGGCGGGGGGCCCGTACGTCGGCTCCCCCGCGTCGCAGGCGCTCGACCAGCACCCGCCCGAGGAAGCCCGACCCGCCGGTCACGAGCACCCGCCGGTCGGTCCAGTCGAGGGGCATGGCCGGCCACGCTACCGGCCGTCCCCGCTGCGACTTCGGCCCCTCGTCGTAGGGACAGCATCATCGGCGTCGTGGGTTCCCGGCCGCTGACCGTTCCCGAGCCGGGGCGGGAGGCCGCCGAGGCGTTCGTGGCCAACGCACTCGACGGGCTGTACGCGGGGGCGGTGTCGTCGTCGGGGCGGTTCCGGGGCGGCCAGCGGGCCGCCGACGCCGCCCTCGCCGCCTACGACGTGTCCGGCTACGCCGCCCGCCGCAACCAGGTCCTGCCGGTCGGACGCCGGGGTGCCTCCCAGCTGTCGCCGTGGATCCGGCACGGACTGTTGCGCCTGACCGACGTGTGGGACCACGTCGACGGGGGTCCCCGGCGCGACGTGACCAAGTTCCGGGACGAGCTGCTGTGGCAGGAGTACGCCCGCCACTGGTACGCCCGGCTGGGCGTCGCCACCCGGCACGGCACCCGCCGGGAGCTGGTCGCCGCCGACGTCGACGGGCCCGGCTGGCGGCGGGACATGGCCTGTCTCGACGCCATGGTGGCCGAGCTGCACGACGACGGCTGGGTGGTGAACCAGGCCCGCATGTGGCTGGCCAGCCACTGGTCGGTGCGGGAGGGCCAGCGCTGGCAGGACGGCGAGGATCGCTTCTTCCGCCACCTGCTCGACGGGTCCCGGGCCGCCAACCGCCTGGGGTGGCAGTGGACGACGGGGGTCGGGTCGAACCGCACCTACGGGTTCTCACGCTGGCAGGTCGAGAAGCGGGCGCCCGAGCTGTGCCGGAGGTGCCCCCTCGCCGATGCCTGCCCCATCGAGGACTGGCCCGACGACCCCGCCATGCGCCCGGTGGACCGCTCTCCGCTCCTGCGCCACGACCCCGACCCCGACGCCACCGCCGGCCCGTCGGCACCGGTGGTCGGGGCCGAGCCGGAGGCGGTGTGGCTGACGGCCGAGTCGCTGGCCACCGACGAGCCCGCCCTGGCCGCCCACCCGGACCGGCCGGCGGTGTTCGTGTTCGACGAGGGCCTGCTGCGGGGGCTCGGGCTGGCGGCGCCGCGGCTGGTGTTCCTGGTCGAGACGCTGGCCGAGCTGGCCGCCGACCGGCTCGTCGAGTTGTGGAGGGGTGACCCGGCCGCCGTCCTGGCCGGGCGGCCCGTGGCGGTCACGTTCGCGCCGGTGCCCGGGTTCCGGCGTCTCGCCGCCGACGTGCGCCCGGTGGCCGTGCACCCCTGGCCGTGGCTGCGCCGCCCCGGCCCCGGCACCGTCGCCTCCTTCAGCGCCTGGCGGCGGGAGGTGGCGAGGTCCTGACGGGGGCCGCCCTGCGATGAGGCCTCGGCCGAGGAGCCGGGAGGCACCGCGATGAGGCCTCGGCCGAAGAGCCGGGGGCACCGCGATGAGGCCTCGGCCGAAGAGCCGGGGGCACCGCGATGAGGCCTCGGCCGAAGAGCCGGGGGCACCGCGATGAGGCCTCGGCCGAAGAGCCGGAGGCACCGCGATGAGGCCTCGGCCGAAGAGCCGGAGGCACGGCGGCGGGAGGTGGCAAGGTCCTGACGGGGGCCGCCCTGCGATGAGGCCTCGGCCGAAGAGCCGGGGGCACCGCGATGAGGCCTCGGCCGAAGAGCCGGAGGCATGCGATGAGGCCTCGGCCGAAGAGCCGGAGGCACAGCGACGGGAGGTGGCGAGGTCCTGACGGGGGCTTGCGACCCCGCCGACGTGGCAGGATCGCCGGGTCGTGCGCGTCGCCCTCACACTGGAGCAGTGCTGGCACACCGTCCCGGGGGGTACGGCGGTGGCGGCCCTGGAGCTGGCCCGGCGCCTGGGTCAGGCCCCCGCCGGGGTCGACGTCATTGGGGTCGCCGCCGCCCACCGCACGGTGCCGGCGGAGCCATGGCGTGCGCCGGTGCCGGTCGTCCACCACCGCCTGCCCCGGGCCGTCCTGTACGAGGCGTGGGTTCGACGGGCTCGTCCCCGGGTCGAGGGCCGCACCGGTCCGGTCGACGTCGTCCACGCCACCACGGTGATCCCGGCCGGCACCCGCCGTCCGCTCGTGGTCACCGTGCACGATCTCGCCTTCCTCCACCACCCCGAGCACCACCCGCCCCGGGCGGCCCGGCTGCTCGCCCGCGCCTGGCGGGCCACCGTCGAGCGGGCCGACCTGGTGCTGTGCTCGTCGAGGGCCACGCTCGACGATGCCGTGGCCCGGGGCCTCGACGCCGGCCGGGCCCGCCACGTTCCCCTCGGCGTCGACGCCCGGCCCGCCGATCCGGCCGAGGTGGTGGCCGCCCGGCAGCGCTACGGCCTCGACCGGCCGTTCGTCCTGTGGAACGGGACGGCCGAGCCCCGCAAGAACCTTCCCGTCCTGCTCGCCGCCTTCGGCCGGCTGGCCGACCGGGTCGACGTCGACCTGGTGCTGTCCGGTCCGGCCGGCTGGCGTGAGTCCCTCGACGGGCGGGTCGGGGATGTGGCCGACCGTCACCGCCGGCGGGTCCGCACCGTCGGCTTCGTGCCTGCGCCCGATCTGGCCGCCCTCCACGCCGCCGCCGCCGTGTTCTGCTACCCGTCGACGCTCGAGGGCTTCGGGTTGCCGGTGCTGGAGGCGCTGGCCCAGGGCACGCCCGTCGTGACCAGCGCCGGCACGTCGACCGAGGAGCTGGTCGGCCCGGCCGGCCTGGTCGTCGACCCGACCGACCCCGACGCCGTGGCCGGGGCGCTGGAGTCGATCCTCACCGACGAGGCACTGGCCGATCGCCTGCGGTCGGCGGCGCCGGCCCGGGTGGCGGCGTTCGGCTGGGGCGAGACCGTCCTCCGGACCGTGGCCGCCTACCGGGAGGTGGCCCGATGACGCGGCTGCGGGTCGGCGTGAACCTGACCTTCGTGCGGCCCGGCCGGGTGGGCGGTACTGAGGAGTACCTGACCCGGCTGCTGGGGGCGCTGGCCGACGGCGACGGCCACGACGACGGGCTGGGCGTGACGCTGGTCGTGCTGCCCGGCTTTCCCGCCGCCCACCCCGACCTCGCCGCCCGCTTCCGCTGCGAGGTGGCGCCGGTGCCGGGCGGGGTCCGCCCGCTGCGGGTCCTGGCCGAGTCGACGTGGATGGCCCGACGGACGGGCCGTCTCGATCTCGTCCACCACGCCGGTGGCACCGTGCCCGTCGTCGCCCCCAGGAGCCGCCCGCCCGCCGTGGTGACCGTGCACGACCTCCAGTACCTCGACCACCCGGAGTTCTTCCACCCCGCCAAGCGGCGTTGGCTGGCCCGCTCGGTGCCCCGGGCGGTGGCCTGCGCCGCCCGTGTGCAGGCCCCCAGCCGGGCCACGGCGGCGGCCCTCACGAGCCGGCTGGGGGTGGCCGCCGACCGCCTCGACGTCGTGCCCCACGGCATCGGTGATCCGCCCGTCGACCCCGCTCCCGACGACACGGTGCCCCGGCCCTACGTCGTCTACCCGGCCGTCACCCACCCGCACAAGAACCACGCCGTCCTGCTGGAGGCGCTGGCGGGGGTGGACGGCCTGCACCTGGCCCTGCCCGGTGGCAGGGGCCGAGCCGACGACGAGGTGACGGCCGCTGCGGCGCGACCGGGACTGCGGGGCCGGGTGCACCGCCTCGGCCGGGTGCCGGCGCCGACCCTGGGGGCGCTCGTACGCGACGCCACCGCCCTCGTCTTCCCGTCGCGCTACGAGGGGTTCGGGGCGCCCGTGGTCGAGGCCATGCGCCTCGGCCGCCCGATCCTGGCCGCCGACGCCGGCTCGTTGCCCGAGGTGGTGGGCGGAGCGGGTCGGTTGATCGACCCCGACGACGTGGACGCCTGGCGGGAGGCGCTGGCCGCCCTGGCCGACCCCGGGGTGGTGGCGGAGCTCACCGCCCGGTCCTGGGCCGCCCGTGACCGCTTCCGACCGGGCCCGGCCGTCGAGGCGCTGGTGTCCTCCTGGCGGGCGGCGGTGGGGGGGTAGCGTCACCCGTTCGTGCGTCTCGTCGTCGTCGTGCCCCACTTCCCGCCCGACACGGCGCCGACCGGGGTGGTGGCGGGTCGCTGGGTGGAAGGGCTGGCCGACCGGGGCCATCACGTCGACGTCGTGACCACCCTCCCCAGCTACCGGGAGCACCGGGTGGAGGAGGCGTGGCGGGGCCGCCCGGTGCGGGTCGAGGCGACGTCGTGGGGACGGGTGGTGCGGGTGCATCCCCTGGTCCGTGGCGACAAGACCGACGTGCTGGCCCGGGCCGTGGCGCTGGTCGGATCGACCGTGCTGACGGCGGTGGCGGCGCTCGCCACCCGGGACCGGCCCGACGCCGTCATCGCCATGTCGCCACCGCTCACCTCGGCTGCGGTCGGGCGGCTGGTGGCCGGACGGGCCCGGCCGCTGGTCTTCAACGTGCAGGACCTCTACCCCGACGCCGCCGAGCGTCTCGGCATCCTCGGCCCGGGGCGGGTGCTGAACGGGTTCCGCCGGCTGGAGCGGGCCTCCTACCGGTGGGCCGACGCCGTGACCGTGCTCAGCGAGGACCTGGCCGAGGTGGTGCGGGAGCGGGCCGACGACCCCGCCAAGGTCCGGGTCGTGCCCAACTTCGCGGACGCCGGGCGCATCGCCCCCGGACCGACCGACAACGCCTACCGCCGTGAGCACGACCTGACGGGGCGCACCGTCGTGATGTACGCCGGCAACGTCGGGCTGTCGCAACCCCTCGACCTCCTGGTGGAGCTGGCGCGGCGCCACCCGGAGCTGACGGTCGTCGTCAACGGGTCGGGTGGTGGCCTCGACGCGCTGCGCCGCTCGGCCGGTGATCTGGACAACGTCCGCTTCGTCCCGCCCCAGCCCGAGGACCGACTCGCCGAGGTGCTGGCCGCCGCCGACGTCCACGTCGTTCCCCTCCGGCGGGGCCTGGCCCGGGCGTCGGTGCCCTCCAAGCTCTACTCCGTCCTGGCCGCCGGACGCCCGGTGGTGGCCAGCGTCGACGCCGGCACGGAGGTGGCCCGGGTCGTCGAACGGGCCGGCGCGGGTGTGGCCGTGGCCCCCGAGGACGCCGACGCGCTGGAGGCGGGCGTGCTCGCCGTGCTCGATCGGCCCGACCGGGGCCGGGGGGCGGGCGAGGCCGGTCGGGCCTGGGCCACGGCGTGGCTGACGCCGGACGGGGTGGCCGCCGAGTACGAGCGCTTGGCCGCCGACCTGATGGCGGCCCGGGCCGGCCGCCGGTCGGAACCGGTGTCCCAGCGGTAGCGTTGCCCCCCGGTATGGCACGAGACGACGATGCAGCGAAGAAGGTCCGCAAGGTCGCCCGCAGCGGGCGGGGCCGGCGACGCACCTCGGCCCGAGACCGCCGCAACCTGGGGTTTCCGCTCCTCGTGGCCGCCGTCGTAGTGCTCGGTTCGGTGCTCGTCGTGTTCGCCCGCAGCCAGCGCGACGTCCAGGCCGGTGAGGCCCCCCGCCTCAACTACGCCACGGTCGACGGCCAGGCCTCGGGCGACCACTGGCACAGCGCCTACGGCATCTGGTTGTGCACGCAGGGTGAGTCGGGCGGCTTCCTGCCCCCCCAGAACGACCGCCTGGGCGACGCCCTCGGCATCCACACCCACGACGACGGCTTCATCCACATCCACCCCTACGACCCGTCGGCCACCGGCCGTGACGCCGTGCTCGGGGTGTTCTTCGACGAGATCGGTGTCGACATCGACGGCGACACGATCTCCATCGCCGGCGGGGAGTCGCTGGCCGACGGTGACGACTGCCCCGGGGCCGAGGGTGAGACCGTCGACGGCACCTGGCGACTGGCCAAGTGGGAGTCGGCCGCCGATCCCGAGCCGGAGGTCTTCGGAGCCGGTTTCGACCGGGTCCGCTTCCGCCAGGACGGCGAGCAGTACACGCTGTTCTTCGGCGACGAAGACGCCGACATCCCCCGGCCTCCGGGCGCCGAGGCCGCTCCCGAAGCCGGGCTGTCCGACGTTCCCGTCGACCTCGACGGTGACGGCCGCATCCAGGGGGACGAGTCGTCCGAGACCGTCGACCTCGGCCCCGCACTCGACGGGGTGACCGTGGAGGAGACCCCCGCCGACGAGGCCCCCGCCGATGACGAGGCCCCCGCCGACGAGGCCCCCGCCGACGAGGCCCCCGCCGACGAGGCCCCCGCCGACGACGAGGCCCCCGCCGACACCGCCGGAGACGGCTAGGGGTGCGGGCCGTCGTCCTGGTGGGGGGCTACGGCACCCGGCTCCGACCCCTCACCCTGACCCGGCCCAAGCAGCTGCTCCCCGTCGGTAACCGGCCCATGCTCGAGTCGGTGCTCGGCCATCTCGTCGAGCACGGCATCGAGGAGGTCGTCCTCTCCCTCGGCTACCGGCCCGACGCCTTCCGCGTCGCCTATCCCGAAGACGTCTGCGCCGGCGCCAAGCTCACCTTCGCCGTCGAGGACGAACCCCTCGGCACGGCCGGCGCCATCCGCTTCGCCGCCCGGTCGGCCGAGATCGACGAGCCCTTCCTGGTCTGCAACGGTGACGTCCTGACCGACCTCGACGTCGGCGAGTTGCTCCGGCGCCACGAGGCGGGCGAGGCCGAGGCCACCATCCACCTCGTCCCCGTCGACGATCCCTCCCGCTTCGGCGTGGTCGTCACCGACCCGGCGGGCCGGGTCGAGGCGTTCGTCGAGAAGCCCCCGGCCGGATGGGCACCGAGCAACCTCATCAACGCCGGCACCTACGTGTTCGAGCCGAGCGTCCTCGGCCGCATCCCCGGCGGTGGGGCGGTGTCGGTCGAGCGGGAGGTGTTCCCCGCCATCGTCGCCGCCGGGCGCCTCCACGCCCACCACCTGCCGGCCGCCTGGGTCGACGCCGGCACGCCCGAGGCCCTGCTCGACGTCAACCTGGCCCGGCTGGGCGCCGGCCGCTCCCCGACGTGCGGGGCACGGTGGCCGACGACGCCACCGTCGAGCGGTCCCTGGTCGGCGCCGGGGCCACGGTGGGGGCGGGGGCCCGGGTCGAGGGCAGCGTGGTGTTCGACGGCGCCCATGTCGGACCGGCCGCCGTGGTCGAGGGATCCCTGATCGGCTGGGGGGCCGAGGTCGGCTCCGGCGCCACGCTGCGTGGCTGCGTGCTGGGCGAGGACGCCGTGGTCGAACCGGGCGAGCGTCTGGTGGGATCACGCCGACCGGAGCCCCCGCCCCCGGCCTGAGCGACCCCACCCCCCGCCGACCTGACACCCGTGGTGGGGGCTCTGACCCCCACCACGGGTGTCAGGTCGGCGGACTCGGCCCCGGCCGGCTCAGCGGAACAGGTCGTCGGCGGGGTCGCGGACGATGTCGTCGCGGACCGAGCCGGTCCCCAGCCACGACGGGTCGGCGCCCCGCACGATGGCCACGGGGATGCCCTCGGCCTTGCCGCAAACCAGGTCGGCGGCGGCGGCCAGCTCGTCGGCGATGCACACCTCGGTGACCATGAGCTCGCGGCCGAGGGCGTCGGTCGTGCCCCGCAGGTCGAGGACCGGCACGAGCCCGGCCGTGCCGATGGCCACGTCGGTCACGCCCCGGCGCCAGGGCCGTCCGAACGTGTCGCTCACGATGACGGCCACCTCGACGCCGGCGCGGCCCCGGAGCTGGTCGCGGATGCGACGGGCCGAGCGGTCGCTGTCGTCGGGCAGCAGCGCGGCCCGGCCCCGGTCGACGTTGGACAGGTCGACGCCGGCGTTGGCGCACACGAACCCGTGCCGGGTCTCGGTGAGCAGCAGCGCCCCCCGCCGGCGGAGGATGCGGACCGCCTCCCGCTCGACCACCGGCTTGTGCGAGAGCGGGTCGGCCGGGTCGACGTCGACCATGGCGCCCTCGGCCTTCGACACGATCTTCTGCGTGACGACGAGCACGTCACCGTCGGCCAGGGCCGGCCGGTCATCCGACGAGCCGTCGGCGGCGGCCAGGATCAGCTCACCCAGGTCGTCTCCCTCGGCCACCTCACCGATGCCGTGGAGGGGGAGGATCCGCAGCGACGTCACCGGGTCACCCCGGCGTCGACCACGACCCGGGCGAGGGCGGCCGCCACCCCCGGCTCCGACATGACCGTGGGCGTCACCACCGGGCGCATGCCCGCCGCCTCGATCTCGTCGGTCCGGCCGGCGTCGATCGGGTCGATCACCAGCGTGGCGGCGATGTCGCGGTAGAGCCGGGCCACCCCCACCACGGACGGCTCGTGGCCGAGGTCTCGCATGAGCCGGTCGGCGGGGCCCTTGAGGGCGCGACCGCCGACGATGGGCGAGACGGCCACCACGGCGTCCCGGCGGGCCGTCAACGCCTCCCGCACGCCGGGCACGGCCAGCACGGGACCGATCGAGACGATGGGGTTCGACGGGGCCACCACGATCCGCTCGGCGTCGGCGAGGGCGCTCAGCACGTCGGGACCGGGTCGTGACCGGTCGGCGCCCTCGACCCGCACGGCGCTGACGGTGACGTCGTGGCGGCGGGCCACGAAGTAGTCCTGGAACCCGATCTCGCCCTCGTCGGGGATCGTCACGAGGGTTCGGACCCGGTCGTCGGTGACGGGCAGCAGCCGGATGCTCACCCCCCAGCCGGCGGCGATCTCGGCCGTGGCCTCGGTGAGCGACGCCCCCTCCGCCAACCGGTGGGTGCGGTACAGGTGGGTGGCCAGGTCACGGTCGCCGAGGGAGAACCACGTCTCGCCGCCGTAGCGCTCGAGGTGCTCCATCACCGTCCACGTCTCACCGGCCAGCCCCCAGCCCCGCCCCGGGTCGATGGCGTCGGCCACGGTGTAGGTGACGGTGTCGAGGTCGGGGCTGATGTGCAGGCCGTGCAGCTCGATGTCGTCGGCCACGTTGACGACACCGACGAGGTCCTGGCCCGGCACCACCTCGAGGAGGGCGCGCAGCATGCGGGCGGCACCGACGCCGCCGCAGAGGACGCAGATCATCGGTCCCGAACCTAGACCGACCTGCGTCGCCACCCTCGTCCGGAGCGGTCACGAACCTGGACCGGCCCGCGTCGCTACCCTCGTCCGGTCCCCGATCCGCCCCTCCGGAAGCGACGATGGCCGACGCCGAGCCCCTCGACCACGAGACCCTGCTGGCCGAGATCGAGGCCGAGGCCCGCCGGCGGCGTGACCACGGCGACCTGCCCGCCGACCTGGAGCGTGAGCTCGACCTCGTCTTCGCCCGCTACGCCCCCCCGGCGGCGGTGGCCCACGACCTGGAGGCGTTGATCGAGGCGGCCGAGCGGTCCGTGTTCGTCGACATCAACGCCCCCGTCGACTCGGTGCGCCCGGGTGTGCCCCAGCTCAAGCGGGCCATCTCCAAGGCCACCGCCTTCCAGCTCCGCCACCTGGCCCAGCAGACGGGGTCGATGGGTCATGCCCTGCTCCTCCTGGCCCGGTCGCTGGTCGAGCGGGTGGAGGCGCTGGAGGCGCTCGACCCCGCCTCCAGCGACCCCGTCACCCGGCTGCGTCGCCGGCTGCCCCCGGGCGAGGCGCCCCTCCCGCTCGACGCCGTGATCGCTGCCGTCAGGTCCGTCGAGGGGAGGGTCGTGGTCCTGGGCGCCGGCGGCGGAGCGGCCGTGACGGCGCTGCGCGACGCCGGCCACGACGCCTACGGGATCGAGGCCGACGACCGCCTGCTGACCGGCGCCGACGACGTGCACGTGCGGGCCGGTGACCCGACCACCCACCTCGACGGAGTCGCTCCGGACGTGCTGGCCGGCATCGTGCTCGCCCCGCCGCCGGGCCCGGTGGCCCGTCAGCTCGCCGTCGTCGACGCCGCCGCCCGCGCCCTCGGCCCCTCCGGCGTGCTGGTGGTGGTGGTCGAGGGGGTCGACGCCTGGGCGGCGCGGGTCGGCCCGGTCGCCGTCGACCTGGCCGGCGGCCGGCCGCTGCACGCCGAGACCTGGGCCCTGGCCTGCGGCACGGGCAGCTTCGACACCGTCGAGACGCGGCCCGCCGGGCAGGGGGTCGATCTCGTGCGCGCCGTCCGCCCCGAGCGCTGATGGGCCTCTGCGCCCTGCACCAGTGGGTGCCCTCGTTCGCCGACCGCGACGCCATCGGGAACCACGCCCGGGAGATCCGCCGGGAGCTGCACGACATGGGCATCGAGTCGGACATCCACGTCGTCGACGCCCGCCCCTCGGTCAGCCACCTCGCCCGCCACTACCGCCGGCACCGCCCCGACCCGTCGGGTCGCAGCGGCATCCTCTACCACCTCTCGGTCGGCTCGGAGATGGCCGACGCGCTCCTGGAGCGACCCGAGCCGGTGATCGTCGACTACCACAACATCACGCCGACCCGGTTCTTCGACGCCTGGGAGCCCCAGGCCGCCTACTCCGTGGCCATGGGCTGGCGCCAGCTCCCGCTCCTCGCCCCCCGGTCGACGGCCGCCATGGCCGACTCCTCGTTCAACGAGGGTGATCTGGTGGCGGCGGGGTTCGGGGTGACGGGGGTGGTGCCGATCCTGTTGGACACGGGGGGTTTCGAGCGGGGGGTGGATGCGGGTCTGGTGGATCGGTTGCGCTCGGAGGGGGGTTCGCGCTGGTTGTTCGTGGGGCGGTTGGCGCCGAACAAGTGTCAGCATGATGTGGTGAAGGCGTTCTCGGTGTTTCGGCGTTTGTATGATCCGGGGGCGCGTCTTGATCTGGTGGGTGGGGTGACGTCGCCTGCGTATGGTCGGGCGGTGGAGGGTTTGGTGGGGGCGTTGGGGTTGGGTGATGTGGTGAGAATGGTGGGGTCGGTGTCGGATGAGGAGTTGGGGGCGTTCTACTCGGCTGCGGATGTGTTGGTGTGTCTGTCGGAGCACGAGGGGTTCTGTGTTCCGTTGGTGGAGGCGATGTGGCATGGGGTGGCGGTGGTGGCGTTCGGGTCCTCGGCTGTGCCCGAGACGGTGGGGTCGGGGGGGTTGGTGTTGGGGTCGAAGGCGCCGGGGGTGGTGGCCGCCGCGGTGGCTCGGGTGGTGGGTGATCCGGTGGTGCGGGAGGGGTTGGTGGCGGCGGGTCGGGCCCGGGTGGGGGAGCTGTCGCTGGAGCGGTCCCGGGCCGCGCTGCGCCGCTTCCTCGCCCCCTACCTGTGAGCTGCGTCCAGCAGTTCATCCCCGTGCTGGCCCCCCGCGACGCAGCGTCGTCGCACGCCCGCCAGATCCGTCGGGCCCTCGACGAGTGGGGGATCGACGGGCGCATCTGGGCCGAGCGGGGGATGGGTGATCTGGCCAGTGCGGTGGGTGACCACCGGCACTATCGGTCGGCCGCCCGACCCGACGACGTGCTGCTCTACCACTTCGCCGTGGGCAGTGTCGTCGCCGACGGGCTCCTGGCCCGGCCCGAGACCCTCCTCGTCGACCACCACAACCTCACGCCGGCGTCGTTCTTCCTGCCCTGGGACGCCGACCTCGTCCACGCCGTCACCTGGGGTCAGCGCCAGCTCGCCGAGCTGGCCGGGCGGGCCACGGCGGCCAGCGCCGTCAGCCGGTTCAACGAGGGTGATCTGGTGGCGGCGGGGTTCGGGGTGACGGGGGTGGTGCCGATCCTGCTGGACACGGGGGGTTTCGAGCGGGGGGTGGATGCGGGTCTGGTGGATCGGTTGCGCTCGGAGGGGGGTTCGCGCTGGTTGTTCGTGGGGCGGTTGGCGCCGAACAAGTGTCAGCATGATGTGGTGAAGGCGTTCTCGGTGTTTCGGCGTTTGTATGATCCGGGGGCGCGTCTTGATCTGGTGGGTGGGGTGACGTCGCCTGCGTATGGTCGGGCGGTGGAGGGTTTGGTGGGGGCGTTGGGGTTGGGTGATGTGGTGAGAATGGTGGGGTCGGTGTCGGATGAGGAGTTGGGGGCGTTCTACTCGGCTGCGGATGTGTTGGTGTGTCTGTCGGAGCACGAGGGGTTCTGTGTTCCGTTGGTGGAGGCGATGTGGCATGGGGTGGCGGTGGTGGCGTTCGGGTCCTCGGCTGTGCCCGAGACGGTGGGGTCGGGGGGGTTGGTGTTGGGGTCGAAGGCGCCGGGGGTGGTGGCCGCCGCGGTGGCTCGGGTGGTGGGTGATCCGGTGGTGCGGGAGGGGTTGGTGGCGGCGGGTCGGGCCCGGGTGGGGGAGCTGTCGCTGGAGCGGTCCCGGGCCGCGCTGCGCCACTTCCTCGCCCCCTACGTGGCCGGCCTCGCGTGAGGCTGACGTTCGTGCCGCCCCGTTACGGGGCCGACGTGGTCGGCGGGGCCGAGCTGGGCTGCCGGCTGCTGGCCGAGCACCTGGCCGGAGCGGGCGTCGACGTGCAGGTCGTCACCACCTGTGCCCGGTCGGCGCTGACGTGGGCCGACGAGCACCCTCCCGGCACGACGGTGGAGGGAGGCGTACCGGTCACCCGGCTGCGCTCCCGGGCCGGGCGGACCGGGGACTTCGACGACTGGGGCCGCCCACTGCTGGCCGCCCCCGAGGCGGCGTCGACAGCCGACGCCGAGGAGTGGCTGCGGCGCCAGGGCCCGTGGTGCCCGACCGTGGTGGAGGCGGCCCTCGACAGCGGGGCCGACCGGATCGCCTACTACCCCTACCTCTACTACCCGACCACCGAGGGGGTGCGCCGGGACCCCGGTCGGGCCGTGCTCCACGCCGCCGCCCACGACGAGGCCCCGCTGCGGCTCGGCGTGTTCGACGAGGTGTTCGGGTCCGCCGCCGGGCTCGTCTTCCACACCCGGGGCGAGCGGGACCTGGTAGCCCGCCGGTTCGCCGTCGGGCACGTCCCCCAGGTCGTCCTCGGCCTCGGCATCGACGAGGTGGCCCCGCCGGTGACGGACGGCGTCCGGGAGCATCTCGGCCTGGGCGGGGCGCCCTTCCTCCTCTGCCTCGGCCGGGTCGATCCGGGCAAGGGGACCGATCTCCTGGTCCGCCTGTTCGCTGCGTACAAGCAGCGCCGACCGGGTCCGCTCCGGCTGGTCGTCACCGGACCCGTCAACGTCGCCCCCCCCACCCACCCCGACGTGGCGGTCACCGGCCCGGTCGACGAGGACACCAAGGCGGGGTTGCTCACCGGGGCCACCGCGCTCGTCAACCCCTCGGCCAACGAGTCGTTCTCGTTCGTGGTGCTGGAGGCCATGGACCGGGGCACGCCCGTGCTGGTCAACGCCCGCTGCGCCGCCACCACCGGTCACGCCGTGGCGTCGGGAGCCGGCCTCACGTTCGGCCGCTACGGCCACTTCGAGGTGGCCCTCGACCGGCTGCTGGCCGAGCCGGGGCTCCGACGTTCCCTCGGCCAGCGGGGCCGGGAGTACGTGGCTGCGCAGTTCCGGTGGCCCGTCGTCGTCGACCGCTACCTCCGCTTCCTCGACACCCTCCCCGCCGGGCGGGCCTAGCCGACGTCGGCGACCGTCAGGCCAGCAGGTAGGTGCTGTCGACGGCGAGGGCGAGGGCGATCCGGTGCTGGCGCTGGTCGAGCGTGACGAGGGCGACGCCGTGGTCGCCGCAGGTGCGGGCGATCAGAGCATCGTGGATGTTCCCGCCGAGATCGAGCTCGACCGCCCGGGCGAACGTGGTCACGACGGATGCTCTCGTCGTGGAGAGCACGAGCTCGGGGTCGGTGGTCCATGCGGCGAGCAGATCGGTGGCGGCCGATGCCGGCTGGCGGAAGGTCCGGCGAAGCTGGGCGAACGTCTCGGCCAGCACGATGGCCGGAACCGGGCGGTCGGTCCGCAGGTGCGGGCGAGCGAGTAGGTGGTGCTCGTGGTCGGCTACCAGCGCTGCCACGAACGCCGAGGTGTCCATCACCGGGCGGCACGATCCTCGTCCAGGGCGGCGAGGACTTCGTCGTTGCTCACTTCCCGGCCGAGGCGCAGAACCGGCAGACCGTCCTCCCCGCTCTCGACCTGGCCCGGGGACCTCACCGCGCTGAGCAGGATGCCCTCGGGCGTGCGGCTGGCGATGACCTCGCCGGGCTCGTCCACCACCTCGCGCCGGAGCCACTTGGGCAGGACCATCCGCCCTTGGCGATCGACCCGGACCCTCGATGCCATCGATGGTGATTCCATGGCACCGATGGTAACGGGGGTAGGGGCGCCCGGCCGTCAGGCGTGGTTGACGGCCAGCTCCGAGGCCCGCTCGCCGGCGATGCGGGTGTGCCACATGCGCCGGGGCTGGGTCATGTCGAAGGGGGTGCCCCGGTGCATGAGGCGGCGGTTGTCCCACACGACCACGTCGCCGACGGTCCACCGGTGGTGGTGCACGCGGGGCGGCCGGCAGGCCTCGACGTTCAGCCGGTCGAGCAGCCGCTCGGACTCCTCGGGCTCCATGCCCACGATGCCGTAGGCGTGGCGGCCGATCACCAGGTTGGGTCGCCCGGTGTCGGGATGGACCTTGACGAGTGGCCGCAGCGACGGCTCCTCGTCGTGGTAGCCGTACATGCCGTAGCCGCCGTCGGCGTTCTTCGACGGGAGGTACCCGGATCGTCCCTGGCTGTAGTACAGCGAGTGGTAGGCGCGCAGCCCGCCGACGAGGTCGCGGGTGTCGTCGTCGAGGGCCTCGTAGGCGGCCCGCATGTCGGCCCACCCGGTGGCCGCCCCCTCGGTCGGGACGATCTCGGCCGAGAACACGGCCCCCTTGGCCTGGACCGGCATGTAGGTGCTGTCGTGGTGCCAGCCCTCGTTCCCCCGCAGCGACTTGACCACATCGTCGGCGGGGTCACTGCGCACCCGGCCGTGCTGGTCGACGTTGGAGATGGCGGCCGCCTCGAACTCCAGGTCACCGAAGCGGCGGGCGAAGTCGTTCTGCTCGTCCCGGGTGAGGAACTGCCCGGGGAAGATGAGCAGGGCGTGCTCCAGCCAGGCGGCGTGCAACGCCTCCCAGGTGGGCTGGTCGAGCGAGCGCAGCTCGACCCCCCTGACGATGGCGCCGAAGGTGGCGTCGACCGGTTCGAGGTCCAGTGTGACGACTCCCATGGCCTCAGCGTAGGTCGGTACCGCGCCCGCCGTCAGAGGCGGTACACGCGCCGGGCGGTCCCGGCGAACATCTCGTCACGCTCGGCCCGGGAGTAGCGGGCGGCGATCTTCTTCAGCCCGTTCCACAACACCCGGTAGGAGACGGAGAACCGGTCGACGGGGAAATTGCTCTCGAACATGGATCGCTCCGGTCCGAACAGCTCGATGGCGCGGTGGTGGTAACGGGCGTGGGCGTCGGCCAGCTCGTCGGAGGTGGCCGGACGGTCCCGCTCGTGCCAGCCGAAGCCGTTGTCGGGCATGGCCAGGCCCCCCAGCTTCACGACCACGTTGGGCTGCTCGGCCACAGCGGCGATGCTGGCGCTCCACTCGTCGAACACCTCGTCGCGCCGCCCGGCGAAGCGACCGACCCCGAGGGGGGTGCCGACGTGGTCGAGCACCATGGTGGTGTCGGGCACGGCGGCGGCCAGGGCGGCGAAGTCACCGTTCTGATGGTGGTAGTGCCACGTGTCGTAGGTCAGTCCCCGCTCGCCCAGCCGGGCCACACCGGCCCGGAAGGCCCCGTCGCCGTAGAGGCGCGCCGGCGCCCGCCCCGGGATGCGCAGTGCGCCGGGATCGGGGTCGTGGGCCCCGGCGTGGCGGACGCCCTTGAACCGGTTCCCGCCGGCGGCGAGGTGGGCGTCGAGCACGTCGTCCAGGCGGCCCCCCAGTCGCAGGTCGGCGTGGCCCACGATGCCGGCGATCTCGGCCCGGCCGGGCCGCCCGGCGCTGGCCTCGGCCTGCCCCGCCACGAACGCAGTCTCCCCGACGGGGGCCAGGTGCCCGGGTCCGTCGGCCCGGTAGGCGGCGTGGCACTCGACGAACACGGTGGCCTCGACCCGGTGACCGTCACCCGTGTCGGCGTGCAGCTCGTCGAGGCCGTAGGGGAGCGCACCGCCGGCCGGCCAGAGGTGGTGGTGCGGGTCGATGATGGGCTGGCCGGGGTCGACGACGTCCTCGACCACCTGCGCCAGCCACGGGTCGCTGCCTGGTTCCATGCGCCAGCGTCGGCCGGACGGTCCCGTGGGTGCAAGCGGACCCGCCGAGGCCGTGGTCGCCCGCCGGTACGGTGCCGGCATGTCCCCTGATCGAACCGTCCTCGTGGTGGGGGCGAGCGGGCTCGTGGGCACGGCCGCCGTCGAGGCCTTCCTCGGGGACGGCTGGGACGTGGTGGCGGTGTCGAGGCGGGCCCCCGAGCTCGACTCGGACCGACCCTGGCGGCACGTGGCCGTCGACCTGCGCGACGAGGCGGCCGGCCGGACCGCCGCTGCCGACGTCGGGCCGGTCAGCCACGTCGTGTACGCCGCCGTGCACGAGCAGCCCGGTCTGATGCCGGGCTGGGTCGACCCCGATCAGATGGCCGTCAACCTCGCCATGCTGGTCAACCTGGTCGATCCCGTCTGCGGGCGGGGCGGGGTGCGCCACCTCAGCCTCCTGCAGGGCACCAAGGCCTACGGCGCCCACCTGCACCCCATCCCCGTGCCGGCCCGGGAGCGGGCGCCCCGCGACGACCACGAGAACTTCTACTGGCTGCACGAGGATCACGTCCGGGCCCTGGCCGACAGGCACGGGTTCGCCGTGACCATCTGGCGGCCCCAGCTCGTCGTCGGCCCCAACCACGGCGTGGCCATGAACCTGCCTCCCGTGATCGGCGCCTACGCCGCCATCTGCCGGGAGGAGGGCCTCCCCTTCGGCTTCCCCGGCGGGGCGACGGCGGCCTGGGAGGCGGTCGACACCCGCCTGGTGGCCGACGCCCTGGTCTGGGCGGCCACCGCCCCCGCCGCCGCTGACGAGACCTTCAACATCACCAACGGCGAGGTGTTCGGCTGGCGGACGCTGTGGCCGGCCTTCGCCGACGCCCTCGGCGTCGAGCAGGGTCCGGAGCAGCCCCGCTCCATGGCCCGGTTCCTTCCCGAGCGGGCCGAGGTGTGGGACCGCATCACCGCCCGCCACGGCCTGCGCCCCGTGCCGCTGGCCGACCTGCTCGGCGAGTCCCACCACTACGCCGACCTCTGCTTCGCTCCCGGTCGCACGGCCCCGCCCCCGCCCACCTTCGTGAGCACCGTCAAGCTGAAGCGGGCCGGCTTCTGCGGTGTCCAGGACACCGAGGAGTCGTTCCGCCACTGGTTCGAGGTGCTCCAGGAGCGTCGGATCCTGCCTCCCCGTCGGCCCTGACTGATCCGTCAGCCCTCCGCGGACGTGGGGACGTCGCGGAACGGGATGGTCCGGTCCGGCTCGGGCTCGCGGGGCAGGCCGAGGATGCGCTCGCCGATGATGTTGCGCTGTATCTGGTCGGTGCCGCCCCCGATCGAGGTGAAGAAGGCGTTGAGCAGCGAGTAGGTGGCGTCGCCTGACCGGTCGGAGTCGTCGGCACCGAGGGTGGCCTCGGCGCCGAGGACGGCGGTCTGGAGGCTGCCGGCCGTGTGCAGGATCCCGCTCATGGCCAGCTTGCCGAGCGACATCACCGACGACGACGTGCCCTGGGCCAGCTCCGCCTTGGCCCGCCGGTTGTTCCAGTCGTTCACGGTGACCAGGCAGTGCAGGTGGGAGAGGCGCTGGCGGACGACGGGGTCGTCGTGGCGGCCGAGGTCACGGGCCAGGTCGATCAGCGAGAGGTCGGGGACGGGGGCGGGGCGCTCGTCGTCGGCGGTGCGGACCGGACCGTCGCGCCGCTGGTCGCCCCGCCGGGCCTGGGCCTCGCCCATGACGGCCCGCTCGTAGGCCAGGGCGGTCTGCAGCACCTTCCACCCCTGGCCCACCTCGCCCAGCACGTTGGCGTGGGGAACCCGGGCGCCGGTGAGGAAGACCTCGTTGAAGCGGGCGTCACCGGTGGCCTGGCGCAGCGGACGCACCTCGACGCCGGGCTGGTCCATCGGGAACCAGAAGAACGTGATGCCGTGATGCTTGGGGACGTCCCAGTCGGTGCGGGCGATAAGCATGGCGTGGTCGGCCTGGCGGGCGGCCGAGGTCCACACCTTCTGGCCGTCGACGACCCACTCGTCGCCGTCGCGGACGGCCCGGGTCCGCACCCCGGCCAGGTCGGAGCCGGCGGCGGGCTCGGAGTAGAGCAGGCACATCCTGAGCTCGTCGACCATGAGGGGACGCAGGAACCGCCGCTTGAGGTCGTCGCCGCCGAAGGCGAGGAGGGTGTTGGCCCAGAGGTTGTCCCGGTCCTGGGCGGTGCCCGGCGCCCCGACCCGGCGGAACTCCTCCACGACGACGTTCGTCACGGCCGGGTCGAGCCCCCGGCCGTGCCGGTCGGTCGGCCAGCTGGGGGCCGCCCAGCCGGCATCGACCACCCGGCCGAGCCACTCCCGGCGGGGGAGGGTCTCGTCCCAGTGGTCGGCCAGCCAGGCCCGGACCTCGGCCCGCACGGTGTCGGTCATCGGCCCGGGAGCGGCGCGTCGATGACCCGGGGCGGGATGAGCCGTTCGAGGCGGTGGTGGGTGATGCGCCAGCCGTCGGCCGTGCGCACCAGGCGGTCGTCGTAGATGCCCCACAGGATCAGCAGGCGGCCCGCATCGGAGCCCATGACGTGGGTGGCCTGGACGTAGCTGCGCATGTGGGCGGTGTCACCGTCGACGTCGATCACCTGGTTCGTGATCTGGTGGTGGGTCTCGGCGAACGCCGACAGGGCCTCCGTCACCCACGCCACGTAGGAGTCGCGGTCGCCGAACGGGCCGCCGCCGAACCCGGACACCTCCACGTCCTCGGTGAAGCAGGTGGCGTACCGGTCGAGGTCGCGCTGGTCGACCGAGGTGGCGTAGCGGATGATGACCTGACCGACGTCGTGGCGGTCCTGCAGCTCTGACACGGGGGCCTCTCCCTCCTAGTGGACGACGACGGTGCCGGCGTTGCCGTCGACGGTGACGGTGGCGCCGTCGGGGATGCGGGCGGTGGCGTCCTGCACCGACGCCACGCAGGGGATGCCCAGCTCCCGGCTGATGATCATGGCGTGGCTGCCCACGGCGCCGACCTCGACCACGACGGCGGCGGCCGGCACGAACAGCGGCGTCCACGACGGGTCGGTGTTCGGGGCGACGAGCACGTCGCCGGGTTGCAGGGCACCCGGATCGGACGGGTCGGTCAGCACGCAGGCCCGACCGGTGGCCGTCCCGCCCGACCCGCCCGTACCCGACAGCACGTCGCCGGACTCCGCCGGGGTCATCTGGCGACCGGTGCGGCGGGGCCACTCCGAGAGCGGCGGGACCGTCCCGTGGACGACGTAGGGCGGCACGAGGTCGAACAGCTCCTGGTAGTCGCGGTCACGCTCCCGCAGGGTTTCGGTGAGCGTCTCGGGCTCGAAGCGCAGGACGTCGAGCTCGTCGGCCAGGCACAGGAACACCTGCTCCACGTGGTCGAGGTGGCCGGCCTCGACCCGCCGGCGGGACAGCTCGAGCACGGCCATCCGGATCTCGTGGATCACCTTGATGCAGTTGGTCTTGTAGCGCTCCCGGGCCGCGAGGAAGACCTCCGACGACCGCAGGGCCGCCTCGAACGTGGCCCGGGTCTCGTCGTCCCCCGACAGGCGCTCCCGTACGTCGGCGGCGGCCCGCTGCTGCCCGGTCACGGCGGCGTCGTGGCGGGCGTGGGGCGAGGCGTCGTCCCCCGACACGCGCATGCGGTCGATGGCGACGAGGGCCAGCTCCGGGTGGGTCTCCCACACCCTGGCCCGCAGATCCCACTCGTTGGGGCCCCGGGAACCGAAGTCGGCCAGGAAGGAGGCGAAGCGGTCCCCGAAGGCCCGGCCGTCGTCGTCGTCACCCAGGCGATCGAGCGCCTCACCCGGGCCGGCCTCGAAGGCGGCGCTGACCGACGTCGACCCCGCTGCCAGGCGCGACAGCTCCCACATGGCGAACGACGGCTGGGCCGAGTCGACCTCGATGCCCCCCAGGAGAGTGACGGTCAGGCCCGGTTCGCCCAGCCCCTCGCAGATGGCGGCCAGCGCCCCCGGCCCGGCCGACGCCCCCAGGGAGGCGAAGATGCTGGTGTCGAACATCTGCTGGACGATGGGCACGAGCGAGCGTGCCCGGGCCAGCAGGGCGCCGTCCCAGGTATCGGCCAGGTCGGGGCGCTCGGAGCGGATGCGGTCGGCGAGCGTCTTCTCCCGGTCGACGCGCTCGTACCGGTCGGTGGACATGACCCACTCGAGGGTGGCGGTCAGCTTGGCGGCGTGACGCTCGCTCTCGTGCCACTCCTCGGCGACGTAGGGCGGCACGTCGTCGCGCTCGTCGAAGAAGACCTTGTCGACGAGGTCGGGTGACGCCCCCGGGACCCGCGCTCCCATGAGCCGCACCAGCGACAGCGGGTTGTAGAAGTAGCCACCGAACAGGCCGAACGTGTCGGGCCGGTGCGGGTCCTCGAACTCGCTCCAGTCGACGAGGCCGTAGTCGATGAAGCCGTCGCGGGCGCCGGTCATGATGGCCGGCTCCCACACGAAGGTCCACCCGAGGGGGCTGACCGGCACGGCCAGAACGTCGGCGGCGTTGCCCCTCGTGAACCCCGGGAACCGGGTGCCCAGCTCGCTGTCGGTGATCCAACGATCCTTCACCCCGCTCCCTCCCGGCGTCCCGGCTGCACCGTAGCCACCCCGACCTGACACAAGCAGGTGTTGCTATAGCAACGCGTGCTTGTGTCAGGTCGCCCCGGGCGCGGCCAGCTCCAGGCCGGCGAGCGCGGCCAGCACCCCGACGACCACGGTGAGCGCGAGGACGAGGCCGGCGCCGCGGGGGTCGGTGCGACGGCGCTCGTCGATCCGGAGGGCGAGGGTCGACCATGTGGTGAGGGCGCCGAGTCCGCCGGTACCGAGGGCCGTGACGACGCCGGCACCGGGATCGGTGCCGACCAGCAGGCCCAGGAGGAAGGCACCGGCCACGTTCAGGCCGACCAGCGCAGCATCGGACCGGACCAGGACCCATCGTGCGACGGCGCCGGCGCCCGCCAGGACCACGAAGGCTGCTGCGGTCACGAGGGACCGAGACGGCGGCCGGCGGCGACCGCCCCCAGGCAGCCGACCACCGTGAGCACCGAGTAGAGGCCCGCCACCGACCCGTCACCGGTCCGCAGCGACGCCGCCACGTCGACGGCGAAGGCCGAGAACGTCGTGAGCCCCCCGCAGAACCCGACGCCGAGGGCCAACCCGAGGCGGGGTCCGACCGGCGACGACGCCGACGCCCGTGCCGCCAGCCATCCCAGGAGGGCCGACCCGGCCACGTTGGCGGCCAGCACCGCCCACCGGTCCGACCCGCCCACGCCCGCCTCGGCCAGCGCCCACCGCAGCGCCGACCCGGCGGCGCCGCCCACGGCCACGGCCAGGGCGTCCCGGGGTGACACGGGCGGCGACGGTAGCGTGGAGGGCCATGTCAGAGCGACGGCCTCGCCCCGGCCGACCGCGGCCGATCCGACCATGACCGCCGTCGCGCCCCCCGCCGAGCGGCGGGTCGTCTCCAACCGCCTGACGCTCTCCCAGCAGGCCCGGGCCGTGTGGCGCTACCGGGAGCTGCTGGTCGGCCTGGTCCGTCGCGAGCTCAAGGTCAAGTACCGGGGCTCGGTGCTCGGCTTCGCCTGGTCGCTGCTCAACCCGCTGCTGACCCTGGCCGTCTTCTACGTCGCCTTCGACGTGCTCCTGGCCTCGGGCATCCCGTCGTTCCCGATCTACCTGCTGACCGGCCTGCTGGTCTGGAACCTGTTCTCCAGCGGCGTGGCGGCGGCCACCGGCACGGTGGTGGGCAACAGCGGTCTCGTGAACAAGGTCTACTTTCCCCGCCTGGTCCTGCCCCTGGCCTCGGTGGGGGCGGCCATCGTGCACCTGTTCCTCCAGGGCATCGTCCTCGTGGTGGTGCTGGCCGCCGTGCGGTGGGACGTGGCCTGGACGTGGATGTGGCTCGTACCGCCGGCCGTCGTCACACTGATCGTGTTCACCGCCGCCCTCGGCATCCTGGTGTCGGCCGTCAACGTCTACGCCCGCGACACCGGCCACGTCATCGAGCTGGCCCTCCTGGCCTGGTTCTGGCTGACCCCGATCGTCTACTGGTACGAGCTGGTGGTCGACAAGGCCGGCGCCCGGGGCCTGCCGGGCTGGATCGGTCTCCTCAACCCGATCACGATCCTGGTCGTCACGTTCCAGCGGGTCTTCTACAACCAGGGTGTCGGCGACGGCAGCACCAGCGAGCGCCCCGGGTTGAGCGGTGAGCCCGTCATGCAGATCCTCCCCGACGAGCCCGCCCTCTGGTACCTGACCGGGATCGGGGTGGTGGCGCTCATCAGCCTCGTCCTGCTCGTCGTGGCGGTCCACGTGTTCTCCCGCCTCGAGGGCAACTTCGCCGAGGAGCTGTAGTGCCCCCCGCCATCGAGGTCCGCAACGTCTCCAAGCGCTTCCGCCTGCGTGACGAGCCGCTGCACACGTTCAAGGACCGGGCGCTGCGGCTGGGTCGGCGGGCGCCGACCCGCGACTTCTGGGCGCTGTCCGACGTGTCGGTCGAGGTGGGCGAGGGTGAGACGCTCGGGCTCATCGGTCACAACGGCTCCGGCAAGTCGACCCTGCTCAAGTGCATCGGCGGCATTCTCCAGCCCACCGAGGGCCAGGTGGTGACCCGGGGCCGGCTGGCCTCGCTGCTGGAGCTGGGGGCCGGCTTCAACCACGAGCTGTCGGGCCGGGAGAACGTCTACCTCAACGGCTCGATCCTGGGGCTGTCCCGGCGCGAGATCGACCGCCGCTTCGACGCCATGGTCGACTTCGCCGACCTCGGTGACTTCATCGACAACCCGGTCAAGACGTACAGCTCGGGCATGTTCATCCGCCTCGGCTTCGCCGTGGCCGTCAACGTCGAGCCCGACATCCTGCTCATCGACGAGGTGCTGGCCGTCGGGGACGAGGCCTTCCAGGCCCGCTGCCTCGACCGGATCGCGACGATGCAGCGGGAGGGGCGCACGATCGTGTTCGTCACCCACGGCGTCGAGATCGTGCGCCAGCTCTGCGACGACGCCGCCGTGCTCAACGCCGGGCGGATCGTGGCCCACGGCGACCCGGGGGAGTGCATCCGGCGCTTCCGCGACACGCTGCTCAACCGCAACTCCTGGTACGACGAGGCGGCCCAGCCGGGTGAGCCGGCCATCGCCCGGGTCCACGCCGCCCGGGGCCTGACCACCCAGCAGGTCCGCATCCTCGACCTGGAGGTCGAGGCGGCCACCGACCCTGTCGAGCCGGGCGCTGCGGTCAGCGTGCACGTCGACTACGAGACCGCGGCCCGCGTCGACGACGTGGTGTGCGCCTTCGCCCTGTTCGACCCCGAGGGGCGGGTGCTGCACGGCACCAACTCCTCCCAGCTCGGGCTGGAGCTGGCTCCGCTGGAGGGGAGGGGCCGGCTGCGCTTCCACCTGCCGGCGCTGCCGCTGCGCGATGGGCGGTACACGGTGTCGATCGGCTTCCACAGTGCCGAGGGCGACGTGGTCCACGACTTCTCCGAGGCCGCCGTCGAGGTCGCGCACCGGGGTCATCAGGCCGGCCTGCTCCACCTCGACCTGCAGCTCGACGCCGCCGAGCCGAGCCGACCGGGCGGTGCCCGTGGCTGACCATCCGGCCCGCCGGTTGGTGCAGCGGTACTCCCGGGTCAGCAGGGAGGCGGCCCACCGCCAGCACGTCGACGAGATGCTGAGCGGGCGGCTGGAGGAGTTGAGCGAGCGCCTCTCCGACCTCGCCGAGCGTCTCCGTCACACCACCGAGGCCATGGAGCACCACCACCACGACGTCGACGTGCGCCACGGCCGGCTCATGGCCCACGTCGACCGTCGCCTCGACGACGAGCGGGAGCGCAACGAGATCGTCGTCGACGAGGCCACCCGCCGGGCCGAGGCTGCCGACGGTCGCCTCGCCGCGGAGCTGCAGCACCTAGGGGAACGGATCGCCGAGCTGGAGCGACGCCTCCCGGCCGACCGGTGAGCGAGGCCGACGTGGCCGGCCGGGCCGGTGCCGGCCGCAGGGACGAGGCCGACCGGTGAGCGAGGCCGACGTGGCCGGCCGCAGGGACGAGGCCGACCGGTGAGCGAGGCCGACGTGGCCGGCCGGGCCGGTGCCGGCCGCAGGGACGAGGCCGACCGGTGAGCGAGGCCGACGTGGCCGGCCGGGCCGGTGCCGGCCGCAGGGACGAGGCCGACCGGTGAGCGAGGCCGACGTGGCCGGCCGGGCCGGTGCCGGCCGCAGGGACGAGGCCGACCGGTGAGCACAGCCTCCGGGCCCGTCCTCGTGGTGGGTCCGCTCCCGCCCGCCCGTACCGGCGTGGCCGCCTACCTGGCCGATCAGCTCCCCCATCTCGCCCGCCGGTTACCGGTCGCCGCCGTCGCCCCGGATCCGGCCGCCGTGGACGCAGGGCGGTTGGCCCCGGTGCCACTGGTCGGCCCCGCCGCCCTGGGGGCCGCCGACGCCACCGTCGTCTACCACCTCGGGAACAGCCTCGACGGACTGTGGGCCCTGCGGACGGCCGAGACGGGGCCGCCCGGCGTGGTCGTGCTGCACGACGGGTCCCTGCACCACCTCGTCGAGCAGTTCACCCTCGGTGCCGACCGGGTCCCCGCCTACGCCGACGCCCTGGCCCTCGCCCACGGCCCGGCCGGCCGGCGGCTGGCCGAGCTGCGCACGGCCGGCTGCCGGGGCGGGATCGACACGGCGCTGTTCGACCTCCTGGCCCCGGTGCTGGCCCGTCACCACCGCATCGTCGTCCACAGCCGTCACCTCGCCGGCGTCGTGACCGACCGCATCGGAGGAGGCGCTGACGTGGTGGTGGTTCCCCACCCGGCACCCCGCCCGGGTCCGCAGCCGCCCCGGTCCGCGGTCGGGGTCCCCGAGGGCGCGCCACTGGTTGGCATGTTCGGGTTCGTCACCGAGGCGAAGCGCCCCCGGCTGGTGCTGGAGGCGATGCGCCATCTTCGTCGCCGCCACCCCGGCGCACACCTGCTGGTGGCGGGGGAGGACCTCACCGGCAACCGCCTGGGGCCCTGGATCGACCGTGCCGACGTCCGCGACGCCGTCACCGTGACCGGCTACCTCCCCGGCGACCGGCTGAGCGGGGTGCACGGGCTGGTCGACGTGGCGGTGGCGCTCCGCAGTCCCCACCTCGGTGAGTCGTCGGGACCGCTGGCCGCCGTGTTCGCCGCCGGGGTGGCGTCCGTCGTGCAGCGGGTCGGGTCCTGGGCGGAGCTGCCCGAGGGGACGGTGGCCGACCTCCCGGTCGGCGGCGACGAGGCCGCCGCCCTGGCCGACGTGATCGGCGATCTGCTCGACGACCCGGCCCGCCGGGCGGCGGTGGGCGCCGCCGCCCGCCGCTACGCAACGACCGAGCTGGACGCCGGCCGCTGCGCCGACCGGATGGCCGCCGCCCTGGCCGACCTGCCCCCGCCGCCGGCGCTGCGGGCGGTGCCCACGTGGTGGGGCGAGGCGGTGCCGGACCCGGTGCGGCGGGGGACCTCGGCCGTGGTGGTCGGTGACCGGGCCGCTGCCGACGGGTTGCGGTCGGCGGGATGGCCGGTCACAGGCCTCGCCGGCCCCGACGGGTTGGACGACGCAGCTCCCGCCGCAGCCGGGCTGGCGGTGTGGCGCCTCGGCGCCGACGACGTGACACCGACCCGCCTCGGCGCCCTCAACCGGGTGGTGACGGCTCCCGGCGCGGCGGTGCTCGTGACCGACAGGGCCGAGCGGGAGGCGGCCTCGGCGCTGGCCGGCGCCGGGTTCGGTCCCGTCGTCCGGGTCGCTGGCCCCGACGGCGGGGTGGCCCTGGTCGCCCCCAAGCGTGGCCTTCCGGCGTGGTAGGCCCGTGACGCTCCTGCCGCCGCCTGATCCAGAGCGTGAACGCGACGCCGTCGTGCTGGCCAACCGCCGTCTGGCTCCGGCCTGGCTCCTGAGCGCCACCGGCGCCGTGCTCCCCCTGGCCGGCGCGCCCTACCTCGGGGCCCCACCCAGGACGGTCACCGCCGTTGCCGTCACCGCGGTGGCGGACCGCGGCTACACGGTCTGGACCTCCGACGGGGCCGGTCACGGCTTCGGCACGGACACCGACGTCGCTCCCCTCGCGGACGGCCCCCCCACCGTGGCCGTGAGCCACGGGCGGCACGACGTCCTCCGGTTGCGCGCCGACGGCGCCGTCGTCACCGGTGACGGCGCCGTCGCCGATGGGGTCGCCCTTCCCGCTGGCGAGCGGGCCGTGGCGATCGTCGACGCCCCCCGGGGCCACTGGATCGTCGGGCGGGCCGGCTCCGTCGTCGGCCTGGGCGGAGCGAGGTCGTTTCCTGAGGGCGACCGGCACGACGGTGAGGTGGTGGCGGCCGTGGGGGCGGCCCCGGCGGGCCTGCGCCTGGTGCGGGCATGGTCGGTGACCGACGTCGGCGACGTCGAGTCGGTCGGACCGGCGCCCACCCGGGCCGTACTGGGCGGTCCCATCACCGGGGCCCGGTCCACCGCCGGCGGCCGGGGGGTCTGGCTGCTCACCGGCCACGGCGCCGTGCACGGCCTCGGCGACGTGCGGGACTTCCCCGGCTCGCTCCCCCTCCCCGCACGCGACCCGGTCGTCGACCTCTGTCCACTCCCCTGAGCAGCGCTGACACCGGTTTGACACACTGATCCGGCACCGTCTGGTCGTCCGTACGAGGGGGAGGTCTCGTGGACCTGCGGGTGCTGGGGGATATCGAGGCGAGCGTCGACGGACGGGTCGTCGACCTGGGCGGGCCGCGCCAGCGGCTTTTGCTGGCCGTGCTGCTCACCGAGCCCGATGCCGTCGTCGGCACGAGCCGTCTGGTCGAGGCGCTGTGGGACGGTGAGGAGCGGCCCGAGCGGCCCGAGCGCGCCGTCCAGACCTACGTCTCGCGGCTGCGCAAGACCCTCGGCGCGGACCGCATCATCACCCGTCGCCCCGGTTACGGGCTCGTCGTCCGGGACGGAGAGCTGGACGCCGAGCGCTACGCCGCCGCCGTGGCCGAGGCGGGCCGGCGCCGGGCTGCCGGTGACCTGTCCGGGGCCCTCGACGCGGTGCTACCGGCGAACGACCTGTGGCGGGGCGAACCGTGGGCCGAGCTGGCCGACCGCTTCTGGGCGGTCGGACCGGCCGGCCGCCTGCGCGAGGTCCGGGCCGGTGCAGCCGAGCTCGAGGTCGGGCTGCTCGTGGACCTGGACGACCCGGCCGCCGCCCTGTCCCGCCTCGAACCGCTCCTCGCCGAGCACCCCGTCCACGACGGGTTGCGACGACTCCAGCTCCTGGTGCTGCACCGCACCGGTCGTTCCGTGGAGGCCACACGCGCCTTCCAGCGCTATCGCGACCGGGTCGTGGCCGAGACCGGCCTCGAACCGTCGGCGGAGCTGGCTGCGCTCGAGGCGGCCATCCTCCGCGACGACCCGGCCCTGGCCACCGCCACGCCCACCGTCCGGGGCTTCGAGCTGATCGAGCGGATCGGCTCGGGACGCACGAGCGTGGTGTGGCGGGCCCGCCAGGCCAGCCTCGACCGCGAGGTGGCGCTGAAGGTCCTGCGCTCCGAGCTGGCCGACGACGTCGAGGTGATCCGCGGCTTCGAGCGCCGGGCCCGGGTGCTGAGCGGCCTCGCCCACCCCCACCTCGTCCCCCTCGTCGACGCCTGGCGCGACCACCGGGGCGCCTACGTCGTCATGCCGCTGCTGTCGCCGGCCGCAGCGCAGCGCCCCGTCGGCGGGTGGGGCCCCGGGGCGGTCACCCGCCTCGTCGGCGACGGTGCCGACGCCCTGGCGGCGCTGCACGGCACCGGCATCGTGCTCGGCGAGCTTGGCGCCGACGACGTGCTGCTGACCGACGACGGGCGGGCCGTGCTGGCCGGCCTGGGCGTGATCGGGCCCTCCACGCAGAGCCCGGCCGACGATGTGGCCGCCCTGGCCCGGGTCGGCCTCGACCTCCTCGGCGAACCGGCCGAGGCGACCCCCCTGGCCTCGATCCTCACCGCCGCTGCGTCCGGTGAGGTCTCCGACGCCGCCGTCCTGCGAGACGCCCTCGGACGAGGTCCCCGCCCGCAGGGCGGCCCGATCCGCAACCCTTACAAGGGTCTGGCCGCCTTCGACGTGGGCGACGCCGAGGACTTCTTCGGCCGCAAGGACATCGTCGCCGGGCTGGTCGAGCGCACCACCACCGAGCGCCTCGTGGCCGTGGTCGGGCCGTCGGGCAGCGGCAAGTCGAGCGTCGTGCGGGCGGGCCTGCTGCCCACCCTGGCCCGGCGGGCCGAGCTGGGCGGCCTGCCCTGGTTCGGGGTGACCATGGTGCCCGGCGCCGACCCGTGGGAGGGGCTCGAGGCCGGACTCCTCCGGCTCGCCGTCAACCCCCCGGCCAGCCTCCGCGACCAGCTCCTCGCCGACGATCGGGGACTGCTGCGGGCCGTGACCCGCTGCCTCCCCGACGGTCGCTCGGACCTGCTCTTGGTGATCGACCAGTTCGAGGAGCTGTGGACCCTCACCGACGCGCCGACCCGCGACGCGTTCGTCGCCGCCCTGGTGGCCGCCGTCAGCGACCCGGCCTCCCGACTCCGAGCGGTGGTCACCGTCCGGGCCGACCTGTGGGACCGGCCCCTGTCCGACCCCCGCCTCGGTGAGAGACTGGCCCGCTCGGCCGTGTCGCTGCCCGCCCTGTCGGCCGAGCAGCTGGAGGAGGTCGTCCTGGGCCCGGCCCGGCGGGTCGGTCTCGGCATCGAGGCCACGGTCGTGGCCGAGCTGGTTCGGACCGGGCTGACGGAACCGGCCGCTCTCCCCCTGGTGCAGTTCACGCTGACCGAGCTGGCCGACCGGGTCGACGGTGACGTGGTGACGGCGGCCGACCTGGCCGCCCTGGGGGGCGTCGAGGGGGCCGTCGCCCGGCGGGCCGAAGACGTGTTCGCCGGTCTGGACGAGCCCCACCGCGCTGCCACCCGCACACTGTTCGGGCGGCTGGTGAGCGTGACCGGCGGCACCCCCACCCGGCAGCGGTCCCGCACCGCCGAGCTGGACGACGACGCCCGGGACGTCGTCGAGGCGTTCGGTTCGGCCCGGCTCCTGACCTATGACCGTGACGCGGAGACCCGTGAGCAGACCGTCGAGGTGGCCCACGAGTCGCTGCTCACCGCCTGGCCCCGCCTGCGGGACTGGGTTGCCGACGACGCCGACGAGCTGCGCACCGCCGGGCGGGTCTCGACCCGGGCCCGGACGTGGGAAGCATCCGGCCATGACGACGGGGAGCTGCTGCGGGGCGCACCCCTGGCCGCCGCCACCGCACTGGTCGGCGGTCGTCCCGAGCGGTTCACGCCCTCCGAGCGCGCCTTCGTCGCCGCCGGCGAGGCTCAGGTCACCGCCGAGCGGGACCAGGAGCGTCGCCAGTATCGGCGGGTGCGGGCGGCCCTCGCCGCCGTCGCCGTGCTGCTGGCGGTGGCGCTCGGGGCCGGGTTCGTCGCCCTCGGCCAGCGCGACGATGCCCGGGCCGCCTCGTTCGACAACGAGACCCAGCGCCTGGCCCTTGCCGCCCCCGAGCTGGTCGAGACCGATCCGTCCCTCGCGCTGCTCCTCGCCGCCGAGGCCCACCGGCGTGACCCGGGCCCGCTCGGCCTCGGCGGCCTCCAGCGGGTCATGACCCGGACCGACCGCTTCCTTGGTCTGCTCACCCCGGGGGTGGCGGTGGAGGGCCTGGCCTGGCTGGACGACGAGACACTGGCCGTCGTCGGTCCCGACACCATCCGACTGGTCGACACGACGACCCGGGTCACGATCGCCTCGGAGTCGCTGACGCCGATGCGGATCTGGCCGGCGGCCGCAGCCGTGGTCGCGGCCTCGCCAGCGGCTCGGCTGGTGGCGGCGGCCGAGCCCGCTGGTGGGGTGGTCGTGCTCGACGAGGGGCTGGCCGAGGTGAACCGATGGTCGGTGGGAGCCGACGTGCGGAGCCTGGCCTTCTCACCCGACGGGGGCCGGCTGTTCATCGGCGACGGGGCCGGCGCCGTGCACGAGGCCGACCCGGCCGGCGGCGGGGTGATCCGGTCGTGGTCGGCGCACCCGCCCGGACCGCTGGAGATCCCCGGTGACACGCTCGACTACCTCGTCCCCATCTACCAGGCCCTCGGAAACCTCGGTGTGGTGGCCATCGCCGTGACCGACGACGCCGTCGTCACGTCCGGGCACTTCGACGTGGCGCGCTGGGACCGTTCCGACGGCGACGAGGTGTGGCGCACGTCGGGGCCGCTCGTGGTCGACACGGGGGTTCCGGGGTTCCAGAACCTGCCGCTGATCCTCTCCATCGACCCGTCGGCGCCAAACCGGGTGCTGATGGCGGGGGGCCGTCGTTTCGGCACCCTCGACATGAGCAGCGGACGGGCCCATCCCCATCGCGACCCCGTCGCCGACAAGGTGGGCCTGGGAGCCTCCCGCCCCGACCAGGCCGCCGGCGGGGGTCTGGTCGCCTTAGCAGCCCAGGACGGTCTCGTCCGGGTGTACGACCCCGTGACGGGGGAGAGGCCCCAGGCGGCCGTCGAGGTGGGCCTGGGGGGTCTTCGGACCGTCGCCATCTCACCGGGGGGTCGCACCCTCGCCTCGGGAACGGCCGAGGGCGCGCTCCTGCACGCCCTCGACGGCTCCGGCCTGGTCGCCGAGGGCCTGCCCGTCGATCGCACCGACCACGACTATGTGTCGATCGCACGGGGCGGACACCTGGCCACCGTCAGCAGCTTCACGCCCGGGCGGTCGGTCCTGTGGGAGCGCGACACCGGCGGGTGGACGCAGCGACCGTTCCCGCCCGGCAGCGACCACGGGTGGCTCGAACTCCTCGACGCCGGCGACATCCCCGAGGGGATGATGATGGACTGGGTCAACGTCGACTGGGGCAGCGTGCGCTACCGCCGCCTCGACGACCTGGAGCCGGCCGGGGAGCTCATCCTCGGGGCCAGCGGCGGCCCCGCCTCGGCCCGCCACGGCCTGCTCTTGGCCACGCCGGTCTCGCCTCGGCTGGCCGGTGGACCAGTTGTCCGCTATCACCGCATCCCGTCCGGGGAGCTGGTGCGGGAGGTCCCGGTGCCCCCCGAGCTGGCCGGGGTCCGCCTCATGCACGCCTTCGTGGGCGACCTGGTGCTCGGCCACGACGGCGCCGGGGGCGTGGTGGCGTTCGACCACGGGGCCGGTGAGTTCGTCGACGCGCCGTTCACCACCGACGTGCCGGTGAGCCGCATCCGGACCGGCCCCCGGGACCGGCACCTTTACGTGGCCCGGGTCGACGGGCTGGTCGAGGAGCGCGACATCGGCACGTTCGAGGTCACCCGGGTGTTCGACACCGCCCAGGCGGCGACCTCGGAGGACGTGTTCAGCATCTTCGTCGACCCGTGGCGGCAGCGGATGCTGTCGACCACCGGCAAGGGACCCCAGCTCACCGACCTGTCCACCGGCCAGCTCGTCGGCGGGCCGTTCCCGGCCGATCCCGACCTCGTCGTGGGCGGCGGCGCCGACGCCACCGCCGACGAACCCCTCCAGCTCATCACCGCCGTCGGCCCGCACGCCAAGGTGTGGAACCTCGACACCGACACCTGGTTCGATATCGCCTGCCGGGCGGCCGGGCGCAACCTCACCCGGGGTGAGTGGGACCGCCTCGGCCCCCGCGACACCGCGTACCGGGCCACCTGCCCGCAGTGGTCGGCGGCGTAGGGGCTCAGCTCAGCCGGGCCTCGGCCTGGGCGACCTCGTGGGGTGGGCCCGCGGTCAGGTCCAGACCCAGCTCGGCGGCCAGGGTGGCCCGCTCGGCGGGGGACCGGACCGGGCCGGCGGGCTCGGCGGTGTCGGCCGGGCGCAGCACGTAGAGGCACACGTACCGGGCCAGGCCGAGGCGGGCCACGTCCACGTTCAGCGTCCGCTCCAGGTCGTCGCAGCGCTCCAGGCCGACCTCGGCGAACCGCTCGGTCCACCAGCGGTAGGAGGCGATGGTGAGGTGGCCCTCGACGGGCAGGTCGTCGGCGTCGACGGCGAGGTCGGCGGCGGGGACCGGCCCGTCGAACGACGACGGCAGGGAGCGGTAGTGGTCGAGCCGCTTGGGGCGGACCTTGGCGTCGAACCAGCCGTCCCACCCGCTCGGGTTCGGGCCGAACGACGGGATGGTGGCCACGACCGGACCGGCCGCCACCCGGGCCAGCTCGGCCACGACACCGGGCACGGCGGCGGGTTCGAGGTGCTCCAGCGTCTCGAACGCCGTGACCAGGGCGAAGGCCCCGTCGGGGAAGGGGAGGGGGTCGCGCACGTCGACCACGGCGAGACGGGACCGCACCGGAGGCGGGGCGGCGGCCACGGCGGCCCGGCTCACGTCCACGCCCCGGGCGTCGAGGCCGGCGCAGGTCAGCACCTCCACGACGCGGCCCGTGGCGCACCCCACGTCGAGCGCAGGCCCGGAGCCGTCGGTGGTCGACCACGCCAGCCAGGCCAGCGCCTCGGCCTGCGCGGCGCCGTGGGCGTAGTCGGCGTAGCCCGACCGGCCGTCGCCGCCGGTGGCGAAGTAGCGGTCGTCGTAGCGGGCATTGGCCAGGGCCCGATCGGCCTCGTCCCGCACGACGGCCAGCACCCGCCGGCCCCGCGCCGACCGTGCCGTGGCGGACACGGCGCGCCGGACGAGCAGCGCGGTCCGGCCCACGGCCGCGACGCTACCGACCGGTAGGGTCGGTCGTCCCCACCGCCTCCCAGGAGACGACGTGCCCCGAGCGCTCATCACCGGCATCACCGGTCAGGACGGCACCTACCTGGCCGAGCTGCTGAACGCCAAGGGGTACCGGGTGTTCGGCCTCGTCACCGGGCAGAACAACCCCAAGGCGGAAGACGTCGCCGAGCGCTACCCGTTCGTCGAGCTGGTGTCGGGCGACCTGCAGGACCTGCCGTCGCTCGTGGCCGCCGTCGAGTACTCCCAGCCCGACGAGGTCTACAACCTGGGCGCCATCAGCTTCGTGGCGCTGTCGTTCAAGCAGGCCGAGCTGACCGCCAACGTCACCGGGCTCGGAGTGCTGCGCATGCTCGAGGCCATCCGCATGGTCGGCGGCCGCGACAACCCGATCCGCTTCTACCAGGCGTCGTCGTCGGAGATGTTCGGCAAGGTGCGCGAGACACCGCAGGACGAGCAGACGCCGTTCCACCCCCGCAGCCCCTACGGCGCGGCCAAGGTGTTCGGTCACAACATCAGCGTCAACTACCGGGAGTCCTACGGCCAGTTCGCCTGCTCGGGCATCCTCTTCAACCACGAGTCGCCCCGCCGGGGTCTCGAGTTCGTGACCCGCAAGGTCACCCACGCCGTGGCCCGCATCAAGCTGGGCCTGCAGCAGGACCTCTCCCTCGGCACGCTCGACTCCAAGCGGGACTGGGGCTTCGCCGGTGACTACGTCGACGCCATGTGGCGCATGCTCCAGCAGGACGAGCCCGGGGACTACGTGGTGGCCACGGGCGAGACCCACTCGGTCCGCGAGTTCGTCGAGCTGGCCTTCCGGGCCGCCGAGCTCGACGACTGGGAGCGCTACGTCCGGACCGACGAGCGCTTCTTCCGCCCCGCCGAGGTCGACCTGCTGATCGGCGACGCCAGCCGGGCCCACGACGAGCTGGCCTGGAAGCCGACGGTCGGCTTCGAGGACCTCGTCGCCATGATGGTCGACCACGACCTCGAGCAGCAGCGCAAGAAGCTCTAGAGGTCGCCCGGCCGGCCTCGCGAGCCCGCCCGGCCCCCCGACCCCGGCTCGGCGGTCAGGGTCGGTACCCTGATCACCGGGTAGGCGGGGGTCGAGGACGCGCAGGAGCAGCCGTGGCCTTCGGTGCGAGAACAGCACGGCGCACCTTCCTCGTCGTCGCGTCCGCTCTGATCGTCGGCGCGTCCGTCCTGACCGGCGGAGCGGTGCCCGCCGGCGGCGCTGCCGACGAGCCCGCCCCGACCGGTCGCCTGGTGGTCCGCCTGGCCGACGGGGCCTCGCCGACCGACCTGACCGTCGCCACCGCCGCCGGAGGTGTGGCCGCCGCCTCCGTCGACGCCGCAGGGCTCCCCCCGGGCTGGGCCGTGGTCGATCCCGGCCCCGACGGCACCGCCGCCACCGCCGCCCGCCTGAGGGGCCTCGACGCCGTGGCCGAGGTCCGCCCCGAGCGCCTGTACCGGCCGGCCCGGCGCCCCGACGACCCCTGCGTGACCGAGCCCCGCTGCGCCGGCGTCGATCAGTGGTACCTCGACGCCGTCGGCGCCCCGCAGGCGTGGGAGGTCACCACCGGCAGCCCCGACGTCGTGGTCGCCGTCCTCGACTCGGGCGTGCGGGCCAGCCACGACGACCTGGCCGGCGAGGTCGTCGACCTGGGCGGATGCGGGAGCCCGATCCCCCCCGGCCCCGGGTCCTCCCACGGCACCGCCGTCGCCTCCCTGGCCGGCGCGGCCACCGACGACGGGGTGGGCATGGCCGGGATGGGGTGGGACACCCGTCCGGCCGACGTGCGGGTCCTGCTCCGCCGCGGCTCCGAGCTGGTCGGGTCCGAGGCGGCCATCGCCGTCGCCCTGGGCTGCGTCGTGGCCTCGGGCGCCTCGGTCGTCAACATGAGCTTCGTGGGTGAGCAGTCCGCCCTCCTCGACGCCGCCATCGGGGCGGCCGCCGCCGCCGACGTGGTGATGGTGGCGGCGGCGGGCAACACCGGCGGGACCGCCGAGCTGTACCCGGCCGCCCACCCGGCCGTGATCGGCGTCGGCGCCACCGGCCGCGACGGGCAGCTGGCCCCCTTCTCGGGGCGGGGCTCGTGGGTCGATCTGGCCGCACCCGGCGTGGACGTCGTGGCCGCCGACGACGCGGCCGACGACGCCTACGTCGACGTGAGCGGCACGTCGTTCTCGGCGCCCCTGGTGGCGGGCACGGCGGCGCTGCTGCGGGCCGAGCACCCCGACTGGACCGCCGCCGAGGTCACCGCCCGCCTCCTGCGCACGGCCAGTCCCCTCGGTGAGATCGCCGGGGGTCTCCTCGACGCCGGTCTCGCGCTCGACGGGGAGTGGACCGGGTACTGGGCGGTGACGGGGAGCGGGATCGTCGTTCCCGCCGGCGACGCCGTGGACTGGGGCGCCCCGCCCCCCGGGGCGGCCGGGATCGTCGGCATGGCGGCGGCGCCCGACGGTCGGGGCTACTGGCTGGTGGCGTCGGATGGTGGGGTGTTCGCGTTCGGGTCGGCCCGGTTCCACGGGTCGACGGGGGGTGTGCCGCTGAACGAGCCGGTGGTGGGGATGGCGGCGGCGCCCGACGGTGGGGGCTACTGGCTGGTGGCGTCGGATGGTGGGGTGTTCGCGTTCGGGTCGGCCCGGTTCCACGGGTCGACGGGGGGTGTGCCGCTGAACGAGCCGGTGGTGGGGATGGCGGCGGCGCCCGACGGTGGGGGCTACTGGCTGGTGGCGTCGGATGGTGGGGTCTTCGCGTTCGGGTCGGCCCGGTTCCACGGGTCGATGGGCGGCACCCCCCTCGTGTCGCCGGCCGTGGGGATGGCCTCCGGTGACGGGAGCGGCGGGTACTGGCTGGTCGCAGCGGACGGGGGCGTGTTCGCCTTCGGGGGAGCGCCGTTCTACGGTGCGTCGGGTGGAACGGTGGCAGGGCCGCCCGTCCGGGGACTGGTCCCGGCCGGTGACGGCTACCTCCTCATCGACCACGACGGGGCCGCCACCCCCTACGGGACGACGGGCCTGCCGGCGGCCGGGCCACGCACGACGGGCGAGGTGATCGGAGGAGCTGCCCCATGAGGACACGACCCGTTCCCGCCACCCTCCTGGCGGCGCTCGCACTGGCCACCCTGGCCGTACCGCCGGCGGCCGCCCAGGAGGCCGACCCGGCACCGGCCGACCCGGCACCGGCCGGAACCGTGCCGGCCGACCCGGCACCGGCCGAGACCGTGGCGGCACCCGACCCCGATCCGGCCGACGTCGTACCGCTCGCCGCCGATCCCGACGACGTGGCGCCCCACCCCGGACCGGGCGAGCTGCGGGCGGCGGCCGGTTCGGTGGCCATCGCAGGTCGGGGCTGGGGTCACGGCAGGGGGCTCGGCCAGTACGGCTCACTCGGCTACGCCGTCGACCACGGCTGGAGCCACCGCCGCATCGTCGACCACTTCTACGGCGGCACCACCGCCGGCACGGTCGCGCCCCGTGACATGCTCATCCACCTCACCGGCTACGACGGGCGCGACCTCATCGTCAGCAGCGGCCGACCCTTCACCGTCGGTCCGCACCCGTTCGCGGCGGGGGAGGAGGTCAGGGTCGAGCTGGCCGGCGGTGGCGACTTCCGGGTCTTCCGCAACGGGGCCGAGGTCGGTGTCGTGGCCGGCGTGTCGAACGGGGGCCGGGGACCGGGAACGCACCTGGAGGTCGTACCGGAGCGCGCCGACCCCGGCGACGACCCGCGCGCCATGCTCGCGCTGCGCCAACCCGACCGCACCACCCGGGCCTACCGCGGGCGCCTCTGGCTGCTCGACCTCGGCGGCAGGGGTTACACCGCCAACCTCGTCGGCCTGGAGGACTACGTGCGGGGCGTCGTCCCCCGTGAGTCGCCGGCGTCGTGGGGTGCCCTGGGCGGGGGGACGGGCATCGAGGCGCTCAAGGCCCAGGCCGTGGCGGCCCGCTCCTACGCCGTCCGCCTGGCCGCCAACCGGGCGCGGTTCTACGTGTCAGACGCCTGCGACACGACGGCGTGCCAGGTCTACGGGGGTGCGGCGGTGGCTGCGTCGGGTGGCGGCTGGATCGGCCTCGACCACGGCGGCCACCACGCCGCCTCGACCCGTGCCGTGGCCGCGACCCGGGGCGAGGTCCGCCTCGACCCCGACGGGCGGGTCTCGCTGACGGAGTTCTCGTCGTCCACGGGCGGCTACACGGCCGAGAGGTCATGGCGCACGCCCGACGGGGTCGTGCACCCCAACAACCCGTACGGACCGGTGCCCGACGCCGGTGACGACGTATCCGCCAACCCCAACGACCAGTGGGGGACCGTCGTCGACGGGTCGGCGGTCATCGCCCGCGGCGAGGCGTCGTGCCGCTGCGAGCTGGGCACGTTCGCCGGTGTCGAGGTGACGAGCCGCAACGGGCTCGGCGCCCAGGGGGGCCGGGTCCGCGAGCTCCGGATCAAGGGCACCGGCGGCAGCGCCACGCTGCGCATCCCCAACTGGGCCGGCGACAGCTTCCGGCGGGCGTTCGGCCTGAAGTCCGACTGGTACGCGTTCCCCGACTTCGACACCGAGATCGCCGACGGCTTCTGGGTGGCCCGGGCCGACGGCGCGGTCGCCGCGTTCGGGTCGGCCGACCACCACGGCGACCTCCTCGACTTCGACCTGCGCCTCAACGCCGGCGTGGTCGACATCGTGGCCCACCCGACGGGGGCCGGGTACTGGACGCTCGGTGGCGACGGAGGCGTGTTCTCCTTCGGGGCGTCGTCGTTCTTCGGCTCGACCGGCAACATCCGCCTGAACGCACCGGTGGTGGGGATGGCGGCCCACCCGTCCGGCGAGGGCTACTGGTTCGTGGCCTCCGACGGGGGCGTCTTCTCCTACGGTGCGGCCGGGTTCCACGGCTCGATGGGCGGTGTCCCGCTCGTGTCACCGGTGGTGGGGATGGCGTCGACGCCGTCGGGCCGGGGCTACTGGCTGGTGGCCGCCGACGGTGGCGTCTTCGCCTTCGGTGACGCGCCCTTCTACGGGTCGATCGGCGGGGCCGTGCTCGGCCAGCCCGTGGTCGACATGGCCGTGCACCCCTCCGGCCGTGGGTACTGGTTCGTGACCCGTGACGGGGGGGTCTTCAACTACGCCGACTCCGGGTTCTACGGCTCGGCCACCGGGCGCGCCAGCGGCTCCGTGGTCGGCATGGCGCCCGCTCCCGAGGGCGACGGGTACTGGGTCCTGCAGGCCAACTCGCTCAGCCACAGCTTCAACGTGGACGACTTCCCGTCGAGCGCCTTCGGCCGTGACGGTGCCGCGCGGGCGGTGGCCATCGCCACCCGGCCGGCCTGAGCGGCAGGACCGGTCAGGCGCCGCCGAGCTGGCGCAGGACGGCATCGAGCTGCTCGCGCAGCTCCCGCTGACGGGTCCGGTAGCGCTGGTAGGCGAGCACCCCCAGCCCCACCGAGACGTAGACGGCGTCGAGGGCCCGATCCTGCAGGGACGGCTGCTCGCTCACGGCCGTCCAGGCTACGGCCCGTCAGGCCCCGGGCACGGAACTGACACAAGCACGCGCTGCTCTGGCAACGCGTGCTTGTGTCAGTTCGGCTCTGGCGGAGCAGGTGCCCCCGGTCGGCGGGGGGCCCGGCACTAGATTCGCAGGGTCGTGGTCGAGTCGAACCTCCCTCCGGTGGTGGCCGTCGTGGTCGCCTGCGATCCGGGTCCGTGGTTCGACGACTGCCTGGCCGCGCTGGCGGCGCAGGACTACGGGCCCCTCGCCGTCCTCGTCGTCGACAACGCCTCAGGCCATCCCGACGGCGTCCGCAGCCGGGTCGACGCCGTACTCCCCGACGCCGCCGTGCGCAGGGTCGACGTCGACCGGGGCTACGGCGCCGCCGCCAACCTGGCCACGGAGCTGGTCGAGGGCGCCTCCTTCTACCTGTTCTGCCACGACGACGCCGTCCTGGCCCCCGACGCCGTCTCCGCCCTCGTCGCCGAGGCGGTGCGCTCCAACGGCGGCGTCCTCGGCCCGAAGCTGGTCGACTGGTCCGACCCCCGCCGGCTCCTGTCCGCGGGGGTGGCCGTGGACCGGACCGGCGCCGTCGTCTCGCTCGTCGAGCGGGGCGAGCTCGACCAGGAGCAGCACGACCGGGTCCGCGACGTCTTCTTCGTCGAGGGGGCCGCCACCCTCGTGCGGGCCGACCTGTTCGAGGCCGTCGGCGGCTACGACGAGGAGATCACGTACCTCGGCGACGATCTGGACCTGTGCTGGCGGGCCCACGTGGCCGGCGCCCGGGTGCTGGTGGCGCCCGACGCCCGGGCCCGCCACGTCGAGGCCCTGGGCCAGCGCCGGCCCACCGACGACCGCCGCCGCCTCCGGGGCCGGCACCGGGTCCGCTCCCTGCTCGGCAACACCGGGCGGCTCCGACTGCTCTGGGTGGTCCCGCTCGCCGTCGCCATCACGCTGGTCGAGACCGTCTACGCCCTGATCCTCCTGCGTCCCGGCCACGCCGCCGATCTCGTGTCGGCCTGGACGTGGAACCTCCGCCGGCCGGCCTCGCTGCTCCGCAAGCGGCGGCGGGTGGCAGCCGCCCGCAAGGTCACCGACGGGGAGCTGGCCGACCTCCAGGTGGGCGGCAGCGCCCGGCTGCGGGAGGCGGTCCGGGGCCAGCTCGCGGGGGCGGGTCGTCTCGGGGGGCTGGGTGATGCCGGGCGGGCGGTGGCCGCCTCGGTACGCCAGGGCCCGCAGCGCTCGGCCGTGCTGGCGTGGCTCGTCATCGTCGTGGTGGCCGCCTTCGGAAGTCGCCACCTCGTCACCCGGGGCATCCCCGTGCACGGCGAGCTGCTGGGCTTCCCCGACCCCGGCGCCCTCCTGCGCGACTTCGTCCTGGGGCGCCGTCCGAGCGGTCTCGGCACCGACCAGGCCACCCCGACCGCGTCGGGCCTCCTCGGCCTGGCCGGCCAGCTCAGCCTGGGTCGCACGGCCGGGCTGCGCACCCTGCTCGTCGTCGGCCTGCTGCCCGTGGGCTGGCTCGGCGCCTGGCGCCTGGGCGGGCCGCTCGGCACCCGACCAGGCCGGGTGGCCGTGCTCGTCACCTACGCCGTGCTCCCGCTGCCGTTCGACGCCCTGGCCCTCGGATCCTGGACGGCGCTGCTGGCGTGGGCCGTCGCCCCCCACGTCGTCGTCAGCCTGGCCCGTCTCTCCGGTGTGGCGCCCTTCGATCCCGGACCGTCCACCCGGGCCGACGGCACCGGCCCCTCCCGCCTGCGGGCCGTGGTCCGCCTCGGCCTGCTGCTGGCCCTGGCCGCAGCGTTCGCACCCGTGGTGCTGGCCGGGACCGTCGTCCTGGCCGTCGGGCTCGCCCTCGGCGGGCTGGTGGTCGGACGAGCAGCGGGAGCCGGCCGCCTGGTCGGCGCCGCCGCCGGGGCCGTGGCCGTGGCCGTCGTCCTGCACCTGCCCTGGGTGATCGGGCTTGCGTCCGGAGGTGTCCCCGCCCGTCAGCTCCTCGGGCGGGGGACGGCCGCCACCGCCGACGGCTGGGGTGCCCTCCTCCGCTTCGACCTGGCCGAGCACGGCCACGTCGTGCTCGGCTGGGGGTTCGTCGTGGCGGCCACCGTCCCGATCCTCGTCGGGCGGGGCTGGCGGCTGGAGTGGGCGGCCCGGGCGTGGGTCACCATGCTGCTGTCCGTCGGACTGGCCTGGGTGGCCGGACGCAGCTTCGGCGACGTCCCGCTGCCCGAGCCGGTCGTGGTCCTGGCCGCCGCCGGGCCCGTCCTGGCCCTGGCCGTCGGGCTCGGGGTGACGGCCTTCCAGCGAGACCTGCCCGACTACCGCTTCGGGCTCCCCCAGGCCGCCGTGGTGCTGGGCACCGTCGGGCTGGCCATGGCGGCGCTCCCGGTCGTCGGGGGGGCCGCCGACGGGCGGTGGGGCGTCCCCCGCAACGACCTCGGCTCGGCCTTCCCCTTCCTGTCCGACGACGTGCCCGGCGGCCAGCGCATCCTGTGGATCGGCGACCCGGCCGTGCTGCCGGCGGCGGGGTGGTCGCTCACCGACGCCACCGGCTTCACCACCTCCGACGACGGGCCACCCGACCTCAGGGTCCTGTACCCCGCCCCCCTCGGGCCGGCCACCGACCCGATCGGGGACGCCCTGCGGTCCGCCGTCGAGGGCGGATCGGCCCGGCTCGGGGCGGCCCTGGCCGGGTCGGGGGTCCGCTACGTCGTGGCCGTCGAGCAGGCCGCCCCCTCGTTCACCGACACGCCGGTACGACCGCTGCCGGACCGGGTCGCCGACGCCCTCGACCGCCAGCTCGACCTGCGCCGCATCCCCACCGACGATGCCGTGCTGATCTGGTCGAACGAGGCGGCCGTGCCCATCGAGGCGGCGCTCGACGCCGCCACCACCGACGCCCTCCTGGCCGGGACCGTGCGCCCCGAGGATGGGCTCGGCGACCCCGAGCCGCTCGGCGATCGGCTCGGGGCCGGCCAGGGCGCCTACCTGGCCCGGGGATCGGACCGCTTCGAGGTGTCGGTGGCCGGCCGCCCCCTCGACAGCCGCCGGGTGGGGCCCGGGGGGCTGCTGTTCGATGGGCCCGAGGCGGGTCCGGTCGACGTCACCGTGGACGCCGACCTGGTCCGGATCGGGTTGCTGGTGGCCCAGCTGCTCCTCGTGCTGGCCGCCTGGCGGGTGGCCGTCGGCGGTGACCGGGACCGCACCCCGCCCCCGCGCCGGCGGGGGGAGGGACCCGTCCTCGACGTCCGGCCGGTGCCCCCCGACCTCGGCGTGCCGGTCGGGTGAGCGTCCGGCGGATCGCCCTGGTCGTCGTCGTGGCCACCGCCCTCGGAGCGGGCGGGCTGGTGGACCGCTGGCGCGACGACCCGGCCGTCGTCGACGTCGACACCTCCGCCGAGGCCCTGCCCGCCACCCGGGCGGGCGGTCCCGCCGTCACCTGGTATTGCCCGACGCTGCGGGCCCCCGAGGTCGACGACCTCGGCATCGCCGTGGAGGGCTCGCTGGTGTTGGCCAACCCGTCCCCCGAGGAAGCCTCGGCCCGCCTCACCGTCATGAGCGACAGCGGGGCCCCCGTGGACCGGCGGGTGACCGTGCCGCCCCGCGACCACCTGATCCTCACCGCCGCCGAGCTGTCCGACGACGGCCTCGTGGGCGCCGTGGTGGAGACCGACGCCACCCGGTTGGCCGTCACCCGCACGATGCTCGGCGTCGACGGTGACGACAACGCCCCGTGCGCCTCCACCGTCGGCCGCACCTGGTTCACGGCGGCCGGCTCGACCCGACGCGACGCCGACCTCGCCCTCGTGCTGTTCAACCCGTTCCCCGACGACGCGGTGGTCGACGTCGAGGTCGCCACCGAGGCCGAGTCCGGCCCGTTCCGGTCGACCGCCCTGGAGGGCATCGTCGTTCCCGGCGGCCGACCCACCGTGGTGGTCCTGACCGACATCGCACGGCGCCGTGACCAGGTGTCGATGCTGATCGAGACGAGGGCGGGCCGGGTGGTCGTCGACCGGCTCCAGAGCTACGACGGCAGCCTCGACCGCCAGGGCCTGTCCGTCGCCGTCGGTCTCGCCGGCACGGCCACCGACTGGGCCCTCCAGACCGGGCCCCGACTGCCCGGTGAGCGGGAGCGGCTGGTGCTCTACAACCCGGGCGACGAGACGGCCGAGGTGGAGGTGGTGGTCCAGCCCGCCGACGAGACCTTCGTGGAGCCCTGGGAGCGCAGCGTGGCCCGCCGGTCGTTCGTGGTCCTGGAGCTCGACGAGCTCGACCGGGGTGTGCCCCCCGGTGTCGGCCACGGGATCATCGTCAGCTCGCTGAACGAGGTGCCGGTCACCGCCGAGGTGGAGCGCTGGGGCGCACGGGGGCCCGAGCCGGCGCCCACCCTGGCCGGTGAGGAGGTCGAGGAGCCCGAGGAGGGCGACCCGGCCGACGAGCTGACCTACGTCCCCGGCCCGGTCGGGTCCGACGCCTGGCCCGGCACCCCCGTGGTGGCCGACCGGTGGCTGGTGCCGTACGTGGTGCTGGCCGATCCGGCCGTCACCGACGACGGGGGGCTCGTCGCCGACGAGGTGGCCCCCCGGGTCGTGATCGAGAACCCGGCGGCGGAGCCGGTGACGGCGGAGGTCCGCTGGTTCGGCGGTGGCCGGGTGGTGGAGGTCACCGAGCAGGAGGTGGGGTCGGCGTCCGCCCTGTCGGTCGATCTCCGCCGGATCAGCGTCGACGCCGCCGGACTCGTGGTCGAGGCCAGCGGGCCGGTGGCGGTGGCCGCCGGGTCGGGCCCGGGATCGTGGGCCCCGGCGCTGCGGATCGACGACGCCCCGCCGGCCCGATGACGGCCCAGATCGTGGTGGCCATGGCGCTCGTGGCGGCGGCGCTGGTGGTGGCCGGTCTCGTCGAGCGACGGCGGGGCGACCCCCCCACCCAGCCCCGGGACTGGCCGGTACCCGCCCAGCTCGACCCCGCCGACGTCGACAGCCCCACCCCGATCACGCTCGTGCTGTTCAGCTCCGCCACCTGCGCCACCTGCGCCCAGGTGCGGGCGGGCGCCCTCGCTGCCACCGGGCCCGACGTCGGGTTCGTCGAGGCCGAGCACGGCTCCCGGCGCGACCTCCACGGCCGCTACGGCATCGAGGCGGTGCCCACCCTGCTGGTGGTCGACGCCGACGGGGTGGTGCGGGCCAGCCGGCTCGGCCCCCTCACCCCCGACGACGTGCGCGACGCCCTGGCCGAGGCCGGCTGACGCCCGGCCGCCCGCCGACCGCGCCGGGGGCGGGACACGGCCCTCCCACCGGGCCCACAATCCCGGCCCACGAGGGTGGGAGCGGGCTCAAGCGGGGCGTCCTCCCCGACGATGGATCGGCGTGTCCGGATTCCATGCCAACGTCGTGGTGCGCAACGTCTCCCTCGCCCGGGTTCGGTCGGTCGTGGCCGACCTGGGCCACACCGCCCACCTGTGGCCGCGGGAGCCGATCGTGGTGGTCTTCGACGACGTGGTCGACGGGGTGGGAGACCCCGACCCGCTGCTGGCCGGCCTGACCGCCGAGGGGGGAGCGGGGCTGGTCGGCTCGGTGCACGACGACCACGTCCTCGGCATCGAGGCGTGGCACGACGGCCACCTCGTGCTCGACGGGTTCGTCCCCGACGCCGTGGACGCCGCCGCCGTGGGCCGGCTCGCCCACGCCTTCGAGGTGGGGTCGGCCGCCGTGCAGCTCGCCGTCGAGGGCCGCCACGGGCCCGCCGGGCGGCTCTACGGCCGGTTGCTCTCGGCGCTCGGTGCGCCCCCCGCCGCCGCCAGCTGGGGGTTCCACGCCCTCCTCGAAGCGGGCGAGGCCCACTTCCCGAACTGGCCCGAGCTGGAACCGGCCGGTCGCCTGAGCGCCCTCTGACGTCCCGGGCGTCGGGTCGGTCAGCCCACGGCGTTGGGCGAGGCCGACGTGGCACCGGCGCCGTTCGACCCGCTGCCGTTGGCCTCCGCACGCTCCCGGTTCTCGGCCGCGGTGGCCTCGATGCCCTCGTTGGCGAGCTCGCGCACCCGCTGGCCGGTGATCGTCTCGTCGCGCAGCAGGGCGTCGGCCACCAGGTCGAGCCCCTTGCGGTGGGCGAGGAGGAGGTTGCGGGCGCGGTCCTCCTGCGTGCGGAGGATGCGCTCGACCTCCTCGTCGATGACCCGGGCCGTGTCGTCGGAGTACTCCCGACTCGACATCAGGTCCTCACCCAGGAACACCTGTTGGTTGGAGCCCCACGCCAGCGGCCCGACCCGGTCGCTCATGCCCCACTCGCGGACCATCTTGCGGGCCAGCTCGGTGCCCCGGACCAGGTCGTTCGACGCCCCGGTGGAGGGAACGCCGTAGATGATCTCCTCCGCCAGACGCCCGCCCAGCATGACGGCCAGGGTGTCCTCGATGTAGTCGCGGCGGTAGTGGTGGCGCTCCTCGGGGAGCTGCTGGGTGACGCCCAGGGCCTGGCCGGTGGGCAGGATCGTGACCTTGTGCACCGGGTCGGCGGCGGGCAGCACCGTGGCCAGGAGGGCGTGGCCGCCCTCGTGGTAGGCGGTGGCCTCCTTCTCGTCGTCGCTCATCGCCACCGACTCACGCCGCTGGCCCATGAGCACCCGGTCGCGGGCGGCCTCGAAGTCCTGGCTGGCGATCTTGTCGCTGCCCCGGCGCACGGCGTACAGGGCCGCCTCGTTGACGAGGTTGGCGAGGTCGGCGCCGCTCATGCCGGGCGTACCCCGGGCCACCACCTCGAGGTCGACGTCGTCGGACACCTTCTTGTCGCGGCAGTGGACCCGAAGGATGGCGAGACGCTCGTTGAGCTCGGGCAGGGGCACGACCACCTGACGGTCGAACCGGCCGGGTCGCAGGAGGGCCGGGTCGAGGATGTCGGGCCGGTTGGTGGCAGCCATCATGACGATGCCCTCGGTGGCCTCGAAGCCGTCCATCTCGGCCAGCATCTGGTTGAGCGTCTGCTCGCGCTCGTCGTGGCCGCCGCCGAGGCCGGCACCCCGCTTGCGGCCTATCGAGTCGATCTCGTCGATGAAGATGATGGCCCGACCCAGCTTGCGGGCGCTCTGGAACAGGTCGCGCACCCGGCTGGCGCCCACGCCGACGAACATCTCCATGAAGTCGGAGCCCGTGACCGACATGAACGGCACCCCGGCCTCGCCGGCCACGGCCCGCGCGATCAGGGTCTTGCCGGTGCCGGGCGGGCCGACCAGCAGCACGCCCTTCGGGATGCGGGCCCCGATGGCGGCGAAGCGCTCGGGGGAGCGCAGGAAGTCGACCACCTCGGTGATCTCCTGCTTCACCCCGTCGTAACCGGCGACGTCGGTGAAGGTCGTGCCGGGACGCTCCGTGTTGTACGTCTTGGCCTTGGAGCGACCGATCGACATGATGCCGCCCCCCATGGCCTGGGACTGACGGCGCGAGATCCACCAGAAGAACAGGATGAGGAGCCCGACCGGCAACAGGAGTGGGATGAGCCCGGTCAGGAAGTTCGACGTCGGCGTCGTGAAGCGGACCTTGACGCCGTTGTCGTCGTAGCTCTCGAGCTGGCTCTCGGTGGGCTCGATCGGGCCGGTCGTCTGGAACTCGGTGAACTCGTTGCCCTCCCGCAGGGTGCCCGTGATGCCCCCGTCGGCGTTGTTGATCTCGATCTCGGTGACCTGACCGTCTTCCACGAGCTCCTCGAACTCGGAGAACTCGATGGTCTCCCGGGTGTCGGAACCGAGCACGGTCGGCAGGGCGAAGCTGACCAGCACGACGCCGAGCAGGACCCAGATCGTCCACCGGGGCCAGCCCGAGCTGGTCTTGGTGCCCGTCGACCCCGGCTCACCCCGGCGCAGGTCGGGCCGCCTACGGCGGCCGGGGCCGGCGGGGCTGTCGTCGTCGGAGGCCATGGGCGTGAATCCTACGGGGGTGGGGTGGGCGTTCCGGCGTCACCGGCCCCCGTATCGGCGGGCCCACCGGCGGGTCCGGCGGGGGAAGCGGCCCTACGATGGCGGCGATGACCGCCCGGGGCTCCACCACCGGGGTGCCCGGGCGGTGGTGGCACGTCGTCGGCGGTCTCGTGGTCGGGATCGTGGCCGCCTCGGTGGTGGGCCAGGTGCTCATCGCCACCGCCGACGTCGACACGACCGACGAGCTGGCCCTCTGGACGGTCGTGCCCCTCCAGCTCGCCCTCTGGTCGGGGCTGGTCGGCGCCCCCCTCCTGGCCGCCCACCGGGCCGGCCGCCCCCCGGCCGAGGCGTACGATCTCACCCAGGCGGCCGGCGACGTCCCCCTCGGGCTGGTGGCGGGGGTCGCCACCCAGCTCGTGCTGGTCCCCCTCGTCTACGCCCCCCTGCTGTGGCTGGTCGACGGCTTCGACACGTCCGACATCTCCGAGGCGGCCGAGGAGCTGACCGGCCGCGCCGACGCCCTGTGGGAGCGCGGGCTGCTGGCGGCCGTGGTCGTGATCGGCGCCCCCGTGGTCGAGGAGCTGTTCTACCGCGGTCTGCTACAGGGCCTGCTGCTCCGGGTCATGCCCCCGGTGGCGGCGGTCCCGGTCGGCGCCGCCATCTTCGCCGTCACCCACTTCCTGGTGGTGTCCGTGCCGGCCCTGTTCGTCTTCGGTCTCCTGGCCGGCACGCTGGCCTACCGCACCGGTCGTCTCGGGCCCGCCATCTGGTTGCACGTCGGTTTCAACCTGACGACCGTGCTCGTCCTGTTCTGAGGTCCGCTCGTCCTGTTCTGGGGTCCGAAGGCTCACGCCCTTGTGTGACATGACGATGGGATGCGGTGACCCGTCGACCGACCGCCGTCCCGACGCCCGGGCGATCCACGCCCTCGCCTCCCGGATGCCCGCAGGCGGGCGACCCCACCTGTCGTCCCGTCGGGATCGACCTCGACACACCGGCCGGTGGTCTCCGGCTGGAGTCGTGCAACGGCTGTGACCGACGCTGGTGGATCATCGACGGACGCGTCGCCGATCGCGACGTCGCCCTCTCGGCCCTCGCCGCCACCGGCCGACGCCGCTGAGGGACCCGCCGCCCGTTCCGGCGACGCCACCCTGGGGTGCGGGGGCCCGCCCGGGCGCCGGCGGATGCGCCCGCCGACGACCCTGGGGTGCGGGGGCCCGCCCGATCGGCGGAGCCGGTGGATGCGAACCCGTTCCGGCGACGCCACCCTGGGGCGCGGGGGCCCGCCCGATCGGCGGAGCCGGCGGATGCGAACCCGTTCCGGCGACGCCACCCTGGGGCGCGGGGGCCCGCCCGATCGGCGGAGCCGGCGGATGCGAACCCGTTCCGGCGACGCCACCCTGGGGCACGGGGGCCCGCCCGATCGGCGGAGCCGGCGGATGCGAACCCGTCCGGCGACGCCACCCTGGGGCGCTGCGGGAGCGAACCCCAGCGACCCTCCCCGGCGACGGCGGATGCGAACATGGCGGTCATGGCCGGCACCTCCACCTCTCGATTCCCCCGACGCCCGCGATGCCCCCTCCCCCGACGTCCCCGGCGACCGGGACGGGCACGGCGCCGTGACGACGTCGGCCGGTGACGAGCGCCCCTTCTGGTCGACCGGTGCCGGCGCCAGCACCCGGGCGGGGTGGCGGACCCGGCTCGCGGCGCTGCCCCGCACGATCAGGGGGGCCGGACCCGCGGGGTGGCTGACGGCCCTGGTGGTGGCGGCGGCCGTGGTCCTGCTGGCCAAGGCGACCTCGCCCAGCCTGTGGTTCCGCGACACCGCCGCCACCGGTGGCGACACCGGCGCCCATGTCTGGGGGCCAGCCTTCCTGCGCGACGAGCTGCTGCCCCGCTTCCGCCTGTCGGGCTGGGCCCCCGACTGGTACGCCGGGTTCCCCGCTTACCGCTTCTACATGGTGCTGCCGGCGCTCGCCGTCGTGGCCCTCGACCTGGTGGTCCCCTACAACGTTGCCTTCAAGCTGGTCACCGTGAGCGGCGTGCTGGCGCTGCCCGTCGCCGGCTGGGCGCTCGGGCGCCTGGCCCGGCTCCCGTTCCCCCTCCCGGCCCTCCTGGCTGCGTTCACGGCCACGTTCGTCCTCGACACGAACTTCTCCATCTACGGCGGCAACCTGGCGTCCACGCTGGCCGGAGAGTTCTCCTTCACCATCGCCCTGGCCGCCGCCCTCGTCTACATCGGCCTGCTGCTGCGTGGTCTCGCCGACGGCACCCTCCGGGGGTGGGCCGGCGTGGCCCTCGCCGTCACCGTCCTCTGCCACCCGATCCCGGCCATCTTCGCCCTGGGCGCCACGGTCGTGGCCACGGCGGTGACCGGGGCCGACGGTCTGCGCCCGCGCCTGCGACCGCTGTGGATCCTCGCCCTCCTCGTCGCCATGGTGGCCTGGGCGCTGGCCGTCGGGCGGAGCTGGCCCCTCGCCGTCCAGATCGGCGCCGCCCTCGTGACGGCGGCGGTCGGGGTGGCGCTGATCCTCTCCCACGCGGCCGGGCGGGTCGGACGAAGGAGGCTCTGGTGGGTGGCGTCGGTGGGCGTCCTCGGAGGACTGCTGGCGTCGTTCTGGGCGCTGCCGTTCTGGTGGAACCGCGGCGTCGTCAACGACATGGGTTGGGAGAAGCTGACCCGCTTCGTCGACAACCTGCTCCAGCCCCACGAGACCGTCGACGGGGGCAAGGTCATCGTCGTGTTCCTGCTGCTGGCGGGGCTGGGCGGGCTGTGGGGGTTGCTGCGCTGGGACGTCCCGACCGTGACCCTGACCGTCCTCGCCGTGGGGTTCGCCCTCGGCTTCGTGGTGTGGCCCCAGGAGATCCTGTGGAACGCCCGCCTGCTCCCGTTCTGGTACCTGTGCGTCTACCTGTTGGCCGCCGTCGGAGTGGGACGGGCGCTCCTCCTGCTGCGCCGGGCCGCCGTCCTCCTCGCCCGGGGCGTGCGGGCCGAACAGGTCGCCGTCGGAGGTCCGGACGCCCCTGGTGGACCGGACCCGGTCCTGGTCGGCCGGCGCCTCGCCCTCGGCCTCCTGGCCGTGGTGGCCCTCGGGTGGTGGGTCCACAGCGCCCAGCCGCTGCGCATGATGGTGCCCGGCGACGCCGGCGCCGGCGGCACCTGGGGCATTCCCGGCATCCGCACCGCCGACAGCTCGTTCATCCCGGGCTGGGCCCGTTGGAACTACCGGGGTGTCGAGGGCAAGGACGCATACCCCGACTACTACCGGCTGGTCGAGACGATGGCCGCCGTCGGCGAGGAGCGGGGTTGCGGGCGCGCCATGTGGGAGTACGGCCTCGACGAGCTGGAGCGCTTCGGCACGCCCATGGCCCCGATGCTGCTGCCCCACTTCACCGACGGCTGCATCGGCTCCATGGAGGGCCTCTACTTCGAGGCCTCGGCCACCGTGCCGTACCACTTCCTCGTGCAGGACGAGTTGTCGGCCCGGCCGTCGCGTCCCATGCGCGACCTGCCCTATCCCCACGCCGTCGACGTCGCCGCCGGGGTCGACCACCTCCAGCTGCTCGGCGTCCGCTACTACCTGGCGTTCTCGGCCGAGACGGTCACCCAGGCCCACGCCGAGCCCCGTCTCACCCCCGTGGCCCGCAGCGGGGTGTGGACCGTGTTCGAGGTCGACGACGTCGCGCTGGTCGAGCCGCTGCGGTTCGAGCCGGTGGTGTCCACCGCGCTCGGCCACGCGGGGCGCGACTGGACCGACCCGTCGGTCGACTGGTTCCTCGACCCGGGCGCCCGTGACGTCTTCCTGACCGCCGACGGACCCGACGGGTGGGCCGAGGTCGACGGTGAGACGCCACCGCCCCGCACACCGGTCGAGGCGGCCGCCGTCGACGACGTGGTGACCGACACCGACCGCATCGCCTTCACCGTCGACCGGGTCGGCGTACCCGTGCTCGTGCGGACGTCGTGGTTCCCCAACTGGGAGGTGTCCGGTGCCGACGGCCCCTACCGGGTGACCCCCAACCTCATGGTGGTCGTGCCGAGCGACCGGGAGGTCTCGCTCGCCTACACCCGCAGCCCGATCGAGTGGACCGGGATCGGGCTGAGCGCGCTCGGCCTCGTGCTGCTGGTGGTGGTGCGGGGTCGGCGCCTCGATCTGGCCGGTCACGACGACCGGCTCTCCGACGAGGAGCTGTGGTACGTCGGCGAGGCCGGGTTGGCCGTCGACCCGACCCCCCGCCCGGCCACCGTCGCCGCCGCCCAGCGGTCCGGGCCGCTGTTCCGACTGCCCGAGGACGCCGACCCGGAGCCCCCGGCCGACGATCCCGGCGAGGGGTCAGCCGTCGAGCGGTCCGGAGACGGGCACGCCCCCGCGGACGCGTCACCCCCGTCCGGCGACGATGGACCGGCTCGTGGCGCGACCGGGGCGGAGGACGCACCGGAGCGGGCGTGAAACGCCGCCTCCGACGGTTCGTCGCCGTCGGTGCCGTCGTCACCGCCGTCGACGTGGCGCTGCTGGCCGGCCTCGTGACCGGGGCGGGTTGGCCGGTGTGGGCCGGGGCGCTGGCGGCCGTGGCCGCCGCCTCGGTGGCGTCCTTCGCGCTGCACCGGGTCGTCACCTTCGCAGACGACACGTTCGCCCTCATCGACCACCGGCCCGGTGCGTTCGCGGCGGTGGCGACGCCCGCCGCCCTCGTCGACGTCGCCACCGTCGTGCTCGTGGCCGGCGGGTCGCCGGGCGTCACGCGCCTGCTCGTGGCCAAGGGACTCGCCGTCGCCGCCGCCGACGTGGTTCGCCTGGTCACGTACCGGCGGGCGCTCTTCGCCGCCGTCCGCCAGCGCCAGGTCGTCGCCCCCGACCGTCCCACCCTCGACGGCGATGTCCGGCTGAGTGTGATCGTCCCCGCCTACCGCGACGCCGACCGCATCGGCACCACCATCGAGCGGCTCCGCGCCGAGCTGGCCCCGCTGGCCCGCGAGGGGCGGGGGGCCGTGGAGGTGATCGTGGTCGACGACGGGTCGTGCGACGGGACCGCCGACCGCGCCTCGGCCGGGGGGGCCGACGTGGTGCTCGTCCAGGACCGGAACCGGGGCAAGGGCGCCGCCGTCAGGCGGGGCATGTTGGCCGCCCGGGGTCGCACCGTCGCGTTCACCGACGCCGATCTGGCCTACCCGCCCGCGCAGCTCATGGCCGTCGCCGAGCAGGTCGAGGCCGGCTTCGACGTCGTGGTCGGCAACCGCCGGCACCCCGGTACCCGCATCCACCGCCGGGCCCCCCGGCTCCGGGAGGTCGGCAGCGTGGCCTTCAACCTCATCACCTACCTGGTGCTGCTGGGCGCCTACCGCGACACGCAGTGCGGGCTCAAGGCGTTCCGACGTGACGCCGCCCGCCTGCTGTTCTCCCAGTCGCGGGTGGACGGGTTCGCCTTCGACGTCGAGACCCTCCACCTCGTCGAGCGCCACCACCTGTCGTTGCGGGAGGTGCCGGTGGTGCTGGAGGACGAGGCCCGCTCGACGGTCTCGCTGATCCCCTCCGCCCTGGCCATGATCGGCGACGTGGTGGGAGTCCGCCGCTGGTCGGGCCGGGGCGGCTACGACCTGATGCGACCGGTCGCCGACGAGCTGGCCGCCCTCGCCCCCGTGGCCGCCCCCGTACGCTCGTCGGCCGTGACCGACCCCTGCCCCCGCCACCCCGGCGCCGACGCCCCCGGATCAGTCCGGTGAGCCTCGCCGACGTCGACTCCGTGTTCAAGGCCTACGACATCCGGGGCACCGTCCCCGATCAGCTCGACGCGGAGCTCGTCCGTCGCGTCGGCGCCGCCTTCGCCCGGTTCGTGGGCACCGCCCGGGTGGTGATGGGCCGCGACATGCGGCCGTCCGGCGTCGAGCTGGCCGGCGCCTTCGCCGAGGGGGTCATCGGCCAGGGCGTCGACGTGGTCGACCTGGGTCTGGCGTCGACCGATCTCGTGTACTTCGCCTCCGGTCGCCTCGACGTGCCCGGTGCCGTGCTCACCGCCTCGCACAACCCGGCCGGGTACAACGGCATCAAGCTGTGCGGACCGGGTGCGGCGCCGATCGGCGCCGAGAGCGGGCTGGCCACCATCAAGGCCGACACCGTGTCGGGCCTCGATCCGGTCGACGGCCCCGGGGAGCGGACCCGGCTCGACCTCCTCGGCGACTACGTGGACCACGTCCGCTCCTTCGTCGACGTCGACAGCCTCCGGCCGCTCCGGGTCGTGGCCGACACCGCCAACGGGATGGGCGGGCTGGTCGTGCCGGCCGTCTTCGACGGTCTCCCGGTCCAGCTCGACCTCCTCTACGGCGAGCTCGACGGCACCTTCCCCAACCACCCCGCCGACCCCATCGACCCGGCCAACCTGGAGGATCTCCGGGCGCGGGTCACCGAGACGGGCGCCGACGTCGGCCTCGCCTTCGATGGTGACGCCGACCGCGTGTTCCTCGTCGACGAACGGGCCGAGCCGCTCGCCGGCTCGACGGTGACGGCCATGGTCGCGGCCGGGCTGCTCGAGCGCGAGCCCGGGGCCACCATCCTCCACAACCTCATCTGCTCCCGGTCAGTGCCCGAGATCGTCAGCGAGCGGGGCGGTACGGCGGTGCGGACCAAGGTCGGGCACTCCTACATCAAGGCCCAGATGCAGTCCACCGGTGCCGTGTTCGGCGGCGAGCACTCCGGTCACTACTACTTCCGTGACAACTACCGGGCCGACTCCGGGCTGATCGCCGCGCTGGTGGTGCTCGACCAGCTCAGCCGGGCGGGGGTGCCCCTGTCGGAGCTGCGCCGTCCCTTCGAGCGCTACCCCGCGTCGGGGGAGATCAACAGCCGGGTGACCGACCCCGCCGCCGTGCTGGCCCGGCTCGAGGACCACTACGCCGACGTCTCCGCCGACCATCTCGACGGCCTCACCCTCGACGGCGGCACGTGGCGGGCCAACATCCGGCCCTCCAACACCGAGCCCCTCCTGCGCCTGAACGTCGAGGCCGACGACGACGCCACGCTGGCCGCCCGTACCGACGAGCTGCTCGGCCTCATCCGCGCCTGACCGCTACGGTGCGGCGGTGGCCCTCGATCCCCGCCTGCTCGAGATCCTCGCCTGCCCCGACGACAAGGGCCCGCTCCTCTACTTCTCCGACGAGCAGCGCCTCGTGAACCCCCGCCTGGCCCGGGCCTACCGGATCGACGACGGCATCCCGGTGATGCTGGTCGACGAGGCCGAGGCCCTCGACGAGGCGGCGCTGGCCGCCCTCGTCGAGCGGGCCGAGCGTGAGGGCATCACCCCTACGTTCTGACGGTGTCGGGCCGCGCCACGGCCCGGTCGGCGGAGCCGACCGGGCCGTTGGCGGGCGGGACCGGGATCAGGCGGCAGCGACCACCGGCTGGTTGAGGGTGATGCCCGACAGCGTGGCGGCCGAGACGGCCTGGCCGAAGCCGTACACCATGCCCTCGGTCGTCACGACGAAGTAGCCGATCCCGGTGGGGGCGGCCACCACGGCCGACACGTTGGTGAGCCGCAGGTTGCCGGTCGATCCGACGAAGGCGGCGTCGCCGTAGGCGAACACGCCACCGTCGGAGGCGAACAGCAGGTACCCCTGGCCCGTCGGGCTGGTGACCGCGCCGATGATGGGCTGGTTGAGCGGCAGGTTGCCGGCCGACCCGAAGAACCCGGCGTCACCGTAGGCGAACACGCCACCGTCGGCGGCGACCAGCCAGTACCCCTCACCCGTCGGCGTGGGGGCGATGGCCACGATGGGCTGGTTGAGAGTCAGGTCGGACGCGTCACCCAGGTCGGAGGCGTCACCGAAGCCGAGCACGGTCCCGTCGGCGCCCACGATCCAGTACCCCTGGCCCGTGGGGGTGGGGGAGATGCCGGTGATGGGCGACGTCAGGTTCCGCTCGGCCGCCGACCCGAAGAACTGGGCGTCACCGAAGGAGAACACACCGCCGTCCTGGGCCACCAGCCAGTAGCCCATGCCCGACGGGGTCTTGGCCATCTCGATGACCGGCTGGTTGAGGGTCACGTCGCCGAGGCCGCCGAGGAACTCGTCGGGCGGGAGGGCGAACACGCCCCCGTCGGAGGCGGCGAGGGTCACTCCGCCCGGGTCGAGGTCGAGGGACCCGCACAGGGCCGGGATGGTGGCCTCCAGCGGGAGCTCCGGGTCGAGCGAGGACCGGGCCTCGCCGTCGTAGGCGCCGCTGTCGTCGAGGTCGATGCCGTGCACGACGATGTGAAGGTCACCGAGGTCGTCGGCGGCCTCCATCGGGATCGTGATGGTCCGCAGGTAGGTGACCATGCCGGCGTCGTCGGCCACCGGGAAGCGGTCGACGGCCAGCGCGCTGTCGGCGGTCGTGTCGCCCTCGGTGGTCAGCGAGGCCTGGATCCCGCCGTAGAAGGGGACACCCTCCGCCGTGGTGATGAACCCGTCGTCGTCGGCGTCGGCCGACTCGGGCGGGCAGGTGTTGTCACCGGCGATCTCACCGTGGACGTGCTGGGCGTGGGGAAGGCCTGCGGCCAGGCCGGTGGCGACGATGCTGACGGTGATCTCGTCGTCGTCGAGGACCACCTTGGCCCGACCCGAGGCGCCCGAGCCGTTCAGCTCGTCCAGCTCGACGGTGAAGGCGGCGGCATCCGCGTTCACGGACACCAGCCGACCGCAGGCCGCCGGGATGGTGGCCTCCAGGGGCAGCGAGTCGTCGAGCGAGGACCGCGCCTCACCGTCGTAGGCACCACTCCCGTCCAGGTCGACACCGTGCACGACCATGGCCAGCTTCGAGATGTCGGCCGCCACCTCGTCGGTCACCTCGAACGTGCGGAGGTAGGCGTAGGCGTCGCCACCGGGGCTCGGGAAGCGGTCGACGGCGAGTCCGCTGGCGGCGGACACGTCACCGAACGTCGTGAGCGACACCTGGATGCCGCCGTAGGCGGGCACACCCTCGGCCGTGGTGATCAGGCCGTCGCCGTCGGCGTCCTGCGTCGCGGTCGGGCACACCGTGCTGCCGTCGTCCATGCCGTGCAGGTGCTGGGCGTGGGGCGCGCCGGCCAGCACGCCGTCGATGGCGGAGGCCACGGTGACCTGGTTGCCGGCCCGGGTGACGTGGACGGTGCCCGACACGGCGCTGCCGTTGAGGGGGTCGAGCAGCGCCTGGTACAGGACCGGGGTCTCATCGGTCAGGTCGATCGTCCCGCACAGGGCCGGGACGGGCGCCTCCCCCTCGTCGTAGGAACCGTTGTCGTTCAGGTCGATGCCGTGCACGACGACGGCGAGGTCGTCGAGCTCGGCGGCCAGGTCGACGTCGAGGGAGAAGGTCCGCTGGTAGTCGGTGCCGCCCTGGGCGTCGGCCACCGGGAAGGGGTCACCCTCGGCGGGGATCGTGAGGGGGACGAGCACCGGGCCATAGGCGGCCTCGCCCTCCGACACGCTCACGAGCCCGTCGTCATCGTCGTCGTCGTCGCTCGTCGGACAGGTCGAGACCACGCCGCCCTCGGCGCCGTCGAGGGTGCCGTGGATGTGCTGGGCGTGGGGCAGGCCGGCGGCCAGGCCCTCGGCGGCGAGGGAGATGCTCGCCCCGTCGGCCGACAGCGCGATGGTGGCCGATCCGGAGGCCCCGGAGTCGTTCAGGGGCTCGAGGTCCACGGAGTAGATCGACACCGTCGTGGCGTCACCGTGGGCGGCGCCGGCGGTGCCGGCCAGGACGGGCAGCAGCCCCAGCGCCAGCAGGGCGGCCAGGGTGGCGAGCAGTGGTCTGCGCATGGGCCGTTGGTCTCCGTTCGCTTCCGTCGAGACGCCGGCGGCGGGCCGGCGTGGTGGCGATGTCTACCGTGCGATGTCTACCGCACGACGTCGACCCGTACGTGGCGGGGAGCCGCCGACGCCGAGGCGACTCCGCCCCGGTCGCGTACCCTGGTCGCCCACGCGTGGGCTGCACCGCCGAGGCCGGCAGAGGCCGGGGCCCCCGGGCACCGATGCCCCGACCCCGAGGAGCCACCATGACCGACGAGCGACCCGTGCTCGCCGCCGACGAACACCGCGTCGCCGACCTGAGCCTCGCCCCGCTGGGCCGGGCCGAGATCCGCCTCGCCGAGCACGAGATGCCCGGGCTCATGGCGCTGCGGGAGCGCTACGGCGACACGCGACCCCTCGCCGGGGCCCGCATCGCGGGCTCGCTGCACATGACGGTGCAGACGGCCGTCCTGATCGAGACGCTCGTCGCCCTCGGGGCCGACGTCAGGTGGGCGTCGTGCAACATCTTCTCCACCCAGGACGCCGCCGCCGCGGCCGTGGCCGTCGGCCCCCGGGGCACCTCCGACGAGCCCCGCGGGGTGCCCGTCTTCGCCTGGAAGGGCGAGACCCTGGAGGAGTACTGGTGGTGCACCGAGCGGGTGCTGCGGTGGCCGGGGGCGGTCGGGCCGGACCAGATCGTCGACGACGGCGGCGACGCCACCCTCCTCGTCCTCCTCGGCGCCGAGTACGAGCGGGCGGGTGCCGTGCCCGGTCCCGAGACGGCCTCGTCACCGGACGAGCGCGAGATCCTGCGGCTCCTGGCCCGTACCCGGGGCGAGTCGACCGGGGTGTGGACGCCCATGGTCGAGGGCCTGCGGGGTGTGTCGGAGGAGACCACGACCGGTGTGCACCGGCTCTACGAGCGCGCCGCCCGGGGGACGCTGCCGTTCGCCGCCATCAACGTCAACGACTCGGTCACCAAGTCGAAGTTCGACAACCTCTACGGGTGCCGGCACTCGCTGATCGACGGGCTCAACCGGGGCACCGACGTGATGATCGGCGGCAAGACGGCCCTCGTGTGCGGTTACGGCGACGTGGGCAAGGGGTGCGCCGCCGCCCTGCGCGGCCAGGGGGCCCGGGTCATCGTGGCCGAGGTCGACCCGATCTGCGCGCTGCAGGCGGCCATGGAGGGCTTCCAGGTGGCCCGCCTCGACGACGTGGTCGCAGACGTCGACATCGTCATCACCGCCACCGGCAACAAGGACATCCTGTCCGTCGACCACATGCGCAAGCTCAAGCACGAGGCCATCGTGGGCAACATCGGCCACTTCGACAACGAGATCGACATGGTCGGTCTGGAGGACGCCCCCGATGTCGAGCGCCGCCGCATCAAGCCCCAGGTCGACGAGTTCGTGTTCCCCCACGGCAGGGCCGTCATCGTGCTGAGCGAGGGTCGGCTGCTGAACCTGGGCAACGCCACCGGGCATCCCAGCTTCGTGATGTCGATGAGCTTCACCAACCAGGTGTTGGCCCAGCTCGAGCTGTGGGAGCACGGTGAGCGCTACGACGACGACGTGCACGTCCTACCCAAGCGCCTCGACGAGGAGGTGGCCCGCCTGCACCTCGACCACCTGGGCGTGCAGCTGACCGAGCTGACCAAGGACCAGGCCGAGTACCTGGGCATCCCCGTCGAGGGCCCCTACAAGCACGAGAGCTACCGGTACTGATGCCCCCGGAACCTGGTCCGATCTCGTCACGGGTCAGCGAGCGGGCCCCGTTCGGTCCGATCGAGCGGCTCGACCACGAGCGCCTCGTGGAAGAGCAGCGGGCCACGCTGGAGTCGCCCCGTCGCCGCTACTCGATCGGCGCCCGCCTGCTGTTCCGCATCATGGACATGCTTTACGGCCCGGAGCGCAAACTGGAGAAGTTCCGGGTGCTGGAGCTGGTCGCCCGGGTGCCGTACCAGGCCTGGGAGCACGTCGCCTACGTGGCCGTCACCCACACCGCCAGCGAGCCGGGCTTCGCCCGCCGGGTGTTCGACACGGTGCGGACCAGCCGCTGGGAGCAGGACAACGAGCAGTGGCATCTCCTGATGCTGGAGGAGATGGAGCGGGCCGAGCCGACCAGCGGCTTCGTCCGGGCCCGCGTGGTGCCCCAGGTGCTCGCCTTCGGGTACTTCCACTTCGCCTGGTTCCTCTACGTGCTGCGCCCGGCGTGGAGCTACCGGCTGAACGCCGACTTCGAGGACCACGCCGAGCACGAGTACGCCCTGCTCGTCGAGGAGCACCCCGAGTGGGAGGACGAACCCCACGTCTCCGACTTCGCCGAGGAGTTCGGCCACTTCGACAGCCTCGCCGACCTGTTCCGCCAGATCAGCCACGACGAGAAGATGCACAAGCTCGAGAGCGAGCACGCCATGGCCCACCCCCGCTTCGGCACATCCTGAGTCGCTGGCGCTGGTGCCTCGGTGCGGCCGGACGGCCGGCACGCGATGTGAGTGCATAGGCGGATCTACTCGCGGTCCAGATGGGTATCGCACACGCCGCACCACCATCGTCCGTCCATGATCTGAACGATCCCTCTGTGGCCGTCACGATCGCAGATGATCTTGGCCGCGGCGCGCCGCTGCCGCTCCTCTTCACGCCAGACCAGAATATCGTCAGCCATCTTCTGCCTCAGCGCAGCGGGGAGGTCGTGAACGGTCTCGGGTGGCGGACCAGTCTGATGCTCGCTGTCAGCAGCCTCCCGAATCCAGGAAAGACGTGTGATGAAGTGCGCTGTCTGTGCCGGGTCGGGAAACGGGTTCCGCTCGGAGTACGCCATCTCGAGGCCGACGAGGGCGGGGTGGCGCACTCGCAGCACGCTGTGCGTTCCCGGTAGGTGGCCTTCCCGCCCGATCCAGTCGGTCTGAAACGGCGGTTCGAGGTGCTCGGCCAGGGCGGCCATGACGCCCGCCCGCCATGCTCGAACCGGTCCATCGACGGGCGAACCTGTCATGTACACGCTCCAGGTTCGGAGTAGGGAAGCGGCCCCGTCATACTCCGCAGAGTCGCCGGTCGCGCCCGGGGGGCCTTGCGCAGGGGTCTTCGTGCAGTTTGCCGGTCGCGCCGGGGGCGCTTCTGCGGGGGCGTCCCTGTGGACTCGGCGACCTGGGTCAGCCCCCGGAGCTGGGAGGTCAGGCGGCCAGAGCCCACAGCTCGGCGGCGAGATCCCGCCTGCGGCTGTAGCCCCGCTCGTGGACGAGGACGACCGCTTCCGCGGCTGCGGCCAGGTCTGCCGGCCCGGCCGCCCCGACCAGGGCGCGAAGGTCGGCGCCGTCCGTCGGCCGGTCGTCCGAGGCCGACAGGAGCTTCATGGCGATCAGGTGGCCCACCGTGGCGACGGGCGCCCTGATGCCGGCCACGACCTCCAGCTCGTCGGCCGCCGCCACGATCTCGGGCTCGATCCCACAGGAGGCGAAGAGCAGGGCGACCCGGCTTCCCGCTCCGGTCCGGAAGCGGGCGGTGGCGAACCGTCCGGTGGCGACCTGTTCAACCGTCGTCACCAGCCCGTACCCCCCGGTGACCAACGTGTGGACCAGGTCCTCGGCGGCGAGGTCGTCGGGCACGGCGACGGCGAGGCCGACGTCGCGGGTGAAGCGTGGCTCGCAGCGGACCGAGACGGCGAAGCCTCCGACCAGTGCGCCGTCGCATCCCCGTCCGGCCGCCACGGCCAGGACGTCGGCCGCCGCCCGGAGGAGGTCACTCACTCCGGGGAGTAGTCCACCGGTCGATCGTCGAGCCACCGCTCGACCATCTCGTCGACCTCGTCGTCGTCGGCGTGCGGGTGCCGGCGTCGGATGTTCTGGCGCTGGATGGTGACCCCGAGCGCGTGCAGTTCGAGCGTGGCCCGGAACCGCTCCGCCTCGACGCTGCCCACGGGACCAGGCTACGGGCCGACGACCGGCCCCACGGAGGATGTCACACCCCCGTCGTAGCGTCGGCGCCATGCTCTTCGACCTGCGGTGCCCGGGGTGCGGACGGCGGGGTGCGTCACCGTGTCAGGCCTGCGTGGCACGGCTCCGGGCCCCGCCCCAGCTCCGGCCCCCACCCGGCGTCGACCGGCTCGGCGCCGCCTTCGCCTACGACGGGCCGGGTCGGGCCATGATCACGGCGCTCAAGTACCGGCGCGACCGCAGCGTGGAGCGATGGCTGGTCGCCGCACTGGTGAGCGCCGCCCCGCCGGGGCCGTTCGACGCCGTCACCTGGGTGCCCACCACCGATATCCGACGCCGTGAGCGGGGCTTCGACCAGTCGCGGCGCCTGGCCCAGGGCCTGGCCGGCCGGCTCGGTCTGCCCGCCCGACGCCTCCTGATGCGGACCCCGGGCCCGGCCCAGACGGGCCTCGACCGGGCCGCCCGCCGCGCCGGTCCTGCGCTGGTGGCCAGGCCGGCGCCGACGCGGGTCCTCCTGGTCGACGACGTGTGCACCACCGGCGCCACCCTCCGCGAGGCGGCGACGGCACTGCGCGGCGCCGGCGCGTCCGCGGTCGCGTCGGTCGTGTTGGCCCGCACCCCGCGACTGCGGGCCGACCACTGCGGTACGGTGCACTTCACTCCCCTCGGCGACATCTCGGAGGTGCGATGCGCATCAGAGTGACCGGTCGGAACGTGGACGTTCCCGCCACCGTGCGGGAGGCCACGACGGTGAAGCTCGAGCACCTGGCCAGGATCATCCCCGGGATGGATGACGCCGACGTCGTGTTCAAGGAGGAGCGCAACCCCCGGATCGAGGGCAAGGAGTTCGTCGAGGTCAGCCTGTCCGGTCACGGCCACCACGTCCGCTGCAAGGCGACCGGAACCGACCAGATGTGCGCCATCGACAAGGCCTGCACCAAGCTGGGCAAGCAGCTCCGCAAGCTGAAGACCAAGCTGGAGCGCCGCCATCACGGCAACGCCAAGCGGGGTGAGCGTCAGCGGCTGGGTGAGCTCGCCGCACCCGAGGTCGAGGAGCCGACCGACGACGGCCAGCCACCGCGCAAGGTCGTCAAGACCAAGAGCTTCGAGCTGACCCGGATGCTGCCGACCGAGGCCATCGCGAGCATGGAGATGCTCGAGCACACCTTCTTCCTCTTCGCCGACGCCGACAACGGCCGGCCCTGCGTCGTCTACGAGCGTGACGACGGCACGGTCGGCCTCATCGAGGGCGCCTCGATCTGACGCCCCACCCGGACCCGCAGCTCGCGCGCCGGGTGGCCGCCCGCCGGGAGCAGCCGGGGACCCACCGGTAGCATCGACACGCCATGGCCCTGTTCTCCAGAGTCCTCCGCCTCGGCGAGGGCAAGAAGCTGCGGGCGCTCCAGGCGCTCGTGCCCGAGGTCAACGCCCTCGAGACCGACCTGCGCCGGCTCGACGACGACGCCCTCCGCCACCGCACCGTCGAGTTCCGGCAACGGCTCGACCGGGGCGAGGACCTCGAAGACGTCCTGGTCGAGGCGTTCGCCGTCGTGCGGGAGGCGGCTGATCGCACCATCGGCCAGCGCCACTTCGACGTGCAGATCGTCGGCGGGGCCGCCATGCACTTCGGGTGGGTGGCCGAGATGCGCACCGGCGAGGGCAAGACCCTGGTGTCGACGCTGCCCGTCTACCTGAACGCCCTCACCGGCAAGGGCGTCCACGCCATCACCGTCAACGACTACCTGGCCACGCGTGACCGCGAGTGGATGGGCCAGATCCACCGGTTCCTCGGCCTCGACATCGGCCTCATCGTGCCGGGCCAGTTCTCCGCCGAGCACAAGCGGGCCCAGTACGCCGCCGACATCACCTACGGCACCAACAACGAGTTCGGCTTCGACTACCTCCGCGACAACATGGCCACCCGGCCCGACGCCCGGGTCCAGCGGGGCCACCACTACGCCATCGTCGACGAGGTCGACTCGATCCTCATCGACGAGGCCCGGACGCCGCTCATCATCAGCGGCCGGGTCTCCGACGCCGCCGAGCTGTACACGACCTTCGCCCGCATCACGTCCCGACTCCGCCGTGACGAGGACTACGAGGTCGACGAGGAGAAGCGCCAGGTCTACCCGCTCGAGGCCGGCATCGAGAAGGTCGAGCGCGAGCTGGGCGTCGACAACCTCTACGACGAGGTGCGGGGTGACCTCGTCCACCAGCTGCAGGCGGCCCTGCGGGCCAAGGAGCTGTACCGCCTCGACAAGGACTACGTCGTGCAGGGCGGCGAGGTGAAGATCGTCGACGAGTTCACGGGGCGCATCCTCGACGGGCGACGCTGGTCGGAGGGGCTCCACCAGGCCGTGGAGGCCAAGGAGGGGGTGAAGATCAAGGAGGAGAACCAGACCCTCGCCACCATCACCCTCCAGAACTACTTCCGCCTCTACGACAAGCTGGCCGGCATGACCGGCACGGCCCAGACCGAGGCCGCCGAGCTGGGCAACACCTACGAGCTCGACGTCGTGCCGATCCCCACCAACAAGCCGATCGTGCGCGACGACCGCGGCGACCTCATCTACAAGTCGGAGGACGCCAAGTTCGTGTCGGTGGTCGACGACATCGCCGAGCGCCAGGGCGTCGGTCAACCCGTGCTGGTCGGCACGGTGTCGGTCGAGAAGTCCGAGCAGCTCTCCCGGCGGCTCGACAAGCAGGGCATTCCCCACGCCGTCCTCAACGCCAAGCAGCACTTCCGGGAGGCGGATGTGGTGGCCCAGGCCGGGCGCCGGGGCGCCGTCACGGTGGCCACCAACATGGCCGGTCGGGGCGTCGACATCGTCCTCGGGGGCAACCCGGAGGGCCTGGCCGAGCGCGACGTGCGGGCCGAGGGCCTCGACCCCGAGACCGACGAGGGGCGGGCCCGCCTCGACGAGCTGGTCGAGAAGTACCGGCCCGGCTGCGACGACGAGGGTGACGAGGTGCGGGCCCTGGGCGGCCTGTACGTGCTCGGCACCGAGCGCCACGAGTCACGCCGGATCGACAACCAGCTCCGGGGCCGGTCCGGGCGTCAGGGCGACCCCGGGGCGAGCCGGTTCTACCTGTCGCTCGAAGACGACCTGATGCGCCTGTTCGCCACCGGCGCCATGTCGTGGGTGATGGACCGCGCCCTGCCCGAGGATCAGCCCATCGAGGCCAAGATGGTCACCCGGGCCATCGAGCGGGCCCAGCAGACGGTCGAGACCCGCAACGCCGAGATCCGCAAGAACGTCCTCAAGTACGACGAGGTGATGAACGAGCAGCGCAAGGTCATCTACGCGCGCCGCAACCAGATCCTCGACGGTGCCGATCTCCGCACCGAGTCGTTGGAGTACCTCGACACCGCCGTCGCCCACCTGGTGACCACGCACTGCCCGGCCGAGTTCGCCGAGGAGTGGGACGTCGACGGGCTGCTGCTCGACGTCGAGACCCACTGGCCGACGGAGCTCGACTCCGCCGCCGTCGAGGCGGCCAACGACCGCCGGGGCGTCACCGAGCTGCTGCTCGCCGACGCCCACGCCCACTACGAGCAGCGCGAGGCCGAGGTGGGCGCCGACGTGATGCGGGCCGTCGAGCGCCAGCTCATGCTGCGGGTCATCGACCAGCGGTGGCGGGAGCACCTACAGGACATGGACTACCTGCGGGAGGGCATCGGCCTGCGGGCCATGGGTCAGAAGGACCCCCTCACCGAGTGGCAGCGCGAGGGCTTCGACATGTTCGGCCAGATGATGGACGGCATCGCCCGCGACTTCGTGCGCTACGTCATGCGGGTGCAGATCCAGTCCCAGACCCCGGCGCCCGCTCCCGAGGCGCCGGCCACGACCGACGTCCGCTACTCCGCCCCCGAGAGCCCGTCGGCGGCCAGCCTGGTGGGCGCCGGTGCGTCCGGGTCCGCACCCCCATCGTCGGCACCCGGCGGGCCGTCTCCGGCCGCCGCAGCGCCAGGAGCGTCCGGGCCCCGGCCCGGCCCGGCACCGGCGCCGGCGGCACCGACCACGCCGGTCGTCAAGTCCGACGCCGAGCGCATCGGCCGCAACGAGCCGTGCTTCTGTGGCAGCGGGAAGAAGTTCAAGCACTGCCACGGCCGACCCGGCGCCTCGTAGCGCCGGAATCCGGATCCACCCTCGTGAAGGAGCTGACCGACCGCATCGGCGCCGCCCGCCAGCGCCTGGCCGAGGCCGGCGGCTACCTGCGCGTCGACGAGCTGCGGGTCAGCCGGGCCCAGCTGGAGGACGAGGCGTCGACGCCCGACCTGTGGGACGACCAGGACCGCGCCCGCAAGGTCACCGCCGAGCTGGCCGGCGTGGTCGAGGATCTCGACGCCTACGACCGCCTCGCCGTCGACGTCGACGACATCGCCACCCTGGCCGAGCTGGCCGCCGACGAGGACGACGCCGCCGCCCGGGCCGAGGTCGACGAGCTGCTCGACGACGTCGAGCGCCGCCTCGACGAGATCGAGCTGCGGTCGCTGTTCACCGGTGAGTACGACGATCGTCCCGCCGTGTGCGAGGTGCACTCGGGCGCCGGCGGCACCGACTCCCAGGACTGGGCCGAGATGCTGTTCCGCATGTACACCCGCTGGGCCGAGCGCAGCGGGTTCGCCGTCGAGGTCGACGACGTGGCCCGCGGGGGAGAGGCGGGCATCACCACGGCCACGTTCATCGTGAAGGGCCGCCACGCCTTCGGTCGGCTGCAGGCCGAGCGGGGCGTCCACCGCCTGGTGCGCATCTCGCCTTTCGACGCCCAGGCCCGCCGACACACCGCCTTCGCCAGCCTGCATTGCGTCCCCTTCGTCGAGGAGGCCTCCGAGGAGGTCGACATCGACGACAAGGACCTCCGCATCGACACCTACCGGTCCTCGGGCGCCGGCGGCCAGCACGTCAACGTGACCGACTCGGCGGTGCGCATCACCCATCTGCCGACCGGGATCGTGGTGTCGTGTCAGAACGAGCGCAGCCAGCACCAGAACAAGGACCGGGCCATGCAGATGCTCGCCTCCAAGCTGGTCGACCGGGCCCGGGAGGAGCGACTCGCCGAGATGGCGGCGCTGGCCGGTGAGCAGCGGGAGGTGGCGTGGGGGAGCCAGATCCGCTCCTACGTACTGCACCCGTACCAGCAGGTGAAGGACCTGCGCACCGAGCTGGAGGTCGGCAACGTCGACGCCGTCCTCGACGGCGACCTCGATCCGTTCATGGAGGCCTGGCTGCGGTGGCAGCGCGAGGCGGCGGCCGCGTCCTGACTCAGGCGTTCACCGGCCGCGGGCTGCCGCAGCGGCGGCCCGGACCACTGGTAGCGTCGCCCGTCGACACGATCGGCCCCGCCCCCGCCCGGAGCAGCCTGTGATCAAGCTCGAGAGCGTCACCAAGACCTACAAGGGCGACGTCGTGGCGTTGCGCGACGTGTCGCTCGACATCGCCAAGGGTGAGTTCGTGTTCCTGGTCGGGCCGTCGGGGTCGGGCAAGTCGACCATGATCCGGCTCCTCAACCGTGAGGAGGTGGCCGAGACGGGCTCGGTGTGGGTGGCGGGCCGCGAGATCGGCTCGATCAGCTCCTGGCGGGTGCCCAACCTGCGTCGCAACCTCGGCTGCGTCTTCCAGGACTTCAAGCTGCTCACCGGCAAGACCGTCTACGAGAACGTGTCGTTCGCGCTGGAGGTGATCGGCCGCCCCCGCCACGTCATCAGGAGCCAGGTCCCCGCCATCCTCGACCTCGTCGGTCTCGGCACCAAGGTCGACAACTACCCCCACGAGCTGTCGGGCGGTGAGCAGCAGCGGGTCTCGATCGCCCGGGCCTTCGTCAACCGCCCCCTGATCCTGTTGGCCGACGAGCCCACCGGCAACCTCGACCCGGGCACGTCGCAGGGGATCATGCGCCTGCTCGACCGGATCAACCGCACCGGCACCACCGTGGTGATGGCCACCCACGACCGCTCGATCGTCGATCAGATGCGCCGCCGGGTCGTCGAGCTCGACCGGGGCCACCTGGTCCGTGACCAGGCCCGGGGGGTGTACGCCTGATGGCGGTCAAGCCCGAGTACGTGCTGCGGGAGAGCTTCCTCAACGTCGGTCGCAACCTCACCCTGACCCTGGCGTCGATCGCCACCATGGCCGTCGCCCTCGGCCTGTTCGGGGCGGCCGACATGTTCCGCAAGGGCACCGAGAACGGGGTCGGACGGTTCAAGGATGACGTCGAGTTCGTCGTCTTCGTCGACGCCGACGCCACCGGTGAGCAACAGGACGCCCTCGCCGAGGCGTTGCGTGACCACCCCGACGTCGACGAGTTCTTCTACCTCTCCCAGCAGGAGACCTACGAGGAGTTCCAGACCTGGTACGACGAGTCGCCGGAGCTGCTCGAAACGGTGACGCCCGACATCATGCCGGCCCAGTACCGGGTCAAGCCGACGGTGGCCGACGCCGATCTGGTCGAGTCGCTGGCCAGCCAGTTCAGTGACCGGGCCGGGGTGTTCACGGTGGAGACGGCCCAGGAGGAGACCAAGGCCATCATCAGCTTCGCCGAGCTGGCCCAGCGGTGGATGCTCTACTTCGCCATCGCCGCCATCGTCGGCGGGGCGCTGCTCATCTTCAACGCCATCCGGATCGCCATCTTCGCCCGCCGCCGCGAGATCGAGGTGATGAAGCTGGTCGGAGCGTCCAACTGGTTCATCCGGCTGCCGTTCGTGATCGAGGGCCTGTTCCAGGGGGTGGTGGGTGCCGGTCTGGCGGTGCTCCTGATCCGCACCCTGCGGGGCGCGCTCCAGACCGACGTCACCGACTCCGGCCTCGACCTCCTCCGTCAGTTCTTCGTGACCGACGGCCAGTTCGTCTCCACCGCCGTGCTGGTCATGGTGGGCGGGGCCATCGTGGGCATCTTCTCCTCGGCGTTGGCGGTCGGGCGGTTCCTCGACGTCTAGCGCCCACTAGCGTGCGCGCCGTGGACACCAGCCAGATCAGCTACGAGGTGAGCGACCGGGTCGCCACGATCACCCTCGATCGGCCCGACCGGATGAACGCCTTCACCGGCACGATGATGCGGGAGTTCATCGCCGCCATCGACGAGACCGACGCCGACGACGACGTGCGGGCCGTCATCGTCACGGGCCGGGGACGGGCGTTCTGTGCCGGCGCCGACCTGGGCGGGGGAGGCGAGACGTTCGACCACTCCGACGACGAGGGCGGGCGCGAGCGCCACCGCGACGGCGGCGGCCTGCTCACGCTGCGCCTGTTCCGCAGCCGCAAGCCCCTCATCGCCGCCATCAACGGGGCCGCGGTCGGCGTGGGCGTCACGATGACCCTCCCGATGGACATCCGCCTTGCGTCCACGGCGGCCAAGATCGGCTTCGTGTTCGCCCGGCGGGGCATCGTCCCCGAGGCGGCGTCGAGCTACTTCCTCCCCCGGGTGGTCGGTATCAACACCGCGCTGGAGTGGGCCTTCAGCGGTCGCGTGTTCCCCGCCGAGGAGGCGCACGAGCGGGGCCTGGTCCGGTCCCTGCACGAGCCCGACGACCTGCTGCCCGCCGCCCGTGAGATCGCCGGCGAGATCGCCGAGAACACCTCGGCCGTGTCGGTGGCCCTCACCCGGCAGATGATGTGGCGCCTGCTGGGCACGGCCCACCACCCCATGGACGCCCACCGGGTCGACTCCCGGGCCATCTTCGAGATGGGTCGCAGCGCCGACGCCCGCGAGGGGGTGCAGTCCTTCCTGGAGAAGCGGCCGCCGTCGTTCTCCATGAGCGCCGCCACCGACCTGCCCGACGTGTTCGACGGCTGGCAGGAGCCGGAGTTCTAGGTAGGACGACGGGTGGTCGTCGAGGTGCTGACCGTCGAGGTCGATCCGGCCGAGCGCTCCGGCTGGCTGCAGGCCGACGAGACCGTATGGACCCGTCACCTGCGCACCTGCGACGGGTTCGTGGCCAAGGAGCGCTGGCTCGATCCCGAGCGGCCCGGGGAGGTCACGGTGGTCATCTGGTGGGCCAGCCGGGAGCAGTGGAAGGCGATCACCGCCGACGAGGTCGCCGCCGTCGACGCCCGCATGGGGGAGTGGCGCCGGGAGCCGCGCTGTCGTGAGTACCGGGTGCTCGGCGCCCGGGCGCAGGCGTGACAGGATCGGCGGCCATGGCTGATGCCGATGCGCTGCTCGAGATCACCTGTCCCCGCTGCGGTGCCGAGGTGTCGCAGCGCTTCGCCGGCCCGTGCGAGGCGTGCCGGGCCGATCTGCGGGCCTCGATGGGTGGGGCGCCCGGGGCCGCGGTCGAGGCCCGCCCCTACGAGCCGAAGATGAACGTGACCCCCAACGCCGTCGCCACCAGGGAGTGAGGGCGGTGGCGGTCTGGGTGCGCCGGGCGCTCCTCGGGGGTCGGGCCGCCCTCGGGCTGGTGGTCGTGGTCGCGCCCCGCCGCACGCTGGCCCTCCTCGGGGTGGACCCGACCGGTCAGCCCGCCCTGGGGCCCGTGGCCCGCTTCTTCGCCGTCCGGGACCTGCTCATGGTCTACCAACTGGCCCGGGCGAGGGGCGACGACGTCGACGCCACCATCCGCCAGCACATGGTGGTCGACGCCGCCGACGCCGCCACCGCAGCGCTGGCCGGTCTGCGGGGCGACGTGCCCGTCCGGGTGGCGGCCGGCGGGGTGCTGGCCGGCCTGGGCGGCGCGGCGGCCGGCGTGCTGGCCCAGGAGGGGGGCCGGGGCGGTCAGGTCCGGCGGGGCCGGACGTAGGTCCCCTGGGCCACGGCCACCGTCTCGTTGCGGCGGTCGTCGACCCACACCCGCACCGTCCCGACCAGGCTGCGGCCGCCCACGTGGTCCATGTCGGCCCGGGCCCGCACCACCTCACCCCGGCCCGGGCGCAGGAACCGGATCGACAGCTCGCTGGTGAGCGCCATCGGCTCGATGCCGATGACGGCGAAGCAGCCGAACCACAGGACGGCGTCGGCCAGGCCGAACAGGGCCGGACCGCTGATGATGCCGCCGGGGCGGATGTCGCCGACGCGGGCGGGACGTTCGGCCTCGGCCCAGCCCGGTCCGATGCCGGTGCAGCGGGTCCCGGCCTCCCAGCTGCCGGGGAACCCGTCGGCCACGCAGGCGTCGACCTCGGCGGTGGTGGGGATGATCACGGCGGTGTCCATTCCCGGACGGTAGGCGGTGCCGGCCGGCTGGCCGCCGGGGGGGTGCCGCTGGCACGATGGCCCGACGCCACGGGAGGGTGCTGGTGACCGACACGATGATCGCGACCGACCCGGGGGCGGCGACCGACCCCGAGACCCGCCGGGTCGACGCCGCCGTCGACGACCTGCTCGACGCCCACGATCCTTCCGCCGCCGACACCGCCACCTTCCGGGGCGCCCAGTACGACCGGGGCCTGGCCTGGGTCCACTTCCCCGAGGGCTTCGGAGGGCTCGGCGTGCGCCCCGACCTGCAGTCGAGGGTCCACCGCCGGCTGCGTGAGGCCGGAGCGCCGGGGCCCGACCCGGCCACGTTCTTCCTCGACCTGGCCGGCCCGACCATCGTCACGCACGGCACCGACGAGCAGCGCCGACGCTTCCTGCGATCGATGTTCACCGGCGAGGATCGCTGGTGCCAGCTGTTCAGCGAGCCGGGCGCGGGCAGTGACTTCGCCGGGCTCGGTGCCCGGGCCGTTCGCGACGGCGACGAGTGGATCGTCAACGGTCAGAAGGTCTGGAACACCATCGCCCACCTGGCCGACTGGGGGATGCTCGTCACCCGCTCCGACCCGGACGTACCCAAGCACCGGGGCCTCACCTACTTCGCCCTCGACATGCGGGCCCCGGGCGTGGAGGTGCGGCCGCTGCGCCAGATCACCGGCGAGGCGGAGTTCAACGAGGTCTACCTCACCGACGTGCGCATCCCCGACGCCTGCCGCATCGGTGACCCGGGGGACGGGTGGCGGGTGTCGCTCACGACCCTCATGAACGAGCGGACCGCCATCGGTGGGGGCGGCGGCGCGCCCCGCCGGGGGTCCGGGTCGATCGCCGAGCTGGTGGACGTCTGGTCGTCGCTCCCCGACGACCGGCGCGACCCCGTCGCCCGTGACCGGGTGGCCGACCTGTGGCTCCGGGCCGAGGTCCTGCGGCTCACCAACCTGCGGGCCGGTGCCAACCGGCGGATCGGGAACCCGGGGCCGGAGGGCTCGGTGGGCAAGCTCGTCTCGGCCGAGCTGAACCAGGCCATCTTCGAGGCCTGCGTCGACCTGCTCGGCCCGGCCGGCCTGGTCGGCTACGACTTCACGTTCCGCCGGCCCGAGATCCTGTCCACCTCGGGGGCCGACCACGGACCCCGCTACGCCTTCCTGCGCACCCGGGCCAACTCCATCGAGGGCGGGACGAGCGAGATCATGCGCAACATCCTGGGCGAGCAGGTGCTCGGCCTTCCGGGAGAGCCCCGCGTCGACAAGGATGTGGCGTGGGCCGACGTACCGAGGAGCTGACCGACGTGGGGGATGCCAGGTGACCGACCAGGTGACCGAGCGGGACTGGGCGACGGACTTCGACCACACCGACCCCGCCTACAACGCCGACGCCCACGCCATCTGGGACGACCTGCGGGAGCGGTGCCCGGTGGCCCACTCCGACCTCTACGGGGGCACGTGGCTGCCGGTGCGCCACTCCGACGTCACCGCCATCGCCTACGACACCGAGAACTACACATCCCAGGGCGTCGTGGCGTCGCCGGTGCGACCCGACGTGCCCCGCCCCGTCGGCGGCGCGCCGCCCATCACGTCCGATCCGCCCTTCCACCAGAAGGCCCGCCGCCTGCTGCTGCCCGCCTTCGCCCCCAAGCCGATCGCCGGGTGGGAGCCGGCCGCCCGTGACCTGTGCCGGCGGCTGCTCGACGAGCTGCCCGTCGGCGACGACGGCGTGGTCGACGCGGCGGCCCACTACAGCCAGCACATCCCCGTCGGCGTCATCGCCGCCATGCTGGGCGTCCCCGAGGAGGACGGCGACCGGTTCCGGGTGTTCATTCACCGGGTGCTGGAGGCCCCCGGCAGTGGTGAGGGTCTCCCCTACGAGGAGACCCTGGAGCACTACCTCGACGGCATCATCGAGGACCACCGGGTCAACCCCCGCGACGACCTCGTGAGCTTCCTCCTGGAGGCGGAGTTCGACGGGGTCCCCCTGTCCCACGAGCACGTCCGGGGGTCGGTGGCGCTGATCCTCATCGCCGGCATCGACACCACCTGGTCGGCCATCGGGACGAGCCTGTGGCACCTGGCCGGCCATCCCGACGACCGGCGTCGCCTCGTCGAGGAGCCCGACCTCATGGACCGGGCCGTCGAGGAGTTCCTGCGGGCCTACGCCCCCGTGACCATGGCCCGCCTGGCCGCCCGCGACCACGAGCTGGCCGGCTGCCCGGTCAAGGAGGGCGACTGGGTCCTCCTGCCCTTCCCGGCCGCCAACCGCGACCCCGAGGAGTTCGAGGACGCCGACAAGGTCATCATCGACCGGGCCAGGAACCGCCACAGCGCCTTCGGGCTGGGCATCCACCGCTGCCTCGGCTCGAACCTGGCCCGGATGGAGCTGAGGGTGGCCCTCGAGGAGTGGCTGGCCCGCCACCACGACTTCTCGCTGGTCGACGACAGGCCGGTGCGCTGGTCGACGGGCCAGATCCGCGGCCCCCGCCAGCTACCGCTGCAGATCTCCTGAGGCCGGCCTGAACCGCGGGATGGCCGGTCCCCTCGCCGGTGTCGTCGAAGACGACCTCGACGAGCAGGTCGATCAGCACGTCGTCGGGGTCACAGCCGACGATGTTCGTGAGGATGCGGGGCCCCTCCTCCAGCTCGACGTAGGCCACCACGTACGGCGTGTGCCGGGACCACCGACCCGGCACCCGCCGGGTGACGGTGAAGCTGTGGACGGTGCCCCGGCCGGAGGCGTCGAACCAGGTGAGCGCATCGGTGTGGCAGTCGGGGCAGTGCGCCCGTGGGTACCAGACCACGAGCCCGCAGTCGTCGCAGCGCTGCAGGTGCAGCCGCCCCTCGCCGGTGGCCTCCCAGAACGGCGCCGTCTCGGCGTTGACCACCGGCGCCTTGGCAGGGAGATCGCTCACGGTGCCTGCCTGGTTCGCTCGTCGTCGGCGGGTCGCGCTGCTCGGCTGGCCACGTCGCTCACGGTGCTGTCGCTCACGCGCCCCTCCCGAGGATCAGGGTGGCGGAGCCCATGCGGGTGGCCAGTGAGCCGCCCGTACCGTGGGCCAGGGCCAGCTCGCAGTGGGGCACCTGCACGGCCGGGTGGGCCTCACCCCGGAGCTGGCGGACGGCCTCGATCACCTTGGTCATACCGCCCCGATTGGCCGGGTGGTTGTTGCACAGCCCACCCCCGGCGGTGTTGAACGGCAGCCGTCCGTGGGGGGCTTGCAGCGCACCGTCGGAGACGAACCGGCCGCCCTCTCCCTTCCCGCAGAAGCCGAGGTCCTCCAGTGTCAGCAGCACGGTGATGGTGAAGCTGTCGTAGATCGATACGTAGTCGATGTCGGCAGGCGTCGCCCCGGCCTCGGCGAAGGCGGTCGGCCCCGAGCCCGTTGCCCCCGTGCGGGTCAGGTCGACCCGGCCGGCGTCGGCGTGGCTCATGGCGAAGCCGGTGCCGAGCACGGGCACGGAGGGCCGGTCGAGGTCGGCGGCCACCTCTGCCGCCGCCACCACCAGCGCCCCGCCGCCGTCGGTGATGACACAGCAGTCGAGGCGGTGGAGCGGATCCGACACCAGGGGCGAGTCGAGCACCTCGTCCACGGTCACGACGTCGCGCAGGAAGGCGTTCGGGTTGTGCTGGGCATGGGTGGAGGCGGCCACCTTGATCTCGGCCAGCTGCTCACTCGTGGTGCCGAACTCGTGCATGTGGCGCTGCGCCGCCAGGGCGTAGCCGCCCGGCACGCTCAGGCCGACGTGGTTCTCGAACGCGTGCTCGGGGGCGGCGCCGAAGCGGGCCGCCCCGCCCGGGCCCTCGCCCCCGCTGCGGGGCTTGCCGGCCAGCGTGATGAGCGCCACCCGGATCTGACCGGCGGCGATGGCGGCGGCGGCGTGCTGCACGTGCACGAGGTAGGCCGACCCGCCCGTCTCGGTGTCGTCCACGTGACGGCAGTCGAGCCCGAGGTACTCGGCCATCGAGAGCACCCCGAACCCCGGCGCGTCACCAGCGCTGTAGTAGGCATCGACGTCGCCGAAGCCGAGCCCTGCGTCGGCCAGTGCCCCGGCCGCCCCCTCGGCGTGGATCTGGGGCAGGGTCAGGTCGGGCAGCTCCCGGCCCGGGTGCTCGTAGGCCCCGACGATGTGGGCCCGACCCGTGATGCTCACGGTGGCGAACCCTACGCGGTGGGCGCCCCCTCCCGGGCCGGAGGGGTACCTTGGGGGTATGCCCAAGGTGAGCGTGTACCTCTCCGACGAGCTGTACCGCGAGGCTCGCAACCTGGATCTGTCGATCTCGGCGCTCACCCAGGAAGCGGTCCGCGCCGCCCTGGAGCGCCGCCGCACCCGACTCTGGGTGGAATCGGTGAGAGCGCGGGAGCCACGTCTCCCCCCCGACGTCGACCTCGACACCGCTGCGCTCATGGACGAGGTGCGAGACGAGTTCGGGGCGTGATCGTCCTGGACGCCGCAGCGGTCGTGGACGTGCTGGTGGACCGTCCGCACGCCGGCTGGGTGCTCGAACGGGTGGACGGCGCCGACGTCTGTGCTCCGGGCCATCAGCCCGCCGAGGTCCTCTCTGCCCTGTCGCGCCTCCGACGAGCGGGGTACCTGGACGATCGAGGCCTCGCCGGGGCCCTCGCCGAATACGCCGCTCTGCCGCAGGATCTCGTGGAGATCACCGCCGCCCATCTCCGCCGAGCCACGGACCTGTCCGAGCGCATCCGGGTGCTCGACGGCTTGTACGTGGCCGTGGCCGAGGAGCGCTCGTGCGCAATCGTGACCACGGACAGGAGACTGGGACGCAGCCAGGCTCCGTGCGAGGTCGTCGTCGCGCCGGGAACGACCTGACCAGCGCGTGGTGGAGGTGGCGGGAATCGAACCCGCGTCCTTCGACGCATCGACGAGACTTCTCCGAGCGCAGCCGGTGGGGAGGTTTCGGGATCACCGCCGGTCATCGGCACCCGGTGGTGGCCCTAGCCGACCTGGTGTCCCAGCCGGGATGGACGGCGCGTCCCGGTGGTGAGCCCTGCTTGATGATGGCGGACCCGGCCCACAGGGCTGAGACCGGGTAGCCATCGCTACCTAGAAGCTAGGCAGCGAGCGCGACGTCATCGTCGGCGTGTGTTGTTGGGTGCCAGCTCTTTTGCGTGGATCTGGCGACCACGGCTCGCTTCTCTCGCCTCAACCGTCGAAGTCGAAACCGATCACCCCCGTGGGTTGTTCGTGAACCGACCAGCCTACCGCCCCGTCACCGCCTCCTGCGGTAGCGGGTGGTTCTCACCGCGGCCGCGGTGACGGACCGTGCCTATCGCCGGCCGCGGTGGCGGGCCATGGCCCGCTCGGCCTCACGGTCGGCGGTGCGGCGGGCCAGGGAGGCCCGCTTGTCGTGCTGACGCTTGCGGCGGGCCAGGCCGAGGTCGGTCTTGGCCCGGCCCTCGACGAAGTGGATGTCGAGAGGGATGATGGTGAGACGGTCCTGGTCGACCCGGGCCGCCAGTCGGTCGATCTCACGCCGGTGGAGCAGCAGCTTGCGGGGCCGGTCGGGGTCGGGCCGCCAGGGGCCCGACGACTGCGGCCACGGCGAGATGTGCACACCGTTCAGCCACACCTCACCGTCGCGCGGACGGGCGTAGGCGTCGGCCAACTGGACCCGCCCGTCCCGCAGCGACTTGACCTCGCTGCCCTGGAGCACGATCCCCGCCTCGACGGTGTCGAACACCTCGAAGTCCCGGCGGGCCCGCCGGTTGGTGGCGACGACCGTGCGACCGTCGGGGGGCTTGGCCATGGCCGCAACCTACCGCCGGGGGAATGAGCGTCGTCGGGCGCCGGTTGGACCGTTACGATTCACGACTGAAGCGATCGGATTTGTCGACCATGTCCGGTCCGGCCAGCCGATGCTCGCCGATCGACCGCCGAGGAGCCCTACATGAGCGTCACCGTCCGACTCCCGACCGTCCTCAGGCCCCACGCCAACGGCGAGTCCACCGTCGGGGTCGACGGTGGCACCGTGGGCGAGGTCGTCGAGTCCCTCACCGATCAGTACCCGGGCATGAGGCCGAACCTGGTGGCCGACGACGGGCAGCTGCACCGGTTCGTCAACGTCTACGTCAACGACGAGGACGTCCGCTACCTCGACCGCCTCGACACCGAGGTGGCCGACGGTGACGAGGTGGCGATCCTGCCGGCCGTGGCGGGAGGCTGACCGGCACCGTGACGGCCACCGACATCGCCCCGCCCGACCTCGCCATCGCCTCCGCTCCGACCCGCCCGCTCGGGCCTCGCCAGCCGGTGCGGGAGTCGGTGCTCGACCTCATCGGTGAGACGCCGATGGTCGAGCTGACGGCGCTGAGCCCGAACCCCGCCGTCCGCATCGTCGGCAAGCTGGAGGGCCAGAACCCGGCCGGTTCGGTGAAGGACCGCATCGCCCTGGCCATGGTCGACGCCGCCGAGGCCGACGGCACCCTCACCCCGGGCCAGACCATCCTCGAACCGTCGTCGGGCAACACCGGCATCGCGCTGGCCATGGTGGCCCGGGTGCGCGGGTACCCGATCAAGATCGTGTTGCCCGAGAACGTGTCCGTCGAGCGCCGTCAGCTGCTCGAGGTGTTCGGGGCCGACGTGATCACCTCGCCCGGCGCCGAGGGGTCCAACGGGGCCGTGCGACGGGCGCAGCGCCTGGCCGACGAGCATCCCGAGTGGGCCTTCCTCTACCAGTACGCCAACGAGGCCAACCCGAGGGCGCACTACACGACCACCGGGCCCGAGATCCACCGTGACCTGCCCGAGATAACCCACTTCGTGGCCGGCCTCGGCACCAGCGGCACCCTGATGGGGGTCGGCACCTACCTGAAGGAGCAGGACGCGTCCATCCAGGTGGTGGCGGTCGAGCCCCCGGTCGGCGAGACGGTCGAGGGCCTGCGCAACCTCGACGAAGGCTACGTCCCCCCCGTGTTCGACGCCTGGCGGGGGGCCGACGTGCTCGACCGCAAGATGATCGTCCGGCCCCGGGAGAGCCTGATCTGGACCCGTCGCCTGGTCGAGGAGGCCGGCGTGTTCGCCGGCATCTCGTCGGGAGCGGCGCTGGCGGGCGCGGCCAAGGTGGCCGAGCGGATCGACCGGGGGGTGATCGCCGTCGTCGTGTGCGACGGGGGCTGGAAGTACCTCTCCACCGGCGCCTGGACCGACGACCTCGACGTCGTGGTCGAGCGGGCCAAGCGGTTGATCTACTTCTGACGCTCCGGGCCGGTCGGCCGTTCGCTCCCGGCACCGGGGGCGACGGGAACCCGTGCGACGTCGACCACCTCCAGGTGGCATCGTGCTCACGTGGGAGCGTTCGGCGACAGGATCGCCCCGCCGCCGGACGCCGGCCCGGCGTCGTGGATCGCGCCCCGTCTCGGACCCTTCGGGACCGTGGGTGGTCTGGTCCCGGCCGGGTTCGACCGCTACCTGGCCGTCCAGCACGACCCAGAGGGTGACGCAGGCGATGTCGCGCTCCACGCCACGCTGCTCACGCTCGCGGCAGCCCACACCGCGACGCCGGGCACCGTCTGGTACGCGGTCTGGGAGGGCCACGGTTGGGTCGGTTCGACGCTCTATGTCGTGCCCGCACGGGGTCCGATCGCCCGCCTGCGTCGGCGGATCCACAGGCGGCGGCTGCGGCGGGCCGATCAGCGGCGTCGCGAGGAGGTGGAGCGGGGACTTACAGCGTTCCCGCGCCTGTCGCTCCCGCATCGGACCTACTTCCTCATGGTCGGCTCCCTCGGCTCAGCGACCCGGATCGCCCATCCCGGCGGGCACGGACGGCAACCGCCCGACCTGTGGTGGCCCGACGATCGCGCCTGGTTCATCGGCAGCGACACCGACCTCGACCGCACCTACGTTGGCGGATCGGAGCGGCTCGCAGTGGCGATCGAAGACGGGCTGGCGGGCCGGGTAGGGCCGGCCTCGCGGCGAGGCTCGCTCTCCGACCCCGGCGCGGTCGGTGGGCCCGGGGTCGCTCGTGCCTGACCGCGAACGTCTGCCTCGTGTCGCCGGCCATCGCCGCTCCTGGCGGTGTTGCGCGCCTCGAAGTACGACCCGGTACGACGTCGTCGACGCGCCGAGCCGGGAACGGCGCTGACTCGGCGTCGACACCCCGAACGTTCACGGTCAGGGCAGCTAGGTGACCCCGGAGCGCTCGGTCGGGTAGCGGTGGTGCACGCCGGCGGCGACGCCGTCGCGTAGGCGGCGGACGGCCTCGACCACGTCGCCGTGGCGCAGCGGGAGCGGTGACAGGCCCAGGCGGACGAGATCGGGCGCCCGGAAGTCGCCCACCACGGCCTGGTGGTCCTGCGCCATCTGCACGATCGGCCAGGCGGCGGGATGGCGCAAGGCCACCTGGGCGCCCCGCCGATCAGGGTCGGTGGGGGTGGCGATCTCGAAGCCCAGCGGGACGAGCCACGCCTCGGCCAGGTCGACGGTCAGCGCCGTGAGCGTCAGCGACTTGGCCCGGATGGCCCCGATGCCGGCGGCGGCCACGAGGCGGGCGCCGGCCAGGGCGGCGGTCAGGCTGAGGACGGGCGGCGTACCCACCGCGAACCCGCCGAGGCCCGTCGCCGGCCGCCAGCGCGGGTCGAGCGCGAAGGGGTCGTCGTGGCCGAACCAGCCCCGCAGCGGCGTGTCGAGCCCGGCCGCCAGAGTCTCGTCGGCCCAGTACCAGGCGGGGGCGCCGGGTCCGCCGCACAGGTGCTTGTAGGTGCAACCCACCGCCAGGTCGACCGGTCCGCCGGCCAGGTCGAGGGGCAGCACCCCACCCGAGTGGGAGCAGTCGGCCAGCAGCCGGGCCCCGTGGGCTCGCGCGGCGGCGCCGACGTCGGCGAGCTCGACGAGCTCACCGGTCCGAAAGTCGACGTGGCCGACGGCCACGAGGGCCGTCCCGTCGTCGACGGCGCCGACCAGCTCGTCGACGGGGACGACCCGCAGCCGGCGCCCGGTTCGGGAAGCCCACTGGTCGAGCACGTAGCGGTCGGTCGGGAACTGGCCCTCGTGGGTCACGACGTCACCACCCGGGGAACCGTCGAGCACTGCGCCGACCAGCTTGTGGAGGTCGACGGTCGTGCTGTCGCCCACCATCACCTGCCCCGGGCGTGCCCCCAGCACCGGTGCCAGGGTGTCGGCCAGCTCACGGGCGAGGTCCCACCAGCGGGCGTTCCAACCGTCGACGAGGTCGTCGCGCCAACGGCGCAGCTCCCGGGCCACCAGCGGTGCCACCGACCGGGGCTGCGGTCCGAGAGAGTTGCCGTCGAGGTAGACCACCGGACGCCCCCGCCGGTCGGCGGGTCGGTGGAAGGCGTGGACCGCGTCGGCCAGCGGGTCGGCGCGGTCCAGCTCCCTGGCCCGCTCGACCAGCTCACCGTCGTGGGGGTGCACGCCGTCGGCTCAGCGCTCCGACCGGGCCCACCGCCTGGCGTCGTCGCTGGCCGCCCAGGCGATGGCGTTGCCGAGGAGTCGCCGGAAGGAGGGATGGGCGTAGGTGGCCGGCCCGTGCCCCGACTGGAGGTAGACGAGCGGCGACGACCCCGCCCGCCGGGCCCAGGCCACCAGGTCGCTCCCGTCGGGGTGGGACCAGCGCCCCGGCTCGGTGGAGGGGGCGCCGATGGCCTCCCCGGCGGCAGCGAAGCGGTCGGCCCGGTAGGTCCAGTCGCACCGGAGGAGCGGCACGACCTCGTCGGTCAGGACCGGGCCGAGGTAGACCTCGTCGTTGAGCTCGAAGCCGTCCTCCAGGCCCGCCACCACCGGGTGGTCGGCGTCGACGGGGGTCACCCGGATGTCGACGTCCATGGCGTAACCGGAGTCGGGCCACTCCCGACCCCCGAACCGGCCCGGCTGGTAGAGGAACGTCGACCCGATGGTCTCGGCGTAGGCGGGCCACGCCGGCCAGCCGGCGGCGGCGTGGTGCACGGCCACGATGCCGGTGCCCGTGCCGAGCAGGGCGGAGAAGTCGTCCTTGAAGCGGGCGGGGGGCTCGTGGAACACCGGAGCCTCGCCCGCCCGGAACTCGATGCCGGGCATGTCGTAGAGGACGAACACGTCGAACGGCTCGGCCCGGGCCGGCTCGAACAGGGCCAGCGCAGCGGGCTGCTCCACGTGGGTGAACCGCACCCCGTCGACGGCGTCGAGCATCTCGAAGAACGGCTCCCGCTCGAACGGGTGTCCACGTGTGATGACAAGCGCCTCGATCATGGCGTTTCGCCCTCGCTCGGTCACAGCAGCAGCACGCCGACGGCGGCCACCCCCACGACAGGGAGGACTGCGGCCCACCGGTGGTCGGCTCGCCAGAGCTGCACCGCGGCGGCAACGGCCACGAGCAGCATCAGCACGCTCAGCACCACCACCGTCCCCCACTGCACCTCGGCGACCTCGGGGATCACGGGGTCGTTGGTCTCGTCCATCCTGGGCCTCCTCGCTAGCTGGGCCGGGCCGGCGTACCCCGCCGTACGACCAGGCGACGCCTGCCCCACAGCAGGTAGGTCTCGATGCGCTCGGGCGCCTCGTCGGCCAGGTGCAGGTCGGGGCAGCGGTCGAGGAGTCGCTCCAGCAGGATCCGGGTCTCCAGGCGGGACAGGGGCGCCCCGGGGCAGAAGTGGACCCCTGACCCGAAGGCCACGTGGTCGCGCAGCTCGGCCGGGTCGCGGTCGAGGTCGAAGCGGTCGGGGGCGGTGAAGTGCGCCGGGTCGCGGTTGGCGGCGCCGTAGCACATCATCACCCGGGCCCCCTCGGGCACCGGGGTGCCGGCCACCTCGGTGTCGGCCACGGCCTGGCGGTACAGCCCCAGCACGGGCGGGTCGAACCGCAGCGACTCCTCCACCGCGACCGGGACGAGCGACCGGTCGGCCAGCAGCCGTTCCCACCGATCGCGATCCTCCAGCAGGCGCCACACCACGTTGGTGATGAGCGAGGTCGTGGTCTCGTTGCCGCCCACCAGGAGCTGGTTGAGGACGCTCAGTAGCTCGTCCATGTCGAGGCGACGGCCGTCAACCTCGGCCGTGCACAGCGCCGTGGTGAGGTCGTCGGGCGGGTCGTCGGCGGCCCAGCGCTCCTCGACCGACCGCTGAAGGTAGTCGCGCAGCGCCTCCCGCTCGGCCACGCCCCGGGACGGGTCGTTCATGGCGGCCAGCGTCTCGTCGGACCACCGCTTGAACGTCCACAGGTCGTCCTCGGCCACCCCCAGGGTGCGGGCGATCACGATGACCGGCAGCGGACAGGCCACGGCGTCGTGCAGGTCCCACGTCGTCTCGGGTTCGACCTCGTCGAGCAGCTCGTCGCACAGGGCCCGGATCATCGGCTCGAGCGACTCGACCCGCCGGGGCCCGAGGGCGGCCTGGACGATCCGGCGGAACGGGGTGTGGCCGGGCGGGTCGTCGAACATGCCGCCCTGGGCCCGGGGCAGCGGGGCCTGGCCGAAGCGGGCCGTCCACCGGGCGTGATCCCGGGAGATGGCGACCACGTCGTCGTGGCGGGCCGCCGTCCACAGCGGCCCGAGGTGCGTCTCGGCCCGGTGCAGGGGGCAGCGGTCGAGCAGGTCGGCGTAGGCGCCGAACGGTTCGGCCAGCACGCCGGGGGCGAACGGGTCGTACTCGACCCCTCCGTCCCCGGCGTGCTCCGTCCTCGTCACGGGCGAGCCGTCAGCCCCCGCCGCCGGGCCCCCCGGTGTCGCCGGTGTTCACCTCGACCACCGTCAGGGCCAGGAGCTGGCCGTCGCCGGTGTGGGAGATGGCGCCCAGGTACCGGGTGTCGTCGTCGAGGCGGCGCCAGCGGTACTCGACCGTGCCGGTGGTGCCCAGCTCGGCCTGGTCGGGGGCGCTCGTGACCCGCAGGGTCCGGTCGTTGTCCTGGAGGGGCACCATCCAGCTGTACAGGGTGTAGTTGGCGTCGGGGCCGTCGGTCTGCCAGCCGTGCACGGCGACGGTGTAGGTGCCCGGTTCGGGCAGCACGACGTTGACCTCCTCCTCGCTCGTACCCGAGCCGCTCCCGCCGACGAAGTTGCCGTCACCGTCGAAGACGTAGAGGTCGAGGTCGTCGGTGCCGTCGGTCTCCTCGTCGAAGAGGCTGAAGCGGGCGTAGGCGGTGCCCTCGGGCACGGTCACGTCGTGGAAGGTGACGCCGACCCCGGTGGCCAGCGCGGTGTTGATGTCGTTGGCGGGATCGTCGACGACGTTGCCGTCGATCGTGTCCGGCGCCACCAGTCCGTGGGCGTCGGCCTCGTAGTCACCGTCGTAGCCGAAGCCCACCTCGAGGCTGTCGCTCCCGCTCGTGCCGGTGTGGACGACCTCGCCGGGGGCCGACAGCTCGACGGCGCGCAGAGCGATCGGGGTCCACGTCTTGTGGCCCTTGTTGGACTCCCACACCAGCTCACCGAAGCTCCACGACCCGATGGCGGCCGACGTGCGGGTGAAGGTGATCCGGAACGTGTGGGACGCCCCCGGCACGATGCGGGCCACACGACCCTCGATGTCGGCGCGGAACCCGGGGGGCGTCTCCAGCCGGCCCGAGAAGATGGCCGGCCGGTCAGAGACGTTGGTGATGGTCCGCTCGATGGTGATGCGGCCCACCACCTCCGACGCCCCGATGGACGGGTAGTTCAGATCGGTGGCCGTGGTCGGGATGCCGAACGACTCCAGCTCGGCGCACAGCGTGTCGGGGTCGACGAACACGGTCGGGTCGACGTCGCACAGGAACCCGAAGTAGTCGCCGAGCCCGGCCTCGTACACGATGCCGGGGTCGAGGAACGAGCCCATGCGTCGGTCGTCGTTGCCGTCGATGGTGAGGTAGCCGGCGCCGTGGTCGAATGGGTCGGCCGGCCTGACACCGTCCTCTTTGTCTTCGCCCCGGTTGCGGGCCGAGCCCATGAGGGCGGACTTGGCGGCCGAGGCCGACCACTCGGGATGGGCCTGGGCCAGCAGGGCGTAGGCGCCGGCCACGTGCGGGCTCGACATCGACGTGCCGCTGATGGCCTGGAACAGGTCGTCGCCAGCCCCCAGCAGGTGTGTCGGCGTGTTGGCGGCCATGATGTTGACGCCCGGGGCGGTGATGTCGGGCTTGATGATGTCGGGGTAGAGGGCGTTCGGGCCCCGGCTCGAGAACGCCGCGATCTGCGGCGCCTCCCGGCCCTCGCGCTCACCGGCGCTGATGGTGGCCCGGGCCCGGTTCCCGGCGTCGTCGATGTAGTCCTTGATGATCTGACCGGTCTCGGCGTCGACGTGGATCGTCGGCACGTAGTGCAGGTCGGTGTTGAGCGAGTTGACCGTGGGGTTCCACAGGATCATGCCCACGCCGCCCTGCTGCTCGACGGCCAGGCTCTTGGCCACCCGGGCGATGGCGCCCCGCTCGCACAACACGATGCGGTCCGTGATGGGCGGGTCGAACTCCACGTCGGGGAGGCACAGCGTGTTGCCGTGGTCCTCGGCGTCGACCAGCCGCTGGAAGCCGTCGGTCCCGTTGGTGATCGAGACGCCGCCGTAGAAGTCGGCCGGCTCACCGGGCATCAGGAGCCCGACGTGGTTGATGTAGGTCTTGTTCTGCGTGCTCGCCGCCACCGTGGTGATCCACGGCGTCGACGCCGGCGATCCCACGGTCATCTCGAACGGTCCCGAGTTGCCCGCCGAGGTGGCCACGTGGACGCCAGCGGCGTTGGCGAACAGGAACGAGATGTCGTCAGGGCCGAGGGTGGCGGTGGCGCTGCCGATGGAGTAGTTGATGACGTCGACGCCGTCGGCGACGGCGGCGTCGATGGCGGCGACCAGGTCGACGTTGGAGCACCCGCCGTCGATCGGGCTGGTGGCCCAGCACCCCTTGTAGACCGAGAGGCGGGCCCGGGGGGCGATGCCCTGGATCATGCCGAAGTCGTTGCCGAACACCTCGGCCTGGACGCCGCTGTTGCCGGCGGCCGTGCCGGCGGTGTGGCTGCCGTGGCCGTCGGCGTCGCGGGCCGAGAGGTACTCGCCGTCGGCCAGCCCCTCGCCGGTGCCGCCGTGGAACGCCTGGCCGTAGGCCTTCGCCGCCAGGAGCTTGTCGTTGCACTCGAAGTCGTCGTCGTCGGGGTTGAAGCCGCTGTTGCCGAACTCGCAGCCCTCGCCGGTGAAGGAGGCGGGTGGATCGTCGTAGGAGCCGTCGTCGGCGAAGCTCGGGTGCTCGGGCCAGATGCCGGTGTCGATGACACCCACCACGACGTCCTCACCGGTGATGCCGTTGGCGTAGGGGCCGTTCGGGGCGGTGGCGCCGACATAGTCGGGGCTGTCGCTCGTGTCGACGTGGAGGATCTGCTCGGGGAACACGGCCACGACGTCGGCCCGGGCCTGGAGGGCGTCGACCTGGGCATCGGTGAGCCGGGCGGCGAAGCCGTCGATGGCGGCCGTGAAGTCGTAGAGCCGCTGGCCATCGGGCACGCCGACGGCGTCGAGCGCCTGCTCGTGGGTGTCGACGAGCGCGGACTCGGTGTCGGTGGCCAGCGCGGAGCCCGAGCGAAGATCGGCCCGGCCCACGGTGCTCGCCATGGGCTGGCCGGACATGACCACCACGTAGTCGTCGGTCTTGCCCGACGAGACGGCGTCGATGACGTCGTCGGGGACGGACAGGACCTCGTCGGACGCAGCCGGGGTCGCCACCACCAGACCGGCCGTGAGTACGGCGAGGATCGCCACGATCAGTCGCTTCACGTTCCACCTTCTTGTGTGCGGGATTCGCTGAGATGCCTGAGTGCGCAACGTAGCCGAGGGGTGTGACACTCGCTCGATCTTCGAGGCCGACCACCCCGGCCGGGGTCGTCAGGGGGCGACGACGAAGGTGGCGGCGCCAGCGCTCAGACGATCCCGGCGCGTGACCGTACGGCGGCTTCCAGCGCGTCCGGTTCCTCGACGGTGACCGTCACACCCGGATGGGTGAGGAACGAGCCCGGGAGCAGCGCGGGAACGGGCTCCCCGAGTCGGATGCACACCCCGGCGTCGGTGCTCGACCCGAAGGTCACACCCCGGTCGACGAAGCTGCCCCGGGCGCCGATGGCCTTGAACCAGCGGTAGGGGCCCGTGCGGGACGTGCCCACCACGTTGGCGAGGGGGGTGTCGAGCCGCCACCGGCCGAAGCGGACGATCAGGCGGTCGTCGGCGGTGAGACGGACGTCGCTGTTGGCCGAGCGGACGCCGAGGGCGGCCAGCAGCGGACGGAAGCGGGGTTCGAACCGGAAGGGGAAGACCAGCTCGTCGTGCACGGGCCCGCCGGTGCCGCTCATCGCACGGTCCGGGCGAAGGCCCGGATGTCGTCGACCAGGTCGAGGGGGCGCTCCATGGCGGCGAAGTGGCCGCCCCGCTCGAACGACGTGAAGTGGGTGACGTCGTAGAGCGTCTCGGCCAGCCGCCGACCGGGCCGGTACAACTCCCTGGGGAAGTCGGCGATGCCGGTGGGCACCCGGACGGGGTCGAGCGCCCGGCTGGCGCCCGACGCCCTCGTCTCCCGGTACATGCGGACCGAGGAGCCGATCGTGCCGGTGAACCAGTAGGCCGAGATGTTGGTGAGCAGCCGGTCGCGGTCATGGACCGACCAGAGGTCACCGTCGCAGTCGGACCAGGTCCGGAACTTCTCCAGGATCCAGGCGGCCAAGCCGGCCGGTGAGTCGTTCAGCCCGTAGGCCAGCGTCTGGGGCTTGGTGCCCTGGATCTGCTGGTAGCCGGTCTCGGCCTCGGCGAAGTGGGCCATGTCGGCCAGGCGGGCCCGCTCGTCGTCGGTCAGGTCGTCGGGCAGGCCCTGGCTCCGGTCCCACAGGTACATGTTGAGGTGGATGCCCATGCAGTGCTCCGGGTCGAGAGACCCGACCCAGCTCGTGGCGATGGCGCCCCAGTCGCCGCCCTGGGCGAGGTAGCGGCCGTAGCCGAGGCGGGCCATGAGGTCGACGATGGTGGTGCCGAGGCGCTTGACGTCGAAGCCGGTCGTGACCGTCGGCCCCGAGAACGTGTAACCGGGGATGGACGGGGCCACCAGGTGGAAGGCGTCGGCGGCGTCACCCCCGTGGGCGGGCGGATCGACCAGCGGTCCGACGACGTCGAGCAGCTCGACCACCGACCCGGGCCAGCCGTGGGTGATCACGAGGGGCACGGCGCCGTCGTGCGGCGAGCGGACGTGGAGGTAGTGGACGTTCTCGCCACCGACGGTCGTCGTGTACTGGGGGATGGCGTTCAGCGCGGCCTCCTCCCGGCGCCAGTCGTAGTCGTCGGCCCAGTACCGGCAGAGGTCCCGGAGCTCGTCGCGCTCGGTCCCGTACGTCCAGCCCACACCGTCGAGCTGGTCGGGCCACCGGGTGGCCTCGAGCCGACGGCGGAGGTCCCACAGGGCCTCGTCGCTCACGGAGATCGTGTAGGGCACCGGCTCCGGGTCGTCGGGCAGACCGTCGGCCGTCACGACGACAGTCCCTGCAGGCCGGCCTCGCGCAGCATCTGCTGCCGTTCGAGGAACTGGCCGCCGTACTCGCCCGTGGTCCGGGCCAGGTCGAGCACCAGGGTGTGGCCGCTGATCATGGCGCCGGAGTCGGCCACCAGGTAGAGCGCCGCCTCGGCGACGTCCTCGGCCGTGCCCCCCCGGCCGGTGGGGGAGGTGGCCGACAGGGCCTTGCGCATCCCCTCCACGTCGTCCTTGTCGCCGAGGGCCATGGCCGCCACCATGGGCGTGGCCATGCCGGTCGGGGCGATGGCGTTGACCCGGATACCCCGGGGGGTCAGCTCCGACGCCGCGGCGCGCACCAGCCCGACGACGCCGTGCTTGGCGGCCGTGTAGGCGTGGGGTCCGAGGCCGCCCTGCACACCGGCGATCGAGGCGGTGGCCAGGAGGTTGCCTCCGTCGCCGAGCACGCGGGCGGCCTGCTTGAACGTGACGAACACCCCGGTCAGCAGGACGTCGATCGTGAACCGCCACTCGTCGAGGGGCGTCTCGGCCAGCGGTCCGGTCACGCCCACGATGCCGGCGTTGGCGAAGGCGATGTCGAGCCGGCCGAAGCGCTCGACGGCGAGGTCGACGGCGGCGGCCTGATCGTCCTCCGCCCTGACGTCGACCCGGGCGAAGGCCACCCCGTCGCCCAGCTCGCCGGCCAGCGCCTCGCCCCGGTCGGCCTGCAGGTCACCGATGACGACCCTGGCCCCCTCGGCGGCGAAGCGACGCACCGTCGCCTCGCCGATGCCCGACGCCCCGCCCGTGACGTAGGCGACCCGGCCCTCCAAACTGCCCATGTCCACGACCTTCCCGCCGACGTCGGCCCGCCCGGGGGCCCTCGGGCTGCGAATCTAGGTGGCCGTGCTCATCCTCAGTCACTTCAGCCTGCCCACCGCCTCGTGGGAGGAGCGCCTCGACGCCGCCGTGGCCGGCGGCTTCGGCGGTGTCGGCCTGTACGACGGCGAGTACCTCCGCCTCGTCGCCGACGGCTGGGACGACGACGGCCTCGCCGCTGCCCTCGCCGAGCGGGGCCTGGTGGTCCCGGAGCTGGAGGTGGCCCGGTCGTGGGGGGCCGCTGACGTGGGGGGTGGCGACGACCTGCTGCTCCGGCTGGGTGAGACGTTCGGGGCCGACCACGTGCAGGCCGTGGCCCCGATCGGGGGCGGCCTCGTGCCCGACGGGGTGGCGGCCTTCGGCCGGCTCTGCGACGCCGCCGCCGAGGTCGGGATGCGGGTCGCCCTCGAGTTCCTCCCCGAGATCTCCGACATCGGCGACGTCGCCTCTGCGCTGGCCTTCGTGGAGGAGGCCGACCGGCCCAACGGGGGCCTCTGCGTCGACACCTGGCACTTCGAGCGGGGAATGAAGGACTGGGACGCCCTGGCCGCCGTGCCGCCCGATCGGATCGTGTCGGTCCAGCTCGACGACGGACCCCGGGAACGGGTGGTGGCCGACTACCTGGAGGACACGCTGCACCACCGCTGCCCCCCGGGCGACGGGGAGTTCGAGCTGAGGCGGTTCTTCGCCGTCGTGCGGGGATCGGGCTGGGACGGTGACGTGTCGGTCGAGGTCATCGACGACGACCTCGTCGGCCGGGACCCGGTCGAGGTCGGCGTCCTGCTGGGCGACGCCACCCGGCGGGTGCTGGCCGCCTGACTCGTTGCGTCGCGTGCCGTCGGACGCTGGCGCCGGAGTCGCATGCGGGGGCGATCTCGCCACCACCCCGGGACCTGCACCCCCGGGGCAAGCACCCCTGGGGGCTACCGTCCCGGCCGGCACGTCGACCCGAGGCAGTTACGCCGGACGCGACTCCGCGGAGTCGTGTCCGCTCGGTCATCAGGCGGCCCGGTCCAGCGGCGGCCCGATTCGACCGGCGCCCCGGACGCTTCTGCAGGAGGCCCCGACCCGCCGGTCCGGCGGCGTCGTCGGCCGGGGGCACGAACGGCTGCCACGTCAGCGGGCTCGCAGTGCGAAGGGCAGCACCGGCCCGGCGCCCGCCCCGGTGAGCAGCCAGGCCGCCACGGTCACGGTCCAGCGGCTGTCGATCTCGTCGTCGACGAGCAGCACCGGTCCGGCCAGGGTGGCCGGGTCGGGCAGGGCGGCGGCATCCACGAACAGCCGACGCCAGACGTTGGCGACCTGATGGGCCGAGTTGGCCTGATCGGCCTGGAAGCCGTCACCCGGGTCGGCGCCCGACGCCATCAGGGCGGGGTGGACCGGGAGGCGGCCCAGCTCGCCGAGACGGTCCGCCAACGCGCCGATCAGACCGGACCGCCGACGCGACGGCATCGGGCAGATCCAGGTGGGCCGGGCGGGCCAGTCCCAGCGCCGCAGGACACGGGCCACCCCGTCCACCAGCTCCGCGGCGAGGCCGTCGGACCCGGAGCCCAGAGCGGCGTCGACGATCGGGTGCCAGCCCCCGTCGCCGAGCCGGGCCAGGGCGCGGCCCGGGGACGCCTGGCGGTCGGGCGGGATGCGGCCCGACGGTTCGGCCAGGCCGCTCGGCCACTGCCGGCGGGGCTCGACGACCACGTCGCCGCCGCGCAGTACCTCCTGGGCTCGGGCGACCAGCGCCGGCTCTGGCCGGTGGGACCAGGTGTGGTCGGTGCAGCGGTCGCAGCGCCCGCAGTCGGTGGCGGTCGCATCGTCGAGGGCCTCGCGCAGGAACCGGAGGCGGCAGGTGGGCAGAGCCGCCCAGTCGAGCATCTGGGCCGATTCGGCCCGCCGCAGCCGCCGGAGCGAGGCGGCCAGCTCATGGTCGTAGCGCCAGGGGTGGTCGGTGCGGATCCACCCGTTGCCCACCCGCTCGACGGCGCCGTCGACCTCGAGGATGTTCAGCAGCGTCGACAGCCGGGAGCGGCCCAGGTTCACGGACCGCTCCAGTACGGCGATCGAGGTGGGCTCGGACGGCCCGAGGCTGTGGAGGACGGCCCGGCACAGGTCCTCCGACGGCAGCGACACCGACTCGAACCAGCGCCAGACCGCAGCGTCCTCGGCCGGTCGGGGCAGGGCGATCACCTCGGCCCGGTCGAGGTCGCGGCCGGCCCGGCCGATCTGCTGGTAGTAGGCCACCGGCGACGGTGGCAGCCCGAGGTGCACGCAGAAGGCCAGGTCAGGTTTGTCGAACCCCATGCCGAGCGCGGACGTCGCCACCAGCGCCTTCAGCCGGTCGGCCCGCAGCGCCGCCTCCCGCTCCAATCGCTCGTCGGGTTCGACGGAGCCGGTGTAGGCCTCGACGTCGTGGCCGCAGGACCGGAGCCAGGCCGCCGCCGTCTCGGCCTGGTCGACGGTCAGGCAGTACACGATGCCCGAGCCCGGCAGACGGGCCAACGTCCCGGCCAGCCAGGCCAGCCGGTGGGCGTCATCGGGTAGATCGACCACCGACAGCCGCAGGGACGAGCGGTCGAGGGTGCTGCGCAGCACCAGGGTGTCGTGACCGAGCTGGGCGGCAACGTCGTCGGTGACCCGCTGATTGGCGGTGGCGGTGGTGGCGAGGACGGGCGTGAAGGGCGGGAGCTCGTCGAGCAGGTGACGGAGACGGCGGTAGTCGGGGCGGAAGTCGTGGCCCCAGTCGGAGATGCAGTGGGCCTCGTCGCACACCAGGGCGAAGGCCCGGGTACGCATCGTGTCGAACACCCGCCGTCGGAACCCGGGGTTGGCCAGCCGTTCGGGCGCGATCAGGACGAGGTCGACCTCGTCGTCGTGGATGCGCGCCTCGGTGTCGCCCCAGGCGTCGACGTTGGAGGAGTTGATGGTGACGGCACGCAGGCCGAGACGCTCGGCCGCCGCCACCTGGTCGCGCATGAGGGCGAGCAGGGGTGACACGACCACGGTCGGGCCCCACCCCCGGTCGCGCAGGATGCGGGTGGCCGAGAAGTAGACGGCCGACTTGCCGAACCCGGTGCGGGCCACCAGCAGCGTGCGGCGGCCCTCCGCCACGACGGCGGTGACGGCGGCGATCTGCTCGGGGCGCGGGACGGCCTCGGGCCCGGCCAACGCACGGACGTGGTCGGCCAGCTCGGCGGCCACCACGGCGGGGGTGGGGCGGGACGGCTCGGTGACGGTCGTCATGACCCCGACGACGGTAGCGAGGGGGTGTGACACGGTTCCCGGCGAGCCGCAGACTGGGGGGGTGCGCATCGTGTCGGGCGGTCAGACCGGTGTCGACCGGGCCGCCCTCGACGTCGCCCTCGACCTGGGGATGGAGTGCGGCGGGTGGGTGCCAGCCGGGCGCCGGGCCGAGGACGGCGCCGTGCCCGGGTGCTATCCGGTCCGCGAGCTGGACTCGACGGGCTACGCCGAGCGGACCGAGGCCAACGTGGCCGACAGCGACGCCACCCTCGTGCTGACCGTGGGCGAGCCGACCGGCGGTACCGCCCTGACCGTCGAGACGGCGGTCGCGCTGGGACGCCCCCACCTGATCGTCGACCTCGACCGACCCGACCTCGACCACGCCGCCGCGTTCCTCGCTTCCCACCGCCCCGGCACGCTCAACGTCGCCGGCCCGAGGGAGAGCCAGCGCCCGGGCATCGGGACGAGGGCCCGGGAGGTGCTGGCCGTCCTGCTCGGGCGCTACACGTGATCGGGAGTGGCGTCGCCGAGGCGGGCCGCCACCGTGAACAGGAGCTTCTTGGTGAGCGCAGGCACGTCGTCGAGCAGGGTGTGGAACTCGCGGCGGTCGATCACCAGCGCCCGCAGCGGGGTCTCGGCCCGCACGGTGGCGTTGCGGGGCCGGTCCTGCACGAGGCCGAGCTCGCCGGCAACGTCACCCGGTCCGAGCCGGGCCACCTCCTGACCGCCCTTGCTGACCACGGCCTCACCGTCGGTGACGATGAGCACCTCGTGGGAGGACGCCCCCTCCCTGATGATCTCGGCGCCCGCCTCGAAGTCGATCTCGGTGGTGAGGCGGCTGACCGCCTCCAGCTCCCGCCTGTCGAGCCGGTGGAACACGGGTACCGAGCGGAGCCGGTCGAGGTGCGAGTCGGTGCGGGCCATGTCGTCCGAGGCTAGGGGGAGAGCGTCGATGCGGACGGGCCGACGGCTGCCCTCTACGATCGCCGGCGGGACCGAGGGGGTGAGCGGGTGATCGTGGCGCTGGACGGCGACGAGCTGGCGGGGGAGTACGCCGCCACCCGCGCCAGGATGCGAGACGTCCTGGGCGGGATCGGCAGCGAGGAGGCGTCGACCGTCGTCCCCGCCTGCCCCGACTGGACGATCAGGGATCTGGCCGCCCATCTCGCCGGCGTGGCCGCCGACCTGGCCGCCGGGCGCCGACCCGACGGTGACACGCAGGCCTGGGTCGACCGTCAGGTGGCCGAGCGGTCCGACCGGTCCGTCGACGAGCTGCTCGACGAGTGGGACCGGGCCGGCCCCGACTTCGAGGACGGCATCCGACGGTCACCGGCGGGGCTGGGTGGGCTCCTCTACGACGTCGTCGCCCACGAGCACGACGCCCGCGGGGCGCTGCACCGGCCCGGCGGCCGTGACGCCCCGGGCGTCAGGCTGAGCGTCGACATCATGGCCAACATGGTCGAGAAGGACCTCGCCGCCCACGGACTCGGTCCCGTCCGCCTGAGCGACGGCACCCATACCTGGCGCATCGGCGACGGCGAGCCCGGGCTCGTGGTGGAGACCGGTTCGACCTGGGAGCTGATGCGCCTGATCGGCAGCAGGCGCTCGCTCGCCCAGGTGCGGGCGGCGCCGATCGACGGCGACCTCGACGCCTACCGGCCGGGCCTCTTCCACCTCCCCCTGCCCGACGACGACCTCCAGGAGTGAACGTGGACACCTCCGGACCACCCACCCTCGACGACCTGCTGCACTTCGAGGAGCGTGCCCTGCGCTGCCCCCACCTCGTCTTCGACCGGTACCGGGACGAGCAGCCGGTGGCCTGGCTGGACGAGACCGGCGTGTTCATGGTCACCCGCTACGAGGACGTCAACGCCGTCGTGCGCAACCCGGAGCTGTTCTCCTCCCGCGCCCCGACCGGGCCCCATGCCGCCGGGGCCCTGCGCGACAAGATGATGGCGCTGGCGGCCGAGGACGACGAGATCGCCGACCTCCTGCAGAAGGCCCAGCGTCTCAACCGGTCACCGGTGCTGCTCGGAGCCGACCCGCCCGACCACCAGCGCCAGCGCCTCCTCGTCAACCAGGCGTTCACGCCGCGGCGGGTGCGCCAGCTCGAGGACGACATCCGCAAGCTGGCCCACGAGCTGATCGACGACTTCGCGCCCCGGGGCGAGGTCGAGCTGGTCGAGGAGTTCGGGGTCCTGTTGCCCCTGACCGTCATCGCCCGGGCCCTGGGAGTGGCCGACCACGAGCTGCGGACGTTCAAGGAGTGGTCCGACGACCTCGTCATCCCGGTCGGCAACCACGACCCGTCCACGGAGCAGATCGGCGACTACATCCGGTCAAACGCCCAGTTCAACGAGTATTTCGCCGCCAAGCTGGCCGAGCGGCGCGACGACCCCCGTGACGACCTGATCACCGACGTCGTGCAGGCCCGACTCGACGGCGACGAGCTGACCGAGCCCGAGATGCTGGCCATGCTCCAGCAGTTCCTCGTGGCCGGCAACGAGACGACGACGAAGATGATCTGCTCGATGATGCTGCGGCTCGTGACCGACCCGGCGCTGATGGCCACGGTGGCCGCCGACCCGGCCGGTCACGCCAGCGGCATGGTGGAGGAGACGCTCCGGCTGGAGGCGCCCGTGCAGGGCCTGTACCGGCAAGCCAACGCCGACACGAGGCTGGGCGACGTCGAGATCCCCGCCGGATCACACCTGTGGTGCGTCTACGCCGCCGGCAACCGCGACGGCGACCAGTTCGCCGAGCCGGAGCAGCTCGACCCCGGGCGCAAGAACACGAGGACCCACCTCGCCTTCGGCCAGGGCCCGCACTACTGCATCGGCGCCAACCTGGCCCGGGCCGAGGGGCGCATCGCGCTGGAGACGCTGCTGGGGCGGCTCGACGGGTGGGGGCTGGCCGCCCCCGCCGACTCGCTCCGCTACGAGGAGAGCTACGTCCTGCGGGGCCTGAAGGAGCTTCCCCTGACGTTCACCCCCGCACCATGAGCCGGCCCTTCCGGTTCGCCGTGCAGGCCTACAACGCCGACTCCGGCAAGGAGTGGCGCGACCTCGCCCGCAGGGTGGAGGCGCTCGGCTACTCGGCGCTGCACACCGCCGACCACTACCTCGGCCCCGGTGCTGTCAGCGAGCAGACCAACCACCCGGTGCAGAGCATCGCCGCCGTGCCCGCCATGGCCGTGGCCGCCGAGGTGACCGAGCGCATCCGGGTCGGGTGCCGGGTGTTCTGCGTCGACTACCGACCCCCGGCCGTGCTGGCCAAGGAGGCCGCCACCCTCGACCTGTTCTCCGACGGTCGCCTCGAGCTGGGCCTCGGGGCCGGGTGGGTGCAGAAGGAGTACGAGGCCATGGGCCTCACCATGGACCCGGCCGGTCGCCGGGTCACCCGCCTGGAGGAGACGGTCCAGCTGGTCAAGGACCTCATGGGCGACGGCCAGGCCGAGATGCGCGGCAAGGAGGTCACGTTCTCGGGATGGGAAGGCGTGCCCAAGCCGGTGCAGCGGCCCCACCCGCCCATCATGATCGGGGGCGGGTCACGCCGAGTGCTCGGCATCGCCGGCGCCCACGCCGACATCGTGAGCTTCAACTTCGACAACTCATCGGGCACGATCGGCCCGGGCGTGCCCACCTCGACCGAAGACACGATGACGTCCAAGCTCGACTGGGTCAGGGCCGGTGCCGGCGACCGGTTCGACCAGCTCGAGCTGGAGATCGGCGCCTACTTCACGGTCGTGACCGACGACGCCCGGGGCACGGCCGAGGGGATGGGGAAGATGTTCGGCCTCGACGCCGACGCCACGCTGCGCCATCCCCACGCCCTCATCGGCTCGGTCGACGGGATCGTCGACGAGCTGGAGCGCCGGCGGGAGGCGTACGGCATCTCCTACGTGACGGTCGGGGCGGGCGTCTTCGAGGCGTTCGCTCCCGTGGTCGAGAGGCTGAGCGGATCATGAGCGGGGACCAGAGGATCGATCTCGTGCGTGACCTGTTCGCGGCGTGGAGCTCCGGTGACGCCGACGCCCCCGCGCCGTTCTTCCACGAGGACGGCGTGCTGGAGGACATCGTCGGCGGGCGCCACGAGGGCTGGCCCGTCATCCGGGACTTCTTCGCCAAGGGGCTCGAGCGTTGGCCCGACCTCGTGCTCGAACCGGAGGAGTTCTGGACCAACGACCGGGGCGTGGCCTGCCGCTGGACGATGACCGCCACCGTGCGCGACGAGGCCAGCTTCGGTGCCGACGCGGTCGGTCAGCAGTGGAGCTCTCCCGGCATGAGCTGGGTGCTGATCGAGGACGGCAGGGTGCGCTACGAGGTCGACTACCACGACCGGGGCGCGCCGGCGGCCACCCTCGCCGGCGAGACGGTGCTGGTGGGCCGGCCGTGAGTCGCCACCGCGGTCGGGCCTACGTCGTCACCGGCGCCGCCGACGGCATCGGGCGGGCCACCGTCGAGCGGCTGGCCCTCGAGGGGGCCGGAGTCGTGGCCGTCGATCTGCCCGACGCCGATCTGGCCTGGGCCGAGAACCGCGCCGACGTGTGCTGCGTGCCCGGCTCCGTGGTCGACGAGGCCACCAACGCCGATGCGGTCGCCGCCTGCGCCGAGCAGTTCGGACGCCTCGACGGTGCCTTCCTGAACGCCGGTGTCACCGGGGGCGGCCCGATCGAGCGGGTCGACGTCGACGTCTACGACCGGACCATGGACGTGAACGTCCGCGGCGTGGTCCTCGGTCTCCGGGCCGTGTTGCCGGGGCTGCGATCGGCCGGGCAGGGCGCCATCGTGGCCACCGCCTCGACGTCGGGCATCCGGGCCGACCCGTCGATGTGGGCCTATAACGCCTCCAAGGCGGCCGTGATCAACCTCGTCCGCTCGGTGGCCCTCGACGTCGCCGCCGACAACATCCGGGTGAACGCCGTGGCCCCCGGTCCGACCAACACCGGCATGACCAGGCGGTTGGCCGCCAACCGGTTCGAGGCCATCCGGTCCCGGGTCCCGATGCAGCGCTTCGGGGAGGCGACCGAGCTGGCGGCGGTGGTGTCGTTCCTCCTGTCCGACGACGCCTCGTTCGTGACCGGGGCGGTGCTTCCCGTCGACGGCGGGGTCACCGCCAGCACCGGCCAGTTCGCCCCACCCACGAAACAGGAGGCCGACCGGTGAGTGACGAGGCCGACGTGGCCGGACGACGATGGACCTGCCGACGAGACGAGGCCGACAAGTGAGTGACGAGGCCGACGTGGCCGGACGACGATGGACCTGCCGACGAGACGAGGCCGACAAGTGAGTGACGAGGCCGACGTGGCCGGACGACGATGGACCTGCCGACGAGACGAGGCCGACAAGTGAGTGACGAGGCCGACGTGGCCGGAGCACGATTGACCTGCCGACGAGACGAGGCCGACCGGTGAGTGACGAGGCCGACGTGGCCGGAGCACGATTGACCTGCCGACGAGACGAGGCCGACGAGTGAGTGACGCCAAGGATTTCGACTACGAGGACGTGACCGTCTACACGCTCGACGACGACACCGAGGATGCGTTGATCGAGCAGAACAACGAGTGCACGTTCATGTGGGCCAACTCGTCGTGCGAGCCGGTGGGGGTGATCATGAGCTACCTCCGCAGGGACGGGAAGTTCTGGCTCACCGCCGCCCAGCACCGGCTGCGGGTGCCGGCCGTGCGCAAGAACCCGGCCGTGGCCATCTGCATCACGTCGCGGGGAACCGAGATGGACGGCCTGCGGGGGGGCCGGACGGTGACGTACAAGGGCACCTGTCGGGTCATCGACGACGCGGAGACCAAGGCGTGGTTCTATCCGGCGCTGGCCCATCGCCTGTACGGGACCCGTCCCGAGATGGAGGGGCCCTTCGCGAAGTTCCTCGACTCGCCCAATCGGATCATCCTGGAGGTGACGCCGACGAAGCGGATCGGCTACGACGGGGCCAAGATGGGCAAGGCCACCCGGGAGGCCATGGAGGCCGGCGGCAAGTTCGCCACCTCGTGAGCCTGCCCAGTTACGAGGACGAGCGGGAGATCCGCACCCTGGTGGCCGACTACGCCGCCGCCGTCGACGCCCGCTCCAGTGAGGGGTGGGCCGCCACCTGGGCGCCCGACGGCGTGTGGGAGTTGCCAGGCGGACGCACCACCGAGGGCGTCGACGCGCTGGTGCCGTTCTGGGAGGCGGCCATGGCCGGCTACCCGACCGCCACCCAGCAGGTCTTCCACGGCGTCGTCACCGACGTCGACGGCGACCGGGCCACGGCGTGGTGGTCGATCGGCGAGGTACTCCGCGAGTCCGACGACGGGCCCGTCCGCCAGATCCTCGGCCGCTACGACGACGACTACGTCCGCGTCGACGGCCGCTGGCGCTTCGCCCACCGCCGGTACTCGATCGTCGCCGCCTGGTGAGCGACGTGGGGCCCGCCGGCCGATGCTGCGGGTGCTCAACGTCAGCCGGTGGGCGACGAGCGAACGTCGTTGCCTGGTGAGCGACGTGGGGTCCGCCGGGCCGATGCTGCGGGTGCTCAGCGTCAGCCGGTGGGCGACGAGCGAACGTCGCCGCCTGGTGAGCGACGTGGGGTCCGCCGGCCGATGCTGCGGGTGCTCAACGTCAGCCGGTGGGCGACGAGCGAACGTCGTTGCCTGGTGAGCGACGCCTGGTAGCCGGGTGAGCGCCGCTGGGTGGGACCCGGGGCGCTACCTCCGCTTCGGTGACCACCGCACCCGGCCCGCCGTCGAGCTGGCCGCCCGGATCCCGGTCGACCCGGTGCGGACCGTGTACGACCTGGGCTGCGGGCCGGGCAACTCCACCGCCGTGCTGGCCGACCGGTGGCCCGGGGCCCGGGTCGTCGGGGTCGACAACTCGCCCGAGATGATCGGGCGGGCCCGGGCCGACCACCCCGGGCTCGGGTTCGAGGAGGCCGACGTCTCGTCGTGGGCGCCGTCCGAGCCGGCCGACGTCGTGTACGCCAACGCCACCCTCCAGTGGCTCGACGACCACGAGCGCCTGATCCCCCGCCTACTGGATGGCGTGGCCACCGGTGGCGCGCTGGCGTTCCAGGTGCCCGACAACTTCGACGAGCCGAGCCACACCGCCGCCGCCGAGCTGGCCGGCGTGCCGGTGTGGCGACCGGTGCTCGACGCCGACCGGTACGACGGGCTGCTCCGGCCCCTGGCCGGCCACGTCGACGTGTGGTCGACCACCTACCTCCAGGCGCTGCACGGCGACGACCCGGTGTACGAGTGGACCCGGGCAACGGGCCTACGGCGCTACCTCGCGCTCGTGCCGTCGGACCAGCACGACGCCTTCCTGGCCGACTACCGGGCCCGGATGGGGGCCGCCTACCCCCGTCGTGACGACGGCACTACCCTGTTCCCGTTCCGGCGGACCTTCGTCGTGGCCGGCCGCTGACCCCTCAGGTGCCGTAGCGGTCGACGCCCTCGCCGTGCGCCTCGGTGAACAGGTCGAGCACCTCGCCCGGTTCGGCATGACGGCCGGTGGCGTGCTTGGAGTAGAGCGTCTCGCCGTCGACGGTCACGTCGAACACCCCGGAGCCACCGGTGGTGAGGGTCAGCGACTCGATGACGTGCTGGTAGTTGGAGAGCAGATCGGACGCCGCGCTCACGGCACGGCCCGAATAGTCTCAAGGGACGCAGTAGGTGATGTCGATCACGTGCATGTCCATCGACGCTACCGAGCGGGCTGGCCGATCCCGAACGCCACGCCCTGGTCGTCGGTGCACCTCACGTGCGTGCCGTGCTCTCCCACCGACGGATCGCCCGCCGTCCCGCCCAGCTCCCGCACCCGGTCGGCTGCGGCCCGGGCGTCGTCGACGGCGAACCACAGCTCCGGCGCGTGACCCTGCCGTCCGCCGCCGAGGCCGCCCTCGGTGACCATGTTGGCCACGTGCACGCCACCGTCCGCGCCGCCCGGATCGAAGGTTCAGCCCAGCAGCTCGCTGTAGAAGCGCCGGCTGATGGAACAGCCGACGTGATCAGCCACGAGTCCGACGGGGAGACCGTCGACGTAGCGGAGGGTGAGGACGAGGCGGTGCATCGGTGTCAGCCCGGTGAGGGTGTCGTGGGCCTGCTGGCGGTCGAGCACCTGATCCCACGGGTCGTCGGACTCCTGCGTGGCGGCGGCGACGGCGCGGATGCGGCGGTCCTCCCGCTCGGCCGTCCGCCAGTGGTCGACCAGCTTGTGGCGGGCGATCCCCACCAGCCAGGCCACGCTGACCCGACCGACGGCGCCCCGCTCGATCGACTCGACGGCGGCGAGGAACGTCTCGGCCGTCAGCTCCTCGGCCCGACCCGCACCGCCGACGCAGGTAGCCGAACACCTGCGGGAGCGCCTCGTCGTACAACGCCAGCAGCTCACCGGCCGGGTCGGCGTCGCCCACGGCGCTCATCGTCTGCTCCATCGTGGCGGGACCGCCGAACCCGTCACGGCGCAGTGCGATCAGGCCCGAGGGTCGACGATCACCTTGGTCCTGGCGCTCGTTCCCGAGGCGAGGTCGGCCAGCGCGTCGGCCAGTCCCGACAGCCCGGTGTCGCCGTCGTGGAGGGGGGCGACGTCGAGGCGGCCGTCGGCCATGAGGCCGATGGCCACGCCGAAGTCGTCGTGGGTGGCGGCGATGGCGGCGTCGACCTGCAGCTCCTGCACCACCCAGGCGGCCGGGGCGATCTCGGCGGTGCCCTCGGCCACGCCCACCAGCACGACCTTGCCGCCCCGGCGGGCCAGCCGGGCGGCGGCGGGGACGGTGGCCGTCACGCCGGCGCACTCGTACACGAGGTCGGCGCCGAGGCCGTTGGTCAGCTCCCGCACGAGCTGGTCGGCCTCCTCACCGGGGCCGACGCTGTGGTCGGCGCCCACCGCGGCGGCCAGGCTGCGTCGGGCGTCGTTGGGCTCGACCACCACCAGCGCGCCGGCCCCGGCCACCCGGGCCACCATGGCCGTCAGCAGCCCGATGGGCCCGGCGCCGAGCACCACCACGAGGTCGCCCAGGCGGGGGCCGGCCTTGCGGACGGCGTGCACGGCGATGCTGGTCGGCTCGACCATGGCCCCCTGGTCGTCGTCGAGGGTGTCGGGCACCGGGACGAGGCGGCGGGCGTCGACGGCGAGGGCCGGGGCGAACCCGCCGTGGGGCGGGGCGAGGGCGTCGCGCCCGGTCACCACGGCGAAGGCGGTCTGGCACCAGTACGTCTGGCCGGCCCGGCAGGCGTCGCAGCGCCCGCAGGCCGGAACGGTCCCGCCCATCACCCGGTCGCCCTCGGCCACGACGTCGACGGCCGGGTCGACGGCGCTGACCGTCCCCACCCACTCGTGCCCGCACACGGCCGGGGTGTAGGGCCGGCCCGAGGCGAAGGCGTGCACGTCGGTGCCGCAGATGCCGCAGCGGGCGATCTCCACCACGGCCCGCCCGTCGGTGGGGGAGGGGTCGGGGAACTCCAGGATCTCGACCGTCTCCCGGCCCGTGATGAGCGCCGCCTCGATGCTCACGGGCGCTGCTTCCAGCCGTTCACGTAGGTGACCTCGTCGGCCGGGCGGCGCTGCGCCGGCCGGAACGTGTCGCCGGTGTAGTAGGCCACCGGCAGCAGCGCGACCTGGGTCACGGTGTCGGGGATACCGAGCAGCCCGGCCGCCTCCCGCTCGTAGGGCAGGTGGAGGGTCGTCCACGCCGAGCCCAGACCCCGGCTGCGGAGGGCGAGCTGCAGGCTCCAGACGGCGGGCAGGATCGAGCCGTACCACCCCGCCACCTCGGCCACCGGCGCGTCGGCGGGCAGCCGGCCGAGCTGGCAGGGGATGACGTGCACCGGCACCTCGGCCAGGTGCTCGGCCAGGTAGGTGGAGGAGTCCATGATCTTGTCGACGGTCTGGTCGCCGGAACCCTCCCGGGCCGCCACCTCCTTCTTGCGCTCGTCGATGTAGGGGGCGTAGCTGCGCTGGTAGAGCCGGGCCAGGCCGGCCCGCAGGTCGGGATCGTCGACGATCAGCCACCGCCAGCGCTGGTAGTTGCCACCGGCCGGGGCCTGGGTGGCGACGCGGATGCAGTCGAGCACCACGTCCCGGGGGACGGGCCGGTCGAGGTCGAGGCGCTTGCGGACGGCCCGGGTGGTGGTGAGGAGGCGGTCGGTCTGGTCGAGGTCGAACTCGGTCACGGCCCAGACGTTAGGGTCGCCGGGGTCGACGAGGGGACGGAACATGGCCGGCGACGCCGAGGACACCATCCGACGGTTCTGGGAGGTGCAGGACGACGGGGTCTACTCCGTCCTGGCCCCGATGTTCGCCGACGACGCCGTGATCGTCGACCCCGTGTACGGCCGGTTCTCCGGGCGGGAGGCCATCGACGGGTTCTTCGCCAAGATGGACGAGGTCGTGCCGGCCGCCGGGGTCAGCTTCCGCCTGGTGGAGCTGGCCGGCGACGACGAGACGGCGTGGGCCCAGTGGGAGGCCGTCGACGCCCAGGGGGTGCGGGAGGGCGTCGGCGTGTACCGGGTGCGCGACGGCCGCCTCACCTACTACCGCGACTACATGAACGAGCGGCCGGCGCAACCATGACGACCGAGGCCGACGTGGCCAGCTGCGCACAGGCCAGCCGACGGGACGAGGCCGACCAGTGACGACCGAGGCCGACGTGGCCAGCTGCGCACAGGCCAGCCGACGGGACGAGGCCGACCAGTGACGACCGAGGCCGACGTGGCCAGCTGCGCACAGCCCAGCCGACGGGACGAGGCCGACCAGTGACGACCTGGGTCGACGCGCCCGGCTCGGATCTCGACGCCGTCCTCGGCCTGCGGCCCGATCTGCACGAGCGGTGGCGGGCCATGGAGCGCAGGGTGTGGGCCGGGGGCAGGGTCGATCCGGTGATCCTGGAACTGGCCCGGCTGCGGGTGGCCGAGCTCCTCCGGGCCGACGCCCAGCTCGCCGTGCGCACCCGGGAGGCGGCCGAGGCCGGTCTCGACGAGGACCTCGCCGCCTCCGTTTCGCGCTGGCCCCGCGACGACCGGTTCACCCCCGCCATGAGGGCCGTGCTCGCCTACGCCGAGACGTTCGTGATCGACCCCCACCGGCTCGACGACGACGACGTGGCCGCAGTGACCGAGCACCTGGGTGAGGCCGGTCTGACCGCCCTCACCACCGGCCTCGCCCTGTGGGAGGGCATCGGCCGCTTCGAGCGGGTCATGGGCGTGTCCGCCCCGACCGAACCTCCGACCCCGGCCCCGACCACAGGAGCACCATCGTGAGCAGCACCCCCCGCCTCAGCGGACGGTCCATGTTCGACCACGCCCCCGAGCTGGGCGACGCCTTCTCGCGCCTCTACGGTCAGCTCTGGCGCAAGGGCATCGTCGACGTCCGCACCAAGGAGCTGATCCGGCTCCGCAACGCCCGGGTCACCGACTGCGGGTTCTGACGCAACGTCCGCTTCGACTCCGCCCGTGCGGCGGGGCTCACCGAGGACGACGCCTCCCTGGTCGAGGACGGCTGGGCCGACGCTCCGCTCCCCGACGCCACCAAGGCGGCGCTCACGCTGACCGACCGGTTCCTGCGCGACCCGTCGCCGCCCACGGCGGCCGAGCGCGCCGGCGTGCGGCGGCACCTGACCGACGCCGAGGTGGTCGAGTCGATGCTCGCTCTCGGGCTGTTCGTCGGGTTCTCGAAGATGATGATCGCCCTCGGGCTCGAGCCCGACGGCATGGAGACCACGGTGTGGGCCACGCCTGACCTGCCCGCCGACGAGCGGGAGCCCGTCGACGTCTGATCCCTCCCCCGCCACGGGGATGGGGCTCGAGGCCAACGCCGAGCGGTTCACCGGGTACGCCGACGCCTACGACGCCGTCCGCCCGACACCCCCCGTGGTGCTCGGACCGCTGCTCGCCTCCTACGCCGGGGGCGCCGGGCTGGTGGTCGACCTCGGCTGCGGCACCGGCCTGTCGAGTCGGTGGGCGCAGACCTGGGCGGAGCGGGTCGTCGGCATCGAGCCGAGTGCCGACATGCGCACCGTCGCCGCCGAGCGCTCACCGGGGCTGGACGTGCGCCGGGGCTGGGCCCACGACACGGGCCTCGACGGCGGCGTCGCCGACGTGGTGCTCGCCGTGCAGGCGCTGCACTGGATGGAGCCGGCCGCCACGTTCGCGGAGGTGGCCCGCATCCTGCGGCCCGGCGGTGTGTTCGCCGCCGTCGACTGCGACTGGCCCCCGGCCGTGGGGGTGGTGGAGGCCGAGCAGGCGTGGGAGCGGTGCCGGGCTGCCCTCCGGGTGGTCGAGCGCCGCCTGGCCGAGGGCGCGGTCGGCGACGAGCTGGACGCTCCTGTCCCCGGGGACGATCCCGAGGCGCAGGCCCACTCCGGCGCCGACGCCCACCGGGACCGGGTGCTGGCCGGTGGCGTGCGGAGCTGGTCCAAGTCCGGCCACCTCGACCGGATGCGGGAGTCGGGCCACTTCGACTGGTGCCGTGAGCTGGTGGTCCATGCCGCCGAGGAGGGTGACGCCGACCGGTTCGTCGACCTCCTGCGCAGCCAGGGTGACTACCGGACGCTGCGTCGTCACGGCCTCGACGACGACACCCTCGGCGTCACCGCGCTGGCCTCCACGGCCCGACGGACCCTCGGCCCCGACCCCCGCCCGTGGCTGTTCACCTACCGGGTGCGCGTGGCCCGGACGCTTCCGGCGACCTGACACAACCTCGCGCTGCTAGAGCAACGCGTGGTTGTGTCAGTTCGGGGGTTGACGGCGCCGAGCGCCCGGGCCGAATGGACGGTGTCGGGCGGGACGACGGCGGCCTGGCCGGCCCGGACGATGTGCTCGACCCCGTCGATGACGAGGGCCAGCTCACCGGACACGACGTTCCACACCTCCTCCTCGGGGTGGTGGTGCTCGTGCAGGGGCGCTGCGTCGGCGTCGACGTCGTAAAGCGGGAACGTCATGGTCTCGGAGTGGAAGCACCGCCCGTGCCAGCCCGGGAGCGGCTCCCAGCCAGCATCGACTCCACCCCGACGAGTCCCATGCCGGAGCGTATCCCCCGGCGGGGCCACGGCGCCGGAGCGGACGTGTGCCAGCATCGCCACCGTGCCTGACCCCGCTGACCATGACGTCGTGATCGTCGGGGCCGGCCTGGCCGGCCTGGCGTGCGCCCGGGAGCTCACCGTGCGGGGAGTCGGCGTCACCGTGCTGGAGGCGTCCGACGGCGTGGGGGGCCGGGTCCGCACCGACGTGATCGACGGGTTCCGCTGCGACCGCGGCTTTCAGATCCACCTCACCGCCTACCCCGAGGTCTCCCGCCAGCTCGACGTGGCCGAGCTGCGCCTGCAGCGGTTCGAGCCCGGCGCCGTGGTCCGGGTGGACGCCGGCTTCCACCGGGTCGTCGACCCGAGGCGGCGCTGGCGTGACGCCGAGGGGGTGGTCGAGACGGTCCGGGCACCGGTCGGGTCGCTGCTCGACCGGGCCCGCCTGTTGCGCCTGGTCCGCGACGTCACCTCCGGTGATGCGGCCGACCTGTTCCGGCGCGACGAGTGCTCGACGCTCGACGACCTCCGCCGGCGGGGGTTCTCCGAGCCGATGATCGAACGGCTCTTCCGCCCCCTGTTCGCCGGGATCCAGCTCGACCCCGATCTGGAGGTGACCAGCCGCCGCTTCGAGATGATCCTGCGGATGCTGGCCGACGGGGAGGCGGCCGTGCCCGCCGACGGCATGGAGGCCATCCCCGCCCAGCTCGCCGCCGGGCTCCCCGAGGGCACCCTCCGCCTCGGCACACGACCGTCACCGGGCTCGACGCCACCACCGCCCTCACCGACGGTGGGCGGGTGGCGGGACGCGCCGTCGTCGTGGCCACCGAGGGTCCCGTCGCCGCCCGTCTCCTCGGGGTCAGGGACCCCGGCTCCCGACCCGTCGGCGCGGTCTGGTTCGCCGCCGACGAGGCCCCGCTGCCCGACCGCGCCGTCGTCCTCGACGGTGACGGCACCGGCCCGGTGGCGAACCTCGCCGTCATGTCGAACGTCGCCCCCTCCTACGCCCCGACGGACGCAGTCTCGTCGTCGCCGCCGTCCCCTCGCCGACCGGAGGGCCCGACGGCGTCGGCGATCTCGTCGCCCCGGTGCGGGACCACCTCACGAACTGGTTCGGTCCCGTCGTCGGGAGCTGGGAGGTCGTGACCGTCAACCGGATCGCCCACGGCCATCCCGACCAGCGCCCCCCCACCACGCTGCGCCGACCCGTGACGCTCGGCGACGGTCGGTTCGTGTGCGGCGACCACCGCGACTCGGCGTCCATCCAGGGCGCGTTGTTCTCCGGCCGACGGACGGCGGAGGCCGTCATCTCCCACCTGGCCGCCTGAGCGTCGGCCTGCGTCGGCCCGCTACGGTCGGCCCGCGACGACGAGGGGAGACCACCGGATGCGGCTCGACGGAGAGGTGGCCATCGTGACGGGGGCGGCGCAGGGCCTGGGTCGGGCCTTCGCCACGGCCCTGGCCGACGAGGGCGCTCTCGTGACGGCGTGCGATGTGAAGGACGCCGTCCACGAGATCGCCGGTGACCGCATCCACACCGAGGTTGCCAACGTGTCGCTGGTCGACTGCGTGCGGCGGGTGGTCGACGGGACCGTCGATCGCCACGGCCGCGTGGACATCCTGGTCAACAACGCCGGCATCATCGACCCGCGCCCGCTCGAGGCCCCGTTGGACGACGTGGCCGCCGCCTTCGACCGCCAGGTGGCCTGCAACCTGCGCAGCTCCTACCTGATGGGGCGCCACGTGCTGGGCGGGATGATGGAGCGGGGCCACGGTCACGTCGTCAACATCTCGACCGACCACGTGCTGCCCGGCCCCGGGCGCCCCAGCCCGAGCCGGGTCCCGATCGACGGTTACGACGCCTCCAAGTGGGGCCTGCACGGACTCACCATCGGCTGGGCCAACACGGCCCGCGACTCGGGGGTGCGGGTCAACGCCATGTGCATGGGCGCCACCGACACGCCCATGCTGCGGAACTTCCTCGGCGCCGAGCCCCCCGAGGAGACGGTGGCGTCGTGGATGCGCCCCGAGCAGACGGCGGCCGTGCTGATCGACCTGCTAACCGAGCCCGACGGACGCACCGGCGCCACCGTCGGACTCTGGGTCGGCCACCCCGTCGAGCTACGTCCGCACGAGGAGAGGGAAGTCCATGTCTGAGCTGACGGACCGCATGCGGCGCCTCGTGCGGCGAGCCGGCGATTCGACCATGTTCGGTCAGGTCGGTGAGCTCCAGCGGCGGGTGGCTGCCCTGGAGGCGGCGGAGGCGGTGCGGCGGACGATGGCCGACTACGCCACCATGCTCGACGCCGGCTACGTCGACGACCTCCTCGACGTGTTCACCGAGGATGTCGACTTCGCCGCCGTCAACTACCCGCCCGGCACGGGTGGCACCGAGTCCCACCGCGGTCGGGCCGACCTGCGCAGGATTTACGAGCCCCTCGAGTACGGGTCGTTCCGCCATCACGTGGCCATGCCCGTGGTGACCGTCGACGACGGCGCCGAGCGGGCGACGGTGCAGGCCTACTTCGTGACCGGCAGCCCCTTCGGCGTCGGCGGCGGTCTCTACCAGGGGACCGTGGTATTCGACGGCGACCGCTGGCGCATCTCACGGTGGCGGGTCGTGTCGTCGTGGGGGTGGAGGCTGGCGCCGGGGGCCGAGCCGTGGGAGTTCCACGTGCCCCTCGGCGAGGGCGCCGACCGGGCCGGCCGGCTCCCGTGAGCGACGTGGGGCCCGCCGGCCGGGCGTGGGGTTGCTGTTGTCGTCGGCCGGTGGGCGACGAGCGAACGGGCAGGCACCGTGAGCGACGTGGGGCCCACCGGGTCGGGCGGCGAGAGGCTCGTGGCGTCAGCCGGTGGGCGACGAGCGAACGGGCAGGCACCGTGAGCGACGTGGGGCCCACCGGGTCGGGCGGCGAGAGGCTCGTGGCGTCAGCCGGTGGGCGACGAGCGAACCGGCAGGCACCGTGAGCGACGTGGGGCCCACCGGGTCGGGCGGCGAGAGGCTCGTGGCGTCAGCCGGTGGGCGACGAGCGAACCGGCAGGCACCGTGAGCGACGTGGGGCCCACCGGGTCGGGCGGCGAGAGGCTCGTGGCGTCAGCCGGTGGGCGACGAGCGAACCGGCAGGCACCGTGAGCGACGTGGGGCTCGCCGGGTCGGGCGGCGAGGGGCTCGTGGCGTCGGCCGGTGGGCGACGAGCGAACCGGCAGGCACCGTGAGCGACGTGGGGCTCGCCGGGTCGGGCGGCGAGGGGCTCGTGGCGTCGGCCGGTGGGCGACGAGCGAACCGGCGGACATGGTGAGCGACGTGGGGCTCGCCGGGTCGGGCGGCGTGGGGCTGTTGTCGTCGGCCGGTGGGCGACGAGCGAACCGGCGGACATGGTGAGCGACGTGGGGCTCGCCGGGTCGGGCGGCGTGGGGCTCGTGGCGTCGGCCGGTGGGCGACGAGCGAACGGGCAGGCACCGTGAGTGGCTCCGGACGGCTGGAGGGCCGGGTGGCGCTGGTGGTCGGGGGCCACTCCGGGTTCGGCCTCGCCATCGCCGAGGCGTTCGCCGCCGAGGGCGCCCGCCTGGTGCTGGCCGGCCGGCGGGTCGACGTGGTCACAGCGCAGGCCGACCGTCTCGGTGGCACGGGCCTGCGGGGTGACATCGTCGACGACGACTCCTGCCGGGAGCTGGTCGACACGACCCTCGACCGGCACGGCTCGCTCGACATCGCCGTCAACTGCGCCGGCTACGAGCAGTCCACCCCCCTCCGCGACCTGACGCCGGAGAAGCTGCGGGCCATGGTGGACGTGCAGTTCGTCGGCGCCGTCCAGATCCTCCGTCACGCCTGCAACGCCATGGCCGACACCGGCGGTGGCGCCTTCCTCAGCATGTCGTCGCTCACGGCCCAGAACCCGCAGAAGGGCCTGGCCGCCTACGCCGGGTGCAAGGCCGGCATCGAGTACGTCACGCAGATCGCCGCCGTCGAGTACGGGCCCGAACGGGTGCGGGTCAACTGCGTGGCCGCCCACATGATCGAGACGCCCATGACCCGGCACTTCTTCGAGCTGCCCCACGTGATCGAGGCGCTGCGGCGCGAGACACCGCTCGGCTACCCGGGCTCGGTGCGCGACGTCGCCACGGCCTCGCTGTTCCTGTGCTCCGACGACGCCCGCTGGATCACGGGGGAGACCCTGCGGGTCGACGGGGGCGCCTTCACTCAGCGCCTGCCCACCCAGCGCGACTACGAGGCCATCGCCGCCCTGCATCCCGAGCTGGCCCCCCCGCCCGGCTCCGTCCGTTGAGGCCGCCGATCCTCATCGGCGCGTTCGCCGTCTCGCTGGTCCTCGCCGCCGGCTGCGGCGACGACGACACCACCACGGCCCCGACGGCGCCGGCCCCGCCGACCTCGACCACCGGCCTCGTCGTGGTGCGGTCGACCACACCGTCGACCGGGCCGGAGGGGACGGACGGTCCCGCTCCGGCCAGGCCGGAGACGACCACCACGACGGGTCCGTCCCCGGCCTCGTCCGCCAACACCTCGTCTGCCGACACCACGACCACCACGACCACGACGACGCTCCCCGAACCCGAGCCGGTCGAGCTGCGGGCCGACGGCCTGGGGGTGGCCGACCTGGGCGACCCGGTCGACGACGTGGTGGCGGCGCTGACGGAGGCGCTCGGACCACCCGACCGCGACACCGGATGGGTGCCGAGCGTGGGCGAGGTGGGCACCTGTCCGGGCTCGACCGTGCGGCTCATCGGGTGGGAGGCGCTCGACGTGCTCGCCGGCGACACCGGGCCCGGAGGTACCCGTGTCGCTCACACGTGGCGCTACGGGCCGGTCGAGGGAGACGGGCCCGTCGACCTGGCGACGTCCTCAGGCTTCACGGTCGGCTCGACCGTGGCCGAGCTGCGGGCCGCCACCGACGGGTCCGTCGTCGTGACGCCCGACGAGGTGTTCGGCCCGAGCTTCGTGGTCGGAACCGGCGACGACCGGTTGATCGGCTTCCTCAGCGGGGTCGGCGACGACGAGGTCGTGACCGCCGTGGAGGCCGGGATCGGCTGCGGAGGTTGAGGCGGGCCCGCCCGTGAGACGACGGGTCACCCGCAACCTCACGGTGTCGACCAGCTCGTCGACCCGGTCGCGGGGTTTCTGGGCGACCCCGGCCCGCGCCGCCAGGATGGCGTTCAGCTCGGCGCCGACCAGCAGCGCGATCGACATGAGCCAGATCCACGACAGCGCCACCAGGCCCGTTCCGATCACGCCCGTGACCGATCCACCGGCGAAGCGGACGTAGAGCCCGAAGCTCTGGCTGAGGAGGAGCCACAGGGTGCCGGTCAGCGCTGCGCCCGGAAGATCCCAGCGCCAGGGCGTGCGGTGGTCGGGCCCGACGTGGAAGAGGGTGGCCGCCCAGGCGATGAGCACCAGGAACAACGCCGGCCCGCGGGCCAGGTCCCACAGCGTGGCGAACACGTCGCCCAATCCGACGAGGTCGGCGATGGCCTCGCCCTGACCGAGGAGGGGACCGACCACGAACAGGGCCAGCACCACGGCGCCGGTGACGACCGTCCCGAGCGCCATGACGAGCGCCGTGGCCCGGACGCTGAACCACGATCGATCGTCGTCGAGGTCGTAGGCCCGGTCGAGGGCCCGCACCAGGCCGGCGAACCCGCGGCTCACCGACCACAGGGCCAGTGCCAGCGAGAACACGAACAGCCCTGCGCCCCGCTCGTCGAAGAGACCGGCCACAGCATCCAGGAGCTGCTCGTCGCCGCCGATCTCGTCGCCGACGAAGTCCACGGTCCGATCCCGGAGGTCGTCGCGCAGCTCGTCACCGAAGATGGGCCGCAGGAGGCCCAGGAAGGCGGTGAAGGCCAGGATCGACGGTGGGATGGCGAACACGGTCCAGAACGTGACCCCGGCGGCGAGGTCGAACACACCGTCATCGGAGATCTCCCGGTACATGTCGACCACGAGGTCCCACAGCCGGTTCCGCCAGCGTCGCCGGGGCTCGGGGGTCGCTCCCATACCTGCCGAGGGTAGGGGCGGTCCGGGTCGCGGCGCCCGACCGGTACGGTCGCCGACCGTGCCGACACGACCAGACGGACGGGCCGCCGACGAGCTGCGGCCGGTGAGCTTCGAGCGCCACTTCACCGACGCCACGGCCGGGTCGGTGCTGACCCGGTTCGGGGGGACGATGGTGCTGTGCACCACCTCGGTGTCCGACGACGTGCCGCGCTGGATGCGCGGGTCGGGGAAGGGGTGGGTGACGGCCGAGTACTCGATGCTGCCCGGGTCGAGCCCCGAGCGGGTGCGGCGGGAGGCCAAGGCGGGCAAGCAGTCCGGACGCACGATGGAGATCCAGCGGCTGATCGGCCGGGCGCTGCGGGCGGTGTGCGACATGTCCGCCCTCGGCGAGCGGGAGGTGACCGTCGACTGCGACGTGCTGCGGGCCGACGGCGGCACCCGGACGGCGTCGATCTGCGGGGGGTGGGTGGCGCTGCACGACGCATTGACGGCGCTGGTCGAGGCGGGCGCCGTCGCCCGGCACCCCGTGGTCGAGACGTGCGGCGCCATCTCGGTGGGGATCGTCGACGGTGAGCCCCGCCTCGACCTGCCCTACGTCGAGGACGTCGCCGCCGAGGTCGACATGAACGTCGTCATGACGGGCGGGGGGCGGTTCGTGGAGGTGCAGGGCACGGCCGAGGGCACGCCCTTCGACCGCAGCGGCCTCGACGCCCTCCTGGCGCTGGCCGAGCGGGGCATCGGCGAGATCATGGCCCGCCAGCGCGAGGCCGTCGGGGCGCGGTGACCCGGCTCCCGACGCTGGTCCTCGCCTCCGCCAACCCCCGCAAGGTGGCCGAGATCACCGCCCTCCTGGACGGCTTCGACCTGCGGCCCCGGCCGGACGACCTGGGCGACGTCGTGGAGGATGCCGACACGCTGGAGGGCAACGCCCGGCTCAAGGCGGCCGCGGTGTGCGCCGCCACCGGGCTGCCCGCCGTCGCCGACGACACGGGCCTCGAGGTCGACGCCCTGGATGGGGCGCCGGGGGTCCACTCGGCCCGGTACGCCGGAGCGGACCAGGACGCCGCCGCCAACACGGCCAAGCTGCTCGATGCGCTGGCCGGCGCGGCCGACCGCCGGGCCCGGTTCCGGACGGTGGCCCTGGTGCGCTTCCCCGACGGCGCCGAGCTGATGGCCGACGGGGTGGTGGAGGGCCGCATCGCCGAGGCTCCCGACGGCGACGCCGGCTTCGGCTACGACCCCGTGTTCGTCCCCGACGACGACGCCCGGGGGCGCACGTTCGCCCGCATGACCCCGGCCGAGAAGCACGCCGTCAGCCACCGGGGCCGCGCCTTCCGGGCCCTGGCGGAGGCGCTGCGGGGCTGAGCCGTCACCGGTGGCGCAGGTCTGGCCGTCACCAGTGGCGCAGGTCGACGGGAACGGTGTTCAGGACCTGGCCGTCGCGGTGGAGGTGGAGGACCTCGTGGCGGGCGAGGGTCGGATCGAGGTGGGCCGGCACGAGGCGGACCCGGTCGCCCACCGCCGGCGGCGGGGGACCCGGGGCGATGGTGGTGTGCTCGTCGGAGCAGAACCACACGTCGCCGGCCACGGTGGTGGGGTTGCCGTGGTCCATGCCGAACGCCTTCAGCCCGGCGTCACAGACGATCCAGCGATCCCGTACCGAGATGACGGTGGCCACCACCTCGACGGCCTGGCGGAAGGGGAGCCCCAGTCGGGCGTAGTCGCCGTCCATGAGGGCGTAGGACCCGGCCTGGATCTCGCCGGCCCACCGGTTCAGGTCGTAGGTACCGGTACCGCCGGCGCTCACCACGTCACCGCCGACGTCGGCGCTGGCCGCCAGCAGGATCTCCATGGCCGCATGCACCCGTTCGGCCTGCTCGGCCCGGTCGGTGACCATCATCAGGTGGCCCTCGTATCCCATGACCCCCCGGACCTCCAGGCCGGCGGCCCGGGCCCGCTCGGCCAGCGGACCGGCCTCCCCGGGCGGGCAACCGCACCGGGGCAGGCCGATGTAGACGTCGACCAGCACCTCGGCGATCCCCGCGGCGGCGGCGGCGACGACGGTCGCCTCGGAGTCGACCGCCACCGTCACCCGGGCGCCGCAGGTGGCCATGGCGACGAGCCGACCCCCGTCGACGACCTCGTTGGCCAGCAGCAGGTCGTCCCCGAGGCCCGCCGCCGCCATCCCGAGCACCTCCCGGGGCGTGGCGCACGTGAAGGACCGGTGTCCGTGCTCGGCCTGACGTCGCGCCAGCGCGGTGCACTTGTGCGCCTTGACGTGGGGACGCAGCCGGGCGCCGGGGAGCGCTTCGGCCATCGTGGCCAGGTTGTGGTCGAGGGCGTCGGCGTCGACCACGACGGCCGGTGTCGGCAACTCGTCCACGTGCACGCCCGAGAACGTACCGCCGGTGCGAGCGGGGGGACTCGAACCCCCACGGCCTCTCGGCCACCGGGACCTAAACCCGGCGCGTCTGCCTGTTCCGCCACGCTCGCTGGAACGCTCTGACCTGGTCTTATGCCCGATCTCGGGGCCTCTCCGAGCTGCTCCGGAGGCGGCTCTGCTAAGAATTTGCTAATTTTCGGATCCGAGTTTTCCGTTCCGGAGGGTAGCCATGCCGGCGTTCGTGAAGCGCAGCGGCGGCCACTGGGCCTACGTCATCGGCGAGGGTCGCGACCCCGAGACGAACCGTTACCGCCAGGTGTGGAGGTCGGGGTTCGCCACCAAGGGCGACGCCCGCCGGGCCTATGAGGCCGAGATGGCCGAGCGGCGGGCCGGCACCCACGTCGAGCCCCACCAGCTCACGCTGGGCCAATACCTCCTCGAGCGCTGGCTCCCGGCCATGCGGACCACGATCAAGCCGGCCACGCTGTCGTCGTACCGGGGCCATGTCACGCCCTACCTGGTGCCCCGCCTCGGTCACATCCGCCTCCAAGAGCTGACCGCCGATGACCTCCAGCGCTGCTACGCCGACCTGCTGACCGACGGCCGCCGTCAGCACGGCGGGGGGCCGCTGTCGACCAAGACGGTGGCGAACATCCACGGCTGTGTCCGCAAGGCCCTCAACGACGCCGTGCGCTGGGGTCTCATCGGCCGCAACCCCGCCCTGGCGGCCAAGTCGCCGTCGGCACAGACGGCGGAGCTGTCGATCTGGTCGCCGGCGCAGCTGCGGGTCTTCCTCGACCACGTCGCCGACGACCGCTTCTACGCGGTGTGGCTGCTGTTCTGCACGACGGGGATGCGTCGGGGGGAGGTGGCCGGCCTGTCGTGGTCCAACGTTGACCTCGACGCCGGGGTGATCTCGGTGGTCGACACCCTCGTGACCGTGGACTCCAAGGCCATCCGGGGTACCCCCAAGACCCGCAAGGGACGCCGGCGGATCGCCGTCGACGACGCAACGGTGGCGGCGCTGCGGACCCACCGGGCGACCCAGCTCCAGGAGCGCCTGGCGGCGGGGCCGGCATGGCAGGACCACGACGCCGTGGTGGCCCTCGAGGACGGCAGACCGGCCCATCCCCAGCGGATCACCGCCGCGTTCCGCCGTCACGCCGACGCGGCGGGGCTGCCCCGCATCCGCCTCCACGACCTCCGCCACTCCTACGCCACCGCCGCCCTGGGCGCCGGGGTGCCGGTCAAGGTGGTCAGCGAACGTCTCGGCCACGCCAACACCGCCATCACCAGCGACCTGTACATGCACGTCCCCGACGAGATGGACCGCGCCGCCGCCGACACCATCGCCGCCAGCATCCTGGGTCCCGGGGCCTGATCGGCCCCCGGTCTCCTGCGGCCGTCGAAGGACAGCCGCCGGGGTTTCAGGCCCCCCGGGGTGGGCGGTGGTGACGCCGGTCCCGAGCGATGACCACCACCTCGGCGTCCCTGCCGATACCGGCCGGGGTCAGGTCATCGGGGATCGGGGGCTCGCAGCCCAACAGGGCGGCCAGGACGTCACGGGTGACGTAGATCCGACGGCCGAGCCGCCGGGCGTCCAGCTCGCCCCGGGCCACCAGCTCGTAGGCCATCGACCGGCTGACACCGAGCATGACGGCCGCCTCGCTGACCGTGTACACCAACCGGACCGGGCCCTCAGATGTCATCGGCTCACCGTCTCCACACCCCTACAACGGGACCACGGGCGCCCGAACCGGGAACAAGTCCTCCCTGGCCTCAGACCCAGCCGTCGTCACCCCCGTCGACCATGACGCCATCGCCGGGGCCGAACCGGTGACCGGCGATTGCTAGCGCCAACACTTGCCTACCCGTGGGTCGCGTCGCCCCGGCTCTCCCCGCGCCCACTCGCCGCCGAGAAGGCAGGGGTTCAGGTCGTGCGGCCGAGCACCGCAGCGCCTGCTTCGGTCAGGCGGGCGGCTGACACGAAGGCGTTCTGGGTGATCGCCTCGAGGTCGGCGACCGCCCGCCCCAAGGGTGACGCGGTGGGCATGACCGACATGCCGGCCAGGTCCCGCAGGGCCCGGCCGCAGCGGGCGCCGTTGGTGACGGCGTGGCAGGCGGCCAGGGTCAGCTCGGTGCGCTGGTCAGCGGTGGGTGCGGCGCCGGCGAGGCAGCGATCCCAGACAGCGAGGGTTGCGGTGTGGAGGGAGCGGTCGGCGGCGGCCGCGGCGGCGGCGACCTCACCGGTGCGGCGCTGCACCACGGCGTCGTCGGCGAGCATGGTGTCCGATAGCAGCGGGCGCTTCTCGCTGGCCAGGGCCACGAAGCGGCTCAGGGCCCCCCGGAGGACGCCGACGGAGACGGCGGCCATGGTGGCCTCGCTCAGCGCTACGAACGGGACACCGAAGATGGCCTCGGCCCGAGCGGGTGTCTGCTCGTCGATGCGGAACGTTCGAGCGTCGGCGACGAAGATCTCGTCGAGGTCGGCGTCCCAGCTGGCCGTGGCCCGCAGGCCCCGCACGTCCCAGGTGTCGGGGTGGAGGGTGACCTGGTCGGCGGGCACGGCGAACGCGAACGGGTCGGCGTCGGGGTGTTCCTCGGTGGCGGTGAAGGTGAACCACGTCGCCCATGGTGCGCCGCTGCACCATCGCCAGTGTCCGCTCACGGTGTAGCCGCCGTCGGCCCGCCGGGCCCGTCCCGGTACCCCCGAGCCGGCCACCACCGCGGTGTCGGGGGCGAAGACCTCGTCGGCGAGGTCGGGGCCCGTGTGGCCGGCGAACCAGTTGGGGCCTGATCCGATCATGACCGCCCACCCGGCGGCGCCGTCGGCCTCGGCCACTCGGGCGATCATGGCGGCGGCGTCGGGCAGCGACGCCCCGAGGCCCCCCATTGGTGCGGGTAGCAGCAGCTTGAACAGACGGGCCTGCCTGATCGACGCGACGACCTCGTCGTCGAGGCGGCCAGCGGCCGCGCCCGAGCCGGCGTGACGGGCGGCGATCTCGCACACCTCGGCGATGGCCGCCTCAGACCCCACGGCCCGGCCTCTGTGACGGCTCGCTCTTGGACACCACGGCCGGCGACAGCGCCGTCTCGACGCCGCCGGGCGGGTGGCGTCTGCGTCGTCGGCGGGTCGCCGTCACGGCAGCCCCGACGTTCTCGACTTGGGGACTGCGGGTCATCAGGACGCGGCCGGCGCGGTTGGGTCCTCGTTCGATGTCGAAGCCGAAGGTGCGGTAGTGGTCGACGAGCTCGGGCGCCTCGGTGTGGAGGGCCAGGGTCCGGTCCTCGGTGTCGGCGCGGGCGGTGAGGGCGTCGAGGAGCCCGGCCGCGGTGCCTGGTGGGGTGTCGGGTCGTCTGACGAAGTCCGAGAGGTAGACGCTTCGGGGCGGCAGGGTCCAGGTGTGGAGCAGGTGGGCCAGGAGCACGGCGGCGACGGGGTGGACGGCCAGACCAACGACGATCGCCAGCGCCGGCCTCTCGGTCGAGAGGCTGGCGACGACGCTGACCCAGCCGGCCAGCACGGTCACGGTGACGAGGCGGGGGAGGGGGGAGCGGGCCCAGACGATGACGGCGTGGCCGTTGCTGTGGGGCTGCCAGACCAGGAACCACGTCCACACGACGAGCGCCCGAAGCACGGGGCCGCGATGGTCGGGGCGGGGCCAGCGGTTTGGTGGGCCGGTCTGGCGTGAGCTTCGGGCGGCGAGGCGGGCCCAGTGCCAACGGTCGCCGACGTCGACGGTGTGGGCTGCGGGCCAGCCGTCAGATCCGGGTGCTGCGTCCGGTGTCGGTGAGGTTTGCGAACGCCCGCTCACCGGTTGGGCCGTCTTCGGCGGTGACCGGGTCTGAGGCCTGCGCCGTGGTTGCCGATCGGGGTTCCGGTGGCGACGACCACCACCAGGCTCACAGCGGTGAGCGCCACCGACACCGACACGACAGTTCCGTCGCAGTGGCCGACGACGACCTTGTCGTCGCCGGGATCGGGACAAGCGCTGATGTCACCGGGCCGCAGCTGATGGCTGGCCTGACCGTCGAGTCCCACGTCGGCCCCCTTCCCGGCCCCGGCGGGGGAGGTTACCCACCGGGGCGACGCCGCCTCCCGGGACCATGACCGCCCCAAGGGTGAAGTATAAAGCTGTATAAAGCGGTGGGAGGTGACGTGTGGTGAGCCCGAACCCGTTCTCGCCGACGTTCGGGGTGACACCGCCGGTGCTGGCCGGCCGTGACGACGAGCTGGCGGCGTTCGCCGACGCTCTCGACGGCGGGCCGGGTGCGCCGGGGCGGGCGTCACTGTATGTCGGTAACCGGGGGGTCGGGAAGACGGTTCTGTTGAACGCGGTCGAGGATCTGGCCCGGTCCCGGGGTTGGGAGGTGGTCTCCGAGACCGCCGCGTCCGGCCTGGTCGGGCGCCTCGTCGACGAGCACCTCCCGCTGGTGCTGCGCCGCCTTGACCCGGACGCCAGGCGCCGGGGGATCACGGGCGGGTCGGTGTCGGCGTTCGGCGTTGGCGCGTCGGTCACCACCGAGACCGAGGATCCGTACCGCTACCAGGCGGGGCTCCGGACCCAGCTCAGCGCGGCGGCGGAGCTGGCCGAGACGGGCGGCGCTGGTGTCGTGATCAGCGTCGATGAGGTCCATGGCGCCCGCCGCGACGAGCTGCGGGCGTTGACGGTGACGGTCCAGCACGCCTTCCGTGAGGGCAGGGCAGTAGCGCTGGTCCTGGCGGGGCTGCCGTCGGGGATCAGCGGCCTGCTCCGCGACGACGTTGTCACGTTCCTGCGGCGGGCCGACACCTACCACCTGTCCAGCATCGACGCCGCCGCCACCGAGACCGCCATCGCCGACCCCATCGCCGACCACGGACGCACCATCACCCCCGACGCCCTGGCCGCCGTGGTGGCGGCATCGGGCGGGTACCCGTTCATGATCCAGCTGCTCGGCTACCACCTGTGGCGCAACCGACCCGACCGTGAGGTCATCGACGGCGCTGACGCCGAGGCGGCTGTGACCGCGGCCCGGCGGCGGCTGGCCGCCAGCGTCCACGCGGTGGCCCTGGCCGATCTCAGCGACACCGACCGGGCGTTCTGTGTCGCCATGGCCGTCGACGAGGGCCCCTCGGTCATGGCCGACGTGGCGGGGCGGATGGGCGTCAACGCCCAGTACGCCGGGGTCTACCGGCGGCGCCTCATCGACGCCGGCATCATCGGTCCCGCCGGTCACGGCCGCGTCGACTTCGCCATCCCCTACCTGCGCGAGCACCTCCGGGCGGACACCGACACCGAGACGTGAACGACCGTCGTGGAGGTGGGGATCGCGTCGTTCTCTTCCACCGGGACGCGCCCGCTGTCCCGTTGTAGGGGGATGAGCACCCCCAACAGCGTCGACGACGGGGCTGGGAACCGGTGGGCGGCGGTGGCGGCCGAGGAGCTGGAGGAGTGGGCGTGGCTGCTGGCGTGGTTGGAGGACTGGTTGATCTACGCCGACCATGACACGGCGGCGAACTGGGCGGACTTCGCGGGGCCGCGCTGCGGGTCGCTCGACGATGTCGCCGTCATGCTGGGGCAGCGGGTGGTACGGATGCGGCGTCTGGCGGCGGCCGCCCAGCCCGGCGGGGCGGGCCACAACGATCCCCCGTGCCGGTCGGTCGGTGCGGATTCCTGAAGAAGTTCTTCCACCGGCGGGCGGGTGGCGTCCCGTTGGTTGGTGTGAGGATCGTTGACAGCCGTCCCGGCGGGCGCGACACTGCTGCCGCGTCGCCGTGGTCGGGCGTGAGGGTCCCCGGGCGATGGTGGTGGTTGCCCCTCCTGTCGTTGCCGGGTTCGTTGTCGAGCCCGCCGTGTCGATGGGGAGGTGCCGGCATGGTCCCGTCTGGAGAGAACCTGTTGCGTCGTCCCCTGTTCGGGCGTACGGTGCCCGCCCGCAGGCAGGCTCCGGGGGGGACGCATGCACGGAATGGGGGAGCGGAAGGGATGCGTGGGCTCGTAGCCGGCCGCCGTGCCGGCTTCGTGGCCGCCTGTGTCCTGGTCGCCGCCGCGGCGGCGGGCTGCACGTCGGGGTCGTCCCAGGCCGCCCCGCCGACCACGACGGTTCCGGCGTTCACGGCACCGTCGTCGACGACGACGATCCCGGACTTGACGGTGGCGCCGTCGACGACGGCGCCACCCACGACGATCGACCCCGCTGTGGCGGTCGAGGCCGAGGTGCGGGCGGCGCTGGATCGGGGGTTCGCCGACTTCTCGGCCTGTCTGGTGGCCCTGCCTGCCTGTGATCCGGTGACGTTGGCGGCGACGCGGGGCGGTGAGCTGTTCGAGCGCAACGCGCGTCTGATCCAGGAGTGGAACGAGGCTGGCTACGCCGTACGAGACCGTGAACAGTTTCGTCATGTCGTCGAAGACGTCGAACTAAACCCCGACCTCACCGAGGCAACGGTGCTCGTCTGCTGGGCCGACGGTTCCAAGCTCGTGCTGCCGGGAGCGGGTCCCGACGGCGTGGACGTCATCGTCGACGGTGTGTTCGTCTCAGCCCGGGAGACGTGGGCGTTGCGCCTTGATGCCGATGGGGTGTGGCGCTCCTACGGAGCTGAGCTCGTTGGTCCGACCGAAGGAGCCGACATATGCCGGCCCGCGTGATGGACATTGCGCTGGCGGCGTGCTTGACGACGACGTGCCTCCTCCTGGCCTTCGCCTCGACTGCGATCGCTGCGCCAGGGCCCGGTGGTGGGGGCGGGAGTGCCGGGTCTTCTGGGGGTGTGATCACGGCGCAGGTGTCGTATCGGACCGAGGGCGGGGGCTCGTCGGGGGGTGGGGATGGGTGTTCGTGGCGGATGGTCGATGGTGGGGTGGCGGCCCCGGATCTGGGGGATGCGACGTGGCCGCGGACGGTGGGTGAGGTGACGTTTCATCTGTGGGAGCGGCGCTGTGGGGGGCAGGTGTCGCTGTTCCAGTTCCCGGAGGCGACGCCTGAGGATCTGCTGCCGGATCTGTTGGAGCGGCTGCAGGAGACGCTGCCGGCACCGGAGCCGGTGTTCGAGTTGTTGGACGCCGAGTTCGGGTGGGCGTATGTGCAGACGCCGCTGGATTACCGGGCGGGCGGGGATTCGTGGCGGCCGGTGTCGGTGACGGCGTCGATCGGGCCGGTGTGGGCGACGGTGTCGGCCGTGCCGGGGTGGTTGACGTTCTATTCGGGGGACCCGGCGGGGGTGGGGTCGGTGTGGTGTGACGGTGATGGTCCGGTGGCGCCGTATGTGGCGGAGGTCCCGGGGGCGTGTTCGTACATCTACCGCAACGCGTCGTCGACGTCGCCCTATGACGGCTACCACTTCTGGACGACGATGACGATCGACTGGGAGATCTCCTGGACGTCGTCGTCGGGGGCGGGGGGCCCGCTTGAGGGCTACCGGACCGAGGCGTCCTCGGAGCTGGCCGTCGCCGAGGTCAAGGCCCTGGTGATCTGCACGGGCCCCCATCCGCTGCAGGGAGGCTGCTGATGGCCCGCACCAGAACCGCGGAGGTCCCGGCGGGGTCAGGGAACGGGCGGGTCGACCCGGCGGTGGCGCCGGTGTCGTTGACGGCACCGAAGCGGCGGCGTCCGTCGTGGGTGGCGGGCGGGGTGCTGGCGGTGGCCATGGCGGGGTTGTTGGGGGCGTGGGTGTTCACGGCGACGTCGGAGCAGATGTCGATCGTGGTCGCGGCCCGGGACCTGGGCCCGGGTGAGGTCCTCGGCGCCGGAGATGTGCGGGTGGTGGAGATGCCCCGTACCGGGGCGGTGCGGGCGGTGCGGGCGAGCCAGCAGGATCTGGTGGTGGGCCGGGCCACCCGGGGTCCGGTCCCGGCCGGCACGATCCTCAACACGGGCCTGTTCGCCGAGCCCGATGCGGTCATCCCGGCGGGGATGGTGGTGGTGGGGGCGTCGTTGGAGCCCGGCGCCGCACCGGTGGCCGGTCTGGGTGCGGGGGACCGGGTGACGCTGCTGGGCGTCCATCCCACCGCCACCACGAGCGGGTCGGGCCCGGCCGAGGGGGAGGGGCAGGCGGCGGCGGTGGTGTTGACGCAAGGGTCGGTGTGGGCGACCGAGGCGACGGGGTCGGGAGGATCGACGGGGCGGCTGTGGGTGGCGGTGCTGGTCCCTGAGTCGGCCCAGGGGATCGTGGCCCAGGCCGCCGCTGATGACCGTCTGCGGCTGACGCTGTCGGGGGTGGGGCGGTGATCGTGACGTTGGGGTCGATCCGGGGGTCGCCGGGGGTGACGTCGTGGGCGCTGCTGCTGTCCGCGGCCTGGCCCGGCGACGACGAGCGGGTGGTGCTCGAGGCCGACCCGGCCGGTGGGGTGCTGGGGGCCCGCTACGGGCTGGGGGTCAACCCGGGGGTGGTGGCCCTCATCTCCGGGCTGCGCCGCTCGACTGGCCCGGTCGAGGTGGCCGACGCCGCCCGCCGGGTGGCCGGTGGGGTGTGGGTGGTGCCGGGCCCTGAGACCGCGGAGCAGTCCCGCCCGTTGTGGGCGTCGACGGCCGTCGAGGTGGCCGCACGGGTCGCCGTCGACGGGCGGGTGTGGCTGGTCGACGCCGGCCGCCTCGACGACACCAACCCCGCCACCGGTTTCGTCGGCCCGTCGGCGCTGGCTGTCCTGGTGTGCGGGCCCCGCCCCGAGGACCTCGTCCAGGTCCCGGCCCGGGTGGCGGCCCTGCAGGCCCGGGGTGGGCGCGTCGGGTTGCTGGTTTCGGGCCCCTGCCCCCACCCCACCGCCGAGCTGGCCGATTTCGCGGGGACGGGTCTGGTGTGGCGGGCCGCCGGCGGTGACGACCTCGCCGCCGCCGCGGGGGCGGTGCTGGGCGGGGCGGGCCGGGGGAGGGGCCGGCGGTCATGGGCCTGGCGTCAGGCCCTCGACGTCGCCGCCGCCGTCGCCGTCGCAGCGCACACCCCGACCCCACCCGGCGACAGCGGAGAACAGTCAGCGATGGAGGGGGTGTCGAGATGACAGTGCCGGGGGTGTGGGGATGAGCGTGCTGGGGACGGGGGGCCCTGGGGTGGCGGCGCTGGATCCGCTGCTGGTGAGCGAGGCGTCAGCGGCGGTGCAGGAGGCCCTGGTGCGCGAGGCCACCGAGCGGGTCAGCACGGCCAGGGTGGCGTTGGACCGCCCCGCCCAGGAGGCGTTGGCGGTGTCGGTGCTCGCCGATGAGCTGCGCCGCATCGACGCCGAACGTCTGGCCTCGGGCCGGCCCCGCCTGGATGAGACCACCGAGGGACGGCTCACCGAGCGGGTGTTGGCGTTGTCGGTGGGGTTGGGTCCGATCGAGTTGCTGCTGGCGGATCCGACGGTGGAGGAGATCGTGGCCACCCGCTTCGACCTGGTGTTCGTCTACCGCTCCGACGGTTCGGTGGAGGTGATCTCCGAGCGGCTGTGGGGCTCAGAGGGCGAGCTGGTCAGCTGGCTGGCGCATCTGGCCCGCACGGCGGGCCGCACGGAACGCCAGTTCAACTCCCAGGTGCCGTTGCTGGTGATGCGCCTGGGTCCGGGGTTGCGTCTGGCCGCCACCCGTGAGGTGTCCCAGCACGTGTCGTTCTCGCTGCGACGCAACACCCTCGGCGACGTGACCATGGCTGACCTGGTGGACCTGGGCATGGTCCCCGAACCCATCGCCGCGCTGCTGCGGGCGTGCATGGCCGCCCGGGAGATCCGGCTGGTGATCTGCGGGCCCACCGGCTCAGGCAAGACCACCCTGGTGCGGGCCAAGTTGGCTGAGCTGGACCGCCTGGCGCGGGTCGTGATCATCGAGGACACCGCCGAGCTGGACTTCTTCGACCCGATCCATCACCCCAACGTGGAGTCCTGGGAGGAGCGCCTGGCCAACAACGAGGGCGAGGGCGCCGTCACCCAGGGCCAACAGGTCAAACACGCCCTGCGATACCGGCCCGACTGGCTGGTCTGCGGTGAGGTCAGGGACTCCGACGCGGCGGTGCCGATGCTCAAGGCCATGACCCATGGCCAGTCGTCGCTGACCACGGTGCACGCCGCCTCCGCTGAGGGGGCCCTCGACAAGCTGGCCCTGTACCTGGGCACGGGCGAGGACCGCCTGCCTCCCGAGGTGGCCCACAACCAGCTGCACCTGGCCGTGGACTTCGTCGTGCACCTCGACCGCCTTCCCGGCGGCCGCCGTGTCGTGTCGGAGGTCATCGAGGTGGCCGGCTTCGACGGTGCCCGTTGCACCACCAACACCATCCTGGGTACCGACGACGACGGCACCCCCCGGATCATGCGGCGCCTGGACCGCCGCCACGCCCGCGCTCTCGCCGCCGCCGGCTTCGACGACGCCGTCCTCGGGTCGGGGCTACGCCCGTGAGAACCGCCGCCGGGGCTCTCGTCGGCCTGGTCGCCGCCACCGGGGTGTGGGTGGCGGTGGCGGGCTGGCGGGGCGTCACCATCACCGACCGGCGGCTACCCGATGTGCGCTGGGAGGTGGTCGGGTGGCGGGCCGGTGCCGTCGCCGCCGCGGCCGTGGCCGGGTGGTGGCTCACGGGCTGGCCCGCGGCGGGCGTCATCGCCGGCGCCGCCGCGGGGGTGGCGCCCATGCTGGCCGGCGTCAGCCGCCACCGTGACGAGCTGACCGCCCGCAGCGAAGCGTTGGCGTCGTGGGCGGAGATGCTGCGCGACACGATCGCCTCCCACGCCGGCCTCCAGGAAGCCATCGCCGTCACCGCCCGCGTCGCCCCCACCCCGATCCGGGCCGAGGTGCAGGCCCTGGCGATCCGGGCCCAACGCCAGTCCCTCACCCCCGCCCTGCGCCGCTTCGCGGCCGAGATGGCCGACCCGGTCGCTGACCTGGTGGTGGCGTCACTGGTCATCGCGTCCGAACGCCAGGCCCAGCGTCTCACCGAGCTGCTGGGCGAGATCGCCCGCTCGGCCCGGGAGCAGTCCGCCATGCGGCTACGGGTCGAGACGGGCCGGGCCCGCACCTACGCCTCGGCCCGGGCCCTGGTGGTCATCACCTTCGGTCTGGCCGTGGTGCTGATCGTGTTCTCCCCGGAGTTCATGGACCCCTACGACACCCCCACCGGCCAGGCCGTCATGATCGGCATCGGCGCCCTGTTCGCCGCCGCCCTCTGGTCCCTGGTGCTCCTTGGCCGTCCCGCCGCCACCCCCCGCCTCCTGGCCGGCATCGCCGAGGACCAGCCCTCATGACGATCGCGACGCTGACCGGCAGCACCGGGGGCCAGCGGTGACGCTGGCGGTGATGGTCGCCGCTGGTGCCCTGGCCGGCGCCGGGGTCGTCCTGGCCGTACGCGGCGCAGTGGGCCAGGCCCCACCGTTGGGGGTGCTGGTCACCGAACTGCACCGACCCCGCACCCCCACCACCGCTCACGGTCGGGGGCTGGTGGTGGGCCGTCTGGCCGGCCGACCCAGCGCGGCGCTGGCCGCCGATTTGGCCGTGTTGGAGTGGACCCCCCAGCGCTGGGTGCAGGCCCGGGCCCTGTGGGCGCTGCTCGGTGCCACCCCCGGGCTGGCGCTGTCGGCCATGTCCGCCGGGGGCGCCATCGGGGTGTTCCCCCCCGCCGTGCTGGTCATGTCGGTGCCGGCGGGCGCGGCGGCGGGCTGGTTCTACGCCCGCATCGACCTGCGCTCTGACGCCGAGGCGGCCCGCCGGGAGTTCCGTCACGCCCTGGCCGCCTACCTGGAGCTGGTGTGCGTGCTCATGGCCGGCGGCGCCGGCGTGGAGACCGCCCTCTTCGACGCCGCCTCCGTCGGGCGGGGTCCGGCGCTGCGCCACCTCCGCACCGCCCTGTCGGTGGCCCAGGCCCGCCGCCAGGCCCCCTGGCAGCTCCTTGGCGAGCTCGGTGACCGTGTCGGTGTCGTCGAGCTCGAAGCCCTCCACGCCTCGGTGTCGCTCGCCGGTGACGGCGCCCAGGTCCGCGACTCGCTGGCGGCCAAGGCCGACGGGATCCGTCTGCGGGACCTGGCCCGCACCGAATCCGAGGCCCAGTCCCGCACCGAGACCATGGTGCTGCCCGTGGCGCTCATGTTCGCCGGGTTCCTGACCCTCATCGGCTACCCCGCCCTGGCCGCCCTCTCGACCCCATGAACAGAGCCCGCCGTTCTCGTGTCGTGCCGGTCCGACACGACCCCACCCGGGGTGAACCGACCGGCACCGAACCCAAGGAGACCACCCATGCTCGACACCCAGGTCCGGCTGCTCACCACCTGGTGGGCGGCCGGCGAGACCATCTCGGGGCGCCTCGACGCGGCCCGGCACGACGAGCGGGGCGAGATCACCGCCATGACGGCGGCGATCGTGATCCTCGTCGTCGCCGCCATCGCCGCGGCGACGGTCATCGCCACCAAGATCAACAACAACGCCAACGCCATCCCCGAACCCTGACCCCCCGACGCTCAGCCGGCCCCGGTGGTGGGGGCCGGCTGGGCGGGGACCGGGGTGAGGTCACCACCATGGTCATCGTCATCCCGGTGGTGCTGGTGGCGGTCATGCTGGTCGTGCAGTTCGCGCTCGGCTACCACGCCCGCCAGGTCCTCGCCGGCGCCGCCCACGACGGCGCCGCCGCCGGCGCCCGCCCGACCGCCAGCCCCGCTGACGGGGCGGCCCTGGCCGGAGAGCTCATCGAAGGGTCCGCCGGTCAGCTCCTCGACACCTACACCGTGACCGCGTCGGTGTCCGGTGATGTGGTCACGGTGACCGCCACCGGGCGGGTGGTGTCGCTGCTGCCGTTCTTCGGTTCGATGAGCGTGGCCGCTTCGGGGAGCGCCCGCCTCGAACGCTTCGACCCCCAGGGCGGGCCGTGAGCGCCCGCCGCCTCCACGGTGACACCGGCGCGGCCGGCGTCGAGGCCGGCCTGGCCGTCGCCGGGGTGCTGCTGGTCATGTTCTTCGTCGTCGGGGCGCTGCGCATCATCGGCTCCGGCGCCGACGTCTCAGCCGCGGCACGCTCAGCGGCCCGATCCGCTGCCGCCGAGTACGACCAGCCCTCGGCGGCGGCCGCCGCCCAGACCGTGGCGGGCGGGGTGCTGGCCGAACGGGGGGTGGCCTGTGAGGGTCTGGTCGTGGCCGTGGGCGGTGATCTCGCACCGGGCGGGGTGGTCACCGTCGAGGTCACCTGCACCATCAACCTCGCCGACGTCGTCGCGGCCGGCTTCCCCGGGTCGCGCACCGTCACCGGACGCGGCGTCGAACACGTCGACGTCGTCCGCGGCGGCCGATGACCCCCACCCGCGACACCGCCGCCGCCGGTGACGGTGCCGCTGCCGGTGACGGTGCGGGCCGGTGCCGGGGCGAGACCGGCACCGTCATGGCCGCCGCCGCGGTGCTGATCGTGGGGCTCATGATCGGCGCCTGGGCCCTCGTTTCCGCCGGCCAGCAGTGGGCCACCCGCCGTGACGCCTACGCCGTGGCCGCCGCCGCAGCCCGAGCCGGCGCCCAGACCGACCCCGGGCTCCTACGCGCCGGCGCCGTCATCGACCCCGCCGCCGCCACCAACCGGGCCCAGGCCGTGGCCGGGGCAGCGGGCTACACCGCCACCGTGACCGTCACCGCCGAGACCGTCACCGTCACCGTCAGCGCCGGTGTCGGCTACGCCTTCCCCTCACCCGGGTTCCCCGACCGGGTCACCGGGTCCTCCACCGCCGCCGCCGTACGCGGCGTCACCGGCACCGAAAGCCCCTGACCATGCCCACCCACCCGCAGCGGACCCGGCGATGATGGCGGCAACCCGCCGCAGCGTCCACGCCCTGGCCGGCGCGGCCACCCTCGCCGTCCTCGCCGTCGGTGTACCCGTCGCCCTCGTCGCCCTGGTCGGCTGGCCGCTGCCCCGGGCCACACCGGACTGGGGACGGGTCAGCACCGCCATCAGCCAAGGCGACATCCCCGCCGACGTCGTCGTCGACGCCCTGGCCGTCGTGGTCTGGGTCATCTGGGCCCAGCTGACCTGGGCGCTCATCTGGGAGCTCACCGTCAACGTCCCCCGCATCGAGCGGGGCCAACGGCCCGCCACCGCCCCCCTCGTCGCCGCCCCCGTCGGGACCGGAATGGGTCGCCTCGTCGCCCTCGTCCTGTCGGTCACCATCGCCACCACCACCCCCACCGTCGCCGGAGCCCTCACCGCCCCCACCCCCGTCGTCGCCCACGTTGACCCCGCACCCGCACCCGACACCGACACTGCGACCCCACCCCCACCCGCACCCGCACCGGCACCGACGGAGGGGGTGTCGGCATGCTGGGCGGTCACCCCCGACGACACCCTGTGGCGCATCGCCGAGACCGCCCTCGGCGACGGGTCACGCACCGCCGAGATCCTCGAGCTCAACACCGACCTGCTGCGCTCAGCACGCGACCTCACCGCCGGCCAACTCGTCCGCCTCCCACCCGACGCCGCCATCCCCACCGACCGCACCCCCACCCCCACCGCGCCGCCCGAAGACGGCGGCGGGTTCCTGGCCGAGACCGAGATCGTCATCGCCCCCGGCGACAACCTCTGGGACCTCTCCGAAGAGCGCCTCGACACCGCCCACGGCCAGCCCGCCCCCAACCCCGCCATCGCCGGCTACGTCGCCGACGTCATCGACGCCAACGCCGACGTCGTCGAGGACCCCGACCTCATCTACCCCGGCGAACGCTTCACCTTCCCCGCCATCGGCACCCCACCCCCACCCGCCCCGCCGCCGGCTGAACTCGCAGAGACGGCCCCGCCGCCAGCACCCCCCGAACCCCCCACCCCCGACAGCGCCACGCCGACGGCTCCCGCCGACACCGACGGGGACCCGGTCGGCCCCGCCGACACCGACGCGACCGCCCCCGCCACCCCCGACACCGCGCCGGCCCCGACCGACCCGGCCGCCGTCGACACCGCGCCCGCCCCCGGCCCGGCCGCCGTCGACACGACCGCTGTCGTCGCTGCCGCCGCCACCCCCGCACCCGACCCGCCCCCGACGGCCCCCCAGCCGGGCCCGGCTGACCGGCTGGGGTCCTCAGCCGACCGGGGTAGCGGCGACGAGGCGGGCACGGTGCCGTGGATCGCCGGCATCGGCGGTGCCACCGTCCTGGCCAGCGGCCTCCTCGTCGGTCTGCGCCGCCGCCAGGCCCGCCGCGCTGTCACCGGCGCCGCCGCCCACCGCCACAACCCCACCGACCCCGACACCGAACACGCCCTCGTCGCCGCCTCCGATCTGGCGCTGGTGGCATGGGCCAACCACGAGCTGGCCGACCTCTTCGCCGCCCTCGACGCCCGCACCCTGACCGCCGGACCGGTCGCAGTCGAGGTCTCCGAACGCCACGGCATCGAGATCCTCTGGGACCAACCCGCCCCCGGCGCCCCCCGCCCCTGGGAAGCCACCGACAACGGCTGGGCCTGGCGGCTCCTCTACGACCCCGACCTCCCCGTGCCCACCACCCCCCGACCCCCACCCATCCCCGGGCTCGTGACCATCGGCACCCGCGACGACAACCAGCTCCTCGTCGACCTCGAAGCCCTCGGCTCGGTCACCGTCACCGGCCACCCGGCCACCGCCGAGGCCCTCATACGGGCCATCACCGTCGAGCTCGCCACCGGCGACCATCTCGCCGACACCTACCTCCACACCGTCAACCTCAACCACAGCCCCACCCTCGACCTCGGCGGCGTCGAGCACCTCGACCGTGTCCAGGCCACCACCCTCGACGGGGCACTCCAACACGTCCGCGGGATCGTCGCCGACCACGAACGTGTCCTGGCCTCCTCGGGTCTCGACACCACCCTGCAACTCCGCACCGGACGCGACGGCGCCGCCGGCCGAGAGCTGCACCTCACCCTCATCGACGCCCGCCACACCCCCGAGGTGTCCAGCGACGTCGACGAGATCACCGCCAGCGCCCCCGCCCGCCGCGGGGTCGCCGTCGTCGTCCTCGGCGACTCCGCCGACACCGCCGCAACGCTCACCGTCGACGCCGACGGCACCGGCCGCCTCGAACCCCTCGGCATCACCTTCCGCGCCGCCGGGATCCCCAGCGAGACCATGCCCATCATCGCCCAGGTCCTCGAACCCGCCGATGTCGTCGACGAACGCTCAGCCGACGGAAACGACCAGTCCCCCACCGACGGTGACACCCAGCCCGTCGATCACGACGACAGCACCGACGACGACCACAGCGACATCCGGGTCCTGGCGGGGCTCGTCGTCGCCGCCAGCGAGGGCGCCGAGGTGGACGCCGGCAGCCCGACCGATGTCGAGGTCGCCGGCAGTGATCATGACGTGAGCGACACTGGGCTCCCGGCGGATCTCGACGTCGCCAGCGGCGACATCAGCGGCAACGGGGTCGCGCCGGAACTCGAGGTCATCCCCGGCGGGGGCGCCGAGGGACCCGGCCAGCTCGATCTGGGCTTCGACCTCGGTGACGACGATCCCGGCGACGATGACGGGACGCTGCCCCGCCCCGAGCTGCTCGTCACCCTCCTCGGCCCCCCCGCCGTGCCCGCCCACCCGAACCTGGGCCGCATCGAGACGAACCTCGTGGCGTTCTTGGCCTGCAACGGAAGGCGCGCCACCGACGACCAGCTCATGGACGCCGTCTGGGGTGGGCGCATGGTGGCCCGGGCCACCATCTGGAACCGGATCTCCAAGGCCCGCACCACCCTCGGCGCCTACCTCCCCGCCCGCGACCAGGGCTCCAACAAGGTCACCCTGCACCCCGGCGTCGGCACCGACATCGACCTGCTCGCCGCCCTCGTCGACCACGCCACCCAGCTCTCCTCCGGACAAGCCGCAGGTGTGCTCACCGAAGGCCTCGACCTCATCCGGGGGGTCCCCTTCGACGCCCCCGGCTACGACTGGGCCCACCAGCGCCAACACAACGCCCGGGCGTGTGAGCTCGTCGAGAACGCCGCCCTGCGCCTCGTCGACCTCGCCCTCGACGAAGGCGACCTGGGCACCGCTCGACGGGCCGTCAGCCAGGGACTACGGGCCCTGCCCATCAACGAACCCCTCTACCGGGCCCGCATGCGCATCGAAGCCGCCGCCGACAACGCCGCCGGGGTCCGCGCCACCTACGACGAGCTCAGCACCCTCCTGGGTGACCTCTCCCGTGACGGGTTCAACTACGAGCCCTCCACCCGAACCATCACCCTGCTCAGTGAGCTCACCGCCTCCTCCGGCTAGCAGCCCCGCCTGCGTCAGGACCGTCTCGCGGGGGGGGTCGCCATGACAGACCCGGAACCACCCCGGCGGACCTCTTGACGCCTTGACGAGGACGGTAGGGTGGGGCATGGACGACAACGGCGAGGCGACCGGTACCACGCAGCTCGACGTCCTCGTCGACGCCTTCGCTGAGGGGTTCAGGGCCAACCGCCCGCCGTCTCCGGGAGCCCTGGGCGCCGCCGACCTGGCCGAGATCGGCCGCCAGGCCGGTGAGGCGGCCGCAGCGGCGGCCACCTGGCGTGAACGTCTCGGCGACACCCTCGACACCGAGACCGTGGTCCGGCTGCTCGGCGTCACCCGCCAGGCGCTCGACTCCCGCAAGAGGACCGGCAGCGTCGTGGCGTTGCCCGGATCGGGGACCAGCCACTACCCGGCCTGGCAGTTCGACACGTCCGGGCCCCGCCCGGTCGTGCGGGACATCATGCTGGGGATCGTCACCGCGTTCCGGGAGCGCCTCGATGACCCCTCACCGTTCACGATCGCAGCGTGGGCGACCAGCCCCCAACCCGAACTCGAGGACCGCACCCCCGCCGACTGGGTCCTGGCCGGCGGAGCCGACGAGCCTGTCGTGGCGGCGGCCCGACGCGCCGCGCACCTCGAAACGCGGTGATCGAACCGGCTCCCGCCGGTGTCGACTACCGACTCAGGGCTGGCACCCCGCTGCATCGAATCCACCGGGACCGTCGGGGCTCGGTGGCGTTCTTCGACACCAGCGAACACGGCCGCTTCAACCTCACCGACATCGCCGGTCGTGGCACCTGCTATCTGGCCCTGGAAGCACTGGGCGCCTACATCGAGACACTCGGCCGGATCCTCACCCGCAGCCGCGACGACATCGACGGGCGACGCCACAGCATCGTCACCGTCAACCGAGACCTACGGCTGTTCAACCTGGCCAGCCCCACGGCCCGTGGCGCCTACCGCCAGGCGGGCCTCGACCTCACCGCCACCGTCGCCGCCGGCGACAGCTACGCCACGTCTCAGCGTCTCGCCCGCCTCGCCCATGGCGACGGTTTCGACGGCGTGCTCTACGCCGCCCGCCACGACCCATCCCACGCGCAGGTCTGCGTCGCCCTGTTCGGCCCGGCCGGCCCCCAGGACCCCGCCGCCGTGTTCGACTCCACCACGACCACCACGATCAGCGACGGGCTCATCACCGAAGCGCAGTCCACCTACGGGCTGATCGTCGTCCCGTTCCCTGCGCTCTGACCATGGCAGCCCAGGCCGTCGCCCGTCAACGGACCCAGGCCGGTCGCCGACGGCGGCGTGCCGTCGAGGCGGTGGGCTTGTCGGTAGGCGGCCCACACCTCGGGCCGCAGCCGTCCCCGGTCGGCGACGGCCAGTCCGGCCCCGACGGCCCACCGTCTGACCTCGGCGGTGGTCGGTTCGGGGGCTGGCACCGGGCCAGGGGTCGGCAGACGGGCCGCCACCGTCGCGGCGAGGTCATGGTCGTGGTGGTGGGCGAGGGCGGCACCCAGGAACCGGTAGGTCCACTCCTGGGCCAGGGGGCGGGTCTCGCAGAACACGATGGGGACGTTCGGGAACCGGACCTGCGCCTCGGCCAGCCCCTCGGCCACCACCGAGGGCCGCACCCGGTTCAGCTTGAAGACCGCCGACCACCGGTCCTCCACGACCAGCGCGCCGCGCTGCACGGTGGCCAGGTCGGTGAGGAGGTAGCGGAGCCAGCCGCCGGTGAGGGTGGCGACCAGATCGGACAGGCTCTTGCGTTCGACGCAGGCCACCACGCAGGCCAGCTTCTGCAACGTAGGTTGCAACCATGCTGGTACTGCAACTAAGGTTGCGGACGTGGCGCGAACGGCGGTCGACGACCTCAGCCCCAACGACGGCTTCCGCGCCGTTCGAGCCCTCCGTGCGCTGGCCGACGATCTCGAGGCGGAACAGGTCGTCCGCGCCTTGGGGGAGGGCTGGTCATGGGGGCGTGTCGCCGAGGCCCTCGACGTCACCCGCCAGGCGGTCCAGAAGAAGCACGGCCATCGCGTTCGGCCAAGTCGCTGAGACGAGGAGAGGACATGTTCGAGCGGTTCGCCCGTGAGACCCAACATGCCGTGCGCCGAGCGGCAGAGATCGCCGAAGCGGAGGGGTCGGCGATGGTGCAAGCCGAGCACCTCCTGACCGCCCTCGTGGACCCGGTCCGAGACTCTGTGGGACGGGCCCTCGTCGACGCGAGGATCACGGCCGAGGCGATCCGCTCAGCCCGTGACAGCGAGTTCCAGACGGCCCTCGCCACCGTCGGCATCGTCACGGGGCGGCCGGTCCCGCCGGCGTCGACGCGGCTGCGGCGGGGACGAACGACCCGGTTCGCTCCCTCAGCGAAACTGGCCCTGGAACGCACCCTGGAGGCCGCGGCCCAGACGGGCGCGCGTCGGATCAGCAATCGGCACCTGCTGGTGGCGATCGTTGGCGCTGACGTCGGGAGGACCCCACAACTCCTGGCGGAGCTCGGGACTTCTCCGGCAGAACTGCTTCGCCGGGTCGGGCCCTCGTCGCCAGCGTGAGCACCCACGCGCCGACCGCCCCAGGGGGCTCAGCCGTCACGCTCTGGCGTGACGTCCGGGACTCCGCCCCCTGCCCACGATCTGGCCGTCAGCCCGCACAGGCCAGACACGTCCTTGAGGCTCGACAGCGGGGAGCGCCTCAGCGGTCTCGGCGGCGGGCTACCCGTGGCCCGTACCCCAGCCCGCTCACGTCGCCGACCGGGCAGCGTATTGGTGCGGGCGAGAGTGGATCTCACGGATCAGGTCAGGATGGGGGCTGAGTCCCAGCGCTCAGTTTGTCAGCACCGGTGTTCTCAGTCGGTGCCGGCGGCTGCGTCTCCGGCGTCGACATCGCCCAAGCCGTTCGTGTCGTCGAACGAGACAACCACCCCTTCAGGCGTGATCTGAGTGCCAAAGTGCATACCGGCTGAGAACCGCCCGATTGATCTGAGAGCGAGCCGCGTCTCCCGGAGTCCTGCGAGGTCTGCCCGTCCCTCGACGAAGTTGTACGCCCACCTGGTTGTGTCGACCGCTCGCTGGGCTGTGCCTCGATCCCGATAAGGGAACCGGAGTCCACGGTGGACGACTTCATGCCGCAGCGCTCGCGCCTGCTCCAACTCTCTGACAAGCGAGTCTGGAAGCTTGTTACCTGAAAGCCTCGCCCATTGTCGAAGGCGTCCGGGGAAGTCGTTCTGGGAGGCCGTGAGCCGCCGCTCGACCTCTGCGTCCGGAAAGAGCCGCTCGAACTCGACGCGGAGCCGGCTCGAAACGATCACTTCCATCGCTGTCACGACGCGGCGGACCGCGCCGGAATAGTCACCACGCTCCATCAACATCAGCCCGTCGAGTAGTTCAACCTCCCCCGGCTCCGGAGATATCCGGGCGGCGGAGAGCTCGCCGGGCGTGATCAGCGACATCAACTCGCCGTTCACGAGCGGCTTGTGGTCCCAACTCCGGTACGGCAGCAACGGAACCATCACGTGACCGTGCGTTATCTGCACGAACCAGACCGGCACGTCCCACGGGCTAACCTCGAACGGGAAGAAGTCGTAGGTGGCCAGCCGGTACCTGGCAATGACTTCGTTGACGACGGGGATGTGTCCGGCGCAGAGCGCGGCGAAATAGGACATCGCCTGCCGGGCTCGCCAGTAGGTCTCGTCGAGGGCTAGAACCGCATCGGTGAGGCAGCGCGTCGGCAGCCGCAGAACTGTCTTGCACTTCCGGCCGACGACAGCGGCATCATTCGGGACGACGGACAGGTCCACTTTCGATGGATCTGGTCCCAGGTACACACAGCTGGTCTTGGAATCGCGGTACTCGTCGACGTGGAGTTCGACGTGATCACCTCGAATTTGAACCTCGATAGCCCATCCTTCTACCGCGACCTCCAGCGGACTGCTGTTCACCATGAGCCAGAAGGGCAATTCCACGACGAGCCACGCGTCCTCGAACGCCGAGTCCCACCGGAGGCCATCTCCGTAAACTCGTCCCGGGAAGGGCTCGTCGTCGGGGGGCGCCTCCCACGTGGCATCGACCATTCGACATCTTGCCTTGCGCGACTGCTCGACGCGGCCGATGACCAGCTCGATGGTTCCGAGCGCGTTTGGTGACAACCCAGGGTGTCCCAGAACGAGCGCCCCACAACGCTCGGAGCGCAGCGGCGTGGGGCGCGGCCGAAGTGCCATTTCCGGCGGGGGGGAAGGGGCCTCTGGCGGGGGGAGCCCGCTGCGGCTATGTCGTGACACGGGGCTTGTTGCCAGCACGGCCCCGCCACGGCTTGTGCTGGCCCGAATCATGAGCCCTCGTGGCCGGCAGGGCGCGATCTTGCTGCCCGTGGACCAGACGGGCTGTGCGTTCACCATGGTCGACTGCTCTACGGGATCGCCGGATCTGGGCATCGCCGCTGGGGGGTGGCCCGACGGCGGGCTGGCCGCCGGGCGACGGGCGGCAGTCCCGAGTGGTGCTCGGACGGTTCAGGTGCTGCATCCGGCGGCGGGCAGGGTGGCGGGGTCGACGCCGACGGCGTGGCGGTGGAGGCTTTCGAGGAGGGGTTGGGGGCATCGGCGGCGTCCGTCGGGGGTGGTGATGGCGAGGTGGAGGTGGGGGCCTGAGGAGCGGCCGGTGTTGCCTGAGGCCATGATCTGCTGGCCGGCCCCCACGACGGCACCGACGGCGACAGTGGGGGCGAGGGTGGTGCCGTGGCAGTAGGTCCAGCGGGTGTTGTGGTCGTCGGTGATGGTGAGCCCGGTTCCGCAGGGGTCACAGCCGGTCCGTCCGGTCCTGCAGGCGGCGTCGAACCAGTTGCGGTTGAAGGTGTGCACGGCGGTGACGGTGCCGCCCCGGATGGCGTAGATGGGGGTGCCGGTGGGGACGCCCCAGTCCCAGGCGGGGTAGTCGTGGTGGGGTCGGCCCAGGGCGCCGGGGTCGGCGTTGATGCGCTCGGCGGGTCCGGGGAGTGACCAGCCACCGGGCAGGGGGGTGACGCTTCCTCCGATACAGCCCGCTGTTTCGGGCGGTTGGCCGCCGTTGTCGGGGCCGGTGTCGGTGAGGAGGCGTTGGTAGGTGTCGAGCCAGTGTTGTTGGTACTGGTGGGGGGTGAGGCGGTTCCCGGCGCCGGGGCCGGGGATGGTGTCCCAGGACGGCGAGCCCGCTGGGGGGAGGTGCCCGAGGTACCAGACGACGGGCACGGCGGCGATGTCGCCGCCGTGGCGTTCGAGGATGCCGTTGACGTGCTCGGCCGCTTTGGCGTCTTGGGTGTCGGGTGGGGCGTCGACGGCACGGGGGTAGCCGCGGTAGTGGTCCCAGGTCGTGTCGAGGAACTGGTAGGCGCCCGACGCCGTCGAGCGGGCGGCCCGGGCGGTGTAGTCGCCGCCTGATTCGACCTGGCGGACGGCGGCCAGGACCACGCTGATGGGGCCCCCGGTGGGGACGCAGCCGCCGGGGGGTGCGGGGTTGCCGCCGGCGAGCAGGACGGGCAGCAACGTCAACCCGATGACGAGACCCACGGTGGTGACAGCAGCGGTCTTCACGCCCTCTCAACGGGACCGGTCTGGTGCGGGCCGGGCAGAACCGGGGTTTCGTTCCCCGGTTCGGGTCGGTGGGGTCCCGTTGGTGGGTGCCGTCCACCCATCCGGGGTTGGCGGCAAGGAGGTCGTCATGGTGTCACCGGTCCCCCCCAGGACCCGAGCGTGTGGCGGGTGGGTCCGCCGGGTCGCCGCGGCGGTGTCGACGGCGACGACGGTGGCGTGGATCGCGGCGGTGCCGGTGGGCGCCCAGATCGACAACCCGGCGGTGGACGCCAGCGCCCCGGGCGCGGCGCTGGTCGGCAAGCTGTTGGGCTGGTTGAAGTGGATGGCGCTGGCCGCCGCGCTGGCGGGTCTGCTGATCGGCGCCATCACCACCGCCGTGGGGCATTTCGGGTCGAACTACTCGGCGTCCTCCGCGGGCCGCAAGTGGGTGCTGGGCGGTGTCGGCGCCGCCATTCTGGCGGCGTTGTCGTGGACGATCGTCACGACCCTGTACAACACCACCGCGGGGGGTTGAGCGGTGCGCCCCCGGGTCTTGGTGGCCGCCGCGGTCGTTGTCGGTCTGGTCGCCGGTGTCGCCGCCGTGACCCTGACCGCCTCCGGCGGCACCGACGCCGACATCGCCGCCGATAGGGCGGTCGTGGCGGCGGGCGCTTCACGCCCAGGCCCACCTCCGTCGGCGGATAACCGTCCGGGCGGCACGGACGTTCCGGCTGGCGCCGCCGATGTGGCCGGCGCCCGGGCGGCGGCGGTGGCGGCGGTGGCGTCGACGGGGGAGGTGGTGGGGGCGGGGTTCATCTCCCGCCGTGACCTGATCGCCGCGTTCACGACCGAGGGGTTCGGGCCGGTCCTGGCCGATGTGACCTCTGACCAGATCCTGGGTCTGCAGACCGAGATCGGCGCCCGTGACGCCGACCCCCGCCAACTGGCCGTGGCCGAGGTTCCCCTCACCGCCACCGCCGTGCCGACGCCGGCGGGGGTGGAGGTGGAGGTGTGGTCGGTGCTGGTGGTGGCCGCCCCCGGGGTGGGCCCGGGCCGGGCGGTGTGGCGCACCGTCACCCTCACCATGGTCCCCGTTGCGGGTCGTGGGTGGCTGGTGGACGGGTGGGCATCGACACCGGGCCCGACCCCGGCGCTGGCCCCCGAGATCGACGTCGCCACCGCCGCCGAGCTGACCGTCCCCCTCAGCTGGCCCGCCGCTGAGGGGGTGGGGTGATGTGGCCGCTACCGAACCCGCTGGAGCTGTTCGGTGAGACGGTCGGCGCCGCGGTGGGGTGGGCCTGGGACACCGTGACCCAGGGCGTCTACACGTGGTTCTCCTCGGGGGTGCTGCTGTTGATGGAGTGGGTGTGGGGCGTCCTCGACGCGGCCTCCTCACCCCGGCTGACCGAGGACTGGTTCGCCAACGGTCTGGTCGCCCCGCTGGCGGGGATCTCGGTGGGGATCGTCGTGGCGTTGATGCTGGCCTCGGCGATCCAGGCGGGCCTGGGGGGCCGCCCCGAGCTGGTCGTCGACGCCCTCAAGGAGGGCCCCAAGGCCATCGCCGCGTCGGCGGTGACGTTGGTCGTCATGGACGTGCTGATCCGTGGTGGTGACGTCCTGGCCGAGGTGGCCTGGTCGGCGGGCCGTGACGACACCGGCCAGGTCCTCGACACCCTGGCGGTGACGATGGCGGTGGCGGGCCGCCTGGGTGGGACGTTCCTGGGCCCGCTGGCGCTGCTGTTCGGGATGGGCGGGCTGATGGTCACGGCGGTGGTGCTGTTCATGCGCTCGGCGCTGCTGTACCTGGTGGCCGCGTTCGCGCCGATCGTGTGGGCGTCGTCGGTGTCGCCGGTGATGCGGGGCTCGGCCCGGCGTCTGGTGCATGTGGCGGTGGCGTTGGTGTTGGCCAAGCCGGCCATCACCCTGACGCTGGTGGTCGGCTCGAAGCTGGTCACCAACGCCGCCACCGGCAGCGATGCGGGCACCGACGGCGCCGCCGCGTTGGGGACCCTGGTGACCGGGTTCGCCTGTTTCGCGGTGGCCGGGTTCTCGCCCTGGGTGGTCTACCGGTTGTTGCCGTCGGTGGAGGCGGCGGGGGTGTCGTCGGGGATCGTGGGGGGCTGGGGTCGTACCGCCATGACCGCCGCCCAGGCCGGGATCATGGTCAAGTCCCTCGGCGCCGCCACCGCCGCGTCGGCGGCCACCCGGGCCCTCCCCCAGACCGGAGCCGCCGGCGCGGGTGGGGGAGGGTTCTCGGGAGGGCCACAGCCGCCGGGGGGTCGGGCCCCCGGCGGGGGACCGGCCGCGGATGGGCCCTCCCCCCGCCCGTCCGCTGGCCCCACGGGGGCAGCGGCCCAGGCCCCGTCGCCGGGACCGGCCCCGGCCCCGGCCCCGGCCCCTCCAGCCGCCGCCTCACCGGCAACTTCGGCCGGCGCGGACGGTGCCACCGACCCGCCACAGGCCACACCGGGGGCGGCGGGGGCCACGCCGCCGCCACCAGCGCCGAGGACCGCCCCCGAGTGGGAATGTCAACCCGGATTGGCCCCACCCTGCTCACTTGATCTGGCCCCACCTGAGCGGCGGCGTTGGCGGGTGGCGCGGAGCCGGTATGACTCGGTGCCGGTCTCGATGATGTGGGCGTTGAAGGTGACCCGGTCGATGACGGCGGCGACGAGGCGGGCGTCGGGGATGACCTTGCCCCATTCGCTGAAGAGAAGATTCGAGGCGACGGCCACGCTCGACTTCTCCTCGCGCTCGGTCAGGATCTGGAACAGCAACTCGCTGCCGCGGGTGTCGAGCTGGACGTAGCCGAGTTCGTCGAGGCAGAGCAGATCGAGCCGGCCGTAGCGGCTGACGAGGCGGGACAGGCGCCGCTCGTCAGCGGCTTCGGCGAGTTCGTTGACGAGCTGGGCGGTGGTCACGTAGCGGACCCGAAGACCTTGTTCGCAGGCGGCGTGGCCCAGGCCGATGAGCAGGTGCGACTTGCCGGTTCCGGAGTCACCGAGCAGCACGACGGGATCACCCGCAGCGATGTAGTCGCCGGCGGCGAGCGTGGCGATGGTGGCGGGGTTGACGGTCGGGGCGGCGTCGAGGTCGAAGTCGACGAGCCGTTTGAGCCTTGGGAACTTGGCTTCGGTGATGCGGCGTTGTCGGCGTCGTTCGGCGCGGGAGTCAACCTCGGTCTCGAGGAGTTCGGCGAGGAAGCCGAGGTAGGACAGCTGCGATCGCTTGGCGTCCTCGGCCAGCCGGGCGGCTTCGGCGCGGACCATCGGGAGTTTCAGTTCTCGGGCGGCGGCGTCGATTGCTGTGGTGGCGGCGGTGTCGGTGGTGGTCATCAGGGGGTCCCTTCCAGGAGCTGGTCGTAGTGGCCGATGGGTGGTTCGGGCCGGTCCAAGCCCCGGTGAACTCCGACCGGGATCACCGCAGCGACGGAGTTCTCAGCGGAGCGGCGGGCTTCGATCAACACGACCTCGGCGTCGACCACACCCGCGGCCAGGGCGGCGGTGAGGCCGGCGACGATCGCCTGGGCGCCGACGGTGCGGTGTGCGAGCAGCACGTCGATGAGCGCCTTGGTGCCGTCGCGGTCGCCGAGGCGACGGCGTGCGAGATCCCAGAAGCGTTGGTGGACCTCGGTGAACGCCCCTGAGGCCCGGGCCCGGGCCAGCGGTGTCGACGACAACAACGCTCCGGGCTTGCGGGCCATCACGTCGAGGTAGTGATCCAGCGCCAACACCTGGTCTCCCTTGCGGCCCCGCCGATGCCGGGCCACAACGGTGGCGCCGTCGAGAACCTCGATCGACTCCGCGCTGACCCGCACGTCGACGCGTCGGCGGACGAAGCGAGCCGGCACGGAGTAGTACGCCTGACGCACACACACCCGGGACTTGGTGTCGACCCGGTGCGAGCTGATCGCGGTGGCGTCGAACGCCTCGACCGGCAACGGCTTCAACGCTGGGGCTTCGAGCTCGAAGTGTTCGCCGACAGTGATCCGTCGATGAGCGATGAACCTGGCGTCATCGGTGGTCATGGCCGCGGCGATCAGCTCGTTGAGCTCGTCGATCGTCTCGACGTGGGGGACCGGGACGAGATGGTTGCGCCGGAACCGGCCGACCTCGCCCTCGACACCGCCCTTCTCATGGGCGCCGTCGGGGCCGGGCTGACAGAACCACGATTCGAACCCGTAGTGCGACCGCAGGGCGACGAACCGGTCCGACTCGATCCGGTCCCGGCCCTTGAGCACCTTGGTCACGGCGGACTTGAGGTTGTCGTAGCTGACCGTTGCGGGGACGCCGCCGAAGTGGTCGAACGCTCGGACGTGGCCGTCCAAGAACACGTCCTGGGTCTCGTTCAGATACGCCCGGCAGAACCCACGGCCCGACGCCGACAGCCGCATCAAGAACAACGACACGTCCGTCGGGATCCCGGCCAGGACCACCTTGGCCTCACCGAAGTCGCACTCGCCCTTGGACCCCAACCGATGATGCTGGGGGACGGTGACATCGGTCAGCGGGAACGTCTGGCCTTCCCGGACCGCCTTCACGTAGCGGCGGACCGTCGACTCGCCCACATCGGCGCCGTGCTCGCTGACGAGGCGCTGCCACACCCGCCGAGCCGTGTGGCGCTGCTTGCGCGGCCACTTCTGGTCCTCCGCCAGCCAGCCGGCGATGACCGGCTTCCACTGGTCCATCTTCGGCGCCGGCCGCTCAGGCGTCTTCCGCAGCGGCGGCACCGCCGAGTCCAACGCAGCCCGGACATCGCGGCGATGGACCCCGAACTGCCGGGCCAGGGCCCGGATCGACTTCCTCTCCTGCGCCGCGTGGGCGCGACGAATCCGCTCATACAGCTGCACCTTCGACCTCTTCGCCATCCCCACACGCCACCGCCACCGACAACGCCGGTCGCGGACCCCCCCCAAGGCGCCCCAGGTGGGGCCAACTCAGACGAGCACTACCGCTCCAAGTGGGGCCAGATCAGGAGAGCACACCCACCCGAGCGGCCCACGGGCCCCGACGCTGCGGCCCCGCCGTCCGGTGCGGACCCCGGGTCGGGTGGGTGGGCGGCGTGGTCGAGGCCGTCGGTACCGCACCGCGCCGGTCCGGATCGGTCTCACGGGGTGCTCCCCCCCGCACCCCGTGAACCGGATCGCCCCGACGACGAGCATGAGGCGGGCCGGTGAGCGGCCCCGTGTCGGCCCGCTACCGGTTCGGTGACGCCCGCCCGGTGGGGGTGGTGCTGGGTCTGGGGGTCCGTCAGGCCGCCCCCATCGTGGCCGGGGTCCTGTTCCTCGCCCTGGCGCTGCTGGCCGGCGCCCCCGTGGTGGGGATGGCGGGCCCGGCGGCGGGGATGGTGGTGGCGTTCGGGCGGTGGCGGCGCGCCCCGCTCTATGAGGTCGCCGTCCCCGGGTTCCGGCTGGGCTGGGCCCGGCTGCGGGGCCGCAGCACATGGACCCGCGCCTCGCTGCTGGGCGCCGGGCCCGGCCACGACGACCACACGCCGGTGCAGTTGGCGGGCCTGGAGCTGATCGAGGCGACCCTGGTGTGGCCCCCCGGTGAGCGGACCGCCGGGGTCATCCGGGACCGCCCGGCGGGGACGGTGTCGGTGGTGCTGGCCGTGTCGGGCCGGGGGTTCCCGGTGGCGTCTGCCGCTGACCAGGACGGGCTGGTAGGGGTGTGGGGGGCGGCGCTGGCGCCGCTGGCCCGGGCCCAGTGCCCGGTGCGGCGGGTCACGTGGCAGGAGTGGACCCGCCCCGCCGGCGTCGACGGCCACCGCAGCTTCCTGGCTGGGCTTGACCGCCCCTCACCCCACACCCGGGCGGCGCAGGACTACGAGGCGCTCCTGGCCGACCAGGCCCCGTTCACCAACGCCCACGAGGTCCTCGTCACCCTCACCGCCGATCTGCGTCGGGTCAGGGCCCGCCACCGGACCGACCCCGTCACCGTCGCCATCGAGGTGCTGGGCGAGGAGACCCGCCAGCTCGGCGCCCGCCTGGAAGCGGCCGGGTTCACCGTCACCGGACCCCTCACCCCAGTCGAGGTGTCGACCGCGGTGCGGCTGCGGTCCGACCCGGGCCGGACCCGCCAGATCGACACGCTGCGCCGCTCCCTGGCCGCCGCCACCGGGCGCGGCGGCCTCGAGTGGGGGCCCATGGCGGTGGCGGCCGACTGGTCCCAGGTCCGCGTCGACGGGTCGGTCCACCGCAGCTACACGGTGGCGGCCTGGCCCATGCTGGCGGTGACGGCGGACTGGCTGGCCCCGCTGCTCGGCGCCGATGACGCCACCCGCACCGTGACGGTGGTCATGGAACCCGTCGGGTTGACCCGTGCCGCCGCTGACGCCAACCGGGCGTTGACCTCCATCGAGGCCGACGCCGCCCAGAAGCAGCGTCACGGGTTCCGGCTCACCGCCCGCGAACGTCGCCGTCAAGACGACATCGAGACCCGCGAACGTGAGCTGGCCGAGGGTCACCCCCTGTTCGCTCACGCCGCCCTGATCACCGTCACCGCCCCCGACGCCGACTCGTTGGAGGACGCCGCGGCCCGCGTCGAGCAGGCCGCCGCCGCCGCCATGTTGGACCTGCGGCCCCTGGCCGCCCGCCAGGCCCAGGGGTGGGTGGCGTCGCTGCCGCTGGGCCGCTCCATCCGCCCCGGCCGCACATGACCCACCCGCCCACCCCCACCCGCCCGGCCGTCGTCATCCGCAAACGGGTGCGGCCGGGCCGGCGGTTGACACCGTCGGAGCACGCCCGCCGCCAGACCCTCACGGAGCCCGGCGCCGTCCGGGTGGTGCGGGAGCGGGGCGGGGGGCTGGGGTGGGGGTCGGGTCCGGGGCTGGTGATGGACTGGCAGCGCACCACCATGGCGCACCTGGCGTCGGTGTACCCGTTCCACGCCGATGTGGGTTTCGGGGACCGGGGCGTGCTGATGGGCGCCAACGTCACCGCGGGGATGGGCGGCTTCTACTTCGACCCCTTCGAGTTCTATACCGCCCGCCACCTGACCAACCCGAACGTGCTGGTCATGGGGTCGGTGGGGTTCGGGAAGTCCGCCACCGTCAAGGCCCTCATCCGCCGCCTCAAGGCCGTCTACGGGCCAGACCGCTACGTGGCCGTCATCGACCCCAAAGGCGAGTACGCGGCCGTGGCCGCCGACCTGGGGATGACGGTGATCCGGCCCCGTCCCGGGGGCAGGGACCGGGTCAACCCCATGGACCCCGGCGGCGGGGACACCGATACGTCGGTCATCACCCGCCAGGGACTCGCCGCGCAGCTCACCGCCGGGGTCCTCGGCCGCCCCCTCACCCCGATCGAGGACGCCGTGCTGGGTTGGGCGGTCGAACGCCGCTGCCGCACGGGCGGCCCCTTCACCCTCGGTGACGTGTGCGCCGAGGTGTCAGACCCGCCCGAGGAGCTGGTGCGCCTGTCGCGGCACTCGCCCCTGGAGCTGGCCCGGGCCACCGCCCCGGTGGCCTTCGCGCTCGACAAGCTCTGCGCCCGGACCCTGCGGGGCATGTTCGACGGGCCCTCCACCGTCACCGTCGACTTCGACCACGGCCCCGGCGTCGTCCTGGACCTCTCCGCGGTGTACGCCAACACCGAGGCGTTGCCGCTGGTGATGGCGGCCGCCACCCACTGGCTGTCGGGGGCCCTGCGGGGCCGGGCCGGGCGCCGGTCGGTGCAGGTCATCGACGAGGCCTGGGCCGCGGTCGCCCACGGCGCCGCCTACTTCCAGTCCTCCCTCAAACTGTCCCGCGCCCACGGGGTGGCCACCGTGCTGGTCTGTCACCGCCCATCGGACCTGACCGCCCAGACCGACGACGGCACCACCGCCGCCAAGATCGCCGCCGGGCTGCTCTCCGACATCCAGACCCGGGTGCTGCTCCGCCAGCCCCCCGAACAGGTCACCGCCGCCGCCGACCTGTTCGACCTCACCGACCGCGAAAGGGCCTGGCTGGGTCAGCTGCTGCCCGGTCGTGCCATCTGGAAGATCGGCGCCAGAACCGCGGTCGTCCAGACGGTACTGACCGGCCCTGAGTTGGATTTGTTCGACACCGACACCGCCATGACCGGCGCCCCTGATGCCGGGCCGTGAACGCCGGCCGGGGTGGCGCATCGCCGACGTGTTGGACCGCACCGACCTGTCGGTTCTCCTCGACCAGCTCGCCCAACCCGCCGGCCGGACCGGGCCGGGGCGGCGCTGGCACTGCCCGGTACCCGACCATGACGACCACCGGGCGTCGGTGACCATGCACACCGACCGCTCGGGCCACGAACGCTGGCGGTGCTGGTCAGCCGACCATCGTGGTGACGCCGTGGACCTCGTCACCGCCGTCACCGGCCAGACGCGCAGCGACGCCGTCGACTGGCTGGCGGCCCGGGCCGGGATGACCCCGGACCGGCCCCTGCCCGCCCCCCGCCCCAGGACCATCCCGGCCCGACCCGCCGCCACGGTCATGGACCCGGTGGTGGCCGGCTACGTGCGGGCCTGCGCCCGGATCCTCGCCGGGCCCGCCGGGGAACCCGTCCGCCGCTGGCTCAACGACCGCGGCATCGACGACACCACCATCACCGCCAACCTCCTCGGCGCTGACCCCGGCCGCCGGGCCCTGCGCCGCCGCCGGGGCCTGCCCTACGGCGCCAGCCCGGCGGCGACGCTGCCGACCCTGGACCCCGCCGGCAACATCACCTACGTCCAGGCCCGCTACCTGGCCCCTGAGATGGTGGGCCGCAAGTACGACAACCCCGCCGCCGCGCTGGCCCCCAACCCCCGCCTCGGCTTCACCGTCACCCCCGGACCGCCCCGGGGTGGGCCGCTGCTGGTGTGTGAGGGCATGCCCGACGCCCTCATCGCCGCCCAGGCCGGCTACACCGCCGTGGGCCTCCTCGGCGCTGCCGCCCCCGACGACGCCGTCGCCGTCCGCCTGGTCGGCCACGCCACCAACACCGGCGCCGACGGCATCGCCCTGGTCTGTGACCCCGACCCCGCCGGCCGCCACGTCGCCGGCACCCTCACCCCCCTCCTCACCGCCCACGGCCACCCACCGGTCGTGGTCACCCCACCCGACGGCGCCGACCTCAACGCCTGGGCCCTCACCGACCCCGGCTGGGTCGACCGTCTCGACCGTCAACTGTCGGGCGCCGGCAGGCCGGTGGAGCGCTCCGAGGTGGGGCTGTCGGTGGAACTGTGAGAACCACCACCCCACCCCGGGCGGTGTCTACGATCACCCTGACCGGTTCGAGGTGGCGCCGTCACACCCCTCCCCGCCCCAAGCATCACCGCGGGAGCAGACCATGACCCCCTCACGCACCAGCCCCCTCCCCACCCACCGCCTCGACGACCCCACCAGGCTGGGGGAGCGGGTGTTCCGTCACGCCGGCGGCTGCCTCATCGAAGGCCCCGACCTGCCCACCCCACCCCCCCACACCGCCCGCGACGTGGTGCGGTGGGCGGCGACGCTGTGGCCCGACCCCGCCCGCCCCGACGGCTGGGCCGCCCTCGAATGGCAACCCGCCCCCCGGGGCTGGTGGCTACCCGGCCCCCTCGCCATCGGCGACATCATCGAGTTCGGGACCACCTGGCCCGCCCGCCGCCCCCCGGTGCACCGCTGGTACGGCTGGCTCGACCACGCCACCCCCTACGCCCTGATCGTCGTCGGCCCCTACCCCCACCCCGGCGACGCCCACGACGACGCCCGACCCGTCATCGACGCCCTCCGCCTCGACCAGCTCCCCCCACCCACCGGCACGCCCGCCGGCGCGCCGTCGGGCGATGCCGAAGCGTGACCCGCACCCGTTGATCGAGGACTACACCATCGCCGCCTGGGTAGGCGCCGCCGCCGGGCTCGTCACCGCCGCCGCCGGCCTCATCCCCCTCGCTGTGGTCTGGGTTCTGGTCGGCACCGGGGTCAGCGTGGCGTTCGTCGATCTCGTGTATCGGCGCATCCCCACCCCCCTCGTGGTCTTCGCCGGCGGGGTCACCGTCGCCGTCGCCGCCGTCGCCGGCGCCCACGACGCCAGCCTCGGCCCCGTTGTCATCGCCGCTGCCGGGGCAGGCCTGGTGGGCGGGGTGTTCCTGGTCGTGCACCTGGTCACCCCGGCCGGCCTCGGCTTCGGTGACGTCCGCCTCGCCGCCGTCACCGGCGCCCTCACCGCCCTTGGCGCCGACCAGCTCACCGCGGCGGCGGCCGCCGCCGGGGTCGCGGCGGTGGCCGCCACCGCCGTCATGGTCGTCTCGGGCCGCCCGACGGTGGCGTTCGGGCCGTACCTCATCGCCGCCGCCATCGTCGCCGTGGCCGCCGCCACGCTCCTGAGCGTGCCGTGAACGAACCCGCCGGCCGGCCCGGCACCGGCACCGGCGCCGAGGTCGCCCTCATCGCCGCCGGGGCCGCCGTCATCGCCGTCGGGGCCGTCACCTGGGCGGGGGCCCGCCTCGCTGCGGCCACCACCGGCGGCCACGTCGGCGGAGGCCTCGGGGACTGGCTCACCGTCACCGCGCGCCTCCTCGGCGGCCAGCCGCCCACTGAGGCGTGGGGTGACCTGGCCGGCGGGCTCCCCGGCCCCGTCGTCTACTGGGCCACCACCGCCGTCGCCCTGACGGTGGCGGTCGCTGTCGGTGTCGGGCTGTGGTGGGGGTGGCGGCACCTCAACCCCGGCGGCGACCGGCGGATGCGCTTCGGTCAGGACACCAACGCCACCCAGGCCCGACCCCGCGACGTCGCCCCCCTCATCATCGACACGATCATCCCGCCCACCGGGCGGATGCTGCTCGGGCGCATGGCCCCCAAGGGGCCGCTGCTGGCCACCGAGGACCGCGACCGTCACCCCCTGGCCGGGCGGGCCGCCCGCCGCCAAGGCAACCGCGGCTCGGTCGCCCTCATCGGACCCACCGGATCCGGCAAAACCGCCCTGGCCACCACCGCCGTCGCCACCTGGGACGGGCCCGCCGTCGTCGTGTCGGTCAAACGCGACCTCTACGACACCACCATCGCCGCTCGCGCCGCCCGCGGTGACATCGCCGTGTTCGACCCCGGCGGTGTCACCGGACTGCCGACCGCCCGCTGGTCACCCCTGGCCGCCACCACCACCTCGTCGGGGGCGCTACGCACCGGGCGGGCCCTGGCCCAGGCCATCCCCACCGGCGGGGTCACCAACGCCGACTACTGGGCCGAACACGGCGAATCGCTCCTCGGGGCGTTCATGTCCATCGCCGGCCTCGCCCGCCTCCTCCACCACAACGACGGACGGCCCATCCATCAGGTCGGCATGGAACAGCTCGCCACCTGGGTCCGCACCCTCGCCCTGGCCACCGAACCCACCATCAACGACCTCCTCCGCCGCGGCCTCCACAAGAACCAGCCCCTCGAGGTGCAACTCCTGGCCCGCCACGCCGCCGTCACCCTCATCGGAGTCGCCCGCGAAGACCACAAGATCCGCTCCAGCGTCTACGCCACCGCCGTCCTCGCCCTCAAACCCTGGCTGGAACCGGCCGTGGCGCACTCCGCCTCCGACAGCGCCCACCACGACTACACCGCCACCGCCAGCTGGCCCCGCCGCCCCCGCCCCGTCGACCTCGACTGGCTCATGGCCGGCCCCCACACCCAGGCCAACACCCTCTACCTCGCCGCCCCCTCCGTGGAGTTCGAGCGGCTCTCACCCGTCCTCGGGGGCCTCCTCGCCGACCTCAAAGACACCATCCACACCTGGGACATCGCCGGACGACACCTCGACAAACCCCTCCTGATCGTCATCGACGAAGCCGCCCACCTCCAGCTCGGCTGGCTGCCCACCGAGGTGTCCACCATCGCCGCCCTCGGCGCGTTCTTCGTGACCTGCTGGCAGAACCTGGCCCAGATCAACCACCGCTACGGGCCCCTCGCCGACGCCGTCCTGTCCGGGCACCGCACCAAAGCCTTCTTCGCCGGCGTCGACGACCCCGCCACCACCCGCTACCTCACCGCCCTCCTCGGCTCAGAACACGTCACCCGCCACACCACCAGCCACGACACCCCCACCCTCCTCGCCAGCGGCACCGGGCGGCGGTCCGTGTCCGAGTCCGTCCAGGTCGAAGAGCTCGCCCCCGCCCACACCCTCCGCCAAATGCTCCCCGGCCACGCCGTACTCCTCCACGCCACCCTCCCCCCCATACACCTCGACGCCCTCCGCTGGTGGAACGAACCCGACCTCACCAACATCATCAACCCCACCGACCAGCCCCACCCGGACCCCGTCACCTGCCCCCTCACCGACCAGACACCACCCCCCGACCCCGACCCCGACCGCACCGCTGTCGACGACGCCACCCTCAACACCGCCCGCGACGGCCTCCCCCCACCCCGCACCCCCACCCGGACCGAACCCCACGAGCCCGCCCCGAAGCCCACCCGCCCCGAAGCCCAGCCCGCCCCCGCCGACGTCTGCCACCTCTGCGACCGCACCCTCCAACCCGGCCAAGGACGCCACGACCGCCGAAACGGCCACACCACCATCCGCTGCGCCCCCTCCTGCACCGAGCTCAAGGCACGCCTGTGAACCCAGCCTGGAGACGAGCGGCGATCGCGTTAGCGACGAAGGCACGACCGCTTCCTCCGTGAGCTCGGAGGCTGGGGCTGTAAACACGTCCAGCCGCTGCTGATCTGTCATCGGGTGCCTACAGGTCGAGACGTGGCAGGCCCTCGACAAGCGCGAGCGTCTCCATGGAGACGGTGACGACTCGGCCGACGAGGTCGAGGATGTAGGTGGGATCGTCGTGTTCGGCGGCCCAGTCGTTGGGGTCGTTGGTGATGCTCGACGCCTTGTCGGTCTTGATCCGCCAGGACTCCATCACCCATCCGATGGCCGAGCGTGAGCCCAGCTCGTAGCCGTAGGCCGCCTCCGGGATGCCCTCGATGGTGATGCCCTCGTTGTAGATGATCCGGGTACGGTCATCAACCTTGGCCCCGGTCGCATGGTCGGTGACCTTCGGGTGCTTCATCCTCGTGACCCGGTAGGCATCGGCGGTACCGGGATCGAACCCGTCGGCGGTCACGATGGTCAACTCCGGCCATGCCTCGACGTTCTCGTAGTCGGTGTGCAGTGTGGCCAGCTCGCGGCCAGCCTTCGAGAACGCCCAGAAGTCGTCGGCAGTCGGCACGTGGGGGATGCGGGGCAGCGACTTCTTTAGGTCGGCGGCGAACGCCGTGCGGTAGTCGGGCGAGTGCAGGATGCCGTAGACGTAGAAGAAGATGTCGTCCTTCTCGATCGCAGGGTCGAGGGACTGATACCGGCTGAGCGTATCGTCGCTGATGTTGTGGACACGACTGATTGCCCCGGCGCTGGCGAACAGGGACCGAGATCCGTTCTCGGCGTCTTCCTCCGCATCGAACGTGTATTGCTGGAAGCACACCGTTCCGTCCGGCCACACGTGGAGGTCTGGAACTTCGGAGACCATCAGCGTCGCGAACGAGGAGCGCGCCCCTACGACCGTCGTGGTGATCGCCCGGTTGGTCGAACCCTTGGGGAAGATGCGTGGCAGCAGCGAGACGCTTCCATTGAGCCGTCGGCCCGTCTCTGACCACCGCCGGTGAAAGGGACGGTAGGTAGCGATGGCCGGGTTGCGGTCGTCCCCGGAGTAGCGAGCACCCCGAGCTACGTCAGCGAACGATCCTCGGCTCCAGCTGAACCGCGTCGGGTCCTTGACGACCTGATCTGCGACTGCCTTCGTGCGCTGCGCCAGTGATCCGGATGCTGAAACGCCGGAGGCGTCGTACGAATCTGCTGCCTCGTTGAATGCAGCTATCATTCGGTCGACGTTCTTGTTGAGCGCGACTCGACTGCTGCTGTAGTTCCACGCGTCGCGGCCCGTCGCCAGCCCCAGAGCGCGCAGGTCGAAGACACCCGACTCGGTCCCATCTGCAGTAATCGGCAGATGAAACGAGAACGACTTCGACCGCTGATTAATCCAGTCGCCGTGCTCGTTGGGAGCCAGTACCTCCCAGTCGACATCGTCCAGAGCCGGTGGCTCATGGACATCCACTCGGAGCGCCGCTGCAAGGGCGTCGAGCTTCTGGTCGCGGGTTAGATAGTCACCGATGTCGAAGTAGTGCAACGCTGCACCCGCGTCGGGCACCGTCCCCGGCTGCTTGACTAGGAGCATGATCGCGACCCCCGCGCGGCTGCCCGAGTCGAAGATCTTCCCACCTTCCCGGCGGGATACCTCGCCAGCTGTTCGCTGATTGCCACGAAGGTTTAGCACGTATAGGTGGTGAAACTCGTCGGCAAGGGAGAGACGAAGGCCGTCCAGCGAGTTAGAGTCGATGTAGCCACCGTTCGTGACGAAAGCCACGACGCCGCCATGTAGCGATCCGAGCAGACGGTCGGAAGCCCAACGGATGGCACGGATGTACGAGTCGTAAAGCTTTCGCTTGAGCGTGGCCGTGGAACGGCCTCCGTAACTAGTGGAGATCGACGAGTCGAGCTTCGGATACTTGAGGTTGGCGTTGTCGTCGTCCGCTGAGTCCTGACCTGCCGAGTAGGGCGGGTTCCCGAGGATCACCCGGATGTCGAGCCCCTTCTGGCGATTGGCCCGCTCGTTGTTGATCGGGAACACGTCGAGCGCGCCCGAACCCTCGCCTGCCTCGCCGAGCTGGAAGGTGTCAGTGAGGACGATGCCGGGGAAGGGCTCGTAGTCCGGGTCGGCGTCCTCGATGCGTGCGGCCTGCTGGCGGTAGGTGGCCTCAATGTTGACGGCGGCGATGTAGTAGGCGAGGAGCAGGATCTCGTTGGCGTGCAGCTCGCCGACGAACTTGCGGGCTAGGTCGTGGGGCTTGATGAACCCGGACTGGATCAGCCGCGTGATGAAGGTCCCGGTGCCGGTGAAGGGGTCAAGGACGTGGACGCCTTCGTCGGACAGCGAGGCCCCGTCGAAGTGCTCGTGCAGGGCGGCCTCGACGGCGCGGATGATGAAGTCGACGACCTCGATGGGCGTGTAGACGACGCCGAGGGACTCAGCGACCTTCGGGAAGGCGATCTTGAAGAACCGGCCGTAGAGGTCCTTGATGATCTTCTGGCGGGCCTCGCCGTCGTCGGGGTGGATGCCCTCGACCCGGCGCTGGATCGAGCGGTAGAAGCCGTCGAGCTTCTCGGTCTCTGCCTCGAGGTTGTGGGCGTCGAGCACCTCGGCGATCCCCGTCATGGCCTGCGACACCGGGTTGGCGGTGGCGAAAGAGTCGTCGCCGAACAGCGCGGTGAAGATCGGCCGGGTGATGAGGTGCTGGGACACCATGCCCACGGCGTCGTCGTCGCTGATGCCGTCGTTCAGCGTGGCCCGAAGCTCCGTGACGAACTCGTCGAAGGACGCCTTAGCAGCGGGCTGCTTGGCGAGTATCGAGCGGATCCGGGTCTCGTGGCGGGCGCCGATGTCGGCGACGTCGCGGGCCCAGTCCTCCCAGTAGGTGCGAGTGCCGACCTTGGCGACGATCTTCGAGTAGATCGCCCCGGTCCACTCCTCATAGGTGAACAGCGAGCCCTGCTCGACATCGGGGCCATCGACGGGGACGACCACGACCTTGCCGTCGGGATCAGGGCCGCCGGTCCCCAGGGCGATCCGGTTGATGTAGGCGTTGAACCGCTCGTCATGCGCGCGCAGCGCCTGGAGTACCTCCCAGACGGCGTCGTAGTCCTTGTTCTTGTCCAGCGCCGTGGCCGGGTCGGACCCGGCCGGCACGGCAACGGGGAGGATGACGTAGCCCAGCTGCTTGCCGGGCGGCTTACGCATCACCCGACCGACGGCCTGGACGATGTCGATGCGCGACTTGCGTGGAGTGAGGAACATCACCGCGTCGAGCGCGGGGACGTCGACACCTTCGGTGAGGCACTTGGCGTTGGTGAGCACCCGGCACTCGCTCTCAGGCGGCATCTCCTTGAGCCAGCGGATGTCGGCCCGGCGCGACGAGATCTTGTCCGTGCCGTCGACATGGCGAGTCGGGACTCGCAGCGGGGCGATGTCCTCGCCTGCCATCTCGAGCTGGTCGAAGTAGGCCTCGGCCACCTGGTCGAACTGGGTGGCGAACCTCTCGGACTCCTTGATGTTCGACCAGAACGCCACCGCTCGCTGCATCGGCGTCTCCCCCGGTCCGAACCCGGCGCCACCCTGGCCGGGGATCTTGGCCAGCGCCGAGAGGCACCCGACGAAGCGGGCCACATCCGGCAGGCTCAGCATGCCGTCGCCTTCGGACAGGAGCTGCTGGAACGAGTTGGAGATCGCCGTCTCGTTCACGGCGAGGATGAGCACCCGGTAGTCGGCGAGGAGGCCCTGCTCGACGGCTTCCCCGAAGCCGAGCCGGTGGAGCTCGGGACCGAAGAACTCCTCGTCGTCCATGCTGGCGAGCACCGCGTCCTGCTCGGCGGCGGCGTCCTTGGCGTTGGGCTTGAACAGGCGGGGTGTGGCGGTCATGTAGAGGCGCTTGGCCGCCGGGATGCGGGCGTCGTCGTGGACGATCGAAAAGACCTTGTCGGCCTCGCCCACCGACGCGACACCGGACGTGCGGTGGGCTTCGTCGCAGACCACCAGGTCGAACACGAGGCCCGTCTCGCGCTGCACCGCTTCGATGACCTCGATCGACTGGTAGGTCGAGAACACCACCGTCATCGTCTCGTCGTCGGGCTCGTGAACCTTCGCCTCGACAAGCGCAGAGGCGTCTGTCGTGGCCGGGATCACCACGTCATGGGTCGTGGCGTTGTCTGCCGTGTCGGCCTTGCCCGCCGTCGCGTCCGAGCACACCGCGAACGGCCGGATCTGCACCGTGGCCTCGGCGGTCCACTCTTTGAGCGACTGAGCGACGAGCGCGATCGACGGGGCCAGGAAAAGCACCGACTTGCCAGCGCCCGCGATGTCCTCGGCGATCCGCAGGGCGGTGAAGGTCTTGCCGGTGCCGCAGGCCATGACCAGCTTGCCCCGGTCGTACTCGGCGAGCCCTGCCCGCACCTTCTCGACGGCGACCTCCTGGTGGGGCCGAAGGACATGGCGGGCGGTGGCCTTCAAGCCCTTGGGGTTGGCAAGGTCGTAGGACGACCAGTCCACGGTCATGGCGTCGAGGTGGTCGACCCCGAGTCGCTCGATCGGGATGGTGTGGCCCTCCAACGCCTCCTCGGCGTGCTTGGACCACTTGTCGGTGGTCGACACGATGATCCGGCGCACCCAGTGCGCCTTCGAGGACTCCGAGATGAACGAGTCGACCTCGTGCTTGTCGAGCGTCGCGTTGGGGTCGTAGCACTTGCACTGGATAGCCACGAGCCCACCGTCGGGCGCCCTGGCCACCAGGTCGACGCCGATGTCGACGGTGGACCTGCCCGGCCAGTCCTTCCACAACCATACGTCGGTGAACTGCTGTGCGAAGGACCGGTCGGTCTTGAACGCGAGGAGCATCAGCTCCTCGAACCGATCCCCCTTCTCCCTCTCTGTCGTCGAGATCGTCCGAAGCTCGTCCAGCACCGCCTCGACCGGCGTCATCGATCATCTCCTCGGCCCGGCACCATCGAACGAGTCTCGCATCGGAGACGCGACTCACGGTGAACGGCCACGATTCGTCATCGCTCCGGACGAGGCTTCGACCAAGGGACCGGGGGCGATAGTCGCCAGCCCGTCAGCCAGAGGAATCGGCCGGTCGCTGGTCGTAGGCCTGGAGCACCTCGTCCACGAATCGCTCTGCTTCTGGGCTGAGCCGGAAGCGCTGCTCACCGGCATAGGCCGGTGATGGCCCCTGCGAGCCGAGGCTCCGCCGTAGCGCGTCGTCCAGAAGGTCTCGCTGGAGGCCGAGCGCCAACGCCCAAGACGCGATCGCGCTGGCGGGACGGTCGTCGAGGCCGAGCTCGCCACGCTCGATGGACCGCAGGTCGGCAGCGTCGAGACCGACTACCGCAGCGATGTCCTCGGCGTCCTGCTCCCGGCTTCGACGCGCCTCGAACAGGAGAGTCTCAAGGGCCGCGCTCGCCCGCAAGTGACGCTCACGTGTGCCCCGCTTCGCAGCCGCGATGAGCTTGTGGCGAGCCGTCGGCTCCAGCGACTGCCCGGCAGCGAGGAGGGCGTTGACCTCACGCTGCACAGATTCGGGGTACACGGTGAGGCCGGTCTCGGCAAGCAGGGCAAGGAGAGCGTCGTCACCCGACACGTCGGGCACATCTGGTTCGTTGGTCATTGCTCGGCCCCCTTGGCAAGGTGCTCCAGGCCTGGCTCATGGAGAGCATCGGACCGGAGTCGTTGTACGGCGCGGTGGTGGCGTTGACGGGCAGCATCCTCGGAGATGCCGAGGCGCTGCGCGATCTCGGCGAACGCGATTCGCTCGGTACTGCGGAGCGCAAGGATGAGCTGGTCGTCGTGGCTGAGCCGGCTCATGGCGGCACGCAGGGCCCCTACCGTCGTTGCGCCGCTGGCCGGCTCTGGCGATGGGATCGCGGGCTCATCCCGGATCTCGGCCATGAGCGGCTGCCCACGCCGCCAGCCGAGGGTTCGGTACCTCACCTGTCCGCGAAACCAACCCTCGAGCGTCCCCTTCGTCGAGTCGTACCTGTCGATGGCACGAACGCCCGCCTCGACAGCGAGCTCCACGATCTGCTCACGATCGGCATCGGAAAGGTCCGGCGCGTGGGCACGCGCGTACCCGAGCAGTCGCTCACCGAAGCAGCTCACGAGGAATGGCGCAGCACTGGCGTCGCCGCGGCGGGCCTTCTCTACAAGCTCGGCTTCCAGGTCACCGTCCATCTGCCACCTCCACAGAGGTACGCGATGGCGTGACAGCTGCGGGTTTCACGTCGGTTGCGCTGGAAGCGGCGTGGAGCCGGCCCATCGAGCAACGCTGTCGACGAGATCGTGGGCTCGGACAGGACGATCGCCGATCTCATCATCGTCGGGTCGCCACGACCACAGCTCGCCCGGAAGGCGCCAGGCGAGCACGTGCGGGTCACGGCTGTGGTCGGTGGCGTCGACGACCGCCTCCGCCACCACCGCAGGTTCCCGCCTCGCCCGTTCCTCCTTGCGGATGGCCTCGACGACCCACACCCAGCGCGGCAGGGGCATCCGACGGTAGAGGGCTGCGACGTCGGGCTGGAACCCGCGCTCAACGAGCGTCTCCTTGAAGCGGTTGGACCGCACAACGGTTGAACGGAAGCTGATCTCGCGGGGCTCGGCGTCGACCTCCGCGGCGAATGCCTTCGCAGCACCCTCGGAGCTGCGTGCCGTGTCTAGCAGTTGCTCCTTACCGAGGCTCTCGGCCACCTCACCTGGCAGAAAGACCTTCTGCGGGAGTGGAACGATCAGCCACTCCCACTGGCCGTGTTGGTCGTGGGCGTAGTCCTCGACCACTTGGAAGGGGCCGATCTCATCGTCCTGGCGAATGAAGTGGATGCGTTCGTCCTCGGTGCCTGAGCCGACTCGCCGGTACCCAACAAGGGTGAACGCATGGTGCCCGCCTGCGGCCACGACGACCGGCATTCCCGAGTTCAGGTACCGGCACACGATCCCGGGGATCTGCTCGCCGGTTGGCAGGTCGTCGGGGTCCTTGCACTTGTAGATCAGCGCGGGCAGCCCGAGGGACCGGCACCCAGCGGCGAGCTGGTCGACGGTGAGGCCGCTCGATGGAGCGGGTCGGCCCAGCCCGAGGTCGCTCGGGATGCGGTCGGCGATCTCACCCGACGTTCTCCGCTCGCGCCCGAACGCGAGGTGATGGTGATGTGCGACCACCCAGAGGGCCATGTGGGCGCAAACCCCGAGTTGGGCGTCCTGCGCCATGAACGGCGAACCCTGCACCGCCATCGCAGCGCCGAAGACGTTCACCTTCTCACCTGTGAGGCACGTGACTGCGTCGGCGTACTCCAACGGCGGTGCGAGAGCTACCCGCCCCACCCGAGCGCCGGCTAGCGGCCGAAGCACGATGAAGCCCAAGTAGTGATCAGCAAGTGGCCCGAAGGCCAGCGGATGATTCGGGCCCTTCCACTCATCCGGCGGCGGAACGCTGAAGAAGTGGAGGCGATGAGCCACCGACGGATAGCGCCTGAAGGTGATGGAGTAGAAGCGGCTGTGCTCGCTCCGGTAGTCGGGATCGATGTAGCGGTACTCGATGACCGCCATCTGCGCGCCGAGGGAGTAGGCCTGGCCGAGGACCTCGTGCACCACATCTGGCCGGGTGCCTTCGTAGTACCGGATGAGCTGCAACAGCGCACCCGGCGGGCGGAGATCGACGACACGGGCCGGGTCGCCCGGCGTCCACTCCGAGAACTCCATCGACGTCAGCCGATGTAGGCGGTGTGGCCGTCCCTGGCGGCACGAAGACGTGCCTCATCCACGCTTTCCATCTTCTCGATGACGCGACGGCGCGCGTCCGCCGAAAGGCGAGCTTCTGGCACGGTGCGCGCAGGTCGGAAGCGGAAACCGCTCTCCAGCACCTCACCTGGCAGCGTCACCGGCTCGTCGCCCGCCGGCTGGTTCGGGTCGGCCATGCGGGTGACACTACGTCGCATGCGGAGCCCGTGTGCGGTTGGTGACGCCGGGGAAGCTGACGGGCATCCCCGAGCCCCAGCAACCCCACCTCGCCGCACACCCAGCATGAGGGGTCGCGCTCGGCCGCCGTCACCGTCACTGCCCGCGCCTCAGCCCGGTACAGCAGGCGCACCGGGCTCGAGGAGAACACGCCGATCAGCAGATCGATCAGCTCGACCACTGCGAGCGAGGCGACAACGCCGTTCAGGGCGATGACCGACGGTGCGGGCTCATGGACGCCACGGAGGTACCCGCGTCCCACCTCGACGGCGCGCTGCTCCTCGCTCAAGAACTCCTCGCGGACGAGCGCGGGGTCAAGGATGGCCATGCAGTGCAGGCATGGCTCCCCTGGTCGAACGACGCGGACGCCGCCCCCTGCGCGAGTTCCGTGCCGACCCGGCTGCAACTCGATGCCCATGTCGATGAACGGGATGAGGTACTGCGCAGCGAGCTCGGTCAAGAGGGCGCGAGAGCCGTGGCTATCGGTGCAGCACACGACGGCGTCGAACTGGCCGAGCCAGCCCGCGTCGATGTCGACGAGGGACCTGGCGACGGACTCCACGGTCGTCTCGGGCCGGATCCGTGAAATTGAAGCCTCCAGCACATGCACCTTGGGCAAGCCGATGGAATCGGACGTGGCCCCGACCACCCTGGAGAGGTTGCTCGGCTCCACGACGTCGTGGTCGATGAGGACCAGATGTCCTACCCCGAGATGCGCGAGCTGGCTGACGACGTGCGAGCCCGTGCCGCCGGCGCCCACCACCACCACTCGAGCGCTCCGTAGACGGTGCTGGCCCGCTGCGCCCCAGACCAGCATCTGGCGGTGCTCGCGCTCATCACCCTCATGGGCATCGCCCGACACGTCGATGCGTCGTCCACCGACGGTGAGGGCGAGCTCATCCGCCGCGCGGTCCCGCCACAACCGTCCGCTGACCCCATTGGGACCGAGAATCAGCGAGCCGACGGGCCGGCCGCTCAGCCGCCCAGGAAGGACGCGCCCGCACAGCTCCTCCTCGGTCTTGAGGTCGATGGAGGAGGGTCGGACCACACCTGAGAACGGGTGCGAGTGGCAGACGACGAGGGTTGCCGCCTCCCGTGCCGCCTGCTTCGCCAGGCGGGCCAGGGTAAGCGGCGAGATGTGGAGGTGGAGCTGACCTGAGGACTCCAGATCCTCGGCCGACAGCGGCACGACCCGACGACACGCCAACGTGCGGTCGCCTGCCGTCCCACACACGAGGATCGCAGCGTGTTCGTCGTCATCGGGCAGCAGGTGCGCCCTCAAACTCCCGAACTGGTCGTCAGTGAGACGAAGCTCAGCGCGCATCGTCGAACCTCCTTGCGATGAAGCGGGCGTAGGTGATCAAGCTGTCATGAGCGGGTCGCCACGCCGACAGGTGCCAGGAGAACCAGAGGGCAGGTACGCCCACGACCGGAGCCGACTGCGCGCCTGAATTCGAGGGCAACGACCCGTTCGCCAGACGGAGGTCGGCATCGACCCAGAAGCAGTCCGGCTGCGCTGCGGGGTATCCGACGGGCACGATGAACCGCACCGTGGAGGAACTCGCCGACCAGCCACCTGGCAACGGCACGTCGGGCAACGTGACGAGAGTGGTGCCGTCGGGGCTCTCGCAGACGGTCGCTCCAGGGAACGATCCGAGGACCTGCTCCCACTCCTTTGGCCGGAGGGACAGGGCGCTCAACCGAACGTTCCGACCGGGACGTCGTAGAACTTCATGCCGGGGCGGAGCTTGAACGGGGTGGTGGCGTCGACTGGGAGGTCGTCGCCGGGGCCCGGCACGTCGAGGAAGATCTGGTTGTCGGCCGAGACTCCCGCCAGGGCAAGAAGCTCCTGACCCGTCATCGTCGGGTCGGTCGCAAAGTGCGGGTCGCCGTTGATGAAGATGCGGATCCGTCGGCGGCTGTCCGTCGCGGTGGCAGTCGAGAGCTCGGTCATGGTGGTCTCCTTCGGTGGGTTCGTCACACCTGGGTACGCGGCCTTGTGACACACCTCGAGGACTGCTGCGTTTCGGCGCGCTTGCCGACCGATCTCACCGGAGGCTTCCGGGGTACGTCCGACAAGCGTCGATCCAAGCGGCGATGTCAGTGGGATCGAAGCGGAGGAGGTGGCCCCACTTGATGTAGGGGATGCGCTTCTCGTGGACGAGGCGTCGGACGTCGCGGACGTCGACGCCGAGCGCCTCGGCCACCTCGGCGATGGTCAGCAGGTGAGTGAGGGGCGGGTGCTCGGCTCGGGATCGGGCGGGCATGGCGGTGCTCCTTCGGCAGTCGAAATCTCCTACCTGGGTAAGCCCATCGAGGGGCCGAAACGGCGCGGAAGCTCCGAAGAATTGCTCCATCGCCGATGCCGCCGTTGACCGCCACTGTCCGGCCATCGACGATGGATTCCCAGGTCAGTGGGACCGGCGCGACAACCGGCACCGATGGTGAACACGATTGCTACCTCCGGCAGCGGGATAGCTGACGGGAGCTGATCCTGGCCTGGTTCCGCCCGATGGGCGCCGACGAGACCGCCTGCGACCAAGCTTAAGCGACCGTCGTCGGTCGCGACGACGACCACCCGGCTCCGCGCTCGCCTATCACGGCTCCCGCAGGGAGACACCCCTCCGGTGGGGCGGCGCCTGTGCCGTACGCCTCGGCCCGGCCGGCGAGGTGACGCCCGACGCCCACGACGCGGCCTTCGGCGTCGGCGGGTTCCGCCATCCGGTAACCGGGGAGCGGCTGGTGGTCTCCCAACGGACGGGCTTCGAGCTGGTGGTCTCGGCCCACAAGAGCGTGGCAGTCCTCGGGGTGGTCGACCGAGGCGAGGACAGACACTCGATCCTCGACGTCGAGACCACCGCCACGATGGACTGGCTGGACGACTGGTTCCAGGATCGGGGCGGCCGGCGCGGGCGGGCCCGGCTGCGCACCGCCACCGGCGGGCTGACCCACGCGCGATCACCCGCCACGGCACCTCCCGAGCCGGAGACCCCGCACCGCACGATCACGTGCTGGTGGCCAACGTGGTGGAGATGCTCGACGGCCGCGGCGCCCACAAGGCCTCGACAGCGCCGCGCGGCGCGACACCGTGGAGGCGGCCGCGATGGTCGGGCGGCTCCGCGCCGCGGCCCGGGCCGTCGAGCTGGGCTTCACGATCGAACCGACGATGGAAGGTCGGGGAACCTGCCGCAATGGCGCATCACCGGGGTATCCGACGACGTGTGTGAGGTCTTCCCGAAGCGGTCCGACGAGATCGTCGAGCATCTCGCTTCCACCGGCTACTCGAGCTATCGGGCTCGTGGCATCGCCGCCCGGGTCTCGTGTGACGTGAAGCGCCACACCGGCGTCGACGAACTGCTTCCACAGTGGCGGTCGGAAATGGAGGCGATCAGCTGGCCCGTCGAGCGCGTGGTCGTCCACTGGATTCCGCATCTACCGGGCCGCCATCCTTGCCGTTCCCTCTGACCGCCGCCGAGATCGAGGCGCTGGTCGCCGAGGTGCTCGACATCGACGGACATCTGCTCGCCAACCACAGGGGCTTCACCCGCACGAACCTGATCGCCGAGGTTGCGCCACGCCTCAATGGCCGAGACCCCGCCGACTCGGCGGGGTGCTCTGACCACCTGATCGCCAGCCGAGAGGTGGTGCCGCTCATCGGCGTGGCCGGCGCCTGCGAGCAGGCCTTCACCACCGCCCCAGGTCCTCGCGACCGAAGACACCATCGCCTACGCCGTCGAACGCCTCGCCGACCGGACCGGACCGACGCTGGGACAGCAGCCGATCGCCGACGCCCTCGACGCAGCCGAATCGACCCGGGGGCATCGCCTCACGGCCGGTCAGCGGCGGGTGGTCGAGCGGCTCTGCGGGGCGGGCCGGGCGGTGTCAGTGATCGTCGGTGTCGCCGGGTCGGGCAAGACCACCGCACTCGACACCGCCGCCACCGCCCTCGAAGCGGGCGGCTACCGCGTCCTCGGCACCTCCACCAGCGGCCAGGCCTCCCGTGCCCTCGGCACCGAGGCCGGCGTCGAGACCCGTGGCCCTTCCCGTGGGGCTGCCGCCACGGCGAGCGAGGTGACCGTTCCCGGATTCTGCGGGTGGGTGCGGTCGGGTGTGCGGTCGTGTGTGTGGGCCCGTTCAGGGTCGCCGGCATGGACCTGTGCCGGCGTCTGGAAGCGGATCTTCTTATGGCGGGGCGTCGGGGTTTGCCGTTGTCGTGGCGGACCGACCCGGTGCTGACCGAGCTGGGCTCGGTCGAGGCGGTGGTGGGGGTGGTGCGGCGGATCGGGGCGGACTCGGACCGGGTGACGGGGGCGCTGCTGGGTCTGGGGCCGGCCGATGGGCTGGTGGTGCCGGTGGTGGTGGCGGCGCTGGGTCCGCTGGTGGTGGCCCGTTGCCGAGGCGACCGCGCCGCCGCCGATGATCTGGTTACGGAGCTGACCATCGCCGTGGCCGAGGCCCAACGGGACGGTCTGGAGCCGTCGGGGCGGCGGCTGGTGAATGTGTTGTTGGATCGGGCCTGGGACCGTCACCGCGCCCCGACCCGGCGCCCCGACCCGGCGGTGGTGGTGGACCCGGCGGTGCTGGGCGGGTCGCTGGTGTCGCCGGCTGCGGGCCCGGATCGGGTGGCGGTCAACCGGGTGGCGCTGGTGGAGTTCCGGGACCAGCTGGCGGCGTCGGCCGTGGCGCAGGGGGCGCTGGTGCGGTCCTGGAACTCGGCGCTGGAGCTGGCTGCGTCGGAGCGGGCAACCCAGGCGGAGCGTGACCGCTGGAAGTACGTCCGGGCCCAGCTTCGCCGTCACGGCTCCGCTGACCTGGTCCGATGACCCCCGGTGTGTGTGGTCGTGTGAGCAGCCCCGGGCTGCTGGTGGCCGGGTGGGGGTGGTGGTGTGTGCGGTCGTGTGAGCGGCGGCGTCGAGGGTGGCGACCGTGGTTGTCGTGGCCCGGCCGTTGCGGTTCGACGAGAACGATCCCCGCCCGATGCTGCGCCATCTCGACACCTGGGCGAGGCGCCGTCTGGGCAGCCCCGAGGGGTGGGCGTCGACGCTGGAACGCTGCGATCAGTGGGTGGACTACTCGGCCCGCAACCAGATGCTGCTGGCCTCCTACGGTGTCGTCGGCCCTGTGGCGGGGACGGCCACCTGGGAGCGGGTCCCCTCCGGCGAGGACGACCGGGGCTGCGCGGTGCGCGCCGGTGAGCACGGCCTCCCCGTCCGGGTGCCGGTCGTGGACGACAGCGAGGTGACCAGTGACCGGTCCCGTCTCGGGGCCCGGTCGGCGACGGTGGCCGGCTCGCACCGCTGGGAGCCGGTCTTCGCCCTCGAGCAGCTGGCCCGCCGTCCCGCCCCCGGCACCCTGGCCGCCCCGGCGGTCCCAGAGCTGACCGGGGCGGGCTGGGCCGAGGCGGTGCGGGTGGCGTCGGGTCGGATGCTGGGCCGCACCCCCCGCCGGGTGAACGACCCGACCGTGCAGCTGGCCTCCCTGGCCGGGCGGGTGCACCCGGGCCCGGGCCGGGTCCGCCTCGACGCCACCCTCGCTGAGCAGGCTGCGTGGCTGGTGGCGGCCCGGGTAGGCCGGGCGGAGGGCCCGATGCCGGCCTTCGATCCGGGCGGGCTGTCGGTGCGGGAACGCTGGCGTACCGCCGTCGATGTCCGTCACGCGGCGGGCCGGGTGCTGGGGGCGGTGTCGTTCGCGGTGGGCGTGGAGCTGGCCCGCTCACCGCTACCCCGCCACGACGCCGCCGATGACCGGGCCGTGCCGGCGGGGCGACGCAACTACCTGTCAGCGGCCGAGGTACGGGGCCTGCCGCTGGGGGTGTGGGTGGAGGCCGGCCCGTACACGAGGGCGGAGTGGCTCGCCCGCGGGGTGGCCGGGGGGGTGGGGGTGGCGGCCTTCCTGCGGGTCAACGACCGCTCCTACCTGGCCGCCTACGAGACCCGGGGTGGGGCCATGTGGCGCCTGGAGACCACCGGCCGGGGCGCCCACATGGGCCTCGTCGGCGAAGGCACAGCCGAGAACCTCGACGACGCCCGCCGGGGTGCCCGCGACGCGTTGACGGAGCGGTTCCCCGACGCGGCCCGGGCGGTGCGGCCCTCGGTGGGTGCACCGGTGCTGGCCCCCGACCACGGCTGGGTGCCCCTGCCTGACGGGCGCGACGACCGCACCCAGCACCGCGTCGTCGACGAACGGGTCACCGCCATGGTCTGCCCCGGCCCGGGGGGCCGCTGGGAGGCGTGGGTGAGCGTGGACGGCCACCCCCGCCAGGGACCCCTCGCCCCCGACGACGTCACGGCCCGGGGCGTGGCCGACGGTCTGGCCCGGGGGGCGCTCATGGAGCTCGCCGCCCAGGCACCGGACCGGGCCAACACCATGCTCGCCGACCTGGCCGCCTCGCCCGACAGCTGGAACCGCGACACCCTCGTCACCGTCCTCGGGGGCCGTCTCGGTGACGCCGACCGGGCCGAGCTGGCCACCACCACCGACCCCGCCCGCCTGGTGGGGCTGATGGGCGACGCCGGCGTCGCCGCCCCGGCCACGATGCTGGCGGTACTACGAGCCGAGAACACCGACCTCGACGCCGCCCTCGGGGTGCTTCCCACCATGGGCATGGCCGTCGGCGACGCCATCAGCCAACTCCACCGTCTGTGGGACGCCGACCGCCTCACCGTCGGGACCGCGCTGGGGGCGACGGTGGAGGAGCTGCGGGCCGGGGGCTGCACCCCCGTCGAGCTGCTGGCCGCCGCCCCCCGGGAGATCCTGCGGCGTCTCGACAGCCGCGAGCACACCTGGACCCTGACCGGCCCGGCGCTGCTCGACGCCGGCTACAGCCCCGCCGCCGCCGTCGCCCACCTCGCCGCCCACGCCCCCACCCCGGCCACCTTCGCCGCCGCCGTGGCCGCCATCACCGATGACCCCGTGGCCGGGATGGCGCTGGCCGGGCGGTGCGCCGCGGTCGAGGACCTGGCCGCCCTGTCGGAACGCTACGAGCTCTCTCCCGACGACACCGCCTCGGTACTCGCCGCCGCCGGTGTGGCGACCGCCACCGCGGTGGCGGTGGTGTCGGTGCGCTGTGACGGTGACCTCGACGCCACCTGCGCCCTGGCCGCTGACCGCCTCGGCCTCGCCCCCACCGACACCGCCGCCCTCCTCGAACCCGACCCCATCACCCCGATCACGCCGGCCGTCCCGCTGCGGGCGTCCACGGAGGCGGAGCGGCTGTTGGACGCCATCGGTCCACCCGAGGTGGGTGCCACCCCGGGCCTCGATGCGGCGTCGCTGCTGGCGGCGCTCCCCGATCCCGACAACGGGGCCTTGGCCCCCACCGGCGTCGAGTTGGAGGACTCACGATGACCACCAGCGACGACACCGACGGGTGGCGGGGGGTGTGGTTGGAGACCGTCGCCGCCGTCGACCACGTCGCCGCGTTCACCCGGCCCGACCTGACGGTCTGGGATGCCCTGGAGGAGGCCCTGGGACGCTGGCTCACCGATCGGCTCACACCCCCCGCCGAACGGCCCACCGCCGCCGCGACCCAGACGGTGTTGCCGTGGGATGACCCGGACCCGTTGCGGAGCACCCTCGAACAGCTCCTCGCTGCGGTCCCCGCCGCCGGTGCGGTTGACGGTCAGCGTCTGGCGGTGGTGTTCGCGTCGGCGCTGGAGCAGTGGGTCAACGACGCAGCGGTGGTCCACAACGACGGGTTCGGGTTCGCTCACCCCGCCCCGTCGTCTGGTTGGCCGCCCCCCACCGCCGGCCCCGGGGGCGGGTCGTTGAAGGTGTAGGTGTGACCGGCCCGCCACGCCTGAAGTCCGGGGTGGGGTTGGCCGGGCCAGCGGACGTGAGCGACGAGCTCGGCGGGGACGGTGCTGTTCTCGGCGGCGTGGGCGGTGGGCACGTCGAGGGCGGCGTCGACGGGGGCCGGGGTGTAGGGGGCGGCCAGGCGGGGACCGAAGAGCACCACGTTGTCGGTGCCGGCCAGCGCCGCGGAGGGGACCACGAGACCGGCCCGCCCGTCGGCCCGTAGCCGCCCGGCGAGAGCCTGACATGGCCCCCAGTCGTCGGCGACGAGGGCGGCGGCGTCGATGCCGTGGGCGGCGGCGGTGTCGAAGTCCACGACGGTGAGCGCGTCGAGGTCGACCCGGGCGGCCCAGGTCCGCCACCGCAGCGTGGCCAGGTCGGCGCTCACGGCTGGCCCCAGGCCGCGGAGGCGTTCGGCGAAGGGCCCCAGGGGATGCAGGGCCAGGTACTGGGTGGGGCCCTCGGCGGTGGTGTGCCAGCGGCCCGGCCCGATGTTGGGGCTCACCTACCAGGGGGTGTCGAAGTCTGCTGAGCGGAACCCGACGGTCACGCTCAGGTGGCGACCATGGACCGTGCCCCTGCCGCCACCCGCACCAGGTGGGGGTAGTGGGCGGGGTCGGCGAGCAGGTCGACGGGGCGGGCACCGTCGAGGTGGGGGTGGGGGCGAGCGAACCAGGCCATGACCCCGGGGCCGGTGAAGGAGTGCCGGAGCTGACCCGCCAGCGCGGCGGCGACCCGCACCCGGGCCGCGTCGGTACCGGTGGGTGTGGACGACCCGGTGGGTGACAGCCAGCGTTGCAGGGTCCGGGCGCTGACCCCCAACAGGTCAGCCAGCTCGGCCTGGGGGGAAGACACGGTGTCGGCCAGGGCAGCCAGTACCTCGCCGGCGGGGCGGTCCTCGCCGGCGGGGACCCCGGCGGCGATGTCGCACAGCGCCCGGCGGACCTGTTCGAGACCGACCCGAAGCTGACGGCGTGCCGTGGCCGGGTCGTCGTGGCGCAGCGCCTTCAGGCACACGACGGCCCCACCCAGGAGCGCCTCGGCCAGGTAGGGGTCAACGCCCCCGAGACCCCGGGCCGGGTCAGCCGCGCACAACACGGTGTCGAAGCTGTCAACCAGGTCAGCCACCTCCACCGGGATGGTCTCGCTGACCGCCAGGACCCGGGTGGCGTCACCGACGCGACCCAGCAGCGCCTCGACGCCGACAAGACCGCCCCCCGGCGCAGCGCTGTCGTCCCGGTCCGACACCATCTCGTCATGCTAGGCGGGGGTGGCCGGGCTGTCACCGTTCGATCCCGTCGGCCTCGACACCGTCGGCGACGGGGTAGAGGTCGCCGACGGTGAACCCACCGAAGCCGAGGTCCTCGTCGAGGCCGGCGTCCTCTCCCAGGTCGAGGTGGGGGAGAGTCGCTGGTGACCCGCCGGGTTCGGGCCAGCCGATGCCGTGGGCGGCCCTGTGACGGGCGCGACGCGCTCCAGCTCGGGCGACGGCGGTGTCGTCGAGGAAGGCGGTGTCGGGGCCGGCGACGTCGGCGAGGGCGACCCGCAGCCAGGGCTCGCGCCGGGCGATGGCGGCACCCAGGTCGCCGTCGAGGTCGGGGTGGCGGCGGGGGAGGGTCGTCGAGCAGTGCCGGGTTCGGGTCCCCACGCCCGGGTGGTGAGGGTGGCGGTGATCTCGTGGTGTTCGACGATGTGGGGCCAGTGCTCGAGGATCCAGGCCCTGCGGGCGTCCTGGCCGGCGAGCGCGTCGGTGAGGGTCTGGGCGGTGTCGTCGAGGGTGAGCTGCCCCGACCGCAACTCCGCCACCAGCCGCCGGCAGTCGGGCGGGGGCCTCGTCGAACAGGTCGTCGAGCTGGGCGGCCCGGGCGGTCAGCTCAGCCTGCGAGGGTGTGAACCCCCCGGGCGGGGGTGGCGCGGTCGGTGGTCTCGAGCCAGAGGCGGGTGTGGGCCACCCGCACCGCCAGCTGCCCCCGGGTCTGGGCGGTGGCGGGGGTCGGCGGGTTGGGGTCCGAGGCCGGGAAGGTGGGAGGGGAGACGGTGGACGGGCCCGCCAGGCGGCGATGTCGGAGACGGCGTCGTCCCAGGTGCGGGCCCCGGCCACATCGACGGGCCGCCCGCCGAGCGTGCCGGTCAGCCAGTCGGGGCGATCCGCGGCCAGGCGGGCGGCGGCCCGGTCGCTCTGGCGGGCCCACGGCTGAGGTGTAGCGGTCGGCGTCACCGGGCCAGCCCCCCAACGAGATCAGGGTGTCGTCCCACGCTGCGATCCGGGCGTCGAGGCGGCCGGTGAGCTCGTCGAGGCGGGCTCGGGCGTCGGGACCGAGGTCGCGTTCGGGCGGTGCGTGGGGGGCTGACGATCCGCAGCTCGGACCACGCGAAGGACTTCTCGGCGACCCGGCCGTCGGGGGAGACGAACTCGACCGCGACGCGCCCGGCGGTGTCGTCGAGGCCGGTGACGGTGCCGATGTTGTGCCGGTCTGCGGGGCTGACGGTCTGACCCCACGGCGACGTGGCGGGCCACATGGTCGACACGGTCACGCTCACCGGTCAGCTGGCCCCGGGGACTGCCCGTGGATGCCGGTGGTGCGGTGTTCGGCGTGTCGGGCGAACGCGGCCTCGGTCTCGAGGTCGGCGAGGGGTCGGGTGGTGGCCAGGGGTCTCGGTGTCGTCGAGGCCGGGGTCGTGGTGGTGGGCGAGGTGCTTGGCGCCGGTGCGGCCCAGGCGGGCGGTGAGGTGCTCGGAGACGGGGTCGGGCTGGTCCTCGGGTGGGGTCAGGCCCCGATCGTGGCGGGCCACCTCGGCAGCGTGCTCATCGGCGAGGGCGGCCGCTTCGGGGTGGGTGAGCACGATCCAGTTGCCGTGGGTGCCACGGGACAGCTGCACGTAGGCGCCCTCGCGGGTGAGGGTGTCGGCGCCCACGGCGATGGCGACATCCCAGGTGCCGCCCTGGGCCCGGTGAGAGGTCAGGGCGTAGCCGTGGGACACCCAGCCCCCCTCATCGAGGTAGCCCCGGTCCAAGGTGACGTGGGTGCCGCCGTCGAGGGCGACCCCCGAGACGATCGTGGGCCGGTGGTGGTGACGGTGCCGGCCTGGCCGTTGGCCACCGCCGTCACCGTTCCGTCGGAGGCGGTCATGCGGGCGTTGCGGCGCAGCACGACCCGTTCCCCGGGCCGGAACCGTCCCGGGCCGTAGGCGACGGGTTCGGCCGGGGCGAGCTGGCCGGTGGCCAGGAGGTGGTCGATGGCGGCGGTGTTGAGGCGGGTCGACGAGGTCGTTGGTGCCGCCCAGCAGCACCGGGTTGTGGCCCTCGGCGCGGGCGTCGGCCCAGCGGGTCACGGCGGCGCCGATGAGAGCGGCGGGGGTGTCGGCCACATCGACCCGGCCCTGGGTCAGGTAGCCGGCCACCGCGGTGGCGACCTGGCCGTGGCGTAGCGCGGCGAGGGCGTCGTGCTCCCAGGGGTTGCGCTGGCGGCGGTTCACGCTCAGCTGGGCGACGGTGCCGGCGTGGGCGGCGGCGTGAGCGAACCCGCCGCCGGCGCCGATCTCGGGGAGCTGATGGTGGTCACCGGCCAGCAGCACCCGCCCCCCGGCCTCGACGTGGGCGCCCACGACGGCGGTGAGGGTTCGGACGTCGGCCATGGCGGCCTCGTCGAGGACCAGCAGCCCACCACCGGGGGCCTCGACGCCGCGTTCCCAGCGTCCCAGGAGACGGTGCAGGGTCCCCGCTTCCAGGCCCGCCTTGGCGGAGAGCTCCAGCGCCGCCCGCGCCGACGGCGCCGCCCCCGCCACGGGGACCCCGGCGGCCTCGAACGCGGCCCGGATGGTGTCGATCGTGAACGTCTTGCCGGTCCCCGCCGGGCCCACCAGCACCCCCACCGCCGACTCCGATCCGCAGATCGTCTCGACCGCGGCCCGCTGGTCCGCGCCAGCAGGCTCGGGCCGCCCCGCCACCGCCTCGACGACGGCGGGGCGGGGGAGGGGCGTGGTGGGGGCGGTGAGGGTGGCGATGAACCGGGACTCGACGTCGGCCAGCTCCCGGCTCGTCCACCGCCCCGGCCCACCGTCACCGGAGTCGACCCGGATGGACTGCGGGGAGGCGAGGACCCGGCTGGTGAGGCGTTCGATGGTGTCGATGTCGGCGCCGTGGCTCTGGCGGGCGGCGACCGCCCGGGCCACGTCGGCGCGGGTGAACGTTGACCGGTCCACGGTCAGGTCCCGGGCCAGGAGATCGGCGATCCAGTCCTCGGGATCCACGGTGCGCTCGTGACGGAACCGGCGGCCGTGGCTGTCGACGTCGTCGGTCTCGAGCCGCCACACCGTGTCGTAGTCGACACCGGCCCGCTCGGAGCAGGCCGCGATGAGCCCGTCAGCTTCGATGGGACCCCAGCCGGCGGTGTCGGCTTCGATCTTCCAGTCGGCGTCGAAGCGGCCGCCCTCGACCTCGGGTTTGTGGCGGCGGGTGGCCAGCACCGCCGCCTGGCGGCCCTCAGGGCTGTCCGCCGTCGCGGTCTCGGTCAGCCAGGCGTCGATCTCCGCTGACCGCTTCGAGAACATCTCCAGGATCCGCTGGGGGATCCCGGCGATCTCGGGAACATGCTTCCCGGGCCGCCACTCAACCCCCAGCGCGGCGGTGAGCTCGGCCCGGAAGGCGGCCTGGAACACCTCCCCGGCGGTCCGGGCGTGACGGTAGAGGTCGGGGTGAGCGAACGCCGACCAGCGCCCGTCGGCGCCCTCGACCAGGTTCGCTACCAGCACATGCCAGTGCAGCAGCGGATCAGCCGCCCGTGACGTCCGATGCCGGAACGCAGCCGCCACCACCCCCGACGTGGGCTCCCGGCGGGGCCCCGCGACGGCCCGGTCGGCCGGGTTCAGGGTGGCCAGCCAGGCCTGGTTGTGGGAGCCCCGCTGCACCCGGATGGCCTCGCGTTCGAGCCACCCCACCGTCGCCGCCATGGCGGCCTCGCCGGCGTCGATCACCGCACCCTGCACAAACGGGTCATCCGACACCGCGTACAGCACCGACGCGGACTACTGGGGGTCCACCACTGCGGTCTGCCTGATGGGTTGGGCTGTGGTGGAGCCGTCGATGGGTGAGCACACGACACTGACCGAGCCGCTGAGCTCTTACCCAAGAGAGTGCCCCTGTCGATGAGCGGAGAGGTTGGAACGGCTCATGTGATGGCGTGCCGCGAGCACTTCCAGTAGTCCGCCGCCGGTCTCTTCTGGCTCGACACGACCCGATCCCGATGAGACGAGGTGCAGATGATCTTCGTAGGTGATGACTGGTCCGAAGCTCACCATGATGTCGAGCTGCAGGACGAAGACGGGAAGTGCCTGGCGCGGGGTCGGCTACCCGAGGGAGTCGATGGCTTGGCGGCGTTGCACCGGCTCATCGCTGAACACGGCCGTGATGCCGGCGAGGTCGTGGTCGGTATAGAGACCGATCGGGGGTTGTGGGTTCAGGCGCTCGTCGCTGCGGGGTACGAGGTGCACGCGATCAACCCGTTCGCAGCCAGCCGTTACCGGGAGCGGCACAGCCCCTCGGGTGCGAAGTCCGACCCAGGAGATGCTGCGATGCTCGCATCGATCGTTCGCACCGACCGCCAGCACCACCGCGTCGTCGCCGGCGACAGCGCACTCGCAGAAGGAATCAAGATCCTGGCGCGTGCTCATCAGAACATGATCTGGTCACGTCAGCGCGAAGCCCGTCGGCTGCGGGCTCTGCTCCGCGAGTTCTACCCGGCGGCCATGGCCGCGTTCGACGACCTGACCAGCACCGACGCACTGTCGGTGCTGGCGGTAGCGGCGTCGCCGGCCGCAGGGTCCAAGATGACCCCGAAGCGGGTCGCCGCCGCATTGCGTGCTGGGGGCCGCCAACGCAGCGCCGGTGTCAGGGCCGGCGAGATCGTCACTGCCCTCCGCAGCGATCACCTCGAAGCGCCGCCCGAGATCGTCGAGGCGTCCGCTGCTGTGGTCGCCGCTCTCGTCGCAACCATCGCGACCATGGGCCAGCAGATCGAAGCATTGGATGCCGCCCTCGAGACACACTTCGAGCAACACCCGAACGCTGAGATCATCCGCAGCCTGCCCGGCCTTGCGACAGTGCTGAGCGCCCGCGTGCTCGGCGAGTTCGGCGATGACCCCACCCGCTACGCCGACGCCAAGGCGAGACGGAACTACGCCGGCACATCGCCGATCACGCGGGCATCAGGCAGGAGCCACGCTGTGCTAGCTCGCGTCGGCCGCAACCGACGCCTCGCAGCGGCGTGCCACTGGTGGGCGTTCAATGCGCTCAACACATCGTCCGGAGCACGGGCGTACTACGACGAACGCCGCGCACGGGGCCAGAGCCACAACCAAGCCAGCCGGGCCCTCGCGAACAAGCTCGTCGGCATCCTCGACGGCTGCCTCAGCAACGGCCAGCTCTACGACGAGCAACGAGCATGGCCGAATAGATCCCCCGACTCGGAGGCGCCCGCCGCTTGACGGCTACGAGCATGTGATGTCTTGGGGGCCTTGAACGTCAGATCGAACCCCGGCACCCGCCTCGGGTGGGTCCGCAGGGCCGTGCCGTTGGGCGTCAGCCCCCCGCCACCGGGAGCGAGACCGGCCAACACAGCCCGCAGATCGTCAGGGTCGACGTCGCCTTCGAGGCCGAGGCGGGCGGCCCCCGCCGCCGGTCCAACACCCGTGGGCTTCGCCGGCGCCGGTGTAGTAGTCGTCGAGGGACTGCGCGACCCCGGAGAGCTGGTAGGCCTCCTGGCCGACGCGGAGCTTGGCGATCGACAGCACACCCACCAACGGGACGGGCCGTGCACCCTCCGGGTAATAGTCTGTGAACCCACCCACCCTCCGGGGCCGCAGGCGACGTGTGAGTGGTCGTCCCGGCCGCACCGGGCCGCCACGCCGTCGTCGGCCTGACCCGCTGCAGGCGGGGAAGCTCCACGGCTACCACGGAGAGGGCGTCACCCGTCTCGACGATCGGCCGGGGGGGGGCGTCGACGCTTGGGCCGACCGTCGGGCAGGCTCGGGCCCCGTCAGAGGGGGCGCTCAGGCGGCGGGTGGTCGCCCTCGCGCCGGCTAACGGGCTGGTCACCGACTCGGAGGACCGGTGACCGGGAGCGCTCCACGTCTGACGGCCCGCCGACGACGCGGCTGCTGGCGCGGGCCGCTCTGGGGGTGGCACTGTCGGGTCCGTCGGGCCGCTCCCGCCGGGTCCGTCGATCGATCGGCGCCGCCGCCGTCGTCACGTAGCGGGCCCGTTCGCGTCGGGACGACGCCCGCCCGTGGGCCGGCAACGCCCGCCCGTCGGGCCCCACACACCCGCGGCGCGACCACTCACACCACCGGCGCGGACCACACACTCGCCCCGCTCAGCCGGGGTGTGACCCCCCGGCGGGCTCAACACCGTCCGGCGCGTGCCCGGGGGACGGTCAGGTGGTGGGGGCGGGGTTGGCGCCGTCGTCGGTGACGATCCACACCCGGATGTTGATCGACGCTGCCGGCGACGCCGGCGGGCAAGGTGGCAGCGGAGCGACCCGATCAAGCGGCAGGCCAGCGCCCCGTCGTTCACGGCCCGGTCCTCGGCGTCGAGGACACCCCGGTCGCCGGCGAGGTCCCGGCTCAGGCAGAACGCCAGCCCCACGGCCCGGGCCTGGTCGCCCGGTCCAGTGGATCATGCCGTGGTGGCCACCACCGGCCCCGGCCGGCACCCTGGGAGACTCACACGACCACTCACAGCTGGCGGTGTGAACCACTCACCGGCCCAGGTCAGCGGCAGTTCGCCGGTCGCCGCCCCGGGGGAGGGTGCGGCGGGCCCAACCGGCCGGTGCGTGGCCTTGTCCGGTGCTGGCGGTCAGGGCACGCTGCGACCAGCGCCCAGGTTGAGCGCCTCGATGGCGGCGGCCGGGCTGGGTAACGGCACGTGAGCACCGGCACGGACGGTGTAGGCGTGGCCGGCCCCGTCGAGGTCGAGGTAGCGGCGGGTGTGGATGTGCTTGTAGGCGTGCACGACCCGCCCGTCGCCCAGGGTGACGGCGCCCATCCACATGAACTCGGCCGGGTCCAACCGGAGTCGGGACGCAGCGCTGAACCGTTCCAGGGCCACCCAGTTGCTTCCGGGGTCGTGGTCGTAGCGCCACCGGGCCCCGTGGGAGGGGGTCACCGTCCGCGCCCGGGCGTGGCTGGGGCGAGGAGGCCGGGACCGCGATAGGGAGCTCGCACACGGCGGTGTGGGGGACGGGTGCCGGGGTCCCGGTGGTCGTCCCCGGTTAGGTGCACGGTGTTCACGGTTCGTCCTCTCGTTGGGTCACCCCGGTAGGGCGGGTCTGCTGGTTGCGGGCGGAGCCGGCGAGGCGGGTCGCCCCGACGGGCCAGGAGCGCAGCGAAGGGCATGACCGGCAGCGGCCAGCGCAGCACCGGGCCCCGGGGCGGCGACGTCGCTTGGCGGGCACCGTGGTCGGGGCCGCTCACCCGACCGCGCACACCCGGCCCCTGAGGCCGGCCGGCCGATCCCGGCCCGGCGGTCAGGCGGGGTCGGCGGCGGGACGGCCCGGGGTCGCTGTCCAGCCGGCGGCGGTGTTGAGGTGGTCGAGGGCCCGTTGGGCGTGACCGCACGCCGACACCAGAGCGCGGGTGTCGGCCCGCAGGATCGACAGCCAGTCGGCCAGGTAGTCGGCGTGATCGGACCGGGTGGCCGCCTCCAGACCGATCTGGGCGCACCAGAACGCCGCCCCCAGCTCGGCGACGAGCTCCTCGGCGGCGTAGGCCCGGTCCCCGAAGCGGCCCGCCAGGTCCCGACCCAGGCGGGACCGGTGCCCGGTCCAGTGGGTGTGTTCGTGGGCGGCGGTCGAGTAGTAGTGGTCGGCCCGCCCGAAACGGGCCAGGCCCGGCAGACGGATCAGATCCTGGGTCGGCACGTAGCAGGCCCGGGTGCCGCCCTCGACCATCTTCGCCCCTACGGCCGTGAAGTAGGCCTCGGCGCCGGCCAGGCGGCGGGGTTCGTCAACCGGGTCCGGGGCAGGAGGACGGTGGTCGGCGCCGTCGACCTGTTCGGCGGCGAACACGGTGAAGGTCCGGGCCAGCAACCTCCGCCTGCGCCCACCACCACCGGCGTGATCGTCTCGATCGTCGGCGCTGCCGGTGTCGTCAGCGTCGTCGGTGTCGTCGGGGCGGGCCCGCTCGGCGGGTTTCCAGAGCACTACGTGGGTGCCGCGTTCACCCCGGCGGACCTGGCCGTCGTGGCGTTGCCAGCCCCGGTAGGTTCCCCACGTCGACCCCCAGCCTCGCTCGCCGGCGACCATGGCCAGCACCAGAGCGTTGAATCCCCGGTAGGCGCGCCCGTCCACACTCACCGGCGCACCCCCGACCCCGAGGCGGTGCCAGGGCATCCGCCAGTCCCCGGCGCCGGCCTCGATGGTCGCCACCAGATCCGAGGTCACCCGCTTGAACAGCTCTTCGGCTTTCACCACGCCTCCCCTGGGCCGCTTCGCCCTACGGGGCGGCGGCGGCGACGAGGGGGCGGTCAACCCGCAGGGCGCAGGCCCCGAGCGCAGCGAGGGGCTTGACCGCACCCGAGCGCCGCCGCACCACTGCACCCGCCACCGGGCGGCAACGTCCCGCCCCGGGGCGGTCAGCGTCAGGGGCGCTGGCGTTGGGTCCAGGGTGAGGCAACCAGGCCCGGTCTCGTCGGGATGCCCGCCTCTTGGAGGGCGGTTCGCACCGCCGGTTCCTGGTGGCCGGTCAGCAGCGAGATGTGGGATGTGGACAGCCCGACCGTGACGTACAGCTCGGCGACGAGGCCGGCGGTGAGCGGCACCGGTTCCGGGAACCGCTCCCGCGGGGTTCCGGTCAGGTGGGCCACGGCCACGCCGTGGCGTTCGAGCACTACGACGACGTCGGCGTCGTCGTAGAGCTGATCGAGCACGGGAGGCCGGGCCGGGCGGCGGGCCCCCGAGGGTCGCACCGGGACACCGTGGGAGTGCAGGTGGGTGAGGACGATCTTGGCGCTCACGCCGACGTGACGGCCGATCTCGGCTGCGGTCCACTCCCGGTCGACGTAGAGGTCCCACAACAGTTCGGGGGTGAGCTCGGCCCGCCGCCCGGTCCCGGCGGTGCCGGGGTTGGCTGGCCGTTCGATGCCCGCCGCGCTCAGCCAGCGGCGCACCGTGGTGTGCGGGACCCGGTAGTGGGTGGCGATCTCGGTCTGGGTGGCGCCCCCCTCGACGTACAGGGCGCGCAGCTCTCCGGCCGGGGGTGGATGCCGGGTCCAGGGCGGCTTGGCGGGAGGCCGGCGGATCCCCTCAGCGCGGAGACGACGCCTGACCGCCCAGACGGCCACCCCGTACCGTTGGGCGATGTCGGCGTCGCTGAGACCGGCGTCAAGGAGGCCCCCCAGGTCGGCGGTGGGGATGGACAGCTCCGTGCCGACCGGCCGCACCGGGATCCCGCACCGTCGCAGCGCCGCCGACACCCCGGTGGTGGACACGCCGAGACGTTCGGCGATGGCCGGCGTGGCCAGACCCTCGTCGAGGTAGAGGCGGGCCAGGTCGCCGCAGCGGATGGCGCTGGCGGACTGGGCCCGGATCGCGACACCGGCGTCGGCGAGGACCCTGCGCACCACGGGCTCAGACGCCTCGACCCGCTCCGCGACGGCGGCCAGCGACATCTCGTCGTCGACGTAGAGGCGCCGCACCACCTCGGGGTCGACCCGGCGGCGTTGCGGGCGGGCCAGCGCCACGCCGGCCCGACGCAACCGGCGCCCCACCCACGCCTTCGACCGTCCGATCCGCTCACCGACCTGGCCGGTGGTGAGCCCGTCGTCGACGTAGAGGCGGATCATCTCGCCCAGCAGCTCGGCGTCGACGGGCGGGCCGGGGAGGCCGCCCGGGTCGCGGGGCGCGACGCCGGCACGGTCGAGTCGCTGACGCACCCACCAGGCGCTGCGTCCGTACCGCTCGCCGATGGCGTCCATGCTCAGACCCTGGCCGTAGAGCTCGGAGATGTCGGCCACCAGCTCCGCCTCGGCCCCCACATCGATGCGGCGGTACCCCGGCGCGCTCCCCGGTTGACGCAGTCGTACCCCCGCCGCCCTCAGCTGGCCGGCCACCCAGCTCGTCGAGTAGCCAAACCGATCCCCGGTCTCAGCCAGCGTCAGACCCTCATCGACGTACAGCCCGATCACCGTCTCGATCGACGGTCTCTCTCTCGGCATCGCAGCGACTCCACCCCCGCCAGCGCCAACCCCCAACCCCGGTCACCAGCGCTGGGGAGACGCGACCGACGATAATCGTTCGGCTCTACTGGCCACCCCGTCGCGCAACGGTTCAACCCGGTCGGCTGACCGTGCCGCCACCAGCAGCACCGAACCGTGCTCGTCGAGGACTGCACCCGCCCGTCGGGCGGCAACGTCCCCGGCGCTGTCGGGACCGCACACACGACCGCTCACACCGCCGGAGCGAACCACTCACTCGCCCAGCTCAGCGGCGGTGCGGCGCCGACGGGTGGCCCGCCCGGCCGGGGGGTGCTGGGCCACCCTTGGTTCCCCGTGTCGGGGGCCGGCTGGGCCGGTGTGCGGGGGCGGTCAGTAGTCCGAGGGCCAGAGGATCGTGGTGGGACTGGCGGGGTTGTCGACGTCGTCGGTGATGACCCACACCCGGGCGTGGTCGACGCTGCCGGCCAGGTCGGGCGGCAGGGAGTAGGCGGAGGCGACCCGACCGAAGCGACACGCCACGGCCCGGTCGTTGACGGCACGATCCTCGGCGTCGAGGTCACCCCAGTCGCCGGCGAAGTGGCGGCCCACACAGAACGTCAGCCACACCGCCCGCAGCTCGTCGGCCCCGTACCAGTCGGCCACGGCGGCGGTAGCCACGATCGGTCCGGGGCGCACGGCGGCCATCAGATCCCCCCACCGGCCCGGCGTGAACCGGAACCGGCAGTGGTCGCGGGGTGGGGGTCGGGGTCGGGACCGCTGAGGGGGTACCCGGTCAGGGGGAGCGTGTGCATCGTGTGGTCCTCTCGTCGGACCCGTCCTTGGGAGTGGGGGCGGGTTCGTCCCTACGGGGGGCGGCGCTGACGAGCGCCGGTCAACCCCGAAGGGCGCAGGCCCCGAGCGCAGCGAGGGGCTTGACCGGCGGCGAGCAGCGCCGCATGACCGCACCCGCCCGAAGGGCGGCAACGTCCCAACCCCCCAAGCCCGCCCGCGTGACCGCGACGGTCGGCGGGTGTGGTCACACGACCGCTCACACGACCACACACACCGCCCGGTCGGGGCCGCTCGCACCGCCCCCGGCGAGGCGCCCGGGGACGGTGATCCCCGGGCGCCGGGCGGTGGTGTTCAGACGAGGTCGCCGCCGTCGCTGTCGTAGCCGCCGTGGCCGGCGAGCAGCTCGAGCCACCGCTCGGACCCACCGGCCGGCGTGTCGGCGGGGAGGGGGTCGATCTGGCGGCCAGTCGTCTCCAGGGCGGCGCCGGCCAAGGCGGCGAGAAGGCGGGCGGGGTCACCACCCCCGTCGAGCCAGCCCGCCAGCGTCACCCGGTCGTCGCCAACGTCGGCGGTGCTGAGGCCGACGAACTCGACGGCCCGCCCGGCGGCGGCGGAGCCGGCGGTGTTGACGCCGCTCGCCGGAGTTCCTCAGAGCTGCTCGGCGAAATTCCCCACCCTGGGGCTGGGTGGAACGGTAGTGGTTGTGGCCTCCTGGGTGGGGGTTGTTCGGGTGGCGATGAGGCAGAGGGTGTGCTGCCAGCGGCCGGTGGTGGGGTCGAGGTGGACGAGGTCGTCGTGGTGGGTGCCCGGGCTGGGGTGGTCGAGGGGCCGGCGGCAGGTCGGGCACCAGTGGGCCAGGTCGATGATGTGGTGGTCGGGGTCGGCGGTCATGGCGTGATGGCGTTGCGGGTGGCTTGGGCGCGGGCTCGGTGGGCGCGCATGCGGTAGCTGTCCCCGCTGATGTTGATGACCACTGAGCGGTGTAGGAGCCGGTCGAGCATGGCGGCGGCGATGGTGGTGTCGGCGAAGATGTCGCCCCAGGAGGCGACGCCGCGGTTGGTGGTGAGGATGATCGAGCCGTTCAGGTAGCGCTGGGAGATGACTTGGAACAGGGCGTTGGCGTCTTCGGCGGGCATGGGGAGGTAGCCGAGTTCGTCGACGATCAGCACCGATGGGCCCTTGAAGAAACGCATGGTGTTGGCCCAGCGGCCTTCGACGGCGGCGCGGCGGCAGCGGGCGGCGAGGTCGGCGGCGGTGCAGTAGTAGGTGCGTAACCCGGAGCCGACGGCGGCGTGGCCGAGGGCGATGGCGAGCATGGTCTTGCCGACGCCGGGTGGCCCGATGAACAACACGTTGGTGGCGTCGGTGGCGTAGCGGCACGACGCCAGGTCCCGGAGGAGGGCTTCGTTGACCGAGGGTTGGGCGTCGAAGTCGAAGTCGCCGAGCTGCCAGGGGGCGGGGAAGTTGGCGAAGCGGAGCAGGCCGGCGTGGCGGCGGGCTTCGGTGGCGTCGACTTCGATGGCGAGCAGCCGTCGCAGGAACTCGGTGTGGGTGGCCTCGGTGTCGCGGGCGTGATCGAGTTCGGCGGGGAGGGCTTCGGCGGCGGCGCCGAGGCGGAGGTAGGCGAGATGGGAACGCACCTGCTGGTAGAGGGAGTCGGTCTTGGTCATCGGCCTGGCTCCTCGGTGAGACGCCGGTAGATGTCGAGGTCGATGACGGGATCGGCGGCGGACTCGCCGATGAGTTCGGCGGCCAAGGCCAGCGCGGCTCCTGAGGGGGGCCGGTTGATCTTGCGCTCACAGGGCCGGTCGCTGCTGAAGGCGCCGAGCACGACGTTCTCCAGGGCGGTGGTGTGCTCGGCCAGCCGGACGGTTCGTTGCGCGCCGCGTGGGGCCAGCGTGTGGGCGCAGACCTGGCGGCCGGCGGCATGGAACGACACGGTTGGTTCGCCGAGTCGCCAGCGGATCTGCACGTGCCCGCCGACCAGACCAGGAGGCACCGAGTAGCGGTTGCCCCAGAGCGACACCAGCGCGTTGGCGGCGACGGTGCGGACCTCGGTCACGGTGGCGGGGAACGGCACCGCTGGCAGCTCCAGCAACGGCTCGGCGTCGGCGAGGTCGGCGACCGTTGAGGCGTTGCGGGATCGGGTGTCGGCAGTGGTCGAACAGAAGCGATCCAGGCTCAGCTGCGCCTCGGCCGGGGAGTTCACCGCTGCGGTGCGCCACCACCGCTGGGTCAGGTAGTCGATGGCCTTCTCCACGACGCCCTTGCGGTTGGCGTGGCGGGCCGGGCAGGGCACAACGGTGACGCCGTAGTGCTTGGCGACCGCCACGAAGGACCGCTGCACCTCGGCCGTGCCGGGGCGGATCACGGTGGCCATCCGGTCGACCCGCCAGACCCGGGCGGTGCCGCCCAGGCGGCGCAGAACCTCGTCGATGCCGACGACCAGATGGGCCTGGTCCATCGACTCCGACACCCACGCCCGGAACCGTCCCGAGTGCGACAACGCCCCAACCAGCACGCTGGCCGGCTCACCCCACGGGGTACGGGCCAGCTCGAGCCAGTCCCACTGGATCTCCTCACCCGCAGGGTGCTCGATGTCCACATGAGCCCGGCCGTTCGATGAGGCGCACGGCTCACAGTGCGGGCGCAGCTGACGGTCTCGGAGCTGGCGGGTGAAGGTCGGATAGCTGCGCTCGAACCCGAACGCAGCGACCTCGTCGAACAGCACCGTGGCCCACACGTGCGGGTCATCGGCGAGCCGCTGACGCACGTAGGGCTCGAAGCGGTCAAACGGATCGTCCCCGGAGCGGGCCCGCACCCCCGGCTCGCGCCTGCCGGCCAGATAGTCCCGGACCGTCTTGCGGTCCCGGCCGCTGTGACGGGCGATGGCCGAGATCGACCAGCCCTGCTTCCTCAACGCGTTGATCTCCATGTCTTCCCCTGGTGTCAGCATCGACGTGGGGCTCCTCTTGGGGGCCGGTGTGGTCGTGGTGACCACCAGCCTTGAGAGGGGCCCCACCCCTACGGGTGGACCCTCAGGGGTGGGGAACTTCAGTGAGCAGGTCTGGGGAGAACTCCGTGAGCGTGGTCAGTGTCGACGGCGACCCGGGCAGCCAGGTCAAGCAGCGCCATGCGGGGCAGGCGACCCTTGGCCAGCGCGGCGGTGGCAGCAGTCCGGCGCCGGCCCCGGGCCAGACGCCGGGCCCGGTCGGCCTCGCTGGGCCCCGGTGTGGCTGGCCGGGCGGGGGTGACAATGGGGGAGACGGCGGGCCGCTTCTTGGTGGTCCGGTGGCGGGCGGGGTTGGTGCAGTAGCCGTTCACGACGACCTGGGTGTCCCATGACCGCACCGCCACCACCGCGGCGTGGCAGGGCTCGTGGCGGTGCGCCCGCGCCTGGTCGGCGTCGAGGTCGAGGCCGGCCCGGTCGACGGTGACCGCTTTGGCGGCGCGGGCGTCGGCGTCGGTGGCGAAGCGGGCCACACCGAGACGGTCCAGCTTGGCGGCCACCTCGGCGGCGCTGGTGGTGGCGTCGCGCCGGGCCCGCCAGGTTGTGACCGCGGCGGCGGGGTCTCCAATCCAGGGCCGCCCGGTCAGGTGGTCGGCGCAGTCCCGTACGGCGTCGTCGCCGAGGTCGACGACGGCGGCCACTGCGGCGGCGCGTTCGATGCTGAGTTCGCCGGTGTCGAGACGGCCGAGAACGTCGCCGGGCAGCGCCGCCAGCGCGAGGCGGGACTTGACCCAGGTCGGGGTGCGGCCGATCCGCCGGGCGATCTTCGTGGGGCTGTCGGTGGGCGCGACGCTCTGGTAGCGGGCCACGGCCCGGATGGAGTCGCCCACTGACAGGTCGGCACGTTGGCTGTTCTCGATCAGCATGGCGTCGAGGACACCGACGGGGTCAAGGTCACGGACGATCACCGTCAGCGTCTCCACCCCGGCGGCCACCGCGGCCTGGTGGCGGCGGTGGCCGGCCACGATCACGTGACGGCCACGGTCGTCGGCGGGCAGGACCAGCAACGGGACCAGGACGCCCTGGGTCTTGATCGAGCGGGTCAGGTCGGCGAGGTCACCGAGGCTCTTGCGGATGTTGTCGGTGTGGGCGACGAGCTGATCGGTACGCACGCTCACCAGCCGCTCGCTGGTCGTCTCGGAGGGTCGGGTGGTGGTGGTCATGGGGTGGTCTCCAGGGTGGGGAGGTGGGCGAGGACGCGGCTGATGGCGTCGAGGGGGGCCGCCCGGTCACCGTCAACGGCCAACCCGTAGGCGGTCGGCTGCAGGTGAGCGGACCAGCGGTCAGGGGCCACCAGCCACACCGGCTGGTGGCGGGCCCGGGCCGTGGCGGCGGCGGCGATGACCGCCGCGGCCAGGCCGCTGGCGTGCGCCACCACGGCGCCGTCGGCGCCGATGACGTCGACCCGGCCGCCGGGGGCGGGGTCGACGGGGAACAGACGGACCGGGCCTGGCGCTCCGGTGCCGGTCACCGGGCCACGCCAGTGCCGGTGGGCCAGTGCTGGCGGAGGTAGTCGCGGGCCAGGTCGTCGGGGAGGCGGGCCAGCTGGCGGGAGCTCAGCTCCGGCATGTGCAGCCGCACCGTCATGACGCTGGGGGCGTGGAAGCGGGCCACGTCGAAGCCGTCGAGGCGTTCCAGGCTGGCCCACAGCTTGGACCGGTTCTGACCCAGGCCGACCCGGCGGGCCAGGTCATCGGTCCGCCACGTCACCCCCGCGCCGGTGTCGGTGGCGTGACGGGCCAGGAGGTGGGCCAACAAGGTGGCGGTGGGACCCAGCCACGGCAGCCACCACCACATGTCGTCGCTGTCGACACGGTGGGGTCCGGGGGCCGGATCGCCTGAGACTCGCAGCAGCTCGGGTCGGGCGGAAGCGGTCATGGTGTCTCCTCGGGTCGGGTTCCACGGGGCCGGGGCTTCCCGACCCCGCCCCCGTGGCGTCCCACCCCCGGTGCTGGTGGCGGGCTCGTCCCTACGGGACCGCGGCGCTGACGAGCGCCGGTCAACCCGAAGGGCGCAGGCCCCGAGCGCAGCGAGGGGCTTGACCGGCAGCGAGCAGTGCCGCATCACCGCACCCGCCCGCAGGGCGGCAACGTCCCAACCCGCCCCACCACCCCTCAGCCCGGCGGGATGGCCACCGACGTCAGGTGGAGTCGGTGGCTGACCGGGTCGTGGGTCCAGCCCGCAACGGCCCAACCGGTCCTCGGCGAGCGCGCCAATGAGCGGCCCAACCAGGGCCGGACGTCCCGTCCCGGGGGCCCATGGTCAGGCCGGGCGCTCGAGGATGGTGGCGGCGCCGGCGTGGAGCTGGCCTGGCGGGCGCGCTGGGCCGCATGAGGAGCGGCCGCCCGGCCGCCCGAGGCGTATGGTCGGTCCTGGCGGACCTAGCCCCCGCTGTCACCCCCGGGGAGGTCGTGTGACGGAGGTTCCGGAGTACCTGCTCGAGCGATCGAGGTCGCGTCGGCAGGCCCTCGGCCTCCTCGACAACGACGGTGGGGGCGATGACGCCGGGGTCGGGGGCGGAGGGGGTGGCGGGGCCGGTGTGAGGGAGTCGTCGGGCCCGTCGCCGACTGCCGTGGCACCCATCGAGCCCAGGAAGGTGTCGGCGCCGCCTCCCGAGCCGGCCCACGTCACTGCGGCCCGCACCCGTAGCAAGCCCCCGGCATGGATCTCGATCTCGCTGGTAACCAGCATCGCGGTGTGGGCGCTGGTGTACGTGGCGCTGCTGGGCGAGTCCGACGCCGGGGCCGCCGATCCCCTCGAGCTGGGCGCCGAGCTGTACGCCGCCAACTGCGCGTCCTGCCACGGTGCCGGCGGCGGGGGCGGCGTGGGCCGTCCGCTGGCCGGCAGCGAGGTCGTGTTGACCTTCCCCCTGCTCGAGGACCAGTTCGCGTTCGTGCGCCGGGGCTCCGTCGACGGTGAGCCCTACGGCGCCGAGAGCCGCCCCGGCGGCCAACGCATCGGCGGCTCGTTCGGCACGACCATGCCGGGCTTCGGAGAGCGGCTCTCCGACGCCGAGCTGTACGCCATCATCCGCCACGAGCGCGAGGACCTCTCGGGCGAGGAGCTCGACAGTGAAACCGTCCAGGACCGCGAGGTCACCTACGAGCTGCTCCAAGAGGAGAGCGACACCGTCAGCACCGTGCTCCCCGACGCTGAAGGCGCCGAGTCGGCCAGTTCCTGAAGACCGCAACCCTCGCCGGCCTGCCGCAGAACGGTCGGACCCGAGCCGCTCGACGGTCTGCGCCCCCGGCGCGGGACCGTTCAGTCTCGGAGTGGTGCGGTGACGGTGAAGCTGTCGAGGACGTCGGCCACGGTGTCGACAGTGGCGGTGTGGTTTCCGATGGCCACGAGCAGAGCGAAGTCCCGTCCGCTGTCGCGAAAGGTGATCCAACGGAGGATGCCGATGTCGTCGCGCTGGTTGGATGCGAGACAGGCCCAGGCGTCGGTCCCGGTGTCGACTCCCTCGAGCTCGTCGAGGAACCGCTCGGGACGCCCGACGATGCCGGCGGTGCTGGTGGCGGCCGGGGCGCGTTCCTCGAGGTGGATGAGCACGTCGTCGGCGCCCAGGCCATCGAGTGCGGCCACTGGCAGGTGCCCGCAGCCTTCTCCTCCGCCGGGCGTGATCGCTCCTGTGCTGAGCGCGAGTCGGAAGGTGAGGCCCGCGTCGGGGGTGAGGTCGTCGGTGGTTCGGTTCCAGCTGGCCGGGTGGGTGATCTGCAGGCCGGCGACGGGGTCACGGAAGGTGGTGCTGTCCCCAGCCGTCGTCGGCGCCGGGGCCTCGGTTCGAGTTGGGGCGCCGCTCGGGAAGTCCGGCGCAGCGGGATCGATCCGGTGGGTGGCCGTGTCCAGGAGACGGTCGGCGGGGTCGCCGTCGCCGTCGTCGACCAGCTCGAAGGCGGTGATGGTGAGCGTCGGTTCGAGGAACATGACCGCGGTGTCGCCGAGCCAGACAACCCGGTCATCGTGGGCGGCGATGTGGGCCCCGGTGCCGGACCCGCTGGGGTCGTCGATGCTGATCAGGTCCGTGGCTGCCGGGGCGGTGCCGAACAGGAGAGGCTGACCGGAGAGGCTGGTCTCGAAGGTCTCGATCTCGTCGTCGACGGCGGCGCTCATGGCCACGCAGGTGCTCGAGCGTGACTCGCTGGCCCGCACCTCGACGCAGAGATGACCGGTGGGCGCGACGAACAGCTGCGCCTCGCTGATGGGGCCGCCGTCGTAGCGCTGTTCGAGGAGGACGTCGCGGGGCGAGCGTGCGATCTCGTACGGGCCGGCGTCACCGGGGATCTCCACCAGGCCCCGGTAGAGGGCACCCGGCCCGAACTCGCCGGTCTCGATGAGCTCGGTCCCGTCGGCGTACACGATGCGCACGGGATCCTGGAGGTACTGGTAGGCGACAAGATCGCTGGTGCCGGTGGACACGGCGAACCAGCCGAACTCGGCGTCCAGTCCCGCTTCGCAGACGGTGTCGGCGGCCTCGATCGTCACGCACAGGCCCTCACCGACATCGAGACGTGCGATCCGGCCGTCGTCGAGGATCGAAGTCAGCTCCCAGTCGGCAGGATCGAACGGCCCGTCGGCTGTCGCCTGGCCATCGGGGGGTCCGCCCGCCACGACCGTCTGTCCCGGATCGCGCCAAGCGAACACCGCCGCCACGGCGGCCACGGTGACGGCGAGCGCTCCGGCGCTGATCAATCGACGACGGCGGCGGGCGTCGCCGGCGCGCACGGCGTGGCGTTCGAGGACGTCGTCGTAGGTGGCGTGGGGGGCCCGCTCGACCTGGCGGGCAAGCAACGAGCGGATCGCCCGGTCGAGCTCATCAGTCGGCATCGAGGACGCTCCGGAGGTGTTGGCGAGCCCGGGCGAGGTGGCGTCGGACGCTGCCATCGCTCACACCCAGCATCTCGGCGATCGTGGCGGGAGCGAGATCCTCCCAGTACGTGAGGTAGATGACCGCCCGGTGCCGGGGGCTCAGCCCGGCCAGCTCGCTGAGCAGGCTCGGCTCAGGAGCAGCCACCCAGCCCGATGAGCCGCCGGCCCGCCGTTCCCGCAGCCGGCGGCGCCCCATGCTGCGGTGATGCATCCGGGCGGAGTTCAACACGGCACCGAACAGATAGCCCCGCTGATCGTCCGCTGCTACCCAGCCACGCGACCGCAGCAGCCCCGCGAACGTATCGGCCACGACATCCTCGGCCTCGTCGACGCCCACCAGGACGGTCGCGTACCCCATCAGATCCTTCCCCCACTTCTCGAACGCCTCAGCAACGCTCAGCCGGTCCATCCCACCCCAACGATGCCGCCGCTCCGTCGAACGGGTGACACGAACCGGAGGCCCCCCAACGGAGAAGGACATCCTCCGGTCGGGGTGTCGAGATGAGGTGACGTTGAAGCCTGGCGGGAACGCACCGCCAGCAACGGCCGGCTTGCGTACGTTCGAGCCTCCGCAGGCCAGCACGGTCCACCGGTCGCTGCCCGTTGGCGACCGCACCATCAGCGACGCAGGGTGACGGTGGCGATCGTGAACGCGCGACCCTCGCCGGCCCGTCCGCCACCCTCGCCGGTAGGCGGCTGCGCTGCAAAGGCGTCGACGAAGGGGCGCAGCACCCGTGCGCCCGCCTCGCACCGGGTCTCGATCCGGTAGATGGTGGTCTGTGTGTCCACGTGCCCACCATCCCGGCGGCCGGGGGCAGCTGTCCTCACCCAGGCCGCATCTGCCCGGGTGAACCGACCAGCACGGGCGCTTCGGCGGCAAGTCGAACGTCGGCCGCTCGTCGTCACGACGACCCCCCATCCACGGCGCAGAAGCCAGATGGGGAAGCCGAGCTCGGCCACGACCGACGCCACCGCCACGATAGTGAGGAACAGATCCTCGTGGTCGGCGTAGCCGGCCAACAGCGTGTACGCCCCGGTGTCGAGCATGCAGGCGACGCCGGCGACGATGAGGAGGACGCCCAGTACACGGCGTCGAGCGGCTGGTCGAGCTCAGTCCCCACCACGACACCGTCGTGCTCTTCACGCGCAGCCATCCAGCATCCCGGCTCAGCCGGTTCCGGCTGCGCCTGTCGGCCTACGTGCTCGCCACCGCCGGCGATGTGCTCGTAAGTGCAGACGACGCGATGAGTGATGCCTTGCTGCGAGACGCGCGAACGTTTCGTGAACAGGGCCTCCAATCCCGGCATCGCCGGAACGAACCTGGCTCGGATCGAGTCACCCGCCGGCAGGGCGTCAACGTCTCTGTCTCAACTTGTTCCTCCCCGCCGCTGGGCGGCGCGACGGCCCTGGTGGTCAGCCGGGTTCGGGACCGGGGACGCTCGGGTCACCGGTCCAGGCGGCGGCAGTGTTGACGTGGTCGACGGCGCGTTGGACGTGACCGCATGCCGCGACCAGGGCCCGGTCGTCGGCCCGCATGATCGACAGCCAGTCAGCCAGGTAGTCGCCCTGATCGGAACGGCCTGACCGCCTCAAGGGTCGAAACTGGGCGCACCAGAACGCCGCGCCCAGCGGTCCCCGATGCGGCGCTGTCAACGGTCAGACAGGTCCCGGTCCAGCGGGACCGGTGGCCGGTCCATTGGGTGTGCTCGTGGGCGGACGTCGTGTAGTAGTGGTCGGCCCGCCCGGAAGCGGACCAGGGCCGGCAGACGGATCAGGTCCGGTCGACGGGCTTCCGCAGCACGACCGTCAGCGGCTTCAAGATTCGATGGCCGCGCCGGAGGTGGTCTCGGCCCCGTGGTCGATGATCGGGGGCTGGATGGACCAGCGCCCGTCGACTCGGGCAAGGCGAACCAGCTTCCAGGGTCCCGTGCCGATGTCTCGGGCGGTCAGCACGAGGACCTCGGCGAAGGTGGCGTTGAGGACAGCCCGTTCGGCCACGGCGCGCATGAAGGCGCTGTGGCCTCCCTTGGATCCTGCTGCTGCGCACACGAGCGTGCCGTCGCTGCGGTAGCGCTCGAAGCGATCCTGCTCCCCTCAGTGAGGTTGCGCCGCAGTCCGGCATCGGTCAGGGCGACGACGAAGGTGTCGTCGTGGGCTCTCAGGTCGGCGAGGGCGGCGTCGAACTGGTCGAGGGTGGGAGCGGCGCTACGGAACCCCGCCAGCATGCCGGCGTCGGCCAGCAGGAGACGTTCCTTGGTGGCCGGCGACGGGTCGTGGCCTCTGGGTGTCACGCTCCCCATCGTGCACGCCCGGGGGAGCGAGAGCGGGGACACCGCCCCGGGTCGGGTGGTGACACGCCGAGTGGGAGCGTCGGCAGGTCCCGGAACGCTCTCGAGGAAAGGTCGGCCGTGTGCGTCGCCGCCGGGATCAGTCGATCCCCTCCCCGTGCGCAAGCGGACTTGACGCCCGGCCCCGAGAATGCCGGTGATTTTGGCATCACGCACGCAGGGACGGAAGTCAACTCGCGATAAAGGGGCGTATCGCGCCTTGACCAACGGAGGCGCGACCACGCTTTCAACCCTTGTGGGGTCCTCTCCGCTGAACGCGAGCATCGTCGATGAGATGGGGCAGCCGACGGTAGCCTGTCCACATGACCGCTAGTGGCGTTGTCGCGTATCGATCCTCTGTCCTCCTTTTCCCGGGCCACCGATGACTTGGATACTCGGTCTGCCGACACCATGGTGGACCCTCATGATAGCTGACACCCGCGTTAGCAGCAGAGCGGGACCACTGCGGGGGTGCGGCCTAAAGAAAATTTCACATCTCGATCCGTTAACATCGATCGGATTCTCCGGCAACGTTACTTTTGCGGCCGACCTTGTGGCGGCTCTCCACACGATGGACGAGCGCTATATTGACGACATCAACGTCTCCTCTACGGAGTTTGCTAATCAGTGCAAGATCCGCATCGACGAGCTCTCGACGGCGACGCAGCCAGCCGCCCAAACCGGTCAGCGCGAAGCGGTGCTTTTGGTGAACACCACCAGATGCGTTCCGGTACCAGGCGACCCGCACAACCCTCGGGGCCGTATGATGCTTGGATCATCCCACGTGTTTGAAGTCAGAGAGGGAAAGCCTTGTTCCGTCCGGCCAAGAACGAGCCCGGGTATATTCGTATCAATCGGCTCCGGCGCCGGCATGTTCACTACGTTCCTTGACGGTCTTGCCGTTAACGGTGTGGCGTTGGCCCACGACCCTCCAGCAGTGGTAGCGCGGACTGTTGGAGCGTTCGTATCTCAGCACAGTTCGGCAGCCGCTCACAGCCAGAACTCGGTAGGGGGAGATATCTGTGTCAGCTACCGAACCGTCGACTCGTCCACTGACTCGCAGGCAGCCTGTAGTCGTAAAGATGAGATGGTGGGCTGGCACGGACAGTCTGTAGGAGACATCCCGATCGCGAAGAATCTCGACGAGCTTCTTCGATATGCACAACACCTCGACCTCTTCGATCTCGACGCCTAGGAGGCAGCCGAACGGGAAGTAGGTGACGGTGCAGCCCGACGAGCTCAGAGCGTCGGAAGGCGCCGGCGTAGCCCACGAGGAGCAGGGCCCGGTCCCGAGACCGGTAAGAGTGGCGAGGTCGAGGACCTCGATCATCCGGCGGAGCTGCTCGGTCGTCACGGGGTCGACCTTGTCGGGGCGGGCACCGAATGCGGCGGATGCCGGCCATCAGCTCCCGTATCTCCGGGTTGCAACCCTCGAACGGCGCCTGTCGGCCATCCGATGGGTGCATGAGACCAACGGCCAGACCTCCCCCATTGGCCACACCGGTACTCGGCGGCGTTGCCGGCCTCGACGAGGGCGGTCAGGTACAGCCACACCGTGGTCGCGTCGGCGGGGGCGGCTCGAGGTGGCGGTAGCGGGCCCAGTCGGCGAAGTGAGAGAAGTCAGACAGGTAGGCCCGTCGGGTGAGGTCTGCCTGGTGGCCGGCCCGCAGTTCCTGGCCGGCCTCGATGAGGCCGGCCAACTCGGCTTGGACCGTGGCCGGCAAGGCGTTGGTCGCCGTCGGGTCCTGGCGAGAATCGGTCGAGCCGCCGCCCAGCGGTCCGTCGTCAGGTGTTGTCATCGCTTGACCCGGTTCCTCATGGCAGCACCAGTCGAGCGATGAGGGTGGGCCTGGCCAGGCGGAGCAGGAGCTGCACGAGCTGTTCTCCCGGGGGCCATAGCTTTCGGGTTGCCCGGCGGGCGGATCAGCCCGACGGTGGCGGTGAGGGCGTACACACAGGTGCTGCCGAGGCTCAGGTCTGCCTGGGTCTCGTCTGGGCCGACATAGGGGGAGAACCCGTCGGGGATCAGGAGCATTGCGGTGCCGGCCAGCAGCAAGGCCGCGATCGGCGCCGTCGTTCGTGTCGAGCTGATCGTGCTGGTCCGCCAGGATTGCCGGACGGGACGGAGGTGGATCGGGTAGTGGCTCGTTCACCTCACAATCGTGACCGGGCGGCGCCTCGCCTCCTCCGTTCCCCTCGTCGGCTACCCGCAGTGCACTTCGCGAAGCCGGGACCACAGGGTCACGAACGCCGACCGGGCGTCGCCGTCGAGCAGGCTCGCCAGTCGACCACTGGCTTGGACCTCGGCGACCAAGTCGAGCAGCGCCATCTCCCCTCGCTCACGCAGTGCGACCTCGACGTGGGGCACCAGCCCGGGTCCCAGCCGGGCCAAGAACGTGGCGAACACCCCGACCTCGTCGCGGCGGGGTCCCTCTACCGGGACCGGGGGCCGCCGGGCGAGCCAAGAGTTCATGACCGTGAAGTCGGCGCACCCGTCCCACAGCACGTCGGCGCCCACGACTCGGACGGCTGCCACGGGACCCATGCGGATGGCGGCTGAACACTGCAGGCAAGGCTGCAGCGTGGTCACGATTGTGACGTCGTGGTCGGAACGGAACGGCAGTCGCGTCAGCACGTTGAGTTCGGCGTGGGCGACCGTCGACCCGGCCACCTCACCGGGGGGCGCCGACGAGTCCCGCACCCGGTTGCGGCTGGCGGCGACGATACGACCCGCAGGATCGACGGCGAGCGCCCCCACCCCGATGTTGCCGGTCACCACCGCCTCCCACGCCAGTTCCAGCGCCCGCCTCGTCGCCTCGTCGAGTACATCCCAGTGGTGGCCGGCAGGGTTGAGGCGATGGTCACCGGCTGAGACTACGAGACCGCATCAAGCAGCAGTGCGGGTATTGGGTGTGCTCTCCTGATCTGGCCCCACTTGGAGCGGTAGTGCTCGTCTGAGTTGGCCCCACCTGGGGCGCCTTGGGGGGGGTCCGCGACCGGCGTTGTCGGTGGCGGTGGCGTGTGGGGATGGCGAAGAGGTCGAAGGTGCAGCTGTATGAGCGGATTCGTCGCGCCCACGCGGCGCAGGAGAGGAAGTCGATCCGGGCCCTGGCCCGGCAGTTCGGGGTCCATCGCCGCGATGTCCGGGCTGCGTTGGACTCGGCGGTGCCGCCGCTGCGGAAGACGCCTGAGCGGCCGGCGCCGAAGATGGACCAGTGGAAGCCGGTCATCGCCGGCTGGCTGGCGGAGGACCAGAAGTGGCCGCGCAAGCAGCGCCACACGGCTCGGCGGGTGTGGCAGCGCCTCGTCAGCGAGCACGGCGCCGATGTGGGCGAGTCGACGGTCCGCCGCTACGTGAAGGCGGTCCGGGAAGGCCAGACGTTCCCGCTGACCGATGTCACCGTCCCCCAGCATCATCGGTTGGGGTCCAAGGGCGAGTGCGACTTCGGTGAGGCCAAGGTGGTCCTGGCCGGGATCCCGACGGACGTGTCGTTGTTCTTGATGCGGCTGTCGGCGTCGGGCCGTGGGTTCTGCCGGGCGTATCTGAACGAGACCCAGGACGTGTTCTTGGACGGCCACGTCCGAGCGTTCGACCACTTCGGCGGCGTCCCCGCAACGGTCAGCTACGACAACCTCAAGTCCGCCGTGACCAAGGTGCTCAAGGGCCGGGACCGGATCGAGTCGGACCGGTTCGTCGCCCTGCGGTCGCACTACGGGTTCGAATCGTGGTTCTGTCAGCCCGGCCCCGACGGCGCCCATGAGAAGGGCGGTGTCGAGGGCGAGGTCGGCCGGTTCCGGCGCAACCATCTCGTCCCGGTCCCCCACGTCGAGACGATCGACGAGCTCAACGAGCTGATCGCCGCGGCCATGACCACCGATGACGCCAGGTTCATCGCTCATCGACGGATCACTGTCGGCGAACACTTCGAGCTCGAAGCCCCAGCGTTGAAGCCGTTGCCGGTCGAGGCGTTCGACGCCACCGCGATCAGCTCGCACCGGGTCGACACCAAGTCCCGGGTGTGTGTGCGTCAGGCGTACTACTCCGTGCCGGCTCGCTTCGTCCGCCGACGCGTCGACGTGCGGGTCAGCGCGGAGTCGATCGAGGTTCTCGACGGCGCCACCGTTGTGGCCCGGCATCGGCGGGGCCGCAAGGGAGACCAGGTGTTGGCGCTGGATCACTACCTCGACGTGATGGCCCGCAAGCCCGGAGCGTTGTTGTCGTCGACACCGCTGGCCCGGGCCCGGGCCTCAGGGGCGTTCACCGAGGTCCACCAACGCTTCTGGGATCTCGCACGCCGTCGCCTCGGCGACCGCGACGGCACCAAGGCGCTCATCGACGTGCTGCTCGCACACCGCACCGTCGGCGCCCAGGCGATCGTCGCCGGCCTCACCGCCGCCCTGGCCGCGGGTGTGGTCGACGCCGAGGTCGTGTTGATCGAAGCCCGCCGCTCCGCTGAGAACTCCGTCGCTGCGGTGATCCCGGTCGGAGTTCACCGGGGCTTGGACCGGCCCGAACCACCCATCGGCCACTACGACCAGCTCCTGGAAGGGACCCCCTGATGACCACCACCGACACCGCCGCCACCACAGCAATCGACGCCGCCGCCCGAGAACTGAAACTCCCGATGGTCCGCGCCGAAGCCGCCCGGCTGGCCGAGGACGCCAAGCGATCGCAGCTGTCCTACCTCGGCTTCCTCGCCGAACTCCTCGAGACCGAGGTTGACTCCCGCGCCGAACGACGCCGACAACGCCGCATCACCGAAGCCAAGTTCCCAAGGCTCAAACGGCTCGTCGACTTCGACCTCGACGCCGCCCCGACCGTCAACCCCGCCACCATCGCCACGCTCGCCGCCGGCGACTACATCGCTGCGGGTGATCCCGTCGTGCTGCTCGGTGACTCCGGAACCGGCAAGTCGCACCTGCTCATCGGCCTGGGCCACGCCGCCTGCGAACAAGGTCTTCGGGTCCGCTACGTGACCACCGCCCAGCTCGTCAACGAACTCGCCGAAGCCGCTGACGAGCGGCGCCTGTCCCGCCTCGTCAGCCGCTACGGCCGGCTCGATCTGCTCTGCCTCGACGAACTCGGCTACGTCCAGCTCGACACCCGCGGCAGCGAGTTGCTGTTCCAGATCCTGACCGAGCGCGAGGAGAAGTCGAGCGTGGCCGTCGCCTCGAATCTTCTCTTCAGCGAATGGGGCAAGGTCATCCCCGACGCCCGCCTCGTCGCCGCCGTCATCGACCGGGTCACCTTCAACGCCCACATCATCGAGACCGGCACCGAGTCATACCGGCTCCGCGCCACCCGCCAACGCCGCCGCTCAGGTGGGGCCAGATCAAGTGAGCAGGGTGGGGCCAATCCGGGTTGACATTCCCAGGGTATGGCTCGCAGGGGGAGACGATCTGCTCAGTTGCTGACAAGCCCGTCGCGACGGCGGAGATGGTCCGCCAGTGTGGAAGGCTGCGGGTTCCCTCTCGTGGGTGGTCGCCGAACGCACTGGAGCCGAACGCCCGCCCTCGTTGGATCAGGGCGCAGGAGCAACAGGTGTCCTCCCGGATCGACCCCCGTCAAGACGTTCTGCTCACAACCTCAGGTTTCGGCTGGAAGGGCGCGGGCCGGCAGCGGTCAGGGCTATAACCCGCGATAGGTAGAGGCTATGGCGGGTTATAGCCGGACGGGGACCGGTACCCGACAACCGCTCTGGGGACCCCTGCGCCGGCCATCCGTACAGTGACGGTATAGGGAAGGTGCCCGGAACGCTTCCCGTCCCCTGGTCCTCGGTGACGCCGGCGACTCGGCGGCCCGCTGGATCGGTGAGGGCAAGCCCGCCGCAACCGGCGGCGATGTGATGCCGTCCGTCGGTGGCGGTAGCGCTTGGCGCCGGGGTCGTGCGCCACGACCGCCGAGGGTCTGGGCGTCGAGCGCCCATGCCATGCTTCCTCGGCGTTGCGAGTTCGGGTCTGTCCCCGCTTCATCGCCGCTACGGGTTCGGCCAGCGGTCGATCCTGGCGCCGTTGGTGGCTCGGTTGTACTCGTAAACCCAGGCGCCGGCGGGAGGTGGTCCGGTCCAGGCGCGGTCCGTTTCGAGGGAGAGCAAGGGCCGGAAGCGCCGCAGGTACTCCGAGGTGGCCTCCTTGGCGGGGTCGTACTCCCCAAGGTCGTCGAGGCGGGCGAGGAGCGCCGTCGATGGCGCCTGGTAGACCTCGACTTCGATCTCGCCTTCGTCGTCTTGGACGTAGGCGGGATACGGGTAGCGGGGGTCGTTGACCTCGTAGAGACCCCCGGGCAGGGTGGCCCGGCCGACGTAGCGGGCGGTCTCGATCAGCGTGTCGTTGCGCTCGCCGCGCTTGAGGGAGCCATAGACGGCGAACGTGAGGAGCTCGGACCGGCTCCGCTCGGCGGTCATGGCGTTGCGTTCGGCCAGGGCCTCGTACCCCCAGAGCGGGAGATACACCCGCAGGGGCAGGTACATCGGGTCGCTCAGCCAGTCCTGGAGCCACCAGCCGAACATCGACTCGATCTGGTGGGTCGACACCGAGCCCTCCTCGCTGGTGGCGGCGCCGGATAACGTCCCGTCGTGGCGAATCTCACCAGCGACGCACGAGCAACGATGGCTGCCTTGCTCATCGAAGCCGAGGACGTGCGGAGGAACGTCTTGTTTGCTGATCCTGATCAGGAGTCGGCGGCCCGGGACGACATGAAGGCCGCAGTCCAGCGTCTAGACGACGACGAGATTGTCAAGCGGATAATCCGTCTGGCCGATCTGTGGATGCTTCTGGTTGCTGACCTCCTTGGAGGAATCGGCCTCCTCCTCCGGGACCGAACGACGGTGTTCCCGGTTTTTCCGCTTTTGCGTGCTGCGATCGAGCATGCAGCCTGGGTGTGTTGGATTCTTGACCCACGCGTCGGCTCCCGAGATCGGGCGAGGCGAGCCGCCCTGTCCCTACTGCGAAGTGATGAGGAGATCGTAGGCGTCGTTAAGCGGTGGGCCGGGCCGGGGTCTGCTGAATACCGGTCGACCAAGGAACGATTAAAGGCAACCCGAGACGCCGTAAGGCGGGAATTCGGCGACCTCGACCCAGATAAGAACACGATCGAGGGGCACAGGAATGCGACGCCTACGGAGGTGGTTCAGCACCTTGGCTCGTGTATGGACGGCGACGACCGGGAGTGGCGAGGCACGTACGACTACCTATGCGGAACTGCGACGCACCCGTCACAGAACGCATACGAGTTTTTCGAGCTCGACGCAGATGGAAGACCACATCTGGCGCTCACGGATGACTTCGTGAACCGTCTAGCACGCATAGGAAGTGCCGTCTTTCTGCATTCCCTGTCCCACTACGTGTCGTATTTGGGCTGGAGAGATAGCCCACTACGGGCATACCAGGAAAGGGTTAGCACAGTCTTGGAGAACCAGAGCGAACCCGAGTAAGCGGAGCAGCCAGTTCCCGGGTCACCACGTCTTCTCATCGGCCATTTCGTCAGGCTAGGTGCCGGGACGATCCTGCTGCTCTCGGATATCGCGTCGATAGTCCTCGGTCGTGGCCTCCGACTCCGCCTCACTAGCGGCCTGCCTAAGATTGACGTGAGCTATGAACGACGTCACCACACCGGCGACCGCTCCGATGGCCACCACCCAGACTCCTATCCCTGTCGAGACATGTGCGAACTCGTCTGTTTCCGGGATGGTGACCAGCTCGAAGAGCGCGAGCAGCACCGTCAGGATAGAGACCACGATGGCCGCCACTGCCCCGGCCGTCCAGCGATTCGAGCGCGCCAGCCAGGCGAACAGCGCCAGCAGCCCACCCAGGAACAAGGAGATCACCCCATCGCCGTCGGTGCCCGTCACCGAAGCGGAGAAGAGGCCCGTCGTTACGGTGGCCCAGGGCATCAACGACCCGACGATGATCGCTCCTCCGGCCACCATCGCGCCGATGAGCGCTTGGTCCGACTTCTCTCTCACAGGGTCCACCCGTGCCTCCAGCGCCTGTACGCCCGGAACCGTAGCTCGGAGCCCAAGCGAGGGTCCCGCCCCTAGGTGGCGGTCCCCCCACACACCGTATGGTACCGTTCGCCGGACAGGGTGGACATCACCCCTGGAGGGCGACCGCCTGGGCGGCCTCGTCCTCGGCTGCCGCCAACAGGATTTCCGTGCGATCGACCTGCCCCACGCCACGAACACTGGTCCGGTACGACCTGCGCAGACGCGATACCGTGCCTTATCGCGTCTAGGCGACGAGCTCACCAGTCTGACGGTCCACGCCCGTCCGACGACCGCACACTCCGCGCCTTACGGCGCGTCGGTCTCGGTACTGTCATCCGCGATGAGCCAGGCTCAGGACTTCCTCGACAGCGTCAGCCGGATGGGCTCGTCCGAGACGATGGGGTACGTCAATCTTCACCGCCCTGACGACGACCCCGAGCCGCTGGTGCGCGGCAACTTCGACGACTCACACCAGATGACCGGTCTCTGGGTTCATCTGGGTCAACTGCTGCCACCGGAGCCCACCCCGCACGACACCCGAGTCCGCATCGGCGTCCCCGGAGGTGAGATCGGGACTTCCTACGAGGTCGGCGTATCTCGCGCTCCTGACCGCAAGCTGTACCTGCACTTCGACGACGGTGGGATAGTCTTGCTCGACGGTGACGCCAACACGGCGACGGTCGCCGAGTCGCTCGACGTCGGTCTCGCTCTGCTCGAACCGATCGGCGTGCCCGAGGTGCGGGCCATCGAGGCGGCCATCGGGGCGCTAAACCAAGCGGTCGAGGACGCTTTCGAGGCGGACCAGCTGGGCGAGGAGGACTACCTCGGTCTCCGCGGCGTTCTCGATCTACTCGACGGCGTCCACCGCGACATCGCGCCGGGCACGACGAAACGCTACGAGGTGCTCGACACCGTCGACCAGGGCTCGACGCGCATCCTCAGGCGGGTGAAGGACAGCAAGGCCGCACGCATCGTTGGCGGCGCCTTCGCTCGCGCTGGTCTGCAACGCCTGGCCGAGCACGCCTTCGACCTCGTCGGCCTGTAGCCCGCGAGGCGACCAGGGGAGCCTCGGCGGTCTGTGGACTCAACCTCGTCCGGGTCAATCGACGAGCCACCCCACTAGTAGCGCGGTCATCCGACAGGTTGAAGCTCGAACGCCCACTGGCCCTGTGGATCCGCTTCGATCACGAGCACACCCGGGCCGCTGGTGAGAGTCGTCGATCCGCTCACCGATCCGATCTCGTTGACCAGCAGGTCCCCTCGACCCTCGACTGGGACATATCGCACGACGAAGTTGCTCTCCCCCACGTAGTCGTAGGAGAACACCCCTGCGTCCTGAGAGTGCAAGAGGACATCGGCTCCGACGCCTTCAACCGTCGGGCCCGTCCAAAGCCGAACCGACTGCAAGGGGTTGACGTCGATGGTCCAGGCACCACCTGCTTCTACACGGATGTAGTGGGCGGCGTCATCGTAGAGCCCGAGGGGGTAGGTGCCCGAAGATGCTCCGATCTCGTTCACCAGTAGTTCCTGTTCGGCCAGATTCCCGTCAAGGGTATAGACGACGAAGTTCGAGGGACCATCGTGGGTCGCTGTCACCAGCCGGGCGGTGATGGGTCCCCCCAGGTCGATCACGTCATCGCCGGTGCCCGAGAACGACAGCACCTCCGGCGGCGAGGTGGTCGTGGTGGTCGTCTGTGGTTCCGTCGTGGTCGTCGTCGGCGCAGCAGTCGTAGTGGTCGCCGCAGTAGTCGTGGTGGTGGCCGGCGCTGCTGTCGTGGCCACCGTGGTCGTTGTCGGCGGTGTCGTGGCTGACGCGCCCGTGGTCTCGGTTGCCTCGGTCTCAGCGGTCGTTGCATCCCCGACCGCGACCACGTCGGCGTCATCCCCCTCGTCTGATGCCGTGCCCCCGATCGCAACGAGCACGACCACCGCGCCGATGATCCATGCCCATACGGGCAGCTTCCATGCCCGCCGCTTCCACCACGTGGTAGTCGTGCTGTCCGCTCCGTCGTCCATCCGTCACCTTCCCCAGTCCGTGGGTCGACGGTAGCGGCCACCGTCTGGGCCCTCATCACACGACGTGGCCGCCACACCTCGCGAGGTGGGGACAATCACGGACCATGACACGGCTGCGGAGATGTGGCGGGCCGGGCGACGCTGCGACCAATCCGGAGGATGTCAGTCAGATACATAAACACGACCCCACGTAGTCTGAAGACCGCCCACGAGGGTGCACCCTCGTCCCGGCCCGCCGCTAGGGGGAGTAACGGCGGCGCCGAAGCATCCAGCTAGGGGATTGCTCCGGCGTGGACACCTGGGTCACGAGAACCTTAGATTATCGTGATACAGGGGCGGCAGGTTCCAGCAGCCAGTGCGCGGTCTCGGTCAAGGTGACCGGGGCTGTCACCGAGCGCGAGGAGATCAGCCGCTGCCTGGCCACTGACCGGGAGGTTCCCTGGTTGGGTGGTGAGCCGCCGGATCGGCCGACACCGCTCCTCGATCCAACGCGAGGTCACCCGCAAGGCCGCCGGCTCGCTACCGGGCCATGAGGCCGCCCACTACGATCAGCCCGTCACCACCAGCCGGCGGTGACTCAACCCCAGGAGTCTCCATCGAACCCGGGGCGCTTCAGGTCCACCACGCCGGTGCCGTCACACGACACGATCGGGCGGTCCGCGCAGCTGGTACCTTTCACCACCGAGGTGAGCCTCCTGGTCTGGTAAATCGACTACTGACAAGCCGCATTGTCGGCCAGGGGGCACCTTCTACGGACCCTCACCGCCCGGCCGGAGACCAAAGTGGACAGGCGAGGCTAGTGCGGTCGCATGCTCACCGCTGGTGGTCTACTGGAATTACCATTCCGGGAACGGGTCTGCTGAAAGCGTGGGAAAGGGAGTCACAGGAAATACCGGAACCGGAACCGGCAGCAAGGGGGGGCACGAAAACAGGGCATAGTTGAGAGCGTTGTCGGTACCAGGATCGAAATCGACGTATTCTGACAATATGGCGGTACTTGCCGGTGCAACGGGCGACAACTCCGCCGGAAGCGCTGTCGCTACGTCAGATAGCTCAACGCGAAGACCCGGGGAACCGGACTCTCCAAACCAGTTATGTGGCATCCGAACGTAGTTGGCAAATGGAGGAACACAGGGCAAGCTTGCCCAGACTGGATTAGTCTGCTGCAAGGACTCGACGCTCACCGCGTAATCGGTACTGGAGAATTTGTTGCCGACCACGTCGAGGTACGACCCCGAAGATGCGGCGTTGGCCCAAACCGACACGCGGATGCCATGCCTAAGGTGTCTGAAGACCGTCCCTACAATCCGGTTACTCCGACTGGTTGTGTCAAGATGAATACCCATCGCTGATCGCGTACGAGCTGCGGCGGAGTCACCCAGCGTGTCGCCGCCGGCGTCATCGTCCCAGCGCGAAGTGATGATGACCGGGTTCTCGGCCGTACCCGTAGCTTCAACGCGACCACCGTCGACTACCCGAATGCCGTCGCCGGCCACCTTCACGATGCTCCCAGCCTCGATCCGCAACACACCGGCAACCTGAACCGCAGCAAACCCGCTACTGGACTCGGTGGCGAAGATGGCGCCGCCGGCGGGGCTTAGAACAAACGTGCGCCCCGCCGGAACGGTAACGTCAAGCTCCACGAGGCGCTGACGGGGGACCCCCTCGAACCGGTTGGCGTCGGGTCCCGCAAACGCCACTGCTGTTGGATCGACACCCAGCGTCAGCGCTGAGTCCAAGACTTCCGCAACCGAGAACACGTTGCGTCGTAGAATCGCCACGACAGGAGCCGGCCCGTCGAGAAGTTCAACGGGGGCCCCAAATCGCGAGTCGCTCACGTCGAGGAGACCACCCTCAGGGTGGCTCGTGCAACATCCTCGCGGTGCGTTCTGCACCGCCCAGGTCAGATCGCCGAACTCGACATGCCGGCCGGCAAACTCGCCTCCCTCCAAACGGACACCGAGAGCGCCTACGCTCCTCGGTCTCTCGGTCTCCCCATCCCCGTTGCTGTCGCCGCCGGCGTCATCGTCCCAGCGCGAAGTGATGATGACCGGGTTCTCGGCCGTACCCGCAGCTTCAACGCGACCACCGTCGACTACCCGAATGCCGTCGCCGGCCACCTTCACGATGCTCCCAGCCTCGATCCGCAACACACCGGCAACCTGAACCGCAGCAAACCCGCTACTGGACTCGGTGGCGAAGATGGCGCCGCCGGCGGGGCTTAGAACAAACGTGCGCCCCGCCGGAACGGTAACGTCAAGCTCCACGAGGCGCTGACGGGGGACCCCCTCGAACCGGTTGGCGTCGGGTCCCGCAAACGCCACTGCTGTTGGATCGACACCCAGCGTCAGCGCTGAGTCCAAGACTTCCGCAACCGAGAACACGTTGCGTCGTAGAATCGCCACGACAGGAGCCGGCCCGTCGAGAAGTTCAACGGGGGCCCCAAATCGCGAGTCGCTCACGTCGAGGAGACCACCCTCAGGGTGGCTCGTGCAACATCCTCGCGGTGCGTTCTGCACCGCCCAGGTCAGATCGCCGAACTCGACATGCCGGCCGGCAAACTCGCCTCCCTCCAAACGGACACCGAGAGCGCCTACGCTCCTCGGTCTCTCGGTCTCCCCATCCCCGTTGCTGTCGCCGCCGGCGTCATCGTCCCAGCGCGAAGTGATGATGACCGGGTTCTCGGCCGTACCCGCAGCTTCAACGCGACCACCGTCGACTACCCGAATGCCGTCGCCTGCCACCTTCACGATGCTCCCTGCCTCGATCCGCAACACACCGACAACCTGAACCGGGCATGTCAAGATATGCACCGCTTGAGGCGACCACACTCCGTTCACCTCCCCACAGTGATGTTCAACCAGAGCTGGATCACCGAGATTGGGCGGAGTACCAGGATCGACAGTATCCGTAGCGTCACCGAACGGATAGGTTCGCCCGGTCGTGTCCACGAGTAAATACCCTGAGAGGTTCTTTCGGGCAGCTGCGGCCGTTATCTCTGCTGGGATAAGCTGTCCGCCCAGGCTACCTAGGAAGCGGCTTACGCCGAAGTTAAAGATCCCCCCATCGGATGCGACCATCATGTATCCCTCGCCTTGAGGGATCATCGAGCTGATCGGCGCGTTGAGGAGACTCCCTCCCATCGACCCGTAGAACCCGGCGTCACCGAAAGCAAAGATCCCGCCGTCCGTGGCGACGAGCCAGTATCCACGGTTGGACGGGGTTGGGGCGAGACCGACGACGGGCCCGTTGAGGGTAGTGCCGCCCATTGACCCGTAGAATTTGGCGTCACCGAAGGCGAAGATCCCTCCGTCTGAGGCCACCATCCAGTAGCCCGCCCCGGTGGGCGTTGGCGAGGAACCGACCACTGGGCCGTTGAGAATGTCGGCAACGGGAACGCCGTGTTCGCTCCTAATCGTAGAAAGGTCTCCCCAATGAGGGGCGTCACCGTATACGTGGACTCGGCCGCGGTCAGTGAATAACCAGTAGCCGGCCCCGGTTGGCGTGGGAGAAAGCGCAGACACCCGCTCGCCAGGCAGGAGCGTGGGCCGGTCACCGAACAGCGGCGCGCCGTAGGGTTTGACCCGGCCGTCGTCGAACGTGATCCAGTATCCCCCCTCATCAACGGTGTAATCGACATCGACAACCACGCCCGTCGCACCCTGGGCTGACGCTCGGTCCGGAACGATGGCCATGAGTCCGCACACGAGCATGAGCCCGCCCAGCATGGCCATGACTCGCCCTGTTGACCGTTGACCCGCCATCAGCCCCCCCCGTCCGCTCGTCGCCGGCGGGAACCATAGCCCTCCCGCCAGTGCAGTGAACCACGGAGGGTAAGCGCAGGACCGCTGCTAATGGGGTGCTCAGGTGAGGCGGGCCATGTCGGCGAAGCGGGTGTAGTTGGCCAGCCAGGCGAGGCGGATGGTGTCGGTGGGGCCGTTGCGGTGCTTGGCCACGGCGACCTCGGCGGTGCCGCAGTCGGGGGAGTCGGGGTTGTAGACCTCGTCGCGGTAGAGGAACATCACCACGTTGGCGTCCTGCTCGATCGAGCCCGGCTCGCGCAGGTCGCTGAGCTGGGGGCGCTTGTCGGTGCGGGACTTGAGGTTGCGGGAGAGCGGCGACAGCGCCACGACGGGGCACTCCAGCTCACGGGCGAGGATCTTGAGACCCCGCGATATCTCGGCCACCTCGACCTGGCGGGACTCCGATGACCGGTTGCCGGTCATGAGCTGGAGGTAGTCGACCACGACCAGGCCCAGGTCACCGATGCGGGACTTCAACCGGCGGGCCTTGGCCCTGATGTCCACCACCGTCACGGCGGGGTTGTCGTCGATCCACAGCTCGGCCTCACCCAGCGTGCCGACGGCCTTGGTGATGCGGGGCCAGTCCTCGGCGCCCAGGAGCCCGTTGCGCAGCTTGGTGGAGTCGACGCGGGCCTCGGCGGCGATGAGCCGCTGGGTCAGCTCCAGGCGGCCCATCTCCAAGCTGAAGAACAGCACCGGACGTCTCGCCTCCACCGCCGCGTTGCGGGTCAGACCCAACGCGAACGCGGTCTTGCCCATCGACGGTCGGGCCCCCACCACGATCAGGGCGTTGGGTTGCAGGCCCGACAACAACACGTCGAGGTCGGCGTAGCCGGTGGGGATGCCGGTGATGGCGTCGCCGCGCTCGTAGAGCATCTCGAGGTGGTCGAGGTTGGCGTGCAGGAGGTCATCGATGCGTGACGTGGAGTCGGTGACGCGGCGCTCGGCCACGTTGAACACCATGGCCTCGGCCTCGTCGATGGCCTTGGCCACATCGTCGGGGCGGCCGTAGCCGATCTCGGCGATCTCACCGGCCACCCCGATCAGGCGCCGCAGCAGCGAGTGCTCCTCGACGATGCGGGCGTACCGTGACGCGTTGGACACCGCCGGCGTCGAGGACTGCAACGCCAACAGCGTCTCGGTGCCCCCCCACCAGATCGAACGTGGCGTTGCGGCGCAGCTCATCGGCCACCGTCACGGTGTCGATCGGGCTGCCGGCCGTCTAGAGCGCCGTCACCGCATCGAACACGTGGGCGTGCGCCGGCACCCAGAAATCTGACGCCGACACCGTCTCCAGCGCCGAGCCGGGCCTTTGAGGGCGTGCTTGCCCGGCGCGGTGGGTTCGACCGGCGATTGCGGTCACGTCGCGTACAGGGCCCGACCGAGCCCTGCAGTCGGCCGACCCGGGAGGGGCCGACACGCCAGCCGCCGCACCCCCGTCGGGCGAACGCCGAGCGCTCTAGCGCCAGCGCTCGGTCCAGTGGGGTCTCTGCGCCTCATTCGCTGATGCCACGGAGAGTGAGCGGCAGCGTGGCCAGAGGGATCGCGCTAAGAATCGCGCTAACAGACGCGCCCGGATCGGACGGATCCGGACGGACGAAGACGGACTGACCGGACGCGAACGGCCATCTCAGCGGACTGCGGCGGACAGCGTGGACCGGAGCGGACGGTCTTGGAGCGGACCTAAACCCGGCGCGTCTGCCTGTTCCGCCACGCTCGCGGGAAGCGCGTCCGGAGGGTAGCCATGCCGGCGTTCCCGAGGCGCCCCGGCGGCCGCTGTGGCGGTCGGGCTACCAGGGCGAGGCCGGTGATGACGTCGAGAACGCAGCTGCGTCGACGTTGTCGGCAAGACCGAGGCGTCGAGCTCCTCGGCCATGGCAGCGATCTGGCAGTCCGCCGGCGTCGACGTAGAAGGCGCCGGCGTCGGGACCCTCGAAGATCGTGACCCGCACCGTCACCGGACACCGACCGTGGACACACGCGCGCACCCGTCTGTCCACCCCTGCGCAAGTCCCCGGTCGGGGGGATGGGGGGTGGCCACGTCATATCCGCTGGGAGCAGGGCTCGACGCCCGGGACCGGCGCGACGGCCACCACGTCGGCGTCGGTTTGCGGTAGGGCCGGCCGACCTCATCGGGGAACGGGGTCCGCAGCCCGAGAGGTCGGCCAGGACGTCACGGGTGACGTAAACCGCGCCGGCCCAGGCGCCTCGCGTTCACCCGCATGCGGCGGATCGATGGGCGGGAGCGACGCGCAAGGTACCCCTGGTGATACATCCGCCACGATCAGCGGGTAAAGCCTCGGGACGCGCAGGAAGTCAGCCTGTAGACACGAGCACGAGTCCGAAACTGCGAGGAGTGCTTGAGATGGGCGACAGCGGCGGACCGACGGACCATGGTCCGACCACCGAGCCTGCGGAGCGGTCCTGGTACAAGAAGAAGCGCTACATCGTCCCCCTCGGCGTCGTTGCGACGCTCATCCTCATCGGCCTGCTCGCGCCCGGCGAGGAGGAGGACTCGGAGGAGGTCGCGGTGGGTAGCGACAGAACTGCCATCGCCGAGGTCAATGAGACGACGAGGGCGGAACGCACGACGACAGAGATGCCCACGTCGTCGGCAGCGCCAACGTCGACAGCGGCGAAGAGCACGACTACGGAGATCTCGACGACGGCAGCGGCGAAGAACACGACTACGGAGATCTCGACGACGACAGCAGCGCCGCCGCCCCCTGACACCACTGCAGCACCCACGACGGCGCCCCCCACGACCGAGTCCGCCGAGACGGCAGGGGAGAGAAATGCACGCCGCAAGGCGGAGGACTATCTGGCCTTTACAGCCTTCTCGCGCAGTGGCCTGATCGAGCAGCTGGAGTTCGAGGGCTTCATGCGGGAGCAGGCCATCTACGGTGTGGATGCCATGGATGTGGATTGGAATGAGCAGGCTGCGAAGAAGGCGGAGGACTACCTGAGCTTCTCGGCCTTCTCGCGCAGTGGCCTGATCGAGCAGCTGGAGTTCGAGGGTTTCACACGATCGGAGGCCGAGTACGGCGTCAGTACCACAGGGCTCTAGCAGGCGGCCCGTTCGATCGGGCCTCGTGTGGTCCGCCGGGGGTTGCGCCGGTCACAACTACCCCCGCCCTGAAGCCCAGGTGACTGCCCGGGATGCCGGGTGCGTCGCGCTCAGCCGATGGGGAGGCGCCGTATCCGGAGGCGGCCCCGGGCGAAGACGGCGATGGCGCCCGAGTCGAGGTCGGCCTTCATCGCGTCGAGGTTGGCCAATATGAGGTGGGCCAGGCCTCGGGCGTGAGTGGGTCGGCCGATCGGATCAGGATGAACGACGGCCGTCGCAGGTGGTGGGAGGCAAGAAGGGTGCCGAAGTCGGTGTCGTGTGAGCCTGGATCCACCGATCAGGTAGGGGTCTGAGGGTCGCCCATCCGCGGAAATGCCTCCCTGAGCTGGGACGATGACGGTGTCTAGAGCCGAGTCGTTCCCGAGCCGGGAGGCACTTCCTGTGAGTGAAGTATCGCGCAGCATCGACGGGATCGAGGTCACCTTCGATGAGGAGAACCTCGTCGCCAACGCCGGGCTGATCTTGGTGTCCACGCTCAGCGCCCGGTTGGGGATCGAGGCGCTCGTCGATGCCACCGTGCGCCTGGGGGGCCGGGTGGGTGGGGCTGTGCCGGGCCGCAAGGTCTTGACGCTGGTGCACGCCATGGTGGCCGGCGCCACCCACATCGACCACGCCGACGTGCTGCGCTCAGGGGCTACCGACGCGGTGTTGGACCACCGGGTCATGGCCCCCTCGACGCTGGGGACGTTCCTGCGAGCCTTCACGTTCGGCCATGTCCGCCAGCTCGAAGCCGTCGTCGGCGGGGTCCTGGCCCGGGCGTGGGCGGCGGGGGCGGGACCGGGCCGGAGCCAACTCGTCGTTGACGTGGACTCCACCATCTGTGAGGTCCACGGTCACGCCAAGGCCGGCGCCGCCTACGGCTACACGAAGTGTCTGGGCTACCACCCCATCGTGGCCACCCGGGCCGGGACCGGTGAGGTTCTCGGGGCCCGGATGCGCAAGGGTTCGGCCAACACCCAGCGCGGCGCTCGACGCTTCATCGAGGAGCTGGTGGCCCGTGTCCGGCGCGCCGGCGCGTGCGGTGAGATCGTGATGCGCTTCGACTCGGGGTTCTGGTCCGGTGACACGATCGCCACCCTGGACCGTCTCGGCGTCGGTTACACCATGGGCGTCCGGGCCGGAAACAAGGCGGTCGCAGCGGTGATCGCCGCCATCGACGAGGGGGCGTGGACGGGTATCGACTACCCCGACGGTGGCGTGGCCGAGGTGGCCGAGACCCGCTACGGCGGCCGACGTCTGATCGTGCGGCGCACCCACCTGGGCGAAGACACCCTCTGGCCCCAGTGGCGTCACCACGGCTTCCTCACCGACCTCGACGGCGACGCTGTCGTCGTGGACGCCTTCCACCGCCGCCACGCCGTCGTCGAGCTCGCCATCCGCGACCTCAAAGAAGGCGCCGGGCTCTGCCATGTCCCATCAGGGAACTTCTCGGCCAACAGCGCCTGGCTGCAGTGCGCCGCCCTCGCCCACAACCTCATCCGCTGGACCACCCTCCTCGCCGAACCCGAACCCGCCGACACCGGACCGGTCACCGCCGCCACCGTGCGCCGCACCCTCATCAACCTCCCCGGCCGCCTCGTGAACCGCTCCGGCACCCCGACCCTGCGTCTGCCGGCCCGCTGGCCCTGGCGTCACTTCTTCCACCAGACCCTGCGCCGCCTCCGCGCCCTCACCCCGGTCCCCACCCCGGCCATCTGCTGAACGGCTGACCGCGGCCGGGCGCACCGCCGACGAACACCAGCGCCGACAACCCACCCCGGAACCACGCCGGCCCGGCCCAACACGCCCCGACACCGATTCTCGCCACTCTGAACCCCAGAGATCACACCACACCCGCCCGCCTGTCACCCGACGCCATTACTGATCGGTGCATCCAGGGTGAGATGACGAGCCGCTTCTCGGCGCTGGCGTGCCCGAGGATCTCGTCGTCGTCGTCGTCGTCGTCGGCCTGGCCGAGCCCGACGTCTCGAACGGCGGCGGCATCATGTCCTGCAGATGCCCGCCGGTGGGCCAGCGTGGGAGATGTCGGCGTCGACGAGGAACCTCACCCGTGGCGGGTGAGCGGCAGCTCTCGCTCCTGGACGGCGGCCGCACCGTACTCCCGGGCGGCGGTGATGTCCTCAGGTTCGAGGTCGGGGAAATCGGCGAGGATCTCGGCCTTCGAGCGACCGGCGGCCAGCTGCCCGAGCACGGTCGCAACGGGGATGCGCAGGCCCCGCACGCACGGCACGCCCCGCATCTTGGCGGGGTCGATGTTGATCCACGTCTCCCATGCTATGGATCGCCCGCCACCCGATCCCGTGTCTGGTCTCTCGCCGGGGCACGGGCGTGCGAGGTGTTCCGCTCCCGTTCATAATGTCGACGTGGTTGAGCGTCGGCTCCACGTCAGCCTGTGAGAAGAGCTTGATCTCGGTGAGCCGCCTCGGACACCGTGGGGTTCCTGGCGCTGCTCGTGCCCGAGGCGGTGTTCGTGACCTGGATCGGCGTTCACGACCTCCGGAGGGCTGGCCGGGAGCGGGACGGGTTCCTGTTCTGGACCGGCGTGGACAGCCTCGTGCCCGCTGGCCTGGCGTGGATGTTCGTGGGCTTCCTCGTCATCGCCGTGGTCGCGCTGTGATGACCGATGTCTGGTGCGGCTGATCAGCGGCCGATCCGTCGGGATCCGTTGACTTCACGACCGGGGGACGGATCTGCTGGGATGCCACGCGGTGAAGTTCGACCCCTACGAGGTCACCCTGGCCACGTTGGGGGTCGTGGCGCTGGTCACGGCCGTGATCCCGGCGGCGCTGCACCGGCGGCCGATCTCGCTGCCGATGGTGCTGGTCGCCCTGGGAGCGCTCGTGTTCGCCGTGGTGCCGGCGCTGCGGGCGCCCGACCCGACGGCGAACCTGGAGCTGACCGAGAAGCTCACCGAGATGGGCGTGCTCGTCTCGCTGATGGCGGCGGGCCTCGCCATCGACCGACCCCCCGGATGGCGGAGCTGGGCACCCACGTGGCGGCTGCTGGCGGTCACCATGCCGCTCGGTATCGCCGCCACCGCCGCGCTCGGGGTCGGGCTGCTGGGCCTCCCCCTGGGGGCGGCGCTGCTGCTCGGTGCGGTGCTGGCGCCGACCGACCCCGTCGTGTCCGAGGAGCTGACCGTCGAGGGACCCCAGGAGGCGGGCGGGCGCGACGGCGAGGACGACGTGCGGGCCACCCTGACCTCCGAGGCCGGTCTGAACGACGCACTGGCCTTCCCGTTCGTCTACCTGGCGGTCGTGGTGAGCGAGGGGGCGACGGTCGGATCGCTGCTGGAGTGGCTGGCCCTCGACGTCGTCGTCCGCCTGTCGGTGGGGGTGGCCGTCGGCGTCGCGTGCGGTCAGCTCGCCCAGTGGCTGGCCTTCGGGTTCCCGGCCCGCCCCCTGCGGCTGTCGGAGACGGGCGAGGGGTTCGTGGCGGTCGCCATCGTGCTGCTGTCGTACGGCCTCGCCGAGCTGCTCTACGGGTACGGGTTCCTGGCCGTGTTCGTGGCGGCGCTGACGTTCCGGCGGGCCGAGCGCAGCCACGAGTACCACCGGGTCCTGCACTCGTTCACCGAGCAGGTCGAACGGGTGGCCGTGATCGGCCTGCTGGTGCTGTTCGGCGGATCGCTCGTCGGGGGGATCCTCGACGGCGTCTCTCCCGCCACCGTGGCCGTCGGCCTCCTCATGGTCCTCCTGGTGCGACCGCTGGCCGGCGTGATCGGCCTCGCCGGCCGCAGCGCCGGGGTCGGGCACCGCTCCCGGATCCTCGTGTCGTCCTACGGCGTCAGGGGCATCGGGTCGATCTACTACCTCGCCTACGGCCTCCGCGAGACCGACTTCGCCGACCCCGCCACGCTGTGGGCCACGGTGGCCTGCACCATCCTCGCCTCCGTCGTGATCCACGGCGCCACCGTGACCTACGCCCAGCGCCTGGTCCGCTGACGACGCCGGGGTCGCCGAACGAGGGTCGTGCCCGGAACGATGCGTAGGGTGGGGGGCTCGCCGACGGTGGAGGTCGTCGCCATCGCAGCCGTCCGACTCGCCATCGTCGACGACTACGACGTGATCGTGGCGGGGGTGGCCCGCCTGTTCGAGCCGTTCGGCGACCGGGTGACCGTCGTCGAGCTCGACGCCCTCGAGCCCGTCACGTCTCCCGTCGACGTCGCCCTCGTGGACACCTTCGCCCAGTACGAGGCGTCGGGCCCCGACATCGACCCGGTGCTCGCCAACCCGCTGGCCGAGCACGTGGCCCTCTACACCTGGCACTTCGACGACGGCCTGGTCGACGAGGCGTTGCGGCGGGGCGCCCACGGCTATCTCTCCAAGGCGCTCCGCGCCGGCGAGCTGGTCCGCGCCATCGAGCGCATCGCCGGCGGTGAGGTCGTCGTGGTCGGCCCCGACGGCCGGGAGCCGGGCCCGCCCGGGCTCGACTGGCCGGGGCGCGCCCGGGGCCTCACCGAGCGGGAGTCCGAGGCAATGGCCCTGCTCACCCAGGGGCTCACCAACCGGGACATCGCCGAGCGGATGTTCATCTCGGTCAACTCGGTGAAGACCCACCTCCGCCACGCCTATCACAAGCTCGGTCTCCGCCGTCGCGCCCAGGCTGCGGCCTGGGGTATGGCCCACGGCATGTCTCCCAACCGCGATCGGCTGGCCCCATGGGCGGTGCAACCGGCGTCGTCGGACCGGACGCCCACGTCGGCCGACATCACTCACCCTAAAGGGTGATCTCCGGGCCAGACGTTTGCCGGTTGGTAGCGTGGGCTAGCCCGCAGAGGTCGATCCAGCCACTCCGGTTGGCGTCGTCCAGGCCGAAGGCCCCCGCTCCGACTCCTGATCCGGGTTCACACCTGCGTCGGAACGACCGAGGTCAGCGGGCTGCAGATACCCAAGACCCCCTGAGGAGACACCATGAGGATCCGCTCAGCCGCTGCCGCCGGCGCCGTGGCCATCGCACTGCTGGCCGCAGGGTGTGGCGACGACGACGAGCCAGGCACCGTCACCGAGACCGAGACCGACATCGACGTCGACACGGAGACCGAGGTGCTGACCGAGACCGAGGGAGTCGTGGCCACCGAGGAGGTGACCGAGGAGATGACGGTCACCGAGACGCTCGAGCCGACCGAGACCGAGACCGAGGTCGTCACCGACGAGATCACCGAAGAGGTCACCGAGATCGAGACCGACACCGTGGTCGAAGAGGTCGTGACCGAGACCGAGATGCAGGTCGAGACCGAGACGGAGTTCGACACCGAGTAGCGGCGTCCGGGCGGACCGTTCCGCCCGCCGCATGCTCCGCGTGCGTTCACCCCTGAGAGGAGGTCGGCCCCGGTGGGCCGGCCTCCTCTCGGCGCGTCCGCTGGCGCTACTGGGCGTGGTCGGCGCCGCCGGGGCGCTGCGGCTCGTCGACCTCGGTCAACCGAGGCGGATCTTCTTCGACGAGAGCTACTACGCCACCGACGCCCGGGAGTACCTGGCCCGGGGGGTGGAGGCGGTCCGGGCCGTGCACCCCCCGCTCGGCAAGTGGGCCATCGCCGCCGGCATCGAGGTGCTCGGCTTCGACCCGTGGGGCTGGCGGATCGCCCCGGCCCTGGCCGGCACGGCCACCGTGGCCCTCGTGTTCCTCGCCGCCCGTCGGCTGTTCGCCGGCACGGCCGCCGCCGTGCTCGCCGGCGGTCTGGTCGCCGTGGACGGGCTGAGCCACACCATGAGCCGGATCGCCATGCTCGACGCGTTCCTGGCCCTGTTCGTGACCGCCGCCTTCTGGGCCACCGTGGCCGAGGTGGACGAGGTGCTCGATCCGGCCCACCACGAGCGGCGGGCGGGGTCCTGGTGGGCGCGCCGGCGCTGGTGGCTCGTGATCGGGGTGGCGCTGGGCTGCGCCGTGGCCACCAAGTGGTCCGGTGCGCTGGTGGGTCCCCCGGCCGTCGGGGCCGTCGTGGTGGCCCACCTGGTGGCGGCCCGCCGCTGCGCCCCGTCCGACCGACCGACCCGCCGCGTGCTGGCCCGGGGCGCCGGAGCGACACTGGCCTGCTTCGCGGTGGTGCCCGCCGTCGTGTACGTGGGCTCCTACGCCGGCTGGTTCGCCAATTACCCGCACACCACCCCGGGCGAGCGGCGCTGCGGCGACGAGGTCGACTGCGACCCGTCGGCCGGCGTGATCGCCGGCGACTGGTTCGACGAGCAGGTCGACATCTCCCGCCGCCACCGCAGCCTCGAGCCCACCCACCCCTACCGCTCCGAGCCCCACACGTGGGTGGTCGGCACCCGTCCCGTGCTGATGTACCTGGAGCGCTGCCGGGACGGGGAGCCGGACGACCGTCCGTGTGACGTGGCCCCGGGCGACGACGCCCGCATCGTCGGGCTCCCCAACCCGGTGCTGTGGTGGGCGGCGCTGGCTGCGTACCCGGTGGTGCTGTGGCGGGCCCTCCGCCGACGGCGCCGATCGAGCCTGCTCGTCGCCGCCTTCTACGCCGGCCTCTACCTGCCGTGGTTCGCCTCGCCCATCCCCGGGTTCCTCTTCTACATGACCCCGGTGGCGCCGTTCGTGGCGCTGAGCGTGGTCGACGCCGTCTCCGCGCTACGCCGCCCCCGCCTCAGGGTGGCCCTCGGCGCCCTGGTGCTGGTGGCGGCGGTGGGCGCGTTCGCCTGGCTCTACCCCGTCCTGTCGGGCACGGCCATCTCCGAGCGGGGCGTCGACGTCCGGCTCTCGGTCGACTCCTGGCGCTGAGCGGCACACCGCAGCGTCTCGACGATCAGCCACACCAGCACGCCGAGCCGGACAGCGGCCAGCGCTCCGAGCACCCCGTAGGGAACCGAGGGTGGGAAGCCCGACCGTCCCCCCAGGAACAGGTACTCGACCACGTAGACGGCGGCGTCGACGGCGAAGAAGGCGAGGACCGGGAGGCTGCGCACGGCCACCAGGGCCACCAGGGCGGCGACCCACAGGCTGAACTGCGGTGAGTACACCTTGTTGACGACGAGGAACCAGCACACCATGGGAAGCGTCAGCATCCAGCGTCGGCCGGGGGGCACACGCCTGACCCCCACGGCGAGGATGACCGCCGCCCCCGCCAGGAACGCGAGCGTGGCGACCGGGTTGAGCCACCCGTCGGACCCGGCCAGACCGATCCGGTCGAGCATGACCCACACGCTGGCCCAGTGGGGGCCGCGCTCGCGGCTGAGCTCGAAGAACCGCCACCAGTTCGCGGGGGCGAGCACCGCCACCGGCAGGTTGAGCACGGCCCAGGTGCCGGCGGCGGCGGCCACGTGGACCACCGCCCGCCGGGGGCGCCGCCGGGCCACGAGGTCGGCCACCACGACCGGGATCAGGAGGGCGGGGAACAGCTTCGCGGCGGTGCCGACCCCGGCGGCCACCCCGGCGAGCACGTGGCGCTCACGCCGGTGGGCCACCATGGCGAGCACCAGGGCGGCCACGGCCAGCACGTCCCAGTTGGCGAACAGGGTGAGCACGAGGGGCGGGGCGGCCGCCCACCGGAGCTGGCGCCGGGCCGGCACGCCGTCGGCGGCGAGAAGTCCGAGCACGCCGAGGGCGAGCGCCGCGTTGACCACGCCGTTGAGGGCGAAGAACGCGACGACCGGGCGCTCCGCGTCGAGTCGGTGGGTCACCTCGGCGGTGGCGGCCAGCAGCGCCCCGGTCAGCACCGGGTACTCGAGCGGCTCGTCGAGGTACGGGATGGCCCCCTCGTCGAGCCCCCGCCCGAACCAGATCGGCCCGACGTCGGTGTAGCAGGCCCAGCGGTACTGCTCGCCGCCGGTCCAGTTGGCGTCGGCGAGGCAACGGGCCTTGGCCGCCCACCCCACCGCCACGGCGACGACCAGAACGCCCACGACGGCCAGCGCCGGCGAGAGCCACCGGAGTCGGCTCACCTGATGGGGTGAACCGGGGGGGCGGCGATCGACCTCGTCACGGCGGGGTGGTACCCATCGGGCGTGGTCGCCAACTCCCTCCGGACGTTGCGCCTCGTCACGATCTTGTGTCTGGCCGCGCTGCCGGTGGCACTGGCCACCTCCGACTGGGACGCCGCGGCCGTGCTCGGAGCGGGGGTGGCCACCACCGGGGCGGCGTCGGTGCTGGGCCCGGTGGCGAGGTCAGGGGAGGTCTCCGGCCGTCGGCGACTGGCCGAGGTGGGCGTGGCCTGGGTGGTCGTGGCCGTGGCCGCCGGGGTCGTGACGTGGGGGCTGGCCATGGTGTCGGGGGCGGGCGCCCAGGCGCTGCGGGACCCGTGGAGCGCGCTGTTCGAGTCCACCTCCGGCGTCACCACCACCGGCCTCACCATGGTGGGCAGCCCGGCGGAGCTGCCGACCGTGCTCCAGTGGTGGAGGTCGGTCCTGCAGTGGGGCGGCGCCCTGGGGGTGGTGGTGTTCGCCCTGCTCGTGGCCGAGCCGTCGGGCGACCGTGACGACTACCTCGACGCCAACTGGTCGGCCCGGCCCGCCGAGGGTCCGGGGGCGGCGGCCCGGCGCATCGCCGTCCTCCTGGTGGGCCTGACCCTGGTCGGGGTGGTCGCCCTGTGGGCCACCGGAGACCCGCTGTGGCGGGCCGTCAACCACGCCATGACCAGCGCCGCCACCGGGGGGTTCACCATCACCGACGACAGCGCCGGCGCCTCGTCGGGTGCCAGCCAGGTGGCGCTGATCACGGTGGCGCTCGTGTCGGCGGTGAGCTTCGGCACGCTCTGGGGGATCGTGGGCCGGAAGGGACCGCCCCTGTACCGCCGCACGCAGCTCCGCTTCTCCCTCGGCCTGCTGGCCCTGGGCGCGGCGACGGCGGTGTTGCTCTCGCTCGGCGAGGCCGGCATCGGCGCCACCCTGTTCAACGCCGCGTCGGCCAGTGCCACCGCAGGGTTCTCCGCGGGCGACGGGTACCAGAACCTGGGCGGGGTGGCGGTCGTGACCGTGGCCACCATGTTCGTGGGTGGTGCGGCCGGATCGACCGCCGGCGGCGTCAAGGTGGCCCGGGTGGCGTGGCTGGCCAAGGCCACGAGGCGGTGGCTGCCGGAGGACAACGACCTCGATCGGGCCCCGTTCACCTGGGACGGGGAGCAGGTCGACCCCGACGAGGGCCTGCGGCGGGTGGTCGGCGCCGGGGCGCTGATCGGCATCTGGGCGCTCGGCGTGCTCGTGCTCACCGTCGCCCTCCTCGTCGCCACCGATACCGAACCGGTCGACGCCGTCTTCGAGATCGCGTCGGCGACGTCAGGGGTTGGTTTGAGCCGCGGGTTGACGGGGGAGGGACTGGGGGCGCCGGCGAAGGCGGTGTTGAGCGCGGCCATGTTGATCGGTCGGGTCGAGTTCACGTCGTTCGTCGCGCTGGCCTACGTTGCCGCCGGCCACAGACAAGATCGGGAGGAGGTCACCGGGATATGAGCGATACCACCGAGCGCCGGACCGACTCCCGGGGTCGCCACGCCGACGAACCCTCCGACATCCCGATGGCGGGTTGGAAAGACATCGCCGTCCGGGTGAAGAACGAGATCGGCGACGATCACACGACCCTGTCGGCCGCCGGGGTGGCGTTCTACGGCTTCCTGGCCGCCATCCCGGCCCTCGCGGCGCTGGTGTCCATCTACGGCCTCTTCGCCGACCCGGCCCAGGCCCAGAGCCGGGTCGAGGATCTTTTCGGAGCGCTCCCGTCGGAGGCCAAGGCCCTCCTCTCCGAGCAGCTCGAGTCCATCGCCGACTCCTCCGGTGGGGCGTTGTCGTTCGGCATCGTGATCAGCATCCTCGGATCGCTGTGGGCCGCCAGCGGCGGGATGGGTCATCTGATCGAGGCCATCAACGACACCTACGACGAGGACGAGACCCGCGGCTTCGTCGAGCGACGCCTGCTCGCCCTCGGCTTCACCCTGGGGGCCATCGTGTTCATCGTGGTCACCATCGGCATCATCGCCGTGCTGCCCGCCGTCCTCGCCTCGACCGGGCTCTCCGGTGGTCTGCGCTGGCTCATCAACCTGGCGCTCTGGCCGATCCTGGCCGTCGGGATGGCGGCCGGCCTCGCCATCCTCTACCGCTACGCCCCCGATCGCCGTGACCCCGAGTGGAAGTGGGTCAGCTGGGGAGCGGTGGTGGCCGTCGGCGTGTGGATCCTCGCCTCGATCGGATTCCGGTTCTACGCCGCCAACTTCGGGTCCTACAACGAGACCTACGGATCCCTTGCGGCCGTCGTGATCCTCCTCTTCTGGCTGTTCATCACCGCCTTCGTGGTGCTGCTGGGCGCCCAGGTCAACTCCGAGATGGAGCACCAGACCACCCGCGACTCGACCGAGGACGGCGAGCAGCCCATGGGGCGCCGCGACGCCGTCATGGCCGACACCGTCGGTGAATCAGCCGACTGACGATCCCCACACGGGAGGAACCAACATGCCCCAATCCACCACCGGCAAGACGTCGGACAAGACGTCGGACAAGACGTCGGACCAGGCCCAGGACAAGGCCAAGCAGGCGGCGGGCGCCGCCAAGCGGGAGGCCAGCAACGTCACCGACTCCGCCCAGGACAAGGCCAAGGACGTCGCCGCCGACGCCCAGGACCACGCCCGCCGACTGGTCGTCGACGCCCGCTCCCGGGCCCGTGAGCAGGCCGAGGGTCAGACGGCCCGGGCCAGCGAGGCGCTCCGCGACGCCAGCCAGCAGCTGTCGGCCATGGCCTCCGGCGAGCAGCCCGACCCCGACAGCTACCTGACCTCGCTCACACGCGACGGTGCGCAGCGGCTCGACCGTCTGGCCTCCCGGCTGGACCAGGGTGGGCTCGACGGCGTCGTCGAGGAGGTACGGCGGTTCGGCCGCCAGCGGCCCGGCATGTTCATCGCCGGTGCCTTCGGCGCCGGTCTCCTGGCCGGGCGGGTCATCCGCAACGCGGACACGAAGGCCCTGAAGGACGCCGCCGACCCCCGTGAGGACGACAGCTCGCAGACGACGCCGTCGGTCGGTCGGTCGGGCGGAGCTCCCGCCCCCGCCGGGGGCGCGGCCCCGATGCCCGGCACCGCGGGCGGGCCCGTGGTCGAGGGTGACCCGGGCTACGAGATGCCGGGCCGTGGATCGGCGACGCCGTGAGCGTGAGTGACAGCGGCGCCGGCAGGATGAGCGACGGGGGGACCGGCAGCGTGAGCGACCGGGGCGCCGGGAGCGAGCCGCACGAGCTGGAGGAGCCCGACCGCTCGCTGACCGACCTCACCAGCCGGCTGGCCAGCGACGTCGGCGACCTGGTGAGCACACACATCGATCTGGCCAAGGCCGAGATCAAGGAGGAGGTGCAGAAGGCGGGCAAGGGCGCCGGCCTGCTCGGTGGCGGGGCCTTCGCCGGCTTCATGGCCGTCATCCTGCTCTCCTTCGCCCTCGCCTGGGGGCTGGCCGAGGTCATGCCCGCAGGGTTCGCCTTCCTGATCGTCGGCGCCCTGTGGGCGATCGCCGCCGCCGTGCTGGCCGTGATGGGCCGCAACAAGATGCAAGAGGTCGAACCGACCCCCACCCAGACCATGGACGAGATCCAGGAGGACAAGCAGTGGCTGAGTCGACAGACGAGCTGAGAGCGCAATTGGACCGGCAGCGGGAGAGCATCGGTCAGACCGTCGGCCAGATCGAGAACCGGGTGCGCCCGGATCGGATCCTGGCCCGGCGCCGTGACCGGGCCCGGCAGCGCGTCACCAACCTGAAGGACCGGGTCATGGGCAACGACGAGCCCGACTACCGGATGGGCGCGAGCTGGATGCAGACCGGAGCGTACGCCCGCCAGGGCGGCGGCTACGAGTACGACGACTCGTCGGGCGGCATGCGCGACCAGCTGGGCGGCGCCGCCGACTCGGCCCGCGACCGAGCCTCCCAGGTCGGTGACGCCGTCAGCGACGCCCCCACGATGATGCGCCGCCAGACCCGAGGGAACCCGGCGGCGGCGGGGCTCATGGCCTTCGGGGCGGGCATGCTCGTCGCCACGCTCCTACCCGAGAGCCGGCGGGAGCAGGAGGCGGCGCGCCGCATCCAGCCCCAGCTCGAGTCGGCCGCGTCCGGGGTCGTGGAGAAGGGCCAGGAGGTGGCCGAGGACATGAAGGAGCCGGCCCAGCAGGCCGCCCAGGACGTGAAGGACTCCGCCACCCGGAAGGGCCAGGAGCTGAAGGGCGAGGCCTCCCAGGCGGCACAGCGCACGAAGGACGACGCCACCAGCTGACCGCGGGTACCCCGGTCGGCACGGGCCGGCCGGGGTACGTTGCGTGATGACCTTCGAGCAGATCAGGCGCGAACAACACGACGACGTGGTGGTACTCACCCTCGACCGGCCCGACCGGCTCAACGCCTGGACGCCGACGATGAGCGCCGAGCTGACCGAGGCCATCGAGGACGCCGACGCCGACGGCTCGGTGGGAGCCGTGGTGATCACCGGCGCGGGCCGGGGCTTCTGCGCCGGCGCCGACATCGAGGCCACGTTCTCGGCCCAGCTCGACGGCGACGACCGGGCCGCCCGCCCCGCCCGGCGGCGCGACTGGATCGACCTGGTGCGCTCCACCAAGCCGCTGGTGGCCGCCGTCAACGGCGCCGCCGTCGGCATCGGGGTCACCATGATCCTGCCCGCCGACTTCATCGTGGCCTCTGACCAGGCCCGCTTCAGCCTCCGCTTCGTGAAGATGGGCCTCGTGCCCGAGCTGGCCAGCAGCTACTTCGCGCCGCAGCGCGTCGGGTTCGGGGCGGCGTCGGACCTCATGCTCTCGGGACGGATGGTCGACGGCGCCGAGGCGGTCGAGCTCGGTCTCGCCGACGAGTTGGCCCCCGCCGACGGTCTGCTCGACGCCGCCATGGCCCGGGCCCGCTCCTACGCGGAGAACCCGGCCCGCCAGCTCCGCTGGATCAAGCAGCTCCTCACCGCCAACGCCAGCGACCCCGACTGGGCCGCCGTCCAGCGCCGGGAGATCGAGCTGCTGGAGCGCTGCTACGACAGCCCCGAACACCGCGAGGCGGTCGCAGCGTTCATGGGGCAACGGTCGGCGAAGGCGGGCTGACCGTGCCCCACGACGACGCCACCGGGTACACCGACATCCGCTACGAGGTCGACGGCCACGTCGGCGTGATCACCCTCGACCGGCCCGACGTCCACAACGCCCTCCGGCACCGCACCTACGCCGAGCTGGAGGACGCCGTGCGGCGGGCCGAGGTCCGCTGCCTCGTAGTCACCGGCGCCGATCCGTCGTTCTGCTCCGGCGACGACGTGCGCGAGATCATGGCCGGCGACGACGGCCCGCCCGACGTGGGGCGCGAGCCCCGGTTGACGCCGGCCGCCGACGCCCTCCTCCACACCGATGTGCCGGTGGTGGCGGCCGTCAACGGCGCCGCCGTCGGGTGGGGCATGGAGCTCGCGCTCATGGCCGACCTGCGGGTGGCGTCGGACCGGGCCCGCTTCGGAGAGCTGTTCGTCAAGCGGGGCCTGTGCACCGACGTGGCCGGAATCGGCCGCCTCGCCGGTGCCGTCGGACGGGAGCGGGCCGCTGAGCTGCTCCTCACCGGTGACGTGATCGACGCCGAGCGGGCCGTGGCGATGGGCCTCGTCTCCCGGGTCGTGCCCCACGACGAGCTGCTCCCCACCGCTACCGAGCTGGCCGGACGCATCGCCGCCAACCCGCCGCTGGCCGTGGCCCGCATCAAGGAGGGCCTGCGCACCGCCCTCGATCCCGACTGGGAGTCGCTCGGCCGCTGGGTGGGCCGCACCCTCGGCGAGCTGTTCGCCACCGAGGACCACCGCGAGGGCGTCGCCTCCTTCCTGGAGAAGCGCCCCCCCACCTACGTGGGTCGCTGAGGGCTCCGGAGCGAACTGACACAAGCACGCGCTGCTCTGGCAACGCGTGGTTGTGTCAGGTCGCCGTTTCGGGGTCCCGGCTCCGGCTCCGGGTCCGGGTCCGGAGCGAGTGGAGAAGCTCGAGGTCGCGCTCGGCGTGGCACTGACGGATGTAGAGACCCAGCTCGGCCACCCGGCGGGCCACGTCGGGCTCGCGGGCCAGCGGGCCGGGCCCGAGCGCCCGCCCGGCGCGGTCGATCACCTCGGTGCAGGCCCGCTCGACGAGGTGGCGGACCCGTAGGGCGACCACGGCGGCGTGGTCGGCGTCGTCGGGGCAGGCGTCGATCTCGTCGCCGGCCGCCCTGAGCCAAGCCGCCAGCGACCACGCCAGCGCATCCAGCGCGCCCAGGTGCGCAGCGGTGTGGGCGTCGTCCCGGTGGGTGGCGAGGGCCCGGTCCACGAGACCGATGGCCCCGCCGGCCCAGCACGCCGCCGGGCCCAGCGCTCCCTGCCAGAAGCCGGACCGGCCCAGGTAGAAGCCGGGCCCGCCCACGATGGCGTCGACGCCCACGGCGGCGGCGTCGAACCGGATCGAGCCGGTCGAGGTGCCGGCGAAGGCGGGCGTGGACCAGGCCGACGTGTCGGTCACGACGGTCCCCTCGGCGCGCGCCGCGCCCAGGTCGACGCACACGAGGACGGGGTCGTCGTCACGGACGGCCGTCACGAGGGCGGCGTCGCAGTGGTCGACGCCGGTGGCGAACGCCTTCGTGCCCGACACCGTCGTCCCGACCCCGTTCCCCGTCACCTCCACCAGCGCCCCCGGGACCTCCGCCGCCCACACCCCGTACAGCGCGCCCTCCACCGGCTCCCGGCCGGCCTGGCGCAGGATGGCCACGGCGTCGGTGTGGGCCTCGACCAACCGGGCCACGCTCAGATCGGCCCGCCCCACCTCGCACAGCCGCTCGTGACGGCACGCCGTGCTCCCCCGGCCCGGCAGCGGCAGGTCGGCGAGCGATGCGGCGAGACGCCGGGCCTCACGGGCCGGTGTCACGACGCCGCCGCCGACGGTCCGACCGTGCCGCCGGGGACGGCGTTGTCGTGGGCGGCCAACGCCTCGGCGAAACCGCCCACGGCCCGCCCCCGTCGACGTCCGCTGGTCGTGACCCACGAGGCGGTCGACGACGCCAGGGGCCAGGCCCGCTCGGCGAGGCGGTCCCAGAGCCCGTGGTCCTCGTGGAGGGGCAGCGCCGGCCACCCCCCGGCGTCGAGGTAGGCGTCGGCGCGGACCCCCAGGTTGGCCCCGTGGACGTGGGGATGGGTCCCGTCGGCCCGCAGCTCGTAGGTGGCGGCGAAGCGGGCCGGCACCTCGGGTCCGTGCTCTGCGAAGGACCCGACCCGCACCACACCGGCCACCCCGGCGTGACCCCGGTCGGCGAGGTCGAGGTGGCGGGACAGCCAGTGGTCGGGCACCACCGTGTCGGCGTCGGTGCTCGCCAACCAGCACGACGCCGGTTCGACCCCGCGCCACGCCGACAGCAGCAGGTCGGCGCCGGTGGCCCGGCTCGAACCGACGTTGCGGACGTTCACCTCCACCACGGCGCCGGACGGGGGCCCGAGCGCAGCGCGGGCCCGAGCCACGGTGGCGTCGGTGCAGCTGTCGGCCACCACCACCACGCTCACCCGGGCCCGCCCGCGCACGGCGTCGGCGGCGTGCGCCACCGAGCGGAGGCAGTCACCGATCAGCGCCGCCTCGTCGTGGGCCGGGACGATCACGCCCACCCGCCAGGTACGGGCGGGAGCTCGGACAGAAGGGCTCACCGGCGCCGCCAGACGTCCAGACGCCAGGCGTCGTCGGGACGCCGGCCGCGGTGGATCAGGCGGTCCGAGGCGCCGATCACGTCGTGGACCTCGTGACCGTGCAGGACGTGGTCGTCGCTGTGGCCGAGCCAGTGGACGGCCACGAGGTCGGCCTCCGGCGCCATGGCGTCGACCACACGGTCCACGGCGGCGGACAACGCCCGTCGGTCGAGGTAGTACCCGATCTCGGACAGCACGACGAGATCGAGGGGTCCGGCCGGCACCGCGTCGGGGAAGGACCCCTCGGTGACGTGCACCTGGTCGAGGCCGGCGCACCGGTCCCGGGCCCGGGCCACCGCCGACGGCGCGAAGTCGAAGGCGTCGAGGCGGTCGCAACGGGGGGCCAGCAGCACCGTCAGCTCGCCGTTGGCGCAGCCGGGCTCGACCCCATGTCGGTACCGGCGGCGGGGGAGGGCATCGACGGTGGCGGCGAACCGGCGCCGCTCGGTGGGGTCCCAGGCGAAGTGCCACGGGTCGGGAACGCGCCGGTAGCGCTCCTCGAAGAACCCGGCGGTGGACGTCTCCGGTGTCGTCAACGGACGAACACCTCGTACCGGCGGCGGAACCGCACCAGCACCTCCGGCGGCAGGATCGGATCGGCGCCCGAGGTCTGGCTGGGGTAGCAGCGCAGCGCCCCGGCCTTGGCCTCGACCGCTCGTCGGCTGGCATCGAAGCGCACCGCCGAGTGGCCGGTGAGGAGGTCGGCGTCGCCCCAGTGCCACGCCCAGACCGGGTACGACAGCACGATCGCCCCGGCGGCGCAGCCGGCCCGGGCGGTGGCGTCGGCCACGGCGGCGTGGTCGGGATGACCGTCGAGGCGCCACGGGCCGACCACCCAGTCCCCCGGGCGCAGCAGGTCGGACAACGCAGCAGCGATCCCATCCACGCGGTCGACGGTGGCGCCGTCGTCGAAGCCGAGGTGGACGGCTCCGGCGGTGACGCCGAGCCGGTGGAGCGCCCGGCGCTGCTCGGCCAGCCGACGCTCCCCGAGTCCCGGCCCCGGGCCGGCCGCCGACCCGTCGGTGACGGTGACGACGAGCGGCACCGGGCCGACCCCTACCTGGTCGCAGATCAGAGCGCCGGCGCCGAGCGTCTCGTCGTCGGGGTGCGGGGCCACGACGACGAGACGCCCGGGCGGAGGGTCGAGCGGGGCGAGGGTGGCGACGAGGTCGTCGAAGCGCTCCTCGGACTCCCGGCCGGGGTCGGCGTGGTGGAAGCGGGGGGACGCGGGAGGGTCGGACGGTGCGGGCACGGCCCGCCCGTTCTACCCCGGGGGGTCGGACGGCACCCACCCCGCAGGTCCGGTCCCGTTTGGCGCCGCTCGGCCGGGGGCAAGGGCATCAGAACGGACGCCGAGGAGGACGCAGGTGCGAGCGGTCACGTGGCAGGGCAAGCGCAAGGTCAGCGTGGAGACGGTTCCCGACCCCACCATCCAGGAGCCGACCGACGCCATCGTGCGCATGACGTCGACGGGCCTGTGCGGGTCCGACCTGCACCTGCTGGAGGTGATGCTGCCCTTCATGAGCGAGGGCGACATCATGGGCCACGAGCCGATGGGCGTCGTGGAGGAGGTGGGCGCAGCCGTCACCAACCTGGCCGTCGGTGACCGGGTGGTGATCCCGTTCCAGATCGCCTGCGGGTCGTGCTTCATGTGCGTCCGTCAGCTCTACACGCAGTGCGAGACCACCCAGAACACCGAGCAGGGCATGGGCGCCGACCTGTTCGGCTACACCGAGCTGTACGGCTCGATCCCGGGCGCCCAGGCCGAGTACCTGCGCGTGCCCCAGGCCCACTTCGGCCCGATCAAGGTGCCCGAGGGCCCGCCCGACGACCGCTTCGTGTACCTGTCCGACGTGCTGCCGACGGCATGGCAGTCGGTCGCCTACGCGGACGTCCCCGACGGTGGAACCCTGGCCGTGCTCGGTCTCGGACCCATCGGGGACATGGCCTGCCGGATCGCCCTGCACCAGGGTGTGTCACGGGTCATCGGGGTCGATCTCGTCCCCGAGCGCCTGGAGCGGGCCCGGTCACGCGGCGTCGAGGTCGTCGATCTCACCGCGCACGACGAGGTGGCCGACGTCGTGCGGGACATGACCGAGGGCCGTGGCCCTGACTCGGTCATCGACGCCGTCGGGATGGAGGCGCACGGCTCGCCGGTCGGCAAGGTGGCCCACCAGATCCTCGCCCTGCTGCCCTCGGCGGTCGGTAAGAGGCTGGTGGAGACGGCCGGCTTCGATCGCCTCGCGGCGCTGTACGCCGCCATCGACATGGTGCGCCGGGGCGGGACCATCTCGCTCATCGGCGTGTACGGCGGCGCCGCCGACCCGCTGCCCATGATGCGGATGTTCGACAAGCAGCTGCAGATCCGCATGGGCCAGGCCAACGTGCGGCGCTGGGTCGATGACCTCATGCCGCTACTGACCGACGACGACCCGCTGGGCGTCGACGACTTCGCCACCCACCGGGTGTCCCTGGAGGAGGCGCCGGGCTGCTACGAGCGCTTCCAGGCCAAGGAGGACGGTGTCGTGAAGGTCATCTTCCAGCCGTAGCTACACCACGCCCGCCGGGGCGCGGGGCTGCGTCCGGCGGGCCCACACGATCACGTTGTCGAGGTAGCTCCGGGACGACCGGTCGTAGTCGCCGCCGCAGGTGATGAGGCGCAGCTCGGGCCCGGTCGTGTTGCCGTAGACGGCCTGCGTCGGGAACGTCTCCTTGGCGTGGCGCTGGGTGACCGAGGCGGCGAACTCGAAGCGGGAGCCGTCGTCGTAGCGGACCACGATCCGGTCACCGGGCCGGACCTCGCCCAGGCGGAAGAACGGCGCCGGTCCGGTGTAGGAGTCGACGTGGGCCACGATGACCGCCGGCCCGACCTCGCCGGGACGGGGGGCACCCCCGTACCAGCCGCCCACCTCGAACTCGGGGACCTCCATGGTGCGGTCCTCGTTGAGGCCGAGCTCGACGAGGTCGGCCCCGATGTCGAGGCGGGGCACCTCGACCCGCACCGGGACGGCGCCGGGGGCCGGCCCGGGGGGTGGAGCCGGCGCCGCCTCGATGGCGTCGCCGACGGGGGCGGGCCCGGCACCGGGGGGTGCGAACGCGCCGGGCCCCGGGCCACCGTCGGCGACGGGCCCCGGCTCACCGTCGGGTCCGGCGTCGGCGGCCGGCGACAGGGGGGGCTCGACCGGACGCGCCGTCGCGTCGTGGTCGGACCCGCCCCCGCAGGCCGACACCGCCAGGGCGACGGCCACGACCACCGCAACGCTGCGGCGGTGGTGGCGTCGCCCCGACGGTGTCAACGGATCAGCTGCGGGACCGGCGCACGGCCAGGAGCGCCCCGCCGCCCAGCACGAACGCAGCGGCCACCACGCTCGCCCAGAGCGCGGCGCTGATGGCGTCGTCGCCACCCGCCGTACCGCCCCCACCGGCCTGCACGGCGCCCGACGGGGCCGCAGCCTGCGTGGTGGTGGTCTCCTCGGCGGCGGCGGCCGTCGTGGTGGTCTCCTCGGCGGCGGCGGCCGTCGTGGTGGTCTCCTCGGCGGCGTCGCCCTCGGCGTCGTCGCCATCGGCGTCGTCGCCCTCCTGGGCCGCCGTCACGTCGTCGACGGCCACGAGGGTGCCGCAGTTGGCCGGGATGGTCGCCTCCAGCGGTAGCGACGGGTCGAGCGAGCTGACGGCGTCACCGTCGTAGGTGCCGCTGTCGTCGAGGTCGATGCCGTGCTGGACGACGGCGAAGTTGAACAGCTCCGCCGACACGGCCTCGTCGATCTCGAAGGTGCGCTCGTAGCTGACGGTCCCGTCGTCGCCCGCCACCGGGAACCGATCGACGGCGAGGCCACTGTCGGGCCCGGTGTCGCCCTCGGTGGTCAGCGCGACGAGCACGCTGCCGTAGGACGGCACACCCTCGGCCGTGGTGATCAGGCCGTCACCGTCCTCGTCGGCGGCCGGCTCGGGGCAGAGGCTCACCTCGCCCATGGTGCCGTGGATGTGCTGGGCGTGGGGGGCGCCCGGCGTGAGGCCCGTCGACTCGATGCGCACGGTGAGCATGTTGTCGACCAGCTCCATCTCGACCGTGCCGGTGGCGCCGGAGTCGTTGAGCGGGGCGAGGTCACCGGTCAGGGCCCCGGGTGGGGTGTCCTGGGCTCCGGCCGGGGCGGCCAGTGCGACGGTGGCGGTGAGCAGGGCGGCCGCCGCAGCGGTCAGGGCTTTTCTCATTCGGGTTTCCTCCTCGGGGCTTCGGAGCACTGCACCACGCGTCCACGGCGGCGTACCGACCACGGCTCGCGTCGTCGGCAGCGAGCGTAGCGGTCAGGCCACCTCGAGGACGGTCACCGTGCCGGCGGCGCCGTCGACCTCCACCAGGGATCCGTCGGGGATGCGGCGGGTGGCGTCCTTCACCGACACCACGCAGGGCAGGCCCAGCTCCCGGCTGACGATCACGGCGTGGGTGATCTGGGCCCCCACGTCGACCACGACGGCGCCGGCCGCCACGAACAGCGGCGTCCACGCCGGGTCGGTGACGGGGGCCACCAGCACGTCACCGGGTTCGAGTCCGGCCGGGTCCCCCGGATCGTGCACGATCCGGGCCCGGCCCCGGTGCACGCCGGCACAGCCGGAGATGCCGCTCAGCACGTCACCGGCCGCGACGGGGGCGGCGCTGCGGGCGTCACGGCGGGGGAACTCCGAGAGGGGCGGGGGGTCACCCACCACGAAGAAGGGCGGCTCGCGCCGGCGCAGCTCCTCGTACTGCTCCTCCCGCTGCCGGGCCACCTCCGTGAACCCCGCCATGTCCGCCACGAACGGCTCCAGCTCGTCGTGGGTGAGCATGAACACCTGGTCGAGGCGGTCGAGCGCCCCCGCCTCCACGGCCCGCCGGCCCAGCTCCCGGGCCACCAACCGATCCTCGTGCACGACGAAGATGCAGTTCGTCTTGGACCGCTCCCGGGCGGCGCCGAACACCACCGCGGCGCGCAGGCCCGCCTCGAACTGCTGGCGCGTCTGCTCGTCGGCCCCCTCGAGCAGGCCCCTCACCTCGGCTGCGGCCACCTCCCGCTCGGCCGCGAGCACCCCGGCCCGGGCCAAGGGCTGGTCGGCATCGGGCGCGCCCCGCATGGACCCCACCGCGGCCAGGGCGATCTCGGGTCGGGTGCCCCAGGTCTCGGCCCGGGGCTCCCACTCGTTCGGGCCCCGCGAGCCGTAGGCGGCGAGGAACTCGTCGAGAGCGGCGAGGAACGCCGAGGCGTCGTCGGCCGACGAGGCCCGGATCCGGTCGAGCGCGCCCTCGACGCCACCGTCGAAGGCGGCGGCGAGCTCGTCGGAGCCGTTCACCCGGCGGCTCAGATCCCACATGGCCTGGGAGGGCGCGGCGCTGTCGACCTCGCCCACCCCGGAGATGAGCGGCATGGCCAGCTCCGGCCGACCCACCGCTGCGCACACGCCCGAGACGGTGCCGATGCCCAGGCCGAGGGCGGCGGAGTTGAGGATGTGGCGGCGGAACATGTCGCGGTAGAGGTCGAAGTCCTTCCCCAGCCGTCCGACCAGCTCGGCGGGAGTCAGCGTGGTGAGGTCGGGACGCCCGGCCACGACGGCCAGCGCCGCCCGCCGGTGCTCGTCGTTCTCGGGCACGGTGTCGACGCCGAACACCTCGCCGGCGATCCAGGCCCCCAGCCGCTCGGTGTGCTCGGGGCTCTCGTCGGTGGGCCGGGCCTCCTCGGCGTAGGCGGGGATACCGGAGAGGTCGCCGTAGTACTGCTGGTCGACCATCTCGGGGGTCATGCCGGGGCAGCGGACCCCGTACAGGCGGGCCAGCGACATGTTGAGGTAGAGGTACCCGCCGAAGCAGCCGATCAGGTTGTTGGGCGACGGGTCGTACTCGTCGTGGTCGAGGGTGCCCGCCTCGACGAAGGCGTCCTGGTAGCCCAGCTCGCCGGCGGTGAAGAACATGCCGGTGCCGGCGAACGGGGTGGCCGGCATCGGGTACACCTCGCCGGCGTTGCCCCGCGACCACACGGGGAACTTGGTGGTCGGGACGGTGTCGCAGTACCAGCGGTCCGGCAGGGCCATGGGTTCCCCCTCTCGTCGGGCCAGCGACCTTAGGGCCCCCGCCCCGGCTCCCGTGGCCCGCTCCTGTCGTGGCCCGCGGGCTGAGGGCCCCCGCTCCCGTTCCCGTGGCCCGCTCCGTGTCGTGGCCCCCTGCTCTGGCTCCCGTGGCCCGCTCCTGTCGTGGCCCGCGGGCTGAGGGCCCCCGCCCCGGCTCCCGTGGCCCGCTCCTGTCGTGGCCCGCGGGCTGAGGGCCCCCGCTCCCGTTCCCGTGGCCCGCTCCGTGTCGTGGCCCGCGGGCTGAGGGCCCCCGCCCCGGCTCCCGTGGCCCGCTCCTGTCGTGGCCCGCGGGCTGAGGGCCCCCGCTCCCGTTCCCGTGGCCCGCTCCGTGTCGTGGCCCCCTGCTCTGGCTCCCGTGGCCCGCCGCCTGGCAAGCTGCGCCGACGGACCCGGCCACCCGGGCGGGTCGGACCCACAGGGGGACAGACGATGGAGCTGCGTCCCGGTCTACGGCTGGCCAGCGCGGTGTGTGCCACCGAGGTGGTGGTGGTGAAGGGTCAGGGCGACGACGTCGACCTGCGGTGCGGCGGCAGCCCGATGGCGGCGGCAGGGTCGGGGGGCGGCGGCGGCTCGGTCGATCCGGATCACGCCGACGGCTCGCTGCTCGGCAAGCGCTACACCGACGCCGGGGAGACCGTCGAGGTGCTGTGCGCCAAGCCGGGGGAGGGGTCCCTGTCGATCGGCGACGAGCCGCTGGCCGTGAAGGGGACCAAGCCGCTGCCGGCGTCGGACTGAGCCGGACGGCATGAACATCGCCCTGCTCCTCGAGATTGTGGCCGAGGCCGTCGGTGACCGGACCTCCGTCGTCTGCGGCGACGAGCGGCTGACCTACGCCGAGCTGCTCGACCGGAGCCGGCGGGCGGCGACCCGGGTGCACGGCGCCGGGGTGGAGCATCTCGGTCTCGTGGATCTGAACTCGACGGCCGTGCCGGTGGCGCTGTTCGGCGCCGCCCTGGCCGGCGTGCCGTTCGCCCCCGTGAACTACCGCCTCGCCGACGACCAGCTCCGGGGGCTCGTCGGGCGTCTGTCCCCCGCGTTGGTCGTGGCCGACGACGCCACCCTCGACCGCCTCGGCCCCGCCGAGGGGATCACCACGGTCGACCCCGGCGAGCTGGGTTCGGGAGCGGCCGGTGACGGAGCCGAGGCCGGTGATCCCGACGGGGTGGCCGTCCTGTTGTTCACGAGCGGCACGACCGGTGAGCCCAAGGCGGCGCTGCTCCGGCACCGGCACCTGTCGTCCTACGTCCTCGGATCGGTCGAACCGTTCTCCGCCGGCGAGGACGAGGCCACGCTGGTGAGCGTGCCGCCCTACCACGTGGCCGGGGTGGCGGTCGTGCTCAGCTCGGTGTACGCCGGGCGGCGGCTGGTCTACCTCCGCCAGTTCGACGCCGAGGGCTGGGTGCGGACCGTGCGCGACGAGGGCGTCACCCACGCCATGGTCGTGCCCACCATGCTGCGGCGCATCCTCGACGTGGTGGAGGGTGACGGCGGGGGTCTGCCGACGCTGCGCCACCTCTCCTACGGCGGGGGGCGCATGCCGCTGCCGGTGGTGGAGGCGGCCGTGGCGCTCCTGCCCGACGTCGACCTCGTGAACGCCTACGGCCTCACCGAGACCAGCTCCACCATCGCCGTGCTCGGTCCCGACGACCACCGGGTCGCCGTGGCCAGCGACGACCCGGTCGTCCGCCGCCGTCTCACGTCGGTGGGACGGCCCCTGCCCACCGTGGAGGTGGAGGTGCGCGACGCCGACGGTGAGGCGCTCGGTCCCGACGGTCGGGGCGAGATCTGGGTCCGGGGCGAGCAGGTCGCCGGTGAGTACGCAGGGCGGGCCAGCGTGCTGGAGGACGGGTGGTTCCCGACCCGCGACGCCGGCTGGCTCGACGGCGACGGGTTCCTGTACGTCGACGGGCGCGTCGACGACGTGATCGTGCGGGGCGGCGAGAACATGTCGCCCGGTGAGATCGAGGCGGTGCTCCTCGACCATCCCGCCGTGGCCGAGGCGGCCGTGGTCGGCGTGCCCGACGTCGAGTGGGGTGAGGCGGTCGTGGCCGCCGTCGTCACCGAGCCCGGCGTCGGCGTGACCGGGGCCGAGCTGCAGGAGTGGGTCCGGGGGCGGTTGCGCTCCTCCCGCACCCCCGAGCGGATCGAGTTCCGTCCCGAGCTCCCCTACAACGAGACGGGAAAGCTCCTCCGCCGGGTCCTGAAGGCCGAGCTGGGCGGCGCGGAGCCGGCGACCTGACACAAGCACGCGTTGCTATAGCAGCGCGTGCTTGTGTCAGTTCGGGTCGAGGGCGTCGAACAGGCCCCAGCGGAGGGCGGTGGGGGCGTCGAGCGGGTCGGCGCCGAGGGCCAGGAACGCGGTCCGGTGGCGGCCGATCCGGCGGGGGAGGCTGACCGTGCCGCCGGCGCCGGGGACCAGACCGAAGCGGACCTCCGGGAGCCGGACGGTCGTGGCCGGGTCGGCCCGCACGGTGCCGCAGAAGGCGGGCAGCTCGATGCCGGCCCCGACGCAGGAGCCGTGCAGGTGGGCCACGCACCGGTCCCGTAGCCGGTGCAGGAGGGCGGCGGCGCTGCGGGTGGTGCGCACCAGATGGGCGGTGGCCGGGTCGGGCAGGGTCCCGAACTCGGAGAGGTCGCCGCCCGCCGAGAAGCACGGGCCCGCCCCCCGCAGGTGCACGGTCAGCCGGTCGTCGGCGGCGGCGGTGGCCAACGCCGCCACCAGCCCGTCGCGGACGGCCCGGTCCACGGCGTTGCGCGCCGCGGGCCGGTTCAGCACGACCTCGAGGTCGTCGCCCCGGCGCTCGACCAGCACCGCCTCGTCCCCGCCCGGGTGGGGGTCGCGGCGGGGTCGGTCCCGGAGCCACGCCCGGAACGTCGGCCCCGACTGCAGCGTCGAGTAGGCCAGCGACTCGGCCACGAGGGCGTCGGCCCCGTCGAGACGCTCGCCGGCCCGCAGGAGCTGGGCCAGGGTCACGGCCGCCTCGGGCGAGGCGTCGGCGGCGTCGGCCAGCAGGCGGGCCGTGGCGGCCGGATCGTCGACGCCGACCCACGGCGCCGGGGGGACGGGACCGTCGCGCCCGCACAGCAGCACGTCGAGGGCGGCGCCGGCGCCGGGCCGGGGCCGCCCGGCCGTGCCGACCACGACGACCGGGTGCTGGTGCCGCCGGCCCATCAGCTCGTCCGAGGGCGGGTCGTCGCCGATCGCCACGACCATGGCGGCGGACCCGGTCATCGGTCCCAGCTCGCCCGGCACGGGCCCGAGCAACCGCTCGACGGCGGCCCCGGCGTCGAGCACGGCTGCCACGGCCGGCGACCGTAGCGGGGTCGGGCGGCGCGAGGATGGGGTGTGGCGTCACTGGACCGGCGACTCCTCGGCGTGCTCGCCCGGGGCGAGGCCCCGCCCCCGCCGCCCGGTGGTGCGGTCGAGCGCTGGGCCGGCTCGGGAGCCATGGCCCTGACCGGCCACGCCGACGGTCCGCCCCTGGCCGGGCCGGCCGGCGCCACCAGGGCCCTCGACCGCCTGGCCGGCCGGCTCCACGCCGCCACCGCCGCCCTCGGCGCGCCGGTATCGGTGGACGGCCCGGCCCTCCTGGGCGAGCGGGCGGCGCTGACCGGCTACCGACGGGCGGGCCGCACCAGCGTGGGCGGTGCCGCCCGGCTCCTGCCCGCCGCCGACGGTTGGGTGGCCGTGAGCCTGGCCCGCCCCGACGACGTCGACCTCGTCCCGGCCTGGTTGTGCGCTGGCCCACCGCCCGCCGGCGAACCCTGGCCGGCGCTGGCCGAGCTGATCCGGCATCGCCCCACCGCTGCGTTGGTGGACCGGGGTGCCGGGTTGGGGTTGGCCGTGGCCGCCCTCGGCGAGGCCGGGAGCGCGGGCACGGAACCGGCCGTCCGCGCCCGCACCCTGGGAACGGCCCGGCCTCCGGGCAGCCGGCCGCTCGTCGTGAACCTGGCGTCGCTGTGGGCCGGACCGCTCTGCGCCCAGCTCCTCCAGTCGGCGGGGGCGAGGGTGGTCACGGTCGAGGGGGCGGACCGACCAGACGGAGCCCGGCTGGGCGCGCCCGCGTTCTTCGATCACCTGCACGCCGGGCAGGAGGCGGTGGCCGTCGACCTCACCGGCGAACGGGGCCGGGACGGGTTGCGGCGACTGCTCCGGCGCGCCGACGTGGTCGTCGAGGGGTCCCGGGCGCGGGCTCTCGACGGGCTGGGGTGCGGCCCGGCCCACGTCCTGGCCGGCGACGGGGGACCGGCCGTATGGGTCTCGATCACGGGCCACGGCCGGTCGGGCCCCGGCGCGAACCGGGTGGGCCTGGGCGACGACGCCGCCGTGGCGGGAGGTCTGGTCGCGCGGGACCACGACGGCGACCCGGTGTTCTGCGCCGACGCCGCCGCCGACCCCGCCGCCGGGTTGGCCGCCGCCGCCGCCGCCGCCGCTGCGCTGGCGTGGGGACGACCGGCGTCGTGGCACCTCGACGTGGCCATGAGCCGGGTGGCGGCCGCCCTGGCCGCCGGCCCACCGATGGAACCGCCGGCGCCGGCCCCGGTCGCCCCGCACCGGGTGGCCCGGCCCCGGGCGCGGCCCCGCCCCCCCGGTGGCGTCCCGGCCCACGGCGCCGACACCGCCCCGGTGCTGGCCGAGGTGGTCGGGGGACGGCCGTGACCCTCCTCCTGCGGGGCGGCACGGTCGACGGCCGGCGGGCCGACGTGCGTCTGCGCCAGGGACGCATCGCCGCCGTGGGCCCACTGCGGGCCGGTCCCGACGACGAGGCGGTCGATCTCGACGGCGGCGCCGTGCTGCCCGGGCTGCACGACCACCACGTGCACCTCCTGGCGCTGGCGGCCCGCTGGGCCAGCGTCGACCTCGGGCCCGACGCCACCCCGTCGCCGGAGGCCGTCCGCCGTCGCCTCGCCGCCGAGCACGCCAGCCGCCCCCCGGGGGAGTGGATCCGGGCCGTCGGCCACGACGTGGCTCACGGCGGCCCGCTCGACCGGCACCGCCTCGACCGCATCGCCCCCGGACGGCCCATCCGGGTCCAGCACCGGACCGGTCACCTCTGGACCCTCAGCGGGGCGGCGCTCGACCTGGCGGGCGCCGACGCCTGGGACGACCCGGGGGTGGAGCGCGATGCCGCCGGGCGCGCCACCGGTCGCCTGTACGGCCTCGACGGGCGCCTCCGGGCCGTGGTCCCCACGGTCCCCCTCGACCTCGCCGCCGTGGGCCGGGAGCTGGCGTCGTTCGGTGTCACCGCGCTGACCGACGCCACCCCCACGTCCGATCCGGCCGACCTCCGCCTGCTGGCCGAGGCGACGACGGGAGCCGTCGGCCAGCACCTGACGGTCATGACCACGGTCGGGCTCACCGGCGCCGTGCCCGCCCCGCTCACCACCGGCCCCGTGAAGATCGTGCTCGTCGACCACCGGTTGCCGTCGCTCGACGAGGTGGCGGCCACGATGACCGCGGCCCACCGTCGCCACCGGCCCGTAGCGGTGCACTGCGTGACCCACCCCGCCCTGCTCCTCGCCCTGGCCGCCTGGGACGAGGCCGGCTCGTACCCGGGCGACCGTGTCGAGCACGCCGGGGTGGCCCCGCCCGACGCCGCCGTCCGCATGGCCGCCCGCCGCCTCACCGTCGTCACCCAACCCAACTTCGTGGCCGAGCGGGGTCACCGGTACCGGCGAGACGTCGACGCCGCCGATCGGCCCCACCTCTACCCCTGCCGCTCGCTGATCGGCGCCGGGGTGGCCGTCGGGGCCGGCACCGACGCCCCTTTCGGTCACCCCGACCCGTGGCGGGCGGTGGCCGCCGCTGTCGACCGTCGCGACCGTGAGGGGGTGGTGGTCGGGGCGGCCGAGCGGGTCGATCCGGACGTCGCCCTCGGGCTGTTCCTCGGCGACGGTGCCGCCCCCGGTGGTCGGCACCGGCGGGTGGCGGTCGGGCGTCCGGCCGACCTCTGCGTGCTCGACCGGCCCCTGCGCGAGGCGCTGCGGCGGCCCACCTCGGCCGACGTCCGGCTGACCATCCGCGCCGGCCGTATCCTCCACGGGCGTCCGTAGCTGAGGAGGGGGAAGCATGCCGGGTCCACTCGACGGAGTGAAGGTGATCGACCTGTCCGCCGTCATCTCGGGGCCGATGGCCTGTCAGGTCCTCGCCGACCACGGCGCCGACGTCCTGAAGGTCGAGCCGCACCAGATCGGCGACCTCACCCGCATCGGCGGGTTCCGGGTCGACGACGTGTCGGCCATGTTCGCCACCGTCAACCGGGGCAAGCGCTCGGTGGCCCTCGACCTGTCGAGCGAGGCGGGCGTCGGCGTGCTGAAGCGCCTGGCCGCCGACGCCGACGTCCTCGTCCAGAACTTCCGCCCCGGTGCCGTGGACCGCATGGGCATCGGCGCCGACGTGATGCTGGAGCTGAACCCCGACCTCGTCTACGTGTCGATCTCGGGCTTCGGTCCCGACGGGCCCTACGCCCAGTGGCGGGTCTATGACCCCATCATCCAGGCCATCTCGGGGGTCGTGTCGATCCAGCAGAGCGCCGACATCCCCATCCCCGACCTCGTCCGCACGCTCATCATGGACAAGTCGACGGCCCTGACCGTCGCCGGGGCGGTGTCGTCGGCCCTCTACGCCCGGGCCACCGGCGCCGCCAGGGGCCAGCACCTCGAGGTCCCCATGCTCGACACCGGCATGTACTGGCTGTGGCCCGACGTGTTCATGGGCCACACCTTCACCGGTGACGACGTGGTCCCCGGTGCCCTGCTCTACCGGATCTACCGGATCCAGAACACCGCCGACGGGTACCTCGTCTACTTCGCCGCCACCGACAAGGAGATCCACGGGCTGTTCCGGGCCCTCGGGCACCCGGAGTGGATCGACGACCCCCGGTTCGCCACCCCCCAGCTCCGGCAGGTGCCGGAGAACTTCGAGGCCATGGGCGCGTTGCTGAACGACGCCTTCCTGGCCGTGGCCACCGATGACGTGATGGCCCGGCTCCACGAGCACGAGGTGCCAGCCGCTCCCGTCAACGACGTCGAGACCGTCTTCGACGACCCCCAGGTCGTCCACCGGGGCGTGATCCACGAGTGGGAGCACCCGACCGTCGGCCCGGCCCGCATGGCCCGGCCACCGGTGCGCTGGGGCGTCACCGAGCCGGAGATCCGCTGGTCGGCCGACGGGCTGGGTCAGAGCACCGACGAGGTGCTGGCCGAGCACGGCTACGACGACGAGTCCATCGCCGCCCTCCGTGCCGACGGGGTGATCCTGCCGTCCTGACGCCCCCGTTTCGCCCCGGCGGAGGCGGGGGAACCCCCTGGCCATGGAGCCAGACCCCCGTCACGGGCGTGACACCGACACCGACACCGATGCCGAGGACGTAGCCGAGGCGTTCAACGCCGGCGACGTGATCGACGATCCCGACGACCTCGACGACGACCGCCCCATCTCGCCGACATCCGACTCGGACGCACCGGCGCCCTGACCTCCGCCGAGGGCAGTGCACAGTCGCGGCTGGACGGGTTCGGCACGCTCCTGGCCGACGCCGGCACCTCCGACGCGTTCGTCGAGGTCATCCTCGCCGAGGTGCGCGACGGCACGGGCGCTGCCGATGTGGACCTGTTCCTGATCGACCACGGGTCGCGGTGGTTGCGGCGGGTCAGCGACGGGAGCGACGTCGAGCTGAGCGGGGCGCTGCGGACGGCCATGTTCGCCAACGAGGCGCACCATGGCGGCGACGGGAGCTGGTACCCGCTGCCCGACCGGGGCCGACCTGTGGCCGTGGCCCGCGTCCGCCGGGGTCACGACGAGCTGGACGAGGGACGCCGGGCCCTGCTCGGCGTGGTCGTCGCCCACTGGCTGCGTCGGGCCGACGGCCTGGAGATCGTCCGCCGGCGGGAGGAGATGTCGCTGGCGGCCGAGCTGCAGTGGAACCTGCTCGGCGTCCACGTCGACCACACCGACTCGTTCTCCGCCGCCGGCGTGCTCGAGCCCGCCTACGACATCGCCGGCGACTCGTTCGACATCCACTGCGACGGCGACGGCATCTCTCTGGTGACGCTCGACGCCATGGGTCACGGGCTCGACGCCAGCCTGTCGTCGGTGCTGTGCATGACGGCGGTGCGCAACGCCCGCTGGCGGGGCCTCGACCTGGCCGACCAGGTCAGGTTCGCCAACCAGATCGGGCGGGAGCGCTGGGCGGGCGACCGGTTCGTCACGCTGGTGGGGGTTCGGGCCACCACGGAGCGCACGGAGGTCGTCAACGCCGGTCACGAGCCGCTACGACTCCGCCGCGCCGACGGCACCATCGAGGTCATCGACCTGTCCGGCCCCCCACCCATCGGCATCGCCAACGACGCCGATCTCGTGGCGCACTCCTTCGCTCCCCTCCAGCCGGGCGAGTGCCTGGTGGCGGTGACCGACGGGCTGCACGGCGCCTCGGCCGAGGACGGGGGCGAGTACGGCGATCACCGGGTCGACACGGCCATCTCCGACGCCGTGGGGCCGGGCGTGCTGCGCTTGTGCTACAGCGTGGTCGACGACGCTCTCGACTTCGCCAGCCGACAGGTGGTCGACGACATGACGGTGTCGGTGGTGCGCCGGGACCGGTGACCGCCGGCGCTCAGGGCGCTGCGCCGTCCCGCCCGGACCGCACGGTCAGGACGTTGTCGAGCCCGGTGACGTGGAAGATGCGCAGCAGCCAGGGCTGATCGACGGCGACCACGACGGTCGTGTCGCTCAGGCGGCGATCGAGGCGGAGGATCGCGCCCAGGCCGGCCGAGTCGACGAAGTGGGCGGGGCGCAGGTCGACGGTCACGTCGGACATGTCGTCGGTCACCGCCGCCGTCACCTCCTCGAACCGGGGCACGCCGGCTGCGTCGAGGTCGCCGCGCACGTAGATGACGGTCGCCCCGTCGTTCTGTTCGAGCTCGACACCCATCGTCGCCACCGACATGTTCATAGCCGACCGGCCACGCTGCGTCGACACCCACGCAGGGGAATCCCGACCGCCGTCCCGCACCGCGGTGCCGCGGCCGTCTGCGATCATGCCGCCCGGGCCCGGATCGGGGTCCGCACCGACGACCGAACGGGGGAGGGCGTGGCCGACGACACGACGGGTGGAGCGTTGAGCGGGCTGCGGGTGCTGGACGTGGGGCTGCTCGTGCAGGGTCCGCAGGCCGGCCAGCTGATGGCTGACCTCGGCGCCGAGGTCATCAAGGTGGAGCTCCCCGAGGTCGGCGACCAGGCCCGCTGGATCCCCATCTCGTTCGGCCAGGACCTCCGGGCGCCCTGGTTCATCGCCTGCAACCGGGGCAAGCGGGCCATCACGCTCGACCTACGCACCGACGCCGGGCGGGAGGTGTTCCTCGACCTGGTGGAGACGGCCGACGTCGTCATCTCCAACTTCCTGCCCGGCACCCTGGAGGGCTGGGGGCTCGGCTACGACGACCTGGCCGCCCGCAACCCCCGGATCGTGCTCGGCTCGGGCAGCGCCTACGGGCCGATCGGCCCCGACAGCGACCGGGAGGGCGCCGACCTCGGCGGCCAGGCGGCGGGCGGCATCCTGTCCATGATCGGCGACGGCCTCGAGCACGCCCAGCCCATCGGGGTGACCGTGGCCGACCACATCGGCTCGCAGAACCTGCTGGCCGGCGTGCTCGCCGCGCTCCTGCACCGGGAGCGGTCGGGGCGGGGCCAGCGTGTCGAGGTGTCGCTGTACGGGGGCCAGATCTTCGCCCAGGCGTCGGAGCTGGTGGCGTCGATGCTGTCGGGGTCCGACACGCCACCGGGGGGTCAGGGTCACTCGTTCCTGCCCGCCATCTACGGGGTGTTCCCGACGGCTGACGGTTGGATCGCCGTCGTGGGCGTGCCCCCGGCGGCCAAGGAGGCGTTCTGGTCGGTGGTCGACCGGCCCGACCTGGCCGAGGTCGAGCGCTACAACACCATGATCCTGCCGCCCGACGTGAAGCAGGAGGTGTTCGCCCTCCTGGCCGAGGTGCTGCCGGCGCAGACAACGGAGGAGTGGATGCGACGCTTCCGGGCCGCCGGGGTCCGCTACGCGCCGGTGCGCCGTCACAGCGACATCGCCGCCGATCCGGCCGCCTTCGAGAACGGCTATCTCCAGCGGGTCGACCACCCCGAGTGGGGTGAGGTGATCATGCCCGGCTGCCCGATCCGTATGTCGGCCACCCCGGCCTCGCCCGGCACCATCGCCCCCGAGCTGGGCCAGCACACCGAGGAGATCCTCCTCGAGCTGGGCCGCACCTGGGACGACATCGCGTCCCTCCGCGACGCGGGCGCCATCTGACCCCGGGAAGTCGACCTGACACCAGCACGCGTTGCCATGGCAACGCGTGCCGGTGTCAGTTCGGCGGCCCGGCTGGGTCAGGTCGGCCCGGCCTCGGTCCGGTAGCGGTCCCGCAGGAGGCGCTTGTAGAGCTTTCCCGTGGGGAGGCGGGGCAGCTCCGCCTCGAAGTCGACCGTCCGCGGGCACTTGTAGTGGGCGATGCGGGCCCGGGTGTAGGCGATCAGCTCGGCGGCCAGATCCTCACCGCCGTCGACCCCGTCGAGCGGTTGCACCACCGCCTTGACCTGCTCGCCCATGTCGGGGTCGGGTACGCCGAACACGGCGACGTCGGCGACCCTCGGGTGGGAGATGAGAACGTCCTCGATCTCGCGGGGGTAGATGTTCACGCCCCCGCTGATGATCATGTGGGCCTGACGGTCCGTCAGGTAGAGGTAGCCGTCGTCGTCGAGGTACCCGATGTCGCCGAGCGTCGTCCGCCCGCCCGGGAGCTGCGCCGCCGCCGTCTTCTCCGGCGCCTTGTGGTACTCGTAGGTGCCGCCGCCCGAGAAGTAGACGGCACCGATCTCACCGGGGGGCAGGTCGTTGCCCTCGGCGTCGCAGATGTGGACCCGCCCGGAGTGGGCCCGTCCGACCGAGCCGGGGTGGGCCAGCCACTCCTCGCTGTCGATGAAGGTCGAGCCGTTCCCCTCGGTGCCGGCGTAGTACTCGTAGAGGATCGGGCCCCACCAGTCGATCATCCGGTGCTTGACGTCGACCGGGCAGGGGGCGGCGGCGTGGATGGCGACCCGCAGGCTGGAGAGGTCGAACCGGTCACGGTCGGCGGGGTCGAGCTTCAGCATGCGGACGAACATGGTCGGTACGAACTGGGCGTGCGTGACCCGGTGCCGCTCGATGGCGGCCAGGCAGCTCACCGGATCGAAGCGCTCCATCACCACCAGCGTCCCCCCGACCCGGTGGACCGAGTTCGAGAACGCCAGCGGTGCGGCGTGATACAGCGGCGCCGGCGACAGGTAGACCATGTCGGGGCCGAAGCCGTAGTGGGTGGTGAAGAAACCGGCCGTGCGGGGGTCGAGCTCGTCGACGGCGGTCGTCGGTAGCGGCCGGACGATGCCCTTGGGCCGGCCCGTCGTGCCGGAGGAGTAGAGCATGTACCAGCCGGCCCGCTCGTCGTCGACGGGCCCGGTGGGGTAGCCGGCGACGGCGTCCTCGTAGCGCTCCCACGGCGGGCCGCCGGCACCGTCGGGCAGACCGCCGGTCATCAGCCACCGCTCGACGGCCGGGGTGGACGCCGGGTCGATGGCGGCGCACACCTCGGCCCTGGCCGCCGAGCCCACGACGAGGCGGGCGTCGCAGTCGTCGAGGATGTACGCGACCTCCTCGGCGGACAGGAAGCTGTTGACGGCGGTGACGTAGCACCCGGTCCGCATGGCCGCCCACACGACCTCCATGAAGCGGACCTGGTTCTCCATGAACACCGCCACCCGCTGGCCCGGCTCGACGCCCTGGTCCCGGAGCAGGTGGGCCAGCCGGTTCGAGCGCTCGTCGAGCTGGCGGTAGGTGACCACCTCGCCCGACCCGGCCATGACGATGGCCGGGTGATCTCCCCTGGTCGCGGCGTGCACACCGGGGTGCGCCATGTCAGGTCACCTCCTGGGACTCGAACATCACGAGGACCGTCCCCGTCTCGACGTGGTCACCGGGGGAGACCCGCACCTCGGCCACCACGCCGGGGCCGGTGGCGGCCAGGGGGTGCAACATCTTCATGGCCTCCACCACGACCACGACGTCGCCGGCGGCGATCTCCTCGCCGGCCACGACGGACACCTCGGCGACGACGGCGGGGAAGGGGGCCACCACGTCGCCGGCCCGGCCGTGGCCGCGTCCGGCGGCCGGGGCCCAGTGCTCGCTGCGGTCGAGGACGGTGTAGGTGAGGGTGTGGCCGTCGACGTTCACGGCCACCGTGGAGTCGGCCCGGTCCACCGACGAGGCGGACCGCACCACCACCTCGTCGGCGTCGGACGGACCGGCGGGGAGCGTCACCTCGTGGACGTCGCCGTCGCGATCGCGCAGCGCCACCACGCGCTCGGGCCGGTGGGGGGTGGCGCGGAACGCCCCCAGGGCGTCCCACGGGCCCGCACCGACGGGTGGCGCGCCGGCCTCGGCCCACGCCGCGGCCGCCCGCCCGGCCCCCGCGCCGGGGTGCGGACCGGCCGGGAGCTCGGTCTCGTCGAGGAACCGGGTCGTCACCCGCCCGGCCACGACGGCGGGCTGGCGCAGCAGCCACCGGTGCAGGCCGGTGTTGGTGACCACGCCCCCGACGATCAGCCCGTCGAGCGCGGCCAGCGCCCGCCGGCGGGCCGCGTCACGGTCGGGACCGTGGGTGACCAGCTTGGCCACCATCGAGTCGTAGTGGGGGCTGATCCGGCCCCCCTGTTCGACGCCGCTGTCCCAGCGGACCCCGGCGGGCACCCGCAGGTGGGTGATCGTGCCGGTCTGGGGGGCGAACCCGGCCGTCGGGTCCTCGGCGTTGACACGGCACTCGATGGCGTGACCACGGAAGCGCACGTCGTCCTGACGGATCCCCAACGGGTCACCCACGGCGGAGCGGATCATCAGCTCGACGAGGTCGAGGCCGGTGACCAGTTCGGTGACGGGGTGCTCGACCTGCAGCCGGGTGTTCATCTCGAGGAAGAAGTGGTCGCCGGTGTCGTCGTCGACGATCATCTCGACGGTGCCGGCCGAGTCGTAGGCCATCTCGGTGGCGAGGGCGAGGGCGGCGGCCAGGAGGCCCCTCCGGGTGGCGTCGGGCAGGTTCGGGGCGGGTGCCTCCTCCAGCACCTTCTGGTACCGGCGCTGCACCGAGCACTCCCGGGTGCCGAGGTGCAGGACCGTGCCGTGCTGGTCACCGACGACCTGCACCTCGACGTGGCGGGGTCGGGTCACGAACCGCTCGACGATCATGGCGCCGTCGCCGAAGGTGCGCTCGGCCTCGCTGCGGGCCTCGGCCAGGGCGTCGGCGAACCCGGTCCGGTCGTGCACGACCCGGATGCCCCGCCCTCCCCCTCCCGCCGCCGCCTTCACCAGCACGGGGTAGCCGATCTCCGCCGCTGCGTCGGCCAGGTCGGCGGAGTCCTGGGACCGGTCGTAGCCGGGGATGACGGGCACCCCGGCCTGCCCGGCGAGGCGCCGGGCCTCGATCTTGGACCCCATCCTGTCGATGGCGTCGGCGTGGGGCCCGATCCACGTGAGCCCCGCCTCCACCACGGCCCGAGCCAGGTCGGCCCGCTCCGAGAGGAACCCGTAGCCGGGGTGCAGGGCGGTGGCGCCGGCCCGGTCGGCGGCGTCGAGCAGGGCGTCGACCGACAGGTAGGAGCGGTCGAGCTCGGCCGGTCCGAGGCGGGTGGACACGGTGGCCTCGGCCACGAACGGGGCGTCGGCGTCGGGGTCGGCCCAGGCCGCCACCGTCTCGTGGCCCAGCCGGTGGGCGGTGCGGATGATGCGCCGGGCAATCTCACCCCGGTTGGCGACGAGGATGCGCAGAGGTCCGGCCACCGTCACATCCGGTAGACGAGGCCGGGCCCGGGGGCCGGCTCGTCCTGGCGGGCGGCGAGGGCCAGGCACAGGCCCAACGCGTCGCGGGTGTCGACGGGGTCGATGAGGCCGTCGTCCCACAGGCGGGAGGTGGCGTAGTACGGGTCGGACTGCGTCTCGTACTGGTCGGCCACCTCGGCCCGCAGATCGGCCACCTGCTCGTCGGTCGTGTCCCCACCCCGCATCCCGGCCAGGCGGATGTCGACCAGCACGGTCTGGGCCGTCTCGGCCGACATGGTGGCGATCCGGGAGTTGGGCCAGGCGAACAGGAACCGGGGCCGGAACCCGCGCCCGCACATGCCGTAGTTGCCGGCGCCGTAGGAGCCGCCGACGAGGACGGTGTAGCGGGGGACGGTGGCGTTGGCCACGGCGGCGACCATCTTGGCGCCGTGCTTGGCGATGCCGGCCACCTCGGAGTCGCGTCCGACCATGTAGCCCGACGTGTTCTGCAGGAACAGCAGGGGCACCCGGCGCTGCTCGCACAGCTCGATGAAGTGGGTGGCCTTGAGGGCGGACTCGCTGAAGATGATCCCGTCGTTGGCGATCACGCCGACCAGGTGACCCCAGATGCGGGCGAACCCGCAGACCACCGACGAGCCCCACTCCGGCTTGAACGGGGCGAAGCGGGACCCGTCGACCAGCCGGGCGATGATCTCGACCGCCTCGAACGGCACCCGGTCGTCCGCACTGACGATGCCGTGGATCTCGGCCGGGTCGTAGCGGGGCGGTTCGGGATCGGCCCGGTCGAGCCAGCCGGGGGCGTCGTCGACGGTCCGCTGGGCCGTCGTCTCGCAGATCTCCCGCAGCCGGCCGTACGCCTCCCGCTCGCTGTCGGCCAGGTAGTCGCTGACACCGGAGGTGCGGGTGTGCAGCACGGCACCGCCCAGGTCGTCGGGCTCGACCACCTCGCCCAGGGCGGCCCGGACGATGGGCGGCCCCCCGAGGAAGATGCGGCCGATGCCGTCGACCATGATCACCTCGTCGCTCAGCGCCGGAACGTAGGCGCCGCCGGCCGTGCAGCCACCCAGCACCACCGAGAGCTGGGGGAGGCCCCGGGCCGACAGGCGGGCCTGGCGGTAGAAGCTGCCGCCGAAGTGGTCCTTGTCGGGGAAGATCTCGTCCTGGAGGGGGAGGAAAGCCCCACCCGAGTCGACCAGGTAGATGACGCCCAGGTCGTTCTCGTCGGCGATCTCCTGGGCCCGGACGTGCTTCTTGATGGCCACCGGCACGAGGGATCCACCCTTGACGGTGGCGTCGTTGGCGATGAACACGTAGGGCTGCCGGTGGACGAGGCCGATCCCGGTGACGATGCCGGCGCCGGGCACCTCGTCGTCGTACTGCCCCCAGCCGGCGAGCGTCGACAGCTCGAGGAAGGGGGAGTCGTCGTCGATGACCAGGTCGATCCGATCCCGCACCATGACCTTGCCGCGGGCGTGGTGTCGCTCGATGCTGCGCTCCCGACCGTCGCCGCCCCCGATCGCCCAGCGCTGGCGCTCCCGCAGGGTGGCCGCCAGGTCGAGGGAGGCGGCCCGGTTCTCGGCGAACGTGCCGGAGCCGGTGTCGATCCGGCTCTCGATCGGCCTCACGCCGTCATGCCCGCAGGTTCCGCGCGAACAGGTCGTGCAGCCGGGCCCAGTGCGTCTCGGCGGCGGCCTTGTCGTAGACGGACCGGTCGGGGAAGGCAAAGCCGTGGTGGGTGCCGGGGTAGGTCTCGATCCGACCCCGCACGCCGCTGTCGGCCACGGCCAGCGCGAAGCGTTCGACCATCTCGGGCGGCGCGTGGTCGTCGTGCTCGGCGTGGGCGACGTAGATCTCGCCCCCGATGTCGTCGAGACGCCGGTGGGGCGAGTCGTCGGCGTCGACGGCGAGGCGGACGCCGTAGATCGAGGCGGCGGCCCTGACCCGGTCGGGGTGGGCGGCCGCCACCGACAGGGCGAACGGCCCGCTCATGCAGTAGCCGACGCAGCCCACCCGGCTGGCGTCGGCGGCGACGTGGTCGTCGGCGTGGTCGAGGAGGTGGCCGATGTCGCGCACGACCTTGTCGTTGCCGATCGAGAACATCAGCTCGCTCATGCGGGCCCGGGACTCATCGTCGCCGAAGTCGAGCTCGAAGGCGTCGGTCGTGCGGTAGTAGAGGTTCGGCAGCATCACGTGGTACCCGGTGGTGGCGATGCGCCGGGCCATGTCGTGCAGCTCCTCGCGCTTGCCCGGCGCGTCCATGAGGAACAGCACGACCGGGTGGGGCCCACCCTCGTCGGGCCGGGTGACGAACGTGCTCATCGTCCCCTCGCCGGTGTCGACGGCCAGCTCGTCCTCGATCATGGCTGGACGATAGGTCCCGCGCCGGGCACGGTGGGACGATGGACGTCGACAACATCGACACCCCCCGGGCGGAGCTGGCCGACCTGCTCCTCCTGCCCGCCGACGTCGTGGCGGCGGCGGAGGTCACCGGTCCCACGAGGATGTTGCCCTCGGTGTTCCCGGTGACGGCGGCGGCCACGGCGGCGGTGGGGGTGGCCACGTCGGCGGTGGCGTCGGTCGTGGCGGCCCGTACGGGGGCGCCTCCCGCCCACGGCGTCGACACCGCCCACGCCGCCGCCGCCTTCCGGAGCGAGCGGGCCGTCCGGGTCGACGGCGCGACCCTGCCGGCGTGGGATTCCCTGGCCGGTGACTACCGCTGCGACGACGGGTGGATCCGCCTCCACACCAACTTCGCCCGTCACCGGGTCGCGGCCACCGGGGTGCTCGGCGGGGTCGGTGACCGCCCGTCGGTGGCCGCCGCCGTGTCGGGGTGGCGGGGCGACGACCTGGAGGCGGCCGTCGTGGCGGCCGGAGGCGCGGCCGCGGCCCTGCGCCCGGAGGCGGCGTGGGCGGCCCATCCGCACGGATCCCGGGTGCGGGACCAGCCCGTCGTGGCGGTCGAGCGGGTCGCCGACGCTCCGACGGTCCCGCCCCCGCCCGGACCGCGGGCGCTCGGGGGGCTGCGGGTCCTCGACCTGACCCGGGTCATCGCCGGCCCGGTGGCGTGCCGGTTCCTCGCCGCCCACGGCGCCGACGTGCTGCGGGTCGACGGGCCCGGCCTCCCCGACGTGGAGGCGTGCGTGGTCGACGGCGGCTTCGGCAAGCGGGCGACCGAGGTCGACCTGGCCCGCGACCGTGATTCGTTCCTCGCCCTCGTCGCCGACGCCGACGTGGTCGTGCAGGCCTACCGACCGGGCGCGCTCGACCGCCTCGGCCTCGGTGTGGACGAGCTGGTGCGGGCGAGCCCCGGCCTGGTGGCCGTGAACCTGTCGGCCTACGGCGGCGCCGGTCCCTGGGCGGGGCGGCGGGGGTTCGACAGCCTGGTGCAGATGTCGTCGGGCATCGCTCATCGGGGCATGGTCGCCGCCGGTGCCGACGCACCGGTACCGCTGCCGTGTCAGGCCCTCGACCACGCCACCGGGTATCTGGCGGCGGCGGGGGCGCTGGCCGCCGTCAGGCGCCGCGCCGCCGAGGGCGGGTCCTGGCGGGTCGACGTGTCGCTGGCCCGCACGGCGGCGTGGCTGACCGACCTCTCCGTGGACCCCGACGGTGCCGACCTCGCCGACCCGGGGGAGGCGCTGACCGACGCCCACCTGCTCGTCGACGACACCCCCATCGGGCGGGTGGCCCACGTGTCCTGCCCCGGGTGGGTCGACGGATACCGGGTCGGGTGGGATCGCGCCGTCCGTCCCCGCCGCTCCGACCCGCCCCGCTGGTGAGGGAAGATCACACCATGATGAATCGGATCGGGGTGGTCGGGTGCGGTCTCATGGGATCGGGCATCGCCGAGGTGTGCGCCCGGGCGCAGCTCGACGTGGTCGTGGTCGAGGCCGACGACGAGGCGCTGAACGCCGGCCAGCAGCGCATCGAGCGGTCGCTCGACCGGGGGGTCAGGGCCGAGAAGGTGTCGGAGGAGGCCCGGTCCGACGCCCTCGGCCGCATCCGCTTCGCCACCGACGTCGGTGAGCTGGCCGACCGGGAGCTGGTGGTCGAGGCCGTCGTCGAGGAGGAGGGGGCCAAGCTCGACGTCTTCCGACGCCTCGACGGGGCGTTGGAGACCGACGACGCCATCCTGGCCTCCAACACGTCGTCGATCCCGATCATGAAGCTGGCCATGGCCACCCGGCGGCCCGCCAACGTGATCGGCATCCACTTCTTCAACCCGGTGCCGGTCATGGGCCTCGTCGAGCTGGTGACGTCGCTCCTGTCCAGCGACGAGACGGCCGGGCGGGCCCGTACCTTCGCCCACGACCAGCTCGGCAAGCGGGTGGTCGACTCACCCGACCGGGCCGGCTTCGTGGTCAACGCCCTGCTGGTGCCGTACCTGTTGTCGGCCATCCGCATGTACGAGTCCGGGTTCGCCGACGCCGACGACATCGACGCCGGCATGGTCCTCGGCTGCAACCATCCGATGGGACCGCTGGCCCTGACCGACCTCATCGGCCTCGACACGACCATGGCCGTGGCCGAGTCGCTCTACGAGGAGTTCAAGGAGCCGCTGTACGCCCCTCCGCCGCTGCTCAGCCGGATGGTCGAGGCCGGCCTGCTGGGCCGCAAGTCGGGTCGGGGCTTCTACGACCACGACCGCTGAGGGAGTGGGGCCGGTCGGTACCCTGCCTGCCATGTCCCAGCTCGCCCCGCACGCCCAGACCGCCGGGGGAGAGCGGCCCTTCGACGTCTACGGCCGCCTCCTCAACGACCGCATCGTCATGCTCGGCACCGAGGTCGACGACGACATCGCCAACCTGATCACGGCCCAGATGTTGTACCTGGAGGGGCAGGACTCCACGAAGGACATCTGGCTCTACATCAACTCACCCGGCGGCTCGGTCACCGCCGGCATGGCCATCTACGACACGATGCAGTTCGTCGGCTGCGACGTGGCCACCATCTGCATGGGCCTGGGCGCCTCCATGGGGCAGTTCCTGCTGTGCGCCGGCGCCCCCGGCAAGCGCTACGCGCTGCCCCACACCCGCATCATGATGCACCAGCCCTCCGGCGGCTTCCGGGGCCAGGCCTCCGACATCGCCATCCAGGCCGAGCAGCTCGCCTACATCAAGCGGCTCATGGCAGAGCGCATCGCCCACCACACCGGCCAGACGGCCGAGCAGGTCCGGGAGGACTCCGAGCGCGACCGTTGGTTCACGGCCGAGGAGGCCAAGGAGTACGGCATGATCGACGAGGTCATCTCCCGCCGCCGGCAGGTGACCTGACGGGCCCACCCCCCTCGACCTGACACAAGCACGCGTTGCTATAGCAACGCGTGCTTGTGTCAGTTCGGGCCGCCGAGGTCGACCCGGCAGGTGAGACGGGCGTGGGCCACCAACCGGGCGGTGGCGGCGTGGACATCGCCGACCCCGGCGGCGGCCCGGTCGAGCCCGCCGGCGGCCGCGAAGGGATCGTCCTCGACGGCTGCGTCGGTGTCGACGGCGGCCAGGGCGGCGCTGAAGTCGGCGACGGTGCCCACATCGGCGCGGATGGCGCCCGGCGCCACCTCCTCGGCGGCCCGCAGCAGGTCCACGAACTCCTCCCGACGAGCGGCGGCGGCCCCGTCACCGGGGGCCGCGGCGGTCGCCGCGTCGAAGTGGCGTGCCTCGGTCAGTCGGGCGCAGTAGGCGGCGAGATCACCGTCGCCACCGCCGCCGCACCCGCCCGTCACGGCCAGAGCGAGAGCGCCTGTGACCAGTACGACCCGCACGTCAGGCTGCGTCGGCCCGCTTCCGGAGCTCGGCCACCGCCTCGGCGGGGCCGCCGTCGGGGCGGAACAGCGCGCTGCCGGCCACCAGGACGTTGGCCCCGGCCCGTACCGCCCCGGCCACCGTGTCGGGGCCGACGCCCCCGTCGACCTCCACGTCGACGTCGAGGCCCCGCTCGAGGACCCAGCGCCGCACGGTGGCGATCTTGTCCTCCATCGACGCCAGGTAGGCCTGGCCGCCGAAGCCGGGGTTGACCGTCATGACGAGGACCATGTCGACCAGGTCGAGCACGTGGGCGACCGCCTCGGGCGGGGTGGCCGGGTTGAGCGCCACCGCCGGCCGGGCGCCGGCGTCGCGCACGACCGCCAGGGTGGCGTGCAGGTGGGTGGCCGTCTCGGCGTGGACGATCACCCACTGGCAGCCGGCCTCCACCCAGCGGGCCATGAGCACGTCGGGCCGCTCGACCATGAGGTGGGCCTCGAAGGGGAGGTCGGTGACGGACCGGCAGGCCGCCACCACGTCGGGCCCGTAGGTCATGTTGGGGACGAAGTTGCCGTCCATGATGTCCCACTGGATGCGGTCGGCGCCGGCCTCGGTCAGCGCCGCCACCTCCTCGCCCAGTCGGGCCTGGTCGGCGGGCAGGACGGAGGGGACGATCTCGACGGGGCGTCGGTCCGGCACGGGTGAGACGGTACCGGAGGCCGGTCCCGGAGATGAGGACAGTAGGGTCCGCTGGTGACCGTAGCCGTGACGACCGAGCGCCCCGTGGCCGGCGGCGCCATGCTGGGCCGGGAGTCGGGCGGTCGGGTCGTGCTCGCCCACGGCGCCCTCCCCGACGAGCACGTCGTGGTCGACCTGCGGGTCGACACGGCCCGCTCGGGGGAGGGGGAGGTGGTCCGCGTGCTGCGCGGGTCGCCCGACCGGGTCGACCCGCCCTGCCCGCACGTGGCCGACGGGTGCGGGGGCTGCGACTGGCAGCACGGCCGGGTCGGCGCCCAGGTCGGGTGGAAGCGGGCCATCGTCGTCGACGCCCTCCGCCGCATCGGTCACCTGCCCGGCGCCGACGTGCGGGTCGGTCCGTCGGCGCCACCCGTCGGCTACCGCACCACGCTCCGGCTCGCCGTCGACGGTGACGGCCGGGCCGGCTTCCACCCCCGGCGATCCCGCCACGTGGTGCCCGTCCCCGCCTGTCACGTGGCCCACCCGAACCTGGTCGAGCTGCTGTCGGTCGACTGGCAGGGGGCCAGGGAGGTCACCCTTCGGACGGGCGTGGCCACGGGGGAGCGGCTGGCCGTGGTCGACGGCCGAGCCCCGTCCGTGCTGCCCGACGACGTGGTGGCGGTGACCCGCGCCGAGCTGCGCGACGGCCGGCGGGTGTGGTTCCACGAGGACGTGGCCGGTCTGCGCCTGCGGGTGTCGGCCGACAGTTTCTTCCAGTCCGGCCCCGCCGCAGCCGGGCTGCTGGTGGAGGAGGTGCGCGCCGCCGCCGGGCCCGTGGCTCCCGGCAGCAGGGTCACCGACCTGTACGGGGGCATCGGCCTGTTCGCCGCCACCGTGGGGTCGGGCGGGGACGTGACCCTGGTCGAGCGGAACCGCTCCGCCGTTGCCGACGCCCGGGTCAACCTGGGTGACGAGGCCCGCGTCGTCCCCGTCGACGCCCGGCGCTACCGGGCCGGCCCCGCCGACCTCGTGATCGCCGATCCGCCCCGCTCCGGTCTGGGTCGCGACGCGGCCCGGGTGGTGGCCGCCGCCGGCGCGCCGGTGGTGGTGCTCGTGTCCTGTGACCCCGCCTCCCTGGCCCGCGACGCCGCCCTCCTCATCGGCCACGGCTACCGCCACGCCGGCACCACCGTGGTCGACGCCTTCCCCCAGACGGCCCGGGTCGAGGCGGTCACCCGGTTCGAGCGCTGACGTCCTGTCCGGAACCGACCGGCGCACGGTCGTACCCCCCCACCACACTGGCTCCGTGAGCGAGCGGACCGGTGCACATCCCTCCGCCCACCCCGTCCGCACCGGCCTCGTCGACGTGGTGCCCATCCTCCTCGGTGTCCTGCCCTTCGGGTTGGTCACCGGGGCGGTCGCCGCCGACGTCGGCCTGGCCGCCTCCGAGTCGGCGGGCCTGTCCGCCTTCGTGTTCGCCGGTGCCTCCCAGCTCGCCGCCATGGACTTGCTGTCCGACGGGTCCGGCCCCCTCGTGGCGGCGGCGACGGCCTGGGTCGTGAACCTGCGCTTCCTGCTCTACGGCGCCGCCCTGGCCCCGAAGCTGGCCGCCATCCCGATGGGGCGACGGGTCGTCCTCTCCTACTTCCTCATCGACCAGAACTACGCTCTCGCCGAGACCCGGTTCACGCCAGGGTGGGACGCCCGCAGCCGGTTCGGTTACTTCCTCACCGCCAGCCTCACGTTCTGGTCGGCCTGGATCGTCACGACCGCCGTCGGGCACTCCGTCGGGGCCTCCGTGCCCGACGAGGTCCCGCTGGAGTTCGGTGTGCCCCTCATGTTCCTGGCGCTGCTGCTGCCCGTGCTGGCGACGTGGCCCCAGGTGGTGGCGGCCCTCGTCGGCGGGCTGGGGACGGTGGCGTTCGCGTCGCTGGGCGTCGGCCGCCTGGCCCTCCTGTGCGGCATCGCGCTCGGCGTCGTCGTGGGCTGGACGGCCGCCACGCTGGCCCCCCGCCGGGTGTGATCGGCGCCGGTGAGGCGTGGACGGCGATCGCCCTGGCCGGTGCCGGCACGTTCCTCATCCGGCTCGTCTTCCCCGTGGCCGCCCGCCGTCTCGAGGTGGTGCCCCCCGCCGTGGAGCGGGCCCTGCGCATGATCCCCGCCGCGGCTCTGGCCGCCCTGTCGGTGCCCGCCTTCGTGGCGCCCGGCGGCACCGTCGACGCGTGGTCGGCCGAGCTGCTGGCCGGCGCCGTGGCCACCGTCGTGGCCTGGCGGACCCGCAGCATCCCCTGGACGCTCGTGGCCGGCATGGCCGCCCTCGCCGCCCTCCGCCAGCTCTGAGCCGTACCCTCCGCCCCGACCCCGGGAGACCCGCGTGCAGATCGCCATCCCCGTCTTCGACGGCATCACCGCCCTCGACGCCATCGGCCCCTACGAGGTCCTCCAGCGGCTCCCCGACGCCACCGTCGTCTTCGTCGGCGCCGAGGTCGGCTCGGTCCGGTCCGACAACGGGTTCCTCGGCATCTGCGTCGACGCCCCCCTGTCGGCCGTCGACCGGCCCGACGTCGTGGTGGTGCCGGGCGGGACGGGCACCCGGCCGCTGCTCGGGGGCCACCCGATCCTCGACTGGGTGCGCGACACCTACGCCCACACCCGCTTCACGACGTCGGTGTGCACCGGATCGCTGGTGCTGGCCGCGGCGGGGTTGCTCGACGGCCTCACGGCCGCCACCCACTGGGGTGCCTACGACACCCTGGCCGGCCTCGGGGCCGAGCCCGTCCCCGACCGGGTGGTCGAGCACGTGGACCGGCGCATCCTGACGGCGGCCGGGGTGTCGTCGGGGATCGACATGGCGCTGCGGCTGTCCGAGCTGCTCGTCGACGCCGACGCCGCCCGGGCGATGCAGCTCATGATCGAGTACGACCCGCAGCCCCCCTTCGACGCCGGCTCGGTCGACAAGGCCGGCGAGGCGGTCATGGCCCGGGCCCGCCGGTACGCCGAGACGAAGCGCTGACGATCGCCCTGCGACGCCGCGCTGCGGTCCGGCCCGTCGTGGCGGCACGTGTCACACCCCCTCTCTAGAGTGCGGGCGCACACCTCGGAGGAGACGAGATGATCCGCACATCCCACCGTCCGGCCGTCGGGCTCCTGGGCCTCGCCGTCGTGGCCTGTCTGGCCGCGGTGACGCCCGTCGCGGCGTCGCCCGGGGCCGCCGCCGCCGCGCCCGCCGCCGTCGGGGGGGCCGAGGTCGACGTCGAGGCCGGCTACCACCTCGTCACCGCCGAGGGCGACGTGCTGGCCTTCGGCACGGCCGACGACGACGGTGACCTGGTCGGTGTGCCCCTGAACGGGCCCGTGGTCGACGGGGCGGGCTCGGGGTCGGGTGAGGGGTACTGGCTGGCGGCGTCTGACGGCGGCGTCTTCGCCTTCGGCGACGCCCGCTTCCTGGGATCGGCCGGCGGGCTGCCGCTGAACCAACCCATCGTGGGCATGGCCGCCACGGCGTCGGGCCGTGGGTACTGGCTGGTGGCCTCCGACGGGGGCGTGTTCAGCTACGGCGACGCCCGGTTCCACGGCAGCACCGGCAACCTCACGCTGAACTCCCCGGTCACCGACATCGAGCCCACCCCGACGGGTGAGGGTTACTGGTTGGTGGCCGAGGACGGCGGCATCTTCTCCTACGGCGACGCCGCCTTCCACGGCTCGCTGGGTGCGCAGCCCATCGACTCGCCCGTGGTGGGCATGGCGGCCGACTCCGACGGCGGCGGCTACTGGCTGGCCCGGGCCGACGGCTCGATCGCGGCCTTCGGGTCAGCCCCCGACCTGCCCGGCATCGGCCTGCGCGAGCCGGCCGTGGCCGTCGTGCGCAACGCCGTCGGAACCGGCTTCTGGCTCACGACCCGGATCGGCGAGGTGTACGCCGCCGGTGATGCCGACGTGGTGGGGTCCAACGCCGGGGGGTCGGTGGCCGCCGCCGCCGTCGAGCTGGCCACGCCGGTGGTGGGGATCTTCCCCGAGGCCAGCGGGCAGTTCGAGCTGACCGTCCTGCACAACAACGACGGTGAGTCCCAGCTCGTCGACGCCGGTGGCGACAACGCCGAATTCGGGGGCATCGCCGCCTTCGCCGCCGTGGTCGAGCGGCTCCGTGACGACGTCCTCGTCGGCAACGACGAGGGCACGATCCTGCTCAGCTCGGGCGACAACTTCCTGGCCGGCACCGAGCTGGCGGCCAGCTTCGCCAAGGGCGTCCCCTGGTACGACACCATCGCGCTGCGCCGGATCGGCTACGACGCCATGGCCATCGGCAACCACGAGTTCGACTTCGGACCGGAGCGACTGGCCCAGTTCATCGAGGGCTTCGAGGGGTCCGTCCCGTTCCTGTCCGCCAACCTCGACGTGTCGGGGGCGCCCGAGCTGGCCGCGCTCGCCGACGACGGTGACATCGCGGCGTCGACCGTCGTCGTCGTGAACGGCCGGCAGGTCGGCGTGGTCGGGGCCACGACCCCGCTGCTGGCCTCCATCTCCACACCGGGCGCGGTCGAGGTCGATGCCGACGTGGCCGGAACCGTCCAGGCCGAGGTCGACGAGCTGACCGACGCCGGCATCGGCATCGTCATCCTCATCAGCCACCTGCAGGACGTCGACCAGGACCGGGCCCTCATCGCCGGGCTCAGCGGCGTCGACATCGCCATCGCCGGCGGCGGCGACGAGCTGCTGGCCAACGAGGGTGACCTGCTCCTGCCCGACGACATGGTCGATCCCGCGCTGCCCTACCCGCTGATCGAGACCGACGCCGACGGCGAGCTGGTGCCGGTCGTCACCACGGCCGGCAACTACACCTACGTCGGCCGCCTCGTGGCCACGTTCGACGCCGACGGTGAGGTGGTGTCGATCGGCGACGAGTCCGGACCCGTCCGGGTGGTCACCGGCACCCAACCCGACGCCGTCGAGCCCGACCCCTTCCTCCTCGACGCCGTCGTCGCGCCGGTGGAGGAGTTCTCCGCCGACCTGGCCGACAACGTGATCGCCACCTCGGAGGTCACGTTCGAGAACCGCCGGGGTGACACGTTCGGTACCGAACCGGCCGGCAAGCGCACCCAGGAGACGAACCTCGGCAACCTCATCGCGGACGCCTTCGTGTGGCAGGCGGAGACGGCGGTGGCCGAGAACCCAGGCACCTACCCCGACATCACCCTCGACGACCCCGTCGTGGCCGTCCAGAACGGTGGCGGGATGCGGGAGGACGTGATCTACGGCCCGACCCCGCCCTGGGACGTCACCGAGAAGGACACCTTCGACATCCTGCCGTTCGGCAACTTCGCCGTCGTGCTCCAGGACATCACCGCCGTCGAGCTGAAGGCGCTGTTCGAGTCGGCCTACGAGAGCCTGCCCGACTCGAGCGGCGGGTTCCTCCAGGTGTCGTCGGGCCTCCAGGTCAGCGTCGATCTCGGCCAGCCGGCCGGAAGCCGGGTGCGAAGCATCGTGGTCGACGCCGACGGGTCGGCCACCACCGTCGTGAGCGGCGGTGCCGTGACCGTCCCGTCCTTCGAGGTCGACCTGGTCGTCAACAGCTTCACCGCCGCCGGCGGTGACGACCTCCCGTTGCCGGCCGGATCGGAGCCGTTCTCGCTCGGCTTCACCGGCCAGCAGGTGCTGGCCAACTACCTCCAGGACCCCGACGGCTTGAACGGCACGGTGACCTCGGCCCGGTACCCGGAGGTCCCGCTCGGCGGGGGCACCCGCATCCTCATCACCCCGTAGCGCCGTCAACCCGAGCCGCCGCCCCATGGCGGCCCGTCAGCCGCCGCCGTGCCCCGGCCGCCCCTGGGGCCGCTCCTGCGGGCTCGCCTCCGCGGAGTCGCCCGACTGGGAGGGCCCTGCATTCCGGGTGGAGTCGCCCCCCGGGTGGGCCACCGCATTCCGGGCGGAGCGGTTCCGTGGCGTGGCCTTCGCTGGGCGCGCTCCCGCGGGAGCGTCTCCACGGTGTCGCCCCCCGGGTGGGCAGCGCGCTCCTGCGGAACTGTCTCCGCAGGGGCGCCCCCTCGGTGGGCCACGCGTTCCGAAGGGGCGATAGCCCGGGCTCGTCGGCGCTGGGCGGGCGCACCGGCGGGAGCACCTCGTGTGGTGTCGTCGGGGCTGGGCGCACTCCTGCGGGAGCGTCTCCGCGGTGTCACCCTCGGGTGGGCCGTTGCGCTCCGGGCGGAGCGTCTTGTGCGGTGTCACCCTCGGGTGGGCCGTCGCGTTCCGGGCGGGGCGGTTCCCCGGCGTGGCCTTCGGGCTGGGCGCGCTCCCGCAGGAGCGTCTTCGCGGAGTCGCCCGACCGGGAGGGCCATCCCGGTCAGGCGGGAGCAGTTCCGTGGCATCGCCTTCGGGCTGGTCGCATCGAACCCTTTCGCCCGCACCCACCTCGTGCACGGGAACACGTGCGGGCACGGGTCCTCGCCGACCGCCGGCCGGCCGAGGGCCTGCTCCCTGCCGGCACCCCGACCGGCGAGCGGGCCATCAGGGGCGGTCGGCCTGGCCGTTGGCGCCGGTCGGCGGCGTCAGCCGGACCCGGACACGTCGGGGTTGGGGACACCGAGGAGCTTGACGAACTGGCCCATCGACACGAACTGGGCGATCACGAAGCCGAGCTCGACGAACTCGTCGTCGCCGAAGGCGTCGCGCACCTCGGCCAGCAGCGACCCGTCCAGGGTGTCGACGTGGTCGTGCATGCGCTCGGCGTAGCGCACGGCCAGGCGCTCGCGCCCGCTGAAGGCCGGGCCGTCCACGTCGCCCCGCTGGACGGCGTCGACCAGGTCGTCCTCGACCAGCGACCGACCGGACCGGTCGGTGAAGCGGCCGTGCAGTCAGTAGTGGCAGCCGTTGAGCGCAGCGATGCGGAGGCGGGCGACCTCTTTCGTGCGGGGCTCGATGCGGCCGTGGAGCAGCGCCGGCCAGTAGAACCGGGTCCACCCGACGAGCAGCTCGGGGGCGTGGCCGAGCTGGCGGACCCAGCGCTCGTCGACACCCTTGTCCACCATCTCGGCCAGCTCGGGGGTCAGCTCGGCCGGGGGCAGCAGCGGATGGGGCACCGGGCAGGCCGCCTCGGTGGTCGTGGGGACCCGTTCGGTGGTGCTCATGACCTCTTGTCTACCGGTTCCGGGCCCGGGGTCGGGGAAGGACGCTGCCGCCGTCCGCCTCACCTCCGGGGGGGTGCAGCCGGTAGAGCACGTGGCGCCGCAGACGATGCCCGGGTGGCAGGGCGGGGTGGTCGAAGTCGTCGACCGGCTCGCGACGCATCCCGATCCGCTCCATCACCCGGCGGGACCGGTGGTTGCCGACGGCCGTGAACGACACGATCTCGGCGAGGCCCAGCCGGGCGAACCCGTCGGCCACGGCGGCGGCGGCCCCCTCGGTGGCGTATGCGTGACCCCAGTGTGCTGTCGCCAACCGCCACCCCACCTCCACGGCCGGGGTGAAGTGTGCCTCGAACGTGGCCGGCCACAGCCCGACGTAGCCGGCGAACGCACCGTCCGCCCGCACCTCCACGGCCCACAGACCGAGATCGTCCTCGGCGAAGGAGCGGGCGATGCGGTCGACGAAGCCGTCGCTCTCCTCCCGAGCCAGGCGGGCGGGGAAGTGCTCCATCACCACCGGGTCGGCGTTGAGGGCGGCGAACGGGGCCCGATCCGCCTCCCGCCACCGCCGGAGCCGCAGCCGGTCCGTGTCGAGGTGCTCCGGTGCCGGCCGGGTCACCCGTCGGAGGGCTCACGCCGGGCGCGGCTGGGGGCCACCCGGGGCGGCTCGTGGGGTTGCTTCGGGTACACCGGAGGCCAGGGCGCGTCCATGAGCCCGGCGTCGAGATCGCGCTGGAACCAGCCCAGGGGGATCTCGAGCGACTGCGGATCGTCGTACATGGCCTCCCATGGGTCACCCTCGGCCCGCACCCGGTCGGGCACGGTGGCGAGCGTGAGCGATTGGGGGTCGACGGTGGCGACCTCGTCCCAGTGCAGCGGTGTGGACACCTGACCACCGACCCGGGACCGCACCGACCACGCCCCGAACACGGTCTTGTGCGGGGCGTTCTGGTTGAAGTCCACGAACACGCGGGCCCCCCGCTCCTCCTTCCACCACGCCGCCGTCACGACCTCGGGGTGGCGGCGCTCCAGCTCCCGGGCCAGGGCCACCGCCGCCGCCCGCACCTGGTACGAGTCGTAGCCGTCGACCAGCCGGGCGTAGACGTGCAGCCCGGTGCTCCCCGTCGTCTTGGGGTAGCCGGCGATGCCGACCTCGTCGAGCAGGGCCCGCACCTCGGCGGCGGCGGCCCGCACCATGTCGAAGGTGGCACCCGGCTGTGGGTCGAGGTCGAGGCGCAGCTCGTCGGTGCGCTCGGGCCGATCGGCGAGGTACGGCCAGGGGTGGAAGCCGAGGCAGCCGAGGTTGACGGCCCAGGCCACGTGGGCCAGGTCGACGACCACGAGTGCGTTGGAGGTGGTGCCGTTGGGGGTCGACACGACGGTCGTGCGGAGCCAGTCGGGCGCCCCCTTCGGCACCCGCTTCTGGTAGAAGCTCTTGCCGGACGCACCGTTCGGGAACCGCTGGAGCATGGTGGGCCGCCCACCCATGGCGTCGAGCAGCGGCCCGCCGACCGCCTCGTAGTAGCGGACGAGGTCGAGCTTGGTCTCGCCCCGCCTCGGGAAGAACACCTTGTGCGGATGGGTGATGGCGACGGCCCGGCCGGACAGCTCGACCGAGACCCTGTCGTCGTCGGCCACGAGGGGAGCCCGGCTCAGTCGACCGGGACGACGGAGATGGCCCCGCTGGGGCACACCTCGACGGCCTGGTCGGCCTCGATCCGCGCCTCTGCGGAGTCGATCCGCTCGACCCGCACGACGGGCAGCCCGTCGTCGCCGAAGGCGAACAGCTCGGGGTGGTTGTAGACGCACTCCCCGGCCATGATGCAGCGGTCGAGGTCGATGGTGACCCTGCTCACGGTCGGTCGAACTCGATCCAGAGCTCGGCCGGCGAACGGAACCCGCCGGAGTCGATCGACGGCGACGTGATGCCCTCGTGCCCGGCGAACCTCGGGCGGGGGTTGCGCATCAGCTCCATCATGCGGGTGCACGCGATGACGGCTTCCTGGCGCGCCATGGCGTAGCCCATGCAGAAGTGCTGGCCGATGCCGAAGCCGAGGTGGCCCGGCAGCTGGCTGCGGTACCGGCCCGAACGGTTCTCCCGTCCCATGTGGAGGTCGGTGCGGTGGATGTCGAAGGTGTCCGGATCGGAGAACACCCGCTCGTCGCGGTTGCCGGCGGCCAGGTACAGCGTGACCATGGCCCGCTCGGGCAGTACCCGCCCGTGGATGGCGACCTCGCGGGTGGTGTAGCGGGTCTGGGCGTGCACGACCGGGTCGTACCGCATCATCTCGGCGAAGACGTGCTCCCACAGGTCGGGGTCGGCCTGCACGTCGGCGAGCTGGTCGGGCCGGGTGTACAGCATGTGGAACCACATGTTGGCGATGGCCTTGTCGGTGGTGTCACCCCCGGCGGCCAGCAGCAGGGCGATGAAACCCTTCACCTCGTCCATGGTCATCCGCTCGCCGTCCAGCTCGGCCCCGGCGATCCGCGACAGCAGGTCGTCACCGGGTTGATCGAGGCGCTCGGCGATGATCGGCTCCAGGTACTCCCACATCTCGTTGCGGGCGGCGATGCCCCGGGCCAGGTGCTCGCCCCCGAAGCCGAGGCCGGCGATCAGCGCCTGGTACCAGTCGACGAAGGTGTTCTCGTCGTCGCGGGGCAGGCCCAGCATGTTGGAGATCACCCGGATGGGGAACTGGTTGGAGAACTGGCTGACCAGCTCGACCTCGCCGTCCTGCAGGCAGTCCTCCAGCAGCTCGGCGGCGATCTTCTCGATGATGGGGATGAACGCCGTGAGGCCCTTGCCGACGAACTGGCCGGCCACGATGTTGCGCAGGCGGCGGTGGTGGGGGCTGTTGCCGTACTCGAGGATGTTCGGTCCGAACACGTGGGTCGACCCGAAGTCGTAGGGCCCGTCGGGCCGGTAGAGGGCGCGGTCGAACGTCTCGTTGTCCTGGAAGGCGTCCTCGACGTCGCGGTAGCGGCTGAGCACCCAGCGGTTGTGGAACCGGTCCCGGTAGACGGGGTGGTGGTCGCGCAGCTCCCGGTAGGTGGGGAACGGGTCGTGCTGGAAGTCGGGTGAGTCGAACACCCGCGGGTCGATCTCGTGCGCCAGCGCCGGCATGGCCCCCCCGGTCAGGATGGTGATGACGGGCGGGAGCCTACGGCATGGCATCGTCCGGACCCAGGGGGGGAGACGCCCGGCCCCGTTCGTCGGAGGTACCCATGTCGCTCGTCGATCGACTCAGGTCCTGGCCGGTGGTGGCCCAGCTCACCGGGGAGGACCGCCTCGCCCTCGGCGCCGGGGTCGAGTCGCCCCGCACGGCGGCGCGGCGGGCCCGCACGTCGGAGGCCACCAGCGTGGCCCGATCGATCTGCCCGTACTGCGCCGTGGGCTGCGGGCAGCGGGTCTACGTCCGCGACGGCGTCGTCACCCAGATCGAGGGCGACCCCGACAGCCCCATCTCCCGGGGCCATCTCTGCCCCAAGGGGGCGGCCAGCCGTTCGCTCGTGCGGTCACCCCGGCGGGAGCTGACGGTCAGGTACCGGCGCCCCTTCGGGACGGAGTGGGAGGACATGCCCCTCGACGAGGCCATGGACCGCATCGCCGATCGGCTCATCGCCACCCGGGCGCAGACCTGGGAGGACTGCGACGATGACGGCAACACCCTGCGCCGGTCGCTGGGGGTCGGGAGCCTCGGAGGCGCCACCCTCGACAACGAGGAGAACTACCTCATCAAGAAGCTGTTCACGGCGCTCGGATTCCTCCAGGTCGAGAACCAGGCCCGCATATGACACTCGGCCACGGTCCCCGGTCTGGGGACCTCACTGGGCCGGGGCGGCGCCACGACGTTCCAGCAGGATCTCCAGAACGCCGATGTGATCGTCATCCAGGGCTCGAACATGGCCGAGTGTCACCCGGTCGGGTTCCAGTGGGTGGTCGAGGCCAAGCGCCGGGGGGCCACGGTCGTCCACGTCGACCCCCGGTTCACCCGCACCAGCGCGCTGGCCGACCTCCACGTGCCCCTGCGGGCCGGGTCCGACATCGCCTTCCTGGGCGGGATCGTCAACCACATCCTCACCCACGGGCGTGAGTTCCGGGAGTACGTGGTCGCCTACACCAACGCCGCCACCATCGTCGGCGAGGACTTCGTCGACACCGAGGACCTCGACGGCCTGTTCTCGGGGTGGGACCCCGAGACGGGTGCCTACGACGTGTCGAGCTGGCGGTACGAGGACGACGGCGGATCTCCCCGGCGCGACCCGACCCTCCAGCATCCCCGCTGCGTCTTTCAGATCCTGAAGCGCCACTACGCCCGCTACACGCCGGAGATGGTCGAGCGGACCTGCGGCGTGCCGCCGGACCTGTTCCGACAGGTGTGCGAGGCGCTGTGCGACAACTCGGGGAGGGAGCGCACCGGCGCCTTCTGCTACGCCGTGGGCTGGACCCACCACACCGTCGGCGTCCAGTACATCCGGGCGGCGGCCATCATCCAGCTCCTTCTGGGCAACGTGGGCCGACCGGGTGGCGGGATCCTCGCCCTGCGGGGCCACGCCAGCATCCAGGGGTCGACCGACATCCCGACGCTGTTCCACCTGCTGCCCGGCTACCTGCCGATGCTGCACGCCGACCACCACCGCGACCTGGCCGGTTACATCGAGCGGGACGGCTCCGACGTCGGCTTCTGGGGCGGGTTCGGGGCCTACGCCGTCAGCCTCCTGAAGGCGTGGTGGGGTGACCACGCCACCGCCGACAACGACTTCTGCTTCGACCACCTGCCCCGCATGACCGGCGACCACTCCGCCTACCAGCACACCCTCGGAATGCTCGACGGCAGCGTCAAGGGGTACTTCCTCCTGGGCGAGAACCCGGCCGTCGGGTCGGCCCAGTCGCGTCTGCACCGCCTGGCGCTGGCCAACCTCGACTGGCTGGTGGTGCGCGACCTCTACGAGATCGAGAGCGCCGCCTTCTGGTACGACTCACCCGAGGTCGAGTCCGGCGAGATCACGCCGGCCACGTGCCCGACCGAGATCTTCCTCCTGCCGGTGGCCGCCCACGTCGAGAAGGACGGCAGCTTCACCAACACCCAGCGCCTCCTGCAGTGGCACGAGAAGGCGGTCGAGCCCCGGGGCGACCAGCGCTCGGACCTCTGGTTCATCTACCACCTCGGTCGCATCATCAGGGAGAAGCTGGCCGCCTCGGCCGCCGAGCGCGACCGGCCCGTCCTCGAGCTGACGTGGGACTATCCGACGGCCGGACCCCACGACGACCCCGACGCAGAGGCCGTGCTGGCCGAGATCAACGGTTGGGACGCCGACGGTCGGCCCCTGTCGGGCTACACCGAGCTGGCCGACGACGGGTCGACCGTGTGCGGATGCTGGATCTACTGCGGGTGCTACGCCGACGGGGTCAACCAGACGGCCCGCCGTCGCCCCCGCCTCGAGCAGGACTGGGTGGCGGCCGAGTGGGGGTGGGCGTGGCCGGCCAACCGCCGCCTCCTCTACAACCGGGCCTCCGCCGACCCCGACGGGCGCCCCTGGTCCGAGCGCAAGGCCTACCTCCGCTGGGACGACGAGGCCGGCCGCTGGACGGGCCCCGACGCACCCGACTTCGAGGTCGACAAGCGCCCCGACTACCGCCCCCCGGAGGGGGCCACCGGCCCGGACGCGCTGCGAGGCGACGACCCGTTCATCATGCAGGACGACGGCAAGGGCTGGCTGTTCGTGCCCGCGGGGCTGCGGGACGGTCCGCTGCCCACCCACTACGAGCCCGAGGAGTCCCCGGTCGCCAACCCGCTCCACGGCCAGCAGCGCAACCCCGCCCGGCAGCGGCTGCGCAGCCCGGCCAGCGCCTACAACCCCGTCCCCCCCGCGGGTGCCGACGGCCAGCAGGACCGGTTCCCCTACGTCGTCACCTCGTACCGGCTGACCGAGCACCACACCGCCGGCGCCATGAGCCGCAACCTCCCCCACCTGGTCGAGCTGCAGCCCGAGATGTTCTGCGAGGTGAGCCCCGAGCTGGCCGCCGAGCGGGCGCTGGAGCACGGCGGCTGGGCCACCATCATCACGTCCCGGTCGGCCATCGAGGCCCGGGTGCTCGTGACCGAGCGCATGGCTCCCCTCACCGTGACCGGGCGGGTCGTCCACCAGGTCGGCCTGCCCTACCACTGGGGGTCCCGGGGGCTGTCGACGGGTGACTCGGCCAACGACCTGTTCCACCTCGGTCTCGACCCCAACGTGCACATCCAGGAGACCAAGGCCGCCACCTGCGACATCCGGCCCGGCCGGCGGCCCCGGGGGGCGGCGCTGCGTGATCTCGTCGACTCCTACCCGACCCGCGAGGAGGATCGCTGATGGCGCTCGTGACCCGCGCCGACGCCGCCGCCGGCACCCATGGTGACCCCCCCGCCCGGGTCGGCTTCTTCACCGACACGTCGGTGTGCATCGGGTGCAAGGCGTGCGAGGTGGCCTGCAAGGAGTGGAACGACGTCCCTGACGCCGGTGCGGGCTTCACGGGTCACTCCTACGACAACACCGGTCATCTGGGCGCTGACACCTGGCGCCACGTCGCCTTCGTCGAGCAGCGGGTCGAGCGGCCCGACGGGGCGGAGGGCCTCCGCTGGCTGATGAGCTCCGACGTGTGCAAGCACTGCACCACGGCGGCCTGCCTCGACGTGTGCCCCACCGGGTCATTGTTCCGCACCGAGTTCGGGACCGTGGTCGTGCAGGAGGACATCTGCAACGGGTGCGGGTACTGCATCCCGGCCTGCCCGTTCGGGGTGATCGACCAACGGCGCGACGACGGCCGGGTGTGGAAGTGCACCCTGTGCTACGACCGGCTCTCCGACGGGCTCCAGCCGGCCTGCTCCGCCGCGTGCCCGACCGACTCCATCCAGTTCGGGGCGCTCGACGAGCTGCGGGAGCGGGCCGCCGGGCGGGTGGCCGAGCTGCACGGCGACGGCGTGGTCGACGCCCGCCTGTACGGCGCCGACCCGGCCGACGGGGTCGACGGGGCGGGCGCCTTCTTCCTGCTGCTCGACGACCCCGAGGTCTACGGGCTGCCCCCCGCCCCGGTCGCCACCACCAAGCTGGCCGGCGGCACGTGGCGGAGCGCGGCCTGGGCCGGCGCCGGCCTCGTGGCGGCGGTGGCCGCCTCCCTCCTCGGGCACCCCCGCTCGTGACGGCCACGCCCACCCCGACCCCGTCCCGTTCGGGCGCCCGACACGACACGGCTGGGGACGTGCGGACCTACTACGGGCGGCCCGTCCTGAAGGAGCCGGTGTGGACCTGGGAGATCCCGGCGTACTTCTTCACCGGGGGGGCGGCCGGCGCCGCCGCCGTGCTCGCCGTCGGAGCCGAGGTGGGGGGACGACCGGGGCTGGCCCGGTCGGCCCGGCGGGTGGCGGCGCTGGGTGCGCTCACGGCCGGACCGTTGCTGGTGAGCGACCTCGGCCGGCCGGGCCGGTTCCACCACATGCTGCGGGTGGCCAAGCCGACGTCGCCCATGAGCGTCGGGTCCTGGACGCTCGTGGCGTTCGCTCCCGCCGCCATCGGGAGCGCGCTGCTCGACCAGGTTCGACGGGGACCCCGGCTGCGACGGGTCGCGGCCGTCGTCGCCGCCGCCCTCGGCCCCGTCATGTCGACCTACACGGCCGTGCTGGTGGCCAACACGGCCATCCCTGTGTGGCAGCTCGCCCGCCGTGACCTGCCCGTCCTGTTCGCGGCCAGCTCGGCCGCCTCGGCCGGATCGGCGGTGCTGCTCCTGACGCCCGCCGACGACGCCGGCCCGGCCCGACGCCTCGCTCTGGCCGGGGCGGGCGTCGAGCTGGCCCTGGGGGCGGCCATGCGGCGCCGGCTCGGCCCGCTGGCCGTCTCCTACGAGGCGGGTCGGGCCGGGCGGCTCGAACGGCTGTCGACGGGGGCCACGGCGGTGGGCGCCGCTGCGCTGGCCGGCCCCCGGGGCTGGCTCCGGCGGGCCGGGGCGGTGGCCGTCCTGGCCGGCAGCCTGGCCCAGCGGTTCGCCGTGATCGAGGCGGGGCGTGACTCGTCCCGCCGGCCCGAGCAGGTCGTCACCACCCAACGCTGACGCTCGTTCTGGCGCCCATCCGCGCCGTGCGAGGGGTCGACCGGGCGCCAGAACGAGGCTGGGGCTCTGGCTCGACTCAGGCGGCCGAGTCGAAGGCCGAGCGGACGGCCCGCAGGTCCGCCACGAAGCCGGTCATGGCGGCCTCGCGATCGTCGGCCCGCAGCACCGACGACGGGTGCACCGTCGCCATCACGATGGGGGCCAGGTCGCTGTCGACGGGCTCGCCCCGCTGGCGGGTGACCCGGAACGAGGGGCCGAGCAGCGCCTGGGCGGCGGTGGCGCCCAGCAGGACGAGGGCGGTCGGCTCGACCACCTCCAGCTCGGCCTCGAGCCAGGGCCGGCAGGCGGCGATCTCGCTGCGGTTGGGTCGCTGGTGGATGCGACGCTTTCCCCGGGGCTCCCACTTGAAGTGCTTCACGACGTTGGTGACGTAGATCTGGTCGCGATCGAAGCCGGCCTCGATGAGCCCCTCGTCGAGCACCCCGCCGGCGGGCCCGACGAAAGGGCGGCCCTGACGGTCCTCCTGATCACCGGGCTGCTCCCCGACGACCATCACGTCGGACCGGACCAGTCCCTCGCCGAAGACGGTCTGGGTGGCGTGCTCGTGGATCGGGCAGGCCGTGCAGCCGACCGACGCCTCCTGCAGCCCCTGCAGCGACAGGCGGTCCGGCAGCAACTGCGCCACGGTCGGCAGGTCGTGTCCGTCGCCGCCGAAGAGTGCACCCTGGGTCGCCACGGTCGTCGGCTACCCGATCCGGGCGGGCCCAACCCCGCCCGAGGTGCGGGGGTTGGGCCGACGGTCGCCGGGGAACCGCAGGGGAGCCCGGATCATCAGGGGAGGCATGAGGTGGCGAACGTGGAGGAGCAGGTCAGGCGGCTGGAGCGGCTGGCGGTCGTCGACCGGGTCAGCGAGGCGGTGCGACCGGCGGTGGACCGGCTGGTCGGACGGGGACCACAGCAGGACCTCCTGACGGGCCGGTGGCTCTCGCACCCGGTACACCCCGCCGTCGTGCTGGCCCCGCTGGGCTGCTGGTTCTCGGCCACGGTGCTCGACCTCGTGGGGGGCCGGTCGGGGCGGAGGTCGGCCCAGCGCCTCACCGCCCTCGGGATCGTGGCCGCCGTCCCCGCCGCCGCCACCGGCGCCGCCGACTGGCTCGACACCAGGGGTGCCGAGCAGCGGGTCGGCACCGCCCACGCCGGCCTGAACGGGGTCGCCGTCTGGCTGTTCGCACGGTCGTGGGGCCGCAGGCGACGGGGTGCCCACCTCACGGGGGTGGCCTACTCGCTGGCCGGCCTGGCCGTGTCCGGTGCCTCCGGTTTTCTCGGCGGCCACCTCGCCTACCGGCGCGGGGTGGGTGTCGACACGACCGCCTTCCTGGGCGGACCCGACGAGTGGGAGACGGTGGCCTCCCTCGCCGACCTGGCCGACGGTGACGCGACGGCGTGCGGCACGGCCGAGGGCGTACCGCTCCTGGTGCACCGATCCGGTGACCGGGTCCGGGTGCTGGGCGACCGCTGCACCCATCGTGGCGGCCCCCTCCACGAGGGCCCGGTCGAGGGGGACTGCGTCACCTGCCCGTGGCACGACAGCGTGTTCGACCTCGACACGGGGGCGGTCGTGCGGGGACCCGCGTCGGTGCCCCAGCCGAGGTTCGACGTCCGCGTGGTCGACGGCGACGTCCAGGTGCGCTTCGACGACCCTGGCACCCTCCGGCGCAACGTCGTCACGGCGGCGGTCGGCTGTTGAGCACCGCGGTCGCCGACGGACCGTTTGGCGGCGGCCGGGCGGGGTAGGGGCAGACGATGCGGATCGCCATCCTCCTCGTCGCACTGGTGGGCGTCGTCATCGTGGCCGTGGCCCTGGCGGTGCGGGCCACGCGCTCGACGCGCCGGCGTGAGCAGCCCGAGGTCACCCACCTCGACGCCGACGAGTTCCCCGAACCGGGCGGCCCCTCGCCCCGCAAGGGTGGCCGTCCCGTCCCCGGATCGAGGGACGACCGCCGCGAGCACGGCAAACCCTGACGACGCGTGGACGAACGCCCCCTCGTCGTCGTCACCGGCGGCTCCGGACTCATCGGCTCCCGTCTGGTCGACCGCCTGCTGAGCGCCTACCGGGTGGTGAGCCTCGACGTCGAGGGTGACCCCGACCCGCCCGTCGGGGTCGACTTCGTCTGCACCGACCTCACCTCCGACGACTCGGTGCGCCGGGCCGTCGACCGGGTCCGCCTGTCGCAGGGGTCCGAGGTGGCCTCGGTCGTGCACCTCGCCGCCTACTACGACTTCGCCGGACGCGACAGCCCGCTCTACGAGGCGGTGACGGTCGAGGGCACCCGCCGTCTCCTCGATGCGCTGCACACCCTGCACGTCGAGCAGTTCGTCTTCTCCTCGACCATGCTCGTGCACGAGGCGACCAGGCCCGGTGGGACCATCGACGAGCGCGACCCCATCCACAGCACGTGGCCGTACCCGGCCTCCAAGGTCGCCACCGAGCGGGTCATCGAGGCGCGCCGGGGGGCGATTCCCACGGTGGTGGTCCGCATCGGGGCCGTCTACGACGAGGACGGTCACTCACCGCCCCTGACCAACCAGGTCAAGCGGATCCACGGTCGCTGGGTGACGAGCCACTTCTACCCCGCCGACCTGGCCACCGGTCAGTCGTTCGTGCACGCCGACGACGCCGTCGACGCGCTGTACCGCATCGTCGAGCGCCGCCACGAGCTGCCCGACGACCTCGACCTGCTGATCGGCGAGCCGGTGACGGTCGGCTACGGGGAGCTGCAGGATCTCATCGCCCGGGAGCTGCACGGGCGGGACTGGCCGACGTGGCGCATCCCCGCTCCCGTGGCCAGGGTGGGTGCCTGGGTGCGGGAGCGGAACCCGCTCGGCGAGGACCCGTTCATCCGCTCGTGGATGATCGAGCGGGCCGCCGACCACTACGATCTCGACATCAGCGCCGCCCGTCACCACCTCGGCTGGGAGCCGACCCGCCGGGTCGCCGACGTCATCCCGGAGATGATCCGTCGCCTCCGGGACGATCCTGCGGGGTGGTACGCCGGGAACGGGCTCGCCCCACCCCGTCGGGCCGATCTGAGCGGGTCGCCGTGAGCAGGGCCGACACCCGGGCGGCATCCGATCCCGACACACCACCGGGCTGGAACGACAACCCCTCGTCGTGGCGCCAGCGCACCCCCATCGTCGTGCTCGCCCTGGTCGGCGGGGTGGCGGCCACCTGGCTGGCCCTGTACCAGCAGGAGGTCGTCGACACGGTGTGGGAGCCGTTCTTCGGGGACGGCACCAGGAAGATCGTGCGCGAGTCCGGCTTCTCGCAGGCGTTCGAGGCCCTCCCCGTCGGCGACGCCGCCCTCGGCGCGTTCGGCTACGTGGCCGACGCCGTCACCGGCGTGATCGGCGGCACCAGGAGGTGGAAGACGATGCCGTGGATCGTCGTCATCTTCGGCTTCTTCGTCGGGCCGTTCGGGGTCCTGAGCGTGATGCTGACGATCTTCCAGCCCGTCCTCTACGGCAGCTTCTGCACCCTCTGCCTCGTGTCGGGGGTCGTGTCGCTGGCCATGATCGGCCCCGCCGTCGACGAGGTGCTGGCCAGCATCCAGTACCTCAAGCGCGTCAAGGCCGACGGCGACTCCGTCTGGGCGGCGTTCTGGGGTCGGGCGTGATCCCCCGCTACGTGACGGTGGCGGCCGGTGTGTGGCTGATGTTCTCGCCGGCCGTCTTCTCCTACGGCGACCCCGCCGCCGTCAGCGATCGGATCGCCGGGCCCATCGGGGGCTCGCTGGCCTTCGTCGCCATCTGGGAGATCGCCAGGGGTCTCCGGTGGGGGACGGTCCCCGTCGGCCTCTGGCTGATCGCCGCCCCCCTCGTGCTGACCTACGACGACGTCGCCGCCTGGGTGAGCAGCATCGCCGTGGGGCTGATCTTCGTGGTCAGCGCCCGCTTCGGTGGGGAGACCGAGGGCGAGTTCGGTGGGGGCTGGCGCTCGCTGCGGGAGCCCGAACCGGGCCTCGGCCAGCCGTCGCCCGTCGACGGCTGATCGCGTCGCTCGGCTGCCCTCGGCGTCGGGTGCGAGATCGAGCTCGCCGTGACGGGGCGGTCGACTTGAGCCCGCACCTGGGCCGCATGTGACAATGCGACGGGCGCCGGGCCCCGAGCGTCCGGCCCGGGGAGGACCGATGGACGCACGCACCGACTCCGACGAGGTCGACGCCGACGGCGAGGTCGACGTCGTCGTGGTGGGTGCCGGTATGGCGGGGCTCTACCTCCTGCACCGGCTGCGGGAGACGGGGATGTCGACGGTCGTGTTGGAGGCGGCCGACGACGTCGGTGGGACCTGGTACTGGAACCGCTACCCGGGGGCCCGCTGCGACATCTTGAGCATCGATTACTCCTACAGCTGGGATCCGGAGCTGGAGCACGAGTGGGAGTGGTCCGAGCGCTACGCCACCCAGCCCGAGATCCTGGGTTATCTCCAGCACGTCGCCGACAAGCACGACCTGCGGCGCGACATCCGCTTCTCCACCCCCGTCGAGGCGGCGCACTGGGACGAGGGCTCCGAGACGTGGGTCGTGCGCACCGGGACCGGGGGGCGGCTCCGCAGCCGGTTCCTCGTCATGGCCACCGGGTGCCTCTCGATGCCAAAGGACCCCGACATCGAGGGCGCCGACCAGTTCGCCGGGCCCGTGTACTTCACCAGCCGGTGGCCCCACGAGGGCGTCGACTTCACCGGCCAGCGGGTCGGGGTGATCGGCACCGGCTCGTCGGCCATCCAGTCGATCCCGATCATCGCCGGCCAGGCGTCCGAGCTGACCGTGTTCCAGCGCACCCCGAACTTCTCCATCCCGGCCCGCAACGGGCCGCTCCCACCCGAGAAGGTGGCCCAGCGCGACGAGGACCCCGACGCCTACCGGGAGGCCAACCGTCGCTCCCCCGGCGGGGTGGACATGCCGCAGCCGACGGAGAGCGCCCTCGCCGTGTCCGACGAGGAGCGCCGCCGCCGCTACGAGGACGCCTGGCGGCGGGGCGAGCTGCTCGCTCCCGGCAGCTCCTTCAACGATCTCATCACGAACCCCGAGGCCAACGCGACGTTCGCCGAGTTCGTCCGGGAGAAGATCCGCTCGATCGTCGACGACCCGGACACGGCGGAGGCGCTCTGCCCGACGAACCATCCGTTCGGCACGAAGCGCCCGTGCCTCGACACGAACTACTACGCCACCTTCAACCTGCCGCACGTCCGCCTCGTCGACCTGAAGCGGAACCCCCTGGTCCGCATCACGTCGACCGGCGTCGAGACGGAGGACGAGACGGTCGAGATCGACGCACTCGTCTTCGCCACCGGGTTCGACGCCATGACCGGCGCCCTGGTGGCCGTCGACCTGACGGGTCGTGACGGCGTGACGTTGGCGGAGAAGTGGGCGGCCGGGCCGACCACCTACCTGGGTCTGACCTCGGTCGGGTTCCCGAACCTGTTCATGGTCACGGGCCCGGGCAGCCCGTCGGTGCTGTCGAACATGGTGATCTCGATCGAGCAGCACGTCGACTGGATCGTCGACGCGGTGGCCATGATGCGCGAGCGCGACTTCACCACGATCGAGCCGACGCCCGCCGCCGAGGCCGGCTGGGTCCGCCACGCCAACGACTACGCCGACATCACCCTCTTCCCCCAGGCCGACTCCTGGTACATGGGGGCCAACGTCCCCGGCAAGCCCCGGGTGTTCCTGCCGTACGTCGGAGGGGTCGACCGCTACCGGGCCACCTGCGAGCAGGTGGTGGCCGACGGCTACGTCGGCTTCCGGCTGGCCGGCCCCGGCGGCGAGCAGCGCAACGAGGGGATCGTCAACCGCCTCCAGCCCGACGTGGCGCTGCTCCTGGAGGCCATGGGCGAGCTGGACCTGCCGCCCATCGAGTCGCTGTCACCGGCCGAGGCCCGGTCCTTCTCCGAGACCATGGCCGCTCAGGCCCCGCCGGGGCCCGAGGTCGCCGAGGTCGTCGACGGCACCCTGCCCGGCGCCGCCGGCGACCTGCGCTACCGGCTCTACCGCCCGCCCGGTGAGGGACCCCACCCGGTGGTCTGCTACTTCCACGGGGGCGGGTGGGTGCTCGGGAGCCACGACTCCGACGACCCGTTCTGTCGCGACCTGTGCGTGCGATCGGGGGCCGTCGTGGTCTCGGTCGACTACCGCCACGCCCCCGAGGACCGCTTCCCCGCCGCCGTCGACGACGCCGTCGCCGCCCTTCGATGGGTCGCCGCCCACGCCGACGAGCTGGGCGGTACGCCGGGCCAGGTGGCGGTGGCGGGCTGGAGCGCGGGCGGCAACCTCGCCGCCGTGGCGGCCCAGCGGGCGCGCGACACGGGAGGCCCGGCCCTCGTCGGGCAGCTGCTCGTCACCCCCGTCACCGACGGCGCCGGTGAGTACCCGTCCATGACCGAGAACGCCGACGGGTTCGTGCTGACCAGGGCGCTCATGGACTGGTTCTGGGACCTCTACGCCGACGAGGCCGATCGCTCGTCCGCGGCGGCGTCGCCCCTGCGGGCCGGGTCGCTGGCCGGGCTCCCGCCGGCGGCCGTGTTCACGGCCGAGTTCGACCCGCTGCGCGACGAGGGGAGGGCCTACGCCGAGGCCCTGTCGGCCGCCGGAGTCGACGTGCGCCACCACGCCTGCCGGGGCCACATCCACACGTCGCTGACCGCCGTCGACGTGGTGCTGTCGGGCGCCCCGATCCGGGCCGAGATGGCCGCCGCGGTGCGGGGCTTCGTGGAGGCCGCCGTCCCGGTCTGAGTCGGGGTCAGGTGCCGCAGAAGGTCCGGTAGCGGGCGTCGAAGTCCGCCGGCGCCGGCCGGGCGTGGTCCTCGTGTCCCGGTCGCCGCTCGTAGGGGTGGGTGACGACGTCGAGCAGCTGGCGGAACGGACCGAGGTCACCGTCCACGGCGGCGTCGAGGGCGGCCTCGACGAGGTGGTTGCGGGGAACGTAGACGGGGTTCACGGCGTCCATGGCCGCCGCCGTCGTCGCAGGTTCGGCGTCGCCGAGCGCAGTGCGCCAGTCGGACAGCCACCGGTCGAGCCCGTCACCGACCGTCTCGAAGGCGGCCCGGAGGGCGGCGTCGTCACCCCGCAGGGCGTCGGCGAGCTGGCGATAGGTCGAGGTGTGGTCGGTGCCGGCCTGCTGCATGAGCGAGAGCAACCCGTCGAACAGGTCGACGTGGTCTCCCTGGTCGGCGGTGAGGCCGAGCTTGGCGGCCATGCCTTCCGACCACGCCGACTGGTAGTGCCCGGCGAACGACTCGAGCACCCCGGTGGCGAGGGCGACTCCGGTCTCGGGATCGGGGTCGATCAGGGGCAGGATGGCCTCGGCCATGCGGGCCAGGTTCCACTGGGCGACGGCCGGCTGGTTCCCGTAGGCGTAGCGACCGCCGTGGTCGATCGAGCTGTAGACGGTGGCCGCGTCGAACCGGTCCATGAACGCACACGGCCCGTAGTCGATGCCCTCGCCCGACAGGGTCACGTTGTCGGTGTTCATCACGCCGTGGATGAACCCCACGAGCATCCACCGCGCCACCAGGTGGGCCTGGACCTCCACGGTGTGGTCGAGCAGCGCCAGGGCCGGACGGTCGGCGTCGGCGGCGGCCGGGCGGTGGCGGGCGATGGCGTGGTCGACGACCCGCTGCAGGCTGGTCCCGTCGTCGAGCGCCCGTGCGTACTGCAACGTCCCGATGCGCAGGTGGCTCGCTGCCGTCCGGGCGAGCACGGCCCCCGGTTCGATTCTCTGGCGGGCGATCCGCTCCTCGGTCATGACGACGGCGAGCGACCGGGTGGTCGGGATCCCGAGGGCGTGCATGGCCTCGCTGACGAGGTACTCGCGCAGCATCGGTCCGAGCGTCGCCCGGCCGTCGCCGCCCCGGGCGAACGGGGTCCGCCCCGACCCCTTCAGGTGCAGGTCGTGGAGTCGGCCGTCGGGGCCGGTGATCTCGCCGACCAGCAGCGCCCGCCCGTCGCCGAGGCGGGGGCTGTAGCCGCCGAACTGGTGCCCGGCGTAGCCCATGGCCACGGGCCGGGCGCCGGCGGGCACGTCGTTGCCGGCGAGCACCGCCACCCCGGACGGTGAGCGCAGCCACCCGACGTCGAGGCCGATCTCCTCGGCCAGGCCCTCGTTGAGGGCGACCAGGCTCGGTGCCGGCACGCTCGTCGGTCGCCACTCGACGGCCAGCGTCGGCAGCTCGTCGGCGAAGCGGTGACCGAGGTCGAGGGCGGTCGTCGTGGTCATCCTCCGACGCTACGGTGACGGGCCCCGGTCTTCCACGCTGTCAGGGTGCCGGATCAGCAGGGACTCGGGGAACGGCCGGAGGTTGTCGAGGGCGGCCACCGACGGGACCGGTAGCCCCTCGGCGGCCCCCGGGCCGAGCTCGCACGGCATCGCCCGGATCGGCGTCGTCACGCCGCACGCATCACGGGCGTCCCGTGAATGCGCCCCCCGGCCGTCGCGCCGGGAGCATCTCCCGTGCACCCCACCCCGCTGCCAGGGGGCCGACTTTGGCGTTTCGCCTGGTCAGGTGGTACGCCCCCCGGGACTCGAACCCGGAACCTGCGGATTAAGAGTCCGTTGCTCTGCCAGATTGAGCTAGAGGCGCTGGCGTGAGACACGAGGCTAGGGCCGGGGTCGACCGGCGGCAACGTGTCGTGTCGGGTGACCGAGGGGAATTGAACCCCCGACCTCCAGGGCCACAACCTGGCGCTCTAACCGACTGAGCTACGGCCACCGTGCTCCCGGCGGAACCGGGACCCTGCAGTCTGCCACACCCGCCCCCTCCACCGGCAACGCCGTTCCTGCCCCGCCGGGCAGTGTCGGGACGCACGCCCGACAGGACGGGGTGGCAGGCTGTCGTCCGGCCCCCGTAGCTCAGCCGGAGAGAGCAGCGGACTTCTAATCCGACGGTCGCAGGTTCGAATCCTGCCGGGGGCGCCACTCTGACGAGGCGAAACGTCATCCGAGGCGTCGTTTCAACTAGGGTTCTACCGTCCGAGGTGCACAGAAGGTGCACAGGAACGGGGGAGCACGATGAGCCGAGCGGGCAGGGTGTACCGCAAGGGGTCCGGGTGGGCCTTTCGGGTCGACGTGGCGGCGCCCGGCGCCGCCCGCAAGCAGGTGGCCAAGCAGGGCTTCCCGACCAAACGGGCCGCCCAGCAGGCCCTCGACGAGCTCAAGGTGGCCGTCGGCGCCGGCACGTGGGTCGCCCCCAGTCGGATCACGCTGGCCGAATACGCCGACTCGTGGATCGCGGCGCAGGAGGTGCGGGGCCTCCGCCCCACCACCCGGGCTGATTACGCAGACAAGCTCCGCCTCCACGTCCTGCCCGCTCTCGGCGACCGGGCCCTGCAGTCCATCACCCCGACCGACCTCGACACCCTCTACGCCGCTCTGCTGTCCGGCGGAAGGAAGGATGGGGTAGGAGGGGGGCTCAGCCCGCGAACGGTCAGGGCGGTACACGTCGTCGTCGGCCGCCTTCTCGCCGACGCCCAGCGCCAGGGGGTCGTGCCTCGCAACCCGGCCAAGCTGGCCTCGCCGCCATCGCCAACGGCCGCCCGAGCGCCTGAGATGACCGTGTGGACTCCGGCCGAGCTTGGCCGGTTTCTCGACGCCACCGCCGACGACGACCTCGCCACCCTCTGGCGGCTGCTCGCCATGACGGGGCTTCGCCGGGGTGAGGCCTGTGGGCTGAGGTGGGAGGACCTCGATCTCGACGCCGGCACGCTGAACGTCCGACGGGCGATTGTCCTCGTCGACCACCAACCCATCGAGTCGGGTCCGAAAACGGCACGATCGCGGCGCACCGTGAACCTCGACGCCGGCACCGTCGCCGCTCTCCGAGCCCACCGTGCGCGCCAGCTCGAAGTCCGCATGCTTGTCGGGGCCGGCTGGGTAGAGACCGACGCCGTCTTCGCCGATCCGGTTGGTGTGCCGGTTCGGCCCGACTACGTGTCCAAGCGTTTCCGGCGCGCCGCCCTCGGCGCCGGCGTGCCCGTCATCCGACTCCACGACCTGCGGCATACCCACGCCACCCACCTCCTCGCAGCGGGCGTCAACGCTCGAATCGTCAGCGAGCGGATCGGCCACTCATCGGTCGGCTTCACGCTCGACGTCTACGGTCACGTCCTCCCCGGCCAGCAAGCCGATGCCGCCGCCGCAGCGGCTGCCCTGGTCGACGAACCATGAAGGAAGGGCTCGACCTTCGCGTCCCGCTTCCTCGGCGGCTGGCGACTGAACGGGGCAGACCCAGTCAGACGTAGACCTCCCGCCCGCTCCGGCCCGCCGGCGTCGCCGTAGGCCATGACGCTGCCGTCGCCGGTCGCAAGTGCCCTCACTTCGATCTCCTGCTGCTGCGAGCCGAGCTCTCACGGTTGCGCGAGGAGCCCTTCGAGGCCGAACGCCGGCGGATCGTCGCCATCGCGTCCGCCCTCGAGGATCAGAGCTCCATCCCCGCCATCGCCGAGCAGCTCAAGCTCTTCGAGGCCGCCTAGGACGACCGCTGGTGGATCGGCATTTACGTTGACGACCTCGACGACCTGCGCCGCAAGCTCCGGCTCCTCGTGCCGCTCATGGAGCGGGGCAGGAAGCGCATCGTCTACACCGACTTCGAGGACCAGCTCGGTGACCGAGCCGAGATGGAGCTCGTCACCGGGACCCCGTTCGCGCGAGGATGTCCCGAGTTTCGTGGAACTTCGGTGGCGGCCCGGTGTGGTTCAGGCGGCTTCCTCATCATGGCATGGGGGTGTGACACGGCCGGTGGTGTGGTCGTCGAGGGTCTGGCGGAGGGCTCGGAGGTGGAGGTGGCCGTTGACCCGTCGGAACTGGCGGGCGGCCTCGCCCATGCCGGCGGCGCACCAGCGCAGCACCATCTGGCCGTCACGCCAGCGCTTGACGTTCGAGCTGTGGTCCCGGCAGATCTCGATCATCGACTCGATGGCGTTGGTCGACCGCAGGGTCCGGGCCAGGGTGGGTGGCACCCCGAGCCGGTTGACGGTCAGCGTCTCGGCCAGGGCCTCCCGGAGCGACCCCGCCGCGCCGGGGTGGGACCGGGTGAGGTCACGGACGAGCGCTTCGAGGGTCGCCTCGGCGGTGAGCGGATCGGTGCAGCGGTAGGCGGCCCGCATCTTCTTGGCCACCGTGGGCGCAGTCGACTTGGGGAGGCGGGCTTCGACGTTGCGGATCTTGTGGAGCTGGCAGCGTTGGATGACGGGGTGGTCGAACACGGCCCGTACCCCGGCGGCGAGGGCTTTGGCGCCGTCGATGACGACGAGCACCGGGCGGGTGGTGTCCAGGCCCCGGTCCCGCAGCCCGGCGAGAAGGTCCCGGACGACGGTGGTGTTCTCGGTGTCGCCCTCGACCAGGCCGAGGGGGATCTTGGTGCCGTCGATGCTGATCCCGAGGGCCACGACGCAGCAGTGCCCGGCGAAGTGCACGCCGTCGATCATCAGGGCCACGATGTCGTGACCGGACAGGTCAGCGGCCATCAGCTCGGCCAGGGCCGTCTCGGTGCGGGCCACGAACCGCCGAGAGATCGAACTCTTCGACGTCGAATTCGCTCTCTGTTCGACGGCGGCGCCGACGGGTTCAAGCCCGGCGGAGTAGCGGCGGGTGGACAGCTTGGCCATCATCCGCTCCAACGCCAGCGCTTCGAGCAGATCCGAGCCGGTGAACGCCTCATAGGCGCCCACCGCCAGCTCGGCTGTGCCGTCGGCGGTACGGACCCGGGGCCGGCGCACCGGCTGGGTGTGCTCTCCTGATCTGGCCCCACTTGGAGCGGTAGTGCTCGTCTGAGTTGGCCCCACCTGGGGCGCCTTGGGGGGGGTCCGCGACCGGCGTTGTCGGTGGCGGTGGCGTGTGGGGATGGCGAAGAGGTCGAAGGTGCAGCTGTATGAGCGGATTCGTCGCGCCCACGCGGCGCAGGAGAGGAAGTCGATCCGGGCCCTGGCCCGGCAGTTCGGGGTCCATCGCCGCGATGTCCGGGCTGCGTTGGACTCGGCGGTGCCGCCGCTGCGGAAGACGCCTGAGCGGCCGGCGCCGAAGATGGACCAGTGGAAGCCGGTCATCGCCGGCTGGCTGGCGGAGGACCAGAAGTGGCCGCGCAAGCAGCGCCACACGGCTCGGCGGGTGTGGCAGCGCCTCGTCAGCGAGCACGGCGCCGATGTGGGCGAGTCGACGGTCCGCCGCTACGTGAAGGCGGTCCGGGAAGGCCAGACGTTCCCGCTGACCGATGTCACCGTCCCCCAGCATCATCGGTTGGGGTCCAAGGGCGAGTGCGACTTCGGTGAGGCCAAGGTGGTCCTGGCCGGGATCCCGACGGACGTGTCGTTGTTCTTGATGCGGCTGTCGGCGTCGGGCCGTGGGTTCTGCCGGGCGTATCTGAACGAGACCCAGGACGTGTTCTTGGACGGCCACGTCCGAGCGTTCGACCACTTCGGCGGCGTCCCCGCAACGGTCAGCTACGACAACCTCAAGTCCGCCGTGACCAAGGTGCTCAAGGGCCGGGACCGGATCGAGTCGGACCGGTTCGTCGCCCTGCGGTCGCACTACGGGTTCGAATCGTGGTTCTGTCAGCCCGGCCCCGACGGCGCCCATGAGAAGGGCGGTGTCGAGGGCGAGGTCGGCCGGTTCCGGCGCAACCATCTCGTCCCGGTCCCCCACGTCGAGACGATCGACGAGCTCAACGAGCTGATCGCCGCGGCCATGACCACCGATGACGCCAGGTTCATCGCTCATCGACGGATCACTGTCGGCGAACACTTCGAGCTCGAAGCCCCAGCGTTGAAGCCGTTGCCGGTCGAGGCGTTCGACGCCACCGCGATCAGCTCGCACCGGGTCGACACCAAGTCCCGGGTGTGTGTGCGTCAGGCGTACTACTCCGTGCCGGCTCGCTTCGTCCGCCGACGCGTCGACGTGCGGGTCAGCGCGGAGTCGATCGAGGTTCTCGACGGCGCCACCGTTGTGGCCCGGCATCGGCGGGGCCGCAAGGGAGACCAGGTGTTGGCGCTGGATCACTACCTCGACGTGATGGCCCGCAAGCCCGGAGCGTTGTTGTCGTCGACACCGCTGGCCCGGGCCCGGGCCTCAGGGGCGTTCACCGAGGTCCACCAACGCTTCTGGGATCTCGCACGCCGTCGCCTCGGCGACCGCGACGGCACCAAGGCGCTCATCGACGTGGTGCTCGCACACCGCACCGTCGGCGCCCAGGCGATCGTCGCCGGCCTCACCGCCGCCCTGGCCGCGGGTGTGGTCGACGCCGAGGTCGTGTTGATCGAAGCCCGCCGCTCCGCTGAGAACTCCGTCGCTGCGGTGATCCCGGTCGGAGTTCACCGGGGCTTGGACCGGCCCGAACCACCCATCGGCCACTACGACCAGCTCCTGGAAGGGACCCCCTGATGACCACCACCGACACCGCCGCCACCACAGCAATCGACGCCGCCGCCCGAGAACTGAAACTCCCGATGGTCCGCGCCGAAGCCGCCCGGCTGGCCGAGGACGCCAAGCGATCGCAGCTGTCCTACCTCGGCTTCCTCGCCGAACTCCTCGAGACCGAGGTTGACTCCCGCGCCGAACGACGCCGACAACGCCGCATCACCGAAGCCAAGTTCCCAAGGCTCAAACGGCTCGTCGACTTCGACCTCGACGCCGCCCCGACCGTCAACCCCGCCACCATCGCCACGCTCGCCGCCGGCGACTACATCGCTGCGGGTGATCCCGTCGTGCTGCTCGGTGACTCCGGAACCGGCAAGTCGCACCTGCTCATCGGCCTGGGCCACGCCGCCTGCGAACAAGGTCTTCGGGTCCGCTACGTGACCACCGCCCAGCTCGTCAACGAACTCGCCGAAGCCGCTGACGAGCGGCGCCTGTCCCGCCTCGTCAGCCGCTACGGCCGGCTCGATCTGCTCTGCCTCGACGAACTCGGCTACGTCCAGCTCGACACCCGCGGCAGCGAGTTGCTGTTCCAGATCCTGACCGAGCGCGAGGAGAAGTCGAGCGTGGCCGTCGCCTCGAATCTTCTCTTCAGCGAATGGGGCAAGGTCATCCCCGACGCCCGCCTCGTCGCCGCCGTCATCGACCGGGTCACCTTCAACGCCCACATCATCGAGACCGGCACCGAGTCATACCGGCTCCGCGCCACCCGCCAACGCCGCCGCTCAGGTGGGGCCAGATCAAGTGAGCAGGGTGGGGCCAATCCGGGTTGACATTCCCAACCGGCACCCGCCGCCCGCCGAGGACGACCGAGCCGTCCTCGCTGCCGTGGCGGACCGCGGTCCGGTCGGGGTCATGGCGGCCCTTGGGGCCGGCCAGGGCGCACACGGACTCCTCCATCATGGCGCCCATCACCTCGAGGCCGGTGGCTACCGCCAGGGCCAGCAGGCCCTCCCGGGCGGCGCCGCCGATCTCGGCCAGGGCGACGGTCACCTCGGCCGGCATCGCCAGCGTCTCGTCGATCATGTCGGGCGCGGTGGTGGTCTGGTAGTTCTTGGTCACAGGTGGTGGTCCCTTGCTGTCGAGTGACTTGGCGGTCGCCCGACACCTACCAGCCGGCAGGTCTCGAGCGGGGGACCGCCACCTCAACTTCCACGACTACCGGGACAACCTCCGTTCGCGCAGTTCCGCAAGAAGGCCGAGGCGTTCCTGCGCAATCACCTCGCCGATGACATCGTGGCCAAGGTTCGTAGCGGCAAACCGCTCACCGCCGACGACTATGCCGATCTTCAGCTCGTCTTGGTGGCGGCGGGTATCGGCGACGACGCCACCTTCGCCGAGGCCAGCGAACGCGCCGGCAGCTTCGGCCGCTTCATCCGCAGCCTCGTCGGCCTCGACCGCGAGGCCGCCAAGGCGGCGTTGGGCGCCTTCCTCGACGGCAAGCGCTACACCTCCAACCAGCTCCGCTCCGTCGGCCTCGTGATCGACGAGCTGACCGCCGAAGGGGTCGTCGACCCGGCCCGGGTCTACGAGCCGCCGTATGACTCGCTGGCACCCGGCGGCCCTGAAGACCTCTTTGGCGAGGACGACCTTGACGAGCTGTTCGCCGCCCTGCAGCGACTCCCCGACTCCACGGGCTGACACCGGCACCGGATCGGCAGCGGTGGACCCATTGGGGAGCGCCGGAATCCGCACCGCTTCGGTGACCTGCGGATCAGGACGGGTCTTGACAGCCGTCCGGAGGGGTCTGCTCAGTCCGAAAACGGCCCGGTCAAGTCGGGTGTGCGGTCCGCAGAATGCGTCGCCCGTCCGGCCGGTGTCACCAAGTGCGTGAGATTTTCCGTGAGATGCTCCAGGACCGACCGGGGGAGGAGCTAGCCGCCGACACTTGTCCTGGCAGGCTGGATGCGTTCGGTTCAGAACGGGCTGGTACTGACGAAGACGGCCCCGACCGGGTCGTCCGCGGAGCCGACGAGTGCGTACCAGAAGGCTCGCCGGGGGTCGCCATGAGGTCGGAGCTGGCCGTCGAGCCGCAGGGCCCGCTGGCGGGCGTCATCGAGGATGGCGTCGACGTCGTCGGTGTGGTCGAGGTGGGCGGGTGGGTAGGTGTGGTGGAGGGGTTGGGCCAGGCCCAGGCCGCTGATGCGGTCATCTCTGGGGTAGGGGTCGATTTCTTCGATGTCGAGGATGGTGCCTGTGCCCTGTTCCATGCCGGCGGTGCCGGCCAGCATGAGGAGCTGGACCCGGTTCAGCGTCTGGCCGGCTCGGGCGGCGTTGACGGCGTCGTCGAACATGGGGAGGCGCCCGTCGGGTTCGGTGTGGGCGGCCACGGCCTGTTCGGCGAGGTCGGCGGGGTCGCCGAGGAGCTGGTCGTCGATTGCCTCTCGTTGGAGGGTGTGCAGTGTGGCCTCCAGGGTGCCGGCCCAGGGGGCGGCCACGGCGAAGTCGACGGTGACGTCGGCTTGGAGTGACAACAGTTGTGGCCGTCGGGAGGGTCGGGCCGGGGTGGTTGGTGTGGTGTCGGGTGGGGGGTCGACGGGTCCGGGGGGGATGGGCCCGTCGGGGTACCAGTCCTCGGTGATGAGGTCACCGGGTTTGGGGTAGGAGTGCCAGTAGCTGTTGTCGGTCGGGAAAGCCTCGAAGAGGTCGCGCGGGGTGCCGCCGCCGCCGGTCTTGGGGATCAGCGCCGGCTCGAGGACGCTGCGCCAGGCCCGCCAGTCGTCTTCGACCCGGTTGACGGGGTCGACGAAGGGGCTGGCCAGCAGCGTCCCGCCGTCGAGCTCGACGACGACGGGTTCGGGTAGGCCGCTCACGGCGTCGTCGAGGCGGGCCCGTCCTCCGAGGCGGTCCAGGGCGGGCGGCGGGATCACGGTCACCCACCGGTACCCGTCGAGGTGACTGGCCGATTCCCTCAGCGCCTCGTCGTAGTCGGATCCAGAGAGGTAGTAGTGGCTCGACGGGCCGTCGCTGAAGCGGACCCCTCCGCCGATGATCCACGGTTCCAGTGGTCCGAGCATGGCGAGCAGGAACCGCAGCAGCGTGTCCCGCCGCTCTGCGTCGATGGGTAGCGCGATCGGTAGTGATCCGTTGAGGGACCCGCTGCGCGGGCCGGACCAGTCTGCAGATCCCTCCTCATTCGTTATGGTCGGTGGCGGGTGTAAACCAAAAAGGTAAGGACCAGCCTCGCCGCCCTCGCCGTCCAACTCGACCGAGCCGTGTTCGGCAGCGAGTTCAACGGCGCGCCGGACAGTCTCGGGGTCGGTGGGCTGTCGGCGGAGGACGTTCTTGCCCGTGGGTCCGATCACCCCGACCCGCCAGCGCAGGTCTGGAGGTCCGAAGCTACGGACGTCATCCACGCCGGTCGCAAGGAGTGCCTTCATGACGTGTCCGGCCGGGGCCTCGCCGAAGTGCTCCAGACTGGTCTGCAGCCTCACGCAGTTGTATGCCATCTCAGCTCCTACCGACCGGGAGTGACGATGAGAATGCCGCCGATCACGGCGAGGGTGCCGACGGCGGCGAGGCCTTCGAAGTAGCCGGGTGTAAATCCGTAGTTGGCCGGGTCCATCGTGAAAGCGGGCAGTGTGCTGCTGCCGCCTGGTCGGGCCGGGGTGGCGACATCAGTGGTGACCCGCGCAACGGCCGAGTCCGCGACGGCGAACATCTGGGCCTGGGCTGCTTTGGCGTCGTCTCGTTCTTCACGCCAGGCGTGCAATGAAGGCGGCAGCCACTTCGGACGGTACAGGTACAGGCCCTCGGGTTCGGCCCACCAGTCCACGGAAGCGAGCGGGCCCAGGTCAATGTGGCCGTTTTGAGGCCACGTGCCCCGAGGGAATGAATCGCCAAACTCGGCGGAGGTGGAGTGCAGCATAAATATTGCGGAATCGCGGAGTGCCCCGCCTTCTTTAGCCCGTTTCGCGTAGTTGCTCACCTGCGCCCGTGCCCGAGTTCGATCGAAAGTGGAGGACTTGACTTCTGCGAATCCGACCGGAATGTCCGGTTTCGGGTTTAGGATCGACGTAGTGCACAGGTCGGGCCGCAGATCGGGGGCCTTCGAGTTGTATCTCCGGAGGTTGCAGAACGGTTCGGTGAGGAGGGAGCCGTTGGAACGGGCGACGATATCAAGCTGTACGGTCTTGTGGTGGATGTTGAAGAACTCCATCGTGGCGCCGAAGCTACCGTCAAGATCAGATAGTACCTTCGGGAAAATCGACATGGTCTGGATCTCGGAGATGAGGGCCGGTGACATGTCGGACGGGAGGGTCCAGATTGGTGAGTCTGACCCGGGTTCGATGGTAAGATCGGAGTCACGGACGGTGTAGAGGCCGGTGGGGTCGGCTCGGTTGGTGGGGTTATTGTCGGCGTAGTGGTGGCGGTTGGTGTGGGTGGTGCGCCCGGTGACGCCGTCGAGGGGGTCGGGGGCGGTGAAGGTCCCGAGGTGGGGGTGCAGGGTGCGGTGGCGGAGGTAGATGCCGTCGGGGGTGTGGAGCTCGCCCTTGTGTCCGAACCCGATCCCGGGGGGGCTGGCGGGGTGGTGGCCGTAGGCGTCGCGGGGGCCGGGGGCGGTCCAGGCGGCGCCGGCGGTGACGTTGCCGACGGGGTCGTAGGCGAACGGGTCGACGGCGCCGCCGGGGTCGACGGTGAGGTCGCGGCGGGCGCCGTAGAGGAAGCGGCTGGTTCCGGGGCCGGTGGTGGCGGCCAGGATCTGGGGGATCCCGGCGGTTCGGGTCCAGTCGAGGCTGGTGGTGGCGCCGTTGGTGGTGGTGGCGGCGAGGAGCCCGTCGGGGCTGTAGCGGCGGGTGGTGGTGGCGGCGGGGGTGGTGGTGGCCCAGGTGAGGGTGGCGTCGAGGAGGGCCCAGGCGCCGGGGGTGTGGGCGGTGGTGTTGGTGTTGGTGGCCCACCAGGCGGCCCGGGGGGCGGGGGCGGGTTGGCCGTCGGCGCCGTCCTGGCCGGTGTCGAGGACGACGAGGGCGGCCTGGTCGGGTTGGCCGGCGGCGGTGGCGATGATGGTGGCGTTGGCGGCGACGTCGGCGGTGGGGATGGTGACGATGTTGCGGCTGCCCCCGAAGATGGTGGTGGTGCCGCTGGCCCCCCCGGCGGCGGGGTGGGCGGGGCTGGTGATGGTGAGGGCGGTCTGGTTCTGGGTGGTGGTGCCCGTCCCGGTGGTGAGACCGAGGTCGTCGTAGAGCTGGGAGTTGGAGGCGATGACGGGGACTCGGGCTGGGGTGAGGTGGGTGTTGACGGTGGCGGTGGTGGCGTCGCGGGAGACGATGACGGCGTCGGCGGCTTCGGCGGCGGGGGTGGTGAGGGTGTCGTCGTCGATGACGTCGACGGCCCAGCCGGCGGTGGTGAGGTGGCTGATGGTGGCCGTGTCACCGGCGGAGGGGGCGGCGGGGTCGGCGGTGACGTAGGCGAGGGTGGCGGGGGCGTCGGTGGCCCAGGCCAGGGCGGCGTCGTAGATGGCCCAGGCGGCGGGGGTGTGGACGTCGGCGGCGGAGTTGGAGGGCCAGAGCCCGACCCGGCGGGCCGGTGCGGGGGTGCCATCGGCGAGGGGGGCGCCCCGGTCGATGGTGAACACCGCCGCCCGGGCCGGGTCCCCGGCGGCGGTGGCGACCACGTGCGCCGACGCTACCGGGGTGGTGGCCGTCACGAGCTGACGGCCGGTGGTGTAGACGCCGACGGTCCCGGTGTGGCCGGCGGCGGCGGGGTGGGCGGGGTCGGTGATGTCGATGCCGGTCTGGTCGCCGACCAGGGTGCCGTCGGTGGCGGCCAGGCCCAGGTCGTCGTGGGCTCGGTCGTCGGAGACGATGACGGGGACGCGGGCGCCGACCAGGTCGGCAGCGATGACGGCGGGCACCGAGTTCTTGGACACGATGACGGCGTCAGCGGTTTCGGCCATGGGGGTGGTGAGGTCATGGTCATCGACCACGGCAACATCCCAGCCGCCGCCGGTGAGGTGGTCGATGACGGCCCGGTCACCGTCGGTGGGCTGGGCCGGGTCCTTGACCACGTAGATCACCCGGGTCACCGCGTCGCCGGTGCGGGTGGCGGCCAGGCGCCCGGACGGGTCGTAGTCGTAGCTGACCGGCGCCGAGTCGGGGCCGGTGACGTGGCGGAGCCGACCGGAGGGATCCCAGTCGTAGGCGGTGGTGGTGCCGTTGGTGGTGGCGGCGGTGACCCGGTTGGCGGGGTCGTGGCGGTAGTCGGTGACGGTGCCGTCGCGGGTGACGCTGTCGATGGCGCCGGTGGGGGTGTGGGCCCACTGGGTGGTGGTCCCGTGGCGTGTCTCAGCGGTGAGCTGGGAGGCGTCGTCGTAGACCCAGGTGGCGGTCTCGGCCCCGGTCAGGCCGTTGAGGCGGCCGGCGGTGTCGTAGCCCAGGGTCCAGGTGTCGGACCCGTCGGTGTAGCCGGTGAGGCGGCCGTCGTGCCAGGTCCAGTCCCTGGCGTGCCCGCCGGGGAGGGTGACGGTGTCGGGCCGGCCGGCCGGGTCGTAGGTGTAGGTGGCGGTGCCGGCGGCGGGGTCGGTCATGGCGGTGATGTTGCCGGTGCCGTCGAGGCTGTAGCTGGTGGTGACGCCGGTGGGGTCGGTGACGGCGATGACCCGCCCGGCGGGGTCGTAGTCGTAGTCGACCTGGCGGGCGGCCCCGTCGATGGTCTCGGTGACGGTGTCGACGGTCCCGTCGGGGGTGTAGGTGAACGTGACGGTGTCACCGTCGCCGTCGACGGTGTCGAGGCGCCCGGCGGGGTCGTAGCTGTAGATGGTCGTGGCGCCGTCGGCGGTGACGGTGGCGGCGAGCCGGCCGGCGGGGTCGTAGCTGTTGGTGGTGGTCCGCCCGGCCGGGTCGGTGGTGGTGTGGGGGCGCCCGGCGGGGTCATAGGTGTAGGTGGTGGTCTCGGCGGCCTGGTTGGTCCAGGACGTGACCCGCCCGGCGGGGTCGTGGGTCCAGGTCTCGGTGCCGCCCGCCTGGTCTGTGCGCCCGGTGAGCAGGCCCCGCTGGTCGTAGGTGAAGGTGACGGTGTGCCCCAGGGGGTCGGTGACGGTGGCGAGCTGGCCGGCGTCGGTGTAGGTGCGTGTCACCGTTCCCGCCCCTGTGGTGGCCTCGGTGGTGACCCGCCCGGCCTGGTCGTAGCCGGTGGTGGTGGTGATGACCACGCTCACGGAGTTCTCCCCAGACCTGCTCACTGAAGTTCCCCACCCCTGAGGGTCCACCCGTAGGGGTGGGGCCCCTCTCAAGGCTGGTGGTCACCACGACCACACCGGCCCCCGAGAGGAGCCCCACGTCGATGCTGACACCAGGGGAAGACATGGAGATCAACGCGTTGAGGAAGCAGGGCTGGTCGATCTCGGCCATCGCCCGTCACAGCGGCCGGGACCGCAAGACGGTCCGGGACTATCTGGCCGGCAGGCGCGAGCCGGGGGTGCGGGCCCGCTCCGGGGACGATCCGTTTGACCGCTTCGAGCCCTACGTGCGTCAGCGGCTCGCCGATGACCCGCACGTGTGGGCCACGGTGCTGTTCGACGAGGTCGCTGCGTTCGGGTTCGAGCGCAGCTATCCGACCTTCACCCGCCAGCTCCGAGACCGTCAGCTGCGCCCGCACTGTGAGCCGTGCGCCTCATCGAACGGCCGGGCTCATGTGGACATCGAGCACCCTGCGGGTGAGGAGATCCAGTGGGACTGGCTCGAGCTGGCCCGTACCCCGTGGGGTGAGCCGGCCAGCGTGCTGGTTGGGGCGTTGTCGCACTCGGGACGGTTCCGGGCGTGGGTGTCGGAGTCGATGGACCAGGCCCATCTGGTCGTCGGCATCGACGAGGTTCTGCGCCGCCTGGGCGGCACCGCCCGGGTCTGGCGGGTCGACCGGATGGCCACCGTGATCCGCCCCGGCACGGCCGAGGTGCAGCGGTCCTTCGTGGCGGTCGCCAAGCACTACGGCGTCACCGTTGTGCCCTGCCCGGCCCGCCACGCCAACCGCAAGGGCGTCGTGGAGAAGGCCATCGACTACCTGACCCAGCGGTGGTGGCGCACCGCAGCGGTGAACTCCCCGGCCGAGGCGCAGCTGAGCCTGGATCGCTTCTGTTCGACCACTGCCGACACCCGATCCCGCAACGCCTCAACGGTCGCCGACCTCGCCGACGCCGAGCCGTTGCTGGAGCTGCCAGCGGTGCCGTTCCCCGCCACCGTGACCGAGGTCCGCACCGTCGCCGCCAACGCGCTGGTGTCGCTCTGGGGCAACCGCTACTCGGTGCCTCCTGGTCTGGTCGGCGGGCACGTGCAGATCCGCTGGCGACTCGGCGAACCAACCGTGTCGTTCCATGCCGCCGGCCGCCAGGTCTGCGCCCACACGCTGGCCCCACGCGGCGCGCAACGAACCGTCCGGCTGGCCGAGCACACCACCGCCCTGGAGAACGTCGTGCTCGGCGCCTTCAGCAGCGACCGGCCCTGTGAGCGCAAGATCAACCGGCCCCCCTCAGGAGCCGCGCTGGCCTTGGCCGCCGAACTCATCGGCGAGTCCGCCGCCGATCCCGTCATCGACCTCGACATCTACCGGCGTCTCACCGAGGAGCCAGGCCGATGACCAAGACCGACTCCCTCTACCAGCAGGTGCGTTCCCATCTCGCCTACCTCCGCCTCGGCGCCGCCGCCGAAGCCCTCCCCGCCGAACTCGATCACGCCCGCGACACCGAGGCCACCCACACCGAGTTCCTGCGACGGCTGCTCGCCATCGAAGTCGACGCCACCGAAGCCCGCCGCCACGCCGGCCTGCTCCGCTTCGCCAACTTCCCCGCCCCCTGGCAGCTCGGCGACTTCGACTTCGACGCCCAACCCTCGGTCAACGAAGCCCTCCTCCGGGACCTGGCGTCGTGCCGCTACGCCACCGACGCCACCAACGTGTTGTTCATCGGGCCACCCGGCGTCGGCAAGACCATGCTCGCCATCGCCCTCGGCCACGCCGCCGTCGGCTCCGGGTTACGCACCTACTACTGCACCGCCGCCGACCTCGCCGCCCGCTGCCGCCGCGCCGCCGTCGAAGGCCGCTGGGCCAACACCATGCGTTTCTTCAAGGGCCCATCGGTGCTGATCGTCGACGAACTCGGCTACCTCCCCATGCCCGCCGAAGACGCCAACGCCCTGTTCCAAGTCATCTCCCAGCGCTACCTGAACGGCTCGATCATCCTCACCACCAACCGCGGCGTCGCCTCCTGGGGCGACATCTTCGCCGACACCACCATCGCCGCCGCCATGCTCGACCGGCTCCTACACCGCTCAGTGGTCATCAACATCAGCGGGGACAGCTACCGCATGCGCGCCCACCGAGCCCGCGCCCAAGCCACCCGCAACGCCATCACGCCATGACCGCCGACCCCGACCACCACATCATCGACCTGGCCCACTGGTGCCCGACCTGCCGCCGGCCCCTCGACCACCCCAGCCCGGGCACCCACCACGACGACCTCGTCCACCTCGACCCCACCACCGGCCGCTGGCAGCACACCCTCTGCCTCATCGCCACCCGAACAACCCCCACCCAGGAGGCCACAACCACTACCGTTCCACCCAGCCCCAGGGTGGGGAATTTCGCCGAGCAGCTCTGAGGAACTCCGGCGAGCGGCGTCAGTGACGCCGGCGGGGTCGGTGACGGTGGTGACCCGCCCGGCGGGGTCGTAGGCCCAGGTGGTGGTCTCCCCGGCGGCGTTGGTTTCGCTGGTGCGCCGCCCGGCCTGGTCGTAGCCGTAGGTGATGGTGTTGCCTGCCCCGTCGGTGACCGACGCGAGCCGGCCGGTGGCGGGCTCGTAGGTGTGGGTGGTGACGTCACCGGTCGGGTTGGTGCTGGTCAGCAGCCGGCCGGCCGGGTCGTAGGTGTACCGCTCGACACCGCCGCCGGGGTGGTGGCGTTCGGTGACGCGGCCGGCGTCGTCGTAGACGGTGGCGGTCACGGCCCCGGCCGGGTCGGTCACGGTCGCGGTCCGCCCGGCGTCGTCGTAGGTGTAGGTGGTGGGCGTGGCCTGGCCGGTGACCTGTTCGCTGGCCAGCCATCCGGTGGGCAGGTAGGTGGAGGTGGTGGCCACCCCGGCCGGGTCGGTGACGGTGGTAACCCGCCCGGCCGGGTCGTAGGCCCAGATCGTGGTCTCGCCCGCCGGGTTGGTTTCGCTGGTGCGCCGCCCGGCCGGGTCATAACCGTAGACGGTGGTGTTGGCCTCCCCGTCGGTCTCGGCGGCCAGGCGCCCGGCGGCGTCGTAGGTGTAGTCGGTTCGGGTCGAGGTCCCGGCGATCTCGGCGGCGACCCGCCCGCCCGGGGTGTACTCGGTGGTGGTGACCGTCGGGGGGGTGGTGTTGACCGTCACGGTGGTCGTGCGTCCGACCGTGTCGTAGCCGTAGGTGGTGACGGTCGGGGGGGTGGTGTCGACGGTGACCGTGTCGAGGCGGCCGTGCTGGTCGTAGGTGTAGGTGGTGACCCCACCGGCCGGGTCGGTCTCGGTTGCGACCCGGCCGAACTCGTCGTAGGTGCTGGCCTGGACGGCGCCGGCGGTGTCTCGGGCGGTGACCCGGCCCTCGGCGTCGTAGGCGATCGTGGTGAGGACCCCGGTCGGGTCGGCGGCGGAGACCACACGGCCGAGGGGCCCGTAGGTGGTGGTGGCGGGGTCGCCGTCGGGGTTGGCGGCCGGGTCGGGCTGGTTGCCGGGCCCGTAGGTGGCGACCACCCGCCCGGCGTGGTCGTAGTCGTAGGTCGTGGCTGCGCCGGTGGGGTCGGTGACCGAGTCGAGCCAGCCCGTGGCCGGGTCATAGGCGTAGACGGTGATGTTACCGACCTCGTCGCTGTGGCTGAGGACCTGGCCGGCCGGGTTGTAGGTCCACTGCTGGGTGCCGCCGGTCTCCTCGGTGCGGGCGGTGACCCGCCCGGCGGCGTCGTGGACGGTCTCGACCCGCCCACCCAGGGGGTCGATCACGGCGGTCAGGCGCCCAACCGGGTCATAGACGTACTCGGTGGTCGCCCCGGCCGTGGTGGCGGTGTGCACCAGACGGGAGCCGGGATGATACGTGAACGTCGTTTCGACGCCGTCGGCGTCGGTGCGGGAGCGGATCAGACCCTCGACGACATCGACCACGGTGCTGGCCCCGGTGGCGTCGGTGGTGACCGACGGGATCCGCTCGTCACCGTCGTAGGTGTAGGTCGTCGTCCCGGCCCCGGGCTCGGTGCTGGAGGTGACACGACCGGCCTGGTCGTAGGTGTAGGTCGACGTTCCCGCACCCGGTGTCGTCTCTGCGGTCAGGCGGCCGGCGTCGTCGTAGGCGAACGTGGTGGTGGTTCCGTCCCGGCCGGTCGCTTCCGTGAGTTGGCCGTCGATGTCGTAGGAGCGGCCTGTCGTGGCGTCAGACGGGTCGGTGACCGCCAGCAGGCGGCCCTGGTGATCGACGTCCCAGGTGGTCGTCTCGCCCGTGGCGTCGTCGGTGACCGTCGTCACGCCCGCCGCCCAGTCGTAGGTGAACGTGGTCGTGGACCGGGCTGCGTTCCACTGCGTCACCACCCGGCCCAGGGTGTCGTAGGCGTTCTCGACGATCACGACCCCGGCGGGGTCGGTCGCGGTGAGGAGCTGACCGGCGGCGTCGTAGCTGTACGCCCAGACTGCGCTGTCCGCCAGCGTGACTGCCTGCAGGAACCCGGACGTGTCCTGGTCATAGCTCACGGCCCGCCCGTCGCTGGCGGTCACCTCCTTTAGCTGACCCGTCGCCGGGTCGAAGGACAGATCCAACCACTGACCACCGGAGTGGTCGACACGGTCGACCCGGCCGGCGCCGTCGACGGTGACCGTCCAGGAGCTGCCATCCCAGCTGACCCCCCCCGTCAGCGTTCCGGCCGGGTCGTAGTGCTCGACCGTGCCGTCGTCGTAGGTGAGGTCCCACCCGCCAGGGACCGGCGCCAGGGACGCGTGGACACCGTCGGGAGGGTCATAGGACCCGTCCGCTTGGGGCAGGAACTCAAGGGCCCGGCCCCGCCCGTTGCGGATGCTCACCACGCCGCCCGGTGACTCCGACAGCGCAGTTTCGTAGCGGTGGAACCAGCCCGCCCCCAGTACGCCGCCATCGCCCGCCGCGGCGGCCTGAGAGCTGTAGGTCCGCTCGAACGCCAGCTCGGCCGCACCGCCCGCAGCGTCGACGTCGACGACGGTGTCATGGAAGTTGCCGGTAGCCACGTTCACCGGGTCGGCCACGCTCTTCGACGCCGGGTTGTCGACCCGGAACGCCGGCGTGTGCGCGGCGTCGATCACGTTGCCGCCCAGCGGCGCCTGACGGCGGCGGCTGAGGGTGCGGACCCGGTGGTTGCCGGTGTCGGCCACCAACAGCTGCTTTCCGTCAGACGCAAGCCCGCCGGGCTGGGAGAATCGCGCGTCAGCGCCGAACCCGTCTGCGAAGCCCGCCGTCGATCCTGCTACCGGCGTCTCACCAGCGCCCGGGTCCGTCTTGTCCCAGCGCACGACCGTGTCACCCACCGTGCCAAAAAGGTCATCACCCGCCGACGTCAGATTGGTCGGCAGCGCGGTCGCAGGCAACGGGGTCTGCTCGGCGTAGCCGTCATCCCAGTCGAACACCCTGATCTCAGCACCCGCCGCCGTCGCCACCCCGACATACAGGAACTCGTCGTCAACGGTTAGACCGGAGATGCTGGTCACATCGCCAGCGAAGACCACCACGGCGGTTTTTGAGTCCCAGTAGTCGTCGACTAAGAACACTCGCTCCGAGGTGCCTCCTTGCGCAGCGAAGATCGGCGAACCCCACCCACCCGCCAGACCAGCAAGATCGGACACATGCGTTAATGTACGGGTATCACCAAAGCCGGCATCCACGACGGAGACTCGGCCCCCGCAGTCCCCGACGAGCAAACTCTCCCCCCAGGAGACCATGTGCGTGATGTTCGTGAAGCGGGCATCGTCGCCGTCGTCGGCCTCGACGCACCCCTGCTCGGCCTCCGACCCGGCCACCTTCTCGACGTCTCCCCCATCAACCCACACCTGGTGGATGGCCGACTTCGATCCGACGAAGACCAGGTGCGGCTCGTCGTCCCATGCGTACCTGGTGCTGACAGCCACGGCGCCAGGTGAGTCGAACGCTGCCGTGACCCCGTAGCCGTCCGCGTAGGCAGGACTACCCGAGCCCGCGAACCGCCCGACCACACGCACATCTGGTCCGAGAGTGTTGTCCGGGGGTACGCCGGGCGGCATGTAGAACTGGGCCGTCGGCGGTTCCTCGACACCGGCGCCCGCCGCCGGCGGTTCGCCGCCCACAACCGCGACGGACGACAGAACCGCCAGCGCTACCACCACGGCAACAGAACGCCGACCGACCGACCAGCCACCACAACGAGGATCCACGAACAGACCATCGGCATCAGCGCTGGAGTCTGAAGGCCCCAGACGTCGACTGGTCACCCTGAAGCGGGGCGGTTCAACGTCCTGGTGACAGGCGAGGCCGATCTGCTCGAGCTCGACCTACAGGATCGGGCCGTTCACGCCGCGCCAGCTGCTCGAGATCCACGCTGCTGAGGTCGACCGGTCGAGGGAGCTGAGCTGAGCCAGCAGCGCCGTTCACTGATCGCGCCCGTCGGACAGGGGCCTCGGGCCCAGCGGACCTCGTACGCCTCAGCCCGATGTGGTCGCCTCGGGCGAGAGCGTTCGGTACCGTCCGATCATGGCTCGCATGGTGACCGTCATGGCGGCTGTCTTTATGGCCTGCTTCATCGCTTTGTTGTTCGTCGACGGCGACCCGTGGGCCGGCCTGCTCACCGAAGGGGCGGGCATTGCTCTCACGGTCGGCCTCGTTGACTACTTTGCCGAACGGCTCCGGAAGGCGTCTGAGACGAAGGCTTCGCTGCTCGCCCAGGGCCGGCTGCTGTGGGTCAACGTGAGCTTGGACCCAGTCGGCCAACACGCCCAGGAGGTGAACGCCTGGTACGTCGACTACTTCGCCGATTATTGTAGACCCGAGACTCGGGGCAAGCGGACCCGGGATGGTTGGTCCACCATCGAGATCGAGGTGGAGTCCAAGGCGCTCTTCTACAGATCGGTCCGAGACCACGTGAAGTCCAGGTGCGGCGGGAAGGTCACTAGGCTTCCGGCGCCAACGCGACGGGAGTCGGCTTTGTTGCGCCTTCGATTGAAGGCTCCCATCATGGTACAGGAAACCACGGTGTCGGAGCAGGAGATTAAGCTTCCGATGCCCATGACGTTCCTCGACAGGGCCGTGCGAGTCGCTGTTCGGGTGATCCAACGTCGAGAGGCGGTCGCTGTGGCGGAAGCCGAACGCAAAGTAGCTCCGGTGTGGCATTTGATGTGGCCCACGCCCCAGCAAGAAGGTCGCCGGTCGGCTCGCCTCGCACTCGCACAGAGACGATTCGATGAGTGGCGACGCTGGTGGCGCCCGCCTTGGCGGAGTTCGTCTCCAAGTGACAGCGCACCGTGAAGAATGTCTCAGGGGGCGGCAGGCTCATCACCCGGTGAGTCCGCACCCCGCCGGTCGCCCCGGTCCGCATGACACCGGCGCGGTCGACGTGTCTGGCCGCAGCGCAGGACGAGTCAGGAAGAGGAGACGGACTCGGGAATTCGGAACGTATGAGACATCCCGGCGCGCAGAAGGCGCATGGGCGAGCGGCCGTCACGATGATGGTGAACCAATCCGCGAGACGCCGCCTGAGGCAGCTCCGGGTGAGTTCCCGCCAGCAACGTTGACGGCGTCGGCGGCCCGTTCCTCCGTCATCTCGAACTGGAGGAGTTCGCCGTAACGATCGAGATGGACAGCCGCAGCAGCGATCTCCACGGGGTCGGGACGCCGGTCGGCCCAGGCCGGGGGGAGCGCAGTGGCGGTGAGGGCTACGGAATGTTCGCGGGCGTCGATGGCCCGGGCCAGCAGGGCCCGCTGCCGGCTGCTGGTGATGGCGGCCAGGGCGCGGTCGAGGCGGTGGAGGGGCTGGCGCCGGAGGCGGGCCACAATGGGGGCGTCGGGGTCGATATCGAGGGGGGTGGGGTCGTGGCCGTGGGCGACGAGTCCGGCGGCGATCTGGTTGACGGGGTCGCGCTCGTCGGGCTGGGCGTAGGGGACCTCGGGGTCGGTCTGGTAGCCAACGGCGATGAGCTGGTTGGAGTCCTGGCCGCGGGTGACGTCGACGTAGACCTCGGCCCGGCCCGCAGTCGGGGTGACCAGGCTGGTCGAGGCCTCCAGGGTCTGGCCCTGGACGCTGTAGCTGGTGATGGCGTAGCCGTGGTCAAGGCCCGTCACGCGGCGCCCGTCGGCGTCGAGGTGGTGGTCGAACACCGGGCGGGAAACAGCGATGTGGCCGATGCCGTCGAAGTCGACCACGAGCCTGTCGTTGCTGGCAGTGCGGGGATCGGCGTGCACCGCCACCACCCGGCCCCGGGCTCCGTTGGTCATGTGCCGGGCCGGGTCGCCGTCGACGTGCAGGCTGGCGGAGTTCTGGCGGGCGACCACGGTGTCACCGACGGCGAAGGTGCGGTCGTCGGTGCCGTCGAGCCGGTCGGGTCCGAGGTAGCCCGCCCGGTCCAGGAGGGCCTGGGCGGCCCGGTTGAGGAGCTGGCGGTCCCGGTTGGTCTGACAGACGATGGGGTAGGTGCCGTGGTGGTCGGCCCAGCGCCGCAGGGCCGCCTCGTAGGCGTCGGTCAGCACGCCGGTGGCGGTGATGCGGCCGTGGTCGGCCAGCAGCCCCAGCCCGGCCCGGATGTCTCCGTTGCGGATGGCCTCGATGGCGGTTCGCTCCACCGGGTCGCGTTGGCGTCGGTTCTCGGTCAGGGCGGGGGCCCGGCAGGCCAGGAGCGCCCACGTCCCCCCGGCGGCTACGGAGGTGTGCTGGGCCGGGTCGCCGATGAGGCAGACGGTGGTGCCGGTGCGGGCCGTGCGGGCCAGCAGCTCGTCGAGGTCGGCGTCGCTGACGGTGCTGGCCTCGTCGACGACGAGGACGCTGCGCTCTCCCCACGCCGGGCGCCCGTGGCGGGCCCGCTCCAGGTACCAGGCGAGGGTGCGGGTGGTGATGCCGGTCTCGGCGCCCAGTAGGCGGGCCGCCTCGCTCTTGACCGCCGCGCCGAGCACTTCACAGCCCGACGCCGCGAACGCCTCGCCGACTGCGGTCATGGTCCAGGTCTTGCCCGCGCCGGGCCGGCCCACCGCTGAGCGGACCCTGCCCGACCCGGCGCACAGGGTCTTGACGAGGGCGGCCTGCTCGGCGCTCATTCTCTGGTCCGCTGTCGTCGTCGCGATGGCCGCTGGGGTGGCTCGCACGCCGCCTCGGGCGGCGGCGGCGGCCAGGATGCGCTGCTGGCGGGCCAGGATCGTCACGGTGGTGTAGGTGCGTTCGCCGCCGGTGGCGTCGACGGTGGTGCCGTCGGCCCGGGTGATCACGTCTCGGCCTGCGCCGGTGTGGGCGGCCAGGGGGATCACCCGTAGCGACCCCAGGAACCGGTTGGCCAGCTCGTCGAGCTGGGCGGGGGGTACCAGGCGCAGCTCCCGGGTGCCGTCGGGTCGGATCCCGGTCCAGGTCGTCATGGCGGCCAGCACGTCGACCCGGTCGAAGCAGGGCCGTTGGGCAATCACCCCGTCGGGTCCGTCGAGCCAGTCGAACAGCTCCTCGGCAGCGTCGTCGTCGAGACGATCGGGCTCGGCCCGACGCCGGCCGCACAGCCCCGCCAGGGTGCCGGCGTCGAGGCCGTGGCAGGCGGCCCGGTCCCGCCACACCCCCCGCAGCGTCTCGGGGCTGGTGGGGGCCTTGTCAGCCCGGGTGGCAAGGACGGCTTCATCGACTTCACCCGGCTGAGCGTCGCGGCCGAGGCGGGCGGCCAGCTCGGCGAGGGCGTCTTCGACCTCGCGGCGGCGGGTTGAGAACTCCCCCACGACGTCGTCGTTGACCCCAGCGATCTCCCAGGTTCCCCGGCCGGACAGCTCCCAGTCGACGCCGAGGCGGCGGGTCAGCTCCCAGCGAAGCCGGGCCGTGCCGATCGCCGATGCGCCGGGGGCGTGGCGGTACAGGGCCCGGGCGTCGAGGGTGCGGCGGGCCCCGTCGAGGGTTTCGACCACGTTGAGGGCGACGTTGTGACGGTGCGGGAAGGGGTCCAGCGCTCGGGAGGTGCCGTGCAGGAAGCTGGCCACCGTCAACCCCTTCGTCGGTACCGGTTGGCCGCCGACCCGGGCCGTAGCCGCCCGCTCATCGAGGTAGGCGAGCGCGGCCTGGTTGGCGGCGTCGAACGCCTGAAGCGCGGCCCCGGATGTCGCCTCGTCCGACAGGAGCGCGAGGACGGCGACGGACTTCTCGGTGGTGGCGGTCAGGTCGTAGCCCACCCGCACGGCCGGGGCTTGGCGGCGCTCGACGAACGCGGACACCGCGGCCCGGCTCACCTGCCAGGTTCGGCCCTTCCGGCGGGCCTCGATCCACGGTCGGGGCGGGTCGCCGTCGCCGTCGTGGCCGCCGTGGTTGCGGGCGGCCCGACGCAGGTAGGTGACCCCCACCCCGGCCAGCTCGGCCGCCTCGCTCAGCGGCAGCCAGTCGCCGTCGAGCGGGCCGGGTCGCTCCCCCGCCGCAGCGCGCAGAAGTTCGACGGTGTCGGCGTCGAAGCAGGCCTCACCGTCGATCAGCTCGAAGCCGACCTCCTCGGTGGCCAGACGGGTCGGGCACCCGGGCAGGGAACCGAGCTGGAACCGGCCGCCCGTCGCAGCGCCAACCGCGTCGGCCAGCACGGCAGCGTCGAGCCCGGCCGCAGCGGCGGCGTCGGCCACGGCCCACACCTGGGCGCCCTGGTCGTTCCATCGGGTCCACGATCCGACTCGTAACTCTGACCGGCCCGCCGAGCCGCGAGCGGCCACCAACCGCTGCCCGGTGGCCGGATCCCGGCCCGACAGAAGCGCCTCCAACGCCTGCGGGTCCACCGTTCCGGCCAAGCCCAGCCGGGTGGCCCCCTCGCCCAGCCACCGGCCCGGGCCCTCCACCGAGTCGGCGTAGTACACGCCCACCCCTGACCGGCCGTCGCCCGGAGCCCGGGCGTCGGGTCGGGCCGTCGGGTCCGGTCGGGCGCCCTCGTGGAGGTAGCGGACCAGTCCCGCCGCCACCCCCGCCGCGGTTGTCGCACCGGCCGAGGTGCCCAGCGGGGTCACCCGGATCAGCACGCCGACCACTTCACCGGCCCGAGCCCATGGCTGCGCCGACCGGGCGCAGCCCCCGGAGGGGCCGCAGGCTCCTGCAGGTGCCGCTGAGCGGCACCTGCAAGTGTGTGTGTCATGGATACTTGTCGTAGTTGAGATGCCCTCGTCCCTTCGGCCTTGCTCGCAGCGTGGGCCTCAATTGAGGACTTGAGGTCGGCACCGACACTGAGCCGATGCATCCCGGTGGGCCGGCCCTGGGCCGGCCCACCGGTCGACAGGACCGGCGTCTGCCTGGCGGGCCGTCCGGCGCGACGACAGGCTGCGGGCAAGCGCCGCCTCGGTGCGCTCGCCGCTGCGGGCGACGGCGGGCATGTGGGTGTTCGCCAGGGCGGTCACAGCCGGCGTCCGCATGCGGGCCGGGCCTCCGTCGTCGGGCGGGGCGCCGGTCGGGTGGGGACGGTGAGGCGGGCGTGGGTGACCTGGACCAGTTCCGACAGGGCGACCACGGCGCCCGGAGCGGCTGCGGGGACCGTCATCGACACGGCCACCTCGACGCTCCGGCCGTCGGGACGCCGTAGGGCGACCAGGCCGGCTTCGCTCAACCGGCCCAGCGACCGGTCCAGCCCGGCCGGGCGACTCCCCGCCGCTGCGGCCACCTCGCCGGCGGCGACGGCGTCGAGGCCGTCGGCGACAGCGCGGGCCAGGTGCCGGTAGACGGCGACGTCGCGGGGCAGGACCACCCCGGCGCCGATCACGTCGAGCACGTAGGCGTCGGACCAGACGAACCGCAGGGCCCGGTCACGGCCGACCAGGTGCAGCAACGGGCCCGGGGGCGGGCCGGTGCCCGACAGCGGCCCGCCGGCTCCCAGCCGGCGCACCAGGGCCGGCAGGCCCGCCATCTGGGCGGGGGTGAGGTCCGGTACCGACATGGCCACCTCGGCCCGCACGGCGGCGTCAGGGCGGCCTGGCGGGCCGATACGGACCAGCCCGGCCTGTTCGGTGCGGCGGAGCAGGCGGCCCAGCTCGTCCTGGTCGACGCACACCGCCCGGGCCAGCGACCCCACCGTGATGACCCCCAGGTCTTGTTCGGCGGCCCGGGCCAGCTGCCGGTACAGGCGCACACCGGCCGGGCCCAGCGCCGTGGCCGACATCACGTCGGCGACGTAGGCGTCTGACCATGCGTGACGGCCCCGCCTTCGGTGTACAGCTGCGACCTCGATCATTGCCATGACCCCCCGAGAGGCCGGGCCGCCGCCCCCCGTTGCGCCCCTCCAACCGCCGCACCCCCCCCGGCTGCCCCCGGGTGCGGCGGTGGCCACGATTCCACCCCCGCCCGCCCGGCGCTGCGGCAACGACACCGGGCCCCTGGGGCGGGCTCGCCGTCAGGGCGGCGGCCACCCGGCCCGAGTTGCCGCCCGGTCCGCCGATCTCGCTGCCGTCCGCTCGGACGGGCTGGTTCTTGACCTCAGTTGAGGTGGCCGGCGGCCTCAGTTGAGGTGACCGGCGGCGGGTTGAGGTCCCGGCCGTCCTGCCCCGAGGCTGCAGTCGACGCCCGCCGTCCCCTCGAGGTCGGCGGGCACCTCAATTGAGGCGCTGAGGACGGTCGAGGCGCTGGTCAGCGGCCTCGCCGGGTCGTGACCGGTCCGGACTGGGGGTGCCGGTTGAGGTGCGACTTGAGGTCTCAGTTGAGGTCCCCGTCGGCAGGTTGAGGTCCCCTCCTGCGGGACCCGCCGGGCGTCGATCAGCGGCCTGGCCGGAGGGTCCAACCCAGGCCGGTGCCCGCCCACGGCGACCGCGCGGCGGTGCCGGCGGGGTCCTGGCCGGCGACCTCAATCGGGGAAATCTTCCCGGTTGAGGTGTCGGCGTAGCTGCCGCTGAGGTCCGGTGACAGGTGGGTGTGGTTCTGGTGCTCTCCCCAACCCAGGAGGAGATCACCGTGGCCCACACCTACCAATCAGCGACCGGGGTCCCATGGGCGCGCTACCAGCCCCTGGCCGACGTGAGGACGGTCGAGGCGCTGGTCAGCGGCCTCGCCTCGTGACCGGCCTGGGGGTGCCGGAGGGACCAGGTTGAGGTCCCCTCCCGCCCCCGTCGGCGGTGCCGGCCGGGGTCCTGGCCGGCGACCTCAATCGGGGAAATCTTCCCGGTTGAGGTGTCGGCGTAGCTGCCGCTGAGGTCCGGTGACAGGTGGGTGTGGTTCTGGTGCTCTCCCCAACCCAGGAGGAGATCACCGTGGCCCACACCTACCAATCAGCGACCGGGGTCCCATGGGCGCGCTACCAGCCCCTGGCCGACGTGCTCGACGGCCAGTGGGAACACACCATCGCCGGCCGCCGTCGGCGCATCGACCGACGCTGGGCCCAGGCCCACCCCCGACTGGACGTCGCAAGCGCCGTCGACCGCTCCCACCCCGACGCCGACGAGCTCCTCGACGTGCTGCTCGGTCTGGCCGCCGCCGGCGACCCCGCTGCGGGCCCGGCCATCCTCAAGCGGCACTGCCCCGCCCTCGTGGCCGTGGCCCGGTCCCTGGACCTGCACCGCTCGTCGGGCCCCAACCGGCCCGGACCCGACGAGATCCTCGTGGCCGACGCCGCCGGGATCGCCTGGATGGCGTTGGCCACCATCGTCCGTCTCCGACCCCGCCGTCCCGGCGTGCGGCTGCTCTACGAGTTCCGTCGCCAGCTCCTGACCGCCATCCTGGGCCGCCGCTCAGACACCGTCACCCCCGTCGTAATACCTGTGCTCGCCGGTGACGGTGTCGCCCACAGCCTCGACCGGGCCGCCGCCGAGGGCCGCATCGCCCCGACCGAGGACACCGCCGTCGCCAACGTGCTCTGCGACCAGATCCTGGCCGCGCTGAGCACCCCCGCGGTCGCCGCTGTCATGGCCGCCGCCCAGGGCCACCTCTGCACCCGAGACGCGACAGCATCGGCCACAGCGAAGCGGTCCCGCCTCCACCGGGCCCGCCGCCAGGCCCGCGCCGGCCTCGGTGACGCCATCAACGTCGCTCGCTCGACCGAGCAGGCGGCGTGAGCGGGTCGCCGTTCAGCACTACCTTGACACGGCCGCTGCGCCCGGTCGGCCATACAACCGGCGCCGAGCGCGGAACCGTCGAGCCCGCTGGTCTGCCCCGGCTCGGAGGCTGGCAGCCGCAGCCGGCACTGCCGGGCCGAGACCCTCGCCTGGGCTCTCGCGGCGGCCGGCGTGGCATCGTCGCTCCGTGAGCGATGTCAACTCGGGGACGGGTGACAGCTTCGACCCGATGCCGATCCTGCGGGTCCTCGACGATCACGGCGTGGACTACATCGTCATCGGTGGCGTCGCGGCCCGGGCCCACGGTGCCCGCCGGATCACCTTCGACCTTGACGTGGTCACCGAACGGAGCCGACAGAACCTGCAGCGCCTCGCCACCGCCCTCATCGAGCTCGGTGCTCGCCTGCGGGTCGCGAACCTGGCCGAGGACCTCGACCTGCCCCATCTCAACGCCGACCTGCTCGCCGGGTGGCGCAACGTGACCTGGTCCACCCGCTACGGGCCCTTCGACGTCCTCGGCGACGTCCCCGGCCCCGGCCGCCAGCGCTACGACTACGACCGCCTCTCGACCAACGCCGTCCGCACCATCCACACCGACCCCGACGGTCGCCTGGCGGTGTGGGTGGCCGGCCTCGATGACCTCGTTGACTCCAAGAGAACCGTCGGCCGCCCCAAGGATCTCGAGGCGCTCAGCGAACTCGAACAGCTCAGGCGCCGGCGCCGGCGCTGACGAGCCGGCCCGACCAGGCCGTTGTGGCTAGCGGGCCCGCCTGGTGGGCGGGGCGGCCGCTTCGTGGCTGAGCCGGGCCTCGGCCCTGGCCACGTGACGGTCGATCGCAGCCTGGGCCTTCTCGACGGTGTCGAGCCGTTCGCCGCGCTCGTCGATGCTCACATCGTCAGAGGTGGGAGGGCCGGCGCCGTCGAGCAGCGTCGCCCAGTCGACGATGAGATCAGGCTCGTCCGCCATCGGCCCATCCTACCGGCCGGGTTCCGAGCTCGACCTAGGTGTGCAGTGCGGGAGGTTGTCCCGGGCGGTCGCAGTGAGGGCGCGACGGGGGTGGACCAGCCGAGGGCGCCGTGGGCTCGGTGGTGATTGTAGCTATGCGGGTGATTCCGTCAACCCCTGTGGGGGAAGACATCGCCGCAGCGCACCGTCAGCACCATGGCGAAAGCGGATGCGCAGCTGCAGATCTCGTCGGCACGCGCCGGTGAGGCGGTGTCCTTGCTGACGGTGTAGCCGGGCGCACCGTCTGGGAGGAGCACGGCGCTGTTGTGTGCGCTTCGGCGGTCTCCATGGACCACGCTGTTGAAGTCGTCGAGGAGGTCCTTCAAGCCGGCGGTGACGATCGCGGGGGGGACGTTGTCGCGCCCGCCGATAGTCCGTAGACGGGTTTGGAGGCTTGGCCGTGACGAGTGAGGCCAGCCGCTCTGCCAGCTGGTGATGGCTTCGTCGTGGTCGATCAGGTAGGTGAACGTGCTGACGCGTTCGATGAGCGGGCGGAGCAGGATCCGAGCGGCCAACAGGTAAGCCTGCCGAATGAGCTCTCGCACGCTGAAGGCGACCGAGCATGCGCCCGGCACGATCTCACTGGCGGCCTGTTGGATGGGTGTGAGGTCGTTGCTTCGAGTCCAGGGGCCGATGCGGTGTTGCTCGGCAGCCAGGGTGCGAAGGACCTGGTCGAAGAAGAGCAGGCTGGGGCGGCCAGGTAGGGCTCATTGTCCGGAGTGAAGATCGTGGGCGGCCCGGAGGCGTCGGCGGTCACGAGGCCTCCTGGTCGTCGAGACGGTCCAGGAGTCCATCGAAGATCTTCTGTCGGCCGATCTTGCCCTTGTCGGCGGCGTCGTCGCGTTCGCGCTGGACGGTGGGTCGGAACTCGACGGTGGTGACGAAGAACGTGCAGGTCTCACAGATCGACTCGAAGTGGCAGTCCATCTCGACTGATCGTGCGCAATAGCCGTTACCCAGCATGCGGCGATGCATCTCGCCGCGGAGTTTGCGCATCTCGGTGCCCTCGTCGTCGGCGTCGACCTGGCGGGGCTGGTCATAGAGGGCTTCGACCTTCTCGGTCACGGCGAAGTACTCCTCGGCGACCTTTAGGTCGAACGCCGTGGCCAGCACCCTGTTCCGCCGTGCCCGGGCAGTCACCAGCTCGACGTAGGCGTCGAGCAGCGGATGGTCGAGTGTGATCACGTCGCCGGCCTCACCTCCAGCGGGTCGAACGAGGCACGGCATGAACGCCACCTCACCCACGGTTCCAACCCGCCCGAACCCAGTGGTGGATCACCCCGGTGGGGGCAGCCCGGTAGCATCTTGGGTGTGGGCAGTGCCGACCCGTTCTCGCGCCGTCGTGGCATCCGGAGCGCTGTCGTGGCCGCCGAGGTCGGCTCTGGTCGCCTCGAGAGAGCGGAGCCCGACGACGACGTGGTCGCCCTCGCCGATGCGTTGATGTCGGGCGAGTTGAGCGTGGCGGAGTTCGAGGCCGCGGTCGACGCCCACCAGGACGCCGTGGTCGCCGAGTCCCGGCTGCGGGAGTTCGTCCCCCGGAGCGGGTGAGCTTCGATCCGTATCTGCGGCCCTCTGGGGTGCTGCGCAACACTTTGGGGCTCGATGACGCCGTGGCCCTCACCCGGCTCGAGGCCAACGCCGTCCTGCGGGGCTGCGTCGTCATGTTCCGCCGGCCCGATGTCGTCGCAGCGTCATGGGATCTCGGCCATCTGCAGCGGCTCCACCGGTTGCTGTTCGGGTCGATCTACCCGTGGGCCGGGGAGCTTCGCACGATCGACATCGCCAAGGGCACGACACGGTTCGCCAACGCCGGGTACCTCCAGACGGCTGCGGCCGACACCTTTGGTCGCCTCCTCGATCCCCGAGCCCGCTTCCAGGGCCTCGACCGGGACGACACGGTGTTGGCTGCGTCGGCGTTGTTGGCGGAGCTGAACCTCCTGCACCCGTTCCGTGAAGGCAACGGTCGGGCGCAGCGGGCGTTCCTGCAGCTTCTCGTCCTCGAGACCGGTTCGGTGATCAGGTGGGACCGCGCGACCCCGGAGGAGAACGTGGCCGCGTCGATCCGGTCGGTGAGCGACGACGACGCGTTCGTCGACATCCTCGACCGCATCCTCGAACCGGCCGACGCCATCTCCCTCCCTCCCGTGAACCCTCGCAAAGGGCGGGGTGTCGACCCGGCGGGTCCCTCCCGGTAGCCGCGGGCCTCCGCCGCCGTCGGTCGGGGTGGCGTGCTGGATCCCCGCCCCTGACGTGATCGCAGCCTGGTCTCCGAGACGGCGACCCGTCGTGCGGCCTGCGGGCGTGACCCCGGCGGGGGAGGGAATCTCCGGCGGAGGCTTGACGAGCGTTCGTTGGGGGTGTAGAGATTTCCGCTCGAGGAGCAAGCCGCCTACCGCCGGTCCTCCTGCCTACGGGCAGAGTGGTGTGCCCCTTACGTGGGTAGCGCGACGGATCACCCCGAACGGGGATGATCGTCCCTGTGCACGGAAGGAGGCATGCGTGCGTCGCTTGATCCAACCTCGTCGACTGACGACCCGCCAGATGGCTCTCGGTCTGGTGGCCGCTGTGGCGATGGCCGGGTGTTCGGGCAGTAGCGCCGACACCGGCCCGGTCGTCACGACCATCCCGGCCCTGACAACGGTGGAGTCCACCGCTCCGGTCACCGCCTCGACCGTCACGTCGACCACCACCACGTCGATCACGGCACCCCCCACGACGGAGGTGCCGACGACGACAACCCTCCCGCCGGAGGAGGCCGCCGCTCGGGAAGCGGCCGAGATGTTCGTGCCGGCGACCGACGCTGCGTGGGGGATCGTTCCTGTCGGAACCCCGAATGCTCAGCACCCGGAGCTCCTGCGCTGGGTAGCGCCACCCGTTCTCGACAACATCCAGCGGACGTTGGAGACGGCCGCCGAGCTCGGGCGGTACTCGGAGGGCGAGTCCACGTTCGAGATCCTTGGTGATCTCCGAGCCCAAGGCGACGGGTCGTTCTGGGCGGCGTTCTGTCTCTTCGAGGACAACGCTGTCTTCGAGGCCGACGGGACGGTGCAGAGCCCTCCGGCGACGGAACCGCAGCTCTACCGGTTGGTGCTGGTGGAGACCGAGGCGGGCTGGGCGACGAGTGAGTTCATCCGCATCGACGGTGAGACATGCGAGCTGTAGCCGCCTGCTGCATGGTGGTCGCAGTCATCATGGCGACAGCTGGCCCAGCCGCTGCCCCTCGACTCGATCCCGACGTGTCGGGGACGTCGAGTGGGGGGTCGGTGACGGTCACGTCGTATGAGCAGTCGGGCGGGATGGGCAACGGCGGGTCGCCGTGCGTGTACTCGGTGGTGCCGACGGTGGAGCTGCCGGGCTGGGTGGAGCCGGTGGGCGGCGGGACCGGCGATGTCGGTGTCGAGGACGACCGGCGGTGGGTGGTGGTGCGTTGTCCGAACGCGCCGGGGTTCAACGGGGTGGCCGACATCTACGAGCTGGGCGACACCCCGCCGGTGTCGCTGCTGGTGGGGATGGCCCGCCGGCTGCTGGTCCTACCCAAGGCCCAGGCGGACATGGACCCGACACCGGATTTCGGGGTGGCCCAGGCGGCGGTGGCGCTGTGGGTCGATGACAGCATCTGGGTCGAGCATTCGGTGACGGCGTCGCTGCCGGGGATCTCGGCCACGTTGACGGCGACGCCGGTGCAGGTGATCTGGGATATGGGGGAGGGCTCGGATCACAAGGGGGCCGACCGGTACGTGTACTGCGGGGGTCCGGGGGAGCCGTTCCACGCCGAGCGGCTGTCCCGGGAGGCGTCCACGTCGTGCTCCTACCGGTACACGACCACCTCGGGCCGCCAGCCCGACCTGCGGTTCCAGGTGGTGCCGTGGGTGGAGTGGACCCTGCGGTGGGTGTGCGAGCCGGGCTGCGGGTCGGGGTCCCTCGACAACCTCGTCATGGGCGGCGACCCCGTGGGTGTGCGGGTGGGCGAGATCCAGGCGTTGGGCACCAACGGAGGAGTGAGCTGACATGACCGCCACCCAGACCCGAACCGACCCCCCCGCCGGTGGGCAGCCGCGACCGGCTGGTCTGCCGCTGAGCGGGCGGGTCAGGCCCCGGCGTCTGCCGTGGGCGGTGCTGGGGGTGATGGTGGTGGCCGGCGCGGGGCTGGCCTTCGCCATGTGGGCCGGCGCGCTGGGTGACCGGGTCCAGGTCCTGGCCGCTGCCGGTGACCTCGAGCCCGGCGAGGTCCTCGACCGGGGGGACCTGCGGGTGGTGGAGCTGGCCGGCGGCGACGGGGCCGCGGTCGTGGCGGCCGCCGACGCTGACCGTCTGGTGGGTCTGACCGTCCTGGGTCCGGTCCCGGCCGGGGCGCTGCTGGCGGGGGCCATGTTCGATGACCGTGACCCGCTCGGGCCCGGGGAGGTGATCGCCGGCGCCGTCCTGGCGCCCGGCCAGTACCCCGACGCGGGACTGCGACCGGGGGAGGTGGCGGTGCTGGTCCGTCCCGAGGTCACCGGCGCCGCCGGTCAGGCCCGGGCGGGCCGCCCGCTGGGGGTGGCCACGGTGTGGTCGGTTGACCCGCTGGCCCAGGCCGAGTCGCTGCTGGTCGGGTTCCGGGTCGACGCCGGCGTGGCCATGGCGGTGGGCGCCGCCGCCGCCGACGGGGAGCTGCGGATGCTGTCCGCTGACCCGGCCGGCGTCGACGCCCTGCTGGCCGACCTCGAGGCCGCCCACGCCGTCACCTTCGAGGTGGCCGCCTCCGAGGCGGCCGCCGCCACCGACGCCGGCCCGGAGCAGGCCGCCGGGGCCGGGGTGGGGGAGTAGCGGTGTTGTCGGTGGCGGTGTGCTCGCTGCGGGGGGCGCCGGGGGCGTCCACCGTGGCGGCCGGGCTGGCGGCGGCGTGGCCGGTGACCGACGCCGGTCGGGTGGTCCTGGTCGAGGCCGACCCGGCCGGTGGGGTGCTGGCTGCCCGGTGGGCGCTGAGCGAGAACCCCGGTCTGTTGGACCTGGCCGCCCGGAACCGGGCGGGGGACCTCGCCGCGGTGGAGGCGGCCGCGCAGGCCTGGACCGACACGGCCGGGGTGGTGGTGGCCCCCACCGACCCTGACGCCGTGGCCGGGTTGTTGGCGTCGGCGTCGGGGCAGGTGGTCGACACCCTGGCCGGTCTGGGGGTGCCGGTGGTGGTCGACGTCGGGCGTCTATCGAGGAAGTCGATGGCGCTGCCGCTGGCGGTACGGGCGGCCCGCGCCGTGGTGGTGTGCCCGAGACGCCTCGACGCGGCGGCGGGGATGGCGCCCTGGGCGGCCCGTCTGGTCGACACCGGCGCCCGCCCCGTGCTCGTCGCCGTCGGCGACGGCCCCTACTCCCCGGCCGAGGTGGCCGCCTCGGCCGGCCTCGAGCTGGCCGGGGTGCTGCCTTCGGACCGGCGGGGGGCCGCCGCGCTGTGGGCCGGGGACCGGCGCCGGCTGCGGCGCTCGGTGCTGTGGCGGGCGCTGCGCCAGCTCGCCGCCGACCTCGCCGCCGCCACCACTACCGCCGTTTCGGTCGTACCGGAGCCGGTGCGGCTGGTGTCACCAACCGAAGGAGACTCACCATGACCACCACCGCCGTCGATCAGCGGGAGCGGGCCTGGCTGGTGGGACGCCTGGCCGGTGACGTGCAGGCCGCGGTCGTCGACGGGTTGGGTCAGGCGGCCGAGTCCGCAGCCGACGATGACGCCGCCCGTGTGCGGGCCGTTGACGCCGCCCACGCCGCGCTGGCCGACATCAACCGGGCCCGCCTGGCCGCCGGGGAGGTGCCCCTCGACCACGACGTCGAGATCGACGTGATCGACACGGTGCTCGACAACTTGTACGGCACCGGGATCTTCGCCCCCTACCTGCGCGGCGAGGACCTCGAGGACTTCGTGGCCAACGGACCCGGCCGCGTGTTCGTCCGCCGGGCCGGCGGCGACGGCTGGGAACCGGCCCCACCCCTCGGCGTCGACGAGGCGGGCCTGATCGAACAGGTGAGGGCCCTGGCCGCCCGGGCCCGCACCGAGCGACGCTTCGACGCCGCCAGTCCCATCGTCGACCTCCGCCTCCCCGACGGGTCCCGCCTCAACGCCGTCATGGACGTCACCGCCACGGTCACGGTGTCGATCCGCCGCCACCGCCACCTCGACATCACCCTCGACGACCTCGTCGCCCTAGGCACGCTCGACAAGGCCCTGCACGGCTTCCTGGCCGCGGCGGTGGCCGCCGAGCTGAACATCGTCGTCACCGGCGACCAGGCGTCGGGCAAGACGACCCTGACGCGGGCCCTGCTGGGCGAGGTCGGCCCCCGGGTGCGTCTGGCCACCATCGAGGACCGCCTCGAGCTGCAGCTGTCCGCCAACCCGGACCGGTTCCCCAACGTCGTCGAGTCAGAGACCCGCCTGGCCAACGCCGAGGGTCAGGGGGAGGTGACCATGCGGACCCTGGTCCGGGCCGCCCTCACCCAGGCCACCGACCGGGTCGTCGTCGGGGAGGTCCGCGGTGACGAGATCATCGACATGCTCGACGCCATGAGCCTGGGGGCCAGGGGGTCCCTGTGCACCCTGCACACCCTGGGGTCGGCTGAGGCCATCAACCGGATCTGCACCCTGTGCGCCCGGGCCCCCGAACGCCTCCCCCGAGACGTCGCCCAGCAGCTCATCCGCGACGCAGTGCAGCTCATCGTGCACCTCGAACAGCTCCCCAACGGGCGCCGGGTGGTGCACTCGGTCCGGGAGGTCACCACCTACCGGGACTCCGACGGGCTGCAGACCAACGAGATCTTCGCCCCCGACCACCACGGCCGGGCCTGCCCCGCCCACCCCCCCGAGGCCCGCACCATGGCCCGCCTCGTCGCCGTCGGCTTCGACGACACCGTCCTGTTCCAGCCGGCCGGGTTCTGGGACCAGCCGTGACCCCCCACGCCGTCGACGGGGCCCGCTGATGGTGCCGCTGATCGGGGCGCTGTTCGGTGCCACCATCGGGCTCGGGGTGCTGATCGTCGTGGGGGCGGTCACGGGCCGCTTCGACCGCACCGCCCTCACCGCCGGTGGGCGCCTGGGCCGCCTGGTCGGCGCCGAACGGCCCCTGCTGTGGGCCGCCGTGTGGGTGACCGTGTTCGTGGTCGTCTGGGCGGCCACCGGGTGGGTGGCGGGCGGGCTGATCGCCGTGATCGTGGCCCGGGTCGTGCCCCGCATCGTGGCCACCCGCCGCCGGCGGGCCGCGCAGGTAGCCCGCATCGAGGCGATCGCGTCGTGGTGTGAGATGCTGCGCGACACCATCTCGGCCGCCTCGGGCCTGCACGAGGCCATCCGGGTCACCGCCCGGGTCGCCCCCGAACCGGTCGCCGGGCCCGTCGGCCGTCTGGCTGCCCGCCTGCACCACGTCCCCCTGGAACGGGCCCTGCGGTCCTTCGCCGACGAGGTCGACCACCCCATTGGTGACCTGGTGGTGGCCAGCCTCCTGCTCGCCGCCGGCGGCCAGGGCGGCTCCATGGCGGGCCAGCTCACCGAACTGGCCGGCACCGCCCGCGCCAACGCCACCATGCGCCTCCGGGTCGAGGCCTCCCGGGCCCGGGTCTACACCGGAGCGTCGACGGTGGGCGGGGTGTTCGCCGTGTTCGCGGTCGGGCTGGTGGTGCTGAACCGCTCCTACCTGGCGCCCTTCGACGACGCCGCCGGTCAGCTGGTCCTGCTCGTCATCGCCGCCATGATCCTGGGGGGCTGGGCTGCGATGTACCGGCTGGGGGACTTCACCGAGATGCCCCGGGTCCTGCACCGCCCCGACGGCGGGCCCCGGTGACCGGCCCGGCGGCCTCGAACCGGGACCGGTCGTGCTGACCGGCCTGGGGTTGGGGGCGCTCACCGGCCTGGGGGTGTGGCTGGTGGGCCGGGGTCTGACCCCGGCCCGGCGGCCGCTGGCGACCGACCTGGCCGCCCTGGCCGCCCCCGCCGGGCTGGCGGCGGGGCCGCCCGCCCGGCGACGGGACCGGTCGGTGGCGGCGCTGGTGGGCCGGGCCGGGGTGGACTTCTCGCACCTGGCCGCCGACCTGGCCGTGTGCGGGCGCACCGTCGAACGTCACGCCACCGAACGGCTCGGCTTCGCCGTGTTCTTCGCGGCCCTGCCCGCCGTCGCCTGGGCCGCCGCCGGGGCGGTGGGGGTGTGGCTGTCACCGGCGCTGGTGGCCGTGGTGGCGGCCGCCGTGGGGGCGGCCGGGTGGGCGTTCCCGGCCATCGAGCTGCGGTCCCGGGCCCGGGCCCGGCGCCGGGAGTTCGCCTCCGCCCTGGGCGTGTACCTGGATCTGGTGGCCATCAGCCTGGCCGGCGGAGCGGGCGTGCAGACCGCCCTACGCCGTGCCGCCGAGGTGGCCGACGGGTGGTCCTTCGCCGAGATCCGCCACACCCTGGCCGTGGCCCGCCTCACCCGTACCTCCCCCTGGGACGCCCTGGGGGCCATGGCCCGGCGCTTCGCGCTCCCCGAGCTGTTGGAGCTGACCTCCAGCCTGGCGCTGGCCGGCACCTCCGGTTCCCGGGTCCGCGACTCCCTGGTGGCCAAGGCCCAGAGCTTCCGGGCCCATGACCTCGCCGAGACCGAACGGAAGGCCCAGGCGGCCTCCGAGAAGATGTCAGCACCGGTCGTGCTGATGCTCACCGGCCTGCTCCTGCTCATCGGCTACCCGGCCGTGCGGGCGCTCATGTCGGTGTGACACCCACCAACCCGCCCAGAAAGGGCCACGCCCATGACCATTACCCGACTGACCGCCACCCTGGCCGCCGCTGCGGCCGTCATCTCGGCCCGAGCGGCCGACGCCCGCGCCGACGACCGGGGTGGGATCACCCCCCAGACCGTCGTCGTGGCCGTCTTCGCCGCCCTGGCCATCACCGTCGGGGCGATCATCACCGCCGTGGTGGTCGCCAAGGCCAACAGCATCAGCCTCTGAGCTGCCGCCCCCAGGACCCATCCCCGGTGACCGCCACGAGCAGGCCCGGGTCCGCCCCCCACCACTTCGGTGTCGGGGGCGGGCCCGGACCCGGCCAGCACCCGTCAAGGCCGCCCGCTGCCCGGTCACGGATCGGCGCGCTGCGGGCCCGGGCCGCCGCCGACGACTGCGGTCTGGTCTCGGTCGTGCTGCTCGTCCCGCTGGTGGTGCTCATGGTGCTCCTCCCGGCCCAGCTGGCCATGGTCTGGCACGCCAACAACGTCGTCGAAGCGGCCGCCGTGGACGGCCTGCGGGCCGCCCAGGGCGGCGGGGACGGCCCCGCCACCGCCGCCGGGATCATCGGCGGCGCCAACCGGGGCGGCCTCCTCGACGACGTGCACATCGCCGTCGACGCCGGCCCGGTGACCGTCACCGCCACCGTGTCGGGCGCCGTGGCGTCCATTCTGCCCGTGGGCGGGTGGCGGGTCACCGCCACCGCCTCGGGACCGGTCGAACGGTTCATCGGCGAGGCCAACCGATGACCCCCGCCGGCGGCCGCACAGACCGGTGGGTGCGGGCTCGCAGCGAGGACCGGGGGACCATGACCGTCGAGGTGGCGGTGCTGGCGCTGCCGCTGATGCTGGTGGCCGGGTTCGTGGTCCTGGTCGGCCGTCTCGGCGGCGCCGACGCCGATGTCGGTCAGGCCGCCCGTGACGCAGCCCGGGCCGGGAGCCTCTACCTGCCCGACCGGGCCCGCCCCGAAGCGGTCGCCGCCGCCCGGTCAGCGCTCGACGCCTCCGGTACCGCCTGCGTGGACCTGACCGTGGCGGTGACCACCAGCGGCCGGCCCGGGGATCTGGCCACCGCCACCGTCACCTGCGTGGTGCGGGTCAGCGAGTTCCCCCTCCTCGGCCCCGTCGCCAAGACCGTGACCGCGACGGCCGCTCACCCCATCGACTCGTGGCGGGCCGACCCGTGACCGTGGCCCCGCCGGGCCCGCCTCGGCTGGACCGCCGGGATGACCGGGGGTCGGTATCGGTCATGGTGGTGATCCTGCTGGTGCCCCTGGTGGGCCTGGCCGGGCTGGCCTTCGACGGCGGTCAGGCCCTCGCCGCCCGCCGCGACGCCGCCGACGTGGCCTTCTCCGCCGCCCGGGCCGGCGCCCAAGCCCTCGGCGACGAGACCGGCGGGTTCGTCGACGCCGCCCCCGCGGCCGCTTCCGCCCGGGCTGCCGCCGCCGCCGGCGGCTGGCCCGCCGTCACCGTCACCGTGACCGGCCCTGACGTGACCGTCACCGTGACCGGCACCGTCGACTACGCCCTCCTCGGCCTGCTCGGCGTCCGGTCCGGTCCCGTCACCGCCACCGCTACCGCCACCGCCACCTGGGGGGTCCTCGATGCCGTCACCTGAGCGACGGGTCACCCGCCGGCGTCGTCTCGCCGATGCCGCCACCGGTCTCGGCGCCGCCGCCGCCATCGCCGCCCTCGTCGTCGGTGTCCCCGCCGCGCTCCTGGCCGTGGTCGGCTCGCCCCTGCCGGCCGGTGTGGCGTCCTGGGAGGAGATCTCCGCCGCCCTCGAATCGGGCCAGATCGCCGAGTCCACCATCGTCAAGGCCGTCTCCTGGCTGGTGTGGGCCGCCTGGGCGCAGCTCACCCTGGTTCTCGCCGTCGAGGTGGCCGCCCTGGCCGCCAACCGCACCCCCCGCCCCGTCGGTCCCGCCGGCATGCATCACCTCGCCGCCCGCCTGGTGTCGGCAGCCACGCTCACCTGGGCCGCCATCGGCGGGCTCAGCCCCGCCGGGGCCAACCCACCCATGCCCGGACCTGTCGCCGCCGCCCGCTACGACCAGCCCACCCCCACCCCCGCCGTCGAGATCGACGCCGTGGCGCCGGGACCGGTGTCGGTGCTGGCCGGGCGGGTGCACCGGGCCACCCACGGTGACACCTGGACCAGCCTGGCCGGCGCCTACCTCGGTGACCCTGCCGCCTGGGGTCGCCTCCTCGACGCCAACCGGGGCCGCACCGTCGCCGCCGGCACCACCGTGGCGGCGGCCGGGCCCATCCACGCCGGCTGGGAGCTCCTCATCCCGGCCGCCACCCCCGACCGTCTCTCCGTGCCCGTCACCGCCCGCCTCAGGGCCCTGGACCCCGACCTGGGCGACGACCCGGCCCCCGACGAACGCCTCTACACCGTCGCCTGCGGTGACAACCTCTGGGACATCGCCGAAACCCACCTCACCGGCGCCTGGGGCCGCCCGCCCGAGGACCCCGAGACCTTCCGGTACTGGACCGAGCTCATCGACCACAACATCGCCGCCCTCGACGACAACCCCGACCTCATCCACCCCGGCGACCAGCTCGTGCTGCCCTCCCTTAGCCCCGTCCCCGCCGCACCCCCCGCCGCCAGCCCCGGACCGGCCGACGACCCCGCCCCCCCGGACCCGCCGGCGCCCGACGCCGAGGCTGCGCCCCCCCAGACGACCGACAGCAACACCGCGGCAGACCAGGACCCCGAGGCGCTGCCCGACACGGACGACGTCGACCCGCCGGCAGCCGTCGAGGCCGGGCCGGGGCAGTGGCCGGCCACAGCAGACGCACCCCCGACCGCTCCGTCGGCCGTGGCCGTCACGGGCCCGTCGGTCCTGCTGCCCCCGCCACCACCGCCGCCCCGGCCCGATCCGCTCCCGGCCGCCGCCGCCGCCGACCACCCTGCCGTCGCCGACGGCGCCGCCCTGATCCCCCAGCCCGGGCCCGACCGGGCCGACAGCCCCACCCCGCCCGAGAGTCCCGGCGGTGAGCTGACGCCGCCGACCGAGCGGGGGGTGCGGATCGGTGAGCTGGTCGCCGGTCTCGGCGTGGCCGCCGCCGGCCTGGCCGCCGGGGTGTTGTGGTCGCTGCGGCGCCGGCGACGCGCCGTCATGGCCCGCCGGCCCGCCGGTCACCTCGTCGAACCGGTCCCCGACGCCGCCGCCGACACCGAACGGGCCCTCGCCGACGTGGCCGCCACCGACGACGACCTGGAATGGACCGCACGGGCCATCGCCTCCCTCGCCGTCGCCTGCCCCCGCCCCGGCGCCCCCGTCGCCCAGCCGCTGCTGTCCCAGTACGCCGACGGGGTCCTCGAGGTCATGGTCACCCCCCCCATGGTCGACCCCCCCGACCCGTGGCGGCCCCTGTCCGGCGGCCAAGTCGTCCGCCTCGACCGCTCCGTACCCACCGGCGAACTGCCCGACCCGGGCGACATCTACCCGGCCCCGGGATGGGTGACCCTCGGCGGAGGTGACACCGTGGCCCGCCTCAGCCTCGAAGCCGTTGGCGCACTCAACGTCAGCGGCGACAACCCCGACGGGCTCGTCGCCTCCATGGTGGCCGAGTTGTGCACCGGGCCCGGCGCCGCCCAGGTGCTGCTGTCGAGCCCCGAACCCGACCCCGTCTTCGACGTGTTCGACACCGTCCGACGCCTCCCCCTCGACGACGCCGACGGCGAGCTGCGCCGCTGGATGGGCGACATCGACGAGCACCTGCGCTCCTACCGGGTCCCCACCGCCCTCACCGCCCGGGCCGGCGGCACCGGTGACCCCTGGCCCGTGCTCGTGCTCATCACCCGGACCGCCCCATCGGCCGAACTCGTCGAGCTGGCCGCCCGCGGCGGCCGCGCCGTCGCCGTCGTCGGCGTCGACTGCCTGCCCGCCGCACCCGTCCAGGTCCGCCTCCACGGCGACCAGGTCACCATCGACCCGTGGGCGCTCACCTACACCGCCCAACGCCTCACCCCCCACACCGTCACCGCCGTGGCCCGCCTCTGGGACCACGCCGGCGCCGACCCCGTCCCCGTCGAACTGTTCGACCACCCCGACCCTCATGACACCGCAGCGGGCCCCGACCCCGACGCGCCCGCCGACCAGCCCCCACCAGACCCCGACCCCGCAACCCTCCCAGCCGACCGCGACAGCCGCCCGGCGGTACCGGCGGAAGCGACCGGACCCGGTGACGACGACGACCCCGACCCCGACTCCGCCCCCACCCCCGCCACCGAGCCGGGCCAGGGGCGTGACCCGGTGCCGATCGTCGCCTCCACCCTCGCCCCCGTCGTCCGCCTCGGCGAGGAGCACTTCGCCGACCCCGACATCGACGTCGAGGTCCGGGTCCTCGGCCCCGTCGACGTCATCGGCGGCCCCGCCAGCCTGCGGGGCGTCAACCTGGCCCTCCTCGCCTACCTGGCCACCCGCACCGACCCCGTCACCCTCGACGCCATCCGCGACGCCGTCTGGGGCGGCGCCGCCGTCAACCCTCAACGCGTCTACACCGCCGCCAGCACCCTGCGCACCGCCATCGGCCCCGACGCCCTCCCCGGCGCCGGCGAACACGGCTACCAGCTCACCCGAGGGACCGTCACCACCGACCTGGCCCGCTTCCAGTACCGGGTCATCTACGCCGACCGGACCGGCACCGACGCAGCCGTCTGCACCCTCGTCCAGGCCCTCAGCCTCGTACGCGGGCAACCCTTCTCCGCCACCACCGCCGAGGACCAGTGGTGGCGCTGGGCCCACGACGAATCCCTGGCGTCAGCCACCGAAGCCCACATCGCCGACATCGCCCACCGCGTCTCCTGGCTGGCCCGCGAGGAACGGCGCGACCTGGACCTGGCCCAGTGGGCCGCCGAACAGGGCCTGGCCGCCAGCCCCCACTGCGACCGCCTCGTCGGCGAGCTCATGCGCGCCCACCTCGCCGCCGGGCGGCGGACCACCGCGGCGCGCATCCTCGCCGACCACGACGAGGCCATGGCCAACCTCGGTCTCACCGCCGACGACGACCTCCGCGCCATCCTCGCCCCCTGACCTTGGGCGCCGCGGATCCGGCGGCGATGCGGATCAGTCAGGGCCCGTCCCTGAGAACCTCGAGCGCTGCGACCGCCTCGTCCAGCTCACACCTGCGGCTGGGCCACAGCCGCTCCTCGACGGCTCGTCGAGCTGCAGCGACAACCTCAGGGACCGCCTCGCTGTAGACGTCCAGGCTGCTGGCGTCGAAGGCGACGAGGACGGCTACCGGCAAGACGATCGCGAAGAACGCCTCAGGTCCGCCACCGGGCCCGATCATCGTGGGAGCGCGGCGGGCGGCGTGGGCGTTGATCGCAGCGAGCTGCTCGAGGCCCCGACAGATCGGGTCCGCTGCGAGGAAGTGCACGGTGCCGACGCCAGCCATGGTGGCCGCCGACCGGCACAGCAGACACGGCTCCAGCGTCGTGTAGAGCCGGAACTCTGTGTAGTCGCCGAGGGGCAGTTGGGCGAGCACGTCCATCTCAGCGTGGGCGATGCTCGTGTTACGCAATCGCCCCGCAGGAGCGTCGGCTTCGCCGATCCGGTTGCGCCCCTCGGCGACGATGCGGTCGTCGGCATCGACCAGTACCGCTCCCACGGGAAACGAACCCGCTCTGAACGCTTCCCACGCAAGTTCCAGCGATCGTCGCATCGGAGGATGAACCACCCGGCGAGACTGTCACGACCCCGGGCACCTCGGGCGCACGGACCCCAGCTCAGCGGGAACCACAGGGGCGCCCACGCCCGGTCGACGGAACCAGCCGGTGCGACAGAGGAGCGCAGCGCTGGCCTCTTGGGGTGAGCGATGGGCGCCCCGAGCAACGATGCCACCGACACGACCGCCGTGCTGGCCGCCGCCGTCGCCGCCGCCGGCGGGGTGTCGGCCGGGGTGGTGTGGGCGGCGGCGCAGCTGACCCAGCGGGCGGCGACAGGGCGGTGGGCGCCGATTGATCTGGCCGGCACCGTCGCAGCACTACCGCGGCTTCCTTCCACGGCCGCCCGCCCGGCTGGGGCATGGGAGCACACCGCTGGCCTGGTTCTGCCGCCCGGGTTGTTCTGGGTCGCTGTCGTCGTGGTCGCCGCCCCCGCCGTGGCCACGGCCGTCGCGATCGCACGCCGGGCGAGCCGGTGGGGGGCCGGCTCGGTGCCCCGTCGGCGTCTCGGCGTCGACGCCAACCCGTGGCTGGCCAGCTCCGCCCAGCTCGCTGCGCTGACCACCACCCGCTCGGGGGCGGCGGGCCGGTTCATCCTGGCCCGCCACGGCCGCCGTCTGCTGGCCACGCCCACCGGGCGGGCCTCGGCGCGGGACCGGGCCCGGCGCCGGCCCCCCGGCGGGCGGGGGGCTGTGGCCATCATCGGCCCCTCCCAGTCCGGCAAGACCACCACGGTCATCGCCGGGCTCCTGGACTGGGACGGGCCGGTGGTGTGCTCGTCGGTCAAGACCGACCTCATCGGCCCCACCATCGGCTGGCGGTCCACCCTCGGGCCCGTCGCCGTGTTCGATCCCGCCAACGCCACCCCCAATGACACCTGCGCCTGGTCGCCGCTGCGCACCGCCTCCGACTTCGTCGGCGCCGTCGAGGCCGCCCGGCGCATCTCCGAGGCCACCCCCCGCAACTCGGGGTCCGTCACCAACGAGTCCTTCTGGGACAACCTGGCCCAGCAGCTCCTCGGTACCTGCCTGTGGGCCGCCGCCCGAGGCGGGCGGACCATGGGCGACGTGGTCGCCTGGGTGGCCACCCACGACGGTGTGGACCCCGAACGCTCCGATCTGTTGGGCCTCCTCGCTCGTTTGGCCCCGCCCGGGCACCCCGGGCCCCTCGCCCCCCGCCCCGCCGCCATGCCCGAGGACCCCGATGCCCGGGCGGCGTGGGAGGACTACGACCAGGCCCTCCAGCCCCTGGCCGGGATCCGGGCCGCCCCACCCGACACCCGCTCCAGCGTCTACATCACCGCCCAGACGCTGCTGTGGCCCTGGTCCCAGCGCACCGGCGCCGCCTCCGCGCAGGGCCGCAGCGTCGACCTGGGCTGGCTCTACGCCGACCCCGACACCGGCCGGCCACGCCCTGCCAGCCTGTACCTGTCGGCCCCTCTGGGCGCCCAGGCCCGCTACGCGCCCGTCATCGGCGGACTCCTCGGTGACCTCATCGACCAGGTCTTCGCCCACCACGCCCGCACCGGCGAACGCCTCGACCCGCCCCTGCTGGTCGTCATCGACGAGGCGGGCCAGACCCCCCTCGAGCAGCTCCCCCAGATCGCCGCCACCGTCGCCGGTCTGGGTGTGCAGCTCGTCACCGTCTGGCAGTCCAAGGCCCAGCTCGACACCGTCTACGGCACCGGCGCCGACACCGTGTTGACGAACCACCCCACCAAGCTGTTCTTCTCGGGGCTGTCCGACTCCGCCACCCTCGCCTACCTGCGGGACCTCACCGGCGTCGAGCACGTCCCCACCCGCAGCCTCACCCGCCCGGCCGGGCTGCTCGCCACGGGCGGACGTTCGGAGAACGCCACCACCCACGAGCTGTCTCTCCTTCCCGCCCACGTCATCCGCCAACAGGCCCGCGGTCACGCCCTGCTCGTGCACGCCAACCTGGCCCCCGCCGCCGTCGCCGGCCGTCACGCCCCCAGCGACCGCCACCTCCGCCGACGGGCCCGCACCCCCCTGCCCGCCGGCACCCCCACCATCGGCCCCACCGCACCAGCCGACCCTCCGGCCGGGCCGGGCGACCGGTCCGTGACCCATCACCCCGACGGGCGGCCGGCCCCACCCGGCGTCGACCCCGCCACCGGTGAGATCCTCGAACCCAGCCCACCCCCAGCACGCGCTGCCGGTGCTGACGGCGGGGCCGGGAGCTACGTCTACCCGCCCGGCGTGACCGTCTTCTCCCACCCGCCGGCCGGCCCCGACGGCGACCAGGACGACCCCGACCCGTGGTCCGCCGACGTGGTCGACCCCGTCCTCGACGACCCCACCCTGGCCGGCACCCAGCTCAGCTTCGACCTCGACCTCGACCTCGACCCCGACCCGCCCGGACCCGACGGCCCGGCCGGCGACGGGTCCGCAGCCGCCGGCGACAGCGGGGACGGTCCCGCTGACCTTTACCTCGACCTCGACGGTTGGGGCCCGGTCGAGGACCTCGACCTCGACGGCTACGGGCCCGCCGACGGCGCCGACCCCTGGCCCCCGACGACGGCACCGGCGGCGACGGTGACAGCGCTGGGCGACCGTCACTGCCCGGAGCAGGGCCCACGGTGAGGCCACCGTTCCGGTACTTCGGCGGCAAGACGCAGCTGGCCGGCTGGATCGCCGCCCAGCTGCCCCCGCACCGCACCTACGTCGAACCCTTCGCCGGCAGCGCAGCCGTGCTGTTCGCCAAGACCCCCTCACCCAACGAGGTCCTCAACGACCTCGACACCAACCTCGTCACCCTCCTGCGGGTCATACGGGACCGGCCCGACGAGCTGACCGCCCGCCTCGAGCTCACCCCCTGCGCCCGGGCCGAGTTCCTCGCCTGCCGGGACCGCCTCACCGCCGCCGGACCCGCAGATGACCTCGAACGGGCCCGGGCCACGTTCGTGCTCATCACCCAGTCCGTCTCGGGGACCACCCGCGCCGGGACCGGCTGGTCCACCTCCACCCGCACCGGCACCAACCGGGCCCGCACCGTGCAAGCCGGCCTGACCCGCCTGCGGGCCGCCGCTGACCGCCTGTCCGGGGTGATCCTCGACAACCGGCCCGCCGTCAAGATCATCGACCTCTACGGCACCCCTGACGCCGTCATCTATGCCGATCCCCCCTACCTCGGTGCTGTCCGCCACCGCCCCGACGGCACCACCACCCCCACCGCCGGCGCCTACACCGTCGAGATGATGGGCGAGCCCGACCACCGGGCCCTCGCCACCGCCCTCAACAGCACCCCCGCCGCGGTGCTGGTGTCGGGCTACGCCAGTGACCTGTACGACGACGACCTCTACGCCGGCTGGTACCGCACCGAGATTGGCGTCACCACCCGCGCCGCCAACCACACCCAACCCTCCCGCAACCGGGCTCGGGCCGTCGAGGTGATCTGGTCCAACCGGCCCCTCGGCACCGGGCGGCTGTTCTGATGGGCGCCCACCCCGACCGACACGGGCCCACCCCGCCGCCGGCGGGCCCGTCCCCCCACACCCCCGACCGCAGCGAAGCGTCCCAGCACGCCCGGGCACGCCCCCCGGCCGGGCCCGTGACCCGCATCGGGGTCCGCCTGGGACCCGACCCCTACGCCGAACCCGGCGCCGTGCCCATCGGCTCGGCCTACACCCAGCAATGGTGGCTGCCCGTCCTCGGGCCCACCTGCACCTGCCTGCTCGCCCACGCCGCCCGCCACGCCGACACCTACACCGCCGACTGGCAGTGGCCCGCCGTCGACGACCTCGCCGTGGCCGTCGGCCTCGGCGCCAAACCCCGCCACGGGTTCAACAGCCCCCTCCTACGGGCCCTGGACCGCCTCGCCCAGTTCCAGGTCGCCACCTGGGTCAGCACCCCCCGCTCCGCCACCGACGACGCCCGCATCGCCATCCACGACACCGTCCGCCTCGTCCCCGAACCGGCCACCCGCCGCTGGCCCGACGCCATGCGCGCCGACCACGCCGCCGACCTCGCCGACCTCGCCCGCACCCGGCGCACCCCACCCGCCGCCCACCAACCCCGCCGACGGTAAGGAGCACCCCCGCCATGACCCACCCCGACACCACCCCCGGCGACCCGATCGACCCGGCCCTGGGCGACGCGATCCGAGGCCGCCTCGGCTGGTTCGCCCCGAGCGGTGTCCAGGCCAAACTCCTGGCCGCATCCCTTCACGGCCACGAACTCACCTACCCGCGCCTGTTCGCCACCCTGGCCCGCATGCCCGACGTCCTGGCCGGGCCCCGCCCCGACCGGGACGGCTACGTCGTCGCCCTCACCGCGCCCACCCGGCTCCCGGCCCGGAACCTCATCACCACCGATATCGAGGCGGCCTGCGTGCGTGCCCTTCACCAGAAGGCCCCCACCACCATCACCAGCGCCCGCGACCTGCACGTCCTGGCCGAGATCGCCCCCCACGCCACAGCACTGGCCGGCGCAGCCGGCCACCTGGCCCGGCCCGCCGCCCAGGTCCTCGACGGCGTCGGCGCCTACCACCACTACAACCGGGACCTCCCCGCCGCCGAGACCGCCCTCGTCGCCGCCCTCGCCCACCACACCACCGCCGGCGGCCCCCACAGCCGCCCCGCCGCCGACACCCTCCGCGCCCTCGCCGACGTCCACCTCGACGCCGGCAACACCACTACCGCCCTCACCGCCCTCCAGGCCGCCACCGCCGCCTACGAGACCGCCTGCGGGCCCCGCAGCCCCGAAGTCGCCGAAACCGCTCTCACCGTCGCCGGCGTCTACGCCACCGGGGGCCGTCCCGACCTGGCCCGCGAGCTCCTCGACGAGATCGACCGCCGCCTCGACGCCCCCGCCGGTCACCCCCTCCGCCAAGACCTCGACGACGAGCTCGCCCGCCACCCCCCACCGGCCCGGCCCGCCCGGCACCTCGCCACCGTCCCCGCCCCGGCCCGATGAGCGACCCCGACCCGCACCACCAGGGCCACGCGCACCCCGCTGCCGCCGTCGGACCCCGCGCCGCAGCCGACGAGGTCGCCGACGCCACCCGGCGACTCAACCACACCCTCACCGGCACGAGATGGCTCACCGTCGCCGACCTGTACGGCATCGTCGGCTCCCTCGACCAGGCCGCCACCCGCATCCAGAACACCCTCGGCGTCCTCGCTGCGGGAGTCGACGCCCACCGCACCATTGGCGGTCACCGCCACGACCACCACGCCGACCCCGCCACCGAGCTGGCCGACGCCCGAGCCCACCTCGAGCGCTCCGTCGCCTACACGGCCGCCATCAGCAGCTTCCTGGGCCAGGCCCAAGCCGGACTCGGCCACCTGACCGAACCGAACCCGTCACGACCGGAGCCAGGACCCAGCACCGCCCGCGTCCGGTAACGCCGCTATCCTGCACCCGCACCGGGAGGCGACGCCGACAGGGACGGGCCTGCCGCCGTCAAGATGGCTTTGGCTCGGCGCTGTTCGGCGTTCTCCCGCTTCAACCGCTTGACCCCGGCCGCCTCGGCGCCGGTCACCCCCGGCCGACGGCCGGCGTCGGTCTCGCCTGACGAACGCACTTCCGCACCGTCTCAGCCGTCGGGCCCAGCTTCTCGGCCACCGCACAGATCGTCTCCCGCTGCGAACTGTGCTCGTGCTCATGGTCGAGCACCATCCGCACCGCCCGCTCCCGGCATCTCCACCGGGTACCGACCCGGCGTGCGCTGGTGTGTCATCGCTCCATCCTCTCAATGCGTGGAGCCTCCGCCAGACCCGGGGGCGCTTCAATGTCACACCCCGCTCCTATAATGAGGGCCGTTCAAACAAGAGCGAAAGGCGGCCGTCCATGGCCTTCGAAGTGTCCGACCGCGGCTTCATCTTCTGGCCTGTCGGCTGCGGTGACAGCACCACGATCAAGGTGAACGACAACGTCTTCCTGCAGGTCGACCTTCGCCACACCGAGAAATCCGAGGACGACGACGAGCCGACCAGCCCCGTCGTCGACGAGCTCATGGAGCTCCTGCCGGAGATCAAAGGCACGAAGTACCTGGCGGTGTTCGCGCTCACCCACCCCGATCTCGATCACTGCCAGGGGTTTCAGATCCTCATGGAGAAGGTCGAGGCCGGCGAGCTCCGCATCGGCGAGCTGTGGTTCACGCCACGGATCTTCCGCGAGTACGACACCGATGAGGGCCTGTCCGAGGACGCCCAAGCGTTTTGCGACGAGGCGACCCGGCGGGTCGAGGCCATGGTCGGCAAGTCCGAGGACGAGATCGAGTCCGGCGACCGGGTAATGGTCATCGGGAACGACGACATCCTCGACGATGACGACTACAAGCAACTGCCTGACCGGTTCAAGACCCATCCGGGCCAGAACATCGTCGTGCTCGACGGAGCGAGCCACGAGGGCACGTTCCGGGCGTTCATTCACGCGCCGTTCGGCGACGACTCCGCCGGCGAGCGGAACCGGACGAGCCTCGCGATGCAGGTGACCCTGACCGACGGTGAAGGGTCAGGACAAGTCCTTCTGTTCGGGGACCTCGACTACCCGGCGCTCAAGCGGATCTTCGACTACAGCGACGCCGAGGACCTTGCTTGGGACGTGCTCCTCGCGCCGCACCACTGCTCGAAGTCCGCCATGTATCTCCAGGAGGAATTTGACGAACAGGCCGTCCTGAAGAAGGACATCGTAGTCGCCATGACCGACGCCGCCGGCGAGACCGGTTGGGTCGTCTCCTCCTCCGTGAAGGTGCCGGCCACGAACCAGCCGGGCGACAACCCGCCGCATGCGAAGGCAAAGGCGCAGTACGAGGCAATCGCCCCGGACGGGTTCCTGTGCACTGGCGACGACGGAGGCAGCGACGACCCGATCGTGTTCGCGGTCGGCGCCACCGGAATCTCGCTCCTCACGTCTGTCGATGCCGGTGAGTCGAAGGTTGCGGCCGCGATCACGGCGGCTCGGGGCGGAACCGAGCCGCACGGGCAACAGGTCGGCTTCGGCCGACCGGCATGACACCAGGGCAGGTACAGGCTGAAGCTGAGCTGCGACGAATCGCTGCGGCGTCTCCAGGAGCGATCGAGATCGACAGCATCACTCACACCGGAAGCTCGATGGTCGCTGTCGTCGGTGTCGACTGCCGCGGCTTCGACCACGTCGAGGGCGGCATCAAGCTCCGGCAGCGTGAATGGTTCGATATCTCGGTCCCGGCGAAGTTCCCGTTCAAGCCGCCTTCGGCGTGGGTACGTCACGAACGTTGGGCCGGGGCTCCGCACGTTCAGTGGAAGCGGTCCCTCTGTCTCTACGTCGCTACGGCCGTTGAGTGGAACCCGTCCGACGGCATGTACGGCTTCCTCGACCGCCTCGTCCGCTGGCTACGTGAAGCAGCGCTGAACCAGCTCGACCCTGTCGGAGGTCCCCAGCATCCCCCCGTTGCGTACCCGTCGCCCGGAACCCCACTCTTCATCCCACGCGTTGATACCCCGGCCGTCGGTCTTGCGTCGTGGGCTGGGTTCGCCGAGTTCACGTCCCCGGCTGACCGTCGCCACGACCTCGTCGGGTGGCACAAGATCGGCAGCGACAACCTGCGGCCGGAGGCCCGTTACGCGGCAGCTGTCCTCCTCAACGAGCCTCTGCCGTTCGAGTTCCCGAGGTACCTCGGCCACCTCATCCGTGATCTCGAACGCGGACGGTTCGACAAGGACGTGCTGTACCTGCTCCTCGGGATCGCCGCTCAGCGCCTGAAGGAGGACGAGCCGCTGTACGTCGTCATTGGGACGCCGATGCGGGCCACGGCAGAAGGCGAACCTCGCCAGCATCTCGCCGTGTGGCGGCTCGATGCCGAGCCTGCGGACTCGTTCAAGACGCTGCTCATCGACGCCGGCGACAACCAACGGATGAGGGAGCTGCTGGCGCGGCTTGAAGAAGCCGTCGACAAGTGGGCGCAGGTCGCGCCGGTCGAATGGTGCAAGGTCCGTGAGGCACGGCCAGAGGTCACACAGGACCGCGCTAGTGGGTCGCCCCTGCGGGTATTCGAGGGGCGGAAGGTCGCCGTATGGGGTTGCGGAGCGATCGGCTCCCACGTCGCCGAGATTCTCGTGCGGGCAGGCGTCGCTCACCTCGTGCTCCGCGATAGCGGGATCGTCGCACCGGGTGTCCTCAGCCGGCAGTGGTTCGACGACTCCGACATCGGTGAGAGCAAGGCAGCCGCGCTGAAGGACCACCTTCTTGCCATCAACCCCGACCTCCAAGTTGACGCCCACCACGGCGACGTCATCACCGACAGCGGGATCGAGTCCGACTGGACCGACGGCGCCTCGCTGGTGGTCGAAGCGACCGCAAACAACGCGGTCTCTCGGTACCTCGAAACACGCCGGATGAACTCGTCTCGCGCCGCGCATGTCGCAACCCTGGTGTTCGGGCACACCGCTGAGCACGGGCGCGCCACGTTCATCCCATCCGAATCAGGTGCCGGGCCGGCGGACGCCGCACGGAACGCCAAACTCGCCGCCCTCCGGAACCCGGACCTCCGAGCGTTCGCCGACGAGTTCTGGCCCGACCCGCCGCGCACCGCCTACTTCCAGCCCGAGCCTAGGTGCTCGGAACCGACCTTTACGGGCTCCGAGGCAGAGGTCTCGGCGTTGACGGCGTACATGGTCGGCTTCGTCGCACAGGAATTTCATTCGGGACAGGAGTCGATCTCGGCGTTCTACGCGTCGGTCGCAGACGATGGCCCCAACAGCTCCGTCGTCCGGTTCGCCGCCGACCTCGTGCTCAACGAACCCTTCGGCGGCTACGAGGTTCGAATCGCGGCCTCCGCCCTCGCTGAGCTTCGGGCCTGGACGCGGCGAAGCGAACGGAACGCGCCGGGCCACGAAACAGGAGGAGTCCTCTTCGGGGAACGGGACGACGCCCTGCAAGTCATCTGGGTCACCGATATCCTCGGTCCTCCGCCGGACAGCCAGGCGTCGCCGTGTGCGTTCATTTGCGGCATTGATGGGGTCGACGATGCCGCTGCGTACTTTCAAACACGCGCTCGCGATTCGTCGTCGCCGATTGGCATGTGGCACACCCACCCCGACGGCCCCCCGCGTCCGAGCCCGACCGATCGCGGCGGCATGGCACAGCTCGTAGGCAACGACGACCGGCCCCTGCCGAAGCAGCTGTTGCTCATCGTCGGCGGCAGCCGGGAGTCGCACAACCTCGCGGCGTACACGTATGACAGCGACACGCCGCCGCCAGCGACGTTCGAGGTCGCCACTCGGCCCCTGCCGGTGGACGGGCGACCTCCCCATCGGATTGGCCTCGCCCTTTCAGGGGGCGGCTTCCGAGCCGTCGCGTTCCACCTCGGCGTTCTCCGTGGCCTACACGACCGGGGCGTCCTCGAGCACGTGGACGTGGTGTCCTCGGTGTCGGGCGGCTCGATCATCGCTGCGATGTGGGCGTACAGCGACGACTCGTTCGAGGAGTTCGACGCCCGAGTCGTATCACTGCTCAAAGGCGGCCTGACCGGGAAGCTCCTCGGCGTTGCACTGCGCCGAGGGCCGCAAGCCGCAGCGTCGAGCGTCGTCGCAGCAGCCGGCTCAGCGTGGAACCTCGCCGCCGGGATCGCCCGACGTGTCACGGGGACAGCGAGACGACCCGCCGAGCCGCCGTTCCGGCGTGCGGTGACACGCACGCGGGCCCTCGAGGACGTCTTCGCCGCCCGCTTGTTCGGACAGGCAACGGTTGACGAGCCACTGCGGCCCCTGGCGACCGTCATCAACGCCGCCGAGCTCCGGAGCGGCAACGCGTTCCGCTACGGCAGTGCAGAAGGCGGCTCCAGCCGCTTCGGCCGGCTCACCGGGCCGGCGCCGACAGTCGCGCGCGCTGTAACCGCCAGCGCCGCCTACCCCGTCGCGTTCCCCGCGATGGACGACGTGCTCGCCTTCACCGGCTTCGACGGCACCGAGCGCACGGAGCGCGTCCTTCTCACTGACGGAGGCGTCTACGACAACCTCGGCGTCACAGCTCTTCAACCCGGCCGGAAACCCCGCTACAGCACGAACGTTCACCCGGTGGACTTCATCGTGTCCGCCGACGCCGGCTATGGCGTCCTTGACACCGACAAGTGGCCGTTGTGGTGGCCCACACGGATGAAGCGATCCTTCGAGTCCGTGTATCGGAAGGTCCAGGACGCCGGTAGGGGCCTCCTGCACGAGCACCGTGACAACAGAAAGATCCGCGGGTTCGCGCTTCCGTTCCTCGGCATGAACGACCGGGCGCTACCGCTCCGGCCACCCGACCTCGTGCCGCGCGACGCCGTCGCCGGATACCCGACGAACTTCGCAGCGATGACCGACGACGACCTCGCGCTCCTCACCCTGCGCGGCGAACAGCTCGTGCGGCTCACGATCGAAGCGCACTGCCCCGAGATCGCGTGAACTCGCACCCGTCACCGCTGGAGACGGCATCGCTCCCGCACGCGAATGTTTATAAGAGCCCTCAACGAAACAGGCCGCCCGCTGCCTATGACCGTCGACGCTCTACGCCATGCACAATCGACTGGGAGATCGGTACGGCGGTCCCGCCCCAAGTGGCGAGATCCGGTGACCCACCGGAGCAGCCCCAATGTGCCGTTGGCGGACATGGGTGGCGAGCGCCCGGAACGGCACGACGGCCGACGCAACGGCTCGTGCGCGACTCGGCGTTCGTCACGCTGCGTACAGGCCGGGACGAGGACTCTGTCGGCGTGAGTGCGCGGTTCCTACTAGTCGCTGACGGCCCCTCCGCCTCGCGTGCTGGCGGTGACGTCTCGCTGTTCGGAGCCGAACCACCTGACGATGGTGGTCCGTCGTCGTCGGACCCGGCAGGGCGGGCCGTGACCGACCCGCTCAGCGTAGGCCAGCCGGCCATCGGGTCGACCCGGTCCGTGGGTGGCACCCGCCGTGGGCTGCGGGATCACCGACGGGTCAGTTGCCCGGGGTCCTTCCGCCGGCAGCGTCGCCTCGGCGACCCGTGGTTGGGGGCGGCGCGATCTGGGCGGTGATCCAGGCGGCCAGGCCGGGGAGGGCGAACTCGACGTGGCCGTAGCCGGCCGGGGTGAGGAGATGGTGCTCGCGAATGAGGCTGTCGCGCACCGGTGAGAGCTGGCGGTGGGTGCGACCCAGGGCCTCGGCGATGGCGCCGGTCGGCACTCGCTCGACGCCGAGCGACGCCGCTGCGGTCAGGTAGCGCTGCTCTCCGGGGCTCAGTCGATCCCACCGGCCGGCGTAGAGGTTGCGTTCGAGCTGGCGGGCCGCCTCGGCTGCGCCGGTGCGGGCGTGGGCCACGCCGACGACGTCGATGTCGGCGGCGGCGTCCCAGGTGTGCTTGCCTGCCAGTTGGATGGCGTAGGGGTAGCCGCCGGTGGCGGCCCACAGCACGTCGAGGGCGTCAGGGTGCACGTCTCTCCCCGCTCGCAGGAACGGCGCCTCCAGCGCGTCAAGGGTCCCGTCCCGGTCGAGGTTGGCCAGCACCGTCAGGTCCTGACGCTCGATGAAGGTCGTCCCTGGGGTGGCGGCGAGAACCTCGCGAACGTGGGGTAACCCGGCGGCCAGCAACGCCACCGGGAGGCGCCGCTGGTTGGCGACGAGCTGCAGTGTGCCCGACAGCGCAGCCAGGTCGGCGGCGGAGGCGCCTTGGAGCTCGTCGACGACCAGGAGCACTGACAGGCGCCGCTCGGCGGCCTGGCGGCCGAGGTCCTCGACGAGCGCCGTCACAGAACGGGCCGGGACGGGCTGGGACCTTGTGAACTCGGCCCGGGCGCCGCCCAGTGGGGTGGTGGCCTCGATGCTGGCGGGCCGCACGCTGCGCCCGGCCCGGCGCAGCGTGCCGACCAGTCGGGGCTCGAGGCCCGGGAGCTGCTCGGCGAGCATCTGGGCTAGACCCCAGTCGGGGCGGCCCGCCCAGTTCAGGTCCAGCCAGCCCCACTCGTCGATGACGTGACGGCGGACGTGGTCCAACAGCACGGTCTTGCCCGTCCCGCGGGGCCCGACGACGATGGTGTGATACTCGCCCCGGCCCGGGCCCCGCTGGAGGTTCATCAGGATCTGGTGGATCAGCTCGCCCCGCCCGGCCAGCACCGGCGGGGCCACCCCGTAGCCGGGGTTGAACGGGTTCTCGCCGTAAGACTCCATAAGACTCCGGCCCTCGGTGCGAAGGAGGAATGTGCTGAGCTGGTTCTAGACTGTACTAGACTGTTGTTTGCGGCTGGGGCGGCGGGCTACGGGCCTCACGGGTCGCTGCGGGGCCCGATGGGCGCTCGGGCCAGGACGATGTCGTCGAGGTAGAGGTGGGTGGGGCGGTCGACGCCGGCGGGGCCGCCGTAGAAGGTGTCCATGCGGATCTCGTTGATTCCCCAGCCGAAGGTCTGGTGGGTGGGCCCGTAGAAGGTGACGGTCAGGTCGAGGCCTTCGGTGCCGTTGACCCAGCCGGTGATGCGGCCGTCGTGGCGGCCGGGGGTGTTGATCCGGTAGCGGACCTCGATGGTGTTCCACGCCCCTTTGGTGAGCCGCAGGGGGGCGCCGTTGGGGCGGCGGAAGTAGGGGTCGATGCCGACGTAGCGGCCGTCGGGGCGGGGGCCGTCGCTGATGTGCTCGCTGCCGGCGGCCCAGACGTAGAAGTAGCCGACGAGCGCGCACCCGGAGCGCCACATGAGCCGGCCCGACCAGGCCGACTGGTGGTAGGTGCCGCCACCTGAGCCGGATCCGGGTGCGGTGCCGGCTCTCGGGTTGCCGGCCAGGCCGGGGAGCTTCCCGCCGACGGTGTCGCACCCGAAGTCGCCCGGGACGTAGAGCCGGTAGCGGAGGTACAGCTCGTCTTCCCAGGCCCGGGGGTGACCGAGGGCGGTGAGGGTCTGGTGGTAGCGGGCCCCGAACTTGGCTGAGTCGGTGTGGGCGGGCTGGCTGTGGGGGTTGAAGTCGACCCGCAGGGCTTGGCCGTGACCGCCGGGCGGGGCGGGCACGGCGCGGAGGCGCCGCCCGTCGGGGCCGGTGCCGTCGTCGGGCCCGAACGTGGCCGAGATCCCGTAGTCGGCCCACCAGCGCGGTCCGGGGTGGTCGTAGGTGCCCATCCAGATGACGTCGGCCCGGCCGGCGAGGCGGGCCTCGGCGGTGGGGGTGTCGGCGTCGCCCAGCACCCGCCCGGGGACCGCCGACGCCCCGGCTACGTCGCCAGGGTCAGCCGGGGGCGCGGGTGGTGGCGGCGGGGGGGTCTCGAACGCGACGTGAAAATGGTGGCGGTGGAGGCTGTTGGTGAACCAGCCCGGCCGGCGGGCCAGGTCGGCCCAGGGCTGGCCGACCTCGTCGGGGCTGAGCAGGTCAGCGGGCCGCCCGGCCAGGTAGTCGGCTAGGGCCCGGGCGTGGGGGTTGGTGGCGGTGACGGGCACCGCCGGGCTGTCGGCGGGTCCGACCAGGGCGATGTCGGTGGCCCGCCCGTAGTAGTGGTTCGAGACCGAGCAGCCCGGCCCGGTGTTGGCGCCGCCGGGGAGGACGGCGCAGCGGGAGTGGCCGGTGGCGAAGTTGATCAGGTGCAGCCGCCACCGCCCGGCCAGCTCGGCCAGGAGGGCCACGAGGCGCCAGTCCACCGTGCCCGCTTCGAGGTCGGCCCGGGCGGCGGCGCTCATGGTCACGTTCGGGTGCGCCAGGAGCACGGCCACCTCGACGGGACCGCCGCCGGTGAGGGTGTAGCGGGCGGCCCAGGCCAGGACGTCGTCGGCGTAGACGCTCGAGCGGTTGTAGGCCCACAGGGCCCGGCGTTCGTCGTTCTCGTCGTCGATGCGGCCTCCGGCGGCGTGGCAGAGGTAGTCGGCGGCGCCGACGGCGGCGTCGGGGTAGGTGTGGGGGCTGGCGGTGCCGTCACCGTCGGCGTCGACACCCCACGCGGCCCAGGTGGCGGTGATGAACTGCATGGGTCCGGTGGCCCGGTCCCAGCGGGGGTCGTCGTGCCAGGGGCTCCCCCCGGCCGGGACGGCGATGGCGGCGACGCCTGGTGAGCCGTCGAGGGCGGGGCCGACGATGGGTGGGGTGACGTCGAGGTCGGCGGTGAGGGTGGCGCTCCCGTAGCGGCCGTGGTCGGACTCGATCTTGGCCACGGCGGCGAGGAGCTGCCAGCGCAGCCCCGGGCAGCGGGCGGCGGCGTCGGCGTAGACGCCGAGGAGCACGGCGGGGATGTCGGCGACGGCGCCGCCGGCGACGGCGGGCTGGGTGAGACGGGGGGCGGCCACCAGCAGCGGCAGACCCATCGTCGTGGCCAGCATCCCGGTGACCGCGGCGGCGGCCACGATCGCTCTGGGGCGGCCTCGCCGTTGCTGTCGGCGGCGGGCGACCCAACGGAGGGCGGGCAGGGCGGGACCGGTCACGTCTCTCCCGAGAGTCCACCCGGCAGCCCGGGTGCCGCCCGCTCGGGTCCGGCGCCCATGTGGGCGGTAGCGGCGCGACGGATCGGCGGGGGGCGGCCTCTTGGGGTTGGGAGGCGCCACCGCAGGGGTGCGCCGCCCGAGACCGAGAGGAGTCGAATGGTGATGCCGGCACAGGCGGTAGTGGCCCAGGTGGGGGGCAGCCCGGACAACTCAGGGCCGGGTTCGGAGCTGATCCAGCAGGCCACGAACTGGCTGATGTCCTACGGGCTGTGGGCGTGCCTGGCGGCCGTGCTGGCCGGCGCCGCCCTGTACGCCCTGGGCCAGTCGTCGGGCTCGTACGGGGGTGGGGGCACCGGCAAGAAGATGATCATCGGCGGCGCCGCCGGCGCCGCCATCATCGGGCTGGGCCCGTCGGTCATCAACGCCGTCTTCAACGCCACCTGATCGCCGGTGGCCCGCACCCGCTTGCTGATCGTCGCCGCCGTGGCCCTGGTGACCGGGGCCGCCGCCGGGCGCCTGACCGCCCCCAGCCCCCACCCCGACACCGAACCTGACCGGCCCGCCGGGACGACCGTCGACGTGGAGGCGCCGGCGGCGGACGGGTGGGCGGGGCTGGTGGGCCGGGTGGTGGAACTCAACGACGCCAACCAGGCCTGGGTGTACTCGACCGACGCCGACGTCGCCGCCGAGGTGGCGGCGATGACGGCGCCGGGGGCCCGGGACGGGATCGTCACCGACGTGACCGCCCAGCTGGGCGGGCTACGGGACCGGCTGGACCGCCGGGCGCCGGTGTGGTGGGTCTCGCGGACGCTGGCGGTGCGGGTCACCGACGCCGACTTCGAAGCGGGGACGGCCACGGCCGAGGCGTGGGCGGTCCACGTCCTGTCCCAGCGCGGCACCGTCGACCCGACCGTCACCTGGACCCTCACCGCCCTGGACCTGGTCCGCGTCGACGGGGTGTGGCTCCTGGCCGCGGTGTCAGACGGCCCGGGACCCGCCCCGGCCCCCGGGCCGGGGGCGTGGCATGTCGACGCCGTCACCCTCGACGCCCGCCTGGACGGCTTCGCGCTCATCGGCGCCGACGGCGGCCCCCAGTTCCCCCCGCCCCCCAGCCCCGGCGACGGGCGGGAGGGGGGACGGTGAGCGGGCGTCCGGCCGGTGCGTGGGTGCTGGCGTTCAACCCGTTCGAGCTGCTGGACACGGCGGTGGGCTGGATCGCGGGGCGGGCCGGGGACGTGATCGCCGGCACGGCCGAGGGGATGCTGAACCTGGTGGCCGGCTGGGTCATCGACGGGGCCTTCTACGTGACCGGCCTGGTCTTCGACGCCGTGTTCGCGGTCAGCTCCCCGCAGTTGACCTCACCGTGGTTCTCGGGGCCTACGGGCCCGTACCGGATGATGGTCAACGTCGGCGCCAGCCTCCTGGTCGGCGCGGTGTGCGTGGGGGTCATCCGGGGGGTCGCCACCGGCGACGTGGGCGCCATGACCCGACGGTTCGCGCTGGGCCTGCCCGGGGCGGCGTTCATCCTGGCCACGGTGGTGGTGTTCGCCCAGGTGGGCGTGGACGTCGTCGACGAGCTGTCGGCATGGGTGTGGGACACCGGCGGCACCAACGCCGAAGCCCTCGCCGACGGGCTGCTGGGGATCAGCGACCAGGTGGCGGCCACCTCGGGGGTGATCCCGCTGGTGATGGTGGTCGTGGCGTTCGTGTTGATGGTGGCCGCCCTGTTGGTGTTCGTGGTGCTGATCGTGCGCTCGGCGCTGATCTACCTGCTGGTGGCACTCATCCCCCTGGCCGTGGTGGCGCTGGTCACCGGCCACCGGGCCGTGTTCGCCAAGACCATGGAGCTGCTGGTGGCCTTCGTGGCCGCCAAGCTGGTGGTGGTCCTGGCGTTGGTGCTGGGCACGGCCGCCTTCACCGGCACCGGCGCAGCCGAGTTCACCAGCCCCCCTCCGGGCGGACCCGACGGCACCCCCGCCGCGCTGGTCGCCACCGTCGACGGCTGCGACGACACCGCGGCGGCGACGTGCGTGGCCGACACCACCGGCCTGGCTCAGGCCATCGGGGCCATGTTCGTGGGGGTGGTGGCGTTCGGGTTGGGGACCTTCAGTCCGTGGCTGCTGATGCGGCTCATGCCCGGCGGGGAGGCCACCCAGACCGCCCACCCGTCCCCGGGGGGGATCATGCACGTCGCCCACACCGCCGGCACCCTGCGGCCCCGCCCCCGCCCGACCCGGGGGGCCTGAGCGGTGCCCACGACGACCGGCCCCGCCGGCCCGCCCCGGGTGGGGGAGGGGCGGGTGCTGGCCTTCACGTTCGCCTCCCACCGGGGCGGCGGCCTGTTCCTCGGGCTGGGGGCAGCCCAGCTGGGAATCCTCGCCGTCGGCCTGGCCGTGGGGTTCGCCGGCTTCCGGGCCGGCGCCCCCGCCGCCGCGCTGGGCGCCCTGGCGGTGGCGGCCACCCTGGCCCTGGGCCAGGTCGGCGGCCTGTACCTGTGGGAGCACACCCGAGCCCTAGCCGTCGGCGCCCTGGCCGCCGCCACCCGACGCCGCTGGCAGGCACCACCGGCCTCGCATCACTTGGGCCCGGTCCCCGGCGTCGAGGCGTCCCTGCCGGGGTGCCTGGCCGGGGTGGAGCTGCGCTCAGGGACCGGGCCCCTCTCCGGCGCCGGGCTCGTCTACGACCGCGCCGACCGGTCCCTGACCGTCACCGTCGGGGTCCCCGGGGTGGCGTTCACCCTGCTGTCGGGCGACGAGCAGCTGGGCCTGCTGGCCGGCTGGGGGGAGGTGCTACGCGCCTTCGCCACCGAACGGGGCCCGGTCGTACGGGTCGGCTGGTCTGACTGGGCGGTCCCCGCCGCGCTGGCCGACCATCACGCCTGGGCCGCCACCCAACCGGGCGGACCCCCCGCCGCCCGGGACTCCTACACCGCCCTGCTGGGCGGGGTGGCCGGTGAGGCCACCAGTCACGACGTCACCGTCACCGTCACCGTGACCGCGGCGCGCTCCCGCCCGGCCGGCAGCGGCCGACCCGGATCGGCCGCCCACCTCGACCGCCTCGAGCACCTCGCCGCCCAGGCCGCCGCCGACCTGACCGCCGCCCTGCGCCAGGCCGGGCTGTCACCCACCGAACCGCTGACCGCCACCCAGATGGCCCTTGCCGTCCGGGAACGAGTCGACCCCTTCGGGTGGCGGCCCGACCCCGCCGTCGGAACCCTGGTGGACCGCCTCGGGCTGGGCGCCGTGGGCCCCGCCCGAGCGGACCTGGCCCGCCGCCACCTCACCGTCGACGCCGCCTCCCACCGCGTCTACCAGATCCTCCAGCTCCCCCAGACCCCCCTGCCCGCCGACTGGTTCCGGCCCGTCCTGCAGACCACCGGGCTCCGCCGGGCCATCACCGCCGTCCTCGAGCCCGTCGCCCCGTCGCTCAGCCGCCGGCGTACCGCCCGGGAGATCCTCCGCCTCGAATCCGACGCCGACACCCGCGTCGAACGGGGCTTCCGGGTCTCAGCCGCCCACCGACGCGCCGTCGCCGACGCCGAAACCCGAGAACAAGAACTCATTTCCGGGTTCCCCGAGTACACGGCCGCCCTGTTCGTCTGCGTCACCGCCCCCGACCCCGACCACCTCGACGAGGACTGCGCCACCCTCGAAGCCACCGCCCGCCAACACGGCCTCCTGCTACGACCCCGCGACGGCGAACACGACCTGGCCTGGGCCACCAGCCTGCCCCTCGGTCTCGGTCTCACCCCCGCCGGACTCCAATGAGCACCCCACCGGCCACCCACCGGCCCGACCCCGGCGGCGGCGGCGGTGACGGCGACGGCGCCGGGGGCGGGCGGGCCCGGCGGCGGCTGCGGGCCGGGCGACTGCGAACCACCACCGCGCACCTGTGCTCCATCTACCCCTGGTCGGTCGAAGACGACCTCGGCCACCGGGGCGTCTACTGGGGCACCGACGCCCTCTCCGGCGGGGGCCCCATGTTCTGGGACCCCTTCGAGGCCTACCACCACCTCCCCGACGGGCCCACCAACCCCAACGTGTTCATCGTCGGCGCCCCCGGCAACGGCAAATCCGCTCTCGTCAAGACCGGCCTGTGGCGCATGCACGCCCTCTACGGTCCGGCCCGCTGGTGGGCGATCTGTGACCCCAAAGGCGAATACGTCGACCTGGCCCACGCCATCGGCGCCGAACACCTCCGCCTCGCCCCCGGCGGCGTCTGCCGCATCAACCCCCTCGCCGCCGGGCCCGCCGGCGGCGCCGACCCGGCCCGCCGAGCCCGCCGCCACCACGGCCTCCTCCGGGCGCTGTGCGCCCTCGGGATGGGCGAAACACCCAGCCAGGAAGCCGACGCCGTCCTCTACGCCACCGCCCGCCACCTCAACACCGGTCCCCACACCACCCCCAGCCTGGCCGACGCCCGCACCCTCCTCCACCAGCCCCCACCCCAGGTTCTCGACGCCGCCCGCCTCGACGACCCCACCCACGCCCGGGCCGTGACCCGGCCCCTGGTGCTGGCCCTGGACCGGCTACTGGGCAACGAGCTGGCCGGCATGTTCGACGGCACCGACCCCGTCCCCGTCAACTGGACCGCCCCCGGCCTCGTCCTCGACCTGTCCGCCGTGTTCGGCGACACCGACGTCTTGTCGGTGGTCATGGTGGCCGCCACCGGCTGGCTGACCGAACTCATGGGCACCCCCGGACCCCAACGGGTCCAGGTCTTCGACGAGGTCTGGGCGCTCCTACGCGATCCCGCCGCCACCCGGCACCTGCAGCACTGCTGGAAGCTGGGCCGCACCTACGGGGTCGCCAACATCGCCGTCTGCCACCGGCCCTCCGACCTCACCGCCCAATCCGACGACGGCACCGCCCTATCCAAGATCGCCGCCGGACTCCTGGCCGACACCGCCACCAAGATCCTGCTCCGCCAGGACCCCGACCAGCTCGCCCACGCCCAGGTCGCCTTCGGTCTCTCACCCGCCGAGGTGGCCGTGGTAGCCGGCCTGCGTCGCGGGGAGTCGCTGTGGCGCACCGGGGAACGCTCCGCCCGCCTCACCCACCGCTACCACCACACAGAAGCCGCACTCATCGACACCGACGCCCGCATGCGTCACCCCGACGAGCAGCGGCTGTGAACCGCTGGCCGGGTCCGCGCCCGTCGTCGCCGGACCGGCCGGCGGCCCGCTGGGACCGCGCCGAGATCCTGGCCCGCACCGACCTGGCCGCCCTCGCCGACGAGCTCATCGGCGGCCGCAAAGGCCACGGCACCGCCGCCCGCTGGCCATCCCCCGTACCCGGCCACCCCCAGACCGGGCGCACCCCACCCATGAGCATCTTCACCGACCGCTCCGGCGTCCAGCGCTTCACCTGCTGGTCCACCGGCACCTCCGGCACCGCCATCGACCTCCTCATCGTCACCCGCAACATGGGCGCCGGCGACGCCCTCGCCCTCCTCGCCCACCGGGCCGGCCTGCACCGCCCCCACACCATCCCCGCACCCGCCGCCCGGGCCCGGCCGGCGCCCCGCACCCAACCGCCCGAGCCGGTCACCGACCTGGCCCGCCTGCGCCGCTACCTGACCGCCACCCACCACCAGCTCCGCTCGGCCGCAGGCGCCGAGGCCCGGGACTGGATCTCCGACCGGTGGGGCATCGACACCGCCAGCGTCGCCCGCCACGGCCTCGGCCTCGACACCCACCCCCGGGTCCTGGCCCGCTCACCGGCCGGCGCCGTCGTCCTACCCGTCCGCGACCAGACCGGGCGGGCCGTCTACTACCAGGCCCGGCTCCTCTCACCCGGACCCGACCAACCCAAGTACCTCAACCCACCCAACCGCGTCGCCACCAACCCCCTCATCGGCTGGGTCCGGCCCCCCCGGCCCCGGCCCGGGCCCCTCGTCATCTGCGAAGGCGTCCCCGACGCCATCGCCGCCGCCGACGCCGGCTACCCCGCCGCCGCCCTCATCGGCGTCGCCGCCGCCCGCAACCCCGCCGTCGCCGCGACCCTCGCCTCCCACCTCGACCACCACGGCGCGATCGTCGCCCTCGACGCCGACCCCGCCGGACGCGCCGCCGCCGCCCACCTCACCGCCACCCTCACCCACGGCGCGGCCGGGCCGGTCGGCGAGATCGTCACCTACCACCACAGCGACCTGGCCGCCTGGCGGCTCGCTACCGGACCCCACTGGGCCGACACGCTCGCAGCCTGCGTCACCAACGCCGCCCACCGGCCCGACCTTGCCACCCTCGAACGGTCCGGCCCCGGCCGGGCCCGCAGCCGGTAGCACCATGACGACGATACGTCAATGCTGTTGACGCAACGCCTGGGTGGGAGGAGGATGGGGACGATGCCCGCACCGCTCCCCGGCCCGGTGCTGCCGCTGATCGGGGGATCGACCCGCTCCCAGCTGGCTAGCGTCGCGGTCGTGCCCGGCGGCCGGCCCCCCACCTACGGTCACGACACCGCCGACCTCCTCGACCAGATGTCCGCCCTGGCCGACGACCACGCCGCCGCCACCGCCGTCGTCGAGGACCTCCGGGCCCGGCGCATCGCCCTGGCCCAAGAGGCCGCCCGCCGGGGCGCGTCCGGCGGAGTCATCGCCGCCGCCCTGCGGGTCAGCCGCCAGCAGGTCCACCACTGGATCGGCCCCCGGAACCCGGCATGACCGCCCCCACCCGCCAGCAGTCCGCCATACCCGCCCTCGACCCGCCCGGTCTGACCGTCGCCCGCAGCCCCGCCGACCGGCGCGCCGCCCAAGTGGCCGGCATGCAAGCCCGCCTCCGTCGAGCCCGCCGCTACGGCGACAACGGGCCGTCCCCACGCTGGCTCCACCTCGGCGCCATCGTGGCCGGGGTCCTCGCCCGGGGAGACCCCCGCCGCACCATCTACGTCACCTCACCCGTAGCCGCCAGCATCTTCGTCGTACCAGCCCGGCTCGGCCGCTACGCCGTCACCCGGGCAGCGGCGTTCCTCGCCGCCTGCGCCGTCATCTTCCTCGCCGCCTTCTCCGGCGCGCTGATCGCCGCAACCGTCCCCGCCCCCGCCGTCCTGATCGTCGTCGCCCTGACCTTGGCCGTCCTAGTCGTCCCTGCCACCTGGATGGGCGACTCGCTACGGGCCCTGCACATCACCACGATGGTCGCCCGGTTCCCCTTCCCCCTCACCCACTACAGCTACGGACTCGGTCGCAGCCCCGACCACCAACCCGGCGGCGGCGCCGCCTACCTGGCCTCCCTCCACGCCTGGATCGACACCATCCCCGGAGGCTGCGTCGGCGGCCACGTCGACGACAACACCGACGACTGGGCCCGCCTCCGGGACTGGTACCTCGCCCACGGCCGCACCCTCGTCGACCCCGACGACCCCCACGAACGCCGCACCTACCACCCCCACCCCCCGCCACCGTCGTGAGCGCCGCCGAGATCGCCGTCGCCGCCGCCGGGCTCACCGGCCCCGCCATCGCCTCCGTCATCGACGCCCGACACCACCGCCTCCCCACCCCGCTCCTGCACGCCTCCACCGCCGCCGTCACCATCGTCATCGCAGCCGCCACCACCGCCGGCCAGCCCGCCAGCCGAGCCATCACCGCGGCAGTCGTAGCCGTCGCCGTCGCTGCGCCGGCCGCCGTGCTGTGGTGGATCGCCCCGGCACACATCGGCTTCGGCGACGTCCGCCTCCTCGCCGTCGCCGCCCTCACCATCGCCTGGATCGACCCCACCCTGGTCTGGGTCTGGCTCCTCGCCGCCCTCACCCTCACCGGCATCTGGGCAGCGCTCACCCGCTCCCGCCTCATCGCCTTCGGCCCCCCACTCACCGCCGCCGCCCTCGCAGCAGCAGGCATCGCCCTCAGCGGGTAGAGCGACGAGCGATCCCCCTCCGATGCAGGACGTCTGCCATAGGAGCTCGGCGCCGCCGTCGCCGGGCGTTGAGCGCACGGGAACGGACAACTCGGGCGTCCCAGACCGGCACGTCGGGGATGGTGCGCCGGAACCCGGCGGTCGACGGATAGGGGGCGCTCTGCCCGTGCCTGGATAGCGGCGGTCTTCCCGCATGCAGCTTCGCGGTGTCGGACCCCGCCGCCTCGACAACCGGCAAGTCATCGATCGCGTGACCGATGTTTCGTAACATCGTGCGATGGCCTCGAAGTCACAGCGGCGTCGCGCAACCAAGCGCAAGCGTGCGCTGCACCGCGCACGCGCTTTGCGAGCGGAGGACCTCCCGACGCTACCTCGGCCGCTTCGGCTGGCAGCCGAGGGCTACGAGCGGATGGCCAAGCTCGTGGGCCAGTCCGCCAGCGAGGCGGAGGCGCGCGACACTCTCGAGAGGCAGCTGCGAGCTGCGGTGGAGCGAGTCGTGGAGCTAACGGAGCGCTTCGACGCATTCGATGTCATCGAGTGTCTCAAGATCTCGGAAACTCTCTTCGATCCAGAGACGTACTGCGAGACGGAGAACGAGGGCATGGCCGCAGTGATCGAGCTAGCTGCGGCGATCCTCTCCTGTCGCGGCACGCGGTACCCGGACGCAGAGCATCTGGCAACGAGCCGTCAGCCCGACGAGGTAATCGACGACGTCCGTGCCGCCTGCCGGGAGATCCTTGATGTCGGGTCGATGGCCCTCTTGCTCGATGGGCTGACCGCGTCGGATGATCAGGCGAAGCTTGCGATGTCTGCTGCACTCCGTGAGGTCTTCGTTCGCAACTTGATCTATGAGCACATGCTCGTTGACACGCTCTCCGGGCTCTTCGACGAGCCGGCCGTCGAGCTGGCCTGTCGTCAGACAATCGGGTGTTCGGGTGCCGAGGTGCGAAGCGTGGTGTCCGCGCTTCAGGAGATGCATGCGGGGGCCTGGCACGCACGATTCGCCTCTGCAGCGGAGTTCATGAACTTTTTGACGGAAGCGCACGCTGTCCGGGTAGCCGAGGCCGAAGCGGCGGATGCGGCCGGCGATCCGCTGCGAGCGATCGACGATGCTGAGCGGGAGCGAGCTCGCGAGCTGCACGACGCTGCATGGGAGAGGCCAGCGGACGCTGCTGTTGTGGACGTACTCGCCGTGTCGAGCCGGACAGGTCTTCCCCCTGAGGTGGTCTCGACCGCCGTTCAGCTCCTTTCGCAGCCGATGACCTCCGGGAACCCTGTGACGGCTGCGAAGGCACTTCTGTCCGGCCGAGCTCCGTTTCGTACGCGACCTATGCTGAGCGATCCAGACGGCTCGGTGATGGCCGTCCACGAGAGTCTGGTGCTGGCAGGCGTCCGAGATCGGATGGAGGGGAAGCTCAAGAACTCGACGGGGTGGAATCTCTACGCCAAGCACCGCGGTGAGTTCCTAGAGACTGTCAGCCTTCGGCATCTTCAGACGTTGCTCCCAGGCGCGAGTGTATACTCGTCATTGAAGTACTTCGTGCCGGATCCGACGAACGACGAGCCAACCCCAGCGACGTACACGAAGCTGGTCGAGGGCGACGGCCTCCTGCTGTTGGACGACATCGCGATAGTCCTTGAGGCGAAGGCCGGTGCCTTCGGCACCGAGGCACGGGCGGGCAACCGAAGTCGGCTCAGGTCCGACCTTCGCAAGCTGTTGACCGAGGCGGCGGCGCAGTCGGCGCGATTACGGGAGCGCCTCGACCGTGACGGTGGTATTCGGCTGCAGGATGGAAGCTGGCTGGACCTCACGAGCGTACGAGAGGTTCATCAGGTCTTGGTCACTCTCGAGGACCTCTCATCTATCGCCACCGAGACCGTCGAGCTTGTGACAGCTGGACTGCTGAGCATCGACGACGTGCCCTGGACCGTGTCGGTGCACGACTTGCGCATCATCGCCGAACTCATCGAACGGCCCGCCGAGTTTCTGCTGTACCTTCGTCGGCGCACCGCTCCAACGGTGACCTCGTTCCACCATGCGGTAGACGAGCTCGACTTATTCCTCGAGTTCTTCGCCCACGGTCTGTATGTCGAGCCGGACCCTGAGGAGGTCTACGCCCGCATGCCGCACCTCGGCGAGCCGTCCGTTGCCGATCGCCGACGGTTCAAAAAGCAGGGCGTGACCATCCTTGCCAGCCGAACCGACGCACTCGATGCCTGGTATTTCCACAACCTGGGGATCCGTCGGACAGAAGCGCCGAAGCCAAAGCACAACGCAAACCCGAAGGTGCGGGAGCTCGTCGACTCGCTCGAGCGGCTGCGGCCGGACGGTTGGCTGGCGACCGGTGCGACGCTCCTTGGTGCCTCATCGGCACTACAGGACCGATTCGCCAAGATGGCGCCCGACCTTCGGCGACTCACAGGGCGTGACCATAAATCCCACTCGTACACGACGTTCTCGGCTGGTGACGGTAACGACACCGTCCTGCTGGTTTGGGTGACGCTTGCGAAGACTGAGTCAGTGGCCTCGGCGACGCAACGGCTGCGCGCCTACATGCTCGCCAAGAAGCATCAGATGCAAGCGGTCACGGCGGCGTGCATGATCTTCGGTACCGATCAGCTGCCGCTAGCACTGCTCTACGAGAACAAGCCCCCAGGCCCAGACCTCGATCTCGACGCCGTGATTGCCCGGTCCGACCTGCGTCCGCCGACTGCGGGGGTCGACCCGAGACCTGGGCGAGGAGCCCGTCGAAGGCCTCTGCGGTGACGGCCTGAGTCCGCGATTGGTAGGCGAAGTCGCCCTCGAACACGCTGAGCCGCTCCAGCGACGGCCCTGCCACCTACCGCCGGCTGGATGGCGCCATCAACTCGGCCAGAACGTCGCCGGCGCTCCGTGGCCCGCTACTGGTGCGCCGGGTCCGAGCGAGCCCCGTCGGCATCGGACGGGCGCTGGGGGGGCCAGTCGATCCGGCCGCCGATCAGTTGCTCGAGAGCGGCTCGCGGGACACGCAGTCGGCGTCCCAAGCGGACCACGGGTAGACCGTTGCGGCCTCCCGAGTCGAGGAACTCGTGGGCGAGGTCGTACGCACAAGTCCGCCCCACCCTCAGCACCACGGCGGCCTCCTCAACGGACAGCAGCGGTGGTGCCGGCGATCGAACGGCCGGTTCCGCTGGCAGACGGTCGCGAAGGGGCGAGCAGGGACGGTCGCGGTGCGGGCGGGCCATGAGCACAATTAGAGGCCGGCTCATCGAGAATGCGTTGCAAGATCGGGTTCGGGCATGCCGGGGCCCAGCGCCATGGGCCGTCCCGTTCTCGGCCCGGGGTGCACGAAAGGTGCACGGACGCCGCCGGACGGGCCCGGATCAGCCGGATCGGCGGCGCCCGCCCGAGGGGCGTTCTGCCTGGTCACGGCGTACGAAGGCGCACTTGGACGGACTCCGCCGGAAGGGCCGGACGCAACTTCTAATCCGACGGTCGCAGGTTCGAATCCTGCCGGGGGCGCTGCGAATTACCAGGTCAGCAGCCTGGACGGCTCGGGGCGGCAGGCCCGAAACCGCAGTTGTCCCATCTCTGTCCCATCAATCGGTCCAGGCTTGTCCCATGGCCCGGGGGAGCATCCGCCTGGAGGTTGTCCCGGTAGTCGTGGAAGTTGAGGTGGCGGTCCCCCGCTCGAGACCTGCCGGCTGGTAGGTGTCGGGCGACCGCCAAGTCACTCGACAGCAAGGGACCACCACCTGTGACCAAGAACTACCAGACCACCACCGCGCCCGACATGATCGACGAGACGCTGGCGATGCCGGCCGAGGTGACCGTCGCCCTGGCCGAGATCGGCGGCGCCGCCCGGGAGGGCCTGCTGGCCCTGGCGGTAGCCACCGGCCTCGAGGTGATGGGCGCCATGATGGAGGAGTCCGTGTGCGCCCTGGCCGGCCCCAAGGGCCGCCATGACCCCGACCGGACCGCGGTCCGCCACGGCAGCGAGGACGGCTCGGTCGTCCTCGGCGGGCGGCGGGTGCCGGTGCGCCGGCCCCGGGTCCGTACCGCCGACGGCACAGCCGAGCTGGCGGTGGGCGCCTATGAGGCGTTCACCGGCTCGGATCTGCTCGAAGCGCTGGCGTTGGAGCGGATGATGGCCAAGCTGTCCACCCGCCGCTACTCCGCCGGGCTTGAACCCGTCGGCGCCGCCGTCGAACAGAGAGCGAATTCGACGTCGAAGAGTTCGATCTCTCGGCGGTTCGTGGCCCGCACCGAGACGGCCCTGGCCGAGCTGATGGCCGCTGACCTGTCCGGTCACGACATCGTGGCCCTGATGATCGACGGCGTGCACTTCGCCGGGCACTGCTGCGTCGTGGCCCTCGGGATCAGCATCGACGGCACCAAGATCCCCCTCGGCCTGGTCGAGGGCGACACCGAGAACACCACCGTCGTCCGGGACCTTCTCGCCGGGCTGCGGGACCGGGGCCTGGACACCACCCGCCCGGTGCTCGTCGTCATCGACGGCGCCAAAGCCCTCGCCGCCGGGGTACGGGCCGTGTTCGACCACCCCGTCATCCAACGCTGCCAGCTCCACAAGATCCGCAACGTCGAAGCCCGCCTCCCCAAGTCGACTGCGCCCACGGTGGCCAAGAAGATGCGGGCCGCCTACCGCTGCACCGATCCGCTCACCGCCGAGGCGACCCTCGAAGCGCTCGTCCGTGACCTCACCCGGTCCCACCCCGGCGCGGCGGGGTCGCTCCGGGAGGCCCTGGCCGAGACGCTGACCGTCAACCGGCTCGGGGTGCCACCCACCCTGGCCCGGACCCTGCGGTCGACCAACGCCATCGAGTCGATGATCGAGATCTGCCGGGACCACAGCTCGAACGTCAAGCGCTGGCGTGACGGCCAGATGGTGCTGCGCTGGTGCGCCGCCGGCATGGGCGAGGCCGCCCGCCAGTTCCGACGGGTCAACGGCCACCTCCACCTCCGAGCCCTCCGCCAGACCCTCGACGACCACACCACCGGCCGTGTCACACCCCCATGCCATGATGAGGAAGCCGCCTGAACCACACCGGGCCGCCACCGAAGTTCCACGAAACTCGGGACATCCTCCCTGCTAGCTCCCGACGTCCCGAGACACGCCGCCCCCTCCGCCGGGGACACGGCCACCATCGGCCACCTCACCGCCGCCGGCTGGGCCGTCGACGTCGTCGACGACGACACCCTTACCACCGGCACCGCCGAGGCCGCCGACGCCGTCATCGTGTCCCGTGACGCCACCACCGCCACCGTCAACACCCACCTCACCGCAGCCCGGGTCCCCGTGGTCGCCTCCAACTCCCAGCTCTTCGACGACCTGGGTCTCACCACCGGCACCGGCACCACCACCCAGAACCGGACCGCCCTGACCATCACCAGCGCCGCCCACCCCGCCGCCGGGGGGGCCAGCGGCACCGTCGGGGTCTTCGGGGGCAGCCGCAACATCGTCACCGTCCCCACCGCCGACGTCGCCGCCAACGCCACCATCATCGCCACCGCCGCCGGCCAACCCGACCAGGCCGCCCTCGACGCCGGCCAGGACGGCGCCGACGGCCAACCCGCCCCCGCCCCCCGGGCCGCCTGGTGGGCCACCAACACCAACACCACCGCCCACACCCCCGGCGCCTGGGACCTCCTCGACGCCACCCTCACCTGGGCCACCACCACCCCCGGCACCACCACCACCCGCCGCTACAGCCCCGACGGGCTCCTCGCCGCTTCACACGGCAGATCTCACGCACTTGGTGACACGGGCCGGACGGCGACGCATTCTGCGGACCGCGCATCGGACGGACCTGACCAGGCCTTTTCGGACTCGACGGGTCCCGGCGAACGGCTGTCAAGGCCCTTGCGTTCCGCAGGCTCGCCACCGTGATCGCCGACGCTTGCGTTCGGATCTCGGGGGCGGTCCGTCAGTCAGTCGTGGCCCCCGTGCGGGGTCCTGTCCCATCAGTTGTCCCATCAACTCGGCGGCATGGGCTCGGACGGGGGCGGATGGGAAAGCGCTGGGAGTGGACTTGACCTGGTCAAACAGGACGGGCCCGGACTGGACGGACGGCTCGGCGGACACTTCCCATCCGACGGGTCGCAGGTTCGAATCCTGCCGGGGGCGCCAGTCGAGTGGCGGCGGCTCCCTGGCCGGATATCAGATCGGATAAGATTCGGACGGTGACCGCTCCCGTCCCTCGCTTGGCCGAGGTCCTGGCCAGCGCCGCCCGGCTTCAGGAGATCGTGCCCGGAGCCGTCCTGGTCGGGGGTACCGCTGCGGCCCATTACGCAGGACACCGCCTGTCGACGGATCACGACCACGTCGTCGCCGACCTGGCCGACCGGTTCGAGACGGTCCTCGCCAACCTCGAGGCGTTGGGTGACTGGACCACGGCGCGGGCCCAGGCGGGTCGGATCATCCTCGGTGAGCTGGGCGGAATCGAGACGGGGATCAGACAGCTACGGCGGAGCCGCCCCCTCGAGGTGGAACAGGTCGAGATCGGTGGACGCCCCCTGACCGTTCCCACCGCGACGGAGACGCTGCGCGTCAAGGCATGGCTCGCGCTGACCCGCAACCAGACCCGCGACTACCTCGACATCGCCGCCCTGGCGACACTGATCGGCCCGTCTGCGGCGGCGGCAACCCTGGCTGCCATGGACGACTACTACGCCGACGTCTACGAGGGTGACGATCGCGTTGCCACGCAGGTCGCTCGACAGCTCGCCGACCCCCGGCCCCGTGACGAGAGGACGGTCGACAGCCTGCGGACCTATCGCCGCCTCGATCCGCGCTGGCACCGCTGGGACGACGTGGTCGCCGTGACGCGCGACGTGGCGCGCTCGATGCTGGAGGTGGAGCCGTGAGCGCACCGACCCCGACCAGCCGGCTTCGCTTCCGCAACGTCGACGTCGATCCGGACGAGCCCGTCGCCGGCTGGCCACACGAGGCGATCCACACCGCCCTCGAACGGGGCACGCTCGCCGACTGGCGGCGCATCGCCGCCGAGATCCGCCGCTCGCCCTGGGGGCCGGTGGCCCGCACGGTCGAGGGCATCGTGGCGTGGGGCGAGCTGTACGGCGTCGATCCCCTCATGGCAGCCGTCATGGAGCGGGCCCGCGCCGAGGTCACGATGGCCGGCCGTCGCCGCTTCGCCGACCACCTCCGAGCGCAGCGCGAGCACTCGGGTCTGACGCTGCGCGAGCTCGCCGCCCTCGCCGGCACCAGCGCCTCCCGCCTCAGCGCCTACGAGAACGCGCGGGTCTCGCCGACCACCGACGTGGTGGCCCGGCTCGAGCACGCCGCTGCCGTGGCCCGGCCGGGCGTGGGGACCGGCGCCGACCCGTAGAGTCCGTGGGCGTGGAGGGGGGCGTCGACTCGGCCCGGGCGTGGCGGGTGGCCACGGCGGCATCGGTGATCGTCGGGGTCTCGTTCGGCACGATCTACTCGTTCGGGGCCTTCTTCGACGCCATGGCCGACGAGTTCGCCGCCGGGCTCGGCACCACCTCCATCGTGTTCAGCGTCACCGTGTTCCTCTTCTTCGGGACCGGTGCGGCGTCCGGGTTCGCCGCCGACCGCTGGGGCGCACGGCCCCTCGTGTGGGTGGGCGGCGCCATGTTCGCCGCCGGGCTGGCCGCCACGTCACAGGTGACGGCGCTCTGGCAGGGACACCTCACCTACGGGCTCGGGCTCGGCCTGGGGGGCGGGCTGTTCCTGTCACCGCTGTTCGCCATCTCGGCCGCCTGGTTCGACCGCCGGCGGGCCGTGGCGCAGGGCCTCGTGGCCACGGGCAGCGGGCTCGGCACCCTGCTCCTGCTGCCACTCGCCGAGCGGGTGATCGACGGTGCGGGATGGCGCGACGCCTACCTCGTCCTGGCCGCCATCACGGCGGTGACGTTCCTCGTCGGCGGCGTCCTGATCGAGCGGCCGCCGGTACCGCCGGCCCGCCCCGGGTTCGCCCGGGTGAGGGCGGTGCTGACCACCCGGGCGTTTCGTCGCCTCGGCCTCGCCGGCACCCTGCAGTCGGGCTCGATGCTGTCGGCCTTCGCCTTCCTCGTCCCCTTCACGACCGACGACGGGGTCAGCTCGTCGACGGCCGCGCTGCTGGTCGGACTCATCGGGGCGTCGAGCATCGTCGGGCGGCTGGCGCTGACGGGTCTCGCCGGACAGGTCGGCCCCGTGCGCATGCTCCAGCTGTCGTTCGTCGTGCAGCCGATGGCCTTCCTCATCTGGTGGCTGGCCGGCGACAGCGTGCCGCTCCTCGTGCTCTTCGTGGTCGTGTTGGGCGTCGCCTACGGCGGGTTCGTGGCGCTGATCGGCGTCGTCACCGCCCACCTCTTCGGCGTCGAGGGGCTCGGCGCCATCATGGGCTGGGTCTACCTCGCCGGCGGGGCCGGGAGCCTCGTCTTCCCGCCCCTCGTCGGCTTCATCGCCGACGCCAGCTCGACCCACACGCCACCGATCCTCACCGCCGCCCTGCTCTCGGCCGTCGGGGCGGCGGTGCTGCTCGGACTGCAACGGGAGCCGGTCGGTGACCCCGGACCAGTAGTTGCCGCCGCCCCCCCGGCGTGGTAACAGAGCGATCATGACCATCCATGACGGGATCGACTGGTCCACCGACTTCGACGTCGGGGACCCGGGTTACCAGGCCGACCCGTTCGAGGTCTGGGACGAGCTGCGGGCGACGTGTCCGGTGGCCCGCACGCAGCGCCGGGGCGGCGCCGTCCTGCTCACCCGCTACGACGACATCGCCGCCGTCGCCCACGACGTCGAGACCTTCTCCAACGTCGATCCGAGCGTGCTCCCGCTCGTGCCCGGGGCGGGGCTCCTGACGGCGCCTCCCATCACGTCGGATCCGCCCTTCCACACCGAGTCCCGGCGGATCCTGCTGCCCTTCTTCAGCCCCCGGGCCGTGGATCAGCTGGAGCCGGCCACACGGGACATCTGTGACGCCCTCGTGGACGAGCTGGCCGGCTGCGACACCGCCGACGCCGCCGCCGACTACGCCCGCCACATCCCGGTGCGGGTCATCGCCCACATGCTGGGCGTTCCGCCCGCCGAGGAGGACCGCTTCACCGACTGGGCCGTGCGGATCTTCCAGGGCGGAACGGAGGACCAGAGGGTCATCCGCGCCGCCGTCCGGGAGGTCCTCGCCTACTTCGCCGAGCAGGTCGAGTCCCGGCGGGTCGAACCCCGCGACGATCTGATCAGCCACCTGCTGGAGGCCGAGCTGGACGGCGCGCCGTTGACCGACCGGCACATCCTCGGGTCGTGCTTCCTCCTGCTCCTGGCCGGGATCGACACGACCTGGTCGGCCATCGGGTCGAGCCTGTGGCACCTGGCCGCCCACCCCGCCGACCGCGACCGTCTCGTGGAGGACCCCGGCGCCATCCCCACCGCCGTCGAGGAGCTGCTGCGGGCCTACGCCCCCGTCACCATGGCCCGGGTCACCACCACCGACACCGAGATCGCCGGCTGCCCGGTCGGCGCCGACGACAAGGTGCTGCTCTCGTTCCCGGCCGGCAACCGCGACCCGGACCGGTTCGACCGGGCCGACGAGGTCGTGATCGACCGGGAGCGCAACCGCCACTTCGCCTTCGGGATCGGCATCCACCGCTGCATCGGCTCCAACGTGGCCCGCATGGAGCTGCGTGTCGCGCTCGAGACCTGGCTGGCCCGCTTCCCCCGCTTCACCCTCCGGCCCGGTGCCGAGGTGCGCTGGAACGGCGTGCAGGTGCGCGGTCCCCGGGAGGTGCCCGTCACGCTGGGCTGACGGCACCCGATCTGGGAGGCTGGCGGCGTGACCAGCGCCCGCACCCATGACCCCGCCGGGGCGACCGGACGTGACCTCCGGTTCCACCCGGCCGACCCCTCCGCGGCCCGGACGCTGACGGTCGACCAGATCGACCACTACAACGCCGCCGGCTTCGTGGCCCCCGTCACCGTGTACGGCCCGGAGGAGGCGGCCCGCCTCCGCGCCTACGTGGACGACCTGCTCGCCGCCGTGCTCGGCGCCGCCGACCGCCGCAACTCCTACTCCGTCAACAGCTACCACGTGGTCTGCGCCGGCCTGTGGGACATCGTCACCGAGCCCCGCATCGTGGCGCTGGCGCAGGACATCCTCGGCCCGGGGCTCGTCTGCTGGGGCTCGCACCTGTTCGCCAAGCTCCCCGACGACGGCAAGGTCGTCCCGTTCCACCAGGACGGCATCTACTGGCCGCTCACCCCGTCGCGCTCGGTCACCGTCTGGCTGGCCATCGACGATGCCGACGCCGGCAACGCCGCCATGCAGTTCGTCCCGGGGAGCCACACCGTCGGTCCGATCGAGCACGAGGGCCTGGCCCTCGACGGCAGCCGGGTCCTCGGGCACCAGGCCACCGGCATGGCGTCCCGGCCGGAGCGTTACGTGAACACGCTCGCCGCCGGCCAGGCGTCGCTGCACAGCGACCTGCTCCTGCACGGTTCCGACGCCAACGGGTCCGACCGTCGCCGCGCCGGCCTGACCCTGCGGTACGCAGCGGCCGACGTCCGCCTCATCGACGGCTACGACGTGTGGCGCAAGAGCGCCGTGCACGTCGGCGACGGTGATCCGTCCGGGTTCTGGTACGACCGGGCGCGACCCGACGGTGAGCACCCTGATCGCATGGCCGACTTCTGGGGTGAGTTCGACGGCCAGCCCCTCCCGACGGGTTGATCGGAGTGCCGGCCGGTCTGACCGGAGACGGGTTCACGGTCGCCGTCGGGGAGGAGACGTCGGACCCGCTCGTCCTGCGCCGGGGGGTCGAGCACCGGGTCGACGAGCTGGCCGACAGCGAGCACCTCGACCGCCTCGACGCCGACCTCGCCGACGTGGCCGCCCTCGGCGTGACCGTCGTCCGCTACGGCATGCCGTGGCGGCTGACCGAGCCCACGCCCGGAACCTACGACTGGTCGTGGTGGGACCGTGCCCTCGCCGCCTGTGACCGCCACGGTCTCGACCCGGTCGTCGACCTGTGCCACTTCGGCCTGCCCGACCACCACCGGGGGTTCTGCCATCCGGCCTGGGTCGACGGTTTCGTCCGCTACGTCGAGGCGTTCCTGGCCCGGTATCCGGAGCCGACGATGTTCTGCCTCGTCAACGAGCCGCACACGACGGCGCTGTTCTCGGGCCGCCTGGGGTTGTGGAACGACCGGCGGCGCAGCCCGGAGGACTTCGCACTCGCACTCGCGCACTGCGCCCTCGCCAACCTGGAGGGCTTGACCCGGGTCCGCTCCGACCGGGACGGCTGGTGGGTCGGCGCCGAGGCCGTGACCTGCCCGGCCGTCGACGTCGACCGGCTCGACGACCGGACCCGTCGTCAGGTGGCGCTGGCCCGGGCCACATGGGACCTGCACCTCGGCCACCCCCTCGACCCGGAGCTGGAGTCGGTTTTCGCGGCGGTGCCCGACACCGTCCGGGCGCGCCTCGACGAGCTGGCCACCACCGACCACGTCGTCGCCGGCCACGACCTCTACCCGGTGTCGGTGGTGGGCGGTACCGGACCCTCCCGGACCGACCGGGTCGACGCGTACCGGCGCTGGGCCACGGACTGGTGGGAGCGGTACCGCGTGCCGTTCTGGGTGGCGGAGACGTCGAACCTCGGCCTGCCCGTCGCCGAGCAGGTGGGCTGGCTCGACGACCTGACCGACGGCCTCCGGCGGCTCCGGGACGACGGTCTGCCGGTGCGGGGCCTCTGCTGGTACAGCCGGGGCGACCAGTTCGACTGGCAGACGGCGCTGGTGGAGCCGACCGGCGCCGTCACCGAGGTGGGCCTGTTCGACCAGGAGCGGCGGCCCCGCCCCGTGGCCGGACGGCTGGCCCGGCTGGCCCGCGACCGTGACTGGTGGAACGGGCCGCCACGGCCGAGACTGGTGAGGTGACCAGCGCCACCCGGGCCCCGGGCCCCGGCCCGACCCCCGAACCCGTCGCCGCCGACGACGACGCCCAGCGGGTCTTCAGCACCTCGATCGTCATCTCGGCCATCCGCTGCACCCTGACCTACGTCATCTTCCCGTTCGTGGCCCCCCTCGTCGGCATCGCCTCCGGGGTCGGGCCCACGGTCGGCATCGTGGTGGGGACGGTGGCCATCGCCTTCAACGTGCTCAGCATCCGCCGGTTCTGGCGGGCTCGGCACCCCTGGCGACTTCCGGTGACGGCCCTGAACGCAGGGATCATCGTGTTGCTGGTAATCCTCGTGGTCATCGACATCGGAAGTCTCACCGGCTGAGGCTCCGGTGAACCAGCGGGGAGCGGGTCATGGACGAGTCAGGGACGCAGACCGGAGGGTCGTCGCGACGCCGCCGTGCGGTGGCGATCGGCGCCGGGGTGGTGGTGCTGGCCCTGATCGCAGCGGGCGTCGGCATCTGGTGGTTCTTCCGGGACGACGCGCCCGACGAGGTGGCCCTCGAGGCCGGGGTGGTGGCGGCCGAGCAGGCGCAGGCCACGACGGCCCCCGTGACCTCCGCCGCGACGGTGGCCAGCACCGACCCGCCGGCGACATCGGCCGTCGAGGAGGTCGCAGCGACGGCCGACCCCCCGGTGACGACGGCCGCGGCCGTCGAGGGCATCGAGGGGATCTGGACGGTCGACACGTCGCTCGGTGAGTTCGACTTCGAGTCGGCCACCGGCAGCTTCGTCGGGTTCCGGGTGCAGGAGGAGCTGCGTGGCATCGGCTCGACCACCGCCGTCGGTCGGACCGGGGCGGTCGAGGGCACCATCGAGATCGCCGGCACCACCGTCGACTCGGCCCGGATCGAGGCCGACCTGAGCCAGCTCGGCACGAACGACTCCCGCCGCGACCGGGCGGCGCGGGGGGCGCTCAACGCCGACGAGCACCCGCTCGCCACGTTCGTCCTCACCGAGCCGATCGAGCTGGGGGAGCCCGCCGTCGGAGGCGACCCGGTCACGACCACGGCGGTGGGCGACCTCACCGTCAACGACGTCACGAGCTCCGTCACGATCCCGGTCGAGGCCCAGCTCGTCGACGCCGTCATCGTCGTGGTCGGCTCCCTCGACGTGGTGTTCTCCGACTACGACGTGGCCGTCCCCGAGGCCCCCATCGTCGTGAGCGCCGAGGACGAGGGGATCATGGAGCTCCAGCTCCTCTTCACCCGCGGCGACTGACACGGGCAGGTGCCGCCGAGCGGCCACCCTGCCCGTGTCAGAGCGTCGGTCGCGACACCGAGGTGATCAGCTCACGTCGGCTGCGAGCTGACCACGGACCACACCGGCCGGGTGATCGACGGAGTGCACGTTGACGTACACGTTCCCCTCGGCGATCTCGGCCATGAGGTCACCGACGGAGGCGCCCTGGAGCGGACCGATCAGGCTGGCGTCGGTGATGTCGCCGCTGACGACGATCCGTCCGCTCCGCGGGTCCGCCGCCGTGTCGAGGAGAATGGCCACGACCGGGCCGTTCTCACCGGGCTGACCGAGGTGCAGGTGAGCGGCGACGACCTCGTCGGCGTCGCGTACGGCGAGGCGGTACACGACGCCCTCGTTGCGGTCGACCCGCACGGCGGCGTCACCGGTGGTGGGGGTGTCGACCGGGGGGACCTCCGCCGCGCCGGTCAGATCGGTGGCGAAGCGACGATCGGGCAGCTCGGTGGCCTCGAAGGTGATGGTGGCCACCTGGTAGCCGGGGGCCAGGAAGTCGGCGTCGGCGAACCTCGGGTCGTCGAGGATGCCGCCGCTGCCGGGCCGGTTCAGGCCACGGTGGAACGCCACGCCGACGTTCTCGAACTGGCCCGTGTCGGGCTCGGTCTGACCGAAGGCGGCCGTGTTCTCGGGGATCTCGTCGTTCAGCTCCGAGCCGGCGTCGAGCACCATCTCACCGGCGATGGTGATGTCCTCGGCCACGAAGTTGCGGCCCCGGTCGAAGATCCGGTGGGCGAGCGGGTCGCCGTTGGCCACGAAGGCGTCGTTCGACGGGATCACCATCGAGGCGTAGCTGAAGTAGCGGCTCCGGGCCAGCGCCGGGTTCAGGATGAACGTGCGCGACGCCGATTCCCCCGGGGCGATCGGCCCGTTCGGGCCGAGAAGCGTGGCGTCGGTGCCGTTGTTGGTGGCGCCGAACAGGTCGGCGATCGGGCCGGTGTTGCCGTCCTCGGCCAGCCGCTCCAGCTCGGGCGAGATCGGCACGCCCCGGTCGTAGAGGTCGAAGCTGCCCCGGTGGAAGCCGACCCAGGCCGGCGTGAGCAGCCCGCCGTTCTCCGGCGCCTCGTTGGTGATGGTGACGGTGACGGCGTAGAGCGAGTCGTCGTCGGCCCCCGCGGCCGGGGCAACGAGGATCGCGGCCACCAACCCCAGGAGGGTGGTGAACAGGACGGTCAGTCGACGGATGGGCATGGCGGCTCCCCTTTCGGATCGTGTGTGAGCCGCCGACGACAACCACCACCGACCCGGGGCCCACCTCACAGCGGAGCAGTGTTCCGCGCTTGTTCATCCCCGGACGGGGGACGTTCGGCTCAGGGGGGTCCGATCGCGAGGATGGCGGGGTCGCCCAGCTCCTCCCCGTCGGGGTCCTGGTACAAGACGTTGCCGTCGCGGTCGCGCACCCGGATGGCCCGGTTGCCCGTCACGACGGTGAAGGTGCGGTCCCTTCACGACCGGTGCTCCTGGCAGCACGACCTGCGCGGGCACCGGCTCCTCGCCGACCTGGAGGACGCCGTCGGCGCCGCCCGCGACCCCTTCGGCCGGCTCGATGACGGGCCCACCTTCGAGGTGGCCGCCACCCGGGCTGAGCCGGGGCGTCTCTACGCCGGCGGGACCATGGCCTTCGGTGGCCCGGACGCGCCGGCCGACTCGTTCCCCTCGGTCGCGACCCGACCCGCGACGAGCGGGTGGCCGACGGCCTGGCCCGGCCGGCATCCGTCCCCGGCGACAGCGCCGTCAGCCGGGCCCACGCCCGCATCGCCGCTGTCCGAGTGGGCCGCCGTGCCCGTCGACGCCGGCTCGGCCAACGGCACGTTCCACCCCCGCCGGGACGGGGGGAATGGGCCCGCGTCGGACCCGACGACGTGGTGGTGCCCGACAACGACCACCGGATCCGGCTCGGGCCGACACCGAGCTCGGCTACACCAGGCTCCGGGTCCGCTGACCGTTGCTCAGCCCCGGTGACCGGTGGCGCCCGATCGTCGTGTCGATCCAATAGGTTCGCATCGTGGCCCTGCCGAGCGTCGACGGCTTCGAGGACGCTGAGGGCGCCGACGGCGCAGCACTCCCGGTCGAAGCGGGCCTGGCGGGCGGCCCAGACGGCACCGAGCGGGTGGCGTCGGGGCCGATGCCACGGCCGGAGGCGCTCGACCTGGGCCGCCGCCCGGCCCGGGCGCTGGCCGCCGCCCACGAGGCCGGCGTGCTGCACCGTGACCTCGAGCCCGAGAACGTCCTCTTGTCGGCGTGGGGTGAGCCCAAGCTGGTCGACTCCGGCATCGCCCGCATCGAGGGTGGCCACGAGACGGCCTCGGGGGTCGTGACGGCCAGCGTCGCCTACGCACCGCCCGAGGTGCTGGGCGGCCAGCGCCCCGATCAGCGCTCCGACGTCCACTCCCTGGCCGCCACCCTGTACACGCTGATCGCCGGGTCTCCGGCCTTCGCCCGCGACACCGACGAGGGGAACACGTCGATCATCGCCCGGGTCGCCGCCGAGGACCCGCTGGCGTTGCGACCCGCGGTCCCCGACGAGCTGGAGCGGGCCCTCGCGATGGCCATGGCGGAGGACCCGGCCGATCGGCCCCCCACGGCCGAGGCGTTCGCCTCCCTCCTCGACGCCGTCTCCACCGAGGCGGGCGGGAACGGGCCGGCTGCGGCCGTGCCCGCCGGCGACGCGGCGGTGGCCACGTTCGCCGGAACGGGCCCGTCGGCCCCTCCCGCCGACACCTCGCCGGCGGCGCCTCCACCCGGGGCCCCGGTGGCCCCTGGTTGCACACGACGAGCGGACCGACCGGCCTGGCTCCTGCCCGCCGCCCTCGGCGCCGCCGCCGGTCCGGAGGAGCCGGGGACCGTCGCCGTCGTGCTGTCCGGCGGTGACGACGACCCGTCGGCGTCACCCGCGAGCGCCGTCGACGACACCGCCGTCGTCGGCCCCTCCGGTGACCTCCGGATCGACCTCGGCGTCGGGGCCGTGCGGAGTGGCCGCGCGGTCGTCCTGGTCACGCACTACGGCGTGCCCCCCGTCGTCGGTGGGCCCGACACGCTGCTGTACGACACCGTCGAGACCCGCCTGGAGGCCCGGTGACGTCGACCTGGTTGGAGGAGCGGCGCCGGCGTGTGGCCGGGCGGTGGGACCTCGACGACGAGGTGGTGGTCGTCCCCGCCGGGGAGCCGCCGCTCGTCCCCGGGCGCGACTTCCCGTACCCGTTCATGGTCCACCCCGAGCACCGCTACCTCGCCGACGCCGACATCGCCGGGGCGGTGCTGGCCCACGACGGCGCCACCGGCGAGTGGGTGCTGTTCGCGCCCCGACCCGACGCCGACGACCGGGTCTGGCACGCCGCCGCGCCGCCGGTCGGTCGCGATCTGGCCGAGCTGCCCGACTGGCTGGCGGAGCGGTCCGGCCGTCCCGTGGTCGGGATCGCCGACGACGAGCGCGCCGACCAGCCCCTCAGCGCCGCCCTCACCGACCTGCGCCGACGGAAGGACGACGAGGAGCTGCGCCGCCTCCGCTCCGCCGCCGCCGCCACCCGGGTCGGCTTCGAGCGGCTGGTCGAGGTGGCCCGCCCGGGCCGGACCGAGCACCAGGTCAGGGCCGAGCTCGACGCCGCCTTCCTCGCCGCCGGGGGGGAGCGGACGGCCTACGACTCCATCGTGGCCACCGGCCGCAACGGCGCCGTCCTGCACTTCGCGCCGGGCCCCACCGAGCTGCGGGCCGGAGACCTGCTCCTCGTCGACGCCGGTGCCGAGGTGGGCGGCTACGCCTGCGACGTGACCCGCACGTTCGTGGTGGGCGCCGATGCCACCGAGGTGCAGCGTGATCTCTGGGAGATCGTCCGGTCGGCCCAGGCCCAGGGGGTCGAGGCGTGCGTGCCGGGGGTCGAGTACCGGGAGCTGCACCTCGACGTGGCCCGCTCCATGGCGGGCGGGCTCGTCGAGCTGGGTCTGCTGCGGGGATCGCCGGCCGATCTGGTGGCGACGGGGGCTGCGGCGTTGTTCTTCCCGCACGGCGTCGGGCACCTGCTGGGGCTGGCCGTGCACGACCCCGGCGGGTACGCCCCCGGGCGGGAGCGGTCGCCGGCCGCCGGCCTGCGCTACCTCCGGACCGACCGGCCCCTGGAGGAGCGCATGGTGGTCACGATCGAGCCGGGCGTGTACTTCATCGAGGTGCTGCTCACCGACCCGGAGGTGCGGGCCCGCCATGGCGCCGCCGTCGACTGGGACCGCGCCGAGGAGCTGCTCGACCTGGGCGGCATCCGCATCGAGGACACGGTCCTCGTGACGGCCGACGGCGGTGAGCCCCTCACCGGTGACATCCCCAAGGTGCTCGCCCCCCACGCCACCGGGGCGCCGGTCGCGGGCTAGCGGGCGGCCGGCCCGGCGCCGGCTCCGGGCCGGCTCAGGAGAAGGCGGGGAGGATGTCGTCGGCCCAGTCGTCGAGGAGGGGCAGGCACACGTCGGCCGACGCCGGCGGGAGGCCGAGCATCACCCGGTCGAGGCCCTGGTCGGCCAGGCCGGAGATGAAGTCGACGTCCGGCTTGGCTCCGAACATGGCGAGGTGCAGGCCGTCGAAGTCCCGCCCGGCGGCGTCGCATGCCTGGCGCAGACCGCTCAGCCCGTCGGCGAGGGAGTGTCGGCCGCCGATCGGCATCCACCCGTCGGCGTAGGACACCACGGCGTCGAACATCTTCGGTCCGGCCCCGCCCCCCAGGATGATGCGGGGGTGGGGTTCCTGCAGCGGCTTCGGCCAGGCCCACGACGGTTCGAGCGACACGTGCTCGCCCTGGTAGGACGCCTCGTCGGAGGTCCAGAGGGCCTTCATCAGCGCGATCTTCTCCCGGACGATCTCCCGCCGCTTCCCGAAGTCGACGCCGTGGGTGGCCATCTCCTCCTTGTTCCAACCGAAGCCCACGCCCAGGTCGAAGCGGCCCCCGGAGATCAGGTCGAGCGAGGCGACCTCCTTGGCCAGCCAGACGGGGTCCCGCTGGGCCACGAGGGTGATGCCCGTCCCCAGCCGGATCCGCTCCGTCACCGCCGCGCAGGCGGACAGGGCGACGAACTGGTCGTAGGTCCTCGAGTACTCCTCGGGCAGGGGCGGCGCGTCCTTCATCAGCCCCCAGGGGGTCTCCCGGCTGGAGGGGATGTGGGAGTGCTCGGGGAACCACAGGGACTCGAAGCCCCGGGCCTCGACCTCCCGGGCCAGCTCGACCGGCGCGATGGCCTGGTCGGTCGGAAAGATCAGCACGCCGATGTCCACGGTTCCCCCTCGTTTGGTGGTGTGCTTAACCGTAGGTCAGCCGCCGTAGGATCACGGCCCGACGGGGAGTGGCGCAGCTAGGTAGCGCACCTGCTTTGGGAGCAGGGGGTCGCCGGTTCGAATCCGGTCTCCCCGACCAGTCTGACCAGGCATGATGCAGTCCGAGGCCGGTAGCCGACGGGCCGATGTATCAGCGATGTATCAGGTGGCTGGCTCGGTATCAACTGGTCGGAGGTGCGGGATGGGGTGGAAGGCGACGGGGCAGCCGACGGTGCGTCGCCAGCGCGACAAGTGGTGTTGCGGGTCGACGGCATCGACACGTCGACGGGCAAGCACCGCCCCCCGGCAGCTGGGAACGTTCGCGTCGCAGCGGTCGGCGCTGCCGGCTCGGTGACTGGCCGACCGTCCTGGCGGAGGCGTGCGCCGTCGGGGACGGGTCGGGAGATGTCGACGCAGAGCCGTTCGGTGGCGGTGCGGGTGGCCCAGTCGAGGAAGGCGACCACGCGGTCGGCGGGGAGGTGGGCGTCGGTGGGCAGGGCGGCGGCGATCTCCCGGGTCAGCTCGGCCGGCCGCCACGTCGACTGCCGCTCCGACAGCGCAGCGACGGCGTCGTTGGCGGCCCGCTCGACGGCCCGGGCATCCAGCGGCCGGGGAGTGGCCCGGCGCGTGGCGTCATCGACCATCCGGCGAGGGTCGACGCCGAGGCCAGCGGCTCGAGCTGCCCACTCGGCCCGCAGGTCACCGGCCACGGCCTTCTTGGCGGGGCGGCTGTCGAGGACAGCTTCTCGTTCGAGCCGCCACCGCTCCCGGGGCGTCGGCTCCCGCCCGAACGTCCCAACGAACCGTTCCCGCTTCACGGCTATCCGGCGGGCGATGTCACCGGTCCGGGACGAGAACACGGCCATCACCTCGTCGGGAACTCCGGCGATGTCGGCGATGCCGTTCACGACAGGCCCCCAGGCCACGCCGAGGCGGCGGGTCAGCTCGGCTCGGAGGGTGGCGTGGTAGACGGCCGACAGGGTCCGCTGGTCCAACTTGAGCGCCCGAGCGTCGTGGGTGAGCCACCGGCCGTCGGGGGAGCGGACCCGGTTGGCCACCACCAGGTGGGTGTGCAGCTGGGGATCGCCGGCCCGAGAGGTGTGCTGGCGGAACGTGGCGGTGAGGGTGCCGTCTGCATCGGGCACGGCCACCTCGCCGTCGATGCGGTAGCGGGTGTGGGCGTGGGCCTCGATCCAGTCCGCCACGACTGCGACGGCGGTGTCGTGGCCGCCGAGCACGTGGGCGCGGACGATGTCGTCGCCGAGGCGAACAGCGTCGACACCGACTACTGGGGGTCCACCACTGCGGTCTGCCTGATGGGTTGGGCTGTGGTGGAGCCGTCGATGGGTGAGCACACGACACTGACCGAGCCGCTGAGCTCTTACCCAAGAGAGTGCCCCTGTCGATGAGCGGAGAGGTTGGAACGGCTCATGTGATGGCGTGCCGCGAGCACTTCCAGTAGTCCGCCGCCGGTCTCTTCTGGCTCGACACGACCCGATCCCGATGAGACGAGGTGCAGATGATCTTCGTAGGTGATGACTGGTCCGAAGCTCACCATGATGTCGAGCTGCAGGACGAAGACGGGAAGTGCCTGGCGCGGGGTCGGCTACCCGAGGGAGTCGATGGCTTGGCGGCGTTGCACCGGCTCATCGCTGAACACGGCCGTGATGCCGGCGAGGTCGTGGTCGGTATAGAGACCGATCGGGGGTTGTGGGTTCAGGCGCTCGTCGCTGCGGGGTACGAGGTGCACGCGATCAACCCGTTCGCAGCCAGCCGTTACCGGGAGCGGCACAGCCCCTCGGGTGCGAAGTCCGACCCAGGAGATGCTGCGATGCTCGCATCGATCGTTCGCACCGACCGCCAGCACCACCGCGTCGTCGCCGGCGACAGCGCACTCGCAGAAGGAATCAAGATCCTGGCGCGTGCTCATCAGAACATGATCTGGTCACGTCAGCGCGAAGCCCGTCGGCTGCGGGCTCTGCTCCGCGAGTTCTACCCGGCGGCCATGGCCGCGTTCGACGACCTGACCAGCACCGACGCACTGTCGGTGCTGGCGGTAGCGGCGTCGCCGGCCGCAGGGTCCAAGATGACCCCGAAGCGGGTCGCCGCCGCATTGCGTGCTGGGGGCCGCCAACGCAGCGCCGGTGTCAGGGCCGGCGAGATCGTCACTGCCCTCCGCAGCGATCACCTCGAAGCGCCGCCCGAGATCGTCGAGGCGTCCGCTGCTGTGGTCGCCGCTCTCGTCGCAACCATCGCGACCATGGGCCAGCAGATCGAAGCATTGGATGCCGCCCTCGAGACACACTTCGAGCAACACCCGAACGCTGAGATCATCCGCAGCCTGCCCGGCCTTGCGACAGTGCTGAGCGCCCGCGTGCTCGGCGAGTTCGGCGATGACCCCACCCGCTACGCCGACGCCAAGGCGAGACGGAACTACGCCGGCACATCGCCGATCACGCGGGCATCAGGCAGGAGCCACGCTGTGCTAGCTCGCGTCGGCCGCAACCGACGCCTCGCAGCGGCGTGCCACTGGTGGGCGTTCAATGCGCTCAACACATCGTCCGGAGCACGGGCGTACTACGACGAACGCCGCGCACGGGGCCAGAGCCACAACCAAGCCAGCCGGGCCCTCGCGAACAAGCTCGTCGGCATCCTCGACGGCTGCCTCAGCAACGGCCAGCTCTACGACGAGCAACGAGCATGGCCGAATAGATCCCCCGACTCGGAGGCGCCCGCCGCTTGACGGCTACGAGCATGTGATGTCTTCGGCGCCGACGCCGTCACGTCGAAGCCCCGGACGGAGCCCTCGCCGTAGTGGCGACCGAGCGGCAGGTCGTAGGGCTGGTTCGGGTCGAGGCCGGCCATGACCCGCAGGAAGGTGTCGTCGTCGATGTCGCCGCTCAGGCCGAGCTGCTCGGCGCCTCGGCCCCGCCAACGACCGGGCGGTTCGTCGCCGTCGAGGTAGTAGCCGCCCAGCGCCTCGACGTGGTAGGCCCCCGCCTCGGGGCCCTTCAGGGTCGTGACCCGCACCGTCACCGGCCCCGGCCTCCGCCGTCCGGTCGGGCGGCCTCGATCGGGACCGCCTCAACGGGCGTGCACCCGTCTGTGCTCGTTGGCGGTGGAGTGGTGCTCCGGTAGCGCAGTGCTGTCGAGGTGTGCCCATCACCCCTTACGTGAGGCCAGCCGGGGCCCGAGGTGTTGCAGGGTGTCCCTCGCCGGGGGGCGTGCTCAGCGCGTCCGTGTGCTCCGAAACTCGCCGTCCTCATCGCCGCCGACTCGGCCGGGCTGGGGGTCGTGTACGTCGTGGCGTTCGTGGTCGGCGCCGGCGAGGTCGCCGTCGATTCGGCCTCCCAGGCCGCCATCCCCCGCCTTGCCGCCGGCGGTCACCCGGTGGTGAAGAAGCCGAGTGAGATGGTCTGGATGCCGGTCTCATCGAGGGCGAGGACCTCGACCTCGTAGAGGGTGCCGGGCTGCAGGAACCCGTCGGCGACGAGGAGCTCGGTGACCTCGGGGGAGACGTGGACGCGGCGCCAGGCTGGGTGCGGCCCGTTCAGCTCGGGCTTGCCGCGCCGTCACCGCCGGCGTGGTCCTGCGCCGCCGCCGCTGGCCGGAGGCGTTGGCCGACGGCATGGCGTGCCGGCTGCTCCTCGACCCGAACACGCATCACTGGACCGCCGGGCTCCTCCTCGGCTTCCTCGCCCGGGAGACCCGGCGCACCGAGCGTCCCGTGGCGAAGCGCCGCGAGCGCAGTCGTGGTCGGGGTCGCAGCGGTCGACATCGGTGCAGGGGGGACGGTCGCCGCGCTTCGTTTCGCCGTGCTCACCGGCGTGGCCCTCCTGGCTCTAGAACCCAGGCCCGTGACCCGGGACTGCACGGCGGCGGCCGGATGGAGTGTCGATGCTCCGGCGGCGCGCAGCGGCGACTGAGGCCGACTCGGGCGGGAGCGGACGCGACAGGACCCGGCAAGCGGTCCGGAGGCTTGCCGGGTCCTGGTCTTACGGGGGCTAGGGCGGGGTCTGCCCGTGAGGATCAGTCGTCGTCTTCGGTCTCGCCGGCGTCGCTCTCGGTGCCGATGACCTCGAAGTCCTCGGTGAGGTGGACGTCGACCTCGTCACCGTTGTCGAGGGTGACCTCGACCTCGTAGAAGCCCTCCTCGTCGCCGACCTCGGTGTCAGTCACCCGACCCTCGCCGGTGTGCTCGAGCGCAGCCGTAGAGGCCGGCTCGAGTGCGTCGCCGGTGATGGGGACTTCGTTCTCGTCGTCGTCGTCGAAGGCGCCGCCCGCGTAGGCGATGCCGGTACCACCGGCGACCATGGCCACGGCGAGAGCGCCGCCGGCCAGGAACTTGTTGGTGCGTCGCATGACTTCGTTGATTCCTTTCACGGGGTGCTTCTGTACCTACATCATTCCCGGACCCTGCTGAAAGGACCCTGAACGGTCCTGAAGGAGCCCTCAGCTCTGACCGGAGGGGAACCGCAGCCGGAACCGAGCCCCACCCAGCGGGCTGTCGGTGACCTCGACGGTGCCGCGATGAGCGGCCAGCAGCTCGGCGACGATGGCCAGACCCAACCCGCTTCCGCCATCGTCGTGCGAGCGGGCCTCGTCGAGGCGGACGAACCGCTCGAAGATCCGACCCCGCTCGGCCTCCGGCACACCGGGACCGTCGTCGTCGACGGTCAGCTCCACCGTGCCGCCCTCGTCTCGGAGTCCGAACGCGACGGTGCCCGGGGCATGGCGGGCGGCGTTGTCGCCCAGGTTCCGCAAGATCCGCCGCAGCGCCGCCTCGTCGCCCACGACACGGCCGGCGGACACCTGCCGGGAATCGATGCGCAACGCCGTGCCCGCTCGCAGCCGGGACGCCTCGGCGAACACCGCATCGTCGAGATCGACCGGCCGCGCGGCCAGCTCCGCGCGCTGCTCATCCACCCGGGCCAAGAGCAACAGATCCTCGACCAGGTGCTGCACCCGCTCCGCCTCGGCGACCACGGTCTCGGACAACACGTCGACGGTGGTGCGGTCCGGATGGGCCCGCGCCACCTCGCCATGCTGGCGGATCGACGCAACCGGTGAACGCAGCTCGTGCGACGCATCAGCAACGAAACGCCGCTGCCTCGCCTGGCCCTCCTGCAACCGCCCGAGCATCCGGTTCATCGTCCCGGCCAACCGGGCCACCTCGTCGTCGGCAACCGGGACCGGGACACGCCGGTGGAGCTCGGCAGTGGAGATCTCGTCGACCTCGCTGCGGATCGCCTCCACCGGCGCCAACGCCCGCCCGACCACGAACCACGTCGTCGCCCCCACCAGCACGAGCAGCACCGGCCCGGCGATCGCCAGCAACCCGGTGACCGCTTCGGTGGAATCGGACACCTGGTCCAAGGCCCGGCCGAAGACCACGGTCGCCCGCCCGGCGGGGGCGGCGAAGGCAACGAACTCGTCGTCACCGATCGGCGGCTCGAACACCGTCGACTCCCCGGGTGGCAGTCGTACGAGAGCCCCGAGGTCGTCGACGTTGTCGCTCGCCGCCACCACGTCACCGTCGGGACCGAGCACCTGGATGAACTCCTCGTCAGCCTCTCCGACGGCGGACACCGGTACGTCACCGGTCTCGACCGCAGCCGCCAGCTCGCTGGCCCGCAGCCTGGTCGCCGCCCGCACGTCATCGGTCAAGGCATCGCGAAGGGTGCCGACCAGCACGACGCTGCCCACCACGAGCGCCACCCCGACCACCACGACCGCCGCCGCCGTGGTCCGGACTCGCACCGTACCCAGCCGCCGCAACCTCCCGAGCACGCGGGATCGCTCAGCCGCCACGGGGATCCAGCCGGTAGCCGACACCACGGACCGTCTCGATCGACTCCCGCCCGAACGGCCGGTCGAGCTTGTTGCGCAGATGCCGGATGTACACCTCGATGATGTTCACATCACCCTCGAAGTCGTAATCCCAGACGTGCTCGAGAATGTCCCGCTTCGACACCGCTTCACCCTTGTGCCGGATCAAGAACTCGAACAGCGACACCTCACGAGCCGTCATGTCGATCTCCTCGCCACCCCGCCACACCTGCCGGGCCGCCGGGTCGTAGCGCAGATCACCGGCCTCGAGCACCGCCGGGCGCTCCTGCGCACCGCGCCGCAGCAACGCCCGCAGCCGGGCCAGGAGCACGGCGTAGGAGAACGGCTTGGTCAGGTAATCGTCCGCGCCGGCGTCCAACGCCTCGACCTCGTCCCACTCACCCTCCTTCGCCGTCAGCATCAGGATCGGCGACCACACGCCGTCCTCCCGCAGCGTCGAGCACAGCCGGAACCCGTTCACCCCCGGGAGCATGATGTCGAGCACGATCGCGTCGTACGGCTCCGTACGCGCCATCGACAACCCATCCGTGCCCGTCAACGCAACATCGACCGCGAAACCCTCCGCCTCCAACCCGGCCCGCAACCCTGCCGCCAACCGCTTCTCGTCCTCGACCACCAACACGCGCATACGCTTGCCTCCTCGGCGACAGGGTGCGCCAAGAATCCTGAAGGATCGCTGAAGACATTGCGGACGTTCACCCGTGCACGACCACGGAGCCTCGACCCAAGGCGATCAGCAGCGACGACGATCGATCACCTCACTCGATCACGTGGCACGTCGTCTGCTCCCGTCCACGAGGGCACCCTCGAGGATGCCCCCGCTGCCGGCGGCTGATACACGAGGCCGGATCTGATACCTCGGCCACGCGTCCCCTGATCCGAGAGTTGAGTCCCGGGTGGTGGTGTACGGGGGAGCATCCCCCTGACGCGTGATCACCGCGTCTACCTCTGGAAGTGCTCAAGCAACCAGAGAGGAAGACACGGTGATCGACAACACGATGGACGCGCTGGGGTGGCTGCGCAAGCACCTCGACGCCGACGGCAGCGACGTGGTCCGCGAGATGGTGGCTGCGTTCGCGCAGCAGCTCATGTCGGCGGAGGCCGACGCCATCTGCGGGGCCGGTTACGGCGAGGCGTCCCCGGAGCGGGTGAACCGCCGCAACGGCTACCGGGACCGGCGCTGGGACACCCGGGCCGGCACGATCGAGTTGGCCATCCCCAAGCTGCGGGAGGGCTCCTACTTCCCGGACTGGCTGCTCGAACCCCGCCGGCGGGCCGAGAAGGCCCTGGTGGCGGTGGTGGCGGACTGCTACCTGCGGGGTGTGTCCACCCGCCGGGTCGACAAGCTGGTCCAGACCATGGGCATCGAGGGGATCTCCAAGTCCCAGGTATCGCGCATGGCCGCCGAGCTCGACGAGACGGTCACCGAGTTCCGCAACCGGCCCCTCGACGGTGGGCCCTACACCTACGTGTGGGCCGACGCCCTCACCCAGAAGGTCCGCGAGGGCGGCCGGATCGTCAACGTCGCCGTGGTGATCGCGGTCGGTGTCAACGCCGACGGGCACCGAGAAGTCCTGGGTGTGGACCTGATCACCACCGAAGACGGCGCCGGCTGGCTGGCCTTCTTCCGGGGCCTGGTCGCCCGGGGCCTGTCCGGCTGTGCCCTGGTGATCTCCGACGCCCACGAGGGCCTGGTCGCAGCAGTCGAGGCCACCATGCAGGGGGCGTCGTGGCAGCGCTGTCGGACCCACTACCTGCGGAACCTGCTGACCAAGGTCCCCAAGGCATCCCAGCCCATGGTGGCCACCCTGGTCCGCACCATCTTCGAACAACCCGACGCCGCCTCGGCGTGGGCCCAGCACGCCCGCGTCGTGGACCAGCTCGCCGAGCAGTTCCCGGTGGCCGCCGACCACCTCGCCGACGCAGCCGGCGACGTGTTGGCCTTCACCGCGTTCCCCAAGGCCCACTGGCGCCAGATCTGGTCGAACAACCCCCAGGAACGACTCAACAAGGAGCTACGCCGACGAACCGACGTCGTCGGGATCTTCCCCAACCGTGACGCCGTCATCCGCCTCGTGGGTGCCGTGCTCGCCGAACAACACGACGAATGGGCCGTCACCCGCCGCTACATGGCCGCCGAAGGACTCGCCAAAGCCCGCCTCCACATCATCGCCAGCGACGCTGACCAGACCGAGGAGATGACCCCGACGACCACGAGGCAGGTCGTGTAGAACAACCCGCAGAGGCAGACGCGGACGTCACCGCGTACACCACCTCAAGGGGCTTGGCCGATCCGAGGCAGGCCGTCATCGATGTATCAGCGATGTATCAATCCGGGGCGCACCCCGGCCGTGTCGGTCCGTTCGACTGATCCGTGCTCGTTCGTGGAAGTCCTGGTCAACGGCCCACACTGGCACCAGGCGACACGACCCGGACGCCTCCTGGCCCGCTTTGGGAGCAGGGGTCACCGGTTCGAATCCGGTCTCCCCGACGGGTGTCGGCGAAGAGCACGCCCGACGAGACCTCGCCGCTCCGGGTACGTCGACCGTCGGCGATCCGTCGGAGGTGGGAGACTGCCGTCGGTGATCCGACGCGTGAGCCTCGTGGTCGGCATGGGTCTCGTCGCGGTCGGGGCCATCGGCTGCGGTTCCACCGGTCAGACGTCGGCCGGTGGAGGCGGTGTCACCGACGGGGAGCCGTCGAGCTGGACCTTGCGTGACCCGACGGTCGAACCCCGGTCCGAACGGCTGGACCTGCTCGTGTCCGAGCGCGGCTGCGCCTCGGGGCAGCGGGCCGATGATCGGATCGGCTACGAGGTGCGTTCCACCGCATCGGAGGTCGTGATCACGGCCTTGGTCCGACCTCGTGAAGGTGACCAGAACTGCCCGGCGAATCCGTTGACCCCGTTGACGGTCGTCCTCGACGAACCCGTCGGAACGCGTCGGCTGATCGACGGGGCCACGGGTGGGCCGCCGGTGCTGGACGACCATCAGGTTCCTGCCCGCCTCCCGGTGCGGATCGAGGACACCGGGCTGGAGCCCGTCGTCCCGTCCAGTGAGACGGTGTCCGGATCCGACTACTGGGAGGAACCGCGATGCGAGCTCGACGGGGACTCGCTGGAGGAGAGCTACCTGCCCGGGTGGTACTCCGGCGAGCTGTACCTCGACGCCGACACGATCCTCGCCGAGGCTGTCCGGTCGCTCGGCCTGTCCCGGGACGGTTGGCACCTCGTCCGGACGACCGAAGGGTTCGGTCGCGAGTGGCGGAGCTGGACCCAGTATCTCGACGGTGTCCCCCGGGCGACGGTCTCGGCCCAGCCGGATCTGATCGGCTGGCGTGGCATCGGTGAGGGGTGCGATCTCGGAGGTCCCTGGACACCCGACCCGCACCCACCGCAGACCCGACCGATCGAGCTGATCTCGGCATCGGAGCCTGCGGACGTCGCAGGAGTGCCGGGGCGCATCGACGGGCTGCGCGCGACCGGCGACGGTTGGACCTTCGTCGATCCCGGGCACCGTTGCCTGGCGTGGGTGGAGCTGGAGAAGGAGCTGGAGCGGTCCGGCCACGTCCTCGATGCTCTCCACCGTGCGGAACAAGTCGACGGTGACGTGCTCTGGCAGGTCGGCCTCGCTGTCACCCACGGCGCCGGGAACCGGTCTCTCATCTCGACCAGCGGACGAGATCGCCTCTCGGTGCAGCCGATGCGATCACCGCTGTCGGACGAGCCCCGCAGCGGTCACCCGGTCAGCGAGCTCCGCCCGTGCTGGCTGGACACTCCACTGGAACTCACCCGCACCTGACCGGCCGCCTCCCTCGGGGGTCGGCACCGTCCTGATCACACCAGGATCTTGACAGCGCGGCGGGTCGGGTACAGGCTCCGATCGGCTCCCCTCCGGGAGCGGAGGGAGCGCAGCGGTGCTGCATCGGATGGACCGGGTCGTGTTCGCAGCCGACGATCCGGCGGGGGTCGGGTCAGCGTGGGAGCGGTTCGTCGGCGCCGAGCCCGCCGAGAGCGAGACAGGTCCCGTCGGGGGGCTGGACGCCGTCGCCCACCGCTGGCGGGTGGGTGACGGATGGCTGGAGGTGCTCGAGCCGACGACACCGGGACGGGGGCCGGTGGGCGAGGCCACGCAGCGCCTCGGTGCCCACCTGTTCGCCGCCGGCCTCACGACCGGCGACGTCGACGCCTTCGCCGCCCACCTCGCCGACCAGGGCGTGACCACCACGGCGGACGGCGAGCGGGTGTGGTTCGAGTGCATCCCCGGGCTCCGCCTGGTGGTCGGACCGGATCGCCCGGAGCCGCCCGTCGGTCTGCTCGACCGGTTCTACGAGGCGACCGTGCTGGTGGACGACGCCGATCCCGCCGTCGACACCACGGCCAAGACGCTCGGCCTCGACCCCGCCGCCTTCGAGCCGATCGCCTCCAACCAGTACGGCTACGTGGGCACGCTCACGCTGTTCGACCCCGATCGGCTGGACCGGGTCGAGATCATCAAGCCGACCATCCCCGGCACGACCATGTTCCGCTGGTGCGAGCGCAGCGGTGGCGGGCTCTACATGGCCTTCGCCGAGACCGGTCGCCTCGACGAGATCGAGGAGCGGGCGCAGGAGGCCGGCGCCGGGGTGACCGCCGAGACGTGGCGCCCCGCGTTGGACGGCGACTCGTCCCAGGACGAGGTCGACGCCCCCATGGTCTTCCTGCACCCGTCCACGCTGGGCGGGATGATGCTCGGCATCTCCCCCCGCACCTACGCCTGGACCTGGTCTGGCCACGTCGAGCGGGTCGACCCCTCGCAGCGCTGACGGGCCCGCCGCCGACCGGGCCTTCGTTCGACGGGCCCGGCCAGTTGGAGTGTGGCGCCAACGTCCGAGGAACGGTGGAGACGGAGCCACGCCCGCGGTGATCTCCGTCAGCGTGATCTCCAACAGCGGTGCGCCCTCGGCCTCACCCCGACCGTTGTAGGTCGACCACAACGCCGACGCTGCCTCGGTCGAGCCGTGTGAGCGGTCTCGGACCCGCGCCAAGGGCCTCGGACCGTCCGACGACGGGGCCCGGTCCGGTGTGGGCCGGGCCCCGTCGCCGGGGCGCTGCGATCAGGCGAGGTCGAAGCGGTCGAGCTTCATGACCTTGTCCCACGCCGCCACGAAGTCCCGCACGAACTTGTCTTGAGCGTCGTCGCAGGCGTACACCTCGGCGAGGGCCCGCAGCTCCGAGCTCGACCCGAAGACGAGGTCGACGGCTGTCGCCGTCCACCGCACCTCGTCGGAACCGCGTCTGCGGCCCTCGTAGACGTGCTCGTCGGAGACCGACGTCTTCCACTCGGTGCCCATGTCGAGCAGATTCCGGAAGAAGTCGTTGGACAGCGTCCCGACCCGGTCGGTGAAGACTCCGTGGCCGGCGTCTCCGACGTTGGCGCCGAGGGCCCGCATGCCGCCGACGAGGACGGTCATCTCGGGGGGCGACAGCGTCAGCATCTCGGCCCGGTCGACGAGCAGGGTCTCGGGCGAGAGCTTCTCGCCGGAGCGGAGGAAGTTGCGGAACCCGTCGGCCTGGGGCTCGAGCACCGCGAAGGACTCGACGTCGGTCTGGTCCTGGGAGGCGTCGGTGCGTCCCGGCGCGAACGAGACCGTGACGTCGTGACCGGCGTCGCGCGCCGCCTTCTCCACGGCGGCACACCCGCCGAGCACGATCACGTCGGCGAGGGACACCCTCTTGCCGCCCGACTGCGAGTCGTTGAACTCCTGCTGCACCCGCTCGAGGGTCTGCAACGCCTCCGACAGTTCACCGGGCTCGTTGGCGGCCCAGTTGCGCTGGGGCTCGAGGCGGATGCGGGCGCCGTTGGCCCCGCCCCGCTTGTCGGTGCCCCGGAAGCTGGCCGCCGACGCCCAGGCCGTGAGGACGAGCCGGGAGACGGACAGGCCGGACCCGAGGATGCGCTCCTTCAGGGCGGAGACGTCGTCGTCGCCGATCAGCTCGTGGTCGACGTCGGGGACCGGGTCCTGCCACAGCTGCGGCTCGGGGATCCACGGGCCGAGGTAGCGCGACACCGGCCCCATGTCGCGATGCAGCAACTTGTACCACGCCTTGGCGAAGGCCTCGGCCAGCTGGTCGGGGTTCTCGTGGAATCGGCGCGAGATCGGCTCGTAGATCGGGTCGACCTTCAGGGACAGGTCCGTCGTCAGCATCATCGGGGCGTGGCGCTTCGACGGGTCGTGGGCGTCGGGCACGGTGTCGCGGGCGGCGGGGTCCGACGGCGTCCACTGCTTGGCACCGGCGGGGCTCTCGGTCAGCTCCCACTCGTACTTGAACAGGTTGTCGAGGTAGCCGTTGTCCCACTGGGCCGGCTCGGTCGTCCACGCCCCCTCGAGCCCGCTCGTGAGCGTGTCGGCGCCCTTGCCGCTGCCGAAGGAGTTGTGCCAGCCGAAACCCTGAGCTTCGACGGGACACGCCTCGGGCTCGGGGCCGATGTACTCGGGATCGACGGCACCGTGGCACTTGCCGAACGTGTGGCCGCCGGCGATGAGCGCCACCGTCTCCTCGTCGTTCATCGCCATGCGGGCGAACGTCTCGCGGATGTCGCGGGCGGCGGCGAGCGGGTCGGGGTTGCTGTTCGGGCCCTCGGGGTTCACGTAGATGAGACCCATCTGGACGGCACCGAGCGGTCCGGACAGCTCCCGGTCGCCGGCGTAGCGCTCGTCGCCGAGCCAGGTGTCCTCGGGGCCCCAGAAGATCTCCTCGGGCTCCCAGATGTCGCGCCGGCCGAAGCCGAAGCCGAAGGTCTCGAAGCCCATCGACTCGAGGGCCACGTTGCCGGTGTAGACGATGAGGTCGGCCATCGAGATCTTGCGCCCGTACTTCTGCTTGATCGGCCACAGGAGCCGGCGCGCCTTGTCGAGGCTCGCGTTGTCGGGCCAGCTGTTGAGGGGGGCGTAGCGCTGCGCGCCGGTGCCTCCGCCACCGCGGCCGTCGGCGATGCGGTAGGTACCGGCGGCGTGCCAGGTCATGCGGATGAAGAGCGGCCCGTAGTGGCCGTAGTCGGCCGGCCACCACTCCTGGGAGTTGGTCATGACCTCCGTGACGTCGCGCTTCAGGGCGTCGAGGTCGAGGGAGGCGAACTCCGCGGCGTAGTCGAAGTCCTCACCCATCGGGTCGGACCGGTGCGACGGCTGGCGGAGCACCCGGAGGTTCGGCTGGTTGGGCCACCAGTCCTGGTTGGTCTGGGGCCGGTGCGGCTCCGGGGTGGGTGCGGGGATGGCTGGGTTCTCGCTCTCGGACACGGTGGTCCTCCTCTCGGTGGGTCTGCTACTCGCTGCTGGGTGACACGCCTGCGGTGGGGGCGGCCGGCACGGCGCACGCCGGGCATCGGCCCCAGTAGGTCACCTCGGCCTCGTCGATCTCGAAGCCGTGGTCGTCCTCCGCTTCGAGGCACGGTGTGGCGCCGACGGCGCAGTCGGTGTCGGAGACGGTGCCGCACTCCCGGCAGATGACGTGATGGTGGTTGTCACCCACCCGGTCCTCGTACCGGGCGGCCGACCCGGCGGGTTGGATCCGCCGGACGAGCCGCTTGTCGACGAGCATCCCCAGGGTGTCATAGACGGCTTGACGGGAGATCGTGCCGATCGCCGCCCGGACATCCTCGGCGAGGACGTCGGCCGTGGCGTGGGGCCGCCGCTCCACCGCCGCCATGACGGCCAACCGCTGAGCGGTGACCTGCACGCCGTGGCGTCGCAGGAGCTCGTCGGGGCGGTCGTCCATCTGCGGTGCACCCTAGCGACGGTTCTGGACCTGATCAACGATCGGACAAGGGTCAGGTGCTCCGTCGTGGACCCCCGGGTGGCCGGTGGGCCGCCGCTCCGGACCGCTCCGGCCCCGGGACCGACGCCCCCCTGACGCCGCTACCATCGGCGCCGCCGCGGGTGTAGCTCAATGGCAGAGCCCCAGCCTTCCAAGCTGGTCATGCGGGTTCGATTCCCGTCACCCGCTCCGACGAGGGCCGGTTCCGAGCGCCACCAGCTGCCGCCACCCCAGGGGGCCGCCTCGGGGGATGGCGAAGCGGCAGCGACGGAGCCCGTCGGGTGGGGTCGGGCGAGCAGGACCGGTCATGGCGGCCCGCCTGTACGTCGGGAGGGGCAGCCATGTGTTGACCGCCCATCGTCACCACTACGACGCCCTTCGGCTTCCTCTCGGCGGCTGCCGCTTCCGCACGGCGGTGATAGGCAGCACGGACCCTACGCGGCTAGCAGCAAGCGCAGAACCGCTCGCTCGTTGCGCACAACGATCAGCTGTAGCTGGGCTCCGCGCCCCTCTAGAGTGCCCGTCATGGAACACCGCACATCGGCGCCCGGCCGCGGTGCGGCCCGTCCATCCAATCCCCACCGGCGTGCTGCGTCGCGGACGTCGCTACACACCATGTCATCCTCCGGCACAGCAACTCGAGGATACGTTGCCTCAATACCCGGATCTACACAGGTGAAGTTGAGCGCGCATACGGCTGGCCGGTCGCCGAATCGGGTGAATGTAGGGGCACCGTAGCCTGGCGGGACCTCTAGCTCGCGAATGAGCTGCTCGGTCTCAGGCCATGCTGCCTCCCATCGCCACCACCGAAGTAGCAGTAGACTACAGACCAGCGCCAGCGTTAGGACGCCCACGCCTACGACGACCGGCGCGAGACGGTTCCACCTTTGAGGTGCCACCGGTTGCTCTCGAATCCTCATTGCGTAGAATATGGCATCGGCTGATGCTCCAGGACCGACCGGGGGAGGAGCTGACGGCCGATACTTGTCCTGGCAGGCTCGATGCGTTCAGAACGGGCTGGTACCGACGAAGACGGCCCCGACCGGGTCGTCCGCGGAGCCGACGAGTGCGTACCAGAAGGCTCGTCGGGGGTCGCGATGAGGTCGGAGCTGGCCGTCGAGCCGCAGGGCCCGCTGGCGGGCGTCATCGAGGATGGCGTCGACGTCGTCGAGGTGGGCGGGTGGGTAGGTGTGGTGGAGGGGTTGGGCCATGCCCAGGCCGCTGATGAGGTCATCTCTGGGGTGGGGGTCGATCTCTTCGATGTCGAGGATGGTGCCGGTGCCTTGTTCCATGCCGGCGGTGCCGGCCAGCATGAGGAGCTGGACCCGGTTCAGCGTCTGGCCGGCTCGGGCGGCGTGGACGGCGTCATCGAACATGGGGAGGCGCCCGTCGGGTTCGGTGTGGGCGGCGACGGCGAGGTCGGCGAGGTCGGCGGGGTCGCCGAGGAGCTGGTCGTCGATGGCCTGTCGTTGGAGGGCGTGCAGTGTGGCTTCCAGGGTGCCGGCCCAGGGGGCGGCCACGGCGAAGTCGACGGTGACGTCGGCTTGGAGTGACAGTTGGGGGATGCGAGGGGGCGGGGTGGTTTCTGCGGCGTCGGGTGGGGGGTCGACGGGTCCGGGCGGGATGGGTCCGTCGGGGTACCAGTCCTCGGTGATGAGGTCGCCGGGCTTCTCGTAGGAGTACCAGTAGCTGGTGTCGGTCGGGAACGCGCTCATGAGATCCTGCGGGGTGCCGCCGCCGCCGGTCTTGGGGATCAGAGCCGGCTCGAGAACGCTGCGCCAGGCCCGCCAGTCGTCTTCGGCCCGGTTCACGGGGTCGACGAAGGGGCTGGCCAGCAGGGTGCCGCCGTCGAGCGCTACGACGACGGGCTCGGGGAGGTCGCCCATGGCGGCGTCGAGGCGGGCCCGTCCCCCGAGCCGCTCGAGGGCGGGTGGGGGGATGATGGTCACCCACCGGTACCCGTCGAGGTGACCTGGCGATGACATCAGCGCCTCGTCGTAGCTGGACCACCGGAGGTAGTCGCCCTGGGGGCCGTCGTCGTAGCGGGCTCCACCGCCGACGAGCCAGGGTTCCAGCGGTCCGAGCATGGTGGCCAGGAAGCGCAGCAGCGTGTCCCGCCGCCCAGGGTCGACTGGCAGGGCGATGGGGAGCGATCCGCTCAGAGAACCGCTTCGCGGTCCCGACCAGTCTGCGTGACCCTGCTCATTTCTGGTGGTCGGTGGTCGGTGCAACCCGAAGAGGTGTGGTCGACCCTCGCCGTCCTCGCCGTCCAAGTCGACCGAGCCGTGTTCGGCGGCCAGATCGATGGCCGTCTGAGCGTCATCGCTGTGCTTGGGCTGTCGGCGGAGTACGTTCTTGCCCGTCGGGCCGAACACCTTGATCCGCCATCGCACCTCGGGGCCGCCCAGGTGGCGAAGGTCACTCATGCCGCTTTCGAGAAGTACCTTCATCACAGGCCCAGCCTGAGCTGTGCCGAAGTCCGCCAGTCGGATCCGTACGCTAATTTCCTGCTGCGTCATTACGATGTTACCGGCCCGGGGAGACGACGAGCCTGCCGCCGATCACAGCGAGCGCGCCAGTCACGGCAGTGTAGAACCCGGTGGGGTCGGCTCGTCCGATGGGGTTGTTGTCGGCGTAGTGCTAGCGGTTGGTGCGGGCTGTGCGGCCGGCGCCGCCGTCGAGTGGGTCGGGGGCGGTGAAGGTCCGGACGTGGGGGTGCAGGGCTGGTTCCGGTGCCGGCGGCGGCGTCCGCCGAGAGGCGGTCACCGGCCGAGGCCGACGCCGTCGCCAGGATCTGACCGGGCCAGTCCACCCCGGCCGGATGGAAGCCGTGGGGACGACGTTCGATGCCGTGGCGCCCGGCGCCCGTCGGGTCAGGCGACGGCGCCGCGACGGAACTCGTCGAGCAGGTCGATCAGGTCGAGGTCGTCGATGGCGGCGACCGAGCGGCGCAGCATCTCCGCCATCCACCGCAGCCCCCGCTCGTTCGTGGGATCGAGGGTCCCCGCGATGACGACGGCGATGATCCAGACGTAGAGGACCCCCCGCCGGTAGTCCTCCCAGGCGTCGTCCGTGGAGTAGCCGGTGACCCCCTGCTCGGTGAGCTGACCATGCCACAGCTCGATCAGCTCGCGCTCGTGCTCCCGTCGGACCTCGGTGCGGACGCTGCCGCTCATGAAGTAGCCGATGTCCTGGCAGGCCCGGCCCCGCAGCGTGCCCTGCCAGTCGACGGCCACGAGCGGTTCGTCGTCTGGCCCGGCGCCGAAGAAGAGGTTGTCCATGCGGAAGTCGCCGTGCACGACCGTGAGCGGCGGCGTCGACATCCAGGCGAACAGGTTCGGAACGGCGGCCAGGTACTCGTCCTTCATGGCGCGGATGTGGTCGGGCAGCACGTCACCGAAGACGTCGACCATGACGTCCCAGCCCTGACGACAGCCCTGCTCCAGGCCCTCGGAGCTGTACGACGGCGCGACGTAGGGGAGGAAGTCGAGGGTCGGGTCCTCGACCCGGTCCCAGAACGAGGCGTGGTGCCTGCCCAGCCACACCATCCCCATGCGGGACTCCTCGAGGTCGCACCCCTCGACCTGGTCGCCGAGCCGGTAGCCGGACAGGTCCTCCATGAGAAGGACGAAGTCGTTGCCGTCGATGTCGGCGTAGTAGACGGTCGGCGTCCACGCCGAGCTCCGCTCGGCGACGTCGCGGTAGAAGAGCACCTCCCGGCGGTACAGGTCGAACGCCTGGGCCACCGCCAGGTTGGCCTCGTTGGTGGCCGGTACCTTCAGCACCATCGTCGGCGGACCGGTGCCGGAGCCGTACTCCAGCTCGAGCAGCTCGAGTCCCGACATCATGCCGATGCCCTCCGCGATGGGGGAGCGGCGGATGGCACCCACGCTCACGTCCATCCCCGTCGACCGCAGCGCGTCGGTCAGCCAGGCTGCGGTGACGTCCTCCTGGCGCCTCGGCAGTTCCACCTTGTCCGCCATGCCCGTTCCTCCCTCGTCGATCCCGGGCGGACCGTAACGGACGACGACGGCGGCGCCGTCGACTCGCCCGTCACGGAGCTGGCCGGCGACCAGCATCGGACCCGGCGTCAGGTCGAGAGCGGGGCGATGGCACGCTCGGCGAAGGTCTCCAGGCGGTCGAGGCCGCCGTCGCCCGAGAAGGCGAAGGCGGGCACCATGACCCGTCCGACGCCGAGACGCTCCATGGTCTCGACACCGGCGGTCGGGTCCGACAGGTGGGCCCCGAACATCGCGTTGATCTCGATCGTCTCCGGGTCCCGGCCGCGGTCGGAGCAGGCGCCCCGCACGGCGGCGATCAGCTCGGCCAGGCGATCGGCGTCTCCCGCGCCCGGGAAGTACCCGTCGGCGAGGCGCGCCGCCCGCCGCACCGCCGCTTCAGTGTCACCGCCGACGAGGATCGGGATGCCCGCCCCCTGGGCCGGGCGGGGCGTGCACGTGAGGGGGGCGAAGTCGACGAACTCGCCGTGGTACTCGACGTGTGAACCGGACCAGACGGCCCGCATCGCCTCGACGTACTCGTCGGTGCGTCTCCCCCTGCGTTCCCAGGGGACGCCGAGGGCGTCGAACTCCTCCCTCATCCACCCCACACCGATGCCGAGCTCGACCCGGCCGGCGGTGAGGTGGTCCAGGGTGGCCAGCTCCTTGGCCAGCACCAGCGGGTTCCGCTGGGGGAGGATGAGGATGCACGTTCCGAGCCGGAGCGTCGGAGCCGCGGCGGCCACGTAGGCCAGCCAGATCAGCGGGTCGGGGATGGGCGTCTCCGGACCGGCCGGCACCCTCCCGTCGGGGGTGTAGGGGTAGCTCGACTCGATGGTGGACGGGAAGACGACGTGCTCGCCGCCCCAGACCGACTCGAACCCGACGCGCTCCGCCACCCGGGCGATGTCCAGCGCCGACTGCGGATCGGTGCCGGCGCTGCTGGCGAAGGCGAGTCCGAACCTCACGGGAACGGACCGTACCGGCCGGGCCGGGCCGGGGGGTCGGGCGACCCGGCGCTACCGATCCGAACGGGTCGGATCGACGAGGAACTTCTCGCCCGTGGCCTGCCGTGCGTAGGCCCTGATGGCGTCGGCCGACAGCGCACCGTCCAGCGAGACGACCCGGGAGTAGCTGCTGGCGAACGTGGTGGTGATCTCGGAGGCGACCCTGTCCCGCATCCGCTGCGCTTCCTCGGGTCCGACCTGGTCCAGGTGGTAGGGGAGCAGCCAGCCCCCGAGGCCCCAGGCCATGCCGAAGCTGCGCGTCAGCTCGGTGGGGGAACGGTCGAGGCCGCCGTAGATGTAGACCTGCTTGTGGGTGGACGACCCGTATCGGCCGACCGATCCCTCCTTGCGGCTCTGGGCGACCTCCATGGCGGTGAGGATCCGGCTGGCGAGTCGACCGCCGCCGGTGGCGTCGAAGCCGAGGGTGGCGTCGGTCGTGGAGACGGCGGCGACCAGGGAGTCCACGAAGTCGTCCCGCCCCGAGTTGCACACGTGGTCGGCGCCGAGGTCGCGGAGCAGCTCGGCCTGCGCGTCACGCCGGACGATGTTGACGAGCGGGATGCCCTCGGCGTCACACAGCTTGACCAGCATCTGACCGAGGTTCGACGCGGCTGCGGTGTGTACGAGCGCGGTGTGCCCCTCCCGGCGCATCGTCCCGATCATCCCGAGGGTGGTGAGCGGGTTGACGAACGACGAGGCACCCTCGGCCGGCGTGATGCCGTCCGGGAGGACGAGGCACTGGTCGACGGCGGCCACACGGAGGTCCGAGTACATGGCACCACCCCAGGTGGAGACGGTCCTGCCGACGAGGGCCTGCGCCTCGTCCGAGGAACCGGCCTCGACGACGACGCCCGCGCCCTCGTTGCCCACGGGGATCGGCCTGCCCACCCGGTTCGCCACGATCCCCCGCTGGGACTCGGGGATGTCGAGGATCGCCACCCGGTCGGAGCCCTCGCCCTCGACCCGCAGCGTGTCGACGTCGGCCGGGCCGAGCATCGCGCCCAGGTCAGAGGGGTTGATCGGCGCCGCCTCGACCCGGATGAGCACCTCGTCGGTGCCGGGCGAGGATCGGTCGACCTCGGCGATGGAGAGCCGGAGGGTGCCGTCGTCGTGGACGGACGAGTGCAGCTGTCGGGGCATGGCCCGAACCTAGGAGATCCCGCCGGCGTCGACGCCCGGACCGGCCCCGCCGGCCGGCACCACGAGGTGCGTCGGGCTCAGTGCGAGCGGGGGAGGCGCAACACGTGCTGGGCCACGTAGGCGAGCACCAGCTCCTGGCTGATCGGTGCGATGCGGGGGAGACGGGCCTCCCGGAAGTAGCGCTCGACGTGGTACTCCGTGGCGTAGCCGAACCCGCCGTGGGTCTGCACGGCCCGGTCGGCGGCGAAGAAGCCCGCCTCGGCAGCCAGGTACTTGGCCAGGTTGGCCTCCTCACCGCAGGGTCGGCCGGCGTCGATGAGCCGACCCGCCTCGGCCACCATGAGCTCGGCGGCGCGGAGCTTGGCGTGGGCCTCGGCCAGCGGGAAGGCGATGCCCTGGTTCTGCCCGATGGGGCGGCCGAACACGACCCGCTCGCCGGCGTAGGCCACCGCCCGTCGCAGCGCCGCCCGGCCGATGCCGACCGCTTCGGCGGCGACGAGGATGCGCTCGGCGTTGAGCCCGCCTAGCAGGTAGCGGAACCCGTCGCCCTCCTCGCCCACCCGGTCCTCGACCGGGACCCGCACGGCGTCGTAGGTCGTCTCGCACGACGCCACCGCGTTGCGGCCCATCTTCGGGATGGGAACGGCGTCGACCCCGTCGGCGTGACGGTCGACCAGGAGCAGCGTCATGCCCTGGGTGGGGCGGTCGCAGTCCTCCAGGCGGGTGGTGCGGGTCAGGAGCAGGATCCGGTCGGCCTCGAGGGCCTTCGACGTCCACACCTTGCGCCCGGTCACGACGTAGTGGTCGCCGTCGCGCTCGGCCCGGGTGGTGATGCGGGTGGTGTCGGTGCCGGCGTCGGGTTCGGTCACGCCGAACGCGACGTGGAGGGTGCCGTCGGCCACGGAGGGGAGGAAGCGGGCCCGCATCTCCTCGCTGCCGTGCGTCACGACCGGGTGCATGCCGAATATCGACATGTGGACGGCCGACGCCCCGTTCATGCACGCCCCGGAGGCGGCCACCTCGCCCAGCACGGCGGCGGCGTGACGGATGCCTCTCCCACCGCCCCCGAAGCGCTCGGGGATGGCGATGCCGATCCACCCGCCGGCCGCCATGGCGTCGTGGAACTCGTGGGGGAAGCGGTGCCGGGCCTCGCAGTCGGCCCAGTAGTCGTCGGGGAAGTCGCGGCACAGGCGGGCCACCGCCTCCCGGATGAGTTCGATGTCGCCCTCGTCGTCCACGATCCTCCTCTCGACCAGGGGAGCCTAGGACCGCAGCCAGGGCCCGTCGGGTGGGCGCAGCGGGGGGAGCGGACCGTCGCCGGTGAGCGCCTCGATGGGCAGCCGGGCGGCCCGCTCGACGCTGCGGGCGGTGTACCCGTCGTCGAGGGCGGTGGCGGCGAGGCGCCGCAGCTCGGCCACGAGGTCACGCTCGCGCTGCGACGCTCCCTCCAGGCGGGCCACGACGACGCGGATGCCGGCCAGCGCTCCGTCGTCACGGCGTCCCGACCTGCGCACCACAGCGAACAAACGTACCCACAACGCCGGGTCGCCTGCACCCCGCCCGCGCCGAGGGCTCGCCTACGCTCGGTGCCCATGCGTCGCCTGGCCGCCGTCGCCGCGCTCGCCGCCAACGGCGTGGTGGCCGGCCACGCGCTGGCCTACGCACTGGCCCACTCCGACCCGGTCCGCCGGGCCGAGGCCCTCGACGGCCACGGATACCTCCCGGCGCTGGCCGCCGCCCTCCTGCCGGCGGGGGTCGGGGCCCTGGTCTGGCTGACCCGGCACCGGCGCCCCGGCCGGCCCCTGGTGCCGGTGGCCACCCTCGCCGCCGCCCAGGTCGTCGCGTTCGCCGCCCTGGAGACGGCCGAGCGGGCCCTGGCCGGGCGCGACCCGCTGGCCGTGCTGGGCGAGCCGGCCGTCGTCATGGGTCTCGTCCTCCAGGCCCCCCTCGCCCTCCTCGTGGTCACCGGTCTCGCCCGCGTCGGTGGCGGCTGGCCCGGGTGGACGGTACCCCGGGGTCTGATCGCCCGGCTCCTGCCCGTGGCCGTCGTCCCGATCCCCGTGCTGGTCCGCCCGGCCGAACCCGGCCGGCGGCCCGCCGCTCCCCGTGGTCCTCCCCGGCGTCCGGACGCCTGAAGGAGAACGACCGAGCGGTGCCCCTCCCGGGTGCCGTCATCACCACGAGGAGATCCGGACATGCACCACCGACACCTGGGCCGCGCCGTCGCCGTCACCGCCGTCGCGGGCCTGCTGCTCGCCGCCTGCGGTGACGACGATGGCACCGTCGCCACGCCCGCGCAGGACCCGACCACGACGGCGGAGGCGACCGCCACCGCCGACACCGCCACCGCCACCGCCGAGACCGACGACACCGCCATGGACGACACCGCCATGGACGACACCGCCATGGACGACGACACGGAGAGGGAGACCTCGGGTCACCACGACGAGGGCGGCCACCACGACGAGGGAGGCCATCACGGAGAGGGAGGCCATCACGACGCCACCCGCACCTGGGACGGGGACGAGCTGCCGACGGTCGACCTGGAGGTCGTGGCCGACCCCGTCTCGGGGCTGAACGTGCTCGCCGAGGTGGAGGGCTTCGCGTTCTCCGCCGAGCACGTCTCCGGAGACCACGTCGCCGGTGAGGGTCACGCCCACCTCTACGTCGACGGTGAGAAGGTGGCCCGGGTCTACGGCCCGGCGTACCACCTCGAGGAGATCGCACCCGGCTCGCACGTGGTCAGCTTCGAGCTGTTCGCCAACGACCACGCCGCCTACGTCGGCCCCGACGGCGAGCCCATCGCGGCGTCGGTCACCGTCGACGTACCGGCCGACGCGGCCGCCGGACCGGGGCCGGAGCCCGACCACGTGATCGAGGTGACCGTCGCCGACGGCGGGGTCGACGCCGGAACGGACCGCGAGGAGATCGCGCTCGGTGACACGGTGGAGCTGCGGGTGGCGAGCGACGTCGCCGACGAGGTCCACGTCCACGGCTACGACCTCCTCCGGTCGGTGGACGCCGGTGGGGAGGTGGTCCTCGACTTCACCGCCGATCTGGCGGGCGTGTGGGAGGTCGAGCTGGAGGAGCGGGGGCTGGTCCTCGTCGAGCTGGCCGTCTCGTAGGGGCGGGTCGTGATCCTCGCCCACGGGATCGGCACGCGGGGCGACCTTCCCCTGTCGGAGTGGATGTTCGCCTACGCCGCCGGTGCCGCCCTCGTGCTGTCGTTCGTGCTCCTCGGGGTGCTGTGGCCCCGCAGCCGGCTGTCGGCCGGCGCGCCCTCGTGGGCGCCGCCGGCCGCTGTGCAGGCTGCGCTGCGGGGCCTCGCCGTGGTGGCCCGGGTGTCGGCGTCGGCCGTGTTCCTGGCGACGCTGGTGGCCGGCCTGTTCGGCGACCTCGGCCCCGACGCCACCGTCGCCCCGGTGGCGGTGTACGTCGTGTTCTGGGTCGGGGTGCAGTTCGCGTCGGCCGTCCTGGGTGACGTCTGGCGGGTCCTCAGCCCGTGGGACACGGTCGTGGCCGGCGCCGAGCGGCTCGGCTGGCGGGCGCCGCAGGGGTGGGCGACGACCCGGCCGTCGCCCGCGGTCTCCGGCGGGTTCGCCGTGGCCGCGCTGGTCGCCTTCACCTGGCTGGAGTTGGTCCACCCCGAGCCGTCCGAGACCCGTCTGCTGGGCGTCGCCCTTGCCGTCTACTCGGCGCTGGTCGTGGCGGGCGGCCTGGCCTGGGGACGGGACTGGCTGCGGGAGGGCGAGGGGTTCGCCGTCCTGTTCGGCCTGCTGGGCGCCATGGGCGTGGGCCACCGGCGCGACGACGGCCGGGTCGGTCTGCGGCCCCCCTTCGCCGGCCTGGCCGAGCTGCGCTTCACGCCCACGGCGCTCGGGGCGGTGCTGGTCCTGCTCGGGTCGACCACGTTCGACGGGGTCACCCGCACGACCCTCTGGACCGACCTGCTCGACGGGCGCAGCGGGTGGTCGGCGGTGCCCATCGCCACGGCGACCTTCCTCGTCGTGATCGTGGCCGTCGGAGTGGCCTACCTCCTGGCCATGGGGGTGGCCGCCTCGGTGGTCCACGACCGCACCTCGGCCATCGCCCTCCGCTTCGCCCACTCCCTCGTCCCCATCGCCCTCGCCTACGGGGTGGCCCACTACTTCTCGCTGCTGGTGTTCGAGGGGCAGAGCTTCCGGGCCCTGCTGTCGGATCCCCTCGGAGCCGGTTGGGACCTGTTCGGCACGGCCGCCGGCAGCGTCGACTTCCGGGTCCTCGACCCCACCACCATCGCCTGGGTGCAGGTGATCGCCATCGTGGCGGGCCACGTCGTCGGCGTCGTGGTCGCCCACGACCGGGCCGTGGCCGTCTACGACCAGCGGACGGCGGCCCGCTCGCAGTACGCCCTGCTGGCCATCATGGTTGGCTACACCGTCATGGGTCTCGTCCTGCTGCTGGGGGCATGAGTGCGACACGACACCGTCATCACCGCCGCCGTCCTCGCCCACCAGGGCGGCTGGGACGAGATCGCCATCGTGGTCGGCCCCCTCGTCCTGATCGTGATCGTGGTCCTCATCGGCCGCCGCCAGAACCGGGCCGACGGCTCCGAACCACCGAACTGACACAAGCACGCGTTGCTCCAGCAACGCGTGCTTGTGTCAGTTCGGCTTGTGTCCGTCCGTCTCGGCGACGGGGATCTCGCCCGTCGTCGTCTCGAGCAGGGTGCGCTCGTCGGTCTGGAAGCGCAGCACGCCGTCGACGTAGTCGGCCACCGCCTCGGACAGGGGGACCTCCCGCCCCTGCTGCTCGGACAGGTACCAGACGTGCTCCAGCACCTGGTGGTAGACCTCGGCGTCCTCCAGCCTGCCCCGCAGCTCGGCGGGGATGGCGGCCAGGGTCGGCTCGTAGCGGTCCTGCAGCCACAGGTAGGCCCGTACCGCCTCGGGCAGCTTGCGGTCGCCGTGGTCCTCCAGCCAGGCGCCGTAGCTGTTGAGCGCGTTGAGGAGGCGGCGGGCCTGGTTCTCCTGGGCCTCGATGCCGGTCAGCTGGCGGAGGTGGCGGGAGTGGTGGCCCTCCTCCACCACCCGGGGCCGGAACAGGATCCGGTTCTGGCCGGCGTCACGCTGGACCTCCACCTCGGCCGTGTCGAAGCCCAGCTCGTTCAGCCTGCTCATGCGCTGGTTGATGCGCCACGCCTCGCTCGGGTCCATGGCGTCGACCCGGTGCAGCTCGTCCCACAGGCCCTCGTAGCGGGAGGTCAGCTCGTCGGCCACGTCGACGGGATCGACCCCCTCGGCCAGCCGGCCGGCGGCCTCGAGGTCGAGCAGCCCCCCGACGATGTTGACCGCCGTCACGTCGAGGTCGAGCCGGCGCTGGCCGTCGGTGAGCCGGCCGGGGTGGTGCTCACCGGTCTCGACGTCGACCACGTAGGCGGACAGGGCACCGGCGTCCCGTCGGAACAGGGCGTTGTTGAGCGAGCAGTCACCCCAGAAGAAACCCTCCAGGTGGAGCCGGACGAGGAGCCCGGCCAGCGCGTCGACCAGGCGGTCCCGCAGCTCGGTGGTCACCCCGTCGCCGAACAGCCGACGGTAGGGAAGGGAGTAGGCGAGGTGGCGGGTGATGAGGACGGACTCGAGCGGCTCCCCGCCGGGGTCGCGCCGGTCGTGGGCCACCCCGACCAGGCTGACGGCGGGCAGCTCCAGCTCCCGGAGCACGTCGAGGAGGCGGTACTCCCGGTCGGCGAGGTGGGCCGGCATCTCCTTCAGCGCGAAGACGGTCCGGCCGTGCTCCACGAAGCGCACGACGTGGCGGTGCTGGCCGCGCGGCACCCGCACGAAGCGCTCGCGCTCCCACTCGGCGAGCGGCGTCGACCAGGGCAGCTCCAGGAAGTCCGGCACCGGCTCGCTGCCCGTCTTGAGCTGGAGCCGGACCGTGTCGACGGTCACGCTCACCGAGGGTACCGACCGTCCGGACGGCGGGCCGGGGCGTCCCCCCGGGGGCGGAGCGGGAGGCCCGGTACACTCGTCATCCGACCGGGGGTCACCCCCGGTGCCCGCGGCCCCGCCGCCCGTCCGCCCTGCCCGCCGGAGTCACCGCACGATGAAGAGCACCGTCACCGACCTCGGCGACGACAAGGTCAAGCTGACCGTCGAGGTCGATGAGTCCGTGGTCGAGGAGGCCGTCGACGCCGCCTTCCGCGAACTGGCGCGGGAGGTGCGGGTGAAGGGCTTCCGCCCCGGGAAGGTGCCCCGCCGCATCCTCGAGGCCCAGATCGGGTCGGGGTTCGCCCGCAGCGAGGCCCTGAAGTCCGCCATCCCCCGCCAGTACGGGGTGGCCCTGATCGAGCACGACGTCGACGCCATCGCCCCGCCCGAGGTCGACATCACCTCGGGGGAGACCGAGGGACCCGTCGTGTTCGAGGCCACCGTGCCCGTGCGGCCGACCATCGAGATCAGCGGCTACGACGGTGTCGAGGTCAGGGTGCCGTCGCCGGTGGCCTCCGACGACGAGGTGGCCGAGGAGATCGACGGCCTCCGGTCCCAGTTCGCCGACCTGGTCGACGTGTCGCGGCCCGCCGTCGACGGCGACCACGTGCTGGTCGACATCCACGGCTCCCAGGACGGCGAGGAGCTGGCCGGCCTCACCGCCGACGACTACAGCTACGAGGTCGGCTCCGGTGGCCTCGTGGCCGAGCTCGACGAGAACCTCCGGGGCGCGAAGGCGGGCGACATCCTCGCCTTCGACGCCGCCCACCCCGCCGACGACGAGATCCTCCTCGACTTCCGCATCCTGGTGAAGGCGGTCCGCGAGCGGCGCCTGCCCGAGCTCACCGACCAGTGGGTGGCCGACAGCTCCGACCTCGCCACGGTCGACGAGCTGCGGACCGACACGGCCGAGCGCATCACCGCCGGCAAGCGTCACCAGGCCGGCCACGTCCTACGGGACCGGGTGGCCGACGCCGTGGCCGCCCTCGTCGAGGAGGATCCGCCCGAGGCGCTGGTGGCGGGTACCGCCCAGGAGGGCCTGCAGAACATGGCCATGCGGCTCCAGTCGTCGGGCATCGACCTCGACCAGTGGCTGGCCGCCACCGGGCAGTCGCCCGAGGAGATGACGGTCCAGCTGAAGGAGCAGGCCACCGCCTCGGTGCGCATCGACCTGGCCCTGCGGGCCGTCGCCGCCCGGGAGGGCATCGAGGTCGCATCCGACGACGTCGACCGGGCCCTGGCCGAGACGGCCGAGCAGGTCGGCGAGACCCCCACCACGGTGCGCGAGCGGCTGACCGGCTACGACGGCATGCTCGGGCTCCGCGCCGACGTGCTGAAGGCCAAGGCGCTCGACTGGCTGGTCGAGCGGGCCACCATCATCGACGAGGACACCGGGGAGCCGCTCGGGCTCGACCAGTTCGAGCACGCCCTGTCGACCGACGACCCAGATCATCATCACGACGACGACGACACCGCCCCCGAGGAGGACGACCAGTGAGCGACCGGACCGAGCTCGTGGGGGGTGTGCGCGCCCAGGGCTACCTGGTGCCCACCGTCGTCGAGCAGACCAACCGCGGCGAGCGGGCCTATGACCTCTACAGCCGGCTCCTGCGGGAGAACATCATCTTCCTGGGCACGCCCATCAACGACGACATCGCCAACCTGGTGTGCGCGCAGCTCCTCTTCCTCGAGTCCGAGAACCCGGATCGCGACATCAACGTGTACATCAACTCCCCCGGTGGCGACATCACCAGCCTGTTCGCCATCTACGACACGCTGCGCTACATCCGCAACGAGGTGACCACCATCTGCCTCGGTCAGGCGGCGTCGGCGGCGGCGGTGCTGCTGGCCGCGGGCACGCCGGGCAAGCGGCTGGCCCTGCCCCACGCCCGGGTGCTGCTGCACCAGCCCTACGGCCAGGCCATGGGCCAGGCCACCGACATCGAGCTGGCGGCCAAGGAGATCGACCGGATGCGGACGCTGCTCGAGGAGATCCTGGCCGAGCACACCGGCCAGCCCGTCGAGAAGATCCACACCGACACCGACCGTGACTTCGTGATGAGCGCCGAGGAGGCCAAGGAGTACGGCGTCCTCGACGAGGTCATCGAGTCGCGGGTGCAGGTCGACGACGGTCCCATCCGGGCCGCCTAGCATGGCGTCCGTGGACCCGCTGCGCACCGGCCCCGACGTCACGACCCCCGAGCGCTGATGGCCAAGTTCGGCGACTCCGGTGAGCTGCTCAAGTGCTCGTTCTGCGGCAAGTCCCAGAAGCAGGTCAAGAAGCTGATCGCCGGGCCGGGCGTCTACATCTGCGACGAGTGCATCGACCTCTGCAACGAGATCATCGAGGAGGAGCTGCAGGAGACCGGCGAGCTGGGCTTCGACGAGCTGCCCAAGCCGCAGGAGATCTGCGCCTTCCTCGACGAGTACGTGATCGGCCAGTCCGAGGCCAAGAAGATCCTCTCGGTGGCCGTCTACAACCACTACCGGCGGGTGCAGCTCGGTCAGCGGGGCGACCCCGACGTCGAGCTGGCCAAGTCGAACATCCTGATGATCGGGCCGACGGGCTGCGGCAAGACCGAGATGGCCCGCACCCTGGCCCGGTTGCTCAACGTCCCCTTCGCCATCGCCGACGCCACCGCGCTGACCGAGGCCGGCTACGTCGGTGAGGACGTCGAGAACATCCTCCTCAAGCTGATCCAGGCCGCCGATTTCGACGTGAAGAAGGCCGAGACCGGCATCATCTACATCGACGAGATCGACAAGATCGCCCGCAAGTCCGAGAACCCGTCGATCACCCGTGACGTGTCGGGCGAGGGTGTGCAGCAGGCGCTGCTCAAGATCCTGGAGGGCACGACCGCCTCGGTGCCACCCCAGGGGGGGCGGAAGCACCCCCACCAGGAGTTCATCCAGATCGACACGACCAACGTGTTGTTCGTGTGCGGTGGGGCCTTCGCCGGCCTGGAGGACATCGTGCAGGCCCGGGTGGGCCGTAGCGGGGTCGGGTTCGGCGCCGACGTGCGCTCCCGCCGCGAGAAGGACATCTCGGCGCTGTTCTCCCAGGTGCTGCCGGAGGATCTGCTGAAGTTCGGGCTGATCCCCGAGTTCGTCGGGCGCCTCCCGGTCATGGGCGTGGTCAACGACCTCGACCAGGCGTCGCTCGTCCGCATCCTGGTCGAGCCCCGCAACTCGCTCGTGCGCCAGTACCGGAAGTTCTTCGACATGGAGGGCGTCGAGCTCGAGTTCTCCGACGACGCCCTCGAGGCCATCGCCGATCTGGCCATGCTGCGGGGCACGGGCGCCCGGGGGCTGCGGGCCATCCTGGAGGAGGTCCTGCTGGAGACGATGTACGACCTGCCGTCCCGGGACGACGTGGCCGGGGTGGTCATCGACGGCGACGTCGTCCGCGACCAGGTCAACCCGACGCTGGTGCCACGGTCCAAGCGCGGGGGCGGCAGCGGGCCCCGCCGGGCCGCGTCCTAGGTCGTCGGTACCTCTGGACCACGCCGCCGCGCTGGCCTGGCTCGAGGGCCTCCTCGACTTCGAGCGCCATCCGCCGCCCCCCCGGGAGCGTCCGACCCTCGACCGGATGCGAGCCCTCACCCACGTGCTGGGTGACCCCCAGGCGACGGCTCCGGCCGTCCACGTCACCGGCACCAACGGCAAGGGGTCGACGGCCCGGATCCTGACCGCCATCCTCGCCGCCCACGACCTCGATGTCGGCGGGTACTCGTCCCCGCACCTGCAGCGCGTCAACGAGCGGATCACCCGCAACAACGAGCCCATCGACGACGACGAGCTGGCCGCCGCCATCTCCCAGGTGGCCTCGGTGCAGCCCATGTCGGGCGTGGAGAACAGCTGGTTCGAGGTACTGGCCGCCGCCGCCTTCGGCTGGTTCGCCGCCGAGGCGGTGGCCGTGCAGGTCGTCGAGGTCGGCCTCGGCGGCCGCTGGGACGCCACCAACGTCGTCGACGGTGACGTGGCGGTGGTGACCAACGTCGGGCTCGACCACACCGAGTACCTGGGCCCGACCCGCCTCGACGTCGCCTCCGAGAAGGCCGGGATCGTGAAGGAGGGTTCCCACCTCGTCCTGGGTGAGACCGACCCCGAGCTGACCCGACCGTTCCTCGACGCCGGCGCCCGGGAGGTGTGGGTCCGAGACCGGGAGATCCTCGTTCCCCGCAGCGACCTCGCCCTCGGGGGCCGGGTGATCGACGTCGAGACCCCGGCCGGCTCCCACACCGAAGTCGTCGTCCCACTGCACGGCGCCCACCAGGGCGACAACGCCGCCCTCGCCATCGCCGCCGCCGAGGCGTTCCTCGGGCGCCGCATCGACGACGACCTGCTGACCGAGGCCTTGGCCGGGGTCACCGTGCCGGGCCGTTTCGAGGTGGTGGGACGGTTCCCGTTGGTGCTGCTCGACGGCGCCCACAACCCCGACGGGGCGCGGGCGGCGGCGGCCACCCTGCGCCACGACTTCTCGGTGGGCGGCGACGGCATCCTGGTGGTGGGGCTCACCCAGGGGCGTGACCCGGCCGAGATGCTGGCCGCCCTCGACGCCGGACGCGCCCGCCTCGTGATCGCCACGGCCGCGCAGGTCGAGCGGTCGCTGCCCGCCGCAGACGTCGCGGCGGCGGCGACGGCCATGGGCGTCGACGTCGAGGCGGTCGGGTCGGTGGCCGAGGCCGTCGACCGGGCCCGGGGGGTGGCCGGCGAGGACGACACCATCCTCGTCACCGGCAGCATCTACGTCGTCGGCGAGGCCCGCACCCACCTGGTGTGAGGGCCAGCGGCCCGCGCCGGGGGTCACCTCAGGTGCGGGCCGTCACCTCACCGGCTGCGTACCGGTCGATGCCCAGCATCTCGAGGACGGCCATGGCCCGAGCCTCGGCCCGCTGGTCGACGGCGCGGCGCCAACCGGCCACGAGGGCGTCACCGGAGCCGCGCCGGATCTCGGCCCGGGTGGCCTGCTCCGACAGGCCCGACGACAGCGACGGGGCCCGCAGGGTCCGCCGCATGGCCTCGACCTCGGGCAGGTCGAGCCGGTCGGCGAGCTCGTGCACGACCTCGTCGGGGCGGATCACCACGTCCTCGTAGGACAGCACGAGCCACCCGGGCCGGTCCGGTGACAGGCGCAGGGGGATCAGGTTCTCCAGGGCCCAGCCGAGGACGTGTCGCGCCAGGACATCGTGACCCGCCTCGATCTCCCGGCACCGGCCCAGCTGGTCGGGGTCGAGCATGGCCTCGGTGAAGAGCCGCTCCCGCAGGTAGGCGGCGGTGTGGGGGGGCCAGCCGTTGCGGATGCACGACAGCGCCTGGGGGATGGGGTGGCGGGTGAGGTACACGGTCTGCACGTCGAAGGTCCGGTCGAGCCAGTCGATGAGCCCCTTGGCCGACACGATCTTCAGCAGGATGCGGTCGGTGCGAAGGTGGAAGTCCGGACGCCACGGTCGGGTGGGGGCGTTGATGCCGATGCTGCCGTCGAGCAGGCCCTCGACGAACGCCGTCACCTCGGCCTCGTCGGTCTCGTCCAGCCACACCAGCTCGCCGTAGCGCCACTTGGGCTGGTGGCGGAACTTGCCGGCGGTGAGGTTGGCGGTCTCGTTGCCGAACGGCTGCTTGACGGACCGGACGCCCGGATTGGCCCCGATGGCCTCCTGCAGCATGGTCGACCCGCCCCGCCGGGTGGCGTGCAGCGCGATGGCGGGGCGCGTTCCCGGCGTGTGCCGGTTCAGGAGCCACACCAGCTCCCGCCCGAGCGCCCTGGCCTCGTGGACGGCATCGTCGAACCGGCCACCTGTCGCCATGGGTCCCCACGGTGGCACGCGGACCGGAGGGCGACGCCGCGGAGTCACGCCGCCGCAGGCTGACCCCCGGCCACGGTCACGTTGCGATCCCGTTACGCTCCTTCGGCTGTGGGTCGCACGCTCGTCATCTGCAAGCCCGACGCGGTCGAACGCGGCCTCGTGGGGGAGATCCTGGGCCGCATCGAGCGCAAGGGCCTGCGCTTGGCCCGCCTCGACCTCCGGACCCTCGACCGGGAGCTGGCGGGGCGTCACTACGCCGAGCACGAGGGCAAGCCGTTCTACGACGACCTGCTCGACTTCATCACCCGCTCGCCCAGCGCGGTGGCGGTGGTGGAGGGCCCCGACGACGTGTGGCAGATCGTGCGGACCATGATGGGCGCCACCAACCCGGCCGCCGCCGCGCCCGGCACCATCCGGGGTGACCTGGCCGCCGACCCCCCGACCGAGAACCTCGTGCACGGCTCCGACTCCGCCGAATCGGCCGAGCGTGAGATCGCCCTGTTCTTCCCGGTCGGGAACGGGCGGTGAGCGAGCTCGGGTCGGGGGCGGGGGAGTGCTTGAGCCCCCAGGGGTGGTCCCCTAGTGTGCGCTCTCACCCCGCCCGCCGGAGGCTGACGCGAATGCCCGAGTCCTTCCTCTCCTCGTTCAACGGGCGCGACATGGCGGTCGATCTGGGCACCGCCAACACGCTCGTCTACGTGCGGGGGCGGGGCATCGTGCTGAACGAGCCGTCGGTGGTGGCCGTCAACGTGAAGGACGGTCGGCCCCTCGCCGTCGGCGCCGAGGCCAAGCGGATGATCGGCCGCACCCCCGGCAACATCCAGGCCATCCGGCCGCTGAAGGACGGCGTCATCGCCGACTTCGACATCTGCGAGAAGATGCTGCGGTACTTCATCCAGAAGGTCACGCCGCGGCGCTGGGCCAAGCCCCGCATGGTGATCTGCGTCCCGTCGGGCATCACCGGGGTCGAGCAGCGGGCCGTGCAGGAGGCCGCCGAGTACGCCGGGGCCCGCAAGCCCGCCTACATCATCGAGGAGCCCATGGCCGCCGCCATCGGCGTCGGGCTGCCGGTGCAGGAGCCCACGGGCAACATGATCGTCGACATCGGGGGCGGCACCACCGAGGTGGCGGTCATCTCCCTCGGCGGCATCGTGGCCAGCCAGTCGGTGCGTCTCGGCGGCGACGAGCTCGACGACGCCATCATCCAGTACATCAAGAAGGAGTACAGCCTGGCCCTCGGCGAGCGCACCGCCGAGGAGGTCAAGATCCAGGTCGGGACGGCATGGCCCCCGGTCGAGGAGCTCTACGCCGAGATCCGCGGACGCGACCTCGTGACCGGGCTCCCGAAGACGATCGTCGTCGCGTCGGCCGAGATCCGCGAGGCCATGGCCGAGCCGCTCGCGTCGATCACCGACGCCGTGAAGGTCACACTCGACAAGACACCTCCGGAGCTGGCCGCCGACATCATGGAGCAGGGCATCGTGCTCACCGGCGGCGGTGCGCTCCTGGCCGGGCTCGACCGCCTCCTCTACGAGGAGACCGGCATGCCGATCCTGGTGGCCGAGGACCCCCTGTGGTCGGTGGCCATCGGCTCGGGCCAGTCCCTCGAGGAGTTCGAGGCGCTCAAGGGTGTGCTCTTCTCGGCGTCATCGGAGTAGGCCTGCGTGGTCGCTGCGCCCCGGCGCGGCCCGCTCGGCCGCTCCCGCACCACGTTCGTGTTGCTGGTCCTCACCTCCATCACCCTCGTCACCCTCGATTTCCGGGGTGACGGTGGCGCGCTGGGGGCGGTGCGCGACGCCGCCGGGTTCGTCCTCGACCCGGTGCGGAGGGCGGCGTCGGTCGTCACCGACCCCGTCACCGACGCCTGGAACGGGGCCACCGGATTCGACGAGGTCGAGGCCGAGAACGAGCAGCTCCGGGCCGAGCTGGCCGGCCTGCGGGCCCGGGAGCAGGGCGTCGCCGATCTGGAGCGCCGGGTGGCCGAGCTGGAGCAGATCAACGGGCTCACGGATCCCCTCGACGTCCCGACGGTGGCGGCCCGCGTCGTCGACGCGCCCGTCAGCAACTTCGAGCGGACGATGCAGATCGACGTGGGCCGCAGCGACGGCGTGCGCGTCGGCATGCCGGTGGTCGCCCCCGGGGGTCTGCTGGGGCGCCTCGCCGTGGTGGGTGACAGCCGCTCCCAGGTCGAGCTGCTCGTCGACCCCGCCTTCAGCGTCGGCATCCGGCTGGCCCGGTCCGGCGAGACGGGCGTGGCCGACGGGGCCGGACGGCGGGCCCCGTTGACGGTCGACTTCGTCGACGTCGAGACGCCGGTGGTGCCGGGTGAGTCGGTGGTCACGAGCGGGTTGCAGGGCAGCCGGTTCCCGCCCGGCATCCTGGTGGGCACGGTGCTCCGGGCCGACGTCGACCCGGTCGAGGCCCGCATCGACATGGACGTGGTCCCGAGCGCCGACCTCAACCGGGTCGATGTGGTCGACGTCCTCCGGTACGAGGCGCCGTCGGAGATCCTCCCCGACGAGCGGACCGGCGGCGGGCCCCGTTGACCGGATCCGTGGCCCGCACCCTCCTGGTGGTCGCCTCCGCCCTCGTGCTCCAGGTGGCGGTGGGCGCCAACCTCCGACCCTTCGGCCGCACCCCCGAGCTGCTCGTGCTCCTGGCCGTGGCCGGTGGGATCGTCGGCGGGGCCGAGCGGGGCGCCCTGGTCGGCTTCGCCTGCGGAGTGGCCATGGATCTCGTGGCGCAGACCCCGTTCGGGCTGTGGGCGTTGACCGCCACCGTGATCGGCTGGGCCGTCGGCCACGTGCACGGCCGCTCTCTGGCGGGACCGCTCCTGCAGGCCGCCACCGCCGCCGCCGCCACCGCCGCCGGGCTGCTGGGTTTCGTCGTGCTGGGGTCGCTGCTCGGCCAGGACGAGCTGGCCGACCTCCCCCTCGTGCGCATCGTGGTCGTCGTGTCGACCATCAACGCTCTGGCGGTGTGGGCGGCGGTGCGGGCCCTGCGGTGGTCGCTGGCTCCCCCGGTGAGGGCACGATGACCGCGTCCGGCACCGGTCGCCCCGGCCCGGCCCGCCTGGGGCTCCTGGGCGTCGTGGTCGTGGCCCTGTTCGCCGCCCTGGTGGCCCGCCTCTACTACCTCCAGGTCCTCTCGGCCCCCCAGTTCGAGGTGCGGGCGGTCGAGAACCAGATCGACGAGGTGCGCATCGAGGCGCCCCGGGGTCGCATCCTCGACCGCGACGGGCGGGTGCTCGCCGAGTCGAGGATGGTGGGCGAGGTGGCGCTCGACCGCCAGGTCGTCCGGCGGATGGACCCCGCCGATCAGGACGTCCTGTTCTCGCGCCTCGGCGTGGTGGTCGGCATGACCGGCGAGGACGTCCGCCGCCGCTGGGAGGACCCCCGGACCCACCCTCAGGCGCCCGCGGTGGTGGCCGCCGACGCCAGCGAGTCCACGCTCACCTACCTGCGGGAGCGCCGGGAGGAGTTCCCGGGTGTCCTGGCCCACGAGGTGCCCCGACGGGTCTACCCCTACGGGAGCCTGGCCGCCCACGTCGTCGGCTACCTGGGCGAGGTGCCCGACACCGAGCTGGCCGGGGCCGACGCCGATCCCGGTGACGACGCCGAGGGCGGCGAAGCCGATCGGGGCGCCTACGCCCCCGGTGACCTCTACGGCCGGGCCGGCATCGAGCAGGTCTTCGAGTCCGACCTGAGGGGCGTTCCCGGTTCGCAGCTCCTGGAGGTCGATCGCCGGAGCAACGTCGTGCGGGTGCTCGAGCCCATCGCCGCCGAGCGGGGTGACGACGTCCACCTGGCCATCGACCTCGACGTGCAGCGGACCGCCGAGCAGGCGCTGGCCCAGGGACTGCTCCGGGCCCGGGAGCTCCGATCTCGCGACACGGGCCGGCACTTCCCCGCTCCGGCCGGGGCGGTGGTGGTGGCCGACGTGCGTACGGGCGAGCTGCTGGCCTCGGCCTCGTTCCCGAACTTCGACCCGAACGAGTTCATCGGCGGCATCTCGGCCAGCTTCTGGGCCCAGCTGTCCGCCCCCGGGGCGGCCGCCCCGCTCACCAACCGGGCCGTGCAGGGCCGTTACGCCCCGGGGTCCACCTTCAAGCTGGTCACGGCCATGGCCGGGCTCGACGCGGGAATGATCGGTGTGAGCTCCGTCTTCGTCGACAACGGCACCTACGAGCTCGACCCGTGCGGCGGCGAGAAGTGCGAGTGGAGCAACGCCGCCGACGCCGTCTACGGGCCCATCACCGTGACCGAGGCGATCCAGTACTCGAGCGACGTCTACTTCTTCGACCTGGGCGCCCGCCTGCAGCGGCTCCCCGACCAGCGCGACGAGGCCATCCAGCGCACGGCGGAGCTGTTCGGGGTCGGATCCGGTACGGGGGTGCAGCTCCCCTTCGAGCGGGTCGGCACGGTGCCCACCGCCGAGTCCAAGGCGGCGCTGCACGAGGCGGAGCCCGAGGCGTTCCCGTTCGGTCGGTGGTTCGTGGGCGACAACATGAACCTGGCCGTCGGGCAGGGCCAGCTGGTCATGACCCCGCTCGAGCTGGCCAACGTGTACGCCACGTTCGCCAACGGCGGCACCCTGCACCAGTTCAACGCCGTGCGCTCGGTGACCACCGCCGACGGAGAGGTCGTCCGCGAGCTGGGTCCGCGGGTCAAGCGGCAGGTCGAGATCGACGACGACGTGCGGGATGCGCTGATGGCCGGGCTGGTCGGGGTGACCCAGGGCTTCCAGGGGACCGCCGTGGCCGCCTTCACCGGGCTCGCCGCCCCCTGGGAGGTGGCCGGCAAGACGGGCACGGCCCAGGAGTTCGGCATCAGCGCCGTCACCAAGGTGAAGAAGGAGGACACTGCCCTGTTCGTCGGCTTCGCCCCCGCCGACGACCCCCGCTGGGTGGCGGCGGTCGTGCTGGAGGAGGGCGGCTTCGGCGGCTCGTCGGCGGCGCCGGTGGCCCGGGCCGTGTTCGAGGAGCTGGCCGCGCAGGAGACGTCGGATCGATCGTCGGCGACCGGACCGGAGGTGGCCGGCACCGGGCAGCCGGGTGCCGTAGAGGTGTCGAGCCGGTGACGGCGACCACCACCCGGGCCCGGGAGCGCCGGGCCGATCCCCGCTCGCCCTGGGTCAACATCGACTGGGGCCTCGTGGCCGCGACGGTCGTCATCGCCACCTTCGGGGTGGCGATGGTGTACTCGGCCACCCACCGGGCGCTCGAGGGCAACGGTGCCGACCCGCTGTTCTACGCCAAGCGCCAGATCGTCTTCGTCGGGCTGGGGGTGGTGGCCATGGGCCTCGTCGTCGCCGTCGACCACCGCTGGATCCGGGACCGGGCCGTCCTCGTCTACCTGGCCATCCTGCCGCCCCTCGTGGCCGTGCTGGCCCTCGGCACCGACGTGAAGGGTGACCGGTCCTCGTTCCAGCTCCCCGGCTTCCAGGTGCAGCCCTCGGAGCTCGCCAAGCCGGCCGTGATCGTGGCCCTGGCCGCCTACTTCGCCGCCTACGAGGGCGAGGTCGACCTCGGTCGCTTCGTCCGGGCCGCGCTCATCGCCGGCGTGCCGATGGTCCTCATCCTGGCCGAGCCCGACCTCGGCACGACGCTCGTGTTCGTGGCCATCGCCATGGGGGCCTTCCTCGTCGGTGGGGCCCGGGCCGGCCACATCGCCCTGGCCATCGCCCTGGCCGTCAGCGGCGTCGGCCTGATCCTCTACCTGCAGGTGCTGCCGGCCGAGCAGCAGGACCGCCTGACGGCGTTCCTGAGCGACGACGCCCCGCCCGAGCTGCGCTACAACGCCGAGCAGGCCGAGATCGCCGCCGGGAACGGTGGGCTGACCGGCACCGGGTACCTGGAGGGCACCCAGACCAGCCTCGACTTCGTGCCCGAGCAGCACACCGACTTCATCTTCACCGCCGTGGCGGAGGAGTTCGGCTTCCTGGGGTCGTGTGTGCTGCTGTCGCTCTACGGGTTCGTGCTGTGGCGGCTGTGGGCCATCGCCCGGCGGGCCCGGGGCCTGTACGAGACGGTGGTGGCGGCCGGCGTCGTGGCCATGCTGGCGTTCCACGTGTTCCAGAACGTCGGCATGACGGTCGGCATCATGCCCATCACCGGCATCCCGCTCCCGTTCATGAGCCACGGCGGCTCCTCCACCATCGCCGCCTTCGCGTCCATCGGACTGGCCGTCGGCATCCACGCCCGCCGCTGGCAGTGACGCCCGACGAAGGCGGCCGGTAGCATCGGGAGGTCGTGACCCCGCCCACCGACCCCATCTGGGACCAGCTCGAGCCGCTCGTCGAGCGGGTGCAGAAGCCGGCCCGCTACATCGGCGGCGAGGGCGGTGCGGTCACCCCCCGGCACCACCCCGACGCGGTGTCGTGGCTGCTCACCTACCCCGACACCTACGAGATCGGCCTGCCCAACCAGGGCCTGCAGATCCTCTACGAGATCCTCAACGAGCGCCCCGACGCCGTGGCCGAGCGGGCCTATGCGCCGTGGGTCGACATGGAGGCCGAGCTGCGGGCCCACCGGCTGCCCCTGTTCAGCGTCGACACCCACCGGGCGGCCGGGACGTTCGACGTGGTGGCGTTCAACCTGTCGGCCGAGCTGGTCTACACGAACGTCCTGAACTGCCTCGACCTGGCCGGCATCGCCGTCCACGCCGCCGCCCGCGCCGACGACGCCCCCCTCGTGATGGCCGGCGGGCACGCCACCTTCAACCCCGAGCCGCTGGCCGACTTCGTCGACCTGTTCGTGATCGGCGACGGCGAGGAGGTCGTGTCGGAGATCACCGAGCGGGTGGGGGAGTGGAAGCGCAGCGGCCGGCGGCCCGGGAGCAGGGAGGGGCTGCTGCGTGAGCTGGCCTCCGTGGCGGGGTGCTACGTCCCGTCCATGTACGAGGTCGACTACGACGGGGCCCGCATCGCCAGCGTCCGGCCCCGCTTCGCCGACGTGCCCGAGGTGGTCGAGAAGCGGACCGTCGCCGACCTGGGGGAGTGGCCCTACCCCCGCCACCAGCTCGTCCCCCTCACCGAGGTCGTCCACGACCGTCTGAACGTCGAGGTCTTCCGGGGCTGCACCCGGGGCTGTCGGTTCTGCCAGGCCGGCATGATCACCCGTCCCGTGCGGGAGCGCCCGGCGGGGCAGGTGGCGGCCATGGTCCGCGACGGCCTCCTGCGCACCGGCTACGACGAGGTCAGCCTGACGTCGCTGTCGACCGCCGACTTCTCGGGCATCGACGCAGTGGTGGCCGACGCCATGGACGACCCCGTCCACTGCGGGCAGGTGTCGATGTCGCTGCCCAGCCTGCGGGTCGACGCCTTCGGGGTCGAGCTGGCCTCCCAGGTGTCGACGGCCCGACGCACCGGGCTCACGTTCGCCCCCGAGGCCGGCACGTGGCGGCTCCGGCAGGTCATCAACAAGCTCATCACCGAGGACGACCTCTACAGCGCGGTCGAGGCCGCCTACTCGTCGGGCTGGCGGCGGATGAAGCTCTACTTCCTGACCGGTCTGCCCTCGGAGATGGACGAGGACACGGTCGGCATCGCCGAGCTGGCCCGCAACTGCGTCGCCCTCGGCACCACCCACCACCAGCGGGCCTCGGTGACGGTCTCGCTGGGCGGCTTCGTACCCAAGGCCCACACCCCGTTCCAGTGGTTCGGCATGAACGGGGTCGACGAGCTGCGCCGCAAGGTGGGCCTCGTGCGCGACGCCACCCGCCGCGACCGGGGTGTGCAGCTCAAGTGGCACGACCCCGCCGCCACCCTGGCCGAGGGCATCGCCAGCCGCGGCGACCGCCGCATCGGTGCCGTCATCGAGCGGGTCTGGCGGGCGGGCGGCACGTTCCAGGAGTGGAGCGAGTTCCTCGATCTCGACCGCTGGACGTCGGCCATGGCCGAGTGCGGCCTCGACCCCGACTGGTACACGACCCGGCACCGGACCGACGACGAGATCCTCCCCTGGGACCACATCTCGGCCGGCCTGCACCGCGACTTCCTGTGGCAGGAGTGGCAGGACGCCCTGGCCGGCCACGGGTTGCCTGACTGCCGGTGGACACCCTGCTACGACTGCGGCGCCTGCACCGAGTACGGCATCGAGCACGTCGTGGCCTCGGCCCTGCCCCCGGCCGGTGGATCCCAGGGCACGGGACAGGACCTGAGCGCGGGGGGCGCCGCCCCGGTGCGGTTCCTCGGGCGACGGCCCGCCGCGGCGGGCGCACGATGACGGTCCTGCGGGTGCGTTGGACCCGGCACGGCAAGATCCGCTTCCTCGGCCACCGCGACACCGCCCGGGTGTGGGAGCGGGCGCTGCGACGCGTCGGCGTGCCGCTGGCCTGGAGCGAGGGCTTCTCACCCCGGCCGCGGGTCAGCTTCGGCCTGGCCCTGCCGACGGGGGCCGAGTCCGACGGCGAGTACCTCGACCTGCGCCTGACCGACGGCGTGGAGGTCAGCCTCCGGGTCCGTCCCGGGCTCGGGCGTGGCCGACGGCCGGGGTCTCGCGCTCGACGACCTCCCGGGCCTGCTCACCGACGTGCTCCCGACCGGGATGGCCGCCACGGCCGTCGCCGCCGTGCCCGCCAGGGGGCCCTCCCTGCAGGAAGCGGTGGTGGCCTGCTCGTGGTGGATCGAGCTGCGGGGCGTCGACGGCGCCGGGGCCGGGTCCGTCGTCTCGTCCATCCTGTCCGCCCCGGCGTTGCCGACGACGCGTGAGCGCAAGGGCCGGATCACCGAGGTCGACCTCCGTCCCGCCGTGCGGGCCATCGAGGTCGACGGGCCCACCGAGGCCGGCTGGGCGCTGCGGGTCGAGCTCGACGCCCAGCCCCGCACCGTGCGGCCCACCGATCTGCTCGCCGCTCTGGGTGGGAGCCGGGCGATCTCCTGCGGCCGGTGGCGCCGCACCCACCAGTGGATTTCGCGCGACGGCGCGCCGGCGGAGCCGCTCACGGCCGCTCCCGCCCCGGCGCCCCCCGTCCTCGTCGGTGGACGGCGCGCCTCATGAGGAAGGCCAGCCATGACCGAGACGAACGACGGCCCCGAGCACCGGGGCGGTTCGAGCGACGGAGCACCACCCGGCGCTGACACCCAGCGGACGTCCCGTCCGCACCTGACGCCGAAGGTGCCACCACCGGTCGGCCGGACCGGTGACGGCGCGCCGACCCGCCCGGCCGGCCCCGAGGGCACGGGCTCCGGCGACGACGGGCCGGGCGGTGGGGGCACCGGGGGAGGACGCCGGCGGCGTCGCTCCCGGGGGAGCGGGCGCGGCGGCGGAGGCGGCCGGGGCGAGACCGGCGGAGACGGCCGGGGCGAGCGCAGCCGGGACACCTCCGCCGGTGCCGACGCCGGCCAGGACGGGTCCGGCCGGCGGCGCCGCCGACGCCGGGGTCGGGGTGGCTCCGGGTCCGGGGGCGGCGGCGGGGCGGCCACACCGGTCGAGTCGGTGGTGGCCGGGGGCGAGGCGGTCGAGCTCGACGCCGAGCAGCTCGCCCAGCGCCGGGGCCGGGTCCGCAAGGGCCGGCCCGTCGGTCGCTACACGATGGCCGTGCACCGCCACGACGACGGCCTGACCCACATCGCCGTGCTGGAGGGCCGCAACCTCATCGAGCACCACGTGTCCCGTCCATCCGACCAGGTCGGCCAGATCCACGGCAACGTCTACCTGGGTCGGGTCCAGAACGTCCTGCCCGGCATGGAGGCTGCGTTCGTCGACATCGGGACCCCCAAGAACGCCGTCCTCTACCGCAGCGACGTGTCGTTCGACCCCGACGACGTCGAGCGCAAGGGCAGGGAGAAGCCCCGCATCGAGCAGGTCCTGCGGGCGGGTCAGACGGTCCTGTGCCAGGTCACGAAGAACCCGATCGCGCACAAGGGCGCCCGCCTCACCATGGAGGTGTCGCTGCCGGGTCGCTTCGTGGTGCTCGTCCCCGACTCCGACACCTACGGCATCTCCAAGCGGCTCCCCGACCCCGAGCGCAAGCGGCTCCGCAAGGTCCTCGACCGGGTCAAGCCCGACCAGCACGGGGTGATCGTGCGGACCGCGTCCGAGAACGTCACCGCCGAGGAGATCGAGGTCGACGTCAAGCGCCTGCTCGACCAGTGGGGGCGCATCGGTGACCTGGCCAGGTCATCGCGGACGCCGGCGCTGCTCTACACCGAGCCCGACATGGCCCTGCGGATCATCAGGGAGGAGTTCAACAAGGACTTCCGGGCCGTCGTGATCGACGATCCGGACCTGTTCGACCAGGTGGAGGGGTACCTCCAGGCCGTCACCCCGGCGCTCGCCGAGCGGGTCGAGCTGCACGATCCCGACGAGCAGGGTGTCGACCTGTTCGAGCGGTTCCACGTCACCGAGCAGCTCGTCAAGGCCATCGACCGCAAGGTGTGGCTCCCCTCCGGCGGGTCGCTCATCATCGAGCACACCGAGGCGCTCACCGTCATCGACGTCAACACCGGCAAGAACGTGGGGTCGCGGAGCCTGGAGGACACCGTCTTCGCCAACAACCTGGAGGCGGCCGAGGAGATCGCGAAACAGCTCCGCCTGCGCGACATCGGCGGCATCATCGTCATCGATTTCGTCGACATGGAGGTCAAGAAGAACCGGGAGGAGGTCCTCCGGGTCTTCAAGGAGAACCTGGCCCGGGACAAGACCCGCACCCAGGTCTTCGCCATCTCCGAGCTGGGCCTCGTGGAGATGACCCGCAAGCGGATCGGAGAGGGCCTGCTCGAGTCCATGTCGGAGGTCTGTGACCGCTGCTCGGGCCGGGGCGTGATCCTCTCGGTGCAGGTGCCGGGACGGTGAGGGTGGGCGCCGGGCGGCACCGGCTACCCTGGCGGGCCGTATGTACGCAGTGATCGCCACCGGTGGCAAGCAGGAGAAGGTGTCGGAGGGGCAGACCCTGCGGGTCGAGCTGCTCGGCGCCGACGACGGCGCCGACGTGTCGTTCCCGCCCGTGCTGCTCGTCGACGGCGACGACGTGCTGGCCACGCCCGACGAGCTGTCGGGGGCGACGGTCACCGGGCGGGTGCTGGGTGAGGTCAAGGGTCCGAAGGTGACCGGCTTCAGGTACAAGAACAAGAGCAACCAGCGTCGTCGGTGGGGTCACCGGCAGCGGTACACCGAGGTCGAGATCACCGGCATCTCGAAGGGATAGGAGACATGTCCAAGACCAAGGGCGGAGGTTCGACCCGTAACGGCCGCGACAGCGAGGCCAAGCGCCTCGGGGTCAAGGCCTACGACGGCCAGCAGGTGCGGGCCGGGGCCATCCTGGTACGCCAGCGGGGCACCAAGTTCCATCCCGGTGAGAACGTCGGCAAGGGCGGCGACGACACGCTGTTCGCCACCTCCGACGGCAGCGTCAAGTTCGGGTTCCGCAAGGGCCGCAAGCTGGTCGACATCCTCCCCGGCGAGGGCTGAGCGCTCCGCTGATCCTCCGGGCCGCCGCTGGGCTGGTGGCCTGCTCGCTGCTCGTCGTCGCCTGCGGGACCGACCGTGACCTTCCCGCCACGGCGGTCTACACCGACGCCTCGGCCCCGTCGACGACGGTGGCCACGGTCGACGCCGTCGAGGAGCTCACGGTGGAGGTGGTCGAGACCTTCCCGCACGACCCGGATGCGTTCACGCAGGGCCTCGTGTGGGCCGGCGACGGCACCCTGTGGGAGTCGACCGGTCAACCGGCGGATGCGCCCGTGCCGTCCTCTGTGCGCCGGGTCGATCTCGCCACCGGGGAGGTGCTGGCGTCGACGCCCGTCGAGGAGGACCGCTTCGGCGAGGGTCTGGAGCGGGTCGGCGACCGGCTGATCCAGCTCACCTGGCTCGACGGGGAGGCCCTGGTGTGGGACGCCGACGATCTGAGCCCCGTCGGCGCCTTCGACTACGACGGGGAGGGCTGGGGGCTGTGCCTCGACGGGGACCGCCTCGTGCACTCCGACGGAACCGCCGTCCTCCGGTTCCGGGACCCGACCACGTTCGCCGAGGAGGGCGCCGTGGAGGTGACCCTCGACGGTGACCCGCTGGGGTTCCTCAACGAGCTCGAGTGCGTCGACGGCGCCGTGTGGGCCAACGTCTGGCAGACCGACTGGATCGTGCGCATCGGCCCCGCCGACGGGCGGGTGACGGCCCGGGTCGACGCTGCGGCACTGGGCCGGCAGCCGGGCGCCGACGTGCTGAACGGCATCGCGTGGGACCCGGGCAGCGACACGTTCCTCGTCACCGGCAAGTACTGGGACAGGCTGTACCGGGTCCGGTTCGTGGCCGGGTAGCGGCTCAGCAGCCGGGCCGATCACCGCCGCCATACGCTGGGCGGTCGTGCCGGGATTCGTCGACGAGTGCCAGATCCACGTCAAGGGGGGCGACGGCGGCGCCGGCTGCGTGTCGTTCCGCCGCGAGGCCCACGTGGCCCAGGGCGGGCCCGACGGCGGCGACGGCGGCGACGGCGGTGACGTCTGGCTGGAGGCCGACGTCAACGTGGCGTCGCTGCTGGGGTTCCGGGACCACCCCTTCCGGCGGGCCGAGGACGGCACCCACGGCCAGGGCAAGCGCCGCCACGGTCGCAACGGCGGCGACCTCGTGGCCCGGGTCCCGGTCGGCACGGTGGTCAAGGACCGCGCCACCGGCACGGTGGTGGCCGATCTGGCCGAGGCGGGCTCGCGCTGGCGGGCGGCCCGGGGCGGACAGGGGGGCAGGGGCAACGCCCGGTTCCTCGCCAACCAGCGGCGGGCGCCGGCCTTCGCCGAGCAGGGGGAGGCGGGCGAGGAGGAGTGGTACGACGCCGAGCTGAAGCTGCTCGCCGACGTGGCCCTCGTCGGGTTCCCGAACGCCGGCAAGAGCACGCTCATCTCCCGCATCTCGGCGGCCAAGCCGAAGATTGCCGACTACCCGTTCACGACCCTGGTCCCCAACCTGGGCGTGGTGCGGGTCGACGACGACGAGAGCCTGGTGGTGGCGGACATCCCCGGCCTGATCGAGGGGGCGGCCGAGGGGCGCGGTCTCGGTCACACGTTCCTCCGCCACGTCGAGCGGGCCCGGGCGTTGGTGGTGCTGGTCGACCTCGCCCCCGTCGATGACCTCGCTCCCGCCGACCAGGAGCGCATCCTGGTCGACGAGCTGCGCCGCTACCGGCCCGAGCTGGCCGACCGGCCCCGCATCGTGGTGGGGGCCAAGGCCGACGTGGCCCGCCTCGACCGGGACGGTCCGACCATCAGCGCCGTCACCGGGGAGGGACTACCCGAGCTGGTCGGGCGCATGGCCGAGCTGGTGCGCGACGCCCGCCGGTCCGACGGTGCCCTGGTGGCACCGGGGCCGGCGTTCGTCGTGCACCGTCCCGAACCGGTCGGCGTCGTGATCGGCCGCGACGACAGCGGCGCCTACGTGGTCGAGGGTCGGCCGGCGGCGCGGGCCGTGGCGTTGTCCGACCTGACCGACGCCGAGGCCCTGGCCTACGCCCGCCACCGCCTCGACAAGCTGGGTGTCCCCCAGGCGCTGGTGCGGGCCGGGGTGCAGCCCGGTGACACGGTGCGGATCGGCTCGTTCGAGTTCACCTACGAGGAGGACGGCTCCGAGGAGGCCATCGACCCGTGAGCGAGCGGGTCGTCGTCAAGATCGGAACCGCCTCGGTCACCGCCGCCGGTGGGGAGGTCGACACGGTCGCCATCGCCAAGCTGTGCACCGAGGTGGCCGACGCCCGCCGGCGGGGCCATCCCGTCGTGGTGGTGACGTCGGGGGCCATCACCGCAGGCCTGCCCTTGCTGGGACTGGTCCGTCCCCGGGATCCGGTGACGCTGCAGGCCGTGTCGGCCGTCGGGCAGATCGAGCTGATGCGGGTGTGGAGCGAGCTGCTCGGGCGCCACGGGCTGCGGGCCGGCCAGGTGCTCCTGGCCCCGCTCGACTTCGGCGACCGTAGCCACTACCTCCACGCCCGCGAGACCATGGAACGGCTGCTGGAGCTGGGCGTGGTTCCCGTCGTCAACGAGAACGACGCCGTGGCCGACGACGAGATCCGCTTCGGCGACAACGACCGACTCGCCGTCCTGGTGGCCCACCTGGTGGGGGCGTCGACGCTGGTGCTCCTCACCGACGCCCAGGGCCTGCTCACGGCCGACCCGCGTCTCGACCCCGAGGCCACGCTCATCGAGGAGATCCTCGAGGTCGACGCTGCCGTAGAGCAGCTGGCCGGGGGCGTGTCGAGCGACCGGGGGAGCGGCGGCATGTCATCGAAGGTGCAGGCGGCCAAGATGGCGGCCTGGTCGGGGATCCGCACCGTCATCGCCGCCGCCGACCGCCCCGGCGTGGTGCAGGACGCCCTGGCCGGCCGGCCCGGCATCGGCACCGTGGTGCACCCCCGCGAGGCCCGACTGTCGGCCCGGCGGCTCTGGATCGCGTTCGCCCGCCCGGCCGCCGGTCGCCTCCACCTCGACGCCGGCGCCCGTCAGGCCCTCGCCGAGCGGGGCCGGTCCCTGCTCCCGATCGGCGTCACCCGTGTCGACGGCGACTTCGAGGCCGACGACGCCGTGGAGCTGGTCGGCCCCGACGGCGCAGTGTTCGCCAAGGGCCTGGTGCGGGCCCGGGCCGCCGACCTCCGCACCGTGGCCGGCCGCCGCACCGTCGACCTCCCCGACACGATCGCCCACCTCGTCGTCCACCGCGACGACCTCGTGATGCTCCCCCGAGGAGCGACCTGACACAAGCACGCGTTGTCATAGCAACGCGTGCTTGTGTCAGTTCGGTGCCGGGGGAGGCGGCATCAGCCCCGCACGCCGGCGTCGAGGACCTCGCCCAGGCGCTCGGCGGTGTCGGCGGGGAGGGCGTCGAAGCGGAGGCGGGTGCCCTCCGGCCCGTCGCCGATGACCACGCCGGTCAGCTCGAAGGGGCCGTCGCCCACGTCGACGGCCAGGGTGACCCGCTCGCCCTCGTCGGGGCCGTCCCCGGAGGCGACGAAGCGGAGCCCGTTGCGGCCGAGGTCACGCAGGCGCCCGGTGGTGCCGTCGGGAAGGTGGACCTCACCGGCGCGACGCAGGCGGGGCGCGGAGCGCCGCTCGTCGACGGCCCCGGATTCGGGCGCGGTCACCACGACCGTCTCGGTGAAGGTCGACACGTCGGTGACCCGCACGCAGGCGCCCTCGATGCCGTCGACCTGGAACCACCGCAGGGCGACGTCTTCGCCCCGGCTGGTCCCGCTCCGGCGGAGGCCGGTCTCCACCCGGACCGCTGTCTCGGTGTCGTCGGCCGCCACGACCCGCCCCCGCAGCAGGGTGGGGCTGCCGTCGGGTCCGGTGCCCTCCAGGGTCACGACGACACCGGGCTCGATCGTTGCCACCGCGTTCCCGTCGGCCGGTCGACCCCGGGGTTGAGGATGACCGGGGACGACGCTCAGGTGGCGAGCATGCCTCCGTCGACGGCCAGGGCGTGGCCGGTCGTGAACGACGACCTCGCCGAGCACAGCCACAGGGCGGCCTCGGCGATCTCCGACGGCATCCCGAACCGGCCGAAGCGGCTGAGCCGGCGGGCGACGTCGGTGGCGTCGCGGCCCCGCCGGCGCATCGCCTCGTGCAGCATGGGCGTGTCGATGGCGCCGGGGCAGATGGCGTTGACCCGGATGCCGTGGCGGGCGTAGTCCATGGCGGCGCTGCGGGTGAGGCCCAGCACGGCATGCTTGGCGGCGGTGTAGGCGGGCTGGTCGTGCTGCGGCCGGAAGGCGTTCGTCGAGGCGATGTTCACGATCGACCCACCGCCGTCGCGGGTCAGCATGGCCCTGATCTCGTGCTTCATGCAGAGGAACACCCCGCGGGCGTTGACCGCCATCATGCGGTCGAAGTCGTCGTCGGCGCAGTCGGCGAGGGGCACCGCCTCGAACTCGACGGCGGCGGCGTTCACGGCGCTGTCGAGCCGGCCGAACCGCTCGACGGCCAGCCCCACGAGCGCCTCGACCTCGTCGGCCACGGCCACGTCGGCCGGGTGGAAGATCACCTCACCGGACCCGCCGGATCCGTCGAAGGGGTCGTCGTCGGGCTCGACCCGGTCGCTCGCCACCACGCGCACCCCGGCCGCGGCCAGCGCGACGGTGATGGCCCGGCCCATGCCTCCCGCCGCTCCCGTGACCAGGGCGACCGTGCCGTCGAGGTCGTCGGTTCCGCTCATGGTGCGCCTCCCGGGGCGGCACCGTAGCCGGCGTCGGGGCTCAGGGTCGCCGGTGACCGACGGCGGAGAGGAGCTGGCCGACGTCGTGGTGGCGCTCCAGCGGGTGGCGCAGGGGTCGGGACGGGACGAGCTCGTAGCGGTTCCGACGACCCACCCGCTCGCGACGCAGGTACCCGGTCCGGTCCAGCTCTTTCACGATGGCCTGGGCCCGGCGCTCGGTCACCCCCACCAGGTCGGCCACGTCCCGCAGACGGGAGTCCGGGTCGGCGTCGAGGGCGAGCAGGACGTGGGCGTGGTTGGTGAGGAACGTGAACCGGGGCTCGTCGGCCACCCCGCCGCCCTCGGCCACCCCGTCGCCCCCGCTCATCCCGCGGCCCCCGCCTCGTGGACGATGGTGCCGTCGCCGCTGTCGACGATGGCGCCCCGCACGTCGAGGCCGTCCGGCACGAGCGGGGAGCCGGCGATGGCGGCCAGGTCGTCACGCAGCGCGGCCTCCGGGTCGGCGATGACCGGGAGGTCGAGGTCGCCGGGCCGATGGCCGGTGGCGGCCTCGATGGCGTCGAGGATGTCGGCCCGGGGGTTGGCGTACCCGCAGCCGGTGTGGTGCAGCACGACCACCCGGTCGATGTCGAAGACGCCACAGGCCACGCCCAACGCTCCGATGAGCGGGTCGTTGACCCGCCCGCCCCCGCTCCGGAGGACGTGGGCGTCGCCGAGGGTGAGGTCGAGGACGGCCAGCGGGTCCAGCCGGGCGTCCATGCAGCTCACGACGACGGTGTTCCGGCGGGGCTGGCCGGAGTCATCACCCGATACCCGCTGTATACCAGATACAGGTTGCATGAAACCAGTATCACCTCATCGGCGTGGCCCGTCAACCGGGGGGTCAGTTCGCCGGTGCTCCCGGCCCGGTCGTATCCTCGGAGGATGCCCGGGCAGGACGACGCGTCGACCGGCGCCTACGTGACCGCCCTCGGCGAGCGGGCCTCGGCGGCGGCCCGGGTCGTGGCGACCCTGTCGGCCGAGCGTAGGGACGCCGCCCTGCGTGCCGCCGCCGACGAGCTCGAGGCCAGGGCCGACGCCATCTGCGCCGTCAACGGCGACGACGTGGCGGCGGGACGCGACGCGGGCACCAGCGACACCCTGCTCGACCGGTTGCGCCTCGACGGGCGCCGGGTCACGGCGATGGCGAGCGGACTCCGGCAGGTGGCCGCCCTCCCCGACCCGGTGGGTGAGATCGCCGACGGCTGGACCCGCCCGAACGGTCTGCGGGTCCGCCGGGTCCGGGTGCCCCTCGGCGTCGTGGCCGTCATCTACGAGATGCGGCCCAACGTCACGAGCGATGCCGCCGGGCTGTGCCTGAAGTCCGGCAACGCCGCCCTGCTGCGGGGCTCGTCCGCCGCCATCCGCACCAACACCGCCGTGGCCGACGCGCTGCGCAGCGGCTACGGGTCCGCCGGGGTGCCCCCCGACGCGCTGGTCCTCGTCGAGCGGACCGACCGCGCCACGGCCACCGCCGTCATGCAGCTGCGCGACCACGTCGACTGCCTGATCCCCCGGGGCGGCAGGGGTCTGATCCGCTCGATCCTCGACCACGCCACGGTGCCCTACGTGATCGACGGCGACGGCAACTGCCACATCTACGTCGACGCCCACGCCGACCTCGACGCCGCCGTCGAGATCACGGTCAACGCCAAGACCCAGCGCGACTCGGTGTGCAACGCCGCCGAGTCGTTGCTCGTGCACGACAAGGTGGCCGACGCCTTCCTGCCCCTCGTGGCCGACGCGCTCGGGGCCGCCGCGGTCGAGCTGGTCGGCGACGAGCGCAGCCGCCAGGTGGTCGACCGCATCGGCGCCGCCACCGACGACGACTTCGCCACCGAGTTCCTCGGGCCGAAGCTGTCGGTGGCGGTGGTGCCCTCGCTCGACGGCGCCATCGACCACATCGCCCGCTACGGCTCCGGCCACAGCGAGGCCATCGTGACCCGCGACCTCGACGCCGCCGCCCGTTTCACCCGCGAGGTCGACGCCGCCGCCGTGCTGGTCAACGCCAGCACCCGCTTCGTCGATGGCGAGGAGCTGGGCTTCGGTGCCGAGATCGGCATCAGCACCCAGAAGCTGCACGCCCGGGGTCCGATGGGCCTCGAGCAGCTGACCACCCTGAAGTTCGTCGTCGAGGGCGACGGGCACGTCCGGGCCTGACCCCCGAGGAGACACCTGTGACCGACCACCGCTTCGACGACGTCGCCTCCGTGCGCACCGCCCTGCGCGACGTCGAGTACCTCGCCGACGACGGCATCGCCTCCGTCGTCTTCCTGGGTGATCGGCTCGGCAAGCCGGTGCTCATCGAGGGTCCGGCCGGTACGGGCAAGACACAGCTGGCCAAGTCGGTGGCCGAGCTGAGTGGCGCCCGCCTGATCCGCCTCCAGTGCTACGAGGGTCTCGACGAGGCCAAGGCGCTCTACGAGTGGAACTACAAGAAGCAGCTCCTGCGCATCCAGGTGGAGAAGGATTCGGGCGAGTCCGACATCGACTGGGCCGACATCCACGACGACATCTTCTCCGACGAGTTCCTGCTCACCCGGCCCCTGCTGGAGGCCATCAGAGCCGATGACCCGGTCGTGCTGCTCATCGACGAGGTCGACCGGGTCGAGGTCGAGACCGAGGCGCTCCTGCTCGAGATCCTCTCCGACTACCAGGTGTCGGTGCCCGAGCTGGGCACGCTGGAGGCCCGCCAGATCCCGCTCGTGTTCCTCACCTCCAACAACACCCGGGAGCTGTCCGAGGCCCTGAAGCGGCGCTGCCTGTTCCTCCACATCGACTACCCGTCGATGGACCGGGAGAAGGAGATCGTTCTCACCAAGGTCCCCGAGGTGACCGAGAACCTGGCCGACCAGATCGCCAGGGTGGTGCGCTCGATCCGCTCGCTGGAGCTGAAGAAGCCGCCGTCGGTGTCAGAGACCCTCGACTGGGCCCGCACGCTGGTGCTGCTCGGCATCAGCGAGATCGGCGAGGAGCAGGCCCGGGAGACGCTCAACATCCTGCTCAAGTACCAGTCCGACATCGACAAGGCGGCCAAGGAGCTGTCCGTTGACTGACGCCCCGTCCCGCCCCCGGGGGATGGTCGACCTGCTGGCCGGGTTCGTGCAGGAGCTGCGCACGGCCGGCATCCCGGTGTCGCTCACCGAGAACCTCGACGCCATGGAGGCCGTGCAGCACATCCCCATCGAGGACCGCGAGTCGTTCAAGTTCGCGCTGGCCTCCACGCTGGTGAAGAACGAGTCGCACTGGAACGCCTTCGAGACCGTGTTCGAGGTCTACTTCTCCCTGCGGGGCTCCCAGTACAACGTGGGCGAGGACAACGCCGACGAGCTGCTCGACCAGCTCCTGGCCGAGATGCAGCAGGGCGAGCAGGACGGTGCCGGCCTCGACTCCCTCACGCCCGAGGAGCTGGCCGAGATGCTGTTCCGGGCGGTCAACCGCAACGACGAGATGATGATGCGAGCCCTGGCCCAGCAGTCGGTCAAGCGGTTCGCCGGCATGGAGCCGGGCCGGCCCGTGGGCGGCACCTACTACCTGTACCGGACGCTGCGGAACCTCGACCTCGACCAGCTCCTCCAGCGCCTGATGGACGCCGCCGACGAGGAGGCCCGGCGCGACACCGGTGAGCCGCTCAGCGGGATGCCGGAGCGGTTGCAGCGCGAGGAGTACGAGGCCCGCCTCGACGATCTCAAGCGCGAGATCGAGGCCGAGATCCGACGGCGGCTGGTGGCCGACCGGGGCGTCGAGGCCATGGCCCGCACGCTGCGCAAGCCGCTGCCCGAGGACGTCGACTTCATGCACGCCTCCCGGGAGGAGATGGCCAACATCCGCAAGGCCATCCAGCCCCTGACCCGCAAGCTGGCCGCCCGCCTGGCCCGCAAGCGCAAGCACAAGCGCAAGGGGCCCCTCGACTTCCGCAGCACCGTCCGGCACTCGCTCTCCTACGGCGGCGTGCCGGTCGAGCCGAAGTTCAAGAACCCCCGGCCCTCCAAGCCCGAGGTCGTCGTGCTGGCCGACATCTCCGGCTCGGTGGCCGCCTTCGCCCGCTTCACCCTGCACCTCGTGTACGCCATCTCCAACCAGTTCTCCAAGGTGCGGGCCTTCGTGTTCATCGACGGGCTCGACGAGGTCACCCGCTTCTTCGACGGCGAGGAAGACATCGGCAAGGCCATCACCCGCATCAACACCGAGGCCGACGTGGTGTGGGTCGACGGGCACTCCGACTACGGTCACGCCTTCGGGGTGTTCTGGGACGAGTACGCCAACTCGATCGGTCCGAAGACCACGGTCATGGTGCTCGGCGACGCCCGCAACAACTACCACGCCTCCAACGCCTGGGTGCTGAAGGAGGCGGCCCGCCGGGCCCGCAACGTCTACTGGCTCAACCCCGAACCGAAGTCGTACTGGGACACCGGCGACTCGATCATCTCGGAGTACGCGACCTGGTGCGAGGACGTCTTCGAGTGTCGCAACCTGCGCCAGCTCGAGACGTTCGTCGACCGCCTGGCCTGAGCGCTCGACCTACCCCTTGGCGGCGGCCCGCAGGGCGTCGAGCTCCTCGTGGAACAGGCCCATCATGTACCAGAGGTCGGGCACGAGGTCGCGATCGGCCACGAGACCGAAGTCGAGGTTGTCGAGGTAGCTCTGGACGGTGACGTTCAGGCCGATGCCGTCGACGATGGTCGACACCGGGTAGAAGTGCTCGAGGCGGGCCCCGGCCGAGTACAGGGGGTGGCGTGGCCCGGGCACGTTGGAGATGACCACGTTGATGGGCGAGTTGACCCGGTCGGCGAGCCGGGTTCGCACGATCAGCCGGTTGGCCAGCGTGGCGATGGCCGGGGTGGCGAACTGGCTGAAGTCCTGCAGGAGCGCGGCGGGGACGGCGTTGTGGGTCTGCTTGGCCCCGACCATGGCCTCGCTGATGCGACGGGCCCGCTCGACGGGGTCCTCCACGTCGGTGGCCAGCGGGGCGAAGATGGCCGACACCCGGTTGGAGTAGGTCTCGGCCTCCTCCTCGGTACGGATCGACACCGGCACCATGGCGATGAGCGGTGCGTCGGGCAGGGAGCCGTGCTTCAGGAGGTAGTTGCGCAGCACCCCGGCCGTCAGCGCCATGACCACGTCGTTGAGCGTGCAGCCGAGGGCGTTCTTGATCTCCTTGGCGTCGCTCAGCGACAGCGTGTCGAAGGCGTAGCGGCGGTGGGTGCCGATGGCGGCGTTCCACGGCGTGGGCGGGGCGGCGATGGCCGGCATGACGGGAGCGAGGAGGCCCTCGTTGCGCTCGCGCTGGCGACGGATCTCGTTGCGGCGGCGGCGCAGCGGCTCACCCAGCGGGCCGGGCAGACCCCGGGCCACGAGGTCGGCCAGGCCGGCGAGACCGTCGGAGCGGGTCGTCGCGGCGAGCGACCGGAGCGTGTTGACCTGGAGCCTGACCACCTTGCGGGGCTGGAGGGCGAGCGACGTCATGGTCCGCCGCAGCAGCTCGGCCTGGGTCGGCACCGGCTCGGGCACGATCGGCGTCGTGGGAGGCGGCACCTCCGACCCGTCGGGATCGGCGTCGAGCAGCTTCACCAGCATCTGCGCCCCGGAAGCACCGTCGATGGTGGCGTGGTGGATCTTGGTGAGCTGACCCACCCGGCCGTCGCGCAGGCCCTCGATGATGTACAGCTCCCACAGCGGGCGGGACCGGTCGAGGGGTCGGGCGATCAGGCGGGAGACGAGCTGGCCGAGCTGCTCGTCGTCACCGGGGGGCGGGATGGCGATGTGGCGGAGGTGGAAGTCGAGGTCGAAATCCGGGTCCTCGATCCAGTAGGGGTGGTCGAGCCCGAAGGGCACCTCGACGAGGCGCCGGCGGAAGGGTTGCAGCAGGTGCATCCGCTCGACGAGGAGCTGGCGGGTTGCCTCGTAGCCGGCGCCGCCGGGCCGGTCGGACGGGTCGAAGATGTTGAGCGACGAGACGTGCCCGAACTGGTGGGCGTCCTCCATGGCCAGGAAGCTGGTGTCGGCGCCGGTGAGCTGCTCCACGGTCTCCCCTCCTCTCCCGGGTGTCTCCCGGTACAACCGTGAGTATGGCCTGTCCCGCAGCTGGGCGACAGCGGGGACGGCGAACGGTCCGGTTCACTCCGCCCGGGAGGAGACGGCGGCGCCGGTGATGACGAGCACGCCACCCGCCACGGCCAGCCCGGCGATGTGCTCGTCGCGTAGGAGGGCCCCGAGGGCCAGGGCGACGAGGGGGATCACGTAGGTGATCGTCGAGGCCCGGGTGGCGCCGGCCCGTCCGACCAGCGATCCCATGGCCACCATGGCGAGACCGGTGCCGAGGACGCCGACCGCCACCATGGCCAGCGCCGACGACGTCGCCCACCGCGACCCCGGCAACCCGACCAGCCCGAACGGGGCCACGAGGGCGGTGGCCACCCACAGGACCCGCAGCATGACGGGGGCCGACCCGTAGCGCTGCTGGAGGGGTGGGGCGATGGAGGCGGACACGGCGTAGCAGCTCACCGCGGCGATGACGAGCACGACCCCCAGGGCGGCGTTGTCGCCCTCGCCCAGGGTGGGCAGGCTGACCGCCACGACGCCGGCGAAGCCGACGAGAAGGCCCACCACCTGGGCCCGACCCGGCGCAGCGCCCAGCAGCACGCCCGTGACGACGGCCGTCATGAGGGGCATGGCCCCGTTGAGCATGCCGGCCACGGCCGAGTCGATCCACTGCTGGGCCAACGGGAACAACGTGAACGGCACGGCGATCCACAGCACGGCCAGCGCCACCACCCGGGGCCGGTCCTCCGGCTCGATGCGGCCCCGGCGGGCGGCGGGCACGGCGGTGAGGGCCAGTGCGCCGAGACCGACCCGGGCCAGCGTGACGACCCCGGGCTCGAACGCTTCCAGGCCCTCGGCCATGAACAGGAACGACGCCCCCCACACCGCCACGAGCCCGGCGAAGAGGCCCCACTCGACCGGTCCGAACGCGCCGGGGTGCGAGCCCGCCGACGCGGTGAGGATGGCCCGCCGTGGGCGGGCGGCCGGTGCGGTCAGGTGGGTGACCCGCCCGACAGCAGCTCGGCCACCCGGAAGGCCAGGTCGAGTGATTGGCGGCCGTTCAGGCGGGGGTCGCACATGGTCTCGTAGCGGACGTCGAGGTGCTCGTCGAGGACCTCCGAGGAGCCGCCCAGACACTCGGTGACGTCCTCACCGGTCAGCTCCAGGTGGATGCCTCCCGGCCAGGTGCCCTCGGCCCGGTGGGCGGCGAAGAACCCCTGCACCTCGCGGACCACGTCCTCCAGGTGCCGGGTCTTGACACCGCCGGCCGAGGTGTAGGTGTTGCCGTGCATCGGGTCGCAGGCCCACACCACGGGGTGCCCGGCGTCGGTCACGGTCCGCACCACGGGCCGGAGCTTCTCCTCCACGGCATCGGCGCCCAAGCGGCTGATGAGGGTGAGCCGCCCGGGGAGACGATCGGGGTTGAGGGTCTCGCAGATCGCCACCGCCTCGTCGGGGGTGACGGTCGGGCCGAGCTTGCACCCGAGCGGGTTGTGCACGCCCCGCAGGAACTCGAGGTGGGCGCCGCCGAGCTGACGGGTGCGCTCCCCGATCCAGAGCATGTGGGCCGAGCAGTCGTACCAGTCGCCGGTCAGGGAGTCCTGGCGGGTGAGGGCCTCCTCGTAGCCGAGCAGGAGCGCCTCGTGGCTGGTGTAGAGGTCGACCTGGTGGAGGTGGGCGTCGTCGTCGAGGTTGACCCCGATGGCCTGCATGAAATCGAGGGCCCGGGCGATGCCGTCGGCCACCGCCTCGTAGCGCCGACCCTCGGGGGAGGAGGCGATGAACTCCTGGTTCCAGGCGTGGACCCGGCCCAGGTGGGCGAAGCCGCCCCGGGTGAAGGCCCGCAGCAGGTTGAGGGTCGCCGCCGACTGGTGGTAGGCCGCCACCAGCCGGGCCGGGTCGGGCCGACGGGCACCGGCGTCGAAGCCGATGTCGTTGACGATGTGGCCTCGGAAGCTGGGGAGCACCTCGTCGCCGATGGTCTCGGTGTCCGACGAGCGGGGCTTGGCGAACTGCCCGGCGATGCGGCCGACCTTCACCACCGGCACGCCGGAGGAGTAGATCATCACCGCCGCCATCTGGAGGATGACGCGGAGCTTGTCGCGGATCACGTCGGCGGTGAAGCCGTCGAAGGACTCAGCGCAGTCACCGGCCTGCAGCAGGAAGGCCCGGCCCTCGGCCACGTCGGCCAGGCGCTGACGGAGCTGGCGGGCCTCGCCGGCGAACACCAGCGGCGGGAGGCTGGACAGCTGCTTCAGCGTGCGGTCGAGCTCGTCGTGGTCGGGCCACTCGGGCTGCTGGACCGAGGGCCGCTCACGCCACGAACGAGGGTGCCAGGAAGCAGTCACCCCCCCAGGCTGGTGCCTGGAGGGGTGATTGGCAACGTGGTTGTCGCGCCCAGCGTGGGGATCTACGCAGCCAGGCCCAGGCGCTCGGCGTCTTCCTTCAGGTCGCTGACGGCCCGCTTCACGAGACGGCGGGCCGCCTCGGCGGTGACGCCCAGCTCCTCGCCGACCTCACGGTACGAGCGCTTCTCGCCGTCGGAGAGGCCGAAACGGCGCTCGATGGCGAGCCGGGCCCGGTCGTCGAGGGCGTCGAGCAGCTTGACGACCATCTCGTTGTCGGCCGTGACGAGGGCTTCGTCCTCGGGGCCGGGAGCGTCGTCGGGCAGCAGGTCGACCAGCTCGCTGTCGCCGTCCTCGCCGACGGTGCGGTCGAGGGAGGTGGGCGAGCTGAGGCGCTGGAGCCGGGAGTGCTCGTCGTCGAGGTCCGACCCGTCGCGGGAGGACTGGCGCAGCGCCGCCCGCAGGCTGGCCGAGCGGTCGGACGGCAGCCGGACGAGGCTGGCCTTCTGGTCGAGGGCCCGGCCGATGGCCTGGCGGATCCAGAACGTGGCGTAGGTGGAGAACTTGAAGCCCTTGCGCCAGTCGAACTTCTCGACGGCGTGCTCGAGGCCCAGGTTGCCCTCCTGGATCAGATCGAGCAGCTCCATGCCGGGGGGCAGGGGGTAGCGGCGGGCGATGCTGACCACCAGGCGGAGGTTGGCCCGGATGAAGCGGTCGCGGGCGGCGGCGGCGGCGCGGACCGCCCGCCGGTCGAGGGCCGAACCCTCGCCGGCCTCGATGCGAGCCTCGGCGTCACGCCCGGCTTCGATGGTCTGGGACAGCTCGACCTCGTCCTTGGCCGTGAGGAGGTCGACCTGGCCGATCTGGTTGAGGTAGAGACCGACAGCGTCGTTCATGTCGCCTTTCGGGTGTGTCGGGTGGGGGTGCGATCCGGCCCCGATACCATCAGGCCGGTACCGGTACGATCCGACGAGCTGGCGCCCGGGGGGACGCCGACCCGCCCATGATACGTCATGGTCCTGGCCTGGCAGTGGCGGTCGGGGGTCCACCGCTGCCCCTGTGACAACTCCATGGCCTAGTCGTTCGTTCCCGTCCTACCTGTGACAGTGGTCACCCAAACCCTTCTCCGGGTGACGGGTCACCCCGGTATCGGCAGGTCAGCGACCCGACTTGAGCCGTCGTCCGGGGCGAGGGTCCCGCCGGCGCCCGGCTTCGTACACTCCGCCGTCGAGATGAGCGCTCCCCGTCGGATAGGTGTGTTCGGTGGCACCTTCGACCCTCCCCACGTGGGGCACCTCGTCACGGCCGTGAACGTCCGCCACGAGCTGGGGCTCGACCGGGTGCTGCTCGTCGTCGCCAACCAGCCGTGGCAGAAGGTCGAGCGCGAGGTCACCCCCGCCCACCTCCGCCTGGCCATGGTCCGCGCCGCCGTCGAACCGGTTCCCGGACTGGAGGCCTCCGACGTCGAGATCCGGCGGGGCGGGGCGAGCTACACGATCGACACGGTGACCGAGCTCGAGCGCCACGGTGACGTGGAGGTCGTCGTCGTGCTGGGCAGCGACGCCGCCGCCGGCCTCGGCAGCTGGGAGCGCGCCGACGAGCTGCGGCGGCGAACCGCCGTCGCCGTCGTCGCCCGGCCGGGTTCGTCGGGCGCCACGCCGCCGCCGGGGTGGCGGTGGGAGCGCGTCGTCGTCCCCCGCCTCGACGTGTCGAGCACCGACCTACGTGACCGCTTCGCCGACGGTCGCCCCCTCGACTACCTGCTCACCGGCCCGGTCATCGACTGCATCGAGCGACACCGCATCTACCCCCGGTCGGCTGCCGCCGAGGCGACCCCGGCGTGACCGACACCGACGGCTCGACCGCGGCCCCGCCCGACGACAGCTACCACGGTGGCGTCGACGTGCCCATGGTCGGTACCGGTCGACGGTTCCAGCGCCGCCTGGAGGCCGAGGCCCGCCGGCGCCGGCGCCGTACCGCCGTGGTGGCCGGCGTGGTGCTCGTGGTCGCCGTCGTCGGCCTGGGTCTTGTCATCGCCGATCGGGTCGTCGGCGACGACGGCACGGCCGGCAGCGGTGACCCGTCCCCCGACCAGGCGCCCCCGGCCGGTCCCGCCGCTCCCAAGGCGCTGTTCCTGCAGGTGGCCGGGGGCGAGCTGGTCGGGGTCACCGTGGCCGCGCTGCGGGCCGACGAACCGGGCGGGGCGCTCGTATTCGTCCCCGTGTCCACGCTGGTCGACATCCCCGGCTTCGACCTCGACACGCTGGGTCGCGCCCACGCCCTGGGCGACGCCGAGCTGGTCGGGCTGGCCGTCGAGAACCTGCTCGGTGTCGAGCTCGACGAGTGGATCCTCGACGACCGTGCGCTCGCCCGGCTCGCCGGCGACGTGGGTGACCTCGTGGTCGACAACCCCGCTCCCGTCGAGGTGACCCGCGACGACGGGCGGGTGGAGGTCGAGTACCCGGCCGGCGACGTGACCCTGACGCCCGGGCGGATCGCCGGCTTTCTCGCCACCCCGAGCGTGGGGGAGCCGGAGCTGCAGCGCCTCCTGCGCCACGCCGCGTTCTGGCGGGTCTTCCTCGCCGCCGAGGCCGGGGTCGATCGCCCGGTCGGCGACCCGTCGGCCGACCTGGGGTCGTTCCTGCACCGGCTGGCGTCGGGCCCGGTGAGCGCCGACCTGCTGCCCGTCGACACCCTGTCCGGCGCCGGGCAGGACACGCTCTACCGCGTCGACGCCGCCGCCGTGGCCGAGCTGATGGCGGACGTCGCGCCCGAGACGGTCGGTGGGGGACGCACCCGGATCCAGGTCCTAAACGGCGAGGGGAGCCCGGGGCTCGCCCAGCGGGTCGCCGAGCGGCTGGTGCCGGCCGGCGCCCACGTGGTCGTCACCGACAACGCCCGCACCTTCGACGTCGGCGTGACCCAGATCCTCTACTACCGCGACGAGCGGCGGGGCGACGCCGAGCGCCTGCGCGACGTCCTCGACGTCGGCGAGGTGGTGAAGGACCGCAACACCCTCGACGCCGTCGACATCACGGTCGTCGTCGGGGCCGACTTCGTGGAACGCTACGGGGACGGCGGCGCGCCCCGGGCCGCCGGGGATGACGGGGACCCCCCCGTCACGACGGCCGGCGGGGGGTGAGCACCATCGACGATCGAGGACCAGACGAGCCGGCCGAACCGGGACGTCCCCCCGATGACGTGGTCACCGCCGCCCACGCCCTCGTCGACGCCCTCGGCACCGACGTGGTGGTCCTCGACGTCGAGGAGATCCTGGCCCTGACCGGTCACTTCGTCATCACCTCGGCCCCGAACGCCCGGCTCGTGCGCCGGCTCGTCGACGACGTGGAGGCCAAGGTGGCCGACGCCCACGGCCTGCGGCCCCGTCGGATCGAGGGGGCGGGTGAGTGGCGGTGGGTCCTCATGGACTACGGCGACTTCGTCGTCCACGTGTTCCTCGACGAGACCCGCCAGTTCTACGCCCTGGAGCGCCTGTGGTCCGACGTGGCGTCGTGGCGGCCCGAGCCCGATCCCGCCCGTCGCTCCCCCTGACAGGTTCGCCCGATCGGGAGCACGGGTAGTGCGTGCGTCATGGCAGGTGAGATCGGCGTCGGTGACACCGTGGAGTGGAACTGGGGGTCGGGCACCGGCACGGGGAAGGTGACGGAGCGCTTCACCGACAAGGTGACCCGCACCATCGAGGGCAGCGAGATCACCCGCAACGCCACCGACGACGAGCCGGCGTTCCTGATCGAGCAGGACGACGGCTCCGAGGTGCTCAAGTCGGTCACGGAGCTGACCGAGCAGTAGCGGTGTCGGGGCGGGTCAGCCGCCTCCGTCGTCGAGTCCGAGCCTGCGGAGCGTGTCGGTCTCGAAGTCGAACTGGATGAGCACCACCGCCTCGTCACCCTCGACCCACGAGTCGTGGTGGGGCTCGACGGCGATGACGGCCGGGGCCCGGTGGTCGAACGTGCGGCCGTCGGCGTACTCGCCGACGAAGTGCCCCTGGGCGAGGTAGCCGACATGGGCGTGTTCGCACCACTCCGTGTCGACGTGGGGCTTGACGTGGGTGGACCACCGTCCGCCGACGCCGTAGACCAGGCGCTTCACCCGGGCGTCGCCGACACGGCCCACGTCGATCTGCATGCCGGCGAACTCCTGACGCCTGGCGCCTTCCACTGGCTGGTCGACGTCCATGTGACCCTCCGATCCGTCGAAACCGGACCCTACGCCCCTTCCCGCCCGCTGTCGCCGGTCGGCGAACCCGGCGTCGAGCGGAGCCGAACCCGCGCGTAGACGGGCGCGGCGTTCGCACGTGGACCCGGCGCGCCACAGGCTCGACGACCCGGCCGGTGGTGGCAGCTGAAGGGGCTCGCCGTCGTCGCTGCACCGGCTGGACATCCAGCTCCGAGGCCTCGCGGAGTGCTCGTTTCGGACGCTGCGGGCGGGGGGTACCCGGCTCCCGTGGCCGTCGCCCCCAGCCCTGCCGACGTGTACGGGCGTGCCGTGGAGGAAGGGCGTCGTCGGCTGTCGATGCCGCTTCTCGAGCAGGTGACCACGGGCTTCATCGCGGGGGTGACGATCGTGTTCGGTCTCGTCGCCCTCGGCGCCGTCGAGGGCTTCATCGCTCCCGAGGCCGGTGACGGCCCGGCCCGGGTGGCGGGGGCTCTGGCCTTCGCCATCGGCGTCGTGTTCCTCGTCGTCGGCCGCACCGAGCTCTTCAGCGAGAACTTCTTCGGCCCGGTGGCCACCGCCATCGAGGACCCGGGGTGGGCCGTCTGGGGCCGGCTGGTGCGTCTGTGGCTGACCATCCTCGTGCTCAACCTGGTCGGTGGGACGGTCCTGGTGGCGGTGGTGACGGTCGACGGTGCTCTGCCGGATGGATCTCGCCACGTTCTCGTCACCGTGGCGCAGGACATCGCCACCAAGGGGCCGGCGGCCACGTTGGCCCGGGCCGTGCTGGCTGGTGCGCTGCTGGCGCTGCTGTCCTACCTCCTGGAGGCGACGAACACCGTTGCGGCCCGGATCCTGGTGGCCTACATGGTCGGGTTCTTCCTGGCCCTCGGCCCCTTCGACCACGTCGTCGTCTCGGTGCTGCATCTGCTCCTCGGCGTCTGGATGGGCGATGGCGTCGACTACGGCGACGTGGCCGCCAACCTCGGCCTGGCGACGGCGGGCAACCTCGCCGGGGGCCTGCTGCTCATCACCCTCACCCACGCAGCCCAGGTCAAGAGCCGCTGAGCCTGCTCATCTGGCGGCGGGTCGGTACTGCGACGCCGGATCCGTGGGCCGTACCGAGTTGCCTTTCGGCTCGGCTCAGTTGGACACGCTGCAGTCGGCCTGGGCGCCCGGGGCGACGACGCAGATGACGGTCACGGCATCGATGTCACCGGCGTCGCCTCCGCCGAAGGCCGTGTTGCCCCTCGACTCGTAGACGACGTTGGCGTACACGCAGCCGACGGCACTGCACTCCGGGGCCACCGTCACGGGTAGGAGCCCTGGCGGGGCCAGGTCGCTCGTGACGAGCCAGTAGCCGTTTCCACCCGGTGCCGACTCGATGTCGATCACCGCTTGCCTGATGCCGGCCGCCTCCCCCTCGACGGTGGCGTCGCCGAAGGCCAACACCCGACCCTCCAGCGTGGCGATGCGGTAGCCGCCACCTGTGGCCGTCGGCTCCAGGTCCACGGCGAGATCACCGGCCAGCTGACCGGTGGCCGACCCCAGGTAGGGCGCTCCGTACGAGAACACCCCGCCCTCGGCGGAGAGGAGCCAGTAGCCGTCATCGACCCCGGCGGCGATGGCGACGATGGGCGCCACGAGGTCGGTTCCGCTCAGTGAACCCCGGAACGGGGCATCGCCGTAGGCGAAGACCCCGCCGTCGGCCGCCACCAACCAGTAGCCCTCGCCGGTGGACGTGGCCGCCATGCCGACGATGGGTGCGGCCAGGTCGAGGCCGGCTGCGGAGCCGAGGAACGGGGCATCGCCGTAGGCGAAGACCCCGCCGTCGGCCGCCACCAGCCAGTAGCCCGAGTCGGAACTGGCGGCCATGCCCACCACCGGCGCCACCAGCGGCATCCCGCCCGTCGACCCGGCGTAGATCGCATCTCCGTAGGCGAACACGCCACCGTCACGCCCGAGCAGCCAGTAGCCGTCGCCGTCAGGGACGCTCTCGGAGTCCACGAGCGGCGCCGCCAGCTCGAGTGATCCCGTTGACCCGTGGAACGACGCCGAGCCGAAGTCGAAGACGCTCTCGCCGCCCCGCACCGACTGCGCCGTGCTGTCAGCGCCAGCGGCCGGTGCGCCGACCCAGACCAGTGCCGCCAGGAGCGAGGAGACCAACAGTGCTCGCGCTCCGAGACGCAGATCGCCGGGAAATGGAGGAGCCGTCATGCGTTCCACCTACCCGGGTCGGGAGGGGAGAAACAGCCACGCCTCGTGTCCGGTCCCGTCCGCCCACGGGCTGAAGCTTCGGCCGGCCGCACCCGACCGGATTTGGGGTGGTCAGCTGAGAACGCCGAGCACGCCGTGGCCGGCTGCTGCGGCGCTGCGATAGAGGTCGGCGAGTTCTTGGGATCGCTCGATGATGGAGTCGCGGCCTTCGTCCAGGTCGGCACCGAGGTTGTAGGGGTACAGCTGGGCGATGGAGGGAGCGTTTCGGTCGAAGGTGGCGACGAGCCGGTCGTCCGTGATCCCGGTGAGGGCGTCAACGATGCGGCCGGTAGTGGCGGCGTCGGCGTGGTGCACCTCCAGACCGAGGTCCTCGGCACCCGGCGCTGCGCCAGGGAAGACGGCGCTGGTCGGGGTGTAGTCGGCGAGGATGCGGTCGACGGCCTCCCAGTCCTTGTCCAGGTCCACCGTGTCGCGACCGTCGATGCCGCCGGCGGTGAGGATCCGGTCGACGGTGGTGGCCGCTGCGCCCATCTCGGCGTCGGTGACCGTGGTGGCCCAATAGCGCATGCCCATGTTTGCAGGCTCCTGTCGTGGACTCGAAACGTCTGGCGTTACGGCTGGCGTGGGGGTTGATCGTCGCTGAGGTCGGCTGGGTCGATACCGAAGCTTCTTGGTGCCTCGGGGTCGTCGCGTAGGTGTGGTTTGAGCTTGAGGCGCCTGCCTTGTGCCCACGTCAGGGTGGCCCTGTCGGTGAAGCGTCCGCGGTCGTGGCTGGGCAGGTAGTGCTCACGTTCGGCACTGCGGAGGAGCTTGGTCGGCTCCCGCAGCTCAGGCGCCCAGAACCGGGCAACGTCGTCGACCCTGTCGAGAAACTCGGGGACGGTCAGGCCATGAGGGGCCCGGAACCGGCGCCGTCCCAGCGGATCCGTCCACTCGATCACCTCGAGCCCGCCAGGCGGTCTCAGGTCCTGTTCGCTTGGGTGGTCGGCCCGGTAGAAGTAGCCGGGCAATCCCAGGTTCGGCACCGGTCCGTAGCCGGCCTCGGTCATGGCCTTGTTCTGGCCGGCGAGGATGACGAGGACCTGGTCGAAGGGGGCTCGGTCCAACATCTGGGCCAACGCCTCATCGAGCCGGACCGGGTCGGGGTCATCGTCGCTGACTGTGTTGATGGCAAGGTGTCCGTATCCGCCGACGTTGTACCCGACCCCGATGCGCATCGACAGGGCACCGTCGATGGTGTGGTACTGCCCATGCTTCCGTGACATCCATCCGGTCGGTTCGCTGATCGGGCCCGACGGCAGCCCGTCTTCATCCCAGAGCGGGGCCTGACCGGCCAGACAAGCCCACCCCTCCGTCGCAGCGCTCAGCACGTCTGGCCACGTATAGCGGTGCACGAACGGACTGCGACGTTGCCAGCTGGCTTCGAGGAGAAAGGCATTTCCGGGTGCCCCTCACGGGTACAGGACCACCATCACCCCCTACATCGGCGGCCCCACCGACCGGAGGGCGGACCGCGCAAGGTAGGCCTCGAAACTATCCCGTCGGTCATCCACGGACAGCCGCTCGAACGTCTTCGTAGCGTCCAGCGTGTACGCCGCCACTCCAGGCGCACCGGCCCGAGGGCTGCGTGATTCCGGTGGGTACAGGCGCTGCCTCGACGGCCAGCCGGTCGGCGGGAGCACCACGGCGGCCGGCGGCGGCCAGCCGCTTCGCCAGCGGCTCGGGGACCTCGATCGGCACGGTCACGACCTCCGAGCGTGGAACCGTCGGGGACCTGGCCAGGGATGGGTGACCAGTCACAAGCCCGCCGGTCGCGACGGGGAAGAGTGGGATGCGTCCGCGAAACCGACTTCAGGTGAGCTGCCCCCAGCCGCCTCGGTACAGTCGCCGGTCGTGGACGTGTCGACGCTGATCGAGGTTCGCGATGGAGCACGCGGTGGCAAGCCGTGCTTCGTCGGCACGCGGATCACCGTCTACGACGTGCTCGAGTACCTGGCCGGCGGGATGACGGCCGAGGAGATCGTCGGGGACTTCCCGGAACTCACGGCAGCCCACGTTCGGGCCGCCCTGCAGTTCGCAGCCCTGCGTGAGCGGCGCCTCGCCACGGCGTGAAGCTGCTGGTGGAGCAGAACCTCTCCCGCCGCCTCCTGCCGAGCCTGAGCACGGCGTTCCCCCACAGCATCCACGTCGCCGAGGTCAACCTCGACTCGGCCAGCGACCGCGCCGTCTGGGCGTACGCCCGGGACCACGGCGTGGTCCAGTCCGGCCCCAGACCGGCCCGCTCACGCCACCGCTGCGAGGAGGGTTGCTCAGATGGCTGGGCCGATGACGTCGAGGTCAGCGACGTCGCCGAACACGGCGTCGGCGGACACGAGCGGCACACCCAAGCGGATGGCGGTGGCTTCGATCCACCGATCGGCTTCATGGACCTTCTGGCCCAGCGGGTGGCCCAGCTCCTCGCAGCGGGCCCGAAGGTCGGCGCAGGCATGGATCAGCTCGTCGTTGGGCTGCACGACGGCGAACGACGAGAGGTTCCGTTCGAGGCTGCGACGGCGAAACTCGCCCCATCCGGCCCGAGCGGCTCCGTAGCGCAGCTCGGTGACCGTCATGAACGACACCACGACCTCACGATCCCCAATCGAAGATCGGTACCGGCCAGCCGGGGCGGGATCGCGGGCGGCATTGATGAGGGCCGACACGACCATGGTGTCGACGACGACCTCGGCCACAGGGCCGACTACGTGTCGGCCAGGGCCTTCTCGAAGGCCGCCCACTCCTCGTCGGTGAGACCCTCGATGGCCATGTCCTCGTCGCTCGGCAGCGGCCGGGCCTGGCGATGGGTTTCCTCGGGAGTGACGAATGTCAGCTTCGGATGGTCGGGCTCACGGGCTACGGGCACCGCCTGAAGTGTAGGACTTGCCCGTCATGGGGCCGGGGCTGGCCGTTCGAGGAGGCGGTCCCAGGCGTCGATGGCGTGGGGGAGTGAGGGGCGTACGGCGTGGCGGTAGCCCTGGGTGGTGCGGGTGTCGACGTGGCCGACGAGGTCGGCGACCTTGACGAGGTCGTCGAGCTGGTCGGACACCAGCGACACGAAAGAGTGACGCAGCTCGTAGGTGGTCCAGTCCGACCCCAGCCCGGCCCGCTCACACAGCCGCTGGAACGACCTTCGCAGGTTCGTCAGCGACGGTGGGGTGGCGTTGCGGGTGGCGAACACGAACCCCTCGGGGTCATAGCGGCCCAGGATCTCCTGCTCGGCGCGGTGACGGCGCAGGGCCGCCACCAGGAGGGGGTGCAGGCCGATGCGGCGCCGGGATCGGGGTGTCTTGGGGGCGGCCTGGCCGGCGTAGCGCTTGGCCACCTCGGCGGCCCGCTCGGCGACCTCGATGACGGGGGCGTCGTCGTCGAGGTCGACGTAGGGCCAGCGCAGCCCGGCCAGCTCGCCGGGCCGTAGGCCGCACATGAGCCCGGTCAGCCACATGGCCGGGTTGGGGTCGGCGGGGATGGCGTCACGGACGAGGCGTTCGACCTGGTCGACGCTGAGCGAGCGGCGGTGCTTGGGCGGCCGGGACTCGGGCAGGAGCACGTCGGCGACGGGGCTGATCTTGATGGCCCGCTCCCGCACAGCCCACACACACGCCTGGTTGAGGTAGCCCCAGGTGCGGTCGATGGTGCTGCTGGCGTAGCCGGCGGCGGCCATCGAGGCGAAGATCCGCTCGACGCGCTGGGTGGAGGTGCGCTCGACCCGCAGCGACCCGACGGCCGGCGCGACGTGGGTGCGGAGCAGGGACCGGGCGTTGTCGATGGTGTTGGGCGACTTGGTGCGGTGGTGGCGGGTGCTGGCGTGGGCGCTGGGGCAGCCGGCGTCGAGCCACCGGTCGATCACGTCACCGAAGGTCAGCCGGCGCAGCCGCCGGGCCGGGGCGGCCCCGCCGGCCGCCCGATCGGCGAGGAGCTGGGCCAGGTCCGCCTCGGCCACGGCAGGGTCGACCCTCTCGACCTTGCGCCGGGACCCGTCGGGGAACCGGACCCACGCCATCCACCGCTGGCTGGTCTCGCTCCACCGCACCGTGGGCGGCCGGGACGGCGACCCGCGGCGGCATCTGCGAGGTGAGCGACGCCGAAGGCGTCGCGAGGCCCGCAGGAAGAGCAATGCGGCCCCTCGGGACGAGGCGGCCGCCGAGTTCACGGAACCCCGGCTCGTGGAGCTGAGCGGAGTCGAACCGCCGACCTCTTGCATGCCATGCAAGCGCTCTGCCAACTGAGCTACAGCCCCGGGACGGGTCACGGTAGCACCGCCCGCTCAGCGCACCACGTTCACCAATCGGCCGGGGACGACCACGACGCGGCGGGGCTCGGCGCCGTCGAGCCAGCGGGCCACGTCGGCGTCGGCGAGGGCAGCGTCGCGCACTCGATCTTCGGGGGCGTCGGCCGGCACGGTGATGCGGGTCCGCACCTTGCCGTCGACCTGGACGGGCAGCTCGATCGTCTCGGTGACGAGGTACGACTCGTCGGCGACGGGCCAGGGAGCCCGCACCAGGGAGTCGTCGTGGCCGAGGCGCGACCACAGCTCCTCCGCCACGTGGGGGACGAGGGGCGCCAGCATCAGGACCAGGGGTTCGACCACGGCCCGAGGGGCCGGTCCGGGCTGCTTCGTGAGGTGATTGTTCAGCTCGGTCAGACGGGCGATGGCGGTGTTGAACCGCATGCGCTCCATGTCGGCGGTGACGTCGGCGATGGTGCGGTGCAGCACCCGCAGGGTGTCGTCGGCGGGGGCGGAGCCGGTCACGACGGACTCGCCGGTGTCCTCGTCGATGACGTTGCGCCACACCCGCTGCAGCAGGCGGTACGGGCCCGACACCGCCCGGGTCTCCCACGGGCGGTCCTGATCCATCGGGCCCATCGACATCTCGTACAGCCGAAGCGTGTCGGCGCCGTAGGTCTCGTACATCTCGTCGGGCGACACGGAGTTCTTCAGGCTCTTGCCCATCTTCCCCGCCTCCCGGGTCACCGGTCGGCCGTCGTGGAGGTAGGAGCCGTCGCGCTCGACCACCTCGGCCGCCTCGACGTGGACGCCCCGCTCGTCGACGAACGCCGCGGCCAGGATGTAGCCCTGGTTGAACAGCCGCCGGAACGGTTCGGGACCGCTGACGTGGCCGAGGTCGTACAGCACCTTGTGCCAGAACCGGGCGTAGAGGAGGTGCAGCACGGCGTGCTCGACGCCCCCCACGTACAGGTCGACGCCGCCCACACCGCCGCCGGTGTCGGTCATCCAGTACCGCTCGACGGCGGGGTCGACGAAGGCGGCGTCGTTGGTGGGATCGAGGTAGCGCAGGTAGTACCAGCATGAGCCGGCCCACTGGGGCATGGTGTTCAGCTCCCGCCGGTAGGGCCGGGGTCCGTCACCGAGGTCGAGAGTCACCGTCGCCCACTCGTCGGCCCGTCCGAGGGGCGGCTCGGGGTCGGAGTCGACGTCGAGGGCGCGGGGCGCCCAGTCGATCAGCTCCGGCAGCTCGACCGGCAGCTCCGTCTCGGGGAGGGCGATCGGGAGCCCCGTCTCGTCGAAGACGATCGGGAAGGGCTCGCCCCAGTAGCGCTGCCGGGAGAACAGCCAGTCACGCAGCTTGTAGGTGACCCGCCCGGCGCCGGCGTCGTGCTCCTCCAGCCAGTCGACGATGGTCCGCTTGGCGTCGGCGACACCCAGACCGTCGAGGAAGCCGGAGTTGACGGCGCGTCCCTCGCCGACGTACGCCTCACCGTCGAAGGAGTCGGGCGGTTCGACGGTGCGGATGATGGGAAGCCCGTGGGCGATGGCGAAGTCCCAGTCGCGCTGGTCCTGACCGGGAACGGCCATGATGGCGCCGGTGCCGTAGCCCATGAGGACGTAGTCGGCCACGAACACGGGGAGGGCCCGACCGTCGACGGGGTTGGTGGCCGACACGCCGAGCCACACGCCCGTCTTCTCGCGCGACTCGGCCTGCCGGTCGAGCTCGGTGCGGGCGCTGGCGATGGCGCGGTAGCCGTCGACGGCGGTGGCCGGGGTGGCGTGCCCGCCCGTCCACGACGCCGGCGTGTCGTCGGGCCAGGCGTCGGCCACGAGGGTGTCGACGAGCGGGTGCTCGGGGGCCAGGACGAGGTAGGTGGCCCCGAAGACGGTGTCGGGCCGGGTGGTGAAGACCTCGATGCCCGCCGTGCCGGCGTCGAAGCGGATGGAGGCGCCCTCGGAGCGGCCGATCCAGTTGCGCTGCATCGTCTTCACCGGTTCGGGCCAGCGCACGAGGTCGAGGTCGTCGAGGAGGCGGTCGGCGTACGCGGTGATGCGCATCTTCCATTGCCGCATGGTGCGCCGGAACACGGGGTGGTTGCCGCGGTCGGAGCGACCCTCGGCCGTGACCTCCTCGTTGGCCAGCACCGTGCCCAGCCCGGGGCACCAGTTGACGACGGCGTCGTCGAGGTAGACGAGTCGGTGGTCGTCGACGACCCGGCGCCGCTCCACGTCGTCGAGCTCGGACCAGGGGCGCCCGTCGGACACGGCCCGAGCCCCCGTCTGGAACTGCTCGACCAGGTCGGCCACCGGTCGGGCCCGCCCCGCCTCGTCGTCGTACCAGGCTCCGAAGATCTGCAGGAAGATCCACTGCGTCCAGCGGTAGAAGTCCACGTCGGTGGTGGCCACGCTCCGCCGGTCGTCGTGACCCAACCCCAGTCGGGTGAGCTGGCGCCGGTAGTTGGCGATGTTGGCCTCGGTGGTGGCGCGGGGGTGGGTGCCGGTGCTGCGGGCGTACTCCTCGGCCGGCAGACCGAAGGCGTCGAAGCCCATGGCGTGCAGCACGTTGCGGCCCCGCATGCGCTGGAATCGGGCGTAGACGTCGGTGCCGATGAACCCGAGCGGGATGACCGACGTGCAGGCCGGCGGCACTCGGGTAGGGGAACATGTCGAGGACGTAGAGCTTGTCGTCGGGCGTGTCGCCCTCGGCCAGCGGGCCGGTCGGGTTGGGGGCGTGGTACGTGCCCTCCTTGCGCCACCGCTCCTGCCAGGACCGCTCGATGGAGTCGGCCAGGGCGGCGTCGTAGCGATGAGCGGGGCTGTCGGCTCGGGCGTCGGCGGGGCGCTCGGACATGGCGTTCACGGTACCGGGGGGGTGTGACAGCGCTGCCGCCGTTGCGCCCCGCCCCCCGCCCGGTGGTGGGGTGGGGGGGCGTCGGTAGCGTGACCGGCATGCGAGACGTGACCGACCAGGAGTTCACGACGGCGGTGGTCGAGCGCTCCAGGGAGGTGCCCGTCGTCGTCGACCTGTGGGCGTCCTGGTGCGGTCCGTGCAAGACGCTCGGACCGATCCTCGAGAAGATCATCGACGAGCAGGGCGGCGCCGTCGAGGGCGTGAAGGTCGACGTCGACGCGAACCCTCAGACCGCCGCCGCCTTCCAGGTGCAGTCCATCCCCGCCGTGTACGCCCTGACCGATGGCAAGGTGGTCGACGGCTTCCTGGGGGCCCAGGGCGAGGCCGCGGTGCGCGAGTTCGTCGAGCGCCTCCTGCCCAGCGAGACCGACACGGAGCTGACCCGCCTGGTCGACGCCGGCGACGAGGCCTCTCTGCGTCGGGCCCTCGAGATCACGGCGGACCACGAGCCGGCCGTGCTGGCCCTGGCCGAATTGCTCATCGGCGACGGCCGGGCCGACGAGGGTCTGGCCCTCCTCGAGCGGCTCCCCGAGAGCGCCGAGACCCGCCGGCTGGCCGCCCTGGCCCGTCAGGGCAACGGGGTGACGGGCGGCAAGGTCGAGGACAAGCTGGGCGACCTCCTCGACCGGGTGAAGGGCGACGACGACGCCCGCCAGGAATTCGTCGACCTGCTGGAGCTGCTGGGCGACGACCCCCGGGTGCCCGAGTGGCGTCGACGGTTGGCGTCCGCCCTGTACTGAGCGCGCCGGCGGGTCGTCGGCGAGGCCGCCCCCGTTGCGCGACCACCCCCCCGCTAGGGTGTCTCCCGTCGACGGCCGCTCCGTGGAGCGGCGCCGTCCTCCCCCTCGTCCGGATCGCGTCCGGGCCGTCCCCCCCCGGGACCGCCCGTGGACCACGACGACGACGACGATCTGGCCTTCCCCGCTCCGGTCGCGCCCGGTCCGGCCGACCGGTTGCGCGACGCCTGGGACCGGTTGCGTGACGACCCGGCGCTGCGGCCTGCGCTGTGGGTGGCGGTGGGCCTCGCCGTCGTCGGCCTCGCCGGCGCCGGGGCGGCGCTGTGGTGGGTGGCCGAGCGCACCACACCCCCACCACCGGTCGAGGACGCGCTGCCCCTGGCCTCGCCGCCGCCCGCCACCGATCCGTCGGTCCTCGTGCACGCCGCCGGGGCGGTGCGCCGTCCCGGCCTCTACGAGCTCGGTCCCGGGGCGCGGGTGGCCGATCTCCTCGACGCCGCCGGGGGTGCGCTCCCCGACGCCGACCTCGACCGGCTGAACCTCGCCGCCACCCTCGCCGACGGTGCCCAGGTGCTGGTGCCCCGGGAGGGGGAGGTGCCGATCCCGGGGGCCGGCCCGACGGTGGGCGCCGGGGTGGCCGCGGCTTCGGCGGGGCCGATCGACGTCAACGTCGCCACGGCGGAGCAGCTGGAGTCGCTACCCGGCATCGGGCCGGCGCTGGCGGCGGCGGTGGTCCGCCACCGCGACGGGCAGGGTCCCTTCGGCCAGGTCGACGATCTGCTGGCCGTACCCGGCATCGGGCCGGCCAAGCTCGACGGCCTTCGTGACCTGGTGGTGGTCGGATGAGGCCGCTGCCCGCCGCCCCGCCCCGACGCCGCACGATGGGTGACGGAGCCACGATCGTCCTCGCACTCACCGTCGTGGTGGCGGCGCTCCTGGCCGTTCCCGCTCCCCGGCTGCTGGCGGCCGGGGTGGCGGTGGCCGGTCTGGTCCTGCGGCGCCCCCTCGTCGTGGGGATCGGCCTGGTCGTGCTGGCGTCGGGGCTGTCCGCCGCCGCCCACGCCGGGCTGGGGGGCGTGACCCCCGTCGTCCTGACCGGCGACGAGGCCGTCCTGGTCACCGACCCCGAGCCGTTCGGTGGGGCCGTGCGGGCCGACGTGCGCCTCGAAGGGGCCCGGTACGAGGCCGTGGCCCGGGGCGGCACCGGCCACCGGTTGCGCCAGCTCCGGGCCGGCGACCGGGTGGCCGTCCGGGGGGCGGTCTCACCGCCCAGGGCCCGCGACCGGCCGTGGTTCCTGCCCCGCCACGTCGCCGGCCGCCTCCGACTCGACGATGTCACGCTGGTCGGGCCCGCCCCGCCGCCACTGGCCCTCGCCAACGGGATCCGAGCCGTGCTCGGCCAGGGCGCCGAGGTCATGGCCGACGCGGACCGCGCCCTGTTCCTGGGGCTCACCATCGGGGACGATCGCGAGCAGGCCGCCGCCGACCGGGACGCCTTCCTGGCGGCCGGTCTCACCCATCTCCTGGCCGTGTCGGGTCAGAACGTGGCGTTCCTCCTCGCTCTCGGCGGTCCGGTCCTGCGCCGCCTCGGCCTCGGCCCCCGGCTGGTCGCGGTCGGGTTGCTGCTCGGGTTGTTCGTCATGGTGACCCGGTGGGAGCCGTCGGTGCTGCGCGCCACCGTCATGGCCTTCCTGGCCGTGGTGTCGGAGGTCACCGGGCGCCCGGCCTCGCGCCCGCGGTTGCTGGCGCTGGCGGTGACGGTCATGGTGCTGGTCGACCCACTCCTCGTGCACTCGGTCGGCTTCCGCCTGTCGGTGGCGGCCACCGTCGGCATCATCGCCCTGTCCGGCCCGTTGGCGGCCCGCATCCGGGGGCCCGACGGTGTCCGCCAGGCCTTGGCCGTGACCGCCGCCGCCCAGGTTGGCGTGGCGCCGGTGCTGCTGGCCACCTTCGACGACGGCATGCCGCTGGCGGCGTTGCCGGCCAACCTGTTGGCCGGTCCCGTGGCCGGTCCGGTCATGGCGTGGGGGATGACGGCCGGTCTCGTCGCCGGGGCGGGCGGCGAGCCGGTCGCCGCGCTCGTCCACCTCCCGACCCGGGTGGCGTTGTGGTGGCTGCGGCTCGTGGCGTCGACGTGCGCCGACCTGCCCCTGCCCGTCCTGGGGGGCGGGTAGCGTGCCGGCGCGATGCACCTCGCCCTCGGGCCGCACCGCTACGACGTCACCCATCGCGCCCTGGTCATGGGCATCCTCAACCGGACACCCGACTCGTTCTACGACGCCGGCCGGTACTGGGACTTCGACGCCTTCCTCCGCCGGGCCGGGCAGCTCGTCGACGAGGGTGCCGACCTCCTCGACGTGGGTGGTGTCAAGGCGGGCCCCGGCGACGAGGTGGGCGAGTCGGAGGAGCTCGACCGGGTCGTGCCCGCCGTCGCCGCGCTGGCCGCCCGCTTCGACGTGCCGCTCTCGGTCGACACCTGGCGGGCCGGCGTGTTCCGGGCGGCGGCCGAGGCGGGAGCCGTGGTGGGCAACGACATCTCGGGCTTCGCCGACCCCGAGTACGTGGGGGTGGCCGCCTCCACCGGGGCGTCGCTGGTGGCCACCCACATCCGGCTCGCGCCCCGGGTGCCCGACCCCGAACCGGTCTACGACGACCTCGTGGATGACGTCTGCCGGTTCCTCGTCGAGCGGGCCCGGGCCGCCGAGGCGGCCGGCGTGCCGAGCGAGCGCATCATGGTCGACGCGGGCCTCGATCTGGGCAAGACCGAGGCCATGTCACTCCATTTGCTGGCCGCCTCCGACCGGCTGGCCGGCCTGGGCTGGCCCCTGCTGCTGTCGGCCTCCAACAAGCGCTTCCTGGGTGAGCTGTTCGGCCTGGAACGCGACGAGCGGGGCCCGGCCACCACCGCCTGTCACGCCGTCGGCATCCTGCGCGGGTGCCGGGTGCTACGGGCCCACGACGTCGCCGCTGCCCGCCAGACGGTCCGGGTGTGCGAGCGGGTGCTCGGTCACGTCCGTGGGTGAGCCGGACGTCCCGCCGGTCGTGCTGGTCACGGGCAGCGACGAGCTGCTCCGGTCCGACGCCGTGCGGGCCGCCGTGCGGGAGCACCTCGGCGACCGTGACCGGGCCGAGGTGGTCCACGAACTGTCCGGCGACGGGCTCGACCCGGCGGCGGTGGTCGCGGCGGCGAGCACGCCCCCGTTCCTGGCCGACCGGCGCATCGTGGTGGCGCGGGGGGCGGAGGCGATGGGGTCAGACGGGGCGCAGGCGCTGGCCCGCTACCTGGCCGACCCGTTGCCGACCAGCGCGCTCGTCGTCGAGTGGACGGGCCGGGTGCCGAAGGCGCTGACCGACGCCGTCAAGGCGGCGGGCGGCCGACGGGTGACCGCCGATGCGCCGGGTGGCGGTCGGGCCCGAGCGGCGTGGGTGGCCGAGCGGTTCGACACGGCCGCCGTGCACCTCGACCCGGCCGCCCGCGACCGGGTGGCCGACCACGTAGGCGAGGATCTCGGTCGCCTGGGGTCGGTGCTCGACACCCTCGTCGCGGTCCACGGCGAGGGGGCGCACCTCGGGCCCGACGACGTCGCCGACTACCTGACCGACGCCGGGCGCATCCCCCCGTGGGATCTCACCGACCCCATCGACGCCGGCGACGTGGGCGGCGCGCTGCTGGCCCTGGCCCGCATGCTCGACGCCGGCGGCATGCACCCGCTGCAGGTGATGGCCATCCTGCATCGCCACGTCGAGCAGGCCCTCCGGCTCGACGGCGCAGGGGCCGCCGACGAGAAGGCGGCCGCCGCCGTGCTGGGGATGACCGGGTCGACCTACCCGGCCCGGAAGGCGCTGACCCGGGCCCGGACGTGGCAGCGGGACGGCATCGCCGAGGGCATCCGGCTGCTGGCCTCAGTCGATGTCGACCTCAGGGGCGGCACCGACCTCGACGACCGGGCCGTGATGGAGGTGCTGGTGGCCCGCATGGCCCGGGCGCTGGGCGGGCGATCGCCGGCCCGCCGGTGATCGCCGGTGAAGCCCTCGGTAGGTGCGGCCGGGCGAGGGCGGTGCGGCTGACGCCTCGGTAGGTGCGGCCGGGAGAGGTGGCGGGGCGGCTACTCGGCGGCGCTGTCGGCGCCGGCCCGGGCCACGGCCCGGTCGAGGCGGGCCTTGCGGCGGGCCGCCTGGTTCTTGTGGATCACGCCCTTGGCGGCGGCCTTGTCGATGACCCGGTGGGCGGCGTCGAGCTGCGCCGTGGCGTCGTCGGTGCCCACCGCGTCGAGGGCTCGCTTGACCCGGGTACGCAGCTCGGAGCGGACGACGCGGTTGCGCTGACGCCGCTTCTCGTTCTGGCGGTTGCGCTTGATCTGGCTCTTGATGTTGGCCACGACGGGACAGCCTCGGGGGACGGGTGAGATGAACCGGTGGAGGATAGGGCCGGGCGGGGCCCCGTGGCACGCGGCGCCCGCATCCCCGATCTGAGCGTCCCGTCCGCCCGCCGGCCGACGGGGACCGGTTGGTACCGTGAGCGTCGCCCCCATGGACCGCTCCCGCATCCGCAACTTCTCGATCATCGCCCACATCGACCACGGCAAGTCCACCCTGTCGGACCGGATCCTCGAGATCACCGGCGCCGTCGACGCCCGCAGCATGCGGGCCCAGTACCTCGACTCGATGGACCTCGAGCGGGAGCGGGGCATCACCATCAAGGCCCAGAACGTCCGGGTCGACTGGCGGGGCCACACGCTGCACCTCATCGACACCCCCGGCCACGTCGACTTCGGCTACGAGGTGTCCCGCAGCCTGGCCGCCTGCGAGGGGGTGGTCCTGCTCGTCGACGCCGCCCAGGGCATCGAGGCCCAGACCCTGGCCAACTGCTACCTGGCGCTCGAGAACGACCTCGAGATCGTGGCCGTGCTCAACAAGATCGACCTGCCCGCCGCCGACCCCGACCTGTACGCCGGCGAGATCGAGCAGGTCCTCGGCATCCCGGCCGAGGACGTGCTGCGCATCAGCGCCAAGACGGGAGAGGGTGTCGACGCCCTCTGCGACGCCGTGGTCGAGCGCATCCCGCCTCCCGCCGGCGACCCCGACGGGTCCCTGCGGGCCCTGATCTTCGACAGCCACTTCGACCAGTACCGGGGCGTCGTGTCGGCCATCCGGGTCATGGACGGGACCATCCGGGCCGGCCAGCCGATCCGGTACCTCCACGCCCGGGTCGACCGCGACGTCGACGAGATCGGTGTGCGGTTGCCCGTCCCGACCCCTGTCGAGGAGTTGGGTGCGGGCGAGGTGGGCTACCTCATCACCGGCGTGAAGGACGTGAGCGAGGCCAAGACCGGCGACACGGTCACGTCACGGCCGACGGGCGCGGAGACCCCGCTGGCCGGCTACCGGGAGCCCCGGCCCATGGTCTTCGCCGGCCTGTACCCGGTCGAGGGCGACGAGTACGCGGATCTGCGCGACGCCCTCGACAAGCTCAAGCTCAACGACGCCAGCGTGAGCTACGAGCCCGAGACCTCGGGGGCGCTCGGGTTCGGGTTCCGCTGCGGGTTCCTCGGCCTGCTCCACATGGAGATCGTGCGCGAGCGCCTGGAGCGGGAGTTCGACCTCAGCCTGATCTCGACCGCCCCGTCGGTCGAGTACCACGTGCGCACGACCGACGGCGACGAGCTGGTGATCGACAACCCGACCGAGCTCCCCACCCCCCAGGAGATCGATCGGATCGAGGAGCCCCAGCTCACGGCCACGATCATCACGCCCAGCTCCTACACGGGCACGGTGATGGAGCTGTGCAACCAGCGTCGGGGCGAGATGGTGCACATGGAGTACCTGTCACCCGAGCGGGTCGAGCTGCGCTACACCCTCCCCCTGGCCGAGGTCGTCACCGACTTCTTCGACCAGCTCAAGAGCCGCACCCAGGGCTACGCCAGCCTCGACTACGAGCGGGCCGGTTACGCCCCCGGCAACCTGGTGAAGGTCGACGTCCTGCTCAACGGCGTGCCGGTCGACGCCTTCTCGATGATCGTGCACCGCGACAAGGCCTACGACTACGGGCGGCGGATGGCCGAGAAGCTGCGGGAGCTGATCCCCCGCCAGATGTTCGACGTCCCCATCCAGGCCGCCATCGGCGGACGCATCATCGCCCGGGAGACGGTGAAGGCGAAGCGCAAGGACGTCCTGGCCAAGTGCTACGGCGGTGACATCACCCGCAAGCGCAAGCTGCTGGAGCGACAGAAGGCGGGGAAGCGGCGGATGAAGGCCATCGGCCGGGTCGAGGTGCCCCAGGAGGCCTTCGTCTCTGCGCTGCGGCTCGACGACTGAGCCCCGGGGACCCCGGCGCCGGCCGGCCCGGCGGTAGCCTGAGCGGGACCATGGACGATCGCAAGGCGTCGGTGCTGCGAGCCATCGTCGAGCACTACATCGAGACCGATCAGCCCGTCGGGTCGGGCCGGGTCGCCTCCCGCAGTGACGTGGCCGTGTCGTCGGCCACGGTCCGCAGCGACATGGCCCTCCTCGAGCAGGAGGGGTACCTGGCCCAGCCCCACACCAGCGCAGGGCGCATCCCGACCGAGAAGGGGTACCGCTTCTTCGTCGACCAGATCGCGGGCGAGCGGCCCATCGACCAGGCCACCGCCCAGCAGGTGAGGGCCTTCTTCCGCCACGCCCACGGCGAGCTGGAGGAGCTGCTCACCCGTACGTCGACCCTGCTGTCGGGTGTCACCGATCTCGCCGCCGTGGTGGTCGGTCCGCCGACCGAGTCGACGGTGGTGCGGTCGGTGCAGGTCGTCCCGCTGACCCCGTCGCTCGGACTGGTGGTCGTGGTGTTCTCCGACGGGCGGGTCGAGAAGCACACCTTCGAGCTGGACGCCGCCCTGGGCGACGCCGACGCCGAGCGGGTCAAGGTGTCGTTGGCCGCCGCCCTCGACGGCCGCACCATCGCCTCCGCCCGCCGGCCCGGCCCGGTGGGCGACCCCGACCTCGACGTCCTGGCGGCCCGGGTGCTCAGGATGCTGACCGACCCCGGCCAGCAGCGGTCGGAGCCCGTGTTCGTGGGCGGCACGGCTGCGGTGGCGGCCCGGTTCGACGCCGTGGAGACCATCGGCGAGGTGCTCGGGCTCCTGGAGAAGCAGTACCTGGTGGTGACGCTGCTCCGCGACCTGCTCGACCGGGGCCTCTCGGTCGCCATCGGCTCCGAGACGGGGGTCACGAACCTCGCCGAGTGCTCGGTGGTGGTGGCCCCCTACGCCGTCGACGGGGAGGAGCTGGGGTCCATCGGCGTGCTCGGCCCGACCCGCATGGACTACCACCAGGCCATGGCGGCGGTGGCGCTCGTCTCCCGCCGGCTGGGTCGCGCCATCGGCGACGGGTGACGTCCCGACCGGGCCCGGCGGGGCGGGGGGAGGGGCCGCGCCGGCCGTATCCTCGGGGGCCGACATGGCTGACCACTACCAGCTGCTCGGCGTGGCACGCGACGCCGACGCCGCCGAGCTCAAGAAGGCCTACCGCCGCCGGGCCCGCGAGCTGCACCCCGACGCCAACCCCGGCGATGCCGACGCCGAGGCCCGGTTCAAGGAGCTGACCCGGGCCTACGAGGTGCTGTCCGACCCGCAGCGCCGGGCCTACTACGACCGCTACGGCACCGACCAGCCGACCGCCGCCTCGACCGGCGGGGGAGGAGGAGACCCGTTCGGGTTCGGCTCCTCCATCAACGACCTGTTCGACGCCTTCCTGGGGGGATCGGGCTTCGGCGGCGGCCGGGGTGGCGGGGGCCCGTCCGCCCCGCCGAGGGGGTCCGACCTCGAGGTCACCCACGAGCTGACCTTCGAGGAGGCCGTGTTCGGGGTCGAGGCCGAGGTACGGGTCCGTACCGCCGTGGTCTGCGAGACCTGCGACGGGAGCGGCGCCGAGCCGGGGACGGCGCCCCGGACGTGCTCGCGGTGCGAGGGAGCCGGTCAGCTTCGCACCGTCCGCCAGTCGATCCTGGGCCAGATGGTGTCGTCGACGCCGTGTCCGCAGTGCCGGGGTCTGGGCGAGATCATCGTCGAGCCCTGCCCCACGTGCCGGGGTGACGGCCGCACGATGGACGAGCGGGCCCTCCAGGTGCGGGTCCCGCCCGGTGTCGACGACGGTGCCACGCTGCGCCTGACCGGCCGCGGCGCTGCCGGGGTGCGGGGCGGCAGGCCCGGTGACCTCTACGTCCGGCTGCGGGTGCGCCCCCACGACCGGTTCGAGCGACGGGGTCACGACCTCCACGACGTCGAGACCGTGTCGATGACCCAGGCTGCGCTGGGCGCCCTGGTCGACTACGAGACCCTCGACGGCCCCGAGGAGCTGGAGGTCGCCCCCGGCACCCAGGCCGGCGACGTGATCCGGCTCCGTGGTCTCGGCGTCCCCCGGCTCGAGGGCCGGGGGCGGGGCGACCTGGTCGTGACCCTGCGGGTGGAGACCCCCGGGGACCTCGACCACGAGCAGGTCGACCTCCTCCGACGCCTGGCCGTCCTGCGGGGTGAGGCCGTGACCGAGCCCGACGACGGGCTGCTGTCCAAGATCCGCTCCGCCTTCCGGTGAGCCGCCCGGGCCCGCCCCCGGACGGGACCGGCGGCCCCCACCTGTTCGTGGACGACCTCGCTGCGCCCGGGCTCGCGGACGACGACGCCCACCACCTCGTCCGGGTGCTGCGCCGCCGGCCGGGCGACCGGGTGACCGTCGGCGACGGCCGGGGTCGTTGGTGCCCGGCCGTGCTCGGCGGCGACGGCGGGATAGAGACGGTCGGCGAGGTCGTGACCGTGGCCCCGCCCCGGCCGCCGGTGACGATCGGGCTGACGCCGGTCAAGGGTGATCGCCCCGAGTGGGCGGTCCAGAAGCTCACCGAGATCGGCGTCGACGGGGTGGTTCTGCTCATCACGGACCGGTCGGTGGTGCGCTGGGACGGTGACCGCGCCGTGGCCCACGTGCGGCGACTGCGGCGGGTCGCGAGGGAGGCGGCCATGCAGAGCCGCCGGGTCCGGCTCCCGAGGGTGGAGGGACCACGGGCCGTGACCGACGTGCTCGGCGAGGGGGTGGCCGTCGCCGATCCGGGCGCCACGGCGGCCCCGTCGCTCTCGGCGCCGACGGTGCTCGTGGGGCCGGAGGGGGGCTGGTCCGAGGACGAGCGGGCCCGGGCGGTGACCCGGGTGGCGTTGGCCGACACGGTGCTGCGGAGCGAGACGGCGGCGGTGGCGGCGGCGGTGATGCTGATCGGCCTCCGGGAGGGTCGATTGTCCCGTCACGCAGAGTGATGCTACGCTGCGTGGCCTGACCGGAGCGGGTGGCCTCCGGGCGGGTTCCCGGATGCGGAGAGGAACGAGTGGCAGTCAGCGATGAGACCGAGTACGAGCAGCAGTCGGCCTACGGCAAGCGGGTGGGTGAGCGGCTGCGGGCCATCCGACGGCAGAAGCGCATGTCGCTCCAGGACGTCGAGGCCGAGTCGACCCACGAGTTCAAGGCGTCGGTGCTGGGCGCCTACGAGCGGGGGGAGCGGGCCATCTCGGTGCCCCGCCTCCACCGGCTGGCCCGGTTCTACAACGTCCCGGTGTCCCAGCTCCTGCCCCGCAACGACGACGAGGCCGATCTCGAGGTCATCGATCTGCGCGACGAGTCCAACGTCACGATCGACCTGACCCGCCTGGAGTCGCTCAACGGCCCCGAGGCCGCCATGCTCGGCCGCTACCTGGGCATGGTGCAGATGCAGCGCCAGGACTTCAACGGCCGCATGCTCACCATCCGTCACGACGACCTGCGGGCAATCGCCTGCATCCTCGACACCGGTGTCGACCACGCCACCACCCGACTGACCGATCTCGGGCTGAGACTCGGGGGATAGGGCCTCGGGGGATAGGGCCTCGGGGGGTACGGAGCGGGCTCAGCCGGGGCACACTGCCCGGGTGCAGCCGCTCGGCGCCTACGTCCACATCCCCTTCTGCGCGCACCGCTGCCACTACTGCGCCTTCGCCACCTGGACCGACCGCGACCACCTGATCGTCGACTACCTCGATGCCGTGGTCCGACACGCCTCCCGCACGATCGGCGACGGCGAGTTCACCAGCGTCTTCGTGGGGGGCGGCACCCCGACCCGGGTACCGGCCGAGCGGCTGGCCATGGTGCTGGACGCCCTCCCCACCGCCCCCGGGGCCGAGGTGACCGTCGAGGCCAACCCCGACGACGTCACCGCCGCAGGGTTGACCGTGCTGCGTGAGGCCGGCCTCAACCGGGTGAGCCTCGGCGTGCAGTCGACGAGAGGCCACGTTCTCGCCTCCCTCGGGCGCACCCACCACCCTGACCACGTGGCCCGGGCCACCGCCGCGGTCCGCGAGGCGGGGATCGGGTCGCTGAACCTCGACCTCATCTACGGCGCCGCCGGTGAGACGGTCGAGGACTGGGCCGCCACGGTGACCGACGCCGTCGCCATCGGGCCCGACCACGTCTCGGCCTACGCGCTGACCGTCGAGGCCGGGACGCCGCTCGCCGCCGACCCGGCCCGCCACCCCGACGACGACGACCAGGCCGACAAGTACGTCGTGGCCGACGACATCCTCACCGCGGCCGGGCTGGCGAACTACGAGATCTCCAACTGGGCCCGCCCCGGGGCGGAGTGCCGCCACAACCTCCTCTACTGGAGCCAGGGCGACTACCTGGGGTTCGGCTGCGCCGCCCACGCCCACCGGGCCGGCCGGCGCTGGTGGAACGTCCGCACCCCCGAGCGCTACATCGCCGCCGTCCGGGCCGGCCGTGACCCCGAGGCCGGCCACGAGGACCTCGACGCCGACACCCGGCGCACCGAGGGGTTGCAGCTGGCCGTGCGCACCGCCACCGGCGTCGAGGCGGGTGTCGTGCCCCCCGAGGTCGCCCATCTGGTCGAGCCGGCCGGGCCCGGTCGCCGGCGGCTCACCCGCCCCGGCCGACTGCTCGCCAACGAGGTCGCCGTCCGGCTGGGCTGACCGCGGGCCTGCGGATCAGCCGGCCGCCGGGCGCTCCCGGGCGGGCGGGACCGAGGCGGGGGCGGCGCCGATCGTCCCGTCGAGCCACGGACCGACGACGTCGAGGAACCGGCCCGGCACCTCCATCTGAGGGATGTGGCCGACGTCGGGCCACCGGTGCACGGGCCAGTCGGGGCGGGTCTCCTGGAGCCGGTCGATGGCGTTCGCAGCGACGAGCCGGTCACCGTCGCCGTAGACGACGAGGGTCGGCGCAGTGACCTGACGGGTGATGCGGTCGAAGCGCTTGCGCCGGACCAGGGTGCGGAACAGCGTGCGGGTCGCCTGGACGAAGGCGCCACGACGATCCGGCACGTCCTGGCGGATCCGGGCCAGCTCCAGCTCGGCGGCTATCAGCTCGTCGGGGACCCGGTCGGGCTCGACGCAGGCCAGGTCGAGCAGGTCCTGGAGGGTCTGCTCGGGCGAGCGCACGCGGTCCCGGGCAGCCAGGAGCGTCTCGACCAGGCCGGGCACGTGGACGGCCAGGAGGATGGCGGCCCCCTGGGCGGTGAGGGGTCCGGGCACGGCCGGCGCCACCAGCACCAGTCCGGCCACGGAGTCGGGTTCCCGCCCGCCCTGGAGGATCGAGATGCAACCGCCCATGGAGTTGCCGACGAGGACGGCCGGCTCGCCGATCACCTTCTCGACGAACCGCCCGACCAGCTTCTGGTTGTCGTCGACGGCGGCGCTGCCCGCGAATCGGGGGGTCAGGCCGTGGCCCCGCAGGTCGAGTGCCAGGGTGCGACCGTGGCGGGCCAGCCCGTGGCCGACCGCGAACCAGTTGAGATGGTCGCCGCCCAGACCGTGGACGCACACCACGGGGGGGCCGTCACCGCCGTGGTCGACGTAGTGGACGGGACCGTCGATGTCGACGAAGCGGCTCTCGGGCTGTCGCACGGGGTCTCCCAGGGGCGCGGACGAATCGCCCATGCTGGCACGGCGGCGCGCCCTCGGGCCCTCCGCCCGACTACGGGTCGAGGGGAGGGAGGACGAGCTCCTGGCCCGGCAGCACCAGGTCGGGGTAACCGGGGTGGACGAGCCGGTCCCGGTTGGCGTCGACGAGGCGGACCCAGTAGTCGGCGACGTCGATGCCGCCGGTACGGGCCTCGGCGATGGCCCAGAAGTGATCCCCCGGGGCCACCGTCCAGGTCAGCGTGACCTCACCGACCTCGCTGGCCACGGCAACCTCGCCGGCTCCGCCCAACTCGCCGACCTCGCCGACGTGGCCGGCCTCGGCGGCCCCGCCCACGTCGCCGGCTCCGCCCACGTCGCCGGCTCCGCCCACCTCGCCGGCTCCGCCCACCTCGCCGGCCTCACCGGCCCCGCCCAGGCCCACGTCGCCGGCTCCGCCCACGTCGCCGACGTCACCGGTCGGCTCGGCCGCCGGTGGCTCGGCAAGGGGTTGCCCGATGTTCGGGTCGCCCGGGTCGGCCGGTGGGCTCGCCGGCGGGGCGGGCGGCGCCGCGGTCGGGGGGAGCCGCTCGATGACGGCCACCGGGGCGTCGAGGGCGGCCCCGCTCGCCACGGCGACATCGACGGGCCGGACCTCGGCCGGGTCGTCGGGGGGAGTTGCGTCGCCGGGGGGTGTTGCGTCGTCGGGGCCGACGGTCGGTGGGGCGTCGACGCGTTCGATGGCGACCGGCGGCGCGTCGATGGTGGCGGCCCCGGTGGGGGCGGCCGCCAGCACCACCACGGTCGAGGCGGCCAGCCCACGCAGGGGCCCGACGGCCAGCGCCCGTCCGAGTCGGGCCGGCAACCGCCACCGTCCCAGGCCGGCCAGGCTCAACAGCGTCCCCACCACGGTGAGATAGGCACCGCCGGCGCCCACGACCGACACCAGGGCGGCGGCCAGCAGGTGCGCCGCGTCGGCCTCGGCCAGCCAGCCGTCGACCGGCCAGGGAGGCAGCCACGTCCGTAGCGGCCCGAGAGCAGCGGCCGTCGACGCCGCACCGACGGCGGCGAGTGTCACCGGCACCCGCCACCCGGCCGCCGGGGAGGATGGCCCGTCGGCGGTCATGCGCTGCGTCCGAGGGTCACGGTCGTGACCGAGCCATCGGCCGTCACCACCTCCAGGGCCGGGCATCGCTGCGACACGACCTCGGCGGCCGTGACGGGTCCGAGCGCGTCGACGGCGGTCGCCTCGGTCGGCTGATCGTCGGGCCAGCGGTCGAACAGGTAGACCCAGCCCTCCGGCACCGTGACCAGCCCCGGGAGCAGCCGCCCATCGCACTCCCAGTCGCCCACCAGCGTGAGGTCGTCGTCGTCACCGAGGGCGAAGTCGACCCCGCCCACCGAGATCCGGCCCGCCGCCACGGTGACGGGCTCCGGGCAGCCGTCGTCGTCGAGGTCGACCGCCGGGTGCGCCACGTCCGGACAGACCGGGCCGGCATCGAACCGGACGGTGGGTTCGACCGGTGGTGGTGCGGTGGCCTCGACCGCGCCCGTCGACGCAGCCGGGCCCGTCGACGCAGCCGACGCCGCCTCCGGATCGGCCGCCTCGTCGCGTGCGGAGGGCGCCGTCGCCACCTCGGCGACCCGGCCGTCGGCTCGGCCCGGTGCCTCCCCACCACCACCGCCGAGCATGAGCGCAGCGACGGTTCCGACGACCACCACCAGAACGGCCGCCCCCACCAGCACCGGGCGGGACGGTCGGCGGCGCCCGGACCGTGACGCAGCAGTCAGCCCGGACCGGGACGCGCCAGCCAGCCCGGACCGGACCCGGCCCGCCGCTCGTGCGCCGCCGGTCCGACCGGGCAGCGGGGGTTCTGCCGGCGGCGGCCCCAGGCCGGCCAGGACCGCGGCCAGGTCACCCAGTGGTCGGCTGTCCTCGAGCGCCTCCTCCCATCGGTGCTGTTCCGGCGGCGCCACCACGTCTGCGGCCAGCGAGCGGAGGAGCGACCGCACCGCCCCGCCGTCGGCGGTGAGCTCCGCCTCGGTGGGGTCGCTGGTGGCGGAGCCGAGGCCGCACAGCGTGACCGACCACCCGGAACGGCCGCTGATCAGGATGTGATCGGGCTCGATCCGGCGGTGGGCCACGCCGCGACCGTGCAACCCCGCCACCGCCCGGGCCAGCCCCGCCCCGACGGCGGCCAGCTCCCCGACGCCGCCCACCGCCGCCGGGCGCAGCGCACCCCCGGGCACGAGCCGGAGCACCAGGTCGACGGCCGGCTGGCCGTCATCGTCCTCGACGTCGTCGAGGGTGACGACCTCGACGACCCCGTCGCCGGCGGCGGCGGCCAACAGCTCGGCCTCCCGCCGCAACGCATCCGCCGACGGGCCCGATCCCCGTTTGCGAACCACGGGGATCCGACCGGCGTGCATGCCGAGACGAAGATCGATCGTCATCGGAGCGAGAGCATATGACAACGCATGAGACGACCTTAGTCGGGAAGCGTGGCCGTGCCGGTGGCGCGGGCGTGCACCTCGGTCGCTCCGAGGCCCAGGGAGCCCGGGACGAACACCGGGTCGACGGTGGCGACCACCTCCACGACGACCTCCTGGTCGCTCACCCTGGTGACGGTGACCTCGCCCGGGCCCGCCGCTCCGACGCCGGCGGCGATTCGGCGCAGGTCGGCCTCGGGCCGGAGACGGACGGCGCCCTGGTCGAGGAAGGCGTCGCGGTCGATGCCGAGCACCCCCAGGTCATTGGCCACCGCCACCGCCCGTGACGACACGCTGCGCTGCACCGCCACGGCCCGGCCGATGTCGACGGTCAGCCCGCCCAGGATCACGACGACGAGGACGCCCACTGGCACCAGCAGCGCAGCCGAGCCGCGGTCGGATCGCCGGCGACCGGTCACGGGCCGACCCCGAGGCAGGCGGCCACGCCGTCGAGGCCGCCCCGGAGCGGGTCCACCGTCTCGGTGTGGGTGGCCCGCACGGTCACGGCCCCGACACCCCCGAGGAACGGCAGGGCCAGGGGCGGCACGGCGATCGTGACGGTGAACGAGGCGGGCGCGCAGCGGCCGAGCGCGAGGGCGCCGTGGCCGACCTCGACCGGGGCCCACCCCTGGGCGGCGGCGGCCCGCCGGGCCGCGTCCTCGGCGTCGGCGGCGGCGCGGGCGGTGCCGGCCCCGGGCCGGGCCTCGACGAAGGTGCGGGCCGCCTCCCGGGCGGCACCGTCGGCGGCCAGCCGGGCGTCGACGACGCGCCACGCCGCCAGGACGATCCACAGCATCGTGGCCATCCCGAGGACCCCGAGGAGCAGGGTCCACGCCCCGGCGATGCCGGCGTCGACGGGCCCGGCCCGGTCGCCCTCACCCGACCGGACCGTCACCGCCGTTCCTCCCGCCTCACCTCGGCCACCTTGGTGATGGTGGTGAACGGGGCCGCCACGGGCAGGGAGCTGAGCACCGGCCCCCGCACCCGCACCTCGACCCGCACCGAGGCCGGACCGACGGTCACCGCCACGGCGGCGTCGGGTCCGAGCAGCTCGGTCACGTGGGAGCGGGCGGCGGCGCCGCCACCCCCCTCGGCGACGAGGCGGGCGGCGTCATAGGTGGCTGCCTCGACCACGGTCGAGGCCAGCAGCCCGGCCAGGACCTGCACGACGAGCAGGAGCAGCGACAGGAACACGACGACCCCGACGACGGCGCCGATGGGGCCGTCGCCACGGTCGTCGCGCCGGACGCTCAGCCGCCGATCCGGCTGATCTCGTCGGTGGCCCGCTGGGTGGCGTCGTCGAAGATGGCCTTGAAGGCCACCCACATGGCGGCGCCGATGAGGGCCATGATGAGCACGACGATGGCGGCCGAGATGACCCCCTCGCCACGGTCGTCGCGCCGGCTCAGCCCGCCCAGCAGCGTGCTGGCGGCGATGACGGCCCGGACTGCTCGGTCCTGGATGGTGTGCACGGTCGTTCCCTTCGGTCGGGGGAGATGTCATGGGGGCTCACAAGCGCCCGAACTCGGCCAGGGCGTCCACGAACGGGACGGACAGGAGCAGGACGCCCGGTACCAGGGTCGCCACCGTCACCGGCACCCATACCTGCTGGTTGCGGCGCTCGATGGTGGTGAGGAGGTCACGCTGGGCTTCCGCGCGGATGGCCCGGGACTCCTGCTCGATGAGGGGGCCGAGATCGGTGGTGACACGGTGGAGGGCGAGGACCGACACCAGGCGACGGGCACCGTCGAGCTGGAGCGTCCCGGCCCAGTCGCGCAGCGCGTCGACGGGATCGACGCCGTGGTGGACGCGGCGGTTCACGTCGGCGAGGTCGTCGGACACGGCACCGGTGCTGCGCTCGGCCAGGCGGTGGAGCGCGCCACCCAGGCTGAAGCCCGAGGCGATCAGCATGCCGAGCTGCTCGGCCACGACCGGCAGCTCGCGGCGCACCCGGTCCTGGTGCAGGCGCCCCGCCCGGGCCAGCTCGTGCTCGGCCAGCAGGAACCCGAGGGCGGGCAGGCCGAGCCCGAGCAGCAGTGCCGGCAGGGGACCCGGTCGGACCAGCACCACGACGCCGACGGCGGCCACGAGACCGGCGCCGGCCCAGCCGACCTGGCGGATCCGGTGGGCGGCGGGGTTGCTGCGGCGGGCCCGGCGGAGTCGGACGGGCAGCTCGTCGTGGACCCCGAGGACGGCGGTCGCCGCGTCGGCCATCCCCACGAGGAGCGGCAGGATCACCTCGGCGGGGGTGGCGGGGCGGACGGGGGCGGGTTGGTCGGGGCGGTGCCGGGCCAGGCGGGGCCCGAGAGCTGGCCGTCGCAGCGCCCGCACGGCGTCGAGGAGGAGCGTGGCGCCGATACCGGCCACGACGGCGAGGAGGACGGCGGCCCGGGTCACCGGCGGGCCGCCTCGGCCCCGCCCGAGGCGCGACCCGATCGGAGCGACCCGGCGTCGGCGACGGTGGCGAAGGAGCGGGCTGGTTCCGGCAGACGGAGCATGCGGCCGGCCCACACCCAGCAGACGGCCAGGACGGCCAGCGCCACCAGGACCACGAGCTGGGCGCCGAGGTCGTCGTAGGCGGCTCGGCCCCGCCCGATGGTGAGGCCGACGGCGGCCATGCCGAGGGGGACGATCAGCACGAAGATGCGGGCGAACCGGGCACCCGACTGGCGGGCCCTGGCCTCGGCCCGGTGGCTCAGCTCGGCGTGGCGGTCCTCGGCCAGCGCCCGCAGCCGCCGGTCGAGGTCGACGTCGCCGACCTGGTGGGCCACGAGCAGCGTCTCGGCGATGGCGTCGGCCACCGGGTCACGCAGCCGATCGGTGAGCACCCGCAGGGTCCGCTCGAAGTCGGTCGACCGGGTCCACTCCCGCTCGGCCAGTTCGAACGCCTCCCGCAGCTCGGGTGGGGCCGTGCGTCCCGCCGCCAGCATGGCCTGGGGGATCGACCGCCCGAGCGACGTGGCGTTGACCCGCAACTCCTCCAGCACCCGGGGCCACGCCGCCTGGGCGTCGCGCTGGCGGCGTCGACGCCGGTCGCGGTAGTGCGCCGGCGGCGCCAGGGCGGCCAGCGGACCGGCCAGCGCCGCCGCCGGGCCCGGTCCGACCAGCAGCCACGCCACGACCGCGCCGGCCAGTCCGACGGCCGCCGTCGCCACGACGAACTCGACCGTGCCGACCCCGTCCAGCCCGGCCTGCGACAGCCACGACCGGACGGTGGCGTCGGGGCGGGGTCGGGCCCGGCGGCGGGGCGGGGCCACGAGCGCCGACCACAGCAGGTGCACGCCGGCTCCGGCGGCCAGGGCGAGGGCGAGGTTCACGGACGTGTTCCCCTCAGCTCGGACCGCAGGTCGATGCCGGCCACGGCCAGCCGCTCGGCCAGGCGCACCGGCACCTGACCGGTGGGGAGGGCCGGCCCGCCGGCGACCGCCGGGGCGAACACCTCGGTCACGGTGAACGGCGCCCCCTCCCCGCCGAGGTGATCCTCCACGGCGAGGATGCCCGACAGGTGCACGCCGTCGGCGCGCCGGTCGAGGTGGACGACCACGTCGACGGCGTCGGAGACGAGGGAGGTGATGGCGTTGGCGGGGAGGTCGGTGGCGGCCTCGGCGAGCTGGCAGACGAACCGCAGGCGGCTGAGCGCCCGGCTGGCCGACGCGGCGTGGATGGTCGTGTAGCCGGTGACGCCGGAGCTGAGCGTGAGTAGGAGGGGTAGGGCCTCCTTGTCGCGCACCTCGCCGACGATGGCCACGTCGGGGGCCATGCGGAGGAAGCCGGCCACGAGGCGGCGGAGGTCGACGGCGGGTCGTTCGCCCCGGGCGGGTCGGGTCTGGAGGGAGGCGACGTTGGGGACGCCGACGGAGGTCTCGAACACCTCCTCGGCGACGACGACGCGCAGGCCGGGGTCGAGCTCGGCGCAGCAGCACGACAGGAGGGTCGTCTTGCCGGTGCCGGGAGCGCCGGCGAAGACCATCGAGGCCCGGCCGGTCACGCAGAGGCGCAGGAAGTGGGCGGCGTCGGGTGACAGGGTGCCGAGGCCGACCAGCTCGTCGAGGCGCCCGTAGGCGATGCCGGTGTGGCGCCGGATGTTGAAGACGAGGTGCCCGCCCCGGGTGAGGTCTCCGTGGACGATGTGGAGTCGGGAGCCGTCGCGGAGCTGGGCGTCCTGGAGGCCCTCGGCGGGGTCGAGCTTGCGGTGGGAGACGGCGTTGTCGTCGAGGAGCTTGGTGAGGGTGCGCTCGACGTGGTCGTCGTCGTGGAAGACCTCGTCGTGGTAGCCGGACTCCCCGGCGTGGCGGCGCACGAAGATGGCGTGGGGGGCGTTGACCATGATCTCCCAGACGTCGGGGTCGTCGAGGAGGGGTTGGAGGGGGCCGTGGCCGAGGAGGTTGCGGCCGGCGCGGTCGGTGACCCCGGCGGGGTCGAGGAGGGGGAAGGGGCGCCGTCCCCGCTGGTGCTCGGCGTTCCAGGCGTCGACCACGTCGGCGATCAGCTCCCGGACCCGGGCGGCGTCGTCGGGGTGGGCCGGGTCGAGGCGGAGGCGCTCGGCGCGGTCCTGCACCTCCAGCTCGATGGAGCGGAGGGGGTTGGTGAGACCGGCGTCGGTGACGGTCACCGTCATGTCGCCCTCGGCGCGAGCGCGCCACCCTGAGCTGAAGTTTCAGCCGCCACTTCCCACCACCTCCCACCGTTCTCGTGTCCGGCCGTCAACCTAATGCTATCTCCATGTGTCATGCAACAATGACGGGCGGGTCCCGGGGCCTGCGACTACGCCACCCCCAGCGAGCCGGGCGAGACGAGATCGCCGGCGGCGGCGTCGGTGGCCGGACGCCGGTCGAGGCGCTCCAGCCGGGCCCGGACCGGGTCGGTCACCTCGGCCACGGTGGCCGTGGGCAGGGCCACGCCCTCGACCACGGCGTCTTCCACGGCGGTCCGCTCGCGCACGAACACGGGCGAGGCGAGGTCGACGCCCGTCACCAGCTCGGCCAGCACCCTGGCGAGCTCGCTCCGGCGCCGGGGTGACCGGGGGGCGTGTGACACGACGGGCTGGAGGCGGGCGGCGCCGACGTGGGCGACCAGCTCGCGCACGAGCCGCCCGGTGGCGTGCATGCCCCGGAGGTCGGGCCTGCCGACCACGACGACCAGGTCGGCGCGGTCGAGCGCGTGCCGGGTGAGGCGGTGGCGCTCCTCCACGTCGACCGAGCCGGTCTCGCGCTCTCCCTCGGTGTCGGGGTCGACGTCGGCGACGACCCAGCGCCAGCCGTCGGCCAGGGAGCGCAGCGCCGCCGAGACGGCCCGCGGGCGCAGCGCCGACCAGTCAGAGGGTCGCCGCATGCCGAGCAGCAGGTGGTAGCGGCGCGACTCCGACAGCCAGGTCAGGGCCCGCACCCCGTCGGGATCGACGCTCCCCCGACGGTGGGCGTCGACCAGCTCGACCAGGCCGGGCCCCACGTCAGGGGCGTCGTGCAGCACACCGAGGTCGGCGCGGCGACAGAGGTCGGCCAGCACCGTCGAACCACCGGCGCCGAGGCCCTGGGCCAGCGCCATGGCCACCGTCGAGGCACCTGTCCCACCCGGACCGGTCACCACCACCAGCCGACCCGACGGGCCCTCCTGGCGCGGGAGGGACCGCACCTCGACCCGGGCCGGTGACACGGGGGCCGCCACCCGCTCCAGACCGGCCAGGAGATCAGCCGGACGGAGGGGGGTGGGCAGCCCGCCGGGCCGGGGTTCGGAGCCGGCGGGCAGCACCCGGAGGAGCTGGGCGCCGGCGTCGAGCACGCTCGCCTCCAGATCGAGGTCGACGACGGGGGACCCACCGTCGACGACGAGGGCCGACCACGGCCGCCCGCCCCCGAGGCGGGCCCGGACCTCGGCGGCCGAGACGCACTTGGTCACGGTGACCGGCAGCGTGCCGTCCATGGCCCAGCGGGCCAGCCGGTCGGGCCAGGCGGCCCCCACCGGGGCGAGCGTCAGCAGCGTCCACGGCCCGGAGGCCGCTCCACGCTCCGACCCCGTCACGGGCTCGCCACGCCGTCGACCGGCCCGTCGCCGGCTGCGGGGGTGACCCGCACCAGTCGGAGATCGCCGGCGTCGGCGGCGGTGGCGACCGCACCCGCCACCGCGGCGTCGTCGGAGGTCAGGGTCACCGTCACCGAGCCGCCCCCGGCGGCGTCGAGATCACCCCGGCGCACCTCGGCCACGACCACGTCGTCGGCCACGGTGCGGGTGGGGGCCGCCTCGCCGGTACCGAAGGTGGCCACGACGGCGACCGTCTCCCCGGTCCGCAACCGCCCGTCGACGGCCCGGTCGGCGTCGAGGCGGACCGCCACCTCGAACCCGCGGCCCTCCGATCCCGCCGGATCGTCGAGCGCGGACGGCCCGAACAGCTCGGCCTGCCCGAGGGGCGACAGCAGGCGGCGGCCGACGAGGTCAACGGGATCGGAGAACGTGGCGGCGGCCAGCTCGTCGGGGAGGCTCACGGCGGCCACGGCCAGGTCACCGGGTTCGAGCACGGCCCCAGCGGCGAGGTCACGGGCGGCCACGAGCACGTCGCGTCCGTCTCGGTCGGAGTCACCGGAGGTGAGGACGAGGACGCCGAGGACGGCGCCGGCGACGAGCAGCCCGCCCACCACGGCCCGGGTGCCCGGCCAGGCCCGCATGCGGTCGAGGCGTCCGGCGACCGCACCCCCCGTCGCCCCCGCCCCCGGCCCCGCACCCCCCGTCGAGGTCGCACCCCCCGTGCCGCCCCGGGTTGATCCCACACCATCGCCGAACCTGGCCACGCCGGGCCCACCTCCCACCCGCTCTCATAGCAGGACGGCCAACGTAGTGGCATCCGACCTGTACCGCAACAATGACGTCCACCAATCCCCGTGCGCCCGGCCGGGGATGGGTAGCGTCCGGTCGATGACCGTCGCCGTCGTCGTCCTGGCCGTGCTGCTGGCCGCAGCCGGTGTGGCGCTGGTCGTCCAGCGTCGGTCGGCCCGTCGCGCCGGGGCGGCCGCCGCCGACCGGCTCTCGGAGGCGCGGGCCGGGTTGGACGCGACGCGGGCGGATGTGGCCCGGGTGACGGAGGACCTGGCCGGCGTCCGGGCCGATCTCGACGGGTGCGGGCGGGCGCGGCAGGCGGCGGAGCGCCGGGCCGACGAGCTGGCGGCCGTCACCGAGGCGCTGTGGTCACTCGAGTTGGGTCGGAGCAGACGGACCTGGCGTCAGAGCGTGGCGCCGGTACCCCCGCCGCCCCACTCCCCGTTCGACGGGACCGACGATCCCCTCCCGATCGTGGTCGAGACCGAGGCGTCTGCGCTGCGGGAGGAGGTCGGTGCCGTCGTCGACGTCGACTGGGACGGCGTGGTCGAGGGCACGCCCCGGCGACTCCTCGTGCTGCGGGTGGCCCAGGAGCTGCTGGCCGAGGCCGCCCGTGACCGCCGCGCTGCCACGCTCCGGGTCAGCGGCCCGTCGCCGGTGCGCTTGACCCTGTCGGCCACCGACGACCACGAGCCCTTCGTCGTCCCCGTGGCCCCGCTGCCGCCGGGCGTCGCCTCGGTGAGCGGACCCGGCCGGGACACCACGGTCGAGGTCCGGGACGCACCCGCCCCGTGTACCCCCACAACCGAGCCGACGACGCCCGAGGTCGGCCGAGACTGAATCACCGTCACTCGCCGGCCGCGTTCGTCGGGGTACAGTCCCGGAGGAGGGAAGGATCCGATCATGGCCGACGGCGACGCCATCGAGTGGTTGAGCACGAACGCAGCGGCGCGGCACCTGGGGGTGACCACCCGCACGCTGTACCGCTTCATCGACGAGGGGCAGATCCCGGCGTACCGCTTCGGCCGGGTGATCCGCCTGCAGCGCCCCGACGTCGAGGCGTTCATCGAGCGCTGCCGGATCGCGCCGGGCACGCTCGATCACCTCTACCCCGACGTCGCCGACGTGGCCGACGTCGAGGCCTGAGCGGCCAGCTCCTCCAGCACGACGGCGACCCCGTCGTCGTCGTTGCCGGCCGGGGCGGTGCCGTCCGCAGCGGCCCGCACCTCCTCCGAGGCGTGGGGCATCGCCAGCGAGCGCCCCGCCCAGGTGAGCAGGGGCAGGTCGTTGTAGGCGTCCCCGACGGCCAGCACCTCGGCGCGGCCGATCCCGAGCCGGTCGGCGAGGTGGGCCACGCCGCTGGCCTTGGTGACGCCCTGCGGTGCGATCTCGACGAAGCCGAGCCCGGAGTGGGACGGCTCGACGATGTCACCGGCGACGCCCAGGACGATCTCGGTGAGCGCCGGGGCGTCGAGGTCGTCGTGGACGGCCAGCAGCTTGTAGATCGGGTGGTGGGCGAGGTCCAGGACGTCGGCCACGGTCGGGGCGTGCTCCGGCTGCTCGGGGAGGGAGGCGGCGAAGGCCTCCTCCACGGCGTACTCGAGGTCCCACTCCGCCGCGAAGCTGACACCGGGTAGCGCAACCCGGATCCGCTCGACCAGGCCGTTCAGGTCCGCCCCGATCGGTACCGAGCGGGTGAGCCGTCGCTCGGCCACGTGGAAGGTGACGGCGCCGTTGGCGCAGACGATCTCGGCGCCGATGCCGAGCTCGTCGGCGGTCCGCTCGCTGAACCGGGGCGGACGACCGGTGGCGATGGTCACGGCCACGCCGGCGTCGACGGCGGCGGCCACGGCGGCGATGGTGCGGGCCGACACCGTACCGTCGCTGCGGACGGTCGTGCCGTCGAGGTCGAGGGCGACGAGGCGGACGGGGGGAGAAGCCATGGGGCGGCCAGTGTGGCCGGGCCGGGGCGACGCCCGTCGAGCCCTACCGTCGTCGGCGTGACCGAACAGCCCGACGCCGGGCTCCCCGACGCCGGGTTGCCGACGGCGAGGACCGTCGCCGAGGCGGGGCAGCGCATCGCCCCTCACGTGCGGCGCACGCCGACGATGCGGGCGGCGGGCTCCCTCGGCGTGCCCGCCGACCTCCACCTCAAGCTGGAGCTGCTGCAGCACACCGGGTCGTTCAAGCCCCGGGGTGCCTTCAACCTCGTGCTCTCGGTCGGCGACGACGTGCCCGCCGCCGGGCTGGTGGCCGCCTCGGGCGGCAACCACGGCCAGGCCGTGGCCTGGGTGGGGCGGCGGCTCGGGTTGGCCACCGAGGTCTTCGTGCCCGGCGTGACCCCGGCCGTGAAGCGCAACCGCATCGCCGCCTACGGCGCCGATGTGCGGGTCGTCGGCGAGATGTACGACGACGCCCAGCAGGCCGCCGACGCCCGCGCCGTCGAGACCGGCGCCCTGCTGGTGCACCCCTTCGACCGCCCCGAGATCGTGGCCGGACAGGCCACCGTCGGCGCCGAGATCGCCGAGCAGGTCGATGGCGCCGACACCGTGATCGTGGCCGTCGGCGGGGGTGGGTTGCTGGCCGGGGTGGCCGCCGCGCTGGGCGACCGGGTCCGCCTGATCGGAGTCGAGCCGGCGGGCTGCGCCAGCCTGCGGGCCGGCCTCGACGCCGGACGGCCGGTACGGGTGGACGTGGCCGGCGTGGCCGCCGACAGCCTGGGGTCCCGGACCATCGGGCGCCTCTCCCTCGCCGCGGCGCAGCGCTGGCTCGACGAGCTGGTCCTCGTGACCGACGACGAGATCCGCTCGGCCCAGCGGGCCCTCTGGGAGGAGCTGCGGTTGGTGGCCGAGCCCGGGGGTGCCGCCGCCCTCGCCGGGGCCCGCTCCGCCGGCCTCTCCCTCGGCGCCGACGAGCGGGTGGTGGTCATCCTGTGCGGCGCCAACACCGACCCGTCCGCCGTCGCCGCCCCGGTGGGAGCGGCCTGACCTCGGCGTTCGCCCGCCGGCCCGGTAACGTAGGTGTGTCCGGCTCACCGAGGCGCCCGCGTCCACCGACGCACCGGCGCCCTGCCGCTCCGCCGGACCAGCGGGGTCGATGCCACAGATGTGCTCCCGCCGACGAACCAACGCGAACCGGAACCGGGCCCGACGGGGGCACCGGCCAGAGGGAGAGACCGTGACCACCTTCGCAGCGCTCGGGGTCGACGCCGACCTGCTCGCCGTCCTCGACGCCCAGGGCATCGCCGAGCCGTTCCCCATCCAGGCGGCCGCCATCCCCGACGCCCTCGCCGGCCGTGACGTGTGCGGCAAGGCCAAGACCGGGTCCGGCAAGACGCTGGCGTTCGGTCTGCCCATCGTCTCCCGCACGGTGCGAGCCGACGACGGGGCGCCCACCTCGCTGGTACTCGTCCCCACCCGTGAGCTGGCCAACCAGGTCTTCGAGGTGATCGAGCCCATCGCCCGGGCCCGGGGGCTGCGCTCCCTCGCCGTCTACGGCGGCACCAACATGGAGAAGGCGCTGGCCGACGTGGCCGCCGGCGTCGACATCGTGATCGCCACCCCGGGGCGCCTGATCGACCTGATCGACCGCAAGGCGCTCGACGTGTCCGGCATCGAGCGGGTCGTCGTCGACGAGGCCGACCGGATGGCCGACATGGGCTTCCTGCCGCAGGTCGAGTGGGTGCTGCGCCACGTCGAGGGCGATCACCAGACGATGCTGTTCTCGGCCACCCTCGACGGCGCCGTCGACCACGTCATCAAGCGGCACCTCAGCGATCCGGTCCGCCACGAGGTCGTCGAGCAGCAGGTGACGGTGGAGGAGATGCGCCACGTCTTCCTGAAGGTCCACAACATGGACAAGCCGAAGGTGGCGGCGGCCATCGTGAACGCCCAGGGGCGGACCATCCTGTTCACCAACACCAAGCGCATGGCCGACCGGCTCGAGCGCGACCTGCGGCGGGAGGGCGTCGACGCCGCCGCCATCCACGGTGACCTGCGCCAGCAGGCCCGCGAGAAGGCGCTCTCGCGGTTCTCCGAGGGGAAGCTGTCGGCGCTCGTGGCCACCGACGTCGCCGCCCGCGGCATCCACGTCGACGACATTGACGTGGTCGTCCACTACGACCCCCCCGACGACCACAAGAACTACCTGCACCGCTCGGGCCGCACGGCGCGTGCCGGGTCGAGCGGCGTGGCCGTGACCATGGTCGAGTGGGACGACGAGATGCTGGTGCGCATCCTCCAGCGCCGCCTCGGTCTCGACCTGCCCGTGCACGAGGTGTTCTCCAACGACGAGCGGCTGGCCGACCTCGACGCCTTCGACGGGGCCGGGCTGTCGACCCCGATCTCCAGCTAGGGCCGGGACGAGCGCCGTGTCCACCACGGCGCCCGACTCCGGCGCGCTCCGTCGCCACCTGGCCGAGGTCGCAGCCGGGGTGTGCGAGCGCGACGGGCTCGTGCACGACCGGGTCGACGCGGCGCTGGCCCGCCTGGCGGGGGGGCCATCGGTGCCCCCGGCCCGGTCCGTCGGTGCCGACGGCCCCGCCGTCGACGTGCTCGGCGCCGCCTACCAGGCGGCCCTGACGCGCCGCGACCGGCTGGCGAGGGGCGTCTTCTACACGCCGCTCGACACGGCCCGCTCCCTCGTGGCCCGGGTGATCGCACGGGGCGAGGGTGTCAGCGTGCTCGACCCGGCCTGCGGTGCCGGCGCCTTCCTCGTGGCCGCCGCCGAGCGCCGGGGCTCGATCGGGGGAGTGACCGGTATCGACTCGGACCCGGTGGCCGTCGACCTGGCCCGCCTCTGCCTCGGTCTGTGCTCGGCCCGGCTGGGCCAGGGGTTCTTCGACCCCGTCGACGCCGTGGTGGTGGGCGACGGGCTGACCGACGACCCGCCCGAGGGGCCGCCCGACGTGTGCGTCGGCAACCCGCCGTTCGCCGGTCAGCTCCGCGCCGTGACGGCCCGCTCGGCGGAGGACCAGCGTCGCCTCGGCGAGGCCCTCGGCGACGTGATCGACGCCTACACCGACACGGCGATGCTCTTCCTCGCCCGCGCCGCCGCCGTCACCCGGCCCGGGGGGCGGGCCGTCATGGTGCTGCCGACCTCGGCCCGCACCAGCCGGGACGGGCGGGCCGTGCGGGAGCGGGTCGCGCAGCGTTGGGCCACGAGCGAGATCGTCGAGATCGACCCCGGTCCGCTGGGGGTGACCGCCCCCCTCGACGCTCTGGTGCTGACCCCCCCGGGCGCCGGTGGCGACGGCGGCGGGCCCGGCGTCCCGTCGGTCGACGGGGCCGCGGTCGAGGGGACGGTCGGCCGGCTGGCCACCGTGCGGGCCGGGTTCCGTGACGGCTACTACGGTCTCGTACCGCTGACCCGGGAGGCCGGCGACGGCGAACCGGACGGTGTCACGACCGCCGCCCTCGTGACCTCCGGCCTCATCGACCCCGCCGAGCTGGCCTGGGGCCGGCGCCAGGCCCGCTTCGCCAAGCGGCGGTGGTCCCACCCGGTGGTCGAGCTCGACCACCTGCCGGCGCCGCTGCGGGCCGACCTCCACACCCCGGGTCGGCCCCGTCTGCTGGTGGCCAGCCAGACCCGGGTGCTCGAGATGGTCGCCGACCCCGAGGGTCGCACCGTGCCCGTCACCCCGGTCGTGCGGGTCATCCCCCACACCGGTCACGACCTCTGGCGCCTCGCCGCCGTCGGGGCGTCCCCGGTGGCGGCGGCCCACCTCGCACGTGAGGCGGCCGGATCCGGACGGGGTCGCTCGTCGCTGCGGGTGTCGGCGCCCGTGGTGCGGAGCCTGCCGCTCCCCCCGGCGGGGCCCGACTGGGAGGCGGCCGCCCGCCTCGTCCGCTCGGCCCACGGCGAGCGCAACGCCGAGGTGCGGCGGGCGACGCTCGTCGAGGCGGCCCGCCGCATGACCGCCGCCCACCGCGTCCCCGGCGACGAGATGCTGGAATGGTGGCGGTCGCAGCTGCCCTGACTGCTACCGTGACGCCCGCAGCACGGCATCAGGAGTGACCCGGTTCGCCGGGTCCGGCAACCTGGGACGGACACCCAAGGTGCTCACCCGCTCCGGCGGGGATGCGGCCCGGTAGCGGGCAACCAAGTGTCCGAGGAGCGGCTCCGGCCGTGTCCCTCGTCGCACCCGTCGCCGTCGCCCGTCGGACGAGGCCGGACACGAGGGAGAGGACACACCGGTGAGCGAGCCGATCGCCCCGAGCGCGCCGCCCGTCACCGGCGCGTGGCGACCCGGTGACGATCCGGGCCGCCGGCGGTTCGTCCGCATCGCCACCGACCGGCCGATGGCCCTGGAGGGCGGCGGGCACCTGCGCGACGTGACGGTGGCCTACGAGACGTGGGGAGCGCTCGACGGCGACGCCGCCAACGCCGTGCTGGTCTGCCACGCCCTCACCGGCGACAGCCACGTCGCCGGGCCGCAGTCCCCGGCCCATCCGACCCCGGGATGGTGGGAGGCGTTGGTCGGACCCGGCCTCGGCGTCGACCCCGACCGGCACCTGGTCGTGTGCGCCAACGTCCTCGGCGGGTGCCAGGGCAGCACCGGCCCCGCCTCCCCGCACCCCGACGACGGCCGGCCATGGGGGTCACGCTTCCCGGTGGTGACCATCCGCGACATGGTGCGGGCCCAGGTGGCGCTGGCCGACCACCTCGGGGTGAGGCGTTGGCTGTGCGTGGTGGGCGGGTCGATGGGCGGCATGCAGGCGCTCGAGTGGGCCGTGACGTTCCCCGACCGGGTGGCGTCGGTGGCGGTGGTCGCGTCGGCCGCCGCCGCCTCGGCCCAGCAGATCGCCTGGAGCCTGGCCGGGCGGCGGGCCGTCCAGTACGACCGGGCCTGGCGGGGCGGTGACTACTACGACGCCGAGCCGGGCGGCGGGCCGCACCGGGGCCTGGCCCTGGCCCGCATCGTGGCCATGATCCACTACCGCTCGGAGTACGAGCTGGGCCAGCGGTTCGGGCGCCTCACGTCGGAGCGGTGGGACGGCTTCCGGGCCGATGACCGCTTCGAGGTCGAGCGCTACCTCGACTACCAGGGCCAGAAGCTGGCCCGCCGCTTCGACGCCAACAGTTACCTCGTGCTCAACAAGGCCATGGACCTCCACGACGTCGGCCGGGGCCGGGGCGGCATCGACGCCGCGCTGGCCCGGGTGCGGGTCCCCGTGCTCACCGCCACCGTCGACAGCGACACGCTCTACCCCCCGTACCAGCAGCACGAGCTGCGCGACGGCCTGCGGGCCGCCGGCGTGGAGGTCGAGCACACCGTCGTCGAGAGCCCCAACGGCCACGACGGGTTCCTGACCGACGCCGACCAGCTCCGCATCCCCCTGGCGGGGTTCCTCGACCGGGTCCGGGAGGACGCATGACCGATCATCTCGACACGGTGGCGGTGCGGGCCGGGCGCGGCGCCAACGGCGAGGCGCTGGCCCCGATCCTGTGGGCGTCGACCACGTTCGCCGCCCCCACCGCGGAGGAGAGTCTCAGGCGGGCCCGCACCCCCCGGGTGCCCGACTTCTACGGCCGCTTCGGCAACCCCGGCGTGGCTGCCTTCGCCGAGGCGGTCGCCGAGCTGGAGGGGGCCGAGGCGGGGCTGGCCTTCGGCTCGGGCATGGGGGCGGTGTCGACCACGGTCCTCGCCCTCTGCTCGCAGGGCAGCCACGTCGTGGCCCAGCGCCAGCTGTTCTCGGCCACCCACCAGCTCTTCACCGGGGCCTGCGCCCGCTTCGGCATCGACGTGACGATGGTCGACGGCTGTGACCCCGACGCCATCGAGGCCGCCGTCGTCGCTGGTCGCACCCAGCTCGTCTTCGTGGAGACACCGGCCAACCCGACCATGGCGGTGGTCGATCTGGCCCGGGTGGGTGCCCTCGCCCCCATCACCGTGGTCGACTCGACGTTCGCCACACCGGTGCTGCAACGTCCGCTCGACTTCGGCGTCGACCTCGTCCTGCACTCGGCCACCAAGGGCCTGGCCGGCCACAACGACGCCAGCCTGGGGGTCGTGGCCGGGCCCCGCGACCTCGTCGACTGGATCTGGGGCTACTCGACCGTGCACGGCGCCACCGCGTCACCGTTCGACGCCTGGAACGGGCTGCGGGGCCTGCGGACGCTGGGCGTGCGGGTCCGGCGCCAGTGCGAGACGGCCCTGAGCCTGGCCGAGCGGCTGCGCGACCACGACGCCGTGACCGCCGTCCACTACCCCGGTCTCGCCGACCACCCGCAGGCCGAGGTGGTGGCCCGCCAGATGTCGGGCGGGGGAGGGTCGCTGTCGTTCGAGGTGGCCGGGGGGCTGGCCGCGGCCCGCTCGTTCGTCGACGGGCTGGAGCTGGCCTTCCTGGCCCCGTCGCTGGGCGGCCCCGAGACCCTCGCCACCCATCCGGCCACCATGACCCACGCCTCGATGGCCCCCGAGGACCGCATGGCCGCCGGCGTGACCGACGGTCTCGTCCGCATGTCGGTCGGCCTGGAGCACCCCGACGACATCCTGGCCGACGTCGAGCGGGCGCTGGGGCGTGTGTCAGGATCGGGCGCGAGCGAGGGGGGTACGGGGTGAGCATCCTGGAGCGGTTCCGGCTGGACGGGCGGGTGGCCGTCGTCACCGGGTCGGGCCGGGGCATCGGTCGGGGTATCGCCCTGGGGTTCGCCGAGGCCGGCGCCGACGTGGTCGTCACGGCCCGCCGATCCGACGAGATCGAGGCGGTGGCCGAGGAGGTGCGGGCCACGGGTCGCCGGGCCGTGGCCGTCGAGCAGGACATCACGACCGACGACGCCTGCCGACGGTTGGCCGACGTCGCCACGTCCGAGCTGGGCCGCCTCGACGTCTGGGTCAGCAACGCCGGCGGGTCCGAGCACCAGGGCAACTTCCCCTTCGAGGAGTACCCCCTCTGGCACTGGGACGCCCAGATCGCCCTGAACCTCCGGCCCCACTTCCTGGCCGCCTCCGTGTGCAAGGACGTGATGGGCGAGGGCGGCAACCTCATCGGCATCGCGTCGACGGCCGCGCTCGGCCCGTCACCCAACTTCGCCGGCTACGGGGCGGCCAAGGCGGCCATGATCCAGCTCACCCGCACGGTCGCGGCCGAGCTGGCCCCGAGGGGCATCCGGGCCAACGTCGTGTCACCGGGCATCGTCCCCACCGAGGCCCTGCAGACGATCGGTCACATCCCGCCCGAGGCCCACGCCGAAGCTGGCCGAGACGGTGCCGCTGGGCCGCCTCGGCACGGTGGACGACATCGCCTCGGCCTGCGTCTACCTCGCCTCGCCGGCGGCGGCGTGGGTGACGGGTGAGAACATCGTCGTGTCGGGGGGCCGGTAGGTGGACGAGGTCGAGGAGCTGCGCCAGCGCCTGGCCCGCGTCGAAGCTCTGCTGGCGCGCCTCGAAGCGAAGGAGGAGGTGCTGGCCACGTTCAACTCCTACACGTACCTCATGGACGTCGGCCACGCCGCCGAGCTGGTCGACCGGGTCTTCGCCGCCGACGCCGAGCTGCACCTCGTGAACTTCCCGCCCGGCACCATGACCGACTCGACGCTGCACGGTGACGAGATCCGGGCCCTGTACGCCGACCACACCCGCTGGGAGGCGGCCGTGCGGGGCGGCCACCACACCACCAACGTCGGCGTGGCGGTGGACGACGACCTGGGCGGCGCCGAGCTGTCGGCCTACTTCCTGACCTCGACGGCCCGGGGGGTGCAGGGCGGCCAGTACCGGGTCCGCCTCCGACCCGACGACGACGGTCGCTGGCGGGTCACCGGGATGCAGATCGTGAGCGGTTGGGGCTGGCACACCCCACCGACGCCACCACCGAGGCCGTGCCGGCCGGGAAGGTGTGGGCGGGGGCCCGGCCGGTGCGCTGGTCGGGCTGAGCGCCCGGACTCAGCCGCCCACCGGCGTGGGCTCGTCGGCGGGGCGGCGGGGGAGCAGCCACGACGCCACCGCCCCCACCGTGATGGCGGCGGCCGAGAGCACGAAGGCGAGGTCGAAGCTGCCCCGTGCGTCGCCGATCCAGCCGCCGATCTGCGGGCCGAGCACCTGGCCCAGCCCGAAGGCGAGGGTCATGGCCCCGAAGGCGGCCCCGAACGAGCGGGGGTCCAGCTCGTCGCGCAGGGCGGCGGCGATGACGGCGGGCAGCCCCGAGAACATCAGCCCGAACCCGAAGGCGAGCGGTGTGACGACCGGCTCCCGTCCGATCAGCGGCCCGCAGATGCAGACGGCCATCACGGCGAACCCGACCACGAGGGCCCGTCGCCGGCCGACCCGGTCCGACAGCCGCCCGAGGACGATCCCGCCGACGATCACGGCCAGACCGAGGCCTGAGTACGTGAGCGAGGCGTGGCGGGGGGAGAAGCCGGCGTCCTCCTCCAGACCGGCCACCAGGTAGTTGATGTGGATCGAGTAGCCCAGCCCGTAGGCGGCGTAGGCGGTGGTGAGCGGCACCCAGCCCGGCACCGTCCGCAGGATGTCGAGGCGGACCCCGGTGGCGTCGCCGACCTCGGGATCATCCTCCAGCCAGCGCCACACCGCCGCCAGGGTGGCGAGGCCGATGGCGGCCTCGACGGCCCACACCGGCCGCCATGATTCCGAGCCCAGCCACAGCCGCAGCAGTGCGGTGAGCTGGCTGGTGGCGAAGATGCCGGTCCCGATGCCCATCGACACGAAGCCCATGGCCAGCCCCCGCTTCTCGGGGGGTACCGCCGCCGAGGCCAGGCCGGGGGACGGGATCCAGATGAACGCTCCTCCCAGGCCCATGACGACCATGCCGACCAGCAGTGTGAGGAAGCCGTCCGCCACCGCCATCACGGCCAGCCCCGTGGTGGAGGCCACGAGGCCGGCCCGCACCAGGACGGTCGGTGCGAACCGGCCCGACAGGGCGGTCACCGCCGCCGAGCCGGCCAGGTACGCGGCCACGTTGGCCGTGCCGAGCGTGCCGGCCTGGCCGTAGGAGCCGAGCAGGTCGTCCTCGACGGCGGGCAGCAGCAGCGCCCACGTGAACCGGCCGAAGCTCTGCGCCACCGCCCCGGCCACCATGACGAGGGCGATGTTGCGGCGGACGTGGGTCACGGCCCACCCGGAGCGGCGACGACCTCGTCGACCTCGGCGGCGGTCGGCATCGACGGTCCGGCCCCGGCCCGGGTGACCGACAGGGCGGCGGCGACGTTGGCGCGGTCGACCGCCCCGGCGAGGTCGAGCCCGGCCGCCATCCCTGCGGCCAGGTAGCCGACGAAGCAGTCGCCGGCCCCGGTGGTGTCGACCACGTCGACGTCGAGCCCGGCCCGCTCGAACCGCCCGGCGCCGTCGACCAGGACCCCGTCCGGCCCACGGGTCAGCACCACCGTCGTCACGCCCCGGCGGTGGAGGGCGGCGATGGCGGTCTCGGGGTCGCCACTCCGGCCGAGGTGGGCCAGCTCGGTCTCGTTGACGACGATGACGTCGGCGTCGGCCAGCACCTCGTCGGCCACGTCGGCCGCCGGCGCCGGGTTGAGGACGGTGGTGGCGCCGGCGGCCCGGGCGGCCCGAAGGGCAGCGCCCACCGTCGACGGCGGGATCTCGAGCTGGCACACGACGACCTCACCCGGGGCCGGGCCGAGCGCTCCCATTCCGTCGGCGGTGACACCGGCGTTGGCCCCGGGCACCACGACGATCGTGTTGTCCCCGCCGGCCACCACGATGAGGGCCGTGCCCGTGGGCCGGTCGTCGAGGCGGACGACGCCGCCCGTGTCGACGCCGCGACCGTCGAGGAACGCCCGGAGCCACCGACCGGCGTCGTCGTCACCGACGGCGCCCAGCAGGTGGGTGGGGGCCCCGGCGGCAGCGGCGGCCACGGCCTGGTTGGCGCCCTTGCCGCCGGGGTGGCGGTCGAGGGTCGAGCCCAGCACCGTCTCCCCCACGGCGGGGTGGCGCTCGGCGCCGGCCACGACGTCGGCGTTGATCGACCCGACCACGATCACCCTGCCCACGCCGGCACGTTACGGGCCCGCGACGCGCCCGCCCGACCGCGTGCGGGCGCCCTACGCTCGTCGCCCATGGGACGTATCCAGAACACCGTCGAGCTGGCCAAGGCGTCGTGGCGGGTGCTGCAGGCCGACCGTGAGCTGGCCTGGCTGCCGGTCATCTCCGGGGTGATCAGCCTCGCCGTCCTGGCCGTGATGGCGGTCGTGGCGGGCTCGACGGGCGCGCTCGAGACCACCCAGGGCGAGACCGATCCCATGGTGGCCGTCCTGGGGCTGGTGACGGCCGCCGCCGTCGCCGTCATCGTCACGTTCTTCCAGAGCGCCCTGGTGGCGGGCGCCCACGAGCGCCTGACCGGCGGCGACCCCACCGTGTCGGGCTCGATGGGGGCGGCATCGTCGAAGATGCACCGGATCATCCCGTGGGCGCTGCTCAACCTGACGGTCGGCATGATCCTGCGCAGCCTGCGGGAGCGGGCCGGGTTCCTCGGCGCCCTCATCGGCTGGCTGGGCGAGACGGCCTGGAACCTGCTCACCTACCTGGCCGTGCCCGTCCTCGTGCTGGAGGACGTCGGTCCCATCGACACGGTGCGGCGGTCGAGCACCCTGTTCAAGCGGACCTGGGGTGAGAACGTCGCCGCCCAGATGGGCTTCGGGCTGCTCGGCTTCGTCGCCGTCATCCCCGCCCTCCTCGTCGGGGGGCTCATGCTCTCGGCCGGCGGGGTCGTGGCGTTCGTCGGTGTCGTGATCGCCGTCGCCTACATCGCCGTCGTGGCCGTCGTCCTCTCCGCCCTCAACGGCATCTTCCAGACCGCCCTCTACATGTACGCCGCCGAGGGCGTCATCCCCGGGCCCTTCCAGGGCACGAACCTGCCCGCCACCTTCCGGTAGGTCAGCGCTCCTCGTCGGAGCGACGCCAGGCCCGGGTGAGCTCGTCGAGGCGGGCCACGAGGTCGGCGTCGAGAGGTCGGGCCTCGGCGGCGACGGCGGCGTCGAGCTGGTCGGGCCGGCTGGCCCCGATGATGGGCGCCGTCACGGCCGGCTGGGCCAGCACCCACCCGACGGCCAGCTCGGTGAGCGGGCGACCGGCCTCCTCGGCCAGGCCGTGGTGAGCTGGTCGACGGCGTCGAACTCCTCGTCGTGCCAGTAGCGGTCCTGGTACCGCTCGGCGGCGGTGCCGAGGGTGAAGCGGGTGCCCTCGGCCGGTCCGGCGTCGCGCCGGTGCTTGCCCGTCAGCAGGCCGCCGGCCAGCGGGTTGTAGGGGATGCAGCCGACGCCCTCCTCGGTGCAGAGGGGGAAGAGATCCTGCTCGAAACGGCGGAACAGCAGGTTGTAACGGGGCTGCACGCTCCGCACCCGCTCGACCCGGTCGCCTCCGAGCGTCCGAGCGAGCGGGCCACCCGCCACGCCGGCCAGTTCGACACGCCGACGTGGACGACCTTGCCCGCCCGGACGAGGTCGTCGAGGGCCCGCAGCGTCTCGTCGAGGGGTGTGCGCTCGTCCCAGGCGTGCAGCTGGTAGAGGTCGATGTGGTCGGTGCCGAGCCGCCGGAGCGACGCCTCCACCGCGCTGGTGACGTGCTTGCGGGAGTTGCCCCGGTCCCAGCGCCGGGCCGACATCGGGTAGTGGCACTTGGTGGCCACGATGACCTCGTCACGCCGGCCCGCCATCCACCGGCCGACGATCTCCTCGGTGCGCCCGACCGTCGTCTGGTCACCGCCCAGGGGGTAGGCGTCGGCGGTGTCGAGGAAGGTGATGCCCGCCTCCAACGCCCGGTCGAGGATCGCCACCGACGTGTCCTCGTCGCACTGCAGCCCGAAGGTCATGGTGCCGAGGCAGAGCCGCGACACGGGCAGGCCGGTGCCGCCGAGCTGGGTGTACCTCATGGGGAGCCTCCTGGTCGGTTCGGTCCTGTTCACCGGTCGGCCTCGTCTCGTAGCCGGTCGGTCCGTCGGCCGGCCACGTCGGCCTTGCTCGTGATCTCGTCGATCTCGGCCGCCTCGTCGGCGGTCAGGTCCGTCGGCCGGCCACGTCGGCCTTGCTCGTGATCTCGTCGATCTCGGCCGCCTCGTCGGCGGTCAGGTCCCAGTCGAGGGCGGCCACCGCCGACGCCAGCTCGTCGGCTGACGTGACGTCGATCACGACTCCCACCACGGCGGGCCGGCGCACCGTCCACGAGAGCGACAGCTCCAGTGGGGAGCGGTCCCGGCTGCGGGCGTAGGCCGCCAGCCGGGGTGCCGGTCCGGAGCCCGGGTCGGGTTCGGCGAGATCGTCGTCGGGTGTCCGGGCGGCGATCAGGGACCATCCCAGCTCGGTGCAGGCGGCGATCAGCTCGTCGTCGGGACGGCGGTGCGCGGGGGAGTAGCGCTCCCGCACGGCCCGCAGGGGGACCAGGTCCAGCTCGTCGGCGGCCTCGGTCAGCTCGCCCATCACCGACGGGTCGAGGCCGGCGCCGCCCAGCTCCCGCACCTTGCCCGCCACGACGAGGTCGCCCAGGGCGCCCAGGGAGTCCTCGATGGGGGTGCCCGGGTGCGGCCGGTCGAGCAGGTACAGGTCGATCCAGTCCCGCCCGAGGCGGTACAGGCTGGCGTCGACAGAGTCGCGGATGTGGGCCACCGACCCGGGGGGTGGCGGGTCGAGACGCGAGCGGTCCACCGGCGCCAGCCGGGTGGCGACCACCACGTCGTCACGGTTGCCCACCGCCCGGCCGACGTGCTCCTCGGCCGTGCCGCCGGCGTGGGTGGGGGCCGTGTCGAACCAGGTGACGCCGAGGTCGACGGCAGCGCTCACGAGGGAGGTGACCTCACCGCGGTCGAGCTGCTCGGCGGCGACCGCCGTCCCCAGCGCGAGCACCGGCACGTCCAGGTCGCCGATCCGCCGCCGCTGCATCGCCGGCGACCGTACCGCGCCGGCTCCGGGGCCCCGGGCGGCGGACGCTACGGTCCGGCCGGTGCCGGAGCTGGTCGAGGTGGAGCACTACCGCCGGCTGGCCGACCGGACGGTGGGTCGCACCGTGGCCGCCGTCGACGCCCCCGACGGGTGGTTCCTCAAGGGCGCCACCACCGCCGCCGAGCTGACGGCCCGGCTGCCGGGCCGAACGGTCGACGCGGTCCGCCGTCGGGGGAAGCTGCTGCTCGTCGACCTCGACGACGCCACCGTGCTCGGCCTGCGGTTCGGCATGACGGGGCGTCTCCTCCTCGACGACGAGGCCGGCGTCGAGCGGCTCGTCTACTCGAGCGACCGCGCCGATCCGGCCTGGGACCGGTTCGGGCTCCGCTTCACCGACGGCAGCCACCTCGTCCTGCGTGACCCGCGTCGCCTCGGTGGCGTCGAGCTGGAGCCGGACGAGGACCGGCTCGGGCCCGACGCCGCCACGGTCGGCGCGGCCGGGCTCCGCGATGCGCTGGCCGGATCGACGGTGGCCCTCAAGGCCCGGCTCCTCGACCAGGGGCGGCTGGCGGGGGTCGGCAACCTGATCGCCGACGAGACCCTGTGGCGGGCCGGCCTCTCGCCCGTCCGGGAGGCCCGGTCGCTCGACGGCGCCGAGGTCCGCCGGCTGCACCGCTGGCTCCGGCGGGTGATCGGCGAGCTGGACGCCCGGGGCGGCTCCCACGCCGGCGACCTCCACGGGCAACGCCACCGGGGCGGCCACTGCCCCCGCGACGGCACCGAGCTGCGGCGCGACACGGTGGGCGGCAGGACGACCTACTGGTGCCCGGAGCACCAGGTCTGAGCCTCCCCTGGACCGACGGCGGCGCGGGCGAGGCCGTCGGGCCGGGGCCGTAGCATCGTCGGCGTGCCGCCGTCCGCCCGTGCCGCCGTGGCGGTGGTGGCGCAGGCCGACGTGAGCACCGAGCGGGCCGACGATCCGGTGGTCCTCCTCGTGGCCATCTCGGCCTCGCTGGCGCTCCTCGCCGTTCTGCTCGCCGCGCTGGTCGTCCTCTACGTCCGGGCCACCTCGCCCCACCGCCGTGCCGACCGGGTGGCCCCACCGGCCGCGCCGCCGATCACCGTCGCAGCGGAGGCGGACGAGGAGGCGATACCCCCCGCAGGGGCGGCGGCCGACGGGTCCGATCCCGAGCCGACGCCGGTCCTCGTGGCGGCGGGGCCGCCGGCCCCCGGGTCCACCTCGGTGGCCGTCGCCCCGGCCCGTCCGTCGCGGCTCGGACGGCGCGACCGTCCCCATCGCCCCGCCAGCCGGCCCGCCCCCGACCGGTCGCGCTCGCCGATCCTGTAGGACCGGCGGACCATTAGCGTGGGGCCATGGCCGACTCGTTCGACGTCGACGCGATGATCCAGCGGTTCCAGGACCGGGCCAAGGCGGTCAAGAACCGGTCGATGCCGCCGGTCGAGGGGCCGGCCCGGGCCGATTTCAAGCGCCAGGCCCAGCTCGACTTCATGGACTTCGGCATCATCGGCGACGCCACGGGTCGCCTGGAGGGGTCAAGACTCGTGCTGGAGATCGACCTGGGCGGGGGTTCGTGAGGTGGGCCCCCGCCAGTGGGCCACCCGCATGCGGACCGAGCTGGCCCGGCTCCCCGACACCCTGGCCGATCTGAGCGCCGGGGCCGCCAACCTGCGGGCGGTGTCGGAGCGGCTGGAGCGGGCCACGGTCGTCCTGGAGCGGGCTGCGGGGCACCTCGACGCCAGCGGCGTGAGCGAGGCGTTGGGCGCCCTCGACGACGCCGCGGTGCGGTTCGAGCGCCAGATGGCCGAGGCCCGCACTGCGTTCACCGGCGCCACCCCCGGGGGCGGACGGGTCGAGGAGGCGGCCCGGGAGCTGCAGCGCAACCTGGAGCGGGGCATGCGCCTCATGCCGGGTTGGCGAACCCCCGGTCGTGAGCCCTGAGGCCCTCCCCGACGGAAGGGGCCGGCGGGGCCCCGCTGCTATGCTGACGGGTTCACGTGCGGACGTAGCTCAGTTGGTAGAGCGCAACCTTGCCAAGGTTGAGGTCGCCGGTTCGAGCCCGGTCGTCCGCTCCGGCAAAGGCCCAGGTCAGACCCCCTGACCTGGGCCTTTCGGCTTCTCGGGCTGCCGTTCCATCCCATGGTTCCATCCCATGGATCGCGTGGGATGCGTAATTTCCATCCCATGAAGGGCTCTGTGAGGCTGCGTAGCCGGGGGGTGTACGAGGTTCGGGTCTACGCCGGTGTCGACCCAGCGACGGGCAAGGACAGGTACCGGTCCCGGACGGTCCGCAGTAGTCGGCGGGTGGCCGACGACCTCTGCCGTCAGCCCGTCGAACAGATCGAGGACGCTGATCGGTGTGCGCTTCGCTGACGTCGCCGCCGACGGTCTCGTCGGCGCCGGCGCCGCCGCTGTTCGTGCGTCGATGATGCTGCCCGACGACTGGGACCTCGATGATGACGAGGCCTGGGGGCCGAGCGCTGACCTGGGATGCGTGTCGGCCGGGCTGGCCGCCGACCCGGGCCCGCTGGCCGTCCTGGCCGGCACCGCCGCGGTGCTGGGGCCGGTGGTGCTGACCGTCGCGGAGTTCGACCGGTACGGGCGCCTGGTGGAGCACTTCGCTGGTTCCTGGCATCGTGGGGTTCGTGTGGTCGGGTTCTTCTACGGCACCACCGCCGATGCTGCGGGGCGTGCCGGCTAGGGGACGGTGCAAACCTCGTCGGGGATCGAGGACAGCGTGGCGTGGCTGGCTTCGGGTGGCGGTGGTGGCTGTCGGGTCGATCGGCGGCGGCGGGGCCACGGGGCAGGGGTCGTAGTGGTGCTGCGACGGTTACGGTCACCGTCAGGTGGCGGGGCGGTGTGAGGTTCGAGCGGGGGAGGTGAGGTGATGGTGGGTGTGCTGTTGGTCGAGGCGGACTCGTTCCATGCCGAGGGGGCCCGGCGGGCGCTGATCGCCGCCGGTCTGGGTGTCCGGGTGGTGGCGTCGCTGAGTCAGGCGACTGAGGTGTTGGACCGCGACGACGTCGACGTGGTCCTCGGCGCGCTGGGAGACGTCGACGGGGCGGATGTGGGTGGGTTGGTGGCGCTGACCCGGGGGCGGTGTGCGCTGGTGGTGCTGGTCGAGGCCCAGGATCTGGCCGCCGGTGAGGCGGCGGTGGCGGCGGGTGCTGTGGGGTTCGCCGGTCGCGCCGATGTGGGCGGGGCGGCGTTCGCGCAGTTGGTGGTGGTGGCGGCCCGGGCGTGGTCGGCGCAGCGGGCGGCGTCGGAGGCGGTGTCGGGTGCTGTCGAGGACGTCACCCTCGATGAGGGGCTGGTGGTGATGTCGGGGTCGCTGGTGGGGGGCCCGGGGATGGCGCTGGCCGGTGACCGGTTGGGGTCGTTCCGGGCCCAGTTCGATCGGGCCACGCAGCTGGAGGCGGAGGGCGCCCGTGATGAGGCGGTGCTGCGGGAGTTGTGCGCCCAGGCGGTGTTCGTCCGTCTGTCGGCGTTGGAGCTGGTCGCCGAACACGACCGGCTGACGACTGACCCGTCGTCGTGCCTACCACCGCTGACCCGGCCCGGGTGGTGCGGGCGTCACGGAAGGTGATGATCGAGGTGGCGTTGGCGGTGATGGAGCGTTACCGACTCGAGGCCGTCTCCTAGCCGCACCCCGACTGCGGCCCGCTTGGCGGTTGGGTGTCCTCGCCGGGGCCGTGGTTGGGGGGTGGGCCGTGGCGGCGGCTGCGGGGCGGCGGGCGGTCGGTGCGGCCGGGGGGTTGCAGAGCCGGGGGGGTGAGCACACCCCAGGAGACGAGCCAGAGCTGGGCGTGGTTGTTGTTGTGGGCCCCGAGGCGATGGCGCCAGTGGTCGAGGCGGCGGCGGATGGTCCGTCCGTCGCTGTAGCCGTACTGGGCGGCGAGGTCGTCGTCGGTGACGCCGTGAGCGCGTTGGGCTTCCCAGCGGAGCTCGGGGGCGCCGAGGTCGACGCCGGGTGGGGGGATGGCGTGGCGGCTGACGAGGGCGCCCATCAGCCCGCCGGGCACCCAGGCGGCGCCGCCTTGGGCGGCGGCGAGGGCGTCGAGGATGTCGTCGGGGTCCCATCCCAGCGTGATGACGCCGGTGGCGCCGGCGGCGTAGGCGTATCGGAGGTCGTTCTCGTCGCCGTCGTCGACGAGGGCCACGAGGGCGAGGCTGGGGTGCTGCTCGCGTAGGCGCCGCAGCGTGGCCAGGCCCCGACGGCCAACCGAGTACACCAGCACCGCCTCGGTGTCGGCGTCGCCGGCGAACTGGTAGGGGTCGGTGACCGTCACGGGCTTCCAGCCGGCCGCGGCGGTGTGGGCGGCGAGGTGCTGGCGGCGGTCGTCGTCGCGCTCCCAGATCCCCAGCTCGGCGCCGCCACCGTGGCCCACGTCCCCCACGCTAGCCACAGCCAGGAACCCGTCGAGCGCTCAGCGTGCAGTGTCCGCCAAGGGACCGCCCGACGGTCCGCTGGCGGACACGACGCCCGCGATCCCAACCGGTGACGGGACCGGAATGTCCGCTGGGGGACCGCTGGACGGTCCGCTGGCGGACATCACACGACCGACCCAAAAGATGACAGGGCCCCAATGTCCGCTGGGGGACCGGAAACTGGCCCTGACGTGGACACGGGTCGTCTGGTTCGATCCGGGGTGTCGACGGAGTGACCGTCGTGTCCTGGGGGAGTGTGACCGTGAGCGCAGCAACGTCATCGAAGGACCGTCCGGGCCGACGCCGGGGCCGGCGCCGGTGGGAGCGGGTGGTGGGGCTGGTGGCGGTGGCGGTGCTGGCCGCCACTCTGGCTGTGGTGCCCGCCGGCGCCGAGACGGCCGACGCGCCGGGCGGGGAGGTGGCGGTGCCGGTGGGTGACGGCGACACAGAGGTGCCCGCACCGATCCGGGCTACGTCACGGCCGCCGGTGGGAGCGGAGTACCCCCGGGCTCCGCTGCCCGCCGACGCAGGCGAGGCGGTCGAGGTGCCCGAGTTGCGCACCGAGACGTCGCGCACCTTCGCTGAGGGCAACGGTGAGATGGTCACCGAGATCTCGGCCACCCCGATGCACTACTTCGATGGTGACGCCTGGCAGCCCATCACCGAGGGCTGGGCGCCGGCGGCGGATGGGACGTGGCGTTCGGCCGGTGGTGCGCTGGAGGTGACCGTTGACCCCGACGGGGTGGCCCCGGTCACGGTCGCTACCGACGCGGGGTCCCTGCGGTTCTCGCTGGCTGGTGCTGACCCGGCGGCGGGGGAGGCGATCCTTGACCCTGTCGAGGCCGAGCTCAGCGTGGACGAGGTCCGCCCCGGGGTGGAGGCCCGCTACGCCTGGGACGGTGTCGCCCTCAAAGAGGACCTCGTCGTCGACAGCCCGGCGGCCTGGCCGGCGGGGGGGTTCTGGTTCGATGTGTCCGCTGTGGGGCTGGTGCTGCGTCCCGCCGCGGAGGGCGCCGACATCGAGATCGTCGCCGCCGGCGACGCCGAGACGGTCCTGGCCCGCATCCCCGCCCCGGTGGCCTTCGATCAGGCCGCCCTGACCGGCGGCGTCGACGAGAAGTCTCTCGACGCGGCCGAGGCGGGCACCACCACCGGCACGTGGGCGCTGGAGCCGGTGGCGGGTGGCTACCGTCTGGGGGCGGTGATGGACGAGGCCTGGGTTCGGTCCCCGGAGCGGGTGTGGCCGGTGATCCTGGACCCGACCGTGTCGACGGGCTGGTCGGTCGAGGACACCTACCTGAGCCCCGACAACACCACCGCCAACTACGGGGCGTCGAGCGTGCTGCGGGTGGGGGCCACCAATAGCACCAACCGCCGGACGCTGGTGCGCTTCAACGTTCCCGACGTGATCTCCGACGCGGCGGTGGTGCGCACCGCCAAGATGGAGCTGTACCTGCAGTCGGGGCCCTCGGTCGCCCAGAGCCTGGCCGCGGCGGCGGCCAACAAGTTCTGGGTGGAGTCAGAGGCCACCTGGGTGCGGGCCAAGGCCGGCACCAACTGGAACAACGGCGGCGGCGACGAATCCGGCGTCGACGACAACACCTCAGTCGACAACACTGCCGGCTACAAGACGTTCTGGGTGACCGACGCCGTGCAGCGCGCCCTCGACGACGGCGGCCGTGACATGGGCGCCCTGGTCCGCTACGCCGCAGCCGGCGGGGGCGGGGAGTTCGTGTTCTCGTCCTCCGAGGGAGCCAACCCGCCGAAGCTGGAGGTCCGCTGGGATGAACCCACCGGCATCCAGGACCGCTTCACCTACGTCAACTTCGCGCTCACCCCCACCGAGTCGGCCCGCGTCAACGTCGGCTCGGGGAACCTGACCGTCACCGCCCGAGACCTCGACCTCGAAGCGCTCGGCCCCAAGGCGGCGTTCGACCGGTTCTACGACAGTGACGCCAACCCGGCGTACGGGTTCGGGATGGGTGAGGCGGTGTGGGCGGCGTTCCCGGGTCCGGTCGTGGCCCTGGAGGAGCAGTCCGACGGCGACATGATCCTGCGGGGCGGACCGTCGCGAGCCATCCACTTCTCCAAGAACTACGACGGCACCGGGGGCTGGCGCAGCCCGGCGGGGGTGCGGGCCCGACTTTCCAAGTCGGGGGGCACCTACAGCCTATTCCTCGGGGAGATGGGCGAGACGTGGACGTTCAACTCGTCGCTGCTGATCACCGATCGGAAGAACCGCGACGGCCAGGGGTTCTCCTACACCTACAAGACCCAGAACGGCCAGACCGTGGTCGACACCGTCATCGACGGCTACAACCGGGTGTACACGTTCTTCTACGACAACGTCACCGGCGGGGTGCGCCTCAAGCAGATGAAGGACTTCTCGAACCGCTACACCAACTACGCCTACACGAGCGGGAACCGCCTGAACCGGGTCACCTACCCGGATGGCACGTACACGGCCTACACCTACGAGGGCACCTCCACCCGTCTCGACACCATGAAGGACCGTCGCAATAACGAGACCCGCTTCGACTACAACGGCAGCGTGATCCGCAGGGTGGAGCGCGTCGAGGGCGGACAGGTCCGGACCTGGACGTTCACGTTCGACCGCACCGGCAACCGGGCCAACGCCGGGTCCGTCAGCCCAGGGAACTGGTCCACAACAGTCACCGACCCCCGCGGCAACGACACCGTCTACTACGTCGACGGAACCGGCCAGGTCGTCCAGGTCAAAGACGCCCAGAACAAGGTCCGGGACCTGTCCTACAACAACGGGTTCGTGGCATCGGCCACCCCGGACGGGCAGGGCACCACCACGATCACCTACAACGCCGACTCGACCATCGCCGACATGAGCCTGCCGTCGGGGGCAGCCACCACGTTCCAGTACTCGGGCACCCAGCCCGGCAACGAGTACCTGCCGTCCGAAGCCACCGAGACCAACGCGTCGGGCGGCTCGGGAGGCACCAGCTCCCGGTTCACCTACGACAACGCCGGGCACCTGACCATGGTGCGTGACGCGTCGGACAACTCGGTCACGGCCGAGTTCACCTACACCACCGGCAACGAGAACGCGGTCGACGGCGGGAAGATGCCCAAGGGGCTCGTCTACCAGCGCAAGCTCCCCGGGGTCGGGGTCACCGACACCTACAAATACGACAACCTGGGTCGCCTGCGTCGTATCGAGCCGGCTGCGACGGCTCATGCGGTGACGACGATCAGTTACGACAACCGTGACCGTACCTCGCTGGTGGTCGACGGCAACGGGCGGCGCCTGTACGCCTACCAGGCGAGCACTGACCGCCTGGCCCAGGTCACGGTCCAGAACGCCTCGTCGGTGACCCAGGCCACCTACTCCTACGGCTACGACGCGGTCGGCAACATGACGCAGTTGACTGGTCCGGTGGGTGGGTCCACCCAGACCACCACCTGGGCGTTCGATGCGTTCAACCGCGTCTCCTCCATAACAGGGCCGGGGGCGGCGGGGACGGTGTCCTACGCCTATGACCCGGCCGGGAACCTGTCGGTGTTGACCACGGGCGGGAACCACACCCGTACCTACACCTACAACAACCGCAACGAGGCCACCTCCATCGTCTACCAGGCCCCGTCGACAGCCAACCAGACCTACACGCTGACCTACCGGGGTGACGGCCAGGTGAACACGGTCACCTACCCCAACGGGGTGGTGACCACCTACCACTACGACCAGAACGGCCAGCGCGACGAGATCGACACCGTGAAGGGTTCGACGGTGATCGTGGACGAGTCGGTGCGTTACAGCGGCACGGGTGGGGACGGCCACCGGGTGGGGTATCTGATCGAGCGGGCTCCCGCCCCGGCGGTGCGTGTCGACTACGCCTACGATTCGAGGGGCCGCCTGACAGGGGCGGTCACCAAGAACAACTCGACCGGGTCGACGGTGTCCAACTACTCCTACACCTACGATGCGGCCTCGAACCGTCTCACCGCCAAGCTGGGGTCGACGACCAACACGTTCACGTACAACACGGTCACCAGCCGTGTCACGGCCGACTCGGGGGGGTCCTACGGCTATGACGCCGCCAAGGCCGGGAACCTGGTGTCGTCGCCTGGGTTCAGTGCGCTGGGGTACAACAACGCCGGTCAGCTCACCTCGGCTGACCCTGTCGGCTCACAGCAGGCCACCACGGTGGCCTACAACGGGCCCGACGCCAACTGGGAGCACTCCCTGACGACCCCGGGCGGGTACGGGGTCACGTTGACGCAGTCCACGCTGGGTGCGGTCAGGGCCCGGGAGGGCACGGCTGACACCGACTACGTGCGGGCCCCGTCGGGGATGTTGTTGGGTCAGCACGGCAACCTGCTGGGCCAGACGGCGGCGTCGACGAACCGGTTCTACCATCACAACCATCATGGTGATGTGGTGGCGGTGACCAACGGTTCGGGTGGGGTCACCGACACCTGGACGTACTCCCCGTACGGTGAGACCGTCGCCCACACCGGCAACATGCGCACCCCGTTCGGGTGGAGCGCGGCTGCCGGGTACACCACCCACGAGTCGGGGCTGATCCACGCCGGGGCCCGCTACTACCAGCCCCGCTCGGGTACCTGGACCCAGCCCGACCCCCAACCCGACCAGCCCGCCTACCTGTACGCCGGCGGCGACCCCATCAACAACACCGACCCCACCGGCCAATTCCTGGACGACGTGGTCGATTTCGCCAGTGACGTCGTGACAGGCGCTGGTGTCGGCGCCACTGCGGGGCTCCTCGGTGGGCTGGCACTTTGCGTAACCACAGGGGTCGGATGTGTCGTTGCTGGCGCTGCCGGTGCGGGCGCGTTCTCCGCCGCCGGCGGCGTCATTGGTGCTGCGGGCGGTGCAGTTTACAGTGCAGTGACATGAGGGGTCGACACATGCCTAACACGTCACGGCACCGTACACAGCAGTATTTCGGACGAAGGATCGGGGTAACGTTAGTCATATTCGCAATGATCGGGTGGGCAGGTGTTGCTTTGTCAATACCAATCCTGTGGGTTTCAGCCACCTGTCTCGGTGTCGCATCGGCCGGATGGACGAGCGTTCGAGCGTTGCGCGAGCATCGCACGTGATTGCCGCTCGAACCGTGTCGCGTGTCGAGAGCTGCTCGACGTCCGCTGCCATGGCGAGTGGAGTGGACCATAGGTGCTGCGGCCGCTGTGAGCCTTGCGACCGGGACGGTCGGCACTTTGGCTGGCACCGCTGCTGTTTCGTACGATGCCTTCGTTGAAGACTAGTAGCGGTCTCGTCGTGGCTAATAATCGCTTGTGGCTGGGAGTCTCCATACTGTGCGGCGCTGCTACGAGCGTGGCAGTCGTAGTGCCGCTTGGGCGGTCTGCGCCGGAGTGGATCGCAGTGATTGCGTCTACTCTGTTCGGATCCGCAGTGGTACTATGGGTTTTGACTGCACTGGATCGGTGGGCTCGGACGAGCGTGATGTCCAACCGCGGTCAGCTGACCGCGTTCTCGGTAGGTTGCGCATGCGCTGGCTTCGCCGGGGCACTCGCAGGGATCGGCTAGTGTTGCGAGCGCAGCGTTCCGTAGACGTCGACCAACTGGTCCGCTGCCACCGTAGTTGGGGTGTGACGGTCATCGGGTGGCATCCGCGATCGATCGGCGCCCCTACGACCAGAACGGCCAGCGCGACGAGATCGACACCGTGAAGGGTTCGACGGTGATCGTGGACGAGTCGGTGCGTTACAGCGGCACGGGTGGCGACGGCCACCGGGTGGGGTATCTGATCGAGCGGGCCCCCGCCCCGGCGGTGCGTGTCGACTACGCCTACGATTCGAGGGGCCGCCTGACAGGGGCGGTCACCAAGAACAACTCGACCGGGTCGACGGTGTCCAACTACTCCTACACCTACGATGCGGCCTCGAACCGTCTCACCGCCAAGCTGGGGTCGACGACCAACACGTTCACGTACAACACGGTCACCAGCCGTGTCACGGCCGACTCGGGGGGGTCCTACGGCTATGACGCCGCCAACGCCGGGAACCTGGTGTCGTCGCCTGGGTTCAGTGCGCTGGGGTACAACAACGCCGGTCAGCTCACCTCGGCTGACCCTGTCGGCTCACAGCAGGCCACCACGGTGGCCTACAACGGGCCCGACGCCAACTGGGAGCACTCCCTGACGACCCCGGGCGGGTACGGGGTCACGTTGACGCAGTCCACGCTGGGTGCGGTCAGGGCCCGGGAGGGCACGGCTGACACCGACTACGTGCGGGCCCCGTCGGGGATGTTGTTGGGTCAGCACGGCAACCTGCTGGGCCAGACGGCAGCGTCGACGAACCGGTTCTACCATCACAACCATCATGGTGATGTGGTGGCGGTGACCAACGGCTCGGGTGGTGTCACCGACACCTGGACGTACTCCCCGTACGGTGAGACCGTCGCCCACACCGGCAACATGCGCACCCCGTTCGGGTGGAGCGCGGCTGCCGGGTACACCACCCACGAGTCGGGGCTGATCCACGCCGGGGCGCGCTACTACCAGCCCCGCTCGGGTACCTGGACCCAGCCCGACCCCCAACCCGACCAGCCCGCCTACCTGTACGCCGGCGGCGACCCCATCAACCGTATCGACCCGTCCGGCAACGGTTTCTGGGACGTTGTAGACGTCGTCGTAGGTACCGCCGGGGTGTTTGTTGCGACTGCAGGCGTAGTGGCATGCGCGAGCACAGTCGCCTGCGGAGTAGCAGCCGTCAGTTACGTAGGAGCAACTTATTCGTACGGCCGGTCAATATTGACGTACGATGACTAGACCGACTAGACCGGTCATAACGCGGCAGCAGATCGGCCTGAGTGTGGCGTGGGCCGGCGCAACAATGTCCGTCGTGGCCGTTGTACTCGATATACTGGTAGGTCTCAACACAACGGTCCTCGCTGTGACGGCAACGACTGGTGCTGGTTTCGTCCTTGCAGGAATACTTCTTCGTAGCTCGGGAGAGGAACGCAACTGAGCCCGCTAGTGCAGGGGGCGGAGGGACTGTAGGGAGTCTGTAGAAGTAGGTGAGTCGTGAGGATCCATCACCTGGGGGTGGGGACCGGATGGGGTCGTCTGATGACCGAGACGAACAGCGACACTGCACGGCGCCACCGCCCGCCGGTTATGCAGCAGCGACGTAGAGGAGCGTGACTGTGCCGAACGCAGCGACCCGAGGTCAGAACGCCCGGCGCCGGGCGGCGTACGCGACGGACCAGCCCGCCGACCGTGAGGCGGCGCAACGCCAGAAGTTTGCGGGACGTGAGCCGGCCGAGTTGGCGAGCCTCTACGGACGCTACGCCCCGTTCGTGTCCGGTCTGGCCCGGCGGGTGACTGCCAGCCCGTGCGGGGCCGAGGAGGTCACCCAGGAGGTGTTCGTGTTCCTGTGGGAGCACCCGGAGCGGTTCGATCCGGCTCGCGGTTCGCTCGGGACGTGGCTGGGGGTGGTGACCCATTCCCGGTCGGTGAGCTGGGTTCGCAAGGAGGCGACCAGGAAACGCTACGAGCAGCGTCAGGACTTCGGTGTGGGTCAGGTAGGCGCCAGTGTTGAAGAGGCGGCCGTCGCGTTGGTGGTCGCCGAGCGGGTCCGCTCCGCTGTCGAGAGGCTGCCGGAGGAGCAGCGCCTGGTCGTGGAGCTGGCCTACTTCCAGGGTCTGACGCATCGCGAGGTGGCTGCGGCTCTTGATATCCCGGAGGGCACTGCAAAGTCGCGTCTTCGGCTCGCACTCAAGCGCGTCGCCGTCACCCTCGCAGACGATATTGTCGAAGTCCCAGCGTGACCGCCGAGCACCGTCTCGCGAACCCCACTGCTCCGCTGGGTTGGTGCTTTACCGGCTCCGGACGGCGTCCCGCGCGTCGCGGGTGTCCGGTTCGCCTCGGTTTCGGGTGAGCTTGGTTCGCATGGCATCACCGGGGGTAGGGGCGGTGTCGTTGGGTTGACGGGTGGTCGTTCCCGCCGGCGCCCGGCTGGGGGGTGGTGGGATCTGGGTTCGGGCATCTGGGTATTTCCGTAACGTAACGATCAGGGAGGTGGGTATGTCGGGTTCGGTGGCGAGTCGGCGTGAGTTCCTGGGTCAGGCGGGTCGCCTGGCGGTGGCGGCGGGAACGGCGGGAGCGTTGTACACGTGGTCGGCTGGGGTCCGTCCGGCGGCGGCGTTGGGCCGCCGTCCGGTGTCGATGGCCATGCACGTGCATGCGTCGTTCAGCGAGGGTCGGGCCTCGATGGAGAGCCAGCTGGCTGAGGCGGAGCGCACCGGGGTGGAGGTGCTCTGGTGGACCGAGCACGACTGGCGGATGTCGGCCTACCGGTACCGCCAGGCGGTGCATTTCGACGGGTTGTCCGAGGACGAGCCGAACGGGGGGACGTGGGTGTGGTCCCCGACGAGCAGCGGCGACCTGCGCAGCGGTGGGGGTGGGATCGTGGCGTCGCCGGCGTCACCGCTCGATCCGCACGATCCGGGGGCGTTGCGGGTGGCGGCCACCTCGGCGGGGGCGGCGTGGGCGACGAGCGGGTTCGGGGTGCGGATGGGGGGCAGCGATAACGCCCGCACCTCGCTGGCCGGTCAGAGCCTGGAGTTGGAGGTGTTCCCCGAGCGCGTGGGCGCCGACGGGTACGTGGCGCTGGAGATCCAGTCGTCGGATCGGCCGGCCCGGGCCGGCCACCCCCGGGGCACCTACCGCCTCTCGTACCGGTTCGGGGGCCCGGGCACGCCGGGGGGCAGGGAACGCGACGGGACGCTGGGGATCGTGACGGTGCCGGTGACACCGGGCCGGTGGAACTCGGTGGTCCTGCGCCCGGCGGCGGACATGACGGCCATCTGGGACGGTGTCGACGGTCGCGACGCCGTCCTGTTCGACATCGAGATCGTGGCGGCCAGCCGGCGGGAGGCGCCGGCTGAGGGCTTCGTCGACTACCTGCGGTTCAAGCGGTCCCTGTCCGGTGATCAGCCCCTGGGGGTGCAGCGGGACCTGATGTCGGGCTACGCCCCCCAGTTCCCGGCCGTCACCCAGCACGCCGGGTTGGAGGTGTCCGAGCTCACCCCTCACCTCAACTGGTTCGGGGGTGACATCTCCCTGCCCGACTACGACGCCATCGGGCCGCTGAAGCGCTCCGAGGTCGGGGTGATGGTGGACATGATCCACGCCGCGGGTGGTCTCGCCTCCTACAACCACCCCTTCGGTGTGAACGACCGGGCCCCCCGTTCGGCCGCCGATCAGACCGCGCTGCGCCGGAAGACGGCCACCCGTCTCATCCGCACCCGGGCCGAGGGATGTGACCTCATCGAGGTGGGTTACCGGATGCGGGGCGGGGTCACGCTGGCCAACCACGTGGCCCTGCTCGATGCACTGGCCCGCAACGGCGTCTTCGTCACCGCCTCCGGGGTGAGTGACAACCATGGTGGTGAGCCGTGGGATCAGCAGCGCTGGAATTTCCTGACGTGGGCGTGGGCGCAGGGCACCGGTCAGGCTGGGTTGCTGAGGGCGCTGCGCCGGGGGGAGGTGTTCTTCGCCGATCAGGCCTTCCGGGGGGCGGTGGACCTGACCGTGGACGGTGCCTGCCCCATGGGCTCGGTGTCGGTGTCGACCGATTCCACCCGTCGACTCACCGTCCTCGCCACCGACGTTCCCGCCGGCGGGGCCGTCCAGGTCATCCAGGGCCGGGTCGACTACGCAGGCCCGAACAACCCCGACCCGATGAACAGCGTCCAGACGCTGCCCCGCAGCAACTTCGCGATCGGGTCGCACTCCCTCACCGTCGACAACACGACCTCCTCCTACGTGCGGGTCGTGGTGCTCGACGACCGGGGCGCCGAGATGGCTCTGTCCAACCCGGTGTGGCTGCTGCGCCAGCAACCCCCCGACCGGATTCCCCGGGCGAGACGCTGCTGACCCCTCGTCCGTAGCAGCTCCAGGGTCCGTGGAGGGCGACCTGGCGGAGCCGCCAGCCCCCGTCGGATGCGGGGGCGCCAGGGTGGGTGCTGACCAACAGGAGTGCCGTGTCACCCACGGCGGGCGTCGGAGGTCGAAGGTAGAAGATCCTGACCATCTCCGCTGGCAGGCCGGCTGATCAGAGAAATTTCTCCTTCTGTGTGATCCGGGGACGCTCCGAGGTGCGAATAACGCATCAGCAAGGGGAGCGGGCATCCACCATGCCGGGCCGTGTCGGCCGGCCAGTCCCAGGAGGTACAGAATGGTCAGAGTCTCTCTACTCGTCGCGTCCTTGTTCACATCAGCGCTCGTATGCGCCGTCGCGGCGGGCCCGGCAGATCCGGCCGGTGCTCACGGCCACATGCACTGCAACAAAGTGCAAGGAGGTCCCAGCGAGGTCGGGTTCGGCACGTTCGACCCCATCGTGCATCCGGGCATGTCCAACATGGGCCACGAGCACATGTTCTTCAACAACGAGGCCATCTTCGACCCCGGCCAGGGTGCCAACGCCACGTACAGCTATCTGACCAACGTGAACAATCGCATATCATGGTGCGAGAACCTAGGCGACACGGCCGTATACTGGATCCCGGCCGTCTATCAGATCAACACGGGGGCGCCGGCGAGGCTGTCCAGCAAGGCGAGCATCTTCTACTACCGCTCGTGGGAGGGCAGGCGAGCATCTTCTACTACCGCTCGTGGGAGGGCAAACCCACGCTTCACACCGGCACCGGTAACAAGCCCTTCCCCAACAACCTACGCATGATCGCCGGCAGCGCAGCAAGCACCGGACCGCACCCGAACGTGTCCTGGAACTGCAACGAAGGCAGCAACCGGCCCGGGCCCTACGGGTCGGCCGTCGAGGCGGCTTGCCACACGGCCCGCGACGCGAGCTCCACCAGCTCCAACCCCACCTACAACAAGGTCCGCCTGGGTGTGCACATCGACTTCCCCACGTGCCTCAACGACGCCGAACAGCTCAACCCAAAGACCGGACCGGGCAACACCGCCGACTTCTCCGGCAACCCCAACCACAACATCACCCAGCGCGTCGCCTACGCCACCGGCCCGACGAGCAACCGAACCTGTCCGGCAGGCTTCCAGGGCCGCAAGATGCCGTTCCTGCGCATGGCCATTCAGTTCCTCGACAAGAACGGCAACGGCTACCGGGGCAACGGCACCGACATCGCCCTGACGTCCGGACCACGGGACAGCGCCGGCGACCTCATCCCCGGAGAGGCCAGCCAGTACACCATGCACGGTGACTTCTGGAACACCTGGGTCCGAGACGAGCCCAACACCGAGAGCGACCTCGTCGGCATGATCAACCGATGCATCAACACCACCAGCGGCCACCCGCACGGCTCATCCATCGTCTGCGGCACCACCTGATACGAACCAGACCGACTGCGGGCCGAAAAACGCCCTCACCCGGTGATCCAGCCGGCCGTCGGCGTGCGAACATACGCCAGCACAGCAACGGCCGGCCCACCCGGGCGGCCCGGAGACAAGGTGGAGTCCCATGCGCACGGTCGTCACACATACACCGCAGAGTCGGACCTCCCGAAGGGGGCTCGGCCGGGTCTGGGCCGCTGCGGTGGTTCTCGCGGTGGCGGTCGGGGCGGGGGTGGGTCCGGCGGGGTCGGCGGAGACGCCGACCAAGGTGGTGCTGTCGACGTCGGCCGCCAAGTTCAGTCCTGGTACTGCCAACCAGGGCTGGTGGTCAGACACCCGCGCCAACCGTGACAGCGACGACGGCTACCTGGTGTCAGAGGGCCCTCGGGGCTCGACCCGGGCGTTCTTCACGTTCGATCTGCCTCGCCGTCGGGGTACGACGGTGGTGGCGGCGACCCTGGAGTTGACCCGCCACCGCAGCGGCAGCGACGCCGTGGAACGGCTCGGTCTGTATGACGTGACCACCGACGCAGCGACGCTCAACGGCAACGTGGGGCCTGACGCCGCGGTTCATGCCGATCTCGGCACCGGCATCTCCTACGGGTCCTTCCAGTTGCGTGGCGACGTCGGAGCTACGGTGGTGGAGCGGCTGGAGCTCAGCGACGCTGCGGTGGCTGCCATCAACGCCCAGCCGAACGGGTACTTCTCGATCGGCGCAGCACTGACCAGCGCAGATGGGCGGGGTCGCCTGTTCGCAGCCAGCAGCGCCGACGGGGCCCAGCGTCTCGTGCTCGAACTCGCTCCGGCCACCCAACCGGACCCCGCACCCGCGCCCGCCCCTAGTCCAACCCCCACCGTCACCGACGTCGACGCCCGCTACCCAGAGTTTCTTCCAGCTACCGTGACGGTGCACCAGGGCGACACGGTTCGTTGGACTAACCCCGACACGTTCGCCGGGCACACCGTCACCTCGGACACTCGAGCCTGGCGTCGTGGCTCTTTGAATCCGGCACCTAGTCCCAGTTTCTCTGTGATTTTCGATGAGGTGGGCGTCTTCGAGTACCACTGCCAGGTTCACCCCGGTATGGCGGGAACCGTCGAGGTCATCCCCTGAGCAGAGCCGCCTCAGGATTGTCGGCGGCTACCTGGTCGCTGAGTCGCTGAACCGCCGAGGGTCTGGTGGAGGCTCCGTTCCTTGAGAGCAAGGAACGATGACAGACCAGCGCGCGTCGGGCGGGTACCCGATAGAGATGCGGCGGGCGGTTTGGAGGCCCTCCGACCATGAGCACGAGCGCGGTTCGCAGTGGGCGACGATCTGTTCGGTGGCCAAAAAGCTGGGCCCGTACTTCCACAGACTCCCTGACAGTCCCGATCCAGCCGGCCGTCGGCGTGCGAATATACGCGAGCAACGGCCGGCCCACCCGGGCGGCCCGGAGACAAGGTGGAGTCCCATGCACACGGTCGTCACACATACACGACGGAGCCGGTGGGAATGTCAACCCGGATTGGCCCCACCCTGCTCACTTGATCTGGCCCCACCTGAGCGGCGGCGTTGGCGGGTGGCGCGGAGCCGGTATGACTCGGTGCCGGTCTCGATGATGTGGGCGTTGAAGGTGACCCGGTCGATGACGGCGGCGACGAGGCGGGCGTCGGGGATGACCTTGCCCCATTCGCTGAAGAGAAGATTCGAGGCGACGGCCACGCTCGACTTCTCCTCGCGCTCGGTCAGGATCTGGAACAGCAACTCGCTGCCGCGGGTGTCGAGCTGGACGTAGCCGAGTTCGTCGAGGCAGAGCAGATCGAGCCGGCCGTAGCGGCTGACGAGGCGGGACAGGCGCCGCTCGTCAGCGGCTTCGGCGAGTTCGTTGACGAGCTGGGCGGTGGTCACGTAGCGGACCCGAAGACCTTGTTCGCAGGCGGCGTGGCCCAGGCCGATGAGCAGGTGCGACTTGCCGGTTCCGGAGTCACCGAGCAGCACGACGGGATCACCCGCAGCGATGTAGTCGCCGGCGGCGAGCGTGGCGATGGTGGCGGGGTTGACGGTCGGGGCGGCGTCGAGGTCGAAGTCGACGAGCCGTTTGAGCCTTGGGAACTTGGCTTCGGTGATGCGGCGTTGTCGGCGTCGTTCGGCGCGGGAGTCAACCTCGGTCTCGAGGAGTTCGGCGAGGAAGCCGAGGTAGGACAGCTGCGATCGCTTGGCGTCCTCGGCCAGCCGGGCGGCTTCGGCGCGGACCATCGGGAGTTTCAGTTCTCGGGCGGCGGCGTCGATTGCTGTGGTGGCGGCGGTGTCGGTGGTGGTCATCAGGGGGTCCCTTCCAGGAGCTGGTCGTAGTGGCCGATGGGTGGTTCGGGCCGGTCCAAGCCCCGGTGAACTCCGACCGGGATCACCGCAGCGACGGAGTTCTCAGCGGAGCGGCGGGCTTCGATCAACACGACCTCGGCGTCGACCACACCCGCGGCCAGGGCGGCGGTGAGGCCGGCGACGATCGCCTGGGCGCCGACGGTGCGGTGTGCGAGCAGCACGTCGATGAGCGCCTTGGTGCCGTCGCGGTCGCCGAGGCGACGGCGTGCGAGATCCCAGAAGCGTTGGTGGACCTCGGTGAACGCCCCTGAGGCCCGGGCCCGGGCCAGCGGTGTCGACGACAACAACGCTCCGGGCTTGCGGGCCATCACGTCGAGGTAGTGATCCAGCGCCAACACCTGGTCTCCCTTGCGGCCCCGCCGATGCCGGGCCACAACGGTGGCGCCGTCGAGAACCTCGATCGACTCCGCGCTGACCCGCACGTCGACGCGTCGGCGGACGAAGCGAGCCGGCACGGAGTAGTACGCCTGACGCACACACACCCGGGACTTGGTGTCGACCCGGTGCGAGCTGATCGCGGTGGCGTCGAACGCCTCGACCGGCAACGGCTTCAACGCTGGGGCTTCGAGCTCGAAGTGTTCGCCGACAGTGATCCGTCGATGAGCGATGAACCTGGCGTCATCGGTGGTCATGGCCGCGGCGATCAGCTCGTTGAGCTCGTCGATCGTCTCGACGTGGGGGACCGGGACGAGATGGTTGCGCCGGAACCGGCCGACCTCGCCCTCGACACCGCCCTTCTCATGGGCGCCGTCGGGGCCGGGCTGACAGAACCACGATTCGAACCCGTAGTGCGACCGCAGGGCGACGAACCGGTCCGACTCGATCCGGTCCCGGCCCTTGAGCACCTTGGTCACGGCGGACTTGAGGTTGTCGTAGCTGACCGTTGCGGGGACGCCGCCGAAGTGGTCGAACGCTCGGACGTGGCCGTCCAAGAACACGTCCTGGGTCTCGTTCAGATACGCCCGGCAGAACCCACGGCCCGACGCCGACAGCCGCATCAAGAACAACGACACGTCCGTCGGGATCCCGGCCAGGACCACCTTGGCCTCACCGAAGTCGCACTCGCCCTTGGACCCCAACCGATGATGCTGGGGGACGGTGACATCGGTCAGCGGGAACGTCTGGCCTTCCCGGACCGCCTTCACGTAGCGGCGGACCGTCGACTCGCCCACATCGGCGCCGTGCTCGCTGACGAGGCGCTGCCACACCCGCCGAGCCGTGTGGCGCTGCTTGCGCGGCCACTTCTGGTCCTCCGCCAGCCAGCCGGCGATGACCGGCTTCCACTGGTCCATCTTCGGCGCCGGCCGCTCAGGCGTCTTCCGCAGCGGCGGCACCGCCGAGTCCAACGCAGCCCGGACATCGCGGCGATGGACCCCGAACTGCCGGGCCAGGGCCCGGATCGACTTCCTCTCCTGCGCCGCGTGGGCGCGACGAATCCGCTCATACAGCTGCACCTTCGACCTCTTCGCCATCCCCACACGCCACCGCCACCGACAACGCCGGTCGCGGACCCCCCCCAAGGCGCCCCAGGTGGGGCCAACTCAGACGAGCACTACCGCTCCAAGTGGGGCCAGATCAGGAGAGCACACCCAAGCCGGACCTCCCGAAGGGGGCTCGGCCGGGTCGGGGCCGCCGCAGTGGTTGTAGCCGTGGCAGTCGGGGCGGGCGGGGGTCCGGCGGTGTCGGCGGAAACGCCAGCCAAGGTGGCGCTGTCGACGTCGGATCACAAGTTCAGTCCCGGTGCCGCCAACCAGGGCTGGTGGTCAGACACCCGCGCCAACGGTGACAGCAACGACGGTTACCTGGTGTCAGAGGGGCCCCGGGGCTCGACCCGGGCGTTCTTCTCGTTCGATCTGCCCCGCCGTCGGGGTACGACGGTGGTCGGGGCGACCCTGGAGTTGACCCGCTACCGCAGTGGCGGCGACGCGGTGGAGCGGCTCGGTCTGTATGACGTGACCACCGATGCGGCGACGCTCAACGGCAACGCTCAACGGCAACGTCGGGCCTGACGCGGCGGTTCATGCCGATCTCGGTACGGGCATCTCCTATGGGTCCTTCCAGTTGCGTGGCGACGCCGCAGCTACGGTGGTGGAGCGGCTGAAACTCAGCGACGCCGCAGTGGCTGCCATCAACGCCCAGCCGAACGGGTACTTCTCGATCGGCGCATCGTTGACGAGCGGTGACGGGCGGGGTCGCCTGTTCGCCGCCAGCAGCGCCGACGGGGCCCAGCGTCTCGTGCTCGAACTCGCCCCGGCCACCATGCCGGACCCGACACCCGCACCCGCCCCTAGTCCAACCCCCACCGTCACCGACGTCGACGCCCGCTTCCCCGAGTTTCTTCCAGCTACCGTGACGGTGTACCAGGGCGATACGGTTCGTTGGACTAACCCCGACACATTCGCCGGGCACACTGTCACTTCGGACACTCGAGCCTGGCGTCGTGGCTCTTTAGATCGGGCACCTAGTCCCAGTTTCTCTGTGATTTTCGATGAGGTGGGCGTCTTCGAGTACCACTGCCAGGTTCACCCCGGTATGGCGGGAACCGTCGAGGTCATCCCCTGAGCAGAGGGACTGACGTGTTCTCCCCGCGCATCGTGGGCTGGTCCGTCGCCGGCCATCACTGCGCTGACCTCGTCGCTGACGCTCTGAACATGGCCCTGGCCGCTCGCCGTCGCGCACCGGGACTGATTCTTCATTCCGACCAGGGAGCGGAGTACACGTCATGGACGGTGCACAAGCTTTGTGCGCGACACGAGATCCGCCAGTCGATGGGCTCGGTCGGTGACTGCTTCGATAACGCCATGGCCGAATCGGTGTTCGCTACCATCGAAACCGAGCTGCTCTGGCATCACACATTCGTTGACAACGACGACGCCCGATCCCACTTCACTGACTTCGTGGAAGGATGGTACAACACCACACGGCGACACACATCCATCGGGAACATCTCTCCGATGAGACTCGAACAGGACCACGCAAACAGCTATACTCAATCCCAGCCCGTAGCTGTCTAGATTTCCGCGCCAGCTTCAGTGGTGTCGGTGTGGGCGATCACGAGAACTTGCGGTTGGCGATCATCGGAAGTCGCAGTGAGTTGACCGGTAGCGCTCCTCGGACATCCCATCCACTACTAGCGGTGGTGTGTCTGCGGCGGGCCTTGGAATTGCTGGCTCCGGACGGCCGTACCGAGCTGGTCGGCGTTCGCTCGGTGACGGTCGACGCTGGTGATCTTGCTGCGTTGGCTAACAGCTCCCCGGGGCAGGGTCCGGGTCCGGAAACCCGCCGTGAGTCAGCGTGCGTCGCTCCGATCGTCCCGTGGGCGGGCGATACGCTGGCGTACATGCGGCTGACCGCGGCGATCGGCGAGGAGGGCGACGGGTTCGTCGCCCGCTGCCTTGAGGTCGAGGTCGCCAGCCAGGGCGACACGTTTGATGAGGCGCGGGCCAACCTGGTCGAGGCGCTCGAGCTCTACTTCGAGGACGAGTCCGATGTGGCAGTGGCGACCTCACCGGTCATCGCTCCGATCGATGTGGGGGTGTGAGCCCACCCCGGGAGCGACGTCGTGCGGGCGCTGGGTCGGGTCGGGTTCGAGCGGGTGGGCCAGCGGGGCAGTCAGGTGAAGCTCCGATCGGCCGACGGTCTGGTCGTGATCGTTCCGATGCATCGAGAGCTCCGCGCCGGGACGCTGCGGTCCGTGATCCCCAGAGCGGCCTCACCGACGACGCGTTCGTGGAGCTGCTGCGGTGATTGCTGGTCGGACGGCACGGACGATGGCCTCAACCTTGGCGCGTCACTTCCATCCCATCCCTCATCCCATCCACGGAGCGGATTTCGTGCCTTCATGGGATACGGGACGGACTGTTTGCCCAGGTGGGGCACCCCCTGGACAGCGTTCCCAGCCTTGCCAAGGTTGAGGTCGCCGGTTCGAGCCCGGTCGTCCGCTCCGACGAAGGTCCAGGTCAGACCCTCTGACCTGGGCCTTTCGGCTTCTCGGGGTGGGGTTCCATCCCATCCGCTCGGCGTACCTTCCATCCCATCCATGCAGGGTTCGTTGCGTAGTCGAGGCCGTGGGGTCTGGGAGGTCCGCATCTACCTCGGCCGCGTCCCTGACACCGGTCGCAAGCGCTACCGCTCGACGACGGTGCGGGGGACCCGTCGTGAGGCGGAGCGGGCAGCCAGGACCTTGCCGCCGCCGAGGATGGGCGTGAGAACGCAGTCGCCGACGAAGGGCTTCCGACCGTGGCGTCGTGGCTCGACGAGTGGTGTCCGATCAAGCGTCAGGCTCTGTCGCCGACCACAGCATCGGCGTGGCGGTCATCGGTCGAGCGGTACCTCAAGCCGGCGCTCGGCGAGATGGGCTTGCACGAGGTCCGCTTGCGCGATCTCGAGGACCTCTACCGCCGCCTTGTCGACGACGGCCTGTCGCCAGCCCGGGTCCAGAAGATCCACACCGTGGCCTCGGTGGCGTTCAACGAGGCCGTCCGCCGGGGTCTGATCGCGGCATCGCCGGCGGTGCTGGCCCGCCCTCCAGCGGTCCAGCGCCGTGAGCCGGAGCCGCCGACCCCCCAAGAAGTCGGGCGTCTGCTGCGGGCGGCTCAGGACGAGGATCGACGGCTGTTCGCCTTCCAGATGGTCGCGGCCAACACCGGGGCTCGACGGGGCGAGGTGTGTGCGCTCCGCTGGTCCGACATCGACCTGGGTTCCGGGCTGGTAGCCATCCGCCACTCGGTGGCGAAGGGAGGCGGCGAAGGTGCGGTCATGCGCCAGACCAAGACCGGCGCCGTGGTCGACCATGACCTTGTTCGACTCGTTGACGAACGTGTAGCACGCGATCACGGCCGAGACAGTGGTGCACGGTTCTGCGAACGACGAAGCGGCCGTGACAGCAGTGAGGCCGGGACCGTAGATCGGGAGCGCTCGCGGGACTGGCCGAGCCGCACGCAGATCGAGCCCCGAGGGGCAGAGCGCCCGGGCAGGGGAGCCCTACCATGGCAACGTGGCAGACGATGTTTTGCTCGATCGGGTGGTGACCGATCCGCAGGTCGCGTTCGGTACGCCGACGGTGCGTGGGACTCGCATCTGGGTCGCGGTGGTGCTGGGTCTTCTGGCCGACGGGATGACCGTCGATGAGATCCGAGAGGACTACCCCCAGCTCGTCGACGATGACATCCGCGCCTGCCTGGCGTACGGGGCGCGCTTGGCGGCCGGGCGCTTCGTCGACGTTGCGTGAGGCTGAAGCTCGACGAGAACCTCGGGCGCCGTTCGGCTGGACGGCTGCGTGTGGCCGGCCATGACGTGGCGACGGTGCGCGACGAGTCCCTCTCCGGATCGCCCGACCCCATCGTGCTGGACGTTGCGTCGGGCGAGGAGCGTGCGCTCGTGACCCTGGACCTGGGGTTCGCCAACCCGTTGCGGTTCCCGCCGGAGCGGTTCGCAGGGATTGCCGTGCTGCGAGTGCGAGACCGACCGGGCCGCCGAGACCTCGACGCAGTGACGGCCGAACTGCTGGGAGGACTCGAGCGGGCCCCGCTCGGCGGTCGGCTGTGGGTGGTCGAGCCGGGCAGGATCCGCCAGTACGAGGCCCCGCAGCGGTGAGCCCCGTAGTTCGAGCGACGCGACCAGCGCGTGGGGCCCGACTGCGTGGACGGTGACCTCAACCCTGACGCGTCATTCCATCTCTCATACTGCAAGGACAGCACGCTCCCGGAGCGCCCTGGACGAACAGGGCGGCAGGTCACCTGATGTCGATGAACGCAGCGTTCGCTCGCCGACGGGGCGGGCTCGGTCTCTGTCTCGGTCAGCTGCGGCAGTGGGCCGTCCGTCTCGTGTGGTCCGGTGCCCACATGAGCACGAACCACCTCTTTCAGTTCAGAGCGAGCTGCGCACCTGAGGCCCCGAAATCCGATGTCGCTGCGGCGACCTCACCGGTCATCGCTCCGATCGACGTGGGGGTGTGAGCCCACCGCTACCGGTCGTTTCCGGGGGCGAGGTCGTGTGCCCTCGGCTCGGTTGCTTACCGGGCTACGCCGTCGTCGTCCCCGACACCCTGGGGCAGTTCATGCACCTCGAGGACGCCGGTCGGGTGAACGGAACCCTGCTCGACTTCCTCGCTAGCGGGGGGACGTGGCCGTCGCCTACGATGACCGCACCCGACGCAGCACCGAAACGCACTGACGAATAGTGATCGAGCGAATCGAGGACCACACATGGGTGATGAGCGACCACCCGTCGCGGACTGGGCGAGCGACTTCGACATCATGGCCCCCGAGTACGTCGACGATCCGGTACCAGTTTGGGACGAACTGCGCGAGCGGTGCCCGATCGCCCACACCGACCGCTGGGGTGGCGCCTACCTGCCCACCAGGTACGCCGACGTCCAGGCGCTGGCGAAGATGGTGCCCGAGCTCTCGTCGCGCGACCCCATCGTCATCACTCCGCCCGAGGTCGCCGCCACGCGGGCGTCGGCCCGGTACGGCGGCAACGCGCCGCCGATCAGCGCCGATCCGCCCGAGCAGTTCTGGACCCGCCGGGCGTTGCTGCCGCACTTCACCGCCAAGGCGATCGAGCAGCACCGCCCCTACACCGTCGAGGTGTGCCACGGGCTCATCGACGACTTCATCGAGGCCGGCCGGGCCGACGCCGCCGGTCAGTATGCCCAGCAGATCCCTCCGCGGTTGATCGCGCTGAAGCTCGGTATCGACGAGACGCGGGTCGACGACTTCGTGTACTGGGTACGCGCCGTCCTCGAGCTCGGCCTGTCGCAACCGGAGTTGCGCATCGAGTACCGGGACGTGATCCGCAACTTCTTCGCCGAGCAGGTCGCCGACCGCCAGGAGAACCCGAAGGACGATCTGATCACGGCGCTGCTGGCGTGCACCGATCCCGACGGGAACCCGTTCGATCCCGAGATGGTGATCGGCATGTGCAACCTCCAGCTCGTCGCCGGGATCGACACGACGTGGAGCTCGATCGGGTCTGCGCTCTGGCACCTCGCCACGCACCCCGCCGACCGTGAGCGCCTGGTCGCCGACCCGGACGTGTGGCCGACGGCGGTCGAGGAGTTCCTGCGGTACTACTCGCCTGTCACCATGGCCCGGGAGGTCACCGAGCCGGTGTCGTACGACGGCGTGGATCTCGAGCCGGGTGACAAGGTGCTGATGAACTTCCCCGGCGCCAACCACGACCCCGAGGTCTTCGACCGCTCCGACGAGTTCCTCATCGACCGCAAGGTCAACCCGCACATCGCGTTCGGTGCCGGTATCCACCGGTGCGCAGGTTCGAACCTCGCCCGCATGGAGATGGACGTCGCCCTGCGCACGTGGGTGGAGCGGATCCCGGACTTCTCCCTCTCGGCCCCCGACGAGGTCACCTGGGCCGGCGGGCAGGTGCGCGGCCCCCGCTACCTCCCGGTCTCGTTCCCCCCCGGGACGAAGCGGGGCTGACGTGAACCCGGCCGTCTGGGTGGAGCGCCACGGGCGCCGGCGACCCGACGAACCGGCGCTTGGCGACGGTGGGCGTGTCCACGCCAGCTGGGCGACGTTCGCCACCCGGACGGCCGGCGCGGCCGGCGGCCTGCGGGGCGATCTGGGCCTGACGCCCGGCGGCCGGGTCGCCATCGTCATGCGCAACCGGCCCGAGTACCTCGAGGCGCTGTTCGCCATCTGGCACGCCGGCCTCGTGGCCGTGCCGGTCAACGCCCGCCTCCACCGCGACGAGGTCGCCTACATCCTCGACCACAGCGGCTCGGCCGTCGCCGTGACCGACGCCGACCACGCCGACGACGTCGAGTCGTTGATCGGCACGGTGCCCTCGCTGGAGACCGTGGTGGTGGCACCCGGTGAGCGGTGGGACCGGCTCACGGCGGCCTCGCCGGCTCCGCTCGTGCACCGGCGGGCGGAGGACCCGGCCTGGCTCTTCTACACCAGCGGCACCACGGGACGGCCCAAGGGCGCCACCCTCACCCACCGCAACCTGCTCGTGATGTCGCTCAGCTACTTCGCCGACATCGACCCGGTCGAGCCCCGGGACTGCATCCTGCACGCCGCGCCGCTGTCGCACGGTTCGGGGCTCTACGGGCTGCCCCACGTCGCCCGGGGCGCGGCGAGCGTCGTGCCCCGGTCCGGCGGCGTCGACGGCGACGAGATCGCCGAGCTGCTGGGGCGGTGGGCGGGCATGACGTTCTTCGCCGCTCCCACCATGGTGAAGCGGCTGGCCGGCGACCGGTCCGTCGCCGCCGCCGACCTCTCCGCCCTGAAGACCATCGTCTACGGCGGCGCACCCATGTACCTGGCCGACCTGGAGGACGCCATCGCCGTCTTCGGTCCCCGCCTGGCCCAGATCTACGGCCAGGGCGAGACGCCGATGACGATCACCGCCCTGTCCAAGGCCGACCACGCCGACCGGGACCATCCCCGCTGGCGGGACCGCATGCAGAGCGTCGGCGTCGCCCGCACCGACGTCGAGGTCCGCGTCGTCGACGACGGCGGTGGCGACCTCCCCACCGGCGAGGTCGGCGAGGTGGTGGTCCGGGGCGACGTCGTCATGACCGGCTACTGGGACCAGCCCGACGCCACCGCCGAGGCGCTGCGGGAGGGCTGGCTGCACACGGGTGACGTCGGCAGCTTCGACGCCGACGGGTACCTCACCCTGCGGGACCGGTCCAAGGACCTCATCATCAGCGGCGGGATGAACGTCTACCCCCGGGAGGTCGAGGAGGCCCTGCTCCGCCACCCCGACGTCAGGGCCGCCGCCGTCGTCGGCCGGCCCGACACGGAGTGGGGCGAGGCGGTGGTGGCGTTCGTGGTGGGCGACGGTCCCGCCCCGCCGCCGGTCGAGGACCTCGACCGGATCTGCCTCGACCACATCGCCCGCTTCAAGCGGCCCCGGGACTACCGGTTCGTCGAGACCCTGCCGACCAACAACTACGGCAAGGTCGTCAAGCGGGAGCTGCGCGACCGGCTCCGGGCCGAGGCGGAGGAGGGGGGGCGGCCCTGACGCGGCCCGGGGGCGCCCCCCGTCGCCGGTCTCACCCTCACCGATGATCTCGTCGGGTGCGTTAGCCTCGACCGAGGCAGGCGGGTCGAGGGGCTCGAGGTGCGGCCGCCCGACCAACGGAGTCGGCCGTCGCAGTTCTGCACATCTACGGTGAGGAGGCCTTCTTTCATGAAGCTCGCTCTGTATCTCCCGAACTTCCGTGACGAGGTGACCGTCGAAGAGCTGGAAGATCTCACCAGCCTCGCCGAGGAGCTCGAGTTCGACTCGGTCTGGACGCTCGACCGGATCGTCGTGCCGGAAGCCTCCGATCGAGAGGAGCTCCAGCACTCCTTCGGCATGATGGAGGAGTTCCCGAAGGCGCTGCCGGTGTCATCCCGGGGCCAGTGGTACCAGGGCTGGCCGCTGATCCCGTGGCTTGCCGCGAAGACGACGAACGTGCGGATCGGCATGAGCATCACCGACACGCCGTACCGCTCCCCGGGTGTGCTCGCCGCCGAGATCGCCACCGTCGACCACCTCTCGAACGGTCGGGTCAACGTGGGCGTGGGGGCCGGATGGATGCCCGAGGAGTTCGCGGCGGCGAGCGCCTCGCACATCTTCCCCAAGCGGCACGCACACGTGCGCGAGACCGTCGAGATCATGCAGGGCATCTGGACCAACGACCTCTTCGAGTACCACGGGGAGTTCGCCGACTTCGACCGCTGCGGGTTCGGGGCGAAGCCCCTGCAGGAGCCGCACCCGCCCATCTTCTTCAGCGGCCTGAAGGACCCCAAGCGCTCTGCGAGCCGCATCGCCCGGTACGGCCTGTCGGGCTGGATCGGGATCCAGGACACCCCCGGTGAGCTCGAGCAGTGGCGCAGCGCCATCCAGCGCGAGCTCGACGACCTCGAAGGCTCGCACTCCATCGACGATCTCGAGATTTGCAGCATGATCTGGTTCGTCATCACCGACGAGGAGACGGACCAGACGCCCCAGGGCAAGGCCAGCAACCTGCTGGTCGGCACCGCCGAGCAGATCACCGACAACCTGAAGCGCTACCGCGAGGTCGGGCTGACCATGCCGCTCATCTGGCCCCCGTTCCAGGACGTGCCGGTGTCGAAGACGATCGACGACCTGAAGCGGCTGCGGGAGGAGATCCTGCCCGAGGTGGACGCCATGTAGCGGCTCGGCACCGCCGGGCCGATCCCGACCGGTGGGCTACCGCGGCGGCGGGGGTGCCATCTCCCCGGGTCCGGCCCCGGCGGGGACGAGCTCGGCCCGCAGCTCGCGCTTCAGGATCTTGCCGGTGGCGTTGTGGGGCAACCCCTCGACGAACCGGACGCTCCTCGGGACCTTGAACCGGGCCAGGTGGGCGGCGCAGTGCGCCACGATCTCGTCGGCGGTGACGGCGGAGCCGGGGGCGCGGACCACCACGGCCGTGCCCACCTCGCCCCAGCGCTCGTCGGGCACGCCGATGACGGCCGCCTCCGACACGCCGTCGAGCTGGTACAGGACGTTCTCCACCTCGGCCGGGTACACGTTCTCGCCGCCGGAGATGTACATGTCCTTCCAGCGGTCGCGGATGTAGAGCGCGCCGTCGGCGTCCTCCCGCACGGCGTCGCCGGTGTGGAACCAGCCGTCGGTGTAGCTCGCCTCGTCCGCGTCGGGGCGGTTCCAGTAGCCCGGGCTGATGTTGGGCGCCCGCACCCACAGCTCACCGGTGGCGCCCGTCTCGACGTCGGTGCCGTGCTCGTCGACGATGCGGTGCTCGAGGTGCAGGAGCGGGGTGCCGATCGAGCCCACCTTGGTCACGGCGTCGTCCCTGGTCTGCGCCGAGATCGTCGCCGCGCTCTCGGTCATGCCGTAGCCCTGCTGTAGGACCACGTCCTTGGCCGCCCAGCGCTGCAGCAGCGCCAGCGGGGTCGGCGCCCCCCCGATGCCGGCGGTGACGAGGGTCGGGAAGGTGGCCGTCTCGAAGCGGGGGTGCTGGCTCATGAACAGGTAGTTCGAGGGCACGGCCAGGAAGTGGGTGACGCCGACGTCGGGATCGGCGAGCAGGTCGAGCGTCGGGCCGGGCTCAAAGGAGCGCATCAGCACGTTGGTACCGCCGTAGTGGAACGCCGGGTTGGCGAAGGCGTTGATGCCGCCGATGTGGAACAGGGGCAGCACGGTCAGGTTGACCATGCTGTCGCGGAACCCGAACGGGGCGCCGGCGTTGACGAGGTTCCACACCATGGCGCCGTGGGTGATCATGGCGCCCTTGGGGCGTCCCGTCGTGCCCGACGTGTACATGACGCAGGCCAACGTGTCGTGGGTGTTGCGATGGTGGGGGATCGCCGTGTCGGTGACCGACCCGAGCAGCTCCTCGTAGTCGGTGGCGCCGTCGGACCGGACGCCCCAGGAGATGCGGGCCTCGACACCGCACGACGAGGCGACCGAGGCGGCCATCCCGGGATCGGCGTCGTCGTGGAGGAGCACCCTCGGCGCGCAGTCGCCGACGATGAACTCGAGCTCGGGGCGCGCCAGCCGCCAGTTCAGCGGGACGTAGGCGGCACCGAGGCGCCAGCAGGCGAACTGCAGCTCGAAGACGTTGGCGTGGTTGTGGCTGTGGAAGGCGACCCGGTCACCGGACGAGACACCGAACCGCTCGGCCAGACCGACGGCCAGTCGCCCGGCCCGGTCGTCGAGCTCGGCGTAGGTGAGGCGCCGGTCGGTCCCCAGGTCGACGATGGCGGTCCGGTCGGGTCGGCCCCGGGCGTGGTAGGCCACCCAGTCCGGGCTGTACACCGGTGTCGCCATCCCGCCTCCCCGTTCCCGCGGAACCGTCGCCGCCGCCAGACCCTAGACGGGGCTCCGGGATCGCGGACCGGGGCCCTACCCGTTGAGCCGGCCCAGCAGGTCGTCGAGCGGCACGGTGGCGATGCTCGAACCGATGTCGCCGAAGCCGTACGGCAGCACCAGGTGTCCGGCGTGGATCATGCTGCCGCAGGAGTACACGACGTTCGGCACGTAGCCCTCGCGTTCGTCACCCACGGGGGCCAGCAACGGCTCCTTCAGATGCCCCTTGACCCGGGACGGGTCGTCGAGGTCGAGGAGGAGGGCACCGAGGCTGTACTGCCGGAAGGGCCCGACCCCGTGGGTGATGACGAGCCACCCCGCCTCGGTCTCGAGGGGCGACCCGCAGTTGCCGAGCTGCATCAGCTCCCAGGTCAGCTCGGGCTCCTGGATCTTCTCGGTCTCGTGCCAGGCCCTGAGGTCGTGGGAGGCCATCAGGAAGTTGTTCACGTTGTCGTGGCGCCCCAACGCCACGAACTGCCCGCCGATCTTGCGCGGGAACAGTGCGATCCCCTTGTTCTGCGCACACGCCCCCCGCAGCGTGGAGAAGCGGAACGTGCAGAAGTCGGTCGTCTCGATGAGCTGGGGGAGGATCTTGTGGCCGTCGAAGGCGGTGTAGGTGCCGTAGTAGACGACCTCGCCGTCGTCGTGGACGAAGCGCACGAGGCGGACGTCTTCCATGCCGCGGTGCTCGGTGGGGCCGACGGGGAAGATCACCCGCTCGGAGAGGTCGCCCTCGGGGCGGAACCGGGTCCGGTAGTTGGAGGAGGCCAGCCAGTAGAGCGAGTGCGTCGCCTCCTTGACCGGCGCCGGCCCGGAGTCGTCGGGGTCGACGGTACGCAGGGCCTGCTCGAGGTCCGCCATCGAGAACCTCGGGTCGAGCTGGTCGAGCACCCGCTGGGCGACCGACGAGAGCACCCCCAGCTCGGCCAGCTTGGTGGTGAAGAAGTTCTTGTCGTAGTCGGTGCTGCTGAGCCGGCCGGTCACCGCGTACGGACTGGGGGCGTCGAGCGTGATCGCCATGTCGGCGCCGATCCGACCGGTGCGCAGCTCGACCGAGGAGAGGTGACCCTCACCGATGGCGCGCAGACTCATCACGAAGCGTGCCTCGCCCGGACCGAGGCCGGACTGGTCGGGGGCGGCCACCATCGACGGGTTGGTCAGGGCCGCCGCCTCGACGGCGTACTCGTGGGTGAAGTAGGCGCCGATCAGACGGCGGCGGTCGGTCGACTGACCGCCGGGGATGTGGTTGCGACGGGAGATGACCTCCCAGTTCGTCTCGAGGATCTCGTCGAGGTCGGGGTGACGCTCACCGAAGCCGGCGCACGCCGCCCGCAGCGTGTCGGCCACCACCGACTCGGGCAGCGCCAGGATGCGGGCCAGCGCCACGTCGATGCGCGAGCTGCCGTCGGGCAGGAACTCCTCACCCGGCAGGAACGGCTTGGCGATGACGCGACGAGGGTCGGGCATGATCCGGACGTCGGCATACCGGTTCACTGGGTAGAACGACATGGTTCGTGAGTCCGTCCGGCTTGCTCGATCGAGGCGACACCCGTCGCAGACGAGGGTACGCCGCCGGGCCGGTCAGTCGGTTGCAGCACCCGTCGGCACGGGGGCGGGGGGCGGGCGGAACAGACGGCGGTTCACGACCGGTTCGGTCTTGCGGAGGACCCTGTCGGTCAGGCGCTCGGCGCGGCGGCCACCGACCTTGCGAGCCGCCCGCCGGACCGGTTCGAACGCGACCTGGCGGCGGTTGCGCATGATCCGGAGCCGTTCCAGGTACTGCGGCTCGATGCCGTACTTCTCCTGGAAGTGCTCGAGGCTGGTGCGACTCCACTCCTCGCTCCAGCGTCGGAGGAAGTAGGGCACGTCGCGCAGGTCGACCGGCGGCGGGGTCACGTAGGTGACGCGGGAGGCGGGCTCGAACCACACCTCCCCACCGGCGTCGGCGATGCGGAGGCACAGGTCGAGGTGCTCGCGGGTGGCAAGGAGGCGATCATCGAGCCCGCCGACGCGCTCGATGGCGTCGACCCGGACGAGGGCGCAGTGGAACTCCACGAAGTCGCACCGCTGCCGGGACAGACCGGGTGCGTCGGCCAGGCCGACGTGCTGGAGACGGTGGGTGGTCTCGAAGGTCCGCTGGCCCGGCTCCCCCTCCCCGAGACGCATGTCGCCGCCGGCCATGTGGATGATCTCGTCGGCCGGGTCGCCCTCGAAGTAGAGCGGACCGACCGCCCACGCCCCGGTCTGCTCGGCGCAGGTGAGCAGGGTGTCGAGCCAGCCCGGCGTGACCATCAGGTCGTTGTCGACGAAGGCCACGTACGGGGTGGTCACACGGGCCAGGCCGATGGACCGGGCGTGGTTGGGGGCCAGGTGGTGATCGTGGCGCAGGAGCGTGAACCCGTGCCGGGCGGCGGCGGCCTCGAGACCCTGCTGCACCGGGCGGGGCGAGCCACCGTCGACGTAGACCAGCTCGAAGGGCGTGTCGGTCAGCTGGTAGATGCGTTCCAGGGACTCCAGCGAGCGGCTGAACCGCTCACGGGGAGCCACGACGATGGTGACATCGGTCGTCATGGGGATCTCGCTCTCGAAGGGGCCGGGGCCGGTGTCGGCTGCGCCAGGATACTGACGACGGGGCGTGGGCCACGAACCACCTTTCGTCACTGTCGGTGGTGGGAGACGACCGGGGGTCGATCACACCACCGGGTGTCAGCCGGCCCGGGCGACCTCGGCGAAGAAGCGGACGAACGCCGCGGTCTGGGACGCGGGCGTGAAATGGTCGAGCACCCGTTGCCGCCCGGCCCGGCCCATGCGGGACCGCCGGTCGGGATCGTCGGCCAGCTCCCGGAGCCGCTGCGCAATCCCATCGGGGTCCCGGCGGGGCACCACGAACCCCGTCTCACCGTCGGCCACGTTCTCGGCCAGCCCGTCGGCGTCGGTGCAGACCACCGGCACCGCCATCGCCTGGGCCTCCAGGACGGCGTTGGCGAACCCCTCCGACACCGCCGGGTGCAGGAGGACGTCGGTATGGGCCAGGTGGTCGCGGACGGCATCGGCGGGCCGGAAGCCGGGGAGCTCCACGCACCCGGTGAGCGCCAGCCCGTCGACGGCGGCCTCGACCTCATCGCGTGCCGGTCCGTCTCCCAGGATCGTGTAGCGGACGTCGACACCGTCGTCGACGAGACGACGGACGGCGGCCAGGCCGTCGGGGTACCCCTTCTTCCAGTGCAGGCGACCCACGCTGAGCACCCGGAACGGGCCGGGGGGCCGCGGCCGGGGGCCGGGAGGCGGTGCGAAGAGCGCCGCGTCGACGGCGGGCGGGATCAGGGCGTGCGGCATGGTGGCGGGGCAGCCCCGGGCCTGCGACCGCGCCCACAGGTCGGCGCCGAGGCAGTGCAGCGCGTCGAGGCCGGCCCAGACGTCGGCCAACCGGTCGTGGTCGTCGAGGGCGAAGAAGTTGACGTCGAAGCCCCGCACCGATGCCGAGAACGGGCGGCCGATGACGACCCGCAGGCCGGTCCGCTGCGCCGCCTGGGTGAGGAACTCGAAGTGCACGACGTCGGCGTCGAGACCGACCAGCCACGAGTCGTGCAGCAGCCAGCGGAGGCCCGGCCGACCCAGCCGGAGGTTGCCGGTGACGTGGCGCAACAGCGGCCACGGCCGCCGCCGGGCCGCCCCCGCCAGCCGGCCGACGGCCCGGACGGTCTCGACCGGATCCCCCCGGGTGGTCGTCTCGTGCACCCGCTCCGCGACGTCGGGGCGGTCCCGCAGCACATCGAGGGCGGCCCAGTCGTCGCTGCGACGCCGGCACACGACGTGGACGTCGAGCCCGGCGTCGAGGAGCCCCACCACCTGCGCGGCGATGAACGGCTGGGACCGCTTGGGGAACTGCTCGGTGACGAGGACGAGCCTCACGGTCCCGACATCCCCCCACCCTCCCCGGCCAGCGCGTCGGCCAGGCGCTCGGGGTCACGGCGGGGCACGAGCCGACGGCGGTCGGCGGGCAGGGCCTCGGCCAGCCAGCTCCCCTCGGTGGTCACGACCCGGTCGACGTGGGGGAGGGTGGCGATCACCTCGGGCCAGGGCCGCTCGGTGAGGGTCGGACACGCGCACACGTCGTGGCGCCCGCCACCGGCCGGGCCCAGGTGGACGCGGCTGGTCAGGCCGAGGTCGTGACGGTTGAACAGCACCCGCTCGCGGGCGGGACCGTCGGCGTCGATGGTCAGGCCCACGTCGACGCCGCGGTCGACGAGACGACGGACCGCCACGAGCAGGTCGTCGTAGCCGGCTTCCCATCGCAGGGGGCTGACGGCGAGCAGCGACAGCGCGGGCCGGGGCCGTTCACCCCGGTCCGACGCGACCGGGCCGCCGACCGGTGCCGCCCGGCGCACGCGCCGGCGGAGTCTCCCGACGAGGGAGCGGACCGGGCCGAGGACCGGAGCCAGCAGCTCCCTGGCCACGGTGACCGGTGACGCCGCCACCGCCCGGCCGACCGCGGCCACGGCCGCACCCCGCTGACCGGCCCGCCAGGACAGGCGGGCGTGGTCGCGGTGGAAGTCGGCCGCCGCGGGCCGGTGGCGGGCCAGCGCGTCGGCGTGCATGCGCAGCAGCTGGTGGTAGCTGCGCTGGCGCAGGTCGGGATCACCGGTCACCCGGGGCCGGTCGTCGCGGTGCAGCTCGTAGGTGACCTCGGGCGTGGCCTGGATCGAGCAGACCCGGTTGAGACGGAGGAACAGGTCCGTCCACACCCGGGAGCGGAGGCGCTCGTCGAACCCGCCCACCGAGGCCAGGACGTCACGCTCGACGAACAGGGTCTGCTTGGTGAGGTGGCCCCGCTCACCGGGGGCGTCGAGGAAGTGGTCCCGTCCCCGGGGCGAGCTGGTCGGCAGGCGACGGCCCGTGGACCCGTCGGCGCGGATCACGGCCACGCCCGAGACGACGGCCACGGGCGGATCGAGCCGGCTGCGCCCGAGGGCGGCCAGCGACACCTCGACCAGGTTCGGGCGCCAGCGGTCGTCGTCGTCGCAGAAGGCCAGGTAGCGACCACGCGCCTCGGTGATGCCCGCGTTGCGGGCGGTGCCGTTGCCCCGGTTGGGGTCGAGGCGCATCACCCGGACGCGTGGGTCGGCGTCGAGCTCGACCGGGCGGACCGACCCGTCGTCGACCACGATGACCTCCAGGTCGTCGACGGTCTGGGCCAGCACCGAGTCCACCGCTCGACCCACCAGGTCGTGGCGATCACGGGTCGGGACGATGACCGACACCAGCGGCACGGCCGGTAGGAAGGTCGTCATGGGCCACCACCTTCTCCGCCGGGGCGTCTCCACCGTGGGCGACCCGTCGGCGGCTGTCGGCGGGCCGGACTGGACCTGAACCGCCCGCACCGGTGGTCGACCATGGTACGGGTGCACCGGTGCACCCCGACCTCAGCGCACGGGCCGCCGTGGTGGAGGTGACCGTGGGGCCGGCGACCCCGGCCGCGCCGGTGGTGCTCGTCCTCTGCGTCATCACCTTCCGGCGGCCGGCCGGGCTGCGCCGCTGCCTCGACGCCATCGCCGCCCTCGACCCGCCCTCGTCGCGTCCCGTCGACGTGCGGGTGGTCGTGGTCGACAACGAACCCAGCGGACCCTGCCGGGGTGTCGTGGAGGCCGCCACCGCCCGCCTCGACGGTGCCGCCCCGCCGATCGGGTACGCCATCGAACCGGAGGGCGGGATCCCCTACGCCCGCAACCGGGCCGTCCGCATGGCCGCCGAGGCGGGGGCCGACGTGATCGGGTTCCTCGACGACGACGAGGTGCCCCGGGCCGACTGGCTGTCGGCCATGGTCGACACGTGGGCGGCGAGCGGGGCCGACGTGGCCCAGGGCCGCTCGGAGCCCGTCTTCGAGATGGACCCCCCGGGGTGGCTGCACGACGGCCGGTTCTTCGCCAGCCCCCCGTTCGTCACCGGCCAGAGCGTCGACTTCTACCACTGCCGCACGAGCGGGGTACTGATCTCGACCGCGGCGCTGCCCTCCCTGACGACGCCATTCGACACCAACTTCCGCTACTCGGGCGGGTCCGACCATCACCTGTTCCGCACCATGGCGGGGCGGGGCGCCCGCTTCGTCTGGGTGGACGACGCCGCCGTCGAGGTGCACGTGCCCCCCGCCCGGGCCCGGGGACGGTGGCTCGTGCGCCGCGCCTTCCGCATCGGGAACACCCGCAGCCTGTCGCTGGTGGCCGAGGGGGTGGCCTGGCCCCGCCGGGTGGCGAGGGCCGGCAAGGGGATGCTGCAGATGGGGCGGGGTGCGGCGGGGCTGGCCGTGGTCGTGGTCCGGCGTCGAGGACGCGACCGCGTCGCCACCGTGCGGGGGCTCCAGCGGGTGGCCCTGGGGGCCGGTCTCGTGGCCGGTGCCGCCGGGTGGGCCTACGAGGAGTACCAGCGCGACGACTCGGCCGTGGGTCGCAGGTCGCGGTAGAAGGCGAGGAAGGCGTCGATCTGGCGGTCCGGGGTGAAGTGGGCCAGGACCCGCTCCCGGCCGGCCCGGCCCATGCGTCGACGGCGGTCGGGGTCGGCGGCGAGGGCGGCGAGGCGGTCGGCCATGGCGGCGGCGTCGCGCCGGGCCACCACGTCGCCGGTGACCCCGTCGACCACGTTCTCGGCCAACCCGTCGGCATCGGTGCACACGACCGGCACCTCCATGGCCTGCGCCTCGAGGACGGCGTTGGCGAACCCCTCCGACACGGACGGGTGCAGCATCACGTCGGCCCACGCCAGGGTGTCCCGCACGACCTCACGGGGGGCGGGTCCGAGGAGGGCCACGTGGCCCCCGAGGTCGAGCGCCTCGACGGTGGCCCGCACCTCGTCGGCCTCGCCGCCGGCGCCGACGATGCGGTGCTCGACGGTCACCCCGGCGTCGACGAGGCGGCGCACGGCGGCGAGACCGTCGGGGTGGCCCTTCTTCCAGTGGAGCCGGCCGACGCTCGCGATCCGCAGCGGGCGCCGGGGAGGGCCGACGACGACGGGATCGCGTTCGGGGGGCACGAAGAAGTCGGCGTCGATGGCGGGGGCGATCAGGGCGTGGGGCAGCTCCGGCGGGCAGCCCCGCTCCCGCGCCCGTCGCCACAGGTCCTCGCCGAGGCAGTGCACGGCGCTCAGGGCGGTGAACACGTCCCGGTAGAAGTCGGGTCGATCCAGACCGACGATGTTGACGTCGAACCCCCGCACCGAGGCCGACAGGGGCCGGTCGAGGACGGCGCCGAGGTCGACCCGGTGCCGGGCGTCGACGACGAACTCGAAGTGCACGACGTCGGGCTCGACGGTGAGGAGCACGGCGTCGATCAGGAGGGAGCGGAGGCCGGCCCGCAGCCCCCGGTCGAGGCGGCGGCGGGCGAGGCGAGCCACCCGGGCGGGGCGCCGTCCGAGGCCGACGGCGAGGCGGCCCGCGGCGACGGCCAGGGCAGCGGGGTCGCCACCGATGCGGGTGGTGTGCACACGCGACCGCAGCGCCGGGTCGAGCAGCGAGCCCATGGCGGCCCACTCCGCGTCGGGAGACTCCCGGCAGACGACGTGGACGTCGACCCCCCGGTCGACGAGTCCGGCGACCTTGCTGGCGATGAACGTCTGGGACAGCTCCGGGAACCGCTCGACGACGAGGACGACCCTCAGCGGTCCTCCGTCCCCGCCGTCGCCCGCATGAACCCGTCGATGACCCGGGCCACCTCCGGACCGCGGTCCTCCTGGAGGAAGTGGCCGGCGCCGGTGATGGTGGTGTGATCCTGACCCTGCGCCCCCGGAATGCGCTCCCGGAAGGGCTTGTCGCCGCCGGCCGTGACGGCGTCCTGGTCGCTGAAGGCGCACAGCACGGGCCGCTCGAAGCCGGCCAGCACCTCCCACGCCGCCTGGTTGTCGGCGGCGGCGGGGTCGTCGGTCGAGGTCGGCACGAGCGACGGCAGGATGCGGGGTCCGGCCAGGTAGGTGTCGTCCGGGAACGGGGCCTCGTAGGCGGCCACGACGTCGTCGGTGAGCTCGGTGGCGCAGCCGCCGGCCACGATCCGGCCGACCCGGAAGTCGGATGACTCCTGGGAGAACCGCTGCCAGCGGAGGAACGCCTCGGAGGGGCGCATCCGCCCGTCGGGCAGCCCGGTGTTGGCCACGACCACCCGGGCGAAGCGGTCGGGGCGGGCGGCCACGAGCCGCAGGCCGATGAGGCCGCCCCAGTCCTGCCCGAAGAACGTGATGTCACGCAGGTCGAGGCGGTCGAAGACCAGCTCCGACATCCAGTCGACGTGGCGGGCGTAGGTGTGGTCGGCGGCCTCGGCGGGCTTGTCGCTGCGACCGAAGCCGACCAGGTCGGGGGCCACCACCCGGTGACCGGCACCGGCCAGCACCGGGATCATGCGGCGGTACAGGAAGCTCCACGACGGCTCCCCGTGCAGGAGCAGCACGGGTGCCCCGTCGGGGGGACCCTCGTCGAGGTGGTGCACCCGGAGCGTGCCGCCGTCGGGGTCGGACACCTCGGCGTACCGGGGCGCGAAGTCGAAGTCGGGGAGGCCGCCGAAGCGGTCGTCGGGGGTGCGCAGGACGTCCATGGGCTGCTCCGGGTGGGTCGGCCGGCCCGTCAGATGAGGGGGGCCTCGTCGGTCTCGTGCGCGGCGGTGTGCATGACGTCCTCGCCGGCGTCGGCCAGCAGGTCGTCCATGGTCGCCACCGGCGCGAGACAGACGAGCCGGTCGCCGGGCTCGGGCTCGTCGGTGGCCCCGGCTCTCGCCACCTCGACCGGCTCGCCGTCATCCTGGCGCACCACGAACAGGACGAGATGGTCGTCGTCGACCGGGGGCTCGGAGCCGTCATAGGTCCTGACGACGATCTCGGCCCCGTCGGCGTAGGCGTCCTCGATGAGCTCCTGGGTGGCGGACGGGGCGAAGGGACGCCGACCCCACGATGTGCGGTCGGCGCCCGCCCGGACCCCGGTGTCGGCGTCGGTCCGGGGCAGCAGGTACACGTGGGGCCGGCCCAGCTCGATCGAGAAGCGCTCGACGGCCAGGGCGTTGAGCTCCTCGGCCCCGGACGTGATGATGGCCTCCCGCACCCCCAGCGTGTCGATGGCGTCACCCAGCTCCTCGGGCTTGCCCGCGTAGACGCCGAGGCCCTGGTCGGTGGCCGCCTCGACCTCGTCGCTGTCGGTCGTGACGACCATGGTGTGCACGCCCTCGCGGCCGAGGGCGGAGGCGGCGTCGCGCGCCCACGCCGGCGCACCCACGAAGGCAAGACCGCGGGGCGGCTTCCTGGCCACGCCGAGGACGCGCGCCAGGGGCTTGGAGGTCAACCCGTAGATGACCACGGTGAAGACGATGACGAGGAACGTGAGCGGCACGACCGGCTCGGCCTGGCGGCCCGCGTCGTCCAGCTCGATGGCGAACAGGGAGGCGACGGCGGCGGCGACGATGCCGCGGGGCGCCATGGCACCCAGGTAGGCCCGCTCGGCCGTCCGCAGATCGGTCCCGATGGAGACGACGAACCCGACCACCACCCGGGTCACCAGGAGCACGGCCACGACGCCCAGTGCCGGCAGCAGGACGTCAGCGAGCTGGTCGAGGTCGACCCGGGCGCCGAGGATGATGAACAGCACGCCCAGCACGACCTGGCCGAGCTGTTGGTTGAACTGCCCGATGTGGCCGACGGGTGCCCAGCGCTGGTTGGCGAGGACGATCCCCAGCACGGTGGCGGCGATGAGCCCCGCCTCGGGCCGCAGCGCGCTGGCCGACGCGTTGGCCACGATCACGGCCGTGAGCACGACCGGCACCTGGAGGTGGTCGGAGATCCAGTGCTCGCGCAGCGCGACCATGAGGCCGCCCGCCACGACCGACCCGACGGCCAGGCCGGTCAGGACGGTGAGGAGGATGCCGACGACCGGGCTGCTGTCGAGGGTGAGCGCCTCCAGCACGGTGATGGCGAGCACGGCGCCGACGGGGTCGATGAGGATGCCCTCCCAGGTGAGGATGCCCTTCACCGGCTCGCTCAGCCCCGCCTGGCGGAGAAGGGGCAGCACCACCGTCGGACCGGACACGGTGAGGATGGCGCCTATCAGCAGGGCCAGCCCGACGGAGACGTCGAACAGCGCGAGCACGGCTCCCGTCCCGGCCAGCCAGGTGATCACCACGCCCACCGTGACGAGGCGGAGGACGGGGCGACGGCCCTCGACCAGCCGGGCCCAGCGCAGCTCGAAGCCGCCCTCGAACAGCAGCACCGCCACCCCGGCCGAGATGACGGGGAACAGCAGGTCACCGAGGAGGTCGTCGGGGTCGATGAGGCCCGTGACCGGTCCGAGCGTGACGCCGGCGGCCAGCAGCAGGATGATGGCGGGGACGCCGATGCGCTCACCCAGCCACAGGGCGCACACCCCGACGGCGAGGATCAGCGCCAGGTCGATGCCGGCGGCGTCGCCGGACGCAGCGAGGATGCCCACGGCGCCGAACGCTACCGTCGCGCCGGCCTCCACCCCCTCCCACGGGGCGGGCCCGGCTCCGCTCAGAGGCGGGTGTCGACGAAGCGCGCCGAGGTGGAGCCGCCGCCGAGGAGCGTGTCGCTGACCGAGATCGAGGCCCGCAGCAGGGGCATCAGGTCGTCGAGGAGGCCCTTGTCCCCGCCGGTGCCACCGGCGGCCAAGGCGCCCGGGTGCAGCGCACCCCGGCGGAGGGCGGAGGCGGCGTCCTGCACCGATCGACGGGCCCAGCCGAGCGGGGAGGGGTCACCGGCTCGGAAGCGGACCCCGAGCGCGGCGAGGGTCTCGCCGGCGGCCTCCGACGAGAAGACCTTGTCGAGCTTCTCCGCCAGCGACGAGACGTAGGCGGGTGCCCCCTGCTCCCGGGCCGCGGCGTAGAGGCCGTTGACGGCGTCGAGGACGTCGAACACCGATCGGGCGGCCTCCTCTGACCGCCGGGTGCCGAGCCCGACCCGGCCCCCGACGACGGGCTCGTGGTCACCGGGGGTAATGCCGAGGGCGGTGAACAGCCCCGACGACCCATCGGAGATCCGCAGGGTGGCGGTGGGGTCCAGCGCGGTGACGGCGACCCGGTCGGTGCCGGCCCGGTAGACGGCCCGGGCGCCGCTGCCCTCCGGGGTGAAGCGGGCCAGCACGGCCGCCAGGGAGTCGGCGGCGGGGTCGACGGCCACGGTCTCCGCGCCCACCGAGGCCGTGCCGGCGGTCAGCGGTGCGATCGAGGGCACGTCGGCGAGGGGGACACCGGTGTGGTCCGCGTAGCCCCGCTCGGTGACGGCGCCGGCCAGCTTGACGGCGGCCAGGAACCCCGACGAGTCGTCGGCGACCGTGATGTCGGAGGCGCCGGGCTGGGTGGCTCGCAGCACGACCCGCTCGGCGGCGGCATCGAACGACGCCGTCACGCCGGCCCCGGCGGCGTTGATGCGGGCCATCACGGTGTCGATCGAGTCCCCGCTGGCCACGGCGACACCGACACCGTTGACGGTGAAGCTCCCCGGGACGACCGTGACGCCCTCCTCGAAGCCCGGGCGCTGCGCCCCGGTGCCGTCGAACGGCTTGGACGGGTCCACCGCCGAGGGGGTGGAGGCCGACACCGACACCGCGAACCGGTCGCCGGTCGTGAAGCTCCCCGACGCGAAGGCCACCCGCAGACCGTCGGCCAGCGTGTACCGGGTGCCCGGAGGGTCCGAGTTGCGGACGGTGATCGCTCCCACCACGGCGCCGGCACCGTCGTCGCGTCGCACGGTCAGCTCGGCCCGCCCGAGGAGGAGCGACACCGACGCCACCTTGACCTCCAGCGTGTCGTCGACGGTCCCGGTGTAGGTGCCGCTCACGGTGGGTCGGCGGGTCGACGGGCCGGACCAGGCGGGCTGGACGGGGCCGTAGCTGGTGGGGGTGGTGTTCACCTCGTCGGTCGACCGCAGCACCGACACCGCCTGGGTGGCCAGCCCCAGGGGGTGGGACGAGACGACCTCGGCGGGTGCTGACGGGCCGGTGCCTCCCGTCGACCTGGTGCCGAGCACCCCGAGCGCGCTCGTCAGGCTGTCGATCGAGCGGAGGAGCAGGCTGTCGACGTGACGGAGCCGGGCCAGGCGGACGCTGCGGTTCTCGGGGTCGGCCACCGGGGCGGCCGAGGGGCTGTCGAGCCCCCGCGGCCGCAGGTAGACGCCCGTGCCGCCCGATCCTCCCACCCTCATCGCCGCGCCGTCCCTCGTCGCTCCTCGTCCCCCATCGACCGGCGGGGGACGGGACTGAGGGCGGCGTGCTACCGGGGCAGGCCCGAGAAGGAGGCGACGTCGGTGAGGGGGGAGTCGATCCTGCCGACGGCCGAGCCCGAGAAGTCGAGGTCGGAGAACACGAACACACCGCCGTCGCTGGCCACCATCACGTAGCCGTTGCCGTAGGCGAGCCCGCCGATGACCGGCTGGTTGAGCGAGACGCCCGGAGCCAGCACGCCGGGGACCGATCCGCGGAACGGGGCGTCGAAGGCGAAGATGCCACCGTCGCCGGCGATGAGCCAGTACCCCCCGCCGTCGGGGTCGGGGGCCAGCGACACGACCGGCGCGTTGAGGGGGGTGCCACCCATCGACCCGGCGAAGCGGGCCGTGCCGAAGGCGAACACCCCACCGTCGCTGGCCACCATGTAGTAGCCGCCGCCGTCGGGGGTCGCCACCGAGGCGACCACCGGCCCGTTGAGGACGTCGGCGACCGGTCGCCCGTCAGGGCTGGTGACCGAGAACAGGTCACCGGCTGCGGTGGCGTTGCCGAAGGTCGCCACCCGGCCCCGGTCGGTGAAGATCCAGTACCCCTCACCGTCGGGGGTGGCCGAGATGGACGCGGCCCGCTCGCCCGGCCGCAGGGTCGACCGGTCGAGGTCGCCGAGGTGGCGGGCACTGCCCCGCACGTGGACGGTGCCGGCGTCGTCGAGGACGTACAGCCCCCGGGCGTCGGGGGTGCGGTCCATGGACACGACCGTCGCCCCGCCGGGGATGACGCCGCCGAGGTCGGCCACGCCCCCGAAGGCCAGGATGCCACCGTCCGCCTCCACCAGCCAGTACCCGATGGTCGGGTCGAGGCCGAAGGTGGACCGGGCCGGCGCCGAGACGTTGCCGTTGCCGTCGGTGCCGGTGGCGGTGACCTGCCAGTCGCCGGACTCGGGCAGCGTGACCGCCCGTGTCCAGGTGGCCGTGGTCGCGGCGGCGGCGGTGACGGTGGCCGGCAGCGAGACCGGGCCGTTGCCGAGGGTGCCGTCGGCCCGCAGGTAGCGACCGGTCGGGAGGTGGCGGACGGTGACGGACACCGCCGCCGTGCCGGCCGGGTCGGCGGAGGTGCCCCGGATGGTCAGCGACGCCGTGCCGACCACGCTGTCGTCACCCGGGGTGGTGACGGCCACCTGCGGGCCCGTCCTGTCGCCGGCCGCCACGGTGACGGGGGCGGACCGGTCCGAGCCGTTGAACTGGCCGTCGAAGGCCTCGATCTCGTAGGCGTAGCTCACGCCGTCGTCGATCCCCCTGTCGGTGTAGGAGGTACCGGTCGTCACCCAGGCGACCTGCTCGCCACCCCGCAGCAGGCGGTAGCCGGCCACCCCGCCGTCGTCCGACGAGGCGTTCCACCGCAGCTCCACCCCGTCGCTGACGACCGTGGCCCGCAGGCCGGCGGGGGTGGTCGGACCGGACTGACCCGGGGCGGGACCGAAGCGGGCCAGACCCTCGGAGGAGACCGGGGGCTCGCCCGCCCTGTTGATGTCGCCTCCGGCGTACAGCGAGCGCCCGTGGGAGTAGACGGCCAGCACGCCGAGGGGGCCCCGGACGGGGGAGTCGAGGCTGGCGGTGAAGCTGGCGTCCGCGGATCGGATGGCGGCGAGCTGGAACCGGTCGGCGTTGCCGAAGACGGTGGAGTGCGACCCGATCACGACGCGGGGGCCGACCACCTCGACAGCCTGGAAGTCGCCGTTGCCCTGGTAGCGGTTCCTCACCGCCCCGGTGTCGAGGTGGTACCTGACGAGGTAGTTCGGGTTGCCGCCCTGGGCGGCGTACAGCGACCCCTGGGCGACCTCCAGGTCCCTGACCCGCTCCTGCTCGCTCACCTCGAACTGCGGGACGCGATCGCCGGAGTCGATGTCGACGGCGATCAGGAAGTCGGGTCTGCTGGTGAAGCTCCCGCCCACGTACACCCGGTCCTTGCTGCGCTGCACGGCGATGGCCTCGACGCGCCAGTCGACCGGAGGCGCCCAGGTCGTGTCGAGCGCACCCGTGCGGGCGTCGACCCGGGCGAGGTGGCCTGCGTCCGGGTCACCGTTGACGGCGGAGAAGTCCCCGCCGAGGTAGAGCCACCGGCCGTCGACGAGCAGCTCGAGCACGGTGTCGTCGGTGCGGGCGGCGAAGCCGGCGACCGTGGCGCCCGTCCGTGCATCGAGCGCCACCACGCCGCGGCGGGACACGCCGTTGACGGTGGTGAACTCGCCGGCGACGTAGACCACGGTGCCGTCGGTGGAGGAGGCCACGTCGTGCACGGTGCCGTTGACGGTGGGCCTGAACCCGGCGTCGAGGCCACCGGTGCGGGCGTCGAGCGCGGCCAGCCGGGGCCGGGCGACGTTGTTCGACGTGCCCTTGTCCGTCACACCGGTGAAGGCGCCGCCCACGATCAGGCGGTTGCCCGTGGCCGTCAACGCGCGAACGTCACCGCCGGTGAACTGAGCGGCGGCTGACGGGTCGTCGGCGATGTCGGCGCCGGCGGGCGCGCCGGTCGTGGCGACGAGGGTCGCGGTGAGGACGAGTGCGGCCACGGTGGCCACGGTCGTGCGGAGGAGATGGGGGCGGGAGGGGGCCATGTTGTACCGGACCTTACGGGGATCGGGTGCCTCGGGGCTTCACGGAGGGCGTTCGAGACGATACGGCGGCGCGATGCCGGCAAACGCTCAGTTGGGGGACCGTTGCGCCGATGTTGGACGGGTACGTCCTCCGATCCGACGGGAGTCAGACCATGAAGCAGTTCGCCTGTGGCGACGTCGTACCCGGTTGCCAGGCCCGCTGGGTGTGCTCGACCGAGGAGGAGGTGCTGGCCGAGGTGGCCCGCCACGCCCAGGTCGTGCACGGCATCGACGAGGTCCCGGCCGAGCTCGTCGCCCAGGTCCGTGCCCGGATCCTCGCCGTCGCCTGAGCCCGTGACCCGCCCCGGGCCCGGGCCGGTGGTGGGCTCCGGAGCCGCCGACGACGCCGTCGCCGATCCGGCCGCCGACCTGGTGCGCGCCATCGTGGCCGGCCGCCGGCCCGGCGTCCGGTTCCAGCCCATCGTGGCCCTTCGGCGGGGTGAGGTCGTCGGCTACGAGGGCCTGAGCGACTTCGGCGGGGTCGACCCGGCCTCGGTGTTCGCCCGGGCCCGGACGATGGGTGTCCTCGCCCGGCTGGAGGCGGCCACGCTGAAGGAGCTGCTGGCGCACCGCCGGGCGCTGCCCGCCAACACGTTCCTGACCGTCAACGTCGAGCCCGACTCGCTCACCTCCCCGGAGGTCGACGCCGTCCTGGCCCGGGCCATGCCGCTGGCCGGTGTGGTGATCGAGCTCACCGAGCACGTCGATGTCTGGAACGATCCCGCCCTCGGGGCACGGCTCCAGCGGCTGCGGGCGGCCGGGGTGCTGCTCGCCATGGACGACGCCGGCTCCGGGTACGCCGGGCTCCAGCAGATCCTGCGGCTGCGGCCCGACGTGCTCAAGGTGGACCGTGAGCTGGTGGCCGGCGTCGACCGGGACGAGTCGAAGCGGGCCATGATCGAGATGCTCGGCACGTTCGGCGAGCGGATCGACGCCTGGCTGCTCTGTGAGGGCATCGAGCGGGCCGGCGAGGCCCGCACGCTCGTGCAGCTCGGCGTGCCGCTGGCCCAGGGGTACTGGCTGTCGCGGCCGGGCCCGGCGTTCCCGGGCATCGACCCCGTGACGGCGGCCGAGCTGATCGCCGCCGCCGCCGACGCGGTCGCCGGCGACGGCCTGGCCCCGCTCGTCGACGTGGCCCCGTGGACCGGAGCCGACGAGCCCGCCGCCGCGTCCCTGCTGGACGACGTCGACCTCGTCGTCCTCCTCGACGCCAACCGTCGGGCCGTCGGGGTGCTCGACGCCGCCGGTGCGATGACCGGGACCGCAGCGGTGCCGTTCCGGGTGAACGTGGCGACGCCGCCCGCCCTCCTGGCCCGCCGCATCCTCACGCGACCCGCCGACGAGCGGTTCACCCCCGTCGTCGTCCACGACGCCGCCGGTCGCTACCTCGGCGTCGTGCGGATCGAGCGCCTCCTGGACGCCCTCGCCGACGGGACGGGGTCGGGTCCTCGGTAGCGGCGCCGATCAGTAGCGGCGCCGGGCCGTGCTGTCCGGCTCTTCGGGCTGACGCCCTCATCGCAGGGCCCGGGTGGCTCGTCGGGCTGATCAGGGTGGCTCGTCGGGCTGATCAGTAGCGGCGCAGGGCGGTGCCGGCGGTCGACACGAACACGCCGCCGGCCCGCACCGGGAGCCGGGCCACCGTGGTCAGGCCCCGGCCGACGTGGCGGGCGGGCGTACGCACCTTGACCCGGGGCGCGGTGACGATGGGTGAGGTCGAAGACGTCGGCGATGCGTCGTCGGCCCTCGTCGTCGAGCATCGGTGACCGGCGCAGATCGTCGAGCATCTCGCGTTGCGGCGTCAGGATCCGCCGCATGGTCAGCTCGTCGGCCCGCAGCGCGCTCAGGTCGGCCAGGACGGTCGGCTCGGCGGCGAGTGCGGCGTCGGTCAGGTCCTCGATGCGGTCGGCGAGCTCGACGGCGAGCGGTGTGTAGCGCCGGCTGACCGCCTCCAGGAGTCGGGCCAGGGCCACGCCGCTGCTGGAGCGGGCGAGGCGGGGTCGACGCGCCATGGCGTCCCACAGCCAGTCGATGCCCGGCACGGCGCCCCGGTGCACCGTGATGAGGAACGCATCGCCCACGAACGCGTCGATCTCCCCGGTGGCGAGACGCTCGCCGGCCGTCGCCAGCGAGTGGAAGGTGACGACCAGGTGGTCGCCGAAGTCGTCCATCTTCGGGAGGTCGGACTCCTGGACGGCGTCGTGGACGGCCAGTGGGTCGAGCCCGTGGGCGGCGGTGAGGTCGGACAGATCGGGCCGGTCGGCGGCGTCGACGTCGATCCACACCACGCCGGGCGCCAGCTCGCGCCTCCGCCTGGTCACGGGGAGGCCTCGGGGCCCAGGTCGTCGATGGCGGCGTGCGTCCTGGCCACCATCGAGTCGAACAGGGCGCGCGACCGGTCGTCGGGGGCCTCGATGGCCGACAGGTTGTGGGCGAACATGGCCGCCCACCACAGGAACGACTCCGAGTAGTCACGTCGGAGGTGCCCGGCGTCGACACTCACCCCCTCCTCGGCCAGGCGTTCCCGGTAACGGGCGAGGAGGGCGTCCTCCCGGGCTCGGCGGCGCTCGGTGGTCAGGCTGGTGCCGCAAAAGATGGCGAGGTCGGTGGCGGGTGCGGTGCGCATGGCCGTCTGCCAGTCGAGGATCCAGACGCCGTCGGTTCCGAACCGAAGGTTGCCGAGCTGGTAGTCGGCGTGGGCCACGACCAATGGCCCTGCTGCCCGGGCCGCCAGCCAGGTGCGCAGCCGGGGGGCGAAGGCCCGGAGCCGGTCGACCGAGGCGGGCGACACGAGGTCACCGAAGCGTCCTCCGAACCGACCGAGCGACGCCACCACGGCCTCCTGCAGCGCCGAGCCGACGGCGGGCGCGCCGATGGAGGGCATCCAGGCCAGCTCATCGCCGGCCCGGTCCCACCAGCGGGCGTGCAGGACGGCGAGGGCGTCGACGGCGGCATCGGCCTGCGCGTCGGACGCACCGGCCACCTGGTCGACGGTGACGGACCGGTCGGTCAGATCGTCGAGCAGCAGCACATACCGTTCCCGCTCGCGATCGGCGCCGCTGAAGTGGCAGGCCGGCACGGGCAGACCCGATCCTGGGGCGAGATCGGTGTAGAACCGGTGTTCGCGCCACCACACCCCGAGGAGCCGACCGACGGTCCTCCCGCCCTCGTCGGCGGGCGGCAGCTTGGCCACGACCGTGCCCGGCCCGGGGGCGCCGTCGTAGGTGAGGTGGAGGCGGGCATGGTCACCGAGGAAGCCGGTCCCGGTCGGGAACGGCTCGGCCGTCACCGAGTCGACGGTGACATCGGCACCGCCGCGCCGCAGCGCAACGGTCATGAACGCGGCGTCGAGGCCGGTGACGTCGGCAGGGAGCGGAACGGTCCCCGCTCCCGGACGGGCGGGTCCGGTCATGCCGGTTCGGTGCTCTGGAGGTGGGCGGCCACCCACGCCAGCACCCGCCGCCGGACCTCGTCCCCGGCCGGGCGGAGCAGGTGGTCGGCCCCGGCCAGGCGGACCAGCTCGCCCCTGCAGAGCATCTGCACCAGCTCGGAGGCCTGGGGCGGCAGGATCGTGTCGGCGTCGCCGTGGAGGAGGAGCACCGGCGCGCTCAGCTCGCCGGCCGGCTCGCACCCCGCCGACTGCGTGGCGAGGGTGACGACCCCACCGCAGGCGTCGCCCAGGGCCGCCGCAGCCTGGACGGCGACGGCACCACCGAAGGAGTGGCCGACCGTCACGAAGCGGCGGGCGCCGTTGCGGGAGGCCAGGTCGGCCGCCGCCAGCAGGTCGTGCGCGCACGAGTCGAGGTCGTTGGGCCGGCGGTACCCGACCCGGATCAGGCCGAGGCCCTGGTCGGCGAGGAAGCGGCCGAGGTCGGGGTAGAGCCCGTCGACGGGCCCGAGCGTTCCGCCCATGGCCCCGCCGCAGGCGAGCGCCACCCCGGTCGCACCCGGGTCGCCGTGCCAGAGCAGGGTGAGCAGCCCGGTCATCGTGTACGCCTCGACGTGGCGAAGACCGGGGGACTCCTCCACCTCCTGTACGGCCAGCGCAGCCAGCTCGCCGAGCGGCGTCGGGTGGGGGTCGTCCACGCCGACCAGGGTGACAGGTCGGTCGGTGAGCGCCCACCTCGCCCCCGGGGGCGGGCGGTGGGACCCAGCGTGGTCTCCCGCCGGACCGGTCCGCCTCCCACGCCACCCGCCCCGGGAGCGCCGTCCACAGTCTCTCCCCGCCCCCGGAGCTGCCCAGGAGGTAGCGGCCTCGCTCCGTGACGTGCAGCCACGTTCAGTGATGCTGGGTGGAGGTGCCGACCGGAATCGAACCGGTGTACGAGGCTTTGCAGGCCCCTGCCTAACCACTCGGCCACGGCACCGCGGGGATGGCCACCCTACCGGGGTGGGCGGACCTCGACCGGGGTTCGCCGGGTGCGCTCCCGACCAGCCGTGGTAGCTTCGAACCTCCGAGAGGGCCGTTGGCGCAGTTGGTTAGCGCGCTTGCATGACACGCAAGAGGTCACAGGTTCGACTCCTGTACGGCCCACCCGAGCCGGTCCATCGTGGGCTCGGCAGCTGCCTCGCCCCGACGGGCCGCTTTTGCTGTCGTTGCGGTCTCGCGACACCTTCGGTGTCGCTCGACTCGCAGACCGTCGCTGCGAGCGTGCGACGGAGCGAGAGCCCATCCCCGACGGCTCGCGGCGCAAGGTCGAGTGGGTCGACCGCGCCGCAGCCGAGGACGACCTGGCCCGGCTGCTGGGGGAGCGGGCCGAGCGGGGTGAGGCGCCGGCCGCCCGGCACCGGATGCTCAGCTTCGACGACGTGATCCGCGCCTGGCTCGACGCGGGCTGTCCGGCCGGGCCGCCACGGCCGGGCCCGCCATCGCCGGCCCACGTCGCCGATGACGATCGACAACGCCCGCAGCCTGCTGGGCACCCACGTGAGCGGGGCGGTGGGCTCGTTGCGGGTCGAGCGGACCTCGCCCCGGCGCCTGGAGCCGGTGTTCGAGGCGATGAGCGACGCCGGCTACGCCACCAGCACGATCGACCGCACGTGGGGCTACCTGAACCAGGCCTGTGAGTGGGCGGTCCGACAGCGGATGGTGCGGACCAACCCGGCGGCCGAGGTGCTGCTACCGGCCCGGCGGGAGGCCCGGCAGCGGCGCTCGCTGAGCGTGGACCAGGTGGAGGTGCTCGTGGGGGAGGCCATTCCCGCCGATCCGCAGCCGGCGATGTGGCTGACTGACGGCGCTGGTGTGCGGGCTGCGGCCGGGTGAGCTGGCCGGGCTGCGCTGGCCCTACGTCGACATCGACGGCGACGCGCCGGTGCTGGAGGTGGCCGAGCGGGCCCAGGAGGTGGCCAAGCGCTACGTCGGCCAGGCCGCCCCCAAGACGCCGAGGTCGCGGCGGCGCATCGGTCTGCACCCGCTGCTGGTGGCGGCGCTGCGCCGGCACCGTCAGGATCAGGTGATCCTGGGGCGCTACGACGCCGAGGGGTTCGTGTTCTGCACCCGGAACCTGACGCCGTACTCGTTGTCGTCGCTGCGGCGGTCGTTCCGGCGGCTGTGCTCCCGGGCCGGGTTCGGTGACGACTGGACGACCTACGAGCTGCGCCACTCGTTCGTGTCGCTGGTGTCGGACCAGCTCGACGACCTGACCAAGGTGGCCGACCTGGTCGGACACGAGAACACCCGCACCACCCAGGGCTACCGCCACCCGGTGCGACCGTCGCTGCCCCACGCCATCGACGCCTGGGAACGCCTCCTGGCCCGCTCGGGCCCGCCGACGTGACCGCACCGGAGCGGGACTCGTGGTGGCCGGCGTTCGTCCGAGTGATGCGGCGGCGATGGCACTTCGAGTGGCCAGCCTGATCCTGGGGCTCCTGGTCGTATTGGTCACAGCGCTCATGGATTGGGGAAGCACCACCACCCTTCTGATGCTCTTCGTCGGTGTGGCGGTCTTCAGCGCAATGCAGGCGGTGCGGATCGAACGTTCCGAGACAGGAAAGGGCGATGGTGCCTGATCCGTGACGTCGTTACCGGAGATCACACGGTCGCTGCTCGTTGAGATGGTCGGCTCAGGCCCAACCGGGAAGCAGGGTGAGGTCGGGGACGTCGCTGAAGATGGCGTCGTCGGAGACGAGCGCGACTTCGAGCGCGATGGCCGAGGCGGCGATCCACCGATCCGCTTCGTGGATCTTCTGTCCCAGCGCGTGGCCTCGGTCCTCGCAAGCGGCGCGCAGGTCGGCGCAGAACCGGATCACCCGGTCGTCGGGCTGAATGACGACGAAGGCTGACAGGTCCCGCTCCAGCGCTCGGCGGCGCAGGTCCTCCCAGCCGGCGCGGGCGGCGCCGTAGCGGATCTCCGTGACCGATACGAACGACACGACCGCCGATCGGTCCCCGATGATGGTCCGGTACCGGGCGGCGTCGGCAGGCACGCGACGTCACGAGCGCGGACACGACCATGGTGTCGATGACGACCGCTACCACGGCGGCCGGGCTCCGCCGCTCTACCGCTCAGCCAGCGCCTTCTGGTAGGCCAGCCACTCCTCGTCGGTGACATCGGCACCTGAGAGGTCCTGGGGCCGGGGGAGTGCCGCGCTCGCCTCAACGCCTCCGCCGGGGGCAGTACGACGAGATCGGCGTCGCCGGGTTCCTGAGCTGCGGTCACGACGCCAGGCTACGCCCGCCGTTCCCAGCGAGCGCCGATGCTGACCGGCCGGGAGACACCGGCCGGGGTGGCCCGACCGCTGACCGTGCCCGACCGACGGGGCGTCGAGAGTGTCATCAACTTGTAACGGGTCCGCTTGGTCCGCCCAGTGCGCTGTGGTGTTTGGCCGTATGTCCTGGTCACCGGTGGTCCCGGTGGTCCATTCCGGGCCGATGCGGGGCTGAATGACACGGGCGTAAGTTCCCCTTTTGCCGAGTCCGCGCACCGTTGGGAGGTGTGGGCGGACTCTTGGAGGGGGCGTGGTGGTCGTGTCGCTGAAGGATCAGCCGGAGTTCCTGACGGTTCCCGAGGCGGCGCGTGTGTTGCGCATCAGTCGGGGTCTGGCCTACGAGCTGGCTCGCCGCTTCGAGGCCACCGGCGGCCGCGACGGCCTTCCGGTGCTGCGCCTGGGTCGGGCCCTGCGGGTCCCCCGGGGCCAGCTCGAAGCGCTCGTCGATGGCACCACCCCCGTGGCTCCCGTGGCGCCGGAGGCTCAGCCGGCCGCCGCACCGACGCCCGTTCCCGCCGACGCCGAACCCGCGCCGCCAGCACCGTCCAATGCCGATGTCGCTCCCCAGCGACGGTCGCGGCGACCGCGTTCCCGGTCGACTGAGCCTGCGTCGTCGGATGCGTTGACGCTGTTTCCGGCGTCCAACGGCCATCGCCCGCCCCGTCGGGCCCGCTGAGCCAATGCCCCCTCTGCCGTTCGGTGACCCCGACCCCTCAGTGACAGACGGTTGCACGGGCGGCGGTGGGTGTGGGGGTGTGTGGTGACGGTGCGGGTGACCGCGCTCAAGGGTCCGGACGCGGGCGTCTACTACGTCGAGGCGTTGCCGTCGTACTATCTCGACGCCGGCGAACCGCCCGGGGTGTGGCTGGGTGATGCTGCCGGGACCCTGGGTCTGAGCGGCGACGTCGACGACGACGCCTTCATCGCCCTCATGGCCGGCATGGACCCCCGCCAACCGGACCGGCCCCTGGGCCGCCTCTACGACGAACGGTCGGTGCGGGGCTATGACGTGACGTGCTCGGCGCCGAAGACATCACATGCTCGTAGCCGTCAAGCGGCGGGCGCCTCCGAGTCGGGGGATCTATTCGGCCATGCTCGTTGCTCGTCGTAGAGCTGGCCGTTGCTGAGGCAGCCGTCGAGGATGCCGACGAGCTTGTTCGCGAGGGCCCGGCTGGCTTGGTTGTGGCTCTGGCCCCGTGCGCGGCGTTCGTCGTAGTACGCCCGTGCTCCGGACGATGTGTTGAGCGCATTGAACGCCCACCAGTGGCACGCCGCTGCGAGGCGTCGGTTGCGGCCGACGCGAGCTAGCACAGCGTGGCTCCTGCCTGATGCCCGCGTGATCGGCGATGTGCCGGCGTAGTTCCGTCTCGCCTTGGCGTCGGCGTAGCGGGTGGGGTCATCGCCGAACTCGCCGAGCACGCGGGCGCTCAGCACTGTCGCAAGGCCGGGCAGGCTGCGGATGATCTCAGCGTTCGGGTGTTGCTCGAAGTGTGTCTCGAGGGCGGCATCCAATGCTTCGATCTGCTGGCCCATGGTCGCGATGGTTGCGACGAGAGCGGCGACCACAGCAGCGGACGCCTCGACGATCTCGGGCGGCGCTTCGAGGTGATCGCTGCGGAGGGCAGTGACGATCTCGCCGGCCCTGACACCGGCGCTGCGTTGGCGGCCCCCAGCACGCAATGCGGCGGCGACCCGCTTCGGGGTCATCTTGGACCCTGCGGCCGGCGACGCCGCTACCGCCAGCACCGACAGTGCGTCGGTGCTGGTCAGGTCGTCGAACGCGGCCATGGCCGCCGGGTAGAACTCGCGGAGCAGAGCCCGCAGCCGACGGGCTTCGCGCTGACGTGACCAGATCATGTTCTGATGAGCACGCGCCAGGATCTTGATTCCTTCTGCGAGTGCGCTGTCGCCGGCGACGACGCGGTGGTGCTGGCGGTCGGTGCGAACGATCGATGCGAGCATCGCAGCATCTCCTGGGTCGGACTTCGCACCCGAGGGGCTGTGCCGCTCCCGGTAACGGCTGGCTGCGAACGGGTTGATCGCGTGCACCTCGTACCCCGCAGCGACGAGCGCCTGAACCCACAACCCCCGATCGGTCTCTATACCGACCACGACCTCGCCGGCATCACGGCCGTGTTCAGCGATGAGCCGGTGCAACGCCGCCAAGCCATCGACTCCCTCGGGTAGCCGACCCCGCGCCAGGCACTTCCCGTCTTCGTCCTGCAGCTCGACATCATGGTGAGCTTCGGACCAGTCATCACCTACGAAGATCATCTGCACCTCGTCTCATCGGGATCGGGTCGTGTCGAGCCAGAAGAGACCGGCGGCGGACTACTGGAAGTGCTCGCGGCACGCCATCACATGAGCCGTTCCAACCTCTCCGCTCATCGACAGGGGCACTCTCTTGGGTAAGAGCTCAGCGGCTCGGTCAGTGTCGTGTGCTCACCCATCGACGGCTCCACCACAGCCCAACCCATCAGGCAGACCGCAGTGGTGGACCCCCAGTAGTCGGTGTCGCTGCTGTGGGCCCTCGGCGACCCAAGCGTGCGGGCCGACGTGGCCGCCGCCCATGACACCGCGGTGGGGGCGCTGGCCGGCTGGATCGGCGCTCACGCCCACACCCGCTTCCGGATCGCAGGCGAGGTGGCGGTGGTCGACGCCGAGGGGCTGGTGGCCGCCGGGTTCCGGCAGCACACCAGCCGGGCCCTGGATCCTCAGCTGCACACCCATCTCGTGGTCGCCAACCGGGTCCGCGCCCCCGACGGGCGGTGGCTGGCGCTCGACGCCCGGATGGTCATGCGCGACCAGCGGACCCTCTCCGCGCTGTATCACGTGGTGCTGCGCTCCGAGCTGACGGGGCGTCTCGGGGTCCGCTGGGAGAACCCCGACCACGGCATCGCCGAGATCACCGACGTCGCCGAGGCGTTGCGTGTGGAGTTCTCGACCCGCACCGGTCACGTACAGGAGCGGGTGGCGGCCAAGCTGGACCGCTTCGCCGAGACCATGGGCCGCGAACCCACCGTCCGGGAGCGGTGGCGGCTCGAACGCGAGGCCGTCACCGATAGCCGCCCGGCGAAGTCCCGCGCCGTCGACGCCGCCGGCCTCCACGGCCAGTGGGCCGACCGCAGCGCCGCCCTCGGTTTGGAGCCGGTGCGGGTGCCGGAGCGGGCCATCGGCCGGGAGGTCTGGGTGGACGGCATCGTCGGCTACGAGGTGGGCCGCCTGACCCGGGCCGCCATGGAGGCGATCGCCGAGGGGCAGTCGTCGTGGCGGCCCGCTGAGCTGGTCCGCGAGCTGGCTGCCGCCGTGCCCACGAACACGGTGCTGGAGGCGGGGCGGCTGGTGCGCTGGCTCGACGACGCCGCCGACTGGCTGACCGCCGAGGCGTGCGTGGAGCTGTCCCGGCCCGTCCCACCCGACGTGGGGCTGCGGCGCGACGGGCGCCCGTTCACGGAGGCGGCCACCGACCGGGCCCTCAGCACGCAGGCCATCCTCGATCAGGAGACAGCGGTGCTGGCCTGGGCCGACCGCCGTCTGCGCCACGACGGCGCCGACCACCCCGACCTGGGCGCCGATGGTCTGTCGCTGGCGCAGGCCCGGGCGGCGGCGGCGGTGGCCGGTGACGATGATCTGGTGTTGGTGGTGGGCCCGGCCGGCACCGGCAAGACCACCGCCCTGGCCCCCGCCGTGGAGCGGCTCCGTGCCGACGGCCGGGCCGTGTTCGGTGTCGCGCCCTCCGCGACGGCCGCCGAGGTCCTCGGTGCTGAGACCGGCATCTGCGCTGACACCCTCGACAAGCTCCTCGTCGAACACCGCCTCCGCCGACCCCCCGACCACCGCTACAACCTCCCCGCCGGGGCAACCGTCATCGTCGACGAGGCCGGCACCATCCCCACCGTGCGCCTGGCGGAGCTGGCTGGTCTGGCCAACGAGAAGGGCTGGCGGGTCACCCTGGTCGGGGACCCCCTCCAGTTCGCCTCCGTGGACCGGGGCGGCATGTTCGGTCTGCTCGTGGACACCTGCGGCGCCGTCGAGTTGGACCGGGTCCACCGCTTCACCCAACCCTGGGAACAGGACGCCAGCCTCCGTCTCCGCCGAGGCGACCCCACCGTCGCCGGCGTCTACGAGGCCCACGGCCGTCTCCACGGCGGCCCCGGACCCCACATGGAACACGCCGCCGTGGCCGCCTGGTGGCACCACCGCCGCGCCGGGCGGTCGGTGTTGCTGCTGGCCCCCATCCGCGACGCCGTCGCCCGCCTCAACACCGCCGCCCAGACCCGGCGCGTCCAGGCCGCCCAGCTCGACCCCGAACGTCCGTCGGCGCCGGCGGGGCCGTATCGGGTGTGGGCTGGCGATGAGATCGCCACCCGCCGCAACGACCGCCGCCTGCGCACCGACCGGACCGAGATGGTCCGCAACCGGGCCACCTGGACCGTCGACCACGTCCACTGCGAAGGGGCCCTCACCGTCACCGGCACCCACGGCACCGTCCACCTCCCCGCCCCCTACGTCGACACCCACGTCGAGTTGGCCTACGCCACCACCGACGCCGGCGCCCAGGGCGCCACCGTCGACGCCGCCGTGCTGTTCCTCGACGGGCCCACGGACGTCAGAAACACCTACGTGGCCATGACACGCGGCCGCCACTCCAACGACGCCTACATCACCACCGCCGCCCAACGCTCCGCGGTCGACGTGTTCGCCCAGTCCATCGCCACGGACTGGATCGACCAGCCCGCCCACACCCGCCGGGCCGAGCTCAACGACACCACCGTGCACCGCCCCGGCCTCCTCGACGCCGACCAGCTCCGGTCCCTCCTCGAGCGCCGCCACCACCTCCTCACCGACTTCGCCGCCGCCCGCAGCCGCGTCGGCCGCTTCCCCAACGAGGTCGACCAGGCCCGCCGCACCCGGACCCGAGCGGCGGCCGAACGTGACACCCTCACCGACCGCCGCGATGCGGCGGCCGAGGTGCTGGCCCGCTGGGACCGGCCCCTGCGGCGGCGCCGCAACGAACCCGAGATTACCGCCGCCCACCGGGACCTGGCCCGGCTGCCCGCCGCCGTCGACGACGCCGGCGCACGCAGCGACACCGCCGGCGTCGAGATCGTGGGCCCTGCGCGATTCCGTGGGATGGGCGGCGGGATCGGCGGTGGTGATCATGTCATGGGTCCGCAGGCGAGGATGCCTCTGGTCTCGTAGTTGGTGCGGTTGGTGAAGCCGTGGGCGACGCGTCGTAGGACCTGGAGCTTGTTGTTGGTGCCTTCGAGTCGGCCGTTGCTGATCCCGGCGACGGTGGGGTGGTGGAAGTCGAAGATCTCGTGCTCCCAGCGGTCGATGATGTCGACGATGCGGTCGAAGGTGGGGATCTGGCCGGTGTCGTACAGCTCGCGGAACCTCGCCAGGGCGGCCCGGCCGCCGATGTGGTCGTCGCTGTCGTAGCAGCGGTAGAGCCATTGCAAGGCGGCCCAGCCCGCTTCGAGTTCGGGGTGGGCGTCGAGCAGGCCGACCAGGCGGGTGGCGGCGTCACCGTCGAGGCGGCTGACTCGGCGCAGGAGCAGGTATCGGGCCCGGAACAGTTCGGGGTGGAACGCCGGTGGGGTGTCCTCTGGTGGGCGGCGTTGGAGGTCGCGGCGCATCTCGATGAGCCCGACCGCGAACCAGCGGACCACGTGGAAGCGGTCCAGCACGTGGCGGGCCCCAGGGAGCATGGTCTGCACCGCGGCGGTGTAGGAGGCCGACCCGTCGGTGACCACGACGCGGACGTGGCGGCGCCAGGCGTGGCCCTGTTCGGTGAGGATGACGCCGCTCGCCGGAGTTCCTCAGAGCTGCTCGGCGAAATTCCCCACCCTGGGGGCTGGGTGGAACGGTAGTGGTTGTGGCCTCCTGGGTGGGGGTTGTTCGGGTGGCGATGAGGCAGAGGGTGTGCTGCCAGCGGCCGGTGGTGGGGTCGAGGTGGACGAGGTCGTCGTGGTGGGTGCCCGGGCTGGGGTGGTCGAGGGGCCGGCGGCAGGTCGGGCACCAGTGGGCCAGGCCGATGATGTGGTGGTCGGGGTCGGCGGTCATGGCGTGATGGCGTTGCGGGTGGCTTGGGCGCGGGCTCGGTGGGCGCGCATGCGGTAGCTGTCCCCGCTGATGTTGATGACCACTGAGCGGTGTAGGAGCCGGTCGAGCATGGCGGCGGCGATGGTGGTGTCGGCGAAGATGTCGCCCCAGGAGGCGACGCCGCGGTTGGTGGTGAGGATGATCGAGCCGTTCAGGTAGCGCTGGGAGATGACTTGGAACAGGGCGTTGGCGTCTTCGGCGGGCATGGGGAGGTAGCCGAGTTCGTCGACGATCAGCACCGATGGGCCCTTGAAGAAACGCATGGTGTTGGCCCAGCGGCCTTCGACGGCGGCGCGGCGGCAGCGGGCGGCGAGGTCGGCGGCGGTGCAGTAGTAGGTGCGTAACCCGGAGCCGACGGCGGCGTGGCCGAGGGCGATGGCGAGCATGGTCTTGCCGACGCCGGGTGGCCCGATGAACAACACGTTGGTGGCGTCGGTGGCGTAGCGGCACGACGCCAGGTCCCGGAGGAGGGCTTCGTTGACCGAGGGTTGGGCGTCGAAGTCGAAGTCGCCGAGCTGCCAGGGGGCGGGGAAGTTGGCGAAGCGGAGCAGGCCGGCGTGGCGGCGGGCTTCGGTGGCGTCGACTTCGATGGCGAGCAGCCGTCGCAGGAACTCGGTGTGGGTGGCCTCGGTGTCGCGGGCGTGATCGAGTTCGGCGGGGAGGGCTTCGGCGGCGGCGCCGAGGCGGAGGTAGGCGAGATGGGAACGCACCTGCTGGTAGAGGGAGTCGGTCTTGGTCATCGGCCTGGCTCCTCGGTGAGACGCCGGTAGATGTCGAGGTCGATGACGGGATCGGCGGCGGACTCGCCGATGAGTTCGGCGGCCAAGGCCAGCGCGGCTCCTGAGGGGGGCCGGTTGATCTTGCGCTCACAGGGCCGGTCGCTGCTGAAGGCGCCGAGCACGACGTTCTCCAGGGCGGTGGTGTGCTCGGCCAGCCGGACGGTTCGTTGCGCGCCGCGTGGGGCCAGCGTGTGGGCGCAGACCTGGCGGCCGGCGGCATGGAACGACACGGTTGGTTCGCCGAGTCGCCAGCGGATCTGCACGTGCCCGCCGACCAGACCAGGAGGCACCGAGTAGCGGTTGCCCCAGAGCGACACCAGCGCGTTGGCGGCGACGGTGCGGACCTCGGTCACGGTGGCGGGGAACGGCACCGCTGGCAGCTCCAGCAACGGCTCGGCGTCGGCGAGGTCGGCGACCGTTGAGGCGTTGCGGGATCGGGTGTCGGCAGTGGTCGAACAGAAGCGATCCAGGCTCAGCTGCGCCTCGGCCGGGGAGTTCACCGCTGCGGTGCGCCACCACCGCTGGGTCAGGTAGTCGATGGCCTTCTCCACGACGCCCTTGCGGTTGGCGTGGCGGGCCGGGCAGGGCACAACGGTGACGCCGTAGTGCTTGGCGACCGCCACGAAGGACCGCTGCACCTCGGCCGTGCCGGGGCGGATCACGGTGGCCATCCGGTCGACCCGCCAGACCCGGGCGGTGCCGCCCAGGCGGCGCAGAACCTCGTCGATGCCGACGACCAGATGGGCCTGGTCCATCGACTCCGACACCCACGCCCGGAACCGTCCCGAGTGCGACAACGCCCCAACCAGCACGCTGGCCGGCTCACCCCACGGGGTACGGGCCAGCTCGAGCCAGTCCCACTGGATCTCCTCACCCGCAGGGTGCTCGATGTCCACATGAGCCCGGCCGTTCGATGAGGCGCACGGCTCACAGTGCGGGCGCAGCTGACGGTCTCGGAGCTGGCGGGTGAAGGTCGGATAGCTGCGCTCGAACCCGAACGCAGCGACCTCGTCGAACAGCACCGTGGCCCACACGTGCGGGTCATCGGCGAGCCGCTGACGCACGTAGGGCTCGAAGCGGTCAAACGGATCGTCCCCGGAGCGGGCCCGCACCCCCGGCTCGCGCCTGCCGGCCAGATAGTCCCGGACCGTCTTGCGGTCCCGGCCGCTGTGACGGGCGATGGCCGAGATCGACCAGCCCTGCTTCCTCAACGCGTTGATCTCCATGTCTTCCCCTGGTGTCAGCATCGACGTGGGGCTCCTCTTGGGAATGTCAACCCGGATTGGCCCCACCCTGCTCACTTGATCTGGCCCCACCTGAGCGGCGGCGTTGGCGGGTGGCGCGGAGCCGGTATGACTCGGTGCCGGTCTCGATGATGTGGGCGTTGAAGGTGACCCGGTCGATGACGGCGGCGACGAGGCGGGCGTCGGGGATGACCTTGCCCCATTCGCTGAAGAGAAGATTCGAGGCGACGGCCACGCTCGACTTCTCCTCGCGCTCGGTCAGGATCTGGAACAGCAACTCGCTGCCGCGGGTGTCGAGCTGGACGTAGCCGAGTTCGTCGAGGCAGAGCAGATCGAGCCGGCCGTAGCGGCTGACGAGGCGGGACAGGCGCCGCTCGTCAGCGGCTTCGGCGAGTTCGTTGACGAGCTGGGCGGTGGTCACGTAGCGGACCCGAAGACCTTGTTCGCAGGCGGCGTGGCCCAGGCCGATGAGCAGGTGCGACTTGCCGGTTCCGGAGTCACCGAGCAGCACGACGGGATCACCCGCAGCGATGTAGTCGCCGGCGGCGAGCGTGGCGATGGTGGCGGGGTTGACGGTCGGGGCGGCGTCGAGGTCGAAGTCGACGAGCCGTTTGAGCCTTGGGAACTTGGCTTCGGTGATGCGGCGTTGTCGGCGTCGTTCGGCGCGGGAGTCAACCTCGGTCTCGAGGAGTTCGGCGAGGAAGCCGAGGTAGGACAGCTGCGATCGCTTGGCGTCCTCGGCCAGCTGGGCGGCTTCGGCGCGGACCATCGGGAGTTTCAGTTCTCGGGCGGCGGCGTCGATTGCTGTGGTGGCGGCGGTGTCGGTGGTGGTCATCAGGGGGTCCCTTCCAGGAGCTGGTCGTAGTGGCCGATGGGTGGTTCGGGCCGGTCCAAGCCCCGGTGAACTCCGACCGGGATCACCGCAGCGACGGAGTTCTCAGCGGAGCGGCGGGCTTCGATCAACACGACCTCGGCGTCGACCACACCCGCGGCCAGGGCGGCGGTGAGGCCGGCGACGATCGCCTGGGCGCCGACGGTGCGGTGTGCGAGCAGCACGTCGATGAGCGCCTTGGTGCCGTCGCGGTCGCCGAGGCGACGGCGTGCGAGATCCCAGAAGCGTTGGTGGACCTCGGTGAACGCCCCTGAGGCCCGGGCCCGGGCCAGCGGTGTCGACGACAACAACGCTCCGGGCTTGCGGGCCATCACGTCGAGGTAGTGATCCAGCGCCAACACCTGGTCTCCCTTGCGGCCCCGCCGATGCCGGGCCACAACGGTGGCGCCGTCGAGAACCTCGATCGACTCCGCGCTGACCCGCACGTCGACGCGTCGGCGGACGAAGCGAGCCGGCACGGAGTAGTACGCCTGACGCACACACACCCGGGACTTGGTGTCGACCCGGTGCGAGCTGATCGCGGTGGCGTCGAACGCCTCGACCGGCAACGGCTTCAACGCTGGGGCTTCGAGCTCGAAGTGTTCGCCGACAGTGATCCGTCGATGAGCGATGAACCTGGCGTCATCGGTGGTCATGGCCGCGGCGATCAGCTCGTTGAGCTCGTCGATCGTCTCGACGTGGGGGACCGGGACGAGATGGTTGCGCCGGAACCGGCCGACCTCGCCCTCGACACCGCCCTTCTCATGGGCGCCGTCGGGGCCGGGCTGACAGAACCACGATTCGAACCCGTAGTGCGACCGCAGGGCGACGAACCGGTCCGACTCGATCCGGTCCCGGCCCTTGAGCACCTTGGTCACGGCGGACTTGAGGTTGTCGTAGCTGACCGTTGCGGGGACGCCGCCGAAGTGGTCGAACGCTCGGACGTGGCCGTCCAAGAACACGTCCTGGGTCTCGTTCAGATACGCCCGGCAGAACCCACGGCCCGACGCCGACAGCCGCATCAAGAACAACGACACGTCCGTCGGGATCCCGGCCAGGACCACCTTGGCCTCACCGAAGTCGCACTCGCCCTTGGACCCCAACCGATGATGCTGGGGGACGGTGACATCGGTCAGCGGGAACGTCTGGCCTTCCCGGACCGCCTTCACGTAGCGGCGGACCGTCGACTCGCCCACATCGGCGCCGTGCTCGCTGACGAGGCGCTGCCACACCCGCCGAGCCGTGTGGCGCTGCTTGCGCGGCCACTTCTGGTCCTCCGCCAGCCAGCCGGCGATGACCGGCTTCCACTGGTCCATCTTCGGCGCCGGCCGCTCAGGCGTCTTCCGCAGCGGCGGCACCGCCGAGTCCAACGCAGCCCGGACATCGCGGCGATGGACCCCGAACTGCCGGGCCAGGGCCCGGATCGACTTCCTCTCCTGCGCCGCGTGGGCGCGACGAATCCGCTCATACAGCTGCACCTTCGACCTCTTCGCCATCCCCACACGCCACCGCCACCGACAACGCCGGTCGCGGACCCCCCCCAAGGCGCCCCAGGTGGGGCCAACTCAGACGAGCACTACCGCTCCAAGTGGGGCCAGATCAGGAGAGCACACCCATCCTCTCGGGGGCCGGTGTGGTCGTGGTGACCACCAGCCTTGAGAGGGGCCCCACCCCTACGGGTGGACCCTCAGGGGTGGGGAACTTCAGTGAGCAGGTCTGGGGAGAACTCCGTGAGCGTGGTCAAGGAACCCCACCACGGCCTGGCGGTCACGGTGGGGGACCATGGCCAGCACCTCGCCGGTCTCGCCGTTCTGGAGCACCGTCACGTAGCGGTGGCGGCGCCGCATCGAGGTCTCATCGATCAACAGCACCCGGCACCGGCGACGGCGCCGGTGCTCGCCGACCAGGTCGGCCCAGATGGTGACCAGGCCCATGATCAGATGCCAGCCCAGCTGATGGCGGCGGGCCACGGCCCGGATCGGCATCACCTTGGCGTCGGTGACCAGGGCCCGGGCCAAGCGCACGGTGATGCGGCCGTCGAAGGCGGGATGCTGCTCGAGGTGGCGTTCACCGCAGTTGGCGCAGGTGAACCGTCGGCGCTGCCAGACCAGGGTGGTGTGCCGGCCCGACACCGGCAGGTCCCGGATCCTGCGGGGCCGGGTGTCGTGCACCGTCCGGGTGGTGAACCCGCAGCACGGGCACCGCGACCAGCCCCGCGTCGAGGCCACCTCCACGACAAGCTCGCTGGTGGTGTCAACCAGCACGCCCACGACGCGGATCAGCCGCAGATGCAGACGGATGGACATAGTGTCGGGAGCCATCGGGGCCTCCTGGATCGGCGGTGTAGCAACACCGATCCCAGCGGGGCCCCGACCCCTACTGGTGGACCCCCGAACTCACCGCCTCCCCACGTCCACGCGCAGCCTCAGATCGTGCGGCTCATCACCCAACACCAGACCGACATCGGTCTCCTCGACCGCCTCGCCCACCACCAGGCCGCCGTCGACGACATCGACGACCAACTCCACGCCGACCGCACCACCCGGGCCCGCATCGCCCGCCTCCACCAACCCGACCCCATCATCGAGATCCTCGGACCCCGCCCCCCAGGCCCCCACGCACCGGCCTGGGACCACGCCGCCGAACAGCTCGCCCAACACCACGCCGCCTACCAGATCGACCACGGCCTCGGCCCTCCCCCCGGCCTGCACCGCCACGACGCCTACACCACCAGCCGCCACCACACCGCCCAGATCACCGCCCCCTTCCGGCCACGACACCCCACCCCCCAACCAGCCCGAGACCTCGGCATCGACTCCTTCGGCATCGAACTGTGAAACTGTGAACGCGCCCAGCGCGTCAGGCCGGGCATCCGTGCAGCCCCAACGTGCCCGGGCCTCTTACTGGTCGCGAGGCGGCCACCGCCGGCCTCCGTTCGCCGCACGTGGAGGCGAACGGGAGCTAGCCCGGCCCTCGTCGTCGACCTGGGGTCAGCTCCTTCCACGGACTCCCCGACGTGACCGCCCGTCCCAACCGCGAATCCGCAGCGCCTCGACGGCCTGCGATACTCTCGGCACGCACTATCAAGTGTGGACCACACTGGGGGTACGAGGTGTTACGGCGCAGCCGAGTCACCCTGACTGCACTCATCATTGGCGTTCTGCTTGGCGTAAGTTGTGGTGATGAACAACTGATGGATCTGAGCGCCGGACCAATGACGAGCGCAACTGGCATGTCTCTGGTGGAGACGACCGTAATCGGCGCGACGCCATCAATTGAGAGCGCCCCCCCACCAACGTCAGACGTCGCCACAGACGACGGCGCCCTCTCTGTTGGATTCTTTTGTAGCACGGAGCGTGTTGAGCGAGTCGATAACTCGCTTGCCGACTTCGGAGGATATCAGACGCCCGAGGACGCAGTGCGATCCGAGTTTGCAGGCAGAGGCGATTCTGATCTGGTTGAAGGCTTCGTTCCTCTGGGCCCTGCCACCGATGCAGACGCGCCTTCCACAGTCGTTTTCGCTCACGCGCCGAGACGAGCTTCTGGTGACCAATCTGCTCTTGTAACGGACGTCCTTGTGACCGTAGTTCCCCTACGCACCGACGGAACCTGGGGCATCAGTTCATACCAGGTGTGTCACGAGTAGGCTCTACGATATGATCAAACGTGTAACCTTGCTGGTTCCTTTTACAACACTGCTATTTGCCGTTACCCTATCAGGTCACGCTCCCGTTACTGCTCACCCAGCAAGTAGCCGATATGACCCTCACTGGAACGTCAATGTTCTCGACTGGCGGTTTGGTGATCTACAGTTTCTAAATACGAGCGCCTTCAAGACAGGTATCCGAGTTGGCATTGCTCAATGGGATAATGCCTACCCAAGTGCGCCTTTCGACTGGGATGAGGACCCTCAGGACACCTCGATCAAGTTCACGAAGGGAACCATCTGCGAGATAGACCATCCGGACGACGTTTGGATCGTAGCACGAACCTGGGATGGACCCGGAAACGTCTATGCCTCCACGCAAAAGTGCGGCGGCACGCACTTCACACATATGGTCGTTGCGTATGACACCCAGGAGAGCAGCTGGTACACGGGCTCACTCTCGCCCGGCTCGGGGCAAGTAGATCTGCGCTCTATTGCCACCCACGAGGCCGGTCACCTAACTGGGTCCGCAGGTCACTGGGATGAAGCTTCAGGCGGCGATCCTTTCGACTCGGTCTATTGTAACGGCGTTCTTCAGCGTCACACGATGTGTCGCGCGATCGGACTAGGCCAAACCCACTGGCGAAGTTTGGAAGAGCACGACGTGCATACATGGCAGAACTGGACTCACTAACTTGTTGTGAGAGGGGTTTCCTGAACGCCGACAAGCGTGAGCCTGTTCAGCCGTCTGACCACGCTCAAACGCAAAGGGCGTCCAATCGTTGCGGAGGTGGGCACCCGAACGGTCACCCGGGCCAAGCGGTGGCGAGGCGTAGTGGGACGCCGATTACACCGTGTCCTAAGGCGTTTGCTCTGAGCCTCGGCGGGTTCCAGCAGCCAGTGCGCCGTCTCGGTCAGGTGACCCGGCTGCGACCAAGCACCGACTGCTGGAAGGTCACCAGCATGGGCGTACGTGCGCCTGGCTGTCACCGAGCGCGAGGAGATCAGCCGCTGTTTGCCGCTGACCGGTTCCTCTGGTGGTGAGCCGCCGGATCGGCCGGCGCCGCTTCACGATCCAACGCGAGGTCACCCGCAAGCGCGGCCGGTACCGGGCCGCCGACGCCGAGGCCCGCGCCCGACGAGTGCGGCCGTCTCGACGCTGCCGCCTCGCCCACAACGACCGCCTGGCCGGCGAGGTCTGCGCTCAACCGCGAGCGGGGTGCTCCACGGCCGGTACCGCCCACCTGCTCGGCGGCATCGCCCCCGAGACGATCTACCAGGCCTCCACCGCCCGGCTGCTGGTACTACCGGCTGTCGCGAGCGTTGGTCGCTGGCAGCGGGGGTGGCTCGCTGTCGGGTTGCCTGGCCGACCTCGGTCCGGTCGAGCGGCGAGACACGCTCGAGAGGCTGAGGACGCTGCCCGGCGACCTCGGCCTGCTCGGCTACCGCACCGTCGCGCCGGTCATGGCGGCGTTGCGGGTCCGTCGGCCGCTGAACATGCTGAACGCCAAGGCACTGGCCGTGGCCGTCATCGTCGAGGGCGGTCTGCGAGTCGTGGCTGGCGGGGACCTGCTCGCCGGCGGCGCGAGCGACCTCGGGATCGACTACCGGGTCGTCACGTGAGGGGCGCCTCGTTCGGGTGCGGGCCCGGCGCGTCGACCGACCGCTTGCGGCCACACAAGAGGGCATGACGGCCGGCGACGTAGCCACGAACGTAGCCGGGGGCCGGCGAACGGCTACGTCCGAACGCCACGACGATGATGTCACAGGTTCAACTCCTGTACGGCCCACACCGATGTCCGGTCATCTCCCTGACCGGCAGCCGGCCGAGGCGCCGGTTCACCGGCGGCGGCGCCACAGCGCGAGGAGACGACGTGGTACGAGCCGCTCGATCCGGGCCCAGCGGTCCCGCCACGCCTGCAGCTCGGCCTCGGCGGCGGCGACGTGGTGAGCGAGGCGGTCGCGCTCCGCCCGCAGCGCTGCGACCTCGGCCGGTGTGGCGGGGCGGCCCCGGCGGTCCGGCCCCGCCGACGCCCCGTCGGCGAGGATGGCCGCCCGGTGGTCCTCGGCCTCGCCCCCGCTCACCTCGGCCTGCAGGAGCGGTTCGTCCTCCAGGAAGCGGGCGCGGGTCGGGGCGGGGTCGACGCCGACCACCGAGCAGAGCTCGGCGGTGAGGTCGTCGACGGTGGAGCGGAGGAGGTCGCCGGGGCGGTGGACGGCGCCGTGGACGGCGTCACGGGCGAAGTACCAGAGCGCCCGGTAGCGGGCGAGAGCGGCGTCGACCCCGCCGACGACGCGCCACTCCCGGTCGACCAGGACGAGGTCGCCGGCGTCCACCACGTTGGCCAGGCCGACGTCGAGGTGGTCACCGGGCAGGGCGCGGTCCGCCGGGGCGAACGGCGTCGGGGACCCGGCACCGGGCACGGTCGGCTGCTCCCGGGCCGCCAGCCACCCCGACCAGCGGCGCAGGACGGTGTCGGCCTGCGCCCTGTCGTCGTCGGCCCACGCGTCGAGCACCAGTTGCTCGACGGTGCGACCCATCGTCCACGGAGCCGTGACCGGCTCGTCGTGGGTCAGCCACGACCCGGTGACGCCCGGAGCCGGCGCCGACACCCGCACACGACGATCACCGCCGACGCGCTCCACGACCCGGGTCCGCCGCCACGCCCGGCGCCGGTCACCCCCGCACAGCCAGGCCAACGCGCCCGGGTCGACCACCTCTTCCACGTCACCGGCGGCGCGGGCGGCGACGACCAGGAAGGAGTTGGCGACGTCCGGGCCCAGTCCGGCCGTGACGAACTGGGCGTGCGCGGCGCGGGGGTCGACCGGGAACACGCCCGAGCGGAGGTGGTCATCGACCGGGCCCCGCACCAGCTGATCGACGAGGAGTGGGTCCGCATAGGCGTCCTCGGTCAGGATCGTCGTCGGCAGCTTGTAGTCCGGGAAGGGGAACAGCCAGCGGGCGGCGCCGAAGCCCGCATCGGTGAGCAGCCCCCCGAGCCGGCGCCGTGACCAGGTCCGCACCGAGGCGGCGCCCGGATAGCCCTCGACGCCCACCATGGGCCGGTCCAGGTGGTCCTCGTGGTGCCCGAGCAGGTACTTGAGCCCGAACTGGTTCTCGATCGCCAGCACCATCACCCCGCCGGGACCGACCCTGGCCGCCAGGCCGGAGAGGAACGCCTCCGCTCCGACGCCACCCCCGTGGGGAGCTCCGGCGTACTCCAGCACGCCGACGCACAGCACCACGTCGAAGCGCTCGGACGGGTCGAGATCGTCGACGGAGCCGGCCAGGATCCGCACGTCACCGGCACCCCGGCAGCGCGCTGCGGCGATCTCGGCCCGGGCCGGGTTGCCCTCGACGGCGACGACCGACGCCCCCCGCTCGGCGCCGGCCCGGGCGAGGACGCCGGCGCCGGCCCCGACGTCGAGGACCCGTCGGCCCGGTTCGATGCGCAGCGGCGCGAGGAGGTTGGCCCGCTGCCGGGACAGGTGGTAGCGGGTCGGCCAGTCCCGGATGCGCCCGGCCAGCTCGTCGGAGACGGCCCGACGGTCCTCGGCCGTCCGGACCAGCGCGTGGAGCTCGGCCTCGGCACCGTCGGCGTAGGTGACCCCGGCGCCGATCTGCTCCACGACGAGGTCCGGGCCGGTCGACACGGGGGCCGACGCTACTGACGCACCCCGGGTCTGCTCGCCGGTGGCGGCCGGCTCGCTGTCGCCACCGCCCGTCGGTTCAGCTCAGGTGGGCGGCGGCCGTGGCGGCGCACCAGTCCCACACCCGACGCTCGTCCTCGTCGGGGGAGCGGGTCCAGGGGAAGCGGTGCTCGAGTCGCCGCCGCCGGTCCCGCCAGAGCCTGCCGGTCGTGCGTCCCACCTCGTCGGCCACGCACGTCCACACCAGCGTGTCGGCCCCCTGCTCGGGGCTGCGCAGGATCGGGCCGAGGGCGGTCCGGAAGCGGGGCAGGCCGGTCTCCAGCAGCGGTGTCACGCACCAGCCCGGTTGGATGGCGTGGGCCACCACCCCGTCGGCGGCGAGGCGCTGCGCCCACTGGTGGGTCAGGGCCATCTGCGCCCGCTTGACCCTGGCGTAGGCGGCCAGGGGGCGGTAGCCGTCGGCGTCGGCCTCGATCTTGTCGGCGTCGAGGCCGACCGTGTACAGGCCGCTGCTGGCCACGGTGATGACCCGGGCCGACCCGGCCGCCCGCAGCGCCCCGCCCAGCGTGTCGGTGAGGATCCACGGCGCCAGGAGGTACACGGCGGCGTTGGCCTCGACCCCCTCGGGCGTGACGGTGTGCTCCTCGTAGAACGATCCGGCGTCGTGGACGAGGCGGTCGATCCTCCCCAGCTCGTCGGCCATCCGACGGGCGAAGTCGCGCGCCTCGGCCGGACGGGTGAGGTCGGCCACCCCCACCTCGACGTCACCGCCGTCGCTGCGGGACCTGATGGCCTCGGTGGCGTCGCCGGCCCGACCGGGATCGCGAGAGACGGAGCGGACCCTGGCCCCGAGCCGGGCCAGCTGCACGGCCGCCTCCCGGCCGATGCCGCTCGACGCGCCGGTGATGACGATGTTGGCCCCCCGCAGCGAGCCGGGGGCCGGGTCCTCCCAGCCGAAGAGGGCGCGGCGGGCCCGGAACCCTGGAGTCGTGTAGGCGGGTACGCCGAGCCCCTCGAGGACGGCGTCGGCGGCGACGGCGGCGATGTTCACGGCCCGCCCTTTCCCCCGGGGAGGGCTCGTCAACCCCGCGGCGGCCGGCAGGCGGCGGGGTCGACCAGCTCCACGACGGCGTCGAGCGCGACCCCTACCCGCCGGCCGCCGGTGCCGAGCCGGCGATGCGGGCCAGGGCGTCGGGGTCGGCCAGCAGCCGGCGGATGGTGTCGACGATCACCTGGGTGCGGGCGTCGATCTCGACGTTCACGGTGTCACCGACCTCGTGGTGGCCGAACGTGGTCCGCTCCCGGGTCTCGGGGATGAGGCTGACGGCGAAGCGGGGCCGGTCGGCGTCGAGGTGGGAGATGGTGAGGCTGGCCCCGTCGAGGGCCACGAAACCCTTGTAAGGCAGGTAGGGCATCCAGGCGGCGTCGACCTCGATCCAGGTGCGCTGGTTGTTCTCGCTGCGCTCGATATCGGCCACGACCCCGGTCGTGCTGACGTGGCCGGACACCTCGTGACCGCCGATCTCGTCACCGGCCCGCATCGAGCGCTCGACGTTGACCCAGTCACCGGCCCGGACCCGCCCCAGGTTGGTGACCTCCAGGGTCTCGGACACCACGTCGAACCGGGCCAGCCTGGCGTCCTCGTCGACCGAGGTGGCCGTCAGACAGGTGCCGTTGTGGGCCACGCTGGCCCCCAATTCGAGGCCGGCGGCCAGGGGGCCCAGCTCGGTGGTGAGCCGGCGCATGCCGGTCAGCTCCTCGACGTCGACCACCCGGCAGTGGCCCTGCACGATCCCGGTGAACACGGCCGCCCTCCTACGCCGGCCAGCGCAGCTCGGCGCCGTCGTAGACCTCCTCGGCCACCGACGCGTCGTACATCGACTCGAAGTCGGGGAGCTCCGAGAACACTCCGGCGTCGGTCAGCGCCTGGATCTCCGCCTCGAGTCGCGCCGGGTCGATGACGCCGATGCCCGTGCCGTCGGGGGTGGTGCTGGCCACCAGCGCGCTCTCGGTCAGCCACCGGAACCCCTCACCCTCGGTGGAGAAGAAGTTCGGGTTGCCGGCGGCGTCGATGAGCTCGAAGGCGTGCCCGACGGCCTCCTCGGGGTTCTCGATGCCGAACTGGAAGGCCCGGAACGACGCCCGCATGAAGTCCTGCACGGCGGTCGGGTGCTCGTCGAGGAACGACCGCGACGTGAACATGATCCCGAAGCTGGACGGCACGTCGAAGTCGAGCGGGTCGACCATGACGTACGGGACGTCGGCGGCGTCGAGCTGGGCCGGCTCGTTCGACTTGTAGACGGGCAGGGCGTCGATGCCCAGCTCGAGGTGGGCCACGGGGTCGAAGCCGTCGAGGATCAGCTCGTCGAAGTTGCCCCGCTCGACGCCGAGGCGCCCGAGGAGCGTCTGCAGCGAGTAGGGGATGTCACCCTTGATGCCCATGGTCGTGCCCGGCAGGGTGCCGGCCAGGTCGTCGGCGTCGACGGGTCCGTCGACCGGGAGCACCAGCGCCTCGATGGCGGTCTTGCCGTACTGCCCGACGGCCACCAGGTCGGCCTCGCCCTCCACGTTGTTGTTGACGAGCTCGCCGAAGCTGCCGGCCGAGCTCATCTGCCCCTGCCCCTCCGCGACCAGCGCACCGTTGGAGGGGGCGAACCCGGGCACCAGCTCGACGTCGAGGCAGACGTCGTCGAAGAACCCCTCGGCCTCGGCCACGATGGGGTCGAGGATGGCGGCCGAGGCGGCGAAGTCGAAGCTGGAGATGTAGGTGATGGTGCCGGCCGCCTCGTTGGCGGCGCACCGCTCGGGGTCGATGACCACCGCCTCGGTCTGGCTCGTCGGGGCCGAGGTCGCCGCCGAGGTGTCGGTGGCGTCCGGCTCGGTGGCGGGCACCGGGTCGGTGGTCGCTGCGTCGGTGGTCACCGGGTCGGCGGCGGGCACCGGGTCGGCGGTGTCGTCGTCACCGCAGGCGGCGCCCAGCAGGGCCAGGGCGACGAGCACGGCCGCCAGCCGCAGGCTCCCGGCAGGGTTGGTGATCATGGGTTCCTCCACGGTGGGTCAGGGTGGTCAGGAGGAGACGAGGGACTGGCTGGTGTGCCAGCGCAGGAGCCAGCGCTCCACGGCGGTGACGACCAGCACGGCCGCCACGCCCATGAAGGCCAGCACGTAGATCGATCCCCACAGCTGGTCGACCAGTGACCGGGCCTGGGCGCTGCGGACCTGGTAGCCGAGCCCCTCGACCGACCCGCCGTACAGCTCGCCGATCACGGCGCCGACGAGGGCGAGTCCGACGCAGATACGCGCCGCCGAGAACAGGTACGGCAGGGCGTGGGGGAAGCGCAGCCGCCAGAAGATCTCCCGGCGGGAGGCGTCGACGGAGCGGAGCAGCTCGTAGGTGTGGGCGTCGACGGCCCGGAACCCGGTGAGGGCGTTGGCCACGAACGGGATGAAGGCGAACAGGGCGGCGATCAGGATCTTGGGCGTCGCCGAGAACCCGAACCAGATGAGGAACACCGGGGCCAGCGCCGCCACCGGCGTCGACTGGACGAGCACGATGACCGGCATGGTGGCCCGCTCGGCCAGCCGGGAGTGGGCCATGAACGCGGCCACGACGCAGCCGGCCACGAAGGCGGCGACGAAGCCCCAGGCCGCCTCGACCAGCGTGACCCGGGCGTGGCGCCAGTAGAAGCCGGGGTGGTCCCAGACGTGGTCGATGATCCGGGTCGGCCGGGGCAGGGTGAGCGGGCGCAGGTCGGCCACCCGGACCCAGACCTCCCATCCGACGAACAGCAGGGCCAACCCCAGCACGGGGGCGACGAACAGGAGCGCCCGCCGCCACGGGGAGCGGGGGGGTGGGTCGAGCCCGTCGACCGGGTCCGGTCGGCCCGCCGCCCCGGGCCGGTCGGCGGCCAGGGGGTCATAGGACGAGGCGGTGTCGAGGCTCACGCCGCCATCCCCTGGCGCAGGAGGTGGCGGACCCGGGCCACCGTCTCCAGGTACGGCCCGCTCTCCTCCTGGGCCTCGTGGCGCGGACGGGGGAGGGGCACGTCGATCACGTCGAGCACCCGGCCCGGGCGGGGGGCCAGGACGACGACGCGGTCGGCCAGGATGACCGCCTCGGGGATGGAGTGGGTCACGAACAGCACCGTGCTGCGGCGCTGCTCCCAGATGTCGAGGAGCAGGTAGCGCATGTCGACGCGGGTGATCTCGTCGAGCGCCGAGAAGGGCTCGTCCATGAGCAGCACGGGCGCGCCCAGCACGAAGGCCCGCACCAGCGCCACCCGCTGCTGCATGCCCCCCGACAGCTCGGCCGGCATGGCGTCGGCGAACCCGTCGAGGCCGACCCGGGTGAGCAGCTCGTCGGTCTCGCCGGCGCTCAGGCTCTCGTGGTCGGCCCCGCGCCGGTTGACCTGGTCGAGGAGGCGGACGTTGCTCCGCACGGACCGCCAGGGCAGCAGCGCCGGGGCCTGGGGTACGAAGCCGAACTTCTTGTGGCGGCGGGCCCGGTCCGGAGCCTCACCGTCGACCACGACGTCGCCCCGGTCCCCGGCCATCAGACCGCCGACCACCCGCAGCAGCGTCGACTTCCCGCAGCCCGACGGTCCGATCAGGCTCACGAACTCACCCGGGGCCACGTCGAGGGCGACCCGGTCGAGCGCGTGGACGGTCTGACCCTTGGTGCGGAACACCTTGGACACGTCGTGGAGGTGGATGATCGGGGCACCGGCCGTCGTCACCACGTGCACATCCCGCCCGTGACGTTGACGGCCTGGCCGGTCTGGTAGCCGCCGTCGGGGCCGACGAGGTGGGCCACGACATCGGCCACGTCGTCGGGCGTGGCCAGCCGGCCGAGGGGGCTCATGGCCGTCCACGCCTCGACCTGCTCCGGGGTGCGGGTGTCGGCGCCGAGATCGGTCAGGACGTAGCCGGGGCAGACGGCGTTCACCGTCACGCCGTGCGGGCCCAGCTCCATGGCGGCGATACGGGTCAGGGCGACGAGCGCGGCCTTGGTGGCGGCGTAGGCGGCCTCGCCGGGGGTGCCCCGCTTGGCCGCCATGGACGCGATGTTGACGATGCGTCCGCCGCCCGCTCCGGTCATGGCGGGTGTCACGGCCTGGGTGGTGACCAGGGGGGCGCGGACGTTGACGGCGTGGAGGCGGTCGAGGTCGCGCCAGCACGTCTCGGCCAGGGGGGCCCGGTGGAACAGCCCGGCGTTGTTGACCAGCGCCCAGCAGCCCCCCAGCCCGTCGACCAGCTCGTGGACGGCGGCCGTGGCGGCGGTCGGATCGGCCAGGTCAGCGACCCGGTGCTCACCGTCGAGCCCGGCGGCCACCCGGCCGACGGCCGGATCGACGTCGATCAGCCCGACCCGGTGGCCGTCGGCGGCGAGTCGGGCGGCGATGGCGGCGCCGATGCCCCGGGCCGCGCCGGTCACGACGGCCGGTCCCAGCTGCGCTCGCACCGCAGCATCCTCCCTCACCGACCGCCGGGGTCACCAGCGCGTCCCGTGACGCGACCCACGGCCGCGCCGCATGTGGTGAAGAAACCCCCCGCTCACCGTTCGGTCGGCTCCTGACCGCACGGGTGTGGGCCCGCCGCCGTGTCCCCACCCGGGTGGCCGGGTATGGGCCGCCCATGTCGTCCTCGCCGATCGACCCCGATCCAGCCGCATCCCGGCCGGTCCCCGCCTGGTTGGGTCGGGCCGGGGCGGGGGCCTGGTGGGTGGTCGGCATCGGTCTGGTGGTCTGGGGCATGGCCGAGCTGGCCCAGATGACGGCCGTCGTCGTCGTCCCCGTCCTGGTGGCCCTGCTGCTGACCGCGGTGCTGGAGCCGGCCGTCGGGAGAGTGGGCCGGGGCCCCGACTGGCTGGCCCCCCTGGCGGCGGTGCTGCTCCTCCTGGCCCTGACCGTGGGGGTGGTCGTCGGCATCGCCACCCGCATCGGCGACCAGCTCCCGCAGTTGCGTGACGACCTCCAGTCGGCCGTCGCCGACGTCGAGGACCGGCTGAGCGTCAAGGTGCCCGCCATCCCCGGCTCCGACGGCTCCGGGGGCGGGGGCGGCCTGTCGGGCGGCCCCGCCGCCGAGGTGCTGCGCCTGGGCGTGGAGCTGCTGTTCGGGCTGTTCCTCACCCTGGCGCTGACCTTCCTGTTCCTGAAGGACGGCCGGTCCCTGTGGCGGTGGTTCCTCGACAAGCTGGGCGACCGGGCCCGCGCCGACGTCGACGCCTCCGGCCGGGCCGCCTGGGGCACCCTCGGCGCCTACGTGCGGGGTCTGACGGTCGTCGCCGCCTTCGACGCGCTGGGCATCGCCGTTGGTCTGCTGGCCCTCGGGGTGCCGCTCGTGCTCACCCTGGCGACCCTGCAGTTCGTGGCCTCCTACGTGCCGACCATCGGCGCCTTCGCGGCGGGTGGCGCCGCCGTGCTGGTCGCCTTCGCCGAGGGGGGCCTGACGACGGGGGCGCTGGTGGTCGCCCTGGTCGTCGTCGTCCAGCAGGTCGGCAACAACGTGATCGAGCCCTGGGTGCTCGGCCGGCGCATCCCGCTGCACCCGTCCATGGTGCTGATAGCGGTCAGCGTCGGCGCCGCGCTCTGGGGCGTGCCCGGGGCGCTGCTGTTCGTCCCGCTGGCCGCCGCCGGCTCGGCCGTGGGGCACGTCCTGTGGGAGCGCCACCGGCGCCCCCCGTCCTGATGCTCACACCGTGCCCTCGCCGATGCCCCGGATCAGCCGGGCCGCGGTGGCCCGGACCTCGTCCACGTCCGAGAGACGGTCGAGGTTGGCGAGGGGCCGGGTCATGCGCCCGCTGGCGGTCAGCACGTCGGCGTGGCGGGCCAGGAAGTCCCAGTAGAGGACGGTGAAGGGACAGGCGTCGTCGCCGGTGCGTCGCCGACGGTCGTAGTGGCACCCGCCGCAGTAGTCGCTCATGCGGTCGACGTAGGCGCCGGCCGACACGTAGGGCTTGGTCGCCATGCGGCCGCCGTCGGCCCACATCGCCATGCCCATCACGTTCGGGACCATCACCCACTCGGCGCCGTCGACGTAGGTGTCCCACTGCCATCGCATGGCCCGGCGCGGGTCGACGCCGTACAGGTTGGCGAAGTTGGAGATGATCATCAGGCGCTGGATGTGGTGCACCCAGGCCCGCTCCCGCAGGCCGCCCAGCACGTCGGTCATGCACGCCATCCCGGTGGGGGCCTCGCCCGTGAACATGGGGGGCACGTCACGGTCGTGGCCGAGCACGTTGGCGTCGGCGTGATCGGGCCACAACCAGTAGATGCCCCAGACGTACTCGCGCCAGCCGATGATCTGACGAATGAAGCCCTCGGCGCTCTGCAGCGGCACCCGTCCCGCCCGGTAGGCGTCCTCCACCCGGTCACACACCTCGTCGGGGAGCACCAGGCCCAGGTTCAGGTACGGGCTGAGGGCCGAGTGGGCCAGGTGCCAGCTCCCGGTGGTCATGGCGTCCTCGTAGGGGCCGAAGTCGGGGAGGCGCTCGTCGACGAAGGCCCGCACCCGGGCCAGCGCCGCCCGGCGTGACGTGGCCCACAGCCCGACGGGGGCGTCGCCGTGGGTCGGCGGCAGCGAGGCGAGCACCTCGGCGTCGACGTCGTCGAGGGCGGAGGCGGGCGGGGGAGCGAACCCCGACGGGTCCTCGGGCGGCGGCTCCCGGTTCTCACGGTCCCAGTTCCAGCGTCCCCCGGCGGGCTCGTCGCCGTCCATCAGGTACCCGAGTCGGCGACGGTGCCAGCGGTAGAAGTCCTCCAGCAGCAGCCGCTGACGATCCCCGGCCCAGCCGGCGAAGTCGTCGGGGTGACAGAGGAACTGGTTCGAGCGGACGGTCTCGACGTCGAGTGCGGCGCAGAGGCCCCGGGCCGCCCGGGAGTTCGGCTCGGTGGCCATCACCGCCTCGGGTCGGTGGGCGTCGACGTGGTCGCGCAGCCCCTGGGTCAGCGTGGGCGCCCGTCTCCGGTCGACGTCGAACCCTGCCGCCGCCAGCTCGCCCGCGAAGCGGCGCATGGCCGTGACCACGAGGTGGTTGCGCTGGACGTGGCGCCCCGCCCGGAGGAGGGCCTCGCTCTCGATCAGCAGCACGCGGGTGTCACCGGGGTCCGCGTCGTGGAGCGCGCCGATGCGCCGGTTGAGCTGGTCTCCGAACACCCACACGGTCCGCATCGGGCCTCCTCCCGGCAGCGCAGCACGGACCGGCCCGGCGGGCGAAACCCTCGGCCCGGTTTCGTGGCCGGGCCCAGGGCCGGCTAGCCAGCGGGACCGTGACCGGCCCTCACCGACCCGAACGCCTGGGCATCGCCGAGCTGCGCGAGGACCAGCGCCAGGCCATCGACGCCCTGTGCGCGGGGCGCGACGTCATGGCCCTTCTCCCCACCGGCTCGGGCAAGTCCGCCATCTACCAGTTGGCCGGGGCGGAACGGACCGGCCCCACGCTGGTCGTGTCGCCCCTCCTGGCCCTCCAGCGCGACCAGATCGACGCGCTGGGCGACAGCCAGCTCGGCGGGGCGGTGGCGTTGGACGGCACCATGACGAGGGCGGCGCGCCGGAGCGCCCTCGCCGCCGTGGCCGACGGCGACGTCGGGTTCCTTTTCTGCACGCCGGAGCAGCTCACCGACGTCGACCTCGTGGCCAGCCTGGCCAGCCTCGAGCCGGGCCTGGTCGCCATCGACGAGGCCCACTGCATCTCGACCTGGGGCCGGGACTTCCGTCCCGCCTTCCAGCAGCTCGGCGCCGTCGTGGAGCGCCTGGGCCGGCCCCCGGTGGCCGCCCTGACCGCCTCGGCCACCGAGGCCTCGCGGATCGACATCGCCGAGCAGCTCCGTCTCGACGACCCGCTGGTGGTCCGCGCCAGCGTGGTCCGCCCCGGTCTGGCGCCGTCGTGCCACCCGGCGGGGGATCGCAGCGGCGTGGCCGACGCCGCCGTCGAGGCGGCCGCCTCCATCGACGGGTGCGTCATCGTGTACGTCCCCCGCCGGGCGCTCACGGGTGAGCTGGCGAGCCGGTTGGACGGGCCCGGGCGCCGGGCCCTCGCCTATCACGGCGCCATGCGGACGGCCGACCGCCACGACGTCCTCCACCGGGTCGTCGGGGCCACCGAGGACGTCGTCGTGGTGGCCACGACGGCGTTCGGGCTGGGCATCGACGCCCCCGCCATCCGGGGGGTCGTGCACGTCGACGCCCCCGAGTCGGTCGACGCCTACTACCAGGAGATCGGCCGGGCCGGTCGGGACGGGGACGGCGCGGTGGCCAGCCTCTGGTGGAGCCCCCGCCACGCCAGCCGGCGCCGGTTCTCGGCCGGGACGGCGGCGTGGTCGATGGGTGACGCCAGCACCGTCACGGCCGTGCTGGCCGACGGTCCCCTGAGTCGGACCGCGCTGCGGGACCGGACGGGGATCGGCCCGGGAGCGCTGGCGTCGATCCTCGCCGAGCTGGGAGCGCTGGGCGCCGTCGACGCGCAGGTGCGATCCGTGCGCCTCTGCGGTGCCGTCGACGAGGCGCGCCTCGCCGAACGGCACGACCGGACGGCCCGGCTGACCGAGGCGGCGGTATCGGCCATGGACTCCTACGTGGGCACGGACACGTGCCGCTGGCAGTTCCTGGCCGGCTACTTCTCAGAGGCGACCGATCCGTGCGGCATCTGTGACAACTGCCGACGGGGGAGCGTCGACCCGACCCCGCCGGTCGCCACGGGGCAGCTCGCCGCAGGAGCGGAGCTGGATCATCCCGAGTTCGGGCGGGGCACGATCACCCACGGCGACGACCGCACCGTCACCGTGTCGTTCGTGGACGCCGGCACCCGAACCCTCGACCGGGCCGTGCTCGACGGGCTGCTCCGGGGCGGCGGCTGACCGCTAGAGCACGAGGATCAGGATCAACACCACGGCGATGATGAGGGCGAGAACAGCGATCGTACGGGTGTCCATGAGATGTCAGCTCCTTTGCCGGGCCGGGTTCTTCCCCGTCGTGCCAGATCAGAAACTTTTCACCCGTCCTCGGCCCGGTTGCCGCGGACGAGATCGGTGTGGCCGTCCCAGGTGTCGTGGGCCCGCTTCCAGCCGTCGAACACGGCCCGGATCTCGGGGTTGTCGCCGTGGCACTCGAGGAAGCAGCCGATGGCCTCCCGGGTGTCGATGTAGATGACGTTGGCCACCGCCCACAGCGACGAGGCCACCGGGAAACCGGCCGCCTCGTACTCCCGGCCGACCCGCTCGACGTCGTCGTCGGGCACGAGCATGGCGACGTGGTGGAAGCCCTCCTCGCCGGCGCCGTACATGTCACGGTAGATCGACGGACCCTCGTCGTCCTGCTGGATGAACTGCACGTGGGTGTCGCCGTGGTACCCGAAGGCGTAGTCGAGCGGCACCGTCATCGGCTCACCCCGGTAGAGGTGGCGGTCGCCCCAGTGGCCCGTGGTCTTGAAGAACGGGCCCGCACCGGTGACACGGTTCCAGCGCCGGCAGGCGTCGTCGATGTCGTCCACGAACCAGGCGTGCTGCAGGATCGGGTAGCGGAGCAGCGGCTCCATGTCGTCCCCCCTCGGGTCGGCCGACCCTCACCCTGCCACGTGCGAGGGGTCAGTCGAGGAGGGACGCCCGCAGCGAGTCGACGACGGCGCCGTCGATGCCGGCCGTCGCAGCCCAGCCGGTCACCGATCCCCACCGCTGCCCGACGTCGGCCAGCACCATGGTCATGGCCGGCGCCGGGGCCGAGCGGAAGGCCCGGGGCTGGCGGCTCATGCGGTCGACCATCTCGGGGCGGTGGACCCGGACCCACGCCTCCATCCGCTCCATGCCCCCGCCGCTCAGGGCGTAGTCGGCCACGATGTCGTCGTGTGACACGCCCAGCAGCCCGAGCACCACCATGGCCGTGACACCGGTGCGGTCCTTGCCGGCGGCGCAGTGGAACACGGTGGCGTGCTCGGCCGGGTCGGCCAGCAGGGTCACGGTGGCGGCGATGGCCTCGGCGCCGCTGTCGAGCATGTCGAGGTAGCGGTCGGCCAGGAACCGGTTCGGGTCGCCCGACTCGTCCAGCTCGAGACCGTCGCGGTCCCAGGTCCGGCGGATCACGGGGCGGTGGTGGTAGCGGGCACCGACGAGGTCGCCGTCGACGAAGCCCCACTCGGTGCGCTCGTCGTCGGTGCGGAGGTCGACCACGTTGCGCAGGCGTAGGGCCGACAGCCCGGCCACGGCGTCACCCCGCACCTGGTGGAGGCCGTCGGCTCGGAACGCCGCCCCCCAGCGCACGGTGCGCCCGTCGGCGGCGTCGTACCCCCCGAGGTCGCGGAGGTTGAAGGTGCCGTCGACGACGACGCGGCGGCTCCGGGTGGCAACGGTGTCCATGTCCGTGGACGGTACGGGTCGGAGCTCGCCTCCGTGGGCGACCGCAGGTGAACGTCCGGTGATCTCCGTCACGTGTCCGCCCACTGTTCACGACCCGCACACCCGGGCGTCACCGGCGGACCGACGACCCGTCATCTCGCGCTCCTACGGTCCCCGCCGTCCGGTCACGACCAGGAGGGCCCGCACATGACCAGCGTCGACGACACCCGAACCGCACGGGAGGACGACGGCATCTCCAACCCGAGCGACAACCGCCCCTTCGGCGACGTGCTCGCCGCCTACGTCTCCCGCCGCTCGGTGATGGCCGGCGGCACGGCGGCGGCGGTGGCCACGTTCCTCACCGCCAGGGGGGTGACGGGAGCCGCACCGGCCGGTGCGGCCGCCGCTGCGGCACCTGCGGCGGGGGCGGTGGCGGAGGGCGCCCGCACCTCTGCCCTCGGGTTCGAGAGCATCCCCCCGTCGACGTCGGACATCCCCCAGGTGCCGCCGGGTTACTCGTGGCAGGCGCTGGTGCCGTGGGGTGAGCCCGTCGACGCGCAGGGCCCGGAGTACCGCTCCGACGCCAGCAACACGGCCGAGGACCAGCGTCAGCAGCTCGGCATGGGCCACGACGGTCTGGCCTTCTTCCCCCGCAGCGGCGGTCCGCTGGGCAACCGCGACGGCGTGCTGTGCATCAACCACGAGTACACGATCGAGGAGCAGCTCTTCCCCGACGGGCGGGCCGACTGGGACGCCGAGAAGACCGAGAAGTCGATGGCCGCCCACGGCGTGTCGGTGGTGCGGGTGCGCCAGCAGCGCCACGGCCGGTGGATCACCCGGCCGTCGTACAAGGCCCGCCGCATCACGCCCGACACCGAGATGGAGTTCACCGGCCCTGCCCGTGGCCACTTCCTCCTGCGCACCGAGCACGACCCGTCCGGCAAGCGTCCCCGGGGCACGCTCAACAACTGCGGCTCCGTCAAGACCCCGTGGAACACCTACCTCACCAGCGAGGAGAACTTCAACGGGTACTTCATCAACGGCCACACCGCCCCCCGTTGGCTGCAACGTCAGCTCAACGAGCGCTACGGGGTGACCGAGTTCGGCTTCGGCTACCTGTGGGGGACCACGCACGACCGCTTCGACGCCACCGAGAGCCCCCACGAGCCGAACACGTTCGGCTGGATGGTGGAGATCGACCCGACCCGTCCGAACGACGCGCCGAAGAAGCACACCGCCATGGGCAGGTTCAAGCACGAGATGGGCGAGGCCGTGGTCGGGGCGGGCAACAAGGCCGTCGTCTACATGGGCGACGACGAGCGCTTCGACTACCTCTACAAGTTCGTCGGGGCCGGCGACTACACGAGGATCATCCGCCGGGGTGAGAGCCCCCTCGAGGAGGGCACGCTGTACGTGGCCCGCTTCGACGACGACGGGACGGGCGAGTGGCTCCCCCTCGTGCACGGTGAGGGCCCGCTGACGGCGGCCAACGGCTGGGGCACCCAGGCCGAGGTGCTCATCAAGGCGCGGCTCGCCGCCGATGCCCTCGGCGCCACCCCGATGGACCGGCCCGAGTGGATCGCCGCCGACCCCGGGAGCAACTGGGTCTACGGCTGCATGACCAACAACGACCGGCGCGAGGACCCCAACCCGCCGAACCCCCGGGTCACCAACGAGCACGGCCACATCCTGCGCTGGCGTGACACCGACGGCGACTACGTCGGAACGGTGTTCGAGTGGGACATCTTCCTGCTGGCCGGGGCGGGCATAAGCTCCGACGACGGTTCCACCATCCCGGCCGACGTCGCCTTCGGCAGCCCCGACGGCCTCCAGTTCGACCGGGACGGGCGCCTGTGGATCCAGACCGATGGCGGCCAGCCCATCGAGTGCAACAATCAGATGCTGGCCGCCGACCCCGCCACGGGCGAGCTCAGGCGCTTCTTCGTCGGACCGGTGGACTGCGAGGTGACCGGCATCACCTGGACGCCCGACCAGCGCACGATGTTCATCGACATCCAGCACCCCGGCGACCGGGGCGAGGCCGAGAACCCCACGCTGTCGTCGTCGTTCCCCGACTACGACAACACCCGTCCCCGTCCCGCCACGGTGGCCATCACCAAGGACGACGGGGGCGTCGTCGGCACCTGACCCCCGACCTGACACAAGCACGCGTTGTTATGGCAACGCGTGCTTGTGTCAGTTCGCTCCGGAGGGGTCGACCAGGGCGGCGCGGAGGTGGTCCAGGGAGGCGGGCGACACGCCGGCCGGACCGGTGAGCCACGCCTCGACCCCGCCGTGGTCGGCGTCGAGGTGGTCGAGGGTGGCGGCCAGCACGGGCCGGGGTGCACCGAAGTAGGGCGCCACCCTGTCGACGTCGACGCCTTGCCCCTCCAGCTCGGGACGGAGCTGGGCGACCCTCCGCTCGGCCCGGTACCGGTTGGTCAGCTCGTAGTCGTCGAGGATCGTGTCACGGTCGACCCCGCAGACGGTGAGGATCAGCGCCGTCGTGATGCCGGTGCGGTCCTTGCCCGCCGTGCAGTGGTAGAGCACGGGGTGGTGGTCGGCCTCGGCCACGTCGGTGACGATGCGTCCGAACACCTCGGCCCGCTCGGTGACCATCCAGCGGTAGTCCTCCGTCATCGCCCCGACGGGATCGGTAGCGATGTCACCCTCGACCAGGCGGTCCATCCAGTCGTCGTAGAGCGATGCGTCACCACCGATGCCGTGGTGGACGTGGTTCACGACGGTGCGCCACAGGCGTGAGGGCCGGTCGTCGATCTCGCCCTCCCGTCGCAGGTCGATGACGGTGCAGATGCCGTGCTCGCACAGCACGTCGAGGTCGTCGTCGGTCAGCTCGTTGAGGTGGTCGCCCCGGAACACCACCCCCGTCCGCACCCGCCCTCCGCCCGTGATCGGGTAGCCGCCGACGTCGCGGAGGTTCATCGCCCCCTGCAGCGCGACGAGCGTCACCGGGCCACCCGGGGCTCGCGGGGCAGACCGAGGATGCGCTCGCCGATGATGTTGCGCAGGATCGTCGTCGTGCCGCCCATGATGGTGTAGGCGGGGGCGTAGACGAGACCCCGGCCGATGCGGTTCCACAGCAGGCCCTCGGCGCCCGCCACCCGGCCGACGAACGTCGCCACCCGCTGCTCGAACTCGGTGCAGACCGTCTTGGTGATGGCCGACCAGCCCGGCGGCGCCTGGCCCAGCACGGCCCGCAGCACGAGGTGGCGCCCGACGGTGTAGCCGGTCTCGATGGCGGCCGCCTCCTGGCGGACCAGCGGGTCGTCGCCGTCGACGCACGGGCGCACGAGGTCATAGAGCGCCCGGTTGGACACCAGCCGGTCGATGCCACCCCGCTCGTGCTCGAGCTGCTTCATGGTCTGGGCGAAGGAGTTGTTGGGCTCGCCGATCAGGTTGGTGGCCGGCACCCGCACGTCGTCGAAGAACACCTCGCAGAAGTGCTCGTTGCCGGAGGCGTCCTTGATGGGCCGCACCTCGATGCCGGACGAGGCCATGTCGACCACCAGCTCCGACAGGCCCTTGTGGGGTGCGGCGTCGGGGTCGGTGCGACAGATCAGGTAGCACCAGTCGGCGTGGGCCGCCCCCGACGTCCAGATCTTCTGGCCGTTCACGACCCACACGTCGCCGTCGCGCTCGGCCCGGGTGGCGATGTTGGCCACGTCGGAGCCGGCGTCGGGCTCGCTCATGCCGATGCACCACGTCGACCGGCCGGCGATGATGTCGGGGATCCAGCGGCGCTGCTGCGCCTCGGTGCCGTACTGCAGGAGCACCGGGCCGATCTGGCGGTCGGGGAACCACGCCCCGGCCACCGGCGCGCCCCGGGAGATCATGGCCTCGGCCACGACGAAGCGCTCCAGCTCGGAGCGCCCGCCGCCCCCGACGTCGCGCGGCCACGTCATGCCGATCAGCCCCCGCTCGGCCAGCTCCTCCATGAAGGCCCGGGAGTGACCGATGATCCAGGAGTCCTCCTTGACGTCGCGTTCGCGGGCGGCCCGCTCGGCGAACGCCTCGGTCTCCTCCCGCAGGGTGAGGAGCTCGGGGGCGAGGGCGAAGTCCACGCCGCCGAGCGTACCCAGCGCCCCGGTCAGGAGAAGCCGCCCTCCGGCGGGGCGGGCGTCGGTTCCGGCGCCGGCGGGTCGCTGGCGAACGAGGCCGGGCCGAGACCCTGCTCGGACCACGCCCGCAGCACCTCCCAGGCGTAGATGCCGGTGGCATGACCGTCGGACCAGTCGATGCCGAGGCCCCAGTTGCCCACCAGGCGGGCGTCGGCGACGGTGGGCGACGAGGACGCCGCCAGCACCGGCTGGCCCCGCTCCCTGCGCCCACGGCACTCGGCGCACGGACAGGCCCGTCGCAGCGGTCCGAGCGCGAACCGGGCCTCGTGCCCGTCGGCGAACGTCACGGCCACATGGGAGTCGCGGTCGACCTCGACGGCGGCGACCTCGGTGGCGGCGAGCTCCCCCCCGTCGGCCATCTCCGGGGACGCTACCGTCCCCGCCATGCGAGCCGTGGTCCTCGAATCCCATGGCGGCCCCGAGGTGCTCCGGGTCCGCGACGACGTCCCCGACCCCGATCCGGGTCCCGAGGAGGTGCTGGTCGACGTGCGGGCCACCGCTCTCAACCGGGCCGACATCCTCCAGCGCCAGGGCCACTACCCGGGCCCGCCGACGGACGTGGAGATCCCGGGGCTCGAGTACGCCGGCACGGTGGCGGGCGTGGGGGAGCGGGTGCGCTCGTGGACGGTGGGCGACGAGGTGATGGGCATCGTGGCCGGCGGTGGCTACGCCGAGCGGATCGTCACCCACGAGCGGACGATCATGGCCGTGCCCGCCGCGGTCCCCGTCGAGGACGCCGCCGCCATCCCCGAGGTCTTCCTGACCGCCTTCGACGCCCTCGTGGTGCAGGGCGGGCTCACCAGCGGACGGTGGGCGCTCGTGCACGCCGGTGCCTCCGGTGTCGGCACCGCGTCGATCCAGATCGCCAAGGCCCTGGGGGCGCGCATCGTCGTGACCGCCTCGGCCGGCAAGCTGGACGCCTGCCGCGACCTCGGCGCCGACCGGGCCGTCGACTACCGGTCGGAGTCCTTCCCCGAGGCCGTGGCCGAGGCCACCGGGGGGCGGGGCGTGGACGTGGTGCTCGACGTGATCGGCGGCGAGTACCTCGACGACAACGTCGACGCGCTGCGGGTCGGGGGCCGGATCATCCAGGTCGGGATCATGGGCGAGGCCAAGGCGACCTTCGCCCTCGCCAGGCTGCTGCCCAAGCGGGCTGCTCTGATCGGCACCGTGCTGCGGGCCCGTCCGCTGGAGGAGAAGATCGCCCTGGCGCAACGGTTCGCGGCCGAGATGCTGCCCCGTTTCGAGGACGGCACCCTCCGGCCCGTGGTCGACTCCCGGTTCGCCCTCGCCGACATCGCCGACGCCCACCGGCACATGGAGGCCAACGCCAACGTCGGGAAGATCCTCGTCGACGTGTCGTGACGCGGGTCAGCCGGGGACGGCGAGCAGCTCTCCCCGGCTGACCGTCACGGCCCGGCCCCGCAGCAGCACCCGGTCGCCCCGCAGCTCCGTCCCGACCGTCCCGCCCCGGTCCGAGGCCTGCTCGCAGGAGAGCGCGGCGCCGAGCCGATCAGCCCAGTAGGGCGCGAGGGCGCAGTGTGCCGAGCCGGTGACCGGGTCCTCCAGCACGCCGGCGCCGGGCACGAACACCCGCGACACGACGTCGACGCCGGGTCGGTCGCCGCGGGCGGTGAGGATCACCGCTCCGCCGGCAGCCGTCAGGTCGGCCGGGTCGGGCCGGTGTGACCGGACGGTGTCGGGGGAGACCTCGACGATCAGCCAGCCGTCGGTGGTGCGGGCCGCCCCGGAGGCGTCGACGCCGAGCCGGTCGCCCGCCTCACCGGGGTCGGCCGCTTCGAGGACCAGGGCCGGGAAGTCCATCTCGATGCGCCCGTCGGTGGTCCGGCACGTGAGCGGACCCGAGGCGGTGTCGAAGATCAGCGTCCCGGCGGCGTCGACGCCCTCGGTCCAGAGCACGTGGGCCGAGGCCAGGGTGGCGTGCCCGCACAGCGCCACCTCGACCGCCGGGGTGAACCACCGCAGCCCCCACGACCCGGTGTCGCCGCCCGGGGTCACGAAGGCCGTCTCCGACAGGTTCATCTCGGCCGCCACGGCCTGCATCCACGCCGCGTCGGCGTCACCGGGTGGGGTCAGGACGACGGCGGCGGGGTTGCCGGCGAAGGGACCGTCGGCGAACGCGTCGACCGTGAGGAGTCGCAGCGGCGCGCCTCGACTCAGCGCTTCTCCACCGGCACGTACTCGCGCTCGCCGGCGCCCCGGTAGACCTGGCGGGGCCGGGAGATCTTCTGCTCGGGGTCCTCCAGCAGCTCCATGTAGTGGGCCAGCCAGCCCGGGGTCCGGCCGATGGTGAACAGGACGGTGAACATGTCCATCGGGAAGCCCATGGCCTCGTAGATGAGGCCCGAGTAGAAGTCGACGTTCGGGTAGAGGCGCCGGTCGACGAAGTAGCTGTCGGAGAGCGCCACGTCCTCCAACTTGAGGGCGATGTCGAGCAGCGGGTTGGTGCCGGTGACCTTGAACACCTCGTCGGCGGTGGTCTTGATCTGCGTGGCGCGGGGGTCATAGGACTTGTAGACCCGGTGGCCGAAACCCTGCAACTTCACGTCACCGGACTTGACCCGATCGACGTAGGCACCGACGTTGGAGATGTCGCCGATCTCGTGGAGCATGTGGATCACCGACTCGTTGGCGCCGCCGTGCAGCGGCCCGTAGAGGGCGCAGGTGGCGGCGGCCAGCGCCGAGTAGGGGTCGGCGTGGCTCGACCCGACGGTACGCATCGTCGTGGTCGAGCAGTTCTGCTCGTGGTCGGCGTGGAGGATGAACAGCACGTCGAGGGCGCGGGCGAGCACGGGGTCGGGCTCGTAGTTCGGGTTGGCGATCGAGTACATCATCGACAGGAAGTTGCCGGTGTAGTCGAGGTCGTTGCGGGGATAGACCCGGGGCAGGCCCTGGCTCTGCTTGTACGCGAAGGCGGCGATGGTGGGCATCTTGGCGATCAGGCGCTGGATCTGTATCTCCAGGTTCTCCCGATCGAAGATGTCCTTCGCTTCCGGGTAGAACGTCGAGAGCGCCGCCACCGACGACACCACCACGCCCATCGGATGGGCGTTGTGGCGGAACCCCTTCATGAAGTCGGCGATGTTCTCGTGGATGTAGGTGTGGATCGTGATGACGTCGACCCACTCGGCCAGCTGGTCGGCGGTCGGCAGCTCACCGTGGGTGAGGAGGTAGGACACCTCGAGGAACGTCGAGTGCTCGGCCAGCTGCTCGATCGGGTAGCCCCGGTAGCGGAGGATGCCGTTCTCCCCGTCGACCAGCGTGATGTCGGAGGCGCAGGCCGCCGTCGAGAGGTAGGCGGGGTCGTACACCCGCAGGGTCGGGTCGAGCTCGCGCAGCGCCGAGGAGGGGAAGATCCCCTGCTCGAGAGGGGCCTCGACCGACTTGCCGGTCCGGTTGTCGGTGATGGTCACCGAGTCAGTCACGCGGGCCCTTCCTTTCCTCGCCGCGTCGGGGCGGCGGCGTCGTGGTTGTCGACCAGTGGGCACGGTACGACGACGCTGGCGCACCGTCCCGGGGCGAACCCTAGCTCCCTTGCCTACAAGGGCTGGTTGTCGTGGCGGCGGCGGGGGAGGCGTTCCCGCTTCGAGAGCAGCACCCGCAGGCCGTCGGCCACGACGGCACGGGTGGTGGCCGGGTCGATGACCTCGTCGACGAGCCCCCGCTCGGCCGCCACGTAGGGGTTGAGCAGCTCCGACTCGTAGCGGGCCACGAAGGCAGCCCGCTCCTCCGGCGTGGAGCGGCGGGCCAGGATCTCGGCCGCCTGGGTGGCGCCCATCACGGCCAGCTCCGCCGACGGCCAGGCCAGGCAGAGGTCGTTGCCCATGGCCTTGGAGTCCATGACGATGTAGGCCCCGCCGTAGCTCTTGCGCAGCACGAGACAGATGCGGGGCACGGTGGCGCGGGCGTAGGCGAAGGCGAGCTGGGCGCCGTGGCGGATCATGCCGCGCCACTCGAGATCCTTGCCCGGGTAGAAGCCCGGGGTGTCGACCAGCGTCACGAGCGGCACGTTGAACGCGTCGCAGAAGGCCACGAACCGGGCCCCCTTCTGGGAGGCGGGGATGTCGAGCGTGCCGGCGATGGCGAGGGGCTGGTTGCCGACGAAGCCGACGGTGTGGCCGCCGATGGACGCGAGCGCGGTCACGAGGTTCGGCGCCCACGCCGAGCGCAGCTCGTACACGTCGCCGTCGTCGGCCACGGCGGCCATGACGTCGCGGACGTCGTAGCTGCCCGTGGGGGCGGCCGGCAGCAGCTCGATCAGCTCGGGGGTGGGCCGCAGGACCGGGTCGTCGGTGGCCCTGGTGGGGGGCGCCTGGTCGGCGTGGTCGGGCAGGTACGACAGCAGCTCGGTCAGCGCCAGCTCGGCCTCGGCGGCGTCGGCCACCACGACGGCGGCGACGCCCGTGCGCCGGTGGTGGGCGCCGGCGCCGGCCAGGTCGGGGGCGTCGATGTCGACGCCGGTCATCATGCGCACCATGATCGGTCCGCTCACGAAGGCGTAGGCGTCCCTGGTCATCACGACGTGATCGGCCAGCCCGATGAGCAGCGCCGAGCCCGACACGGCCGGCCCGGTCACCGCCATGAGGAGCGGGATGGCGCCGCTGGCCCGGACGAGGTGGCGGGCGGCCCGTCCCCACCCGTGCAGCGCCGCGATGCCGGCGTGTACGTCGGCCCCGCTCGACGCGACGAACGCCACCAGGGGCAGCCGGCTCTCCATGGCGTGGTCGACGGCGTCGGCGATCGTGTCGCCGTCGCCTGGCGTCAGAGCACCCCGGCGGGTGCTGGGGTCCATGCGCACGACGACGCAGCGACGATGGCCCAGCACCTCCACGGCGGCCGAGACCGATCCGGGCACGCCGGCCCGCATCGGCAGCGTGGCCACGATCACGGGGTCAGACTAGGGCGGCCCGTCAGACGGGGCGGATGCCGGGGAGCTGGCGGCCCACCCGACCGACGACGGCCCGGAGCACCTGCTCGGTACGCTCGGCCGCCTGCGACGGCAGTGCCCGGCGCCGCCACGCCACCCCCACCTGGCGCCGGGGGACGTCGGCCAGGGGCCGGATCGTGAACGGTCCCCGCAGCCAGCGGGGGATGGCCGAGGCGGGCACGATGGCGGGCCCCACCCCGTCGAAGGCCAACGAGGCCAGCAGCCGGACGCCGTCGAGCACGGCCAGGGCCTCGAGCCGGACCCCCGCCCGTAGCGCCTCGGCGTCGAGCAGGTCGCGCACGGCGTTGCCGGGCGGCGCCAGCAGCAGACGGTGGCGGGCCGCCTCCTCCACCTCGACGGGCCGATCACCCCGGGCCAGGGGATGACCGAGGGGGGCCACCACCACCAGCTCCTCCTCGAAGAGGGGATCGACCCGGAACTCCGGGTCGACCAGGGGCTGGTTGACGATGGCCAGGTCGATCTGGCCCATGGCCAGTTGGGGGAGGAGGCCGGTCGTGGTGGCCTCGATCACGACCACCTCGACCCGTGGGTACCGGCCGCTCAGCTCGTCCAGCAGCTCCGGGGTGATCCAACGGCCCGCCGTGCCGATGGTGCCGAGGCGGACCCGTCCCGAGACGTCCTCGCGCACCGAGGCGAGGTCGCCGACGAGCGCCTGCAGCTCGGAGGAGACCCGCCGGGCCCGGGCTACCACCACCTCGCCCTCGGGGGTGAGCCGGTTGCCGTTGCGGTCGACGAGCACGACGGCCAGCTCCCGCTCCAGGCGGGCGACGTGGGTCGACACGTTGGACTGGACCGTGTGCAGGGCCCGGGCGGCGGCGGAGAACGTACGGTGGTCGGCCACGGCCACCAGTGCGTCGAGCTGCCGCAGGTCCATCGCTTTCGAAGATAGCAAGTATCAACGGTAACTGCTTGGAAGATGGAGGGGGGTGCGATACCGTTGGTTCCAACGAGGGCAGCAACCGGTACCCCCCACCGGTGCCCTCCGCAACGATCGGGTTCACCGGTTCCCCCACCGGCCCCGATCCACAGGTGACCCGTACGGATCCCCCTCCCGACCGGGTCGCCGCTGGCCGTTGATCGTCAGATCCGGCCAGCCATCGTGCGAGGAGCCGGCGCCTGTCCCCCCGGGCGGCCGGCTCCTCCGCGTTTTCGCTACGGTCCGTTCCCATGGCCTCCCCCGCCGCCGTGTTCGACCTCGACCGGACCCTGCTGTCCGTCGGCTCCGGTCCGGTGCTGGCCCGGGCTCTGCGCCGGGCCGGCATCGGCCCCGAGCGCGAGGTGCCCGGCATGGGGGCCATGTTCTCGCTGTTCAACCGCATCGGCGAGACGTGGCCGTCGATGTTCGTGACCCGCCAGGCGGCGCGGGCGTCGTCGGGCTGGGACGTCGCCGCCGCCGAGGCCGCCGCCGCCGAGGCCGCCGCCGAGCTGGCCGAGATGGTCCTGCCCTACGCCCGGATCGAGATCGAGCGCCACCGCGACGAGGGGCGGCGCCTCGTCCTGGCCACGACCACGCCCGAGCACCTGATCGCCCCCCTGGCCGACGAGCTGGGCTTCGACGGGGTCGTCGCCACCCGCTACGGGCGCCGTGACGGCCGCTTCGACGGCACCATCGACGGTCACTTCGTGTGGGGCCGGGGCAAGCTCAGGGCGGTGCGGGAGTGGGCCGAGGAGCAGGGCGTGTCGTTGCGGGAGTCGTACGCCTACTCCGACAGCTACTACGACGTCCCCCTGCTGAACGGGGTCGGGCACCCGACCGCCGTCAACCCCGACGCCCGCCTGGAGGTGGTGGCCCGTCTGCGGGGCTGGCCGGTGCGGTGGTTCGACACGCCCGACGGTGTCCCGAAGCTCTTCGCCGGTCTCGTCGAGCCGCAACGCCTGGGCCAGCCGTTGGCCCGGGGTGAGTTGTCTCCCTTCGCCCGCATCGACATCACCGGCGCCGACCACATCCCCGAGCACGGCCCGGTCATCGTCGTGTTCAACCACCGCAGCTACTTCGACTCGACGGCCATGGGCGCCCTCTTCGCCGAGGTCGGCCGCCCCGCCCGGTTCCTCGGCAAGAAGGAGGTGTTCGACGCCCCGGTGGTCGGCGCCGTGGCCAAGGCGATGGGGGGGATCCGGGTCGACCGGGGAACCGGTTCGGAGGAGCCGCTCCGGCGGGCGGTGGAGGCGCTGCGGGCCGGTGAGCTGATCTGCATCGCTCCCCAGGGGACGATCCCCCGCGGGCCCGCGTTCTTCGACCCCGAGCTGCGGGGTCGCTGGGGGGCTGCCCGCCTGGCCGCCGACACCGGTTCCCCGGTCGTGCCGGTGGGGGTGTGGGGCACCGAGAAGATCTGGCCCCGGAACCGGCGACTGCCCCGGTGGCGCCCCGACGAGCGTCCGCTGGTCACGGTGACGGTGGGTCAACCGATGGAGGTCGACGGCGACGACCCCGACGCCGACACCAGGGCGATCATGGCCGCCATCGTCGACCTCCTGCCGCCCGAGGCGAGGGCCCACCGGGAGCCGACCCCCGAGGAGCTGGCCGCCACCTACCCGCCCGGCTACGCCGGGGACCCGACCCGGGAGGCCGACCGCCGCCCCGGCACCGACACCTGACCCGGTCAGGTCCGAGGCTCAACCCGGCCCCCGAGGCGGCCGATGGAGAACCCAGGACGAGCCGGTCGCCGGGAACGTCGCCGAGGTCGGGTGCAGCGCCGGTAGGGCGTGGTTGCCGGCGGGAGCGGGCCCTCGACGCCGGTCATCCGGTCCGGTCGTGTCACCGGGGTACGTTGGTGCCCCGGTGACAGACGGGACGACGTCGTTCGTGATCGGCGTGACCGGTGGGACCGGTTCCGGCAAGACGACCGTGGCCGAGCGCCTCGCCGCCGATCTGGGTCCCGGTTCCCTCTCGCTGCTGGAGCTCGACGCCTACTACCGGGACCGGCGCGACCTCGCCGTCGAGGCCCGTGCCGCGCTCAACTACGACCACCCCGACGCCTTCGACTGGCCGCTGTTCCGGTCGCACGTGACCGCGCTGGCCGACGGCCGGCCGGTGGACATGCCGGTGTACGACTTCGCCCACCACCGGCGCTCGGAGCGCGTCCGCACGGTCGAGCCGTCGGCCGTGCTCGTCGTGGAGGGGATCCTCGTGCTGTGGGACGAGGAGCTGCGGGACCGGTTCGACCTCAGGGTCTACGTCGACACCGACGCCGACGTGCGTTTCATCCGCCGTCTCCGCCGCGACGTGGCCGACCGGGGCCGCACCACGGAGTCGGTGGTCGAGCAGTACCTGGGCACCGTCCGCCCGAGCCACCTCCAGTTCGTCGAGCCGACCAAGCGCTACGCCGACGTGATCGTCCCCCACGGCGGCATGAACGCCCCCGCCCTCGACATGCTCATGGCCCGGGTCCGCGAGCTGCTCTGAGCGCAGCTCGCCCCCTCGGTCCGCCTGCGCCCCCAGCCCTCCCTGCGCCCTCAGCCCTCCCCGCGCCCGGCGACCTCCTCGCGGATCATGTTCAGGGCGGAGCCGGCCCGGAACCAGGCGATCTGGTCGGGCGACATGGTGTGGCGGGTGGTGATCTCGTCGCTGCCACCGTCGGCGTGGGACAGGACGACCCGCACCTCGCCCTCGGGTTGCAGGTCGGCCAGGCCGACGATGGAGATGCGGTCGTCGGCCTGCACCTTGTCGTAGTCGGTCGGGTCGGCGAACGTGAGGGCCAGCACCCCCTGCTTCTTCAGGTTCGTCTCGTGGATGCGGGCGAAGCTGCGCACGATCACGGCCGCCGCGCCCCGGAACCGGGGCTCCATGGCGGCGTGCTCCCGCGACGAGCCCTCGCCGTAGTTCTCGTCGCCCACCACGACCCAGCGCAACCCCCGGCGGTGCAGGTCGGCGGCCATGTCGGGGAACGTCTGGGTCTCGCCGCTGAACGGGTTGACGCCGGTGCCGGCCTCCCTGGTGAAGGCGTTGACGGCGCCGGCGAACAGGTTCCCCGAGATGTTCTCCAGGTGGCCCCGGTACTTCAGCCACGGCCCGGCCATGGAGATGTGGTCGGTGGTGCACTTGCCCCAGGCCTTGAGTAGCAGCGGCAGGTCGGTGAAGTCGTCGCCGTCCCACGGCGGGAACGGCTCGAGGAGCTGGATGCGGTCCGAGGCGGGATCGACCACCACCTCGACCGAGGAGCTGTCCTCGGGCGGGGCCTGGAAGCCGGACTCGCCCGGAGTGAACCCGGCTTCGGGCAGCTCCTCGCCGACCGGCTCGGGCAGGCGCACCTCCTCGCCGGACGGGGTGGCGAGGGTGTCGTGCAGCGGGTCGAAGGCCAGCGTGCCCGCCAGGGCGAGGGCCATGACCGTCTCGGGCGACGTGACGAAGGCAAGCGTGGCGGCGTTGCCGTCGTTGCGCTTCGGGAAGTTCCGGTTGTAGGAGGTGACGATGACGTTCGTCTCGCCCTCGGCGATGTCGGTCCGGTTCCACTGGCCGATGCACGGCCCACAGGCGTTGGCCAGGACCGTGGCCCCCATGGCCCGCAGGTCGGCCAGCAGCCCGTCGCGCTCGATGGTGGCCCGCACCTGCTCGGACCCGGGGGTGACCAGCAGGTCGACCTTGGAGGTCAGGCCGTGCTCGGCGGCGAAGCGGGCCAGCGACGCCACCCGGGTGATGTCCTCGTAGGAGGAGTTGGTGCACGAGCCGATCAGCGCCGCCGAGGGCTCCATCGGCCAGCCCTCGGCCTCCGCCTCGGCCCCGAGGTCGGGCAGCGGACGGGCGCGGTCGGGGGTGTGGGGACCGTTGATGTGGGGTGCCAGCGTGTCGAGGTCGATCTCGATCACCTGGTCGTAGAAGCGCTCGGGGTCGGTGTCGACCTCGTCGTCGGAGCGCAGCTCGTGGGCCACCCCGGTGGCCAGGTCGGCGTACTGCTCACGACCCGTCGACTTCAGGTAGCGGGCCATCGCCTCGTCGTAGCCGAACAGCGACGTGGTGGCCCCGATCTCGGCGCCCATGTTGCAGATCGTGCCCTTGCCGGTGGCCGACAGGGAACGGGCGCCGGGGCCGAAGTACTCGACGATGGCGCCGGTGCCGCCCTTGACGGTGAGGATCTCGGCCACCTTCAGGATGACGTCCTTCGACGCCGACCACCCGCTCAGCCGGCCGGTCAGGTGGACGCCGATGAGCTTCGGCCAGCGAACGTTCCAGGGGAAGCCGGTCATCACGTCGACGGCGTCGGCGCCGCCCACCCCGATGGCGACCATGCCGAGGCCGCCGGCGTTGGGGGTGTGGCTGTCGGTGCCGATCATCATCCCGCCCGGGAAGGCGTACTGCTCGAGCACCACCTGGTGGATGATCCCCGACCCCGGACGCCAGAACCCGGCGCCGTACTTGGCCGACACCGACTCGAGGAAGTCGTAGACCTCGCTGTTGCCCTCCAGCGCGGCCAGCAGGTCGACCTTGCCGTTCTCCTGGGCCTGGATCAGGTGGTCGCAGTGCACGGTGGTCGGCACCGCCACCTCGGGCAGGCCCGCCGTCATGAACTGGAGCCAGGCCATCTGCGCCGTGGCGTCCTGCATGGCCACCCGGTCGGGGCGGAAGTCGACGTAGGAGACGCCCCGCTCGATCGGCGATCCCTCCGGGTCGTCGAGGTGGTTCACGAGGATCTTCTCGGCGAGGGTGAGCGGCCGACCCAGCCGGCGACGCCCGATCGCCACCCGCTCCTCCAACGTCGAGTAGACCCGCTCGATCAGCGAGACCGGGGTGGTGGCGGTGACGGCCATGGCAGTCCTCTCGTGCGGCGGGGTCCCACGGTAGCTACCAGGTGTCCCAGTGGACGATCTCGTCGAGGGGGAGGCGGGGGGCGGGCTTGAAGTCGGTGCCCTCGGTGTAGGCCACCGGGAAGAGGCCGCCCTGCATGTGGGTGTCGTAGGGGATGCCGAGGATCTCGGCCGTGGCCCGCTCGTCGGGCAGGTGCAGCGTCGTCCACGCCGTACCGAGGCCCCGCTCGCGGGCGGCCAGCATGAAGCTCCACACGGCCGGCAGCAGCGACCCCCACACCGACGCCTGCCGGAACGAGTCGGCACCGTCGGTCCGGCCCTCGATGACGGGGATGAGCATGACCGGTACCTCGTGGAAGTGCTCCCGCAGGTACATGGCCGAGCCCCGCACGAGGTCGGCCCGCTCGGCCCGGGTGTCGGCGGGGTCGTACTCGGCGCCGGGGGTGTTGGCGTAGGCGTCGAAGTGCTTGCCGTACAGGTCGGCGATGGCCTGCTTCTTGTCGGGGTCGGTCACGAAGACGAACGCCCAGCCCTGGCGGTTCGACCTGGTGGGTGCCTGCACGGCCATCTCGACGCACTCCATGATCACCTCCCGCTCGACGGGGCGGTCGAGGTCGAGGCGCTTGCGCACGGCGCGGGTGGTGGACAGCACGTCGTCGGCGGAGAGGTCGAGTCGCATCCGTCGAGTGTCGCACCCTTCTCCGGGGCCGGCCGCCGCCGACGGACCGGGGGTGAGACGCATCGCCCTCGCCGCCGTCGCGCTCCTGGCGGCCTGCTCGCCCGCCGACGCCGGGCCTGCGCCCGACGACGACGCCGTGTGCGACGGGTCCGACCTGTCCTGCGAGCTGCTCGGAGCGGAGCAGGTGGAGGAGGTCTGGCCGGTGGAGGCCGACTTCGTGCCGGTCGACGAGGTGGGCATCGGTGCCGACCCGCCCGTCTGGTGCGAGCGGCCGGCACCGGTGGCCGAGCAGACCGAGCGGGCGGTGCTGCGAGGCACCGACGCCGCCGGGACGACGGCCTGGGTGGTGGCCTCCACCGCGTCCCGCTTCTCCCCCGACGACGCCGCCGCCACCCTCGACGCCGTGCGGTCGATCCCGCAGGGGTGCGAGTGGTCCGAGGGTGACGCCACCTTCCAGCTCCTGGAGACGCTGGGGTCGGGCGGATTCGGCGATGACTCGGTGGTGGTGACGCTCCGCACCGCCGTCGCCGGCGCCGCCCAGAACGTCGACCAGGCCTGGGTCCGCGTCGGCGACACGGTGGTCACCGTGTCGATCGTGCCCGCCCTCGGCCGGCCCGACGTGGTCGACCAGCTCGTGCGGGCCGCTCTGGGCTGACCGCGGCTCGTCGCCGTGAGCCTCAGGTGCCGAGCAGCTCGGCCAGGGCGGTCTCGACCCCGTGCTCGCCGGGATCGGTGTGGCTGATGCGGCCCAGCCACGACATGGTGACCCAGCCGTCGAGGACGGCTCCGGTGTCGGTGTCGCGGGGCAGGAGAAGATCCTCGGCGTCGTCGACGGGTTCGAAGTGGACCTCGTGCAGACCGCCGCCGGCCGCCTCCAGGTAGGCCCGGCGGGCCCGCCGGGGAGGGAGGTCGCCCACCTCGACGGCGGCGATGCCCCGCAGCTCGTCGAGCGGGCGGTCCGGCACGTTGAGGTTGAGGACGGCCGGGTCGGCGGGCGGGCTGGCGATCATGGCCTCGACGGCGCAGGCGGCCACCTCGGCGGCGGTGTCCCAGTGCTGGGGGTGCAGGCCGAGATCGGGGTCGAGGTCCTGGCTGACGGCGATGCCGTGGATCTGGCCGTTGCGGGCCGTGAGGGTGGCCCCCACCGTGCCGGAGTGGTACACGGCCCGGCCCACGTTCAGCCCGGGGTTGATGCCCGACAGCACGATGTCGGGCGGCTCACCGAAGGCGCCCAGCCGGGCCAGGAGGACCCCGAGCGACGGCGGGCCCTCCACGGCCCAGCACTGCTCGGTGCGGATGCCGTCGAGGGTGCGCTCCCGGACCCTGGGGGGGCTCAGGTAGAAGGGCCCGAGGGCGGCGCCCATGCCGCTGTGCTCGGTGGCGGGGGCCACGACGACCAGCTCGCCGATGTGCTGCACCCGGCGGGCGAGCACGTGGAGGCCGGGCGCGTCGATCCCGTCGTCGTTGGTCAACAGGATCCTGGTCACCCGACGGAGGGTACGGAGCGGAGGTGAACGCCGGGTGGCCGGGTCACGGTGACGCGGTGGCGCTGTCGGGACGGGGCCTCAACGACACAGACCGAGGACGGCCAGCAGCGCGCCGCCGACACCTCCTCGGGGGTTGCGACGGCGCGCACCTCCCGCTGGTCCTCCTCGTCGGCCTCGGGGCCTGACCCTACGGCCAGGTCCGCTCCCGCCGGGGGCGGGTGGGGCGGCGGTCCTGCAGGGCCCAGGTGCGACGCCACCTGGGGGCGTCGGGGCCCCGCAGCGGGGGGGTGGTGCCGGCGTGGGCCCGGCGTCGGGCCGTCCACCAGTCACTGGTGTGCTCGTCGGCCAGGGCGGCCACCGCCGCCTCCAGGCGCACCGTGAAGTCGCGGACGTCCTCGTCGGGTCCGATCCGCATCGGTCGGCCGAACGTGACCGCTGTCGACGCCCGCTGCGGCCACGTCGATCCCGAGCCCAGCACCCGGTCGGTGCCCTCGATGTGCACGGGCACCACCGGCGTCCCGGTCATCTTGGCCACGAAGGCCACGCCGGGGCGGAACTCCCGGGCCCAGCCGTCCTTGGACCGCCCGCCCTCCGGGTAGAGGACGAGCGACCAGCCCTCCTCGAGGAGGCGCATGGGCAGCTCGACGGCCCGCCGCGACAGCTTGGACCGCTCGATGGGGACGGCCCCGATCCCGAGGGCGGCCACGGCCCCGACGGCGCGGTTGGGGAAGAAGTAGTCGGCGGCGGCGGCCACGGCCAGCCGGTCGCCCCAGGGCCGGGGCACGAGCGTCTGGAGGAGCACGGTGTCGGCGTGGCTGTGGTGGTTGGCGGCGAAGACGAGGGCGTCGTCCTCGTGGCCGCTCAGCCGGTCGGCGCCCCGCACCCGGGGACGGGCGTAGTAGGCGACCATGGCCCGGCCGACGCTGCGGTGCAGGCCGTTGCGCACCGCCGTGGCCAGGGGGCGGCGGGCCCAGTCGGTGTCGATGTCGGCGCCCGTCGGCCGCTCCCACGGGTTCGGTCCCGCGCCCCTCGGAGCCGGTGCCGACCGCAGCGGGAACGACAGCCGCCGCAGCGCCCGGCCCACCGACGGGCGCCGCCCCCTCGTCGGCAGATGAGCCACCGCCCGCCCCCTCACGTGACGTCGGCCATGAGCAGTGGGGGGTTGTGGACGTGGGTGACGGTCGGGTGGCGGCCCACCACGTCGGTGGCCATCTCGAGGGCGTCGGCCATGGTCGAGGCGGGGCGGAAGCCGAGGCGGCGCACGGTGGACGGGTCGCCGCCCAGCACGATGACCTGGCCCACGTGGTCGAGGGCGTGGGCGCACCAGTACCACATGTAGAACGGGTGCACCCCGTGGTAGGCGTAGCTGGTGCGGTACAGGTGGCGGTACCACTCGTCCTCGGCGTAGCGGTGCTCGTAGCGCTTCTCGATCTCGACGGGGTCGGTCGTGTCGGCCAGGACCTCCTCGAAGAAGTCGATGTAGGACGGGTGGTGCACGGGGTGGAAGTCACGGGGCGTGGGGTGGCTCATGATGACCACGCCTCCCTCCCGCACGAGGGGCCGGCCCCGGTACAGGTTGAAGAAGTAGCCGAGCCCGAGGCACGCGACCAGGATCGGGTTGAGGATGGAGTTGACGTTGTAGGGCCCGATGTAGGGCAGCCCCATCGTCAGCACGTCGGTCTGGCCCTCGACCGCCACGAGCTGCTGGCGGTACACGTTGTCGGTCGTGACCCGATGCACGGCCTCCACCTCGCCGGCCTGCACCGACGTCAGCCCGTAGGGGGCCCGGATCGACTGGAAGACGGCCCGCCGGGCCCGGATCGGCATGGGCCGCAGCCCTGCCTGCATGCCGCCGAACAGGGCCCGCTCCCGGGCCGACCACTCCCACTCCCGCTTCTGGAGGAAGTCGAGCGGCGGCGGGAAGGTGTCGGTGTTGAGGGTGGTCTCGATCTGGAAGACGTTGACCCCGGCGTCGCGGATGACCTCGCCCTGGCGCCAGTTGCGGGTGTGCAGCTCGCTCGCCTCCTGATCCATGAACGACCGGGACCGGAGCATGGTGTGGGTGTTGTGGTGGTGGCGCAGCGCCTGGTACGACGAGAGGCCGGTGGCGACGCTCTTGTGGCCACCGTCCATGGCCACCAGGTTGATGTTGACGTAGACGAGCAGATCCGACTGCGCCGCCCGCGAGCCGATGATCACCTCCTCGCCGTGGTCGGTGGTGCCGAGGTGGGTCATGGCCGAGGGATCCTCGGCGTCGAAGTTGTAGAGCTGGCCGGTCGGGGCGAAGGCGTCGTACACCCGCCTCCCCACGGCGTGGCGCAGCTCCTCGGGGGTCATGCGCCGGTGCAGGGCCAGCGCAGCCACGATCTCGACGTCGTCGACCCCGGCGGCGGCGGCATGGTCGAGGACGTGCTCGATGATGCGGCCCCGGATGTCGGGCGCCTGCATGGGCGGCAGGGGCAGGGAGATGTCGTCGAAGGCGATGGTGAGCCGCATCCCGGCCCGGAGGAGGGCGGGGAGGGGCCGCTGGTCGCCGAGCGGTTCGAGCAGCGCCCGCTCGATGGCGGCGTCGACGTCGCGGATCGGCGCCAGCGGCTCGGGCGGGTAGACGATCCGGCTCCCGACCGGCAGCGTCTCCAGGCGGAAGCCCTCGCCGTGGTGGAACAGCGTCGGCGGGGTGCGCTCGTCGACCTCGACGACGATCCCCGGCCGGGGGTTGTGCGAGCGGCGGGCCACGACTACGCCGTCCGCCGCCACCGGGGTGCGATGGGCAGCAGGGGGGCGGGGCTGCCGCCGGCCCGCTCCCACTCCTCCACCAGCCAGCCCCGCTTCTCGGCGATGCCGGCCAGGCGCACCTCGGGGTTCACCACCACCGGGAACCCGACCGCCTCCAGCAGGGGCAGGTCGCTCGCGGCGTCGGCATAGGCGACCCCCTCGGCCGGGTCGAGCCCGTGATCGTCGGCCCACTCCTGGAGCACCTGGGCCCGGGTCTCACCGGTCGGGGGAACGTCGCGCAGCTCGCCGGTGTAGCGCCCGCCGTCGACCCGCAGCCCGGCGGCGACGACGTCGTCGAACAACGGCCGCAGCGGCTCGACCACGACGTCGAGGGCGCCGGTGATGAGGACGGTCCGCTGCCCCGCCCGGCGATGCTCCCGGACCCGGCGGATGGCGGCCGGGAACGACTTCATGAGCAGCAGCCGGCTGGTGAGCTCGACGGCGTCGGCGGCCAGGGTGGCCTCGTCGGCGTCCTCGTAGCGGCGGTAGAAGTCCCGGAGGAAGTCGGTGCGGTCCCGCATGTCGGTGGCCAGCATCGACGGGGCGGCGGCGAGGGTGCGGGCGGCGAAGCGGAGCCGGTCCACCGTACCCAGGCGCCGGGTGGCGAGCCACGAGTAGCTCTCCACCACGTTCGAGGCGATGAGCGTGTTCTCCAGGTCGAAGGCGGCGAAGTGGCGGGCGGGGTCGAGCACCTGGCGACGGAGCCGGTCGTCGCGGGACTCGGCCCGGCGGCCGCCGCCGGTGGTGCGGACCCGGGCCTGGGTCACGACCGTGGGCAGGTGGATGGCGGTGATGTAGTGGTGCCAGTCGATGGCCCGGGGGTCGAGCTGGAAGTGCTCGCCGTCCTGCGGGGTCAGGCGGCGGCGCAGGGCGTCGAGACGGTCGATCTCATAGAGGGCCTCGCAGCGTCCGTAGGCGCCGTAGATCTTCACGTAGCCGAGGGCCTGCTCGACGAGGTCGCGCCGTTCCTGGAGCGACTGGTTGAGGGCGGTCTGGCGGCCGCGGAGGGGCAGCATGGCGACGGCGCGGTCGGCGCGTCCGAGCAGACCGCTCAGTCGGTCGAGGCGCTCCTCCAGACCGGCCGAGCCGGTGAACTCCCAGGGCTGGGGGACGATCGGGTGGCCGTCGGCGTCGTGGATGGGTCGCTCCTGGAACCACTCCATCACCGTGTCGGTGAGCACCCGGTACTCGAGCGGGTTCACCGTGCCCGAGGCGACGTGCAGCACCTGGGGCTCGGGCGGGGGCGGCTCGGCGGCCACGGCGATCAGGGCGTTGGCCACCAGGTCGACGGGGACCACGTCGATGACGCTCTCGGGGTTGCCGGGGAACTGGCGCAGCTCGCCCTTGGCGTAGCTCACGATGATGGGCTCGGCCATGCGGAAACCCCGGATCCAGCCCGGGTAGGGCTCGGCCAGCGCCGACTCGATGATCGACGGGCGCACGATGCTGACGGGCACCTCGCCCCGCAGCTCGACCAGGGCCCGCTCGCCCAGCGCCTTGGTGTAGGTGTAGACGTCGGGCCAGCCCAGGGACCCGGCCCGGGCCCGGCCCGCCTCGACGAGACGGTCGTCGACCCACTTCTCCCGCAGCGACTCGGTGCGGGCGGCCAGGGCGGGCAGGCCGGCTGCGCCCAGCTCGCTGCGGGACTCCCGCCGGAAGCGCCGCAGCATCTCCGGTCTGCGGCTCTCGGCGTCGGCGTCGGCCCGGGTCCGCTGGGCGGCGGCCACCTCGGCCCGCCAGTCGACGTCGACGTGGAAGGGGGAGTCGACGAGGAGCTGCTCGGGGGCCCGGCCCCGGCGGTTGCCGGCCACGTAGCAGGTCGACACCGACACGAGGTGGGGGGTGGCCCGCAGCGTGTGGAGGAGGCGGAGGAGGCGGTTCGGTCCGAGCAGGTTGACCTCGACGGAGGCGTCGAGGGGCGAGTCGAAGCTGACCGACGCAGCCGAGTGGATGACGATGTCGCAGGCGGCCAGCGCCTCCCGGCCGGCCTCGTCGAGGCCCAGGCCGTCGACGGTCAGGTCACCGGCGGCGACGGTGACCCGTCCGCCGATCTCGGCCTCGAACCGGTCGCCGTGCTCGGCCCGGAGGCGGTCGAAGGCGTCGTTGCGCAGGATCTCCCGCTCGACGCGGCGCTCGGCCGTGGCCCGCCGGCCCGGCCGCACCACCAGCGCCAGCTCGCAGCCGGGGACCGACCGCAGCAGCCGCTCGACGAGGGCGGTGCCGAGGAAGCCGGTCGAGCCGGTGATGCCGATGCGGGCGCCGTCGAGGGCGTCGGCGATCATCGTCCCTGTCTAGCAGACGACTTACCGATCGGTAAGCGACCTCTAGGATTGCCCCCGTGGCCCCCGCGACGACGCTGCGACAGCGGGTGCTCGACGCCGCCGTGGTGTCGATCGGGGCCCGGGGCCTGACCGCCACCTCCTTCGGCGACCTGGCCGCCCCCCTCGGCGTGACCAAGCAGGCCGTCCTCTACCACTTCCCCTCCAAGGGGGTGCTCCTCGACGGGGTGATCGACGCCGCCGCCGCGGCGTGGGTGGCCGAGCTGGAGCGGGCCACCGGGGGTGGACGCCGGGGCCTCGACCGGGTCGACGCCGTGGTCCGGGCCGCCTTCGGGGTGGCGGCCCGACGGCCCGAGCTGCTGGGCGTGCTGCGGGAGGCGGCCCGGCTGGGTCCACCGGCGTCGACCCGCCTGGCCGCCGTGCTCGCCCCCCTCACCGACCGGGCCGTGGCCGAGCTGGAGCGTGAGATGGACGCAGGGCTGCTGCGGCAGCGCGACGCCCGCTTCCTCGTCCTGACCGCCGCCGCCGCCGTGCTCGGCACCGGCACCGACCGCGAGATCATGCGGGCCGTCGGGGTGGCGCCGACGGTGCGCTCCCTGGTGCGGGCCCGCCGGGAGCTGAGCGACTTCCTCCGGGCCGGCCTCGCGCCGGCGGTGACCTGAGCGGGCCGGTCGACACCGCCCGGCTCGGGCGTCGGGTGACCACGGCGCGCCACGGGGCGCGACGGGGCCGGGGGCTGGGTGTCTACCCTGCCCGGCCGTGCGTGTAGGCAGAGAACGCATCGGCGCAGCGCCGTGAGCCCGGACTGGCCGCTGGGGCCGAGTGTCGGGGCCCTGGTCGTGTGCGCCCTCGTGCTGCTGACCGCCGGTGTCCGCCTGGCGAAGACGGCCGACGAGCTGGCCGACCGCACCGGGATGGGTGAGGCCCTGGCCGGCGCGGTGCTGCTCGGAGCGACCACCTCGCTGCCCGGGCTGATCACGACGGTGGTGGGGGCCGCATCGGGCGAGGCCGGGTTCGCGGTCAGCAACTCGGTCGGCGGGATCGCCGCCCAGACGACGTTCCTCGTCATCGCCGACATCACCTACCGCCGGGTCAACCTGGAGCACGCCGCCGCCTCGGTGGCCAACCTCACCCAGTCGATGATCCTCGTGAGCCTGATCGGCCTCGTGCTGGGCGCCACCGGCGCACCCGACATCACCCTGTTCGCCGTCCACCCCGCGACGCTGCTGCTGCTGGTCGTCTACGGCTACGGGCTGGTCCTGACCCGCCGCGCCCACGAGGAGCCGCTGTGGCGACCGGAGCAGACGCCGGACACGGTCGCCGACGTCGAGCAGGAGCCGAGCCGCCGGAGCACGCGGTCGGTGTGGGGGGAGTTCGCCGGGCTGGCGGCGGTGGTGGCCGTGGCCGGTTGGGTCATCGGCAGCGCCGGCCTGTCGGTGGCGGCCGAGACCGGCCTGTCGGGGTCGCTCGTGGGGGCCGTGCTCACCAGCGTGATCACGTCGCTCCCCGAGCTGGTGACGGTGCTGGCCGCCGTCCGGATCGGGGCGCTGACCCTGGCCGTCGGGGACATCATCGGCGGGAACACGTTCGACGTGCTGTTCATCGCCGCCGCCGACGTCGCCTTCCGGGACGGCTCGGTGTACCACGCCGCCGACCGCCAGGCGGTCTTCCTCATGGCCGTGGCCGTCGTGCTCACCGCCACGCTGGCGGCGGGGATGCTCGGCCGGGAGCGCCGCCACATCGGCTTCGAGGGCGTCGCCATCATCGTGTTCTACGCCCTCGGCCTCGCGTCGGTCATCGCTGCGGGCTGAGCTCAGCCCAACTTGGCGGCGATCGAGCCGGCCGTGCGGAGCGCGGAACCGTCGGCGCCGTCGGCCCGGAACGCCCGACCCGGGCTGCTGGTGGCCTCGTCGATCAGGCTCTCGACCAGCTCACCGAAGGGGACGCCCTGCTGGGCCCAGAAGTACCAGCCCAGCGCCCCGGGGATGGTGTTGACCTCGTTGACGAGCACCTCGCCGTCGACGAGCAGGAAGTCGATCCGGGCCGCCGAGCCCACCATGGCCACCTCGATCAGTCGCCGGGCGGCGGCGTCGATGGCGGCGGCCACGGCCTCGGGCACGTCGGCGGGGAGCTCGCGGGGGGCCGAGGCCATGCCCTCACCGCCCTGGAGGTACTTCTCGGCGTAGCTGTAGATCCTCCCGTCGGGGGAGCGCAGCGGACGCTCGACGGCCGACACCGCGAGGGTCGGCCAGGTGCGGACGGCCACGTTGAGGTCGACGGCATCGGCCCGGTAGGGCTCGACCACGGCCCCACCGGTCAGGTGGGGGCTGGTCCGGAGCAGGGCGGCGGCGGTGTCGAGGTCGTCGACCACCTCGATGCCGATGGACGAGCCCCCGAAGCGGGGCTTGACGATGAGGGGCGGCCGGAGGTCGAACGCCTCGGGCGGGAGCGGGTCGGTGAGCGGCAGGCGGGGGAGCGTGCCCAGCCCGGCGGCGGCGGCCACCCCCGCGAAGGCCAGCTTGTCCATGCCCAGAGCGGCGCCGGCCACCGACGGGCCCGTGTAACGGATACCGGCCAGGTCGAGGGCGGACTGCAGGGTGCCGTCCTCACCGGGCACGCCGTGGCAGCAGTTGACGACGGCCTCCACGTCGAGGGCTCGGGAGCGTCCGAGGCGCCCCTCCGTCAGGAACCCGCCCTCGGGTCCGACGGCCAGGCGCAGCGGCTGGGCACCCCGCGGGGCACCGTCGGCGAAGGCGGGCGCCTCCAGCCCGGCGTCGACCCGCCAGAAGGCACCCTGCTTGTCCCAGAAGATGCCCGTGACGTCGTGGCCCCGGTCGAGCAGGGCCCGGGCCGCCTGGAGCCCGGTGAGGACGCTGATGTCGTGCTCGGGTGACGGGCTGCCGAAGCAGACGGCGGGCGGGCTCACGGCGGGCAACGCTAACGGCGGTCGCCGGGCCGGTGGGGGACGGCGCTCAGGTCGCCTCGACGAACTCGACCAGGTTCCCGTCGGGGTCCTCGACGATGAGGATGCGCACCCCGGGGCGGATCTCGGTGACCGGCACCGACACCGGCGCCCCGGCCTCGGCGGTGGCCTCGGCCAGCTCGTCGAGGTTCGACACCTGCATCGTCCAGTAGCGGTAGCCGGTGCCGCCCGGGATGCCGCCCCCGGCCGGCCGGGCGTCGGGGGTGTCGTCGAAGCGGACCAGCTTGATCAGCGAGTCGCCGCACGCCATGCGGTGCATCACCCCGCCGCCGCCGATGGGCATGGGCATGTCGGCCACGTGCTCGAAGCCGAGCAGATCGCGGTAGAAGGCGAGGGACCGCTCCGACTCGGTGATGACGATGCCGAGGTCGATGGCGGACTTGGTCAGCTGCACGGGCATGGGGTGGAGGGTCCCACATCAGGGGAAGTGGTCGGGCAGGTCGTTCTCGTAGAGGACGGCGTCGCCGCCGGCGAGATGCCCCCGCACCCAGGCCACGGCGTCGTCGCGGGTAGCGACCTCCAGGACCTCGGCCCTCCCCCCGTGCGAGCCCCGGCGCAGCGCCTCCCGGTTGGTGCGGCCCACCACGAGCAGGTGGTCGGCCACGGTGGCGGCGTGGCCGGCGAAGGCGGCGTTGGCCTCGTCCTGGCGCGGGCCGAGCTCGATCATGCCGGGGGTCACGACGGCCCGCCGGCCCTGCGGGTCCCCGACCCGGGCCAGCAGGTCGAGGGCGGCGGCGGCGCCGGCCGGGTTGGCGTTGTAGGTGTCGTCGACGACGACCAGGCCGGAGGGGGCGGTGACGGCCGACCGCCGATGCTCGGCGGTGGGCACCGTGTCGAGTCGGGTGACGACGGGGCCGAGGTCGACGCCGAGGGCGACGGCCACGCCGAGGGCGCAGGCCACGTTGGAGGCGTCGGCGGCCACGTCGACCCCGTCGGCGCGCACCTCCCCGTCGACCGTGACCCGCAGACCGCCGGGCTCGGCCTGCACGACGACGTCGGCCCCGGGCGCCTGGCCGGCCGAGCAGCGCACCACCCGCCGGCCGGCGGCGACGAGATCGTCGGCCACGGCGGCCAGCCCGTGGGCGTCGACGTTGACGACGGCCACCTCGGCCGTCTCGAAGATCTCCGACTTGGCGGCCACGATGGCGTCGAGGGTGCCGAACCGCTCCAGGTGGACGGGCCCGATGTTGCACAGCACCGACACGTGCGGTCTGACCCATCCGCACAGGGCCCGGATCTCCCCCGGTCCGTAGGTGCCCATCTCGGCCACGAACACCTCCGTGTCGTCGGCCAGGTGCTCGTTGACGGCGCGCGACAGCCCGGCGGCGTTGTTGAAGCTGGCCGGGGAGGCCACCACCCTCGCCGACCCGTCCAGCAGGTGCCGGATCAGCACCTTGGTGGTCGTCTTGCCGTACGAGCCGGTGATGGCGACCGTGCGGGGGCCGACCTGGTGCAGCCGACGGGCGGCGATGTCGGTCCAGCGGGCCGACAGGCGGCGCTCGACGGGGGCCAGCAGCAGCAGGGCGAGGTCGACGAGCACGGGGACGCCCCACACGGCCACCGCCGCCGCCGTCGGTCCGTACCCGGTGACCAGCCCGATCGCCACCAGCACCGCGGCGAGGAGGGCAGCGGCGGCCGCCGTCGTGCGCAGCCGCCTCGTCCACCGGAGCGGCGACGTGCGGCCCCGGAGGCCGAGACCGAGGGGGAACACGACGGCCACGGCTGCGGTGACCAACGCCACGACGGGTACGACCGGCGACACCACGACGGCCAGCGTGGCCACGACGGCCAGGGCGACGTTCTCCCGTCGCGACCGGGTCCAGCGCCGGGCGAAGGGGGTCACCCAGCCGGGCAGGTAGTGCTCCCGCTGGGCCACCCGCAGCCACCGCAGCCCGGCCGGCACCACACCGGCGGCGACCAGGAACGTGAGGACGACGGTCACGGGGCGGGGGTCAGCCTGTCGATGGCCGCCCCCAGCTCGTCGGCGGCCACGGTCGGCAGATCGTGGTGGGACGGGCCGTCGAGCACGGTGAGGTGGGCGTCGGCGAGTCGCCGGGCGGCCCGCTCGGCCACCGACACCGGGACGGCGTCGTCGTGGCGGGCCCACACCAGCTCGACGGGGGCCCCGATGGCGTCGAGCTGGCCCTCGTAGCTCTCGTTGACCACGGTGACGAGGACGTCGCGCATCACCCCGGTGGCGGCCCGGTAGTCAACCGATCCCCGCCGGCGGCGCTGCGCCTCCATGCGCTCGTCGGACAGCAGGCCGCGCCGGTGGAGCCACCGTGCGACCCGGTGGGCGGCGGCGGGCCGGGTCGCCCGACCCTCCGGTCGGAGCAGGGGCACACCGGTCAGGACCAGCCCCGCCACCCGGTCGGGATGCCGGGCGGCGAGGTGCACGGCCACCCGCCCCCCGAAGGAGTGGCCGACGAGCACGAACCGGTCCGCGGTGTCGGCGCCGGCGAGGAGGGGTTCCGTGGCGTCGGCGTAGCCGGCCGCGCCGACGGCCGCCGGCGGGGGAGGGGAGGCGCCGAAGCCGGGCAGGTCGACGGCGAGCCCGTCCCGTCCGGCCAGCACGGCGTCGAAGTCGCGGTGGGTGCGGCCCCAGCCGTGCAGGGCGACCACCCGGGCCGGGACCGCGCCCGTCCTCGCGCCGAACAGCGCTCCACCGGCGAACGAGCTCAGCATCGGCGGGCCAACCTACCGGCCGCCGCCGTGGGGGCTGAGGATGCGAGCGGCCGGCCCGCGGCCGCCGCCCGTGGGTACTGAGCCGAGCTCGCGGGCGGCCCCGGCCGGTACCGTCGCTGCGCCATGACGCCCCCCGAGCCGCCCGACGACGAGCCCCGTCGGCGGGCCGCCGCCGCCATCCGCCGTGTCGGCCACGCCCTCGTGGGCGGCGAGCACGACGACGCCACCCTCGGCCGGCTGGCCGAGACCCTCGATGGGTTCAGCGCCGCCCTGGAGGGTGGCGCCCCCCGGTCCCGCCCGGTGGCCGATTTCGAGAGCCGGATGATCGAGCCACCGCCCGCCGACGGCGGCGAGCTGGTCTCCTACTCCGACCGTCCCGTGTCGGGGGCGTCGTCGCCCTGGGGGCTCGAGCCGGTCATCCACCGGCGGGGCGACCGGGCGGTGGCGGTCGTCACGTTCCGCGCCGCCCACGAGGGCGCCCCGGGCCGGGCCCACGGCGGGGTGGTGGCGGCCGTCTTCGACGACCTGTTCGGCTTCGTCACCCAGGTCGAGGCGGTCATGGCGTTCACCGGGGAGCTGACCGTTCGCTACTCGCGTCCGACCCCGCTGCACGTGCCCGTCGAGTTCCGGGCGTGGCTCGATCGCCGGGAGGGCCGGCGTCTCCATTTGGCCGCCGAGTCGCACGTCGGTGAGGAGCGCATCGGCCGGGCCACCGCCCTGTTCGTGGCGGTGGACACGTACTCGCCGTAGCCGGCGCCTACCGTGAGGCCGTGTCGACGGCTGCGGACGCCCTGGCCACGCTGGCGGCGGCGGCCGCCGACGGTCGTCTCGACGAGCTGGCCACCTGCCACGGCGTGCGACTGCTGGGCGCGTTCGGCTCGGCCGTGCGGGCTCGGGGTCGGGCTCCGGAGGACCTCGACCTGGCCGTCAGCCTGACCGACGGTTCCGAGGTCCTTGCCCTCGTCGGGGCTCTGGTGGACCTCACCGGCTTCGAGCGGATCGACCTGTGCGTGATCGACGGCGCCGAGCCGGTGGTGCGGGCCGAGGCGTTGGTGGGCGTTCCCCTCTACGAGGCCGAGCCGGGGCTGTTCGCCACCACCCAGATGGCGGCCCTGGCCGAGCGGCGCGACACCGCCCACCTCCGCCGCCTGGACCTGCGGCTGCTGGCCGAGTGACCCCGCCGCCGGTCGACCGCGACGTCGTGGGCCGTCGGCTGCGGGCCATCGCCGACGCCCTCGCCACCCTCGCCTCGGTCGAGGACCGCACGGTGACCCGGCTGCGCGCCGACCCGGTGACGGCGGCAGCCGTCGAACGGCTCCTCCAGGTCATGGTCGACCTCGCCGTCGACGTGAACGCCCACATCGTGAGCGCCGAGCGGGGCGAGGCCCCGACCACGGCCCGGCGGTCTTTCGAGATGGCGGCCGAGATCGGGCTCCTCGCCGACGATCACGCCGGGCGCCTCGCGGTCGCCGCCGGGCTTCGCAACGTCCTGGTGCACCGCTACGTCGACATCGACACCGACCTCGTGGCCGAGGCGGCGGCTGCGGCACCCGGGGACTTCGGCCGCTTCGTCCGCGACGTCGCCTCCTGGCTGGAGCGGAGGGGCTGACGCCGTCAGGTGGTGGACGGGTCGCGCTGGTCCCGCACCGCGGACGCTCGACCAATCACGGCCTCGACCGCACCGGCCGCGGGCTCGCCGTTCTGGAGCCGAGCGAGTTCGGCCGGGTCGGCGGGGACGCACGGTCGCGGCCCGTTCGCCGAGATCGAACTCGACCTCGTCACCGGGTTCCAGCCCGAGCCTGAAGTATGACCAGCCCGTCAGTTCGGCGGGGGGGGGGTGCCTCGGCGAAGCGGTCGAAGAGGCGGGGGTACCGGCCGGTCATGGCGCCGCCGTCGACGAAGAGCGTCTCGCCGGTGATCCAGTGGGCGTCGTCGGAGGCCAGGAAGGCCACGGCTGCGGCCACGTCGTCGGGCTGGCCGAGGTGGGCGATGGTCTGGTTCTCCTGGTACTCGGCCACGAGGGCCGGGTCCTGTGTCAGCGTGGCGCTGAGGGGCGTCTCGACCAGGCCCGGGCCGACGGCGGTGACCCGGATGCCGTCGGCGCCGAGGTCCATGGCGGCGCAGCGGGTGAGCATCTCGACGCCGGCCTTGGCGGCGCAGTAGGCCGACATGCCCTGGGCCGGCTGGCGGGCGTTGAGGGAGGCGATGTTGACGATGGCCCCGCCATCGCCGGCCCGCATGGCCCGGGCCTCGTGCTTGACCGACAGGAACACGCCGGTGAGGCAGACATCGACCACGGCCCGGAACTCGGCCACGTCCAGGTCCGTCACCGGGCCGAAGCCGCCGAAACCGGCGGCGTTCACGGCCACGTCGAGGCGCCCGTGGCGCTCGACGGCGGCGCCGACCATGGCGGCCACGTCGGCCTCGACGGTGACGTCACCGGAGACGGCGCTCACACCCTCGCCCAGCTCGGCGGCGGCCGCCTCGGCCCGCCCGCCGTTGCGGTCGGCCAGCACCACCGACGCCCCCTCGGCCGCCAACCGGCGGGCACACCCCAGGCCGATGCCCGACGCACCCCCCGTCACGACCGCCACCCGCCCCTCGAAGCGCATCGGCGCACCGTAGCCGCCGCCACCGGACACCCCCGGCCCGTTCTGGCACCTGAAAACATCCGCATCTGGCGCTCCCAGGTGCCAGAACGAGCCTGCTCGGTCAGTCCGACCCGGTCGCCCAGGTCCGCACCAGGGCGCGGTCGTAGTCGTAGGTCAGGCGGGCGAGGGCCTCGTCGGGCCCCAGCCAGACGCACTCGTCGACCTCGTCGTCGGGTTCGCGGTCGGCGACGTCGCCGGACTCGACGGTCATCCGCCAGTAGCGCACCAGCTTCGGTCCCTTCGACGTCTCGTACCGGGCCGGCGCCAGCTCCTCGGCCAGCCGGCAGGTGAGCCCGGTCTCCTCGGTGATCTCCCTCCGGGCGGCGTCCTCGAAGGACTCCCCGCGGTCGAGCTTGCCCTTCGGCAACGACCAGTCGTCGTAGCGGGGGCGGTGCACGACCAGCACCTCGGGGCCGTCCCGCTCGACCAGCCCCCCGGCCGCCTCGATCAGCCCGTCGTCGCCGCTAGCCAACGCCCGATACCGACTCGACCACGTCGGGGGCGGGGTCGGCCCGGTCGACCGTCTCGGCCTCCAGCGTGAGGTGGCTGTCGATCCCCTTCCGCGTCGGGACCTTGCGCCAGATGCCGTCGGGGTCCAGCTCCCAGGCCAGGACGTCGTCCTCCCGGAGCAGGTCGAGGATGCCCTCCAGCCGGTCGACGTGGTCGAGGTCGCTGACCGGTGTGATGGCCTCGACCCGGCGGTCGAGGTTGCGGGGCATCAGGTCGGCCGACCCGATGAAATAGCGCCGACGACGCGCCTTCGTGCCGAACCGGTAGATGCGGGAGTGCTCCAGGTAGCGGCCGACGATGGAGCGGACGGTGATGTTGTCGCTCAGCCCCGCCACGCCGGGCCGCAGGCAGCACGGCCCCCGCACGATCAGGTCGACCCGGGTGCCCCGCTGCGAGGCGGCGTAGAGGGCGTCGATCATCTCCGCGTCGACCAGGCTGTTCATCTTCATGACGATCCTGCCGTCGGCCTGGTTGGCCTCGTGCTCGATCATCTCCAGCAGCCGGCTGCGCATCTGCAGCGGAGCCACCAGCAGTTTCCGGTACTCGCGCTGCTCGCTCCACCCCGACAGGAAATTGAACAGGTCGGACAGGTCGGCGCCGATGTCGGGGTCGGCGGTCAGGAGGCCGATGTCCTCGTAGATGCGGGCCGTCTTCTCGTTGTAGTTGCCCGTCCCGACGTGGGCGTAGCGGCGGATGGCGTCGCCGTCGTCGCGGACGACCAGCGCCGTCTTGGTGTGGGTCTTCAGGCCGACGACGCCGTAGATGATGTGGACCCCGGCCTCCTCCAGCGCCCGGGCGAACTCGATGTTGGTCTGCTCGTCGAACCGGGCCTTCAGCTCGACCAGCGCCACCACCTGCTTGCCCGCCTCGGCGGCGTGGATGAGCGAGTCGACGATGGGGGAGTCGGCCGACGTCCGGTACAGCGTCTGCTTGATGGCGAGCACCCGCTCGTCCCGGCTGGCCTGACGGATCAGCTCGTTGACGCTCGTGAGGAAGCTGTCGTAGGGGTGCTGGACGAGGACGTCCTTCTCCCGGATCACCGTGAAGATGTCGTCGTCGTCACCGAGGCGGAGCCGGGGCTGGGTGGTGGGGGTGAAGCTCTCCCACTGCAGGTCGGGCCGGTCCAGGCCGGCCACGGCGAACAGCCCGGCCAGACCGAGAGGGCCGGGCACGGCGTACACGTCGTCCTCGGCCACCTCCAGCTCGCGGGTGAGCAGGCCGAGCACCTCGTCGGAGATGTCCGGCTCGACCTCCAGCCGGATGACCCGTCCGAAGCGCTGCTGGGTGAGGCGCGACTCGATCTCCTCCAGCAGGTCGTCGGCCTCGTCGCCGATGGAGGCGTGGTCGAGGTCGGCGTTGCGGGTGACCCGGAAGGGGTGCGCCTCCACGATGCGCATGCCGGGGAACAGATCGTCGAGGTGCTCCCGGATGACCATCTCCAGGGGGACGAACCGCTCGCCGTCGGGCATCACCACGAACCGGGGGAGGATGGGCGGCACCTTCACCCGGGCGAACCGCAGCCGGCGCGAGCCCGGGGAGCGGACGGTCACGGCCAGGTTCAGGCTGAGGTTGGAGATGTACGGGAAGGGGTGGGCCGGGTCGACGGCCAGCGGGGTGAGCACGGGGAACACCCGCTCCCGGAACTGCTCGACCAGCCAGCCCCGGTCGTCGGCGTCGAGGGAATCCCACGTCGAGAACGAGATGCTCGCGTCGTCGAGCGCCGGCCGCAGCTCGTCGTCGAACAGCGCGGCGGAGGCCTCGTGCAGATTGTGGACCGCGGCCCGCACTGCGGCCAGGGCGTCGACGGGGGTCATGTCGTCGGGACCCGACGACCGGACGCCGCTGGCGGCCAGCTCCCGCAGTCCCGCCACCCGCACCTGGAAGAACTCGTCGAGGTTGGCGTGGGTGATGGCCAGGAACTTGACCCGCTCCAGGAGCGGCGTGGTCGGATCCTGGGCGATGGCGAGCACCCGACGGTCGAAGTCGAGCCAGCTCAGCTCGCGGTTGACGTAGGTGGTGGTGTCGTCGATGGAGCCGGGCGGGAAGCTCGTCACCTCGGCCGTCATGGCCGTCGAACCTACTGGCGCCGGCTCGACATCGGCTCCAGGTCGAGCCGCCAGGAGAGGGCGGCGGCCGCCAGCGCGCCGACGAGCAGCACGGTGGTCACGCTGGTCAGCTCGATGAGCGGGCCTGCCACCAGGTTGGCCAACGGCACCACCCCACCGAAGCTCATCGTCCACAGCGCCATCACCCGGCCCCGCACGGCGTCGTCGATGAGGCTCTGGACGTGGGTGGTGAGCGACGTGACGGTGGCGAGGTAGAGGAACCCGACGGCCACGATGAGCGGGTACGCCGCCGACGGCGTGCGGACCAGCGCGAGGGCGGCCAGCGCCAGGCCGAAGCCGACCAGGGTCACCCGCATGGTGCGGACCCGGGGGATGCGGCGGAGGAGGGTGCCGACCGACAGCGAGCCCAGCACGGCCCCGACGCCGAAACAGGCGTAGAGCACCCCGTAGGCCCGGGTGTCGACCTCGATGCCGAGGTTCAGCTCGGCCAGCACCGGCATCTGGCCGATGAAGGGCAGGCAGAAGAAGGCGAACGAGGCCATGACGACCAGTGAGCGCCCGACCACCCGGTCGCCCCGGGCGATCCGGAACCCCGACGTGAGCCGGGCCCAGCCCCGGTCGCCGGTCGGGTCGGTCGTGCGGGGGATCGTGACGAGGAGAAGAGCGCCGATCACGAACACGTACGTCACGGCGTTGATGGCGAAGACGGGTGAGGCGCCCAGCTCGGCGTAGAGCACGCCCCCGATGGCGGGGCCGACGACCCGGGTTGCGTTGATCTGGGTCGAGTTGAGGGCGATGGCGGCCTGCAGATTGCCCGGCCCGGCCAGGGTCGGCACGACGGCCGACCAGGTGGGGGCGAACACGGCCTGGCCGACCCCGATCACCGCCACCAGGGCCACGAGCTGGACCTCGTCGATCTCACCGTCGGCCACGAGGACGGCCAGCAGCGTGGTCCACGCCGCCTGCCACGCCTGGGTGGCGAGGAGGAGGTGGCGGCGGTCGAGGGCGTCGGCCAGGGCGCCACCGACCACCGAAAGGGCCAGCATCGGGCCGAGCTGGGCGAACACGACGAGGCCCACGAAGGTGGGCGAGTGGGTGAGGTCCCAGGCGAAGGCGCCGAGGACGACGTTCTGCATCCAGCGGCCGACGTTGGAGATGAACGACCCGACGAACACCCGGCGGAAGTCGCGGTGGCCCAGCGCGTCGAGGGCCGTGCCCGGTTCGACGGCGGTCGGCGCAGCTGCTCCTCTGATGGTGTCGGTCACCCTCGTCCCTTCCGGCCGACCAGGATGCCGACGGGTCCGCCCGATCGCACCGGCCCCGTGGCATTCGCCGGCCCGGTCGGCCAAGATCGGTGACCATGCGCCTCCGCCAGATCGCCCTCGTCGCCGCCGACCTGGAACCGAGCCTCGACCAGCTCGGCCAGCTGCTCCGGGAGCCGGTCTGCTACCGGGATCCGGGGGTCGGTGAGTTCGGCCTCGTCAACGGACTCATCCCCGTCGGCGACACGTTCCTGGAGGTGGTCTCCCCCGATCGCGACGGCACGACCGCCGGCCGGTTCCTGGAGCGTCGGGGCGGCGACGGCGGCTACATGGTCATCGTGCAGGTCGACGACCTCGACGCCGAGCGGTCGCGCGTGGCCGATCTCGGTGTGCGGGAGGTGTGGCGCCACGACGGGTCGTCGGCGTCGGCCTCGCACTGGCACCCCCGCGACGTGGGCGGCGCCATCCTGTCGTTCGACGAGATGGACCCGCCGGAGAGCTGGGCCTGGGCCGGGCCGACCTGGGCGGAGCAGGTGACCGGGGAGCTGGCCGAGGGGATCGTGGGGGTCACCGTGGAGGCCACCGACCCCGACGCCATGGCGCAGCGGTGGTCCGAGGTCATGGGCCGCAGCGTCGACGGCGACGGTCGGATCGCCCTCGACGACGGATCCTCCGTCCGCGTCGTGGCCTCGGAGGGTCGGGGCGACGGCGTGGCCGGCATCGACGTGCGGGTCCGCGACCGCGACCGGGCCGGCGAGGTCCATCACCTCGTCGGGACGGCGATCACCTTCACGTGACCCCGGCGCGGTGAGCACGGCCACGTTCACCACGCTGGTTTCGGTGCTGGCCCTCGTCGCCGCGGCCGGAGCCGTCGGGCTCGTCGTGCTGCGGCTGGCCACTCCCGGTCTCGCCGACCGCCTGCCGGCGCACGGGACGGCCGCCGCCGCCGTGGTCGCCGCCACCTGCACGGCCGGCAGCCTCTGGTACTCCGAGGTGGCCGACTTCGTCCCGTGCGAGCTGTGCTGGTTCCAGCGCATCGCCATGTACCCGCTCGTCGTACTCCTGGGCGTGGCCGCTGTCCGGGGCGACACGGCGGCCCGGGTCCCGGCCTCGGTGCTGGCCATCGGCGGCGCGCTGGTGAGCGTCTGGCACATCCGGGAGCAGCTGGACCCGGGCGGGGCGTCGTGCAGCCTGCTGGTGCCGTGCTCGGCGAAGTACGCCGACGGGTTCGGCTTCGTCACCATCCCCGTGATGGCGCTGGCCGGCTTCGCCCTGATCCTCGCCCTCCTGTGGTGCGCCCCGCCGTCGCTCCGGCGGGGTGGCGCCTGGCGGTAGGGACGGCCGGCGGCGGCTCGTACCCTCGCCCGTCGTGACCGGCGTGGGACTGGACGGACCGCTGGCCGGCGTCCGCGTGCTCGAGCTGGGGAGCTTCATCGCCGGCCCCTTCGCCGGTCAGCTCCTGGGTGACTACGGCGCCGACGTCATCAAGGTGGAGCCTCCCGGCGACGGTGACCCGATGCGACGGTGGGGGGTCACCCGCGACGGCGACAGCCTGTGGTGGCCGACCATCGCCCGCAACAAGCGCTCGGTCACCCTCGACCTGCGCGACGAGCGGGCCCGGGCCGTGATCCCCCGGCTGGCGGCCGGCTGCGACATGGTCATCGAGAACTTCCGGCCCGGGCGGCTGGCCGAGTGGGGCCTCGGCTACGACGCCCTGGCCGCCGGCAACGCCGCCCTCGTCGTCGTCCACATCAGCGGGTTCGGGCAGACCGGGCCGCAGTCGGCGGCGGCCGGGTTCGGCAGCATCGGCGAGGCGGTGGGCGGGATCCGCCACACCACCGGCCACCCCGGCCTGGCTCCGACCCGGGCCGGGATCAGCCTGGGTGACGCCCTGGCCGCCATGTTCGGCGTCATCGGGGGTCTGGCCGCGCTGACCGAGGCCCGCTCGACGGGGCGGGGCCAGGAGGTCGACGTGGCCATCTACGAGGCGGTGGCCGCCCTCATGGAGTCGACCATGGCCGACTACGAGCTGGCCGGCGTGGTGCGCTCCCGGTCCGGCAGCGTGCTGCCCGGTGTCGCCCCCTCGAACGTGTACCCGACCGCCGACGGATCCGACATCCTGATCGCCGCCAACGCCGACACCGTGTTCGGTCGCCTGTGCGCCGTGATGGGCCGGCCCGAGCTGGCCGCCGACGAGCGCTTCGCCACCCACGGCGCCCGGGGCGAGCACATGGACGAGCTGGACGGGATCATCGCCGGCTGGACGGCCGGCCTCGGCGCCGACGACCTGCTGGCCCGCCTGGACGAGGGGGGCGTCCCCGCCGGGCGCATCTTCACCGCCCCCGACATGCTGGGCGACCCGCACTACCGGGCCCGGGAGATGGTGGTCCGGGCCATGTCCGAGCAGGGGTGGGAGGTGCCGATGACGGGGGTCGTGCCGAAGTTCGGCCGCACCCCGGGCGCCGTGCGCCACACCGGTCCCCGCCTGGGCGAGCACACCACGGCGGCGTTGCGGGAGGTGGCGGGGCTCGGCGACGACGAGGTCGACGAGCTGTCCCGGGCCGGGTTGGTGTAGGACGGTGACCGTGGACGCTTCGGTGGCGGTGCGCGACGTGGTGCTGCGCGACGGGCTGCAGGACGAGACGCCGGTCGGGACCGACGCCAAGCTGGCCCTGTTCGAGGCGCTGGCGGCGGCGGGGGTGGCCGACCTGGAGCTGACCTCGTTCGTGCGGCCCGACCGGGTACCCGCCCTAGCCGACGCCGACGGGCTGGCCGCTGCCACCGCCCACCGGGCCGGGTCGGTGACCCGGTGGGGGCTCGTGCTCAATCAGCGGGGCGTGCAGCGGGCGCTGGCGGCCGGGATCCGCCACCTCCAGTACGTCGTGTCGGTGTCGGAGGCCCACCACCGCGAGAACGCCGGGCGCAGCGTGGCCGACTCGATGGCCGAGCTGGCCTCCCTGGCCGACGCCGCCCACGCCGAGGGGGCCGTGATGGAGGTGACGTTGGCCACGGCATTCGGGTGCCCGTTCACGGGGCCGGTGCCCCCCGCCGACGTGCTGGCCCGGGTCGACGAGGCCCTCGACGCCGGCGTCGACGGCATCAGCCTGGCCGACACCATCGGCACCGGCGTGCCGGGCGAGGTCGCTGCCCTGGTGGCCGACACGGTGGCCCGGGCCGGCGATCGCCCCGTCGGTGCCCACCTGCACGACACCCGGGGCCTGGCCCTGGCCAACGCACTGGCTGCCGTCGACGCCGGGGCTCAGCGCCTCGACGGCTCCGCCGGTGGGCTGGGCGGCTGCCCGTTCGCGCCCGGGGCCACGGGCAACCTGGCCCTGGAGGACCTGGTCCACGCCCTCCACGAGACCGGCCACCCCACGGGCGTCGACCTGGCCGCCCTCGTCGACGCCGGCCGCCTGGCCTGCGAGCTGGTGGGCCGTCCCCTGACCAGCCACGTCGGCCAGGCCGGCCCCCGGTTCGCCTCGACCTGAGATCGGCTGCGTTACCCGCCGCGGGGGTGGCGGCGCAGATAGCCCGTTGCCATCACGGTCATGTAGACGGCGAGGACGATCAGGTGCCACGCTCTCGTCGCCACGGCGGTCGCCGCCGTCACGACCGAGAAGGCGACCGTCGACCAGGCTGCGCCTCGCAGCAGCCGCCGCTCACGTTCGCCGATCTCGACAGGATCGGTCACCACACCCGCTCACAGGTTCCCCCGGCGCGCATTACAGGTTCTGGCCCACCCGGAGGAGGTTGCCGGCGGGGTCGGTAATCTCGAACTCGCGCATCCCCCAGGGACGGTCGACCACCTCGCCGGCGGCGGCGGCGCCGGAGCGGGTCCAGGCGGCGTGCCAGTCGTCGACGTCCTGCACGTGCCAGTACCCGGCGGCCCGGTTGGCGGCGACGTCGAGATCCTCCACCAGGGCGAGGTGGGCCACCTCGTCATCGCCGTTGCGCACCCATGCGTACCCGTCGTCGTAGGTCTCGACGTCGAAGCCGAGCCGCTGGTAGAAGCCGACCGCCTCGGCCATGTCGTCCACCGGGAAGACGATCTTGGCCACGATCCTCGTGCCGGGGTTGGCGCCCGCCGTCCGAGCCATCAGCTCACCAGGTCGGCGGCCAGGCGCAGCACCTCGGGGGGACCGCTCACCATCAGCGTGGTGACGCAGGACTCCTCCCAGCGGGCCAGATCGTCGCGCAGCTTGTCGGGCGGCCCGACCAGGGCGACGTCCTCCACGAGAGCGAGGGGGATGGCCGCCGAGGCCTCCTTCTTCTCGCCGGCCAGGTAGTGCTCCTGCACCTGCTCGGCCACGTCCTCGTACCCCATCCGGGCGAACACGTCGAAGTGGAAGTTCTGGTCGCGGGCCCCCATCCCGCCCATGTAGAGGGCCAGCATGGGCCGCACCCGGTCGGCGCACCGCTCGACGTCGTCGCCGGGCACCAGGGTGACGGGCACGATGATCTCGAAGTCGTCCATGCTCCGCCGGGCGCCGGGGCGGGCGAAGCCCTCGTCGAGGGCGTCCCGGTAGAACCGGTCGTCGCCGGGGGAGAAGAACAGCGGCAGCCACCCGTCGGCGATCTCGGCCGACAGCGCCACGTTCTTCGGCCCCTCGGCGGCCAGGTAGATCGGCAGGTCCTCCCGCACGGGATGCACCGTCGACTTCAGCGGCTTGCCGAGGCCGGTGCCGCCCGGGTACGGCAGCGTGTAGTGCTCACCGGCGTGCTCGACGGGCTTGTCGCGGGCCAGGATGCGGCGCACGATCTCGACGTACTCCCGGGTGCGGGCCAGCGGCTTCGGGTAGGGCTGGCCGTACCAACCCTCCACCACCTGGGGCCCCGACACGCCGAGGCCGAGGATGAACCGGCCGCCGCTCAGGTGGTCCATGGTCATGGCGGCCATGGCCGTGGCCGACGGGGTCCGGGCGCTGATCTGGATGATGGACGTGCCGAGCTGGATGCGCTCGGTGCGCGACCCCCACCAGGCCAGCGGCGTGAGGGCGTCGGACCCGTAGGCCTCGGCCGTCCAGAACGACTCGTAGCCGAGCTCCTCGGCCAGGAGCAGGGTGTCGAGGGCGCCCTCGGGCGGCCCCGCTCCCCAGTAGCCGGCGCCGGTGGCGAGTCGCATCGGGTGTCCTCCTGGTCGGTGCTGGGGGCGACGCTACCCTCGGCCGTCGTGCCCGTCGCCCGCCCGCACATCGCCGTGGAGCCGGACTCGTACCTGCACGACGACGCCGTGGCGGCCGTCCGGGACGGCGGGGGCGAGGTCGTCGACGTGGCCGACGCCGAGGCGCTGGTGTGGGTCGGCCCCCACCAGCCTGAGCGCCTGCCCGACGCCCTGGCCCGGGGGCCCGGGCTCCGCTGGGTGCACCTCCCCTTCGCCGGTATCGAGCCCTACGTCGGCCACCTCGACCACGAGAGGACCTGGACCTGCGCCAAGGAGGTCTACGCCGAGCCGGTGGCCGAGCACGCCCTGGCCCTGGCGCTGGCCGGGCTGCGGGGCCTCGTCGGCTACGCCCGGGCCCGGACGTGGTCCGAGCCGGTCGGGGTCAACCTGCTGGGCGCGCAGGTGTTGATCCTCGGCGGGGGCGGCATCACCCGGTCGCTGCTGCGCCTGCTCGGCCCGTTCTGCGCCGACGCCACGGTCGTCCGGCGCTCCGGCGCCCCGCTCGACGGCGCCACCGTGATCGGGCCCGAGGGACTCCACGCCGCGCTCCCCGGTGCCGACCTCGTCGTGCTCGCCCTCCCCCTCACCCCCGAGACGACCGGCATCATCGGGGCCCCCGAGCTGGAGCTGATGGCCCCCCACGCCTGGCTCGTCAACGTGGCCCGCGGCGGCCACGTCGACACCGAGGCGCTGGTGGCCGCGCTCCGGGCCGGCGCCATCGGCGGCGCCGCCCTCGACGTCACGGCCCCCGAGCCGCTGCCGGACGGTCATCCCCTGTGGAGCGAGCCCCGTTGCATCGTCACGCCCCACATCGGGAACACCCCCGAGATGGGCGCCCCCCTCCTCCTGGCCCAGGTGACCGAGAACGTCGGCCGCTTCGCCGCCGGCCGCGAGCTGCTCGGCCTGGTCGACGTCGACGCCGGCTACTGAACCGGTGGCCGACCACTACGAGACGCTCGGGGTCGGGCCGTCGGCCACGCCGGCCGAGGTGCGGGCCGCCTACCTCCGCCGGGCCCGCGCCCTGCACCCCGACCGCCAGCAGGGACGGTCGGCGGAGGACGCCGGCCGCGCCGAGCGGGCCATGCGCCAGGTCAACGAGGCGTGGCGGGTACTGGGTGACGCCGGACGGCGCCGGGCCTACGACGACGCCCGGACGCCCCACCGCGCGCCGCCCGGGGCCACGGCGGCGTCACCGCCCCCGGGGTGGACGGGATACGTCACGGTGGAGGACGTCGCCAGCGAGCACGAGGCGTCCCTCGGGACCCACGTCGTACGCCTGCTGCCCTGGGCCGTCCTGGCCGTGCTGGGGCTGGGCATCTTCGTGTTCTCGGCCGTGGCCGGCGGACCCTCCGACGACGCGCCCCGCACCACCGTCGCCACCGCACCACCCGGCGCCGAGTGCCTGTCGATCGACTTCCGGGCCCGCTCCGTCACCGAGGTGGCGTGCAGCCAACCCAACGACGGACGGATCGACGAGCTGCTGACCGACGGCGGCACCTGCCCGGGCGGCACCACCCGCATCCCCCTGGCCGACCGGCCCGAGGTGGTGTGCCTCCCCGCCTTCGAGGACGCAGGCTCCGGATGACCGAGGACGCCTCGGCCCTGACCCCGGCCGTGGCGGCCGAGCTGCTCGCCGGGGCCTGCCCGTCGTTCGTGGGGTCGCGCTGGGAACGGACCGACGGGGCCGACCCGTCGTCGGTGGATGGCCAGGCCCACCTCCGCCTGACCGCCCTGGCGCTGCACGTCGCCGACCTCGATGCCGCCGGGCGCCGGGCGGAGTGGCCGGCACTGTTCGACACGGCCGAGGGGATCGTGACCTCGGCCCCGGACGCCGCCGGCGAGGCCGTGCGGGTGGCGTTCGTGGAGGGACTCCTGTGCCTGTCGTCGCACGCCGACGGGCCCGACCCGTCCTCGATCACGGCCCACCTCGGCCCCCGCTCGTGGCAGGTGTGGCACCAGGGCCACGAGCGGGCCGAGGCGCTGTCGACCCGCCTGGCCCGTGACCAGCGCCCGGCCGAGCGGTTCCTGGCCGCCGAGGACCGGTGGCTGGCCGCCGTGGCCCGGGCCACCTGCTTCCGGGCCGAGAACGGACGGCTCGTGTCGCCGGCGGACCGGGTGGCCGCCGACGGGGACCCCGGACCGCCGTGGTTGTCCCGCCACGCCGTCCTCGTCGGAGCGGTGTTCGTGCTGATCCTCGTGCTCCTCGTCTGGCAGACCCGCTAGCCGCCGACCTCCCGGAGGCGCAGGCGGGTACCGAGGTTGTCCCCGGGGGCGAGCTCCCACGTCCCGTCGCCGAGGGGCCGGGCGTCGCGGATGCGGCTCGGCTCGGGCAGGTGCAGCTCGACGTGGTGGACCCGCCCCGTCCGGTCACCCATCCACGCCGCCAGCTCGTCGTCGGTGGGTTGCACGACCCGCAGCCGACCAGGACCGGGCCAGGCGAGGTCGACGGACGGGCCACCGTGGTCACCGTCGCCTGAGCGGTGGGCGCCCAGCACGTCGGTGAACAGCGAGACGGTCCGATCGAGGTCGGCCACCAGCAGGACGACCCGCTCCAGGTGCGCGGGCGACCCGAGACGGCTCGGGGTCATGCCCTCCACGGGCACGCTCGGTTCGGCATCCGGCGCCGGCTGCGCCAGCTGGATGACGATCCCTGGGCCCGCCTTCGGGTGGAGGAACGCCTCCTTCCAGTCGTCGGAGTCGAGGTTGACGCCGACGACGTGCTGACCAACCGCCTCGGCGGCGGCGATGGTGGCCTCGACGTCGGGGACCTTGACGGTCAGGTGGTGCGGCCCCGGGCCGCTGTGGTCGAGGAAGCGGCGCAGGAAGTCGAACTCCTCGGTGTCGGCCGGTTCGAGCAGCTCGACCTTCATGCCGTCGGCGAAGGCGACCTGGCTCCAGTGGAAGCCGGGGTCGAGCCCGCCCCCCACGAACCGGCCACCGAGATCGCCGGCGTAGCGGTCGAGGTTGTCCCAGGCGTGCTCGGCGGCGAGGGCGAGATGGTCGAGGTCGGGGGCGTCCACGGGGTCGGTACCGTAGGCGCCGTGCGCCATCGGGGGATCGACCACGTGGTTTTCACGGTGACCGACGTCGAGCGATCACTGGCGTGGTACGTCGACGAGCTGGGGGCCGAGGGGGCCCGGGTGGAGGAGTGGCGCCGGGGGGAGGCGCCGTTCCCGTCGGTGAGGTTCGGCCCGTCGTTCGTGATCGACCTCTTCGCCGGGGAACGCACCGGCACCAACGTCGACCATGTCGCCCTCGTGGTCGACGACGACGTCGACGCCCTGGCCACCGGCGGCCGCTTCGAGGTGCTCGACGGACCCGACCAGCGCTGGGGCGCCCTGGGCGTGGGTCGGTCGATCTACGTGCCCGATCCCGACGGCAACGTCGTCGAGTTGCGCAACTACCCGGCCCCCCCGGCGGCGTGAGCCCGGCGGGCTCCGACCGGCCCGTCGTCCACCCCCGCCTCCCCCCCGGGGCGGGCCGGCACCCCCTCGGCGCAGCGGTCTCGGGCGCGCTGCAGCTCGGCGTGCTGGGGCTGTTCCTCCTCCTCGCCTCCCGGGTGGCCAGCGGCGACATCGACCTGGCCGGGCCCGACGCCGGCCCCGCCACCGCCACCCGCTGGAGCCGGGTCGGTCTCGTCGCCGCCCTGCTCCTGGTGCCGTTCGTGGTCCACGCCGCTGCGGTGACCATGCTGGCCGTGGCCGACCTCGGCACCCCTCGGCGTACCGTCCGCGGGACCGTCGTCGAGGTCAGCACCCGTCGCAGCGGCGACGGCCTGCCGGGCTGGTTGCAGCGCCTCCTCTTCCGGGGCCGGGGCCCGGATCGGTCCCGGCCGGAGCGCCACTACGTCGCCGTCGACGACGGCGGCGCCGGCCCCCTCCGGGCCCTGCGGGTGTCGCCCCGCCGTCAGCTCGAGGTCGACGTCGGCGAGGAGGTGGAGGCGGACGTCAGCCGATGGCTCGGCCACGTGGGCCGCTTCCGGGCCCGCCGGCGGCCCGACCCCGTCCGGACGGACTGGGTCGAGGGCGGCGGCCGTGCCGCGGACCTGGCCGCCGACCTGGGCGGCAGGCTGGGCCGCGCCATCGCCGCCCGCCGCCGGCGATGATGCCGCCGGTCGGGCCCGCTACGCTGCTGCGTCCGGGGCGATTAGCTCAGTCGGCTAGAGCGCTGCCTTCACACGGCAGAGGTCACTGGTTCGAGTCCAGTATCGCCCACCACGTTTGCCGCACCACTCCTCGGTGCAGCGCAACGCCCGCTTGACCACCTCCAACCGGCAGCGCCGGCCCTGGGCCGCGGCGTCGACCACCATGCAGGTCCGGTAGGACTTCACCGACGTCGAGAACGTCCCACAGCCCGGACACGGCCCCGCCCGGCGGCGCAGCACCCGCACCACCAGCCCCTCAGGCCCGTCGTCGGCGTCGAGGACGTCATAGTCATCCAGCCCAACCAGGGTGCGGGCCAGCTCAGCGCCATCGGGCGCCGTAGGGTGGTGAACCATCTGGGGCCTCTCCTGCGGTTGCTTCGACACAACCAGCATGAGCAGACCCCAGACCCCTCTTCAGGGACCCCCCTGCCGCGTCAACTTCGTAGACCCCCATTGGCGGCGACCGCGGGGAGGTCCCTGTCGCTACCCATGGCCCGCTTGGAACCGGGAACCGCACGAGGGGCGCGACCGGCCCGGCTCGTCACCGGCGATCACCGGCAACGACACATCCAGCGTGGGTGAGCCGAGCGAGAACGCGCCGAGCTGCTCGGAAGCCGCATTTCCAACCACGCGGATCTCGCCCAGCTTCGCGCTGAAGCCCTCGCAACCCGTACGGGGACGATCAACGGGTCTGATTCGCCTTCGTCGAGCGCAACGCAGCCGCAATGCCGCCCCCAAGAGCGCTAGAAACCTACCCCGTCAGCCGAGCGCACTAGGTGATTCGCGCAAATCCGTCATAGTTCCCCGAGTTTCCCTTGAGGATTACCGTTGATCGGGAAATAAATATCTCGAACACGGTGTTGTGATGAGCTCCAGTGTTGTCACGCGTCCACGAGCGAACGTGCCCGGGGTTGATGATGCCGTGTCTCTTCCAGTCAAGGTGAAGTTCATAACTGCCATCGGCGGAGGGCGCCCATTCGCACGCCCGGAAGTGAACCTCAGTAGGATCTGACCATATGGCAGCGTACACAGCGGTAACGCCCGCTACCGACAGTCCGATTGCGGTCGCCCACCACGCCGGCACCGCGGTGAAATAAGCCCGGCGAGAATCATCACGGTTTCGACCAGCTTCGCCCGCATGGCTCGAAGCGTACCCAACCGGCGATCGTCGCCGTTCGGTCGTCCACAGGTGCGCGGCGCGAGCTTGCGAGACGGCGATCAGTACGTTCCACGTTCCACAACGTCGGAGCTGGGTGGCCCGTAGCAGCGCTCGCTGGCCGGCCTTCACCCCGCCTGTATCCAGCATTTTGATCAGCGGCGCCGGAGCTCCAGGACGCGGGGCGGACTACCCGACCTGACTCGCCACTAATTCGGCGGTAGGGGGTGGGACGGAGAACGACGTTGGACAGGCCGTCAGCTGACTCCGAGGTAGTGGCGAAGCGCCTCGCGAATGACGTCGGAGACCGTGGTGCTGTCGTTAGCGGCGCGCTCATCCAGCGCCTGGCGTAGCTCCGGATCTAGACGCACCGGGAGTGAGTTTGCCGGTCCGGAGCCCATGGCGGGTCGCCCGGGCCGGCGGCTGAGCTTGGCGACGTCGAGGCCGTCCTCGGCTTCCTCGGCCATCCGGTCGAGGGCCTCGTCGGTCAGCTCGACGCCAGCCTTCGACCGGCCGTGGGCCTTGCTGTTAGGCATCCCCGCCTCTTTCGCCGCGGAGAAACGGCTCGTACTTGGCGCGCATGGGCATCGCGTGGATCACGATCTCCGATCCGTCGTCACGAACGACCGAAACGATCTCGAGCAGGTTCCCCGCTCGATCCGGACCGAGGTGGAGTGCCTTGCCGTCGTCCTGGTCACCGACGGCGAGTGCGTTGCTGACGGCATGAGCGATGTCCTCGTCGGCGATCCCGTGCTTGCGAGCGGAGGCGTAGATCTCCACGTCGGCCATATCGTATCGCGAAATCCAGCCGGACTGATGCGATCCGCCCGACCCGGATGCGAGGCTGAGGTCGGCGGGGAGCTGGATCCTGTGCGGTGACCACCCTGTGTCGACGGGTATCGTGAGCCTCATCAGGCAGATCATGGGATGGCCTGGTCGGATCAAGTTGTTCGGCAGCGATGCTCCCTGAACGGCCGCTCTCCCGGCCAACCCGAGGAGCCTGCGTGAGGCCGAACGGATTCCGGGGGTGTCGACCAGCGACCCGGAAGGCGGGGTCGCTGTCCTCGGGGTCCGGGGCGGACTCGAGGGCGAGCGCATCCCGGGAGGCGAGGGGCTGCGAGCTCATCTCGCCCTCGCTCCGACGGGGCTTGCGTGCTGCTGCCCGTCGCAACGGCGCAGCAGCGGTCCTCACCCCGCACCCGTCCTGGCGACTTCTGATGGCGTGGCGGGGACCATCCCTGCCGCGCGGTGTCCGTCGGCCGCTTCGCCTTCGTGACCGGACATGATCACCCGGTTTGGTGTCGCGCTGACGTTCTGCCTACCGACATCGCCTCTCGGACGCAACGATCCGCCAGGCCCTCGACCATGCGCTGGTGGTCGTCGACCTCGAACCCGACGCTGACCCTCCCCGTGTGCTCGCCATCGGACCCGACGGTGCCGGCAACCTCCCTCGAGGTCATCTGGCTCGTCTTCTCCGAGCGCCCCGGAATCGTGATCCACGCCATGCCGCTGCGCCCGTCTCCCGAGATCTGCTCCCGCCTGGGGAGGTCACATGACCGACAAGCGAACGTACCGGAGCCCCGGCGGCCGGTCCTTGACCGACGAGGACCTCGATGCCATCGCCGCCGACGTTGCGACCAGGGACTACGACGTCGGCGTCCTCGAGCGACGGCGTCGTGGCCGAGCCCCGATGGGTTCGGGGCCAGCGGCCGTGGTTCCCGTGCGCATCGATCCCGAGCCGGGAGCGGCCATCGCCGCCCGGGCCGAGGCCGACAGCAGGGCGACGAGCTAGATCATCCGCAAGGCGCTGCGGCGGTACCTCGACGTGGCTTGACGCGTGCCGGTGAGGCCGACGCCCATCCCATAATCCGTACGGACTGGGCGCCACCATGGGTCACCGCCCGGAACGTCGGCCCTGGTGGGGGCCCTCTGGGCGGCGTTGCGCGTCTTCACACGGCAGAGGTCACTGGTTCGAGTCCAGTATCGCCCACCAGATCCGGGCGCCCGCCGGGGGTCACTCCACCTTCTGGGCCCCCGCCTTGGCGTACTGCAGGAAGTCGCTGACGGTGGCGACGCTGGCGATCCCGGCGGCGTAGCGGGTGGCGTCGGGTGCCAGTGCATGGCCCGCCACCATCACGGTGGCAACCCACGGTGCGAGGCAGAACGGACAGGTGATCAGCTCGCCGACGGCCTTGCGGGTGCCGCTGCCGCGCACTTCCTCCTTCAGCTCCGACGGCCCGGTCGTCTCCCCCGTGAACTCGGTGAAGGGGGCCCGCAGCGGGCTGGTGATGGGGTCCTTGGCCAGGGTGCGGGCCACCAGAGACGTGGCCACGCCGTAGAGGGCGATGTCGCCGGCCCGCAGCGCAGGCAGCCGCCGTCGGCCGACCGCGACCCCCAGGGCCCCGGCCATCGTGGCGAAACCGGCCAGGAGCCCGACGAAGCTGCCGAGCGGGCGGTCGCCCTCGGGGGCGTACTCGTCCTCGATGGCGTGGAGGTGCTCGACCAGGCCGTGTTCGTGAGGCACGACGGCAGTCTACGGGCGCAGCGTCGACCGGCCCGAGTCGCCCGACCCCATGATGGGTGGGTGAGCGATCCGGACGACCTCGTGGACGCGCTCGTCGCGACCGTGGACTACCTCCGCATCACCGTGGGCGGCAGCGACACGACCGGCTGGGTCTCCTGCGCCGACCTGGTGTCCGACCCCCACGAGCTGTCGGCCCTGGTGGCCACGACCAAGCCCGGCGTCGGCACCGACCGCGACGACGTGGCCGTCTCGCTGTTCGTGCAGGGCTACGCGTTCAGAGTCGCCTCGGCGGCGATCGGGGCGTGGATCCTGGCCGACGCCGTGCTCTCCGTGGCACCGGCGGCGACGCAGGTCTCGATGAGCCCGACCCGGCCGAACGGGATCCGGCTGGAGCGGGCCCGGTTGGTGCGATGCGCCGACCCCCTCGCCGGCCTGCACGACGGGCTGGTCGAGGGGCACCTCGCCCCTCTGGTCGACAGCGCCCACCGCAGTACCAGCGTCGGGGCCGCGCTCCTCTGGGGTGACGTCGGGTCCGCCTGCGCCTCGTCGTTCGGGGCGTTCGCCGAGGCGCTGCCCTCCCGCCGGGAAGAGGTGGCTCGGCGAGCGGACGCCTTCTTCGCCACGGCCCGCCCTGAGCTGCGCCGGTCGGGGCGCATGACCCCGGTCGGGGTGGGGTGGGAGTGGGAGCGGGCCAGCTGCTGCCTGTGGTACCTGGCCGACGGGGGGTTCCGATGCGCCGACTGCTCCCTGTGGACCGACGCCGAGCGGGCCGCCCGCAGGGCCGGGAGCTGAGAGGCCTCGACCGGGCTGCGAGGCGGCGCGATCCTGGGGAGATGGCCTTCGAGGACGACGACGGCATCGGCTTCGACCCCGGCGCCGAGCTGGAGCGGACCGCCCTCGACGAGGGGTCCTGGATCGACGTCGGGCGGGGGTGGTTGCGGGGGGCCGACGAGCTGCACGACCGGCTCCTCACCGACGTGGCCTGGGAGACCAGCCGGCTCTTCCGCTACGACCACCACGTCGAGGAGCGGCGGCTGGGGGCGTGGTGGCGACCGGGGCTGCCCCCGCCCCACCCGGTGCTGGTGGACGTGCACCGCCATCTCCGCCACCGGTACCGGGCCGCTTTCGACGGGTTCAGCCTGCTGCAGTACCGGGACGGGCGTGACGGTCAGGCCTTCCACCGCGACACCGACATGCGCTGGCTGGACGAGACGGTCATCGCCGTCCTCACGCTCGGGGCCCGGCGGCCGTGGCTGCTGCGACCCCGGGCCCGCCGTCATGACACGGGCCCGGGCCGGGGCGCCACCCACGACCTCGCCCCTGCGTCGGGGGACCTGATCGTCATGGGGGGCCGGGCCCAGGCCGACTGGGAACACTCCGTGCCCTACCTCCCGCCGTCCCGCCCGGCCGGCATCCGCATCTCCCTGCAGTGGCGCCACGCCTCCCGCCGGGGCCGCCCCTTCCAGGGTCCGTCGTACCGGGCCGCCCTCACCTACGGGCGGGGGTGACCGGTACGGCTGCCGAGGTGGGACGACGGGTGGGCGCGCTCCTGGCGGTCGTGGCCCTGGCCGCCGGGTGCTCCGCTCCGGTGTCGACCGGCGGCCCCGCCGACGCCGGATCCACCAGCGCGGCGACGGTCACGTCCACCACGGCGCCGACGGTCGCCACCCTGGCCACCACCGCGCCCCCCGCCAGCACCGCTCCCACTCCCGCTCCCACCCTGGCCACGGGGGCCGAGGTGCTGGCCGCCGAGGGGTTCGACCGGCTGCGGGGGATGCGGGTGGGCGTGATCGCCAACCACACGTCCCGGGTCGACGGCGAACGTCTGGTCGACGTGCTCGACCGGGCCGACGACGTCGAGCTGGCCGCCATCTTCGCCCCCGAGCACGGCGTCACCGGGCTGGCCGACGCCGGCGAGGTCCTCGACGACGGCACCGACGCCGCCACCGGGGTCCCCGTCCACAGCCTCTACGGCGCCATCCGTCAGCCGGCGCCGGAGATGCTGGCCGACGTCGACGTCGTCGTCTACGACCTCCAGGACGTCGGGACCCGCTTCTACACGTACATCTCGACCATGGGCCTCGCCATGCAGTCGGCCGCCGCCGCCGGCATCCCGTTCGTCGTGCTCGACCGGCCCGACCCCCTCGGCGGCGCCACCGTCGGTGGCTTCACCCGGGACGCCGAGTGGGAGTCGTTCGTCGGCCTGTACCCCGTCCCCGCCGCCTACGGCATGACCGCCGGCGAGCTGGCGCTGGCCATCCGGGGGGAGGGTTGGCTGCCGGGGCTCGACGGGCTGGACCTCGACGTCGTGGAGCTGGCGGGCTGGCGGCGGGGGGAGATGTGGCCCGAGACCGGGCGGGCCTGGGTGCCGCCCAGCCCGGGGTTGCCCACCTTCACGTCGGCGCTCGTCTACCCCGGGACGGTGTTGTTCGAGGCGACGTCGCTCAACTACGGGACCGGGACGCTGTTCCCGTTCACGACCGTCGGGGCCCCCTGGATCGACGCCGACGCTCTGGCGGCCGACCTGAACGCCCGGGGCCTGCCCGGGGTGCGCTTCGACCCGGTGGCGTACACCCCGGAGGTCAACGCCATGTCCTCGCGCCCCCGGCTCCGGGGCCAGGCCCTGACCGGCGTGCGCTACGACGTCACCGACCCGTCGGCCTTCCGCCCCGTGGCGGCCGGTGTCCACGTGCTGGAGGCGGTGCTGCGTCAGGCCGATGCCCTCGGCGTGCCCGACGTCGTCGACCGGCCCAGCGCGCTCGACCGCCTGGCTGGGACGTCCCGGTTGCGGCGGCGGCTCCTGGCGGGAGATGGTGCGGCGGAGATCGCCGCCGACTGGTCCGTGGAGGTCGACGGGTTCCTGGCCCGCCGGGCGCCGTACCTGCTGTACGAATAGGCCCTCACGGACGAGGAGCGAGAACATGGACGAGCACCGCCAGATCGTGGTGGCGACCCTGCCCGAGGGTGCGTTGTCGGCCTCGGACTTCGAGGAGCGCACCGTCGCCGTCCGCGACCCCGAGGAGGGGGAGGTGCGGTGCCGGACCCTGGCGATCACGATCGGGGCGGGCCAGCGGGCCGGGTTGCAGGGCAGCGCCAGCTACGCCGGGGCGCCCGCCACGGGGGTGGTCATGGGCGGTACCGGCGTGGCCCGGGTGGAGGCCTCCCGTCACGCCGCGCTCTCGGAGGGTGACGTGGTGGTGGGCCCGACCGGCTGGCAGGAGCGGCCCACACTGAGCGGCGACGAGGTCCGGCCGGTCGACCCCTCCGTGGATCCGGCCACCCACCTCGGCCTGCTGGGCACGAACGGGCTCACCGCCTACGTCGGGATGCTCGACATCGGCGACCCGGAGCCGGGGGAGACGGTGGTGGTGTCGGCGGCGGCCGGCTCGGTCGGCCACGTGGCCGCCCAGCTGGCCCGGATCCGGGGGGCCCGGGTGGTGGGTGTGGCCGGCTCGGACGAGAAGTGCCGTCTGCTCGTCGACGATCTCGGCCTCGATGCCGCCGTCAACCACCGGGACGACCTGCGGGCGGCGCTGGCCGACGCCACGCCCGACCGGGTGAACGTGTACTTCGACAACACCGGCGGTCCGATCCTCGGCAACGCCCTGTTCCGCATGGCCACCGGGGGCCGGATCGTGTGCTGCGGGGTGGTCAGCCAGTACGACACGTCCTCGCCCGAGCCCGGGCCCCGGGGCATCCCCGGCCTGCTCGTCAACTTCCGGGTGCGCATGCAGGGGTTCCTGATCTTCGACCACGCCGCCCGCTTCGACGCCGCCCGGACCGACCTCGCCGCCTGGGCCGAGGCCGGTGACCTGCGCGCCCTCACGACCGACTACGACGGGCTGGGGGAGGCGCCCCGGGCCTTCGTCGACCTCCTCGCCGGCGCCACCGTCGGCACCACCATCGTCACCCTGGGCACCTGATCGCGGGCCGAGGGCGGAACTGACACAAGCACGCGTTGCCAGAGCAACGCGTGCTTGTGTCAGTTCGCTCCGGGGGTGGATCGGGTGGGGCGCAGCCAGCGGTGGGCGTAGGGGCCGAGCTCGATCACGGCGGTGCCGTCGTCGACCTCGACGTCGGCGTCGCGCCCCGGGCCGAGCTGGTCCCGCAGGGCGGCCCAGTCGTCGTCGGCATCGACGGGGAGGCGGACGGTCACGTCGCCGTCGGTGATGTTGTGGGCGGTGACGGTGGTGCGGCCGTTCCAGTCGTGGCGGAGGGCGATCACCGCCTCGCTGCCCGTGTCGAGGACGGTGTTGGTGCCCCACCCGATCTCAGGGGACTCCCGCCGCGCCCGGATCAGCCGCTCGAAGAAGCTGAGCAGCGAATCGGGATCGGCCCGCTGCTCGAGCACGTTGACGGCGTCGGGACCGAACTCCCCCGAGGGCGGCGGGCGGCGCAGCGCCTCGGGCGGGGCCGACGTGAACCCCGCCGTGGGCCCCGGCTCCCACTGCATGGGCGTGCGCACCGCCAGTCGACCCTCGACGGCCAGGTTCTCGCCCATGCCGATCTCCTCGCCGTAGAAGATGGTCGGCATGCCGGGCAGGGCGAACATGAGGCTGTAGGCCATCCGGATGCGGCGCTGATCGCCCCCGAGCATGGGAGGCAACCGGCGACGCAGGCCCCGGTCGAAGATCTGCATGTCCGGATCCGGACCGAAGGCGGCGAACACCTCGCCCCGCTCGTCGTCGGACAGCTTGTCGAGCGTCAGCTCGTCGTGGTTGCGCAGGAAGGTGGCCCACTGGTTGCCCTCCGGCAGCGGCGGCCGGGAGGCCAGCGCCTCGACCATCGGCGTCACGTCGCCCCGGGTCATGGCCAGGTAGGTGGCCTGCATGAGCACGAAGTCGAAGAGGAGCTGCAGCTCGTCGCCGTCCTCGTCGCCGAAGAACTTCCGCTGCTCGTCGTGGTGGAGGTTGACCTCGCCGAGGAGGACCCCGGCGCCGGTCCGCCGGCCCAGGAAGGCCCGCAGGTCCCTCAGGTAGGCGTGGGGATCCTGCTCCATCTCCGCGAGGATCCCCTCGGTCTCCAGGAAGAACGGGACGGCGTCGACCCGGAACCCGGACAGGCCCTGCGCCAGCCAGAACCCGATCACCTTGCGGATCTCGTCGCGCACCTCGGCGTTGGCGACGTTCAGATCGGGCTGATGGCGGTAGAAGCGGTGGAGGTAGAACTGCCCCGCCTCCGTGTCGTAGCTCCAGGTGCTCTCCTGCTCACCCGGGAAGATCAGCCCCGACGGCCCGTCCTCGGGCACCTCGTCGCGCCACACGTAGAAGTCCCGGAAGCGGGACTCCCGGCTGCGGCGGGCGTCCTGGAACCAGGGGTGGGCGACCGAGGTGTGGTTGACCACGAGATCGCTGATGACCCGGATGCCCCGGTCACGGGCGGTCCGGACGAACTGGGTGAAGTCGCCGAACGTGCCGAGACGCGGGTCGATGGCGTAGTGGTCGGCCACGTCGTAGCCGTCGTCGTCGTTCGGGGTCGGATAGAACGGCATGAGCCACACGCAGGTGACCCCCAGGCGGGCCAGGTGATCGACCCGCTCGGTGAGGCCGTTGAAGTCGCCGATGCCGTCGCCGTCGCTGTCGGCGTAGGTCTCGACGTCGAGGCAGTAGACGACGGCGTTACGCCACCAGAGGTCGGCCGTGTCGGCCAGGCTCACCGGGCCCACGTCGCTCAGGCGGCCTCACCCGGACGACGTCGCGACCCCGCCGGACCGGTGCGCCGGCCCATTCCCGGGGCGCGCGGCATCGGATCCCGCCGGGTCACGTCCCGATCGGAGGCGCGATCGTCACCGAACTGGTCGCCGAGCCACCGCCACAGCCGGCGGAGCGCGAAGAAGGCGATCAGTCCGGCGATGGCGGCCAGGGCGAGCAGGATGCCGACGACCCACAACAGCACCTCGAGCACGTCCACGCCGCCCCGGTACCCGGTCGGGTGACGTCCTAACCCCCGTCGGCAGGATCGCCGGAACCGGGGAACAGCAGGTCGAGGAAGCGCTCGGCGGTCGGGCGGGGCTCGTGGTTGGCCAGCCCGGGCTGCTCGTTGGCCTCGATGACGACGTGGCCGGGGCCGTCGACGGCATCGACCATCAGGTCCACCCCCACGACGGGCAGGCGCAGCGCCCGGGCCACGGTCAGGGCGGCGCCGGCGAGGGCGGGGTGCAGCTCGTCGGTCGCGTCGTGGATGGAACCACCGGTGTGGAGGTTGGCCGCCTCCCGCACGGTCAGCTCGCCGCCGTCCGCCAGCACGTCGTCGAGCGAATGGCCGGCGCGCCGGACGGTCCCGACGGTGATGTCGTCGAGCGGCACGACGGCCGTTCCCCCCGTGCGCCCGCCCTCGGTCCGGTTGCGGGCCTCGATCAGCTCGCGCACCGTCCGCCCGCCGTCGCCGACGACCGTCGGCGGGCGCCGCACCGACGCCGCCACCACCTCGTCGCCGATGACGAGCACGCGCAGGTCGACGCCGGCGCAACGCTCCTCGATCAGCACCGTGTCGCAGCGGCGGGAGGCCTCGGCCACCGCCTCCTCCAGGTCGGAGGCCATGGTCACGCCCACGGTGACCCCCGCGCCGCCCTCCCCCCGGGCCGGCTTGACCACCACCTCGTCGTGCCGGCGGAGGAACTCGGCGTCCCCGGGGCCACCGTCGGCCACCCGCCCGGCGGGCAGCCGGACGTCGTGACCGTCGAGGAGGCGCCGGGTGAGCACCTTGTCGTCGCAGCGGCGCAGTGCCACCGCGCTGGTCAGCTCCGACATCGACTCGAAGGTGTGGAGGGTCCGTCCGCCGTGGGTGAGGGCCAGCTCGCCGCGGTCGGCGTCGAGGATCTCGACGTCGACGCCCCGGCGGCGGGCCTCGTCGACGATGATCCTGGTGTAGACGTTGCACCCGTCGGCGGGGTCGGCTCCGTCAGGCAACGGTCGCCGCCCGGTAGCCGTCACCGATGCCGACGGCCTCCCGGTAGTGGCGGGCCTCGCCGACCACCCAGGCGAACAGGGCGGCGTGGGCCGGTTCGTCGACGAGCAGCTCCGGGTGCCACTGCACGCCGAGCTGCTCGGGGTGGTCGTCGACCTCGATGGCCTCGATCACCCCGGCGTCGTCGGTGCCCACCACCCGGATGCCGTCACCGGGGCGATCGACGGCCTGGTGGTGCAGGGTGTTCACGCCGACGGTGTCGCTGCCGACGATGCGGTGCAGCAGCGAGCCGGCCACGATGTCGACCTGGTGGGCGGTGGAGCTCCACCGGGCGGCGTCCTGGTGCGAGACGTGCTCGTCGAGGTGCTGGATCAGCGTGCCGCCGCAGCCGACGTTCAGGATCTGCGCCCCCCGGCACACGGCCAGCACGGGCAGCCGACGGCGGCGGGCGGCCGTCAGCAGGGCCAGCTCCAGCTCGTCGCGGCCCTCGTGCACGCCCGTCACCTCCGGCACCGGCCGGGCGCCGTAGCGGCGGGGATCGACGTCGCCGCCACCGGAGAGGATCAGGCCGTCGAGCCGGTTGACGATCCCGTCGGCCAGGTCGGCCCGGACCAGGGGGAGGAGGACGGGCAGCCCGTCGTTGAACATCACGGCGTCGACGTAGGCGTGGTCGATGGTGTCGAGGGGCCGCTCCAGCCCGATGGTCACCGACCGCCGCAGGATCGGTGAGGTGCTGATGCCGATGCGGGGGTGCACGACGCCCGAGGGTACGCGGGCGCCGGGCCCGTCCGGTGCCCGGTGACCGGGCCACTACCCTCGCCATTCCCCCCGAGCGAGGTCCCCGGTGTCGTCCCCCCCGACCATGGCCACCTTCGGCGTGGAGGAGGAGTTCTTCCTCGTCGACGCCCACACCGGAGCGCTGAGCGACCGCGCCCCCGCGGTGCTGGCCCGCCTCGACGGGCGGACGGCCAGGCTCGTGTGTCACGAGTTCAACCTCTGCCAGGTCGAGATCAACTCACCGGTGGCGACCACCCTCGACGGGCTGGATGCGGACCTGGGTGAGCTGCGGCGGTCGGTGGCCCGGGCCGCCGTCGAGGAGGGATGCCGCCTGGCCGCAACCGGCACCCACCCCTTCTCGAGCTGGCAGGATCAGCACATCGACGTGGGCGTTCCCCGCTACGAGCGGATGCTCGACCGCTATCAGCTCGTGGCTCGCCAGCAGGTCATCTGCGGCTGCCACGTCCACGTCGGTCTCGGGGCCCGGGCCGTCGACCTCGCCGTGATGAACCGCATCCTCCCGTGGTTGCCCGTCCTCCTCGCCCTGTCGGCCAACTCGCCGTTCTACGAGGGCACCGACAGCGGCTACGGGTCTTACCGCGACGAGGTGTGGCGGCGCTGGCCGACGGCCGGGTACCCGCCCGCCATCCACGCCGAGGCCGAGCTGCACGGGATCGTGGAGGAGCTGCAGGCCGCCGCCGCGGTCACCGACGGCACCCAGGTCTACTGGTACGTCCGCCCGTCGTTCCGGCACCCGACGCTCGAGATGCGCATCTGCGACACGTTCCTCCGGGTCGACGACGTCCTCACGGTGGCCGGTCTGATCCGCGGACTGGCCTGGTCGCTGTCGGGGGAGGCGGTGGCATCGCGCCCCTGGAGCCGGGAGCTGCTCGACGCCGCCACCTGGCTGGCGGCCCGCTACGCCGTCAGCGGCGACCTCATCGACCCCGTCGAGCGGGTCCGCCGGCCCGCCGTCGACGTGGTCGAGCACATGCTCGACACCGCCCGGATCGGCCTCGACCACCACGGCGACACGGCCCGGGTCGAGGCGGGGCTCGGCCGGCTGCTCGCACGGGGGCCCGGCGCCGCCGAGCAGCGCCGGGTGCACGCCGACACCGGTGACCTGGCGGCGGTGGTCGCCCACGTCGTCGAGACGACTGTCTCGTCGCCTCAGCGGAGCTGACCCGCCAGGAAGCTCGTCCCGCTGAAGCCCAGGTACACCCGGTCGGGGTCGGCCGGGTCGGGGGTGACGACGGTGATGCGGTCGTAGCGTCCCCCGGGGGCGTCGGTGACGTGGTGCCAGGTGTCGCCGAGGTCGTCGGAGCGCCACAGCTCGCTGGCCCCACCGGCGGCGGCGTACAGCACGGGCTCGCCCCGGTCGGTCTCCGCGCCGAGTCCGAACGTGGCGACGTCGTCGATGCCCGGAACCTGCTCCCAGTTGTCGCCGCCGTCGGTGGAGCGGTAGAGGCCGAACGCCTTGGCGTCGACCTCGCCCACCGACAGCAGCAGGTCGCCGGTGCGGCCCGGCAACGCCACCATGGTGGCGTTGAAGCGTCGGGCCCAGCCGGGCGGGGTCCCCGTGCTGTCCATGCGGGTCCACGACCGCCCGGCGTCGACGGACCGGTGCACCCCGTCGCTGCTCAGCAGGTAGAAGGTGTCGGGGTCGAGCGGGTCGGCGGTGAGCACCCGGCGGTCGAGGAAGTAGCGCTCGTGGGCGGGGGCGCCGTCGTAGTCCGCCTCCTGCCACACCTGGCCCCCGTCGTGGCTGAAGTGGGGTGGGGCGTACTCGCTCGGCAGCCACACCAGCACGTCGGCGTCGCCGCTCGAGACGGCGAGGTTGCCGAAGCGCAGCCGCTCCGGGTGCGTGTCGCCGCGCAGGGACCCGAACATCTGCCAGGTCACCCCGCCGTCGGTGGAGAAGCCGCTCTGACCGGAGAGGCCGTCGCCCCGGCAGCAGTTGCGGTGGTCGTCGACCACGGCGGCCACGAACGAGGGATCGGCGGGCGTGGTGGCGAGATCCCAGGCCGAGTTGAACCGGGACGTGAGCGGGTGCCGGGCCGGTCCCGCCGGCGCCACGCCGCCCGGGGCGGCTCCCTCGGGGTGGACGAAGACGGCCCGGTCCCAGACGGCGGTGAGGAGGGTCCCGTCGCCGGTGACGACGGCGTCGCTCGTCACCAACTCCTCGATGCCGTCGGACACCTCGGCGAAGGTGACGGCCTCGCCGCTCACGTCGTCGGCGCGCCACACCCCGACCCCCTCGGCGAACCAGAGCGCCGTCGGGTCGACCGGGTCGAAGGCCAGTGCCCCGGTCGACATCCGCTCGCCGATGTCGGCCCCCTCCATCCAGTGCCCGGCCGGGACGACGACGGTGACGTCGAGTGCGTCCCAGGACGCGCCCCCGTCGACCGAGCGCCACAGGGTGCCGTCGCGCACGGCGTCCTCGGCCACGATCAGCAGGTCGGGGTCGACCGGGCTCACCACCACCTCGGCCCACTCCCGGTCGTCGGCGGGGGTGATGCTGCGGGGGTCGCCGTCGGGTCGGAGCCGCACCACGTCGTCCTCGGTGGCGACCAGGAGTGAGCCGTCGCCCGTGGTGACGGCGTCGCGCACGGTCTCGCCCGGTCCGAGCGGGTACCGGCGCTGCCACGTCCGCCCGTCGTCGCCGGAGCGGAACACGGCCCGTCCGGCGACACCGGCCCACAGGGCGGACCCGTCGGGGTCGAAGGCGACGAACGTCACGCCGACCGGCTGGCCGTCGCCGTCGCGGGCCGGGGGCAGGTCACCCAGCTCCGCCCACGTCCGGCCGCCGTCGGTGGAGGCCTGCAGGCCGTCGGCCCGGGTGCCGTACAGCACGACGTCGGGGTCGGTCGGGTCGACGGCCAGCCGCTCACCCAGCAGCCGGCCCGACCCGTTGCCCCTGATCACGAAGGTCCGCTCGCTGGCCACGAAGGACCGGCCCCCGTCGTCGCTGGCCAGCACCCGTCCCCCCTCCCCGCGGCCCCCGGCCAGGTAGACCACCCGGCCGTCGGTGGGGGAGGTGGCGATGCTCTCGACGGGGTAGTCGTCGGCGGTCGGGGAGGGGACGGCCCCGGCCACGAGGAGCTGCTCCCACGACCGCCGGTCGTCGCCGAGGCGGTAGGCGCCGCCGACGTCGGTGCGCACGTAGACCTCACCGGTGTCGGACGGGGCCAGCCCGGTCACGAACCCCCCGCCCCCGATCGGCACGGGCGCCCACCGCTGGTCGTCGAAGCTCGGATCGGGAGGCGTGGTGGTGGACGGCGGGGTGGTGTCGCCGGGGTCGGTCGTGGCGGCGGGACCACCGGCCCGTTCGCCCGCCTCGTCGGGGGCCGCCCCGTTCCCACCGGAGCAGCCGGCCAGGAGGACGAGACAGGCGACGGCGGACGCCACGAGGCTGATCGGACGACGAGACACGGCTGAGGGCGCAACCTACCTGCGGGTGCTCCGGGGGTGGCCTCGCCCGCCGGGCCGGGTCAGGCGCCGGTCAGATACCGGGCGTGCCCGCCGGCCCGCAGCGCGTCGGCGAGCTCCTCGTGGTTCGCGACCGTGGCGGCGAGGTCCACGGGCAGGATCCGACGCTGCGGACTGCGCACCGGCACCGGGTCGAGGCCGAGGAAGGCGAAGAGGCTGTCGGCGTGGGCCTGCACCGATGCCGGCGTCGCCACGTAGTCCTCGAAGCGGATCCGGAGCACCCGGGCAGGGTCGAGCCGGCCCACCAGCCGCTCCTCGTCGGCCCGCTCGCCCTCCAGCCGGTCGATCAGGGCCACGAGGTCGGTCGGGTCGGGCCGCAGGACGGGGCGCTCGCTGGCCTCACCGGGCGCCACCTTGACGACGCCGGTCCGCCGCATGGCGTGCAGTGACAGGGCCCGGCGGAGCTGGTTGGTCCGCACGAGGTGCACGACCCGGATGTCGGGCCGGTGGCCGAGGTAGTCGACCAGCCCGAGGCGGTGGAAGTGGATGGAGAAGTCCTTGACGCCGACGGTGCGGATCCGGCTCCAGCGCTTGGTCTGGGGACGCTCGCGACGTCGCATCCGCAGCGCCGACCCCCAGGCCTGGGCCAGCACGAAGTGCCGCCGGCTGGCCAGGGTGTGGTCGAGGTAGTCGGCGTGGGTCCGACCCCCGTACCCGAACCGCTCGTGCAGCCGGGCCGGCGCCATCCATGCGCCGAGCACCTCCCCGTAGTTGACCAGCTCAGGGTGCTGGTTGAGCGTGGCCACCAGGTGGTTGCTGCCGCTGCGGCCGCTGGTGAGCACGACGTGGCGCCCGCGCTCGCTCACACCTCAGACGCTGGTCTGCTCGCGGGTGATCTCGATCGCCTCGCGGTAGAACTGGTTGCTGGTGAAGAGCCGGTCGGGGGTGTCGATGGCCTGGAGCCTGCCGTCGACGATGACCATGACCCGGTCGCAGACCGACAGGGTGGAGAGGCGGTGAGCCACCATGAACAGGGTCATCTCCCCCTTGAGCGACACCAGCGAGTCCTGGATCATCATCTCGGAACGGACGTCGAGGGCGCTCGTGGGCTCGTCGAGGATCAGGACCGAGGGGCGGCCGGCCAGCGAGCGGGCGAGGCACAGGCGCTGGCGCTGCCCGCCCGACACGGCCGAGGCCCGCTCGCCGATGACGGTGTCGTACCCCTCGGGCCAGGTGACGATGTCCTCGTGGATGTGGGCCAGCCGGGCGGCCCGCTCGACGTCGGCGTCGTCGACCCCGGAACGGTAGTAGCGGATGTTGTCGCGGACGGTGCCCCAGATGAGCTGGGGTGACTGCGGGACGTAGGCGACGTGGCGCTGCCAGTCGGCGCGGCGGATGCGGCGGGCGTCGACGCCGTTGACGTGCAGCATGCCGGTGTCGGGCTCGCGCAGGCGCAGCAGCATCTGCACGAGCGTCGACTTGCCCGCCCCCGACGGTCCGACCACCCCCACCGCCTCGCCGGCCCGCACCTCGAACTCGAAGCCGTCGAGCACGACCTCGCCGGGGACGTAGGAGAAGTGGGCGTCGGACATGCCGATGGTGCGCATCTCCGGCATGGGCTGGTCGCCGTCCTGGCGGGGGGTGGCGTTGTAGTGGTCGATGCCGTCGCGCAACCGGTCCATGAACGGGGTCAGCTCGTACATCTTGGTGATGGCGGTCTGCATCTGCTGGCCGTAGTTCAGGGAGCGGATGAGGATCAGCACGACGGCACCGAGCGAGGCCAGCTGGTCGACGTCGAGCTGGGCCACCACCACGAGGGCGAGGAGCACGACGACCAGGGCGAAGCTCTGGAACAGCACCGGCACGAGACGGCTGAGGAAGCGGGTGCGGATCACGGGCACGCGCACCTGGGCGATCAGGTCGTGGAACGTGCGCCGGTAGGCGGCCGAGGCGCCGAACACCTGGGTCTCCTCGGCCAACCGGACGATTTCCTGCTTGCCCTTGCTGAACTCCATCTTCTCGTCGCTGAGCTGTTGGGACCAGTACTGGGTACGGCGCGACAGCGGCCGCATGGCGAGGAACAGGGTCCCCGACAGCACGACCAGCATGAGGGCGGTCACGGGGCTGAGGGCGAGGGCGGTGGCCAGCAGGGTGCAGAACATGAAGCCGGCCGTCATCGACTGGCCCAGCGCCACGATGGCGTTGGACGTCTGGTTGACGTGGCCGCCGAGGAGTGACTGGAAGTGCCCGTCGCGCTCGGCCGCCTGCACCGACCAGGCCGTGCCGGAGAAGGCGTCGAACAGGCGGGTGCGGAGCTTGACGGTGGCGGTGGCGCTCATCTCGCTCGGCAGGTAGGCCGCCGCCACCTGGAAGATCAGCCGGATGCCGGCCAGCCCGAAACCGACCAGGAACAGCACCGAGAGGCTGCTGTCGAGCGACACCGGTCCGAGGTCGGCCACCACCCGGGAGTCACCGCCCGAGAGCGCGGTGGCGATGGCGGCGATCAGGCCGAGCAGCGCCGCCTCGGCGAAGCCGGCGCCGATCGACACGGCGGAGAGGACGACCAGCTTGGTCCGGGACGCCCCGAGGAAGGGCGAGACCCGCTGCCAGCCGTAGCGGAGCCGGCGGACGGCGGCGAGCGGCCCCAGACGTCCGAGGACGGCGGTCATCGACCGCTCACCGTGGCCGGTGGACCGCCAGTCCGGGCCCGGGTGCGGCGGTAGAGGTGACGGGCGATCCGCTCGCCGTGGCAGGCCAGCCCGTGGACCGTTCCGGCCGCCCGCCCGTAGGCGCGCCGGCGGGCACCACCCGACGGGCGGTAGCCGGCCTCGGCCATGACCTCGGCGCAGCCCGCCTCGATCAGGGCCACCTCGGTGGGGGTGAGGGTCTCGCGCCACGACCCGACGGAGGCGGCGTTGACCGGCCCCCGGGCCCGGTCGAGGTGGTCGCGCCGCCAGGCGTCGAGTCGGTCGTCGTGCAGCGACGACGGGGCGGCGGCGGGGGCGGCGGGGCCACCGGTGAGCATGGCCGGGTCGTAGTGCTCGTCGAGGAAGGCGCACACCCGCCGCAGCTCGGTCCCGGGGTCGGTGACGAGGTCTTCGTAGGCGACGACGGTGACCTCCGGGCGCGTCGCCCACTGCGGCACGACCCGGCCGTGCACGTGGACGTAGTCGTCGATGTGGCGCCGCAGCACGTCGGTGCGGCCGTTCAGCACGATCCCGCCGTGCAGCGACCGAGCCCCGATCTCCCGGGTCACGAACGGGTTGCGCAGCTTCGAGGCCATGACGGCGCGGGGGTCGCGGCGCATGATCACGAAGCGGGCGTGCGGGAACCAGGCGAGCAGCTCGCCCATGAACCGCACGTGGCTCGGGCTCTTCTCTCCCACCCGTGCCGCCCCCGTGACCTCGGCGTGGGCGGTGAGCAGGGCCACGAAGACGGCCCGGAAGGTGCGCCGGCCCTGGGCGTCGATCAGGTCGAGGCAGCGGTCGGCGTCGACGCCGAGATCCCCGAAGCGCACCGTGGCGGTGAACTCCCGCCAGAACGTCTCGAAGTCGGTCGGCTCGTCACCCCCCCCGGGGGGTGTGGCGCGGGCCACCCGCCTCATGAAGTGGGTCTCCGGGGCGATCACGACGCGGGGGTGGGCCGACAGGAGCGACTGCATGAGCGTGGTGCCGGAGCGCCCGGTCCCGACCACGAAGACCGGGTCGGTGACGTCGGGGGCCGTCACGGTCGCCCGGTCGCCGTCGCGACCGTGACGGGTGCCGCCGCGGACCCGTCGGGGCGGGTGAGACCGGCCGCCGCCAGCGCCGCCACCCGCCCGGCGGTGCGGTCCCGCACCAGCGCCAGCTCGTCGGGAGCGAAGGCGGGCTCCTGGGTCGGGCGCGGCTCGAACCGGCTCAACGGGCGGCCGAGGTGGTCGGCGATGCGGCGGGACTCCGGCCCGGGCTCGGCGGTGAGCCGATCGAACGAGCACACCAGCACCTCGGGATCGCGGTGGAGGTCGAGTGCGAGGTCGGCGCCGGCCAGCCAGTTGTCGACGTGCTCGCCCAGCGGGTAGCGCCGGAGCCGGCGGTCGGTCAGGCTGTAGCCGTAGTCACGCCGGGTCATGGACCAGATGGCGGCGACCGGGTCGCGGGTCATCACGATCACCTTCCCCCGGGGGAAGATGCGCCGGACGTCGTCGACGAAGGGGGCGTAGCGGCGGTCGGGCAGCTCGATCGGCCCGAGGGGCTCCTTGTCGACGACCAGGGACGGCGTCGTGCCACCCCGGCGGCGGGCGTAGTGGTCGAGTACCAGTCGGCGAAGGTCGGCGGTCAACCCCTCCTCGTCCCGGTGGAGCTGACGGAACCGGTCGACCTCGCCCAGCATGGCGTGGGCGGCGACGAGGGCGCGGGACTCGCTGAAGCCGGTCGCGCCGGGCTGGCCGCCGAGCCAGCGGGCCACCGCGGTGGTGCCGCAGCGGTAGCTGCCCGTGACGAAGCAATGGTCCGGCTCCCGTCCGGTGACCCGTCGCAGCACCCACCGGGTCCGGCGGGAGCGGTAGCGCAGCGACGACCTGACGCTCACCGACGGTGACCCGGGGCGACGCGCCGACGGCGGTCGGTCGGGACGGCGGGGCCGGGGGCGAGCATCGGGCCGAGGCTACCGAGCGTGGTGGTTCCAGACGACGGCGGGGGCGGGATGGATAGGGTCACGCCGTGCAGGCGCAGGACCGGGAGCGGTCCTACCTCCGGCGGGTCGCCCGGCCCGACACCGACCCGGTCCGGGCGGCCAAGCGGGCCGTCGAGGGGCGGCTCCACGTCCTGCCCGACTACCTGATCGTCGGGGCCATGAAGGGCGGCACCAGCGCGCTGCACGCCCACCTCGCCGAGCACCCGGGGGTGGCCCCCCCGGTGCGCAAGGAGCTGCACTACTTCGACGTGCGTCCCGACCACGGCCTGTCGTGGTATCGGCGCCAGTTCCCCCGCCGACGGGACATGGGCCGCCTCCGGGACCAGCTCGGCTACCGACCCGTCACCGGCGAGGCCAGCCCCTACTACCTGTTCCACCCGCTGGCGGCCGGGCGGATCGCCGACGCCCTGCCCGGCGTCCGCATCGTCGTGATGCTGCGCGACCCCGTGCGGCGGGCCTTCTCCCACCACGTCCACAACCGCCAGTCCGGCCGCGAGGACCTCGACTTCGAGGCGGCGGTGGCGGCCGAGCCGGCCCGGCTCCGGGGGGAGTGGCGCCGCATCGTGGCCGGCCGGGCCGGCGCCGGGTACGTCAGCTACGCCCACCGCATGTTCTCCTACGTGGGCCGCGGCGAGTACGTGGGCCAGATCCGGGTGCTGTTCGACCTGTTCGGGCGGGAGCGGGTGCTCGTGGTGCAGAGCGAGCGCTACCGCCGCGACGTGCAGGACGGCTACGACGAGGTCTGCCGCTTCCTCGGGCTGCCCCCCCACGCCCTCGCCGACCGGGACCCGCGTCACGTGCGGACCGCCCCCGGCGACACCGTGCCCGGCGAAGTGCGGCTGCGGCGTCACTTCGCGCCCCTCGACGCCGAGCTGTACGACCTCCTGGGCTGGGACGCGGTCTGGCCCGCCCGCTGACCGCCGGGTGCCGGCCGCCTCAGCGGGCGGCGATGGCCCGCGTCGTCGCGCCGGCCACGGAGCGCAGGCGCCGCTCGGCGTCGACGGCGACCGGGACGGCGTGGCCCAGCGCCCGCCCCAGCAGGGCCCGCGGCCCGGTGGTGGCCGGCTCGTAGCCGGCCGCCCGCATGACGCCGGCGCACCGCGATTCGATCAGGGCCACCTCGGTCGGTCGCAGCACCTCCCGCCACCGCTCGATCGAACCGGTCGTGACCGGATCGCGTGCCTTCGCGTTGTGGCGTTGGCGCCAGGCGGACCAGTCGCGGTCCGCGGGTTCACCGGAGGGCGGCGGGACGGAGCGTTCGTCGCGGCCGGCGATCATGTCCGGGCTGAACCCCAGATCGAGCCGGCCGCACAGCCGACGCAGCTGGCCCGACGGGTCGGACACCAGATCCTCGTACGCCGTGACGGTCACCCGCGGATCGTCGCGCCAGCGTCCGACGATGTCGTCGTAGACGTCGACCCACGTATCGGCCAGCCGCACGATCAGCTCGGTGCGACCGTGGCGGACCACGCCGTCGGCGGCCGAGGGGGGCGTGACCTTGCGCCGCATCCAGGGGGTGGCGAGCTTCGAGGCGATCACGGCCCGGGGGTCGCGCCGCATGACGACGACCGAGGCGTCGGGGAACCAGTCGATGATCCTGTCGAGGAAGTAGACGTGGCGGGGCGTCTTCTCGCCGATGCGGGGCTTGCCGGTCCGCTCCAGGTAGGCGGTCAGGACGGCACGGAAGACCGATCGGAACGGGGGATCGGGGTCGGAGAGGAGGGCGAGGCAGCGGTCGGGGTCGATCTCGAGGTCACGGAACCGGACCCCGGCCCTGTAGCGGGCCCAGAACGCGCCGAAGTCGGCCGGGGCGAGGTCCGACCCCCTCCCGACGGTCTGCCCCCGGCGCCGGAAGTTGTCGACCACCTGGAGGAAGTGGGTCTCGGGGGTGACGGCCAACCCGGGATGGGCGGAGAAGAGGCTGCGGGCCAGGGTCGTGCCGGACCGCTGGTCGCCGACGATGAACACGGGACGGTCGGGCGAGGGGGGCACGCCGCCGGGGCCGTGGGACCGGGACGTGAGCTGCACCACGGGCCACGGTACCGGTGGCGCTCCCGGGTGGGCCGGCCCCGGTGGCGGCTGCGAAGCTCCGTCCCGTGCCATCGCTGCCGACGCGCCGGGTCGCATCGGCCCGACGCCTCGCCGGCCGGGTGCGCGGCCGGGTGCGCCGGCGGCTGCGGGCGGGAGCCGAGCGGATCGTGCCGCCGGCGTGGGGCGGCTACCGCTGGGTGCGCCGCGAGACGGTCCGCGAGCACCTCCGTCGGCGGGGCGACGCGGGCGGGACCATCGAGGCGGTCCACCCCCCCGACGTGGCCCACCACCCGCTCCCGGTGGGGGTGGCCAGCCGGGACGAGCTGCCCGCCGACGCCGGGTGGTGGGGCTACTCGTTCCGGGACGTGCCGGCCCGGCGCAGCGGCGAGACCTTCGTCGCCACCCTGCCCGACGTGCGGGTGGTCTGCTACCGCGACCCCGACCGGGACGACGACTTCTTCCCCGCCCTGCTGGCCGACGACGACCGGGCCCTCGACCTGCGGGAGCTGCGGTTCCGGCCCCGCCACGCCGAGGTGCTGCGCCGGTCGGGGCCGCCGGTCGAGCGGGAGCGCGCCACCTGGGTCCTCGAGCGGGTGTACCACAACCACTCCCACTGGATCACCGCCCACCTGCCCAAGATCGTCCTCCTCCGGGACCGGGGTCAGCTCGACGACGTGCTCCTGCCGCCCCCCGCCGACCGCACGGCCACGATGGACGGATCGCTGCGGATGCTCGGGCTCGACCCCGACCGCTTCGGGACCTTCGACCCCACCCGCCCGCTGCGCGTCGGGTCACTCACGGTGATCGGCAGCGACCGGTTCCGCCCCGAGCTGCTGCGGATGGTGCAGGCCGCCTTCGCCCCGCCCGCGGCACCACCCCCCGGTCGGCGGGTCTTCATCAGCCGGCAGGGGGCGGGCCGCCGCCGGCTGGTGAACGAGGACGAGGTCTGGCCGATCCTGGCCGGTGCCGGGTTCGAGCGGGTGCGCATGGAGGAGCTGACCTTCGACGAGCAGGTGGGCCTGATGCGCTCGACGGCGGTCCTGGTCGCGCCGCACGGTGCCGGCCTCACCAACGTGATGTTCTGCTCTTCCGCCCCGGGCATCGACGTCGTCGAGATCGCCGACCTCGGCTTTCCGAACCCCAACTTCTATGCTCTGACCGCCGCCCTCGGTCACCGCTACCACCTCGTGGGGGGCGAGGCGGTGGGCGCAGGCCACCCGCTCGACCGCGACCTCCGGGTCGACCCGGCCGCGCTCGCCAGGGTCCTGACCGACCTGGCCTGAGGGTGCCCCACCCACCCCCGAGACCCCCACCGTCCCGAGACCGCTCCGCCACCCGCCGAGGGCCCGCCCACCGATGACCGACCTGCGCCACGGGATCAAGACCACCCTCCGCACCGTGGTGGGCCAACGCCACCCCCGATTCCTCGACCGTCCCGTCTTCGTCGTGATGTGCGGACGCTCCGGCTCCACCGCCCTGAGCGGGGGCCTCGGCGCCCACCCCGAGGTCCTGATGGCCCGGGAGGCGCCCCTCGTGCACAAGCTGGGCGAGGTGGCCAGGTACTTCGAGGGCGGCAAGGACGACCGGTACTTCCGCAACAACGTGCCCGTCGAGGCGTTGCGCCTGCGGCGCGACCTGCGCGACCTCGTGGCCGTGACCGCCCTCGGCCCCGACTACGGGCTCCGGTTCGACCCGCGGGACCCCACCGGCGACCGCTCCGTCCTCTCGGCAGGGCGCTACTCCCGCTGGGGGGCCAAGGCCTTCCTCGACGAGCGGGCCGCCGAGGGCATCCTGTGGCTCTTCCCGGAGGCCCGGTTCGTCTACCTCGTCCGCGACGGCATCGACGTGGTGGCCTCCATGACCAGGTTCGGCAGCTTCGCGCAGCTCGACTTCGAGGGGCGGTGCCGGCACTGGAGCGAGCGGGCCTTCCGCTACGACTACCTCCGCCGCCACGACCGGGCCGTGACGGTGCGGTTCGAGGACTTCCTGGCGGACGACGCCGGCACCTTCGAGCGGATCTTCGCCCACGTCGGCCTCCCGTCGAGCCCCCGCTCGGCGGCCTTCACGTCGAGCACCCTCGTGCATCCCCTCGGCGCACCGACGACGACGGCCGACCCCAGGTCGGTGCTCGCTGGCCGGCCCAGCCCGTGGGAGGCGTGGAGCGACGACGAGCGGGCCACGTTCCGGCGGGTGTGCGGTGACGCCATGGCCCTGCTCGACTACCCCCTCCCGGCGTAGCCCGATGGACGTCTCCGTCGTCATCCCCTGCTACGACGCCGCCGGTTACCTGGCGCGGACCGTCCGGTCCGTGCTGGACCAGACGCTGCCCCCCGCCGAGGTCATCGTGGTCGACGACGGCTCGACCGACGCCAGCCTCGACGTGGCCCTGTCGCTGCGGTCCGCCTGCGATCGGGTCCGGGTGGTGGCGCAGCGGTCCGGTACGGCGGCTGGGACCCGCAACGTCGGCGCCCTGGCCGCCTCGGGCGAGGCGCTCATGTTCCTCGACGCCGACGACCTCGTCGGCCCCGACACCCTCGCCGGCCTGGCCGGGGCGCTGGGCTCCGGCCCCGCCGGCCTGGCCATCTGCCCCTGGTACCGGCTCGACCTCGTCGACGGCCGCTGGGTCAAGGGGCCGCCGTCGTGCGCACCCCGGCGCCCGGGCCAGGATCCACTGGCGGCCTGGTTGACCGGCTGGTACCACCCGCCGTGCTCGGTGATGTGGACGCGGGACGGCTTCGAGCGGGCCGGGCGCTTCGAGGAGCGCTGGAGCAGCAACGACGACGGTGACCTGGTGATGCGGGCCCTCGCCCTCGGGATCGGCCTCGCCGAGTCGGCGACCGGCTCGGGCTACTACCGCCGGCTGCCCGGGGGCGGCACGCTGAGCGGCGCCCGCCTCGGCCGGCGGGGCCTGGCCGAGCGCCTGCGCACGATCCGCAAGATCGCCGCCCTGCTGGAGCACGACGGCAGACTGAGCGCCTACCGGGCGCCGCTGGCCACCGCCTGCGCAGGAGTCGCCGCCGACGCCGACGCCGGCGACCACGCCGACCAGGCCGCGGCGGCCCGGGCGGAGGCGGCCCGGCTGGGCCCACCGGCTCCGGCCCGGGCCGCCGCCGCCGCCGAGGACGCCGTGCGCGCCGGCGTGGGGCGGGTCCGCTCCGTGGTGTCGCCTCCGGCCACGTCCGCCGGGCCGGACTGGACCGAGGAGGTCCATGTCGGTGCGCGCCAGGACGGTCCGGTGGTCCCCCCGGTCGGGCGGGGGCGGCCAGAGACCGTCGGTCGGCCCGCCGTCAGCGTGATCCTGCCCACCTACCAGCGGGCCCACGTGCTCGGCCGGGCCGTCGACAGCGTGCTGGCCCAGACGGCGGGTGACCTCGAGCTGATCGTCGTCGACGACGGCTCGACCGACGGCACCGCCGAGCTGGTCGGCTCCTACGACGACGGGCGCATCCGCTACCTCCGCCAGGACAACGCCGGCGTGGCCGCCGCCCGCAACCGGGGCCTCCGGGCCGTGCGGGCCCCGCTGGTGGCGTTCCTCGACTCCGACGACGAGTGGTTCCCCCCCAAGCTGGCCCTCCAGACGGCCAGGATGGCCGAGCTCCCCGACGACGTCGGGCTCCTGTACGGCGGCGTCGAGAACGTCACGGACGGGGGGTGCCGCCGGGTGAGGATCCCGACCCACCGGGGCGACCTCCACCGGGTGCTCCTCCTCACCAACGTGCTGCACGGCACGTCGGGCGTGATGATCCGCCGGGCCGTGGTGGCCACCGTGGGCTTCTTCGACGAGGCCCTGCCGGCCGCCGAGGACTTCGACTACTGGGTGCGGGTGGCCCGGTTCTTCGAGATCGACCTGATCGACGAGCCGCTGGTGCGCTACGACGACACCGGCGATGCCGGCCGCAAGACCCACGCCGTCGAGGACAACCACGCCGCCCGGGAGATGTTCCTCGCCCGCCACGGCGCCGAGATGCGCCGCCACGGCGTCTACCACCTCTTCCTGGTGGAGTCGGCCCGCCGGTTCCTGGAACGCTCCGACGATGCCGCCCGGGCCCGTCGGGCGGCGCTGCGGGCGGCACGGCGGGCCCCCGCCAGCCCCGAGGTGCGGTCGATGCTGGCCCGCACGATGGTGCGCGAGCCGCTGCGGCGCTCGCCGGCGGCGCGGGCCGCCCGGGATCGCCTGCGGGGTCTGCGGGGTCTGCGGGGTCTTCGCCGGTGAGGCCGCTCCGGGTGCTCGTCTACTCCTCCACCGACCGGGGCCGCCCCGGCGGGGTGCAGACCGTCTACCGCCGCCTGGTGCGGGGCCTGCGGGAGCGGGGCCACGTCGTGGCGCCCCTGTGGGCCGGGGAGCTGACCGCCGACGCGGGCGGTGACGACGGCCGGGCCCTGCGCCTGGCCCTTCCGGAGCGGCGCGCCACCCTCGCCGGCACCGCCCGCAGCGTGGCCGCCACCGTCGTGTCCGGCGCCCGCCTGATCGCCGCCCTGGCCCGCTTCCGGCCCGACGTCGTCAACGTCCACTTCGCCCGGGCCGAGCTGGTCCACTTCGTGCTCCTGCGGCCGGTGTTCCGGTACCGGCTGGTGGTGGCGGTGCACGGCAGCGACCTGCTGAGCCCCCGGGGCGTCGACGGGGCCCGCCTGCCCCGGCTGCTGGCCCGCGCCGACGCCGTGACGGCCGTCAGCGCCGAGCTGGCCGAGCTGGCCGCCGCCCGGGCCGGGGTCGACCGCGCCGCCGTCACGATCGTGCCCAACGGCGTCGACGTCGGGTGGTGGGCGGCGGACCCGACGATCCCCGCGCCCGACGGCCCGCCCACGGCCATCACGGTGGGCCGCCTGGCGCCCGAACCCAAGGGTCAGGACCTCCTCCTGCGGGCCTTCGCCGAGGTGGTGGAGCGACTGCCGACGGCGCGGCTGGTCCTGGTGGGCGAGGGACGGTGGCGAGGTGACCTGGAGGCACTGGCCGACGAGCTGGGGTTGTCGACGGCCGTCTCGTTCACCGGCGCCCTGGTGCCGGCGGCGCTGCGGGAGCAGCTGGCCGCCAGCGACGTGTTCGTCCTCGCCTCCCGGCGCGAGGGGCTGCCCATGGCGTTGCTGGAGGCCATGGCCGCCGGCCTGCCCGCCGTGGTCACCGACGTCGGGGAGATGGCCGGGGTGGTGGTGGAGGGGACCGGGCGGGTCGTGCCGACCGAGGACGTCGGCGCCCTCGCCGACGCCCTGGGCGACCTCCTCGCCGACCGGTGCGCCGCCCGGCGGTGCGGACGGATGGCGGCCGAGCGGGCCCGTGACTTCAGCGCCGCCGGCGTGGACGACGCCTACGAGCGGCTGTTCCTGCGGCTGTGCGTACGGTCGCCGTGAGCGTCGGGCGACCGATCTTCGTGGTGGGCGACGGCCGCTCGGGCACCACGCTGGTCCGCAGCTCCCTCTCCGCCCACCCCCGCATCTCGATCGCGCCGGAGACGCACCTGCTGCGCAAGGCGGCGGCGTCGGGCCACCTCGCGGCCGGGACGCACCCCGACCCGGAGGGGTTCTGGCGGTCCTACCGGTCGTCGATCTACTTCCGCGACCTCGGCGTCGACCCGGGTCGGTGCGAGGCGCTGGCGGGCCCCGACCCGACCTTCGCCGCCCTCTTCGACGCCCTGCTGAGCGCCTACAAGGAGCGGACCGGCGCCGCCCGGGTGGGGGAGAAGACCCCCGGCCACGTCGACCATCTCGACCGCCTGCTCGACTGGTACCCCGACGCCCGGGTCGTCGTCCTCCAGCGCGACCCCCGGGCCGTGGTCGCCTCCAAGCTGCGGGCGCCGTGGATCCAGCGGACCACCACGGAGCCGTCGTGGCGCCACGGTGTGGTCGTCGACGGCCGCACCCAGAAGCTGCTCAGCCAGGCCGGCAACTGGGCCCGCACCTACGAGCGGGTCGTGCCCCGGTGGTCGTCGCACCCGTCCGTCCACACCGTCGTCTACGAGCGGCTGGTGGCCGATCCCGAGGGGGTGGTGTCGGAGCTGTGCCGCTTCGTCGGCGAGCCGTTCGACCCGGCCATGATCGCCGGGCGCAGCGACGACACGGTGGCGGCGCCGGCGGGCCGGGCCGGCGACGACGGCCGCCAGGCGTGGCGCCGCGACCACCACGCCCGGAGCCTCGCTCCCGTGTCGACCGATTCCCTTCACCGCTGGCGCCGGGAGCTGTCCCGCCTCGAGGTGGCCCTCGTCGAGCGCCGGTGCCGGCGGGGGATGGCCCTCCTCGGCTACCAGCCGACCGCCACCGCTCCGGAGCGGGTGCTGGCCCTCGCCGCCGGCCGGGCCGTCGGGGCCGCGGCCCGTGCCGAGACGGCGGTGCGGAGTCGGCTCCGGTGACCGTCGCCGACGGAGCGGACCGGGCCCGGTGGCCGTTGCTGCTGATCGGCGTGGGGCTGGGCGGCTTCGTCGACGGCATCGTCCTGCACCAGATCCTCCAGTGGCACCACATGGTCAGCAACGTCGACCGGTACCCGACGGGCACCGTCGACGGGCTCGAGGCCAACACGCTGGGCGACGGTCTGTTCCACGCCGCCACCTGGGTGTTCGTGGTGGTCGGCCTCCTGTGGCTGGTCCGTCTCCCCGCCGGGACGCGGTCGCTGCCGGTCCGTGGCGTGGTGGGGTGGCTGGCCGTCGGCTGGGGCATCTTCAACCTGGTCGAGGGGGTCGTCGACCACCACCTGCTCGGCCTGCACCACGTCCGCGAGGACGTCGCCGACCCGCTGCCGTGGGACCTCGGCTTCCTCGCTCTCGGGCTGGCCCTCGTCCTCGGGGGCCTCGCCCTGACCCGGAGGGCCGAACGAGAGCCGGGCCCGTAACCAGGTCGCAACCTCCGCCTCGTCGATCTCCCCTGCGGCGACCGCCTACATGATGACCTCGGCGTCGTCGACCTCGGGTGGGTCAGCCGCCCACCGCCCACCGCCCACCGCCCACCGTCGAGGTCGACGAACACCACCAGGCATGCCCATGCGGCGCGCGTGGTCAGCTTCGGACACTGGCAGACACGCACAGTTTGCGGGGCGACTGCTAACTTTCAGGGTGTGGTGCACCGGGAGCCGGCCGCTGACCCGTTCACGCCAGGGTCGGGGTTCCCGCCACCGTACCTGGCGGGCCGGCAACGAGAACGGGCCGTCATCACAGAGCTGACGATGCCCCGCCTGGAGATCGGCCGGGCTGCACGGCCCGTGCTCTTCACCGGCATCCGGGGTGTCGGCAAGACGGCGCTGCTCACGGTGGCACGCCGCGACGCCGCCAATCGCGGCCTGCCCGTGGTGCGCCTGGAGGCAACCAAGCGAGCCGCCCTCGTCGACGCCTTGGTGTTCCAGCTCGAGGAGGTCCTCACCCGGCTGTCGTCGCGGCTGGCCAGCACCCGCCGAGCCCTCGAGGACCTCGCCGAGTTCAAGGTCGGCGTCAGTGTGGCCGGCACCGGCGTCGAGGTGTCCACCCGTCGCGACCGGAACCCGCCGCCGTCAACCGAGCGGCTCTTCCGGACCCTGTTGACCTCCGCGGCCCGGGCCGCCCACGACGACGGCCACCCCCTGGTACTGGTCATCGACGAGCTGCAGCAGGGCCCCCCCGAGCTGCTCGGTCCCCTCCTGACCGCCGTGCACGAAGCCATCCAGGACGAAATCCCCCTCGGCGTGATCGCGGCCGGCCTGCCGTACACCCTGGCCTGGGTGGCCACCCACGTCACCTACGGCGAGCGGATGTTCGACCACCACAACGTCGGGCTGCTCGACGACGCTGCGTCGGCCCGGGCCTACACCGAGACGCTGGCGCTGATACCCGACGAGACCCTGGCCCCCGGAGCGCTGGCCGAGCTGGTTCGCCTGGGGCAAGGCCTGCCGTACTTCATCCAGGAGTTCGGCAGCGCAACGTGGCGCACCGCCCGCGACGAGCCGATCAGCCGCCGCGACGTCAACCGGGCCGCTCCCGCCGGCACCGAAGCGATCGCCGGCTTCCACCGGCAACGCTGGACCGAAGCCTCGGCCCGAGAGCAGGGCTACCTGGTCGCCCTGGCCCGCCTCCCCGACGAACCCCAACGCTCAGGGGCCGTCGCCTCGACCGCCGGCATGACCGCCGCGGCCGCCGCCCCCTACCGCCGCCGCCTGATCCGAGACAAGGGCATCCTCGTCGAACCCGCCCGTGGCCTCGTCCACTGGTCCCTGCCCGGCTTCAGAGACTGGCTCCGAGCCGAACACGACCCCCACCCCGCCGACGAGCCCCAGCATCCCTGACGTTCAACAGACAAGCAGTTGCCAGACACCGGGACCCCGGTTGGCGTCCGCCCGGTCGTTGGTCGGGCCTCGGCAGTCGGCACCGACTCATGGTTCCCCCAGGCGGGGGGCGAGACGGGTCGCCCCAGTCACGATGCCCCCTCACGATCCCCTGAGCAGTCTTTGGTAGCGGCGGCGCGCCCGGCGGTGGCGCACGGCCCGCACCGCGAACCGGGCCGGCCGCCCGGCGGTCCGCCGCCACCGGGGCGCCGATCGCCACTCGTCGTAGCCGGCGGCGATCGGGCCGGCCAGGAGGTCACGCCACTGCCGGGCGATCCGGTCGGGCGTGAACTCGGCGGCCCGCTCCCGGCCGTTGGCCACCATGGCGACGTAGCGCTCCGGGTCGGCCCGCAGGTCGGCCAGGGCGGCCAGGGCCTCGTCGGGGCCGGACACCTCCACGTAGTCGAGCTCGCTGCGACGCAGGTCGCGGTAGGCGGGCTCGGGGCCGAGCAGGGCGGGGGTCCCGGCCAGCCAGGCGTTGAACAGCTTGCTCGGGGGCTTGAGGGCCAGCAGGTCGGGATGGAGGTTCCGCACCGCCAGCACCACGTCGGCGTGGCGGTAGTCGCGCCACTGGGCCACCTCGTTGCCGGGGTCCACGGCCCCCGACCGCAGGCGCATGCCGAGATCGGCCAGTCCCCGCCGGAACGCGGGGGAGCGGAAGGCCGGGTCGAGGTTGCCGTCGCGGCCCTGGTAGACGACCGTGCGGACGCCGGTGCCGCGGGCCGGGTGGCGGGGGAGGATCCCGGGCTGGGGCCAGTGCGGCAGGAAGTGGTCGGTGCCATCGACCACGTTGGCCCGGTTCTGGACGATCCGCTGCTCGGCGATCTCGGGGCGGCCGCGGTCGTGGCGGCAGGCCACCACGTAGCTGCCCCACGGGCGGTCGCTGATGCGCAGGTGCTCGTAGGTGGTGACGCAGATGGCGTCGGGCACGTAGTGGTCCACGAGGGAGACGTCGAGGCCCCGCCGCCGGAGCTGGACGTAGGTCTGCACCCCCCAGCTGTTCCTGGCCCCCATGAACTTGTGGGCGACCTCCTCGGGCGGGGGCGGCAGGGGAGCGTCGACCAGCTCCGGCCAGCGCTCGAGCTCCTTGAACACGAAGTGGACCGCATGCGGGAGCGGATCCAGCGCGCGGTCGGCCTGGACGGTCACGCAGTGACCACGTCCGTCCTCCCCGTCGCCGGCCGGCCCGGGGCCAGGTGCTCACGCCAGATCTCCAGGGCCCGACTCTCGGGGAGGTCCACGTCGTCGGCGGTGACGGTGGCCCCGCGCTCGACGTCGCGCCGGAGGCGGGCGTGGCGGAGCAACCCGAGAGGGAGGTGGTCGGGTCGCTCCGACACGATCACCGCCTCGCCCCGCACGTCGAAGCTGCCGATGCCGTGGTCGACGAGGGTGCCGGTGGCGAGGTCGCGCTTGGCCACCGCGGCCACGCCGACGTGGGGCGGGTCGGTGCCGTTGGTCAGGAGGGGCGGCTCACCCAGCACCACCGCCCGCAGGCTCTTGACGACCTCCAGCCCGCACAGGTGGAAGGGGCGGACGAGCACGTAGGCGCTGTCGCCGGCGGTGCGGAGCTTCTCGTAGGGTCCGTAGTGGGGGTGACGGAGGGCGGCGTCGTGGTCGGCCAGCACGGCCACGCCCGGCGGGGCCCCCGGGCACAGGATGTAGTCGGCGATGGGCCGGCCCCGCTCCCGTGCGGCCGCCACGAGGTGGTCGGTGGCGTGCAGGTCGCGCACGGCCCCTCCGATCATGCCGGCCCGGTCGAGGGTGGCCCCGAAGGCGTTGGCGCACAGCGCCTGCTCGATCTGCAGCTTGGTGCCGTCCGTGAACGACGTGGTCTCGGTGACGCTGAGACCCTGCAGCCCGCTCCAGTGCTCCATGGCCTCACGACCGGGGTTGGGGTCGAGGAACCCCTTGACGTTGACGTAGGCCAGCGGCCGGAAGCCCATGTCGAGCGCTTCCCGCCGCAGCAGCGCGGTGGCGCCCGGTTGGTCGCCGTCGGCCTCGGTGAGGTAGCCGAGCCCGGCCAGGTACGTACCGGTCGTGACGTGCAGCTCGGCGTCCATGGTGACCACGGGTCGGCCGGCGAGGAGGGCCTGCTCGACCACGGCCGTGGCGTGCACCGGGTCACCGGTGGACTCGAACACGATGTCGCTGGCGGCGATCAGCTCGTCGACGTCGTGGGTAAGGGCGGCGCGGTCGACGCCGTCCACCTCGTCTACGGGACGCCGGGTCAGGACACGGGTCAGGTCGAGGTCGGCGGCGGCGGCCAGGGCGTGCGCCACCTCCCGGACGATGAACCCGGTGCCCACCGCACCGACGCGGACCATCTACGGCACCGTAGCGGCCCTCGGCCGTCGGCCACCCCGGTCGCCGGCGAGGTCGCGCACGAGGCCCGAGACGTAGCGGCGGGTCGCCTCCTCGGTGCAGTGCTCGACGGCGAAGGCCTGACCGGCGGCGGCCAGCCGCTCCCGCCGGTCGTGGTCGTCCCACAGCAGCCGCATCCGCTCGACCAGCCCGTCGACGTCGCCGCTCGGGAACGTCATGCCCGTGCGCCCGTCGTCGACGTACTCGACGAGGGGCCCGTCGTTCACGAGCACCGCCCGTCCGAGGGTCATGGCCAGCACGCCCGTGGCGTGGCCGAACGGCACGGGCGAGTCGACGAGGGGGAGGACGGAGTAGCGGCATCGGCCCACGAGGTCGACGACGTCGGCCTGGGCGATGTCGGAGAGGACGGCCACGTTGGGCGGCACGTCCAGCCCGGCCAGATCCCGGGTCGAGCCGACCACGACGGCGGGGATGTCGGGGAGTCGCCGCAGGGCCGCCACGAACAGCCCGAAGTCCCGCCCGGTGCGCCCGACGGCGCACACGTAGTCACCGTCGACGAGCGGCCGACGACCCGGATCGAAGGGGGGCTCCCGGACCCCCCAGCGGATGCGGTCGAAGCGCTCGACGGGAAGCCGGAACACGTCGGCGTACAGCTCCCGCTCGACGTCGGTGAACACCACGAAGCGCTCGACCCGCTCGAAGGCGCGCCGCATGGCGTCGAGGCGGACCCCGGTCGGCAGCACCGGCGCGTGGTTGAACGCGAAGGCGACGTGGGGGACGGGGGAGCGGCGGGGCCCGGCGTGCACCTCGGTCCACAGCGTCACGACCGGGAGATGGCTCACGGCCAGGTCGACGTCGCCGCGGCGGAGGCGGCGGCCGGCGGCGGCGCAGGCCCGGTGCAGGGCCAGGTTGGGCCGCCCCACCCGCCGCTCCAGCCGGTTGGCGGGGCCTCCCTCGCAGTGCACGAACCGGACGTCGGGATCGGGGCCGAGCGCCCCGTCGAACCAGGCGAAGCGCCCCGGTGCGGCCTTCGACACGTTCAACAGCGTGATCGAACCGCGCATCGACTCCCGCTCGCCTCCTCCCCGACAACCGTAACGCACAGTGCCCGTACGAACCCGGCGGGCGGCCGCCGCAGGGCCGGGCCGCCCCCCGGCCCGCCACGCCGTCCCACTACGGTGAGCCGGCCGGCGGGCGCGGCGCCTCGCGACGAAACGGATCGAAGACGGACGTGCCCGATGCCCGAGGGTGATCTGCTCAGGCGCCCGGCGTCGGCGAGGGCGCACCCGCCCCGGCGGGCCCGTCGCTACGCCGGCACGGTGGTGGTGTTCCTCGCGGCCTTCGTGGCGGTGGGTGGGCTGGTGCGGCTGGTGGCCCCGCCCGACCCCGACTCCGTGTACCGCATCAGCCTCACCCCCAAGCTCGAGCACCTCGCCACGACGGCCGAGCACTACGACCTGGTGCTGGTGGGTAACTCCCGGGCGCTGCGGGGGCTCGATCCCGAGGTCATCGACGCCGAGCGGGCGCGGGCCGGCTGTCCGGGTCGGACGTTCAACCTGGCCGCCCAGGCCATGAGCAAGCTCGAGCTCGACGACGCGCTCGACCACCTCGACGACCTGCCCGGGGGCCAGCCCGAGATGATCGCCACCGTCGACGTGGCCCACCTGTCGGTCGGGTTCATGCAGGACTTCGACCTCGACCAGCGGGTCCACATGCGCATCCCGGAGCTGCCCCGCTACGTGTCGTACCGGGCCCACCTCCCGGCCCCGTACTTCCGGTCCGGTCCGCTGGCCCGGGCCGACACGGCGGCCGGCTTCGTGGCCAACCTGTACCCGGCCGGGCTCTTCCACCGGCGCCTGTTCCCCGCCGTCCCCGTCGACGATCCCGCCGGGGGTGCGCTCGACGGGCGGGGCTACCTGGCGCTCGAGGACCTCCCCCGGGCGGCGGAGCGGCGGGTCACCCTCGACCGGTTGATCGCGGGCGGCGGCTGGGAGCGGCGCTGGCGGCCCCGCCGACCCGGCCCCGACCAGCTCGACGACTGGGTCCGCACCATCCGGGCCCACGTCGACGCCGTACCGGCGGGATCCCGGCCCCTCCACGTCCTCATCCCGAGCGAGTTCGACGCCGGCACCGCCGCCGCCGTCACCGAGGCGTGGGAGGCGGCCGGGGAGGAGGCCCCGCTCCTGAACCTGGTCGACGAGGACGCCGTCGGGCGGTTCACCGACCCGGCCTTCTGGTTCGACCGCGACCACCTGAGCCGGGCCGGGGCGGTGGCCACCAGCCGGGCGCTCGGCCGGCGCATCTGCGACGTCGCCGCCGGCTGAGCGCCGACCGTGCTCCTCCACGAGCCCCTGTTCCTCGGCTTCCTCGCCGCCGTCCTGCTCGTCCAGTGGCGGGTCATCGGTGGCAACGAGGGACGCAAGCGCTTCCTGCTCGTCGCCAGCTACGTCTTCTACGCCGCCTGGGACCCTCGCTTCCTCGCCCTCATCGTGGGCTCGACGCTCGTCGACCACCAGGCGGCGCTGCGCATCGCCGGCTCCGACGACGAGCGGGTACGGCGGCGCTGGCTGGTGGTGTCCCTCGTCACCAACCTCGGCATCCTCGCCGTGTTCAAGTACCTCGGCTTCTTCGCCGACTCGCTCGCGGACCTGGTCGGCCGATTCGGCGGGGAGCCGAGCCGGGTGACGCTCGGCATCGTCCTGCCCGTCGGCATCTCGTTCTTCACGTTCCAGTCGATGAGCTACACCATCGACGTCCACCGGGGCGTGCTGGAGGCGCGGCGCCGGCTGCTCGACGTGGCGCTGTTCGTCGCCTTCTTCCCGCAGCTCGTCGCCGGGCCGATCGTGCGGGCGGCCCGCTTCCTGCCCCAGCTCGACGTCAGGCGGTCGCTGGACGGGGTGGCGTGGCGGCCGGCCCTGCTCCTGTTCGCCGTCGGCTTCGTGAAGAAGGCGGTGCTGGCCGACAGCTTCGCCGGTCCCGTCGACCGGTTCTTCGCCGACCCCGACGCCTTCGACGGGCCCTCGACGGTGCTCTCCGTGCTCGGCTACTCGGCCCAGATCTACTGCGACTTCTCCGGCTACTCCGACATGGCCATCGCGGCGGCGGCCATGCTCGGCTACTCGCTGGGCGAGAACTTCCGCTACCCGTACTTCGCGTCGTCGATCGACCGGTTCTGGCGGCGGTGGCACATCAGCCTGTCGGACTGGCTGCGGGACTACCTCTACATCCCGCTCGGCGGCAACCGGGGCGGCCGGCTGCTCACCTACCGCAACCTGCTCCTGACCATGGTGCTGGGCGGGCTCTGGCACGGCGCGGCGTGGACGTTCATCATCTGGGGTGCCCTGCACGGCGCGGCGCTGGCGGTCACCCGGGCGTGGGCCGAGGCCCGGGGGGAGCGGCGGGTCGCCCCGGGCCCGGTCGGCACGGCGGTGGCGACGCTGGCCACGTTCTGGTTCGTTAGCTCGGCCTGGATCTTCTTCCGGGCCGACTCCTTCTCGACGGCGACGACCGTGCTCGCCCGGTTCCTCACCTTCTCGGGTGCGGGCTCGGCCACCGTGCCGGGCGCGTTCACCGCCTTCCTGGTGGGTGCGCTGGTGCTGCACTGGCTCGGCTACCGCCGAGCCGGTCTCGTGCTCGTCGATCGCGTTGGTGACCGCCAGCTCGCCGCCCTCCTCGGCGCAGGCGCCGCCGTGGCCGTGGCCCTCACCCCCGTGGCCGAGACCCCCTTCATCTACTTCCAGTTCTGAGCTTCCGGTTCTGAGGCCCCTGGCCGAACTGACACAACGAGCTCGTCCACGACCAGGGCGTTCTCACCCGTTCCTTGTGTCAGTTCGCCGTCCGGGCGTCGCCGAAGGGGAAGGAGCGGCCGGCCGCGTCGACCAGCCAGTAGCCGGCGCCGCTGTCGGTCGGGATCATGCCGATGACGGGGTGGTCGAGCGGCCGGCCGCCGAGGCTGCCGTGGAAGCCGGCGTCGCCGAAGCCGAACACGCCGCCGTCGGAGGCCGCCATCCAGTAACCCCGACCCGACGGGGTCACGGCCATCCCGTTGATGGGCTGGTTCAGGGGCACGCCCCCCATCGAGCCGAGGAAGGCGGCGTCGCCGAAGGCGAAGATCCCCCCGTCGGAGGCGACCAGGTAGTAGCCCCGTCCCGACCGGGTGACCGCCATCCCGGTGACGGGCCGGTTGAGGGGCACGCCGCCCATCGACCCGTGGAAGCCGGCGTCGCCGAAGCCGAACACGCCGCCGTCGGAGGCCACCATCCAGTAGCCCTCGCCGCTGTCGGTGGGCGTCATCCCCAGGACGGGCTGGTTGAGTGCGAGACGGCCGAGGTCCCCGCGGTGGGCCACGGCCCCGGTCACGAACATGACCCCCTCGGGGTCGACGGCCCAGGTGCCCCGCCCGTCGGACCGCTCCGCCACCGCCACCAGCCGCTCCGGTCGGGTCGCCCCGGTCCGCAGTCGCACCGGCCGCCCGGAGGCGAGGTCGATCGTGACCGGGCCGTCCGGTCCGACCAGGCCGGGCCGGTGCAGGGGCCTCCCCCCGACCGGCTGCGGCCGGGGGCTCCGGCCTCCATCCCCGGACCGGCCCCCGGTGCCCCCGCCCCCGCCCGTGCGGCCGACGAGCAGGCCGGTGCCGGCGTAGCCGACGTACACGGTGCCGGGGTCGTCGGGGTCGCCCGCCACCACGGTGACCCGGTCGTACCGGCCGAGCGGGTGGGTGGCCATGGTCTCGAACGTGGCCCCGCCGTCGGTGGAGCGCAGGATGGCCCGATCCCCGGCCCGGTCGCGGGACTCCACCCACACCACGGGCGGCCCCCCCGGGTGGGCCGGGGCCCCGAGGCCGAACGGCCCGGCCTCGGGCGCGGCGGGCAGCGGCGTCCACGTGGCGCCGGCGTCGGTGGAGTGGAACAGGGGGTGCTCCACGCCCCCGCTCAGCCGGCCCAGGGAGAGGAGCAGCTCACCCCGCCGGCCCGGCACCGCCGCCAGCGTGGCGTTCCAGCGCTTGTTCCAGCGGGGCAGCCCCCGGCTGGGCCGCACCTGCCACGTGTCGCCGCCGTCGGTCGAGCGCAGGACCCCGTCCTCGCTCAGCAGGTAGAAGGTGCGGCCGTCCACCGGGTCGGCGCTCAGCACGTGGCGGTGCAGGTAGTAGGCGCCGTAGTAGGTGGGCGCCGGGTTGCGGCGGGCCGGCCGCCAGGTGGCCCCGCCGTCGGTGGACCGGTGGATCCGGCCGCCCTCGCTCGGCGCCCACACCAGCAGGCGGGGATCGGTGGCCGAGATGGCGATGTTCCCGAACTTCAGCTCGGGCGGGTGCACGCCCGACCGCAGCGAGCCCATCCGGCCGAACGTGCGCCCTCCATCGGCGGACACGGCGCTCTGGCGGTCCTCCGGGCGGGGGTCGGCCACCCGCTGATGGTTGTCGACCACGACCGCCACCCGGCGGGGGTCGGTCGGGCTGACGGCGATGCTCCAGGCCGAGTCGAAGTCGGCGAGGTGGGGGAGCGCCGTGCGGTCGTGGACGAACAGGCCCCGGTCCCAGTGGGCGCTGAGCAACGGACCCCCCGGCACCTTCTCGATGTCGTTGGTGACGAGGTTCTCGATGCCGGCCGAGTCGAAGGTCCAGGTCACCTCGTCGTCGGCGAGGTCGGTGGAGCGCCACACGCCGGTGCCCTCGGCGAACCACAGCGTGCCGGCCGAGTCGAACACCAGCTCACCGGCCGACATCCACCGGTCGAGCGTGGTCCGGGTCGGCCAGGCGGTGACAGGGGACGTGATGGCGATGCGGAGGCGGGCCCAGGTGGCGCCGCCGTCGGTCGACCGCCAGAGGTGGCGGTCCCGCATCCCCGGGCCGGTGAGGAACAGGCGCTCGGGTCGGCGGGGATCGGCGGCCACCGTGCGCAGGCGCCCGGCGCCGGCCGGGGCGATGTCGGTGACGGTCGAGCCCGAGATCCGCCACAGGAGGGCGTCGTCGGGGCCCCGCTGGCCGACGACGAGGAGGTCGCCCCGGGCGTCGACCTCGATTTCCTGGATGATGCCGGGCGTGGGCAGCACGGTCCGCCACGTCGTCCCCCCGTCGTCGGACCGGACCACGCCCACGCCCTCCACGCCGGCCCAGACCCGCAGCGCCCGCCCGGCCCGGTCGACCGGTCCCCGCCCGTCCACCACGACCACGGTCACGCCGCCGGGCGACGAGGCCGGGTTGTCCCCGGGGATCGACGTCAGCTCGGACCAGGTGGTGCCCCCGTCGGTCGACCGCCAGAGGCCGTCCTGCACCCCGAGCCACACGACCTCCGGACGGCGGGGGTCGACGGCGAGGCGCTCGCCGGCCCAGCGGGCCGACCCGTTCCCGTCCAGGCTCCACCGCTGGCGGCTGGCCGTGAAGGTGGCGCCACCGTCACGGCTGGCCAGCACCCGCCCGGCAGGGTCGTCGCTGTCCTCGCCGGTGGCCAGGTAGACGACGTCGGCGTCGCTCGGGGCCACGGCGATCGACGCCACCCGGTAGTCGGCCGGCAGGGGGGTGTGGGTGCGGTCGGCGGTGACGAGGGGGACCCAGGCCCCGCCCCGGGCCTGGCGGCGGTAGGCACCACCGACGTCGGAGCGGGCGTAGAGGCGGTCACCGGGCCCCACCACCAGACCGGTCACGTACCCCCCGCCCCCGATGGGCACGGGTGCCCACGTCATGGCCGTGCCGCTGGCGGCCGGCTCGTCGTCGGTCCGATCGGTGGCCCCGGCCCCGCCCCCCGCGCCCACCACCAGTGCCGCCACGACCACGCCGACCACGAAGCGCCTCACCCGCTGCCGATCGGTCGCACCCGGCCCCGGGTTGAGGGGCGCCGCGTCGACCTGACACAAGCACGCGCTGCTATAGCAGCGCGTGCTTGTGTCAGGTCCGGGCTCGGGCCGCTCGTAGCCTCGGAGGGTGCTGACCGTCGGGCTCTACGTGTGCACGTATCGGCGCAACGACGAGCTGCGCCGGCTCCTCGACTCGGTGGTGCGGGCGGCCGGGGCGGTGGCGGGGCGGGCCGCCGTCGGGGCCGTGGTCGTCGACGACAACGCCGACGGGCGGGCGCGGGCCGTCGCCGACGGTCAGGCCGACCGCCTGCCCCTCGGCGTCCACTACCGCCACGTGGGCGCCGGCAACATCGCCCTGGCCCGCAACGCCGGTCTCGCCGCCGCCGCCGAGCTGGGGGACTGGGTGGTCATGACCGACGACGACATCGTCGTTCCCGAGGACTGGTTCGCACGCCTCCTCGACGTGCAGGAGCGCACGGGTGCCGACGCCGTGACCGGCCCCCTGCTCCTCACCTTCGGGCCCGGGCAGCCGGCCTGGCTCCGCCGCCAACCCTTCGACCGGATCGGCCTGATGACCGGCCAGGACGACCGGCCCGTGCCCGTCGGGGCCACCGGCAACAGCATGATCAGCGCCGACTGGCTTCGCCGCCACCCCGACATCCGCTTCGACGAGGACCTCGGGGTGATCGGCGGCGAGGACATGGTCTTCTACCGCCGGGCCGTGGCCGCTGGCCTCGACGTCCGCTACTCCTCCACGGTGACCGTCCGCGAGATCGAGTCGGCCGACCGGGCCACGCTGCGCTACCAGCTCCGACGGGCCCTGTGGATGGGCAACACCCAGTTCGTCACGAACCACCGGGTGGGGGAGGCGAGCCGTCGGCGCCTCGTGCTCCGGGGGTGTCGGCGGATGGCCGCCGCCCTGGCCCGGCCGGTACGCCGTCTCGCCAGCCGTCGGCCGCCCCACCTCCGCTTCGCCATGGCGGGGGTGGCCGAGGGGGTGGGGTTCCTGGTCGGCGCGGTCGGCGTCGAGCTGCGCCACCGCTGAACGACCCCGGGCGGGGTCGGCCAGTAGCGTGTCCGTGGCCCCACGACGACCGGGCGGCACGTCGCGCCGGGGCCGCCGCCCACCGCTCACGAGAGACGCTCCATGGAACTCGGGTTCATCGTCACGTCGCTGCGGCGTCGCTGGTGGCTGGTCGCCGTCGCTCTGCTGCTCGGCATCGCGCTGGCCGCCTCCATCGACGGTGACGACACCGTCGAGTACCGGTCGGAGGCCCAGATCGAGGTGCTGCCCGACCCGACCGCCGGCAGCGTCTACAACGGTCAGCCCGACCGGTTCGTGGCCACCGAGATCGCCGCCATGCGGGCCGACGGCCTGGTCGACGCCGTGGCCGAGGCCGTGCCCACCGACCCTGACGTCGTCGACGCCGCCACCACCCTCCGCCAGCTCCCCGGCACGCAGATCATCGTGGTCAGCGTCACCACCGACGACGCCGACCTGGCCCCGGCCATCGCCAACGCCTACGCCGAGATCTACCTCGAGCAGTCCCGGCTCCGCAACGGGGGTGCCCGCCAGGCCCAGCTGGCCGAGCTCGAGACCGAGATCATCGAGCTGACGGCCGCCCTGGCCGAGGTCAACCAACGGGCGTCGGACATCGCCGCCGCGTACGTGGATTCGCTCCCGACCGAGGAGCCCCTCCCGCCGCCCAACATCCAGATCATCGCCCCCGACATCGGCACCCAGCAGACGCTCCTGCTGGCGGAGCTGAACCGGGCCAGGACCAACCAGGACACCCTCGAGCGGGAGGCCCAGCGCAGCGTCCCCGGCACGATCATCGACCGGGCCGACGACCCGCAGCGCATCACCGGCGACTCGCCGACGCTGGCCCGGGCCGCCGTCGTCCTCGGCGCCCTGATGCTCGGCCTGGTGGCCGCCCCGCTCAGCATGCAGCTCTCCGACCGGGTGACGGAGGCGGCCGACGTCGAGGCGCTGCTCACCCGGCGGGTGGTCGGCCACCTGGGCTGGAGCGCCCGGCTGCGTCGCTCGCCGCTGGCGGCGCTGGCCGGCTCGCCCCGTGAGCACCGCGATGTCGAACGGCGCCTCTGGGCGCGGGTCGAGTGGGGGGCGTCGTCGGCGGAGGGGGTCGGCGTCGTGGCCGTGGTCGCCCCCTCGACGCAGGCCGGCACCACCACGCTGACGCTGGCGCTCGCCCGGCGGGCGGCGGAGCAGGGGCTGCGGACCGTCGTCGTCGACGCCGACACGTCGCGGCCCTGGCTGAGCGACCACCTCGTCGGCGAGGAGGACCCGTCCGACACGACCCTCGACACCCGGTTGCGGCTGGCGCCGACGCCCCGCCCCGGGGTGTCGGTCCTCGCCGCCACCGCCGTCCTCGGGCGCGGTACCCCCGTCGAGGAGGTGCTGGCCGCGCTCGGACCCGACGTCGACCTCGCCATCGTCGACGGCGGCGACCTGCTGTCGTCGGCCACCGCCCTCGTGGCGTGCGAGGCCGCCGACACCGTGGTGGTGGCCGTGCCCCTCGGGCGGGTGCGCGAGAACGACCTGCGTGACACCGCTGCCCTGCTGGTCGGGGAGGGGGCGTCGACCGTCGACGCCACCGTGCTCGCCGTCACGACCCGCCCGTCGCGCCGGGCTGCCGCCGGCGCCGCCTACGACGGCACGGCCGCCGCCGAGCCGCCCGCCGCCGACACGGACGCCACCGCCGTCTCCGCCACCGCCGTCTCCGACGCCGCCGTCTCCGACACCACCACCGCCGCCGAGGCCGAGCAGCCCGCTCCGCCCGCTCCCCCCGGCGAGGAGCCGCCGCCGCCCCCGCCGGCAGCGCGGGCCGGAGCGGGCGGGGGGAGCCGCAGCACCGCCCGCCGGTGACGGCCCCCGCCGCCCGGGCCCGTTCCCGCCCCCCCGTCGCCGATCCCGTCCGTCCCGGGGAGCCGGGTCGGCCCCCGGCCCGCCTGGGTCCGGTGGCCACCCTCCTCGCCCAGGTCGCCTTGGGCGCCAACCTCGTCCTCGCCTTCGACGTGTTCGACCTGGCCCCCTCCTACTGGTCCCTGGCCGCCGGCCCGGCGCTGGGCGCCTTCCTGCTCGCCCCCCGAGCCGTCCTCGCCCGGCTGCGGGTGTCGCTGCCACTACTGCTCCTCCTCGTGTGGACGGCGCTGTCGCTGGCGTGGTCGGTGAACCTCGACGCCACGCTGTTCGAGCTGCGGGTGCGCCTACCCCCGTTGCTCGGCCTGGTGGTGGTGTCCGGGCTCCTGCCGTCCCGCGACATCGTGTCGGTCCTGCGGTGGGTCGTCCGGTTCGTGATCGCCATCCAGGTCGTGACCCTGCTCACCGACCCGGCCAGTCGGGAGGCGGCCGCCACCGGCGTGGAGGGGTGGCGAGGCTCGTTCATCCACAAGAACGCCTTCGGACCGTTCCTGGCCGTGGCTGCCGCCGTCGCTCTCACCCTCGAACGGGGCTGGGTACGGGTGGTGCTCGTGTCGGCCCTGGTCGTGATGCTGGTGGGATCGAGCTCGTGGACGGGACGGGCGGCGGCGTCGGCGGCCGCCCTCACGTGGATGTCACTGGGGACGCTCCGTCGCGGTGACCAGCGCAACCGTCCGCTGGTCCTGCTGGCCACCCTCGCCCTTACGGTGGCCTTCGCCGTCTCGGTGGCGTCGTCGTTCACGACCATCGTGTCGGCCACGGGCAGAGACACGTCGCTGACCGGGCGCACCGACATCTGGGCGGCCTCGATCGAGGTGATCGACGATCGGCCCCTCGTCGGCTACGGGGTCGGCGCCTTCATCGACCGGTTCGAGCCGTCGTCGGCCACCCGCCGGGTGTGGGAGGCGCTCGTCTTCGACGCCCCCCACGCCCACAACGGCGTGATCGAGGTCGCCGGCGAGGTCGGGCTGGTCGGGGTGGCGCTGGTCGCGGTCGTGGTGCTCGGCACCGTGAGCTCGTCGATCCGCCACGTCCGGACCCGCCCGGCCGAGGCCTCGGCCATCCTGGGCATCACCGTCGTGCAGCTCGTGTCGGCGGTGGCCGAGCCGACGCTCCTGCGGGGGGGTTGGATCGTCCTGCTGGTGCTGCTGCGGGGCTGGTCGTTGCAGCTCGATCGGGCCCCGCCCGCACCCGAGCGCGAGGCGGCGGGAGCGGGGGCGGGCCCGTGACCCTCCCCGACTTCGTGATCATCGGCGCCATGAAGGCGGCCACGACCACGCTCCACGAGCAGCTCGCCCACCAGCCCGGCCTCGTCATGTCGGACCCCAAGGAGCCCTGCTTCTTCAGCGACGACGAGGTGTTCGCGCGAGGGACGGACTGGTACCGCGGCCTGTTCGCCGGGGCCGGGCCCGCCGACCTGTGCGGCGAGAGCAGCACCCACTACACGAAGCGCCCCGACCACCCCCGCACCGTCGAGCGCATGCGCGCCCTGCTGCCCGACGTGCGCCTCGTCTACGTCATGCGCCAGCCCCTCGACCGTCTCGTCTCGCACTACATCCACCTCTGGACCGAGCGGACCGTGAGCGTCCCCGTCGACGAGGCCGTCGACCGGCACCCCGAGCTGGTCGACTACGGGCGCTACGCCTACCAGCTGGAGCCCTACCTCGACGTCTTCGGTCCCGACCGGGTGCTGCCCGTCTCGTTCGCCCGGCTGCGCCGCCACCCCCGGGCCAGCCTGGAGGAGGTGGCCCGCTTCGTCGGCTACGGCGGCGAGGTCCGCTGGCGTGACGACGCCGACGTGACCAACGCCTCGCTGGAGCGGCTCCGCACCAGCCGGGTGCGGGACGGTCTCCGGGAGTCGCCGGTCTTCCCGCTGGTGCGGCGGCTCACCCCCCAGCCGCTCGTCGACGCGCTGCACCGGCGTCTCCGGATGCCGGAGCGGCCCGTGCTCGGTGCGGAGGTGGCGGCCCGGCTGGAGGCCCTCTACGACGCCGACCTGGCCGTCGTCGGCTCGTGGCTCGGGACCGACCTCTCCTGTGCCCGCTTCGACGCCGCCACCGCCGATCGTCCCGCGGCGTGGGCGACGATCTGAGCGCGCCGGCGCCCCGTCGGGGTGCCTCCCACGACGTGGCCTGGAGCGGTGCCCAGCAGGTCGTCCAGGTCATCACGACGGGGGCGAGCTTCTACATGCTGGGCCGCACCCTCGGCACCACCGGCTACGGCGCCTACCTGGGCGTGGCCGGCGTGGTGGCGCCGCTCGGGGCGCTGTCGTACACCGGGGTCCGCCTCGCCGCGCTGGAGCGGCTCCTGCGCGACCACGACGACCCGACCGACACGGCCCGCGCCTACCTGACCCTGGCCGGTCTGCAGAGCGTCGCCGCGGCGGTGGTGGCGGTTCTCGTCGGCGCGCTGGTGGTCGACCTGCCCGTCCTGACCATCGCCCTGCTGGCCGTGGCCGACCTGGTCGGACTGGGGACCGTCACCGTCGTGTCGTCGGTCGTGCACCGCTTCGCCGGCTTCGCGGCCGGGTCCCGCACCCGCATCGCCGCCGCCCTGGCCCGCCTGGGCGCCCTGAGCGTGCTGTTCGCCACGGACCGCCTCACCATCCTGTCGCTGGCCGTGACCACCGCCGGCACCTACCTCGTCGTGGTCGTGGTCCTCCTGGCGTGGCGTCTGCCCTCGCTCGGCGTCACCGTCGGCTGGCGGGCTCCCCGCCGGGGGGAGCTGCGACGCCAGGCCCACTTCTCCCTCCCGATGTTCGCCGAGAGCCTGAAGACCGACGGCGACAAGGCCTTCCTCAACGCCTACGGGTTCGTCTCCGACGCCGGTGTCTACGGTGCCGCCTACCGGGTCATGACCCTCGCCCTGCTGCCCATCCGCTCCATCAACGAGGCCGCCTTCCACCGCTTCCTGGGCTCCGACGACGCCGGCGCGGACGACCAGCGGCGCCGGTCGCGGCGCTACAGCGGGCTGGCCGTCGGTGTGGCGACGGTGACGGCCGTGGCCGTGGCCGTGGCCGCCCCCGCCTTCGAGTGGCTGGTGGGCGACGCCTTCGGGGAGTCGGTGGCCGTCATCCGTTGGCTGGCCCCGTTCCTCGTCGTCAGGGCTGCGGCGGTGGCACCGCTCAGCGCTCTCGTCGCCCTCGGCCGGCTGGAGGCCCGGTCCCGGCTCCTGCTCGCGTCGTCGGCCGTCAGCCTCGTCCTCTACGCCACGCTGATCCCGGTCTGGTCCTGGGGCGGCGCCGTGGTCGGGACCTACGCGGGGGAGCTGCTGGTGTGCGCCGGTGCCTGGTGGCTGGTCCACCGCCAGCCCGACGCCCCCCGGACCCCGGTCGGGGCGGCGGGCTGACCGCCGGTCACCAGGATCGACGCAGGCGGGAGCGGTCGACGGCGTTCATGCGCAGCCGGACCCGGCGGTACAGGGCGTCCGGGCCGAGACGCCGGGTGGCGGCGTGGGCGACCCACAGCACCGGGCCGTACGCCTCGACGGACCGCCCCCACCGGTAGAGCCGGTTGCGGGCGACCAGGCCGGCCCGCCGGGCGCCCGTCGGCGGGCCGGCGTCGGGGACGCTGCGGGCGTAGCCGCGCCGCTCCAGCAGGCCGCCGATGCGGGCCTCGGCGAGGGCGACGTCGGCCGGCGCCAGGCGGGTGCGCCACTGCCCGGCCAGGCTGGCGTCGGGCAGGTCGTAGTCGGTGTTCGCGGCGTAGTCGAGCATGCCGGGCGCGGGGGTCACGCCGAGGAACCCGCACACCCGTCCGAGGACCGCGGTGGCGTCGGCCACCAGATCCTCGTAGTGGATCTCCAGGCGCCGGTCGGGGGGGACCCGGTCCGCCAGCCGGTCCCACACCGCCTCGGCGTGCCGCCACCGCTCGGAGCCGTGCCACCCGTCGCGGGCCCAGCCCATGGCCATGGCCGAGCGGGTGGCGTCGCGCCCGTCGCGGACCAGGTGGACGAAGCGGGCGTCGGGCCAGACGTGCAGCAGCCGGTCGAAGTGGCGGTGGACCACGCCGACGGCCACCCGGGCCCCGTCCCGCTCCCGGCACTGCCGCAGCAGGTCGTCGAGGAGGTCGTCGTGGTCGAGGTCGGGGTCGACCCGCAGGCCGCTCATGGCGAACACCCGGTCGAGGGCGAGGTGGTCGCGCAGGTCGGCCAGGCGGGGCCGGGTGCCGTCGTCGCCGAGGAGGTCGACGGCGTACTCGAACTGTCCGGCCACGGCGATGTCGGGGTGGCCGGCCAGCATCAGGCGCAGCAGGGTGCTGCCCGACCGCTCGGCGCCGACCACGAACACCGGGGGGGGACCGGGCCGGCGGGCCCGCCGTGGCGCCGGGGGGGCGACGGGGGCGTGGGAGCTGAGGACGCCGAGCAGGCCCGCCTCCCAGGTGCGGTCGTCACGCTCGAACCGGCGGCGGACCCGGGCGGCGCCCTCCCGCCTGGCGGCGTACAGGTCCGGGTCGTCGCACAGCGCCTCGATGGCGGCCCGGTAGGCGTCGACGTCGTCGACGGGGACCTCGACCACGGCCTCGCGCACGTCGTCGAGGGCGGGGCACACCGCCGAGGTGACCACCGGCCGACCGGCCAGCACCCCTTCCAGGACGACCTTGTTGAACCCCTCCACGAACCCCGACGTCGTCGGGGCCACGACGGCGTGGGACCGGCCGTACATGGCCCGCAGGCGGTCCTGCTCCAGGAAGCCATGGCAGACGACGCGGTCCCCGAGACCGGCGGCGGCCACCCGGTCCCTCACCGCACCGAGCGCAGGGCCATCACCGCACAGGTGCACGACGATGTCGCGACGACCCTTGGCGGCGAGGCGCTCGGCCACCGTGACGAGCAGGTGCACGCCCTTGTCGGCGGCGATGCGCCCGGCGAACACCACATCGAACGGGCGGCCGGTCGGGTCCGGCCCGGGCACCCCGGCGAACGCATCGGCGGGGTACGACGGGACGAAGCGCACCACGGGAGCACCGGGGCCGGCGATCCGGCGCACCTGGCGGCCGATCTCGTCGGAGACGACGAGGACGGCCTCGCAGCAGTGGGCGAAGAACCAGCCGTCGAGCCGGTTCACGGCCCGCCGGAACGCTCCGATGGGCCGGTGCCGCAGCCACAGCACGCAGTGGACGGAGGCGACGACCCTGACGCCGAGGAGGCGGAGGGGGGCCAGGACGAACCAGAACGTGTGGGCCTCGGTGACGACGACGACGTCGGCGCGGCGACGCAGCGCCGTGGCCACGATGCGGACGCCGGCCAGGATCCGGCCGGCCACGTAGGCCGGGCGGCCGGCGTGCTGCCACGGGACGGGTCGGTAGGCGAGCCGGACCCGGTTGGCGTCGTCGCGCACCGTGCCGCTGGCCGCCCGGGCCGAGTGGACCCACGCCTCGGCGCCGAGGTGGCGGACGACGTCGAGGAACTGGCGGAGGTAGATGGTCGCGAAGTGGCGCTCGTCGGTGCGGCCCTCGGCCCAGCGCCGGTGCACCGCCAGCGCGTCGACCGGCCCCGAGAAGTAGACGATCCGCAGCGGCCGGCTCACCGGTGGGCGGGAGGCGGTGGCCCGGGGGCGGCCAGGTCGGCCAGGACCCGGCCGACGGCGGCGGCGCAGGCGTCGATCTCGTAGCCCTCCTCCACGGCGCGGCGCCCGGCCCGTCCCAGCTCCCGACGGCGGGCGGGGGCGGCGGCCAGGTCGGCCAGGGCGTCGACGAGCACGTCGAGGCGGCCGGGGGGGAGGACCAGCCCGGACCGACCGTGCTCGACCAGCTCGGAGATGCCGGCCACGGCGGTGGTGACCACGGGCAGCTCCGTGGCCATCGCCTCCATCAGGACCACCGGGACACCCTCGGCGAAGCTGGGGAGCACGAACACGTCGGCGTCGGCGTAGAGCGCCACGATGTCGTCCTGGCTCACCGCTCCCTTCATGGTGACGAGGGCGGGGTCGGCGCGGCGGGCCAGCTCGTGGCGCTGGGGGCCGTCGCCGGCGAGGACGAGGTGGGCGTCGACGCCGCGCTCGCGCAAGGCGGCGGTGGCGTCGACCAGGAGCGCCTGACCCTTCTCGGGCACGAGCCGTCCGACGCACAGCATCCGGAAGGGGGCGGCGGCGGCGCGCCCGCTGCGGTCGACGGGGGCGAAGCGCTCGAGGTCGACGCCGCAGTGGACGACGTGGAGCTTGCCCCAGTGACGGTCGTCGACGAGACCCATGAGCTGGGACCGCCCGTGGTCGGAGATGCAGATCACCCCCGCCGCGTCGCGCACCTTGGCCGCCAGGTCATAGGCGGTCACGTCGGCCAGCTCGGTCGGACCGTGCATCGTGAAGCTCCACGACCACGGTTCCCCCCGCCGGTCGACCAGCCGCCCGACGATGGCGGTGAGGCGGGCCACGTCGGCGGCCACGTTGGCGAAGTGGGCGTGGACGTGACGGACCGGCGTCGACCGGATGTCCTGCCAGAGGAGCACGGCCTCGGCGAAGTAGAACACGCCCCACACCACCCGGCGCAGGTCCGAGCCGCCCGCCCGCAGCGCCGCCGCCAGCGCCCGGGCCCACCCGATCGGGTTGCTGCGCAGCGCCGCCCACTGCGAGCGCACCACCCGGCCGGCCGAGGCGGGCAGGATCGAGCGCGTCGTCCTTGCCGCCTCCCGGTCGGCGGCGGCCAGCACGTCGTCGGGGTCGACCCGGCGCACCGAGTACGTGCCGACCCGCCACCCGGCCGAGCGGAGGCCCTCCACCTCGCGACGGACGAAGGTGTGCGACACGGCCGGGTAGCGGGAGGTGAGGTAGGCGATGGCGGGACGGGCGTCGTCGGTCTCCGCCGGGGCGCTCCTGGCGCTCTCGTCGCGCTCCCACCTCACCGCGCCCCGTCGGGCCCGCCAGCGGGCCTTGGCCGCCAGGTTCACCGCTGCGTACAGGGCGAACGAGAGGGGCATCGCCCGGGCCACCCGCCCGAAGGCGCCGGGCACGGCGGTGGCCTCGTCGGGAGAGCGGGGTCGGTCGCCGGCCAGCTCGGCGTTGCCCCGGTAGGTCCGCTCCCGGACGGCCAGGAGCCCCGCCAGCGTGCGGGGCGGGTGCACGAGGAACGACGCCCGCGCGACGCTGCGCCGCTCGGCCCGGCGGAACCGGTTGCGGACGAACAGGTCGTCGGCGGTCAGCTCGGGGAACCGGTCGAAGCGCCCCCGCCCCGCCGCCGTGAGGGCGTACACACCGTTGCCCACCAGGGCGTCGTCGACGTAGGGCAACCGGGCCCAGACGTCGTAGAAGCGGCGGATGAACCAGGGCCGGTCACACAGCTCGAAGCGGCACGCCGGCGCGGCGCACTCCACGCCGTCCTCGGCGAGCGCCTCGACCACGGCGACGACGGCGTCGTGGGTCAGCTCCACGTCGGCGTCGAGGTACACGCGGGGGAAGGCGTCGGCGGCCCGGTCACCGGCGTTGAGAGCGGCCGCCTTGGACGCCTCGTCCAGCTCGATCACCGTCGCCCCGGGAGCGGCCCGCCGGGCGGCACCGGCGGTGTCGTCGTGGCACCCGTTGGCCACCACCACCACCTGCAACCGGTCCGGGGGGGCGCCCTCCAGCAGACGCCGGAGGCACCGGCCGATTACGTGCTCCTCGTCGTAGGCGGGGATGACCACGGAGGCGATGGGGCCGTCACCGTCACCGTCGCCCGCCGCGGCGACGGCGTCCTGCATGGCTCCATCTGACCCGCCCCTCCCGCTGCCGTCAACACCGGCCGCCATGACGCGGGGGGTTCATCGCTCCGCAACGTTCACCCCCTCTCCACCTCGCGTTGTGACGGTGTTGATACGCTGTGCCGACATCAGGACATCGTCCCCGCGGGACGGACGCTGTCCGCACGGGCGACTCAGGCGGAAGACGAGACGAGGCGGATGCCCATGACGACAACGGCGGTCGCACCTGTCGACGACATCGAGGTCGATGCGATCACCGAGCTGCAGGCGGTCACCCACATCGTCCGGTCCCTCCGGTCCGGGCGCGGCGGGTTCGTGGTCACGCCCAACCTCGACCACCTGAAGCGGCTCGCCGACGGCGGCGCCCTCCTCGAGGCCTACCAGCGCGCCTCCCTGGTGCTCCCCGACGGCCGGCCCGTGCTGTGGGCGGCCAAGGCGGCGGGGCGGCCCCTGCCCGAGCGGGTCCCCGGTGCGAGCCTCATGTGGTCGCTGACCGCCGCCGTCGCCCCCATCGGCGTGCCCGTCGCCCTGGTGGGCGGCGCGCCCGGCGCCGCCGGCGAGGCCGCCGATCGTCTGCGCCGGCGGGCACCGCGCCTCGAGATCGAGGTCCTGCCCGCCCCCGAGATCGATCCCCGCCCCAGCCCGGCCCAGGTCGACGAGGTGTCCGCCGCCCTCGGCGCCTCGGCGGCGCGCATCGTCTTCCTCGCCTTCGGCTGCCCCAAGCAGGAGCTGCTCGCCGCCAGACTGGCCGAGCGCCACCCCGACACCTGGTTCATCGGTGTGGGCGGCGCCTTCGAGATGGCGGCCGGACGGGTCCGGCGCGCCCCCGTCCTCGTGCAGCGGGCCGGCATGGAGTGGGCCTATCGCCTGGTCCAGGAGCCGCGCCGGCTGTGGCGGCGCTACCTGGTCGACGACCTGCCCTTCCTCCCCGGCCTGATGCTGCGCTCGCGCCGTCGCCGCATCGAGCTCGGCACCCCTGCTCCGGCGCCCACCGCCGCGGCGACCCCGACCCCTGGTCAGCCCGTCGTCCGCGGCCGGGGTTGGCGACCGACGTCGACGGTGCGGCCGGGGCCCTCCGCCCGCCCCCGCCACGAGGCCTCCCAGCCGGGCTGACCGGCGGGCTGACCGGGGCCCGAGCGCACCCGTCGGCCCGCCCGCCCGTCGCCGAACCTGTCCGAGCCCGCCCTGGTCGACGTCGCCGTCCCCGGCCCTTCTCCCGCCCGCACCTGTGTCGTCGGCGCGGGCGCCATCGCCGAGCACCACCTGGCCTGGCTGGGGCGGTCCGCCCGCGCCGTCGTCGACACCGTGGTCGACGTGTCCCCGGCCCTCGCCACCTACGCCGCCGAGCGTCACGGCGGCCGCGCCACCACCAGCGTGGACGCGGCCCTGGCCCGCCGGCCCGACGTCGTCCACGTCCTGACCCCACCCGACACGCACCCCGCCCTGGTCGGGCAGGCCCTCGACGCCGGCGCCCACGTCGTGTGCGAGAAGCCGCTGGCCGTCGACGCCGCCGGCACCGCCACGCTCCTGGCCCACGCCGATCGGGTGGGCCGCCTCCTCGTCGAGAACCACAACTACCGCTTCAACCCGCCCGTCCAGGAGCTGTGCCGGGCGGTGGCGGATGGCGAGCTGGGCACGGTCCGCGAGGTCGAGGTGCGCATCGCCCTCGACGTCGTCGATCCGGCCGGTCGCTTCGGTGACCCCAACCTGGTGAGCCCCGTGCACCGCCTTCCCGCCGGGGTTGTCCACGACTTCCTCACCCACCTGACCTACCTGCCGCTCCTGCTCCTGCCCGGCGCCACCGTCGAGGACGTGTGGTGCCGGTTGTCGAACCACCGGGGCGGGTCGCTGTTCCGCTTCGACGATCTCGACGCCGTCATCCTCGCCGCCACGCCGGCCGGCCCGGCCCACGTACGGCTCCGCTTCGACGCCATGACCCGCCCCGAGATGCTGCGCGTCGAGGCCCGGGGGACGGCCGGCACCTGCGCCGTGGAGCTGTTCCAGCGCCGGGTCGACCGGCGGGTGCACCGACCCTGGGCGGGGCCGCTCGCGCCGGTGATCGACCAGGCCGCCGGCGCCGCCGACCTCGCCCGGGACGCCGCCGGCAACCTGCTGGCCAAGCTGCGGGGCCGGACGGCCTACGAGGGCATCGGGGTGCTCCTCGACCGCTTCTACCGGGCCGTGGCCGGGGGCGGGCCCGCCCCGGTGTCGCCCGACGACATCCTGGCCGCGGCCCGTCTGGCCGACCGGCTGGTGGTGGCGGCGACGGAACGGTCGCCGTGAGGGTGCTCGTGACCGGCTCGACCGGTCTCGTCGGACGAGCCGTCGTCGGTGCCCTCCGCCGGGCCGGCCACGACGTCGACGCCGTCGTACGACCGGCATCGCCGGCCCGGTGCGAGGGCGACGCCGGCGTGCGGGAGGTGCGCCTCGACCTGCGCGCCCCGCACGGGCTCGCCGACGCCGTCGACGCCGTCGACGCCGTGGTGCACGCCGCCGCCGTCAAGTCCGGCGACCTCCCCACCCAGTTCGCCACGACCGTGGTGGGCACCGAGCGCCTCCTCGGCGCCATGGCCGCCCGGCCGGGCCGGCGGCTGGTGGCCGTCTCCAGCATGAGCGTCTATGACCTGCACGCCGTCCCCGGCGGCTCGCTGGTCGGACCGGGAACGACGCCGCTCGACCGGGACGGCCCCCACCGCGACGACTACGCCCGGGCCAAGCTGTTCCAGGAGCGGCTGACCACCGGGGCGCACGACGGCGGCGTGGCCGACGTGGTGACCCTGCGGCCCGGGATCGTCTTCGGCGGCGGGGAGCACCCGTGGCACCCGCTGCTCGGGGTGTGGCTGGCCGGTCGGTTCGTCGTGGTGGGCCCGGGCACGCGTCCCCCGTTGGCGTACGTGGGCAACGTCGCCGATGCCGTGGCCGCCGCCGTCACCGCCCCCTGCGGTGGGGCCGTCCTCGACGTCGTCGACGACGATCTCCCCACCAACGACGAGTACGTCGCCGCCGTGCGGGCGCGGGCGCCGCTCGACCGGCCGGGGCAGGTCCCCTGGCCCGTGGTGAGGGGTCTCGCCGCCGTCGCCCACCGGGCGGGCAGGGTGGCCCTCGGGCCCGACGCCCGCCTGCCGGGGGTGCTCGTGCCGGCCCGGGTCCACGCCCGCTTCAAGCCGCTGCGGTTCACCAACGCCCCCGCCCGGTGCGCCCTCGGGTGGGCGCCCGCCCACGACCTGGCCCTGGCCCTCGACCACACCCTGCGCGGGGCGTGAGGTCGGCCGGGGGCGGGCCCGCCGTGGCCTACCTCACCGGGTGCTACCCCCGTGCCACCGACACGTTCATCCAGCGGGAGGTGGCCGCCCACCGGGAGGCGGGATGGCGGGTGGAGACCTTCGCCGTCCGCCGCCCCGCCGACGCCGACCTCGCCTCCGACGAGCAGCGTGAGGAGCGGGAGCGGACCGACTACCTGCTCGAACGGGGCGGGCCCCTCCTGGCCGACGCCGCCCGGGCCGTGGCGGCCCGACCCCGGGGGGCGTGGTCGGCGGTGATGCTGGCGTGGCGGACCCGCCGGCCCGGCCTGCGGGGCACGCTCCGCCAGGTCGCCTACCTGGTGGAGGGGGCGGCGCTGGCCCGGAGGCTCCGGGCCCGGGGCATCCACCACCTGCACGACCACCTCGGCGACTCGAGCGCCACCGTGGCCATGCTCAGCGCCGAGCTCGGCCGCCACACCTGGAGCTTCACCCTCCACGGACCGGGGGTCTTCTTCGAGGCCGTCTCGTGGCAGCTCGGCGAGAAGGTCCGCCGGGCCTCGTTCTGCGCCTGCATCAGCTACTTCGCCCGGGCCCAGGCGGCCGTGTTCGCCCCCGACCGCCTCGACGGGATCGAGATCGTCCACTGTGGCGTCGACCCGACCGCCTACCCGGTCAGGGCGCACGACGGGACCGGGCGTCAGGTCGTGTCGGTCGGCCGGCTCGACGTGGTGAAGGGTTACACCGTCCTGCTCGACGCGGTGGCGGCGATGGTGGCCGGCGGCGCCGACGTGGTCCTCACCCTGGTCGGCGACGGACCCGACCGGGCCGCCCTCGAGCGACAGGCCGACCGCCTCGGCCTGGGTGCGAGGGTGACGTTCCCCGGGGCCCGGTCCCCGGCCGAGGTGGTCGACGAGCTGGCCGGCGCCGACGTGTTCGTCCTGCCCAGCTTCGCCGAGGGTGTGCCCGTGTCGCTGATGGAGGCCATGGCCAGCGGGCTCCCGGTGGTCGCCACCCGGGTCGGGGGCGTGGCCGAGCTGGTCGACGACGGGCGGTCAGGGCTCCTCGTGGCGCCGGGCGACGGCGACGGGCTCGCCCGGGCCGTCGGAGCCCTGCTCGCCGACGCCTCCGCCCGGACCGACATGGGCCGGGCCGGTCGGGCCCGCGTCGAGGAAGGCTTCGACAGCCGGCGCGAGGCGTCCCGGTTGCGCGACCTGTTCGTCGGGCGGGGTGGTGTCGGCACCGGGGGCGTCGCTCAACGGACCCCCCGGAACCGCCGACGGGACCGATGACGGGCGAGGACAGGACGGTCTGATGCGACGAACGATGAGCGCGGTCGCGCTGGTGGCGGCGATGGTGGCCGGCTCGCTGCTGCATCCCCTGGCCGGCGCCGCGGCCCAGGCGGGACCTGCCCCCGAGCCCTACCTGTGGGAGCCCGTGCGCATCGGCGGGGGCGGCTTCGTGACCGGTCTCGTCACGGGCCCGACGGGGGAGGTCTACGCCCGGACCGACGTCGGGGGCGCCTACCGGTGGCAGCCGGGGAGGCAGCGGTGGGCCCAGATGATCACCGCCGCCGGTGTGCCCGGCCTGCGCCAGGGCGACTACCAGGTCGAGGCGCTGGCCGTGGCGCCCTCCGACGGTGCCGTCGTGTACGTCGCCGTCGGTGACACCCTCGGCTCGGCCACCGGTCGGGTGCTGCGCAGCGGCGACGGCGGCCGCACCTGGACGGCGGGGGAGCAGCCCTTCGTCGTGGCCGGCAACGCCGACCGTCGCCAGGGCGGCGAGCGGCTCGCGGTCGATCCGTCCGACGCCGACGTCGTCTGGTTCGGGACCCGCACCGCCGGTCTGTGGCGCAGCGACGACGGTGGAGCCACCTGGTCGCCGGTGACCGGCCTGCCCGCCGCGGACCCGACACCGGGTGATCCGACCGGCGTCAGCGCCGTGCTGGTCGGGACGCGGACCGGGCCTGGCCAGCCGGCGGCGGTGTGGGCGGCCGTCCACGGGGTCGGCATCCTGCGCTCCGGCGACCGGGGCGGCACCTGGTCCCTCGTGCACCCGGTACCGACCGGGTACGTCCGCCACGCCGTCGTCGACTCCACCGGTCGGCTGCTGGCCGCGGTGACCGGCGACGGCACCCACGTCGTGCGCGTCGACGCCGACGGCAGGCGGACCGCGAGCTTCGTCCTGTCCCCGTGGGCCGACCACGCCTCGGTGGCGGTCGATCCGCACGATCCCGACGTGATCGTCGTCGGTGACCGGGGTGTGCGGGACGGGATGCTGTGGCGCTCCACCGACGGTGGGGCGACCTGGGCGGCGCTCGACGTGGCGATCACGTCGGACATCCCGGGGATCGTGTGGCCCGGGCTCACCGACCTGGAGGCCTGGATGTCGACCGGGGCCCTCGTCTTCGACCCCGCCCGCCCGGGGACGTTGTGGTTCGCCGAGGGCATGGGCGTGTGGCGGACCACCGACCTCGGCGACGACGAGGTGACCTGGCGGTTCGCCGCCGACGGGATCGAGGAGCTGGTGTCCAACGACGCCCTCACCGTCCCGGGTCGGCCGCTGCTGACCGCCCACTGGGACCGGTCCGTTTTCCGTCACGAGCGGGGGGGCGCCGTGCCGGCGCTGACCGAGCGGTTCAACTCCGCCTGGGACCTGTCCGCCGCCGCCGACCGGCCCGACCTCGTGGTGGCGGTGGTGGACGACCACCGGCGCTGCTGCGCCGACGACGGCCGGGCCGGTGAGTCGGGCTGGTCCGACGATGGCGGCACGACCTGGCACCGGTTCGCCTCGCTCGTCGACGGCACCCACCCGGCCGACCTGCGCTTCGGCAACCTGGCCGTGTCCACCCGGCGTCCGGACCACCTGGTGTGGGTGCCGAGCAACGGCGGCCGGGTCCACCACTCCTCCGACCGGGGGCGGACGTGGGAGCCGGCCGCCTACCCGGGGGGCGAGCCCCACCGCGACCACTTCCTGAACCGGCAGGTGCTCGTGGCCGACCCGGTGCGGCCCGACGTGTTCTACGTCCTCGACGCCGACGGGCTGATGCGCAGCACCGATGGTGGGGCGACCTGGGAGGCCACCGGGGGCGCCGGCCTGCCCGACCGCTGGGCCCGTCGCCACAACGCCACCCTGCTGGGCGTGCCCGGTCGGCCCGGGGAGCTGCTGCTGTCGACCGGGGTGCTCGAGGGCGTGGCCGGCTTCGGCCTGTTCCGCTCCGGCGACGGCGGCGACACCTGGGTGGAGGTCGACTCCATCGGCGGCCTGGGCGCCATCGGCCTGGGCGCCGGCGCCGTCGTGGGGGACCCGGCGCTGTACGCGTGGGGGACGGTGCACGGCGCCGAGGGTCTGTGGGTGTCGCCCGACCTGGGTGGCCGGTGGGACCTCGTCTCGACCGCTCCCGCCGGCCACACCCACACCGTGGCCGTGCTCGCCGGCGACCCCGACGAGCCGGGCCGGGTCCACGTCGGGTTCCGGGGCATGGGCTTCGTGACCGGCGAGCCCGTCCCCGCCCTGGTGGGTGACCCCGAGGCCCCGACCGGATCCCAGGCCCCCGGCAGCCTCGTGCTGCCCGGCCGCTCCGACCTCGTCACCCCCGCCCCGCCCCCCGCCCGCCGGCCGCCCAAGCCGCCGCACCGGCCCGTCCCCGCCCAGGTCAGACCGAACTGACACAAGCACGCGTTGTTATAGCAACGCGTGCTTGTGTCAGGTCGCCGAGCTGGTGCCCCGCCGGCCCCCCAGGGGGTCCGGTTCGGCGGGGGTGGGGTGGGGCAGGATGGGCCCATGCGTGTGCTCGGGATCGTGTTCGGGATCATCATCGGTCTGGTCGGACTGGGGCTGCTGCTGTTGGGGGTGGTGATGCGCACCGCCGTGGGCGGCAACGGCGAGGTCGGCACCGACCTGCAGCTGTTCGGCACGGAGTCCCGCGGGTTCGTCACCCGCACCGTCGACCTGGGGGCCGTCGGTGCGCTGCCCTTCATCGACACCGACGACCTGACCATGACCTTCGAGGTCCAGGCGGTGGAGGGTGAGACGTTCATCGGTGTCGGCCCCGCCGACGAGGTCGACGCCTACCTCGCCGGCGTCGACGTGGAGCAGATCCGCACCTTCGACCTCGACCCGTTCGACCTCGGCACCAACCGCACCGGGGGTGACGTCGTGCCGCCGCCACCGGGGGCGATGGGGTTCTGGACGTCGACGGCGGTGGCCACGGGCGAGCCGACCTCCGTCGAGATCGACCTGAGCCAGGGCCGCCAGCGACTGGTCATCATGAACACCGACGGGTCCCCCCAGGTCGGCATCAACGCCGACGTCACCGTCGAGCTGGGGTTCCTCTCGACCCTGGCGTGGGTGCTGATCGGCATCGGTGCCGCCCTGCTGGTCGGCGGGGTGGCGCTCCTGGTGGCCGCCGTCCGCTCGGGCCGGTCGGACCGTGGTGGCCCGACCGGCGCCTGGCGCGACCCGTACTACGACGCGAACGCCGCCACCCCCACCACCGGGGTGTCGGGCGGGTTCGACCCCAGGGACCCGAGGAACCCGCCGTTCGAGAAGTCGAAGATGCCGCCGTCGCTGGCCACCATCAGGTACCCGTCGGTGTAGGCGATCCCGCCGATGACCGGTGCGTTGAGCCGCGCCCCCTCGGGGAGCACCCCGGGCACGCTGCCCCGGAACTCGGCGTCATAGGCGAAGATGCCGCCGTCGGAGGCGACCAGCCAGTAGCCCCGGCCGTCAGGATCGGGGGCGATGCCGACCACCGGCTCGTTGAGCGCGAGGTTGCCGGTGGAGCCGGAGAAGACAGCGTCGCCGAAGCTGAAGATGCCGCCGTCGGAGCCCACCATCCAGTAGCCGTCACCTGACGGGGTGGCGGCCGAGGCGATGACCGGGCCGTTCAGCGGCAGGTCGGTGACGTCACCGAAGTACTGCGCCGACCCGAAGGTGAGGACCCGGCCCCGGTCGGTGAAGACCCAGTAGCCGCTGCCGTCGGGACGCACCGACAGGGTGGTCGGCCGCTCACCGGCGTCGAGGGCGGCCGGGTCGACGTCGCCGTGATGGCGGGCCGTGCCCCGCACGGTCACGGCACCGTCGGCGCCCAGCAGCCAGACCCCGCTGCCGTCGGGGCTGGCGGTGATGTCGACGACGCCGCCGCCGGCCACGGCGCCGAGCGGACCGGCGTCACCGAACCCGTAGATCTCGCCGTCCTGCTCGACCATCCAGTAACCGACGGTGGACGACGGACCGGGATCACCGGGATCACCGGGATCGCCGGGATCACCCGGATCGCCCGGGACGCCCGGGTCACCCGAATCGCCGGGGTCGCTGCCGGGCTCACCGGCGAAGATGTACGCGTCGCCCGCCTCGGCGCCCACGACGGCCGTACCGTCGGACACCGCTGCGCTCACCCCGAGCTTGTCGAAACCACCCCCGGCGCGGAGCTCGGGGCCCGGCACCCATGCCGACCCGTCCCGGACGAAGGCGTAGGCGGCGCCGGCGTCGAGAGGGTCGTCGGCACCGGGTGCCCCGACCACGAGGTCGTCGCCCGACACCGCCACGGAGGTGCCGACCCCGTCGGACGGTCCGACCCCGTCGACCCGGAGCTCGACGGCCGGGCCCCACGACCGCCCCGAGCGGGTGAACACGTAGGCGACCCCTGCGCCCGATCCGGCTCCGTCGTCGCCCCGGGCGCCGACCACGACGGTGTCGGCCGAGACCGACACGGCCGCGCCGAAGAAGTCACCGGCGTCGCGGTCGTCCGCCGTGAGCTTCGCCTGCTGGTTCCACGCGCCGCCGGACCCGACGAACACGTACGCCGCCCCGGCCTCCTCGTCGTCGAGGGACCCGGCCACGATCGTGTCGTCGGAGATGGCCACGGCCAGACCGAACCGGTCGCCCGCATCGGCGTCGTCGGGCAGCAGCGCCCGGCGTTGCTGCCAGGACGAGCCCGATCGGGTGAACACGTAGGCGCGCCCCCGGGACTGGCCTGGGTCGTCGGAGTCGGCCTCGAGGCCGACCACGATCGTGTCGCCGGAGATCGCCACCGCCGCGCCGAACCGGTCACCGGGTCGCCCGCCGTCGGGGGTCAGCACCTCCTGGAGGGACCAACGGTCCCCCGTGCGGACGTACACGCGGGCGGCGCCCGCCGTCGCGCCCGCCGGGGCACCGACGACGACGGTGTCGGCCGAGATCGCCACCGCCGCCCCGAAGTCGTCGCGGTCGTCGCCGGCCCGCAGCACGGCCTGCTCGGTCCAGGCCGTGCCGGACCGGACGTAGACGTGGGCGGATCCGACACGACCGTCGAGCGCCCCCACCACGGCGGTGTCCCCCGAGATCGCCACGGAGGCGGCCTCGGCCCCGGGCGGGGTGAGGGTCGCCTGCCGGACCGTCGGAGACGCCGCGCTGACACCCACGGTGGTGAGCAACGTCCCCGCTGCCACCAGCGCCACCACCGTGCGCCGCCACCACGACCGCCCGAACCTCGAGCTTCCGGACCTCCGCATCGGTGCCACCCTGTCTCCCTCCCCGGGGCCGCATCGGACGGGGCCCGCCGTGGGCGTGTTCGTCGCTCCGGGCCGGTCAGATGGACCGTGACGTCGAAGATCGGGGCGATCCGACGGGGTGTCGGCGTCGAACGACCCCCGAAGCATCATCTGACGATCACGGCTGGTGGCGGCGCGTGCGCACAGGGGCGAGGGGATCACGGGGCGGCCGGCGAACGGTCGACGCGACCGCACCCGGCGGCCACGGTCCGTGGTGGCGCTCCCCGGTGCTGCTGGTCGGCCTGGTGGTCGGTCTGGCCGCCGGCGCCGGGGCCGTCGCGCTCGCGGGCGGCAACGGCGACCCATCGCCGGAGGTGGCGCCGGCCGATGCCGCCGAGCCCGTCCGTGCCCTGACGGAGTTCCTCCGGGCCGAGCAGCAGGGCGACTACGAGGCGTCGTTCGCGCTCCTCTCCGACGCCGAGCGCGCCGAGCTCGGCAGCCCGCTCGTCTGGGAGAACCTCCACGGTGAGCTGCCGACCATCGTCGACGCCGAGACGGGCGCGGTCGCGGTCGACGGCGACGAGGCCGAGATCGTCTCGGAGGTCCGGTTCGAGCCGGTGCTCGACGTCTTCAGCGGCCTCGTGCCGGGGGAGGCCGTCGTCACCTGGCGCCTCGAGCGCTCCGACGAGGGCTGGCTGGTCGTCTACCAGGACGCCCAGGCCGTCCCCGTCTACCCCGGCGACGACGCCGCCGTCCCCGCCGTGGAGGCCTGGCTCACCGCCCGGGCGGCCTGTGAGCCCGTCGACGTCGACGTGGCGCTACTGGGGAGCCCCAGCCTGGCCGAGGGGCTCTGCGATGCATCGACCGTCCCCGGCGTCCGGTCCGTGGGCGACCTCGACGATCCGGCCATCGAGGCCGTGCTCGTCGACGCCTTCGGCGAGGACGCAAGGAACTGGGCTCGCCAGGTCGAGCTCGGTGACGGCGCCGACTTCGGCGTCGTCGTCGGCCCACTCGGAGACGAGTGGGTCGTCACCGGCGTGTTCCCGGCCCCGGCAGGTCCGGGCTGAGGACGCGCCCCGTTCACCATCAGCGACCAAGGAAGGCGCAACCACCCATGCACATCACCAGACACCGAGGGCTGAGAGGCCTGCTCGGTGCGTTGCTCACCGCAGCGATCGTCGCCTCACTCGTCGGAGTCAGCGGGGCGTCGTCGCACCGTGAGGCTCCGATGATCGCCCAGGACCCGGTGGCCGACACGACCGACGTCTACGCCTTCGTCGCTCCCGACACACCGGACATGTTGACCATCGTGGCCAACTACCTGCCGTTGCAGGAGCCGGCCGGCGGTCCGAACTTCTACCGGTTCGGCGACGACGTGCTGTACCGCCTGCGGATCGACAACGACGGCGACGCCATCCCCGACATCGACTACAACTTCAGCTTCTGGACCCGGATCCAGAACCCGGATACGTTCCTCTACAACACCGGGCCGATCACCAGCATCGACGACACCGACTACAACCTGCGTCAGGTGTACTCGGTGAAGCGGGTCGAGGGCGGCAACGACCACGTGCTCGGACAGGGTCTGCTGATCCCGCCGGTCAACATCGGTCCCCGCTCGACGCCCGACTACGAGGCGCTGGCGGCCGAGGCCGTGTACGAGGTGGGCGACGGCCGCACAAAGGTGTTCGCCGGTCAGCGTGACGACCCGTTCTGGGTCGATCTCGGGTCGATCTTCGACCTCGGCGGTCTCCGTCCGTTCAACCCGGCCCACCTGATCCCGCTGCCGGAGGCCGACGGTCGTGACACCATCGCCGGTTACAACGTCAACACCATCGCCATCCAGGTCCCCCTCGACGAGGTCCTGGCCAACGGCGACGGCAGCGGCATCGTCGGCGTCTGGTCGACCTCGGAGCGGCGGTCCGTGCGCACGCTGCGCAACGGGGCGGCTCCGCTGACCAGCGGCAACTTCGTGCAGGTGTCCCGCCTCGGGAACCCGCTCGTGAACGAGGTGGTCATCCCCCTCGGCCAGAAGGACCGGTTCAACAACGCCCGGCCCTGGTTCGACGCCCGCTTCCTCGACTCGGTCGTCAACCCCGAGCTGGGCGCCCTCCTGCCCCAGCTCTACCCGGGTGTGTTCAGCTGCTTCCCGGAGGGGCCGCGCCACGACCTGGTCAGCATCTACCTGACCGGCATCGAGGGCGTGAACCAGCCGCCGAGCGTGCGACCGTCGGAGATGCTGCGCATCAACACGGGCCTGCCGACCGGCTTCCCCAACGGGCGCAACCTGTCCGACCCGGTGACCGACGCGTCGCTGCGGGCCATCGCCGGCGGTCTGCCCGGTCAGGCCTGTGCGGGTGTGTCGCCCAACGCCGATCTGACCGACGGCGTCACCGGCAACGACGTGCCGTTCCTCGACCGGTTCCCCTACGTGGCCACGCCCCACCAGGGCTACGAGTCCGACGTCAACATGAGCGTGGCCGACCCCGGTGCCGATCGCACCGAGACGTTCACGGTCACGGTCGAGAACGTCTCGACGGCGGGCCTGATCGACAGCGATCGGGCCGGGGGCGCGGTGCCCCTGTCACCGGGCGCCTGGGTGGTGTTCGAGGGTGAGAACCCGGCGTTCACCCCGGGCGAGATGGCCGACAGCGGCACCACGCTCATCGCCGAGGACGGCTTCCCCGCCCCGATGCCCTTCGTCGAGGACACGACGGAGATCGAGATCCTGAGCGACGCCCCCAACGCCAAGGCGTTCGGTGTGTTCGCCGCTCCCGGCGGCACGCCCGACTCCCCGGCGCTGTTCCCGGGCGAGTCGGCGTCGTTCACGTTCGAGGCGACCGAGGGTGATCGGCTCCAGTTCGAGACGATGTTCGTGCAGTCGAACGACTGGTTCTACTCACTCGGCGGGCGGGGAATCTCGCTGTTCCGGGGAGGAGAGCCCCTCTCGGGCGACATCACGGGCGCCGTGACCCTCTACGACGCCGGCACCGAGGTCGACGCCCCTCCGGGCCAGGGGCCGACCGAGCCGCCCGGCGCGGTGCAGAAGCCGGTGCAGGGTCCCGAGGAGACCAACGTCGGTGACGACGAGAACCGGCCGATCCGGATGGTGCAGAACCGTCACCCCGACTTCGACGTGCCCGCCGCCGGCGACGTCATCCGGGTGACCGTCACCTCCAGCCAGCCGTAACGACGGCGGCAGGTACCCGGCCGACCCGGGTACCTGCCCCCCGCCACCGATCCGGCGCCCACCGGCGACCCTCGAGGGTCGCCGGTGGGCGCCGGATCGCGTCGCGCCGTTGCCCATCCCGGCGCACACGGGCCCGACCCTTGACCTGCGCCCCGTCCGGCCGATGAACGACCGACCGGCGGCGTGATGGGACCCACCCGATGACCGAGAGACAGAGCCCGCTCGTGACGGGTCCGCAGCCTGCCCCCGAGCGGCAGGGTCCTGCTGATCACCGGGGTGAGGACCAGCGCCCGATCGGGCGGATCCTCGAGGCGATGGGTGTGATCGGGGCGTCGGACGCCCTGCTGGGTCGCTACGAGCAGGAGCTCGGCGATCGGCGCCGCCTGGGGGAGATCCTGCGCGCCCAGGGTCTCGCCACCGACGACCAGATCACCGAGGCCGTCGAGATCCAGCGCGCCGGTTCCGGTGCGCGTCTGGCGTCTGACATCGGCGAGGGCGCCCCTTCCGTCGGGGCCGGACTCCGTGGGTCGGCGGCCTCGCCCCGACGCCGGCGCAACCTCCAGGCGGTCGCAATGTTCGTGCTCGCCGCCACCGGGGTCACGGCCATCGCGGTGATGTGGGGCGGTGGCGCGAACTGGTACGGGATCACGGCCCTGGCGTGGTTGTCGCTGAAGCTCACCGGCTCGGTCCTGTACCGCCCTGCGTCCGGACGGCCTCCGGTGCGATGCCGGGCCGCAGCGGTCGTGGCCTTCTACAACGAGGACCCGGACACGTTCGTCCGGTGCCTGCGGTCCGTACTGGCCCAGAGTCGGATGCCCGACCAGATATGGGTCATCGACGACGGGTCGGCCAGTCCCGAGTGCTGGCACCTCGCCGAGGAGCTCCTGAGCGGGTGTCCGAACGCGGTGGTCATCAGGCATCCGGTCAATCGGGGCAAGCGCCACGCACAGGGCATCGCCTTCGCACGAACGGACTGCGACGTCGTCATGACGATCGACTCCGACACCGTCCTCGACCCCGGCGCGCTGTCGGAGGGCCTTCTCCCGTTCCGCGATCCGAGCGTGCAGGCGGTCACCGGGAACGTGCGGGCGCTCAACTTCCGGACCAACCTGCTGACACGGTTGATCGATCTCCGCTACGCCAGCGCCTTCCTGTTCGAGCGGGCCTCGTACTCGGTCGTCGGCTCGGTGGTGTGCTGCTGCGGGAGCTTGAGCCTGCTCCGCACCGGCGTCGTGAGACGCAACCTCGACGACTTCGTGGGCCAGACCTTCCTGGGTGTGCCCGTGCAGTACGGCGATGACCGCCGGTTGACCCAGTACGCGCTGGCGGAGGGTCGGGTCGTCCTGCAGGACACCGCCGTCGCGTACACGGTGGTTCCCGAGAAGCTCGGTCACTTCCGTCGTCAACAGCTCAGGTGGAATCGGAGTTTCTTCCGGGAGTCGTGGTGGGCGATACGCCGCTTCGGTCCCAGGCGGGGGCCTTCTGGATCAGCCTGGTGGAGCTGGCGGGGTGGCTGGCGTTCTCGGCGGGCCTGATCCACGTCCTGTACCTGCGCCCGGTCCTCGGCGCCGCCACCACGCCCTGGACCTACGTCGCCTTCGGTGTCCTGCTGGCCTACGCCCGCAACGTCCGGTACTTCGGACGACCGGGGGCCGGACGGTGTGAGCAGGCGGGCATCTTCCTGCTGTCGCCGCTGTACGCGCTGCTCCACGCCGTCCTGCTGACCCCGCTGCGGTTCTGGGCGCTGCTCACGCTGCGGAGCAGGGGGTGGGGGACCCGTCAGCGCGTCGAGGTCCGGGCTCGGGAGGCGGCGGGGACGGCGCCGGGGGGCGAGGGGCCGGCCCGTTCGTCACGGGAACGCAGCCACGCGCCGAACGCCATGGCGTCGAGCGGGCGGGAGAGGTAGAACCCCTGAGCGAGGTCACAGCCCAGCTCGGCCAGGCGGTCGAGCGTCGGCTCGTCCTCGACACCCTCGGCGACGACCCGTAGGCCGAGGTCGTGACCGAGCTGGATGGTGGCCCGCACGATGGCGAGGTCGTCGTCGTCGACGAGCATGTTCGTCACGAACGAGCGATCCAGCTTGACCTCGTGGACGGGGAGCCGCTTCAGGTAGGTGAGCGAGGAGTACCCGGTCCCGAAGTCGTCGACGGCGAGTTGCACGCCGAGCTCGGCGAGTCGGTCGAGCACGACCAGGGTCCGGTTCGGATCGTCCATGATGCTGCCCTCGGTGATCTCGAACGTGAGCGCCTCGGGCGGGATGTCCTTGGCCCCGAGCATGAGGCCGACCACCGTCGGCAGCGTGGGGTCGAGGAGGCTGCGCACCGAGAGGTTCACCGCCACCCCGAGGCCCGCCCCGCCGGCGCGCCACCCGGCCGCGTGGTCGAGCGCCTTCTCGAGCACCTGCGCGGTGAGGAGGCGTATCAGCCCGGTGTGCTCGGCGAGCGGGACGAACTCGTCCGGTCCGATGGCTCCGAGACCGTCATGGGTCCAGCGGACCAGGGCCTCGACGCCGGCGATCCGTCCGGTGCGCAGATCCGCCTTGGGTTGGTACTGGACGTCCAGACGATCGCTCTCGACGTCACGACGGAGCGCGCTCACGAGCTCGAGCTGGCGTACGTCGTTCCGATCCGACTCGGGTGCGTAGACCTCGACCCCGGTCCGGGCCCGTTTGGCGACGTACATGGCGACGTCCGCCCGTTGCAGGAGCACCTCGGGCCCGCAGCCGTGGTCGGGCGCCAACGCCACGCCGATGCTCACCCTGACGTCGAGGGCGACGTCGGCCAGGGGGACGGGACGCTCGGCGGCCCGGCACAGCTCCCGGGCGCCGGCGACGGCCTGGAACCGGCTGACACGGGGCAATAGGACGGCGAACTCGTCACCTCCGAGGCGGGCGACGACACCGGAGCCTCCGACGCTGTCGACGAGGCGGGCCGCCACCGAGGCGAGCACCGCATCGCCGGCCGAGTGACCCAGGGTGTCGTTGATCTCCTTGAACTCGTCGAGATCGAGCAGCATGACCGCCATGGGCCCGCCCGACGCCAGCACGCCCGCCATCTCATCCACGAAGGCCCGCCGGTTGGCGAGCCCCGTCAGCGGATCGTGCAGGGCCTGGTGCTCCCGGTGGGCCACCTCCCGACGGAGCTGGTCGACGAGTCGGACCTTCTCGACGGACACGCTGGCGTGGTTGGCGAAGGCCTCGAGCAGCAGGAGGTCGTCGTCGTCGAAGGTGGTGGTGTCGTCGAGCCGGTTGGCGACCAGGACGGCCCCCGTCGCCACCCCGTCGAGCTTCAGGGGGGCCACGACGGCATCGAGGAACCCCGTCCGGGTGAGGGCCACCCGATCGACGGTGGACGCACCGCGGCTGGGGAACCGCCGACGATCGGTACCGAGGGCCAGCCACCACCTGTCCGACTCGGGCGGCGGGGGGTGGTGGCGGAGGGCGCCGGCGGGGGTGACCGAGAGGACCACCGGATCGGGCTCGTCGGCGAGCAGGACCAGCTCGGCGACCTCGGCTCGGAGCGCCGTGCGGGCCCCGATCAGCAGGGCGGCGGCGACCGTGGTCGTGTCGGTGGCACCGTCGAGTGCGCTGGTGAAGCCGTACAACGCCTGGACCTGGGCGTAGCGACGGCTGAGCGAGTGCCAGCCCCTGTACAGCAGCGCCACGACGGCCACGACGACGACGATCAGCGCGCCGGCCCGACCGTCCGAGCGCAGCACGATCACGGCGGGCAGGGCGAGACCGGTGTTGACCGCGGCCGACACGGTGCCCGTGACGAGGACGTCGGCGAACGAGCGGAGGTCGAGGCGGCCGGACCGGCACCAGATGGCGGTCGTGATCATCGCGGTCGACAGTGCGTTGGCGGCGATGGTCGCCGCCGCCGCCGCCACCCAACCGGCCGGACCGAAGGGGTCGGAGTCACCCAGCGCCAGCCTGAAGACGACGACGGCCGCACCGGTCTCCGCCGCGAAGCTGGCCAGGTTGAACACCAGCTTGACGCCCCGGTTGCGTTGCACGGCCAGACCGATCGCACCTCCGGTCAACCGGGCGACCAGGACGGCGGCGGGATCGACCGCCACCAACGCGACCACGAGCGGGATCTCGGTGAGGCTGAAGGTGTAGGTGTCACGGCGGAACGGCACGTGCACCACGAACATCTCGGCACCGAGGAAGGCCCCGGCCAGCAACGGCCAGGGGAGGTGCATCCCCGCGTCCGGATGGTCCACTCCGGTGACCAGCCACCACGACATCGCCCCCGCGCCGACGGTCAGCGCTGCGGTCAGGAGCCACACACCGCCGTCGCCACGGGGGCGGGAAGGGGGATGGGGGGTGGTCGGGTCCATGGGAGAGGGGCGGGAACGGGTCCCGTATCTCCGTCATCGGACGCGATCGGCCACCACGTGAGGGCTCGACGGGTCGGATGGGAACCGACCACCGGTGCCGCAGGAGGCCGGCCGGATCGGTCTCCGGCCGGCCTCGCTCCGCTCAGCCCACGGCCGTCCAGCTGCTGTCCCGCCACGACAGACCCCGCCACGACAGACCCCGCCACGACAGACCGGTCCAGCTGCTGTCCCGCCACGACAGACCCCGCCACGACAGGCCCGTCCAGGACGAGCCGGTCCACTCGGCTCCGGTCCAGTCGTTCCCGTTCCACTGGCCACCCCGCCACGACAGACCCCGCCAGCTCAGCCCGGCCCAGGTGTGCGGGTCCCAGGCGGCACCGAAGATGTCCTGCTCACCGACCAGCTCGATCCCGGTGGCGGGGTCGAACACGTGGCTGTCTCCCCGGGCCAGCTCCAGCGAGCCCAGCCCGGTGGCGGGGGCGAACCCCTGGACCGGCGCCCGCTCGGCGCTGATCTTCTCGATGCCCGTCAGCTGGAGCACACCGGCACCGCGGCCGACGATCGGGCCCGCCAACGGCTCGGCGTTGCGGGTCAGCAGGTGCTTCACCTGATCAGGCGTCAGCTCGGGTCGTTCGTCGAGCACGAGCGCGACCGCGCCGGACACGACGGCGGCCGCCTGCGAGGTGCCGCTGCCCCGGAAGAACCTCGGTGCATCGCCGATGCTCACCCGGGCCTCCGGGAACGTCGTGTCGGTGAACGAGCCGGGGGCGCGCAGGCTGACGATCGACCGGCCCGGCGCGACGAGGTCGGGTTGACGCACCCCGTTGCCGACGCTCGAGAAGTCGGCCAGACGGTCGTCACCGGTCTTCGGGGTGCCGGCGTGGTCGGATGCGCCGACGGCGATCACGAACGGGTCGATGGCCGGGTTGTTGAGCGTCGTGCCGTCGGCGCCGTCGTTGCCGGCGGCGACCACCACCACGATCCCGTGGCGCCACGCCACCTCGGCGGCGTAGGCGAGCGGGTCGAGCTCGTAGGCCTGCAGCGACTCGGTCCCGTAGGAGAGGTTGAGGACCCGGATGTCGAGGCCCGGGTCGTCCTTGTGCTGCACCACCCAGTCGATGGCGGCGATCACCTGGGACACGTCGGTGATCCCCTCGGTCGTCGCCACCTTGAGGCTGACGATGTGGGCACCGGGGGCCACGCCCACGAAGCCCTTGGCGTCCTTCTCCTTGCCGTCACGGACCGCCGCGTCACGGCCGGCGATGATGCCGGCCATGTGGGTGCCGTGACCGAAGGTGTCGAGGTAGCGCAGGTCGTCGTCCTGGGACTCGAAGGAGAGATCGGGTCCGTTGATCACCTTGCCGGGTGACGTGAGGCCCTCGACGGGTGCGACGCCGGAGTCGATCAGGGCCACACCGATGCCCCGACCGGTGTACCTCTGCCCCGACCGGTCGAACCGACCCCACACGTCGGTGGCGCCGATGGACTCGACGACGGTGGCGAACGAGCCCAGATCCTTGTCCGGCTTCCACTGGCCGTGCTTGCTGCGTCCGAGCAGCCGCAGACCACCGTCGGGGGTGGCGCTGATCACGTCCGGACCCGTCAGCGCTCCCGCTGCGCCGGCCGGGAGCTCCACCACCAGCGTGTCGAGGCTGTCGAGATCGGCGGTGACCCGCCCCCCGGCGCCCCGCACCGAGGCCCGGACGGCGGCCTCGCCGTCGTCGGTGTGCCGGACGATGACCGTCGTCGCCTCGCCGGCCGGAGGGGTCGTCGCTCCGACCGGTGAGCCGGTCAGCGCAACCGCCACCGCCATCGCCGTGCTCAGCCGAACCCTCCACCGGCGACGACGCCGCTGCGTCGCGCCGTCATGGGAGGGCCGACCGCTCTGCCCGTTGACCTCATCCATCGGTTCTCCTCTCGAGGCCCGTCCCGGTCCGAGCCGGGCGACGGGTGGCCCCGTCGTCCGACGAGGTCACCGTCCGTATCGTCAGCCCCGGTCGGAGGCTTGACCCACCGACGGCCGTCAGCGGCACCTATGGCCCTCCGTTGTCCGATGCGAGGTGGGCTGGCCGCGGGCGCGCCTCGATCGGGGGCCGTGCGCGGATCGACCTCCGAGCGGCGAACGCCCCGCTGGGGGGGCTACCGACCGTCGGCGGCCAGCAGCTCCAGGAGGTCGAGGTCGACGATCGTGGCCGCCGACCGGGAGATCAGCGCGGCCATGAAGGCCCGGCCCCGCTCGTTGGCCGGGTCGAGCGAACCCCCGATGACGATGCCGTACTGGTAGAGCCACAGTGCGCTCAGGCGGTAGTCCTCCCAGCAGTCGTCGAGGGGGTAGCCCTCGACGCCGTGCTCGGCGAGGCGGCCGTGGTAGTGCTCGACCAGTTCCCGTTCGTGGTCCCGGCGTTCCTCGGTCCGGAGGTTCTGGCTGAGGAGGTAGGCCAGATCCTGGGTGCCCTTCGAGACGATCACCCCCTGCCAGTCGATGAGCATGAGCGGGGGCTGGTCGGGTCGGGTGCCGAACAGGAGGTTGTCGAGGCGGAAGTCACCGTGGCAGAGCGTCTGGGGCCCCTCACCCATCCGCACGTGCAGGTCGTCGAGGGCGGCGAGGTAGCGCTCCCCGGCCGAGGCCACCTCGTCGGGCAGCACGTCGCCGAAGTTGGACACGAACGGCTCGTAGGACGCCTGGGCGGCCGGGACCATGCCGCCCCGGTACAGGTCCCCGCTGGAGCGGGGCACCCAGGCCAGCTCGGGCTGATCGCGTGCCCCCCACCAGGCGGCGTGCAGCGGGGCGATGGTGTCGATGCAGGTGCGGGCGTCGTCGGCGTCGCAGCCGGCCGCCTGGTCGCCCTCCCGGTAGCCGACGAGATCTTCCAGGATGAGGTGGAAGTCGCCGGTGTCGACGTCGATGCGGCCGGCGTGGCAGCGCGGGATGCCGGTGTCGACCCGGCCCACCAGCTCGCCGAAGAAGCGGACCTCCCGCTCGTACATGCGGAAGGCCATGGCCACGGCCCGGTTGCCTTCGGTGGGGGTGGCGAACTTGGCGACGACGGAGTCGAGCGGGCCAGAGCCGTCCTCGTACTCCAGGCCGAGACGGGCCACCACCCCCAGCATCCCGGCCCCCTCACCGAGCAGGGTGGTCGACCAGCCGGTGATGCGGTCGTCAGCGCCGATGGCGCCCGACTCCCGCAGCCGGTCGGTCAGCCACTCCGGCGTCAGGTCGCCGGGCTGCTTGGGGGGGAAGTCGCTCCGGTCGCTCACGGTGCTGTCCTGTAGAGCTCGTCGCCCACCGGCTGACGTCGGTGGGTGCAAGCCCGGCGGCCCGGCGGGTCCCACGTCGCTCACGGTCACGATGCCGCCGTTCCGCCGTCGATGGACAGCAGCGCGCCGGTGATGCCGGCACCGGCGTCGGAGGCGAGGAGGAGCGCCACGGCCGCCACCTCCTCCACGGTGTTGGGTCGCTTGATGGCCGACTCCTGGGCGAACAGGTCGACCATCTCGTCGAACGTGATGCCCATGGCCTCGGCCGTCGAGGGGCCGTGCTCGCGGACGATGTCAGTGATGATCAGGCCCGGGCAGAGGGCGTTGACGGTGATGCCCTGCGTGCCGACCTCACGGGCCACCGACTTGGTGAAGCCGTTGATGGCGTGCTTCACGGCCACGTAGGGGCTCATGGCGGGCTTGCCGTGCTTGCCCTCGACCGACGACATGTTGATGATGCGCCCCGACTCCTGGGGGATCATGTGCCGCAGCGCCCGGCGGGTGGCCCAGAACGTCGAGCTCAGGTTCCAGGCGATGGCGTGGTCCCACGCCTCGTCGGTGAGGTCGACGCAGGGGGCGAGGTCGTAGGCGCCCCCGGCGTTGTTGACCAGGATGTCGATGCGTCCGAAGCGCTCCACGGTGGCGTCGACCACGCCCTCGGCTTCGGCCTGCACGCTGACGTCACCGGCCACGAAGGCGACGTCGTCGCCGGCGCCCATCTCGGCCACCGCCGCCTCGCCCTTGTCGGGGCTCCGCCCGTTGACCATGACCCGGGCCCCCTCGGCCAGGAACACCTCGGCGATCCCCCGACCGATGCCCCTGGTCCCACCCGTGACGGCGGCCACCCTGCCCTCGAGCTGCACGACGCTTCCTCCCTCCGGCGAGGGCCGGACCCTAGCCCGCCCCGCCGTCGACCCGGTGGCCGGCGGCGGCGAGCACCCGGCGGGTCGCCGCCGCCACCCGGCGGGTGGCCTCGTCGGGGTCCAGACGGTCCAGCTCGTCGGAGTACACCTCCACCGTGACCGGCGCCGTGCAGCCGTGGCCGTCGAGGGCCCGCACGAGCCCCACGGTGTCGCCCGCCCCCTCCCCGGGGAGGAGGCGGGCGTGGCGCGTCTCCCACAGCAGGTCGTCGGCCGGCTCGGCCGGCGCGTCGCAGAGCTGCACCCCGAGGATCCGCCCGGCCGGCAGCGACCGGAGCTGGTCATGGTCGGTCGGACCCCGCTGGACGTGCCAGGCGTCGACCATGATCCCGGCCGCGTCGACGCCGGCCGCCTCGACCACCCGCCAGGCCGTGGCGGCGTCGGCGATCGGGCTGATGGGCAGGAACTCGAGGTGGGGCCGCAGGCCCACGTCGACGCACCGGGTCGCGGCGGCGGCGAACTCCTCGACGGCGCGGTCGATGACGAACGGGGCGTCGGCGAAGATGGCCACGTTGGCGTAGTCGGCCCCCAGCTCGGCGCCGGCCTCGAACAGCATCTCGTACGGCGGGGCGTCGGGTCCGCCCGGGGTGGCGGGGGTTCGCTCCTGCGCACCGGCCCACAGGATGGCGGCGTCGACGTCGTTGACGACGAGCCCGTGATCGTCGAGCATGCGCCGCATCTCGGCCGGCCGGTGCCCCGCGGCGAGCGCGTCGGCGTAGACGGAGGGCCAGAGCGACAGCCCGGCGAAACCGTGGGCGGCGGCCACCCGGACGTGCTCGGCGAAGGGGGGCCACGCCGACGAGCAGTTGGTGACCACCAGATCCCCGGGTCCGAGCCGTCCGCCCATCGTCACCTTCCGTCCGCGCTGAAGTGCATCCAGTCGTCGACCGACGACCAGTGACCGCCCCAGCCCCAGCCGATGTCGGCGAAGGCCCGTGCCACCGGTCCGTCCGAGGTGATCATGCCCGGACGCAGGTCGTCGCGCTCGAGGTAGGACGAGGCCAGCTCGGGCAGCACCAGGTCGCCCCGCCGGTAGGGGTTGTGGAACGGGTTGACGTCGACGGCGAGGCCGTGGGCGTGCTGGGACCACGACGACGAGCCCACCGCCGGTCGGCAGGCGAACGACGTCGTGACGTTGCCGTCACCGGTCGGGGGGGCGTCGATGTCGGCCGCCGAGACGACCCGCATCTCCTCGATCGGGAAGCCCGCCTCGTGGGCCCGGGCGAACACGCCGACGATGTCGTCGGCCACGGCTGCGTGGACGATCATCTCGCCGGTGTGGTGGCCACCGTCGAAACCGTGGTGCGAGAGGGTCAGGTAGGCGAGCTCGTCCGCCGTCACCGGGCACTCCGGGCTCCACGACGATCGGGCCAGTACGTCGTCGGGCACGGGTCCGACCGTGGCCGTGAACTCGGCGTCCGGGGGAGGGGGGAGCAGCGGCGGGGTGGCCAGGCGGCGGTCGACCAGCTCGGGTGGCGTCGGGGCCGCCTCGCCGCGCCCGTCGGGGCGCAGTGGCAGGAGCCGGGTGCCGAGCCACGGCGGCGGTGCGAAGCGACCCTCGGCGGGCGGCACGGTCGTCGGCGGCACGGTCGTCGGCGGCACGGCTGTCGGCACGGTCGTCGGCGGCATGGTTGTCGGCGCCGGGGTCGGTGCCGCCGGGGTCGGTGTCGGAGCGACCGCGGCGGGGGCGGGCGTGGCGGGGACCGTCACGGTGGTCACGCGATCCGGCGGGGGAGTGGGTGGACCCGCCTCCGACGCCTCCGAGCAGGCCGCCGCGAGGGCCAGGGCGCAGAGCCCGACGGCCCGGCCCCGGCGGGCGGGTATCAGTGGCCGAGGGCGGCGCGCAGGTCGCGCACGTGGTCCTGGGTCTGCTCCAGGAGCGGCGAGATCGTCTCGGACACGTCGGGCAACCCCACCTCGGTGGCCTGCTCGATGCGCTCCCGGTACCGGTCGAGCTGGGTCTCCTCCAGCTCCAGGTCCTGGCGCAGGGCGTCCTCGGAGCTGGCCGCCGGGGAGAAACCGGGCACGATCGTGGACGGCGTTCCCCCCAGGAAGTCGATCTGGCGGGCCAGCGTCAGCGCGTGCTCCACCTCCTGGCTGACGTGCTTCTCCAGCTCGTCGACGATGGCCAGGAACTCGGCGCCCTTGACGGTGGCGATGTGATGGATGTACTGCACGATCGAGCGGTACTCGAGCTCGAGGTCCTCGTTCAGCTTGCCGATCAGCTCGTCGTTGTCCATGCGGGTCGCTCGCCTCGTTCTCCGTCGGTGGTCTGTGGGACGATACCGGGGTCATGGGCCGAGCCGATCGCTGTCCGGAACCTCCCTTCGAGTGGGGGATGGTGGCGGTGTGCCGGGAGTGCAGCGGTCGTCACCCGCACCCCAAGGAGGTGCGGGGTGACATCCGCTCCGAGCTGAAGGCCGCCGGTCACAAGCGCCGGGCCCGGGTGGTGCTGACCGGTTGCCTCGATCTGTGCCCGAAGAAGGCGGTGGCCGTGGTCGTGGCCCGCACCGTCGGCGAGCGGGCCGTCACCTGCCACGTCGTGTCCGACGACGGCGGCCTGGACGACCTCGTGACCGACATCGCCGGCGAGGTCACCGGGGGCGCTCAGGCCTCGTAGGCGCCGGCCGAGGTGGTGCCACCCCGGCCCGTCCAGTCGGTGTGGAAAACCACGTCGGGGTCGGCGTCGACGCGACGGTAGGTGTGGGCACCGAACAGGTCCCGCTGGGCCTGGATGAGGTTGGCGGGCAGCCGCCGGCGTCGGTAGCCGTCGAAGAACGCCAGCGCCGACGCGGTGGCCGGCACCGGCACCCCCGCCGTCACCGCGCCGGCCACCACCCTGCGCCAGCCGTCCTGGGCGCCGGCCACGGCCTCGCCGAAATCGGGGTCGAGGAGCAGGTTCGCCAGGCCGCCGTCGCGGTCGAAGGCGGCGGTGATGCCGTCGAGGAACCCGGCCCGGATGATGCACCCGGCCCGCCACAGGCCGGCGATCCGGCCCAGGTCGAGGTCCCAGCCGTGCTCGTCGGCCGCCGCCCGCAGGAGCTGGAAGCCCTGGGCGTAGGAGACGATCTTCGAGGCGTACATGGCGTCCCGGAGGTCCTCGACGGCGATTCCGGGCGCGTCGCTCGGGCCGGTCAGCACGTCGGCGGCCCGCTGGCGCTGCTCCCGTAGGGACGAGACCACCCGTGCGAACACGGCCTCGGCCACCAGGGTCAGCGGCTGGCCGAGATCAAGTGCGGAGGCGGCCGTCCACCGGCCGGTGCCCTTCTGGCCGGCGGCGTCGACGATGCGCTCGACCAGCGGCTCGCCCGTCTCGTCGTCGACAGCGCGGAGGATGACGGCGGTGATCTCGACCAGGTAGGACTCGAGCGGCCCCCGGTTCCAGGTCTCGAAGACGTCGGCCACCTCGTCGTGGGGGCGCCCGTCGGCGCGCAGCAGGGAGTAGGCCTCGGCGATGAGCTGCATGTCGCCGTACTCGATGCCGTTGTGGACCATCTTCACGTAGTGGCCGGCGCCGTCGTCACCCACCCAGTCACAGCACGGCGTGCCGTCGGGGGCGGTGGCGGCGATGGAGCGCAGCAGATCCCCCACCTCCGGCCACGCCGCGGCGGTGCCGCCCGGCATGATCGAGGGCCCGTGCCGGGCGCCCTCCTCTCCGCCCGAGATGCCGGCGCCCACGAACCGGAGACCCTCCGCCTCCAGGCGTCGGCACCGGCGGATGGTGTCGGCGAAGTGCGAGTTGCCGCCGTCGACCAGGATGTCGCCCGTCTCCAGCCGGGGGGCCAGCTCGTCGATCACGGCGTCGACGGCGGGACCCGACCGGACCATGACGATGATGCGGCGGGGCGGCGTCAGCGCTGCGACCAGCTCGTCGGGGGAGCGGACCCCGATCACGTCGGGGCGGCCGTCCGGACCGGCGACGAACTCCTCCATCCGGGCCGTCGTCCGGTTGTGGACGGCGACCCGGTGCCCGCTGTCGGCCAGGTTGAGGGCGAGGTTGCGGCCCATGACGGCCAGACCGGTCAGGCCGACGTCGGCGGACGTGCGCTGCATCGGCACGCAGTCTGGTGCCCGATCGGTCGCTCGACCTACCGGGGTCGCCCGGGCCCGTAGGGTCCCGCCGTGGCCGGGCCGGGGAACGTCGCCGTGGACGCAGGGTGACGGGACGCTTCCGGGTCCTGGCCGACGGGGGCGAGCGCCTTCGCCGGTCCGACCTGGTGACGCTGGGGCTCACGTTCGCCGTGGTCGGGGTCACGGTGGCGGCCCTGGTCGTGACGGAGGACACCGAGCCCTGGGTGGCCATCCTGGCTGCCGGGGTCGTGTTCTCGGCCACCGCCGAGCTGGCCTTCGTGGCCGTGGTGGCGGGGGGCGGGAGCACGGCGGCGGGGGTGCTGTCGGGGTGGCTGGTGTCGACCCGCTTCGGGCTGCTCAGCATCACGCTGGCGCGCGCCCTCGGCCCCGGCCTGCCCGCCCGGTGGCGGGCGCTGGCCGCCTTCGTGGTGATCGACCCCAACGCCGCGGTGGCGGCCGCCGAGCCCGGACCCGGCGACGCCCGCCGCAGCTACGGGGTTCTGTCGTTCTGGATGGCGGCCGGCTACCTGGTGGGCTCGGTGGCGGGCGCGCTCCTCGGCTCCCGTATCGGCGACCCGGCCACCGTCGGCCTCGACGCCGTGTTCCCGGCCGTGCTGGTGGCCGTGTCGGCTCCGGCGTGGCGGCGGCGGGAGGGGCTGGTGGCGGCCACGATCGGGTTCGCCGTGACGCTGGCGACGGTCGAGCTGACGCCGGGCGGCGTGCCCGTGCTCCTGTCGCTCACCGGCGCCGTGCTGGCCGTGGCGCTGGTGCGCCCCCCGTCCGGGACCGGAGCCGGGTCACCGTGACGCCCCTCGTCGTCGCGGCCCTGACCGTGGGGGTGGCCGGGCAGCGGCTGGCCGGCATGTTCCTGCTGCGCAACGGCGTCGGCAGTCCCCGGCTGGCCCGCCTCGTCGACCTCATCCCGGTCACCGTCATCAGCTCGGTGCTGGCGCTGCAGACCCTCACCACCGCCGGCGAGATCGTGGTCGACGCCCGGGTGCCGGGGGTGGCCGTGGCTGCGCTCCTGGCCCTTCGGGGCGCCCCGCTCGCCGTCGTGGTCGTGGTCGCCGCCGCCGTCACGGCGCTGCTCCGCCAGGCCGGACTGGCCTGACGTTTTCCCCCCGTCGCATCCGGGGACACCGGCGCCACACGACGAGGAGGTCACCATGGCACGGGTCGCCATCATCGCCACCGACAGTTTCGAGGACTCCGAGCTCGACACCCCCCGCCAGGCTCTCACCGACGACGGCCACGAGGTGGAGGTGCTCGGCCCCGAGGCCGGCGCCGACATCGTCGGCAAGCAGGGAGAGGTCAAGGTGGCCGTCGACCGGGCCATCGCCGACGCCGACCCCGACCGCTACGACCTGCTGATCGTGCCCGGTGGCTACTCGCCAGACAAGCTGCGCCTCGACACCGACGCCGTCCGCTTCGTGCACCGCTTCGACGGGACGGGCAAGCCCCTGGCCGCCATCTGCCACGCCGGCAGCCTCCTCATCGACGCCGCCGTGGTGAAGGGCCGGACGCTCACGTCGTGGCCCTCGATCCGGGTCGACCTGGTCAACGCGGGGGCGAAGTGGGAGGACCGGGAGCTGGTCGAGGACGGCAACCTCATCACCTCCCGCAAGCCCGACGACCTCCCCGCCTTCGTGGGTGCCATCCGCGATCGCCTCACCGGGAGCGGCGGCGGAGGTGCGTCATGAGCGACGAGATGACCCTCGACGAGCTGCGGGAGCGACTGTCGTCGGTGCGGACGGTCATGGTGTCGTCGCTCGACCCGGAGGGATCGATCTCGGCGCGGCCGCTCACGGTGCAGGAGATCGACGACCGGGGTGACATCTGGTTCATCGTGGCCCGTGACGCCCACTGGGTGACCCCGGGTGAGGACCTGACCGTCAACGTCGCCTTCACCGACGACGACGAGGGCGTCTGGGTGTCGTTCTCGGGCCGGGGCGCCGTCGTCGACGACCGCGCCCGGCGCGACGAGCTGTGGGACCCGATCACCGACGCCTACTTCCCCGAGGGCAAGGAGGGCGACAACGCCGTCGTCCTCCACGTCCGCTCCGATCGGGCCGAGTGGTGGACCGGTACCGGCACTCTCCAGCACGTCTTCGAGCTGGTGAAATCGAAGCTCGGCGGCGATCACCCCGACCTGGGCGACCGGGGCACGGTCGACCTGTAGCTCGTCGTGTCGGTCGATCCCGGCGCTACCGGCGGTCGATCCGCTCGGCCGCCGCCCGCAGCAGCCGGCCGCTGGCGTCGAGCGACGCCGCCCACACCCGCAGTGTGAACCCGGTGAGCGCCCGGGGCGAGGTCAGCACGGCCGCCGACGGCCGGGGCAGGGGCAGGGAGCGGTCGGCCCCGCCGGCCGGGCGCGGTGCGCCCGGCCCTGACGCCGCCGGCCCGGGCGCTCCGGCCGCCGCCGGCGACGACACCGCGGCCCCGGACCGTTCCGCCCGCACCGTGGTCATGTCCTGCACCGAGGCGAGCGGGGTGACCTCGGCGGGATCGGGCTCGGGGATGAGCGCCGCCGCCCGCGACGGCTCGCCACGCTCGGCGCCGACGGGCTGCAGCGGGATCGGATCGCCCGGCTCCGGCTCCGGGGCGGGGTCGAGCGCGCCCATGGTCGGGGCCGCCTCGATCGGGATGGCCTCGGTTCCCGCCTCCAGCTCCACGGGGGCCTCCCGGTCGGACCCCTCCTCGGGCGGTGCCTCGGCCGTGACCTGCTCGTCGGACCGTTCCTCCTCGTCAGCCCCGACGCCGCCCTCGTCGTCGGGTCCGTCGTCGGGATCCTTGGTGAAGGCGGCCACGAACGCGTCCATGTCCGGCTTGTCCTGGTCCTGGTCGGGGCGGTGGCCGGGCTGGTTGTCGGGCGGTACGGGTCCACCCTCCCCGTCACGCTGGACGGGCCGCCGGGCCTCGATCTGGGACTCGATGCTGTCGGGCTGGATCGGGGTCGTCTCGCTGCGACGAACCTCGGGTTGCTGGGGAACGGACACGGAGGCGCCTCCTCGAAGACCACGAGATTGTCCCCTCGGGCCCTCCGGGGCAAACGGCGCCGTGCGTGTGTGCCGGGGCAATCGGTCGGGTAGGCATGGACACCCGACGAGAAGGACGACGACGATGAAGAGCTTGATCCGGGCCGGCATCCTGGGGACGGCCGCCTCGATGGCCTGGCGCAACCGCGACAAGGTGACGCAGTGGTACGACCAGATGCGCAACCGCAAGAGCGGCGACTCCGCCTCGTCGTCGCCGGTCGGCGGATCGTCCACCCCGTCGACGCCCGACATCGGCTCCCCCACGGGGGCCCCCGAGGGGGGCATCGGCGCCGCCGAGTCGACCCCGGCCCCCGTGGCCGGCGCCGCCCCCGCCACCGACGACCCCGTCGAGGGCGCCCGCCCCTAGTGCCCTGACGGTCCCCCGACGGCCGAGACCGTCAGGGGCCGAGGATCAGTCGGTGCCGGGCGCTCAACGCCGCGAAGCCCCCGTAGATCATCAGCGCCACCGCGATGAAGGCGACGGCGAACGTGCCGAAGGGTTGCTCGGCGGCCTGCCGCAGGGCACCGTCGAGCCCCTCGGCCTGGTCGGCGTCGTAGGTGACGGCGGCGTCGATCAGGAACACCCCGAGCAGTGCGACCACCGCCCCCCGGCCGATCCATCCGATCGTGCCGCCCCACACGATGGCGGAGCGCTCGTTGGACCCGGCGTCGGTGAGGTCGATCTGCTCCAGGAACTTCCGCTGGAAGCCCTTGACCGCGAAGTAGCCCCCCAGCCCGATCAGCGCTGCGCCGGCGAGGCCGACGAGCCACCGTCCGAGGGTCCAGTCGAGGACGTCACGGGTCACCTGCTCGAACCGGCTGCCTCCCCCGCCGCCGCCCGAGCCGCCGCCGCCACCCGTCGATCCTCCGCCGAAGACGACGGAGAGCGCGGTGAAGGCCAGCACGGCGTAGCTGAGCCCGCTGAACACGTAGGCGGCCCGGTGGGCCCACACCTTGGCCTCCGAGTCGCTGCGACCCGGCAGCGCCGCCGAGGCCAGCCGCCACAGCGCGTACAGGGCGAGGCCGACGCCGAGGATGACCAGCAGCACGCCTCCGAACGAGTTGTCGGCCACCGCGGCCAGCGCACCCCGCCGGCTGGCCTCCTCCGAGCCCTCTCCCGACGAGGACGAGCTGAAGGCGATGGGCCAGGCCAGGATGCCGATCAGGAGGTAGATGGCCCCCTTGGCCACCCAGCCGGCCCGTCCGACGGCGACGAGGGTGTCGGAGTCGACCGACCTCGCCCGTGCCGCCGACGAGACCCCGATGTTGCTGCCTGCGCTCATGTCCCCACCCCCACCGTGCTCACGACCCAACCGTGCTCATGATCCAACCGTGCTCATGATCCAACCGTCGCCGGCTCAGTACCACTTCCCCCGGGCGAAGCCGCCGAAGGCGATCAGCCCGATGAGGATGATGACGATGCCGAGCCAGAGCGATCCGAAGATCGCCACCAGGATGCCGACGATGACGATGATGCCACCGAGTCCGATACCCGCCATGTGCAGTTTCCCCTTCTCTTGATGCCACCCGTCCGACGGGCTGGGCCGGACCATAGCGGCCCGCTGCGGGCCACCGGGGGATGCAGGCTCAGCCCGGGATGACGGTGTCGGCGACGGTCCGGCCGGCGGAGACCGCCGTGCTGGCCGCGGTCCCGGCCGCCTTGCGCCCCGTCCAGAACACCGAGGGGCGACCCTCGGTGTCGAGGGCGGCGAACACCAGCCCCCCCAGGATGGCGGCGTTCTTCATGAAGTGGAACGTCTGGGCCTGGCGCTCGTCGGCATCGTCGATCTCCCAGAAGCGGTGGGCCCCGAGCGTGGTCGGGACGAGGGTGCCGGCGAGGGCGAGCGCGGCCAGGCGGGAGAACCGGTTGGTGGCGAGCAGGAGACCCGCCCCCACCTGCACCCCGCCGTTGATCTTCACGAGCGTGTCGGGCTCCTCCGGCAACCCGGTGGCCTCGGCCACGGGCACACCCGCCTCCCGGGCGGCCCCCCGCTTGGGGTCGGGCTCCATCAGGGAGTCGATGCCGCCGGCGACGAAGACGCCGGCCAGGAGCGGACGGGCCAGGGTGCGGATGTCGATCATGGCCGCTGTGTACCACGAAACGGCCCGTCCCGGACCACCCGACGTCGCCGGCCCCGGGGTACGGCGGCCCCCCATGATCGTGCCAGCATGGCGCGGGCTGCGAGGACGAGGAGCGACCATGGCACGCCAGGACTGGATGTGGACGGCGGTGTCGGCGGGCGGTTCGGCCCTCGCCGGGGTCGGGGCGCGCAAGATCGTGACCCAGCTCCGTCGGGACGAGTCGGGGGAGACGTCGTCGCTCCCGAACCCGGCCGACCGGCGCGTCGACTGGACCGAGGCGCTGCGCTGGGCGGTCCTGGCTGCGGTGGCCGGCGGGGTCATGCGCGTCATCGCCATCCGGTTGGCCGCCTCGTCGTGGGAACGCCTGGCCGGCTCCGAGCCCCCGGGGCTGCGCACCGACTGAGCGGGCGCCCGTCGGGTCGCCCGACGGGTCCGCCGTCGACGCCTCGGTCTGGCCCGAGCCGCCCGGACGTGCCATGTTTGGTCGTAGTGGTCCGCCGGGGACCCCGCAGGGCGCCGGCGGGACGCATCCGTCGTCGTTCCTTAGGAGGCAGGCACGTGGTGTTTCGCAGGAGGAAGAGGCGGCGGGTGACCGACGCGCTCGACGAGGTGGCGGGGCGGGCGTCGAACGTGGTGGACGACCTCCGCACCCGGGCCGACGGGGCGCTCGGTGATCTGGAGGACCCGAGCCGGCGGCAGCGGCGCAGAGCCCGACGCGCCCAACGCAGGGCCGAGCGGGCCGTCGACCGGGCCGCCCGCAAGATGCGCCGTCAGGGCCGCAAGATGGAGCGCACGGCCGACAGGACCAGCCGCCGGGTGCGGCGCCGCCTGAGCAAGATCGAGGGGTGAACGCCCCGGGTGCAGCGTCGCCCGGGCGGGACCGGGCGGTGATCGCCCCGGTGCGGCGCCACGTGAGCGGGACCGGGCGGTGATCGGTCCGGTGCCCGGTCCTCTCGGCCGGGTGCTGGCGGCGCTCCCCACCCAGGGCGAGCTCAACGACGGTCCCGAGCCGAGCGAGAACGCCCGCAACCTGTGGGAGCAGACGGTCGAGGCGCTGCCCCGCGTCGGCGTCGCCGTCGGGGTGGCGGCGGTGTTCTGGCTGATCGGCCGGGGCGTGCGCTGGGTCCTCCGCCAGCGCTGGGAGCGGACCCAGACCCCCAGCTTCGCCCTGGTGATGAGCCGGGTGGCGGGGTTCGCCATCAGCGGCTTCGGGGTGCTCCTCGGGCTGGCCGTGGCGTTCCCCTCGGTGAAGCCCGTCGACCTCCTGGCGGGCGCCGGCATCCTGTCGGTGGCGCTCGGCTTCGCCTTCCAGGACATCCTGTCGAACCTGCTGGCCGGGGTACTGCTCCTGTTCCGCCAGCCCTTCCGGTCCGGTGATCAGGTCGAGGTGAACGACCGCCAGGGGGTGGTCGAGGGCATCACGATCCGGGAGACCCGCATCCGGACGTTCGCCGGGGAACTGCTCATCATCCCGAACGCCGACGTCTACACGAACGAGATCGTCGTCCTCACCGACCTCGACATCCGCCGGTCGAGCTTCGTGGTCGGCGTCGCCTACGAGGCCGACCTGGACGAGGCCGTCGAGGTGGCGACGGCGGCGATGCGCGGCGTCGAGGGCGTGGCGCCCGATCCCCCGGCCGAGGCGCTCCTCAGCGAGCTGGGCGCCGCCACCGTGAACCTGGAGTGCCGCTTCTGGGCGGCGTCACGCCAGCACGACGTGCTGGTCGTCGCCAGCCGGACCATCGCCGCCGTGAAGCGGGCGTTCGACGACGCCGAGATCGAGATGCCGTCCGACATCGTGGCCCTGCAGGCCACCGACAGCTTCCGGGCCGCTCTCCAGGGCGAACCGGTGACCCCGGGTGGGGCCGTGGCCCGGCGCCGGAACGGTCAGAACGGTGGCCGGGGCGGGCGCAGCGCTCCCGACGATTCCAGGCGGTCGAGGTCGGAGTCGTCGTAGCCGACCTCGGCCAGCACCTCCCGGCCGTGCTCGCCGACCAGCGGTGCCGGCCGCCGCACCGACGCCGGGCTGACCCCGAACCTGACCGGCGGCGGGATCTCGCGGTGGCTGCCGGCGTGGGGGTGGTCGACCACGGGCAACGCGGCGACGAGGTCGTCGAGGGTGGCAGCCTCGGTGGCGGGGATGCCCGTCTCGGCGCACAGCGCCAGCCAGTGGGCGGTCGTGCCGCCGGCCAGCACTCCGGCGACGTCGGCGTAGAGCGAGTCGCTGTGGTCGATCCGGGCCCGGCGTGACAGGGTCCGCTCGTCGCCGACGAGATCGTGCCGGCCGCCGGCCCGGAACAGGGTCTCGAAGTCCTCCTGCCGGTAGGGCAGCACGTTGATCCACCCGTCGAGGGTTCGCTGGGGTCGCCGCTCGGGCGTCAGGATCCGGGGGTAGCCGGCGGGGCCGAGGGGCGGCTCGGGGATGGCGGCGGCACCGTGCTCGACGAGCACGAAGGCCCGCATGACGTCGAGCATGGGCACCTCGACGTCCTGGCCCTCGCCGGTGCGCTCCCGGTGGAGGAGGGCGGCCAGCACGGCCGACGTGACGGTCAGACCGGCCACCTTGTCGGCCACCAGCGTCGGCATCAGCACCGGTTCCCCGCCCACCCGGACGAACAGGTCGCCGATGGCGGACGCCGACTGGATGATGTCGTCGTAGGCGGGAGCGTCGCGCTGCGCCGAGTCCGAGGCGTACCCGTGGGCCCGGCACAGCACCACGTCGGGGCGGACCCCGACGAGGTCGGCGTAGGTGAGCCGGAGCCGGCCCAGCGGCCCGGGCCGGAGGTTGGTGACCACCACGTCGGAGGCGGCGACGAGGCGCAGGAAAGCGTCCCTCCCGTCGGCGTGCTTCAGGTCGAGGCCGACGCTGCGCTTGTTGCGCATGAGGTTGAGCGACACGCCGGACAGCTCGGGGTGCGGTCCGGCCCCCATGGCTCGGTTGGTGTCGCCGGCCGGTCCCTCGACGCAGATCACGTCGGCCCCGAGGTCGCCCAGGATCCGGGTGGCGTACGGGCCCATCACCACCGAGCTGAGGTCGAGGATCCGGACGCCGTCGAGCGGCCCGGCCGGGCTCACGGGGACGAGCCCGCTCCGGCGGCGAGCGCCGACCGGAGGGCGGCACCGGCCTCGTCGTGGGCCGCCTCGGCTGCGGCCATGCGGTCCCAACGGCTGACGAAGCCGTGGACGACGCCGTCGTAGCGGGTGACGGTGACCGGCACGCCCTCGGCCTCGAGCCGGGCTCCCCACGCCTCGCCCTCGTCGCGCAGGGGGTCGAACTCGGCCGTCTGGATCAGCGCCGGGGCCAGCCCCGCCACCGACCCGGCCCGCATGGGCACGGCCCTGGGGTCGCTCCGATGGTCGGCGGGCACGTAGTGGTCCCAGAACCAGACCATGTCGTCGGTGGTGAGGAAGTAGCCGGTGGCGTTGTCGACCATCGAGGGCCGGGTGACGTCGGTGTCGATGCACGGGTAGATCAGCAGCTGGAAGGCGAGGGCCATCCCCTCGTCGCGGGCCCGCAGCGCCACCCCGGCGGCCAGGTTGCCCCCGGCGCTGTCGCCGGCCACGGCCAGTCGGGCGGGGTCACCGCCCAGGTCGCCGGCCCGCTCGGCCAGCCACGCCGTGGCCGCCCAGCAGTCGTCGTGGGGCGCAGGGAAGGGGTGCTCGGGCGCCAGCCGGTAGTCGACCGAGACGATCAGCGCACCCGAGCGGGCCGCCAGCCGGCGGGCCAGGGTGTCGTGACCCTCGACGCTGCCGAGCACCCACCCGCCCCCGTGAAAGAAGGCCACCGTGGGGAGGCCGGCCCGGTCGGAGCTGGCGTAGACCCGCACCGGGAGGTCACCGGCACCGGGCGGCCCGGGGATCACGTGGTCCTCGACCCGGGGCAGGGGGTCGGGAGCCGGCTTGGGGGCGGCGTCGTAGTTGGCCCGTGCCGCCTCCGGGGTGCCCGCCGACAGCGGCGGGGCGTCCAGGGCGGCCAGGCGGTGCAGGAAGTCGGCCACGTCGTCGTGCATCGGCACCCGGTACCTCACCTCTCGCGATGCGACGGACGGTAGCTCCGACGGGGGTCAGGCCTCGCGGGACCGGGCGATCCGGCGCTCCTTGCGCTCGCTGAAGACGACGGCGGCCACCAGGGCCACCACGATCACGCCCAGCGAGACGTAGGTGTCGATGTGGTACCAGTGGCTGATCGCCATCTTGATGCCCACGAACACGAGGATGCCGCCCAGCGCATGCGACAGGAAGTGGAAGCGCTCCCGGGCGCTGGCCAGCAGGAAGTACATGGCCCGCAGCCCGAGGATGGCGAACGCGTTCGAGGCGAACACCAGGTACGGCTCGTTGGAGACGGCCAGCACGGCCGGCACCGAATCGAGCGCGAACAGCACGTCGGTGAGCTCGACCACCACCAGCGCGGCGAACAGGGGGGTGGCCGCCCTGACCCCGTTGATCCGGGTGAAGAACTTGTGTCCGTCGAGCTCGTTGGTGACCGGCATGACGCGCTGGAGGAGGCCGAGGCCCCGGTTGGAGGTCTTGTCGCCCTCGCCCTCCTTGTGGCGGACGATCTTCAGGCCGGTGTAGATGAGGAACACGCCGAAGACGATCAGCACCCAGAAGAAGCGGTTGATGAGCGCCGCCCCCACCAGGATGAAGATCAACCGGAGAACGAGGGCGCCGAAGATGCCCCAGAACAGCACCCGGTGCTGGTAGCGCAGCGGGATCATCAGCGACGAGAACAGGATCGACCAGACGAAGACGTTGTCGACGCTGAGCGACTTCTCGATCAGGTAACCGGAGATGTACTCCCCGAAGGCGGCGGCCCCGAAGCCGACGGCCACCACGACGCTGAAGGCGAGGCCACACAGGATCCACGCCGTCGTCTCCAGCGCCGCCTCGCGGGTGCTCGGCTCGTGGTCGTCGCGGTGGCGGATGAGGTCGATGGCCAGCATGACGACGAGGGCGACGACCAACCCGACCCAGGCCCAGGCCGGGACGTCGAGGTCGACGAAGTTCTCACGCGAGGAGGAGGCGGCGAGCAGCACGCCGGCCAGTCTGTCCGATCACGGGCCCCACGCCACGACACCGCCTGCGTCGCATGGGGCGGCGTGGCTATCGGAGCGACCCGACCCGGGCCCGGGCCGCCTCCCGGTCGCGGTACCACAGGGCGTTGATCTCCACGAAGGGCGTCGAGCGGGCGGGGACCTCGTCCTCGGGGTAGATGGCGCCCACCGGACAGGCGGGCAGGCAGGCGTCGCAGTCGATGCAGGCGTCGGGGTCGATGTAGCAGATGCGATCGTCGTCGTCACCGCCGTGGATGCAGTCGACCGGGCAGACCTCGATGCACGACCTGTCCATCACGTCGATGCACTCGTCCGTGATCACGTAGGCCACGCAGGTCTCCTCGTCCTCGGAGCTATCGTCGCGCACACCACGGCCAGGGGAAGCCAATGACGACCACTGATCCGCTGCTCGACGTGCTCGACGAGGTGCTCCCCATCGACGAGCGGGCCCCGATCCCGTCCGACGTGCCCCTGGCGCCGGTCGGCCGGGCCTACGACATGGGGACGGCACCGGACGGCACCCCGTTGCTCGACCCCCGCATGTTCGACACGACCGAGTTCGCCCGCAACCCGTACCCCTACTACCGGATCATGCGGGATCACCACCCGGTCTTCCGCGACCATCTCCACAACTGCTACTACGTCACCCGCTACGAGGACGTGACGGCCTGCTACTTCGACGAGGAGGGGTTCAACACCATCCCCAAGGGCTCGTCGTCGGGCGTCCTCGGCAACACCCAGCTGGAGCTGAGCGGCATCGAGCACCGCCGCCGCCGCAACGTGTACGGCCGCCACCTGGTCGGTAGGGCCCTCACCAAGCGGGTGCCCGCCATCCGCCGCCTGGCGGGCGAGATGATCGACGCCTTCACCGGTCCCGAGCCGGGGCCGGGGGTCGAGGTCGACCCCTCGACCGGGCGCCGCACCGTCGAGCTGGCCGCCGCCTTCGCCAACGAGTTCCCGATCCGGGTCGTGTGCCAGGTGCTCGGCATCCCCGACGAGGCCCGGGGCGACTTCTTCTACTGGTACAGCTCGATGATGCTCGGCCTCGGCGGTTCCGAGACCCACCAGCAGGGCCTGGAGGCCCGCCAGCACCTCGAGGACTACATCGAGGGGCTGGTCGAGCGGCGCCGCCGCGAGCCGGGGTACCTCGTCGACGACGACGGCGCCGTGCTGGGCAAGGACATCATCACCGAGCTGTGCGAGGCCGTCATCGACGGTGACGTCATGTCCACCGAGGAGATCACGTCCAACATCGCCCTCGTGGTGGGGGGCGGGGGGGAGACGACCCGGGGGGCGATCCTCAACCTCTGGTACCTGCTCCTCCAGCACCCCGACCAGTTCGCCGCCGTCCGCCACGACCCGTCGCTCTGGGACGCCGCCTTCCACGAGACGCTGCGTCACTCGACCTCCATCGGCGGCCAGCCCCGCCACAACTCCACCGACGTGACGATGCACGGCGTGACGATCCCGGCCGGGTCGCTCGTCCACATGGTCGACGTGTCGGCCAACCACGACGACCGGGTGTTCGCGGATCCGGAGCGCTTCGACATCCACCGCGACGACCTCTACAGCGGCAAGCTGCTGCGTTGCGGGGTGCGTGAGGAGGGCCGGTGCAGCCACATGGCCTTCGGCGTCGGCCCCCACCTGTGCCCGGGGGCGTGGATCTCCCACCAGGAGTCGGTGGTCGGCTCGGAGATCCTGATGGATCGTCTCGACGACGTGCGCATCGAGGTCGACCGGATGCCGAAGGACATCGACGGGAGCCTGGCCCCCATCGGGCTCGGCTCCATCCGGGAGCTGTGGATCTCGTTCCGTGTCTCGCCCTGAGACCACCGTCCCGCCCCGGGAGACGCCCACCGACGGGCTGCGCAGCTACGAGGTGTTCCAGCGTCAGCGGGTGGGGGAGTCGACCCCGCTGGTCAGACCCCGGGCCCTGATCGGGTCCGGCTTCCTCGCCGACCCCCACCCGATCCTGGCCGTCCTGCGGGAGGAGTACCCCTGCTACCGGGACTGGATCGGCAACGCCTTCTGGATCACCCGCTACGACGACGTCACGTCCGTCCTCGTCGACGACGCCAACTTCGAGACCCGTACCAGGCGGTGGTCCATGGACCTCGCCCACCGGGGCCGCGACCTGGGCCGGCAGCTCCCCGTGCGCGAGGCCGAGGCGGCGGCGCTCGACGCCCACGCCCGACCCGATGCCGACCGGCTCGTGGCCGACCTCGCCGCCTCCGACCGGCCCGACCTGGCCCGGGGCCTGGCCGCCCGCCTGCCCCTCGTGCTGCTGGGGCGCACCCTCGACCTGCCCGACGCCGACCTCCCCGCCGTCGCCGCCTGGTACTGGCGGATGCAACGGGGCTCGGGGGCCGACCCGGTCGCCCGTCACGACGGGGTCGCGGCCTTCGGTGAGCTGGCGGCGTTCCTCGATCCCCTCGTCGAGAAGCGCCGGGCCGATCCCGGTGACGACCTGATCTCGGCGGCGGCTGCGCTCGAGATCGAGGGCGGGCCGGTGACCGGGGTCGACGTCGCCGCCACGCTGCTGGAGGGTGACCATCAGACCCTCCACGGCGGCCTGGCCAACCTGTGGGCCCTCCTGCTCACCCATCCCGACCAGCTGGAGGCGGTGGCGGGGGAGCGGCGCCTGGTGCGCTCGGCCTGGCTGGAGGCCCTCCGGTTCGAGGCGCCGGTGACGGCCGGGCGGCGCTTCGCCCGCCACGAGGTGGAGCGCTTCGGGCGGCTCCTGCCGGAGGGGGCGCTGATGGTGTGCTCCGCCGCCGCCGCCAACCGTGACCCCCGCCAGTTCGCCCACCCGGACCGCTTCGACCTGTTCCGCAAGGACCTCTGCCAGCGTGAGCCGAGGGGCCAGTACCGCGCCGACGGGCTGCCCTCGGGCGTCTCGGTGGGCACGGGGGCGCCGTCGCGCTGGCCCGCCGAGCCCCAGGACCGGCCCCGCTCCCGTTACGCCCTCACCCGCGACGTGGCCGTCGCCGCCACCAACGCCGTCCTCGACGGGCTCCCCGCCGTCCGGTCGGCCCCCGGCGCCGAGCCGGAGCTGCGGTCGCTGCGCCACGGCGAGATGCGCACCTGCTGGCACCTCCCCGTCGTCCACGGCCGAGGTTCGCGCCCGTGACCCTGTCGCCCCCCGTCCGACCCCTCCCCGACGACGACACCGTCATCGAGCGGGCCATCGCCGACGCCGAGGTGGTGGCGCTCCTGGCCGCCGTGGCCCACGTGACCGGTGACCGGTCGGTGCTGCGGCCGGAGCTGCGTCCCGATCCCGCCCGGCTCCGTGAGCCCCAGGGCGGCCTGACCGAGGAGCAGCTGACATTGGCCCGGTCGGTGTGCCTCGACGGGCTGCGCCGGCTGCGCAACGAGCGTGCCGGCGAGCCGGCCGAGCTCTCCGAGGACGACCTGCGGGCCATCATGGCCTTCGCCACCGGCGAGCAGGTCGACGACCGCTACCTGCCGCTCCTGCGGGAGGAGCTGGCCATCGAGGGCGACGAGCGGCGGGCCCCCGACTGGCGCAGGGACGACCTCGCTCCCGACCGCGATCTCACCGTGGCGGTCATCGGCGCCGGCATGTCGGGCATCGCCGCCGCCCACCGGCTACGTCAGGCCGGGGTGGCGTTCGTCGTGCTGGAGAAGAACGCCGACGTCGGCGGCACGTGGCTGGAGAACAGCTACCCGGGCTGCCGGGTCGACGTGCAGAACCACATGTACAGCTACAGCTTCGCCCAGAAGCACGACTGGCCCCAGTACTACAGCTCCCGTGACGTGCTCGCCGGCTACTTCCGCCAGTGCGCCGAGGAGCTGGGCGTGATGGACCACATCCGCTTCCGCACGGAGGTCGCCCACGCCCGCTGGGACGAGGAGCAGCAGCGCTGGGAGCTGTCACTGCGGGCCGACGACGGCACCACCTCCACGCTCACCGCCCACGCCGTCGTGTCCGCCGTCGGTCAGCTCAACCGGCCCAAGCTGCCCGACATCGACGGGCGCGACGACTTCGCCGGCCCGTCGTTCCACTCCGCCCGCTGGGACCACGACGTCGATCTGGCCGGCAAGCGGGTGGCCGTCATCGGCACCGGGGCCAGCGCCTGCCAGTTCGTGCCGGTCATCGCCGGCGAGGTGACCGAGCTGCGGGTCTTCCAGCGCACGGCGCCGTGGCTCATCCCGGCCGAGCGCATCCACCACGCGGTCGACGAGGGCTTCCGGTGGCTCCTCGGCCATGTCCCCTTCTACGCCCAGTGGTACCGGTTCTGGTTGTTCTGGCGGGGGGCGGAGGGGATGCTGGCCGCCGCCACCGTCGACCCCGACTACCCGCCCACCGAGCGGGCCGTCAGCGCCGCCAACGAGGAGATCCGCCAGCTCCTGGTCGGCTACCTGGAGGCGGTCGCCGGCGACGAGCCGGGGCTGTTGGAGAAGATCCTGCCCGACTACCCGCCGCTGTCGAAGCGGTTCGTGCTCGACAACGGGGTCTGGCCGGCCACGTTCAGGGAGGACCACGTCGAGCTGGTCACGACGCCCGTCGAGCGCATCGAGCCGGCCGGGGTCCGCACCGCCGACGGCGAGCTGTTCGACGCCGACGTGATCATCTACGGCACCGGCTTCCAGGCCTCCCGCTTCCTCACCCCCATGCGGGTCACGGGCCGCGACGGCGTCGACCTGCACGAGCGCTGGGGCGGCGACGCCCGCGCCTACCTGGGCGTGCTGGCGCCCGGGTTCCCGAACCTCTTCTTCCTGTACGGGCCGAACACCAACATCGTCGTGAACGGCAGCATCATCTACTTCTCCGAGTGCGAGGTGCACTACCTGGTCGAGTGCATCCGGCTGCTACTCGAGAAGGGCTACGACTCGCTCGACTGCCGGCCCGACGTGCACGACGCCTACAACGAGCGCATCGACGCCGCCAACCGGCTGCGCACGTGGGGGTTCTCCACGGTCAGCACCTGGTACCGCAACGAGCACGGCCGGACCGCCCAGAACTGGCCCTTCAGCGTGCTCGAGTTCTGGGAGCAGACCCGCCGACCCGACCCTGATGACCTGATCCTGACCGTCCGGGACCCGGCCCCCGGACCGAACTGACACAAGCACACGTTGCCATAGCAACGCGTGCTGGTGTCAGATCGGTGGTCGAGCCCTCCGGGGTCAGCCCCGGCCGGTGTTGTCGGAGGCGTCCGAGATGGCCTCGATGAGCTCGCCGACCCGGTCATCGCCGATGTTCCTGGCCAGGTCGGCCTGGCTGACGAGACCGACGATCTGGTCGCCGTCGATGACGGGCAGGCGACGGACGGCGTGGCGCTTCATGGTCTCGAGGGCCTCGTCGATCGAGTCGTCGGCGCCGATGGTGACGACCTCGCGGCCGCCGACGAGATCGCCGGCCGTGGTCGACTCGGGGTCGCGTCCGGCGGCGATGACCTCGATGGCCAGGTCACGGTCGGTGACCATCCCCTGGAGCCGGTCCTCGGTGTTGCACACGATCACGCCCCCGATGTTCTCGGAGTCGAGGATCTTGGCGACGTCGCGCACCGAGTCCTCGATCTTCACGATGCGGGGGTTGCTCGACATGATGTCTCTCGCGGTGGTCATCAGGCGCTCCTCCTGGCAGGGTGACGGTCTCCGTACCCGTCGAGCCGATCGGGGATGTCCCCCGGTCGGGTAGAGCTGACGACGGCCGCCGACCCTCCGGTCTCCTCCCGGGCGGCCCGGCCGGGGAGGAAGGAGGCCATCACGGCGGCCACGACGAGCAGGCCCGACAGGCCGAGGAAGAGCCCGTCGTAGGCGGCCTGGGCCTGGGCGGCGGTGGCGGCCTCGGGCATGCGGACCGAGAGGGCGGCGCCGAGGGCGGCCACCCCGATCGCACCCCCGACCTGGAAGGCGAGGCTCCGCATCGTGCTGGCCTGGGCCACCAGGGAGGCGGGGACGCTGCTGACGACTGCCACCGTGGACGGTGCCGCGCTGACGCCCATGCCCAGGCCCTGCAGGGCCAGGATCAGCGCGATGACCGTGAGCGGGGTCCCGACGTCGAGTCGGGACAGGCCGAACAGCGCCGTGGCCATGAGCGAGCAACCGGTCACGACGGGGAGGCGGGGGCCGATCCGGTCGACGAGGCGGCCGCCCACGAACATCCCGACAGCGGTGGAGACCCCGGCGGGGGAGAGCACGAGACCGATCCGGAGCGCGCTCAGGCCTCTGATCTGCTCGAGCTGGAGGGGGATGAAAACCAGCCGACCGAACAGGCCCACCACCACCAGCAGGGCGATGGCGATGGCCAGGGCGAAGGTCCGGTAGCGGAACAGACCGACGTCGAGGATGGGGTGGGCGACCCGCCGGGCGTGGTGCACGAACACGGCCATCAGCGTCAGACCGGCCCCGACGACGGTGACGGTGACGGGGTCGACCCAGCCCCAGCCACCGCCCTCGGAGACGCCCAGCACGAACAGGGCGAGCCCGCCGGCACCGGTCAGGAGGCCGATCAGGTCGAAGGGCGCCACCGTGCGGTGGCCGACGTCGGCGAGCAGCCGGTGCCCGGCCAGCACACCGACGACGCCGATCGGCACGTTGACGAGGAACAGCCAGTGCCAGCTGATGGTGGTCACCAGCCAGCCCCCGAGGGTCGGACCGACGGCGGGGGCCACCATGGCGGCCATGCCCCACGTGGCCAGGGCCCGACCGTGCCGCTCCGACGGGAACAGCGCGATGACGATCGCCATGCCCACGGGCATCACCGATCCGCCGCCCATGCCCTGCAGCGCCCGTGCGGCGATCAGGGTCTCGATGGTGGGGGCGACGGCACACAGCAGCGAGGCGCCCGTGAACGCCGCCACCGAGGTGAGGAAGACCCGCTTGCGTCCGAACCGGTCGGCCAGCCAGCCCGACGCCGGCATGACGGCGACCACGCCGAGCAGGTAGGCGGTCACGACCCACTCGATGGAGCCGCCGGCCCCGAGGTCGTCGCCGATGATCGGCAGGGCCACGTTGACGATGGTCGTGTCGAGGATGACCATCACCGTGCCGAACAGCACCATGGCCAGGCCGACCCACGGGTTCGTGCCGTCCGCGTGGGGGGGCCCGTCCTCTGCGGCCGGGGCGGGGGACGCCGGGGCGGTGGAGGCGGTCACGTCAGCTCCACCGCGTCGCCGGGGTCGGGGGCGCCGGGGTCGGAGGCGCCGGGGTCGGAGGCGCCGGGGTCGGAGGCGCCGGGGTCGGAGGTACCGGGGTGGGAAGCACCGGGGTGGGAAGCACCGGGGTGGGAAGCAAGGTCGGCCAGGACGAGGAAGGCCCGGCCCACCTCCTCGGCGAAGTCGGCGTCGGGCCGCTCGACCCAGCGTCGCCTGACCGTGACCAGCGCGGCGGTGGCGCACGAGCCCACCAGCCGGGGCCACAGGTCGGAGGGTCGGGCGCCGCTGCGGCGGGCGGCCAGCTCGGCGATGGCGGTGGCCCAGCCGTCGAGGCGGCGGACCTGCTCGGCACGGAGGCCGTCGTGGCCGGCCACGAGGCGCAGCCGGCGGCGCTCGTCGTCGAGGTCGGGGATCGACCCGAGCAGCTCGACGTAGGTGGCGTGAACCGACGCCAGGACGTCCTCGTCGTCGGGTCGGGCCAGGAGCGCCGCCCGGAAGCGGTCGAGGCGCTGGTCGCTGTCGGCGAACACCACGTCCTCCTTGCGGGGGAAGTGGCGGTGGAAGGTGCGGGCGGCCACGTCGACCCGGTCGGCGATCTCCTCCACGGTGACCCGGTCGAACCCCCGCCGCTCGAACAGGTCGAGCGCAGCGTCGATCAGGGCCCGGCGGGTGGCGGCCTTCTTGCGCTCGCGGCGGCCCTCGGTCGGGAGGGTCAGGGTGGCAGCGGGTGGCACGGAGGTCGACCATACCGCGTCATGTCAGGCTCTGACACGAGTCAGGTCGTGACGTCGGTCACCCCGCGACGCTGGTCGGCGAGGAGGAGCCCGTAGCCGGCCGGGACGGCGCCCGCCAGCAGGGACGCCCGGTCCGCCGGGGTCAGCAGGTCGCCGACCAGCGCGGCGACCCCGTCCGGGCCCATCTCGGCCGTGTCGACCTCCACCCCCACCGACCAGGCGTGGCGGCCGTCGATGCGGACCGAGGCCACCTCGAGGTGGCCACCGGGGACCCGCCGGCGGGCGAGCTGCTTGCGCACCTCGGCCAGGTCGCGTCGCCCGTGCAGCGGCGCCTCGGCGCCGGATTCCTTGCACCAGCGCTCGACCTCCAGGTCGCCGACGGCCACGACCTCGGTCCGTCGCTTCGTCTCGGGCGCCTCGCCGTCGCGCAGCTTCACGCTGCGGTCGGCGTCGACCAGCGCCAGCGGGTAGCGGTCGGTGCGGGCCATCCCCTCCCAGCCGTCGAGGCGCTCCAGCAGGAGCAGCGGCGTGCGGGCGCTCGGCAGCCACCACCGCAGCTCCCACGTCTCCTCCCCGCCCGCGGTGCTCACCGGTCGGCCTCGTCGTGTCTGCGGGCCGTTGGTCGGCTGGCCACGTCGGCCTCGGTGCTCACCGGTCGGCCTCGTCGTGTCTGCGGGCCGTTGGTCGGCTGGCTACGTCGGCCTCGGTGCTCACCGGTCGGCCTCGTCGTGTCTGCGGGCCGTTGGTCGGCTGGCTACGTCGGCCTCGGTGCTCACCGGTCGGCCTCGTCGTGTCTGCGGGCCGTTGGTCGGCTGGCTACGTCGGCCTCGGTGCTCACCGGTCGGCCTCGTCGTGTCTGCGGGCCGTTGGTCGGCTGGCTACGTCGGCCGCGGTGCTCACCGGTCGGCCTCGTCGTGTCTGCGGGCCGTTGGTCGGCTGGCTACGTCGGCCTCGGTGCTCACCGGTCGGCCTCGTCGTGTCTGCGGGCCGTTGGTCGGCTGGCTACGTCGGCCTCGGTGCTCACCGGTCGGCCTCGTCGTGTCTGCGGGCCGTTGGTCGGCTGGCTACGTCGGCCTCGGTGCTCACCGGTCGGCCTCGTCGTGTCTGCGGGCCGTTGGTCGGCTGGCTACGTCGGCCTCGGTGCTCACCGGTCGGCCTCGTCGTGTCTGCGGGCCGTTGGTCGGCTGGCTACGTCGGCCTCGGTGCTCACCGGTCGGCCTCGTCGTGTCTGCGGGCCGTTGGTCGGCTGGCTACGTCGGCCTCGGTGCTCACCGGTCGGCCTCGTCGTGTCTGCGGGCCGTTGGTCGGCTGGCTACGTCGGCCTCGGTGCTCACCGGTCGGCCTCGTCGTGTCTGCGGGCCGTTGGTCGGCTGGCTACGTCGGCCTCGGTGCTCACCGGTCGGCCTCGTCGTGTCTGCGGGCCGTTGGTCGGCTGGCTACGTCGGCCTCGGTGCTCACCGGTCGGCCTCGTCGTGTCTGCGGGCCGTTGGTCGGCTGGCTACGTCGGCCTCGGTGCTCACCGGTCGGCCTCGTCGTGTCTGCGGGCCGTTGGTCGGCTGGCTACGTCGGCCTCGGTGCTCACCGGTCGGCCTCGTCGTGTCTGCGGGCCGTTGGTCGGCTGGCTACGTCGGCCTCGGTGCTCACCGGACCGCGAGCACCTCGACGTCGTAGGCGTCGAAGGCCGGGTCGGCGGTCATGATCGGCAACCGCAGGGCCCGGGCCTGGCTGACGAGGAGTCGGTCGAAGGGGTCACCGTGGTGGTGGGGCAGTGACGCCACCCCGAGCACCTGGTCGAACTCGATCGGGACGGGGTCCATCACCGCCACCCGCATCTGCTCGGGGAGCCAGGTGTCGGGGGGGCCGCCGAGCTCGAGGCCGCCGATCGCCCACTTGACGGCGATCTCCCAACCGACGACCGACGACACGAGACGGCTGTTGGCGGCGTCGGCGAGAACGTCGAACCAGCTCCCGAGTCGGTCGGTATCGGCCAGCGCCCACACGACGACGTGGGTGTCGAGGAGGATCCTCAACCGTAGAGGTCCTCCCATCCGGGGATGGGATCGTCGAAGGTGTCGTGCATGACGATCTGGCCGCGTGCCGCCCCGAGTCGGGGGATCCGACGTTCATCGGCCCGCACCAGCTTGGCCACGGGCTCACCCCGACGTTCGATGACGATCTCCTCGCCGGCCTCGACCCGCTGGAGGAGCCTCGACAGGTGGGTCTTGGCCTCGTGGACGCCGACGGAGCTGGTCATCTGACCTAGTCTACTGAGCCAGGGCGTCGAGGGCCCGCTCGACCCGCTGCTGGCTGATCTTGCCCGCCGTGCCCAGGTGCTGGGCGAACAGGCTGACCCGCAGCTCCTGGATGGAGCGGGCCACGGCCTCCACGGCCTCCCGTCGGTCCGCCCACCGCTGCGGTCCGATCTCGCCCAGGCGCTCCTCCAGGCGATGCACGACGGCCATGCGCTCCCGGTCGCGGGCCGGATCGTCGGCCAGCTTGTGGAGCCGGTGGGCGGCGGCCCGCACGTAGCGGCGATGGTCGGCCAGGCGCTCGGCGCCCACCTCGACCACGAAGCCGGGGAGCAGCAGCCGATCCAGCTGGGCCCGCACGTCCTCCACCGAGGGCCACAGCGCCGGCGAGGTCAGTGCGGCGGCCACCTCGACGGCGTCGTCGGCGGCGGTCAGGATCTCGGCCACCACCTCGACCAGCCCGGTGGCGGTCTCGACCACGTCGTCGCCGACGGCGGCCCGCAGCGCCTCGAAGCCGTCCTCGTCCCACGCCGGCCCGCCATGGCGATCGACGAGGGTGTCGACGGCGGCGGCGACGGCGTCGTCGAGCAGCTCGGTCAGCCGGCCCGCCCCTCCCCGGGCCAGGGCGAGCTGGGTCCGCTGGGACAGGGCGCGGGCGAGACGCCGCCGGGCCGGACCGAGGCCCATGAGCAGCAGCCGCCGGGTGCCGGCCCGCATGGCCCGGGCCTGGGCGTCGGCGTCCTCCAGCACCCGCACCGCCACCGACCGGCCCTCGTCGACCAGCGCCGGCCAGCCCACCACGGTGTGGCCGACCCGATCGACCTCGACCCGTCGGGGCAGGGACCCGATCGTCCAGCCCGTCAGCCCGGCGACCTCGATCCCGGTGGCGGCGTCGGCCAGCTCGGCCCGCAGCGGCTCGACCAGACCGGCCCGGAGCCGGTCGAGATCGGTGCCGGTGGCCACCGGCTCACCGTCGTCGTCGGTGATCACGAAGCCGACCCGCAGGTGGGGGTCGAGCTGATCGATGGCCCAGTCGTCCCGACCGGGGCGGACCCCGGTCAGGCGGGCCACCTCATCGGCCAGGACGTCGAGCAGCGGCCCGTCCCCGGGACCCACCCGGCCGAGGATCTCCCTCACCCGGTCGGGGATGGGCACGAGGGGTCGGCGCAGCGGCTTCGGCAGGCCCCGGAGGAGCGCCGTCACCAGCTCCTCCCGCAGCCCGGGGACCTGCCAGTCGAAGCCCTCGACCCGCACCCGGTTGAGCACGGCCAGCGGGACGTGGACCCGGACCCCGTCGTCGGGTGAGCCCGGGTCGAACACGTAGCCGACGGTCAGCTCCAGGTCGCCCTGGGTCCACGTGTCGGGGAAGGCGTCGGTGTCGACGGGCTCGGCCTCGGCCAGGAGGATCTCGGGCGTGAGGGTCAACAGGTCGCCGTGGCCGGCGCGGGCCCGCTTCCACCAGCGGTGGAAGTGGCCGGCCGACGTGACGTCGGCACCGATCCGCTCGTCGTAGAAGCGGAACAGCGCGCCGTCGGGCACCAGGTGCTGGCCCCGGCGGGCCCGGTCGGCCAGTTCCCGGACCTCCGCCACCACGGCCCGGTTCTCGTCGACGACCCGTACCCGTCCGTCCCAGTCGTCGGCCACCAGGGCGTTGGCGATGAACGCAGCGCGCGCCCCGGCCGGGTCGACCCGACCCCACGGGAGACGCCGGTTCACGACGATGGGCAGGCCGTAGAGGGTCACCCGCTCGGTGGTCATCGCCGCGCCCCGGTCGCGGTCCCACCACGGTTCGCCGTAGCTGCGGGTCACGAGGTGGTCGGCCAGCGCCTCGGCCCACTCGGGGCGGATGCCGGCCACGGTCCTGGCCCACAGCCGGTTGGTCTCGACCAGCTCGGCGGCCATCACCCAGCGGGGGCCGCGGCGACCGAGCGTGGATCCGGGGGCGATGGTGAAGCGGACCTGGCGGGGGCCCCGGTACTCCCGTGAGTCGCGATCCCGCATGCCGATCTGGGCCAGCAGGCCCGACAGGACGGCGCGGTGGATCCCGTCGTGGTCGTCGGGCGCCGAGGTGACGGAGATGCCGAGGTCGCGACACACCCGGCGGAGCTGACGCTCCAGGTCCTGCCACTCCCGCACCCGCAGGTAGTTGAGGTGCTCGGCCCGGCACATCCTGCGGAACTGGTTGCCCGAGCGCTGCCGCTGCTCCGTCCGAAGGTGGTCCCAGAGACGCAGGAGGGCGACGAAGTCGGAGCCGTCGCCGCCGAAGCGGGCGTGCATCTCGTCCGCCGCCTCCCGCTGCTCGCGCGGCCGCTCCCGGGGGTCCTGGATCGACAGGGCCGTGGCGATGACGATCACCTCCCGCCCGCAACCCTCCCGCTCGGCCTCGAGCACCATGCGGCCGAGCCTCGGGTCGAGCGGGAGACGGGCCAGCCGGCGGCCCAGCGGGGTGAGGCGGCGGCGGGGGTCGGTGGCGGCCGGGTCGAAGGCGCCCAGCTCCTCCAGCAGCCGGATGCCGTCGGTCACGCTGCGGGGGTCGGGCGGGTCGACGAACGGGAAGTCGGCCACCTCGCCGAGACCGATGTCGGCCATGCGGAGGATGACCGAGGCCAGGTTGGTGCGCAGGATCTCGGGCTCGGTGAACTCCGGCCGGGCATCCAGGTCGTCCTCGTCGTAGAGGCGGATGCAGACGCCGGGCGCCACCCGCCCGCAGCGTCCGGCCCGCTGGTCGGCCGAGGCCCGCGACACCGGCTCGATGGGGAGGCGCTGCACCTTCAGCCGCCGGCTGTAGCGGGAGATGCGGGCCGTACCGGCGTCGACCACCGATCGGATACCGGGCACGGTCAGCGACGTCTCGGCGACGTTGGTGGCGAGGACGACTCGGCGGCCCTGGTGGGGCCCGAAGATGCGGTGCTGCTCGGCGGCGGGCAGCCGGGCGTAGAGGGGCACGACCTCGGTGTCCTGGAGGTCGAGAGCCCGGACGGCGTCGGCCGTGTCGTGGATCTCCCGCTCGCCGGACAGGAAGACCAGCACGTCACCGGGCACGTCACGGCTCAGCTCCACCACCGCGTCGCACACCGCCTGGGTCTGGTCCCGGTCGTCGTCGGGGTCCTGCCCGAAGGGCCGGTAACGGACCTCGACCGGGTACGTCCGGCCCGAGACGGAGACGACGGGTGCGTCGAAGTGGGCGGCGAACCGCTCGGTGTCGATGGTGGCCGACGTGATGACGAGCTTGAGGTCCGGCCGGCGGGGTAGGAGGCGGCGCAGGTAGCCGAGGAGGAAGTCGATGTTGAGGCTGCGCTCGTGGGCCTCGTCGATGATGATCGTGTCGTAGGCCCGCAGGAGGGGGTCGCGTTGCACCTCGGCCAGCAGGATGCCGTCGGTCATGACCTTGACCAGGGTGCCGTCGCCCACCCGGTCGGTGAAGCGGACCTGGTAGCCGACGGTGGCGCCCACCTCCGAGCCCAGCTCGTCGGCCACCCGCTCGGCCACGGAGCGGGCCGCCAGCCGCCGGGGCTGGGTGTGGCCGATCATCCCCCGCACGCCCCGGCCCAGCTCCAGGCACAGCTTCGGGAGCTGCGTGCTCTTGCCCGAGCCCGTCTCACCCGCCACCACCACGACCTGATGGGCGCCGATGGCGTCGAGCAGGTCATCCCGCCGGGCCGTGATGGGCAGATCGGTGGGGTAGGAGGGCTCGGGCACGGCCGCCCGCCGACGCCTGACCCGCTCCTCGGCCTCGGCCACGGCGGCGGCGATGTCGGCCAGGGCCCGCTGCCGACCGGCCCGATCGCGGGTGCGCCGCAGCTTGTCGAGGCGGCGCCGGAGCCGGTGCCGGTCGCGCTCCATGAGGGGGTCGAGGCGGTCGCGGAGCGAGGCGACGGTCGGGTTCGGCGCGGTGTCGGTCATGGCGGGTGGAGCGGGGCCTCCCAGCATGCCGCCGGCGTGACGGAGCGCGTCGGCCTGGCGTCCGGGCCTCGGTAGCGTCGACGGCGATGCAGACCGACCTCGATCTCGGACCCGGTTCCGCCCTCGTCGTCGTCGACGTCCAGAACGACTTCGCCGACCCCGGCGGCAGCCTGTGCGTGGCCGGCGGCGACGACATCGTCGAGCCCATCAACGCCGTCATCCGGGCCGCCCACGACGCCGGGGCCACCATCGCCTACACCCAGGACTGGCACCCGCCCGAGACGGCCCACTTCGTCACCGGCGGCGGCACCTGGCCCGTCCACTGCGTCCGCGAGACGTGGGGGGCCGAGCTGCACCCCGACCTCAGCCGGATCGGCGACGCCGTCATCCGCAAGGGCACCGGCGGCGAGGACGGGTACTCCGGCTTCGGGATGCGTGACCCCGAGACCGGGGCCGAGTCGAGCACCGGCCTGGCCGGGCTGCTGCGGGACCGGGCCGTCGAGCGTGTGGTCGTGGTCGGGCTGGCCGCCGACGTGTGCGTCAAGGCCACCGCCCTCGACGCCCACCGCCTCGGGTTCTCGACCACGGTCCCTGTCGCCCTGACCCGGGGGGTCGACGTGAACGCAGGCGACACCGAGGCTGCGCTGGACGAGCTCCGCCGCGCCGGCGTCACCGTCGTCGACTGACCGCCCCCGCCCCCGTCCGCGGCGCCGCCGCGCCCCACCCGAGTGAGCCGTGCAACTTCCCCTCCGCCTTCATCTCGCCGCCCGTCCCGAGGTGCCCCTCGGCATCCTGGGTGCCTCCGCCGTGGCCGCCCTCGTCTTCACGGCCACCCCGTTCGCCATCCCCGCCGTGGCCGCCGACTTCGGGGTCTCGCTGGCCTGGGCGGCGTCGATCTCGACCGCCCAGCTGGCCGGGTTCGTCCTCACCAGCAGCCGCGCCAGGCTGGTGGTGGCGCCGAGCGGTCGGACGGTGCGCGGCGCCCTCCTGACCCTGGCCGCGGCCAACGTCGTGAGCGCCGTCGTCCCCTGGTTCGGCGTGCTGGTGGGCACCCGGTTCGTGTCGGGCGCGGCGCTCGGCGTCATCACCTGGGTGGCGTGGACGGTCGCGTTCGGCAATGCCCGCCGGATGGGCGACGTGGCCGTGGTCGGCCCGCTGGTGGGCGTGGCCGGGGCGCCGGTGGTGGGCCTCGTCGCCGACGTCGGCGCCTCGACGGGGATCTACGCCGTGCTGGCCGCCGCCGCCCTCGTCCCGGTGGTGCTGCCGGCCGGGACGGGTGCCGTCGTGCCGCAGGTGGCGGGCCCGCCCCGGCACCGGCCCGTGCGGGCCGCCGTCGGGTTGATGGCGGCGCTGTTCGTCCTGACGGCCGGCGGGTCGGCCACGTTCGTGTACGCGGCCGCCATCGGCACCGACCGGGTCGGGTTGGGCCTCACGGCCGTGTCCCTGGCCTTCTCGCTGAACGCCCTCACGGGCATCCCGGCGGCGCGGTGGCGGGGTCGGCGGCGCTTCGGCGGGGCCTGGATGGCCCTGACCGGGGTGTGCGCCGTCGCCCTCGGGTCCGCTACGACGACGGGGCTGTTCTTCGGGGCGCTGGCGATGTGGGGCTTCGCCTTCTGGATGGGGGTACCGGCCACGTTCGCCCTGCTGGCCGAGCGGTCCGCCTTCCCCGAGGAGCGCGCCGGTGACGCCCAGGCCGCCATGGCCGCCGGTCGGGTCGTCGGCCCGGTCGTGGGCGGCGTGCTGGTGGCCGGCGGGTCGATCCCGCTGCTCGGTCTCGCCTCGGGTGGGCTCATGGTGCTGGCCGGTGCGACGGTGGCCGCCGTCGCCCGCTGGGGCCGTCCGCCGGTCGGTGCGGCGCAGGCCCTGTCGCGCCCGGCCCGCCCGGCCGTGAGCGGGGCGACGTCGGCGGCCTGCGCCGCCGGGGCCGAGATGGAGTTCTCGTAGGCTCGTCCGCAGACCCAGGAGGAGAACGGCATGGCCCAGGTCACGGAGGCGGAGCTGCCCGGCGTGGGCGTCCGCTACGAGTTCACGACCGGAGAGGGTGAGCGGGTGGGTGTGCTGCACCACCGCAGCGGCCGCCGGGAGGTGCTCGTGTACGACCGGGGCGACCCGGACGCCTGTCGCACGGCCATGCACCTCGACGAGCCCGACGCCCGCACCCTCTCGGAGCTGCTGGGCGCCAGCCAGGTCACCGAGGGGATCGCCGCCGTCCACCAGCAGGTGGAGGGCCTCGCCATCGACTGGCTGACCGTGCAGCCGGGGTCGACCTGCGTCGGCCACACCGTGGGCGAGGGAGCGTTCCGGACCCGGACCGGCACGTCCATCGTCGCCATCGTCCGGGGGGCCACGACCATCCCCGCGCCCGGCCCCGACGAGGTCATGCGGGAAGGCGACGTCGCCGTCGCCATCGGCACACCGGAAGGACTGGGGCAGCTGGCCGAGCTTCTACGGGGCTGACCGGCGTGTTCGCCGCCGCCAGCGGTGACGCGCCCCTCGCTTTCGTCGAGATCGGGGCGGTGGCGGTGGCGCTCGCCGTGCTCGCCCGGGTCGCGTCCCGGCTCGGGATCACCGCCATCCCCTTCTACCTGCTGGCCGGACTCGCCGTCGGAGACGGGGGCATCGCCCCCCTCGACGTCAGCGCCGACTTCATCTCCCTCGCCGCCGAGATCGGCGTGCTGCTGCTGCTGTTCACCCTCGGCCTCGAGTACACCGGCGACGAGCTGCGTCACGGGCTGCGGACGGGCGCCGGACCGGGGCTGACCGACGCCGTCGTCAACTTCACGCCCGGCTTCCTGGCCGGCCTCCTCCTCGGCTGGGAGACCACGACCGCCATCCTCCTCGGTGGTGTGACCTGGATCAGCTCCTCGGGCGTCGTGTCCAAGGTGCTCACCGACCTCGACCGCCTCGGCAACCGGGAGACCCCGTCCATCCTGAACCTCCTCGTCATCGAGGACCTGGCCATGGCCGTGTACCTCCCGGTGGTGGCGGCCCTGGTGGCCGACAACGACCTCGATGCCACCGTCGTGACGGTGGTCATCGCGTTGGCGGCCGTGGCGGTGGTGCTGTGGTCGGCCATCCGCTGGGGCGACCGCCTGAGCGCCCTGCTCGCCCCCGGCAGCGACGAGGCGCTCCTGCTGGCCGTGTTCGGACTCACCCTCCTCGTGGCCGGCCTCGCCGAGCAGCTGCAGGTGTCCGCCGCCATCGGAGCCTTCCTCGTCGGCCTCGCCCTGTCGGGCACCGTCCAGGAGCGCGCCGCCGAGCTGGTGCAGCCCCTGCGGGACCTGTTCGCCGCCACCTTCTTCCTGTTCTTCTCGTTCCAGGTGCGCCCCGCCGACCTGGTCGACGTGGCGCTGCCCGCCCTGGCCCTCGGCATCGTGACGGCGGCCGGCAAGCTCGTGTCGGGCTGGGTGGCGGGCCGCTCGATCGGGGTGGGCGGACCCGGGCGGCTCCGAGCCGGGACGGCGCTCATCGCCCGGGGCGAGTTCTCCATCGTGATCGCCTCGCTGGGGGCGGCCACCGTCGACGGCGAAGATCTGGGCGCGCTCGCCGCCGGCTACGTCCTCGTCACGGCCGTCGTCGGGCCGTTGGCGGCGAAGCACGCCGACCGCATCACGCTGCCGCGCCAGCGCGCCGTCAGGCCCTCACCAGGATGACGGCCACGGGCAGGGGCGGCGAGGCGCCGGGTCGGTCCTAGATTCGGCGGCGTGACCGCACCGCCGTGGGAGGCGCACCTGCCCGGGCCGGGTCACGACTGGCTGCCCGCCGACCTGGCGGGCGGATCGCTGACGGCGGCGTGGGCCCGGCACTGGTCGGCCCGACCGGCGCGCCCCATCCTGCACGACCCCGCCACCGGGTGGCGCACGGCCGGCGACCTCGACGCCGACACCGCCCGCGCCGCCCACCGCCTCCACGCCGCCGGGCTGCGGGCGGGGGACCGGGTGCTGTTGTCGGCGGCGTCGGGCTACCCCCTCGTCGTCGGCCACGTCGCCGCGCTGCGGCTCGGGCTGGTGGTCGTGCCCGTCCACACCGGTTACACGTCGTCCGAGCTGTCCCACGTCCTCGACGAGGCCGAGCCCGCCCTGGCCGTCCTCGACGACGCCTCCCGCACGGCCGACCTGACGCCCGACCTCCCGACGGTCACCCCGGACGAGTTGTGCGGTCCCGCTCCCGACGCGACGGGGCCGGATGTCGCCGCACCCCTCGATGTCGCCGCACCCCTCGATGCTGCCGCACCCCTCGATGCTGCCGCACCCCTCGATGCTGCCGCACCCCTCGATGCTGCCGCACCCCTCGATGCTGCCGCACCCCTCGATGCTGCCGCACCCCTCGATGCTGCCGCACCCCTCGATGCTGCCGCACCCGATGACGTGGCCCTGATCCCGTTCACGTCCGGAACGACCGGGCGGGCCAAGGGCGCGGCGCTGTCCCACGCCAACCTGCTCGCCGGTGCAGCCGCAGTCGTGGCGGCCTGGCGCTGGACCGACGCCGACCGGCTGGTGCTGGCGCTCCCGCTGTTCCACATGCACGGCCTGGGCGTGGGCATCCATGGCACCCTCCTGGCCGGAGCGTCGGCCGTCCTGCTGCCCGGGTTCGATCCCGGGGCCGTCCTCGACGCCGTGGCCGAGCACCGGGCGAGCCTGTTCTTCGGCGTGCCGACCATGTACCGCCGCCTCGCCGACCACCCCCGGGTGCGGGAGCTGGCCACGCTGCGCCTGTGCGTGAGCGGGTCGGCCCCCCTGCCGGCCGAGCTCCACGAGACCCTCCGGGCGCGGGCCGACCAGCGGGTCCTCGAGCGCTACGGGATGACCGAGACGGTCATGAACCTCTCCAACCCGTACGACGGTGACCGGCGCCCGGGATCGGTTGGCCTGCCCCTGCCCGGGGTCGACGCCCGGATCGCCGGGGGGGCCGCCGAGGGGGAGATCGAGTTACGCGGCCCCAACGTGTTCGGCGGCTACTGGCGGCGGCCGGACGCCACGGCCGAGGCGTTCACGTCCGACGGGTGGTTCCGCAGCGGCGACGTCGGCCGAATCGACCCCGACGGGTGGTGGCGCATCGTCGGGCGGTCGAAGGAGCTGATCATCTCGGGTGGCTACAACGTCTTCCCCCGCGAGGTCGAGGACGTGCTGACCGGGCACCCGGCCGTGGCCGAGGCGGCCGTGGTCGGCGTCCCCGACGACGAGTGGGGCGAGCGGGTCACCGCGCTGGTCGTGCCGGCCGGCGGGGCGGTCGACATCGACGAGCTGGCGGCCTGGTGCCGTGCGCGCCTGGTCGCCTACAAGCGCCCCCGCACGATCACCGGGGTGTCGGCGCTGCCCCGCAACGCCCTCGGCAAGCTCGTCCGTCCCGACGCCGAGGCCCTGGCCCGCGCCACCGTCGGCGGAACTGACTGATCGGTCAGTCACGGTGTGACGGCGCCCCAGGCCGGGCATAGGGTGTGACGACGGACGAGGGGAGTCGATCATGACCACGACCGAGCCGCAGCCCGGAGAGGCCCGCAGCGCCGGGCCGTCGATCCAGGACCTGCTCGACGCCGACAGCCGACCCGTGCCGGCCGCTCTGCGCGACCACTCCGCCGACTACCAGGGCTCTGCCGACGTCCCCAAGGCCCGCTACACCGACCCAGCCTTCGCCGAGCTCGAGCGGGAGTTCCTCTGGACGAAGACCTGGCAGATGGCCTGTCACGCCAGCCTGCTCGCCGACCCCGGTGACCACGTCGTCTACGACGTCGCCGACGAGTCGCTCATCGTCACCCGCACCAAGGGCGGCGAGATCAAGGCGTACCACAACTCCTGCCTGCACCGGGGCACCAAGCTACGGGTCGACGACGGCCGGGTCGGCTCGTTCCGCTGCCCCTTCCACGGCTGGCGCTGGGACCTCGACGGCAACCTCGTCGAGCTGCCCGCCCAGTGGGACTTCCCCCACATCTGGGAGGACCCGATGGCGCAGTGCCTGCCCGAGGCCGAAGTGGCCGAGTGGGGCGGGTTCGTGTTCGTCAACCTCGATCCCGACTGCCGCCCCTTCGAGGAGGTGGCGGCCCGGCTGATCGAGCACCTCGACGAGTTCGACTTCGGCGACCGGATCGTGGGTTTTCACGCCGTGAAGGAGGTCGAGGCCAACTGGAAGGTCGTCATGGAGGCCTTCAGCGAGGGCTACCACGTCATCGCCACCCACCCCCAGATCCTCGAGTTCACCGCCGACGAGAACAGCGAGTACTCGATCTGGCCCGGTGACGACCACGTCACCCGCTTCGTGAACGGCTTCGGGCTGGCCAGCCCCCACCTCGGCGACAAGCTGAGCGAGCAGGACGTGTTCGACGCCTACATGAAGTTTCGGGGCTCGGAGCGCGGCGTGGAGGACGAGGCCCCCCTGCCGGAGGGCATCGCCGCCCGTCAGGCCGTGGCCGAGAACTTCCGCACCGGCCTCTCGTCGATGTTCGGTGCCGACCTGTCGGAGCGCTCCGACTCCGAGGTGCTCGACGCCATCCTCTACCACCTGTTCCCGGCGTTCGCCCCGTGGGCCGGCGTCGGCCAGCCGCTCGTCTACCGGTGGCGGCCCGGGGCCACGCCCGACACCTGCTTCATGGACGTGTACCGGATGGTGCCTCCCCCCGACGACGGCCCCACCCCCGATCCGGCCCCCACCACGCACCTCACCCTCGAGCAGCGCTGGAAGGAGGCGCCGAGGATGGCGGGCCTGGCCGACGTGTTCGAACAGGACATGGCCAACCTGCCCCGGGTGCAGGCCGGGCTGAAGAGCACGGCCAAGCCGACCGTGTCGTTCAGCAACTACCAGGAGGCCCGCCTCCGCAAGTTCCACCGGGTCATTGACGCCTACGTCGACGCTGGCCTGCAGGCGGCCGGACGCGACACCGCCGAGCTCGACCCCTACCGCGTCCCGGAGGGCTGACCCGGCCGGCCTAGCTCCGGTCGAGGGCCGCCTTGGCCGCCGCCAGGTGGTCGACGTGGGCGTCGGCCGTGGTCAGGCCGAGACCCATGGTCACCACCGAGGCGTGGGTGCCGCCCGCCTCCCGCCACCGGTCGGCCGTGGCCGCCACCTCGTCGGGCGTGCGGGCCCGCAGCATCAGGTAGTCGGCGCCGTACCCGTCGACGGTCCGGCCCGCCTCGACCAGCAGGGCCTGCACCCGCTCCCAGGCGTCGAGGCAGCGGTCGAGGTCGCCGGCGAAGATGAACCCGTCGCCGTGGCGGGCTCCGCGGCGGAAGGCGGGCTCGGAGAACCCGCCCACCCACACCGGGATGCTGCGCCGCGGACGGGGGACGATGTTGGCCCGCTCGACCCGGTCGAAGCGCCCGTCGAAGGTGAGGGCCTCCTCGGTCCAGTAGCGCCGCAGGAGCTCGATCTGCTCGTCGCAGCGGGCCCCCCGGGTCGAGAAGTCCTGGCCCAGGGCGTCGTACTCGACCCAGTTCCAGCCCGTCCCGACCCCCAGGCGCAGGCGCCCACCCGAGAGGAGGTCGACGTCGGCGGCCTGGCGGGCCACGAGGGCGGTCTGACGCTGGGGGAGGATCAGGACGCCGGTGACGAGCCCGATGCGGGTCGTCAGGGCGGCCAGGTGGGCGAACATGGTGAGCGGCTCGTGGAAGGGGTGGCGCTCGGTGTAGGGGCCCCAGAGGGCCGGCTCCCGGTCGGCGTGGATGGCCCCGAGCACGTGGTCGTAGGCGACCAGGTGATCGAAGCCCAGCTCCTCGGTGGCGGTACCGATGCGGCGCACCGCCTCGGGGTCGCCGCCCAGCTCGATCTGCGGGTAGATCGCCCCCAGCTCCACGGTGGGCCCGCTCAGGCCGAGGCCAGCTCAGTGCTGCGCGCCTTCTCCGCGCCGCGCTCCTGGCGGCGAGCCGCCGTCTGCAGACGCCCGAGGAACCGGAAGAGCCGGTCGCGGGCCCGCTCGGCCTCGTCGCTCAACCCGGTCAGCTCCTCGACCCGCCAGTGCCGCCGCACCAACGGCTCCACGATCTGGTCGTGGTGGATGCCGAACGTGTAGATGCCGGCCCCGGCGATGGCCCGGGCGTGCTCGACGAAGCCGGGGATGCCGGTGCCGGGCATGGCGAACGTGCGGATCTCGTGCTCCATCTCGATGACGCCCCGGCTGGGATCGATGGCCAGGGCGGCGGCGGCGGCGTCGCGGTAGAAGAGGTGGTGGAGGTTCTCGTCGGCGGCCACCCGCTTCATGACCTCGTAGCCGGCGGGGTCGTCGAGCAGCCGGCCGGTGTTCATGTGGGCGATGCGGGTGGCCAGCTCCTGGACGGTCAGATAGACGAGGGCGCCCAAGGCGGGTCGCGCCCCGGGGACCTCGCCCGCGGTCATCTGCACCATGCGGTCGCGCTCGAGCGCCACCGGGTCGACGGCGCCCGACACCACCAGGTAGTCGCGGATGGCGATGGCGTGGCGGCCCTCCTCTGCCGTCCAGCGCCCGGCCCACGCCCCCCAGGCCGAGTCCCGACCGAAGATGGCGTCGAGGTCGTTCAGGTAGTACGGGAGGTTGTCCTCGGTGAGCACGTTGACGATCAGCGAGCTGCGCACCGCCGCCGGCAGATCGGTCTTGGACTCGTCCCACGGCCCGCCGGGATCGGTGGCGGCGGCACGGTCCCACGGTGTCGTCTCGTGGGGGAACCACTCCTTGGCCTGGCGGAGGTGCCGGGCGAGCAGCTCCTCGGCCGTGGGAGCCAACTCGCGGAGGAGGTCGTGGTCGCGGATGTCGGCCATGGCGTCCGAGGTTACCGTCGGGTAGGTCCCGCCCGCGGAACGCCGGGGCGGGCCCGATCCGAGCGTCCCGTCCGGGGGCGTCACGGCTGCTCCTGACCTACGGTGACGGCCATGACCGCCTACCTCATCGTGAACTACCAGCTCGACGACGCCGACCTGTACAAGGAGTACCAGCAGGGCGCCGGCCCGGCGCTGAAGGTCGGCTCCGAGAGCAAGCTGCTCGTCCTCGACCCGAAGTCCCAGGTCGTCGAGGGTGACGGGGTCGGGGCCCAGACCGTGGTGCTCGAGTTCGAGTCCGCCGACAGGGCGAGGGAGATCTACGAGTCCGGCGAGTACCAGGCCGTGGTGGGCAAGCGGCACGAGGCGACGTCGAAGCACTTCGCCGTGATCGTCGAGGGCTTCGGGGGGTAACCGGCCCGTGCAGGTCGACGCCCACTTCTGGGCCAGCGTGGCGATGCCCGACGCCGGCAACGCCGGGCCCGATCCGACCGAGCGCCGGTCCGACAACAGCGCCGTGGTAGGCGCCTACCGGAACCTCGAGCGTTGGGCGGCGACCATGGACGGGCTCGGTTACGACACGATGTGGCTGACCGAGCACCACTTCCAGCACGAGGGTTACGAGGTGGTGCCGAACATGGTCCAGACCGGCCTGCACCTGGCCGGGCGGACCCGGCGACTCCGCTTCGGTCAGATGTTCAACGTGGTCCCCCAGTGGCACCCGCTCCGACTCGCCGAGGACGTCGCCGCCGCCCAGATCCTGTCCCGCGACCGCATGGTGTTCGGGGTCGGGCGGGGCACCGTGCCGCGCGAGACCTACCCGCTCGGAGGCGTGGTGGCCTCGGGCGACAACGCCATGAGCGCCGAGCTCGACCGCCGCAACCGGGAGGCGTTCGAGGAGGCGATGGAGGTCATCAAGCTGGCCTGGACCCGGGAGCGCTTCTCGTACTCGGGCAAGCACTTCACCCTCCCGCCGACCGGCATCCCCGACCGGGGCGGGGAGGTCACCGAGCTGACGCTCGTGCCCCGGCCCATCGCTCCCATCACGGTGTGGCAGCCGGTCACGTCACCGGGGACCCTGGCCTACGCCCCGGCCGTCGGACACCACGCCGTCATCCCCGCCCGGTCGCCGCACCGCACGGCCGAGACGTGGCACGCCTTCGCGGAGGTGGCGGCCCGCCACGGCTGGGACCTCGAACCGGGGGAGGCCCGCTGCCTCGTGCTCAACGCCCACGTCGGCGCCACCCGGGAGGCCGCCTTCGCCCGGGTCCGTGACGCCCACGACGAGTGGGTGCAGTTCCTCGCCCCCTACGGCCGCTTCCGGCACTACGCCGGACCCGACGGGGCGGAGGTCCCGTTCGACTTCCGGCCCACGCTCGAGGAGTCGGTCGACCAGGGCGTGATGGCGATCGGGTCGGCCGACGACGTGGTGGACGCCCTCGGCCGGTTCGGTGACGAGCTGGGCCTGCGCCACGTCTGCCTCTTCCTCGAGTTCCCCGGTCTGAGCGCCGACCAGGTCGACGAGCAGCTCCACCTCGTGGCCGACGAGGTGATCCCCCGGCTGGGGTGACCTCCCCGGCCGGCCCGCTACCGTCCGCTCCGGTGAGCACCTCGACCGACCGTCCGTCGCCGCTGCGGGTCCTCGACCTGGCCCAGACCCGTGCCGCCGCGGTGCTGGCGGGGGTGGGCGAGGGCGACTGGGACCGCCCGACGCCGTGCGCGGATTGGTCGGTGCGTGACGTGGCCAACAAGCTGACGGCGTCCACGCTGGTGTTCGCCGCCTTCGGACGGCGGGAGGCGGCCGACCCGTCCCACGACCTCGTCCACCCGGCCGAGATCCTCGGCGACGACGCGCTCGGCACCTACCTGTCGGCGGCGGCGGAGTGCCGGGCGGCGTGGCGTCGGGATGGGGCCCTCGACGGGACGGCCCCCTCGACCCAGGGTGAGTTCGGGGCCGTGGCCGTGCTCAACGCCCGCATCTTCGACACGACCGTGCTGACGACCGACGTCGCCCGGGCCTGCGGGCTCGATCCGCTGGTCGACGGGGTCCAGGCCGCCTACGTTCTGCGGGTGGCCCGGGCGCTCGTACCGCTGGTGCGCGAGCGCGACCCGCAGCGCTACGCCCCCGCCGTCGACGCCGCCGGCGCCGACGGCGATCCCGAGCCCCTGGCCGAGCTGCTGGCGGTCACGGGTCGCGATCCCCACTGGCGAACACCCGTTCGCTAGTGTGGTGCCGTGGCCGCCACGGCATCCGTCCTCCACGCCGACCTCGACGCCTTCTACGCCTCGGTCGAGCAGCGCGACCGGCCCGAGCTGCGGGGTCGGCCCGTCGTGGTGGGCGGCGGAGTCGTCCTGGCGGCCAGTTACGAGGCCCGGGCCCACGGTGTCAGGTCGGCCATGGGCGGCACCGAGGCCCGCCGCCGCTGCCCCGCAGCCGTCGTGGTGGCGCCCCGCTTCGACGCCTACACCGAGGCCAGCCGGGCCGTGTTCGCCTGCTTCGCCGACGTCACCCCCCGGGTCGAGGCGCTGTCGATCGACGAGGCGTTCCTCGACGTGTCCGGAGCCGGCCGGTTGCTGGGTGACCCCGTCCACATCGCCGAGCGGCTCCGGGCCGACGTGCGCGACCGGGTCGGCCTGCCGCTGTCGGTGGGGGTGGCGTCCACCAAGTTCCTGGCCAAGGTGGCCAGCCAGCAGGCCAAGCCCGACGGCTGCTGCGCCGTGGCCGCCGGGGGTGAGCTGGCCTTTTTGCATCCGCTCCCGGTCGGCGTCCTGTGGGGGGTGGGGCCGGTCACCCGCCAGCGGCTGGTCGAACGGGGCATCTCCACCGTCGGCGACCTCGCCCTGCTGTCCGAGGTGGCGGTGGGCGCCCTGCTCGGCCGGGCCGCCGGGCGTCACCTCCACCACCTGGCCTGGAACCGTGATCCCCGCACCGTCGTGACCGACCGACGCGACCGCTCCATCGGCTCCCAGCGGGCCCTCGGCCGCCGCCCCCGGCCCCGGGCCGAGCTGAGCGACCTCCTGGTCGGCCTGGCCGACCGGGTGGCGGGGCGGCTACGGGGCGCCGGGCGACTGGCCCGCACCGTTTACGGTCACGGTGCGCTTCGCCGACCAGGTCCGTACCACCCGGTCCCGCACCCTGATCGTGCCGACCGACGACACCTCCGTGCTGGTCCGCACGGCCGAGGCGCTCCTCGGTGCCGCCGTCGACCGGCCCGCCGACGACGGGCCCGCCGAACCGGCCCGGGCGGTCACCCTGGTGGGGGTGCGGCTGAGCGGTCTGTGCCGGCCCGACGCCGTACAACTGGGGCTGCCCTTCGACACCACCGGCCGGGGCGCCTGGCAGGCCGTCGACGGGGGCGTCGACCGCATCCGGGCGCGCTTCGGCACCGCCGCCGTGGCCCGGGCCGCCACCCTGGGTCGCGGCGAGGCGCTGGCCGTGCCGGCGCGCCCCTCCGCCGCCGATCGGGTGCGCTGAGGTCAGGTATCGACGGGTCGTGCTGGCGGGGGTCGACCGGCCTGGCCGACCTCGGTGTCGTCGGGTCGGTGGGTGTGCCAGATGCCGTTGGGGTCGCGGTGGACTTAGGTGCCGTGGTTGGTCTTCCACCGGTTGTGTCGCCCGCAGAGGAGGTTGGCGTTGGCGGGGTCGGCGCGCCCGCCCTGGTGCCATTCGGTGGCGTGGTCGATCTGGCAGTGGCGGACCCTGACGTGGCAGCCGGGCCAGGTGCACTCGGGCACCTGGGTCAGCAGCAGGTCGCGGATGGGGCCGGTGAACAGGCGCCGTTCGGTGCCGGCGGCCACGATGACCCCGGCCGACTCGACCACCACCCGCCGTACCGCGCCCTGGAGGGCGGCGGTGACGGCTGCGGCGGGGTCGAGGGGGGTGCCGTCGGCGAGACGGCAGGTGGCCCCGGGCCGGGGCGTCCAGCGGTCGCAGCGTCCGCTGGTGGCCCGGTCCAGGTGCTCGGTGAGGGTGTCCTCGTCGACGAGGATGTTCACCAGCGGCTCGGGTCGTCTCGCCTCGGGCCGGGCGGTGGCGGCGGCGTCGGCCATGGCGGCCAGGGCGTCGGCCCGGCGCTGCGACTCGGTGCGGGCCCGGCGGGGGGTTCGGGGGGCGGAGGCTCCGCCGGAGCCCCCTGACCAGCGGAGGCGGGCTCGCCCGCCGTCGCTGCGAGGAACGGCGGCGTCAGCCGCACGAACAGGTGACTCGTCCGAACGGAGCGAGCGTCAGCGAGCGAGTGAGGGCGAAACGGCGTTCCGGCGGGCGCCGTCGACGTCGGCCAGACGCACCCAGTGGGCCAGCACGGTGGCGGCGTCGTCGGGGGCCACGGCCCGGGCCTGGGCCAGAAGGTCGGCCTCGCTGTCGCGGACCTGCTGGCGGACCCGGGGGTTGGACCACGCCCCCGCCATGGCCGCCACCACGTCACGGCCCACCTCCGCGGCCGCCCACGCCGCCCCCACCTCACCCAGCTCCCGGCAGGCCCGCCCGGCCCGCTCCAGGCGGGCCGCCTCACGACGGGACACCCCGGCGGTCACCTCGGCCCAGGCCCGCACCGTGCGGTGCCCGTCCACAGCCCATGACCCCCGGGTCCGGGCCTCGGCCACCAGCCCCGCCATCTCGGCCTCGCCCTGCCGGCGCTGATCCTCCAGGACGGCCAGCCGCTCACCCAGCCCGGTGTCGTCGAGTGACCCGAACTCGAACGGGTCACCACCGGTGGGGAACATGCGTACGATTCTAGCCTATCCGTCGTCGGCTGCAACGCTGCGTGGAACATTTCGAGCCGTTGCGGTGGGGTCCGTATAGGTCAGGCCCGATCGCAAGTAGTCCGGTGCGCACGCCACGCAACGAGTGCGGTCAGCGCGCAGTACGGCGACCAGATGCGCTCGGTCCGCGACGGCGACAACGCGTTGGCGACCGTGCCCACGCCCGTCGTGACCACGACGCCGGTGAGCACCACACGCCGTGGTTCCATCCTGCCCCGTGCAACGGTGAGGGCCGCCGCAGAGCATCACCGCACCGGCTGCGCTCGCGTAGCGATACTGCCGGGGAAGGGTTCCTTCGTTTCGACCACGGTGGCCGCGTGACCCCATGGCGCGCCTGCTGCGAGGCACAGTTGAAAGACGATCTGAACCCCTAACAGGGCCACCACGAGACGGTCGCTGTCGCTCGGACGCGACGACGGTTCGAGATACATGCTCTGGGCCTCATTCCTGAGGTGGATCATTCCACGAGCCGCTGGACGTGCTGGCGTCGACTGGGCGGGCCCGCGCCTCCGCCTCCAGGGTCTCCCGCCCTGCCCTCGTAGCGCTCGGCGCAGGCCGATTCGCCGACCCGCCCGCCTGGAACCGCGCCGTGGCCGGTCGGTCATCTACGGTCGGTCGCCGAACGGACGGGGGACTGACGTGGCCGATCTGGAAGCGACGATGCGGGCGACCTTCGCAGCTCGGTCCTTCACCGACGAGGACGTGCCCGACGACGTGGTGCACCACCTCCTCGACGTGGCCCGGTTCGCACCGAGCGGAGGCAACCGCCAGGGCTGGCGGGTGGTGGTGGTTCGTGATCCCGGGACCCGGGCCCGGCTGGTCGATCTGTGCCGGCCGACGCTCGCCGTGTACGTGGCCCAGGTGGCGGCGGGGGAGAACCCGTGGAACACGATCGATCCGTCCTCGGTCGACATCGAGGCGGTCCGGGCCGACCCGCCCGACCTTCCGTGGCTGGACGGCATCGCCGCCGCACCGGTGCACCTGGTGATCGGCGTCGACCTGCGGGTGGTGGCCTCGTTCGACCGCCACCTCGACCGGGTCGGCGTCATCAGCGGGGCCAGCATCTACCCGTTCGTGCACAACATCCTGCTGGCGGCCCGGGGGGCGGGGTGGGGTGGGGCGCTCACGACGTTCCTGGCCGGCGCCGAGGCCGAGGCCCAGGCGCTGCTCGGCTTTCCGACCGAGGTGGCCGTGGCCGCCCTCGTCCCGCTCGGACGCCCGACCGAGGTGCTGACCAGGCTCAGCCGCCGCCCGGTCGACGAGTTCGCCCGACGGGAGCGCTTCGACGGCGAGCCGCTCAGGCGCTGACCGGCACCTCGGCCCGCTGGTCCGACCCGTCGGACGCCACCGCCTCGACGTCCGGCTCCGGGGACAGGACCGTCTCCCCGTCGACAGGGGCGACGGGGGCGGGCGGGACGGGTTCGGGCTCCACGGGTGTGGGCGCCGGGTCGGTCGGCCCCACTCCGGCCGACCCGGCGACCTCGGCGCGCTCCCGACCCGGCGACGCCACCGGCGGGTGACGGCGCAGGAGCCGGTCGAGGAGGCTCCGGCGGGGCGGGAGCTGCCCGACGTGCACCCGCAGGCGGCCGAGCACCGTCAGCGAGTCCACCTCGATCGGGGGGAGGGGCCCGGCAAGGTCACCCACCGGGACCTCGCACCTCACCCCGGCCAGGAACGCCGCCCCCGACGGGGCCACGTCCGACCCGGCCGGGACGATGATCTCCACCGAGCCCAGTACCGACAGCACGTCGAACCCGAGCCGGTCGGCGTCGGCCTCGGCGTGGCGGAGGTCGAGCAGGCAGGTCCCGAGGACGGCGACGACCCGGGTGTCCTCGGCGGACCGCCAGCGGTCGGTGCGGCGGCAGCGGCCCAGGAAGGACACGATCCTCGCCTCGTCGTCGGCCACGGCGCCTCACCTCCACCGTGCCCGTCGGCAGGCGGGCCCCGACGTTGAGGCTCAGGCCGCCCCGCCGTCGGCGGCGTGGGCCCGGAGGTCACCGAGCGACACCCACTCGAGGGCCCGGGCGTGGGTGGCAGCCAGCACCACCGGCGGTGCGACCCCGGCGTCGAGCGCCTCCTGCCAGCGCGACGCGCACAGGCACCAGCGGTCACCGGGCGCCAGCCCGGCGAACCCGAGCTCGGGGCGCGGGGTCGACAGATCGTTGCCCGCCGCCCGGGTGAACGCCAGGAACTCCTCTGTCACCTCGGCGCAGACGACGTGGACGCCCATGTCGTCGGCGCCGGTGGCGCAGCACCCGTCACGGTAGAAACCGGTCAGCGGGTCGCGTCCGCACTCGGCCAGCGGCTCGCCCAGGACGTTGTCGGCCACGGATCAGCAGGTGACGGCGATGCGCCCACAGGCGAAGGATCCGATGCCGACGGCCCGCCCCTCGACCTCGACCGTCAGCGTGCCGTCGGGAGAGGCCGCCACGACCCGGCCGTGGCGACCCGGCACCACGTCGGCCCGCTCCAGGAACTCGAGGACGCCGGGGACGAACTCCAGCTCCTCGGTGATGCGGCTCACCTCGAACTCGCCGCCGACGGCCACCTCGGCCAGGGTGACGGTGTCGGGCTCCTCGTAGGCCGACCCGGGGATCGGGTTGCCGTGGGGACAGGTGGTCGGGTTCTCCAGCACGCGCATCATGGCCGCCTCGACGGTCGGGGAGATCACGTGCTCCCACCGGCCCGCCTCGGCGTGGGCCTCGGCCCACGACAGGCCGAGCACATCGGTGAGGAACCGCTCGGCCAGACGGTGGCGGCGCACCGTGCGGGTGGCCACCGACTCACCGGCGGCGGTCAGGGAGATGGCACCGCCGTCGACGGAGACGTAGCCGTCGCGCTCGAGCCGGCGGACCATCTCCGAGACGGCGGGACGCGACACCTCCAGCCGCTCGGCGATGCGGGCCTGGATGACGGCGATGTCGTCTTCGCGCAGCTCGAAGATGGTTTCGGTGTACTCCTCGACGGCCGGATGCCACCCCTCCACGGACACCACCCTACCGGTCGTCCCTCCGGCCGGCCTCGACCTCCGCCGGACCGCCCACCCCGCTACCGTCCCCTGCGGTGAAGGGGGTCGCCGCACCGGTACTGGCGGTCGTGTTGGCCGTGACCTCCCTGTCGGGCTGCCGCGACGACGACCCGCCCGCCGTCGCCACCTTCTGTGACCGGGTGGTGATGCTGGACGACCTCGACGGGCTCGACGACGAGCTCTGGCTCGATCCTGCCGCCGTCGCCGGCCTGGAGGACCGCTCCCGCACCGTCCTCGACACGCTCGACCGTCTCGACCCCGAGCCCGACCTCGGCCTCGGCCCGGTGCTCGACACCGTGACCGCGACCCTGCGCGCCGCCGTGGTCGAGCTCGACGGGTTCGGGTTCGACGTGCTGGCCGCCACCACCGCCGACGACCCCGAGGGGCGCGCCGCGGTGGCCGGACTGTCGTCTCCCGAAACCACCCGGGCCCGGGCCGCGCTCGCCCAGGGGCTGGCCCGGGCGTGCGGGTCGGCGGCGTTCTCCGTCGGGACGGCCCCGGTCAGGCCCGATCCCGCCGCCCCCGTCGACGCCCGGGCCGTGGACCCCGCCGAGCTCGAGCCCGTCGCCCTGGTCGAGGTGCTGGTCGGGAACGTGTCCGAGGACGAGCTGGCCGCCGTGTTCGACCTCACCGGCCGGTCCAGCGTGGCCGCCCTCCGCCAGGACGCGGCCCGGGGGCGGCTGGTGGTCGACGACGAGCTGATCGCCCTGGCCCGCGACCTGCTCGTGGTCGACGGCCCCGGCGACGATCCCGTTCTCGACGAGCTGGTCGACGCCTGCGAGGACGGCACCCTGGCCGCCTGCGACGCCCTCTGGTTCCAGGCCCCGCTCAGGTCGACCTACGAGCGGATCGGCGGCTCGTGCGGGGGCCGGGTCGGCGACCAGTCGCTGGCCTACGGGTGCGCAGCGGGTCTGGGGTGACCGCGGGCGGCCGGGATGACGTGCTTTTCCGGTCCCCGGGACCGACGATGGACCCGTGATGACCGGTCGACGGCGCGCCCGCGCCCACCTCCGGGGTGGGCTGGCCGTCGTCGCCGTGGCGTTGCTGGCGGCGGCCCCGGTGGCGGCCCAGGACGACCCCGTTGCGCCGCCGACCCTTCCGCTCCCCCCGCCGCCGCCCCCGCCTGCGACCGTCCCGGTCCCCGATCCGACCACCACCACGCTCGTGCCCGAGCCCGATCCGCTCCCGGACCCCGCCGACGTGCGGACCGCCCGTACCGAGGGGGAGCGGGTGGCCTACGGCATCCGCCAGCGGGTCCGCGACGCCTGGCAGGCGCGGGTCGACGCCGCCGGTGACACGTCGGGGGCGGCGCGCGACCAGGTCGACGCCCTCACCGCCACCTACCTCGGCGAGTCCGCCTCGGTGGCCGACCGGGGCCATGACTTCGACGAGGCCCAGGTCGCCTACCGGGCGGTGGTCGACTCCTACCGCGACGCCCGGGCCGCCTACACCGAACGGCTGACCCTCGCCTACGTGAGCGGACCGGTCACCCAGCTCAACGAGATCCTGCGGGCCGACCGGCCCCTCGAGGCCACCCGCCGGCTGCAGGTGCTCCGGTCCGCCCTCGACGACGCGCAGCGCACCGTGGCCGACCGGTACCTGCGGGCGGCCAGCCTCGACCCGGCCTTCGACGTCGAGGCCGAGGGCCTGGCGGAGGCCCGCGACGACCTGGCCGAGCTGCGGGTCGTGCGGGGTGTGGCCCAGGAGCGACTGGCCGCCGCCAACGAGCGGCTCACCGACGAGGCGTCGCTGGCCGACGACGTCCTGTTCCCGGTGGCCGGCGACCACGAGTTCACCGACTCGTTCCTGGCCCCCCGAACGGTCGCGGGCCGGTTCCACCATCGACACCAGGGCGCCGACATCTTCGCCGCCTCCGGAACGCCGCTCGTGGCCGTCGAGCGGGGCGTGCTGTTCCGGCTGGGGGAGGGGACCCTGGGCGGCATCAAGCTGTGGCTGCTGGGCGAGTCCGGCACGGCCTACTACTACGCCCACCTCTCGTCGTTCGCAGAGGCGGCCCGGGAGGGTGCCTTCGTCGAGGCCGGGACCGTGATCGGCTACGTGGGCGACACCGGCAACGCCCGGGGCACACCGCCCCACCTGCACTTCGAGGTGCGGCCCGGGGGCGGGTCGGCGGTCAACCCCACCCCGCTCCTCGACCAGCTCGCCGAGCGGGACGGTCGCTGAGGCGCCGAACTCGGGCGAAGTGCCTCAAGACCGGGGGGCGGGGTGCCGAACAGGGTGGCAGCGGTGTCCGCTCGGGGGAGTGGGCGCCACGGAGACACCCGGATGAGCAGCACCGCCTCGGTCGACGCTGTCGGCTCGGGTCGCCCCGTCGGCGACGGGCGCCCCGTGACCGTCGAGCCCGTCGGTCCGACCCGCCCGACGAGGGCGGCGGAGGACCGGACGACGTCGCCCGCCCGTGCCGACGACGGGCCCGGCCCCGGGCGCCCGGCTCCCGGGCGCGACGGCGTGACCGTCCCCCGCATCGCTCCTGAGCTGGTGGTGGACGTGGCCCCCCTGGCCGTGCTCGACGTCGAGGCGGCCCTCCAGCGGCTCGCCGTCGAGCGCACCGAGTTCCGTAGCCGCATCCTCGCCGTCGACCCCCGGCGGGCCGGCGACCTCGACCCCGCCGAGCAGCGCGGCGCTCTGCGGCGCCTGACCATCCGGTCGGGTCCCCTGGCGGACGGCCCCGGTCGAGACGATCCGACGGGGACGGCGCCACCCGAGGCGGCCGGTGTCGCCGCAGCCGGACCACCCCCCTACGGACCGCTCGCGCCGCCCCCGGGTGCGGCCGCCGACGAGGTGGCCTGAGAGGGACCCCGCCCCCGGGCCGTCCACCGATCCCCGTCCCGGCGCACCTCGAGGGGGAGCCCGAACGCGGCCGAGAGCACGTCGTCGACGAGCGTGCCGGCCAGCGGCCCGGCCGCCACCACCCCCCCACCGGCGAGCACGAGCGCATGGGTGGTGCCGGGGGGGATCTCGTCGACGTGGTGGGTGACGAGCACGAGCGGTGGGCCCGACCGGTCCTCGGCCAGGTGACCGAGCCGGCGGACGAGATCCTCCCGGCCCCCCAGGTCGAGGCCGGCGGCGGGCTCGTCGAGGAGGAGCAGGCGGGGCCGGCCGTACAGGGCGCGGGCCAGACCGACCCGCCGCCGCTCGCCCGACGACAGCGTGCCGAGCGGGACGCCGGCCAGGTGGTCCACGCCGAACCGGGCCAGCAGATCCTCGGCCCGGGCCCGGTCGGTGTCGTCGTAGGCGTGCCACCAGGTCTCCAGGGCGGCGTGGGCGGCGGCCATCACGGCGTCGCGGACGGTCAACCCGTCCCTGAGCTGGCGGTCGACGGCGGCGCTCGAGACCCCGATGAGGCGCCGGTGCTGCCGGACGTCGACCCGCCCCCACCGACCCCCCAGCACCTCGACCTCGCCCCGGGTCGGGTGCAGCGCCATCGAGACGACCCGTAGCAGGGTGGTCTTGCCGCACCCGTTGGGGCCGAGCACGACCCAGCGCTGACCGGGCGCCACCGTCCAGTCGACCCCGTCGAGGGCCCACCGGTCCCCGAAACGGACCCCGACGTCGCACAGCTCGACGACGGGCGCCACCGGGCTCAGATGCGGCCAGCCAGGAAGTCGAGGAGGGTCTCGTTCACGAACTCGGGCGCCTCCTCGGGGATGAAGTGCCCGCAGGCGGCGGCCCGGGCCCGGAGGTCGGGGAAGTGGCGCCCGAACTGGTCGAGGAAGGGGTTGCCCGTCGGGATCGCGGGGTCGCCCTGCTCGGCGCCGCCTGACCGGCCCAGGTAGTTGCCCTGGACCCACAGGACCGGTCGGGGGAAGGTGGTGTCGTGGTCCTCGGGGGCGTACACGGGGTAGTCGATCACGTCGGGGTGCTCGTGGACGCCGCCCGGGTGCAGCCAGTGCTCACCCACCTCGGCGGGCTCCACGAACCGGAAGCCGCCGTCGTCGAGCCGGCGGTGGAAGGGCAGGCCGTGCCGGTAGTAGCTGATGGCGGCCCGCTGGCTGGCGGGGTCGCTCAGCGCCTCCCGGTAGTGGTCGAGGGCCTCGGCGTCGATCCAGTCGGGCCGGGGGCGGGGGCCGGGGGGGATGGGCCAGGGCGACAGGGGCGGTTCCGGCAGGTCGCCGGCGTCGCGGCCGTCGAACAGGACCTCGATGAACGTGGCGGCGTGGTCGGCGAAGAACCGCTCCGGGAGGTCGGGCGCCTTGAACCAGTAGCCGTGGAGGCCGAGGGGGAACCACACCGAGCACAGCGTGTCGAGGAGGGCGAGCCGCTCGACCCGCTCGGGGTAGGTGGCCGCCACGGCGAAGGCGATGATGCCGCCCCAGTCGTGGCCGACCACGTGGGCCCGCTCGATGCCCAGGGCGTCGAGGAGGCGCACGACGTCGCGGGCGAGGAGCTGACGGGTCACCCGCACGTCGGGTTTGTCGGTGCGCCCGAAGCCCCGGTTGTCGGGGGCGATCACCCGGTAGGCGTCGTCCAGTCCGGCCAGCTGGTGGCGCCACTGGTGCGACGTCTGCGGGAAGCCGTGCAGCAGCACCGGCTCGCCGTCGTCGGCCCCGCTGGCGAGGTAGTGGACCCGGAGCCCGTCGGTCTCGGCGTACTGGGAGCTGGCCATGGCGGCCATCGTGGCAGGTGGTGCCCAGCCGCCGACGATCCTGCGCATCAGGTCGGGGGTCGGGGGATCGACTGATCCAGACCGCGCACCGTCGAGAACCCGCCGTCGGCCGACACCAGCGCGCTCGACCGGTCGCCGTTCCGCACGGTTGCGGCGAGCACGCAGTCGAACGCACCCGGGCGGTCCTGGCCGCCGAACAGCTCGAGCCCCCGGCGGTAATCGTGGTCATCGGTCCGGATGAGCGGGGCCAGGAGCGCGGCGAACCACCCGGTCCCGACGGCGGCGACGAGCTGACGGCAGGGTTCCCGCAGGGCGTGGTGGGAGCCGACGGCGTAGACGGGGACCGTGGTGTCGAGGACGATCGACGACGGCTGCGGACCTCGTCGGTCTCGGTGAGGAGCTCGTCGACGTCGGGAACGGCCATCGGTCCGGCGTCGAGCAGGGGGCGTGCGGCCTCGCCGCGGTCCAGCGCCCGGGGCGGGTACACCCGGTCGATCGCCTCCCGCACCACCGACGCCCCCCGCCGGGCCGCCTCCCGCTCCGGGCGGCGCCGCTGCTCGGGGTCGATGGGCACCTGGAGGCGACTCCGACAACATGCTCATACCGGTAGCGTGTCGACCCCGCAGGACCGACCTGACAGCACAGGCGCGTTGGGTCGACCGACCATCGTCGGTTGGCATGGTTTCATGGTGAGGGACGGCGAACGCGCTGCGCGTCAGCGCTTCAACGGCCTTGAATTCTCAGCGGGCAACGTCGGGCAGACGGTGCTCATGCCGGTCACCTATGTCGACGAGATGGATACCTACATGGTCACCCACACGGAGGCGGTCGGCCGCATCGGCGACGACGGCGCATTGACTTCCCTCTCCGGTGCGACTTTCTTCGATGAAGTAGGTACGGCAACGCTCGACCAGTACGAGAGCGTTCACTCGGCGGTCGTCGCAACTGGAAGTGTCAGGTGACTGCACCCGTAGGTTCGACCGCACGCAGGCGAACGATGGGCGACGACACCGCACTCATGTCACGGCCGAGCCATTCACCCGATCGGCAGAGCGGCCCCGCTGGGGTCCCCGTCGCCGGACGGCTCGCTGAGGGGTCGAAGACCACCTGGCGGCGCCTCAGGGACTTTCGGCGGGCCCGCTTCGCTCAGCCCGTCGGGCCGAGTTGGCGTTCCCAGGTGCGGTAGAGGGAGGCGTAGGCACCCTCCCGGCCGAGCAGCTCGTCGTGCGAGCCCAGCTCCACGATGCGGCCGTCGTCGACGACGGCGATGCGGTCGGCCCGCCGGGCGGTGGCCAGGCGGTGGGCCACGAGCACGGCGGTGCGGCCCTCCAGTACGACGTCGAGGGCGTCCTCGATGACCTGCTCGGCCCGCAGGTCGAGGCTGGAGGTGGCCTCGTCGAGCACCAGGATGCGGGGCCGGGCCAGGAAGGCGCGGGCCAGGGCGAGGAGCTGACGCTCTCCGGCCGACAACGAGGCGCCCCGCTCGTGGACGGGAGTGCGTACCCCGGCCGGATCGCGGTCGATGACGCCACCCAGGCCGACGGCCCGGCAGGCGTCGGCCACCTCGGCGTCGGTGGCGTCGGGACGGCCGTAGGCGACGTTGTCCCGAACCGTGCCGTGGAACAGGAACGGTTCCTGGGGGACGAGGCCGAGCTGGCGCCGCAGCGACGCCAGGCCGACGTCGCGCAGGTCGTGGCCGTCGATCAGGACGCGACCCCGGGTCGGGTCGTGGAACCGGGCGACGAGCTTGGCGATCGTCGACTTGCCCGCCCCGGTGGCGCCCACGAACGCCACCGTCTCACCGGCGGCGATGGTGAGGTCGACACCGGTGAGCACCGGGGCGTCGGGGTGGTAGGCGAAGTCGACACCGTCGAGGCGGATCTCACCCTCGATGGGCGGCATCGGCCGGGCGTCGGGCCGCTCGACGACGGAGGGCACCTCGCCGAGCAGGCCGTCGAGCTTGCGGATGGCCGAGTCGCCCTGCTGGTAGGTGTTGTAGAGCTGCACCAGCTGCTGGATGGGGGCGAAGAACGTCGTCAGGTACAGCACGAAGGCGGTCAGCTCGCCCAGCGTGAGGCCGCCGTCGAGCACCAGCCACCCGCCGACGGCCAGCACCAGCGCCTGTCCGAGCAGGCCGATGCCCTCCGAGGCCGGCCCGTAGACGGTGGTCACCCGGGCCACGGCCAGGTTGGCGTCCTGGTAGCCACCCACGGTGTTGCGGTGGGCGACCACGTTCTGGGCCCGCCGGTTGTGGGCGGCGATGACCCGGATGCCCGCCAGCGACTCCTGCAGGTCAGCCAGGAGGGCGGCGATCCGGTTCCGGACGGCGCCGTACGCCGTCGTCGACTCCCGCCGGAACCAGAGGGTCGCCCCCAGGAGCAGCGGGACCACGCCGAGGAGGACCACGCCGGCCAGGAGGGGATCGAGCGCGATCAGGATGGCGGTCACCACGACGATGGTGAGCCCCTGCACCACGAGGTTGACGTAGCCGTCCTGGGTGAGCGCCGTGAGCGTGTCGATGTCGGAGGTCATGCGGGACAGCAGGACGCCCGACTTCTCCCCGGTGTAGAAGTCCATCGACAAGCGCTGCAGGTGGGAGAAGACCCGTACCCGCAGCTCGTACATCACCTGCTCGCCCAGCCGGGCCGTGAGCCGGATGCGGGCCCGGTTGACGACGGCGTTGGCCACGACGCTGGCGACGTAGATGCCGGCCACGACGAGGAGCACGCTCCGGTCACGGTCGCGCACGCCCTGGTCGATGCCGATCCCGAACAGGAGTGGGCCCACCAGGCCGGTGAGCGTCTCGGCCACCACCAGCGCCACGGCCAGCGCGGCGCGACCCCGGTGGGGCCGCAGCATCCCCGTCACGGTGAGCCGGCGACGGTCCCAGCCGGCCTGGGCCAGCCGCACGTCCGGGTCGCCGTGGTCGGGCTCGGTGGCGAGGACCCGCTCGGCGCCCTCCCGCAGCTCGCTCGGCACCCCGGCGAAGGGGAGCCCGGCGGCGGCGTTGGACTCGTTGGCCGACGGCCCCCCGAAGAACCCCCCGCCGATCATGCCCATGCGGCTGCGGCCTCGTCCCGCTCGGCCACCGAGGCCAGCACCTCGGCGTAGCGGGGCTCGGTGGCCAGCAGGTCCTCGTGGGTGCCGTCGGCCACGATCCGCCCCCCGTCGAGCAGGACCACCCGGTCGGCCAGGGCGATGGTGGAGAGCCGGTGGGCGATCACGATCGTGGTCCGCCGCGCCGCCGACGCGGCCAGGGCGTCGTGGATCCGCTCCTCGACGTGCACGTCGATGGCGCTGGTGGCGTCGTCGAGCACGAGCACGGGGGGGTCGGCCAGCAGCTCCCTGGCGATCGACAAGCGCTGGCGCTGCCCGCCCGACAGGTCATAACCCCGCTCACCGATGACGGTGTCGACGCCGTGCTCCAGGCGGTCGACGAACTCGCTGGCCTGGGCGGCGTCGAGCGCGGCCCGCACCTCGGCGTCGCTGGCGTCGGGCCGGCCGAAGGCCACGTTGTCCCGCACCGAGGCCGAGAACAGGAAGGCCTCGTCGGGAACGAGACCGACGGCGTGACGCAGCGACCCGAGGGTCAGGCGCCGCACGTCCCGCCCGTCGATCAGCACCCGGCCGTCGTCGACGTCGTAGAACCGCAGCAGCAGGCGGGGCAGGGTCGACTTCCCCGACCCGGTGGCCCCCACCACCGCCACGGTCTGGCCGGCCGGCACGTGCAGGTCGAGCCCGTCGAGCACCGGCGGCCCCTCGGCGTAGGCGAAGCGCACCCCCTCGAAGCGGACCTCGCCGACGGGATCGGTGAGGTCGACGGCGCCCGGGTGGTCGGCCACCTCGACGGGCTCGTCGAGCAGCTCGTACAGGCGCTCGGCCGACGCCTTGGCCCGCTGGCCGAGGGTGAGGACGAACCCGACGAAGCGGAAGGGCGCCGCCATGAGCAGCACGTACTGGCTGAAGGCGAGGAGCGCCCCGGGGGTCACGTCGCCGTCGACGGCCAGCCACCCCCCGTAGGCCAGCACCGCCGCCAGCGACAACCGGGGAAGGTTCTCGATGACGGGGTTGTAGCGGGCCCGGGCGTCGTTCTGCACGATGTTGATCCAGCGCAGCCGCTGTGAGGCCCGGGCCAGCTTGGTGACCTCGCGCTCCTCGGCGGCGAAGGCCTTGACCACCCGCACGCCGTTGACGTTCTCGTCGACGACGGTGGCGACCTCGGCCATGCGGCTCTGGATGAGCCACGACACCGGGAACACCACGTCCCGCAGGCGCTGGGCCATCAGGTACACGCCGGGGAGGGCGGCCACGGCGACCAGGGTGAGGCGCACGTCGATGGTCAGCATGACGACCAGGGCCACGACGAGGCTGATGACCTGCACGGCCATGATGGGAGCGAAGGTGAGGAAGAGCTGCACCGAGCGGATGTCGGTGTTGGCCCGCGAGATGACCTGGCCCGACTGCACACGGTCGAAGAACGAGAACGACAGCCGGGTCAGGTGCTCGTAGGCGAGGTTCCGGAGTTGCGCCTCCAGCCGGTAGGCCATGCCGTAGAGCCCGAAGCGGTAGCCGAAGGTCATGACGGCCCGCACCAGCGCGAGGCCGGCCAGGGCGACCACGAACGGCCAGAGGGGAGCGCTGCGGGCGTCGAGGGCGCGGTCGACGCCGGCCATGGTGACCCGGGGGACGGCCACCTGGGCCAGCATGGCCAGGACGGCGGCGCCCACCGACACGACGATGCGGGTGCGCTGGGCCCGCAGGAGCGGGGCCAGGCGCCGCACCCAGCCGAGGCCGGGGTCGGGGTCGACGCGGGCCGGCGGCGGCGGGTACCGGCTCTCGACGGTGACCGGCTCCCACGCGGACCCCGCAGGACCGGAGGGAAGCTCCCGCCGATCCGGGTGGGGGGGCGTTGTCACGGTCCGGACGACGATACCGGCGGGGGGTGACGGCACCCGGGGTCGGGTGCCGGGGCCGGTAGCGTTGCCGGGCATCGACACCCTGGTGGCCGCGGCCGCGACGATCGTCCTCATCCTCGCCAACGGCGTTTTCGTTGCGGGCGAGTTCGCGCTCGTCGCCGCCGACGCCAGCCGGGTCGAGACCCTGGCCGCCGAGGGCGACCGGCGGGCCGCCTCCACCGCCGCCCTGCTGCGGCGGCTCTCGTTCCACCTGTCGGGCGCCCAGCTCGGCATCACCATCACGTCGCTGCTGCTCGGTTTCCTGGCCGACGACACCGTCGGCGCGCTGGTGGCACCCGCCCTCGAGCTGATCCCCGGCGTGGAGGACGCGAGCGGCACCGGGGTGACCGTCCTCGTCGCCCTGGGCATCGCCACCGTGCTGCAGATGGTGCTGGGCGAGCTGGTCCCGAAGAACGCCGCCATCGCCAAGCCCCTGCCCACCTCGTTCGCGCTCAGCCGCATCCTCACGATCTACGGCACCGTGGCCGGCCCCTTCATCCGGCTCCTCGACTCGACCGCCAACCGGATCGTGCGGGCCATGGGCGTCGAGCCCCAGGACGAGCTGAAGGCCCAGCGGACCCTGGACGACTACGAGATCCTCATGCGGGCCTCGGCCGAGCAGGGGTCGCTGTCGGCCCGCGACGCCCGCCTGCTCCTGCGGGCCCTGCGGTTCACGAGCAAGACGGCGGCCGAGGCGCTGCAGCCCCGCACCGTCATGGTCACCGTGCCCGACACCGCCACCGTGGCCGACCTCGTCGGGGTGGCGGTCGAGTCGGGCCGGTCCCGCATCGTCGTCACGGGCGACGGCGACCTCGACGACATCAAGGGTGTCGCCGCCGTGGCCGACGTGTTCGCCATCGCCCCCGCCGAGCGGGCGACGACCCCGGTGGCGGCCGTGACACGCGACGCCCCGCTCGTCCCCGAGGGTCAGGATCTGGGCCAGCTCATGGAGGTGTTCCGGCGCGCCCCCGACGAGCTGGTGGTGGTCGTCGACGAGTACGGGGGGACCGAGGGGGTCGTCACCCTGGAGGATCTCCTGGAGGAGATCGTCGGCGAGATCCACGACGAGCACGACACCGACCAGCCGGCCCTCACCGCGCCGCAGCGGGCCGGGGGCTACGGGGTCGACGGCACCCTCCACCACGACGAGCTGGTCGACCTGACCGGCTTCGAGATGCCCGACGGGGACTACGAGACCCTGGCCGGGTACGTCCTGACCCTGTTCGGTCGCATCCCCGAGGTCGGTGATCGGATCGAGGCCGACGGCTGGGCCTTCGAGGTGCTGGAGCGGGACCGTCTGCGGGTGGCCCGCATCCGCCTGACCGCCCTGGAGAGCGCCGAGGCGGTGGCCGCACCGTGAGCGTCACGAGCATCCTCGCCTCGGTCGGCTTGATCCTGGCCAACGCCTTCTTCGTGGCCGCCGAGTTCGCCCTCGTGGGGGCCCGCCGCACCCGCATCGAGGCCATGGCCGAGAGCGGCAACCGGTCGGCGCGCGTGGCCCTCGGGGCCATGCAGGACCTGAGCCGCCAGCTGGCCGGCGCCCAGCTCGGCATCACCATGGCGTCCCTGGCCCTGGGCTTCGTGGCCGAGCCGGCCATCGCCCACGTGCTGGAGGACTTCCTGCACGACGCCAGCGACCTGCCCGAGGGCGTCGTCGCCACCATCGGGCTGGTGGTGGCGCTGTCGATCGTCAGCTTCTTCCACATGGTGATCGGTGAGATGGTGCCGAAGAACCTCGCCATCGCCGGCGCCGAGCGGATGCTGCTGATCCTGGCCCGGCCGATGCGCCTCTACTCCCGGTTGTTCTCGCCGATCATCGTGTCGCTGAACGCCATCGCCAACGGCGTGATGCGGCTCCTGAAGGTCGAACCGGCCGACGAGCTGGCCACGGCGGCCACGCCCGAGGAGCTGTCGGCCATGTTCGCCGAGTCGAAGGAGGAGGGCACCATCGGCGACGAGGAGCACGGCCTGCTGTCCCGGGCCCTCGGCTGGTCGCGCATCACCGCCGGACAGGTCATGTCGCCGCTCGACTCGGTGGCCGCCGTCGACCGCCTGACCCCCGTGGCCGACGTCGAGGTGGCGGCGGTGTCCGACGGGCGCGCCCGGGTGCCGGTGCGCTCGCCCGACGGTCGGACCCTGCTCGGCTTCGTGCACCTGAAGGACCTGCTGGAGCTGCCCGACACGGCCCGCACCCGGCCGGTGCCGCTGGCCCGCATCCGTCCGATGGTCCGCTTGTCCGAGACGGCCACGCTGCCCGACATGCTCCTGACCATGCGCCGGGCCCGGAACCACCTGGCCGTGGTGGAGGACACACACCACCAACCGGTCGGGGTCGTCGAGCTGGACGAGGTGCTCCTGCCCCTCGTGGGCGACAGCCACGACGTCGGCGCCTACAGCGACCGGGACGCCGCCGAGACCGACGCTGCCATCCCGGGCGCGTAGCCTCCCCCGCGCTGTGACCGCCCGGGCCCTGATCGTCGTCGCCGTGGTGGCCGTCGCCGTCGTGGCCACCTCGGTGGGCGGGGTCGGCGCCCAGGACGACCTCCGACGGACCCGGGCCGAGCTGGACGCCGCCCGCGACGCCGCCCTCGACGCCGTGGCCCGGGTGGAGCAGGCGAGGGCGGAGGTGGATGCCGCCCGGGGCCGCATCGACGCGGTCCTCGCCGACCTGGAGGAGGCCAACGCCCGGGTCGTCCGCACCGCCGTGGACATCGAGCGGGTCGAGGCGCGCATCGAGCTGGCCCGCGCCGATCTGGTGGGGCTGCGGGCCGAGGTCGAGGAGCTGGCCGTCCGGAGCTACGTGGAGGGTGGCATCGAGACGTCGCCGTTCTTCCGCAGCGGCGACCTGAACGAGGAGGTGCGGCTGCAGGCCGTCACCCGCCTGGTGACGCTGGGCACGGGCGACGAGATCGACCGCTACCGGGAGGTGCAGGACGATCTGCTGGCGTCGCGGGCCGAGCTGGAGCGGCTGGAGGTGGAGGAGCGGGCGGCCGCCGCGGCGCTCGAGGCCACCAACGCCGTGCTGGAGCGCGAGCTGGCCACCGTGGCCGAGCAGCTCGCCGTGGTGGAGGCCGAGGAGGCCCGTTATCGGCGCAACGTCGACCGCCTGGAGGCGGAGGAGCGGGCCCTGGTGGAGGAGGCCCGCCGTCGGGCCGAGGCCGAGCGTCGCCGGCGCGAGGAGGAGGAGCGTCGGCGCCGGGCGGCCGAGGCGGCCCGGGCCGCCACCGCCACCACGGCGCCGCTGCCCACCGCCCCCGGCAACGACGGGGCGGGCGACGACGGAGGCGGTGACGACGACCCGGGTGACGAGGAGTCGGGCGACGGTGATGGCCCGACGACCACCTCCTCGCCGGGAGCGACGGCTCCCGTCGCCACCGCAGCGCCGACGACCGCCCCGCCCGCGCCGGCCGATCCCGGCCCGTCGGGTGCCCTCTGCCCGGTGGCCGGTCCGGTGTCGTTCACGGACACGTGGGGGGCGCCCCGCTCGGGGGGCCGGCGCCACCGGGGGGTGGACATGTTCGCCCCGGCCGGAACGCCGGTCCAGGCCCCGGTGTCGGGCCACGTCCGGCACTCGTCGTCGGCGCTCGGGGGTCTGCAGTTCTGGCTGACCGGTAACGACGGGCACGTCTACTTCGGGTCCCACCTCGACTCGTTCGGCCGGTCCGGCCAGGTCACGGCGGGCACGATCATCGGCACCGTCGGCAACTCCGGGAACGCCCGGTGGACCTCGTCGCACCTGCACTTCGAGTACCACCCGGGTGGAGGGGGAGCGGTCAACCCCTACCCGCTGGCCGCCGGCGCGTGCTTTTGATCCCCCCCACCGCTCACTGCGCTCGCCCGATCCCCGGCGGGATCGGCCCCCTCGGGGGGACAGACGCCCCTGGCCCCCCGTCGTGAGCGACCTTCCCCGTCCCGTGCTGGACGAGGTCGTGGCCGACGCCTTGGGCGTCGACGATCCCCGCCTCGCCGACCTGGCCCGCCTGTCGGGTGGCGCCAGCCGGTCGACGTGGTCGCTGCGGGCCGACGGGGTCGAGGGCGGCGTCGACCTCATCCTCCAGCTGGGCGGCCCGACCAGCGAGGTCAACCCCCGCCCCGGCATGGACTTCGAGGCCCGGGGCATCCGGGCCGCCGCCGACGCCGGCGTCCCCGTCCCGGAGCTGCTGGCGGCGTCGGGCGACGAGGAGCCGTTGGGGGCGCCGTTCCTCCTGTCGGCCCACGTCGAGGGCGAGACCATCGCCCGCCGCATCCTGCGTGACGACGACTTCGCCCACGCCCGCACGGTCCTGGCCGGCCAGTGCGGCCGGGCGCTGGCCCGAATCCACACCATCGACCCGGCCCTGCTCCCCGAGGCGCCCGACGACGACCCCCTGGACCGGTACCGGGAGGTGCTCGACGAGCTGGGACTGCCGTCGCCGACGTTCGAGCTGGCCTTCCGGGAGCTGGCCGCCAGCCGGCCCCCGGCCACCCGCCGGACCGTCGTGCACGGAGACTTCCGCAACGGCAACCTGATCGTCGACGCCGACGGGCTGGCGGCCGTCATCGACTGGGAGCTGCTCCACGTGGGCGACCCGATGGAGGACCTGGGCTGGCTGTGCACCAACGCCTGGCGCTTCGGGGGGGCGGCGCCCGTGGGCGGCTTCGGCGCCTACGAGGACCTGTTCGCCGGCTACGAGGAGGCATCGGGCGTGGCCGTCGACCCCGACGTGGTGCGCTGGTGGGTGACCCTCGGGAGCCTCAAGTGGGGGATCATGTGCATCTCCCAGGGGTTCAGCCACCTGTCGGGGATGCGCCGCTCCATGGAGCACGCCGCCATCGGCCGGCGGGTGTGCGAGAACGAGTGGGACCTCCTGGAGCTGCTGGCGTGAGCACCGAGGCCGTTACCGGCGACGGGGCGACCTACGACTACCCGCAGGACAGCCTCCACGGCGCGCCGACCGCAGCCGAGCTGGTCACGGCGGTGAAGGTCTTCCTGGAGGACGAGGTCATGCCGGCCACCGACGGCACGCTGTCGTTCCACGCCCGGGTGGCCATCAACGTCTGCAGGATGGTCGAGCGGGAGCTGGCGCTGGGCGCGGACCAGGCCGCCGCCCACGCCGACCGGCTCGCCTCCCTGGGCGTGTCCACCGAGCGCGAGCTGGCCGACGCCATCCGCCGGGGCGATCTCGACGACCGCCGCGACGAGCTGGTGGCGGCCCTTCGGGGCTCGGTGCGGGACAAGCTGCTGGTGGCCAACCCCCGCTACCTGGGCGACGCAGGGTAGTCCGGTCCGTCCGGCTCAGGCCCCCATGGCGTGGTAGCCGCCGTCGACGTGGACCACCTCGGCCGTCGTGGCCGGGAACCAGTCCGACAGCAGGGCCACCACGGCCCGGGCCACCGGCTCGGCGTCGGTGACGTCCCACCCGAGGGGGGAGCGGTCGTCCCACACGTCCTCGAAGGCGGCGAAGCCCGGGATCGACCTGGCCGCCATGGTCTTGATCGGGCCGGCGGCGACCTGGTTGACCCGGATGCCGTCGGGGCCCAGCTCCCGGGCCAGGTAGCGGCTGGTCGACTCGAGCGCCGCCTTGGCCACGCCCATCCAGTCGTAGGCGGGCCAGGCCACCGAGGCGTCGAAGGTCAGGCCGACGACGGAGCCGCCGTCGGTCATGAGCGGCCGCAGCCCGGCGGCGAGGGCCTTCAGCGAGTAGGCCGAGATGTTGAGGGCCACGGCCACGTCGTCCCAGGGCGCGTCGAGGAACCCGCCGCCCAGGCACGACTCGGGGGCGAACCCGATGGCGTGCAGGACCCCGTCGACCCGGCCCCAGCGGTCGGTGAGGTCGGCCCGCACCGCCTCGACGTGGTCGGGCTCGGTCACGTCCAGCTCGAGCACGGGCGGGGCCGGGTCGAGCTTGCGGGCGGTGCGCTCGGTCAGCCGCAGCCCCCGTCCCGCCCCGGTGAGCACCAGCTCGGCGCCCTCGGCCTGCGCCAGCCGGGCCGAGGCGAAGGCCAGCGACGCATCCGTGAGCACGCCCGTGACCACGATCTTCTTGCCGTCGAGGATCCCTGCCACGGACGGTGACCCTAGCTGCGGGCCGGGTGCTCCCCGGGCGACCTGACACAAGCACGCGTCGCTGTAGCGACGCGTGCTTGTGTCAGGTCCGGGAACCCGACCCCGTCCGTCAGGTCGGGCGGGGCCCCGTAGGATGCCCGGTCGTGCAGATCGGCATCCTCGGGGGCACCGGACCCGCCGGCAGCGCCCTTGCGGCGCGACTGGCCGACGTGGGCTACGACGTGGTGATGGGGTCACGGTCGAAGTACCGGGCCATGGAGGTCCGCGACGCCATCTTGGAGCGCTGGCCCGACCACGACCTCAACATCGAGGCCGCCGACAACGAGGGGGCCGCCTCGGCCGAGGTCGTCGTGCTGGCCACCCCATGGGACTCGGCCGCCACCACCGCCCTCAGCGTGGCCGATCAACTCGACGGCAAGGTCGTCATCACCATGGCCAACGCCCTGGCCCGGATCGGCAAGGAGTTCGTGCCGCTCATCCCACCCCGGGGATCGGTGGCGGCCAGCGTCCAGTCCACCGTGCGGGGGGCCCGGGTGGCGGCCGCCTTCCAGCACGTCCCGGCCAAGGAGCTGGGCGAGCTGGACCACCCGGTCGAGAGCGACGTGCTCATCTGCTCGGACCACCGGGACGCCACCGCCACCGCCGCCGACATCTGCGACAAGATCCCCGGGTTCCGGGCGCTCGACTCCGGTGAGCTGTCCAACGCCACCGCCATCGAGGCGTTCACGGCCGTGCTCCTGCAGCTCAACATCCGCTACCGGACGAGGGTGGCACTGCGGCTCACCGGCATCCAGGCGTGATCCGGCTGCACGACACGAGGCGGGGCGAGGTCGTCCCGTTCGAGCCGGGCCCGGTCGTCACGATCTACACCTGCGGCATCACGCCCTACGACGCCACCCACGTCGGCCACGCGAACACGTTCCTCGCCTACGACGTCCTCCAGCGGCGACTCCACGATCTCGGCCACGAGACCCGGCTGGTCCGCAACATCACCGACGTCGACGACTCCATCCTCGGCAAGGCCCGGGAGCTGGGCGTCCACTACCTCGACCTGGCCGTGGGCGAGACGGCCCGCTTCGACGACGACATGGCCGCGCTCGGCCTGCTCCCGGCCTGGAGCGAGCCCAGGGCCACGTCGGCCATCAGCGACATCCGGGGCTTCATCGGCATGGTCCTCGACTCCGGCCACGCCTACCAGGCGGGCGGGGCCGTCTACTTCGACGTGTCGTCCTTCGACGGGTTCGGCTCGCTGTCGGGGCTCGACCGGAGCACCATGCTGGCGCTGGCGGCCGAGCGGGGCGGCAACCCCGACGATCCCCACAAGCGCGACCCGCTCGACTTCGTGCTCTGGCAGCGGTCGCTCGACGACGAACCGTCGTGGGACTCGCTGTGGGGCCCCGGCCGACCGGGCTGGCACATCGAGTGCTCGGCCCTGGCCCTGCGGGAGCTGGACACCACCGTCGACCTCCACGGCGGCGGGAGCGATCTGATCTTCCCCCACCACGAGTGCGAGCGGGCCCAGTCCGAGGCGGCCACCGGCCAGCCCTTCGTCCGCCACTGGATGCACGCCGCCATGGTGCGGATGGACGGCGAGAAGATGTCCAAGTCGCTCGGGAACCTCGTGTTCGTGTCCGAGCTGCGCAAGCGGTTCGAGCCCATGGCCGTCCGTCTGGTGCTGCTCGCCCACCACTACCGGAGCGAGTGGGAGTGGGACGACGACCTCCCCGTCCTGGCCACGGAGCGGCTGGAACGGTGGCGGGCGGCCCAGGACGGCCCCCAGGGGGGGCTCGACGCCGTCCGGCGCCACCTCGACGACGACCTCGACACCCCCGGCGCGGTGGCGGCCGTCGATGCCGCCGCGGCGGCGGGCCGCGACGTCGGTGAGGCGGCCGCCCTGCTCGGCGTGACCCTCGATCCTGTCCCCTGAGCGGGGTACCTCCACGCCTCCGTCACCGTTTCGATCTGCGCCGTCCCCGGACCGGCGCTACGGTGAGTCCGTGGCCCCCGAGAACGCCAGCGGCATCGATCCGGCCGACGTCGGCCGATGGTGGAAGGCGACCCGCATGCTCGGTAAGCCGGCCACGAAGCTCCTGTGGCGGGTGAAGCTGGAGGGCATCGAGCACCTCCCCGACGATGGCCCCGCCATCATCGCCCCCAATCACATCTCGTTCATCGACTCGACGTTCCTGCTCATGCTCCTGCCCCGCCAGATCACGTTCGTGGGCAAGGCCGAGTACATGGACTCGTGGAAGACGAAGTACCTGTTCCCCGCCATCGGGATGATCCCCATCGACCGGCGGGGTGGGAAGTCCTCGGTCGCCGCCCTCGACGCAGCGTGCGGCATCCTCGAGCGGGGCGGGTGGTTCGGCATCTACCCCGAGGGCACCCGGTCCCGGAGCGGTGAGCTGCACAAGGGCCACACCGGCGTGGCCCGGGTGGCCCTGCGGACGGGGGCGCCGATCATCCCCACCGGCATCGTCGGCACCGACCGCATCCAGCCGCCCGACACGCCCATGCCACGGCCCTTCCAGCCGGCCACCATCCGCTTCGGTCGGCCCGTCGACCCCCGCCGCTACGCCGACCGCGACGACGACCGGCTCGTGCACCGTCAGCTCACCGACGAGGTCATGTTCGAGATCGCCGGCCTGACCGGCCAGCGCTACGTCGACCGCTACGCCACGAAGAAGAAGACGCCGTCGGCCGGGCCGTCGGAGCCGACCGCGGCACCCGACCAGCCGGCCCTGGTGCCCGATCAGGGCGAATCGGGGATCGACGCCGAGCGTCGGTCGTCGGCCTCGGTGCTCGCCGCGGGGGCGTGACCGGGCCCACCCGTCGCACCCCCGTCGGACCGGACCGGATCCGCCAGCTCTGGGCCGGCTGGCGTGGCGCCTACCTGAGCGGTGACGGCCCACCGCCGCCCGGCGGCTCGTGTGCCCTGTGCGAGGCGCTGGATCCCGACGGTCCGCAGGGGGCGTGGATCGTCCACCGGGACGACACCGTGGCGGTGATGCTCAACGCCTTCCCGTACACGAACGGACACCTGCTGGTGCTCCCCCGCCGCCACGTCGACGACCTCGCGCCGCTGTCGGAGGAGGAGTCTTCGGCGTTGTGGGGGGCCGTGACGGACTCGGTCGCCACGGTGCGCGACGCCTACGGACCCGACGGCGTGAACATCGGCTCGAACCTCGGCGCCGCCGCCGGCGCCGGTGTCCCCGACCACCTCCACGTCCACGTGCTGCCCCGGTGGTTCTCCGACACCAGCTTCACGACCACCACGGCCGGCCTGCGGGTGCTGCCCGAGACGCTGGACGACTCGGCGGCACGCCTGCGGGCGGCGTGGGGCGCCCGGTAGCGTCGGACCGTGGCCGACGACACGACGATCCGCCCGGCGGCGGCCGCCGACGACGACGGGATGGTCGCCGAGGACGGGCGCGACGCCCTCCCCGAGGACCTCGACCGGGGCTTCGTCGGGCCCTACCGGTTCCCCGACAACAAGCGCCGCCGCATCCCCGGCCTGCTGTACGTCCTGTCGGGTGCGGCGTGCATCGCGACGTGGGCGCTGGCCGGCGACGACGCCGTCCTCGTCAACCGGGGTCTGCTGGTGGGCGGCATCGGCCTGGTGCTGTTCGGCATGTACCACGTCGCCGCCGGTTACCCCCTCGCCGTCGACGAGAACGACGCCCTCGTGGCCGCCACGGCCGAGGTGGGCTTCGCCGTGGGCCACGCCTCGGCGCAGATGGGCTGGCGGGGTCTGCGGTCCCGCCCCACCTGGCGCATGCTCCTCTACTCGGCCGAGAACCCGCCCGCCCGCCGCGGCCTCGTCCTCGTCGACGGTGTCGATGCCACGGTGGTCGACTCGATCGTGGAGGACAACCCCGAGGACTGGTCCGAGCTGACGTAGGACACGCGGACCCCGTCTGCGTGAACTGCGATCGAGCGGAGCCGGCACCGACTGGACGACGCGGCTGCGTCGTCGGACGGGGGTCGCAGGTTCCGACGCCCCGTCCCGTCACCTCCCACGGCGGTAGACGGAGATGTGGTCGGGGCTGGTCGAGGTGTACGGGGTGCGGTGCCAGTCGGCCCAGCGCACCTCCAGCTCCATGCCGGCGAGTCGGGCCATGAGGTCGAGCTCGCCCGGGTGGGCGTAGCGATGGTTGACGGGGTAGACCCGGACCCCGATCGGTCCTCCGAGGACGATCTGCGTGGTCGAGAGGATCTGGCGGGCCCGGTCGTGTTCCGCCACGACGAGGCCGACCAGGCCGGGCGCCACGCGACGGGGCTGCAAGGTGGGTGATGCGCTGGCGGCGAGGTCGGGGACCCAGGCCTCCACGACGAAGCGTCCGCCCGGTTCGAGGTGCCGGGCGGCGTTGGCGAAACAGCGGACCTGGGCGTCCTGGTCGGGGAGGGCGAAGACCGTGTTGAAGGTGAGGGCCACCAGCGATACGGGTCCGCCGGCGTCGACCTCGGAGAAGTCGCCCTCGACCGTCCGGACCCGGTCGCCACCGGGCTTCTCACGGAGCAGGGCGAGCATGGCCGCGGACCCGTCGATGCCGGTCACCTCGAGGCCCTTCGCCGCCAGGGGGAGGGCCACCCGTCCGGTCCCCACGCCGAACTCGAGGACCGAGCCGCCCTCGGCGAGGTCGGCGATCACAGCGACGGCGGCTTCGGTGTCGAACACGCCGTCGTAGATGACGTCGTAGTCCTCGGCGACGAAGGCGCCGTAGGCGCTCGCGTCGTGCTCCCCGGGTGCGGGCCGGGGCCCGACGGTGGGGTCGTGTTGAGCGGGCGACGGCATCAGCGGTCATCTCCTGTGGCTGGTTCGCGGTCGTCGGGTGGAGGCGCTGACGGAGGCGGCGGGGGCTCGACGCCGAGCGTCGGAACCGGCCGCCGGCGTAGGGAACTCCGCCGCGTGCCCGGACGGCGAGCGCCAGCCACGAGCAGAGTGACCGCTCCGCCACCCACCCGGGTGCGAGCAGGCTGCACGACGGTGGGAACACCGAACGACCACCGTGGCGGCGGCGTCCCAGCTCGGCCAGTGCGATCACCGCGCCCGCGCCCGCCATGACCGGACGCCGCCGCCCGGTCAGGACGAGCGCCAGGGCGCCGGGCAGCAACGCCAGTTCGATGGCGAGGCGCACCGGGGTGGCGGAGCTGTCGTAGGCCTGGCGGACCCGCTGGCGCAGGAAGTGGGCGGGGGTCGGGGGTCGACGGCGGACGTAGAGGTCGGGGGCGTTGCGGACCGCGCCGCCGACGGCCTCGATCGTCCGCATCAGCTCCAGGTTCTCGAACAGCACGTCGGCGTCGTAACCGCCGGCCCGCAGCACCGTGGAGCGTCGAACGGCCAGGGTCCCGGGGTAGTCGGCGGCGACGCTGCGGTTGACGAGGCTGCGGGCGCTGTCCCACCGGGCGTGCCAGGGCAGGGGCGCGAAGTAGTTCTGTGGGCGGACGGCGTCGACGCCGTCGAGGAGGCGCACGACACGGGCGAGCTCGGCCGTGCCGTAGCGGACGTCGTCGTCGGAGATCACCACCCGCTCGTGACTGGCGGCGCGCAGTCCGGTGATCACGCCGTTGACCTTGCCGGAGCGTCCGCGCAGGTCGGGGTCGACCGCGACGTGGCGGACGGACGGGGGCAGGGCGTCCCGGTGGGCGGTGAAGAGGGCGGGATCGGATCCGTCGACCACGATCACCTCGGCCTGCTCGGTGACGCCGGCGAGGTAATCGGCGAGCTCGTCGATCGGCTCCGGCCGCCAGCGGCGCAACGGCAGGACGTAGGTGCAGCTCAGCACGGGGAGGCGTCGAGGAGCGATGTCCGATCCGCCTCCCAGTGGCCGAGCACCGAACGTGCGAACCGGTTCTCGACGTTCGACGCCGCCCTGGCGCCGAACACGATGTCGGCCGCGGTCTCCGGCTCGTCGCGGGCCAGCCCGCCTGCGAGGACCTCGCAGGCCAGGTCCTGGTGGACGGTGTCGGCGTCGACGTGGAGCTCGTAGAAGTTCGTCGCCTCCGCCGCCCCACCGAGGCGGTGCAGCGCCGCGGCGTACCGGGCCATCGGCTGCACCGACGTCATCTCGAAGAACGCGAGGTGCCCGACGAGGGCGCCCCGGAGGCGCCGATGCAGCCCGAACATCGAGATCAGGTTCGTGGAGGCCAGCGTGCTCCCGGGAAGAGCCGGCAGGTAGGCGCCGTAGCGATGATCGAGTCCCAACGTCTCCATGACGGTCTCGAACAGCTCGGCGTGGGTCTGGCCCGGGACGCCCCCGCCATACTCCTCCGACTGCACGTGGACGAGCGCCGACTTCGCCGCACCCGTGAGCCGGGGGATCGCCCACGTGTGCGGATCGGCCTCCTTCAACTGGTACGCCGACCGGTGGATCACGAACTCCTCGAACTGCCACACCTCTCCGCGCTCCTCCAGGTACCTCGACAGCGAGGGTCCGGGAGAACCGGCCGCCGCGACCAGCGCCGCGGTCACCGAGTCCACCTCGCACGCCGGCACCTCCCCACGCAGCGCCGCCTCGAACCGGGACTCGAGCCCGGAGCGCCATCCCAGCAGCTGCGGATCCCACTCCCAACGTTCGTCCACCCCGGCGAAGCCCCGGTAATGCAGCTCGTAGAGGCAGTACAGCGCCAGGTGGAAGTCGTCGTCGGTCAGCGGATCACCGGCATCGCCCCCGACATCGGGGAGGGCCCTCCCGCTTCCCGGCCGGGAGGAGAGCGACTCGACGACCGCCTCGGAGAGCGGACCTCGCGCCGGCGGGAGCTGCGGCTGGGACCGGCGCGGCCGCAGCTGCTGGCGGGGGGCGGGCGCAGCGGTGGTGTTCACGCGCTGGTGCTACCCGGCGCCCCTCGCCTCCAAGCCCCCCCGACAGCTGGACGACCCCCGCCCGGGGGGGCCGGGCGGGGGTCTCGGCCCGGGGGTCGCGCTCCCGGACCTGGCGGCGAACCTACGGCCGGGCGCCCAACGGCGGCGCAACGCCAGCCCATGGCCCGGTCCACCCTGCGCCGCCGCTACCATGGCCAGGCTCGTCTCCACCGAAATCCCGCGGGAAGCCACCATGTTCGACGGACATCTGCGAACCGGCGTCGATCGCCTCGTGAAGCCGGTCGGCCGCAGCTTCCAGCGTGTCGGCGTGTCGGCCGATCACCTGACCGCCGCCGGCATCGTCACGTCGGTCGGGGCGGCCGCCTCCATCGGCGCCGGTTACCTCCAGCTCGGGCTCCTCCTCCTCGTGCTGGCCGCCCTTCCCGACCTGCTCGACGGGGCCGTGGCCAAGGCCGCCGGCACCTCGTCGCGGCGGGGAGCGTTCTTCGACTCGACCGCCGACCGCGTCACCGACTCCCTCCTGCTCGGCGGTATCGCCTGGTACCTGGCCGGCGCCGACGGTGGGCGGGCCGCCCTGTTGCCCATGGCCGTGCTGGCCACGGCGCAGGTGATCTCCTACATGCGGGCCAAGGCCGAGTCGCTCGGGTTCGACGCCAAGGGCGGCCTGATGGAGCGGGCCGAGCGCATCATCGTCCTGGCCCTCGGCCTGCTGTTCGAGTCCCTGCTCGTCGGGGTGCTGTGGGTCCTCCTCGTGCTCTCGTTGATCACGGCCGGGCAGCGGTTCGTCAAGGTGTGGCGCCAGGCCACCGTCGAGGTGCCGTTGCCGGCGCGCCCGGCCGCCCGCCGTCGACGGGTCGCCCGCATGGAGCGTCTCGAGCAGCGGGCCCGCCGGCGTGACGCCCGGCTCCGGGCCCGCCGTCGCCGCCGCTAGGCCCCCGTCCCCCCGTCCCCCCGTCGCCACGTCGGTCACTCCCTCCCCGCCGCCCGTGCCCGAGCGGGCCGGGCTCGGTGACCGGGCCGTCGTCGGCGCCTACCGCGCCGCGTTCCGCCTCGCCCGGAGCCTGCCCGAGGGGGTGACCGACGAGGCCGTCGCCGTGACGGGACGGGCCTTCTGGGCGGCCATGCCGGGGCGTCGCCGCATGGCGGCCAGACACCTGCAGCGGGTGTGCGGTCCGGACCTGACGGGCCGGGACCTGCGACGGGCCACCCGTCGCTCGTTCGAGAGCTACGCCCGGTACTACCTGGAGTCGTTCCGGCTACCGGGCTACGGACCGGAGCGGGTCGACGCCGGCTTCACCGACGAGGGCACGGACGCGCTGTGGCGGGCCCTCGACGACGGCGGGCGGGGGGCCATCCTGGCGTTGCCCCACCTGGGCGGCTGGGAGTGGGCGGCGTCGTGGCTGACGACGGTGCGCCACCGCCGGGTGGCGGCCGTGGTCGAGCCCCTGGCGCCCCCCGCCCTGTTCGAGTGGTTCCGGGCGTTCCGGCGGTCCCTCGGCATGACCATCATCCCGCTCGGCGCCGGCGCCGCCCGTGACGTGCTCGCCGCCCTCGACCGCAACGAGATCGTCTGCCTGCTGTGCGACCGCGACCTCGACGGCACCGGCATCCCGGTCGAGTTCTTCGGTGAGCGCACCACCCTCCCGGGGGGCCCGGCGCTGCTCGGCATGCGCAGCGGCGCCCCGGTCTTCCCGACCGCCGTGTACTTCCAGCCCGGCGGGGGGCATCTCGGTGCGGTCCGGCCGGCCCTCCACCTCGGCCGGGAGGGACGCCTGCGCGACGACGTGGCCCGCCACACCCAGACCCTGGCGGCGGCGCTCGAGGCCCTGGTGCGGGCCGCCCCCGACCAGTGGCACCTGTTCCAGCCCAACTGGCCGAGCGACCACGAGTGGCTCGCCGGCGCGGGCACCGTCACGGCTCCGGGGGACGGCGCCGGCCTAGCCTGACGCCGTGCGCGTCGGACTGGTGTCGCCCTACAGCCTGTCGCTCCCGGGGGGCGTGCAGGGCCAGATCCTCGGGCTGGCCCGCTCGTTGCGGTCCCATGGCCACACCGCCGTCGTGCTCGGGCCGTGCGACGGCGCACCGCCCGAGCCGGGCATCCGGCCGCTGGGGGAGTCCCTCCCGACCGCCTCCAACGGCTCGGTGGCGCCCATCGCCCCCGACGTGGCCTGCGCGCTGCGCACCATCCGGGGCCTCTGGGACGAGGAGGTCGACATCGTCCACGTCCACGAGCCGATCGTGCCCGGTCCCCCCATGACGGCCACGCTCATGCACACCGCCCCCACCGTCGGAACGTTCCACGCCGCCGGGTCGTCCAAGGCGTACCGCCTGCCCACCGTGGCCTGGATGGCCCGTCGTCTCGACCGGCGGGTGGCCGTCTCCGAGGACGCCGCCCGCATGGCCCACGACGCCCTCGGAGGCGAGTACACGATCCTGTTCAACGGGATCGAGGTCGACCGCCACGCCAAGGCGGACCCCTGGCCGACCGGGCCGCCGACCGTCCTGTACCTCGGGCGGCACGAGCCTCGCAAGGGCCTCGGCGTCCTCCTGGACGCGCTTGCCCACCTGCCGCCCGACATCCGGGTGTGGGTGGCGAGCGACGGGCCCGACACGGCTGCGCTGCGCGCCCGCCACCGGGGCGACGACCGGATCGAGTGGCTGGGGCGGGTCAGCGAGGGCGACAAGCTGTCGCGCCTGCGGGGCGCCGACGTGGTCTGCTTCCCGTCGCTGCACGGCGAGTCCTTCGGGGTGGTCCTGCTGGAGGGCATGGCGGCCCGCACCCCCGTCGTGGCGAGCGACCTCCCCGGCTACCGCAACGTCGCCACCCACGACCGCGACGCCCTCCTCGTCCCGCCCGGTGACCCGGCCGCGCTGGGCGGGGCCCTGCGGCGGGTGCTCACCGACCCGTCCCTCGCCGGCCGTCTCGTCGAGGCCGGCACGGAGCGGGCCGAGCACCTCTCCATGGACCGTCTCGCCGAGGCCTACCTCGCCATCTACGACGAGCTGCTCTCGGCCTGACCGACCGGAGCCCGATGAGGCGGTACGGGGACCGTCGTCGGGTACCGTCCGCCCGGAAGGAGGGACCGCCACCGTGGATGCCGCCCGCACCAACGACCGTCGAACGCTGCGCCTCCTGCTCGGTGCCGGGGTGCTCGTGGGCCTCGTCGTCCTCCTCGTGGTCGGCCTGGCCACGGGGTCGGTCCTGATCGGGGCGGTCGGCGCGCTGGTCGTCGCCGTCGCCGTCGCCGTCGGTCTGTCCGCCGCGGCCGCGCCCGTGGTCCGGTCCGCGGTGGGCGCCACGCCGCTCGGCGCGCCGTCGGCCCGCCTGCACAACCTGCTCGACGGGCTGGCCGCCGGGGCCGGGGTGAGCCTGCCCGACCTGGCCGCCACCGACGTCGCCGGGGCCCACGCCCTGGTGGTGGGCGAGCGGGCCGGTGCCAGCACCCTGGTCGTGACGCCGGGCCTGGTGGAGGGCCTCGACCGGGTCGAGCTGGAGTCGGTCCTGGCCCGCCAGCTCGGTCTGGTCCGCGACCGCTCGGCCCGCCTCCACACCGTGGCCGCCGTCACCGTCGGGCTGCCGGCGCTGGCCGCCGACCTCGCCGCCGCCGACCGCCGACCGGAGGGGCCGGCCCGCTTGGTCGCCGCCGCCGGCGTGGTGCTGCGTCCGCTGGCGGGACCGTCGCGGCGGGCCGTGCTGGCGTTGCAGGGCGACGAGGGCTCCTTCGAGGCCGACCGGGCCGCCACCTCGATCACCCGCTACCCGCCGGGGCTCGCCGACGCCCTGGCCAAGCTGGCCCGTCACCCGGCCCCGCCGCTGCCCGTGCTCGGTCCCGCCTGGACCGACGGCCCCGGGCCGGGGTCGACCGACCCCGACGACCGCCGCCTGTCCGATCGCATCGAAGCGCTCCGGGAGCTGTAAGTGCACCGAACCCTGGCCCTGGTGGCGGCAGCCGCGCTCGCGGTCGCCGCCTGCGGAGGCGACGACGAGCCCGTGGCCGAGGAGGCGCCCGCCGAGACCACCGCATCCGGTGACGTGCAGGTGGGGCCCACCGGCCCGGCGCCCACCGATCCGGCCGAGGTCGGCCGGGCGTGGCCCCTGACCGGCGAGCCGCTCGACGACACCGACCGGGCACAGCGTCCGGCGCTCGTGGCCAAGATCGACAACGCCGAGGCGGCCCGACCCCAGGCGGGCCTGAACGAGGCCGACCTCGTGGTGGAGGAGATCATCGAGGGTGGCACCACCCGGCTGCTGGCCGTGTTCCACTCCGACGGCGCCGATCCGCTGGGGCCGATCCGCTCGGCCCGCTCCACCGACGTGCCCGTGCTCGCCTCGCTGGAGGAGCCGCTGTTCGCCTGGTCGGGCGCCAACACCGAGTTCGCCCAGCTCATCTCCGAGCAGGACATCGTCGACGTCGGTGTCGACGTGGCGCTCGCCGCCTACGAGCGCGACGACTCCCGGACGGGCCCGTCGGACCTCATGACCAGCACCGAGGCGCTGTACGCCGCCGCCCCCGAGGACGCGGGGGAGGCCCCCCGGGCGCTGTTCCGCTACCGGGAGGACCCGTCGGAGGTGCCGCTCCTCGCCCGGGCCGTCACCGGGCTCGACGTCGACTTCGGCGCCACCGAGGTCGGGTTCACCTGGGTGCCGGGGGAGGGCCGCTGGGAGCGCGAGCAGAACGGCACGCCCCACCTCGACGCCGACGGTGATCAGGTCGCACCGGAGAACGTCGTCGTGCAGTTCGTCACCTACCGCGACACCGGGCTGGTCGATGCAACGGGCGCGCCCGTGCCCGAGGCCGAGCTGATGGGCGAGGGGCAGGCCTTCATCTTCGTCGACGGCCGTCTCATCCAGGGGGGGTGGAGCCGCACCACCCGGGACGGGCCGACCGAGTTCCGCCTGGCCGACGGTAGCCCCGTCGAGCTGGCGCCGGGTGCCACGTGGGTCCTCCTGGCCGAGCTGGGCCAGGCCCGCCAGCGCGACGACCTGGCCGCCCAGCAGGGCGCCGTCCCTTCCGACGGGGAGGGCTGAGCCGCCCGGCAGGGGTGCCGTCCCTCCGAGGTGGAGGCCCGAGGCCGTAGACTGCGGGGCCATGAGCAGCCCCTCCGAGACGGGTACCTTCCGGGTCAAGCGCGGTCTGGCCGACATGCTGCGGGGCGGCGTCATCATGGACGTCGTCACCCCCGACCAGGCCCGCATCGCCGAGGACGCCGGGGCCGTGGCCGTCATGGCGCTCGAGCGGGTGCCCGCCGACATCCGTCGCGACGGTGGCGTGGCCCGCATGAGCGACCCGGAGATGATCCGGGGCATCCAGGAGGCCGTGACCATCCCGGTCATGGCCAAGGCCCGCATCGGGCACTTCGCCGAGGCCCAGGTGCTGGCCGCGCTCGACGTCGACTACATCGACGAGAGCGAGGTGCTCACCCCCGCCGACGAGGCCCACCACATCGACAAGTGGGCCTTCGACCTCCCCTTCGTGTGCGGCGCCACCGACCTGGGCGAGGCGCTGCGGCGCATCAGCGAGGGCGCCGCCCTCATCCGGTCCAAGGGCGAGGCCGGCACCGGCAACATCGTCGAGGCCGTCCGTCACCTGCGGGCCATCCGGGGTGACCTGCGCCGCATCACCCAGGCCGACGAGGCCGAGCAGTTCGACTGGGCCAAGCAGCTCCGGGCGCCGCTCCCGCTCGTGCAGGAGATCGCCGCCTCGGGGCGACTCCCCGTCCCACTCTTCTGCGCGGGCGGCATCGCCACCCCGGCCGACGCCTCGCTGGTCATGCAGCTCGGCGCCGAGGCCGTGTTCGTCGGCTCGGGCATCTTCAAGTCGTCCGACCCCGCCACCCGGGCCCGGGCCATCGTCGAGGCCACCACCCACCACCGCGATCCCGCCATCGTGGCCAAGGCCTCGACGGGCCTCGGCGAGCCGATGGTCGGCATCGAGATGGACGACGTGGAGACCCGCCTCGCCGACCGGGGGTGGTGAGCCCGCCCCGCATCGGGGTGCTGGCCCTGCAGGGCGCCGCCGACGAGCACCGCCTGACCCTCGACGCCGTCGGCGCCACGACCGTGCCCGTCCGCCGCCCCGACGACCTGTGCGACGTCGACGGGCTCGTCGTGCCGGGTGGCGAATCGACCACCATGTCGCTGCTCATCGGATCGTCGGGTCTGGGTGGGCCGCTCCGGGAGCGGTTGCGTGACGGGCTGCCGGTGCTCGGCACCTGCGCCGGCATGATCCTGCTCGCCACCGACGTCGTCGACGGGCGGGCCGACCAGTGCACGTTCGGTCGGATCGATCTCACCGTGCGCCGCAACGGCTTCGGCCGTCAGCGGGCCAGCTTCGAGGCCGACCTCGACGTCGACGGACTGGACGAGCCGTTCCGGGCCGTGTTCATCCGGGCGCCGCTGGTCGAGTCGGTCGGTCCGGGGGTCGAGGTGCTGGCCGAGGTCGACGGTCCCGACGGGGCCCGCCACGCCGCCCTCTGCCGGTCCGGTTCGGTCCTCGTCAGCGCCTTCCACCCGGAGCTGACCGACGACGACCGCATCCACCGCCTCTTCCTGGACCTGGTCGGCCATGATGGAGCCATGACACGGTCGGGGGTGAGATGAGCGGGCACTCCAAGTGGGCCACGATCAAGCACAAGAAGGGCGCCGCCGACAAGGCGCGGGGCAAGCTGTTCGCCAAGCTGATCCGCCAGGTCGAGGTGGCGGCCCGCGAGGGGGGCGGAGACGTCGACGCCAACCCGACGCTGCGGACCATGTTCCAGAAGGCGCGCGACGCCTCGGTGCCCCTCGACACGATCGAGCGGGCCGTCAAGCGGGGCACCGGCGAGCTGGAGGGCGTCACCTACACCCACGTGACCTACGAGGGCTACGCCCCGGGCGGGGTGGCGCTCTACATCGAGACCCTCACCGACAACCGCAACCGGACCGGTTCGGAGGTGCGCAGCCTGCTCTCCCGAAACGGCGGCTCGCTGGCCGAGCCGGGCGCGGTGGCGTGGCAGTTCTCCCGCCGGGGCACGGCCACCGTCCCCCGGTCGGTGGAGGAGGACGACCTCATGGTGGTGGCCCTCGAGGCCGGAGCCGACGACATCGTCGACGAGGGCGACCACTGGCGGCTCCTCTGCGAGCCCGGTGATCTCGTCACCCTGCAGGAGAGCCTGGCCGCCGCCGGGATCGAGGGCGTCGAGGCCGACGTGACGATGGTGCCGAGCGCCACCGTGCCGCTGACGGTGCCGGGCGAGGCCCGCCGGGTCCTCACGGTGGTCGACGCGCTGGACGACCACGACGACGTGCAGGGCGTCTACGCCAACTTCGACATCCCCGACGACGTCCTCGACGAGGTCGGCGCGTCGGCCTGATCTCCGCCCCGTGTCCGGTGCGGGCCCGGATCGGTCGACGACGGCCGGGTCGGTGAGGGGGGCCGCCGGGGCGGGTCCCCCCGTAGCCGTCCCCAGGCCCCTAACCTCGAACCGGTGTTCGTGCTCGGTATCGATCCCGGTCTGTCCCGCTGCGGTTACGGCGCCGTCGTCCGCGACGGTCGCCGCACGCGGGCCGTCGCCGTCGGCGTGATCCGCACCGACCCGGGCGAGGTCGTCCCGCGACGCCTGGCCGCGCTCCAGGTCGAGCTGCGGCGCCTCGTCGACGAGCACCGCCCCGACGTGGTCGCCGTCGAGCGCGTCTTCTTCCAGGTCAACGCCCGCACCGCCATCGGCGTGGCGCAGGCCTCGGGACTGGCCCAGGCCGAGGGGGCCCGGTCGGGGGCCGAGGTGGTGGAGTACACGCCCAACCAGGTCAAGGAGGCGGTCGGTGGCTGGGGTGGGGCCAGCAAGGAGGAGGTGGCCCGCATGGTCCAGTCGCTGCTCGGTCTGGCCGAGGCCCCCCGCCCGGCCGACGCCGCCGACGCCGCCGCCGTGGCCCTGTGCCACCTGGCCCACGCCCCCTTCCGGGCCCGGGCCGGGCGGGCGGCCCGGCGGCTGGGCGCCGGGGGCCGGGCGTGATCGGCTCGCTGCGGGGTCGGCTGCTCGACCGGGGCGGCGGCGAGGTCATGGTGGAGGTGGGCGGCGTCGGGCACCGGGTCACGGTCACCCCCTCCACCGCCGCCACCGTGGGCGAGGTCGGCGCCGAGGTGTTCCTGCACGTCCACCACCACCAGCGTGAGGACGGCCAGACGCTCTACGGCTTTCCCACCATCACCGAACGGCGCACGTTCGAGGCGCTCATCGGCGCCCACGGGGTGGGGCCCGCCCTCGGGCTGGCCATCGTCGCCGTCCACCCCCCCGACCAGCTCCGCCGGGTGGTCGCCACCGACGACGCCGCGGCGCTGTGCCTGGTGCCGGGGGTGGGCAAGAAGACGGCGGCCCGCCTCCTTCTTGAGCTGCGGACCCGCCTCGACCTGCCCGAGCCGGGCGAGGTGGGAACGGCCACCCCGGCCGGATCCGACCCCGGTGACGGGAGCGCCGTGCTGGCCGACGTGCGCGACGCCCTCACCGGTCTCGGCTACGGCCCCGACGAGGTGCGCGCTGCCATGGCCGACCTGTCCGCCACCCCCGCCGCCGACGCCGGTGAGCTGATCCGTGCCGCCCTCCGCCGCCTGGCCGGAGCGCGATGAGCGTCGGGCGCGACGAGTTCCTCGACCCGGTGGCGGTGCTCGACGACGACCGGGTCGAGGCCGGTCTGCGGCCCCGGCGGCTCGACGAGTTCGTCGGCCAGCCCGAGCTGCGGGAGCGGCTCTCGGTCGTGCTCGAGGCGGCCCGCCGACGCGACCAGGCCACCGACCACCTCCTGTTCGCCGGCCCGCCCGGTCTGGGCAAGACCACCCTGGCCGGCATCGTGGCCACCGAGCTGGACGTCGGGCTGCACGTCACGTCCGGCCCCGCCCTGGAGCGGGCCGGTGACCTGGCCTCGCTCCTGACCCAGCTGGAAGAGCACGACGTGCTCTTCATCGACGAGATCCACCGCCTGCCCCGGCCGGTCGAGGAGGTCCTCTACCCGGCCATGGAGGACTTCCAGATCGACATCGTGCTGGGCAAGGGCCCGGCGTCGCGCTCGATCCGCCTCGACGTCGCCCCCTTCACGCTGGTGGGGGCCACCACCCGCACCGGTCTCATCACGGGTCCCCTGCGCGACCGGTTCGGGCTGGTGGCCCGGCTCGAGTACTACTCGGCCGACGACCTGCGCCGCATCGTCACCCGGGCGGCCGGCATCCTCGGCGTCGACGTCGACGACGACGGCTCCGCCGAGATCGCCGGCCGGGCCCGGGGCACGCCCCGCATCGCCAACCGGCTCCTGCGGCGGGTGCGGGACTTCGCGGAGGTGCGCGGCGACGGCACCGTCGACCTGGCCACGGCCCGGGCCGGCCTGCTCCTGTTCGGCGTGGACGAGCTCGGTCTCGACAAGGTCGACCGGTCCATCCTCCACGCCCTCTGCGTGCAGCACGCCGGCGGGCCGGTCGGCCTCACCACCGTGGCCATCTCGGTGGGCGAGCAGCCCGACACGGTGGAGGACGTCTACGAGCCGTTCCTCATCCAGCAGGGGCTGCTCAAGCGCACCCCCCGGGGGCGGATGGTGACGCCGGCGGCGTTCGTGCACCTCGGGCTCAGCCCCCCCGAGGGGCCCGCCTCGCTGTTCCCGCTGTGAGCCGGTGAGCAGCGGGCCGACGTGGCCAGCCGCGCTGGTGTCCGACGACGAGACGAGGCCGCCCGGTGAGCAGCGGGCCGACGTGGCCAGCCGCGCTGGTGTCCGACGACGAGACGAGGCCGCCCGGTGAGCGGTGAGCCCTGGTTCCGTGAGCACCGTCTGGTACGCGGCCTACGGGTCCAACCTGCGGCGGGCGCGCCTCCTCGCCTACCTGGAGGGGTCGGCGCCGGCGCCGGGTCAGGTTCCCCACGGCGGGGCCCGCGATCCGACCCCGCCGGCGGCCGATGCGTGGTCGACCGTGCCGTACGCGCTGCGCTTCGCCGGGGCCAGCCGGCGGTGGGGCGGCGGCCTCGCGTTCCTCGACCCCGTCCGGGGGAGCGGGCGGGCCCACGTGCGGCTGTGGCTCGTCGGTCTGGACCAGTTCGCCGACGTGATGGCCCAGGAGTGCGGCGGCACCGCCGGTGACGTGGACCTGCGCCCGGACGCCGTCGGGCCCGACGCCGTCGTCCTGCCCGACGCCCGCTACGGGCGGGTGCTGCGCCCGGGCGATCACGACGGTCGGCCCGTGCTCACCTGCACCTGGGTCGAGCCGCCCGAGCCCGCCCCACCGTCGGCCTCGTACCGGGCGGCGGTGCTGGCCGGCTTCGCCGAGGGCCCGCTCGACCCGGCCGAGGCCGCCGCCTACCTGCACGCCGCAGCCGACGTGGCGGGAGGGGCTGAGGCCCGCCGACAAGACGAGGCCGCCCGGTGAAGACCGCGGCCGGCCTCGCCGACGGGGCCTCACGGTGAGGCTCTCCGATCTCGACTACCCCCTCCCGCCCGACCGGATCGCCCAGACGCCGGTGGAGCCCCGGGACGCGGCGCGGCTCCTCGTCGACGGCCCCGCCGACGTCGCCCCGGCCCACCACCGGGTGGCTGACCTCCCCGGGCTGCTGCGCCCCGGCGACGTGGTGGTCGTCAACGAGACGAGGGTCATCCCGGCCAGGCTCCGACTGCGCAAGGCGACCGGCGGCCGGGTCGAGGTCCTCCTCCTGTCGCGCCGACGCCCGGGGGAGTGGGAGGCCCTGGTGCGTCCCGGTCGTCGGGTCCCACCCGGTACGGTGCTGCGCTCCGACGGTGAGGAGGTGGTCGTGACCGTCGGCGAACCGGTCGGCGACGAGGGCGTGCGACGGGTCCGGGTCGAGGGCGAGGACGCCGCCGACCGCCTGGGCGAGGTGCCGCTGCCGCCCTACGTCACGACCCCCCTGGCCGACCCGGAGCGCTACCAGACCGTGTACGGCCGACTCCCGGGGTCGGTGGCCGCACCCACCGCCGGCCTGCACCTCACCGGCACCGTCCTCGACGGGTTGGCCGACCGCGGCATCCCCGTCGTGGCCGTCGAGCTGCAGGTGGGGCTGGGCACGTTCCGCCCCATCCAGGTCGACGATCCGGCCGACCACGTCATGCACGCCGAGCGCTTCGCCGTTCCATCCGCCACGTTGGACGCCTGCCTCGCCGCCGAGCGGGTCGTGGCCGTCGGCACCACCACCGTGCGGGCGTTGGAGTCGGCGGCCCGGGGGATCGAGGGCGACACCCACCTCTACCTGCGCCGGGGCGACCCGTTCCACGTCGTCGACGTGCTCCTGACGAACTTCCACCTGCCCCGCTCGTCGTTGCTGGTGCTGATCGACGCCTTCGTCGGCCCCCGCTGGCGACGGCTCTACGACACCGCCCTGGCCGAGGGCTACCGGTTCCTCTCCTTCGGCGACGCCATGCTGGTCGAGCGGCGGGCGGCGTGACGGCCCGGTTCGAGCTGTCGGTCGATGCTGCGGACGGGGCGGCCCGGGCGACCACCGTGGTCACCCCCCGTGGGTCGTACCGCACGCCGCTGTTCATGCCGGTCGGCACCCGGGGCACGGTCGTGCACCTCGACCCGAGCGAGTACGACGAGCTGGGCGCCCGGATCGTGCTGGCCAACACGTACCACCTGATGCTGCGACCAGGGGTCGAGGTGGTCGAGCGGCTGGGTGGCCTGCGGGGGTTCTGCGGCTGGGACGGGCTGTTCCTCACCGACTCGGGCGGCTACCAGGTCATGTCGCTCGAGCCCGACGTCGACGACGACGGTGTGACGTTCCGCTCCACCTACGACGGCGACCTCGTCCGGTTCACCCCCGAGGACGCCGTCGCCGTGCAGGAGCGCCTCGGGGCCGACGTCCAGATGGCGCTCGACGTGTGCCCGCCCCTGCCGGCCGACGACGGGGTGGTGCGGCTGGCCATGGATCGCACCCACGCCTGGGTCCGACGGGCCGCGGCGGCGCACCGGCGGGAGGACCAGGCCCTGTTCGGCATCGTGCAGGGCGGCGTCGACACCGGGATGCGGGCCGAGAGCGCCCGGTTCCTGGCCGACCTCGACCTGCCCGGCTACGGCATCGGCGGCCTGTCGGTGGGGGAGCGGAGCGAGGAGCGGCTCCCGGCGCTCGCCGCCGCCCTCGAACACCTGCCCGCCGACCGCCCCCGCTACCTGATGGGGGTGGGGGACCCGGTCAGCGTCGTGGAGGCCATCGGCCTCGGCGTCGACCAGTTCGACTGCGTTCTGCCCACCCGGCTGGCCCGGCACGGGTACCTGCTCACCTCCGAGGGTCGCCTCAACCTGCGCAACCTCCGCTTCCGCCTCGACGACGGGCCCCTCGACCCGGCCGGTACCCACCCCCGCTGCCGCCGCTACTCGCGGGCCTACCTGCGTCACCTCCTCCTCGTACGGGAACCAACGGCCGGCCGCATCGCCACGCTCCACAACCTCTGGTTCCTGGTGCAGCTCGTCGAGCGGGCCCGGGCCGCCGTCGTCGACGGGAGCTTCGCCGCCTTCCGGGACCAGGTCCGCTCCGTCTGGGGGTGAGCCCCGGCCCCGAGGCTGGTGCGGCCACCGCACCCGGTACCCTCGCCGATCGGCATGGAAGCGCTGATCTTTCCCCTCCTCCTCTTCGGGCTGTTGTGGTTCTTCCTGATCCGCCCCCAGCGCCAGCGCATGCGGGAGCGGGCCGCACTGGTGGCCGCCCTCGAGCCGGGCGACCGGATCGTGACGGTGGGCGGCATCCACGGCACGGTCACGATGGTCGACGGTGAGGAGGTGCGGGTCAGCGTGGCCCCCACCGTCGAGCTGACCCTGGCCCGCCGGGCGGTGGGCGAGATCGTGCCCGACCCCGTGATCGACGGCTCGACCGACGCCGGGCCCCCCGGCCCCATCGACGGGGGCGACGACCCCGCCGACCCGAGGTAGCCGACGTGTCCCGCGCCCTCGTCTTCTCGCTCGTGGTCGTGGTGCTCGGCGCCGTCGGCTGGTTCGTGGCCGTCCTGGTGCAGGGCTGGGAGCCCGAGCTGGGCCTCGACCTCCAGGGCGGCATCGAGGTGGTCCTCGAACCGGCCGAGGAGGTCGAGGACGACCGTCTCGACCAGGCCATCGAGGTCATCCGCAACCGGGTCGACGCCCTGGGCGTGGCCGAGCCCGACATCGCCCGCCAGGGCGACCTCATCATCGTGCAGCTTCCCGGGGTGGCCGACGCCGACCGCGCCCGGGAGCTGATCGGCCAGACCGCCGAGCTGCAGTTCCGCCCCGTGGCCGGCGACGGTCAGGTCGTCGGCCAGCTCCCCTACGACGACCAGGGCGCCGCCCTGGCCCAGATCCTGGTGGGCGCCGCCGCCTCGGAGGACCCGTCCGTCGACCCCGCCTCGGACCCCGGGGAGGCGGCCGGCCCGGCCGTGCCCCCGGTCGACGAGGACGAGGCCGCCGCCACGACGGCGGCTCCGGCCACCACGGTGGCTCCGGCGCCCGCGGTGACCCCGGCCGACGTCATCACCCCCCGGGAGGATGACGAGCCCGAGGTCCCCGTCGTCCTGCCCGACCCCGACGACCAGTTCCTCTACGTGCTCGAACCGTCCGAGCTGGGTGGCACGGCCGTCGACGACGCCCAGGCCACCCTCGATCCGCAGAGCCCGGGCAGCTGGGTCGTCAACATGAACCTCACCAGCGAGCGGTCGGCCGACTTCGACGCCCTGGCCGCCGCCAATCTCGGCCGCCAGGTGGCCGTGGTCCTCGACGGCCTCGTCTACTCGGCGCCGGTCATCCAGCAGCCGACGTTCGACGGCTCGGCCACCATCAGCGGGGCGTTCACCGAGTCCGAGGCCAAGGATCTGGCCCTGGTGCTGCGGTTCGGCTCGTTGCCGGTCGAGCTGGAGGAGGCCACCACCCGGACGGTGTCGGCCACCCTGGGCGACGACGCCCTCGACGCCGGCATCGTGGCCGGCATCGTCGGCCTCGTCCTGGTCGGGGCGTTCATGATCGCCTACTACCGGCTCCTCGGCGTCGTGGCCATGCTGGGTCTGACCATCTCGGGCCTGCTCCTGTGGTCGGTGATCGCCACGCTGGGGGAGACGGCCGGGCTGGCCCTCACCCTGGCCGGCGCCGTCGGCATCATCGTCTCCATCGGCGTGCAGGTCGACTCGAACGTCGTCTACTACGAGCGCCTCAAGGAGGATCTGCGTCTGGGGCGCAGCCTGCGGGTGTCGGCCGACTCCGGCTTCCGGGGCGCGTTCAGCACGATCGTGAAGGCCGACGTCGCCTCGCTCATCGGCGCGCTGGTCCTGTACCGCCTCACCGTGGGCGCCGTCCGCGGCTTCGCCCTGTTCCTCGGCGTGGCCACCATCCTCGACCTGGTGGTCAGCCTGCTGTTCATGCGTCCGGCCGTGGTGTGGCTTGCCCGTCGGCGCAACCTCGACCCCCGCCGGGTGATCGGCATGGCGCCCCGTACGCCGACCACGCCCACGAGGACGCCGGTGGGGGCGTCGCGATGAGGGACCTGTTCCGCCGGCTCTACTCAGGTGACAACGACGTGGACTTCGTCGGGCGCTGGCGCCAGGCGGTCGCCGTGACCCTGGCCGTCCTGGCGATCACCGGGGGAGCGCTGCTCGTCCGCGGTCTCGACCTCAGCATCGAGTTCGAGGGGGGCACGGTGTGGGAGGTGCCCGCCGGGCCCGGCGTTTCCGTGGACGACGTGTCGAGCGCCGCCGTCGATGCCGGTGTCACCAGCCCCCGTCTCCAGGAGCTGTCCGGCGAGACGTTCCGGGTGCGCGGCGCCGAGACCGAGCGGGAGCTGACGGCGGCGGTGCGGGACCGGTTGGCCGAGCTCAACGGCGTGTCTCCCGACGACGTGAGCGTCGAGACGGTCGGACCGACCTGGGGCGACGAGATCACCGACGCGGCCCGGTCGGCGCTGATCTGGTTCTTCGTCCTGATCGCCCTCTACATCGCCATCCGCTTCGAGTGGCGGATGGCGGTGGGGGCGCTGGCCGCCGTCGTGCACGACATCCTGGTCACGGTGGGCTTCTACGCCCTGTTCCAGTTCGAGGTCACGCCGGCCACCGTCATCGCCTTCCTCACCATCATGGGCTACTCGCTCTACGACACGATCGTCGTGTTCGACAAGGTGCGGGAGAACACGTCGTTGATGTCGGTTCGTACCACCGAGCCCTACGAGCGGGTGGTCAACCGGTCCATGAACCAGGTGGTGATGCGGTCCATCAACACCACGGTCACCTCGGTGCTGCCCATCCTGTCGATGCTGGTGGTGGGGTCGTTCCTCCTCGGCGCGGCCGCCCTGCGGGAGTTCGCCCTCGCCCTGCTCGTCGGCATGCTGGCCGGCACCTACTCGTCGGTTTTCGTGGCCACGCCCATCCTCGTGGGCCTGCGCACCTGGCGGCAGCGGGGACCGCAAGCCCGGGTCACGGGTCACAGCCCCGAGGCGGCGGCCCGCCCGGTGCCGACGCCCGAGGCGGTCGACGCCGAGGCGACCGCAGGTCGGTCGACGCCCCGGCGGGTGGCTGCTGTGTCCGACGCCGCCGCCCCCGAGCGGCCGGCCCAGGCCGCCAACCCCGCCCGCACCGGGGGCCCCCCCCGCCCCCGCAGGCGGCGCAGGCGGTGAGGCGCCCACGGGTACATTCGTGACATGCAGGCTGCGGACTGGTTGTCGTCCCGTGTCCGTGTCGTGGCCGACTTCCCCCGCCCCGGGATCCGCTTCCAGGATCTGACGCCGGCCATGGCCGACGCCGCCACCTTCGACCGCACCGTGGCCGCCGTCTGCGACCTGGCCCGCCCGTCCCGTCCCGACGTGGTGGTGGGCGTCGAGGCGAGGGGCTTCGTCTACGGCGCGGCGGCGGCGCGGGCCCTCGGCGCCGGGTTCGTTCCGGTCCGCAAGCAGGGTCGCCTCCCGGCCTCCGTCCACCGTCGCTCCTACGGTCTCGAGTACGGGCGCGACACCCTGGAGATGCACACCGACGCCGTCGGGCCCGGCCAGCGGGTCGTGGTGGTCGACGACGTCCTGGCCACGGGCGGCACCGCCTGTGCTGCGGTCGGTCTCCTGGCCGACGCAGGGGCCGAGGTCGCCGCCGTCGTCGTGGTCCTCGAGCTGGCCGGGTTGTGCGGCCGGCGTCGGCTCGACCCCGTGCCGGTGCGCGCCGTGGCCACGGTGGGCGCGGCGTAGTGGCCACCGCCGGGGTCGGTCGGGTGCTGCCCTGGCGGTGGGGCACAAACGGCGTCGATCCCGTGCTGGCGCCGGTGGTCGACACCTACCGTCGGCGCTGGCCCCGGGCCGACACCGAGCTGATCGTGCGGGCCTACCGGGCGTCCGTCGACGCCCACGAGGGTCAGATCCGCAAGAGCGGAGAGCCCTACGTCTTCCACCCGGTGGCGGTGGCGGGGATCGTGGCCGAGCTGGGTCTCGACGACGTCACCATCGCCGCCGCCCTCCTCCACGACGTCCTGGAGGACACCCCGGTCACCCTCGATGACCTGCGGGCCGACTTCGGGCCCGAGGTGGCCGCCATCGTCGACGGTGTCACCAAGCTCGACGCCCTCCGCTTCGACACCCGGGAGGCCCAGCAGGCGGCCACCGTCCGCAAGATGCTGGTGGCCATGGCCAAGGACCTCCGGGTCTTGCTCATCAAGCTCTCCGATCGCCTCCACAACATGCGCACGCTGGCGGCGCTCTCCCCCGAGCGGCAGGGCCGCATCGCCCAGGAGACCCTCGACATCTACGCCCCGCTGGCGCTGCGGCTCGGCATGCAGGAGGTGCGGGTCCAGCTCGAGGATCTCGCCTTCGCCGCCAAGCACCCCCGCCGGTACGCCGAGATCGACGGCATGGTCTCGACCCGTGCCCCCGAACGTGACCGCTACCTCGAGGTGGTCGTGAAGGAGGTCGAGCAGCGCCTCGACGAGCTCGGCATCAAGGCCAAGGTGACCGGCCGGGGCAAGCACCTGTGGTCGATCTACGAGAAGATGGTCGTCAAGGGCCGGGAGTTCAACGAGATCTTCGACCTGGTCGGCATCCGGGTGATCGTCGAGTCGGTGCGCGACTGCTACGCCGCCCTCGGCTCGATCCACTCGACCTGGCGGCCGGTGCAGGGCCGCTTCAAGGACTACGTGGCCATGCCCAAGTTCAACCTCTACCAGTCGCTGCACACGACGGTGGTGGGGCCGGGCGGCAAGATCGTCGAGGTGCAGATCCGCTCGGCCGAGATGCACCAGCGGGCCGAGATGGGGGTGGCCGCCCACTGGCAGTACAAGGCGAGGGGGTCGGGAGACCAGCCCGATCTGCCGTGGCTCGACCGCATCGTCGACTGGGAGCAGGAGACCACCGACCCGGCCGTCTTCATGCGCAACCTCAAGGTCGACCTCGAACAGGACGAGGTCTTCGTCTTCACGCCCAAGGGTGACGTGGTGTCGCTGCCGGTCGGGGCCACGCCGGTCGACTTCGCCTACTCGATCCACACCGAGGTCGGGCACCGCTGCATCGGGGCCAAGGTCAACGGCCGCCTCGTGCCCCTCGACCGGGCCCTGGAGTCGGGTGACTCGGTCGAGATCTTCACGTCCAAGGTCGACGGTGCCGGTCCGTCGCGGGACTGGCTGTCGGCGGTGGCCACGCCCCGGGCCCGCAACAAGATCCGCCAGTGGTTCGCCCGGGAGCGTCGGGAGGAGGCCATCGACGACGGCCGGGAGGAGCTGACCGGCGCCGTGCGGCGGGAGGGCCTGCCGGTGAAGGACTCGCTGTCGGCGAGGGCCCTCGTCGACATCGGCCGCAGCATGAACTACGTCGACCTCGACTCGCTCCACGCCGCCATCGGCGAGGGCCACGTGTCGGCCCGCTCGGTGGCCCAGCGCCTCCGCCGCGAGCTCGACGTCGGGTCGGGGGAGGACCGCCTCCCCGCCACCATCGCCCGGCCCCGGCGGCGGGCCCACCGCCGGGAGGGGCCCGGCGTGCACGTCGAGGGTCTCGACGACGTCATGGTCCACCTCGCCCGCTGCTGCACGCCGATGCCCGGTGACGACATCATCGGGTTCGTGACCCGGGGCCGCGGGGTCAGCGTGCACCGGGCCGACTGCGCCAACGCCGTGTCGCTGACGGCGGCCCAGGGTGACCGGCTGATCGACGTCGAGTGGGACGACGACGGCATGGGCGAGTTCGTGGTCGCCATCGAGGTCGAGGCGTTCGACCGGGCCGGCCTGCTGCTCGAGGTCAGCAGGGTGTTCGCCGAGCACGGCGTCAACATCATCTCCAACTCCTCGACGGCGGGCTCCGACCGGGTGGCCAAGATGCGCTTCGAGTTCGAGCTGAGCGACGCCTCCCACCTCGACAGCGTGCTGCTGGCCCTGCGCCGGATCGACTCGGTGTACGACGTCTACCGGGTCCTCCCCGGCGGCGCCGAGGTCGGCTCGACCTGAGGCCGACCCGGCCGTCGTGACGCTCCCGCCGGAGTGTGCGGCGACGGGCTCTCCGCGCCCGGCGGCGGGGCCCGACCGTTAGCCTGCGCGGCGGCCATGAGCGCTCCCTACCAGGCTCCCCGCGGCACCCGCGACATCCTTCCTCCCGAGAGCGAGCGCTGGACGGCGTTCCTCGTGCTGTTCCACCAGCACCTCCGGCGGGCGGGCTACGGGCTGGTGCAGAGCCCGGCCTTCGAGGAGATCGGGGTCTTCGAGCGCCTGGGTGAGGGCACCGACGTCGTCACCAAGGAGATGTACGAGTTCCGGGACCGCAGCGATCGCCATCTGGCCCTCCGCCCGGAGGGGACGGCCTCGGTGGTGCGGGCCTTCGTGCAGCACCGCCCGCCGACGCCGTGGAAGGTCTTCTACGCCGCCCCCCAGTTCCGCTACGAGGCCCCCCAGGCGGGGCGGTACCGCCAGCACCACCAGGTCGGCGCGGAGGTGCTCGGCTCCGACGACCCCGACGTCGACGTCGAGGTGATCGCAGCGGCGTGGGGGCTCCTGCGGGCGATCGGGCTCACCCGGGTGCTGCCGGTCATCAACTCCACGGGCGACCCCGAGACCCGCCAGGCCTACGTGGCCGACCTGGCCCGCTACCTGGCCGACCGCGCCGGCGACCTCGACCCGGCCGACCGCGACAAGGTGAGCTCGCACCCCATGCGGGTGCTCGACTCCAAGCGACCGGCCACCGCCGCTGTCCTGGCCGACGCCCCCCGGATCACCGACGCGCTGAGCACCGAGTCCCGCCGCCGATTCGACCGTGTGCAGGACGGCCTCGGCGCGCTCGACATCCCCTTCGCCCTCGATCCCCGCCTGGTGCGGGGCTTCGACTACTACACCCACACCACGTTCGAGTTCCAGAGCGACGCCCTCGAGGCCGCCCAGAGCACGGTGTGCGGCGGGGGCCGCTACGACGGTCTGGTCGAGGAGCTGGGCGGTCCGGCCACGCCGGGGGTCGGCTTCGGGATGGGGATCGAGCGGGTGCTGCTCGCCGCCGACGCCGAGGGGGTCTTCCCGACCCCGGATCCGGCCGTGGCGGTGTGGATCGTCGACGTGGCCGGCGGGGAGGCGGCCCGTGACCTCAGCCACGAGCTGCGGTCGGCGGGCATCGCCGCCGATCGCAGCTTCGACAACCGCTCGATGCGCTCGCAGATGAAGGCTGCCGACCGGTCCGGCGCCAGGCTGGCCCTCATCGTCGGCGAGCAGGAGCGGGACGACCACACCGTCACCGTCCGCCCCCTCCGGTCCGACGGCGATCAGACCGTGGTGCCCCGTGACGGGATCGCCGCCCACACGCGCGATCGCCTCGACGCCGACGCCGGCGACTGACCGACTACCGCTGGCCCGGTGGCCAGGAGTGAGGAAGCCCTGATGAGAACCGACTGGTGCGGCGATCTCGGACCCGACGACGCGGGCCGGGAGGTGACCGTGTGCGGCTGGGTCCATCGCCGGCGCGAGCACGGCGAGCACCTCGCCTTCGTCGACGTACGCGACCGGTCCGGCATCGTCCAGTGCGTCGTCGACGGCGCCCACGACGTCCGCAACGAGTACGTGGTGCGGGTGACGGGCACCGTCACCATGCGGCCCGAGGGCACCCTCAACGAGAACCTCGACACCGGCGAGATCGAGATCACCGACGCCGGCATCGAGATCCTGTCGGTGGCCGAACCGCCTCCGTTCCCACTGGACCGGGCCGCCGACGTCGACGAGGTCACCCGCATCCGCCACCGCTACGTCGACCTGCGCACGCCCCGGCTCCTCGAGAACCTGGAGATCAGGGCGGCCGTCAACAGCGCCATCCGCCGCTCGATGGAGGAGCAGGGCTTTCTCGAGGTCGAGACGCCGAGCCTCATCGCGTCGACACCGGAGGGGGCCCGGGACTTCGTGGTGCCGTCGCGCCTGCACCCCGGCTCGTTCTACGCGCTGCCCCAGAGCCCCCAGCTCTTCAAGCAGCTCTGCATGGTCGGCGGCGTCGACCGCTACTACCAGATCGCCCGTTGCTTCCGCGACGAGGATCTGCGGGCCGACCGCCAATTCGAGTTCACCCAGCTCGACCTGGAGGCCAGCTTCGTCGACGCCGACGACGTGGTGGCCTTCGTGACCGAGGCCATCTACGCCGCCGTGGCGGCCGTCACCGACGAGGTGGCCGAGGAGATCCCCGTCATCTCCTGGGAGGACGCCCAGGAGCGCTACGGGTCCGACAAGCCGGACCTGCGCTTCGGCATGGAGCTGGTCGAGCTGACCGACCTGTTCGGCTCGACGGAGTTCAAGGTGTTCCAGGCGCCGTGCGTGAAGGGCATCCGCCACGAAGGTGGCGGCGACATCGCCCGCAACCAGCTCGACGCCCTGACCGAGCGGGCCAAGTCGTGGGGGGCCAAGGGCCTGGTGTGGTTGAAGGTCGGCGAGGGTGGGGAGCTGGAGTCGCCCATCGTGAAGTTCCTCTCGGACGCCGAGCGGGCCGCCATCGTCGAGCGACTCGACGCCGTCGCCGGTGACGTGCTCTACCTCGTGGCCGACGAGCGGCCGACGGTGCGCAAGGTGCTGGGGCTCCTCCGCCTGGAGCTGGGTCGACCGCCCGTCAACGAGGGTGGCCTGCGGTTCGTGTGGGTCATGGACTTCCCGCTGTTCGAGTCGATCGCCGACGACGGCACCCCCGTCCCCGCCCACCACCCGTTCACCATGCCCCACCCCGACGACCTCGACCTGCTGGTACCCGGTGGTGACCTGCTCGCCATCCGCTCGCTCGCCTACGACCTCGTCCTCAACGGCTGGGAGTTGGGGTCTGGCAGCGTGCGGATCCACCGGGCCGACGTCCAGCAGCAGGTGTTCACGGTGCTCGGCATCGACCCCGACGAGGCCCGGCGCCGCTTCGGGTTCCTGCTCGACGCCTTCCGCTACGGCGCGCCCCCCCACGCCGGGTTCGCGGTGGGGCTCGACCGTCTCGTGGCCCTCCTGGCCACCGAGGAGAACATCCGCGAGGTGATCGCCTTCCCGAAGACGCAGTCGGGCACCGACCCCCTCACCGGTGCGCCGACCTCCGTCGACGCCGGCCACCTCGACGAGCTCGGCCTCCGGCTCCTGCCGGACCCCCGGTCCTGACCCGGCGGCGAGCGGTCGACGCGCTGCTCGAGGAGATCTGGGCCATCCCCGCCGGCCCCGGTCGCTTCGACCCGTACCGCCACCGCTGCGACGTCCACGACCGGCCCGACGCGCCCCGGCTGCGGCGCGACAACCTCCGTCGCTACACGGAGGCGGTGGTGGCCCGCCGGCCGCGGGAGGTGTGGATCGCCGAGGCGCCGGGCTACCGGGGTTCGCGTCGGACCGGCGTCCCACTGGTGTCCGAGCCCCTCCTGGCCCGCGCCACGACCGACCTCGGGCTGTCCCGCCCCCTGCGCAAGGCGACCGTGACCCCGGCACCGGTCGTCCGCACCTCGGTGGCGGTGTGGGAGCAGGTGGCCGCCCGCACCGTCGCGCCCCTGCTGTGGAACGCGGTCCTCCACCACCCCCACCAGCCCGCCGACCCGTTCACGAACCGGGCGCCCACCCGGGCCGAGCGCACGCTGTTCGCAGGAGCGCTCCACGGTCTCCTGGAGCTGGTGCGGCCCGACGTCGTGGTGGCGATCGGCCGGGTGGCGCAGCGGTCGGTGGTCGACGTACGCCCCGACGTGGTGTACGTCCGCCACCCGTCCCAGGGGGGTCTCACCGCGTTCCGGGGGCAGATGGCGGAGTTGGCCCGGGGTGGTGACGCCCCCTCCGGTGACCGTCGCTAGGTTGTGACAGTGAGATCAGAGGTGTCTCGCGGGCGCGCACCGGGGTCGGCGGCGCTGTTCGGACTCGTACTGGTCGGGTACGGCATCGGGGCCACGCTGGCGTGGTGGGTGGCGGACACGTCCGGGATGGGCGCCGTTCTGTTCGCCCCTGCCGGGGTAACGGTGGTGGCGCTGCTGTGCACCCCCCGGAGCCGGTGGTGGGTCGTCTACCTCGCCGCCGCCCTGGCCGAGCTGACCGTCGACCTGGGTCTCGGGGGAGCGGGACCGTGGACCGCGCTCGGGCTGGTGGCGGCCAACCTGGCCGAGCCGACGGTCGGGGCCCTCGTGGTGCGGGCCACCATCCCCGACCTCGCCGACGGACGCATCGACCTGGCCCGGCGGGCCCACCTCTGGCGGTTCCTCGGAGGCGCCGTCGGACTGGCCGCCGCCGTCGGGGCGACCATCGGGGCCACGGTGCTGGCCGCCGGCGACGGCGTCGACCTCGTCACGACCTGGGGCCAGTGGTGGCTGGGCGACGCCCTCGGGATCGCCCTCGTCGGCTCGCTCCTGCTGGTGTGGCAGGCCTCGCCCGACCTCCGCCCCCCTGACCACCCCCTCGCCGTCGGGCTGGTGGGGGCCGCCGTCGTGCTCACCGCCGCGCTCCTCCTGCCGACCGACATGCCCGTCCTCTTCGTCGTGCTGATCGGGGTCATCGTGGCCGGCGCCCAGTTCGGGTGCAGGACGGTGGCCGTGGTGAGCTGCTCGATCACGCTGGTCGTGGTGTCGGCGTTCGCCGACGACCCCGACGGCCTGATCCTCGACCTCGGGGCCCAGACCGGGCTCGAGATCGTCAAGCTCCAGCTCCTCCTGTTCGTCGTGGCCGGCCTGATCGTGGCGGCCGAGGCGCACGAGCGGGCCCTGGCGGCGTCGCGGGCCGCCGCCGAGCACCGCACCGTCGAGCGCCTGCAGCGGCTGCTGCTCCCTCCCGAGCGGCTCGAGGACGAGCACTTCGGCGCCGTCGGGGTGTACCGGGCCGCCGTCGACGACGTGGGCGTGGGAGGCGACTGGTACGACGTGTTCACGCTGGCCGACGGGAGGGTGCTGGCGACGGTCGGTGACATCGTGGGCCACGACCTGGAGGCGGCCCGGGCCATGAGCGGGGTGCGCTCGCTCCTGCCCGCCTTCGCCGAGCGGGCCCGCACGGCCGCCGACGTCCTGAGGCAGCTCGACGAGCTCGCCGGGTCGGTCCCGGCCGTCCGCTTCGCCACCTGCTGGGTCGGTCTGTTCGAGCCCGCCTCGCGGTGCCTCGACTACGCCTCCGCCGGCCACCCGCCCGGGTTCCTGGTCGACCCCCGGGGTCGGCCGAGCCGGCTCGAGGGCGCGCTGTCCCCGCCGCTCGCGGTCACGGGAGGTGGTCCTCGGACCGACGCCTCGATCCGGGTCTGCCCCGGGGCGGCGCTCGTCCTCTACACCGACGGGTTGATCGAGCGGCGCTTCGAGGGCGTCGACCGGGGCCTCGACCGCCTGACCGAGGAGCTGAGCCGCTGGCCCCGGCCCGGCCCCGAGGAGGTGGTCGACGCCCTCCTCGCCGACAGCGCCCACAACGACGACACGATCCTCCTCTGGGTCACCCTGGCCGCCGTCGACGAACCCCCGCGCGGTGACGGCCGACGGCCGTTGGCGGGTCAGATGCGGCGACCCGCACCCTCCCAGTAGGGGTCGCGGAGGAGGCGCTTGTAGAGCTTGCCGGTGGGGTGGCGGGGGAGCTGGTCGTGGTAGTCGACCGACCGGGGCACCTTGTACCCGGCCAGCTGGCGGCGGACGTGGTCCTGCAGCTCGGTCGTCAGGTCGTCGGAGCCCGACCGGGCGGCGGCGTCCTCCGTGAGCTGCACCGCCGCCTTGACCTGCTCGCCGAACTCCTCGTCGGGCACGCCGAACACGGCGGCGTCGGCCAAGGCCGGATGCGTGACGAGCACCCCCTCGATCTCGGCCGGGTAGATGTTCACCCCGCCGGAGATGATCATGTCGATCTTGCGATCCGAGAGGAACAGGTAGCCGTCCTCGTCGAGGTGGCCGACGTCGCCGGTCGTGAACTCGGTGCCCAGGCCGTGCACGTCGGCCGTCTTGTCGGGGTCCTTGTGGTACTCGAACGTCATGCCGGTGAGGTTGCGGATCCAGATGGTGCCGTCCTCGCCCGGCACCAGCTCGGTCCCCTCGTCATCCCGGATGGTCACGGCCGCCATCGGGAGGCACCGGCCGACGCTGCCGGGCCGCTCCCGCCACTCCTCGCCCCGGATGGCGGTGACCACCGATCCCTCCGTCGAGCCGTAGTACTCGTGCACGACCGGGCCCCACCAGTCGAGCATCCGCTCCTTCACGTCACGGGGGCACGGCGCCGCCCCGTGCCAGACGGCCCGCAGGCTCGACCCGTCGAACCCGTCGCGCACCGCATCGGGCAGCTTCAGGAGTCGGATGAACTGCGTCGGCACGAGGTGGACGTTCGTGACCCCGTGGGCGTCGATCAGGTCGAGGGTCTCGGCGGCGTCGAAGCGGTGGCGGGACACGACCGTCGAACCGGCCATCAGCGGCAGGAACGACCACGCCCACTGGGCCGAGTGGTAGGCGGGCCCGCACAGCAGCGTCGTGCCGTCGGGCGGGATGTCGAGCACCTCCGTGAGCCCGGCCGCCATCAGCTCGAGGATGGCCACGTCGCCGGCGGCCAGGCCGGAGCTGCGGACGCCCTTGGGCCGCCCGGTCGTGCCCGACGTGTAGAACATCGGCCCGCCCAGCGTCGGGTCGCCCGGGTCGTCGGACGGTTGGGCCGCCAGTAGGTCCTCGTAGTCGTCGAACCCCTCGGCCGTCCCGCCGACCACCACCCGCCCGGTCAGCTCGGGCGCCTCGGGTCTGGTCACCGCCTCCGCGGCGAGGGCGGCGAAGCGGACGTCGGCCACGAGCACCTGCGAGTCGCTGTTGTCGAGGACGTAGGCGACCTCGTCGGCCGACCAGTGCCAGTTGACGGGCACGCAGGCCAGCCCGGCGTGGGCCGCCGCCGCCATCACCTCGAAGTACTCCCGCCGGTTGCCCGACAACAGGGAGAACGTGTCACCCGGTCCGAGCCCGAGGCCGCGCAGCCCGTGCACGAGCCGGTTCACCCGCCCGTCCAGCTCGGCCCACCCGGTGGCGCCGTCCTCGTCGATCAGCGCCGGTGTGTCCGGACGGGCCTCGGCGTGCGGTCGCAGCATGTGCACCATGGCCCGGACCGTAGCGGCCGGACCACCCCCGTCGTTCTGGCACCTGTCAGCGACGCCCGGCGTCGCTGACAGGTGCCAGAACGGGTCTGGGCCCTAGCGTCGGGGCCCGTGGCCGACGACCTGTTCTCCGGCGCGGCCGAGGACCGTCGTGCCGCCCGGGCCCCGCTGGCCGACCGGCTGCGTCCGACCCGCCTCGACGACGTGGTCGGCCAGGATCACCTGCTCGGTCCGGGACGGCCGCTGCGCACCCTGATCGAGGCCGACCGGCTGACGTCGGCCATCCTGTGGGGCCCGCCCGGCACGGGCAAGACCTCCCTGGCCCGGGTCGTCGCCCGTTCGACGGCCAGCCACTTCGAGCCGCTGTCGGCGGTGTCGGCCACGGTGAAGGACGTCCGCACGGTGGCCGAGCAGGCCCGCCGGCGCCTCGGTGAGCGGGGCGTCGGCACCATCCTGTTCCTCGACGAGGTGCATCGCTTCACCAAGACCCAGCAGGACGCCCTGCTGCCCCATGTCGAGGACGGCCTGCTCACCCTGATCGGCGCCACGACCGAGAACCCGTACTTCTCGGTGAACGCCCCGTTGCTGTCGCGCTCGACGCTGTTCCGCCTCCACCCCGTCGACGACGACGCCCTCGCCGACCTGGTGGGCAGAGCCCTCGACCACGAGGGCGCCACCGCCGACGCCGACGCCGTGGCCACGCTCGTGCGCCGCTCCGAGGGGGACGCCCGGCGGGCCCTCACGTCGCTCGAGGTGGCCATCGGCCTGGCCGGAGGCGGCCGCCACGTCGGGTTGGCCGAGGCCGAGGCCGCCCTCGACACCCGGGCCATCCGCTACGGCGACGACGAGCACTACGACATCATCAGCGCCTTCATCAAGTCGATCCGGGGCAGCGACGTCGACGCCGGTCTGCACTGGCTGGCCCGCATGCTGGAGGCCGGGGAGGACCCGCGCTACGTGGCCCGCCGTCTCGTCGTGCTGGCCTCAGAGGACGTCGGGATGGCCGACCCGACGGCGCTCCCCATCGCCACGGCGGCGGCCCAGGCCGTCGAGCTGGTCGGTATGCCCGAGGCCTCCTACGCCCTGGCCCAGGCCGTCGTCCACCTGGGCACCGCCCCGAAGTCCAACAGCGTCGCCGCCGCCCTGTGGCTGGCCCGTGAGGACGTACGGCAGGGCCGCGGCCGGGAGGTGCCGGACCACCTCCGCAACTCGCAGTACCGGGGGGCCGCGGAGCTCGGCCACGGCGTCGGCTACCGCTACCCCCACGACCACGCCTCGGGCTGGATCGACCAGGGCTACCGTCCGCCCGACATCGAGGACCGGGTGTACTACCGGCCGAGCGGTCACGGCGCCGAGCCGGATCGGGCCCACCGCGCCCCGGGCCGGCAGCCGTAGAGCCCTCTCCGGGGGCCCGGGTAGCCTGGCAATTGCGCCCCGGGTCGGCAGCCGTAGAGCCCACTCCGGGGGCCCGGGTAGCCGGGCAACCGCGCCCCGGGCCGGCAGCCGTAGAGCCCACTCCGGGGGCCCGGGTAGCCTGGCAACATGGAGGCCGACGAGCTGCGCCGGGAGTTCACCGGCTTCTTCGAGCGTCACGGCCACCTGGCGCGTCCGTCGGCCAGCCTGATCCCCCACGACCCGACGCTGCTGTTCACCAACGCCGGCATGGTGCCGTTCAAGCCGTACTTCACGGGCGAGGAGCAGCCCCCCGCCCCCCGGGTCACCACCGTGCAGAAGTGCGTGCGGGCCGGCGGCAAGCACAACGACCTCGACGAGATCGGCCGCACCGCCCGGCACCTCACCTTCTTCGAGATGCTCGGCAACTTCAGCTTCGGCGACTACTTCAAGGTTGACGCCATCGCGTGGGCGTGGGCGTTCGTCACCGGCACGCTCGGCCTCGACCCCGCCCGCCTGTGGGTGACCGTGCACGTGAGCGACAACGAGGCCGCCCGCATCTGGACCGACGAGGTGGGTGTCGCCCACGAGCGGGTCCAGCGCCTCGACGCCGACAACTGGTGGGCGGCCGGCGAGACGGGGCCGTGCGGGCCGAGCTCGGAGATCTTCTACGACAAGGGCGATGCCTTCGGTGACCCCGGCGGGCCGGCCCACGGCGGCGACGAGCGCTTCGTGGAGATCTGGAATCTCGTCTTCATGGGGTTCGACCGCGACGCCGCCGGTGAGCTGTCCGAGCTACCCCAGACCGGCATCGACACCGGGGCCGGGCTGGAGCGGATCCTGACCGTGCTGCAGGGCGTCGATTCGATCTTCGACATCGACGTGTTCCGCCCGCTCATCGACACCGCCGCCCGGGTCACGGGGCGCACTTACGGTGACGACGACCGCACCGACGTCAGCCTTCGCATCTTCGCCGACCACGCCCGCTCGACCACCATGCTGGTGTCCGACGGGGTCTTCCCCTCCAACGAGGACCGGGGCTACGTCCTGCGCCGCATCCTGCGCCGGGCCGTCCGCCACGCCTGGATCCTCGGTGTCGAGACGCCCGTGATGCCCCACCTCGTCGACACCACCGTCGACGTGATGGGCGACGCCTACCCCGACCTGGTGCGCAACCGCGACTTCATCCGTGACGTGGTGGCCCGGGAGGAGGAGCGGTTCCGTCGCACCCTGGCCACCGGCTCGGGCATCCTCGACGCCGAGCTGGCCCGCCTGGGCGAGGGCGACGAGCTGCCCGGCGACGTGGCCTTCACGCTGCACGACACCTACGGGTTCCCGGTCGAGGTGACGGCCGAGATCGTGGCCGAGCGGGGGGTGGGGCTCGACCGGGTCGGCTTCGAGGCGGCCATGGGCGAGCAGCGCCGCCGGGCCCGGGAGGCGGGCCGGGGCGGCGACGGCGAGGACCGGGCCCGCTACCGGGAGCTGGTCGACCAGTTCGGCGAGACCGATTTCGTCCGCGACGCCGGCACCGCCACCGGTCGGGTACTGGCCGTGCTCGACGGGCCCGACGGCACGGCCGAGGTCTTCCTGACCCGCACCCCCTTCTACGCCGAGTCGGGCGGCCAGGTCGGCGACACGGGTGTGCTGCGCTGGGGCGAGGGCACCGAGGCGCGGGTCGACGACACGACCTTCGCCGTGGCCGGCCTGCACCGGCACGTGCTCGGTCCGGACGAGCCCCGTCCGCCGGTCGGAGCCGAGATCGAGGCGGCCATCGACGGCGAGCGCCGCGACGCCATCCGCCGCAACCACACCGGCACCCACGTGCTGCACTGGGCGCTGCGGGAGGTGCTGGGCGACCACGTCAAGCAGGCCGGGTCGCTGGTCGCCCCCGACCGGTTGCGCTTCGACTTCTCCCACTACGAGGCCCTGACCCCCGACGAGATCGCCGCCATCGAGGATCTCGCCAACCGCGAGATCCTCGACAACGTGGCCTGCCGTCACTACGAGACGACCATGGAGCACGCCACCCAGCTCGGCGCCATCGCCTTCTTCGGGGAGAAGTACGGCGACATCGTGCGGGTCCTCGAGGCGGGCGACCACTCCGTCGAGCTGTGCGGCGGCACCCACGTGGGGGCACTGGGTGACATCGGCCACCTGCGCATCGTGTCCGAGGCGTCGATCGGCTCGAACCTGCGCCGGATCGAGGCCACCACCGGCATCGCCACCGTCGAGCGGACCCGCCACGACGAGGCCGTCCTGGCCGATGCCGCCGCCCTCCTCGGCGTCGGCGCCGACGACATCCCCGGGGCGCTGGCCAAGCGGCTCGACGAGGTCAAGGCCCTCCGTCGCGAGCTGCAGACGCTGCGCTCGGCGGTCGCCACCGGCCGGGCCGCCGAGCTGGCCGCCGGTGCCGTCGACGGCGTGGTCGTGGCCCGGGTCGACGGCACCGGGCGCGACACCCTGAAGGACCTGGCCGTGGCCGTGCGCGACCAGCCCGGTGTCCGGGCCGCGGTGATCGGCGGGGCACCCGAGGGAGGTGGCGCCGCCCTCGTCGCCGCCGTCGCCCCCGACGCCGGCGTCGAGGCGTCCGCCCTGTTGGCCGAGGCCGTGTCCACCATCGGCGGCGGCGGCCGGCCCGCTGCCGACCTCATGGTGGCGGGGGGCCGCGAGCCGGCCGGCCTCGACGACGCCCTCGCCCAGGTCCGCCGCGCTGCCGGTGTCGGGTAGCGCCGGCCGGTGAGGGCGCTCGGGCTCGACCTCGGGCGACGGCGCATCGGCGTGGCCGTCTCCGACTCCGGCGGCGCGGTGGCCACCCCCGTCGACGTGATCGACGGACGAGACCGGGGCGCGGCCCGCCGGGCCGTGGCCGGGCTGGTGCGCGAGTGGGAGGCCGAGGTCGTGGTGGTGGGGTTGCCGCTGTCGCTCGACGGGAACGACGGGCCCGCCGCCGGGGCCGCGCGCGCCGAGGCCGCTGCGTTGGGCAGGATGCTGGACGTACCGGTGGTGGTCCACGACGAACGACTCACGACGGTGGAGGCGACTCGGCCCCTCATGGAGATGCAGATGCGAACCCAGGCCCGGCGCCGGGTGGTCGACAAGGTGGCCGCTGCCGTCATGCTCCAGTCGTGGCTGGAGGCGCGGTGACCGACCAGCGCGACGACCTCGCCCCGCCGGCCGCACCACCCGATCCGCCGCCGGCTGCCGCCCCACCCCCTGCGCCCGCACCCCCCTACCTCGAGGATCCGTGGGACGACGACGCCGTGTGGGAGGAGGTGCCCGCCCGGCGCCTTCCCGGTTCGACCGCCTACGTGGTGCTCCTCGTCATCGTGGGCGCCGTGGCCCTCGCCGGTTGGCTCGCCTACCGCTGGTTCGACGAGCAGCTCGACCCGCCCGGTGACCCCGGTGACGCCGTCGTCATCGAGCTGGGCGACGGTGACACGGCCTCCAACATCGCCTCCGACCTGCAGGAGCAGGGCGTCATCGTCAACGGCGACCTTTACTCCTGGTACGTCCGCCTGAAGGGTGGCCCCGCCTTCCAGGCCGGCGAGTACACGTTCCACCGCAACTCGGCGGTGTGGGAGGTCATGGAGACCCTCCGGGCCGGCCCCGACGCCGTGGCCCAGGCCGTCACGTTCCCGGTCGCCGTCCCCGAGGGCCTCATCGTCGACGAGATCGTGGCCGTGGTCGACGCCGCCGACCTGCCCTACACGGGGGCCGACTTCCTGGCCGCCCTCGGCGTGGAGCAGCTCCCCGCCCGGTGGGGCCCGCCCGGCCCGCTCGCGGAGGGGCTCCAGCCCTGGGAGGGGCTGCTGTTCCCCGACACCTACGAGGTGCAGGCCGGCGAGCCACCCTCGTTGCTCGTCGACCGGATGGTGGCCCGTTTCGGTGAGATCGCCGCCCAGGTCGGCCTGGCCGACGCCCCCGACCTGGTCGGCGTCAGCCCCTACGAGGCGGTCATCGTGGCGTCCCTCATCGAGGAGGAGGCCAGGGTGCCCGAGGACCGCGCCAAGATCGCCCGGGTCATCTACAACCGCCTCGAGCAGGGCATCCCCCTGGGGATCGACGCCACCGTCGTCTACGCCACCGGCGTGCGTCAGCTGACCAACGAGGAGCTGGCCGTCGACTCCCCCTACAACACCCGCATCAACCAGGGCCTCCCCCCGACGCCCATCGCAGCTCCCGGTGAGGCGTCCCTGGCGGCCGCCCTGAACCCGGAGCCGGGTGACTGGATCTACTACGTCCGTACCGACGCCGACGGGGTCGAGGGGGCGCACACCTTCGCGGTGACGGAGGGGGAGTTCCTGGAGGCCAAGGCGGTGTGCACCGAGTTGGGCTACTGCGGTTGACGGTCACGGGGGAGACGGGCCTGGCCGCCGTGATCGGCGACCCGGTCCGTCACTCCCGGTCCCCGGCCATCCACAACGCCGCCTTCCGGGCATCCGGGGTCGACGCCGTCTACGTGGCCTTCACCGTCGGCGAGGACGCGACCTCCGCCGCCGTCGACGCCATGCGGCGCCTGGGGTGGCTCGGCCTGTCGGTGACGATGCCCTGCAAGGCGGCCGCCGCCGCGGCCGTCGACCGCTGCTCGGCGGCGGCTCGGACCCTCGGTGCCGTCAACTGCGTACGTCGCGACGGCGACGATGTCGTGGGGGAGAACACCGACGGCGACGGGTTCGTCCGGGCGCTGTCCGCCGACCTGGGCGTCGAACCGGCCGGCCGCGACGTGGTGGTGGTCGGCGCCGGGGGAGCGGCCCGGGCCGTCGTGGAGGCGGTGGCCCGGGCCGGGGCGGCGTCGGTGACCGTCGTCAACCGCGACCGGGGTCGGGCCGGGGCGGCGGCGGCACTGGCCGGCCCACGGGGCCGGGTCGGCGGCCCCGGTGACCTGGGGACCGCGGGGCTGGTCGTGAACGCCACGCCCCTCGGCATGACCGCCGGTGATCCACTTCCCCTCGACCCGTCGCTCCTGGGCCCCGACCAGGTCGTCGTCGACCTGATCTACCACCCACCCCGCACGCCGCTGCTGGTCGCCGCCGAGGCGACCGGGGCGCTCACCGCCAACGGTCTCGGCATGCTCGTCCACCAGGCCGCCATCGCCTTCGAGCACTGGACCGGCCGGCCCGCCCCCCTCGCCGCCATGGCCGCCGCCGTGGGTTGACGCCGCGTCGCTACAGCCCGGGGCCTCGACGACCGATGGATGCGGGGACAGGGAGGCCACGGTGGCGCTGCAGGGAACGCTGGACGACGTCGGCCTGGTCGACGTGCTGGGGTTGATCGGGTCGGCGGGCCGGGACGGCCGGCTGCGGGTGACCGGTCCGGGTGCGGCGGGGGAGCTGGGGCTCGCCGGCGGGCACGTGGTGTCGTCTGACGGTGGCGACGGAGGGTCGAGCGGCGACCACGCCGGGGTCCTGGCCGAGCTGCTGGGGCTCACCGTGGGGGAGTTCACGTTCGAGGCCGGGCCGGTCGAGCCGGGGCCCGGTGGGCCGGTCCCGGTGGGCCGGGTGCTGGCGGAGGCCCGGGGCCTGGTCGAGGAGTGGGAGGCGATCGTGGCCGTGCTGGGCCCGCTCGACGCCCGGGTCGGTCTGGCCCCCCGGTTGCCCGCCGGCGAGGGGACCCTCGACGCCGACGACTGGACCGTCGTGGTCGCGGCCGGTCCGGGCGCGACCGTGGTCGAGCTGGTCCGGGCGCTCGCGGTCCCCCGGGTGCCGGCCGGCCGGCGGGTGGCGACGCTGCTGGAGCGGGGCCTCCTCGTCGTCGCCCGGGCCGAGGCTCCCCGGCCCGAGCCGGCCCCCGCGCCCGAGGCGGCGTCGCCCGAGCCGGCCCCGGGCCCGGCGCCCGAGCCGCCCCTGCCCGTGGCGGCCGGCGGGTCCGAGCCGGGCGACGGGCTCAACCGGGGCGCCATCCTCAAGATGCTCTCCTCGGTGCGGAGCTGACCCGCCAACGCCGACCTATCCTTGGCAAACCCGCGCAGTTGGGAAAGGCTGTCGTGGCTCACGACGTGGTCACCGTGGAGTGGGGGGGCGGCCCGCCGAGGTCGTCGTCCCCCCGCCGCTGGCCACGGTCGGCCTGCTGACGGGCGCTGCCCGTGGGGATGCCACCTCCGCCGGGAGACGCTCACGGCCGTGGCGACGCAGCTCGACCCACCTCTGGAGGTGGCCGCCCGCCTGCTCCTTCGGGTCGAGGGGGTGGCGTCGAGCCGGATCGAGGCGATCGACGCCCCCGTCGAGCTCGTCGCCGTCGCCGATCTCGACCGTTCCGCGGTTGGTCCGGCCGCCGAGGTGGCCGACAACCTACGCGCCCTCGACGCCGCCCTCGGCCACACGGGCCGCCTCCGGGTGGAGGACCTGTGGGGGTGGCACCGGGTCCTGATGAGGTCGTCGGACCTCGACGAACGCCTGGTGGGCGCGTGGCGGGACCGTCTCGGCTGGGTCGGCGGCCCGACACCGCACCGGGCTGCCCACGTCGCCACGCCCGAGGACCGGATCGACCCGCTCATGGGCGACCTCGTCGCCTACGCCGACGACCCGCACCACGACGCCGTCACCGCCGCCGCGCTGGTGCACGCCCAGTTCGAGACGATCCACCCGTTCGCCGACGGCAACGGTCGCGTCGGCCGGCTCCTCATCGGGTGGATGCTGCACCGTCACCTCGGCCTGGCCGTCCCGCCCCCGGTGTCGACGGCGTTCCTGGGCGACGTCGGCGGGTACCTGTCGGGCCTGACGCTCTACCGCACCGTCGGTCCCGACCCCTGGGTCCGCTGGTTCGCGCCCACCCTGGAGCGCGCTGCGGTGTCGGCGATCGAGACGCTGGCGGCGATCACCGACCTGGCCGCCTCGTGGCCGTCCCGCCTGCACGGCATCCGGTCCGACGCCGCCGCCCATCGACTCGTCGGCCACCTCCTCGTCCACCCCGCCCTCGACGCCGCGACCGCGTCGGCCCTCGTCGGCGTGAGCCTCCCCGCCGCCCGGGGCGCGCTGAGCGTCCTCGCCGAGCGGGGTGTGCTGCGAGAGGCCGATCTTCCCGGCACCGGGGGCCCGGGGCGGCCCCGGCGGTGGTGGGTGGCCGGTGAGCTGCTGGACCCCTGTGCCGCTGAACCCCTATGCCGCTGAACCCCTATGCCGCTGAACCCCTATGCCGCTGAGGCCCTAACACCCTGAACCCTTGGGTCATGAATCCCTATCGGCGGGCCCCGGCCGACCGACGGGCGAGGCACGATGTCCGATCAGGTCAAGCTCGGTCGGCTCCTCGTCGACAAGGGGTTGCTGACCCCCGAGCGCCTCGACGCCGCCCTCGCCGAGCAGCAGCACACCGGCGCGCCCCTCGGCCGGATGCTCGTGGAGTCGGGCGTCGTGACCGAGGCCCAGCTCGTGGCCACGCTGGCCGGCCAGCTCGGGCTGGAGTTCGTCGATCTCGATGAGGTCACCGTCGACCCGGCCGCCGTCGCCGTCCTGCCCGATCACCTGGCCCGCCGGTACTGCGCCGTCCCCGTCGCCTGGGCCGGTGACCGGCTGGTGGTGGCGATGGCCGACCCGTCCAACGTGGTCGCCATCGACGACATCCGGCAGGTGGCGGGGGTCGACGTGCGGACCGTGGTGGCGACCCGGGCCGCCATCGGTGCCGCCATCGACCGGACCAACCGTCTCGGCGGTGAGGTCGAGGACGTCACGGCCGAGGTGGCCGCCGCCGCCCACCCCGACGACGACCTGGAGCAGGTGCGTGAGGCGACCGAGGACGCCCCCGTCGTCAAGCTGGCCAACCTGCTCATCACCCAGGCCGTGCAGGACCGGGCCTCCGACATCCACATCGAGCCGACCGAGCGTGACGTCCGCATCCGCTTCCGGGTCGACGGCGTGCTCCACGAGATCATGCGGTCGCCCCGGCAGGTGCAGGCCGGCCTGACCTCGCGTCTGAAGATCATGGCCGAGATCGACATCACCGAGAAGCGGGTGCCCCAGGACGGCCGGATCAGCGTGCGGGTGGCCGGCACGACCATCGACCTGCGCGTCGCCACCCTGCCGACGGTCTACGGCGAGAAGATCGTCATGCGGATCCTCGACAACTCGACGGCGCTGCTGCGTCTCGAGGATCTCGGGTTCCTGCCCCACAACATGGACCGCTACCGGCAGGCGTACACGCGTCCCTACGGCACCATCCTGGTCACCGGGCCCACCGGGTCGGGCAAGTCGACGACCCTGTACTCGACGCTGAACCAGGTCAGCGACCCGACGAGGAACATCATCACCGTCGAGGATCCGGTTGAGTACCGGCTGGCCGGCATCAACCAGGTGCAGGTCAACAAGAAGGCGGGTCTCACCTTCGCCGCCGCGCTGCGTTCGATCCTGCGCTCGGACCCCGATGTGGTGCTCGTCGGCGAGATCCGTGACCACGAGACGGCCTCGATGGCGATGGAGGCAGCCCTGACCGGCCACCTGGTGCTGTCCACCCTCCACACCAACGACTCGACCCAGACGCCGACCCGGCTGATCGAGATGGGGCTGGAGCCGTTCCTCGTGTCATCGGCGCTCGACTGCGTCGTGGCCCAGCGCCTGGCCCGGCGCCTGTGCGAGCGCTGCAAGGTGGCGTACACCCCGGCCCCGGCCGAGTTGACCCACGCTGGCTGGGACCACGAGCGGCTCGGCTCCACGCCCACGCTGTACCGGCCCGAGGGCTGCTCGCTCTGTGCCCGGACCGGCTACCGGGGCCGCACCGCCGTGCACGAGGTGCTGCTCCTCACCGAGACGCTCCGCTCGATGGTGGCGGCCCGGGCCCACTCCGACGACCTGCGCAAGGAGGCGGTGTCGCTCGGGATGCTGACCCTGCGCGACGCCGGCCTCATGCAGGTGGCCGACGGGCGGACCAGCCTGGAGGAGATCTTCCGGGTGGTGGCCTGACGACGACGGGCCGACTCAGGCGTCGAGGAGCCGGCCCGATCCGGCGAGGTCCCCCGGTGGCGGGCCCGATCACGGGGCTCAGTCGTCATCATCATCGTCGTCATCATCGTCGTCGTCGTCGTCGTCGTCGTCATCATCATCGTCGTCATCGTCGTCGTCATCATCATCGTCGTCATCGTCATCGTCATCGTCATCGTCGTCGTCGATCTCGCCGCCCACCTCGCCGGCGATCACCAGGTCGACCTCGGCGCTCTCGGCCGGGCCGAGGGTGAGCGCGAGCTCCAGGGTGGCCCTGCCCCCGGCCGCCCCCGGGACGACGGTGGCGCCCGCGGGGGGGTCGGCCGGCAGCGCCAGGTCGGCGTGGGGGTGGCTGAGCACGAGCGTCCACTTCCCGGGGATGAGACCGTAGGCCTCGCCGGGGTCGGCCTTGTAGGCGTCGAACGTCGACACCACGATCCCACCGTCGACGATCGTGACCGGCATGACCTCGCCGTCCTTCGACCGCAGCTCGGCCCTCAGCTTCTTGTCGTCGACGGCCAGTCCGTCGACGACCCGGGTCAGGTCGACATCGAAGTCGGCCGCCCGGTAGACCCGGATGGTCCTGCTCACGGTGTTGTACTCGAGCACCCGGATCCTGGTGGGCTGGCCCACGAAGTCGGAGGGCTGGATCCACCACTTCCCCGACGTGCGGTCGCCGACCTTGGGTGTCAGCCGCAGCTCGTACTCGTAGAGCGGGTTGTTGGCGTTGACACTGGGGTTCGGCGTGAGGCCGTTGAACTCCTGGGTCGGGGCGCCCGGGGTGAACGTCCTGGCCGGCGCCGCCTTGGGTCCGTCGACCAGGTGCACCACGAGCGGCGAGGTCGGCTCCGCACCCGCCGACGTCGAGCCGATCTCCTGGACGGTCACGATGAGCTTGCCGTTGACCTGCTTGCCCGACATGCCGCCGGGGGAGATGCGGGTGGTCTGCACGACGGGGTCGGTGCCCTGCCGGGCCGGGGTCACCGTGATCGTCACCTCCTTGTAGTCGGCGCCCGAGGTGTACGTCGACCCCGGTAGGGGATCGTCGACGTAGGCCACGTCGGTGGCGATCTCGTAGCTGGTCCCGTCGACCACCTCGGTCAGGGTCGGGTCCAGGTCGCCCGGCACCGGGCTCGACGGCAGGCCGATGGACGGGTAGGGCGTGGCGCGGATCTCCTCGATGCGGCCCCGGGCCAGGTCGAGGGCCACGGCCTCGCTGCGGCTGGTCCCGATGTGGCGGGCCGAGGCCAGCACGACGGTGGTCAACCCCATGACGGCCACGCCGAGGATGGTCATGGCCACGATCAGCTCGATGAGTCCGAATCCGCCGTCGCCGGTGCGACGACCGGAGCGGGTCTGGTTGGAATCGGTCATGTCAGTTACCCACCTGGTTGCGGAACGTGAACTCGGCGTCCACGGCGAAGTAGCGGTCGACCTGGGCGTGGCGGTAGTCGAGGTCGACCAGCAGCCGGACGGCCAGGCACCCGGCGGGGTCGACGGTGGCGTCGCAGGACGTGACGGGCGTCCCGTCGGGAGCGATGGCGGTGAACAGGTCACCGGGGCCGACGACCGGCAGGTACTCCTCCACCCGTGATGCCAGGGCGGGGTACTCCCAGTTCGGCCCCGTGTCGGCGATGGCCGTGTACTCCGAGCGCACCAGCGGCGAGCCGGCCCCCGAGCGGTCCCACTCGACCCGGGTCGGGGTCTTGTCACCGTCGCGGTCGTGCTGGATCACGACGGTGTCGCCGTCGAGGAGCACGATGATGGGCGCGCCGGCCGAGGTCGACATGGGGACGGCCGAGCGCACGTCGCGGCCCATCACCTCGACCAGGAGGCCGATCTCGGCGTCGGCGTCGGCGCGGTCGGCGGCGCCGTCGGCCGACCGCTGCACCGAAACCAGCGCCTGGAACACCATGGCGAGCACGACGCCCAGGAGGGCGACGACGGCGAGCATCTCGACCAGGGTGTGGCCGTCGTCCCTGCGCTCCGGCCCGGCCGGTGGGGAGGCGGTCACGGCCGACCCCAGTCCGGCACGGCCGTCTCCGACCAGCGCTCGAGCCCCCAGCCCTCACCGTCGATGGAGGGGATCCACGGCGGCGGGAACTCCCGGAGGGTGGGGTCATACCCCTGCTCGAACTCGAAGCCCTTCGGATTGCAGGCCAGGCCGGCGGCGACACGTATGTCCGCCGATCCCGAGTGCATCCCGAGAAAGCGCCAGTGCACGCCTTCCTTGTTGTTGTAGCAGGGTGACATCAGCAGCATGGAGTCCCGCTCGTCGCTCCGGTGAGCCCCCTGGACCACGACGGCGGCGTCGAGCCGGAACTCCCCCCCGATCTGCGGGTAGGCGGCCAGATGCACCTCGACGCCCCCGGAGGACATGAACGCCGCGGTCGCGATGCCCCCGGCCGGGCGCCTCACCTCGTCGCGGAACACGATGTGCCGGGCGCCGGTCTGCGTGCCGAGACCGGCGTACAGCCCGAAGGACTCCTCCAGGGTGCCTCCTGTCCGCTGGCACGGACCGGTCCTGGTCGCCTTGTCGCACCAGCCCACCGCGACGTGGTGAGCCGAGTAGATGGCCCCGTTGGTCGGATAGGCGACATCCGCCAGCTTCACCCAGGGCTGGCTCTTGCTGCCGAGGGGAGCCGCCGGGTCCTCCCAGGTCCCGAGGCGGAAGACGTAGTCGAGCGCCGACGTGTACCCGGTCGTGCCGTCGAACGTCGTGCTCGGATCGAACGGCCCGTAGTTCCACGCCGGTGTGGTCCACACCTCGAGCATCGGCTGGGCGGCGCTGCCGTCGCCCGGACCCTTCAGGACGAGGCGGACCCAGCCGTCGTCACCGAGGGCGGGAAAGTCCACCAGCGTGCCGTCGACCCGCATGATCTTGGCCCCGGGTGCCAGACAGAGCCCACCGTTGTCGCAGGCGGCGAACCGGAGAGCCTCCAGGTCGTTCCAGAACCCGCTGAAGTTGATCGGCTCGGGCAGGACGCTGCGGATGTCACCGCACTTGTTGCTGCCGACGGTGCCCTTGCCGCCCTTCTCGTAGCACCACGCCGGCGTGGCGAAGGAGATGGTGTCGGGGCGCGGGGCCTTCCAGGGACCTTTGGCCTTGTCCTTGAAGGTGATCTTTCCCTCGCACCAGTAGTCGTCGTGGGCGACCGTTCCCTTGCCCGCGAGGATGCAGTTCTTCGCCCCGTAGAACTTCCCGGTGTAGACGGAATGGGTGCCATCCGTGGTCACGATCTCGCGGGCCAGCAGCATGAAGTCGGCGATGGAGCTGCGCCGGTAGGTCGCCTGGATGGCCCGGGGTACGCCGTTGCGCTCGGCCGCCACGGAGGTGAGCGCCACGCCGCCCCCCGTGAGCGGCTCGACCTCGATCCGCTCGCGGATCCCGTCGACCTCGGTCCACGGGGTCGGGGGGTCCTGGTAGGTCCACTCGGCACAGTCGTTGGGCCAGGGGACGGCCACGGTCGGGTTCGGGTCGACCACGGCGCCGGTGGCGGTGCAGACCCGGCTCCGCTCGAAGGGGTCCACGAAGTGGAAGTGGTAGAAGGGATCGTCGATGAGCTTGGCCCGGTAGCGGTCGAGCGAAGCCTCGGCACCGCCGAAGCTCTGGGTCGAGCGCGCCGCCGACGCCGCCTGGCTGGCGCGGGTGACGGCCACGGAGGCCAGCATCAGGCCGAGCAGCCCGATGACGACCACGAGGTTCATGACCGCGATGAGCGCGATGCCGGAGTCGTCCCGATCGTCCACGTGACCCCATCGGCACGGCCGGGGCGTGAATCCAGACAACACGACCCAAACGGGCGACGCCGCGAACGCCACCCCGTGGATCCGGTGGGAGCGACCCGACCGGGTGTCCCACCGAACCGCTCACCCCGCCGGGTGTCGCGGTCGACATGGAGGCCATGGTTGCCACCGCCTCGAAGCAGCTCGGCGAGCTGCTCGTCGATCGCAAGGTCCTCGACCGCGACACCCTGGCCGGTCTGCTCGACCGGGAGGCCGCCGAGGGCGTGCCCCTGTCCGTGCTGCTGGTGCGGGACGGCGTTGTCTCCGAGAAGGATCTGATCGCGGCGGTGGCAGAGCAGGTCGGGCTCGACTTCGTCGACCTCGCCATCACCCCCATCCGCCCCGACGTGAACGGCCTGATCCCGCGGTCGCTGGCCGAGGCCCACACCGCCCTGGCCGTCCGCCTCGACGACGGCGAGCTGGTCGTGGCCATGCTCGACCCCAGCGACCCGAGTGCCGTGAAGGCCATCGCCGAGGCCACCGGGTTCAAGGTGCGTCCCGCCCTGGCCGAGCGCACCGAGCTGGCCGTGGTCACCGCCTCGGTCTACGGCGACGACGGCTCCCTGCCCGCCTTCGACACCTCGGTCCTGCACCTCGACGACCTGCTCGTCGAGCTGATCGAGCGGGGCGGGTCCGACCTGCACCTCACCACCGGCATCCCTCCCGCCATCCGGGTGCACGGCGAGCTGGAGCACCTCACCGGCTACCCCGTCCTCAACGGCTCCAACATCCGCCGGATGATGTACGAGGTGCTCACCCAGAAGCAGCGGGAGCGCTTCGAGGAGCGCCTGGAGCTCGACACGTCGCACTCGATCGTCGGCAAGGGCCGGTTCCGGGTCAACCTGTTCGTCCAACGGGCCGCCATGGGCGCCGTCATGCGGATGATCCCCGACGAGGTGGTGCCCTTCGAGTCGCTCGGCCTGCCCGCCTCGGTGCGGCGCTTCGCCGACCTGCCCCGGGGTCTCGTGCTGGTGACCGGGCCCACCGGCTCGGGCAAGTCGACCACCCTGGCCTCGCTCGTCGACGTGATCAACACGAGCCGGTCCGATCACATCATGACGGTCGAGGACCCCATCGAGTTCGTGCACCGCCACAAGGGGTGCGTGGTGAACCAGCGGGAGGTGGGGGAGGACACCCACAGCTTCGCCAGCGCCCTCAAGCACGTGCTGCGCCAGGACCCCGACGTGATCCTCCTGGGCGAGATGCGCGACCTGGAGACCATCTCCACCGCGCTCACCGCCGCCGAGACCGGCCACCTGGTGTTCGCCACGCTCCATACCCAGGACGCCCCCCAGTCCGTCGACCGCGTGATCGACGTGTTCCCGCCCGAGCAGCAGGAGCAGATCAGGGTGCAGCTGGCCGCCACCCTGCAGGGAGTCGTCACCCAGGTGCTCGTGCCCGGCCGCGACGGGGGCCGGGTGGTGGCGGCCGAGGTGATGGTGGCCACCCCGGCCATCCGCAACCTCGTCCGCGAGGGCAAGACCCACCAGATCTACAGCGCCATCCAGACCGGGGCCAGGCACGGAATGGTCTCGATGGATCAGTCCCTGGCCAACTTGATCAGGGCCGGTCGCATCACCATGGAGGCTGCCGTCGAGCGGTGCGCGGACGTCGAGGACCTCGCCAAGCTGGCCCGGTCATGACCACCACCTACGCCTACAAGGTGCGCGACAGGGCCGGCGGCGTCCAGACCGGCGAGATGGAGGCCGACGACCAGCGGTTGGTCGTAGCGAAGCTGCGGGAGATGGGCTACGTGCCCCTCGCCATCGACGCGAAGTCGGGCGGCTCGGGTCTGCAGAAGGAGATCAGGCTCCCCGGTCTCGGGGGCAAGGTCAAGCTGAAGGATCTCTCCGTCTTCAGCCGCCAGTTCGCCACCATGATCAACTCGGGCCTGTCGCTCCTGAAGTCGTTGTCGATCCTGGCCGACCAGACCGAGAACGACAAGCTGCGCGAGATCATCGGCACGGTGGCCGCCGACATCGAGAGCGGTGACTCGCTGTCGGGCGCCCTCTCCAGGCATCCGAAGGTGTTCAGCCAGCTCTACGTGTCGATGATCCGGGCCGGTGAGACCGGGGGTTCGCTCGACGACGTGCTCCTCCAGTTGGCCACCACCATCGAGAAGCAGGTCGAGCTGCGCGGCAAGGTCAAGTCGGCCATGACCTACCCCGTGGCCGTGCTGGGCCTGGTGCTGATCATCATGAGTGCGATGTTGATCTTCATCGTACCCATGTTCGAGACGCTCTATGCCGATCTCGGCGGGCCGCTCCCGCTGCCCACCAAGATGCTCCTGGCCGTGTCGGGCTTCGTCACGTCGAAGCTGCCCGTCATCGTGGTGGTCGCGGTGGCGGGCGCGTACGCCTTCCGCCGGTGGGTCCGCACGGCCACCGGCCGGGCCGTGGTCGACCGGGCCAAGCTGAGGGTCCCGGTGTTCGGGGGCCTGGTCCACAAGACCGCCCTCGCCCGGTTCAGCCGCACCCTCGAGTCGCTGCTGCGCTCGGGTGTGCCCATCCTCGAGTCGCTCGAGATCACGTCCGACACCGTCGGCAACGTCGTGATGTCGAGGGCCGTGATCGAGATCGGCGAGGGCGTCCGCCGCGGCGACAGCCTGGCCGGCCCCATGCAGGGGATGAAGATCTTCCCGCCCATGGTCACCCAGATGATGGCGGTGGGCGAGGAGACGGGCGCGCTCGACGAGATGCTCGGCAAGGTCGGTGCGTTCTACGAGCGGGAGGTGGAGGCCACTGTCGACGCCCTGACGTCGCTGCTCGAGCCCCTCCTGATCGTGGTGCTGGGCGGCACGGTGGGCGGCATGGTGGTCGCCCTCTACATGCCCATGTTCGGCATCATCAATCTGATCGAGTAATCGGCCAAATCGCGAGCAACCGCTTCAGCGCACCCGGCCAGCGGCCGAATGGAGTGTGCGGCGGGATGTTCCCGCCGGATCATCACCACATCATCCGAAGGGACCACCGAAATGCTGCAGGCCATCCGTGCCCGCCGTGAGGACGAGGGTTTCACCCTCATCGAGCTCATGGTCGTGGTGCTCATCATCGCCATCCTGATCGCCATCGCCATCCCCAGCTTCCTGGGTGCCCGCACCCGGGCGGAGGAGCGGGGCGCACAGGCCAACGCCCGTACCGCGCTCGTGGCGGCCAAGACGGTGCTCGCCGACACGGGAAACTACGGCGCCATCGGGAACAACTCCACCGGCGCCGCCACGATGGAAGCCGAGGAGCCGTCGCTCACGTGGGTCAGTGGGGCCGTCGACAATGTCACCGCAGGCAACCCGGATCCGGCCGAGGTCGGCTTCCTGACGACGGCGACCAGCTTCACGGCTGTGGCCAAGTCCGGCGGCGGCACCTGCTTCTACATCAAGGACACCACGACCGCCGGCACCCAGTACGCCAAGGGCGCAGCGCCTTCCTCCGGCAACTGCGCGCCGGGTGACACCGTCACCTACGGCGCCAAGTGGTAGATCAGCACACCAGCTGAACCGAACACCGCCTGACGGGGCGGGTCGCCTGCGGGCGACCCGCCCCGTGGCGCGTCCCGGCCTCCTTCCCCCGGGCCGACGGCGGCCGACAGGTCCACCCGTGATGCCCGTCGCCTTCGTCGCCGTGGCCGCCGGCCTGCTGGGCCTGGTGGTCGGGTCGTTCCTGAACGTCGTCATCCACCGGGTGCCGGCCGGGGCGTCGGTGGTGTCGCCGCCCTCGCACTGCCCCTCCTGCGGTGAGGGCGTCCGCCCCCGCGACAACGTGCCCGTCCTCTCCTGGTTGCTGCTGCGGGGCCGCTGCCGACACTGCGGGGCACCCATCAGCGCCCGCTACCCGCTCGTCGAGACGGCCACCGGCGCCCTGTTCGCGGTGGTGGCCCTCCACTTCGGCGCCACCGCCGAGACGGTGGCCTTCTGCGTCATGGTCGCCGGTCTGGTCGCCGTGACCGCCGTCGATCTCGACTGCCGTCGCATCCCGACTCCCATCCTGGTGGCCACGGCCGCCCTCGGCGCCCCCGTCCTGGTCGTCGCCGCCGTCGTGCGGGACGAGCCGTGGCCGCTGGTGCGAGCCGGCCTCGGGGCCGTGGGCGCCTTCGCCGCCCTCTTCGTGATCCACGTCGTCCAACCCCGGGGCATGGGGTTCGGTGACGTCCGGCTCGCCTTCGTACTCGGCCTGTTCCTGGGCTGGCTGGGCCCGGCCCACCCCGCCCTCGGCCTGTTCCTCGGCTTCCTCCTCGGCTCGGTGGTCGGGATCGCCCTCGTCACCCTCGGGTCGGCGGGCCGCCGGACACGTATCCCGTTCGGCCCCTTCCTCGCCGCCGGTGCTCTCGCCGCCACGCTCTGGGGTGACGGGCTGCTCCACGCCTACGCTGCGTTGTGAGCGGTCAGGCGTTCACCGCACGTTCCCGTCGCCGCGGGAAGAAGGCCTTTCGCGGGGGGTACCTTGGTCGACGGTTCGGCGGTGACGGCCGAGCCGCTTTCTGAACCTCCCATGGCCGGACCGACCGGCCATGTCTGCAGGGGATCTCTGATGCACGAAGCGAACCACGGGTCACGACGCGGCACGAGCCCGTTGCCCCGTGGCGTCCCGCTGCGGGATGTCGCCTGATGGCCACCCGCGTCGTCGGCCTCGACGTCGGCACCCACGGGGTGCGGGCGGCCGAGATCATGCTCGGCCGCAACGGCTCCGTGACGCTGGTGCGGTTCGGCCAGGTGGCGCTGCCCCCCCGGGCCGTCGTGGCCGGCGAGGTGGCCGAGCCCGGGGCCGTGGCCTTCGCCCTGAAGCGCCTCTGGCGGGAGGCCGGGTTCTCGACGAAGAAGGTCATCCTCGGCGTGGGCAACCAGCGGGTGGTGGTCCGCCCCGCCGAGCTGCCCGAGATGGACCCGTCCGATCTGCGCTCGGCCATCGAGTTCCAGGCCGACGAGCTGATCCCCATCCCCCTCACCGAGGCCATCCTCGACTTCCAGCAGCTCGAGCGGATCGAGTCGCCCGACGGCGAGCCGCTGGTGCGGGTGCTCGTGGTCGCCGCCCAGAAGGAGATGGTGGCCTCGCTGCTCGAGGCCATCGACGGGGCCGACCTCGAGGCGACGATGATCGACATCATCCCGTTCGCCATGCTGCGATCGCTGGCCGACCCCGACGGTCACCTCCAGCCCGGCGGCGACGGCACCGATCACGACCTGACCCTCGGTGGCACCGACCCCTCCGCCGACCCGTCGGCGGCCGTGGCCGAGGCGCTGGTCGACATCGGGTCGGGCACCACCAACATCGTCGTGCACGAGTACGGCGTGCCGAAATTCATCCGCACCCTGGTGATCGGCGGCGACGACCTCAACACCGCCCTCTCCGCTGAGCTCGGCATCGACCACGACGAGGCCGAGGCGCTCAAGCGCCAGGTGTCGGCAGGCGCCATCGACGACGATCGGGCCGCCCGGGCCGCCGCCGTCATCGACGACCGCATCAGCCCGCTGGTGGAGGAGATCCAGGGCTCGCTCGACTACCACCTGGCCCAGGAGACGTCGCGTCCGCTGCGCCGCGTCGTGCTCACCGGGGCCGCCAGCCGGCTCCCCCGCATCGCCGAGCGCCTGCGCAGCACCGTCGACGTCCCCATCGAGCCCGGTGACCCGCTGGCCCGTATCGAGGTGGGCGACACCGGTCTGTCCGACGAGCAGCTGGACCGGGCCGGCGACGTCATGGCCGTGCCGCTCGGGCTGGCCCTGGCGGGCCGGCCCGCCGTGGGCAACGTCCCCCGGCTCGACCTGCTGCCGCCGGAGCTGGCCGAGAGGCGTCGCACCCGGCGCCAACTCCTGCTGACCGGCGCCGCCATCGCCCTGCTGGTGGCGCTGCTGGGGTTCCTGTGGGTGCAGCGCCGCGCCGAGGTCGACGACCGGGTGGCCCGGGCCGAGGCCGAGGAGGCCATCACCGAGTCGCTGCGGGCCGAGCTGACCACCTTCGCCGCCATCCAGGCGTTGGAGGCCGACGTCGACGCCCGTCGTGCCATGGTCCGCACCGCCCTGACCGACGACGTCACCTGGACGAAGATCATCCAGGAGGTGGCCACGGTCATGCCCGACGACACGTGGCTGGCCAGCCTGAACGCCACCGCCCCCCAGGCCGGTACCCCGGGCGCCATCGCCGTGGCCGGCAACGGCTTCGACCACACCTCGTCGGCCCGCTGGCTGATCCGTCTCGACCCGCTGCCGTCGGTCGACCGGGTCTGGCTCCAGGCCTCCACCCGGACCGAGGACGACCTCGGCCTCGGCCTCGGCGAGACCAACTTCTCGTCGAGCGTGGAGCTGAGCCAGGCAGCCTTGTCGGACCGCGAGCTGAACTACCTCAGCCCCGCCGAGGCGGCCGAGGGCGCCCCGGTGGCCGACCCGGCCGGCGCCGCCCCGCCCGAGGGCACCCCGGCTGACGACCCGGCCGGCGCCGCCCCGCCCGAGGGCACCCCGTGAGCCGGCGCCTGCTGCTCGCCGCCGGCGCCGCCGTCGTGGTCGTGCTGGCCGCCTGGTACCTGCTGCTGTGGCGGCCCGCCGGCAACGATCTCGCCGCCGCCGACGAACGCTACGAGGTGGCGCGGTCGACCAACGCCGAGCTGCGCAGCCAGATCGCCCGCCTCCAGGAGCGGGAGCTGGAGGCCCCGGCGCTGCAGAGCGAGCTGAACGTCCTCCGGGCCGCCATCCCCGAGGAACCCCAGGAGGCCGAGCTGCTCCTCATCCTCGACGATGCCGCCGTCGAGTCGGGCGTCTCGCTGCTCTCGGTCACCACCTCCGATCCCGTCGCCGACCCCAGCGGGCTGGGCTCGTTCCAGGCCCAGGTCCTGGGCTCGGGGGGCTACTTCCAGGTTCTCGACTTCCTGAACCGCATCGCCGCCACCCAGCGCATCATCCTGGTCGACACGCTCTCGCTGGCCGCCGTCGAGGCCGCCGACGAGATCGGACCGCCCGACCTGAGCTGGTCGTTCACGCTGCGGGCCCTCACCACCGCTCCGCCCGAGGAGGTCGGCGCCGTGGAGGGCGCGCCGGTGGCCGACGCCGCCACCGAGCCCGTCGCCGAGGTCGAGGAGGCCCCCGACGAGGTGCCGGCCGGCGAGCCGGTGCCCGACACGGGGGAGCCCGTCGGCGACGGGACCGAGCCGGTCGAGGTGGTGGAGTGACGCGGTTCGACGAGATCGACGTGTCGTCCGACGGCGGCAGCCGGGGTCTCGCCCTCCTGGTCACCGCGGCCGTGACCGCCGTGCTGGCGCTGATGGGTGCGGTGGCGTTCACGACGGTGGTCGACGACGGGGGCCCCGCCGACGCCGGGCCCGATGTCGGGCCGGCCACGGAGCTGGCCGCCTCCGCCCTCCCGGCCCCGGCGCCGGCCGCCCCCGCCCAGGGGGTGATCGAGACGTTCGAGGTGTTCGGGGGCAAGAACCCCTTCGAGCGGCCCGCCGAGCTGGCACCCCCGCCCGACGTCGACCTCGACGGCGACGGCCTGCCCGACGACGGCTTCCCCACCGATCCGGACGACACCATCCCACCGCCCACGGGGGGCGACACCAACGGTGACGGCGTCATCGACGGGAACGACGGACTGCCCGTGATCGACGATCCCGAGACGACGCCGGCCCGGGGCCGGACCGTCGCCCTGCAGGAGATCTACGCCGAGGCCGGCCTGCAGGTGGCCAACGTGCAGGTCGACGGCGTCGTCTACACCGCCGTGCGGGAGGGCGACACGTTCGCCGACAACTTCCAGCTCGTCTCGCTCGACCCGGCGGTCGGCTGCGGCGACTTCCTCCTCGGCGACGACGACTTCACCCTCTGCGTGGGCCAGGCCCTGTTGAAGTAGCCCGGTGCTGAAGTAGTCCGGTGCTCGCGAAGCCCCTCGGTAGCCTGGCCCGGATGAGCGCCGGGCCCCACGTCGTGCTGGTCGGGCTGCCCGGCAGCGGGAAGACGACGGTGGCGGCGCTGGTGGCGGAGCGGCTGGGGTGGCCGGTCACCGACCTCGACGCCGACGTCGAGCGACGGGCCGGGCGCAGCGTGGCCGAGGTGTTCGCCGGCGAGGGGGAGGCCGGGTTCCGGCGACGGGAGACCCGGGCGCTGCTCGACGCCCTGGCGTCGGAGCCGCCCGCCGTGATCGCAGCCGGGGGTGGGGTCGTGACCGTGGCCGCCAACCGGGTCGTGCTGGCCGACGGGCGGGCCGTGGTGTGCTGGCTGGACGCCCCCCTCGACGCCCTCGTGGCCCGGGTCGGAGCGGGGGACGGGCGGCCGCTCCTGGCCGACGACGCCGCCGACCGGCTGGCCGAGTTGGCCCGGGAACGGCGGCCCTGGTACGTCGAGGTGGCCCACGTGGCCGTCGATGCCGGCGGCGACGACCCGTCCGCCGTGGCCGATGCCGTCCTCGCTGCGTTCTGGCACCTGAAAGACGCGAATAGCGCGATTTCCAGGTGCCAGAACGCGTCGGGGTGGTCGTGAGCCGGCACCGGGTCGACGTCGAGCTGGGTGATCGTTCCTACCCGGTCGTGGTGGGTGAGGGCTGCGTCGACGAGCTGGCCGGTCTCCTGCCCGCCGGGGTGCACCGGGCGGCGATCGTCACCCAGGCCGAGGTGCCGGTCGAGGTGGATCCCGGTGTGCCCCACGACGTGTTCGTGATCCCGCCCGGGGAGGAGGCCAAGCGCCTCGACGTGGTCGGATCGCTGTGCGGTGACTTCGCCCGGGCCGGTCTGACCCGCTCCGACGTGGTCATCGGCGTGGGTGGGGGGGTCGTAACCGACCTGGCCGGCTTCGCCGCCGCCGTGTTCCACCGGGGCGTCGCCGTCGTGCACGTGGCCACCACGCTGCTGGCTCAGATCGACGCCGCCGTGGGGGGCAAGACCGGCGTGAACCTGCCCGAGGGCAAGAACCTGGTCGGCGCCTTCTGGCAGCCCGCCGCCGTCGTGTGCGACACCGCCACGCTGGCGACGCTGCCCGAGCGGGAGCTGCGCAGCGGTCTGGGGGAGCTCGCCAAATACCACTTCATCGCCGACCGGGTGGACCTCTCGGGCGACCTGATCGGCTGCGACCTCACCGAGCGGGTCGCCCGCAGCGTCGAGATCAAGGCGAGGGTGGTGGCTGCCGACGAGCACGAGGGGGGCCTGCGGGCCGTCCTCAACTACGGCCACACCCTCGCCCACGCCCTGGAGACGGCCAGCCGGTTCGATCTCCGGCACGGCGAGGCCGTGGCCATCGGGCTGGTGTACGCCGCCGAGCTGGCCCGGGTGCTGGGCCGCATCGACGACGACCGCGTCGCCCACCATCGCAGGGTCCTGGCGGACTACGGGCTCCACCCGTGCCTCCCGGCCGGCGCCGACCCCGACGCCCTGGTCGAGCTGTTCGGCCGGGACAAGAAGGCCACCGGGTCGATCACGTTCGTCCTCGACGGTCCCGACGGCGTCGAACCCGTCCGCGACATCGGCCGGGACGCCCTTCGGGAGGCGTTCGCGGCGATGGAGTGGGCGTGAGGGTCCTGCTGCTCTCCGGTCCCAACCTCAACCTGCTGGGTGAACGTGAGCCTGAGGTCTACGGTTCGGCCACCCTCGATGACCACGTGCGCGCCGCCCGGGCCGCCGGCGCCCGGCACGGCCTCGACGTCGAGCACGTCCAGTCCAACCACGAGGGCGTCCTCGTCGACCAGATCCAGCGGGCCAGGGGTCGCTGCGCCGCCATCGTGATCAACCCCGGCGCCCTGACCCACTACGGCTGGAGCCTGCACGACGCCCTGGCCGCCTTCGACGGACCGGTGGTGGAGCTGCATCTGTCCGAGCCCCGCCAGCGGGAGCCGTGGCGCCACCTGTCCGTCGTCGAGCCGGTGGCGGCGGCCCGCATCGCCGGCCGGGGCGGGGCAGGCTACGTCGACGCCATGCACGCCGTGGCCGACCTCCTGGAGGACCGTTGCCGTTGACCCCCACCCCCGATCGTTCTGGCGCCCATCCCGTTGAGCAGGGCCAACGGGATGGGCGCCAGAACGACGATGGGCTGGCGCCGTTGGCCGTCGGGCCGCGTCGACAGCGGGTGCTCGACGAGCTGGGGGCCCTCGACGAGATGGCGCGAGCGTTGCTCGTCTCGAATGCGACCGACGTGCGCTGGCTCACCGGCTTCACGGGGTCTGCCGGGCTGGTGCTGCTCACCGCCGACGAGCTGGTGCTGATGACCGACGGGCGCTACGGGGAGCGTGCCGCCGAGGAGGCCGACCGGGTCGGCGCCGAGATCCGCCTCGTGGTGGGCCGGCCCGACGACCAGCGGGCCGCCGTCGTGGACGCCGTGGCGACGCATTCCCGGCTCGCCCTCCAGGCCGAGCACGTCACCTGGGCCCAGCAGCGGCGCTGGCTCGAGACCCTGGACGGTGTCGAGCTGGTCGCCACCGAGGGCGTCGTGGCCCGGCCCCGCATGGTCAAGGACGCCGCCGAGGTGGCCCGCATGCGCGCCGCCGCCGCCGTCGCCGACCGGGCCCTGGCCGAGGTGGTCGACCGGCTCGGCGAGGGCGTCACCGAGGTGGAGCTGGCCCGTACGTTCGAGGCGGCCGTCCTGCGGCTGGGCGGGGACGGCCTCGCCTTCGACACCATCGTCGCCTCGGGCCCGAACGCGGCCCGCCCCCACCACGAGCCCGGCCCCCGGGCCGTCGCCGCCGGCGACCTGGTCATCGTGGACTGCGGCGCCACCGTCGACGGCTACCGATCCGACATGACCCGCACGTTCGCCGTCGGTCATCTCGACGACGCCGGCGCCGCCATGGTCGATGCCGTCCGGGGCGCGCAGGCGGCCGGGGTGGCGGCCGTCCGGCCGGGCCTCGCCGGTGCCGACCTCGACGCCGTCTGTCGCGATCACCTCGACGGGCTCGGCCTGGCCGACGAGTACCTCCACGGGACCGGTCACGGGGTCGGTCTCGACATCCACGAGGGACCCTGGGCCACCAGCGGCTCGACCGACGTGCTGGCCGAGGGCATGGTGGTCACGGTCGAACCGGGCGTATATCGTTCCGGCATCGGCGGGGTCCGCATCGAGGACACCGTCCTCGTGACCGCCGGAGGCGCCGAGGCCCTGACCGGTGCTCCCAAGCAGCCGGTGGTCCTGGCCCCGACCACCACCGCGACACCCTGAGGAACACGTGGCGATCTCGACCGCCGACTTCAAGAACGGCATGACCCTCGCCCTCGACGAGGGCCTGTTCACCGTCGTCGACTTCCAGCACGTCAAGCCGGGCAAGGGTGGCGCCTTCGTGCGCACCACCCTGCGCAACGTCCGCTCCGGGGCCAACGTCGAGCGCACCTTCCGGGCCGGCGAGAAGATGGACCAGGCCGTCATCGACAAGCGCGATGTCCAGTTCCTCTACAAGGACGGGCCCGACTACGTCTTCATGGACACCGAGACCTACGACCAGCGAAACGTCAACCCGCTGCTCCTCGGCGACGCCACCGACTACCTACGGGAGAACGACGGCGCCGTCCTGCAGGTGTACGGCGACGAGATCGTCGGCGTGGACCTGCCCGCCTCGGTGGTGCTGAGCATCGCCGAGACCGAGCCGGGCATCCAGGGCGACCGGGTGTCGGGCGCCCGCAAGCCGGCCACGCTGGAGACGGGCCTGGTCGTGCAGGTGCCGCTGTTCGTCGGCCCCGGGGAGTCCATCCGGGTCGACACCCGCTCGGGGGAGTACCTCGAGCGCGCCTCGGGCTGACGCTCCCATCGCCCGGCGCAGCGACGCCCGGGAGCGGGCCCTGGCCCTGCTCTACGAGGCCGACACCCGCAGCGTCGACGTCGATCGGGTGCTGGCCGACCTGGACGACGCCCCCGCCGCGTTCGCCGAGGCCCTGGTCCGCGGGGTCGCCGAGCACCAGGCCGGGATCGACGCCCGCCTGAGCGCCGCCTCCACCAACTGGCGGCTGGAGCGGATGGCCACCGTGGACCGGATCGTCCTGCGCCTCGGCGCGTTCGAGCTGCTGCACCGGCCCGACGTCCCCGTCGGCACGGCCATCGACGAGGCGGTGACCCTGGCCAAGCGGTTCTCGACCGCCGAGTCGGGCGCCTTCGTGAACGGCGTCCTCTCCGCCATCGCCGCCGACGCTCCTACCCGGAACTGACACCCGTGGTGGGGGCTATGGCCCCCACCACGGGTGTCAGGTTCGCCCTGTCGGTGGCCTGAGCCTCTCGACGGGCCCGCCACCGGCCGAAGGAGAGGCGGCGGCGTCAAGCCGCCTCGGCGACGGGTGGAGATGTCATGGGCGGACGGGCGCGGACGGTGGCGGCACTGGCGGTGACGCTCGGCGTCCTCGGCGGGACGGGATCGGGCGGCGGGGCCGGGGCGGCCGGCCCGCCGCCGGCGGTCCAGATCGCAGCCGAACCGGTGCTGGCGGCCGACGGGGGCGCTCCGGTCGGCGTGGCCGTGGAGGAGGCCCGCTTCTTCGACGCCCCCGTGTCGGGCGCGCTGGCGCTGGCCGGTGCCGACGCCGGTGAGCTGGCCGCCCTGGCCGCCGTCAACGACACGACGGTGGCCGAGCTGCGGGCCACGCTGACCGACCCCGGGATCATGGTCGACGAGGCCGGCGTGGCGTTCACGCCCGTCCCGTCCCGGCCCGACCCGACGAGGGTGCGCTTCGAGCGCAGCGCCCGCCTGGCCGACGTCGTGGCCACCACCGACGGCGCCCGCCTGGCCGGCCTCGCCGCCCAGAACCAGCTCACCGTGGCCGAGCTGAGGGACCTGGCCCACGAGCCCGATCTCCACGTCACCGCCGACGGAGCGCTCCTGTTCGACGACCCCGCCCCGGCCCACGACCCCGCCCCGGCCCACGACCACGCCCCGGCCCACGACCACGGTCCGACCGCCGCCGCCGGCCCGTCGGGTGCCGCTCCCCTGTTCCCGCTGGCCGAGACGTTCTCGCTGCACAGCCGCCCCGGCGCGGCCAAGGTCGTTTACCTCGACGTGGACGGCTACGCGCTGCCGGGGGGCACGGCCTGGCGGGGCGGCGCCGCCTGGAACGCCCCCGCCCTCGACACGGCCGGCGACGGTCCCGCCTTCAGTCCGGCCGAGCTCCGGCTGGTCCAGGGGATCTGGCAGCGGGTGGCCGAGGACTACGCCCCCTTCGACGTCGACGTGACGACCCAGGATCCGGGCTTCACCGCCATCGACCGGTCCGACGTGACCGACGACCGCTTCGGCACCCGGGTGGTCGTGGCCGGCACCACGGGCACGGCGTCGGGCCTCTGCACCGCCTGCGGGGGCGTGGCCTACGTGGGCGCCTACGACCTGATCGGGTCGAACCACGCCCGCCACCAGCCGGCCTGGGCCTTCGCGGGCAGCCTCGGCCAGGACGAGAAGTCCATCGCCGAGGCGGTGAGCCACGAGGTCGGCCACAACCTCGGCCTCAGCCACGACGGCGTGGCCGGCGGTACGGGCTACTACGGCGGCCACGGCCACTGGGCGCCGGTGATGGGGTCCGCCTACGGCCGGCCCCTGACCCAGTTCTCCCGGGGCGAGTACACCGACCCGAGCCAGACCCAGGACGATTTCGCCGTCATCTACAACAACGGTCTCGACCTCCGGCCCGACGACCACGGCGACGCCCTCGACACCGCCACCCCCCTCGGCCTGCGGGGCGCGGCGACGGGCGTGATCGAGCGGCGCGACGACCGAGACGTCTACGAGGTCGCCGGGTGCGGTGGGCCGACCCGGATCGCGGTCACCCCCTCCGCCGTCGGTCCCAACCTCGACGCCGCCGTCGAGGTGTTCGGCCCGACCGGTGAGCGCCTCGCCGCCGACAACCCGCCCTCCGCGTACGTCAGCCGCGATGTCGCCACGGGCCTCGACGCCTCGGTGACCCTCGACCTCGCCTACGGCCAGACCGTCCGCGTCGCCGTGACCCCGTCGGGTTCCGGCACCGGTGCCACCGGCTACACCACCTACGGCACCCGGGGCCACTACCGGCTCGGCGTCGAGCGTGACACCCCCTGCGTCGCCCACGCCCGGATCGACGATCCCACCGCGTCGGGTCCCGTGAGCGAGGACCGGTGGACCAACCCGGCCGGCGGCGTGCCGGTGGTGACCCGCACCGGCCCGGGCCGCCACGACGTCACCTTCCCCGGTCTCACCGCTCCCGGGGGCGTGGCCCAGGTGACGTCGATGGCCCCCGGGGTCGGCTGCAACACGACGGGATGGACGGCCGGCACCGTGTCGACCGTCTGCGTCGACCGGACCGGCACCGCCGTGGACGCGCCCCTCTCGGTGCTCCTCTCGTTCGACACCCTCGCCGCCCACGTGCTCACGGGATCAGCCACCGCCTCCCATGTCGTGGCGGCGGCCGACGCCGACAACCCGTCCGGCGGGCCCACGTCGGTGACCCGCACCGGGGTCGGCGCCTACGCCGTCACGTTCGCCGGGTGGCGGGTCGGCGCGGCCGGCAACGTGCAGGTGACCGCGCTCGGCGCCGGCGCCCGGTGCGTCGTGGTCGACTGGGCCGACGCCACCACCCGGGTGGCCTGCACCGACGCCGCCGGTCGACCGGCCGACGCCCGCTTCGCCCTCCTGCACACCGTCGGCGGCGATGGCGCCTACGCCCTGACCACGGCGCCCACCGCACCGTCGTCCACGCTGACCGGCGACCGGGTGCGCGGCCCCGCCGGCGGCGCCACGGTGGTGCGGACCGGGGCAGGTCGCTACCGGGTCACGTTCGACGGGCTCGTCTCCGGGCGGGGCAACGTGCAGGTCGGGGCGCACGGCTCCGACGCCTCCTGCGCGGTGACGGCGTGGAGCAACCGCTCCGCCGCCGTGGTCTGCACCGACGCGGCGGGTGCGGCCGTCGACGCCGCCGTGTCGGTCCTCTTCACCCGGGGCGGGCCGCTGACGTGCAACGGCCGGACCGTCACCGTCGACGTGGCCACCGGGGAGCCGGCCACCGGCGGCGCCGACGTGATCCAGGGCACCCCGGCCGCGGACGTGATCGCGGCGGGGGTCGGTGACGACCTCGTGTGCGGCGGTGGCGGCGCCGACGTGATCGACGGCGGCGACGGTGACGACGTGCTGCTGGGCGGGAGCGGCGTCGACCGGGTGACCGGCGGCGCCGGCGACGACGTGGTGCGCGGCCGGTCCGGTGACGACGTGGTCGACGGCGGTGACGGTGACGACCGCCTCTACGGGGCGGAGGGCGCCGACCGGCTCACCGGCGGCGACGGCCACGACCTGCTGATCGGCGGCGGGGGGGCCGACGTCATCGACGCCGGGAACGGCGACGACACCGTCGACGGAGGCCGCACCGGCGACGTGGTCGACGGCGGCGACGGCCGCGACCGGCTCCTCGGCGGCGGCGGCAGGGACACCGTGACGGGCGGCCCCGGCGACGACGTGATCGACGGCCAGAACGGGCGGGACCACCTCGACGGAGGCGCCGGGAACGACGTGGTGACGGGCGGCGCCGGCAACGACGGGCTGCTGGGCTCGGACGGCGACGACCTGTTGTCCGGCGGCGAGGGCCGTGACCGTTGCGACGGCGGACCCGGGACCGACACCGCCGGTGCCGGCGCCGGGTGCGAGGTCGTCCTGGGCATCCCCTGATCCGGGCCGGGATCCGGTACGGTGGCCGATGCCGTGAAGCGGGTCCCGTGAGGCCCGTACGGGAGGACGACGACGCCGGTGGCCGAACGCGAGCGACGACTCACGCGCCCGCCGGGCGGCACGTTCGTCCCCCGGGCCGAGGTCATGGACACCGACGACATCCGCCGGGCCCTCACCCGCCTCGCCCACGAGGTGGTCGAGCGCAACCAGGGTCTGGACCGGGTCGTCCTCGTCGGCCTGCAGACCGGTGGGGTGCCGTTGGCCGAGGCGCTGGTCGTCCTGCTCGACGAGATCGCCGAGGTCGAGGTGCCCCTCGGCCGCCTCGACGTGGCGCTGCACCGCGACGACATCGGCATCCGGCCCGTCGTTCCCGAGGCGCCGACCGACATCCCCGTCGACATCGACGGTGCCGACGTGGTGCTGGTCGACGACGTGCTGTTCACGGGGCGCACCATCCGGGCCGCCCTCGACGCCGTGCACTCCTACGGCCGACCCCGGACCGTCCAGCTGGCCGTGATGGTCGACCGGGGCCACCGGGAGCTGCCTATCCGCCCCGACTACGTCGGCAAGAACCTCCCCACCGCCCGGGGCGAGGTGGTCGACGTCACCCTGCACGCCGTCACGCTCGGGGAGCTGGCGTGACGGCTCGGCACCTGCTGTCGGTGGGCGAGCTCGGCGCCGACGGCGTGCGCGACCTCCTGCACCGCAGCGACTCGTTCCGCGAGGTGCTGGGGCGGGAGGTGCCGAAGGTGCCCGCCCTGCGGGGCCGGACCGTGGCCACCTGCTTCTTCGAGGACTCCACCCGTACCCGACTGTCGTTCGAGACGGCGGCCAAGCGGCTGTCGGCCGACACCATGGCGTTCACGGTCGGGTCGTCATCGGTCACGAAGGGGGAGTCGCTGCGCGACACGGTGGAGACGCTCCTGGCCATGGGTGTCGACGCACTGGTGGTACGCCACCGCGCCGCCGGCGCGCCCTGGCAGGTGGCCCGCTGGGCCGACGCCTGCTCCGACGGTCGGGTCCCCGTCCTCAACGGCGGCGACGGCTGGCACCAGCACCCGACCCAGGCGCTCCTCGACGTCTTCACGCTGCGGGCCGCCCGCCCCTCCGACTGCGGGCCACCCGAGCGCACCGACCTGGCCGGCATGCGGGTCGGCATCGTCGGTGACGTGGCCCACTCGCGGGTGGCCCGCTCCTGCGTGGAGGCGTTCACGCTCCTCGGCGCCGAGGTCGTCCTGGTGGCCCCACCCACGCTGCTACCCCCGTCGCTCGACGGGTGGCCCGTGACCGTCAGCCATGACCTCGACGACGTGGTGGGCGGCCTCGACGTCGTGTACCTCCTCCGCCTCCAGCACGAGCGGATGGAGCCGGCGCTCCTGCCCTCCGAGCGCGAGTACCACCACGGCTACGCCCTCACCGCCGCCCGGGCCGCCCGTCTGGCCGACGGCGCCGTGGTCATGCACCCGGGCCCCATGAACCGGGGCGTGGAGATCGACCCCGAGGTGGCCGACCTGCCCCGGGCCCTCGTCACCGAGCAGGTCCGCAACGGTGTGGCCGTGCGCATGGCCTGCCTGTACCGGGCTCTCTCGGGGGTGGCGGCGTGAGCACGGCGCTGGTGATCCGGGGCGGGAGGGTGCTGGAGGCGGACGGGTTCCGCCGTGCCGACGTGGCCGTCGACGATGCCGGCCGGGTCGAGGCGGTGGGGGAGGTGGGCGTACCCGACGGCGCCACCGTGCTGGATGCCGACGGGTGCCTCGTGCTGCCCGGCCTGGTCGACCTGGGCGCCCACCTGCGCGAGCCCGGTGACGAGCGGTCCGAGACGGTGGCCACCGCGGCCCGGGCCGCCGCCCTGGGCGGCTACACCGCCGTGGTGGCCCTGCCCGACACCGACCCGCCGGTCGACTCGGCGTCGATGGTCCGGGACGTGCGGGCCCTGGCCGTCGGGGCGGCCTGTGAGATCCTCGTGGCCGGGACCGTGACGGTCGGGCGGGCCGGATACGCGCTCGGCCCCCTGGCCGAGATGGCCGCCCTCGGGGTCCGGCTGGTCAGCGACGAGGGCGGCGGCGTGCAGGACGACCGGGTCATGCGCCGCGCCCTCGAGTACGCCTCGGTCCTCGGGGTGACGATCGCGGAGCCGGCCGAGCGGACCACGCTGGCGGCGGGCGGGGTGATGCACGAGGGCGCCGTCTCGTCGCGTCTCGGCCTGCCCGGCCGTCCGGCCGAGGCCGAGGAGCTGTTGGTCATGCGGGACGTGGCCCTGGCCCAGCTCACGGGGGCGCCCGTGCACTTCCGGCGGGTGTCGACGGCGGGGTCACTGGCCGTCATCCGGGCCGCCCGGGCCGGGGGGCTGCCCGTCACCGCTGACGTCACGCCCCACCACCTGACCTTCACCGACGAGGCGTGCTGCACGTTCGATCCCGTCCACCGCGTCGACCCGCCCCTGCGCACCAGCCGGGACAGGGCCGCTCTGGTCGCAGCCGTCACCGACGGGACCGTCGACGCCGTGGCCACCGACCACGCCCCCTGCGCGGCGGAGCAGAAGGACCAGCCCTTCGCAGAGGCCGCCCCCGGCGTGACCGGGCTCCAGACGGCGTTCTCGGCGGCGACCGCCGCCCTCGACGCGGCGCCCGAGGTGCTGGTCGAGCGCATGAGCACCGCCCCGGCCCGCATCGCCGGGGTGGCCGACCGCCACGGTGGGCCGGTGCGACCCGGGCGGGAGGCCAACCTGTGCGTCGTGGACCCCGACGCCGAGTGGACGATGACGGAGGCGGCGGCAGCGAGCCGCTCGTCCAACGACCCGTGGATCGGGCGACCGCTGCGGGGTCGGGTCCGCCACACCGTCCTCGCCGGCCGCCCCACCGTGATCGACGGCGAGCCCAGGTGCTGACCCCGGCTGACGTGGTGCCCGCCTCGTTCTGGCACCTGGGAGCGACGCATCCGCAGGTTTTCAGGTGCCAGAACGGGGAGGGGGAGCCCCGGTGCTGACCCCGGCTGCGTTGGTCCTCGTCGACGGGGAGGTGTTCGAGGGGGAGGCCATCGGCGCGCCGGCCGAGGTGGCCTCGGGGGAGGTCGTGTTCAACACGGCCATGTCCGGCTACCAGGAGATCATCACCGACCCCTCCTACGCGGGCCAGATCATCACGTTCACCTACCCCCACATCGGCAACTACGGCACGACCCCCGACGACGACGAGGCGGCCCGGCCCGCCTGCCGGGGCGTGGTGATCCGCGACCTGGCCCGGCGCCGCTCCAACTGGCGGTCCCGCGACGACCTCGACGCCGTGCTGCGCCGGGCCGGGCTGGCCGGCATCGGCGGCGTCGACACCCGCCGTCTGACCCGCCACCTCCGGGACAGGGGCGCCATGGTGGGCGCTTTCGGCACGGCCGACGAGGCCACGCTCCGGGCCGCCGCCGCCGCCGAGCCGGGGACCGACGGGGTCGACCTCGTGGCCGGGGTCACCACCGCCGAGCCGTACACCGTCGGCGACGGTCCCTGGCGAGTGGTGGCCTACGACCTCGGCATCAAGCGGACCATCCTGCGCCACCTCGGTGCGCTGGCCACCGTCGAGGTCGTGCCCGCCTCCACCCCCGCCGACGACGTGCTGGCCCGCGAGCCCGACGGCGTGTTCCTCTCCAACGGCCCCGGCGACCCGGCCTGCGTCGAGGGCGTGGCCGACGCGGTGCGGGGCCTGCTCGGCGAGGTGCCCGTCTTCGGCATCTGCCTCGGCCACCAGATCCTCGGCCTCGCCCTGGGGGGCAGCGTCGAGAAGCTGCCCTTCGGCCACCACGGCGCCAACCACCCCGTCCGCCGGCTCGACCGGGGCACGGTCGAGATCACCAGCCAGAACCACAACTTCGCCGTGGCGCCCGGGTCCGTCGCCGGCGCCGAGGTCACCCACGTCAACCTGAACGACGGCACCGTCGAGGGCATCGCCGCCCGCGACATCGCCGCCTTCTCGGTGCAGCACCACCCCGAGGCCGGTCCCGGGCCCCACGACGCCCGCTACCTGTTCGACGACTTCGTCCTGCTCATGGAGCGCGTCCGGGGCACGTCGGCGGGACGACGCTGATGCCCCGCCGCGACGACCTCGGGACCATCCTCATCATCGGCTCCGGACCGATCGTGATCGGCCAGGCCTGCGAGTTCGACTACTCCGGTACACAGGCCTGCCGGGTGCTGCGTGAGGAGGGCTACCGGGTGGTGCTGGCCAACTCCAACCCGGCCACGATCATGACCGACCCGGATTTCGCCGACCGGACCTACGTCGAGCCCCTCACCGTCGACGTGCTCACCGCCATCATCGAGGCGGAGCGGCCCGACGCCCTCCTGCCCACCCTCGGCGGTCAGACGGCGCTCAACCTGGCCATGGAGCTGGAGGAGGCCGGCGTGCTGGCCCGCTACGGCGTCGAGATGATCGGCGCCGACGCCACCGCCATCGAGACGGCCGAGGACCGCGAGCGCTTCAAGGACGCCATGGTCGAGGTCGGGCTCGACGTGGCCCGCTCGGGGGTGGCCCGCAGCCGGCCCGAGGCCGAACGGGTGGTGGCCGAGATCGGGCTGCCCGTCATCATCCGCCCCGCCTACATCCTGGGCGGGCAGGGGACCGGGGTGGCCACGACGCCCGGGGAGTTCACCCGGTTGGCGGCCCGGGGCCTGGAGGCGTCACCGGTCGACGAGATCCTCATCGAGGAGGCCATCGTCGGCTGGAAGGAGTTCGAGCTGGAGGTCATGCGGGACCGGGCCGACAACTGCGTGATCGTCTGCTCCATCGAGAACGTCGACGCCATGGGCGTCCACACCGGCGACTCCATCACGGTGGCGCCCATCCAGACGCTGTCCGACGTCGAGTACCAGCAGATGCGCGACGCCGCCTTCACCTGCATCCGCCGGGTCGGGGTGGAGACCGGCGGCTCCAACGTGCAGTTCGCCGTCGACCCCGCCACCGGCCGCCAGGTCGTCATCGAGATGAACCCCAGGGTGAGCCGCTCGTCGGCCCTGGCCTCCAAGGCCACCGGCTTCCCCATCGCCAAGATCGCCGCCCGCCTCGCCGTCGGCTACACCCTCGACGAGATCACCAACGACATCACGGGCGAGACGCCGGCCAGCTTCGAGCCCACCATCGACTACGTCGTCACCAAGATGCCCCGCTGGGCCTTCGAGAAGCTGCCCGGCGCCGATCCCGTCCTCGGCACCCAGATGCAGTCGGTGGGTGAGGCCATGGCCATCGGGCGGACGTTCTGTGAGTCGCTGCAGAAGGCGTGCCGGTCGCTCGAGACGGGGCGGTTCGGCCTGGGCGCCGACCCCGGCGACGCCGCCACCGACGCCCTCGGCGACGACGAGCTGCTGGCCGCGCTGGCCGTCCCCACCCCCGAGCGCATCTGGCAGGTGGAGGCGGCGCTGCGGCGGGGCCTCGACCCGGCCGAGGTGCACCGGCGCTCCGGCATCGACCCGTGGTTCCTCGACCAGATGGCCCGCATCGGTGAAGAGCGCGAGGTGCTGGTCGAGGCGGGTGGACCCGAGGGCCTCGACCGGCGCGGCTGGCGGCGGGCCAAGCAGCTCGGGTTCTCCGACGCCCAGCTGGCCCACCTGTGGGGGACCGGGACGGCCGAGGTGCGGGCCGCCCGCCTCGCCGCCGGGGTGCGCCCCACCTACAAGACGGTCGACACCTGCGCGGCCGAGTTCGCCGCCCGCACGCCGTACCACTACTCGACGTGGGAGGACGAGGACGAGATCCGCCCCGGCGAGCGGCCCCGGGTGGTGATCCTCGGGTCCGGTCCGAACCGCATCGGTCAGGGCATCGAGTTCGACTACTGCTGCGTGCACGCCAGCTTCGCCCTGCGCGACGCCGGCTACGAGACGGTGATGGTCAACTGCAACCCCGAGACCGTCTCGACCGACTACGACACCAGCGACCGCCTCTACTTCGAGCCGCTGACCGACGAGGACGTCGCCAACGTGATCGACGCCGAGGAGCCGGTGGCGGTGGTCGTCGCCCTCGGCGGCCAGACCCCGCTCAAGCTGGCCGGCGGGCTCGACCCCGCCCTCGTGGCCGGCACCCCGCCCGACGCCATCGACCTGGCCGAGGATCGGGAGCGCTGGAGCGCCCTGTGCGCCCGCCTCGGCATCGCCCAGCCGCCGGGGGGCACCGCCGTCGGGGCGGACGAGGCCCGGGCCGTGGCCGGCACGGTCGGCTACCCCGTCCTGGTGCGACCGTCCTACGTGCTCGGCGGGCGGGCCATGAGCATCGTCTACGACGACGACGAGCTCGACGCCGCCATGGCCGAGCTGTCGGCGGCCGGCACCCTCGGCCGGGAGGGGGGCCTGTCCGCCGAGCGGCCCGTGCTCATCGACCGGTTCCTCGAGGACGCCGTCGAGGTCGACGTCGACGCCGTGCGCGACGACACCGGTGAGGTGCTGATCGGCGGGGTGATGGAGCACGTCGAGGAGGCCGGGGTCCACTCGGGCGACTCGGCCTGCGCCATCCCACCCCCCACCCTGGCCGCCGGCGTGCGGGCCGAGATCGAGCGCCGCACCGGGGAGCTGGCCGACGCCCTCGGCGTGGTCGGCCTCATCAACGTGCAGTTCGCCGTGCAGCGGGGGCAGGTGTACGTCATCGAGGCCAACCCCCGCGCCTCCCGGACCGTGCCCTTCGTGGCCAAGGCCACCGGGGTGCCGCTGGCCAAGGTGGCGGCCCGGGTGTCGCTGGGGGCGTCGCTGGCGGAGCTGCGGGCCGAGGGGCTCCTGCGGCCGCCGGTGGCCGGCGGGCACGTGGCCGTGAAGGAGGCCGTCCTGCCCTTCCGCCGCTTCCCGACCGTCGACGCCCTGCTCGGTCCCGAGATGCGCTCGACCGGCGAGGTGATGGGCATCGACGACCGCTTCGGGGTGGCCTTCGCCAAGGCCCAGATGGCGGCGTCGGGCCGGCTCCCGTCCGAGGGCGGCGTGTTCCTGTCGCTGGCCGACCGCGACAAGCCGGCCGGCGTGGAGGTGGCCGAGCGGCTGCACGCCCTCGGCTTCACGCTCGTGGCCACGGCCGGCACCGCCGCCGCCCTGGCCGCCGCCGGGGTCACCGTCGACCAGGTGGCGTCGAAGCTGGGGGAGGACGCCGACGGCCGCCCCGACGCCGTCGAGCTGATCGAGGCGGGCGGGGTCCAGCTCGTCGTCAACACCCCGAGGGGACAGGGGTCCCGGGCCGACGGGCAGTACATCCGCCGGGCCGCCACCGACGCCGGGGTTCCCATCGTGACCACCGCCGCCGCCGCCCTCGCCGCCACCGCCGGCATGACCGAGGTGGCCTCCCGTCCGCTGACCGTCACCCCCCTCCAGGACCACCACGACGCAGCTCGCCGCCCGTGAGCGACGTTGACCTGAGCACCCGGGTCGGGTCGGTGGAGCTGGCCAACCCGGTCATGACGGCGGCGGGGACGGCCGGGACCGGGGCCGAGCTGGCCGCCTACCTCGACCGGGGCGCGCTGGGGGCCATGGTGGTCAAGTCGCTGTCGCCCGAGCCCTGGGCCGGCAACCCCGGGCCCCGGCTGCACCCGACGGCGGCGGGCATGATCAACGCCGTCGGCCTCCACAACCCGGGGGTGGCGGCCTGGGTGGAGCGGGACCTGCCCGGGCTGCGGGCGGCCGGCGTCACCGTGGTGGCCTCCGTCTGGGGCCGGACGGTGGAGGAGTTCGGGCGCGCCGCCGAGGGGCTGGCCGGTGTCGACGGGATCACCGCCGTCGAGGTGAACGTCTCGTGCCCCAACCTGGAGGACCGGGGCCGCATGTTCGCCCACCATCCCGACGCCGCCGCCTGCGTCTTGGCGGCCACGGCGGCGTGCGGGCGGCCCCGGTGGGCCAAGCTCAGCCCGAACGTGGCCGACCTCGTGCCCGTGGTGGCCGCCGTGACCGAGGCCGGCGCCGAGGCCGTGACCCTCGTCAACACCGTCCTCGGGCTCGTCATCGACGTGGAGCGACGGCGGCCCGTGCTCGGCCACGGCGGCGGGGGGCTGTCGGGCGACGCCATCCGTCCTGTCGCCGTGCGGGCCGTCCACGACGTGCGGAGCGCCTTCGCCGACCTCCCCATCGTGGGGGTGGGTGGGGTGAGCCGGGGCGTGCACGCCGTGGAGCTGATGATGGCCGGTGCCGACGCCGTCCAGGTCGGCACGGCCACCTTCGCCGACCCGGCCGCCCCGACCCGCGTCCTGGCCGAGCTGGCCGACTGGTGCGCCGCCCACGGCATCACCGCCACCGCCGACCTGACCGGTGCCGCCCACCCCTGATCCGTTCTGGCACCAGCCCCATGTGAGGGCCAGATGGGCGCCAGAACGTCAGGGGTGACCCGCACGGCGGCGGGCCGCTGTCGGATGAACACTCCCGGCGGCTCCCGTGTGATTCCCTGGGGTTCGTGCAACTGGATCAACGAGCCGCCAAGGACCGCCTGGCCGTCGCCCTCGACGTCGACGACCTGGTCGCGGCCAACCGCATCGCCCGGTCGTTGCGCGGCCGGGTCGGTGTGCTCAAGGTCGGCCTCGAGCTGTTCGCCGCCGTCGGGCCCGAGGCGGTCGGAGCGCTGGCCGACCAGGGCTTCCAGGTCTTCTGCGACCTGAAGCTGCACGACATCCCGACCACCGTCGAGCGGGCGGCCCGCGTCATCGGATCCCTCGGCGCCAACCGCCTCACGCTGCACGCCCATGGTGACGTCGACATGCTGCGCGCCGGCGTGGAGGGGCTGGCCACCGGGGCCGAGCGGGCCGGGCTCCCCGAGCCCACCGCCCTCGCCGTCACGGTGCTGTCGAGCGACGCCGACGCCCCGCCCCACATCCTGCCCAAGCGGGTCAAGATCGCGCTGGCGGGGGGCTGCAGGGGCATCGTGTGCGCAGCCGCCGACGCCGCCGAGGCCCGCCAGTACGCACCGCGCCTCGAGATCGTGGTCCCGGGCATCAGGGCCGCCGGCGCCGACGTGCAGGACCAGGCCCGTTCTGCCACCCCCACCGAGGCCGTCACGGCCGGGGGCGACCTGCTGGTCGTGGGCCGACCCGTCACCCGGGCCGACGACCCCGGCGCCGCCGCCGCCGCCATCGTGGCCGAGATCGAGGACGCGCTCCGCCCCCCGGCCTGAGGAGCCCCTCCGGCCGGCGTCCACCATTCCCGGTGGCGGAACGGTCGCCGGGGTAACGTCGGCCCATGTCGCAACCGCCTCAGCTGACGGACGAGCAACGCCAGGCCGCGCTGGCCAAGGCGGCGGAGGCCCGCCGGGCCCGGGCCGAGCTCAAGGAGAAGCTCAAGATGGGGGTCCTCGACTTCGACGAGGTCCTCGCCAAGGCCGACGACGACGAGTTGGTCGGTAAGACCAAGGTCCTCGCCGTCCTGGAGAGCCTCCCCGGTGTCGGCAAGGTCAAGGCCCGCCGGGCCATGGAGGAGATCGGCATCGCCGAGAGCCGCCGCCTGCGGGGGCTCGGCGAGAACCAGCGCCAGAAGCTGCGCGAGCATTTTGCCGAGTGACCCCGTCGCCCGCCGTCCGGTCGTCCTGGTCGTGGCCGGGCCGTCGGGGGCGGGCAAGGGGTCCATCACCCAACGCCTCCTCCAGCGCGACGAGCGCCTCCGGCTGAGTCGGAGCTGGACCACCCGCAGCCGGCGGCTCAACGAGCCCCCCGACTGGTACACGTTCGTCGACCGCCCGACGTTCGAGGCGAAGGCGGCCGACCACGGCTTCCTCGAGTGGGCCGAGGTGTTCGACAACCTGTACGGCACCCCGCTACCCGAGGTCGACGACGACGTCGACGTGATCCTGGAGATCGACGTGCAGGGCGCCCAGCAGGTCCGCGAGCGCCTGCCCGAGTCGGTGGTGGTGTTCGTGCGGCCCCCCAGCCGGGGCGAGCAGGAGCGCCGCCTCCACGGCCGCGGCGACCCCCCCGAGCTGATCGAGCGCCGGCTGGCCAAGGCCGACGCCGAGGAGGAGGTCGGCATCGCCATCGCCGATCTGGTGGTGGTCAACGACGAGCTGGAGCGGGCCACCGACATCGTGCGGGCCTTCCTCCGGGGCCTCCGGGCCGGGCTGGCGCGGTGCCCGGACGACGGTCCGGGAACGGGGACCCCCCGGTAGGGTGGGGGTTCGTCGTCCCTGGAGGGTCAGTGGTTGAGCGCGCCGACAGCATGATGAACCCGCCCGTGGGCGAGCTGCTGGGCACCGTGGAACACTCGAAGTTCACGCTGGTGACCCTGGCGTCGCAGCGGGCCCGCCAGATCAACTCCTACTTCAATCAGCTCGGCGAGGGGCTCGGCAAGATCGTCCCGCCCCAGGTCACGTCGGTGGCCCGCAAGCCACTGTCGATCGCGTTCGAGGAGATCTCGGCCGACAAGATCCACTACGAGGCCTACGACCCCGAGGCCGAGGCCCAGGCGGCGGCCGAGGCGGCCGCGGCCGAGGAGGCGACGGCGTCGGAGGAGTTCGACCTGTCCCTCGTCGATGGCGGCGCCACCGACGAGTCCTGATCCCCGACGGGGCCGGCGGTCGACGGCGGCCGTGAGCGGGGTGCTGCACGGCCGGCGGGTCGTGCTGGGCGTGACCGGCGGCATCGCCGCCTACAAGGCGGTCGAGGTGTGCCGGCGCCTCGTCGACGCCGGCGCCCACGTCGCTCCCGTCCTGACCACGGCCGCCCGCCGCTTCGTGGGCGAGACGACGTTCTCGGCCCTGGCCTCCGAGCCGGTGCGGGGCTCGCTGTGGGACGAGGACGACCCCATCCCCCACACCCGACTGGGTCAGGGCGCCGACCTGGTGCTGGTGTGCCCGGCCACGGCCCGGTCCCTGGCCGCCTACGCCGCCGGCTTCTCCCACGACCTGCTCACCGCCACCCTCCTCGCCACCCGGGCCCCCGTCGTCGTCTGCCCCGCCATGCACACCGAGATGTGGGAGCACCCGGCCGTGCAGGACAACCTGGCCCTGCTCCGCCGCCGGGGCGTCCACGTCGTCGAGCCCGGGTCGGGTCGCCTGGCCGGCGGCGACGTCGGGTCCGGTCGCCTGGCCGACCCCGCCACCGTGGTGGCCGCCGTCGAGGCCGCCCTCGGCCCCGGTGACCTCGCCGGGTTGCGCGTGCTCGTCACCGCCGGCGGCACCCGCGAGCCCATCGATCCGGTCCGCTACGTCGGCAACCGCTCGTCGGGGCGCCAGGGCTACGCGCTGGTCGAGGAGGCCGTGTCCCGGGGGGCGCACGTCACGCTGGTCACGACCGTCGACCGCCCCGCTCCTCCGGGCACGACCGAGACGGTCGAGGTCGAGACGGCCCAGCAGCTCCACGACGCCGTCCTGGCCCGGGGCGACGCCGCCGACATCGTGGTGATGGCCGCCGCCGTGGCCGACTTCCGACCGGTCGAGCCCGCCGGGGCCAAGCTGAAGAAGCACCACGGCCCCCCCGAGGTGACCCTCGAGCCCACCCCCGACGTGCTGGCCGCCCTGGGCGCCCGACCGGTGCCGGGTCGCACCGTCGTCGGGTTCGCCGCCGAGACGGAGGATCTGGTCGCCAACGCCCGCGCCAAGCTCGAGCGCAAGGGCGCCGACCTGATCGTGGCCAACGACGTGTCGGCGCCCGGGGTCGGGTTCGTCCACGCCACCAACGCGGTGACGATCCTCGCCGCCGGTGGCTCCGAGCGCACCGTGGAGCTGGCCGACAAGCGGGTGGTTGCGGCGGCCGTGTTCGACGAGGTGGTCCGGCAGCGGCGCTGAGGTCCCGCCCGGCGTGGTGCCGGCGTTGGGGAGTGGCTCCCCGGCTGATCGGCCGGCCCCCGCTACCCTGCCCGGGTTCCCCCACGGAGGCCGCATCCTTGAGCAGTTGGACCTTCACCTCGGAGTCGGTCACCGAGGGTCATCCCGACAAGATGGCCGACCAGATCTCTGACGCCGTGCTCGACGCCCTCCTGGCCGAGGACCCGGCCAGCCGGGTGGCGTGCGAGACGATGGTGACCACCGGTCTCGCCATCGTGGCCGGCGAGATCTCGACGTCCGGCTACGTCGACATCCCGAAGATCGTGCGGGAGACCATCAACGGCATCGGTTACGACCGGGGTGCGGTCGGCTATGACGGCAGCACCTGCGGGGTCATGGTGGCCATCGACGAGCAGTCGGGCGACATCGCGCGGGGCGTCGACGACTCCGAGGAGGTCCGCACGGGCAGCGCCGGCGAGGACGACCTCTCCCGCCAGGGCGCCGGCGACCAGGGGATGATGTTCGGCTACGCCTGCGACGAGACCGACGCGCTCATGCCGCTGCCCATCCACCTCGCCCACCGGCTGGCCGAGCGGCTCACCGAGGTGCGCCGGGCCGGGGTCGTGCCCTACCTGCGGCCCGACGGGAAGACCCAGGTGACCGTCGACTACGCGAACGGCGAGCCCGCCGGCGTCCGGACCGTGCTGATCTCGGCGCAGCATGACGACGGCGTCGACCGCGACACCATGATCCGCCCCGACCTGATCGACCACGTGATCGCCCCGGTGCTCGGCGACCGCTTCGGCGAGCACGTCCGGGTGCTGGTCAACCCGACCGGCCGCTTCGTCGTCGGGGGGCCCGTCGGCGACGCCGGGCTGACGGGACGCAAGATCATCGTCGACACCTACGGCGGATCGGCCCGCCATGGCGGCGGTGCCTTCTCGGGGAAGGACCCGTCCAAGGTCGACCGCTCCGCCGCCTACGCCGCCCGGTGGGTGGCGAAGAACGTCGTGGCGGCGGGTGCGGCCCGTCGGTGCGAGATCCAGGTCGCCTACGCCATCGGCGTGGCCGCCCCCGTGTCGGTCATGGTGGAGACGTTCGGCTCCGAGACCGTCGACCCCGCCCGCATCGCCGCCGCCGTCGACGAGGTGTTCGACCTGCGGCCCGCCGCCATCTCCCGGGAGCTGGACCTGCGCCGGCCCATCTACCAGCGGACCGCCGCCTACGGGCACTTCGGGCGCAACGACGCCGACGGGTTCACCTGGGAGCGCACCGACCGGGCCGACGACCTGCGACGCGCCCTCGACCTGTAGATCCTCCGTGGGGACCCGAGTCGTTCGGGTCCTGCCCGACCTGCCCCGCCTCGACCGCTCCTTCGACTACCTGGTGCCCGACGAGTGGCGTGAGCCGGTGCAGGTGGGGACGCCGGTGCGGGTCGAGCTGCAGGGACGGTTCGTGCGGGGCTGGGTGGTCGGCGTCGAGGTCGAGCCGGCCTCGGCGCGGCCGCTGAAGCCGCTGCGCCGCCACGGTGGTGTCGGACCGGACGCCGCGCTGGTCGAGCTGGCCGGGTGGGCGGCGTGGCGCTGGGCGGGCCGGGCCGTGCACCTGCTGCGCACGGCCACCCCCGATCCCCAGGTGCACCGCCTGCCGTCACCGCCGGCGTGGCCCGAGGTCGGCGCCCCACCCGATCCGGACGGGTTGCTGGGCGAGGTCACCGCCGCCACCGGCCCGGTGCTCCTGCGCCTGCCGCCCGCCCACGATCCCACCGACCTGGTGGTGGCGCTGGGCGCGGCCGGGCCGGTGCTGGTGCTGGTGCCGACGGCCGATGCCGCCGACGGCCTGGCCGGACGGGTCCGCGCCCGGGGCCTGCCGGTGGCCCGCTGGCCCGCGCAGCGGGCGTCGGCGGCGGCCGGAGCCGTCACGGTCGGCACCCGCGCCGCCGCCTGGGCCCGGGTGGGCGGGCTGACGGCGGTGATCGTGCTCGACGAGCACGACGAGGCCCACCAGGGTGAGCAGACGCCGACGTGGCACGCCCGCGACGTGGGCCTCGAGCGGGGCCGGAGGGCCGGCGTGCCGGTCGTGCTGACCTCGCCCGTGCCCTCGTTGCACGGCCTGACCGCCGCCCGCCTGCTGCGCCCGTCGCGGTCCCGCGAGCGGGCCGGTTGGCCGGTGGTGGAGGTCGTCGACCGGCGGGGCGATCGCCCCGGCGCCGGCAGCCTCATCTCCGACCGCCTGGTCGAGCTGGTCCGCTCCGACCGCCGGGTCGTCGTCGTGCTCAACCGCAAGGGCCGCAGCCGGTTGCTGGTCTGCGCGACATGTGAGACCACCGCCGCCTGCGAGCGTTGCGGCGCCGCCGTCCACCTCGACCACGAGGATCTCCGCTGCCCCCGCTGCGGCCACACCCGCCCCGTGGTGTGCGCCCACTGCGACTCCGTGCGCATGAAGCAGCTCCGTCCCGGGGTGACCCGGCTACGGGACGAGATCGCCGCTCTGGTCCGCGACGACGTGGGTGAGGTCTCGGGTGACCAGGCCGGACCGGGGCCGGACACGAGGGTCGTGGTCGGAACCGAGGCGGCGCTGCACCGGGTCGGCCGGGCCGACGTGGTGGTGCTGGCCGACGTCGACCAGGAGCTGCTGGCCCCCCGGTACCGGGCCGGGGAGCAGGCCCTGGCCCTCCTGGCCCGCGCCGCCCGGCTGGTGGGGGGCAGGTCCGGGGGTGGCCGGCTGGTGGTGCAGACCCGGCGCCCGGACCACGAGGTGATCGACGCCGTCCTCCACGCCGACCCGGGCCGCCTCGAGGCCGCCGAGCAGGCCCGCCGGGAGTTGCTGGGCCTCCCCCCGGCCGCGGCCCTGGCCCGCCTGACCGGACCGGGGGCGGCGGCGCTGGCCGCCGCCATCGGAGGCGACGACGTCGACCACGCCGGTGGGCCCGTCTCGGTGCGGGGCCCCGTCGACGGGGCCTACCTGGTGCGGGCCCCCGACCCGGCCACGCTGGCCGACGCCATCGGAGCCGTCGAGCGCCCCTCCGAGCGGATCCGGGTCGAGGTCGACCCTCCCCGGGTGTGAGCTGGCCGCAGGCCCGGGGTGGCGGCTCGGTAGCCTGGTCGGGATGGACATCCGCATCGTCGGCGACCCCGTCCTGCGCCAGCGCGCCGCCGAGATCACCGACATCGACGACCGCCTCGTCAGGCTGACCACCGGGATGTTCGCCGCCATGTACGAGGCGCCCGGCATCGGACTGGCCGCCCCCCAGGTCGGCGTCGAGAAGCGACTGTTCGTCTACGACCTGGGCGACGAGCCGAGGGTCGTCGTCAACCCGGTCGTCGACGGCTCCGACGGCGAGTGGGTCTACGAGGAGGGCTGCCTGTCGGTGCCGGGCATGGCCTTCGAGATCGTGCGGCCCAAGATCGTGCACCTCACCGGACACGACCTCGACGGCAACGAGGTGTCGATCGAGGCCGACGAGCTGCTGGCCCGGATGTTCCAGCACGAGCTCGACCACCTCGACGGCGTGCTGGTGCTCGACCACCTCGACGCCGACCAGCGCAGGCGGGCCATGGCCGAGCTGCGCGACCGGGCCCGCCAGGACGCCGCCCGGCCCGTCCCGGCCGCAGGCGGTCTCACGCTGCCGTGACCGCCGGGCTGGCCGAGGTGCCGGCCCACCCCGAGCGTCTGGTGTTCTGCGGCACCCCCGACGCCGCCGTGCCCAGCCTGCGGGCGCTGGTGGCCGCCGGGTACGACGTGGCCTCGGTGCTGACCCGGGCCGACGCCCGCCGGGGCCGGCGGGCGGCCCCGTCGCCGAGCCCGGTCAAGGCGGCCGCCACCGAGCTGGGCCTGCCCGTGTCCCACGACCCCGCCGACCTGCTCACCGCCGACGCCGACCTCGGTGTGGTGGTCGCCTACGGCCGGATCATCAGCCGGTCCGTGCTGGAGCGCCTGCCGATGGTGAACGTCCACTTCTCGCTCCTGCCCCGGTGGCGGGGCGCCGCCCCGGTCGAGCGGGCCATCCTGGCCGGCGACGAGCGCACCGGGGTCTGTGTGATGGGCCTGGAGGAGGGCCTCGACACCGGTCCCGTGCACGCCGTGCGGGAGCGGGCCGTCGGCCCCCGCGACACCGCCGACGTTCTCATGGCCGCCCTCGCGGCCGACGGCGCCGAGCTGGTGGTCGAGACGCTGCGGGCCGGGCTCGGCCGGGGCACCCCCCAGCGGGGGGAGGTCACCCACGCCGCCAAGCTCGGCCCCGACGACCGCCGGCTCGACTGGTCCGGCCCCGCCGATCAGCTGGACCGGGTGGTGCGAATCGGGGGGGCGTGGACGACGGTCGGCGACCTCCGGCTGCGGGTCCTCGACGCCCGTCCCGTCGACACCGGGCCCGGCCCCGGCCGCCTCGACGGGGTGGTGGCCGGGTGCGCCGTCGGGGGGCTCCGCCTGGTCACCGTGCAGCCCGAGGGTCGGGGGCCGGTCTCGGCGGGCGACTGGCTCCGGGGCGCCCGGCTCCCCGACGACGTCGTGCTCGGGTGACGACGGCCCGCCACGTCGCCCGAGACGTCCTGCTCCTGGTCGAGCGGGACGGGGCCCGGGCCAACCCGGCCCTGGCCGCCGCCCTCGCCGACGGTGCGCTCGACGAGCGGGACCGGGCCCTCGCCACCCAGCTCGTCTACGGCACCCTCCGCCACCGCCGTCCCCTCGACGAGCGCATCGACCGCTTCGCCCGGGGTGCGCTCGACGACGAGGTCCGCACCGTGCTCCGCCTGGGGGCCCACCAGCTCGTCGACCTCCGGATCCCGGCCCACGCCGCCGTGAACGAGACGGTGGCCCTCGCCCCCCGGCGGGCCCGGGGCCTCGTCAACGCCGTCCTCCGGAGGGTGGCCACCGACCCCCGCCCCGCCGCCGCTCCCACCTATCCGGACTGGATGATCGACCGCCTCCGGGCCGACCTGGGGCGGGCCGACGCCGATGCGGCGCTGGCCGCCATGGACACGCCCGTGTCGGTCGACCCCCGCCCCGACGGCTACGTCCAGGACCCCGCCAGCCGGTGGGTGGCCGACCTGGTGGGGGCCGGGCCGGGCACGCTCGTCGTGGACCTGTGCGCCGGCCCGGGAGGCAAGGCCACCGCCCTGGCCGGTGCCGGTGCCGCCGTGGTGGCCGTCGAGGTGGTGGCCGCCCGGGCGCGCGACGTGGTCGCCGCCGCCGGGCGCACCGGCTGTGACGTGGCCGTGGCGGTGGCCGACGGGCGGGCTGCGCCGCTCGCCGACGGCTGCGCCGACGCCGTGCTGGTCGACGCCCCCTGCTCGGGGCTCGGGGCGCTGCGCCGCCGGCCCGACGCACGCTTCCGGGCCACCCCGGCCGACGTCGACCGGCTGGTGCCGGTGCAGCGGGGCCTGGTCGCCGGGGCGGCCCGCCTGGTGCGGCCGGGCGGCACGGTCGTGTTCGCCGCCTGCACGCTCACCCGGGCCGAGACCGTGGAGGTGGACGGGTGGGTGGCGGCGGCCCTCCCGTGGCTGCGGCCCGAACCGCCCCCGGAACCGTGGCGACGATGGGGACGGGGAGGGCTCGTGCTGCCCCAGGATCACGGCACCGACGGCATGGCCGCCTTCCGCTACGTCGCCGGGCCCCGGGCGGGCCACCCCGGCCCCGCCGCCGGTACGGTGACCCGTCCATGACCACCCACGACGTCGAGGGCGCCCCCGCCGCGGGGCTGGCGGCCAAGGTGCTCACCGCCAGCGACGGGGTGGTGCACGGCACCAGGGAGGACCGCTCGGGGGCCGCCCTTGCCGCCCGGCTGACCGAGCTGGGCTACGACGTGGTGCAGCGGCGGGCGAGCGAGGACGGCATCGGGCCGGTCGCCGCCGCGCTGCGGGAGCTGACCGACGGGTTCGTCGGCCTCGTCGTGACCACCGGCGGCACCGGCTTCACCGACCGGGACCTGACCCCCGAGGCGACCCGCGCCGTCATCGACCGGGAGGCCCCGGGGCTGGCCGAGGCCATGCGGTTGGTGTCGCCCCTCGGGCGCCTCTCCCGGGGGATCGCCGGCACGGCGGGACGGGCCCTCGTCCTCAACACCCCGGGCTCGACAGCCGGCTGCGTCGAGTGCCTCGACGCCGTGGAGGACGTGCTGCCCCACGCCCTGCGCCTCCTGGCCGGGGAGTGAACGCGGCGGCCCATCAGGCCGACGACGTGACCTCCACGGAGATGGTGTGGTGGCCGGTGGCGCCGTCGGGGGCCACGTCGGAGCGCTCGGCCGTCTGCACCTCCCCCTCCCCGTCGGTGGCCCGGACGCGCAGGCGGTGGCGCCCGGGCGTGGCGTCCCAGGCCAGCTTCCACTGCCGCCAGGTGTCGTCGGACAACGCCTCGCCCAGCTCGCAGGGAAGCCAGTCACCGTCGTCGACCTGGACCTCCACCGCCGAGATGCCCCGGGTCTGGGCCCAGGCCACACCGGCCACCGCCACGGGCCCGGCCGGGACCCGGCCGCCCGAGCGGGGGACGTCGATGCGGGACTGGGTCTTGATCGGACCGAGCTTGGACCAGCCCCGGGGGATCCAGTAGCCGTCGACCTCGTCCCAGCCGGCCAGGCGGATCTCGCTCAGCCACTTGGTGGCCGACACGTAGCCGTACACGCCCGACACGACGAGGCGGGCCGGGAAGCCGTGGCGGACGGGGAGCGGCTCGCCGTTCATGCCGATCGCCACCAGCGCCGGGCGGCCGTCGTAGGCCAGCTCGATCGGGAAGCCGGCCGTGAACCCGTCGACGGACCGACCCACCACCTGCTCGGCCCCGTCGGTGGGGCCGGCCCGGTCGAGCAGCTCGCCGAGGGGGACGCCGAGCCAGCGGGCGTTGCCGACCAGCTCGCCCCCCACGGGGTTCGAGACGCAGGCCAACGTGACGTCGACCTCCTGGGTGGCCGCCGCGATCAGGTCGTCGAGGGTCAGCTCGATCTCCTCGTCGACGCGGCCGGTGATGCGCAGCGTCCAGTCGTCGGGCTGCACCTGGGGCACCAGCAGGGCGGTGTCGATCCGGTAGAACTCGCTGTTCGGTGTGTACAGGGGAGAGAGCCCGTCGATGGTCAGCCCCGCCCGGGTCGGCTCGGACGCCTGGGCGGCGGCGGACAGGTCGACGGCGGCCCGGGCGTCGTCGACGGCGAAGCGGGCGTTGAGCCGGCGGCCGAGGGCGGGGGCCACGGCGGCGGTCGCCCCGACCGCTCCCGCCCGGAGGAGGAACTGGCGGCGACCGGCCGGACCGAACGTGCCGACCGCCGACGCGGGGGTCTCGTCGTCGGCCGCCGGGGTGGCCCCGACGGTGGGGAGCATCAACCGGAGGGCGACGAGGCCCGTGACGACGGCGACCAGGGCCACCACCACGGCCCAGCCGGTGTCGGGGAGGGGCTGGCGGGCGGCGGCCCACACGCCCAGGGCGCCGAAGGCGGCGAAGCCGGCCACCGGCACCCACCGGCGGCGCAGGGCGGCGAGGCCCAGGAGGGCGCCGACGACGAGGCTGACGATCACGATGCCGACCACGAGGGCGGGCTTGTCGTTGGTCCCGAACGAGTCGATCCCGAAGCGGACGACGACACCGGGGGAGAGGTCGACGAACTCGTCACCGACGGTGGCGACCAACGACGGCGCGTCACGGACGATGCCGGCCACCAGCTCGGCCACCCCCAGGGCGGCCGCCGCCGCCAGCGCTCCCGCCACCGCCGCCCGCTTGTTCGTCGTGGTCGGTCTGCCCATCGTTCCAGGCTAAGGGTCCGCAGCTCACCGTCCGTGGCGGGGGTGGGGAACGTTCGGAAAACGCACGGACGGCCCGGACCGGGCCCGTAGGGTCGGCCCATGCTCACGCTGGTGCTGCCCAAGGGATCCCTGGAGCGGGCCACCCTCCAGCTGTTCGAGGACGCCGACCTCACCGTCGTGCGCAGCTCGTCGGTCGACTACCGGGCCACCATCGACGACCCCCGGATCGACGACGTGCGCATCCTCCGCCCCCAGGAGATCCCCACCTACGTGGCCGACGGGTTGTTCGACCTGGGCATCACGGGCCGGGACTGGGTGGAGGAGACGGGCGCCGACGTCGTGTCGCTGGGCGAGCTGCGCTACTCCAAGGCCACCAGCCGACCGGTGCGGATCGTGGTTGCCGTCCCCGCCGACTCGGCCGTGCGGGAGCTGGGCGACCTGGCCGACGGGGTGCGGGTGTCGAGCGAGTACCCGGAGCTGACCCGCCGCCACTTCGCCAAGCACGGCATCGACGCCGACGTACGCCTCTCCTACGGTGCCACCGAGGCCAAGGCCCCCGACATCGTCGACGTGGTGGTCGACCTGACCGAGACGGGTCGCGCCCTGCGGGCCGCCGGTCTGCGGATCATCGACGAGATCCTGACCTCCCACACCGAGCTGGTGGCCAACCCCACCGCCCACGACGATCCCGAGCGACGCCACGCCATGGGCCAGATCCTGACGCTGCTGGAGGGTGTGCTCGACGCCCGGGGTCAGGTGATGATGAAGCTGAACGTCGAGCGGGGGCGCCTCGACGAGGTCATCGAGCTGCTGCCGTCGATGAAGTCACCCACCGTCAACGAGCTCTTCGGTGGTGCGGGGTTCGCCGTGGAGACGGTCGTGCCGAAGCGGGAGATCAACATCCTCATCCCCGCCCTGAAGGACCGGGGCGCGAGCGACATCGTCGAGCTTCCCATCAGCAAGATCGTGCCGTAGCCGCCGCCCCGGGGAGGCTCCCGACCGACGGGCGCTACTCCTCGGCCGCCGCCTTGACCTGGACGAAGGCCATGCGGAGCTGGCCCAGCGCATCGCGCAGGGTGGCCTCCTCGGCCATGCGCCCCTCCAGGCCCTCGACCATGATGCCCATGGCGTCGATGGCGAGGCGGGCGTCGTCGAGGTTCGGCGGCTGCTGCGAGAGGTGGATGGCGGCCAGCTCGTACAGGCCCATGGCGTGGTTGGCCACCACCACCCGGGCCGGGGTCTCGGCCAGGCGACGCTGGGCGTCGGCCATCCTCTCGCTGACCTCCTCGACGAGGTCGGGGTCGACCGTGTCGTCGTCGAGGAGATCGATGTCGTCGCGGTCGGTGTCGTCCGGGTCGGTGTCGAGGGGATCCGGCCCGGCGCCGGCACCGGACGCGTCGTCGGACCCCGACGGGCCACGGCCACGGCCGAGGGGGACCTCTCCACCAGGTGTCCAGATCGAGCTCACACTGGTACCCTAGGCGGCACAACCGAACACGAAGCGGGGTCGCCCACGGTGAGGTCGCCCCCCACCCGACCACCCAAGTGCGTCGGGTCACCCGGCCGGCTGCGATCCGGCGACGGCTCCCGCTCGACCATGAAGGAGCACGCTTGCACGCAGGATCCACGCCTCCAGGAGCCACGCCCTCAGGAGCCACGCCCTCAGGAGCATGGCAATAGCTACCGAGGAAGAGCCTCGGATCAACGACCGCATCCGGGCCCGTGAGGTCCGTCTGGTCGGCGACGACGGTCAGCAGATCGGCATCAAGCCGCTCCCCGAGGCCCTCACCATCGCCCGTGGCCGTGACCTCGACCTGGTGGAGGTGGCCGCCAACGCCAACCCCCCGGTCTGTCGGATCATGGACTACGGGAAGTGGAAGTACGAGGCCGCCCAGAAGGCCAAGGAGTCCCGGAAGAAGTCCCGCCACCAGGACGTGAAGGAGATGAAGTACCGGCCGAAGATCGGCGCCGGTGACTTCGACACCAAGACCAAGAAGGTCGAGAAGTTCCTGTCCGAGGGGCACAAGGTGAAGATCACCATCATGTTCCGGGGGCGGGAGGTGTTCCACCCCGAGCTGGGCATGGACATCCTCGACCGGGTGGCCGAGCGGGTCGACGACGTGGGCAAGGTCGAACAGCCCGGCCGCCTCGACGGACGCAACATGACGATGGTGCTGGCCCCCGACCGCCGTGCGCAGCAGGCCCGGCGCGACCGACCGCCCGACGGGGACGACCACGCCACCGACGGCGCCACCGCCTGACGGCCGACGGCGGCCCCGGCCGTCCACCGCACCACCCATCCAGCACCCCCGAACGGGTGACCGGAGGAGACGACGATGCCCAAGATGAAGACCCACCGCGGCGCCGCCAAGCGGTTCAAGCGCACCGGTTCCGGCAAGCTGCGCCGGCGCCAGGCCTTCAAGAACCACATGCTCGAGAAGAAGACGTCGCGCCGTAAGCGCCGCATCAGCGGCACGACCGACGTCGCCAAGGCCGATCGGCCCCAGATCAAGAAGCTGCTCGGCAGCTAAAGGGCTAAGGAGACACTCAGATGGCACGCGTGAAGCGATCCGTCGCGGCCCGCAAGAAGCGGCGCACCACCCTCGACCGGGCCAGCGGCTACTACGGCAACCGGAGCCGGTCCTACCGGGTGGCCCGCGAGTCGGTCATGCACTCGCTGCAGTACGCCTACCGCGACCGGCGCGCCCGCAAGGGGGACATGCGACGGCTGTGGATCCAGCGCATCAACGCCGCCGCCCGCCAGCACGGCATGTCCTACAGCCGGTTGATCGCCGGGCTGCGCGAGGCCGGCGTCGAGGTCGACCGCAAGGTGCTCGCCGACCTGGCCGTCAGCGAGCCCGAGGCGTTCGCCGCCCTCGTGGCCAAGGCCCGGCAGGCGAGCGACGCCGCCTGAGCCGACCACGCCCCGTCGCGTCGGGCGTCACGCACCGTTGCTACGACGCGTCCGCGGACTCGTCCGCAGCCGCTCGGAGCGCGAGGCGGAGGGCGTCTTCGTGGCGGAAGGCCGTCGCGTGGTGGTCCAGCTGCTCGGGGTGGGCGTCCGCCCCGAGCTGATCCTTCTGGGCGACGACGTGGATCCCGGCCCCTTCGCCGGGGCCGGGGTCACGGAGCTCCTCGTTGCCGAGCGCCGGGTCGTCGACCGCCTGAGCGACACCGTCCACGGGCAGGGTGTGATCGCCGTGGTGGCCCGGCCCACCCCGGCCGAGGTGGCGACGCCCGGGTGCGTGCTCGTGCTCGACGGATTGGCCGACCCCGGCAACGTGGGCACCATGGTCCGCACCGCCGCCGCCTGCGGAGCCGATGCCGTGGTCCTGACGGCCGGATCGGCCGATCCCTGGTCTCAGAAGGCCGTGCGCTCCTCCGCGGGTGCGGTCGTGGCCGCCCCCGTCGTGGCCGGCCTGTCGGCCGGTGAGGTGGTCGGGTGGTGCCAGGACCGGCAGCTCCGGGTCGTGGTCACCGACGCCTCGGGGTCGACCGATCTCGACCAGGTCGACCCCCGTCCCCCGACCGCCTGGGTGGTCGGCAGCGAGGCCCACGGGGTGTCCGCCGCCCTGACCGGCGCCGCCGACGTGGTGGCCCGAGTGCCCATGGCCGGCGACGTGGAGTCGCTGAACGCCGCCGTCGTGGCCGGCATCGTCCTGCACCGGACCGTCCGATACCGGTTCCCGACCGGCGGGGGGCCTCGGTAGCCTCCGTCGTCGATGACCGTGCGAACTCCCCCGTGCCGGCGGCCGTGAGCACGACCGGGGTGGGCACCACCGAGCTGCTCGATCGCGTGCGGGCCGCCGAGAGTGACGGGGCGGCCGCCCTCGCCGCCGCCGCCGACCTCGACGAGCTGGCATCGGCGGAGACCGGGCTGTTCGCCCGGCAGGCGGTGCTCGGCCAGGTCAGGGCGTCGCTCGGCAGCCTCGCACCCGACCAGCGCAAGGAGATCGGCCGGGCCCTCAACGAGGCGCGCACGAGGCTGGTCGACACCGCCGCCGCCCTCCGCCAGCAGCTCGACGTCGCCGGACGGCGCGACCGGCTGGAGGCCGAGCGCCTCGACCTGACCGAGGTGATCGGTGAGGACGTCGTCGGCCATGCCCACCTCATCAGCCAGACCCACCAACGCCTGGAGGACGTCTTCCTCGGCATGGGCTTCACGGTGGCCGAGGGGCCCGAGGTCGAGACCGACTGGTTCAACTTCGCCTCGCTCAACTTCGCCGACGACCACCCCGCCCGGGCCATGCAGGACACCCTGTACGTGGACTGGGGCGAGGCCGAGCAGACCCTCCTGCGCACCCACACCTCCCCCGTGCAGATGCGCACGATGCTGGCCGGCGAGCCCCCTTTCTACGTGGTGTGCCCCGGGCGGGCCTTCCGACGCGACACGGCCGACGCCACCCACATGCCGGTCTTCCATCAGATCGAGGGGCTCGTCGTCGACCGGGGCATCACGTTCGCCGACCTGGCCGGCACGCTCGACGAGTTCATCCGGGCCTTCTTCGGGGCCGACGTCGAGACCCGGCTGCGGCCGTCCTACTTCCCGTTCACCGAGCCCTCGGCCGAGTTCGACATCACCCACCCCGGGTCGCGGACGGGGTGGCTGGAGCTGGGCGGCTGCGGCATGGTGCACCCCGACGTCCTGCGCAACGGCGGGCTCGACCCCGAGGAATGGTCGGGGTTCGCGTTCGGGTTCGGCACCGACCGGTTGGCGCTGATGCGCCACGGCATCTCCGGTCTGCGGGAGCTGTGGGCCAACGACGTCCGGTTCCTCCGGCAGTTCTGAGCGGATCGCCACGATGAAGCTGACCCTGTCGTGGTTGCGCGAGTTCACGCCCCTGCCCGGGTCCCCGGCCGAGGTCGCCGCCGTGATGGATGCGCTCGGCATGGCCGTCGAGGAGCTGGTGCCCCTCGGCGTCGACGGCATCGTGGTGGCCCGCGTGCTGGGCCTGCGCCCGCACCCCGACGCCGACCGCATCCAGCTCGTCGACGTCGACACCGGCGACGGCGAGGCGCTGCAGATCTGCTGCGGGGCGTTCAACATGGCCCAGGGCGACCTGGTCCCCCTGGCCACGGTCGGCACCACCATGCCGGGCGGCATGGAGATCGCCCGGCGCAAGCTCCGGGGCGAGTGGTCGAACGGGATGCTGTGCTCGGCCGTGGAGCTGGGCCTGGGCGCCGACGCCGCGGGGATCATGGTGCTGCCCGGCGACCTCGACGTGGGCGCGGATCTCGACGAGCAGCTCGGCCTGTCCGGTGACGCCGTCTTCGACCTCGAGATCAACCCCAACCGGCCCGACGCCATGTCGGTGGCCGGTGTGGCCCGCGACCTCGCCGCCCGTCTCGACCTGCCCTTCGCCCTGCCCACCGCCGGGGTCGACACCACCGGCACCCCGGTCGACGCGACGGCGTCGGTCGAGCTGGTCGCCCCCGACCTGTGCGGCCGCTTCGTGGCCCGGGTGCTGCGGGGCGTCACCGCCGACCCGTCGCCGCTCCCCATCCGGATGCGGTTGGCGCTGTGCGGGATGCGGCCCATCAGCGGCGTGGTCGACGCCTCCAACTACGTGATGCTCGAGCTGGGAGCCCCCTCCCACGCCTACGACCTGGCCCGGGTGCCGGGCGGGCGCCTACGGGTGCGCCGGGCGGGGGCCGGCGAGACGGTCGTGACCCTCGACGGGGTCGAGCGGCGTCTGGCCGAGGGCGACGGGGTGATCTGCGACGCCGCCGACCAGCCCATCGGGCTGGCCGGCGTCATGGGCGGCGAGTCCACCGAGATCGGGCCGTCGACCACCGACGTGCTTCTGGAGGCGGCCTGGTGGGACCCGCCGTCGATCTCCCGCACGGCCCGGTCGCACCGCCTGCGCAGTGAGGCCTCGGCCCGGTTCGAGCGGGGGACCGACGCCGAGATGCTGCCCCTCGCCGTCGACCGGATCGCCTCGTTGCTGGGGGTGCGCGCCGACGAGGGCCGTGTCGACGTCGACGGTGACCGTTGGATCCCGCCGACGGTGCGGGTCCGGCCCGCCCGGGTCGACGCCCTCCTCGGCACCGACCTCGGCCGGGAGCGCATGCGGGCGCTGCTCGACCCCATCGGGTTCCGCACCGCCGAGGCCGACGGCGACCTCGACGTCGAGATCCCGTCGTGGCGGTGGGACTCGGTCGCCGAGATCGACGTGGTCGAGGAGGTCGCCCGCCATCACGGCTACGACGCCATCGGGCGGACCCGGCCCCGGTCCCCCTACCCGGGCCGGCTGACCCACCACCAGTCCGAGCGCCGTCGGGTCCGGTCCGTCCTGACCGGACTCGGCATGGACGAGGCCATGGCCCTGCCCCTCCTCGGGCCCGACACCCACACCCGGGCCGGGCTCACCGACGAGCCGGTGCGGCTCCTGAACCCCCTGACGGCCGAGGAGTCCGTGCTGCGCACCTCGCTGCGGCCGGGGCTGCTGCGGGCCGTCGCACACAACCGCAACCGGCGGGCGGAGCGGGTCGAGCTGTTCGAGATCGGCCACGTCGTGCGGGGCGACGGGGACGGTGACCTGCCCGACCAGCCGGAGCACGTCGCCGGTCTGCTGGCGGGTGGCGACGCCCGGGACGGCACCCGGAGGGTGCTGGCCCTGCTCGGAGCGCTCGGTCGCGACGCCGTGACGGTGGAGGCGGCCGACGACCGGCCCGGGTGGCACCCCACCCGGACGGCCCGGGTGCTGGTCGGCGGTGACGACGTGGGTACCGTCGGCGAGGTCGACCCGGGCGTGCTCGAGGCGTTCGAGATCGATGGCCGGGTGGCCGGCTTCGAGCTGGACCTCGGCCGACTCCTGGCCGACCCCCCGCCGGTGCGGCGCTACGCCGTCGTGAGCAGCTTCCCGAGCAGCGACGTCGACCTCGCCTTCGTCGTGACCGACGGGGTGCCGGCCGGCACCGTGGCCGCCACCCTCCGGGAGGCCGGTGGCGACGAGCTGGTCGAGGTGGTCCTGTTCGACGTCTACCGGGACGAGCGGGTCGGGCCGGGGCGGCGCTCGCTGGCCTACCGCCTCCGCTTCCAGGCCGCCGACCGCACCCTCACCGACACCGACCTCGCCGCCCTCCGCCAGCGCTGCATCGACGCCGTCGTCGCCTCCCACGACGCCACGCTGCGAGGCTGACCTTCTCAGGTTGCCGGTGGCCGCCGCCGGGCTCACGGAGAGTGGCGGGTCTGCCGATGGGCAGGGGTGCAGCGCTGGGCCCGCCGACCCCGACTCCGGACGCTCATCCTCGCCGTCGCGCTCGCCCCGCTGAGCGGGTTGGTCGTGTTCGCCTCGCTGTGGGTGGGGGACCGGGCCTCCGCCGCAGCGCGCGCCGAGGAGCGCTGCGAGCGCATCGGGCTGGCCGTCTACCTCGCCGACCTGCAGCAGGTGGTCGGACTGCAGGGCACCCTCGTGGTGGGGCACTACGGCGCGTCGTCCACCGGCGTCGACATGGGTGGCACGGCCGACATGATCAGCGTCCAGCTGGGCGTGGTCCGGACCCAGGTGGCGGAGCTGCGGGCCGAGCTGGACGAGCGCGCCGTCGACCTCGACCTCGCCGCCGGGGCCGACGCGACCGACCGGGTGCGGGCTGCCTTCGCCGCCTTCGACCGGGGGGAGGCAGCCCTGGCCGACGAGTGGGAGATCGACGACGTGGCCGCCACCGCCCAGTTCCTCGACGTCCAGCGCGCCGTCGGCGAGGAGCTGCGAGACGTCCTCGCGGTGGTGAGCGGCCGAGACGACGCCACCGGTGCCACGCTGATGCTGGCCGTCTCGGCCCAGCAGGCGGCCCTGCGGGAGTCGATCGAGTACATCCAGGCCAGGACGCTCCCCGACGACGACCTCCTGCGTCTGTCGGAGGTCCATGCCGCCGAGGTGGCGTCGGCTCTGCCCGTGCTGTCCGGCGTCATCCCGGACGAGCTGACGGTGGCCTGGTCCGCCGTGACGGAGGCGGAGCAGGGGTGGCGGCAGCTCCGGGCCGACACGACCATGGTGGCGGGGACGTTCGACGACCGGGCCGTCAGCGCAGCCGCGATCGCAGCCATGCGGCGGGTGGCGGCCTTCGAGCAGCTCCGCTCGGACCTCGGCACCACGTTCGCCGCCGAGGCCGAGTCGGCAGCGGCCCGGGCGCGCACCGAGCAGCGGGTGGCGCTCGTCGCCGTCGGCATCCTCGTCCTGGCCACCGCCGGGCTGTTCCTGTTCGTGCTGCGGTGGACCAACCGGACCCTGCGCTCGCTCGAGCACGGCGCCCGGCGGGTGGCGGCCGGCGACCTCGACATCGACCCCATCGGCCTGACGGGGCGGGACGAGCTGGCCGTGCTGGCCGGCGCCTTCGATGAGATGGCGGCCACGCTGCACCTCGTCGACGGTCAGCTCGCCGCCCTCGCCCGGGGTGAGCACGACCAGGCCGACCTCGCCCGGGCGCTGCCGGGTCGGCTGGGAACGTCACTGCGGGGGTCGGTCCATCAGCTGCACGACGTGACGGCCCGGCTGCGGTCCTCCGAGGCGATGGCCCGGGCGGTCATCGACACCGCCGCGGAGGCCATCTGGTCGATCGGCGACGACGGGCTGGTGCTGGACGCCAACGAGGCCGCCGCCGACCTCATCGGCCGCCCGGTGACCGAGATGGTGGGCGGCCCCGCCGCCCGGCTCCTCCCGGCCGAGCTGATCGATCCCGACCTGCCGAGGATCCGCAGCGCCGACGCCGTGCTGGCCGTGGCAGGGGGCGGGAGCGTGCCCGTTCTGGTCTCGACGGCCCGGGTCGAGATGGCCGGGAGCCGCGTCCACACCGTCTTCGCCCGCGACATCTCCGAGCGCAAGGCCCTGGAGGACCGTCTCGAGCACGAGGCCACCCACGATCCGCTGACCGGGTTGTGCAACCGCTCCGCACTGCTGGCCCGGCTGAACGAAGCGGTGGCCGCCACCGCGGACGCCGGCCGGGGCTTCGCTCTCGCCTTCGTCGACGTCGACCGCTTCAAGGCCGTGAACGACCTGTGGGGTCACCAGGCCGGCGATCACCTGCTGCTCGCCCTGGCGGAGCGCCTCACCGCCGCGGTCGGACCCGACGACACGGTCGGACGCATGGGCGGTGACGAGTTCGTCCTCATCCTGCGCGACCCCGGGGGCGCCGACGGCGTGACCGTCACGCTCGATCGGGTCCGTCGCATGGTGGCCGAACCGGTGGGGGTTGGCGCCGAGGGGGTGCGGGTGTCGGCCAGCATCGGCGTGGCCTGGACCGACGGCGACGATCCCGCCCCCGAGCTGGTCCGACGGGCCGATCTCGCCATGTACCGCTCCAAAGCCGGGGGCGGCGATCAGGTGACGGTCTACGACGCCGACACCGAGGATTGGGCCGGTGACCGCACCGAGCTGGAGCACGCCCTGGTCGGGGCCCTGGCCCGGGACGAGCTGGAGGCCCACTACCAGCCGATGTTCGACGCCCGGGACGGTTCCGTCAGCGGGGTCGAGCTGCTGACCCGCTGGAACCGGCCCGGCCACGGTCCCGTCAGTCCGGCCCGGTTCATCCCGGTGGCCGAGGCGTCGGGCCTCATCGTCGAGCTGGGGCGGCGCACCCTCGACACGGCCGTCCGTCAGCTCGTGGCGTGGTCCACCCGGGGCCACCGACTGGAGGTCAGCGTCAACATCAGCGGCCGCCACCTGACGTCGGGCGACCTGGCCTCCGACGTCGAGGCGACCCTCGCCCGCCACCCTGCCGTCGACCCCGGCCTCCTCGTCCTGGAGCTGACCGAGACGTTCCTCCTGCCCGACCTCGACGCCGCCCTCGCCGAGCTGGGACGCCTGCGGGCCATGGGCATCGGGCTCGCCATCGACGACTTCGGCACGGGCTACTCGTCGCTGACCTACCTGCGCCGGTTCCCGGCCACCGTGCTGAAGGTCGACCGCTCCTTCGTGTCGCGGATGGTCGACGGCGACGAGGACTCCTCGATCGTCGGCACCGTGGTCGAGCTGGCCCACTCCCTCGGGCTGCAGGTCGTGGCCGAGGGGGTCGAGACCACCGATCAGCTCGGTCTCCTGCGGGCGATGGACTGCGACCGGGTCCAGGGGTTCCTGCTGGGCCGCCCGGTGCCGGTCGACCGGATCGACGCCCTGCTCGCCGGTCAGGCCTCCGGGCGGTCGTCACCCCAGGCGTCGATCGGGACGAGGCCCGTCACCGGGTCGATGGTCCCGTAGCACCAGGCTGCCACCCCGGATCGACAGCGGACCCGACGGCGGCGGTAGCCCGGCCCCTCCACCCGGTCGAGGAGCGCCAGCGTGGCGTCGACGGTGGTCTCATCGAGCTGGAGCCGGACACCGGGAATGGTGCCGTCGGCGTCGAGGTCGGCTGCCGGGTAGCCCCGCCCGGTGTCGTAGAGCCGCCCGGTCACGGCGTCGGGCTCGTGGGCCAGCACCCGGTCGGCGACCACCGGCCAGCGCAGGTGCCCGGGGATCAGGGTGCCGTACACGAACACCGCACCGTCGGCCGGGGTCCTGCTCACCCCCGCAGGTCGAACGCGATCTTGACGGCGCCGCGGCGGCCGGCCTCGGCGGCGTGACCGACCGCCTCCACGTAGTCGTCGAGAGGGTAGGTGGCGGTGACCAGCCGGCCGAGGCCGGCCTCGGCCACGAGGTCGGCGGCCAGGTCGAAGGTGTGGGCGGTGGCACCGCCGGCCAGCTGCTCGGTGCCGTAGGCGTACGTGCCGACCAGCTCGGTCTCGCGGTGCCAGAGCGGCGTCAGGTCGAGGCTGACCCGGGCCGGCATGCCGAGCACCACGACGCGGCCCCGGGGTCGGCACACGGCGATGGCGTCGGCCAGTGACGACTCCGATCCGACGGCGTCGATCACCACGTCGGCCCCACCCGACAGCACGTCGCCGACCACCCGGCAGCCGGCGGCACGGCGGACGGCCCGACGAACCCCGGCCGCATCGACGACCACGTCGGCGCCCAGCTCGCCGGCGAGCCGGCGCTGGTGCGGGTAGCGGGCGGCGGCCACGATGGTGCCGGCCGACGTCAGGGACCGCAGTGCCGCCACCGTGCAGAGCCCCATGGTGCCGGCCCCGATCACGACGGTCAGGTCCCCGGGCTCGACCCGGGCCCGGAGGGCGGCGTGCACGGCGCAGGCGGTCGGCTCGACCATGACGGCCGCCTCATCGGCGAGATCGTCCCGCACGGGGTGGAGCTGCGCGTCCGGCGCCACCAGCGCACCGGACCAGCCGCCGCCGGTGCTGGCGCAGTACCCGATCTGCAGACCGGCGGGCAGGGTGCCACCGCCCAGGAGGTGGCCGAGGTCGTCACCGTCGGCGGGGGCGGCACCGGGGGAGGGGGGCACGTGACCGTGCGCGGTGTGGCCGAGCACGGGCTCCACCACGACCCGCCGCCCCGCCTCGTCGATGCCCACCACCTCGTGGCCGGGCACGAACGGGAACGACACGATCGGCTCGAAGTAGCGGCTCGACCGGCCGTCGATGGTGGCCAGGTCGGATCCGCAGATGCCCGACAGGCGGGGGGTGACCGTCGTCCAGCCCGCTCCGGGCACGGTGGGCGGCTCGACCTCCTGCAACGACAGGGGCCCCACCCGGGCCCCCGCCCCGGGCCGCAGCCGGCCGGCCACGTGGGCGGCCACGAACCGGGCCTCCCGCCGCTCGAACACCAGCGCTCGCATGTCGTCGACCCTACGGGCCGCCCACCCGCCCGCCGAACTCCCCCAGGGCGGGCGGGCCACCCGGTAGCGTGGCCCCCTCGTGTCCAGCCCCCGTCCCGCCGACGAGCTCGTCGCCATCGTCGTCGAGCCCGACGACCCGACCGGTCCCATGTGGGACGCGGTCCGCTCGGGTCGGATGGACGACCTCGTGCCCGAGATGGGGCTCCTCCAGATGGAGCAGGACCCGGTCCACCGGCACAAGGACGTCCTCGCCCACACCATCGCCGTCACGGCCAAGACCGAGCCCCGCCCCTACCCGCGGCTGGCGGCCATGTTCCACGACATCGGCAAGCCCCGCACCCGGCGCTTCGAGCACGGGGAGGTCACGTTCCACCACCACGAGGCGGTCGGGGCCCGCATGACCCGTCAGCGCCTGGCCCAGCTCGGCTTCGATGACGACGTGGTGGCCGACGTGTCGCGCCTCGTCGAGCTGTCGGGGCGGTTCAAGGGCTACGCCGACGGGTGGTCCGACGCCGCCGTGCGCCGCTACGCCCGCGACGCCGGTCCGCTCCTCGGCGACCTGAACCACCTCGTGCGCTGCGACTGCACCACCCGCGACGCCCGCAAGGTGGCGGCCCTGCACCGCCATCTCGACGACCTCGAGGCCCGCATCGCCCGGCTGGCCCGGGAGGACGCCCGCCGGCGCGAGCGCCCCGACCTCGACGGCGAGCGGGTCATGGCCCACCTGGGGATCGAGCCGGGGCCCGCCGTCGGCGAGGCGCTGCGCTTCCTCCTGGCCGAGAAGCGCCGCGACGGCGCGCTCGACGAGCACGAGGCCCTCCGTCGCCTCGACGGCTGGTGGCGGGCCAAGACGGTGGACGACCCCACCACCGGGCTTGCATAGTCATTCAGGTTGGTGAATGATGGAGGGGTGCGGGACGGGTCGGTCAGCGTCGCCGTGGTCGGGGCGTCCGGGTTCACCGGGGCCGAGCTGCTGCGCATCTGTGCGGGGCATCCCGACCTCGACGTCGTACTCGCCACCGGTGACAGCCAGGCCGGCGTGGCCGTGGCCGACCTGTACCCGTCGCTGGCCGGCGCCTACGGCCCGATGCGCTACCGGGCCTATGATCCCGACGAGGTCGACGGCGTCGACGTGGCCGTGCTCGGGCTCCCCCACGGCCAGAGCCAGGCCGTTGCTCCGGACCTGCGCAAGCGGGTCGGCCTGGTGGTCGACCTCGCCGCCGACTTCCGCCTGCACGACGCTGACCTGTACCCCACCTGGTACGGGGAGGCCCACACGGCACCCGACGAGCTGGGTCGGTGGGCCTACGGCCTGCCGGAGCTGTTCGCCGCCGACGTGGCCGACGCCGACGCCATCGCCGTGCCGGGCTGCTACCCGACGGCGGCCTGCCTGGCCCTCGCCCCCCTGGTCCGGGCCGGGGCGGTGGCGACGGAGGGGCTGATCGTCGACGCCGCATCGGGGGTTTCGGGGGCCGGACGGGGCCCGTCGGCCACCACGACGTTCTGCGCCGTCGACGAGGACTTCACCGCCTACGGCCTGCTCGGCCACCGGCACACCCCCGAGATGGAACAGGTGCTCGGGGCGAGCGTGCTGTTCACCCCCCACCTGGCCCCCATGAACCGCGGCATCCTGGCCACCTGCTACGCCCGGCCGACCGGGGCCGCGCCGACGGCCGAGCTGCTCGGCCTGCTCGCCGCCGCCTACGCCGACGCACCGTTCGTCGTGGTCGGCGAGGCCAGCCCGTCGACCAAGGCCACGCTGGGGTCCAACGCCGCCCACCTCACCGTGCGCCACGACGAGCGCACCGGCACCGTCGTCGCCCTCGCCGCCATCGACAACCTGGGCAAGGGCGCCTCGGGCCAGGCCGTGCAGTGCGTCAACCTCCGCCTCGACCTGGGGGAGACCACCGGCCTGTCCACCTGTGGGCTCTACCCGTGAGCGTCACGGCCGCTGCGGGGTTCGTGGCCTCGGGGATCGCCTGTGGCATCAAGGGCGACGGTCGGCTCGACCTCGCCATCGTCGCCACCGACGACGCCCGGCCGGTGACGGCCGCCGGGGTGTTCACCCGCAACCGGGTCCGGGCCGCTCCGGTGCTGGTCACCGTGGACCACCTCGCCGCCACCGCTGGACGGGCCGCCGCCGTGGTCCTCAGCTCCGGCAACGCCAACGCCGCCACCGGCCCCACCGGCCGGGCCGACGCCGAGAGGATGTGCCAGCTGGCCGCCGACGGGCTCGGGTGTGCGCCGGACGAGGTGCTCGTCTGCTCGACCGGTCTCATCGGCATCCCCCTGCCCATGGACGCCGTCGAGAGCGGAACACCCGATCTCGTGGCGGCCCGCTCCGCCGACGGTGCCGCCCACGCCGCCGAGGCCATACTGACCACCGACACCGTGGCCAAGGTGACCGTCCAGGCGGGCGACGGGTGGACGGTCGGGGGCATGGCCAAGGGGTCGGCCATGCTCCGGCCCGACATGGCCACGATGCTCGCCGTGCTCACCACCGACGCCGACGTCGACGCGGTGGCGCTGACGGAGATGCTGCGGGCCGGGGTGGCCACCTCGTTCAACCGCCTCACCGTCGACGGGGCCCAGTCGACCAACGACACCGTCCTCGCGCTGGCCTCGGGCCGGGCCGGGCCCCCCGCCGACGTGCACGCCCTGGCCGACGCCGTCGAGGCGGCCTGCGCCGACCTGTGCGGGCAGATGGCCCGCGACGCCGAGGGCCACACCAAGGTGGTGCGGGTGGTCGTGACGGGCGCCGCCAGCGCCGCCGACGCCGCGGTCGGCGCCCGGGCCGTGGCCGAGAGCCAGCTCGTCAAGTGCTCCTGGTACGGCGCCGACCCCTACTGGGGCCGCCTGGCCTCCGAGCTGGGCAGCGCCGGCATCGAGGTCGACCCGGACCGTATCCGGGTTGCCTACGGGGGGGTGGTGGTGGCCGACGCCACCGTCACCGTCGACCACGACCGCGCCCGCGTGGCCGAGGTGATGGCCGCCGACGAGATCGAGATCACCTGCGACCTCGGGCTCGGCGACGGCACCGGCGAGGTGCTCACCGTCGACCTCACCCACGCCTACGTCGACGAGAACATGGGCACCTCGTGACCGGGTCCACGCTGGCCGACGCCACCCACCGGGCCGAGGTGCTGGTCGAGGCGCTGCCCTACATCCGCCGCTTCCGCCACCAGATCGTGGTCGTCAAGTACGGCGGTCACGCCATGACCGAGCCCGCCCTGGCCCGCAGCTTCGCCGAGGACATCGTCCTCCTCCACGCCGTCGGCATCCGGCCCGTGGTCGTGCACGGCGGCGGTCCCCAGATCGGGGAGCTGATGGCCCGGCTCGGCAAGGAGCCCGAGTTCCGGGACGGCCTGCGGGTCACCGACGCCGAGACCCTCGACATCGCCCGCATGGTCCTGGTGGGCAAGGTCAACCGTGACATCGTCGGGTCCATCAACGCCCACGCCCCGATCGCCGTCGGCCTCAGCGGGGAGGACGGTGGGCTCATCCGGGCCTCGGCCCGCCACGTCGACCTCGGCTTCGTCGGTGACGTCGAGCAGGTCAACCCGGCCATCGTCGAGCGGCTCGTGGCCGAGGACATCGTGCCCGTCATCTCCACCATCGGCGCCGACACGGCCGGCCAGGCGTACAACATCAACGCCGACACCGTGGCCGCCGCAGTGGCGTCGGCCCTCGGCGCCCGCAAGCTCGTCTACCTCACCGACGTGGCCGGGTTGCTCGACGACATCGACGACCCGGAGTCCCTGATCGGCCGCATCACCGCCGACGACCTGGCCGAGCGCCTGGCCGGCGGGGGCCTGTCGGGCGGCATGATCCCCAAGATCGAGGGTTGCGTCCGGGCCGTGCACCACGGGGTGCGCCGGGCCCACATCCTGGACGGCCGGGTCGCCCACGTGCTGCTGCTGGAGCTGTTCACCGACACCGGCGTCGGCACCATGATCACCCGCTACCCCGTCATCGATCCCCACGAGGACAGCACCTCCGGCGAACGGGACGAGCAGTGACGCGACGTGGGGCCCGCCGGGGTCGCCGGCGCTGGGGCCGGGCCGTCGGCCCGGTGGGCGACGAGCGAACGGGACGAGCAGTGAGCGACGTGGGGCCCGCCGGGGTCGCCGGCGCTGGGGCCGGGCCGTCGGCCCGGTGGGCGACGAGCGAACAGGACGAGCAGTGACGCACCTCATGCACACCTACCCGGTGCCGGAGGTGACCTTCGTGCGGGGGTCCGGCTCCGAGCTGTTCGACGACACGGGGAAGCGGTACCTCGACTTCCTGTGCGGGCTGGCCGTCACCGGTCTCGGGCACGCCCACCCCGCCGTGACGGCGGCGGTGGGCGAGCAGGCCGGCCGGCTCGTCCACGTGTCCAACCTGTTCGGCAACGAGCACGCCCCCGCCCTGGCCGCCGACCTCGACCGCCTGATCGGCGGACCCGGGGGCCGGGTCTTCTTCGCCAACTCCGGGGCCGAGGCCAACGAGTGCGCCCTCAAGCTGGCCCGCAAGTGGGGCGGGCACGGCCGCCATGGCGTCGTGACGCTCTACGCCTCGTTCCACGGCCGCACCATGGCCACCCTGGCTGCCACCGGTCAGCCCTCGAAGCACGAGCCGTTCCAGCCGCTGCCCGAGGGGTTCCGTCACGTCGCCCTGGGCGATCTCGACGCTCTCACCCACGCCGTCGACCCCACGGTGGCGGCCGTCATGGTCGAGCCCGTCCAGGCCGAGGGGGGCGTCAACCCCCTCCCCGACGACTACCTGCGCTCGGTCCGCCAGCTGTGCGACGAGCGGGGGATGCTGCTGATCCTCGACGAGATCCAGGCCGGCATGGGCCGCACCGGGGCCTGGTTCGGCTTCCAGCACGCCGACGTGGTCGCCGACGTCGTCACCATGGCCAAGGGTCTCGGCAACGGCATGCCCATCGGTGCCTGCTGGGCCCGCGACGACGTGGCCGACGCCTTCACACCCGGTGACCACGGCTCGACGTTCGGGGGCCAGCCCCTCGCCACCGCCGCCGCCCGGGCCACCGTCGCCGCCCTGGAGGAGATCGACGCCCCGGCCCGCTCCGCCGCCGTCGGCGCCGACCTCGCCCGCCGCCTCGACGGGCTCGACGGTGTCGAGGCCGTGCGGGGGCGGGGCCTGCTGCTCGCCGCCGAGCTGACCGCCGACGCCCTGGCCGGTCGCACCGCCGGCGACGTGGCCCGGGCCTGCCTCCACGCCGGTCTCGTCTGCAACGGCGTCACGCCCACGGCACTGCGGTTCACACCGCCACTGACCGTCGCCGAGGCGGAGGTCGACGAGGCCCTGTCGATCCTGGCCGGCGTCCTGGCGGAGTCGACGTGACCCGTCTGCGGCACTTCCTCGAGCTCGACGACCTGTCCGTCGACGAGCTCCTCCGGGTCCTCGAGCTGGCCGAGGCCGACGACCTCGGGCCGACGCTGGCCGGGCGGGGCGTGGCGCTGGTGTTCGAGAAGCCCTCGGCCCGCACCCGCAGCTCGATGGAGCTGGCCGTCGTCCAGCTCGGAGGGCATCCGCTCACCATCCGGCCCGACGAGATCGGCATCGACACCCGCGAGACGGCCGAGGACTCCATCCGCACGCTGGGCCAGTACCACGCCCTCGTCGGGCTCCGGGTCTTCGAGCATCACAAGCTGGAGCGCATGGCGACCGTGTCGCCCGTCCCCCTCGTCAACCTGCTCTCCGACGACGCCCACCCCACCCAGGCGCTCGCCGACCTCCTCACCATCCGCCAGCGCTTCGGGCGTCTGGAGGGCCTGGAGATCGCCTACGTGGGCGACGGCAACAACATGGCCCGCTCGCTGGCGCTCGGTGCTGCCATGGTGGGTGCCCACGTGCGTCTGGCGGCGCCCCCCGGCTACGACCTGGGGGAGGCCGAGACCGACCACCTGCGCGCCTTCGGCGGCGATCTGCTCACCACCCACGTGCCGGAGGAGGCCGTGCTCGGCGCCGACGTCGTCTACACCGACGTCTGGGCGTCCATGGGGGCCGAGGCGGAGGCCGCGCAGCGGCGGCGGGACTTCGACGGCTTCACCGTCGACGACGCCCTCATGGGTGAGGCCGCCGCCCACGCCGTGTTCATGCACTGCCTGCCCGCCCACCGCGGCGAGGAGGTCACGGCGTCGGTGTTCGAGTCGGCCCGCAGTCTCGTGTGGCCCCAGGCCGCCAACCGGATGCACACCGCCCGGGGCCTCCTCCACTGGCTGCTGACCGAGGCCCGGTCCCCGAACCAGGTCATACCGTGAGCGGCAAACCCCAGCGCCAGCACCGGGTGGAGCAGCTCCTCGCCGACCACGCCGTCGGCAACCAGGCCACCCTCGTCGAGCTGCTGGCCGACGAGGGCATCGAGGCCACCCAGGCCACCGTGTCGCGTGACCTGGAGGAGCTGGGGGCGGTCAAGGTCCGGGTCCCGGGCGGTGACACCGTGTACGCCATCCCCGAGATCGCCCACCACCGGACCGTGCCCGACGACCACCTGCGCCGGGTGTTCTCCGACTGGGTGGTCGACGTGGCCGCCAGCGCCAACCTGTGCGTGCTGCGCACGCCGCCGGGGTCGGCGCACGTGGTGGCCTCGGCTCTCGACCGCACCGGCCCGGCCGACGTGATCGGCACGGTGGCCGGCGACGACACGATCATGGTGGTGGTGGTCGACACCGTGCCCGCCGCCACCGTGGCCGCCCGGTTCCGCGAGCTGGCCGGCCTGAAGGACCAGGAGGATCGGGTATGAGCAGGAGGATCGTGCTGGCCTACAGCGGCGGACTGGACACGTCCGTGGCGGTCAAGTGGCTCCAGGAGGAGCGGGGTTACGAGGTCGTCACCCTCAGCGCCGACATCGGCCAGGGCGACATGGAGGACGCCGACACACTGCGGGAGCGGGCCGCCGCCGCCGGGGCCGTGGAGTCCGAGGTGCTCGACCTGCGGGCCGAGCTGGCCGAGGAGTACCTGGCCCCCGTCATCCGGGCCAACGCCAGGTACGAGGGCAAGTACCCGCTCGTCTCGTCACTGTCGCGGCCGCTCATCTCCACCCACCTGGTGGCGGCCGCCCGTCGCCACGGCGCCGAGGCGGTGGCGCACGGCTGCACCGGCAAGGGCAACGACCAGGTCCGCTTCGAGGTGTCGTGCCGGGCGCTCGAACCCGGCATCGAGATCGTCGCCCCCGCCCGGGTGTGGGGCTTCACCCGGGCCGACGCCATGGACTACGCCGCCGCCCACGACATTCCCATCACCACCTCGCGGGCCAAGCCGTACTCCATCGACGCCAACCTCTGGGGCCGCGCCGTCGAGTGCGGCGCCATCGAGGATCCGTGGGCGGCGCCCCCCGACGACGTCTACGAGATGACGGTCAAGACGGCCACCGAGCCCTCCGAGGTGACGGTGGCGTTCGACCAGGGCGTGCCGACCGCCCTCGACGGCGAGCCGCTCGCCCTCCACGAGCTGATCGAGCGGCTCAACGTCGTCGTGGGTGCCTACGGCTTCGGTCGCCTCGACATGGTGGAGAACCGCCGGGTCGGCATCAAGAGCAGGGAGATCTACGAGAGCCCCGCCGGCCTGGCGCTCATCCTGGCCCATCAGCACCTGGAGGACCTCTGCCTCGAGCGGGACCTCCACCACGAGAAGGCCCGCCTCGAGCCCCGCTACGCCGAGCTGATCTACGACGGACTGTGGTTCTCACCCCTGCGGCGGGCCCTCGACGCGTTCGTGGCCGACTCCCAGCGGGTGGTCGGCGGCGAGGTCCGGCTCCGCCTCGACGTGAACGACTGCCAGGTGGTCGGCCGCCGCAGCGACTCCAGCCTCTACGACTACGCCCTCGCCACCTACGACGAGGCCGACGCCTTCCGGCACGAGGACGCCGAGGGGTTCACCCGCATCTGGGGCCTCGGTCTGCAGACCGCGGCCCGCCGTCAGGGGCTGTGACCGGGTCGGGGTCCACCCTCTGGGCCGGGCGGTTCGGCTCGGGGCCGGCCGACGAGCTGCTCGCCTTCACCGTCAGCCTGCCCGTCGACCGACGCCTCGCCGCCGACGACCTGGCCGGCAGCCGGGCCCACGTGCGGGGACTCCGGCGGGCGGGGCTGCTGAACGCCGGTGAGGAGGCCGAGGTGCTGGCCGCGCTCGACGCCGTCGGCGAGGAGCTGGCCGCCGGCACGTTCGCGTTCGCTCCCGGCGACGAGGACATCCACACCGCCATCGAGCGGGGCGTCACCGAGCGGGCCGGGCCGGCCGGCGCCAAGCTGCACACCGGCCGCAGCCGCAACGACCAGGTGGTCACGGCCATGCGCCTCTGGTGCAAGCGGGAGCTGCGGGCCGTGGCCGCCCGGGTCGTTGCCCTCCAGGAGACCCTGCTGACCCGGGCCGAGGCGGCGGGCGACGTCTACCTGCCCGGTTACACCCACCTCCAGCGGGCCCAACCCGTGCTCCTCGCCCACCACCTGCTCGCCCACGGCTGGGCGCTGGCCCGCGACGTCGACCGGCTGTTGGCCACCGTGACCCGCCTCGACGTGTCCCCCCTCGGGGCCGGCGCCCTGGCCGGGTCCTCGCTGCCCCTCGACCCCGAGGCGACCGCCGCCGACCTCGGCTTCGCCGCCGCCTTCGACAACAGCCTCGACGTCGTCGGCGACCGTGACTTCGTGGCCGAGGCCCTGTTCGACCTGGCCCTCGTGTCGGTGCACCTCTCCCGGATCGGCGAGGAGATGGTGCTCTGGACCAGCCAGGAGTTCGGCTTCCTGCGGCTCGACGACGCCTACGCCACCGGCTCGTCCATGCTGCCGCAGAAGAAGAACGCCGACATCGCCGAGCTGGCCCGGGGCAAGGCGGGGCGGGTGATCGGGGGCCTCACCGGCCTGCTCGTCACCCTGAAGGGGCTGCCGCTGGCCTACAACCGTGACTTGCAGGAAGACAAGGAGCCGCTCTTCGATGCCGTCGATCAGGTGTCGCTGGCCCTGGGCGCCGTCGACGGGATGCTCGCCACCGCCACCATCGACGACACGGCCATGCGGGCCGCCGCCGACGATCCCCTGGCCGGCGCCACCGACCTGGCCGAGTGGCTGGTGGCGGGGGGGACCCCGTTCCGCCGGGCCCACGCCGTGGTCGGAGAGCTGGTCCGCCGCAGCGTCGACGGGGAGGGCGCGCTGGCCGACCTGGTGGCCGACGATCCCCGCCTCGGTCCCGACGCCGCCGCCCTGCTCGCGCCCGGGGTGGCCGTTACCCGCCGCACCACGAGGGGCGGGGGAGGCCCGGGCCCGGTGGCCGACCAGCTCGACCGCTTCCGACGCCGGTTGGCCACGTTGGCCGCCGCCGTCGGGCCCGCACCGTGACGGCCACCGTCCTGCCCCGGTCTTTCTACCGCCGCGACCCTCTGGAGGTGGCGCCGGAGCTGCTCAACAAGGTGGTCCGCCACCGCCACGCCGCCGGCCGCATCGTGGAGGTGGAGGCCTACCGGGGCGCCGACGACCCGGCCTCGCACACCCACCGTGGCCCGACCGCCCGCAACGCCACCATGTTCGGACCGGCCGGGCACCTGTACGTCTACTTCTCCTACGGCCTGCACTGGTGCGCCAACGCCGTGTGCGACGACGAGGGGGTCGGCGCGGCGGTCCTTCTCCGCGCTCTCGCCCCGCTGCGGGGCCTCGGGGCGATGCGTCGCCGCCGGGGCGCTCGGCCCGACCGTCAGCTCTGCTCGGGACCGGCCCGGCTCACCCAGGCCCTCGGGGTCGACGGCGACCTCGACGGCTCCGACCTGACCCGCGGGCCGGTGCGCATCGTCGACGACGGCACCCCGCCACCGGCCGAGCCCGCCGTCACCACCCGGGTGGGCATCTCGCTCGCCACCGACCGGCCCTGGCGCTGGCTCGTGCCCGGTGACCCCCACGTCTCGGCCGGTCGGCCCTCCCACCGCCCGGTCTCGCCGTGAACGGGGCGGGCCTGGCCGAGGCGACCGCCACGGTCAGGGCGTTCCGACCCGTCGACGGCGACCAGGCCGCGGCCCGGGACGCCATCCTGGCGTTCTGCGCCACCCACCCCGACGCGCTGCACCGATCCTGTCGCGACGGCCACGTCACCTCGTCGGCGCTCGTGGTCGACGCCGGCGCCGACCGGGCCCTCGTGCTGTTCCACGCCAAGCTGCGCCGCTGGCTCCAGCCCGGCGGCCACGTCGACGGCGACGGCGACCTGGCCCGCTCGGCCCTGCGGGAGGCCCGGGAGGAGACCGGCATCGACGGCCTGCGGGTCGGACCGGTCGTCGACGTCGACGTCCACACCGTCGCCCCGCCCGGTGAGGAGCCACACCTCCACCACGACGTGCGCTTCCTCGTGACCGCACCAGCCGGCGCCGTGGCCGCCGGCAACCACGAGAGCGAGGCCCTGGCGTGGTGGGGTGTGGACCGTCTCGACCGGCCCGACGTCGACCCGAGCCTCCGGCGGCTGGCCCGGGTCGGCTTCCGGGTGGCCCGCACCGGTCGTCCGTAGGCTCCATCGGCGTGACCTGGACCGGGCTCAGCACAGTGGGGTTCGTCGTCTCGTGTCTGGTGGCGGCGGCGGGGATCGTCGACGCCCTCCGCTTCGACGACGACGCCTGGGCCCGCTCGGGTCACCGCCGCAGCCACTGGATCGTCCTCCAGGTCGTGCTCGGCGCCCTCGGCACCGTCCTCTACGCCGCCACCGTCCGCCATGACGTGGCCGACCCCGACCGCGACCTCGGCTTTGCCCCCGGCAGCGAGCTCCCCCCCGAAGCGACCTGACACAAGCACGCGTTGCTATAGCAACGCGTGCTTGTGTCAGGTCGGCCCCGGGGGACTCCGGGTTGCATGACGAGACGGACTCGGGCAGAGTGGCCCATGAGCGACCCCGCCCCACCCGCCCCCGACCGGGGGGCCTGGCTCACGCTGTCCATCTCGGCGCTGGCCGTGCTGGCCATCTTCCTCGACACCACCGTCCTGTTCGTGGCCTTCCCCGACATCAGCCGGTCGTTCGCCTCGGTCAGCGCCGGGCAACTCTCCTGGGTCCTCAACGCCTACACCATCGTCTTCGCCGCCCTGCTGGTCCCGGCGGGCAAGGTGGCCGACCGGGTGGGCCACAAGCGGGCCTTCCTGGCCGGCTCGGCGCTGTTCACGGTGGCGTCAATGGCCTGTGGCCTCGCCCCCTCGGCGAGCCTGCTGGTCGCCTTCCGGGTGGTGCAGGCGATCGGCGCCGCGGCCCTGCTGCCGTCGTCGCTGGCGCTCATCCTGCGGGCCTTCCCCCGGGAGAAGATCCCGCTGGCGGTGGCCGTGTGGGGGGCGACCGGAGCGGTGGCCGGGGCTCTCGGCCCCACCCTCGGCGCCGCCGTGGTCGAGTCGGTCGGGTGGCGCTGGGTGTTCTACCTGAACCTGCCGATCGGGCTGTTCACGGTGGTAGCCGGCCTCCGCCATCTGGTGGAGTCGCGTGACCCGACGAGCCGTCTGCCGGCGCCGACCGGTGTCGTCCTCGTCGCCGCCAGCGCCGCCACGCTCTCCCTCGGGGTCGTCCAGAGCGAGGAGTGGGGCTGGGTCGACGGCCGCACCGCCGCCGCCCTCGTCGGTGGCCTCGTGCTCCTGGCCGTCTTCGTGGCCACCCAGCGTCGGACGTCGGCACCGGTCCTCGACCTCGACCTGTTCCGCATCGGGAACTTCGCCTGGGGCAACGCCGCCACCCTCGCCTTCGGCACCGCCTTCACCGCCATGTTCCTCAGCTCGATCCTGTTCCTCACGACCGTGTGGGGCTGGTCGATCCTGCAGGCGGGCTTCGGGGTGGCCCCCGGCCCGCTCCTGGTCGCGGTCCTGGCCCCCCGCCTGGGCGGGCTGGCCGGCCGGATCGGCCAACGGCCGCTGCTGCTCGCCGGGGGCGCCTTCTTCGCCGCCGGTGGGGTGTGGCGCTTCGTCGCCCTCACGGCGGACGTCGACTACGTGATCGACTACCTCCCCTCCATGGCCCTCACCGGCATCGGGGTGGCGCTGTGCCTGCCGCAGCTGTCGAGCGTCATCGCGCAGGCCCTCCCGCCCAACCGGCTCGGCGTGGGCGGGGCCTCGAACCAGGCCATCCGCCAGTTCGGTGGCACGTTCGGCGTGGCGCTGACCGTGGCCTTCGTCGGGGCGCCCGCCGGCCTGGCCGAGGCGGTCACGTCGTTCGACCGGGTCTGGCTGCTCATCGTGGCGGGCGGGCTGGCCACCAGCCTGCTGTGCCTCCCGCTGCGGACCCGACCGGCGCCGCCGCCCGCCGTCACCGTGGCACCGGTCGCCACCCTGGGCGTGGAGCCCTGACTCTCCTACGGATTGACCCAGAGGGTCACGACGTCGTCACCGAGGGGGCTCCCCGGCGCCGGGGACTGCTTCCACACCCGGGCCCGGTTGGCTTCCGCCGCCCCGGCGTCCTCCTCGGCCGCCACCGTGACCTCGACGTCGACGCCGACCCGCCGCAGGTCCTCGACCACGGCCCCCCCGACGAGTCCCAGCACGTCGGGTGTCCGCGTGACGGCGGTGCCGTCGGCCACGGTCAGCGTCACCCGCCCGTCGACGGGCCGGGGCTGACCGGGAGCGGGCTCCTGGCCCGCCACGATCCCGGCCGGGAACTGGTCGTCCGGTGCCTCCACCACGGCGGCGACCAGGCCCTGACGCTCCAGCAGGTCGACGGCGGGCTCCGCGGGCATGCCCACCACGTCGGGGACGAGCCCGCCGACGGGCCGTCCGGCCTGTGCCTCGACCGGATCGGGGGCGGCGGTGACGGCGGACTGTTCGGCCCGTGCCTCAGCCGGGTCGGGGGCGGCGGCGACGGCGGGGGCGGCCGGTCCGGCGAAGTCCGAGACGGGCGCGTCGGCCAGGGCGTCGGTCATGAACAGCTGCCACGCCTGCGCCGGCCACGATCCCCCGGTGACGGTCTGGCGGGTGGTGGGCGGGACCATCGGGATCTGTCCCTCGGCGAAGCCCATCCAGACACCGGCCACCAGATCCGGCGTGTACCCGACGAACCAGGCGTCGGCCCACTCCTCGCCGGTGCCGGTCTTGCCCGCCGCCGGGCGACCGATGCGGGCGTTGATCCCCGTCCCCGACCCGAGCACCTGCTGCAGGGCCAGGGTGACCCCGGCGGCCACCGTCTCGTCGACCACCCGCTCGGGCTCGTCCTCCCACTGGTACAGGACCGTGCCGAACCGGTCCTCGACCCGGGTCACGAACACGGGGTCGCGCCGTAGACCACCGGCGGCGAGGGTGGCGTACGCGGCCGTCAGGTCGAGCGGGCTGACGTCGTTCGTACCGAGCACGGCCGAGGGGACGGCGAGGAGGGGGGACCCGATACCGAGCCGTGCCCCCATGCGGACCGCGTCGGCCGGCCCCACGTCGAGCACGAGCTGGGCGTAGGCGGTGTTGTAGGAGAAGGTCGTGGCGTCGAGCAGCGTGACGGCACCACCGTCGCTGCCGCCGTAGTTCTCCACCTCCCACACCCCGTCGGCGAGGGGGAGGTCGAGGCGCGCCGGGGCGGTGTAGACGGCGTCGAGGCCGATCCCCTCCTCCAGGGCGGCGGCGAGGACGACGGGCTTGAACGCCGATCCGGTCGGTCGCCGGCCCTGGGTGGCCAGGTTGAGCTTGGCCGTCTCGTCGGGGCCGAAGAAGTCCCGGCCGCCCACGAGCGCCTGCACGTGGCCGCTGGTGGGGTCGAGGGCGACGAGGGCGCTGTCGGGGTCGCCGTCGGGGTCGGCCAGTACCCGCTCGAGGGCCTGCTCGGCGGCGGCCTGGCGGCGGGGGTCGAGCGTGGTCTCGATGCGGAGGCCGCCCCGGAACAGCAGGTCGGTCCGCTCCTGGCGGGTCTCGCCGAAGCGGGGGTCGTCGAGGAGGAAGCGGCGCACCTCCTCCACGAAGTGGGCGGCCGGGTAGCGCTCGTCACCGGTCGGGTCCCGGAGCCCGAGGTCGGCCCGGCGCAGCTCGGCACCCTCCGCCTCCGTCACCCAGCCGAGCCGCTCGAGCCGGTCGATCACGACGTCGCGTCGCTCGACGGCGGCGCCCGGGTCCTGGAAGGGGTCGTAGCGGCTCGGCGCCCGGATCAGCCCGGCCAGGAGGGCGCCGTCGGCGGCGTCGAGGTCGGCCACGTCCTTGTCGAGGAACTCCCGGGCGGCGGCCTGGACGCCGTAGGCGCCCGCCCCGAAGTACACGGTGTTGAGGTACAGCTCGAAGATCTCGTCCTTGGTCAGGTTGCGCTCGAGCTGGAAGGCGATGGCGGCCTCCCGCACCTTGCGGTCGAGGGTCTTGTCCGCCTCCAGCAGGGCGTTCTTCACGTACTGCTGGGTGATGGTGGACCCGCCCTGCACGGCACCGCCCTCCTCGACGTTCTCCCGCAGTGCCCGGGCCACGGCCCGCAGGTCGACCCCGGCGTGGTCGTAGAAGCGGGCGTCCTCCACGGCGAGGACGGCCCGGCGCACGGGGTCGGGCACCTCCGAGAGGGCCACGCTGGTGCGGTTCTCGACACCGTGGAAGGCGAACAGGACCGTCCCGTCGGCGGCCAGGACCGTGCTCGACTCGGCGTCGACGGGGATGACCGGCGCCAGCTCCGGGGTCGTGTAGGTGCAACCCGCCGCGACGGCGACGGCCGCCACCACGACGACGAGCATCCGGCCCACGACCCCATTGTGAACGACCGGGGCACGGGCGGGCCGTCGCTCGATGCGGCCGCTCGGCCCCCGGGTGACAACATCGGCGGCGATGGACCTCCTGGCCGACCTCGCCGCCCGTGGGCTGGTGCACGACCACACCGACCTGGACGCGCTCCGGGCCCGGCTCGACGCCGGCCCGGTCACCCTGTACTACGGGTGCGACCCCACCGCCGACAGCCTGCACGTCGGCAACATGATCGGCCTCCTCGTCCTGCGGCGCTTCCAGGAGGCGGGGCACCGGCCGATCGCCCTGGCCGGCGGAGCGACGGGCATGATCGGAGACCCGGGTGGGCGTTCGAGCGAGCGCTCCCTCCTCGACGAGGACACGCTGGCGACCAACCTGCTGCGCATCCGCGAGCAGCTGGCCCGGTTCGTCTCCTTCGACCACCCCGACGTCCCCGCCCTCCTGGTCGACAACCGGGACTGGACCGAGCCGCTCGGCGTCCTCGACTTCCTGCGCGATCCCGGCAAGCACGTCACTGTCAACCAGATGCTGGCCAAGGAGTCGGTCCGCTCCCGTCTGGCGGGGGAGGAGGGCATCTCCTACACGGAATTTTCCTACATGCTCCTCCAGGCCAACGACTATGCCTGGCTGGCCGAGCACGAGGACTGCGAGCTCCAGATCGGCGGCGGCGACCAGTGGGGCAACATCGCCCTCGGTGTCGACCTCACCCGTCGTCGGCTGGGTCGACGCGTCCACGGCCTGACCTGGCCCCTGATGGTGCGCTCCGACGGGGTCAAGTTCGGCAAGACGGCCGGCGGTGACACGCTGTGGCTGGGCGCCCACCGCATGCTGCCGTACGAGCTGTTCCAGGCCTGGATGCAGGTCGACGACCGCGACGTCCGCGCCTTCCTCCTCCAGCTCACCATGCTCAGCGTGGACGAGGCCGAGGAGGTGGCCGCCCAGCACGCCGACGCCCCCCACCGGCGTCTCGGGCAGCGCCGGCTGGCCGAGGAGGTGACCGCCCTGGTCCACGGCCCCGAGGTCACCGCCGCCGCCGCCGGCGCCACCGACGTCCTGTTCGGGGGCGGGGACCCGGCCGGCGCGCCGCCCGACACCCTCGACGTGGTGGCCACCGCCGCCCCCGTGACCGACCTGACCACCGCGGAGCTGGCGGGCGGCGCGGGCGGCGACCGTTCCGGCGGCGTGGACCTCGCCGACCTGATGGAGCGCACCGGCCTGGCCGCCAGCCGCGGTGAGGCGAGACGGCTCCTCGATCAGGGCGGGGTGAGCGTCAACGGGGCCGTGGCCACACCCGGTGCCGCCGTCGGCCCCCGCGACCTGCTGGCGGGGCGCTACCTTCTCCTGCGGCGGGGGAAGCGGGCCTTCGCCGTGGTGCGGGTGTCCGAGAGCGGCGCCGCTGGCGCTCCCTGAGCCCGGGCCGACAGCGGGGCCCGGGCCGACCGGGAAAATCTTGCCTGCGAGGTTGACATCGGCCCCCGTTGTCCGTACATTGGCTTCTCGCCCCTGCAGCGGCATCACGCCGTCGGGTCCGGTCACCACCGGACGCAGGGGTTGTGAGAGCAGCACCTCCGGGTCGGCGCAAGCCGTGCCCGTGTGCTCATGCGGCTTCCGAGCTGCGGCGCTCCTTGAAAACGGAAGAGAGGACGAATCAACGCCAGTGCGGGCGTCGTCCACCAGCGCGCCATGCGCCGGAGGACGGCACCCACATAGCAATTCCAACAATCAGGTCCTGCCCCGACGATCGTCGCAGGCAGGGCCGAGCCATGATCGTCGACGATCCGACCCCCCGGTCGGTTCGTCACAGATCTCGATGGAGAGTTTGATCCTGGCTCAGGACGAACGCTGGCGGCGTGCCTAACACATGCAAGTCGAACGCACTCGGACTTCGGTCCACATGAGTGAGTGGCGAACGGGTGAGTAACACGTGAGGAACCTACCTCGGAGACTGGAATAACTCGGGGAAACCCGAGCTAATACCGGATGTCCTCCTGTGACCGCATGGTCGTTGGAGGAAATGGTCCGCCGCTCCGAGCGGGCCTCGCGGCCTATCAGCTAGTTGGCGGGGTAACGGCCCACCAAGGCATCGACGGGTAGCTGGTCTGAGAGGACGATCAGCCACACTGGGACTGAGACACGGCCCAGACTCCTACGGGAGGCAGCAGTGGGGAATCTTGCACAATGGGCGAAAGCCTGATGCAGCAACGCCGCGTGGGGGAAGAAGGCTCTCGGGTCGTAAACCCCTTTCAGCAGAGACGAAACTGACGGTATCTGCAGAAGAAGCGCCGGCCAACTACGTGCCAGCAGCCGCGGTAACACGTAGGGCGCAAGCGTTGTCCGGATTTATTGGGCGTAAAGAGCTCGTAGGCGGTTTGGTAAGTCGGGTGTGAAAACTTCGGGCTCAACCCGGAGACGCCACCCGATACTGCCATGACTCGAGTCCGGTAGAGGAGTACGGAATTCCCAGTGTAGCGGTGAAATGCGCAGATATTGGGAGGAACACCAGTAGCGAAGGCGGTACTCTGGGCCGGAACTGACGCTGAGGAGCGAAAGCGTGGGGAGCGAACAGGATTAGATACCCTGGTAGTCCACGCCGTAAACGTTGGGCACTAGGTGTGGGGCTCTATCGACGAGTTCCGTGCCGTAGCTAACGCATTAAGTGCCCCGCCTGGGGAGTACGGCCGCAAGGCTAAAACTCAAAGGAATTGACGGGGGCCCGCACAAGCGGCGGAGCATGTTGCTTAATTCGAGGCAACGCGAAGAACCTTACCTGGGCTTGACATGTAGCGAAAAGCCGTAGAGATACGGTGTCCTTCGGGGCGTTACACAGGTGGTGCATGGCTGTCGTCAGCTCGTGTCGTGAGATGTTGGGTTAAGTCCCGCAACGAGCGCAACCCTTGTCCTATGTTGCCAGCGGATCATGCCGGGGACTCGTAGGAGACTGCCGGGGCCAACTCGGAGGAAGGTGGGGACGACGTCAAGTCATCATGCCCCTTATGTCCAGGGCTGCAAACATGCTACAATGGTCGGTACAAAGGGCTGCCAAGCCGCGAGGCCAAGCGAATCCCATAAAGCCGATCTCAGTTCGGATTGGAGTCTGCAACTCGACTCCATGAAGCCGGAGTCGCTAGTAATCCCGGATCAGCAACGCCGGGGTGAATACGTTCCCGGGCCTTGTACACACCGCCCGTCACACCACGAAAGTCGGCAACACCCGAAGCCAGTGGCCTAACCCGCAAGGGAAGGAGCTGTCGAAGGTGGGGTCGGCGATTGGGGTGAAGTCGTAACAAGGTAGCCGTACCGGAAGGTGCGGCTGGATCACCTCCTTTCTAAGGAGCGATCCTCGTCACACCGACGGGGATCTCCTGTCGATGCACTGGTGGCCTGCTGGGTCGCCCGGCCCGTGAAGACGTCGCCGGGTCCAGTGGGATCTCCTCTCTTCCGCTTTGAAGGAGCGCCGGCTCCGTGGTCCCCTCGGGACCTCGGAGTGTCGGGTCGCCCGATGGTCGTGGCGTCGATGACGCTGCGGCCATCGGCCGCGTCCATGCCCGCCCGTCGAGGCGGCCGATCAGCGCCTTGGCAACTGCATAGTGAGCACGAGCATCGTTCTCGAGACTTCGAGAGAAGTCGAGAACAATTCTGATCGTCAAGCGACCAAGGGCCAACGGTGGATGCCTTGGCACCGAACACCGATGAAGGACGTGGGAGGCTGCGATAAGCCACGGGGAGCTGCCGACCAAGCGTCGATCCGTGGACGTCCGAATGGGGAAACCCGGCACCCGTCATGGGGTGTCACTCCGACCTGAACACATAGGGTCGGTAGAGGGAACCAGGTGAACTGAAACATCTCAGTAACCTGAGGAACAGAAAGCAACAGCGACTCCCTGAGTAGCGGCGAGCGAAACGGGACCAGCCCAAACCGAGCTGGTGGTAACAGCCTGATGGCGTTGCCAGCTCGGGGTTGTGGGATCACCAGGGGGCGGCATCAGACGCCCCACGCAGTTACCAATCCACGTGCTAGGAGAAGCGCTCTGGAAAGGCGCGCCGCAGCGGGTAACAGCCCCGTATCCGAAAGCACCGTGGACTGCGTGGTGTCTCCCGAGTAGCGCCGGAGCCGTGAAAGCCGGCGTGAATCTGCGAGGACCACCTCGTAAGGCTAAGTATGATTCGGTGACCGATAGCGCACTAGTACCGTGAGGGAAAGGTGAAAAGTACCCCGGGAGGGGAGTGAAATAGTACCTGAAACCGTTGGTCTACAAGCAGTCAGAGCAGCTCTCGAGCTGCGATGGCGTGCCTTTTGAAGAATGAGCCAGCGAGTTACGGTGTGTGGCAAGGTTAACCCGCGAGGGGTAGCCGGAGCGAAAGCGAGTCTGAACAGGGCGTAGAGTCGCATGCTGTAGACCCGAAGCCGAGTGATCTATCCATGGACAGGGTGAAGCGGAGGTAAGACTCCGTGGAGGCCCGAACCGACCTAGGTTGAAAACTGGGCGGATGATCTGTGGATAGGGGTGAAAGGCCAAGCAAACTCGGTGATAGCTGGTTCTCCGCGAAATGCATTTAGGTGCAGCGTCAGGTGTTCAGTCATGGAGGTAGAGCACTGGATGGGTTAGGGGGCTTACCCGCTTACCGACCCCAACCAAACTCCGAATGCCATGACTTCAGAACCTGGCAGTGAGACCATGGGGGATGAGCTTCATGGTCGAAAGGGAAACAGCCCAGATCGCCGGCTAAGGTCCCTAAATTCAGACTAAGTGGCAAACGATGTGAGACTGCAAAGACAGCCAGGAGGTTGGCTTAGAAGCAGCCACCCTTGAAAGAGTGCGTAATAGCTCACTGGTCGAGTGGTCTTGCGCGGATAATGTAACGGGGCTCAAGTCTGATACCGAAGCCGCGGGTCCGAATGGACGGTAGCGGAGCGTCGATCATGCGGCGAAGCGGGTGCGTGAGCGTCCGTGGAGCGTGGTCGAGTGAGAATGCTGGCATGAGTAGCGAGAGAGGGGTGAGAAACCCCTCCGCCGAAAGCCCAAGGGTTCCTGGGGAAGGCTTTTCCGCCCAGGGTGAGTCGGGAGCTAAGGCGAGGCCGCAAGGCGTAGTCGATGCACAACCGGTTGATATTCCGGTACCACCACGTGCGCGCCCATTCCGAATCTTGGTTGCTAAGGGGCTGTAGATGGCGTTTCGACGCCGTCTGCGAACCGACCCACCTCGACGAGGAAAGCAATGGGAGGACGCAGGAGGGTAAGTGAACCCAGGCGATGGTTGTCCTGGGGTAAGCGTGTAGGGCGAGGACCAGGCAAATCCGGGCCTCATGAAGCCTGAGACGCGACGCCGAACCGCAACAGGTGAAGTCACTGATCCCATGCTGCCAAGAAAAGTCCCTAGCTAGTTCACGTGGTGCCCGTACCCCAAACCAACACAGGTGGGCAGGTAGAGAATACCAAGGCGATCGGGAGAACGGTGGTTAAGGAACTCGGCAAATTGCCTCCGTAACTTCGGGAGAAGGAGGACCCTCGTAAGGTGAAGGACGCACGTCCGGAGCCTGATGGGGTGGCACAAACCAGGGGGAAGCGACTGTTTACTAAAAACACAGCAGCGTGCGAAGCCGTAAGGCGCTGTATACGCTGTGACGCCTGCCCGGTGCCGGAAGGTTACGGGGAAGGGTTAGCTTCGGCGAAGCTCTGAACCTAAGCCCCGGTAAACGGCGGCGGTAACTATAACCGTCCTAAGGTAGCGAAATTCCTTGTCGGGTAAGTTCCGACCTGCACGAATGGCGTAACGACTTCCCTACTGTCTCAACCACCGACCCGGCGAAATTGAAGTACGAGTAAAGATGCTCGTTAGCGGCAGAAGGACGGAAAGACCCCGTGGACCTTTACTATAACTTGGTGTTGGGTTTTGGTCTATGTTGTGTAGGATAGGTGGGAGGCGAGGAAGCGTTGGCGCCAGCCAGCGTGGAGCCAACCTTGAAATACCACCCTGCATATGCTGGAACTCTAACCTTGGTCCGTGATCCGGATCAGGGACAGCGCCAGGCGGGTAGTTTGACTGGGGCGGTCGCCTCCTAAAAGGTAACGGAGGCGCCCAAAGGTTCCCTCAGCCTGGTTGGCAATCAGGCGTTGAGTGCAATGGCACAAGGGAGCTTGACTGCGAGACATACTCGTCAAGCAGGGGCGAAAGCCGGGCATAGTGATCCGACGGTGGCGTGTGGAAGCGCCGTCGCTCAACGGATAAAAGGTACCCCGGGGATAACAGGCTCATCTTCCCCAAGAGTCCATATCGACGGGAAGGTTTGGCACCTCGATGTCGGCTCATCGCATCCTGGGGCTGAAGCAGGTCCCAAGGGTTGGGCTGTTCGCCCATTAAAGCGGTACGCGAGCTGGGTTTAGAACGTCGTGAGACAGTTCGGTCCCTATCCTCTGTCGCCGTTGGAGCTCTGAGAAAGGCTGTCCCTAGTACGAGAGGACCGGGACGGACGCAGCTCTCGTGTGCCAGTTGTCCCGCCCGGGGCATCGCTGGTTTGCGACCTGCGGAAGGGATAAGCGCTGAAGGCATCTAAGCGCGAAGCCTGTTTCGAGATGAGAGCTCCCACTGGTTCGACCAGGTAAGGCCCGTGGCCAGACGACCACGTTGATAGGCCGGAGGTGGAAGCGTGGTAACACGCGGAGCCGACCGGTACTAATCGGCCGAGGGCTTGTCGATCAATCGCTCGTGCTCACTATGGAGAGGCCAAGGTGGCCCGCAAGGTTTCCGGTGGTCATGGCGGCGGGGAGACACCCGTACCCATTCCGAACACGGCAGTTAAGCCCGCCAGCGCCGATGGTACTTGGGGGTAGACCCCCTGGGAGAGTAGGTCGCCGCCGGAATTGAACGACGTACGACGAGGGAGTCCCGATCGGGACTCCCTCGTTGTCGTTTTCGGCCCCGTCGGACGTAGGGTCGGCGCCGATGCGACGAGCTCGGCACGGAGGCTGCGATGGCGGGTGAACGGCGCTCGGCACGCGACCAGCAGCGGCTGGCCGATGCCGCCGACGCGTACGAGGGCGGTCGCTACACCGAGGCGGAGGCGCTGTTGCGGACGGTACTGAGGTACCGCCCCGAGCAGGCCGAGGCCCGCGAGCTGCTCGGGCTGGTTCTCTACCGCCTCGGGCGCTGGGAGGCGGCGGTACGGGAGCTGGAGGCGTTCGAGGGTTTCGCAGGAAGTGTGGAACAGCACCATGTCCTGGCCGACTGCTGGCGTGCGCTCGGTCGCCACGAGCGCGTCGATGAGCTGTGGGCCGAGCTGGCGGCGGCGTCGCCGGACGGCGACGTGGTGACGGAGGGTCGGATCGTGGCGGCGGGGTCGCTGGCCGACCGGGGGGAGGTGCGGGCGGCGCTGCGACTGCTGCGCAAGGGTCCCGTGCGTCCCCGGCGGCCCCGGGAGTCCACGGCCCGCCTCTGGTACGCCATCGCCGACCTGGAGGAGCGCCTCGGTGACCACGCTGCGGCGCGGGCCGGGTTCGAGCGGGTGCTGGCCCAGGATCCCGGCCTGGCCGACGCCCGTGATCGGCTGCGTCAGCTGAGCTGACCGGCCGGGGGCGGGGTGGGTGGTGGGGCGAGGTCCGGTCGCCGGCGGGCGGGGCTAGGTTCGGTAGCTCGCGATCGGTCCGGGCGGTCGCCTCCGTGAGATGGCAGGAGGCGACGGTGAACGTGAGCGTGGTGGAGGGGGAGCTGACCGGGGCGCAGGTGCGGACCCTGCCCGACGGCTCCGAGGTGCTCGAGCTCGACGTGGCCCCGGCCGACGGTGGCCGCTCGGTCCCCGTGGTGGTGGCGAGCCCGCCGGCCCGGCTGCGGTCGCTCGAGCCCGGGGCGGCGGTCCTCGTGGTCGGGCGGGTGCAGCGGCGGTTCTACCGCACCCACAGCGGGGTGAGGTCGGCGACCGAGATCGTGGCCGACGAGGTGGTCCGGGCGTCGGGAGCGTCGCGTGGCAGGGTCCTCGGCGTCGCCGCCGACCGCCTCGGCGGCGGCTGAGCGGCGGTACGCTGCGAGGTCCGGGCCCCGACGAAACGGAGACGAACGTGGACATCGAGCAGCTCCTCGGCGACGAGGCCGACAGTCTGCTGAACCACTCGTGCAAGTCCGTCCCCGTCGAGGACCTCCACCTGCCCGGCCCTGACGTGATCGATCGCGTCTACGCCCTGAGTGACCGGCCCGTACCGGTGCTCCGCAACCTGGCCCAGCTCCTCGGCGCCGGGAGGCTGGCCGGCACCGGCTACGTGTCGATCCTGCCCGTCGACCAGGGCATCGAGCACTCGGCCGCCGCCTCCTTCGCCCCCAACCCGATCTACTTCGATCCGGAGAACATCGTCCGGTTGGCCATCGACGGCGGCTGCAACGCCGTGGCGTCGACGGTGGGGGGGCTTCGGGTGCTGGCCCGCCGTTACGCCCACAAGATCCCGTTCATCGCCAAGATCAACCACAACGAGATGCTCACCTACCCGGAGAGCTACGACCAGATCGCCTTCGGGTCCGTGGCCCAGGCGCTCGACATGGGGGCGGCCGGCGTCGGCGCCACCGTGTACTTCGGGTCCGAGGAGTCCGACCGCCAGATCACCGAGATCGCCGAGGCGTTCGAGGAGGCCCACGGTCTCGGCCTGTTCACGGTGCTGTGGTGCTACCTGCGCAACAGCGACTTCAAGACCGCCGACGGCGACTTCCACACCGCCGCCGATCTCACCGCCCAGGCCAACCACCTGGGCGTGACCATCGGGGCCGACATCATCAAGCAGAAGCTCCCCGAGAACAACGGCGGGTTCGGCGCCGTCGGCTTCGGCCGCACCCACGACCGGGTCTACGACGAGCTGACCACCGACCACCCGATCGACCTGACCCGCTGGCAGGTGCTCAACTGCTACGCCGGTCGGATCGGGCTCATCAACTCGGGCGGGGCGTCGAGCGGGTCCAGCGACCGGGCCGAGGCGGTGCGCACCGCCGTCATCAACAAGCGGGCCGGCGGGATGGGCCTCATCAGCGGCCGCAAGGCGTTCCAGCGTCCGATGGGCGAGGGTGTCGAGCTGCTCCACACCATCCAGGACGTCTACCTCGACGACGCCATCACCATCGCCTGAGCGCGCCCGGGCCGATGACCGCCTCCCCTTCGACCTCCCCGCCTCGGGGCGCGGTCTCCTCGCTCTGGGGCCCGATCGGTCCGGGGGGAGCCGAGGGGGGCGGGGATGTGACGGCTAACGTGACGGTCCGACGACGACGTCGACGATGGGGGTTGCGATGACCGACACCATGCCCGACCGGGAGGTCGAGGTCATCGACGACGTGGTGATCCGCTTCGCGGGCGACTCCGGCGACGGCATGCAGCTCACCGGTGACCGCTTCACCAGCGTGAGCGCCGCCGTCGGCAACGACCTGGCCACACTGCCGGAGTTCCCCGCGGAGATCCGGGCCCCGGCCGGCACGCTGGCCGGCGTCTCGGCCTTCCAGGTCCACATCTCGGACCACCGCATCACCACCCCCGGAGACGCCGCCCACGTGCTGGTGGCCATGAACCCGGCCGCCCTGCGCAGCCAGCTCGGCTACCTCCGCAGCGGCGGCACCATCATCGTCAACGAGGACGCCTTCGACGAGCGCAACCTCACCAAGGCCGGGTACGGCACGAGCCCGCTCGACGACGACAGCCTCCAGGGGCACACCATCATCCGGGTGCCGATGACGTCGCTCACCCGGGAGTCGGTGAAGGACCTGGGCGTGAAGCCCCGCGACGCCGACCGGTCCAAGAACTTCTTCGCCCTCGGCCTCGTGTCGTGGCTGTACACCCGTCCCGTCGAGCACACCCTCGAGTGGATCGACGACAAGTTCGCCGGTCGCGACCAGGTCATCGCAGCCAACCGGGCCGCCTTCAACGCCGGGCACGCCTTCGGGGAGACGGCCGAGCTGGCCGACCACCACTACGTCGTCGAGGCGGCCGACCTGCCGGCTGGCACCTACACGCAGATCAACGGCAACACCGCGCTGGCCTGGGGACTGGTTGCCGCCGGGCAACTGGCCCAGCTGCCCGTGTTCCTCGGCTCGTACCCCATCACGCCCGCGTCCGACGTGCTCCACGAGCTGAGCCGCCACAAGAACTTCGGGGTCCGCACCCTGCAGGCCGAGGACGAGATCGCCGCCGTCGGGTCCGCCCTCGGCGCCGCCTACGGGGGCCACCTCGCCGTCACCACCACCAGCGGACCGGGTCTGATCCTGAAGGGTGAGACCATCGGGCTGGCCGTCTCCCTCGAGCTCCCGCTGGTGGTCATCGACATCCAGAGAGGCGGCCCGTCGACGGGGCTCCCCACCCGGCCCGAGGCCGCCGACCTGCTGGCCGCCGTGCACGGCCGCCACGGTGAGGCGCCGCTGCCGGTGCTGGCGGCCCGGTCGCCGTCGCACTGCTTCGCCGCCGCCATCGAGGCCTGTCGGATCGCCCTCAAGTACCGCACCCCGGTGATCCTCCTGTCCGACGGCTTCCTCGCCAACTCGGCCGAGCCGTGGCTCCTGCCCGACGTCTCGACGCTGCCCGACCTGCGCACGGCGTTCGCCTCCGAGCCCAACGCCGTCAACGACGACGGTGAGTCGGTCCACCACCCGTACCAGCGCGATCCCGAGACGCTGGCCCGGGAGTGGGCGCTGCCGGGCACGCCCGGGCTGATGCACCGCATCGGCGGCATCGAGAAGGAGGACGGGTCGGGCAACATCTCCTATGACCCCGAGAACCATGCCCGGATGATCCAGCTGCGGGCGGCCAAGGTCGCCGGCATCGCCGACGACATCGCGCCCACCGACGTGGTCGACGACGGCGCCAGCGACGCCGTGATCCTGGGGTGGGGATCGACGTGGGGGGCCATCCACGCCGCCCGCAAGCGGCTGGCCGGCCGGGGGGTGTCGGTGGCCCACGCCCACCTCGACCACCTGTTCCCGTTCCCGGCCGATCTCGGTGATGTGCTGGCCCGCTACCGGACCGTCATCGTGCCCGAGACCAACACCGGCCAGCTGGCCCGCATGGTGCGGGCCGACTTCCTGGTCGACGCCGTCACCATCACCAACCACCGGGGCCAACCGTTCACCTCCGAGGAGCTGTCCGACCAGATCAGCTTCCTGCTCGAAAGGGCCGACCGATGACCGACGCACCCGCCACCACCAAGAAGGACTGGTCGAGCGACCAGGAGGTGCGATGGTGCCCGGGCTGCGGCGACTACTCGATCCTGACCGCCGTCCAGCTCATGATGCCCGACCTGGGTGTGGCCCGGGAGAACACCGTGTTCCTGTCGGGGATCGGCTGCGCGGCCCGGTTCCCGTACTACATGAACACCTACGGGTTCCACAGCATCCACGGGAGGGCGCCCGCCATCGCCACCGGTCTGGCCATGGCCCGCCCCGACCTCGACGTGTGGGTGGTCGGCGGTGACGGTGACCTGCTGTCGATCGGTGGCAACCACCTGATCCACGCCCTGCGCCGCAACGTCGATCTGACCATCCTGTTGTTCAACAACCAGATCTACGGGCTGACCAAGGGCCAGTACTCGCCGACGTCGGAGACCGGCAAGATCACCAAGTCGACGCCGTTCGGGTCGCTCGACCACCCCTTCAACCCGGTCAGCCTGGCCCTGGGGGCCGAGGCCACCTTCGTGGCCCGCACCCACGACATGGACCGCCAGCACATGACCGAGATGTTCCGGCGGGCGTGGGAGCACGACGGCTCGGCCGTGGTGGAGATCTACCAGAACTGCAACGTCTTCAACGACGGTGCCTTCGAGACCGTCACCAAGAAGGGCAACCGCGACGCCAACCTGATCCCGCTCGTGCACGGTCAGCCCATGCGCTTCGGCGTCGACGGCGAGAAGGGCGTGGTGGTGACCGACGGGCAGGCCCGCATCGTCGACGTGGCCGACGCCGGTGACGACGCCATCGCCGTCCACGACGAGACCCTCGACGACCCGTCGGTGGCGTTCTCCCTCAGCCGACTGGCGGCGGGGCCGACCACCCCCACCCCGATCGGGGTCTTCCGGGCCGTGTCGCGCCCGGAGTACGCCGCCGTGGTCGGCGCCCAGCTGGCCCAGGCCCAGGAGGAGCGCGGCCCCGGTGACCTCGCCGACCTGCTGGCCTCGGGAGGAACCTGGACGGTGAACGGGGCGGGGTGACCACTCCGGCCCCGGTCGGCGGTGGGGCCTGGATCCTCGATCTCGACGGTGTCGTGTGGCTGGGCGACGAGCCCATCGCCGGCGCGGCGGAGGCGGTGTCGCGCCTGCGGGCGTCGGGCCGGTCGGTGCTGTTCGCCACCAACTTCTCCTACGGGTGCCGGGCCGACCTCGAGGGGAAGCTGGCCCGAGCCGGGATCGAGCCCGGTGACGGCGTGGTGTCGTCGGCCATGGCGGCGGCCCGGCTGGTGGAGGCGGGGGAGCGGGTCCACGTGTGCGGCGGGCCGGGCGTGGCCGAGGCGGTGACCGCCCGGGGTGCCGAGCCGGTCGGGGGCGACGCTCCGGCCGACGCGGTGATCGTCGGCTTCGACCGGGCCTTCGACTACTGGCGCCTGGACGCCGCCTTCCAGCAGGTGCGTCGGGGGGCCCGTCTGATCGCCACCAACGATGACGCCACCTATCCGACGCCGGCCGGCCCGCAGCCGGGGGGCGGGTCGCTGGTGGCGGCGGTCGCCTACGCCAGCGGGGTGGAGGCCACGGTGGCGGGCAAGCCCAACGGTCCCATGGCCGACCTGATCCGGGAGCGGGCCGGTGGACCGGTGGCGGTCATGGTCGGCGACCGGCCCTCCACCGACGGGCGCTTCGCCGCCGCCCTCGGCGTCCCCTTCGCCCTGGTGCTGAGCGGGGTGGTCGACACCCCCGACGGGATCGAGCCGGCCCCTGCGCTGGTGGCCGACGATCTCGCCGGTCTGGTGGAGCGATCGCTCAGCGGCTGACCGTGAGATCCTGGTCCCCGACGGCGGCGGCCAGCTTGGGGGATACGCCGTCGATCTGCACCCAGCGTCGGCTGGCGTCGAGCGTGATCCCGAACCCGGTGCGCGCCACCCGCCACCACTGCGCGGCCATGGCCGCCAGGATCCCACCGATGAGGACCACGTTGGCCCAGAACAGCGCGTCACCGGCGGGCGCGCCCCGGTCGACGCCGAGGACGGCGGCCCCGACGGCCCCGCCGACGACGGCGCCGGCCAGCCCCAGGGTGAGGACGAGCAGCTCCCGACGGCGGGCGACGTAGGCGTCGACGGCGGGCGACGTCATGGGCAGCCGCACCACCAGCACCTCGGTGCGGTCGCCCAGCAGGACCAGGGCGAGGAGGGCGACGATGCCGAACGGCCCGAGGAGCAGCAGGAGGAACCACCACGGGTTCAGATGCGTCCGGCGGATGGGCAGGTAGCCGTCGGCGGCCCGCCCCGTCGAGGCGCACACCGGCGGGAGGTCGGCCCTGACGGCGTCGTCGACGAACACGGTGATGGAGGCGGTCATGGCGGCGTTCCCTCCGACAGGGCCGAGGCTAGCCGGTCAGTCGGGGCCGCCGTAGGTCACGACCGACTGGACGTCGACCACCTCGAAGCCGGCGACCGTGCCGGTCCGGTTGAGGGTGACCTGGCCGGCGGCGGCGCCGAAGGACCAGTCGATGGTCCAGGTGTAGGTGACGACGACGTCGACGACGGCGAGGTCGGTGTAGACGTGCCAGATGTTGTGGTCGGGGAACGGTCGGCCGGGCTCGCCGAAGGGTCCGGTGGTCGTGCCGTCGCCCCAGTCGACGTCGACGGCGGCCCGCCCGGTCAGGTCGAGCGGGCCGAACGGAGTCGAGGCGACGGCGTCCGACCAGGTAACCGGCGTGTTGTCGGTGACGACGATGGCCTCGAGGCCGGTGATGCCGAAGCCGGAGGGCACCACCGGGTCGGGGTCGGGGGGGCCGTGCTCGGAGAGGTGGGCCAGCACGATCTGGACGGGATCGACACTGGCGGCGCCGGGGCAGGGCGGGTGGCCGGCCGAGACGATGGCGGCGTTGGTGGCGGCGGTGTCGGTGCGGACCCGATCGGGGAACGGGGTCGGGCTGGAACGCATGGTGGACGCGAGGCAGGGCTGCCCGGTGTCGTCGCTGCCCACCGAGTAGACGAGCAGCACGTGCCCGTCGTAGCTGACCTCCCTACCCCCACCGCCGCCGGAGCCACCCCCGCCGCCGCCGTATGTCGTGGTGCCGTTCCCCCGGCAGACCGTGACGGTGACCCCCGAATCGTTGATCCTCGTGGCGCAGGTTGTACTGGCGCTCGAAGCAGAGACGAGCCCTCCTACCACGGCAGCCACGATGACGGCCCCGCCTAGAACACGCATCCGTCCTCACCTTCGGACCGCGGGGCCAGCGTGGCGATCTGCCAGCCGGTGGGACTCGCAGTTCCATCGTCGGAACGGAGCGCTATATCGACAGGAGCGACAACGTCGTTACCGGCGACTGCGGAGTAGTCAATCCTCGCATTGACGACGACACACCTCACACCACCAGCCTCCGTTGAGCGAACGATTCGCTCGACCTCTGTGCGTCGATCACCGGGCGAGGACCCACCTCCGGCGACGAACTCCTCCATCGATGCCGTCGACACGAATAGCTCGAAGTCGTGGTAGATGGCCGCCAATCGGGCTTCGATCTCCTCATCAACGGTGCCTCCTGCGACGGCGTCACGGAGGATGTCTCCGTGGATCCGGTCCAGCTCGGTCAGCACCCGCTGGACGTAGGCCTCGTCGATCTCCTCGGGCGGGGGGATGGCCCACTCGTCCACGGTGGTCGGCGGGGCCGTTTCGGCCGGGGCGGGCCCGGTCGTGGGAGGCGACGACGTCGGCGTCACCGTCGTCGTGGGGACCACCACGTCCGCCGCAGCCGTCGTCGCCGGTGCCGAGACCGGGGCTCCGGTCGTCACCGGCCTGAGCGCAGTCTGCTCGGTTCCACCCGAGCATGCCGCTACGACCAACCCGAGCACCGTCGCCAGCACCGCCCACACCTCCCGCATGTGCGAGCACCGTAGCTGACAGCGCTTCTCGTGTCATCCAGCCCGTTGGTGCCAGGTCAGTATCTGCCCCGAGGCCCGGAGCGGTTGTCCCACGGGCCGGCGACGCGGTAGCCGTGGGTCCACATGCGACGGCGCATCATCACCGACTCACGGACGGCGAGGGCGACGGCGGCCCCGAAGACGAAGCCGCCGACGTGGGCCATCCACGCCACGCCGGCGTCGGGGCCGATGAAGAACTGGCCGACGAACCAGAACCCCAGCACCATGAAGGCGGGTAGGGGCAGGGGGAACAGCCCGATCAGGGTCCAGATCGACGCCAGCGGGAACCAGATCAGGTAGGCCCCCATCACCCCGGCCACCGCTCCCGAGGCGCCGACCAGGGGGATGGTCGAGCCGAGCTGCACGGCGACGTGGGCCACCGTCGCCACCACCCCGGCGACCAGGTAGAAGGCCAGGTACCGGAAGGCGCCGAGGTGATCCTCGATGTTGTTGCCGAACACCCAGAGGAAGAGCATGTTGCCCCCCAGGTGCAGCCAGCTGCCGTGCAGGAACGTCGACACGACCACGGCCAGCCACACGTTCTTGTCCGGGAAGACCTCGACGTCGGCCCGGGCCACGCCGCGTCCGTCCCGGGCGACGAACTCGACGTCACGGTCGATGCCGCACCCGGCGTTGGCCCCCTGCTGGGCCACCACCAGCTCCGCCTCGGTGAGGGGTTGGCCCTCCACGATCTCACACGGGATGGCGGCGTACTCGAACGTGAAGGCGACGTCCTCGTCGATCGACCCCTGGGGCTGGACGAACACGAACACGATCACGTTGACGGCGATGAGCAGCATCGTCACCCAGGGCCGGTGCCGGGTCGGGTTCTGGTCCCGGAGGGGCAGCACCGAGCAACGGTACCGTCGGACCCGTGGCCACCCGGCGTCGTCTCGACACCGAGCTGGTCCGCCGGGGCCTCGTGGCCAGCAGGGAGCAGGCCCGGCGTCTCATCGCCGAGCACCGGGTCACGGTCGGAGGATCGGCGGCCGTGAAGGCGGCCACCCAGGTGTCGGCGGCCGAGCCGGTCGAGGTGCGGGGTCCGCCTCCCCGCTTCGTGGGCCGGGGCGGCGACAAGTTGGCCGCCGGCCTCGACCGCTTCGGGGTCGACCCGACGGGGCGGACGGCCCTCGACGCCGGGGCGTCCACCGGCGGGTTCACCGACTGCCTCCTCCAGGCGGGGGCGGCCAGGGTGGTGGCCGTCGACGTGGGCCGGGGCCAGCTCCACCCCCGCCTCCGCGACGACGGGCGGGTGGTGGTGCGGGAGCGGACCGACATCCGATCCCTCGACGTGGTGGCGGAGGGGGGCCCGTTCGACGTGGTGGTGGCCGACCTGTCGTTCGTGTCGCTCCGGGTGGTGGCCGACGCCCTGGTCGGTGCCGGTCACGACGGGTCCGACTGGGTGCTACTGGTCAAGCCCCAGTTCGAGGCCGGCCGGGTGGAGGCGAGCCGGCACCGGGGGGTGATCCGCGATCCCGAGGTCCGCCGCCGGGCCGTCGACGGTGTGGTGGCCGCTCTGGAGGCCCGTGGTCTGGGCATCATGGGGGTCATGGACTCCCCGCTCACCGGCGCCGACGGCAACGTGGAGATCCTCCTCCACGCCCGTCGCAGGGAGCCGCCGGCGTGAGCACCGTGGCGGATGCGGCTGGCTGGGCTGTCCCCCTGAGGGGGCCGCTCGCGTCAGCGATCGGGCGAGCGCAGCGAGCTCGGGGGGGAATGAGGGTGGCCGACCGGTGAGCACCGAGGCCGACGTGGCTGGACGACGCACGACAGGGCGCTGGGACGAGGCCGACCGGTGAGCACCGTGAGCACCGAGGCCGACGTGGCTGGACGACGCACGACAGGGCGCTGGGACGAGGCCGACCGGTGAGCACCGAGGCCGACGTGGCTGGACGACGCACGACAGGGCGCTGGGACGAGGCCGACCGGTGAGCACCGAGGCCGACGTGGCTGGACGACGCACGACAGGGCGCTGGGACGAGGCCGACCGGTGAGCACCGTGGCCCTGCTCGTGCACCCCAGCCGGGCCGAGGCCGTCGACCTGGCCCGCCACCTGGCGGGGTGGCTCGAGCGGCACGGTCACGCCCCCCGGCTCACGTTCCCCGACGCCCGCCGGTGCGGGCTCGACCCCCACGGCGTCTCGGACGAGGAGCTGACCGCCGGCACCGACCTCGCCCTCAGCCTCGGCGGTGACGGGACGATGCTGTGGGCCGTCGAGCTGATGGCGCCGGCGGGGGTGCCGGTGATGGGCGTCAACATCGGCCACCTCGGCTACCTGACCGAGGTCGAGCCGTCGGCCGCCGAGGACCGGCTGGAGAAGTTCCTGGCCGGCGACGTGGCGCTGGAGGAGCGGCTGCTGCTGGAGGTGTCGGTGGAGCGGGCCGGCCACGCCACCGGACCGTCCCGCCTCGCCATGAACGAGGTCGTGGTGGAGAAGGCGCCGCTCGGCCAGATCGTCCGGCTCGGTGTGCGCTTCGACGGGGTGCCGTGGACCACCTACGCCGCCGACGGTCTGATCGTCGCCACCCCGACCGGATCGACCGCCTACGCCTTCTCGGCCCGGGGCCCGATCGTGGCACCCCGCCACCGGGCCCTCCTCCTGACCCCGGTGGCGCCCCACATGCTGTTCGACCGCACGCTCGTCCTCGAGCCCGACACCGTCGTCGAGGTCGAGGTGTTCGGCGACCGGTCCGCCATCGTGGCCGTCGACGGGCGGCCGGTGGGCGAGCTACGGGCCGGTGACCTCGTCCGCTGCCGGGCCTCGACCACCCCGGCCCGGCTGGTCACGTTCGGCGACCACGACTTCCACGAGATCGTGAAGGCCAAGTTCGGCCTCCCGGACCGCTGAGGAGCGCGTCGTGCTGGTCGAGCTGGCGGTCCGCAACCTGGGGGTGGTCGAGTCGACGTCGGTCGTCCTCGGGCCGGGCCTCACCGCGCTGACCGGCGAGACCGGGGCCGGCAAGACCCTGCTCGTGCAGGCCGTCGCGCTCCTGCTCGGGGGGCGGGCCGACGGGAGCGTGGTCGGCGCCGCAGGTGACGAGGCCGAGGTGGAGGGGCGGTTCGTGGTCGACGGCGCCGAGACCACGCTGCGCCGGGCGGTACCACGAGACGGCCGGTCGCGCGCCTACGTCGACGGCCGGATGGCCACCGCCACCGAGCTGGCCGGGCGGGGGGCGGCGCTGGTCGACCTGCACGGCCAGCACGCCCACCAGTCGCTGCTCACCGCGTCGGAGCAGCGGGCTGCGCTCGACCGGGCCGCCGGCGTCGACCTGGCCCCGCTGCAGGCGGCCGGCGCGAGGGTGGCCGAGCTGGAGCGGGCCCTCGACGCCCTCGGCGGCGACGAGCGGGCCCGGGCCCGGGAGCTGGAGCTGCTGGCCCACCAGATCGGCGAGATCGAGGCCGCCTCCCTCACCGGGGCCGACGAGGACGACCGGCTCGCGGCGCAGGAGGCCCTGCTGGCCGACGCCACCGCCCACCGGCTGGCGGCCGCCGAGGCGCACGACGCCCTCCAGGGCGACGACGGCGTGGTCGAGCGCCTCGGTGGGGTCCAGCACCGGCTGCGGGATCGGTCGCCGTTCGCCGGGCTGGTCGACCGTCTCGACGGGGTCCTGGCCGAGCTCGACGACGTGGCCTCCGAGGTCCGGGCCCTGGGGGAGGGCATCGAGGACGACCCGGCCGCCCTGGAGGCGGTCCGGCAGCGCCGGCAGCTCCTGCGGGAGCTGGGCCGGAAGTACGGTGCCGGCGCCGGTGAGGTGCTCGCCTTCGCCGAGGAGGCCCGGGCCCGGCGCGACGAGCTGGCCGACGCCGGGCGCAGGGCGGCCGAGCTGGACGGCGAGCTGGCCGCGGCCCGGGCCGAGCGCGACCGGGCCGCGGCGGCCGTGGGGGCCGCCCGCCGGGCCGGGGCGGCGCCGCTGGCCGAGGCGGTGCAGGACCGGTTCGCCGCCCTGGCCATGCCGCGGGCCGCCCTGCGGGTCCGCGTCGGCGACGACGATCCGGGCGACGACGTGACGTTCGCGTTCTCTGCCAACGACGCCGCCGCCGATCTGGCGCTGCGCAAGGTGGCGTCGGGGGGTGAGCTGGCCCGGGTCATGCTGGCCCTCCGGCTCGTGCTCACCGAGGGCCCGCCCAGCATGGTCTTCGACGAGGTCGACGCCGGGGTAGGGGGCGAGGCCGCCCGGGCCGTCGGCGAGGCGCTGGCCGGAGTGGCCCGCCACCACCAGGTGCTCGTGGTCACGCACCTGCCCCAGGTGGCGGCCCTGGCCGACGTGCAGATCGTCGTGCGCAAGGCCGAGCGGGCCGGCCGGGTGTCATCCGCCGCCACCCCCGTGGCGGGAGCGGAGCGGGTGGCCGAGCTGGCCCGCATGCTGGCCGGTGACGCCGGCAGCGCCGCCGCCCGCCGCCACGCCGAAGAGCTGCTGCGCGGGCGCCGCCCGGAGCGGGTGGCCCGGTGAGCGTCCTGCGCCGGCTGACCCGGGGATCGCCGGCCCCCAGGTCGTCCCGGGCCGGGTCGATCACCGCCTCGGCGCGCGCCGACCGCCGCACCAAGAACCTCATCCCCCGCCTCCAGGCCGGTGAGATCGCGGTGGTCGACCACGAGGACCTCGACCGGGTGGCGGCCGAGGGCTTGCTCGGCGCGGGCGTGGCCGCCGTCGTCAACGCGACGTCCTCGATGACCGGCCGGTACCCGAACTACGGCCCCCTCATCCTCACCCAGGCCGGGGTGGTCGTCGTCGACGACGTCGGATCCGACCTCCTCGACCGCATCCCCGACGGCACCACCGTGACCGTCTCCGGCGACGAGGTCTTCGTCGACGGCGAGCGCGTCGCCACCGGTCGCCGACGCCTGGCGGGGGAGCTGACCGAGGAGATCGAGGCGGCCAAGGCGTCCATCGGCGACGAGCTGGAGCGGTTCGCGGCCAACACCCTCGAGTACCTGACCGAGGAGACCTTCCTCATCACCGACGCCCCCGCCGTCCCCCCGCTCCGCGTCGACATCGCCGGCCAGCACGCCCTGATCGTCACCCGGGGCATCGACTACCGGGAGGATCTGGAGGCGCTGCGCCGCATCGGGTACCTGAACGAGCTGCGCCCGGTGCTGATCGGCGTCGACGGGGGAGCGGACGCGCTGCTGGAGGAGGGCCTGACGCCCGACCTGATCGTCGGCGACTTCGACTCGGTGTCGAAGCACGCCCTGGGGTCGGGCGCGCAGCTGCTCGTGCACGCCTACCCCGGCGGCGTAGCGCCGGGGGCCGAGCGGCTGCGCCGCCTCGGCTTCGACTTCGAGCTCGTCGAGGCGGCCGGCACCAGCGAGGACGTGGCCATGCTCGTCGCCTACGAGCTGGAGGCGGCGCTGATCGTGGCGGTCGGCACCCACACGTCGATGGCCGAGTTCCTCGACAAAGGCCGCGCCGGCATGGCCTCGACGTTCCTCATCCGCATGAAGCTGGGTTCGATCCTCGTCGACGCCAAGGGGGTCAGCCGCCTCTACCGCAGCTCGGTGCGCAAGCGCGACCTGGCCCTGCTGGTGCTGTCCGCGCTGTTCACCATCGCCGTGATCGCGCTGGTGTCGGAGCCCATCCGCCTGGTGCTGCGCACGCTGTGGTTGGAGCTCCAGTGACGGCGGCGGCCGGATGACCCCGTGATCAACCTGCGCTACCACATCGTGTCGATCGTGGCCGTCTTCCTCGCCCTCGGGATCGGCATCTCGATCGGCACCGCCTTCATCGACGGCGTCATCGTCGACCGCCTGGAGACCAGCGTGCAGACGCTGGAGGACGAGCGAGTCGCCGACGAGGAACGCATTGACGAGCTGGAGGCTCAGCTGACCGTGGCCGAGGGGGAGAGGGAGGGGCTCGAGGCGGCCCTCGTCCCGTCGGTGGCGGGCGCCCTGCTCGACGGGACGCCCCTGCTCATCCTGGCCGACGAGGGCGTCGAGGAGGAGGCCGTGCACCGGTTGCGCGACGCCGTGGCCGCCAGCCAGGCCAGCTTCGGTGGCCTCCTGTGGCTCGGCCCCGGGCTCGGCTACGACGACGCCGAGGCCCGGGCCGTGCTCGCCGACGCGCTCGACCTCGTCGACGACGACGAGGCCCGGGTGCGGGGGGCGGTGCGGTCCGGGCTGCGACGGGCGTTCGTCCCCGGCCGCACCCCGGGCGGCGTCGCCGACGGCGAGGTGCTCGATCGGCTGCGCGACGCCGAGGTCGTCGACTACGACGACACGGGCGTCGCCCTGACCCGCCGCCGGTTGCGTGTCGACGAGGGGCAGCGCTACGTCGTCGTGTCCGGCGCCGAGGGCGGGCTGGTCGACTCGACCTTCCTGGCCGACCTGCTGATCGACCTGCGGGCCGGTGCACCGGTTGCCCCCTGGGTGGCGGCCGAGGTGGTGGCGGAGGACCCGGAGGCGGGCTGGCCGGTCTTCGTCGACCGGCTGCGGGAGGCCGACGTGGAGGCCAGCACCGTCGACGACCTGGGCCGCACGGCCGGCGTGCTCGCCACGCTGCTGGCCGCGGACCGCATCGGCGACCTGGAGCCCGGCGCGTTCGGGTTGGCCCCGTCGGCCACCTCGATCCTGCCCCCGCCGTGACCGGGCCGGGTGCCGCCGGCGGGGTGGTCGTGCTGGTGCCGGCGTGGGACCGGGCCGACACGGTCGGCGCCACGGTGGCGGCGGCGGGCCGGATCGGCGGGGTCGACCGGGTGGTCGTGGTCGACGACGGATCCACCGACGCCACCGGCGACGTGGCCCGACGGGCGGGCGCCGACGTCGTGCGGCTGCCGGACAACCGGGGCAAGGGGGCGGCCCTGGCCGCCGGCGTGGCGGCCAGCCCCGACGCCGGCACCTACCTCCTCCTCGACGCCGACCTCGGCGCCAGCGCCGCCCGGGCCGATGTGCTCCTGGCGGCCGTCGCCGACGGGGAGGCCGATCTGGCCGTGGCCCGCCTTCCCGACGCCGCCGGCCGGGGCGGCTTCGGCCTGGTGAGGGACCTGGCCGCCGGCGGCATCGCCGAGGCCCTGGGGTGGCGGCCGGACGCGCCCCTGTCGGGCCAGCGGGCCGTGCCGGCGGCCGTCCTGGGTCGGGTCGACCTCGCTCCCCGGTTCGGTGTCGAGGTGGCCATGACCATCGACCTCGGCCGGCGGGGGGAGCGCATCGTCGAGGTGCCCGTCGACCTGGAGCACCGCCACACCGGGCGCAGCTGGCCGGGCCTCCGGCACCGGGCCGGGCAGGGCCGCGACGTCGTGTCCGTGCTGCGCTCCCGCCTCGGCACCGTCACCACGGCGCGACTGGTGGCCGGTGTCCTGGCCCGTCGTCTCGCCCGCCGGTGACCGCCGTCGCCGCTCTGGCCGGCCTGGCCGCCGGGGGGCTGGCCGGGCTGCTCCTCGCCGATGTGCTGGCCAGCGCCGCCCTCTCCCGCACCAACCGGCGGGGGGCTGCGGTGGCCACCGCCGGCGGACTGGTCGTCGTGGTGGCGGTGCTGGCGGTGGAGGCGGTCGTGGTGTTCGCCGGCCGGGTCGGGGCCGAGGTGCCCGCCGCCACCGGGCCGGGTCGGGCGGCGGTCGTGGTGGCCGTGCTCGGCTTCGGGGCCGTCGGGCTGCTGGACGACCTCGTCGGGGACCGGGGGACGAGAGGGTTCCGCGGTCACCTCCGGACGCTGCTGGTCGGGAGGCCCAGCACGGGGGCGGTCAAGCTGGTGGCCGGTGGCCTGGTGTCGCTGGTGGTGGCGGGGACGCTGACCACCGGACCGGGGGATCTGCTGGTGGCGGCCCTGCTCGTCTCCGGCTGCGCCAACCTCGGCAACCTGCTCGACCTGGCGCCCGCCCGCACCACCAAGGTGGGTGTCGGGGTGGTCGTGGTGCTGGTGCTGGTGGGGCTGCCCGCCGACGACCTCTGGGGGCCGGTGGTGGTGCTGGCCGCCGCCGTCAGCCTGCTGCCGACCGAGCTGGCCGAGCGGGTGATGCTCGGCGACACGGGCGCCAACGCCGTCGGCGCCGCCGTCGGCGTGGCGCTGGCCGTCGCCCTCGGGGGGCCGGGGCGCCTGGCCGCCCTGGCCGCCGTCGTGGCCCTGAACCTGGCCGCCGAGGTGGTGTCGTTCTCCACCGTCATCGACCGCACCCCGCCCCTGCGCTGGCTCGACCGCCTCGGCCGCCGCCCCTGACCGGGAGGGGTCGATCGCGTCGGGGCGCGGGTTCGCTACCGTGACACGAGCCGAGCCGGGAGTGGCGTACGCACGTGGCGTCCAAGCACATCTTCGTGACCGGAGGGGTGGCCAGCTCCCTCGGCAAGGGACTGACGGCCAGCTCGCTCGGGCGGCTCCTGCGGTCCCGGGGCCTGTCGGTCACCATGCAGAAGCTCGACCCCTACATCAACGTCGACCCGGGCACCATGAACCCGTTCGAGCACGGCGAGGTGTTCGTCACCGACGACGGCGGCGAGACCGACCTCGACCTCGGCCACTACGAGCGCTTCGTCGACGTGCAGCTCACCCGCGCCTCCAACGCCACCACCGGCTCGATCTACCAGTGGGTGCTCGCCGCCGAGCGCCGGGGTGAGTACCTCGGGTCGACCGTGCAGGTCATCCCCCACATCACCGACGAGATCAAGCGGCGCATCCGCCGCCTCGCCACCGACGACGTCGACGTCGTCATCACCGAGGTCGGCGGCACCGTCGGCGACATCGAGATCCTCCCCTTCCTGGAGGCCGTCCGCCAGTTCCGCAACGACGTCGGCCGGCGCAACGTCTGCTACATCCACGTCACCCTGGTGCCGTTCATCGGTCCGTCCGGCGAGCAGAAGACGAAGCCCACCCAGCACTCCGTGACCGAGCTACGCAGTCGGGGCATCCAGCCCGACGCCATCGTCTGCCGCAGCGAGGGACCCCTCGACGAGGGACTGCGCCGCAAGATCTCCAACCTGTGCGACGTCCCCCTGGAGGGCGTCGTCAACGCCGCCGACGCGGACAACATCTACGAGATCCCCCTCGTGCTCCACGACGAGGGCCTCGACGCCGTCGTGTGCGAGCACCTCGACCTCGGCGACGGTGAGCCCGACCTCGGGCACTGGCGGTCCCTCGTCGAGCGGATGCGGCGGGCCACCACCCCGGTGCGGATCGGTGTGGTCGGCAAGTACGTGAGCCTGCCCGACGCCTACCTGTCGGTGGCGGAGGCCATCCGCCACGGGGGCTGGGCCCACGACGCCAGGGTGGAGATCGACTGGATCCAGGCCGAGGAGGTCGAGGGGCTGCTGGCCGCCGGGCGACTGGCCGACCTCGACGGCATCGTCATCCCCGGCGGGTTCGGCGCCCGGGGCGTGGAGGGCATGATCGCCGCCGCCGCCCACGCCCGGGCCGACCGCATCCCCTGCCTCGGTCTCTGCCTCGGCATGCAGGTCATGAGCATCGAGTACACCCGCAACGAGCTGGGCCTCGCCGGCGCCAACTCGACCGAGTTCGACCCCGAGACCCCCCACCCGGTGATCGACCTCATGCTCTCCCAGCGCGACGTCACCGACCTGGGCGGCACCATGCGCCTCGGTGCCTACCCCGCCCGTCTGGCCCCCGGGAGCCAGATCGCCGGCATCTACGGCGACTCCCTCGTCTACGAGCGCCACCGCCACCGCTACGAGTTCAACCCGAACTTCCGCACCCGCTTCGACCGCTCCGGCCTGTGGTGCTCGGGCACGAGCCCCAACGGCACCCTGGTCGAGTTCGTCGAGCTGGAGGGCCACCCCTTCTGGATCGGCACCCAGGCCCACCCCGAGCTGCAGAGCCGCCCCGACCGCCCCGCCCCGCTGTTCGCCGCCTTCGTGGCGGCGGCGCTGGCCCGCGCCGGCCGGGGGACGCACCATCCGGCGATGGCCGAGCCCGTCCCGTCCCCCTCGTGACCGGACCCGTCGACGACGGCGGGTTCCGGCTGATCGGCGAGCAGGCCCGTTTCCAGGGCTTCGCCTTCACGGCCGCCACCGTCACGTACCTGAGCCCGGACGGGAGGGAGATCCAGCGCGACGTCACCCGCCACCGGGGCGCCGTCGGCGTCATCCCCCTCGACGGCGACGACGTGGTGCTGGTGCGCCAGTTCCGGGCGCCCATCGGCGGTCTGGTGCTCGAGATCCCGGCCGGTCTGCGCGACGTCGACGGTGAGCCTCCTGAGGAGACGGCCCGGCGCGAGCTGGTCGAGGAGGCCGGCTACGAGGCCGGATCCGTCGAGCCGCTGACCCGCTACCGCACGTCGGCGGGGTTCTCCGATGAGGAGGTCTGGCTGTTCGTGGCCCGCGACCTGTCGCCCGTCCCCCGCTCGGTGCAGGGGGTGGAGGAGGAGTCGATGACGGTCGAGGTGACGCCCCTGGCAGACGCGGTGGCCGCCGTCCGACGGGGCGAGATCACCGACGCCAAAACCATCATCGCCCTCCTGCTGGTGGCGGCCGGCGGTCCGTGACCGTCGCCCTCGACCTGCCCGCCGAGGTGCGGGAGTACCTGTCGTGGTTGAGCGTCGAGCGGGGTCGCTCGCCCCGCACCGTCGAGGCCTACGCCCGCGACCTGCGCCGCTGGACGACCTTCCTGGCCGCCCGGGAGCGGACGGTGGCGTCGGCCGACCGCGACGACGTGACCGACTTCGTGGACGGGTTGCGGACCTCGGGCCTCGCCCCCTCGACGGTCAAGCGGGCCACGGTGGCGGTCCGGGCGCTGCACCGCTTCCTCGCCGACGAGGGCGACCGGGCCACCGACCCCGCCGCCCGGGTGCGTCCGCCCCCCGTTCCGGCGACGCTGCCGAAGGCCCTCACCGAGGCCCAGGTCGCGCGCCTGCTCGACGCCGTGGTGGGCGACGACCCCCGTGCCCGCCGCGACCGGGCCCTGCTCGAGGTCCTCTACGGCACCGGGGCCCGCATCGCCGAGGTGGTGGGGCTCGGTCTCGGCGACGTCGACCTCGGCGCCCGCCTGATCCGGCTGACCGGCAAGGGTGACAAGGACCGGATCGTGCCCCTCGGTCGCAGCGCGGCGGCGTCCCTTCAGGAGTGGCTCGCTCCCGGCGGACGGCCCGACGTGCAGGCCGGGCGGCGGCTGCGGATGGTCGACGCCGACGCCGTGCTGTGCAACCTGCGGGGCGGGCGCCTGACCCGCCAGGGGGCGTGGGGGATCGTGCGGGGCCACGCCGAGCGGGTCGGCCTCGGGGCCGTGGTGAGCCCCCACGTGCTGCGCCACTCCTGCGCCACCCACCTGCTGCGGGGCGGCGCCGATCTGCGCTCGGTCCAGGAGCTGCTCGGCCACGCGTCCGTGTCGACGACCCAGGTCTACACGCTGGTCACCGCCGACCACCTCCGCGCCGTCTACGACCGGGCCCACCCCCGCGCCACGGCGGGGGCGTGATGGACGACCTCCGACACCTGGCGGGCCGGTTCGCGGAGTCGGTGCGATCCCGGGGGCCCGACCCTGCCGACGACGCCTGGGCCCGGGGTCGCCTCACTCCCGCCGAGCGCCGGCTCTGGGACCGGATGCGGCCCATGGACCGGGCGCACGCCGTGGAGGTCGCCCGCCGGGTGCAGGACGACCTCGGCCCGGTGGCCACCGTCGACGTGGTGGTGGCCGCCCTCATGCACGACTGCGGCAAGGTCGTGGCCGACCTGGGCGTGGCCGGACGGGTGGTGGCGGCGGTGGCCGGCCCGCTGGTCGACGGCGACCGGCTGCGGCGCTGGCGCTGGCGGGCCGACCGGTTGGGACGCCTCGCCGACCACCTCGACTACCCGCCCATCGGCGCCGCGCTGCTGGCCGAGGGGGGCAGCGCGCCGCTGGTGGTCGCCTGGGCCCGTGACCACCACCGGCCCGAGGGTGAGTGGACCGTCGACGCCGCCCTCGGCCGGGCCCTGGCCCGGGCGGACGGCTAGACACCGCCCTGCTGGGGACCGCCGCCCGCGCCCGGCGCGGGCCTCGGTACCCAGAACGGGATCGGCTACCTTCCTCGGCATGGACACCCTGGGGCTGTCGGCGGAGGAGGTGCTGACCTGCACGCGGGCGGTGCGCAGGCGGCTGGACCTGGAGCGGCCCGTTCCCCTGGACCTGATCACCGACTGCGTGCGGGTAGCCCAGCAGGCACCCTCGGGCTCGAACACCCAGCGGTGGCACTTCGTGGTCGTCACCGACGACGCCAAGCGGTCCGCGCTGGCCGACCTCTACCGGCGGGCCTACGACATCTACCGGGGCCTCGACGGCGTCTACATCGGCTCGATCCACCACGACGACCCCGACGTGCAGGCCAGCCAGGAGCGGTCGACGGCCAGCGCCGACCACCTGGCCGAGCACCTCCACCGGGTGCCGGCCCTCGTCATCCCGTGCGTCGAGGGCCGGATCGACCCCAACGTCCCCTCCGGTCCGCAGGCGCTGCTCGGATCCATCCTCCCGGCGGCGTGGAGCTTCATGCTGGCCGCCCGCGACCGGGGCCTGGGCACGGCCTGGACGTCGCTGCACCTGATGTTCGAGGAGGAGGCCGCCGACCTGCTCGGCATCCCCTACGCCGAGGTGACCCAGGCGCTGCTGACCCCGGTCGCCTACTACACGGGTGAGGCGTTCCGGCCCGCCGCCCGCCCCCTGCCCGAGTCGATCATCCACGTCGACGCCTGGTAGGCGCTCCGACGCCGCCGGCTCAGGGCCGGGGGAGGAACCCCATGGCCTCCCGGGCCCGGGCCAGCGTCTTCGCCGCCGTGGCCTGGGCCCTGTCGGCGCCCCGGCCGAGGATGGCGAGGAGCTCGCCCCGGTCGTCCATCAGCTCGCCGTAGCGGGCCTGCACCGGCGCCAGCAGCTCGACCACCGCCTCGGCCGTGGCCGTCTTGAGGTCGCCGTAGCGCTCGATGCCCTCGCCTGACCGCTCGGGGGTGGTGCCGGTGGCGGCGGCCAGGATGGACAGCAGGTTCGACACGCCCGCCTTGGCCCCGGGGTCGTAGGTGACGTCGGTGCCGGAGTCGGTGACGGCCCGCTTGAACTTGCGGACGACGACGGCGGGCTCGTCGAGCAACCCGACCGTGCCCTGGGGTGAGTCGACGGACTTGGACATCTTGGCCTCGGGCCGCTGCAGGTCCATCACCCTGGCCCCGGCGCGGGGCATGACCGCCTCGGGGAGGACGAACACGTCGCCGTAGCGGTGGTTGAAGCGCTGGGCCACGTCGCGGGTCAGCTCGATGTGCTGGCGCTGGTCCTCCCCGACGGGCACCCGGTCGGCGTCGTAGGCCAGGATGTCGGCGGCCTGGAGCACCGGGTAGGTGAACAGCCCGACCGGCACCGAGTCCTGCCCCGACCCCAGCCGCGACGCCTTGTCCTTGAACTGCACCATGCGGCGCAGCTCACCCACGGCGGCGGTGCACTCGAGCAGCCAGGCCAGCCCGGTGTGCTCGTGGACGTGGCTCTGCACGAACAGGGTGGCGACGTCGGGGTCGATGCCCGTGGCGAGCAGGGTGGCGGCCATCTGCACCGTCTTGTCCTGCAGCTCGGCCGGGTCCTTCGGGGTGGTGACGGCGTGCAGGTCGACGATGCAGTAGACGCTGTCGTGGTCGTGCTGGTCGTCGGCCCAGTTCCGCAGCGCCCCCAGGTAGTTGCCGAGGTGGACCTCGCCGGTGGGCTGGATGCCGGAGAACACGCGGGCCATGGCCCCCGAGGGTACGCAGGCCATGTCGTCGGTCGGGACTTGCACCCATGTAACTTGGCGGGGTGCCCGTGGCCGTGTCGACCCCGCAGTTCGAGGGCCCCTTCGACGTACTGCTGCGCCTGATCGTCGACGAGCACGTCGACCTCTACGAGGTCCGCCTCACCGCCATCGTCGACGCCTACCTGGCCGAGCTGGTCCGTATCGAGGCCGAGGGTCGGCTCGACCTCGAGACGGCCACCGAGTTCGTGCTCATCGCCGCCACCCTGGTCGAGCTGAAGAGCCGCCGCCTGCTGCCCGACCCCGACGACGGCGAGCCCGACGAGGACCTGTGGCTGTGGGAGCAGCGCGACCTGCTCCTGGCCCGCCTCATCGAGTGCAGGACGTTCACCACCGCCGCCGGGCGGTTCGGCGCGCTGGCCGCCGACGCCGGTCGCAGCGTGCCCCGCCGGGCGGGCCTGGAGGAGCGCTTCTGGGACCTCACCCCCGACCTGCTGGCCGGGCTCACCCCGGCCCGGGTGGCCGCCGCCGCGGCCCGGGCCCTGGCGCCGCGCCCCGAGCCGACCGTCTCGCTCGACCACATCACACCGCTGCGGGCCTCGGTGACCGACGCGCTGGAGGAGCTGCTGGCGTTGCTGCCCCGCCGCCGTCGCGTCACGTTCCGGGAGCTGACCGGCCACCTGACCGAGCGGGTCGAGGTGGTCGTCCGCTTCCTCGCCGTGCTGGAGCTCTGCAAGCAGGGCGCCGTCGATCTGCACCAGGCCCGCTCCTTCGGCGAGCTGGTCGTGGCGTGGACCGGTGACACCGCCGCCGACGGGGGCGACCTGATCCTGGCCGGGGCCGACCTCTATGACGGCTGAGCCACCCCCCGGCGCCCGCCCCGGGCGCGACGTCACGGTGCGGGCCGTCGAGGCCGTGCTCATGGTGGCCGAGGACCCGGTGCCGTCCGGGCTGCTGGCCGAGCTGTGCGAGATCTCCCTGCCCCGGGTCGACGAGCTGTGCGCCCACCTGGCCCGCAGCTTCGCCGACGAGGAGCGGGGCTTCGAGCTGGTGCGGGTGGCGGGGGGCTGGCGCATCCAGAGCCATCCCGAGCTGGCCGACCACGTCGAGCGGTTCGCCCGGCGGGGCCGCAACGCCCGCCTGTCCGCCGCCGGGTTGGAGACACTGGCCATCGTGGCCTACAAGCAGCCCATCGCCCGGGCCCAGATCTCCGCCATCAGGGGTGTCAACGTCGAGGGTGTGTTGCGCACGCTCGTCACCCGGGGCTACGTGGCCGAGGTGGGCCGCGACCCCGGTCCGGGCCAGCCCGCCCTGTTCGGCACCACGTCCGTCTTCCTCGAATCGCTCGGCCTCGACTCCCTCGACGACCTCCCGCCGCTCGGCGACTTCGCCCCCGACCGGGTCACGGTGGAGGCCCTGGAACGCTCGCTGCGGACCGCACCCCACGACCCCGTCCCCACCCCCCCGGGGTGACGCCGGCCGACGAGGGCGAGCGCCTCCAGAAGATCCTGGCCCGGATCGGCTACGGCAGCCGGCGGGTGTGCGAGGACATGGTCCGCCAGGGCCGGGTCGCCGTCGACGGTGAGACGGCCGTGCTGGGTCAACGGGTCGACGTCGACCGGTCGGAGGTGACCGTCGACGGCGTGCCGGTCGGGGTGCGGCCCGACCTCGTCTACTACCTGCTCAACAAGCCGGCCGGTGTGGTCACGACGGCCGACGACACCCACGGCCGACCGACCGTTGTCGACCTCGTGCCCGCCGAACCCCGGGTGTTCCCGGTGGGGAGGCTCGACCTCGACACCGAGGGTCTCCTGATCATGACCAACGACGGTGAGCTGGCCCACCGGCTCACCCACCCCCGCTTCGGGGTGCCCAAGGAGTACCTCGCCCACGTCGAGGGTGACCCCGGGCGGGGCGAGCTGCGCCGCCTGCGGGAGGGGGTCGAGCTGGACGACGGGCCGACGGCGCCGGCCCAGGCGTCCCTGCTCCACGAGGGCCTGGTGCGCATCGTGATCCACGAGGGCCGCAACCGGCAGGTGCGCCGGATGCTGGAGGCGGTCGGGCATCCGGTGCGGCGCCTGGTGCGGGTCCGCATCGGCCCCCTGGTCGACCGTCACCTGGCCCCCGGGTCGTGGCGGTCGCTCACCGGCGCGGAGGTGATCCGGTTGCGGGCCTCCACCGCCGTCGACATCGGCGACGAGCCCTCCGCGTAGGATCGCCGAATGTCCAGGGTGCGGGGCTTCCGCGGCGCGACCACGCTCGACGCCGACGACGCCGACCAGATGATGGCCCGCGTGAAGGACCTCGTCCACGAGCTGGTGGAGCGCAACGACCTCGACGACGACGACCTGGTGAGCGCCGTGTTCACGACCACGCCCGACCTGGTGTCCGCCTTCCCGGCCACCGCCGCCCGCCAGGCCGGCCTGCTGCGCGACGTGCCCCTCATCGCCGCCGTCGAGCAGGACGTGACCGGGGCGCTGCCCCGCTGCGTCCGGGTGCTCCTCCACGCCTACACCGACCGTCCCCGCGCCGACGTGCGCCACGTCTTCCTGCAGGGAGCCGTCGTGCTGCGCCCCGACCTCGCCGCCCGGTGAGCGCGGCCGACGTGGCCCGGCCGACGCACGGCCCGGCGCCAAGACGAGGCCGCCTGGTGAGTGCGGCCGACGTGGCCGGCCGACGCACGGCCCGGCGCCTAGACGAGGCCGCCTGGTGAGTGCGGCCGACGTGACCGGCCGACGCACGGCCCGGCGCCAAGACGAGGCCGCCTGGTGAGTGCGGCCGACGTGGCCGGCCGACGCACGGCCCGGCGCCTAGACGAGGCCGCCTGGTGAGTGCGGCCGACGTGACCGGCCGACGCACGGCCCGGCGAGGCCAAGACGAGGCCGCCCGGTGAGTGCGGCCGACGTGGCCGGCCGACGCACGGCCCGGCGCCAAGACGAGGCCGCCTGGTGAGCGCGGCCGACGTGGCCGGCCGACGTGTGGCCGGCTGCGATGACGAGGCCGCCTGGTGAGCGCGGCCGACGTGACCAGCCGACGTGTGGCCGGCTGCGATGACGAGGCCGCCTGTGGAGCGCGGCGACGTGGCCGGTCGACGCACGGCCCGGCGCCAAGACGACGAGGCCGACCAGCCGACGTGTGGCCGGCTGCGATGACGAGGCCGCCCGGTGAGCGCGGCCGACGTGGCCGGCCGCCGCCTGTGGAGCGCGGCCGACGTGGCCGGCCGACGCACGGCCCGGCGCCAAGACGAGGCCGCCTGGTGAGCAGAGCCAACGTCGTCGGGCTCGGGCTGATCGGGGGCAGCGTGGCGCTCGGCCTGCGGGAGCGGGGATGGCGGGTTACCGGTCGCGACGCCGACGCCGACGTGGAGGCCCGGGCGCTGGCCGGTGCCGTGGTCGACGCCGTCGGCATCGACGCCGACGCGGAGGTGAGCGTGGTCGCCACCCCGGTGCTGGCCGTGGCGGGCGAGGTGGCCCGGCTGCTGACCGCCACCGGAGGCGTCGTCACCGACGTCGGGTCGACCAAGTCCGGCATCGTGGCGGCCTGTGACCACCCCCGCTTCGTGGGGGGCCATCCCATGGCCGGCTCCGAGCAGGAGGGCCTCGACGGGGCCAGCGCCGACCTGTTCCTCGCTGCGCCCTGGGTGCTGACGCCGACGACGGCGACCTCGGACGAGGCCATGGCGGCCGCCTCCCGCCTCGTGGCCGCCCTCGGGGCCGAGCCGGTGACCCTCGACCCCGACGCCCACGACACCATGGTGGCCGTCGTGTCGCACGTCCCCCACCTCACGGCGGCGACGCTGATGGGCCTGGCCGACCAGCGGGCCACCGAGCACCGGGTCCTGCTGCGGTTGGCGGCGGGCGGGTTCCGGGACATGACCCGCATCGCCTCCGGGCACCCATCGATCTGGCCCGACATCTGCGTCGAGAACCGCGACGCCATCGTGGCCGTGCTCGACGATCTGCGGGCCCGCCTCGACGACGTGCGCCACCTCGTGGCCACCGGCGACCGGGGCGGCCTGCTCGACGGGCTGGAACGGGCCCGCAAGGCCCGCACCAACCTGCCCGGCAAGCTGGCGCCCGGCACGGCCGTGGCCGAGGTGCGGGTGCCGCTGCCCGACCGCAAGGGCGAGCTGGCCGCCATCACCCGCCTGGCCGCCGACCTCGACGTGAACATCCTCGACATCGAGGTGGCCCACTCCGCCGAGGGCGACCGGGGCGTCGCCATCCTCGTCGTGCGGGCCAGCCGGGCCGAGCGCCTGACCGACGGTCTGGCAGGCGCCGGGTATCACCCGGTCAGCCGGGCCCTGTCGTGAGCGCCCCTCCCGGCGCCAGCCTCACCGTCGACGGGCCGCGCCCGGTGCGGGGCCGCATCCGGGTGCCGGGCGACAAGTCGATCTCGCACCGGGCCCTCCTGTGCGCCGCCCTGGCCGACGGGGAGTCCGAGGTCACCGGGCTGTCCGACGGCGACGACGTGGCGCGCACCGGCCTGGCCGTCGAGGCCCTGGGCGCGACCCGCCGAGGCGACCGGATCGCGGGCGGCCACCTCCGGGAGCCGACCCGGGTCGTCGACGTCGGCAACTCCGGCACCGGCATCCGCCTCCTGGCCGGGGTGGTGGCGGCGTTCCCGTTCCTCACCGTCCTGCAGGGCGACGCCTCCATCGCCCGCCGACCCATGGACCGCATCACGGAACCGCTGCGCTCGATGGGGGCCCGCATCGACGGTCGCCACGACGGCCGGTACGCGCCCCTGGCCATCCGGGGGGGAGGGCTGCGGGGCATCCGCTACGAACTGCCGGTGCCGTCGGCCCAGGTGAAGTCGGCCGTCCTGCTCGCCGGGCTGGGGGCCGAGGGCGAGACGGTGGTGGATCAGCCCGTCGTCACCCGGGCCCACACCGAGGAGCTGCTGGCGGCGGCCGGCGCCGACCTGACCGTGCAGGGCACCGAGGTGCGGCTGCGGCCCGGCCCGTTGCAGCCCTTCCGGCTCGACGTGCCCGGCGACCCCTCCCAGGCCGCCTTCTGGCTGGTGGCGGGGGTCGTCGTGCCGGGCAGCGACGTCACCGTCGACGACGTGTACGTGGGACCGGCCCGGTCGGGTTTCCTCGACGTCCTCGAACGGATGGGTGCCGAGGTGGAGTGGGAGGACGGAGGCGACGGGCGGGCCCGGCTCCGCAGCCGGGCGGGTCCGTTGGTCGCCACCGTGGTGGCGGCCTCCGAGGTGCCCGGCCTCGTCGACGAGGTGCCCGTGCTGGCCGTGGCCGCCGCCGTGGCCGAGGGGACGACGGTCTTCGAGGACGTCGGCGAGCTGCGGGTCAAGGAGTCCGATCGGGTGGCGACGACGGTGGCGCTGGTGCGGGCCCTGGGGGGTCGCGCCGAGGCCGACGGCGACCGACTGCTGGTACATGGGGAGGGCGGCCTCACCGGCGGTCGGGTCGCAGCCGACGGCGACCACCGCATCGCCATGGCCGGCGTCGTCGGCGCCCTGGCCGCCGAGGGCCGCAGCGTCGTGGGCGGGTGGGAGTCCACGCTGACCAGCTACCCGACCTTCGCCGACCACCTGGCCGAGCTGACGTGAGTGAACCGGATCGGCTGGTCGTGGCCATCGACGGGCCGGCCGGGGCGGGCAAGTCCACCGTGGCCCGGGCCGTGGCCGAGCGACTGGGGGTGGCCCACCTCGACACCGGGGCCATGTACCGCGCCCTCGCCTTCGCCGTGCTGGCCAACGGTCTCGACCCGGACGACGCCGGCGTCGTGCGGGCCACGGCGGAGTCGGCCGAGATCGTCGTCGAACCCGACCGGGTGACCGTCGACGGCGTCGACGCCACGTTCGCCATCCGCGGCCCGGAGGTGACGGTGGCGGTCAGCGCCGTGGCCCGCCACCCGGAGGTGCGGGCCGTGCTCGTCGGCCTCCAGCGGGGGTGGGTGGCGGCCCGGGGGAGGGCGGTGGCCGAGGGCCGGGACATCGGCGCCGTGGTGCTGCCCGACGCCGACCTGAAGATCTGGCTGACGGCCTCGCCCCGGGTGCGGGCCGAGCGTCGCCACGCCGAGACGGGTGACCGGCGGGGCGTGGCCGAGATCGCCGCCGACATCGAACGGCGGGATCTGGCCGACACCGCGCAGATGTTGCGGGCCGACGACGCCGTCGTGATCGACACGTCGACGGCCACGGTGGCCGAGGTGGTCGACGAGATCGTCGGTCGGGTGGAGGCCGACCGGTGACGGGGCCCCGCTTCCTGGCCGGCGACGGCCCGCTGGCCCGGGCCCTCTACCGGTTCGTGCAGCTCTTCATCCTGGTCGTCGGGCGCCTGTGGTGGCGGCTGTCGGTCGAGGGCACCGAGCACGTGCCCGACGGTCCGTTCGTGCTGGCTCCCGTGCACCGCAGCTACATCGACACACCCCTCATGGCGGTGGTGCCGCGCCGGATGCGGTTCATGGGCAAGGACTCGCTCTGGCGGTCGCGGTGGATCGCCTGGTTCCTCACCGCCCTCGGCGGGTTCCCGGTCGAGCGGGGCACGGCCGATCGTGACGCCCTGGCCCGCACCATCGCCGTGGTCGAGGCGGGTGAACCGGTCGTGCTGTTCCCGGAGGGGACCCGGCGCGACGGCCCGACGCTGCACCCCCTCTTCGACGGCGCCGCCTACGTGGCGGCCCGCACGCAGGTGCCGATCGTCCCCGTCGGCATCGGCGGCTCGGCGGAGTCGCTCCCCCGGGGGGCCCGCTTCCTCCGTCCCGCCCGCATCCACGTGATTCTCGGCGAGCCTCTCCCGCCGCCCGAGCCGAAAGCGAGCGGCCGGGTCAGCCGCACCGCCGTGAGGGCGCGCACCGCCGAGCTGGCCGTCGTGCTCCAGGACCTGTTCGACCGGGCCGAGGCCCGCGTCAGCGACTGAGCGCGGCCAGCACGTCGCTGGCGGCCACGTCCCGGTCCGCCGGCCCCCCCCGGTCGGCCAGGGTGCCGCCCAGGGTGACGGTGGCGGCCGCGTCGACGGCGGCCAGGAGATCGCGCAGCTCGCGGGGAGGGGGGAAGTACTCGTCCTCGGTGGTGATGCGGATCTCCTCCACCCCGTGGCGGGGGGCGAGCCGGTCGATGACCGCCTCCACCAGCTCCTCGGGCGCCGACGCCCCGGCCGTGACGCCGACGGTGCCGGTCAGGTCGGTGGGCAGCTCGTCGGGACCGTTGACCCGCGCCACCCGCCCCCACCCCGCCTCACCGGCCAGGGCCGTCAGGGCCATGGTGTTGGACGAGTTGGCCGATCCGATCACGACGACGGCGTCGCAGCGGTCGGCCAGCGCCGACAGGGCGGCCTGGCGGTTGGTGGTGGCGAAGCAGAGGTCGGAGCGGCCCGGCGTCCAGACCGACGGGAACCGTTCCCTGGTGGCCTCCAGCACGCCCGTCCAGTCACGGTGCGAGAGCGTGGTCTGGGCCAGCACGGCCACGGGCTCGTCGAAGTCGGGGAGGGCGGCCACGTCGTCGATCGACTCGACGAGGTGGGTGGCGTCGGGGGCGACCGCCATCGTGCCGACCGCCTCCTCGTGGCCCTCGTGGCCGACGTAGACGACCCGGTAGCCCTTGCCGGCCCGCACCCGCACCTCGTGGTGGACCTTGGTGACGAGGGGGCACACGGCGTCGACCACGTAGCCGCCGTTGGCCCGGGCCGCCTCGACCACCTCGGGGGCCGAGCCGTGAGCCGACAGCATGAGCGGGCGGCCGGGGGGGACCTCGGCCACGTCGTCGACGAAGACCACGCCGAGCTGACGGAACCGGTCGACCACCAGCTGGTTGTGGACGATCTCGTGGTAGCAGTAGACGGGCGGCTCGAACGTGCGGACCATCCAGGCCAGCGCCTTGATGGCCATCTCCACGCCGGCGCAGAAGCCCCGGGGGGCGGCCAGCAGCACCCGGTCGACGTCCACGGTCCCAGCGTACGGCCGTATCCTCGACCGGTGACCGCCCCCCGCATCACCGCCGTGGCGCCCGGCTCGCCCGCCGAGGTGGCGGGGCTGGCCGCCGGCGACGAGGTGCGCAGCATCGACGGGCAGGTGCCACGCGACGTGCTGGAGTGGCGCTGGCTGGTCGACGAGGCCGATCCGGTCCTCGAGGTCGACCGCGGCGGGCTGGTGCGGGAGGTGACGGTGCCGAAGGGGGCCGGTCACGCCCTCGGGGCCGAGGTGGCCTCGCCGTTGTTCGACCGCATCCGCACCTGCGACAACCACTGCGATTTCTGCTTCATCTACCAGCTGCCCAAGGGCATGCGCCGGTCGCTGTACGTGAAGGACGACGACTTCCGCCTGTCGTTCCTGTACGGCAACTTCACCACGCTCACCCGCTTCACCGAGGCCGACCTGGAGCGGGTGGTGACCGAGGGGTTGTCGCCCCTGCACGTGTCGATCCACGCCACCGACCCCGACCTGCGGGCCCGGATGCTGCGCAACCCCCGGGGGGCGGTCAGCCTGCGGTGGATGCGGGTCCTGCTCGACCACGGCGTCGAGGTCCACGGCCAGGTGGTGGTGTGCCCCGGTGTCAACGACGGCGACCACCTCGACCGGACGCTGACCGACGTCGCCGGCCGCTACCCCGAGCTGGCGTCGCTGTGCGTGGTGCCCCTGGGGGTGTCCGACCACGCCCCGCCCGGCTCGGGCATGCGCCCCCACCGGCCCGAGGAGGCGGCCGCCGTGGTCGACGTGGTGGAGTCGTGGCAGGCCACGTTCGTCGACCTGCTCGGGCGCCGCCTCGTCTTCGCCGCCGACGAGTACTACCTGCTCGCCGGCCGGCCCTTCCCCCCCGCCGCCACCTACGAGGGGTTCCCGATGCACGAGGACGGCATCGGCATGGCCCGAGCCCTCGAGGCCGAGTTCGAGGGCGCCACCGACGACACCATCGGACCCCGGCCCGGCTTCTTCGCCTGGGTCGACGGCGCCCCCGCCGCCGGTTACCGGGCCCCCCGCGCCGGTGCCGACGCCGGCGGACCGGTGCCGCTCACGCTCGGGCCCCGCCGCGACGCCCCGGTGGCCGTCCTGACCGGCACCTACGGGGCCGCCGTGGTCGGGCCGTTGGTCGATTCCCTGGGCCGCGACGACGCGCGGGTCGTGCCCGTCGACAACCGGTTCTTCGGAGGGAACATCGGTGTGACGGGGCTCATGGTCGGCGCCGACGTGGCCCGGGTGCTCGCCGAGGAGCCGGCCGGGCACCGGTACCTGCTGCCCGACGTGTGCCTGACGGAGGGCCGCTTCCTCGACGGTACCGCCCCGGCCGACCTGCCCCGTCCGGTCGAGGTGGTGCCCACCGACGGCCGGTCGCTGCGCCGGGCCCTGACCCGGTGAGCCTTCCCGTCGTGGCCGTGGTGGGGCGGCCCAACGTCGGCAAGTCGACCCTCGTCAACCGCATCGTCGGCAGCCGGGTGACCATCGTCGAGGAGCAGCCCGGCGTCACCCGCGACCGCAAGGAGGTCGAGGCCGAGTGGCAGGGCCGTCCCTTCCTGCTGGTCGACACGGGCGGGTGGCTGCCGGGGGGGTCGACTCTCGACGAGAAGGTGTCGCGCCAGTCGGAGCGGGCCATCGACGACGCCGACGTGGTGCTGTTCGTGGTCGACGGCACCACCGGTGTCACCGAGGAGGACGCCCGGGTGGCCGACCTGCTCCGCCGTCGGCGGGGTGGGCCGACCGTGCTGGTCGTCAACAAGATCGACAACGAGAGCCGGGCCGCCGACGTCTGGGACTTCGTCGGCCTCGGCCTGGGCGAGCCGGCCGGCACCAGTGCGCTCCACGGACGCCGCACCGGTGACCTGCTCGACCGGCTGGTGACGCTCCTGCCCGAACCGGCGGCCGAGCCGGCCGAGGCCCCGCCGGACGACGAGGTCGAGGCCGTCCCCAGGGTGGCCATCGTCGGGCGACCCAACGTCGGCAAGTCGATGCTGTTCAACCGGCTGATCGGCGAGGAACGCGCCGTCGTCCACGACCTCCCCGGCACGACCCGCGACAGCGTCGACACCCTGGTCGAGACCGAGGTCGGACCCATCCGGTTCGTGGACACGGCCGGCATGCGGCGCCGGTCCCGCATCGACGACGGCACGGAGTACTACTCGATGGTCCGCTCGCTGCGGTCCATCGACGACGCCGACGTGGCGCTGCTCGTCATCGACGGCACCGAGGGCGTCACGCACCAGGATCAGCGCCTGGCCGAGCGGGTCGACGCCGCCGGGTGCCCCGTCGTGATCCTGCTCAACAAGTGGGAGCTGGTCCCGACCGACGACAAGGACGACGTGGCCGCCCGGGTCGGCGACAAGCTGCGCTTCCTGGGGGAGGCGCCGGTGCTGCGCATCTCGGCCCTGAGCGGACGGGGGGTGCATCGCCTCGTCGACGCCCTCGACGCCGCCATCGTGGCCTACCGCCGTCGTGTTCCGACCCGGCGGGTCAACGAGGTCGTGCAGCGGGCCCAGCAGGCCCACCCGGCACCGGGCGGGGCCCGGGTGCTGTACGCCACGCAGGGCGCCGCCCACCCGCCCACGTTCACGCTGTTCACCAACCGGGAGCTGCCCCGCACGTGGCTCAAGTTCCTGGAGAACCGACTGCGCGACGAGCTCGACCTGGGGCCCACACCGGTGAAGGTGCGGGTCAGGAGGCGTTCGTGACCCGGTGTGGCCGCAGTGGGGGCCGGTGGCGTGCCCTGGTGTGAGCCCTGCGCCCGCTACTGGGCCCAGCCCTCGGCCGGCCCCTGCCCCGACTGCGGCGGCGACCTCGACCCGGGCCGGGTGGCCACCCGGCACGCCGACGAGGAGGGGCCGCTACCCCGTCCGCCGTGGCACTTCTGGATCTTCGTGATCGCCGCCGCCGTCTACCTGGGCTGGCGGGCCGTGGAGGGGATCGTCTGGGTGGCGTCCCGGCTGTTCTGACCCGCCGCTTCACCGCTGCGGCCGCTAGCATCGCCCGCTCACGGGCTGTGGCGCAGCTTGGTTAGCGCGCTGGTCTGGGGGACCAGAGGTCCCGGGTTCGAATCCCGGCAGCCCGACGTGTGAAAGGCCAGGTCAGAGGGGGCAAGCTACCCTCGGTGACTGGGCCCCGGGGGGGGATTCGGCACGCAGGGCGTTCGGTGGCAGTTCCGGGTGCCGATCGGCCCCGACCCGGCCACGGGCCGACCCCGGCAGCGGACCCAGGGCGGCTTCGCCACCAAGAAGGCGGCCCAGGCCGCTGAGGCCGAGTACCTGTCCCGCCAGCGATCGGGCACGTTCCTGGAGCCCGCCTCCGAAGCTCTTGGCAGCTTCCTGGAGCGCTGGCTCGACGGTGGGTGTGCTCTCCTGATCTGGCCCCACTTGGAGCGGTAGTGCTCGTCTGAGTTGGCCCCACCTGGGGCGCCTTGGGGGGGGTCCGCGACCGGCGTTGTCGGTGGCGGTGGCGTGTGGGGATGGCGAAGAGGTCGAAGGTGCAGCTGTATGAGCGGATTCGTCGCGCCCACGCGGCGCAGGAGAGGAAGTCGATCCGGGCCCTGGCCCGGCAGTTCGGGGTCCATCGCCGCGATGTCCGGGCTGCGTTGGACTCGGCGGTGCCGCCGCTGCGGAAGACGCCTGAGCGGCCGGCGCCGAAGATGGACCAGTGGAAGCCGGTCATCGCCGGCTGGCTGGCGGAGGACCAGAAGTGGCCGCGCAAGCAGCGCCACACGGCTCGGCGGGTGTGGCAGCGCCTCGTCAGCGAGCACGGCGCCGATGTGGGCGAGTCGACGGTCCGCCGCTACGTGAAGGCGGTCCGGGAAGGCCAGACGTTCCCGCTGACCGATGTCACCGTCCCCCAGCATCATCGGTTGGGGTCCAAGGGCGAGTGCGACTTCGGTGAGGCCAAGGTGGTCCTGGCCGGGATCCCGACGGACGTGTCGTTGTTCTTGATGCGGCTGTCGGCGTCGGGCCGTGGGTTCTGCCGGGCGTATCTGAACGAGACCCAGGACGTGTTCTTGGACGGCCACGTCCGAGCGTTCGACCACTTCGGCGGCGTCCCCGCAACGGTCAGCTACGACAACCTCAAGTCCGCCGTGACCAAGGTGCTCAAGGGCCGGGACCGGATCGAGTCGGACCGGTTCGTCGCCCTGCGGTCGCACTACGGGTTCGAATCGTGGTTCTGTCAGCCCGGCCCCGACGGCGCCCATGAGAAGGGCGGTGTCGAGGGCGAGGTCGGCCGGTTCCGGCGCAACCATCTCGTCCCGGTCCCCCACGTCGAGACGATCGACGAGCTCAACGAGCTGATCGCCGCGGCCATGACCACCGATGACGCCAGGTTCATCGCTCATCGACGGATCACTGTCGGCGAACACTTCGAGCTCGAAGCCCCAGCGTTGAAGCCGTTGCCGGTCGAGGCGTTCGACGCCACCGCGATCAGCTCGCACCGGGTCGACACCAAGTCCCGGGTGTGTGTGCGTCAGGCGTACTACTCCGTGCCGGCTCGCTTCGTCCGCCGACGCGTCGACGTGCGGGTCAGCGCGGAGTCGATCGAGGTTCTCGACGGCGCCACCGTTGTGGCCCGGCATCGGCGGGGCCGCAAGGGAGACCAGGTGTTGGCGCTGGATCACTACCTCGACGTGATGGCCCGCAAGCCCGGAGCGTTGTTGTCGTCGACACCGCTGGCCCGGGCCCGGGCCTCAGGGGCGTTCACCGAGGTCCACCAACGCTTCTGGGATCTCGCACGCCGTCGCCTCGGCGACCGCGACGGCACCAAGGCGCTCATCGACGTGCTGCTCGCACACCGCACCGTCGGCGCCCAGGCGATCGTCGCCGGCCTCACCGCCGCCCTGGCCGCGGGTGTGGTCGACGCCGAGGTCGTGTTGATCGAAGCCCGCCGCTCCGCTGAGAACTCCGTCGCTGCGGTGATCCCGGTCGGAGTTCACCGGGGCTTGGACCGGCCCGAACCACCCATCGGCCACTACGACCAGCTCCTGGAAGGGACCCCCTGATGACCACCACCGACACCGCCGCCACCACAGCAATCGACGCCGCCGCCCGAGAACTGAAACTCCCGATGGTCCGCGCCGAAGCCGCCCGGCTGGCCGAGGACGCCAAGCGATCGCAGCTGTCCTACCTCGGCTTCCTCGCCGAACTCCTCGAGACCGAGGTTGACTCCCGCGCCGAACGACGCCGACAACGCCGCATCACCGAAGCCAAGTTCCCAAGGCTCAAACGGCTCGTCGACTTCGACCTCGACGCCGCCCCGACCGTCAACCCCGCCACCATCGCCACGCTCGCCGCCGGCGACTACATCGCTGCGGGTGATCCCGTCGTGCTGCTCGGTGACTCCGGAACCGGCAAGTCGCACCTGCTCATCGGCCTGGGCCACGCCGCCTGCGAACAAGGTCTTCGGGTCCGCTACGTGACCACCGCCCAGCTCGTCAACGAACTCGCCGAAGCCGCTGACGAGCGGCGCCTGTCCCGCCTCGTCAGCCGCTACGGCCGGCTCGATCTGCTCTGCCTCGACGAACTCGGCTACGTCCAGCTCGACACCCGCGGCAGCGAGTTGCTGTTCCAGATCCTGACCGAGCGCGAGGAGAAGTCGAGCGTGGCCGTCGCCTCGAATCTTCTCTTCAGCGAATGGGGCAAGGTCATCCCCGACGCCCGCCTCGTCGCCGCCGTCATCGACCGGGTCACCTTCAACGCCCACATCATCGAGACCGGCACCGAGTCATACCGGCTCCGCGCCACCCGCCAACGCCGCCGCTCAGGTGGGGCCAGATCAAGTGAGCAGGGTGGGGCCAATCCGGGTTGACATTCCCACCCGTTCGGCGTGGGCCGGGTCAGCGGCACCGGTGATGGCCTCGACAACGACCAGGTGGCCGTCGAGGACGCCGGCGTCGCGCAGACGGGACAGGTGGGTGCGGACGGTGCGGTCCGTGACACCGAGCGCTCCTGCGATCTCGTCGGGGGTGCTGAGCCCCCCGGCGACGGCCAGCAGGGTCCGCAGTGAGGCGGGGGGCAGGCCAGCGTTGCGAGCGAACGGTGCGCCCTCTGTGGCTGCTCGGCGGATCAACTCCCGGGCGTGTCTCCGGAAGCTAGGGACCCACTGGTAAGACACCCCCAACCTCTTACAGTGGGTCGCTAGCTTCCGCAGCTCGACGACACGGGCCGTACGGGTAGCACGTTTGGCCTGCTCAGCTTGGGTGAGGTGGCCACGCCGGAGCAGCTCGGTCAGGGCGTCGCTGATTCGGCGGTGTGTGGCGAGGTGCTGAAGCCAGGGGGAGCGCTGCGCGGCGTTGAGGTCGAGGCGGTCCTGCTCCTCGGCCCGCATCGCCAGCCGGGCCAACACCAGCCCAGCAAGCACCGTGTCGTTGCCGGCCAGGATCAGGTCGACGGCGTCGTCGAGGACGCCGTCAACGACCTCCGTGCTGGCCAGGGACCGGCGCCCCGTCCCCCGGTCGGCGGGCCCGTAGGCCGGGTCCCAGTAGTGGCGTTCCCAGTTGACCACGCTCACGGAGTTCTCCCCAGACCTGCTCACTGAAGTTCCCCACCCCTGAGGGTCCACCCGTAGGGGTGGGGCCCCTCTCAAGGCTGGTGGTCACCACGACCACACCGGCCCCCAAGAGGAGCCCCACGTCGATGCTGACACCAGGGGAAGACATGGAGATCAACGCGTTGAGGAAGCAGGGCTGGTCGATCTCGGCCATCGCCCGTCACAGCGGCCGGGACCGCAAGACGGTCCGGGACTATCTGGCCGGCAGGCGCGAGCCGGGGGTGCGGGCCCGCTCCGGGGACGATCCGTTTGACCGCTTCGAGCCCTACGTGCGTCAGCGGCTCGCCGATGACCCGCACGTGTGGGCCACGGTGCTGTTCGACGAGGTCGCTGCGTTCGGGTTCGAGCGCAGCTATCCGACCTTCACCCGCCAGCTCCGAGACCGTCAGCTGCGCCCGCACTGTGAGCCGTGCGCCTCATCGAACGGCCGGGCTCATGTGGACATCGAGCACCCTGCGGGTGAGGAGATCCAGTGGGACTGGCTCGAGCTGGCCCGTACCCCGTGGGGTGAGCCGGCCAGCGTGCTGGTTGGGGCGTTGTCGCACTCGGGACGGTTCCGGGCGTGGGTGTCGGAGTCGATGGACCAGGCCCATCTGGTCGTCGGCATCGACGAGGTTCTGCGCCGCCTGGGCGGCACCGCCCGGGTCTGGCGGGTCGACCGGATGGCCACCGTGATCCGCCCCGGCACGGCCGAGGTGCAGCGGTCCTTCGTGGCGGTCGCCAAGCACTACGGCGTCACCGTTGTGCCCTGCCCGGCCCGCCACGCCAACCGCAAGGGCGTCGTGGAGAAGGCCATCGACTACCTGACCCAGCGGTGGTGGCGCACCGCAGCGGTGAACTCCCCGGCCGAGGCGCAGCTGAGCCTGGATCGCTTCTGTTCGACCACTGCCGACACCCGATCCCGCAACGCCTCAACGGTCGCCGACCTCGCCGACGCCGAGCCGTTGCTGGAGCTGCCAGCGGTGCCGTTCCCCGCCACCGTGACCGAGGTCCGCACCGTCGCCGCCAACGCGCTGGTGTCGCTCTGGGGCAACCGCTACTCGGTGCCTCCTGGTCTGGTCGGCGGGCACGTGCAGATCCGCTGGCGACTCGGCGAACCAACCGTGTCGTTCCATGCCGCCGGCCGCCAGGTCTGCGCCCACACGCTGGCCCCACGCGGCGCGCAACGAACCGTCCGGCTGGCCGAGCACACCACCGCCCTGGAGAACGTCGTGCTCGGCGCCTTCAGCAGCGACCGGCCCTGTGAGCGCAAGATCAACCGGCCCCCCTCAGGAGCCGCGCTGGCCTTGGCCGCCGAACTCATCGGCGAGTCCGCCGCCGATCCCGTCATCGACCTCGACATCTACCGGCGTCTCACCGAGGAGCCAGGCCGATGACCAAGACCGACTCCCTCTACCAGCAGGTGCGTTCCCATCTCGCCTACCTCCGCCTCGGCGCCGCCGCCGAAGCCCTCCCCGCCGAACTCGATCACGCCCGCGACACCGAGGCCACCCACACCGAGTTCCTGCGACGGCTGCTCGCCATCGAAGTCGACGCCACCGAAGCCCGCCGCCACGCCGGCCTGCTCCGCTTCGCCAACTTCCCCGCCCCCTGGCAGCTCGGCGACTTCGACTTCGACGCCCAACCCTCGGTCAACGAAGCCCTCCTCCGGGACCTGGCGTCGTGCCGCTACGCCACCGACGCCACCAACGTGTTGTTCATCGGGCCACCCGGCGTCGGCAAGACCATGCTCGCCATCGCCCTCGGCCACGCCGCCGTCGGCTCCGGGTTACGCACCTACTACTGCACCGCCGCCGACCTCGCCGCCCGCTGCCGCCGCGCCGCCGTCGAAGGCCGCTGGGCCAACACCATGCGTTTCTTCAAGGGCCCATCGGTGCTGATCGTCGACGAACTCGGCTACCTCCCCATGCCCGCCGAAGACGCCAACGCCCTGTTCCAAGTCATCTCCCAGCGCTACCTGAACGGCTCGATCATCCTCACCACCAACCGCGGCGTCGCCTCCTGGGGCGACATCTTCGCCGACACCACCATCGCCGCCGCCATGCTCGACCGGCTCCTACACCGCTCAGTGGTCATCAACATCAGCGGGGACAGCTACCGCATGCGCGCCCACCGAGCCCGCGCCCAAGCCACCCGCAACGCCATCACGCCATGACCGCCGACCCCGACCACCACATCATCGACCTGGCCCACTGGTGCCCGACCTGCCGCCGGCCCCTCGACCACCCCAGCCCGGGCACCCACCACGACGACCTCGTCCACCTCGACCCCACCACCGGCCGCTGGCAGCACACCCTCTGCCTCATCGCCACCCGAACAACCCCCACCCAGGAGGCCACAACCACTACCGTTCCACCCAGCCCCAGGGTGGGGAATTTCGCCGAGCAGCTCTGAGGAACTCCGGCGAGCGGCGTCACAGTGCCTGTAGGCCCGCTCCTCGTCACCCCGGAACTGGGCCCGTAGCTCGGCCAGCTTGGCCCGTCCCGCCGGGCGGTCCGACAGCACCTCCCACACCTCTCGTCCCTGCCAGCCGCGGTGCTTGAGCCGGGCGGCGATGGCCATCACGTGCCGTGACCGGTCGTCGCCTTCGGCGTCGAGGAGCGCCTCGAGCGGGGTCAGGTCACGGACCACACGACCCGTCTCGGCCCGGTAGGCCCGCCGGGCGAAGCCGAGCACGTCGAGGCACTCATCTACCGACGGTTCCGTGGACCGGCTGCGAAGCCGGTGGGGGGCCAGCGGTGGGCGGATCCTCTTGTCGGAACGGTCATCGAGGCCCCTCCTCTCCGTGAGGCCCCGCACGGCCAGCAGGTCGCCCGACCCACGCACCACGACCCACACGTGCCGACGGGGCTGTCCGGCAGCGGTGCCCCCGCCTGAGCGGCACTCCAGCCACGCCAGGCCGGCGTCGTCGAGGCCCCGGCGCAGTGTCGGCCAGGCGTCAACCTGTTCGTCGGTGTCGAGGTCGAACACACGGAACCGGGAGTCAGGTGGCCCCACGTAGGAGTCGATCACCCCGAACGTGGCGTGCTGTGCTGCCTCCCGGTGGCTGAACCTCACCAGCTGCCCCCGCTCATCCCGGCGCAGCTCGTTGGTCCGGGTCAGTTCCCACACCTCGGGCCCCCGCAGGAACAACTCGGAGGCGAGCTGTCGGGCCAGGGCGATCAGGTCGCGTCGGCTACGGGCGGGAAGTCTCGTTGAGGTCGTCATCGGCACGGTGATCGGCACCGGCCCACATCGGAACGCAGGCCCGGGCACCGCAGCTGCGACGGTGCCAGCCTCTACCCCGTCGTGGGGGCAACCGGGCGCCATTCGCCCGCCCTGTGGGCATCTTCTCCCGCCAGCTGCCCAGGTGGGCGCCGACACGCGACGCACCTACCGGCCGTGATGGCCGAGCACGAACAGTGACGAGACGCCGGGCTCCCACCGCTACCGTCCCCGACCAGCGGACGGGAGGGAAGATGGAACCGACGGACGACGACAGCTCGCCGACCCCGTGGTGGAAGCGGACGGCCTGGCGGCTGCCCGTGTGGGTGTGGCTGCTGGTCGGCGCCCTGCTGCTGATCTCCGTAGCCGTCGACCCCACCGCTGACAACGACGAAACGGTCGCCACTCCCACCGGCCGTACTGCGGCGGCCGCACAGCGCACGGTCCTGACCTGTGAGGGCCCCTTCGGTGCTCGCGCCGACTTCTACGCCGAAGCCGGTGAGGAATGCGACGACGTCCTGCGCGCCGCCGCCTCAGCGGTGCCCGAGGCGCTCGCTACGCCGGGATCGCCGGCTGCCCTATCCCAACCGGTGTCGCTGTGCGAGACCATGCAGGGCAGCGTCGAGGTGACCTACAGCACCCCTGAGTACGGCCCGCTCATCAACGCCCTGCTCGCCGGTGTCTGCCCCGGTGACCGATCCCGGCTCGTGTTCTCCGGCTGACCTCGAGCAGCGCAGGCCGAACCATCGCAACAGCCCTCGTGCCATAGGGTCCGGCCCCGTGCGTACATCCTCCGCTGAGCGCAACGGCTACCGCTGCCCGACGTGTGGCGACGAAGTGACGAGGGACCTGGCCGGCAAGGGCTTCGTCCGGCACCGGTCGATCCCTGGCTGCCCCTTCGAGCGGGGCCAGCGGGACCCGACCTGACCAGGGGCGCCGCCCCGTTCAACCTGCATCCGCCAAGGCATCGAGGCAACGCTGCTCGGCGGCGGCAGGCATGTCCTGATCGAGCACGGTGCGGCAGCTTTCGGTGACGGAGCGGCGCCGCCGATTGTTCGCAGCCGACCCCGCCGCTACACGTCCCGATAGCCGTCTCATGGTCCGTGAGGGTCTGAACTTCGCAGGAGGAGGCCCGGCCCGCCGCTACCGTCGCTTGGGTGAGCTGCCACGCGTTCGCGGGATGGGCGCAGGGCCTGACCGGGCTGATCGTGGCGTGCGGTGTCGCCGAGGTGGCCGTGGCTGGCGGGCACCGCTCATGGTGGCTGCGGGCCCCGGCGTCAGTCTGGCGGTTCGTGTCTGAGCCCGTCGGCACTGCTCGTCGCCTCGGTCGAGGCAAGCACGTCGGGCAATCGAGCCGGGTCAGCGGTGGGCCCAGGACGCGCTCCCGGGGTCACAAAACCGGTTCGGAGGTCGAGGAGCTGACCCGAAGGGTCGACGCCCTCAAGGAGGAGACGCAGGAACTCAAGATGAGGGTGGGCGACCTCGAACCGCAGGTCGCCTCGGCGCATGTCGCCGCCCAGCTCGAGGCGATCAGGCGGGCTCGAGAGGCCGTAGGTCACGTGGCCCGGGGTGAGGTCGTCGTGCTCTTCCTGCTCGCCCTGTTCGCCCTGCTGCCGCTGGTCTGCTGAGGACCGAGCGCCTGGGATGCCGATGACTGCGGCGTGGCAGGCCGTGGTCCCCTTCCGAAACGTGACGGCCAGCAGCGGGTCGTCCTGACGCACCCCGTTGGTCCGGTGCGGCCGTGTCCGATGGCCAAGAGTTGGGACCCGCGCACGGTCAGGTTCTGGACGCAGTTGGCCTCGACACCGCCAGCGACCATGTGGGGCACCACCGAGTGGACCCTGCTCGAGGCGCTGCTCCCCCTCCTCGACCACTACTTCGACGCGGACCGGCCGCCGGTGTCGACCATGTCCGAGGTCCGTCACGTCCTCGACGCCCTCGGGTGTACGCCGTCGGCGAGGGCGCGCCTCGGGTGGGTGATGCCAGACGAGGCACCCGCCGGTGAGGCGCCCCAGGAGTCGGCCCCGCGCCGTCAGGCCCGCCGCCGGAAGGACCCCCGGACCACGCGGGCGCTCAAGGCCACGTGAGCGCCCGGGAGTTGTGGGACGGCCCCACGTTGGGCCTGCAGGTGGCCGACTGGCTCGAGGGCAACTTGGTGCACGGCCCGGGGGACCTGGCCGGTGAGCCCTACCGCCTGACCGACGAGATGGTGGCCTTCCTCTGCCGGGCCTATTCGGTGCACCCGCGGGGTCACGCCCGGGAGGGCCGCCGGGTGGTGACCACCGGGCTCTACTCCCGGCCCAAGGGGGCCGCCAAGTCCGAGCTTGCTGCGGCGGTGGCCGTGGCCGAGGCCAGCCCCGACGCCCCGGTGCGCTGCGACGGCTTCGACGCCCGAGGTGAGCCGGTGGGCCGCCCGGTGCGCTCTCCGGTGGTGCTGATCGCCGCCGCGTCGATGGATCAGTCCGAGGAGACCGCCTACGCGTCGGTTCTGACCATGGTCGGCGACGGGCCGCTGTCGTCGTCATGGGACGTCGGCCTCGAGCGGTGCCGGCCCCTGACCGGTGACGGTGTCGTCAAGCCGGTGGCGTCGGCGGCGGGCTCGAGGGACGGGGCCCGGACCACGTTTCAGGTGCTCGAGGAGGTCCACCTGTGGCGGCCCGGCACCGGGGGCAACGGCCGGGGTGGGCTGGTCGAGCTGGCCAACACGATGCTTCGCAACGCGGCCAAGCGCCGCGAGGCCGAACCGTGGACCCTCATGGTCTCCACCGCCCATCTGCCCGGTGAGGGCTCGGTGTGTGAGCAGTTCCACGAGGTCGGCAACCGTGTCCTGACCGGTGAGCTGGAGGACCCGTCGATCCTGCTTGACCACCTGCAGGCCGACCCGATCGACATCCGCACCGCCAGCGACCGGGACCTGCGCCGCGCCATCCGCCAGGCCCGCGGCGACGCCAAGTGGATCGACGTTGAGCGCGTCCTGACCCTGCTGCGTGACCCACGCACCGACCCCGCCGACGGTGCCCGCTACTTCCTCAACGCCAAGGTCTCCCCGGCGTCGAAGTGGTGCCCGGCTGACGCCTTCGACGCCGTCGCCCGCAGTGACTACACCGTCGAGGCCGGCGCCGGCATCGTCGTCGGTTTCGACGGCTCGCAGTCCCGCGACGCCACCGCCATCGTGGCCATGGAGGTCGCCACCGGCCATGCATGGTTGGCCGGGTTGTGGGAACGGCCCCACACCGTCGGCGCCTGGGAGGTGCCCCGGGGTGAGGTGCTGGCCGCCATGGCCGACCTGCACGACCTCTACGACGTGCGGCGCGCCTACTGCGATCCGTACTGGTGGCGCTCGGAGCTGGCCGAGATGCACGCCACCCACGGCACCATCCGGGAATGGCCGACCAACCGGCGCCGCCCCATGTCCGACGCCCTCGACGCCGCCGTCGAGGACGTCCGCACCGGAGCGGTCACCCACAACGGCGACCCCCGCCTGCGCCGCCACGTGCTCGCCGCCGAACGGGTCCGCGACGGCGCCTACGTCCGCCTAGCCAAGCCACGGGAGACCGAGCACATCGACGCCGCCGTCGCCTTCGTGCTCGCCTCCGAGGCGCGCCGCGATCAGGTCCGGTCCGGCGCCGATACCGCCAGGAGCAACGCCGATCCGGCCTTGCTCGTGTTCAGCTTCGACTGAGAGCCCGAATGATCAGAAACCTTGCGCACGTACTGGCCGGTGTGGTCAGTGTCGCCCTGGTGCTGGTCGGCACGGCGCTGCTGTCGCTGCCGGCTGCGCTGATCGTGACCGGTGTCGGCGTGGGCTGGCTGACCCGGGCGTCGGTGCTGGCCTCCGTCGAGGCGCAGCGGTGAGCTTCCTCACCCGGGCCCTGGGCGCCGAGGAACGCTCTCTCAACGGGGTGAGCCCCGACGCCTGGGGACGCGGGCTCGACGTGCTCTTCGGATCGACCACCAGCCGGGCAGCCGGGGTGCGGGTCGACCGCTCGACCGCCCTCGGCCTGTCCGCTGTCTACTCCTGTGTGACGCTGCTGTCGGACCTGGCGGGCAGCTTCCCGGCCGCTTTGTACGCCGAGGACGGGCCCGCCCTGGTGCCGCTGGGTGAGCGCCCGGCGTGGCTCGACGAACCGGCCCCGCAGGCCGGGATCGGTTGGTCGGAGTTCGTCTCGTCCGCCGTCACCTCGCTGCTCCTGACCGGCGACGTGATCGCCGCCGTGCACCGTGGCCCGACGGGCCAGGTCGAGCACCTGGAGCTGCTCGACCCCGACCGGGTGCACGTCGCCTGGGATGGTCCGCGCCGCCGGTACGAGGTCGGGGGCGTCGAGCTGCCCGCCGAGCTGGTCCTGCACGTGCCGGGCCTGGTCGTGCCCGGCCAGCCTCGTGGCCTGTCGCCGATCCGGGCCGCCGAGGTCACCATCGGCGCCGGTCTCGCCGCCCAGACGTTGTCGGCCTCCTGGTACCGGAACGGGTCCCACCCGGCCAGCGTGGTCGAGGTGCCCGGGACCCCCTCCGAGGAGGGTGTGCGCCTCATGAAGCAGGGCTTCGAGGCGATCCACCGCGGCGTTGACCGGGCCGGGGGCCTGGCCGTGTTGACCGAGGGCGCCAAGCTGGCGAAGGTCGGTATCTCGCCCGTGGACGTTCAGCTCGTCGAGGCCCGGGCGTACACCGTGGCGGATATCTCCCGCATCTTCCACGTCCCCGGTCACCTCCTGAACCTCGAGGGGACAACGTCGACATGGGGCGCCGGGATCGCCGAACAGAACCTCGCCTTCCTCACCTACTCCGTGCGTCCGTTGATCGGCCGGATCGAAGCCGCTCTCACCCGGCTGCGCCGCTCCGAGGGCCGCCCCGGCGTCGTCCGCTTCGACACCACCGACCTGACCCGCGGCGCCCCGCAGGCCCAGGTCGACACCCTGACGAAGGCGATCGACGCCGGCCTGTTGACCCGCGACGAGGCCCGGGCCGTGATGGGCCGTGCCCCCCTGGGCGCCGAACAGTCGGCCTCGCGGGAGCTGGCCGAGGTGCTGCAGAAGATCTACCTCTCCGTCGGATCGGTTGTCACCGCCGACGAGGCCCGAATGATCGCCAACGCCGCCGGGGCCGACCTGACCGTGCCCGGCCCAACTCTCTCGAGGAAGACGACATGAGCACTACCGCCCCCGAGGTCCGATCCACACGTCACGCCCCCGCCCTCGAGGACGACGAGATCACCGGCTACGCCGCCGTGTTCGACACCCCGTCGGCTGACCTGGGCGGCTTCCGTGAGGAGGTGCGAGCCACCGCATTCGCGAAGACGGTCGGCGAGGCCGACGTGCTTGCCCTGGTCGACCACCAACGCCACCTGATGCTCGGGCGCACCAGCTCGGGCACGCTCAAGCTGACCACCGACGCCCGGGGGCTGCACTACTCGGTGTCCGTCCCCAACACGCAGGTGGGTCGGGACGCAGCCGAGCAGCTGCGTCGGGGCGACATGCGCGCCTCGTCGTTCGCGTTCCTGGCCGTGCGGGACCGTTGGGACCGAGACGGCAGCGGCTACCCGCGCCGCAGCCTCGACGAGGTTCGCCTGATCGACGTGGGCCCCACGGCCCTGCCGGCCTACCCGACCGCGACGGCCGAGGTCACCCCGGCCCTGCGGTCGCTGTCGACCGCCTTCGACCTCGACCTGGTCGACGTCCTAGCCGCGGCCGAGGAGCGCCGCTTGGGGGAGCTGCTCCCCGAAGCGCCCGGCGCGCCCGTGCCCGTCGTCGGGGCGAGGCGCCGCTTCTACTGAGCTGAGTCAGATCGCCGGAGTTCCTCACCCGATCACCTCCGTGACCACCGGGACGAGGACGCCGGGCCGCCCCCACCTCCCCGAGACCAGTGGTCGTCACCACGACAACTGATCTCACGGAGGATCACCAGTGAACGCAAGTCACCTGAAGGCGCTGTTTGAGCAGCGCAGCGGGGCGGCCGAGGAGCTTCGGGCGCTCGTCGAGGCCGCTGAGGGCCGGAGTTTCAACGCCGAGGAGCAGGCCACCGAGGCCCGGGTCGGTCAGACCCTGACCGAGTTGGATGGCCAGATCGCCAGTGGCCTGGCCGCCCTCGAGCGCGAGAAGCGGGCCGACGACGCCCGCTCCCGGTTCGAGTCACTCGGCGTCGACGTGCACCGCACGGCAGACGACGTCGAGGCCCGGTCGTTTGCCGGGAAGGTTGAGCAGCTGCTGAGTGGCGAGATTCGCAGCCTCGACCTGCCGGTGCCGGAGTTCCGGGGCGTTGACGCCGACATGACCGGATATGTCGACCCGAAGTTGGGTGAACCCCTGCTGCCGAAAACGGTGGCCGCCACCCTGGTCAACTACGTGCGGGAACGCTCGACGGTCATGCGGGCGCGGGCCCAGGTCATCCAGACGGAGGGCGGTGCGCCGGTGTCGCTGCCCCGAGTGACCGAGTTGTCAGTGGCGCAGATCGTGGGTGAGACCCAGCCCATCCCGGTGTCGTCACCCCGCCTCGGTGTGGCCGAGCTGGGAGCGTTCAAGTACGCCTTTCTGGTGCCCGTGTCGTCGGAGCTGCTTCAGGATATGCAGCCCCCCGCGGCTGTGGACTGGCTCATCCGCCAGGGAGCGGACGCCCTGGCCGACGGCACCGGGGCGGCCTTCATTGCCGGGTCCGGCAACGCGGAGCCCGAGGGTGTCGTCACCGGCGCCACACAGACCGTCACGGCCGGCGCTGCGGCCTCCCTCGGCCTCGACGACCTCCTCGACGCCATGTTTGCCGTCCCCGCCCCGTACCGGGCGAACGGCACCTTCGTCGTGAACGACGCCAGTCTCGGAGCGCTGCGGAAGCTGACCGGCACCGACGGACGCTTCCTGTGGGAGCCCTCCGCGCAGCTCGGTGGCCCTGACCGCCTGCTCGGCCACGCCATCGAGACGGACCCGGCCATGCCCACGGTCGGCGCTGGCAACCGCTCGGTCGTCTTCGGTGACCTCGCCCGGGCGTACGTCGTGCGGATCGCCGGCGGTGCCCGCATCGAGCGCTCTGACGAGTTCAGGTGGAGCGAGGACGTCTCCACGTGGCGGTTCATCCTCCGCGCCGATGGTGCCGTGGTGGACGAGCGGGCCGTGGCCGTCGTCGAGCACCCCGCCAGCTAGTTCGTGGGGAGGCCCAGCCACCATGCCGGTCGGGCCTCCCCACCTCATCACCGGGAGGTGAAGTAGTGAGAATCCGCATCCTGCGGGCCATGGCCGGCCCTGAGGGAACGACCAGAATCGGTGACGAGATCACCGTGAAGGCCGACGAGGGCGAGCGCCTCATCGCCGCCGGCCGGGCCGAGGAGATCAAGTCCAAGACCAAGTCGAAGGACTGAAGTGGCCTACGTCGACGTCGCCACTGTGCGCCAGGTGCTGGGCGTCGACGACGAGGTCGCCTTCCCCGAGCTGTCCGTCTCCGACGCGATAGCCATGGTCGAACGGCTGATCGATCAGTACGTGGGCACCTCGTTCGAGTACCGGACCCACGAGCTGACCCTGCGGGGCATCGGCCTGGCCGGCGTCGAGACGGGAGTGCTCTACCCCCGCACCGTCGAGTCGGTCACCGTGGACGGTGAGGCGGTCGACGCCGGCCACGTCGAGGCCCTCGCCTTGCACCCTCACGGCCTGATCATGCGCACCGACGGGGGTGTGTTCGCCCCCGGCCGCTATGGCCCCAACGTCGAGGTGCGCCTCACTGCCGGTAAGACAGAAACGGCCCCGCCGGAGATCAGGTACGCAACGCAGATGTGGGCCGCTGACTACCTGCGTAGCCCTCAGGACCGTTTCCCCTCGTCGGCCATCTCTGTGTCGAATGAGCTGGGCGTCATGCGCCTGAGCACCCCCGGCCGGCTGTACCCGTCCGGACTGCCCGAGGTCGATGCCATCCTGATCAGGGCCCGGGAGCGGGCCCCGCTCATCGCATGAGCGGCACCACCGTGGTGGCCGTCAAGGCGGCGGTACGTGATGCCCTGGCGGCCCTGTCCGGCACCGGGGGCCCACTGTCCGGCGTGCAGGTGTCCTACGCCAATCCCGGCAGCAGCGCCCGACGCGAGACCGTGTACCTGGGCGACGTCGAGGACGGCGAGCACGAGGTCGCCGCCTTCCGGTCGGGAACCGTGCCCCGCCGCGAGGTGTACCTCCTACCGGTGCTGGTCGAGGTCACCGGGAAACCGTCTGTGGAGGCGAACGAGACCAGGGCCGTGGCCATCGGCACGGTCGTCGAGGAGACCGTCTGCGCCGACCCGACCCTCGGCGGCGTGGCCAACGTGGCCTCGGTGGTGCCGGCCGGCTTCGCCCTACAGACCGACGACACCGACGCCGGGCTTCACTTGTCCCGCCTGACGGTCCTGCTCAGGGTGACCGCCCGCCTGCGATGACCGCCTGACCGGCGCCGATACCTGGGGCCATGGCGAGCATTCTCGACACTTCAGTCGGCCTCGGTGTCGAGTCGACGTACGGCACCCCGGCGACCATCACTGATTTCTACGAGGCCACCTCCGACGACTGGCAGCGCCAGCTCGAGACCCTCGAGGCGCAGGGCTTCAGCGGCGGGCAGCACGCCCTGCGGTCCGACCGCATCAAGACGATCACGGTTGGCGCCACAGGCTCGATCAACTTTGCGGTACCCCCTGCTGGTGCCGGGCGCCTGCTGTCGCACCTCCTCGGCCAGCACGCCGGCCCGGCGCTGGTGCTCGACGCCACCCTCGCTCACGACCTGACCGCGTCGACGTCGGTCGAGGGCCCCTCGGGGGAGAGCTTCACCGTGCAGGTCGAACGGGCCGACGCCGACGGCCAGCTCGTCACCTTCACCTACCCGGGCTGTGTGCCCGTCAGTTGGGAGCTGGCCGCGGCGGTAGGCGGGTTCGTGACCGCCCGGGCCAGCTACCAGGCGGCCACCGAGCGCACCGACGTGGCCCGCACGGCGCCGACCTACGAGGTGGGCAATGCCCCGTATGACTGGTCAGAAGTCGCAGTGTTCTGGGGCGGGACGCAGCTGGAGGTCGTTGACAGCTTCACGCTGACCGGTGAGCTGGGGTTCAAGACGGATCGCCGTTTCCTGCGCCGCAGCCTGCAGCCGAAGCGGGCTGTTCGCACCAGTGTCCCCACGTTCAGCGGGACGCTCGAGGCGGAGTACACGGCCGCCAGCGGCCTCTACGACGATTTCCGGGACCAGGAGGTGCGGGAGCTTCGCCTGTCGGTGCGGTCGTCGGAGCCCATCGACAACGACGGAACCGATGACCTGTACGCCGAGCTGGAGGTCAGCCTGCCCTCAGTCCAGTTCACCGGCAGCACCCCGCAAGCGTCACTCACCGACCTGACGCGCATCTCGCTTCCCTTCCGTGCGCTGTGGACGCCGGGCGGGGACCCTGCGGTGTCGCTGCGGTACCGGTCGACCGACGCCACGCTGTGAGTTCTCCGGCCACTCTGGTGGCCCAGCGCACCGCCGGTGTGGCCCGGGCCCTGACCACCGCCCGCCCCGACGCCCTGACGCGGGCCAGCCTCACTGTCAAGGACGCCCTACTCGCTCAGGGACGCGCCGATGCCGGGGCCGACCTTCGGCTCAGCAACGCCGGGCGAGCCAAGCTCCGCGTCAAGTTCACGGTCAAGGGTGATCAGTCGATCATCACGCCTGCCGGTGGGCCGTGGGGGTTGCTCGAGCATGGGGCCCGCCCCCACCTGATCACCCCCAGGCGTCGCAACCGCAGTGGCGTGCTCGCCTTTGGTGGCCGGTTCGCCCGCAGCGTCCGTCACCCCGGCAGCCCGGCCCGGCGCACGTGGAGCACCGGACGGAAGCAGTCGGAACGGAAGGCCGCGGAGACGTTGCGTCGGGAGTTCCTCGACGCTGCCCGCCGGGGGTGGGGGCGATGACCGACACCGGGCCCCGCCCGTGGGTGGTCACCTGGCGCGGCCACCGGTGGACCGGCGCCGACCTGACCGGCGCCGACCTCGTCGACCTCGAGTTGTTCGTGCAAGGGGGCTGGCGGTCACTCGACCCGTGGGCCCATCCGACACACCTGGTGGCCCTCATAGCGGTGCTGACTGCCAACCACACCGACACCGACGCCGAGACGGCCATCCTCGACGTCAAGCGCGCCCCCGCCGAGGAGATCATCGGCGCCCTGACGCCCGAGTGACGTAAATGGCACTGACCGAAAAGCTCCGCTTCGTCCTCGAGGTCGCCGGTGCCGACCAGGCGAGGCGGGAGCTGTCCAAGGTCGGCGCTGCGTCGGACGATCTCGACAAGCTCGATCAGCGGGCGAATCAGCTCCTGATCACCGGCGGGACCCTGGTCGGCTTCGCCGGTGCCGCCGGGGCTGCCCTGTTCGCCATGGGCCAGGACGCGTCCAACCTCGAGCAGGCGGTGGGGGGCACGCAGGCCGTCTTCGGTGACTTCTCTGGGACCATCGACGCGTTCGCCACCACCTCCGCGGAGAGCTTCGGGCTGTCGGAGCAGTCGGCCCGGGAGCTGACGTCGCAGCTGGGCGCGCTGTTGACCGGCGCCGGGTTGACCAAGGCCGAGGCCGCCGACTTCTCCGTCACGATCGCCCAGTTGGGCACGGACCTGGCTGCCACGTTCGGTGGTGCGCCCGAGGAGGCGGTCGACGCCCTCGGTGCCGCGTTCCGGGGGGAGTTCGACAGCCTCGAGCGGTTCGGTGTCAGTCTCCGTCAGTCGGAGATTGACCTGCGGGCCGTCGAGCTGGGCCTCGCCGACTCCACCGGTGAGGTCGGCGCGCAGGAGCGGGCCCTCGCCACGTACAACCTGATCCTTGAACGTACAGCCGACTTTCAGGGTCAAGCTGGCCGGGAGGCCGACACCGCCGCCGGCCAACAGGCCCGCCTGAAGGCCCAGTTCGAGGACCTCCGCGCCGAGCTGGGCGGGGCAGTCCTGCCGATCATGTCCGAGCTGGCCGGCAGGGCCGCTGACCTGGTGGGTGGTTTCTCGTCGTTGAACGAGTCGACCGGTGGCCTGCTCGGTCAGCTGGCCACGTTCGGCACCATCGGCGTGGGGGCTGTCGGTGGGCTGTCGGCGGTGACCGGCGCCGCTCTCAAGGCGCGGGACAACCTGGGTGCCCTGTCGACCATCATCCGGGGCGCGGCGGGACTGAATCCGGCCATGCTGGCCGTGGGGGCGGTCACCGCCGCAGCCGGGCTCGCTATCGCTGCCTTCGGGCGCGACGCCGACGCCAGCGAGGCCAAGGCCAAGGCGCTGGCCGACGCGGTCCGGGACCTGTCCGGCGACTTCGAGACCCTGGCCGTCGACCAGCTCGTCGAGGGCCCCGGCGTTCAGCACGCCATTGATCTCCTCAACGGTCTCGGTATCTCGGTGGGCGACATCGCCGAAGCGTTCGACGGCTCCGAGCGGTCGTTCGACGAGTTCTACAAGTCCGTGCTCGGTGGTGGCTTCGGGATTGAGTCCACGATCCGGCAGAACGCGGCGGCGGCGCTCGAGGCCGGCGAGGCCACGAACGACTACGAGCGCCAGCTGCTGGAGTTGGTCGCGACCAACGAGATCACGATCCCGCAGGCCAGCGCCTTCGCCGGGGCCATCTCGGAAGTGCAACGCAGCCTCGCCGGCGCCGGCGGTGAGCTGCGGGCCGAGACCGAAGCCCTGCTCGCCAACGCGGTCGCGACCGAGACCCTCACTGACAAGCAGGCCGCCAAGTTCGCCGCCGACCTGGAGGCGGCCAGCTCGGCCGAGGCCGTGCGGGCCGTCTACGCCGACGTGACCGGGGCCCTCGAGGCCGCCGCCACGTCCACCACCGGTGCCGACGAGGCGACCAGCGGGCTGACGTCGACCGTGTCGACCGCGCTGGGGACCCTGTCGTCGTGGTCGTCCGAGATCGACGTCGCCCGGGAGGCCGCCGACCTCAACCGCCAGGCCGAAGAGGAACGACAGGCCGCAATCGACGAGATCACCGGCGCGCTCGAGGAGGCCCGCGACGCACAGTTGGACTACGTGTCCGCCGTGCTCGAGGGGGCCCTCGCCGCCAACGGCTTCGCGCAGCAAGAGATCGCCACCGCCGAGTCCGTGAACGAGTACCGCGCCGCCGTGGAGCTGGCCAACACCGCCACCGGCGAGGCCGGCGTCAAGGCCCAGCAGGACCTCGCCACGCAGCTCCTCACCACCGAGGAGCGCGTCCTCCGCCAGGCGGAGGCGGCCGCCGAGCTGGCCGGCGAGACGGCCTCCGCAGCCGACAAGGCGGCGATACAGCGCCAGCAGCTGCAGGCCGTGGCCAACACTCTCGCCCCCGGTGATCCGCTGCGGGCCCGGCTGAGCGGCTATATCCGGGAGTTGGACAGTGTCGCCTCCGATGTCTCCACGCAGGCCCGCCTCGACGAGGAGCAGGCCCGCCGGGAGTTGCGCTCCTACAACGCCGAACTAGATAGAACCAACGGCCGGGTTGTCACGAACTACGTTGACACCGTCTACCGCACCCGGGGCGGCCGTCTGGCCCGGGCCCGGGGCGGGCCGGTCCCCGCCGGCGCCGTGTCCCTCGTCGGCGAGGAAGGCCCCGAGCTGGTGGCGGCCCGCATCGGCGCCACCGGTGTGGACGTGCTGTCCGCCAGCCAGACCAGGGGCGCCCTGTCGCGGGCCCCGACCGCGGCGGCCGCCAACGTCACCGTGAACGTGGCCACGCAGTCGAGCCCTGACCAGATCGCCCGGGCGGTCACCTGGGCGCTGATGACGAGCGGGAGGTAGACCGTGCTCGACGACTGGCAGATAGAGATCGGTGGCTACGTCGTCGGTGGTGACAGCCGGTGGCTGCTGGTGTCCGTCGACGGGCTGGCCGGCCTCCCCTCGCTGCGCACTTCCGACGCGCCCCTGCTGCGACGCCACGGCCTGCACCCCGGAGACGACTTCCTCGACGGCCGCTCCGTCATCCTCACGCTGGAGGGCTGTGCCGACGACGAGGGCCAGCTGACCGACGACCTGCGGGCACTGGTCGAAGCCACCGCACCCGCCGGCCCTGAGGCACCGGTCAGGTTCCGCCTGCCCGGCGTGGCCGAGGGTGGCGTGCGACGGATCGGGGCGCGGGTCCGCCGCCGGTCCCTGCCTGTCGACCTCACCTTCGCCTACGGTGTCCCGACCGTCACGCTCGAGCTGTTCGCCACCGACCCGTTGATCTACGGCGACGACGAGCAGGCCGTGACGTTCGAGGCGGTCGCCCAGGCCGGCGGGCTGACCTGGCCGCTGGCCTGGCCCCTGTCGTGGGGTGCGGCCGGCACCGGCCCGCAGACGGTCGTGGTTGGTGGCGCGTACCCGACGCAGCCCGTCGTCGAGGTGGCTGGCCCCGCCACGTTCCCACGGCTCGAGCACGTCGGCCAGGGCCGGACGCTCGACTACGCGGGCCTTGTCGTGGCCGAGGGCCAGACACTCACCGTCGACCTGGCCGCCCGGGTGGCCCTCCTCGACGGGTCCCCCCGCTACGGCCTCACCCCGTCGTCTTCGTGGTGGACCCTTGATGTCGGCGCGAACGTGATCCGCTACGAGGCCACCGCCGGGGCCGGGCGGGCGACCGTCCGGTGGCGTGACGCCTGGGTCTGACCGGGTGACCCGAATGCCGATCACGCTCCCATGACGTTCGCACGGCCCCTGCACCTCGCCGCCGCCGGCCAGGGCGCCCGGCCCTCCGAGGTGCGCCGCTGGCAGCAGGCCGTGGTGGCGGACAGGGCGGGCGTGTTTGGCACCGGGGAGCTGGCCGTGGCCCAGACGGCCACCCCGTCGATGGCGGTCACGGTGGCCGCCGGGCGGGCCGTGGTCACCGGCACCCACGCCGCCACGCAGGGGTCGTACTTCGTCGACAACGACGCCCCGGTGACCGTCACCCTGGACACCGCCGACCCGACCCACCCCCGCATCGACCTGGTCGTGGTCCGGGTGCGAGACAGTGACTACGCCGGCTCGACCGACGAGGCGGCTGTCGAGGCCGTCACCGGCACCCCCGCCGCCTCCCCGGTGGCACCCGCCGCCCCGGCCACCTCGCTGGTGCTGGCCGAGGTGACCGTGGGCGCCGGGGCCGTGACCGTCACCACCGCCAACCTCACCAACCGGCGGACCGTGATCTCGGGTGCCGGCGCCGTCGACGGCCTGCTGACGCTCACCTCGGCCGATCCCGGTCTCGTCCTGTCCGACACCGACGACGGCACAAGGTCGCACCTGAACCATGCCGGCGGCGGACTGGCGGTACGCCGGGCCGCAGCCGGCGGCAACTTCTCGACTCTTGCCCGCTTCGAGGCCACCGCCCTGGCCATGTCCGTGCCGGTGCAGCTCAACGGCCAGCGTCTCTACGTCGCCGCCGACGACTACGTCGAATACGACGACACCAACAACCTGTACAAGTTCCACGCCGACGGCTCCCGGGACCTCGCGGTGGTCGAGGCCGGCCACCTGGCCGCCCGCGGGCAGCTCCGCTTCGGCGCGTGGAACGCGGACGACTTCATCGACTACGACGACGCAAGCAACCTGTTCCGCGCGTGGGCCGACGGCAGCCGGGACCTGTCCATCTTCGAGGCCGGCTACCTGTCGGCCAAGGCCAACGCTGTGCGCTTCGGGGCCTGGGCGGGCGGCCACGAACTGCAACGGACGGGCAACGACTTCCGCTTCGTGGCGAACGGCACCGTGGCCGGGGCCGGTCTGCGGGCCGGCGGGCTCCACCTCGACGCCGACCCCACTTTCGTGTCCGCCCTCGACCGCCTCACCGTCGCCAGCGGCGGCGGCGACTACCTGCTCGTCTCGGCCGCCGAGGCCCTGTACCTCGACGCGGCCCCGTTCCAGTCGCTGAGGATGCGATCCAACGGCGCCGAGTACTTCCGGGTCGGTGGCGGGTCAACCGCGACCCTCACCATCCCGCCCGGGCTCCTGTCCGGTACCGGCACCGACCTGGTGCTCACCTCGGCGAATACGATCGCCCGGAAGACCTCCAGCGAGGCGGTCAAGGCCGACATAGTGGACACCCCCCGCCGGTCCCGCCAGGGCGAACAGGGCGGCGCCGAGGACGTCCTCGCCCTCAAGCCGAGGAAGTTCCGGTACCGCGACGAGGTGCGTGACTCCGCCGGCCTCGACCAGGTGGGCGCCGGAGACGGCCTCGACCATGGCTTCATCGCCGAGGAGGTCGCCCAGGTAGCGAGCTACTACGCCACGTGGGACGTGCCCGCCGGGCGGGTCGGGCTCATCTCCGACGAGTTCACCGCCTTCGACCGGGCCCACCCGGGCCGGCCATCCGACGACACCGACCCCGACGGAACCGACCAGTGGGTGGCCGACCTGACCGCCGCCGACGAGGCCCTCGGCCGCGCAGCGACCGCATGGGTGCGGGCCTGCCGGGACCTCGGCGTCGACCCCTGGTCCGACAAGGGGCCCGTCGCCATGGCCCCCGCTCCGCAGGCGATCAACACGCTGGCCGTCGTGTCGGACCTCCTCGGCGTAGTGCAGGGTCTGGCCGCCGACCTGGCCGACCTCCGCGCCCGCCTCGACGCCCTCCCGGCCACCCCCAAGGGCCGCTAGGCGGTGGCCGTCCTGGCCCACGTGCTCGGCCGGGGTGGCTCCGGCACCCCCTCCGTCGCCTTCCCGACGGCGCCCACTGCCGGGCGCACCGTCGTCGTGGTGCTGTGGTCCGCTGAGGGCACCGACCCCGACGCCAACCTGCCCGGCCTGGCCGGGTTCACCCGCATCGGCACCGCCGCCAACGTGTCCGGCGGTGGCCTGGTGTGTGGTGTGTGGGCCAAGACAGCCGGGCCGTCGGAGCCGACGACCTACAGCTTCGACCGGGCCTTGGGCGGCGCCTGGTCGCTCTTCGGCGCGGTCGTCGACACCACCGCTGCGGCCACCACCACGGCCACCTTCGCCACCACGTCGGGCGGGTCGAACGCCACGACCGTCGCCCTGTCGATTCCGACCACCGGGCCCGGCACCGCCCTGGTCGGCATCGCCTCGACGGGGGGCGCCTTCGACGGCATCGCCTGGGCCGCGCCGTTCGTCGCCCTCGCCGAAGACAACCGCGTAGCCGGCGCCTCCCACACCCACCCGGCCGGCGGCACCCTCACCGCCCAGGGTTCATGGCCGACCACCCGCCACCTGATCGCCACCGGGATCGAGGTCGCCCAGGCCCCCACCGTCGTCGAGGCCGACCACGCCGGCGCCGCCACACCCACCGGGGCCGTCCGTCTCGCCCTGGCCCACGCCACCGGTGGCACGGTCGCACCGACAGGGTCCGCCACCCTGCCGGCCGAACCCGACCCCGACCCGCCCCGCTCCTCACCGACGGCGTCGTGGCCGAGACGGACAGACCACCGCGTCCTCGTCACCAACCCCCACGACGGGACCGTCCGCGCCGAGCTGGCGTGCACCCAAGTCAGCTGGGGCCACGTCCTCAATGCGCCCGGTGCCTTCACCGCCAGCCTGCCCCTCGACGCGCCCGGCATCGACGGCGCGGGCCTCGCACCCGCCCAAGCCGGTGTCGTGGTCCTCCGAGACGGACAGCCGCTGTGGTCCGGGCTGGTGTGGGGCGCCGAGAGCAGTGTGGACAGCAACTCTCTGACCGTGCGGGCCGAGGGGTGGCTGTCCTACCTGCGCCGGCGGATCATCCGAACCGACCTCGTCTTCGCGCAGGCCGATCAGTTCCACATTGCCCGTGCGCTCGTCGACCACGCCACCGCCGCCTCGGGCTCCGCCCTCATCGACACCACACCAGGGCCGGCCACCTCCGGGGTGCTGCGGGATCGCACCTACCTCGGTGCCGAGCACAAGTCGGTCGGTGAGGCCCTCGAGCAGCTGGGCGCCGTCCGGAACGGCTTCGACCACGCCTTCCGCCCCCACTTCACCAACGACGGCCGGGCCGCCGTCGGCCTGCATCTCACCTACCCGCCCACCGGACGCGACACCGGCCACGTGCTCGAGCCCGGCGTCAATGTCCGCCTGCTCGACGCCACCGACGACGGCGACTCCATCGCGACGCACGCCTACCTCGTCGGGGCCGGTGACGCCGAGGACCGCCTCACCGCCACCCGCGCCAACGTGGCCGCCCTGGCCCGCTTCCCCCGCCTCGACGCCGTGCGGTCACACAACGACATCACCCGCCAAGACACCCTCGAGGACCACGCCGCCCGCCTCCTCACCCGAGGCGCCCACCCTGTGCGCCGGTTGCGCCTCCAGCTCTTCCCCGACGCCCACCCCGTTCTCGGCAGCTACACCGTCGGCGACCGGGTCACCGTCCGAGGGGGCCACGGCTGGCTGCAAGTGGACGGGGTCTACCGCCTCGCCGACTTGACTGTCACTGTGGCCGGCGGCACCGAAGAGGCGGTCGCCAACCTCGTCCCCGCTGCCCTGTTCGACGAGGAGGACGACTAGATGGACCCCGTCCTAGGTCACGGCCTCGTCGCCCGCCTCCTCGACCTCGAGCAGCGCCTCCGCGTCCTCGAGCGCACCCGCACCCCCGCCCTGCTCGTGCCCGCCGTGGACACCGCATGGCGCACCACCACCGCCAGCGGGTGGGCGGACCTGCTCACCGTCGGGCCCTTCAACGCCACCGGCCGGGTGCTGACCGTCCGCTACGCCGACCGCGCCTCGACCGGTGGCACTGTGCAGTCGCGTCTCGTGCTGCGCAGGGCAGGCCAGACCGACGTCGTGGCCCACGGCACCAGCGCCCACGGCACCACCGGTGAGGGAGTCACCCACACCGCTGCGGTCAACCTCACCGAGCTGGGCGCCACCGGCACCGTCACCGCCGTCGTGCAGCTGCTCCGCTCCGGCGGCACCGACGCCGCCGCCCGCCTCACCACCGCCGCCACCCTGTCCCTGTAGACCGGCCCCCCTCGAGGTCGACAACTGTGGTGAGTTCCCGGGGTCCTGAGTCCCCCGGGTCCTCCCCATAGGGACCCCGGGGGTGACCGGCGACCGGCCTCGCCGGCCCCCCCGGGGACACCTCTCTCGAGGCCCCTGCGGTGCACTGAAGGTGTAGGGGGTCACCGTCCGCGTCCGCGGGCGGGGGAGGGCACCTGCCGCACGATCCGCGCACGATCCGCGCACGAAAGTGCCAGCATCGACTAGGACTGGTGACCACGCAACGTCACGACGCTGGGTGAATACCCAGGTCAGGCACTATGAACCGTCACTCACTAGAACCACGCAGAACGGTTGGGTGGCGTCTGGGGGACCAGAGGTCCCGGGTTCGAATCCCGGCAGCCCGACGACGGGAGTGCAGGTGAGGGGGCCTGCTGCGGTGAGCACGCTGCGTTGACGGGTGCCCGACACCCGCGTCCCCGGTTTCGCCGAGGAGGCTCATCAGCAGGCGGTCGTTGTCTGCGCCTTCACCACCGATCTGACCGAAACGCCCCTCTTCCGGCTGGGGGTCGAGCCGGACGATGTGGACGGGCTGAGCGAAGCGAGCAGTCTCGTGATCGGCGAGGTCACCGCCGTGCCCGGCGCCGAGCTCGGCACCAGATCGGGCGCTGAGCGATGTCGACATGGTCCGTCTCGGGCGAGCCGTGGTGCTCTTCCCGGGCCTCGCGCCTGAGCAGCCCTCTACGGATGGCAGGCGGCCATGCAGGAGCTACGGGGTGATCACCATCACGGCGGTGAGGACGGTGAGCCCCGCCATGAGGGTGGCGCTGACGGCGACGAGGGTGGTGAACGCGAGGCCCCGCACGAACACCGCCGCCGCCATGACGAGCGGGAAGGCCGTGAGGACGAACCGGGGCCGCCCGCCGTGGGTGGCCGAGCCCAGGGTGAGGGCCACGACGGCCAGGGTGTAGACGATGACCGGTCCGGGGGGACGCCATCGCCACAGCAGCACGACCGGGGCGACGGCCAGGATCGACCCGAGGGTGGCGTAGAGCACGTTCTGGTCGGCGGAGGGGCGGTGGAACAGCCCCCACACCCGGCCGAGGGTGGACCGCCCGTAGTCGAAGCGCTCGTCCCAGGCCTCGTCCTCGACCCGGAACCCACCAGCGCCCGCCAGTCCCGTCGGTCCCGCACCGCTCACCGCGGCGGCCCAGGCGCAGGCGGCGGCCAGGGCCAGGGCGTTGGGCCGGGTGGCGGTGGCGAGGGCGGCGGTGACCCCGGCCAGCACCCAGTGCCGGTCGAGCAGCGCCAGCAGGCAGGCGGCGGCCAGGGCCAGCATCAGGGGCTCGCTGTAGGCCATCGACAACACGAAGGCACTGGGGAAGAAGCAGTCCAGGGCGACGGCCCGGTCCGCCGTGGCGTCGTCGGCCAAGCGCCGAGCCAGGATCCACAGGAGCACGGCGAACACGGCCCCGAGCACGACGTTGGCCAGCAGGGCCGCCTCCAGGCCCCCGAGCCCGGTCACGGCCATGACCACCCGCACCGCCGCCGGGAACAGGGGGAAGAAGGCCAGCCTCGACGCCACCGCCTCGCCGGCGACCTCGGGCACCCCCGCCGGGTAGCCGTCCCGGGCGATGGCCACGTACCAGGTGCTGTCCCAGCGGCCCAGCGCCTCGAGCGTGGTGAGTCCCTCGCCGCCGTCGAGCTGGGCGGCGATGGCGAAGACGGCCAGCACCACCGACCGGGAGGCGGCGTAGACGGCCAGGGGGCGGGCGAGGGGCCGGAGGTGTGGCATCCACCGGTTCGGACCAGTCCACCGGTCGTCCTCCGGCTCCGGCTCAGCCCGACCGGCGGGCTCCTCCTCGGCTCGGACGGCGCTCACCCGGCGATGCCAGAGGCGGTCCGGTGACGCCATCGGGACACTCGAGCACCGGGGCATGACGATCCGCCGCCCCGCTCGACTGCCTCATCGCGGCGCTGTGCGTCCGCGAACGGTGCGCCATCCTGCACCACGACCGGGACTTCGATCAGCTCACCGAGGTACCGAGGAACTGGTGGTCCAGAGGCGTGACGGCCGGCGTACCCGACGCGCCCGGTGTCAGGAGGTCTCGATGAAGATGCACTCCCCGGGGCACTCCTCGGCCGACTCGACCACCCCGTCCAGGTCGCCGTCGGGCACGTCGACGATGCCCTGGGGTCCGCCCGGGTCGCTCTTGATCCCCGAGCCGTCCTTCACGTACGCGAGGCCGTCGTCGAGGAGCGTGAACACCGCCGGGGCGATCTCGACGCAGATGCCGTCTCCGGTGCACAGATCCTGGTCGATCCAGACCTTGTAGCTCACGCCGCCTCCGTAGGTGTTCGGACCCCGTAAGGATGCCCGACGGCGACCGTTCCCACACGCCCACCCTCCTAGGATCGCCGGCATGGCCGACCGCAGCGCCTTCGACGTGGACGTGACCGACCGGATCGCCCACCTGCGCATGAACCGCCCCGAGCGGTCCAACTCCATGACCCCCGCGTTCTGGCGGGAGCTGCCCGACATCGTGGGCGAGCTGTCCGACGGCAGCGACGCCCGGGTGATCGTCATCTCCGGGGAGGGGCGCAACTTCTGCTCCGGCATGGACCTGTCCGTGTTCGCCGGTGACGCCGACGTGGCGGGCGACGCCGGGTCCCGCAACGGGTTCGCCAGCCGCCGCCGGGCCAACTTCCGCCTGACCGCCCTGCGGGCCCAGCGCTCGCTGAACGCCCTGGAGGAGTCGCGCCTGCCCGTGCTGGCCGCCGTGCAGGGGGCCTGCGTGGGCGGCGGGGTCGACCTCGTGTCGGCCTGCGACGTCCGCTACGCCGCCGCCGACGCGTGGTTCTGCATCCACGAGATCAACATCGGCATGACCGCCGACGTGGGGACCCTCCAGCGGATGCCCAAGCTCATGCCCGAGGGCGTGGTGCGGGAGCTGGCCTTCACGGGCCGGCGCATGGCCGCCGACGAGGCACTGACCCTGGGCTACGTGAGCCGGGTCTTCGCCGACGCCGGGGCACTGCTCGACGGCGTGATGGAGATCGCCGCCGAGGTCGCCGCCAAGAGCCCGATGGCGGTGTGGGGCACGAAGCAGACCATGAACTACGCCCGCGACCACCCGGTGGCCGACGGTCTCGAGTACATCGCCACCTGGAACGCCGCCATGTTCGACACCGACGACATGGCCGAGGCGTTCGCTGCGCAGGCCGAGGGCCGGATGCCGGAGTTCCCCGACCACCTCCCCGCCAGCCGGGGCATCTGAGCCCGGGGCTCAGGCGGCGAGGCGGAGCGGCACGACCGTGGCGATGCGCTCGAAGTCACGGTCGGCGGCCAGCAGCTCGGCGTCGTGCCGGAGGGCGATGGTGACGATCATGCAGTCGAGGAGCCCCCGGGGGGTGACGCCGGCCGCCCGGCACGCCCGGTACAGCGTCGCCGCCCCCTCGAAGTCGGCCACCGGGTCGACGCCCAACCACCCGAACGAGGTCAGCATCCGCCAGAGCTGATCCCGCCTGGCTCCGTCACGGGCGCCGGCCAGGACCTCCATCATCACCGGCTCGCTGACGGCGACCGCGTCGGCGTGGTCGGCGATGAGCTGCGTCAACCGCAGATCGGCCGCAGACCCCGTCGCCCGGTCGAACTCCACCCACGTCGACGTGTCGACGAGGATCACGGACCTGCGTCCTCCGGCACCTCGTCGAGGAGGCGGGCGCCCCGCATACCGAGCAGCTCGTCGATGGTCATGGGCTGACCGGCCAGACGCCGGAGCGCGAGGTCGACGGCCTCGGTCTTCGTGTGCACGCCCAGGCGGCGCATCACCCGGCCGAGCACGTCATCGTCGATGTCGATGTTGGTGCGGCTCACATCCCCGATCGTACACCTTCGAGGTGTAGCAGGTGGGTCGAAGGTGTCAGGCCCGTCAGCGGTCCACGTAGGAGCGCTTGGCCACCTCCTCCAGCATCACCTCGGTGGCGCCGCCCCCGATGGGCAGGATGCGGGCATCCCGCGACATCCGCTCGACCGCCGTCTCCCGCATGTACCCCAGGCCGCCGTGGAACTGGACGCAGTCGTACATGACCTCGTTGATCACCTCGGCGCCGAGGGCCTTGACCCCCGACATGGCCTTCACGTTGTCCTGACCCTGGTCGCCGAGCCAGGCGGCGTGGTACATCGAGGCCCGCACGGCGTCGACCTTGGCCTGGTCCATGGCCAGCCGCTGGCGGATGGCGCCGAGGTCGTAGAGCGTGGCCCCGAACGCGGGCCGGTTCTGGGCGTGCTCCAGGGTCAGGTCGATGGCCCGCTGGGCGGCGCCGACGCCCATGCCGACGAGCACCATCCGCTCGTTCTGGAAGTTCTGCATCGTCGCGTAGAAGCCCCGGTGCTCCTGCCCCAGGAGCTGGCTGTCGGGCACGAACACGTCGTCGAGCACCAGCTCGGCCGTGTCGGAGCAGCGCCACCCGGTCTTGTCGAGCTTCTTGGCCACGGTGAAGCCGGGCGTTCCCGCCTCGACCAGGAACATCGAGATGCCGTAGCGGTTCCCCGGATCGGTGCGGGCGGCCAGGATCGTCATGTCGCCGTACACGGCGTTGGTGATGTAGGTCTTGGTGCCGTTGATCCGCCAGCCGTCGCCGTCACGGACGGCCGTGGAGCGGATGCCCGCCACGTCGGAGCCGGCGTCGGGCTCGGTGACGCCGATCGACAGGATCGTCTCACCGGCGAGGATGGGCGGCAGGTAGCGGCCGAGCTGGTCGTCGGAACCGGAGTTGAGGAGGTGGGGCAGCGCCATGTCGGTGTGCACCAGCACGGTCACGTCGAAGCCGCCGAACGTCGACGAGCCGAGGGCCTCCGACAGCGCCGCCGACGCCAGGTAGCCGAGCCCCAGCCCGTCGCGCTCGACCGGGACCCGCAGGCCGAACATGCCCAGGGCGCCCATGGTGCGCAGCACCTCACGGGGAACCTTGCCCGCCTCCTCCCAGGCGTCGCCGTGGGGGACCACCTCCTTGGCCACGAAGTCGACGGTCTGGTCGTAGATCGCCTGCAGGTCGTCGTCCATGTAGGCGTTGCGATGGGCCATGGTCGTCTCCCGCTGGGATGAGGTGTGCGCTCCGCCGGCCACGGTAGGCGCCGCCGACGTTCAGGCCGCAGCCAGCTCCGCGTGGACCGGGGCCAGCAGCCACTCCGGGTGCTCGGACACGGTCCGCTCCAGCCACCACGGGCTCTCGAACAGGGCCAGCAGCACGCCGTCGCTGCGGGCGAACACCCGATTGCCCCGGGTCCCCCGCAGCGCCGCCGCAGTGTCGGCGTCGGTGCGCCGGGCGAGGGCGTAGGGGGCGGGTGACAGCTCGACCTCGGCGCCGAACTCGTGCTGGAGGCGGTGGGCGAACACCTCGAACTGCATGGCCCCGACCGCGGCCAGCACCGGCACCGGGTCGCCGTCGGGATCGTGGAGGACCTGGATGACGCCCTCCTGCTCCAGCTGGGCCAGACCCCGGCGGAACTGCTTGTGGCGCGACACGTCCCGGGGTCGCACGGTGGAGAACAGCTCCGGCTCGAAGGCCGGGATGCGGGGGAACGCCACCGGCTCGCCGACGAAGAGGGTGTCGCCGATGTGCAGGCCGCTTGCGTTCACCAGGCCGACCACGTCGCCGGGGAAGGCGTCGTCGATGGTGTCGCGCTCGGAGCCGAACACCGACGTGGCGTACTTCGTGCCGAACGGTCGCCCCGTGTCGGCGTGGGTCACGGTCATGCCCCGCTCGAACCGGCCCGAGCAGACCCGCACGAAGGCGATGTGGTCGCGGTGGGCGGGGTCCATGTTGGCCTGCACCTTGAACACCTGACCCGAGAAGTCCTCGTCGAGGGGGCGGTGGTCGCCGTCGCGTCCGGGCCGGGGCGTGGGCGCAGGAGCCAGGTCGATCACGGCGTCGAGGAGGTGGCGCACGCCGAAGTTGGTCAGCGCCGACCCGACGAACAGCGGGCTCGACCGACCTTCCCGGAACGAGTTCAGGTCGAGGTCGGCGCCGATCTCGTCGAGCAGGGCCACCTCCTCGGCGGCCTGGTCCCACGAGGGGCCGTGGGCCTCGGCGGCGGTGGCCGGGTCGACGATCTCCTCCGGGGCCGCCGTCGCCCCGCGGGTGGTGCGGGTGAACTCGACGAACTGGTCCCGGCGGCGGTCGATGACACCCCGGAAGTCGCCGGGGATGCCGACGGGCCAGGTGACGGGCGTGGGCCGGAGGTCGATCTGCTCCTCGATCTCGTCGAGCAGCTCCAACGGGTCGCGGCCGGGCCGGTCGTACTTGTTGAGGAAGGTGAGGATGGGCAGGTCCCGGGCCCGGCACACCTCGAACAGCTTGCGGGTCTGGGCCTCGATGCCCTTGGCCACGTCGAGGACCATGACGGCGGCGTCGGCGGCGGCGAGGACGCGGTAGGTGTCCTCGGAGAAGTCGCGGTGGCCGGGCGTGTCGAGCAGGTTGACGACGTGGCCGCCGTAGGTGAACTGCAGCACGGTGGAGGTGATGGAGATGCCCCGCTGCTGCTCCATCGCCATCCAGTCCGACGTCACCCGCCGCCGCCCACCCCTCGCCTTGACCGCTCCGGCCTCGGCCACGGCCCCGGCGTAGAGGAGGAACTTCTCGGTCAGCGTCGTCTTGCCCGCGTCGGGATGGCTGATGATGGCGAAGGTCCGCCGCCGGGCCGCCTCGGCGCACACCCCGTCGCCGTCGATCCTGCGGAGCTGGCTCATCCCGGCCGAGGGTAGGACCCCTCCCCACCGATCTGACACAACCACGCGTTGCCATAGCAACGCGTGGTTGTGTCAGGTCGCCCTCGGCGTGACGGTGCCCGGCGCGTCGGGGGTTCGGGCTACGTTCTGGGGACGACGTCGTGACGGAGGGGGCGCAGTGGCGCAACAGGGGTCCATCCTCGGCAACTCGGTGCAGCGCAAGGAAGACCCGGGGCTGCTCACCGGGGCCAACCGGTACTACGACGACCTCCAGCTCGACGGGCTGGCCCACCTGAGCTTCGTGCGGTCGACCATGGCCCACGCCGAGCTGACCGGCGTCGACGTCGCCGACGCCCGGTCGATGCCGGGCGTCCTCGGGGCGTTCACCGCGGACGACCTCGACCTGCCCGACTTCCTCTCCTTCCCGATGCTGCCCGAGCTGTTCGCCCGGCCGGTGCTGGCCAAGGGCCGGGTCCGCTTCGTGGGCGACATCGTGGCCGTCGTGGTGGCCGAGTCGGCCGCCGCCGCCGCCGACGCCGCCGAGCAGGTCGTCGTCGACCTCGAACCGCTCGACGTCGTCGTCGATCTGGAGGAGGCCGCCACCGACGCCACCGTCGTGTGGCCCGAGCACGGCTCCAACGTGGCCTTCGAGACCGAGCTGGGCGAGCCCGACCCGACCGCCGGCGCCGACGTGGTCGTCGAGCAGCGGATCGTCAGCCAGCGCCTGGCCGGCGTGCCCATGGAGCCCAACGGCTGCGTGGCTGAGCCGGGCGAGCCCGACGGGGGGGTCACGCTGTGGGCCTCGTCGCAGAACCCGATCGACGTCCGCAACGCCATCGCCCCCCAGCTCGGGCTCGAGCCGGGCCAGGTCCGGGTGGCCGCCCCCTGGGTGGGCGGCGGCTTCGGACCCAAGGCCGGCCTGTACGCCGAGTACATCCTCACCTGCGCGGTGGCCCGCGAGGTCGGCCGCCCGGTGAAGTGGACCGAGACCCGCTCCGAGAACATGGTCGCCATGGTCCACGGGCGGGCCATGGTGATGTGGCCGAAGCTGGGTCTCAGCTCCGACGGCACCATCGTCGGCCTCGAGGTCGAGGTGCTGGCCGACGCCGGCGCCTACCCCGGGATCGGCGCCTTCCTCATCATGATGACCCAGACCATGAGCCAGGGCGTCTACCGGATCCCCGCCATCCGCTTCCACGGGCGGGGCGTCGTCACCAACACCACCCAGACGGCCGCCTACCGGGGTGCGGGCCGGCCCGAGGCGACCCAGATGCTCGAGCGCATCCTCGACATCGCCGCCGACGAGATCGGCATGGACCCCGCCGAGCTACGCCGCAAGAACCTGCTGCGCTCGGAGGAGTTCCCCCTCACCACCGTCACCGGCGCCAATTACGACTCGGGCGACTACGTGCGTCCCCTCGACGCCGTGCTGGAGGCAGCCGACTACACCCGCCTGCGCGAGGAGCAGGAGCAGCGCCGCAGCAGCGGCGACGCCAAGCAGCTCGGCATCGGCATCTCCACCTACGTCGAGATCACGGCCCCGCTCGGGCTGCACGTCGAGTGGGGGTCGGTGAGCGTGGACGACGACGGCACGGTCGTGGCCCGGGTCGGCACGTCGTCGCACGGCCAGGGCCACCACACCGCCTTCGCCATGCTGCTGTCCGACCTCATGGGCGTGTCGATGGACGACGTCCGCCTCGTCGAGTCCGACACCGACGAGATCCCCCGGGGCTCGGGGACCATGGGCTCCCGCTCGCTGCAGACGGCGGGCAGCGCCCTGCACGTGGCCGGCACGGCGGTCATGGACAAGGCCCGGAAGCTGGCCGCCCACCTGCTGGAGGCCGATCCCGACGACATCGTCGTCGCCGACTCCGGCGGGCTGGGGGTGGCCGGCGTGCCGGCGTCGTCGCTGTCCTGGGCCGAGCTGGCCCAGGCCGCCAACGACGACTCCCGGCGGCCGGAGGGCATGGAGGCGGGCCTCTCGGAGGAGACCGACTTCGACGGCACCGACTCGACGTTCCCGTTCGGAGCCCACGTGGCCGTGGTCGAGGTCGACACCGAGACCGGGAACGTCGAGCTGGTCCGCCACGTGGCCGTCGACGACTGCGGACGGATCCTCAACCCGCTCATCGTGGCCGGCCAGCAGCACGGTGGCATCGGTCAGGGCGTGGCCCAGGCGCTGTACGAGTGGGTCCGCTACGACGAGGACGGCAACCCCGTCTCGGCCACGCTGATGGACTACCTCATGCCCTCGGCGGCCGAGTTCCCGAGCTTCGAGGTGTCCAACACCGAGACCCCCTCGCCCCGAAACCCGCTGGGGGCCAAGGGCATCGGCGAGTCGGGCACCATCGGCTCCACCCCGGCCGTCCACAACGCCGTCGTCGACGCCGTCAGCCACCTGGGCGTCCGCCACATCGACATGCCGGCCTCGCCGGAGCGCATGTGGCAGGCCCTGGAGGGCGCTCGCCAGCCCGCCTAACCCTCCACGACAGCTCCGTGGGCGTCGATCGACACCACGAGCGTGCGGGCGCCGGCGGGTAGTGCAGCGGCGATGCGGTCGGCGCCGGACGGCAGCGCGAAGGCGGCCACCGTCGGGCCCGATCCCGACAGCCACGCGGTGAGGGCCCCGGCGGTGAGGGCGGCATCGCGGGCCGCCAGCGACGCGGGTGAGGCGGCGAAGCGGGTGGGCTCGTGGAGGCGGTCGCCCCCGGCGTGGGCGAGAGCGTCGAGATCGCCGGCGGCCAGGGCCGCCACCAGGAGCGCGGCCCGAGCCAGGTTGCCGGCGGCGTCGGCTCGGGGAACGGGGTCGGCCAGCTCCAGGCGGGAGCGGTCCGTCGAGGTCTCCCGGGCCGGGATCCACAGCACGACCCGCAGGTCGAGCGCCACCGGCACCCGCACCGCGGACCCGCCCGTGGTCACCACCACCCCACCGAGGAGGCTGGCGGCGGCGTTGTCGGCGTGGCCCTCAAGGCGGGCCGCCTCGGCCAGGACGAGATCGGGGTCGTGGCGGCCCTGCTGGGCGAGGGCGGCCAGCACGCCGCCCACCCGCGCCGCCCCGGAGAAGCCCAGCCCCCGTCCGGGCGGCACCGGCCCGGTGATGCACAGCGGCCCTTGCCCGCCGGCCGAGCGGAAGGCGGCCACGCCGGGGTGGGTCTCGTCGGCCGGGTCGCCCTCGTCGGACAGTTCCAGGTGCAGGTCGAGGGCCAGGCCGAGGGCGTCGAAGCCCGGGCCCAGGTTGGCGGAGGTGGCCGGGACCCGGATGCGCACCGACCGATCGTAGAGTCAGCCCGTGGCCCGGCCCTTCCACCTCACGACCGACGTGGTCGACGCCGCCGTGCTGGAGCGGGCCGTGCGGCGCTTCGCCGACCAGCGGATCACCCTGCCCACGTTCGCCCAGCTGGCCGATCCCGACCTCCAGCCCCCCGGCACGTCCGGCGGGCTCGACGGCCTCGACGCCGACGACGCCGACCCCCGGAACCTGTGGCGGGTGCACTGGTGCAACGACGCCGATCGGAGGGGGCGCGTCGTCGTGCCCGGCCACCTCGTCGTCCCACCCGAGCTGAGTGGCGTCGAGGCCACCATCGTCCTCGCCCTCGGGCACCGCTTCCCGATGGTGCGCTCCCACAAGGTGCTGGCCGCCTACGCCTGCCTGGCCCCCCGCCTCGTCACCGGGCAGTTCGACCCGACCGCCGACCGGGCCGTGTGGCCGTCGACCGGCAACTACGCCCGGGGTGGGGTGGCCATCAGCCGGATCATGGGCTGCCGGGGAGTGGCCGTGCTGCCCGAGGGTATGAGCCGGGCGCGGTTCGACTGGCTCGACCGCTGGGTGGGCGATCCAGCCGACGTCGTGCGCACGCCGGGCACCGAGGCCAACGTGAAGGAGATCTACGACGCCTGCCACCGTCTGGCCGAGGATCCCGACACCGTCGTCCTGAACCAGTTCTCGGAGTACGCCAACCACCTCGCCCACCGCACCGTCACCGGTCCGGCGCTGGCCCGCGTCGTCGACCACGTCGGCGGGGGCACGCTCCGGGCGTTCGTGGCCGCCTCGGGCTCGGCCGGCACCCTCGGGGCCGGCACCCACCTCAAGGCCCGGACCGGCTGCCGGATCGCCGTGGCCGAGGCGCTCGAGTGCCCGACGCTGCTGGAGAACGGCTACGGCGACCACAACATCCAGGGCATCGGCGACAAGCACGTACCCCTCATCCACGACGTGATGGACACCGACGACGTGGTGGCCGTCAGCGACCGCTCCACCGACGCCCTCGACGCGCTGTTCAACACGCCGGCCGGGCGCGACGAGCTGCGCCGCACCGGCGTCGATCCCGCCGTTGTCGACCGCCTCGGCGCCCTCGGCTACTCCTCGATCTGCAACCTGCTCAGCGCCGTCAAGCTGGTTCGCCACCACGGCTGGGGGTCGGGTGACGTGGTCGTGAGCGTGGCCACCGACGGTGCCGAGCTGTACGACGCCGAGCGGGAGCACTACCTGGCCCGCCACCATCCCGACGGCTTCGGGCCCCTCGACGCCGCCGCCGTGCGGGCCGAGCACCTGGCTGCCGTCGGCACCGACCACCTGCTGGAGCTGACGGACGCCGACCGGCGGCGCATCTTCAACCTCGGCTACTACACCTGGGTCGAGCAGCAGGGCATCGACCTCGACCACTTCGACGCCCGGCGCCACCGCCCGTTCTGGGACGGCCTCGCCGATCTGGTCGGCCCCTGGGACGAGCGCATCGACGAGTTCAACCGGCGGGTGGCGGCGACCCGGGTCGGGTGATCTGCCGTGCCTGCCCCCGGCCCCCGTCGGGGGAGGCGGTGGCGGCGACGTGCTCCCTCGGCAGGAACGGCCCCACCGGGGGTGTACCCGGCATCGACTGCGTGCCGACGCCGCCCCTGCCCGACGGTCCCTGGCCCGACGACGACGACCCGAACCCCTTCGTGCGGTACCGGACGCTGCTGTGGCCGTACACCGTGGGTCGGCGCCACGGCCTGACCGACGCCGACCTCGTCGGGATGGTCCGCGATCTCGACGCCGCCGTGGCCGACGTCTGGGGACGCGGATTCACCGTGACCCCGCTGCGCAGTCACGACGGCCTGGCCGGCGGGGGACCGGTCCGGGTCAAGGACGAGACCGGCGCCGTGGCCGGTTCCCACAAGGCCCGGCACCTGTTCGGACTCCTCTGGCACATCGAGGTGGTCGAGCGGCTGGGCCTCGACCGGGCGGACGGACCGCTGGCCATCGCATCGTGCGGCAACGCCGCGCTGGCCGCCGCCGTGGTCGCCGCCGCCGGCCGACGACCGCTGCGGGTGCTCGTGCCGGCCTGGGCCGATGCCGGTCTCCTGCACCGGATCTCGTCGCTCGGCGCCGACGTCGAGGTGTGCGGGCGACGCCCGGGGGAGGCCGGGGACCCTGCCTACCTCCGCTTCCGGGAGGCGGTCGACGCCGGGGCGGTGCCGTTCGGCTGCCAGGGCCCCGACAACGGCCTCACCCTCGACGGCGCCCGTACCCTCGGCTACGAACTGGCCGACCAGCTCGCCGCCGCCGGGGCCGATCACGTCGTCGTCCAGGTGGGGGGTGGTGCGCTGGCCACCAGCGTGACCGACGGTCTGCGGGCCGCCGTGCGCTGCGGTCGGCTCAGGCGGGAGCCGGCGCTGCACGCCGTGCAGACCGCCGGTGGGCACCCGCTGGTCCTGGCTCACGAGCGGGTGCTGGCCCTGCGCCGTGCCGGCGAGGACGACGACGCCCTCGTCGACCGGGCCGCCCGCCAGCGCTCCGCCGTCATGATCCCCTGGTCGGGAGAACCCCACTCGGCCGCCACCGGCATCCTCGACGACGAGACCTACGACTGGCAGGCGGTGGTGCGGGCCATGCTGCGGACCGGCGGGGGGCCGGTGGTGGTCGACGAGGCCACGCTGGCGGAGGCGGCCCGGCGGGGTCGGGCCGCCGGCGTCGACGTGAGCGTCACCGGCGCGGCCGGCCTGGCGGGGCTGCTGGCACTCGTCCGGTCCGGAACGGTCGGCCCGGACGAGACCGCCGTCGTGCTGTTCACCGGCCGGGCCGGCCCGGGGCCTCAGGCCAGCGAGGCGTAGACCACGAGGTTGTCCCGGTAGGAGCGGGCCTCCTGGTCGAACTCGCCGCCGCAGGTGACGAGGCGCAGCACCGGGGCGTCGGTGTCGCCGTACACCTCGTCGGTGGGGAACTCGGCCTTCTCGTACTGCTCGATCCGCTCGACCTCGTAGGTCACCACCGAGCCGTCCTCCCTGATCACGTCGATGGCCGAGCCGGCGTCGAGCTGACGTAACCCGAAGAACACGGCCGGGCCGGTCCAGGAGTCGACGTGTCCGTAGATGACGGCCGGACCGGGCTCACCCGGCTCGGGGCCGTCGCGCCACCACCCTGTCTCGTCGGCGGCCTCGGGCACCTCGATGGAGCCGTCGGCGCGCAGGTCGAGCGGGATCACCGGCGCGTCGACGCCGATGGCGCCGATCTCGATGCGCACCGGGTCGGGGGCCTGGGGCGCCTCCGTGGTCGGGGCCGGGGCGGAGCCACCGGTGACGCCAGGGGACGGCGGGAGCGCCGGGGTGGGCTCGGTGATGGGCGCGACCGGGGCGGGGATGGTGGTGGTGCTCACCGCCGCCACCAACGGTACGGGGTCATCCGATCGGGGCCCGGCCTCGACCGAGGACCCCAGGTTGGCGCCGACCAGGATGGCGACGGCCAGCGCCAACGCCCCGACCCCCACCCCCCAGAGGATGATCCGGGTGGTGGGGGTCGGGGCGGGCGGGCCGGTCGACGTCATCGACGTCGGCGCCGGCGCTCGGCGTCGGCGCCGGTGATCAGGCCTGCACCTCGGACCGGCGGGCCAGGGCGAACGAGCCGGCCGCCACGGCGAAGAGGCCGACCGCCGCCGCGGGGATGGTCATGCCGCCGTCGGAGGCGCTGCCGCCGAGGCCCGTGTCGGCGCCGCCCGCGGGGGCCTCGCCGTCGTCGGAGTCGTCGTCATCGGAGTCGTCGTCGTCGGAATCGTCGTCGTCGGAGTCCTCCTGGGCGGCGGCGGGCGACGCCCCGAGGTCGGTCGAGCCGACCGACCACGACGCCGACAGGGCCGTGACGGTCAACAGCACGAACAGCGCTGCGGCCACGACGAGGTAGAGGGCGCGGCGCGCGCTCAGGGTGGGGATGAGCATGGATGGTCCCTTTCGGTGGTCTCCGACCGCCTGACCTGGCGACCGGTCGATCGGTAGCCTGTCACATCGGGCCACGAACAGCCGACATGGGGTGAGACGAGCGAGGGGACGACGACGCTCCATGCTACTCCGAGACGACCAGAGGACGGCCGGGGCGGTGGCGCTCCCGGCCGACGGGCGCCCCCACCGGTACCGGACCGTCGTCGCCTGGGCCCCCGTCGTCGTGCTGGCCGCCGTCGTGGTGGGCAAGGTCGTGGCGCCCGGCGTCAGCCACCGGCTCGTCCGCGAGGACAACCTCGTCGAGTACCTGACGGCGCTGGCCTACGTCCTCGCCGGCGCCGCCGCCCTCGTGGCGGCCCGCCGCCTGCACCGGGGCCTGGCACCGAGGTGGTTGATCGCCACCCAGGTGGCTCTCGGGGTGCTGCTCCTGGCCGTGGCCGGTGAGGAGGTGAGCTGGGGTCAGCGCCTCCTCGGGTTCGACGGGCCCGGCTTCCTCGTCGACGCCAACGCCCAGGGCGAGCCCAACGTCCACAACCTGCTCGGCCACACCGGGCTGCACGCCGTGTACATCGTGGGCGGGACCTACCTCCTGGTCGGGCGGCGTCTGTGGCGGGCGGCGGGTGTGCACCCGGACGTGGCCCGCTTCCTCGCCCCCGGACGTCGGCTGGCGGCCTGGTTCCTGCCCCTCGTGCTCCTCTACCTCTACTACCAGTACCTGAGCGGACCCCTGGTGGCGGTCCTCGGTGACAGTGTCGACTGGGGCGACGACCACTTCGTCGTCGCCGACGACCAGGAGACCGTCGAGCTGCTGGCGGCCGTCGGCCTGGCCCTGTTCTCGTGCGGTTCGGCCGGGCGGGCGCGCCCCCGGGAGGCGGAGGGGCCCGCCGACGGGGCATGATCGGATCCGACCAGGAGGGCGGATCATGGGCCACGGGGGACGGATCGTCGCACGGACGCTGCGGGCGGCGGGGGTGGACTGCATCTTCACGCTGTCGGGCGGACACGTCATGGGCATCTACGACGGCTGCCTCGACGAGGGCATCGACGTCATCGACGTGCGCCACGAGCAGGCCGCCGTCCACGCCGCCGACGCATGGGCCCGGCTGCACCCCGGCCGGGTGGGCGTCGCCGTCCTGACGGCCGGCCCCGGCGTGACCGACGGGGTCACCGGGGTGGCCAACGCCTGGCGGGCCAACTCGCCGATCGTGGTGTTCGGGGGGCAGGGCCCGTTCTCGAACCTGCGGCGGGGGTCGCTGCAGGAGATGGACCACGTCGGCGTCATGACGCCGGTCACCAAGTGGGCCGACGCCTGCTACCAGACCGAGCGGCTTGGCGAGTACGTCGAGCTGGCCATCCGCCACGCCCTCTCCGGCGTGCCCGGGCCGAGCTTCCTCGAGGTGCCGATGGACGTGCTCCACGCCCCCGTGGAGGACGCCGCCACCATGGCCCTCCCCCCGCTGCGCGACTACCGGGTGCGGGCAGCCGCCCCCGACGCCGACATCGGCCGGGCCATCGAGCTGCTGGCCGGGGCCGAGCGGCCCATGGTCATGGCCGGTACCGCCGTGAAGTGGAGCGAGGGGGCCGACGCGCTGGTCCGCTTCCTCGACGCCACCGGGTTGCCGTGCTTCGTCAACGGCATGGCCCGGGGGGCGGTGCCGTGGGACCACCCGTCGTTCCTCAACCGGTCCCGCAAGGACGCTCTGGGGCGGGCCGACCTGGTCGTGCTGGCCGGCACACCGCTCGACTTCCGCATGAAGTTCGGGCGGTCCATCCCCGGTGACGCCACCATCGTCCAGCTCGACCTGGACGAGACGCTCATCGGCCAGAACCGGCCCGCCGACGTGGGCCTGGTCGGCAACCTCGGGGCCACCTTCGACCGCTGGGTCGAGCTGATGGCCGACGGCGACGTCAAGCTCGACGTGGCCGAGCACCTGGCCACCCTCCGCCAGCGCGAGGACGAGCTGGACGCCGGGTTCCGCAGTCAGCTCGGGTCGGACGAGACGCCCATCGACCCGCTGCGACTCTGCGCCGAGATCGACGCCGTGGTCGACGACGACATGATCGTCATCGGCGACGGTGGTGACATCGTGGCCCAGGCGTCGAAGGTGATCCGGGTGCCCCGCAACGGGGCCTGGATGGACCCCGGGCCGCTCGGGACCCTCGGCGTCGGCATGCCGTTCGCGCTGGCCGCCCAGCGGGCCCATCCCGACAAGCGGGTGCTCATCGTCTACGGGGACGGGTCCTTCGGACTGAACGGGTTCGAGTACGACACGGCCGTGCGCTTCGGGCTGCCCGTGGTCGGCGTGGTCGGCAACGACGCCGCCTGGGGCCAGATGATGCGCCCGCAGGGCATGCTCTACGGCGAGGAGCGCATCGTCGCCACCCGCCTGAACCGCACCCGCTACGACCTCGTGGTCGAGGCGCTCGGCGGGCACGGCGAGCACGTGACCGAGCCCGACGAGATCCGTCCCGCCCTCGAGCGGGCCCTCGCCGCCGGGGTCCCGGCCCTCGTGAACGTCGAGATCCGCACCGACGTCGGCGGCCCCAAGGGCTCAACCTACGTCTGACCCCCACCGGCCCCCTCAGGGGGACAGGTGCCCGGCGAGGGCGTCGAGGGTGCCGGGGGCCAGCTCGGTGATCGAGACGCGGCCGATGCCGAGGTCTCCCAGCGCCCGGAGGTGGTCCATGACCCGGGCCGGTTCGCCGCAGAAGCGGCCGTAGAGACCGTCGCCGAGCGCCTCGGCCACGGGCGCCACGGCGGGGTCGTCGCCGGCGGCGGCCATGGCGAAGAAGCCGAGGGGCACGTCGGGGGCCACCTCCCTGACCCGCCGCACGAGGTCGCGGACGTGGTCCCAGCCGACGGAGGCGGCGGCGGTCAGGTCGAGCGCGCCGCCCCGGGTGCCGGGGGAGGATCCCTTCAGCTCCACCCTGTCGACCAGGGGGGCGATGGTGCGGATGGTCCACGGGCCCCCCAGGGAGGCCACGAGGAGCGGGGCCGCGGCGGCGGGACGGGGCCCGAGACCGTCGACGTGCACCGAGGCGTGGTCGCCGTCAAAGGCGGCCGATCCCGTGCGGAGCAGGTCACGGACGACGAGCACGGCCTCGTGGAGTCGCCGGGCCCGCTCGGCCGGCTCCGGGTAGGTGAGGCCCATGGCCGTGATCTCCGACGCCTGCCAGCCCGCCCCGAGGCCGAGCTGGAACCGGCCCGGTGCCATCTGGTCGAGGGCGAGCGCGGCGTGGGCGGCGTCCACGGGGGAGCGCAGCAGGCCGTTGGCGAACGTGGTCGTGACCGGCACCCGGGCGGTCGCCGCCAGCGCGGCGGCGCACGCCACCCACACGTGGGGCCAGCCCCGCCCGCTCATGGCCACGTGGTCGGCCACGCCGAGCAGGTCCCACCCCTCCGCCTCCCGCCGCCGGGCCCACTCCCCGGGGGCCTCGGCGGCGTCGGTCAGGATCGGGCACAGCTCCACACCCGCCAGTGTCCCAGCTCGGGCCGTCCGGCGGGGGGTGCCCGGTACCCTGCACCCCGTGTGCGGACGGTTCGTGGCGGCCTCGTCGGCCGACGACGTGGCCGCCTACTTCGGGGCCACCGTGACCGGCGCCGAGCTGGCGCCGAGTTGGAACAAGGCCCCCACCGACGACGTGTACGCCGTCGTCGAGGGGGCCGAGGGAACGGCTGCGGCCGGCGAGCGCCTGCTCGAGACGTTCCACTGGGGCCTCGTGCCGATGTGGGCCGACGACGTGAAGATCGGCAACCGGATGATCAACGCCCGGGCCGAGACGCTGGCCCGCAACAACGCCTTCCGAAAGGCGTTCGCCCGCCGTCGGTGCATCGTCCCCGCCGACGGGTTCTACGAGTGGCGCGCGCCCGAGGGCGGCGGGAGGAAGCAGCCCTACTACGTCCACCGGGAGGACGGCGAGCCCCTGGCCCTGGCCGGGCTGTGGGAGCGCTGGCGGGGCCCCGACGGCGACGCCGACGACGTCCTGCACTCCTGCACGATCGTCACGACCGACGCCAACGGGCTCCTGGCCGACGTGCACGACCGGATGCCGGTGGTCCTGCCCGCCTCGGCCTGGGACGACTGGCTCGACCCCGACATCGGTGACGTCGAGACGCTGAGCGGGCTCCTGCGCCCCGCCCCCGACGACCTGCTCACCCTCCGCCCCGTCGACCCGGCGGTGGGCAACGTCCGCAACGACGGCCCCGAGCTGGTCGACGCAGTCGACCCCTAGGTCGACCGTCCGCGGCACGGTCACACCCCCCTCGTACGATCGGACGGGTGACGCCCCCCTCCGACACGACGTTCGGGCGCGAGGGTTCCGGGCGCGAGGGTTCCGGGCGCGAGGGTTCCGGGCGCGAGGGGTTCGGGCGCGAGGGGTTCGCACGCGAGGTCCTCGACACGCCCGTGGTCGAGGAGATGACGACCAGCTTCCTCGCGTACAGCCTGTCGGTCATCACGTCGCGGGCCATCCCCGACGTGCGCGACGGACTGAAGCCGGTGCAGCGCCGCATCCTGTACGCCATGCTCGACGGCGGCCTGCGCCCTGCCAACCCCTACAAGAAGAGCGCCCACCCCGTGGGCGAGGTGATGAGCCGCTTCCACCCCCACGGCGACGGTGCCATCTACGAGGCCCTCGTCCGCCTGGCCCAGCCCTTCTCGATGCGGCTCCCCCTCGTCGACCCGAAGGGCAACTTCGGCACCCTCGACGACCCCCCCGCCGCCCACCGCTACACCGAGTGCAGGCTGGCCCAGCCGGCCATGGAGATGGTGGAGGAGATCGACGAGGACACCGTCGACTTCCGCCCCACCTACGACAGCCAGAACGTCGAGCCGGTGTACCTCCCCTCCCGCCTGCCCAACCTGCTGGTCAACGGGTCCGCCGGCATCGCCGTGGGCATGGCCACCAACCTGGCTCCGCACAACCTGGGCGAGGTCTGCGCCGCGCTCCGGCTGCTGCTGGCCGAGCCCGACGCCACCCTGCGCCAGGTCATGCGCCGCCTGCCCGCCCCCGACTTCCCGACCGGGGGCCTGCTGGTCGACGACGGTGGGGTCCTCGACGCCTACCGGACGGGGCGGGGCACGTTCCGCCTGCGGGCCCGGGCCGAGGTCACCGACGTGTCGGCCCGCCGGCGGGGCATCGTGGTCAGCGAGCTGCCCTACGGCGTGGGTGTCGAGCGGGTCAAGGACAAGCTGAAGGAGCTGCTGGCGGCGGGCCGGGTCGGGGGCATCACCGACGTGGCCGACCTCTCCGACCGGCACCACGGGCTCCGCCTCCAGATCGAGGTGCGCTCGGGCGTCGACCCCCACGCCGTGCTGGCCGAGCTGTACCGCCTGACCCCGCTGGAGGAGACGTTCGCCGTCAACAACGTCGTGCTGGTCGACGGGCGGCCCACCACCCTCGGCCTGGTCGACCTGTGCCGGCACTTCCTCGACCACCGCCTCGACGTGGTCGTCCGCCGCAGCCGGTACCGGCTGGCCAAGCGGCGCGACCGCGAGCACATCGTGGTCGGGCTCCTGATCGCGCTCGACGCCATCGACGAGGTGGTCCGGCTGATCCGGGCCAGTGCCGACACCCCGGGTGCCCGCGACGCCCTCATGGCCCGCTTCGGGCTGAGCGAGGTGCAGGCCACCCACATCCTCGACATGGCGCTGCGCCGGCTCACCTCCCTGGAGGTCACGAAGCTCCGTGACGAGCTGGAGTCGCTGCGAGCCGAGATCGCCGACCTCGACGACATCCTCGCCCGCGACGAGCGCCGCCGCGGGATCGTCGGCGACGAGCTGGCCGCGATGGCCGACGCCCACGGCAGCGGTCGCCGCACCACGCTCCTCGGGGCCGAGGAGGCCCTCGTCGAGCGGCCCGAGAGCCTGGAGATCTCCGACGATCCCTGCACCGTCACCCTGTCCACGTCGGGTCTGGTGGGCCGGGTCGCGGCCGACGACGATCGCAGTGTGAAGCCCGGACGCCACGACGTGCTGGCCGCCACGGCACCGGCCACGGTGCGGGGCCGCCTGTGGGCGATCACGTCGGCGGGGCGGGGCCTTCCCATCGAGGCGGTCGAGGTCCCCGAGGTGGCGGGCCGGAGCCGGGGGGCGGCGGCGGGGGAGGTGTTCGACCTGACCCGGGGGGAGCGGGTCGTCGGTCTCTACGGTGGCGCCGACGCCGCCGACGACCGCCTCCTCGTCCTGGTCACGGCCCAGGGGGTCGTCAAGCGCCTCTCGCCCGACGAGATGGGCGATCAGCGTGGTCCGGGCGACGTGATCGGGCTCAGGGACGACGATCGGGTGGTGGCCGCCCTGGCCCTGCCCGACGGGGCCGAGGTGATGATGGTGGCGAGCGACGGGCAGACGCTGCGCACCGCCACCGACCAGGTGCGGCCCCAGGGTCGTGCCGCCGGTGGCATGGCCGGCATCAAGCTGCGGTCCGGGGCGCGGGTGGTGGCCGCCCACGCCATCCACGACACCGACGTGGTGGTCACCTGGACCGACCAGGGTGCGCTCACGGTCGCGTCCGCGGCGGAGTTCCCGGCCAGGGGCCGGGCCACGGGCGGTATCCGGGCCATGCGGCTGCGGGCCGGCGAGTCCGAGGTGGTGGGGGCCTGGGTCGGGCCCTTCGAGGTGGCCCGGCTCGTCGTGGGCAAGGGTGAGGGGCTGTTCGCCCGGGCCGACCCCGAGCCCCGTCCTCTCGACGTCGCGCCCCGCCGGCGTGACGCCACCGGGGTCGCGCTCGACGCCCCCGTGCTCGCCGTCGGCGGCGGGAGGGCCCGGTGACCGCCGCCCGGGTGTCCTACGACGCCGCCGACCTCCAGGTCCTCGAGGGTCTCGACGCCGTCCGCAAGCGGCCCGGCATGTACATCGGCACCACCGGGCCGGCTGGGCTCCACCATCTGCTGTGGGAGCTGCTCGACAACGCCGTCGACGAGGCCGCCGCCGGCCACGCCACCCGCATCTCGGTCCGTCTCCACGGCGACGGCTCGGCCGAGGTCACCGACGACGGGCGGGGCATCCCCGTCGACGTCGAGCCCACCACCGGTCTCACCGGCGTGGAGCTGGTCTTCACCCGGCTCCACGCCGGCGGGAAGTTCGGCGGGGGCGCCTACGACGCGTCGGGTGGCCTGCACGGCGTCGGCGCCGCCGTCGTCAACGCCCTCTCCACCCAGCTCACCGTCGAGGTCGACCGCGACCGGGCCACCCACCGCCTCGCCTTCCGTGACCGGGTGGCGGGCCGGCTGACACCGACGGGCCGGTTCCGGCGGGGGGGCGAGCTGGAGCGGGTGGGCCGGGTCACGGCCGCCACCACCGGCACCCGGGTCCGGTTCTGGCCCGACACCGAGATCTTCGACGCCGGCGCCACCTTCGAGCTCGACCAGGTCCTCGACCGGGCCCGCCAGGCCGCCTACCTCGTGCCGGGTCTCACCGTGACCGTCGTCGACGAGCGCCCCGACGTGGCCGTGACCGAGGCGTTCCGGGCCAAGCGGGGCCTGGCCGACTTCGTCGACGCGCTGAGCCACGGCGACCCGGTCACCCCGGTGATCGAGCTGCGGGGGGAAGACACCTTCACCGAGACCGTCCAGGTCATGGTGGACGGGGCCCAGGTGTCGCGCGACGTCGAGCGGCGTTGCACCGTCGACGTGGCCCTGCGCTGGGTGACGGGCTGGGAGAAGACGCTGCGGTCCTTCGTCAACACCATCCCGACACCGGGTGGGGGCACCCACGTGGCGGGCTTCGAGCGGGCCCTCACCAAGTCGCTCAACGACGGGCTGCGGGCGGCCAAGGTGCTCCGGGCCAAGGAGTCCAACGTCACCGGCGACGACGTGCAGGAGGGTTTGGTGGCGGTGGTGAAGGTCACCGTGGCCGAGCCCCAGTTCGAGGGTCAGACCAAGGAGGTGCTGGGCACCGCCCCGGTGCAGAGCATCGTCTACCAGGTCGTCGCCCAGGGGATGGCCCACTGGCTCGGTGGCGGGGGCCGCAAGGCGCAGGTCAAGCGGGTCCTCGACAAGGTGGCGGCGGCGGGTCGGGCCCGTCAGGCGGCCCGCCAGCAGCGCGACACGCTGCGCCGCAAGAGCGCGCTGGAGTCGGCGGCCATGCCGTCGAAGCTGGCCGACTGCCGCAGCCGCGACGTCGAGCGCACCGAGCTGCTCGTGGTCGAGGGTGACTCGGCGGCGGGCCCGGCCAAGAGCGGGCGCGACTCGGAGTTCCAGGCCGTGCTGCCCATCCGGGGCAAGATCCTGAACGCGGCCAAGGCGTCGATGAGGCAGGTGCTCGACAACGCCGAGGCCGCCGCCATCTTCACCGCCCTCGGCGCCGGGGTCGGGCCCAGCTTCGACCTGGCCCAGGTTCGCTACGGGCGGATCGTGATCCTCGTCGACGCCGACGTCGACGGCAGCCACATCCGCTGCCTGCTGCTGACCCTGCTGTACCGCTACCAGCGTCCCCTGCTCGAGGCCGGCCGGGTGTTCGCCGCCGTGCCGCCGCTGTACTCCGTGAAGCTGGCCAACGGGGAGGAGCGGTTCGCGTTCAGCGACGCCGAGCGCGACACGCTGCTGGCCGAGCTGCACGCGGCCAACCGCCGTTACACCGGGCCCAGCCGCTTCAAGGGCCTCGGCGAGATGAACGTCGACGAGCTGGCCCGTCACTGCCTCGACCCGGCCACCCGCACGCTGCGCCGCATCACCACCGACGACGCCGAGGAGGCCGCCTCGATCTTCGACGTGCTGATGGGCACCGACGTGGCGCCCCGCCGCGAGTTCATCGTCTCCAACTCCGACCTGCTCCCCCCCGACGCCCTCGACGTCTGAACGACGGTGCGCCGACGAGGGCGAGGTCGTAGTGTGCGCGCCAACGAGCCGGAGTCTCCGGAGCAGGGGGTGATCGATGAAGGTCCTCGTCGTGGCGAACCAGACGCTGGGTGGTCGCAAGATCTTCGAGCGCATCGAGTGGTACACCGAGAGCGACCACAACGTGGAGGTCTACGTCGTGGTCCCGGCCACCGGTGCGGAGAACCAGCCGTCGGGGGCGACCTCGGGTGACCGTGACGGCAGGGAGCTGGCCCAGGAGCGCCTCGACGCCGCCCTGTCGACCATCCGGGCGCTCAACGTCGTGTCCGCCGACGGCGAGGTCGGCGACCCCGACCCGCTGACGGCCGTCCGCGACGTGCTCACCCGGTTCACGCCGGGCCGCATCGCCCTGGCCACGCTGCCGGAGGGGCGGTCGCGCTGGCTCCGGCTCGATCTGCCCAGCCGGATCGGGCGGATGTCCGATGCCATCCTCGATCACGTCGAGGCCGATCCCGAGTCGACCTCGATCGAGGGTGAGGCCGTCACGCAGTGGGAGCCCATCGACCTCGACGGGTCGGGCGGGCGACTCGACCTGCTCCTGGTGGAGGACAACGCCGCCGACGTCGAGCTCACGAGGATCGCACTGGAGCGCTCGTCGATCGACTGCGACATCCGCACCGCCCACAACGGTCAGCGGGCGCTGCGGGAGATGGCCGAGCGTCGCCCCGACCTGGTCCTCATGGACATCTCGATGCCGATCATGGACGGCCACGAGACGCTGCAGGCCATGCGCGACGACGTCGACCTCCGGGACGTCCCGGTGATCGTCATGACCACCTCGACCCGCGACGACGACCGCGACCGGGCCCACGAGCTGGGGGCGAGAGCCCACATCATCAAGGACAACGACTTCAACCGCTTCCAGGAGGTGCTCGACGGGGTCCTCTCCCAGGCGGTGAAGGGGAGGTAGCCGCCCCCGCGCCGGTCGGCGCGCCGGGCGTTCATCATGCGACTCCGCCATCTGATCGCACTGGCGCTGCTGGCCGCGTCGTGGGTGCCGCTGACCGTTGCCGCCGTCGTGGTCTACCAGGCCGAGCGCGAGGCCCTCGTCGACGACGTCCTGGAGCGGTTGGACGGGATCGCCGAGGTGCAGGAGGCCCGCCTCGAGGAGCTGATCGTCTCCCGCCGGCGCGAGGTCGAGCTGGTGGCGAACCGGGTCCCCTTCGCCGAGGACCTCCGCGACCATCTCCGGTCGGGCGGGTCGGGCGAGCTCGCCGCCGTCACCGAGGTCCTGACCTTCGTGCAGGACACGACGCCGGGCGTGCGCCGGATCTCGGTCCTCGCGACCGGGGGCTCGGTGGTGGCCTCGACCGATCCCGCGCTGGTGGGCGGCACCGGCTCGACCGTGTCGCCGACCATCCGCGACGCCGCCCAGCGCCCCACCATCGCCGCCATCGCCCGGGACGGCGACAGCGGGCTGGTGACCGTCGACTCGGGTCGGATCGTGCTCGACGGCGAGACGCTCGGCGTGCTCGTGCTCGAACAGGATGCCGGCCCCCTGCTCGAGCTGGCCGAGAACTACCAGGGGCTCGGACGCACCGGCGAGACGCTGCTCGGATCGTCGCGCCCCTCCGGTGACGTGTTCCTGTCGCCGCTGCGCTTCGATCCGACCGCCGCGCTGGTGCGCCCGGTCCCCGACGACCCCGCCCTGCCGATGCGACTCGCCCTCGACGGTCGCACCATCCTCACCGACGCCGCCCCGGACTACCGGGGCGAGACCGTCCTGGCCGCCACCCGGCCCGTGCCCCAGGCCGACCTCGGACTGGTCGTGAAGATCGACCGGAGCGAGGCGCTGGCCCCGGTGACGTCGCTGCGGAACCTCCTGGTGGGGGTGTACGTGGCGACCGCCGCCCTGGCGGTTGCGGTGAGCGTGGTCGTGGCCCGGCTGGTCAGCCGCCCGGTCGACGACCTGGTGCACACGGCCACCGCCATCCAGGCCGGGGAGCGGGACCGCCGGGCCCACCGGTCCCGCATCACCGAGCTGGGGTCGCTGGCGGGGTCGTTCAACTCCATGACCGACGATCTGGTGAAGACGAACGAGGAGCTGGAGTCCTTCGTCTACGTCAGCTCCCACGACCTGAAGACGCCGCTGCGGTCGGTGCACAGCTTCGCCCAGCTGCTCGCCGACGACTACCGCGACACCCTGGACGACCGGGGGCGTCGGTACCTGGCCTTCCTCGAGCGCGATGCCGCCCGGGCCACCGAGCTCCTCAACGACCTCGTCTCCTTCGTCCAGGCCGGCCGGGTGGAGGAGGGGTTCACCTCCGTCGACCTCGACGAGATCCTGGCCACGGTGTCGGACCGTGTGGCCGATCAGGCCGCCGCGGCGGGGGTCACGATCACGGTCGGCGACCTGGGCGTCGTCCGGGGCAACCCGACGATGCTGACCGAGCTGTTCGAGAACCTCGTGTCCAACGCCGTCAAGTACCGGGCCCCGGCGGCGGAGGGAGACGGGCGGGGAGCGGGAGCGGGCCGGGTGGAGGTGTCGGCCGTGTCGGGGGCGTCGACCCCCGAGGAGGTCACCGTGCGGGTCGACGACGACGGGATCGGAGTGCCGCCCGAGCAGCGGGCCAAGATCTTCAAGGTGTTCACCCGGCTGCACACCGACGACGAGTACGAGGGCACGGGGATGGGGCTCGCCATCTGCCAGCAGATCGCCCGCCAGCACGGCGGCGGCGTCACGGTGTCGGACTCTCCTCTCGGCGGCGCGTCGTTCCGGGTCCGGCTCCCCCGGGGCCCGGCCGCCACCGCGCCGGCGGCCCCCACGACGACCTCGGTCGGGTGAACGGAGGAGCCCGGGGGCTACGGTGACGGCTCGCCACGCCGAAGGGAGGCCACGGTGAAGGTCGAGCTGAACGTCAGGGACTTCCTCGATCGGGCGGAGCTGGTCTTCGCCGATCGCACCGCCGTCGTCGACGAGCCGTCGCCGCCGGGCGGGAGCCTGGGGGAGGTGACGTGGGGTCGGGTGGCCGAGCTGGCCCGGGCCCAGGCCGCCGCCCTCGACGACATGGGCGTGGCCGTCGGCGGCAGGGTCGCGATCGTGAGCCAGAACGCCGCCCGGTTCATGGTGTCGTTCTTCGGGGTCAGCGGGTGGGGCCGGGTGCTCGTCCCCGTCAACTTCCGACTGGGTCGCGACGAGATCGCCTTCATCGTCGAGCACTCGGGCGCCGAGGTGCTCCTGTACGACCCGTCCATGGCCGACGCGGTGGCCGATCTGCCCGTCAAGCGGCTGATCACCCTGGACGAGGCGGGCGACGCCGAGCTGTTCGCCCATCGGGGCGAGCCCGAGCCGTGGGCCGGCGACGAGGACGCCACCGCCACCATCAACTACACGAGCGGCACGACGGCCCGCCCCAAGGGGGTGCAGCTCACCCATCGCACCAACTGGCTGAACGCCGCCATGTTCGGCTGGCACACCGGGGTGTCGGACCGGGACGTCTACCTGCACACGCTCCCGATGTTCCACGCCAACGGGTGGGGCATGCCCTACGCCGTGTCGGGGATGGGCGGCACCCACATCGTCATCCGTGACATCGACGGCGACGAGATCCTCGACCGGGTCGAGCGCCACGGCGTCACCCTCATGTGCGGCGCGCCCGCCGTCGTGGCCCGCATCCTGGAGGCGGCCAAGGCGCGTGGCGGCGACGTGCCGGGGCGCGACCGGGTCCGGATCGTGGTGGCCGGGGCGCCGCCGCCGACGTCGACCATCGAGCAGGTCGAGACCGTGCTCGGCTGGGAGTTCATCCAGATCTACGGCCTCACCGAGACGGCGCCACTGGTGACCATCAACCGGGGCCGGGCCGAGACCGACCACCTCGACCCGGCCGAGCGGGCCCAGCGGCTCGGGCGGGCCGGCGCGCCGGCCGTCGGCATCCGGGTCCGCATCAGCGACCAGGGTGAGGTGCTGGTGCGGGGCAACCACGTGCTGGAGGGCTACTGGGAGCAGCCCGACGCCTCCGCCGAGGCGCTGGCCGAGGGGTGGTTCCACACCGGCGACGGCGGCATCATCGACGGCGAGCACCACCTCACCATCTCGGACCGCAAGAAGGACGTGATCATCTCGGGTGGCGAGAACGTGTCCTCCATCGAGGTGGAGGACTGCCTGTTCGGGCACCCCGCCGTCGAGGAGGTGGCGGTGATCGGCGTCCCCGACGAGAAGTGGGGCGAGACGGTGAAGGCGCTCGTGGTGCTGGCCGAGGGGGCCTCAGCCACCGAGCAGGAGCTGATCGACCACACCCGCGGGCGCCTGGCCCACTACAAGTGCCCCACGTCGATCGAGATCCGCGACGAGCTGGCCCGCACCGCCACCGGCAAGCTCCAGAAGTTCAAGCTGCGCAACCCCTACTGGGAGGGCCGCGACCGTCAGGTCAACTGAGGCGGCCCGAGCGGTGCGCCGCCAGACCATCCCGATGGTCGGCTACAGCTGGGAGCGACCCCTCCCTCAGGGGCGCATGCGGTCCAGCCGCCGGGAGAGCCTCGTCACCCGGTCGGCGTAGGCGGGATCCTCGGCCAGGTTGTCGAGCTGGTGCGGATCGCGGCGCAGGTCGTACAGCTCCCGCTCGCCGTTCTGGTACTCGACGTAGGTCCAGCGCCGGGTCCGCAGGCCGTAGTAGTTGGTCACGCCGTAGCCGTCACTGCGGGGACCGCCCGTGGGATCGGCCTCCGCGGGGCGGGCCGACGGCAGCAGCGAAGCCCAGGGTCGGTCGTCGGGCGGGGGCTTGGCGATGAGGACGGCCCCGGGCCGGGCCGACGGCTCCCCCCGCAGGAGGGGCACGAGGCTGTGGCCGTCCTGGGCGATGTCGGGCGAAGTGCCCGCCAGCTCGGCGAAGGTCGACGCCAGGTCGGCGTTGCTCACCACGTCGCCTACGGTCCCGTTGCCGGCGCCGGGGTAGCGGATCATCAGCGGGACGTGGATGCACTCCTCGTAGGGACACACCTTCTTCTGCTTCCACCGGTGCGACCCGAACGACAGGTTGTTGTCGCTCATGAACACGATGACGGTCCGGTCGAGCACCCCCCGCCGGTCGACGGCGTCGGTGATCTGCTCGACGGCCTCGTCGATGGCGAGGATCGCCCGGTAGGCCCGGACCCGGTCGATGGCCTGGCGCTGCTCCTCCCGGGGCGAGAGGAGGGGGAGGGCCTGCACCCAGCGGGGCTTGTCCGACACGTCGGCCTCGTTGAAGTTCGGCGGGTGCACCACCTCGAGGTCGTCGAAGGCGTCGCGGTGGCGGCGGGCGGACTCGAACGGGGCGTGGGGCGCCTTGGTCGAGATGGTCACGAAGAACGGCTCGGGGGCGGTGTCGATGAAGTCGACGGCGTGATCCCGGTACACGTCGGTCGTGTAGTTGCGGTTCCGCTTCGGGTAGAAGACCGACGTGCCGTTCTCGTTCAGGACGTAGCCCGTACCGTCCTGGGGCGAGCTCTGGTCGTCGTAGACCCACCACCGGTCCCAGCCGGGCGGGATGTACGACGTCGGCCGGTTCCAGGGGTAGTCGTTGAGGTACTTGCCGATCAGCGCCGTCTCGTAGCCGGCCCCGTCCAGCCATGCGGCCACGGTGTGGTCGTCGTCGAGGCGGGCGCCGAGGTCGTTGCGGGTCACCCCGTGGGCGTCGGAGTACTGCCCGGTGAGGATGGTGGCCCGCGACGGGCAGCAGTTGGCCGTGTTGACGACGGCGTCGGTGAACGTGATCCAGTCACCCCCCGGGCGCGACGACAGGTAGGGCATGGCCACGTCGAGGGACTCGTAGGTCTGGTCGTCGGTGAGGACGAACACGATGTTCGGACGGTCGAGGGCGGGTGCCGCCGTCGGCGCAGCCTCCGGTGCGTCGGCGGCCGGGGCCGGATCGGCGGCCAAGAGGGCCATCAGGGCGGCGAGGGCCAGCGCCAGGGCGCCCGTCCGTCGTCCGGGCCTGCGGCGGGATTCGCCCCGTCGCGGCGGATTCGTCACGTTCACCGTCCTGTCGGCCACCCGTGCCTCCGATCGACCGCCTCACCGACATCGTGGCGGTAGCCTCCCGGGCGGGCAACACGGCACCGGGTACGCAGCGTGGCCGGTGGGGTGATATCCGTACACGTGACGAGAGGTGGCTCAGGTGGCGCGACGAACGGTGGTGGTCCTGGCGGCGGTGATGGCGCTGTTCCTGACGACGCTGGCCCCGGCCGGCGCCGCCGCCGGTGATCCGGACGCGCTGCCGCTGCACGCGGCGAAGTACATGGACCGGTCTCAGCGCACGACCCGGGCCGAGGCCGTGGCCGATGCGCTCCGCTACGACGTTCTGCTGGGCAAGGAGCGCTCCTACGGCCCCCACCTCGCCGCCATGAAGGACGCCAACCCCGACGTCGTCGTCCTCGCCTACATGAACGGCACGTTCGCGCAGAGCGCCGACGAGTTCCCGTCGGACTGGTACTCGCGCGACAGCAACGGTGACATCGTCCGCTCGAAGCGGTGGGACAACTTCATGATGGATCCGCTCCACCCGGAGTGGCTCCGCAACCGGCGCCAGGAGTGCAAGCGCTTCGTCGACGATCTCGGCTTCGACGGTTGCGTGCTGGACGTGCTCGGACCGGGTCCCGTCATGCCCGGGGCCTTCGTCGACAAGGAGCCGATCAACAGCGCCACCGGGCGGCGCTGGAGCATCCCGGAGTGGCTCGACGCCGCCAACGCCCTCGCCCGCCACGTCAAGCGCGGGGTCAGCCCGGCCATGGTGCTGGCCAACAACCTGGGTGACGGCGCCAAGTACTACGACCTGAACACGAAGCGGCTGATGCGGGGCATCGACGGCGCCATGGTCGAGGGCTTTCTCCGCCACGGCCGCGGCTCCGACCTGACCCTGCACCACACCGTCGCCGACTGGGAGCGCCACGTCGAGATGCTCCGCCACGCCGGCAAGCGGGGCAACCGGATCTTCACCGTCACCAAGACCTGGACCGACGAGGGCACCGCCGCCGAGAAGGAGCGGTGGCGGCTCTTCTCCCTGGCCACCTTCCTCATGGGCTCCGACGGCGGGCATCGCTGGTTCTTCACGAGTGACGAGCAGGGCGAGCCGACCGCCCACCCCGACTGGTACGACGAGCAGATCGGCACGCCCAAGGGGATGTACCGCGAGCGGGGCAACGGCGTCTACCAGCGCAACTTCACGCAGGCCAAGGTCTACGCCAACCCCCACGACGATGCCCGCACCGTGCGCATCCCCCGCGGCGACGCCCGCACCATCCAGGGCGATCCCATCTCGGGCCGGGTCACCCTCGAGCCCCACTCGGGCCTCGTCATCGTCTGGGACTGACCCGCAGGGCCGACCTGACACCCGTGGTGGGGGCCAGAGCCCCCGCCACGGGTGTCAGGTCGACGGGGGGGAGTGGCCGGCGGTGCGCAGCTCGGCCCGGATCCGGTCGGCGGCGGCCTCGAGGTCGGCCGGGTCGACGTTGCTCGCGGCGTTGGCGAAGTCGAGGTCGTGGACGCCGCGGATGGGCACGACGTGCACGTGCAGGTGCGGCACCTCCAGGCCGGCGATCATGAGCCCCACCCGCTCGGGCCGGAAGGCCCGCTGCTGGGCGGCGGCCACGATCTGGGCCACCCGGAACAGCTCGGCGCTCAGGTCGGGGTCGGCGTCGACCCAGTGGTCGACCTCCTCCACCGGCACGACCAGCGTGTGGCCGGGCTGCAGCGGGTTGATGGAGAGGAAGGCGACGACCCGCTCGTCGCGCCAGACGAACACGCCGGGCAGCTCGCCCTCGATGATGCGGGTGAAGACGGTGGCCACGGCAGGTGAGTCTCGCACCCCGGAGCGGTGACCGGGGCGACCAGTAGCCTGACCATCGTCATGGCCGAAGCCGCCTCCCGCCCGGCGTGGAACAGCGTCCTGTTGAGCATCCCCAACGTCATCACCATCGTGCGCCTGGCCTGCATCCCCCTCTTCGTGTGGCTCCTGTTCGGCGCCGAGGATCGCCTGGCCGCCGGTCTGCTCCTCGGGGCCCTCGGCGCCACCGACTGGGTCGACGGCTACGTGGCCCGGCGGTTCGATCTCGTGACCGAGCTCGGCAAGATCCTCGACCCGGTGGTCGACCGGATCCTGTTGTTCACCGCCATCGTCTCCATCGTCGTCGACGGGTCCATGCCGCTGTGGGTGGCGGCCCTCGTCCTCGCCCGGGAGGGGCTCGTCGCCGTGGCCGGCCTCGTCCTCGCCGCGCTGGGCGCCCGGCGCATCGACGTCACCTGGTACGGCAAGTGCGGCACGTTCTTCAACATGTTCGCCTTCCCTGCCTTCCTCGTGGCCGAGTCAGGTGTCTGGTGGGACGGCTTCGCCCAGGTCGTGGCGTGGGCCTGCGTCGGTTTGGGGATCGTGTTCGGGTGGTACTCCCTCGCCACCTACGTGCCCATGGGCCGGGCCGCCCTCCGCGAGGGTCGCGCCGCCCGTGACGCCCCCGACGGCGCCGAGACGAGGAGCACCCCGTGAGGGCCGTGATCATGGCCGGTGGCACCGGCACCCGGCTCCGGCCGCTGACCTCGAACCTGCCCAAGCCCATGATCCCGGTGGCCAACCGCCCGATGATGGAGCACGTCGTCGACCTGCTGCGCCGCCACGGCCTCACCGACATCGTCGTGACCCTCGCCTTCATGCCCGACGCCATCCGCACCTACTTCGGTGACGGATCCGACTTCGGGGTCAGCATCCGGTACGCCGTCGAGGACGAGCCCCTCGGCACGGCCGGCTCGGTCGCCAACGCTGCCGACCTGCTGGCCGGCGAGCGCTTCCTCGTGATCTCGGGTGACGTGATCACCGACGTCGACCTGTCCCGCATCGTTGCCGAGCACGAGGAGAAGTCGGCGGTGGCCACGATCGGGCTCACCTCGGTCGAGAACCCGCTCGAGTTCGGCATCGTCATCACCCGCGAGGACGGCTCCATCGAGCGCTTCCTGGAGAAGCCGACCTGGGGCCAGGTCTTCTCCGACACCATCAACACCGGCATCTTCGTGCTCGAGCCCGAGGTGCTCGACCACATCGACCGCGGCCGGTCGGTGGACTTCTCCGGTGAGGTGTTCCCGGCGCTGCTGGCCGAGGGCAAGGCGCTCTACGGGTCGATCCTCGAGGGCTACTGGGAGGACGTCGGCACGCTCGACGCCTACGGTCGGGCCCACCGCGACATCCTCGACGGCACCGTCGAGGTCGACATCGGCGGTTTCCGCCGGTCGGCCCAGGTGTGGATCGGCGAGGACGTCGACGTCCACCCGGGTGCCGACCTCGAGGGCCCGGCCATCATCGGCGACCGCTGCAACATCGGCGACGGTGCCCGCCTCGGGCCCTACTCGGTGGTGGGCAACAACGTCAGGCTGCAGGCCGGGGCCACCGTCGACCACTGCGTCGTGCTCGACCACACCTACCTGGGCGCCGAGGTCTCCCTGCGGGGCACCGTCGTCGGCCGCTCGTGTGACCTGCGCCGGGCGGTGCGCTGCGAGGACGGGGTCGTGCTCGGCGACGAGGTGTTCGTCGGCGACCACGCCGTGCTCGGCCAGGGCGTCAAGGTGTTCCCGCTGAAGACGGTGGAGGCGGGGGCGATCGTCAACTCCTCGATCGTGTGGGAGTCGCGCGGGGCCCGGTCGCTGTTCGGCCGGGCCGGCATCGCCGGGCTGGCCAACCTCGACCTCACCCCCGAGCTGGTGGTCCGGGCCGCCATGGCCTGGGCCAGCAGCCTGCTGCCCCCCGACGCCACGGTCGTCACGTCGCGCGACACCAGCCGGTCGGCCCGGATGCTGAAGCGGGCCGCCATCGCCGGCCTCAACGCGAGCGGGGTCAACGTCCTCGACGCCGAGGTCGGTTCGATCCCGCTCACCCGGTGGCTGGCCCGGTCGAGCGTCGTGTCGGGGGGCATGACCGTGCGCCTCGACCCCGACGATCCCGAGCGGGTCGTCATCCGTCTGCTCGACGGCGACGGGGCCGACATCGACGAGAAGACCAGGCGCAAGATCGAGCGGACCTTCGAGCTGCAGAACTTCCGGCGCGCCATGGGCCCCGAGCTGGGCCAGATCGAGCTGCCGGCCCGGGCCATGGAGGGTTACGCCGCCTCCCTGGAGGCCGCCATCGACGCCCCCGCCGTCGCCGACCGCCGGTTCAAGATGGTCGTCGACTACTCGTTCGGGTCGACGTCGATGGTGATGCCGACGGTGCTGGCCAAGCTGGGCGCCGACGTCCTCGCCGTGAACCCCTACGCTTCCACCATCCGGGCCACCACGGTCGATCGGGAGCAGCAGCTCGCCGAGGTGGCCGGGCTCGTGGCGGCGTCGGGGGCGGGGCTGGGGGCCGTGTTCGACACCGACGGCGAGCGGCTCTGGCTCGTCGACGACGGCGGCCGGGTGCTGACCCCGCAGGAGACGCTGTTCGTGTTCGTCGACCTCGTGTCGCGGGTGTCGCCCGGCGTCGTGGCCCTGCCCGTCTCGACCCCGTCGGCGGCCGAGGAGATCGTGTCCAAGGCGGGTGGGTCCGTGCTGTGGGCGAAGCTCTCGCTGCCGGGGCTCCTGGAGGCGGCCCGCCAGCCCGATGTGGTGTTCGCGGCGGGAGGCAACGCCATGTACGTGGCGCCGTCGTTCCTGCCCGCCCCCGACGCCGCCGCCAGCCTGCTGCTCCTGCTCGACCTGCTGACCCGGGCCGACGCCCGACTGTCGGACGTGGCGGCGGGGGTGCCGGACGCGTACGTCGCCGACACCACCGTCTCGACGCCGTGGGAGCTGAAGGGCCAGGTCATGCGCCAGCTCGTCGAGCAGAGCTCGGGCCGCGAGACGGTGCTGGTCGACGGCGTGAAGATCCTCCACGAGGGCGGTTGGGTGCTGGCCCTGCCCGATCCGGAGGAGCCGATCACCCACGTGTGGGCCGAGGGCGCCGACGAGCGATCGGCCCGTGAGCTGGCCGGGGAGTACGCCCGGCGCATCCAGGAGATGCTGCGGTGAGGGATCGGGCCGTCCGGTAGCTTCGACGGGCATGGAGCTGCCCGAGGACCTCCGGTACTCGACCGACCACGAGTGGGTCCGGGCCGAGGGGAACCGGGTGCGGGTGGGCATCACCGACTACGCCCAGGACGCGCTGGGCGACGTGGTGTTCGTCGACATCCCCGCCACGGGGGCGACCGTCACGGCGACGGAGTCCTTCAGCGAGGTCGAGTCGACCAAGTCGGTGTCGGAGATCTACGCCCCGGTCAGCGGCACCATCGTGGAGGTGAACGGGGCCCTGGCCGACGCCCCGGAGCGACTCAACCAGGACCCCTACGGGGAGGGCTGGCTGGTCGTCATCGAGCCCGACGACCCCTCCCAGCTCGACGACCTCATGGACGCAGCCGCGTACCGTGCCCTCCTGGAGGGCGAGTGAGGGCTCGCCCATGAGCAGCAGCGTGCAGTGCGAGGCGTGCGGTCACGTCAACGCCACGGGCGCCAACTTCTGCTCGGAGTGTGGTCACCGGCTCGCCGACGCGCCCGCCGCGGAGCGGGCCCAGCAGCTCGTCGAGGCCGACACCGACATGGTCGAGGTGCTGGCCAAGGCCATCGCCGACCCGGCCCCGGTGCTGGTCGTCGAGCGGGGCCACCGGGCCGGCACCACCTACCTGCTGGAGCAGGACCGGGTGACCATCGGGCGCCATCCCGACAGCGACATCTTCCTCGATGACATCACCGTCTCACGCCAGCACGCCACCGTGACCCGTGCCGACGACGGGTGGCGGGTGGCCGACGTCGGCTCCCTGAACGGCACGTACCTCAACCGGGAGCGGGTGGAGGACCGCCCGATCCGCAACGGCGACCACCTGCAGGTCGGCAAGTTCCGTCTGGTGTTCATCGAGCAGGACGGGGTGGGGTGACGGCCCGGGCCCACCGCTCGATCGGTGAGGTGCTGAGCGAGCTGCAGGACGAGTTTCCCGACGTCACCATCTCCAAGATCCGCTTCCTCGAGAGCCAGGGCCTGATCGACCCGGAGCGGACGCCGTCGGGCTACCGCAAGTTCTACGACGACGACGTCGAACGGCTCCGGTGGATCCTCGCCCGCCAGCGCGACCAGTTCCTCCCGCTGAAGGTCATCAAGGCCCAGCTCGACGAGGGAGCCTTCGGGCCGGGCGACGAACCCGATCCGGTGGCGTCCGACGACGGTGACCGGGCCGCCCCCGACGGCCGCGACGACGGGACCTCCGACGGCGTCGGAGCGGTACCCGCACCCGTGCCGGAGTCGAACGCCGGGCGGTTCGAGCACGACGCCATCCTCGCCGCCGTGCGGGAGGTGGCCCGCTCCACCGGGCCGCCCCGCGCCGGACGCGTGCGGCCCGCCCCCGAGCCCCAGGACGGCGAGCCCGGCCCCGAGGTCGCACCGCCCCACCCGGTCGAGGCCGGCCCCCTACGATCCGACCTGTCGACCGTCGACCTCTCGTTCGAGGATCTGGGGCGGGCGTCTGGGTTGTCGCCCCGGGAGCTGACCGAGCTGGAGCGCTACGGGCTCATCCACGGCCGGCCGGTGGGCCCGGTGGCGTACTACGACGCCGAGTCGGTGGCCGTGGCCCGCCTGGCCGCCGCCTTCGGCCGGCACGGCATCGGCCCCCGTCACCTGCGCATGTACAAGGTGGCGGCCGAGCGCGAGGCGGGCGTGTTCGAGCAGGTCGTGTCACCCCTGCTGCGGCGCGGCCGGCCCGACGGCCGGGTGCTGGCCCGCGACCAGCTCATCGAGATGGCCCGGCTCGGCGAGGCGATGCGGGCGGCGATGTTGCGCGTCACCCTGCGGGAGCTGGGTTGACCCCGGTGTCGGCCCGGCGTGCCCGCCGGGGACGGTTCAGCCGGCAGCGGCGACGGATAGGGTGCCGGGGATGATCGAGATGGAGATCCTCGGCGTTCAGGTCGAGCTCCCGGTCAACACCCCGGTCCTGCTGCTCCGCGAGTTGGAGGGCGACCGCCGGGTGCTCCCCATCTACATCGGCTCGGCCGAGGCGGCCTCGATCCATCACGCCCTCAACGGCGACCGTCCCGAGCGGCCCCTGACCCACGACCTGTTCGTCGACGTCTTCGACTCGTTGTCGGTCGACCTCCAGCGCATCGAGGTCACCCACTTGTCCCACAGCACGTACTTCGCCGAGCTGGAGCTGGTGGCCGGGGGCGAGGTCAAGAGGGTGTCGGCCCGCCCGAGCGACGCCGTGGCGCTGGCCGTGCGCAGCGGTACGGCCGTGTTCGTGGCAGAGGAGGTCCTCGACGAGGCCGCCCACGTCATCGACGAGGGCAGCGACGACGAGCCCGAGCAACTGGTCGACGAGTTCCGTCGATTCATCGAGGACGTCTCGCCCGAGGACTTCCAGTCGTGACGTGGGGCGCCGCCGGCGCTCCGACCAGCGACAGGATCCCCCGTCGGGCCCCACGCCGGGGTTGACCGCCGCCGGACGAGGTCCTACGCTCGCCGGTCCGGGTGACACCGGCGTAGTTACGCCGGCGTCGTACTCCCGGCCGGAAGCGAGGCGACAGCGAGATGAACGAGACCGTCGAGAGCTACAGCGGCCGCCGGGCCGCCGAGGTGGTGGGCATCTCCTACCGGCAGCTCGACTACTGGGCCCGCACCGACCTGGTGCGCCCGTCGGTGGCCGATGCCAGGGGCAGCGGGTCCCGGCGGGCCTACGGGTACCGCGACCTGCTCGAGCTGAAGGTGGTCAAGTCGCTGCTCGACGCCGGCATCCGCCTCGAGGCCGTGCGCGACGTGTTCGCCTACCTGCGTGACGAGCTGGGCGAAGACGTGGTGTCGGCCAACCTGGTCATCTCCGGGCGCCAGGCCGTCCTGGTGCGCGAGGGCGAGCTGGTCGACGCCGTCCGGCGGGGCCAGGGGGTGCTCAACATCCTGCCCATGGCGAACGTGAAGGAGCAGCTCGACGCCGCCATCGTCGAGCTGGGCCGGCCCGACGGGCCCCGCCGCGAGGCCCCCGGGGTCGGCGCCGCCACCGCCTCGGGCTGAGACGACCGAGGTGGCCGAGGTGGCGTCCTCCCGTCGCCGCTCGCCCCTCCACGACGAGCACGTCGCCGCCGGGGCCCGCCTGACCGACTTCGGGGGCTGGGAGATGCCCCTGTCGTACGAGGGGACCCTGGCCGAGCACCGGGCCTGCCGCGAGGGGGCGGTGGTGTTCGACGTCAGCCACCTCGGCACGGTCCGCCTCGACGGCGACGACGCCCACCGCCGGCTGCAGACCACCCTCACCAACGACCTCGACCGGATCGGCCCCGGTCGGGCCCAGTACACCCACCTGTGCGCCGACGACGGGTCGGTGCTCGACGACCTCATCGTCTGGTGGCGGGGCCCGTACCGCTTCGACGTGATGCCCAACGCCTCCAACACCGACCCGGTCCTCGCCGCCGTGGGCGGGCGCGACGTGACCGCCGAGCGGGCCGTGCTGGCCGTGCAGGGACCCGGGGCGCGATCGCGGCTGCGGGACCGCTGGCCGGCGGTGGCCGAGGTGGGCCGCTTCCGGGTGGCCGACGTCGACGTCGACGGCGTCACGGTCACGGTGGCCGGGACGGGCTACACCGGCGAGGACGGTGTCGAGCTGGCCGTTCCGGCCGATGCCGCCGCCGCCCTGTGGCGGACGCTGGTCGGTCAGCTCGGCATCGCGCCGGCGGGGCTCGGCGCCCGCGACACGCTGCGGCTGGAGGCCGGCTTCCCGCTCCACGGTCAGGAGCTGGGGCCGGGCATCACGCCGCTGCAGGCCGGCCTGGGCTGGGTGGTCGCCTTCGGCAAACCGGCCTTCCGTGGCCGTGACGCCCTCCTGACCGAGCGAGCCACCGGCCCCGCCCGCCGGCTGCGGGGCCTGGCCACCGCCGGCCGGCGGCCACCCCGGGGGGGCCGGTCCGTGCTCCTCGACGACGCCGAGATCGGGACGGTCACCAGTGGCAACTACTCGCCGGTCCTCGGTCACGGGATCGCCCTCGGGTTCCTGCCCCCCGGCGTCGGCGACGGCTCCGAGGTGGCCATCGCCGGCCCGGGCGGCGCCGAGCCGGCCATCGTGGTGCCCACGCCCTTCGTGGCGCCGACGCCGCCCCGGTAGCGCCGCTCAGCCGGTGAGCGTGGGCGGACGGGCCTCGACCCGGCCGAGCTCGTGGCGGGCGACGTCGACGGCCCAGACGACGAGGGCGAGCAGCCCGACGTACTTGCAGACGTCCTCCGCGCTGTGGGCGATCTCGGTGAGGTCGATGAACGCCGAGAGGCCGAACCCGATCGCCGCCGCGCCCAGGTCGACGACTCCGGTGGGGGCGATGTCCGAGGAGAAGCGGATCAGCCAGACCAGGCCGAGGACGGCGTAGATCACGAGCAGCAGACCGTCGGGCAGCCCGAGGTAACGCTCGGCCGCCTTCTCGTGGAGCAGCCAGGCGTCGTCGAGGCCGAGGAGGAGGATGCCGGCGGCGGAGCCGACGAGGAAGGGGCGACGCGGCGACGGGCGCAGCCACGCCGCCAGCAGGAGCACGGTGACGGCCGCCGACCAGCCGAACAGCCCCAGGTTGGAGAGGGCGCCGCGGAAGGAGGAGGTCCCGTTGGCGGCGGTCGGATCCTTCAGCAGATTCTCCACCGGCACGCCCAGCCGCCGGGCCAGCTCGGCGCCGCCCACCGCCAGGGCCAGGAGCACCAGCCAGCCCGTTGCCCGCATCGTCTGCCGTCGTGTCATCGCGCCGCCCACCTCGCCGTCTCCCGTGACACTACGAACCCACGGACCCGGCGGCGAACGGGGACGGCTCACTCCAGGAGGTCGGGCTGCTCCCGCACGATCTTGGCGTAGAGGGGCTGGAAGTTGAACCAGCCGGCCAGGTCCGTGCCGACCACGTCGTAGGTGATCTTGGCGTTGACGGGGTCGATCACCTTGGGCGTGCCGGCCGCCTCGGCCAGGAGCTGACACTGGCAGGTCCGCTCCATGGTGATGAACCACCAGGCCGCCTCGTCGACGCTGCGGCCCACGGTGAGGAGACCGTGGCTCTGCAGGATGGCGGCCTTGTTGTCGGCCAGGGCGTGGGCGATGCGCTTGCCCTCCTCGGTGTCGAGGACCACTCCGGTGAAGTCGTCGAAGACGGCGTGGTCGCCGAAGAAGGCGCAGCTGTCCTGGGTCAGCGGGTCGAGCTCACGTCCGAACGTCGACCAGGTGCGCCCGTACAGGGAGTGGGAGTGGGCGGCGGCCACCACGTCGGGGCGGGCGGCGTGGACCTGGGAGTGGATGGCGAACGCGGCCCGGTTGACCGGCCAGTCGCCCTCGACCACCTCACCGCTCTCGTCCACCAACAGCAGGTCCGACACCCGGATGTGGGAGAACGACATACCGAACGGGTTGACCCAGAACTTGTCGGCGTGCCCGGGGTCACGGGCGGTGATGTGGCCGGCCACGCCCTCCTCGAACCCGAACTTGCCGAACAGCCGGAACGCGGCCGCCAGGCGCTGCTTGCGGTGCAGACGCTCGTCCTCCACCGAGTCGAACGTCGGCGGCGTCGGCAGGGTCATCCCCGGGATGGGCGCGGCGTCGGTCATGTGAGGCTCCCCTCGTGGGTGGCCGCCATGCTACGCCGGGCCGGACCTGACACAAGCACGCGTTGCCATAGCAACGCGTGCTTGTGTCAGGTCCCCGTGAGGGCCTCGGTGCCGGTCGGTAGACCCTCGACGCCGAGGCGGTGGCAGAAGTCGCCGAAGGGCTCGCCGGCGAGGCGGTCGTCACGCCAGGCCGTGAGGACGGGGCGGAGCGTGTCGGCCAACTCGTCGAGGCGGATCGACCCACCGAAGCGCCGTCCGAGGCGGTCCCCGACGGCGGACCCCCCGAGGAACAGGTCGTACTTCGTCTTGGTGCGGCCGACGATGCCCAGCTCGGTGGCGTAGGGACGGGCGCAGCCGTTCGGGCAGCCGGTGAGCCGCAGGTGCAGCTCCTCCCCGGCCAGGTCGAGGGCGGCCAGCACACCGACGACGGCGGCGTTGACCCGGGGCAGGACCCGCTCGGCCTCGCCGAGGGCCTGCGAGCAGGTCGGTAGGGCCGGGCAGGCCATGGCGTGGCGCTCCACCGGCGTCAGATCCCCGACCGGGGCCACGCCGTGGTCGGCCAGCAGCGCCTCCACGGCGGGCCGGTCGTCGTCGGCGATGCCGCACAGCAGCACGTCCTGCTGGGGGGTGAACCGGACCTCGGGACCGAACCGCCCGACCACGGCCCGCAGCGCCGACCGGTGGCGCCCGGCGTCGGTGTCACGGATGCGCCCCGACGGCACGGGCACGCCCAGGAACCAGCCGCCGCCGTCCTGGACGTGCCAGCCCAGGTGGTCGGCCACGGCATCGAACCGGTGCGGGGTGGGCGGCTCCAGCCGGCGACCGAGACGGGCCTCGACCTCACCCCGGAACCGGTCGAGCCCCCACCGGTCGAGGAGGTACTTCAACCGGGCCTGCCGCCGGTTGGTCCGGTCCCCGTGGTCACGCTGTACGGCGACGACGGCCTCGACCACGTCGACCAGCTCACCGGGGTCGACGTCGGCCAGCCCGGAGGCCAACCGGGGGTAGGTCTCGGGCCTGTCATGGGTCATCCCCAGCCCACCGCCGACGAGCACCGTCCAGCGCACCACCCGATCGTCGACCACGGTCGGCACGAGACCCACGTCGTTGGTGAACACGTCGACGCCGTTGTCACCGGGGGCGGCGACGGCGATCTTGAACTTCCGGGGCAGGTAGGCGTGGCCGTAGATCGGCTCGGCGTCGGCCGGGTGCCCGGTGTCGGCCGGGTGCCCGGAGGCGGGCTCCCGCTCCACCGAGGCGGCCCGGTCACCGTCGACGAACAGCTCGGCGTAGGCGTCGGTCTGCGGACGGAAGTGGGCGGCCAGCCGCTGGCCGGTGGCGTGCAGCTCGGCGTGGGCCCGGCCGGGGAGCGGGGCGGGCGACACCATCACGTTGCGGACGACGTCCCCGCAGGCGGCGAACGTGGTCAGGAGGCTCCGGCCGATGCCCCGCACCAGCGGCCGGAGGTCGCCCTTGGCCACGAAGTGGTACTGCACCCCCTGGCGGGTCGTGACCCGCAGCGAGTCGGCGCCCACCGTGTCGGCGAGGGCGTCCATGGCCAGGTACTGCTCGGCGGTGACCCTCCCTCCCGGGATCGCCACCCGCACCATGCACGAGTGGTCGAGCGGTTCCTTGGCCCGGGTGCGGTCCCGGCGCGTGTCCCGGTCGTCCTGCTGGTAGACGCCGTGGAACTTGAGCAGCGACGTCGCCTCGGTCGAGAACGCACCGGCGGTGTCGTCGCTCAGCTCGGCGGCGAGGGTGCCGCGCAGGTGGCGGCTGCGGGCCTTCAGGGTCTCGGCATCGGTGGTCATGTCAGGCGGCCTCGCGGATCAGGGGGACGATGGTCGGGGGGGAGGAGCGGAGGTCGAGGCCGGCCACGGCGCCGACGACGATGGTGGCGGGCGCCTCGACGGGCTCGACGCCGAGGTGGCGCAGCGGCCCACGCCACTCGCGCTGGGCGGGGCCGGTCCCGTCGGTGACGACGGCGACGGGGGTGTCGGGGGCCATGCCGGCGGCGATCAGGCGGCGGGACAGCTCGGCCGCCCGCGCCGCGCCCATGAGCACGACCAGCGTGGTGCCGAGCCGGGCGGCCGCCTCCCAGTCGACGGGATCCGAGGCGGGGTCCTGGTGGGCGGTCACGACGGTGAAGCCGGCGCTCAGGTGTCGGTGCGTGACCGGCACCCCGGCCGCCGCCGGAGCCGCGACCGCCGACGTCACGCCGGGCACGATCTCATGGGCGATGCCCGCCGTGGCCAGCGCCAGCGCCTCCTCGCCGCCCCGGCCGAACACCAGCGGGTCGCCCCCCTTCAGCCGCACCACCGTGCCCTCCGGGTGGCGGCGGCCGGCGGCCACCAGGACGGCGTTGATGCGCTCCTGGGTCATGCGCCCGTCACCCGGACGCTTGCCGACGTCGATGCGGGCCGCCGCCGCCGGGGCCAGGGCGAGGACCGCCCCCGAGACGAGCCGGTCGTGGACGACGACGTCGGCCCGCCGGAGCAGCTCGGCCGCCCGCAGCGTCAGCAGACCGGGGTCACCGGGTCCGGCCCCGACGAGGTGCACGGTCATCGTGCGCCCCCCACGAGCGTCCCGGTCGGGCCGAGCCGGGCCCGGATCACGTCCGCCGCCTCGGCCACCGCCTCGGACCAGCCGGGGATCTCCGACGTGCCGATCGCCGCCCGCACCTCCTCCCGGACGCCGCCGGCCGCCTCGACCAGGGCGGCCCACTGGTCGGCCTCGGCCTCGAGGCGGCGCCGCACCCAGGCGGCCACGGCCGGGCTGCGACCGTTGGTCGACACGGTGACGGTGAGGTCGCCCACCCGCACCACGGCGGGGAGGGTGAAGTCACAGTGGGGTGGGTCGTCGGCCGAGTTGACCAGCACACCGGCGGCGTCGGCGTCGAGGTAGACCTGCCGGTCGACGTCGATCACGCCCGTGGTCGTGATGGCCAGCCGGTAGGACGCCACCTCGCCCCGCTGATAGCCCCGGCGGTGCCAGCGGACGGTGCCCGCCTCGGCGTGGGCCGCCACCCCGGCCACCGCATCGGGTGCGACGACGGTCACCCTGGCCCCGGCGGCCAGGAGACCGTCCAGCTTGCGGGACCCCACCGGACCGGCCCCCACCAGCAGCACCCGCCGCCGGCTCAGGTCGACGTTCACGGGATACAGGGGGTGGGTCACGCGGCCCGCCCCGGGGCGGGGGTGTGCATGCCGCACTCGACCCGGTCGAGGCCGGCCCAGCGCCCGCCCCGGCCCACCGCCGGGGTCGTGCACGGCCAGCACCCGATCGATCCGTACCCGGCCGCCGTCAGCGGGTTGACGATGAGGCCCCGGTCCTCGACGTGGCGGGCCACGTCGGCGTCGGACCACGCCGCCAGCGGGTTGACCTTCACCAGGCCCCGCCCGTCCAGCTCGACCACGGGCGTATCGGCCCGGCCCGGGTGGTCGACCCGGCGCAGCCCCGACAGCCAGGCCGTCCGCCCCCGCAGCGCCTCGTCGAGGGGGGCCACCTTCCGCGCCCCGCAGCAGGACCCGGTGCCGTCGGACCAGAGGTCGACGGCGGCGGGGTCGGGTCGCACGACCCGCAGCGCCAGGCCGTAGCGGGCCTGGGCCCGGCGCGCCGTCTCCAGTGTCTCGGCGAAGTGGAAACCGGTGTCGACGAACACCACGTCGAGGTCGGGCTCGACGCCGACGGCCACGTCGAGGAGCACCGTGTCGGCGAACGAGGTCGTGAGGGTGAGACCGGCGCCGAACCGGTCCACGGCCCAGCCGACGATCTCCGCGGCCGGTGCGCCGTCGAGGTGGCGGGCGGCGGCGGCGACCGCGGCGGGATCGAGGACCGGTTGGTTGACGGTGAGCGGCACGGGCCATCCTTCCCGCCCGGAGGCGGAACCTGACGAAGTCGATAAACATGATCAGCTTTGTCAGGTATCGACTCCGCCGTCAAGGCCTGATCGTCGGACTACGGTCCGCGACGTGGCTGACCTGCTGGACGGGATCCGGGTGCTCGACTTCGGGCGGTACATCGCCGGGCCGTTCTGCGCGGCGCTGCTCGGCGACCTGGGCGCCGATGTGATCCGCATCGAGAAGGTGGCCGGGGGTGAGGACCGCTACGTCTCGCCGGCCGCGCCCGACGGCAGCGGCCCGATGTTCCTGCAGGTCGGGCGGAACAAGCGGGGCATGACGCTGAACCCGACCGCCCCGGCCGGCCGGGAGGTCGTGCGGCGCCTCGTGGCCACCGCCGACGTGGTGGTGGCCAACCTGCCGCAGCCGACGCTGGCGGCCATGGGCCTCGACCTCGACTCACTGCGGGAGTCACGACCCGACATCGTCCTCACGTCGGTGTCGGCGTTCGGGACGTCGGGTCCGTACGCCGAGCGGGTCGGCTTCGACGGGCTCGGCCAGGTGATGAGCGGGTCCGCGTACCTGTCGGGCCGACCGGGCGATCCCACCAAGGCCTACGTGCCGTGGGTCGACTTCGGCACGGCGTCGCTGGCCGCCATGGGCACCCTGGCCGCGCTCTGGCACCGGGACCGGACCGGCGAGGGGCAGGTGGTCGAGGGGGCGCTTCTGCGGACCGCCTACACCATCGCCGGGCCGACCCTCGTCGAGCAGGAGCTGCTCGGCGTCGACCGCGGCCCCGAGGGCAACCGGGGCCAGACGGCGGCACCCTCCGACGTGTTCGCCACCAGCGACGGGCACGTGATCGTCCAGTGCATCGGCGACCCGCTGTTCCGCCGACTGGCCGGCGCCGTCGGCGAGCCGGGCTGGGTCGACGACCCCCGCTTCGGCTCCGACGACGGTCGGGCGCAGCACCGCCACGAGATCTGCGACCGGGTGGCGGTCTGGTGCGCGGACCGGACCTCGGCCGAGGTGCTCGCCGCCATGGAGTCGGCCCGGGTGCCGGCCGGGCCCGTGAACACCCCCCAGCAGGCACTCGACGACCCGCACATCGCCGCCACCGGGTTCCTCCGGCCGATCGGGTACCCGGGCCTCGACCGCCCCGCCGGGGTGGCGGACTTCCCCCTGCGGATGAGCACCACCGAGGCCCACGTCCGCCGGCGGGCGCCCCAGCTGGGAGAGCACACCGACGAGATCCTGAGCGAGCTGGGATACGGGCCCGACGAGATCGCCGCCCTGCGCACCGACGGGGTGATCTGACCGACGACGCCGGCTCCCGGATACATCTGACCAGATGCGTCGACTGCTCGGTTCCGTGGTGGTTGCGTACCTGGTGCTCGCCGTGACCGGGCGCCTCGCCGAGCGGGCAGGGGTGGTGTCCTGCCACTGCAGCGACGGGTGCTGGTGCCAGCGACCCGGCCTCGGCCTGTTCCGCCACGTGTTCCCGTACCGCCACTCGTCCGGTTGACGGCGCCGCCCGTCGAACGGCAGGCGGCCCGTCGCGTCCGACGCGGCCGAGCCCGCACCGATCCGGCCGGCGAGAACCCTGACGCCCCCCGGCCCCAGAGCCTCAGCCGGCGAACGCCTCGCGCAGCGCCTGGGCCGCCTCGTCCTGGGCCTCGGCGGCGCCGTCCATGGCCAGGTTCATGGTGAAGAAGGCGTGGATGTGGCCCTCCCACTCCCGGTGGGTGACCTCGACGCCGGCGTCGCGCAGGGCCTCGGCGTAGGCGCGGCCCTCGTCGCGCAGGGGGTCGTAGCCGGCCGTCAGCACCCAGGCCGGTGCCATGCCGGAAAGGTCGTCGGCCCGCAGCGGCGAGCAGTCGGGGTCGGTCCGGGCCTCGACGTCGGGCTGGTAGTGACCGAAGAACCACGTCATGGCGGGCAGGTCGAGCAGGTACCCGGCCCCGTTCTCCCGGTAGCTGTCCGTCTCGAAGTCGCAGTCGGTGACCGGGTAGACGAGCACCTGGAGGGCCAGCTCGACGCCGTCGTCGCGCAGGTGGCGGGCCACGATCGTGGCGAGGTTCCCGCCGGCCGAGTCGCCGCCCACGGCCAGGCGGGCGCCGTCGCCTCCGGCCAGCTCGGCCAGGGCCCAGCGGGTGGCCGCCTCGGCGTCCTCGACCGCCGCCGGGTACGGGTGCTCGGGGGCCAGGCGGTAGTCCACCGCCATCACCACGCACGGCGTGGCCGCGGCGATCCGGCGACAGGGGAACTCGCCCGAGTCGAGGTCGCCGAGCACCCACCCGCCGCCGTGGATCCACACCAGCACGGGCAGGCCGAGATCGTCGGAGGGGCGGTAGATGCGGACCGGTACGTCGCCGGCCGGCCCGGGCACGGTCGTGTCCTGCACGGAGTGGACGTGGGGGAGCGCCTCGGGTGGCGGGGCCAGCGCCTCGAACAGGGCCCGGACCTCGTCGGGGGAGAGGTGGACGGGCCAGCTCTCGATCCCCGTCTCCCTCAGCATCTCGAGCGTGGCTGCGGCCTGTGGATCGAGCGTCACGGGACCCCCTCGGAACTTGCGGCTCGGCGTCTCGGGCGACGAGCGTAGGTCGATGGACGCCACCACCATCGCCGTCGACGTCGAGGGCGATCGGGGGTCCATCGCGCTGAACCGGCCCGATCAGCTCAACCCGCTGTCGACCACCACGCTCCTGGAGCTGGCGGCGGCGGCGGACTGGTTCCGCCGGGAGCACCCCGAGGTGAAGGTCGTGGTCGTGTCGGGCCGGGGGCGGGCGTTCACCGCCGGTGCCGACCTGGCCGCCTTCGGGGGCTCCGCCGGGGGTGGTCCCCGCTCCGGCGCCGAGGCGGGGTCGCTCATGGCCGACGCCGTCGAGGCCATCCCGGCGGTGACCGTGGCCCGCATCCAGGGCCACTGCGTCGGCGGCGGCGTGGTGCTGGCCGCCGCCTGTGACCTGCGGGTGGCAGCCGAGGGGACCCGCTTCGCCATCCCCGAGGTGGCGCTCGGCATCCCCCTGGCGTGGGGCGGCATCCCCCGGCTGCTACGCGAGGTCGGTCCGGCCGTCACCAAGGAGCTGGTGATGACGTGCCGGCCCTTCGACGCCGACGAGGCCCGGTCGCTCGGGCTCGTCAACCGGGTCGTGCCCGAGGCCGACCTCGACTCCGCCGTCGACGAGCTGGTCGGGTCGCTGCTGGCCATGCCGACCCTGGCCCTCCGGGCCACGAAGCGCCACGTCGACGCCGTCGCCGAGCAGATGGTGGGCACGGCCCGCACGTGGTCGGATCCCGACGTCCTCACCACGGCGCTGCACGACCCCGAGTCCAAGGCCGTCCGGGAGCGGTACCTGCGCGACCGGGGGCGATAGTGCCCGAGCTGCCCGAGGTCGAGACCGTCCGCCGGGGGCTCGGGCCGGTCCTCGTCGGGCGGCGGGTGGTGGGCGCCGACGCCCACCCGTCACCGAAGTTCGCCCCTGCCGTCGAGGCGGTCGGGGCCCGGATCGAGCGGGCCGACCGGCGGGGCAAGTACCTCCTCCTCGGGCTCGACGGCGACCGGGAGCTGATCGTCCACCTCGGCATGACCGGCCAGCTCCGCCACCTGCCCCGCCCCTGCCCCGACCCCTACGTGCGGGCCCGGTGGGATCTCGACGACGGCACCGTCCTCGACCTGCGTGACGTCCGCCGCTTCGGTCGGATCCGGGTCGTGCCGTCCGGGTGCTACGAGGGCATCGCCACGCTGCACCGGTCCGGCCCCGAGCCCCTCGGATCCGACTTCACCGCCGACGCGTTCCACCGGGCGCTCGGCGCCAGCCGCGCCAAGCTGAAGACCCGCCTCCTCAGCCAGCGGCCCGTGGCCGGGGTGGGCAACATCTACGCCGACGAGGCCCTGTGGCGGGCCGGCCTCGACCCCTCCACCCGCCGGGTCAGCCGCCCGGCCGCGGCCCGGCTGCGCGACGCGGTACGCGACGTGCTGACCGAGGCCATCGACCACGGCGGCACGACGCTGCGCGACTACCGCACCGTCGACGGGGGCCTCGGTGCCAACCAGCACCGCCTCGACTGCTACGGCCGGGCCGGCCAGCCCTGCCGCCGCTGCGGGACCACCCTGCGCCGCAAGCTGGTCGACGCCCGCTCCACCACCTGGTGCCCGGCCTGTCAACGCCGCTGACGGCCGTCGTGGGTGGGGGCGCCTGCGTCAGGTGCCGGTGGGATCGGGGTACGCGGTCGGGTCGGGGTGCGGCAACGGCAGGTGGGGCAACGCGACCCGGGCGGCCACGGCTCCGGCGGCCAGCACGGCGGCGCCGGCGAGCGTGTAGCCGAGGCGACGGGTCGCGATGTCCGGCAGGGGAGCGCCCGGGGTCGCGACCAGCACGACGGCCAGCGTCACCAGCAGGCTGGTCCAGCGGTAGGAGGCTCCGCCGACGGCCACCGAGCCCACCATCGCCACCACGCCCAAGCCGATCAGCACGCCGCTCGGCAGTCCCAGTTCGCCCAGCACGAACGCGACGCCGACGCCGATCACGGTCCCCACGACCCGGTCCACGGTGCGGCGCCGCGACCCCCGCAGGGACGTACCGGCCACCACGAGCACCGTCAGGGGGATCCAGTCCGCCCGTGGGTCGCCGATGACGTGGGCCACGAGCGCCGCCAGCCCGGCGGTGCCGCCCAGGACGGCGGCGGCGAGCGCCGGAGGGACGACGACGTCGACCGGTGGGACCGGGAGGTGCAACCGTTCGGCCAGCAGCAGCCCGTAGACGGCCCCGATGGCGAGCCCCACCGCGTACATCCCGGCCTCACCCGGGGTGGCCGGTCCGGGTGCGACCACGACCGCCAGCGCGGCCATGGAGAAGGCCGGCATCGCCCCGTGCGTCGAGGCCAGGCCGGCCAGGCCGGCCAGGCCCGTCACCAGCACGACCCACCAGCCCGTTCCCAGCACCACCGGGCCGAGGGCTCCGCCCACCACGAGTACCGGCGAGGCAGCCCGAGCCGCACGGGGACCGGCTCCCACGGCGCCGACGAGGGTGGTGGCGGAGGCCAGCAGGACCGCCGTCCCGGCCCAGCCGTCGACGAGGGCTGCGGCGATGCCGGCGGGCACGGCCAGCGTGGACACGAGCACCACCGCCCGGCCGAACGCCGCCAGCCAGGTCCGGGCGTCACCCCCGACGTGCATTGCGCTACCTCCCTCCGTGCCGGTGCTGGCGTGGTGTCGCCGACGTCGCGGTCACCGACGGGTGAACAGCTCGCAGGCGTTGCCGAGGAGCACGAAGACGGCGAACACGCCGACGGTAACGCCGACCATGAGCCGCCACTCCCTGACGCCGAGCCTCACACGTTCAGCAACGGCACCTCAGTCCACCGCGACCCCGCCGGGGTCTGGCGCACCTACCGACCCGACGGCACCGAGATCGGCCGACCCGGCCGACCGCCGTCCTAGCGACTCCCGCCGTGGGCCGGGAGTACGGTCGGCGGCATGGACCCTCGTACGCCCGTGCTGGTCGGTACCGGCCAGACCATCCAGCGGCCGGCCGACCTGGCCGACGACCTCACCGCCGCCCGGGAGGCGGTGGAGATGATGGCCGACGCCGTGCGCGCCGCCGCCGACGACGCCGGGGCCTCGTCGCTGCCGGGGGCGGCCACGTCGGTGTGGGTGGTGCGGGGGGCGTGGCGCTACTCCGACCCCGCCCGCCTGCTGGCCGACACCTTCGGCGCCGCCGACGCCCGCACGGGCCTCTCGACCGACGGGGGCAACACCCCCCAGGCGCTCGTCAACCAGGCGTGCCGGCGCATCCAGGACGGCACCGACGACGTGGTCGTCATCACCGGCGCCGAGACCATCTGGAGCCGGCGGCGGGCCCGGGCGGCGGGCGTGAAGATCCCCGTGACCGTCCAGGACGGTGTCGACCCCGACGAGATCCTCGGCGTCGACGTCTCGATGTCGAGCGACTTCGAGAAGGAGCGCGGGCTGGAGATGCCCGTGAACTTCTACCCCGTGTTCGACAGCGCCATCCGGGCCCGCCGGGGCGAGACCCTCGACGAGCACCGCCACCGCATCTCGCTCCTCTGGGAGCGGTTCAACGACGTCGCCGTGGCCAACCCGTACGCCTGGCGGCGGGAGCCGATGACGGCCGACGAGATCCGCACCCCGGGTGAGGGCAACCGCATGGTCGGGTTCCCCTACACCAAGGCCATGAACTCCAACTGGGACCTCGACCAGGGTGCCGCGCTCATCCTGGCCTCGACCGACGCCGCCGAGCGGGCCGGTGTCTCGCGTGACCGTTGGGTGTTCCCCTGGGCCGGCACCGACGGGATGGACACCGCCCACGTCACCAGGCGCGGGGAGCTGGGCACCTCGCCGGCGGTGCGCCACGCCTCGGCCCGGCTGTTCGAGATGACCGGCACGGGTCCCGACGACGTGGGTCACGTCGACCTCTACTCCTGCTTCCCGTCGGCGGTGCAGATCGGGGCGGCCGAGACGGGGCTGGGGGAGGACCGCTCCCTCACGGTCACCGGCGGGCTCACCTTCGCCGGCGGCCCCCTCAACAACTACGTCACGCACTCCATCGCCACCATGGCCAGCGTGCTGCGCGACGACGCCGGCTCCCTCGGGTTGTGCAGCGCCAACGGCGGCTACGCGACCAAGCACGCCCTCGGGCTCTACTCGACGTCGCCGCCGGCCGATCCCTTCCGCCACGCCGACGTGCAGGACGCCGTCGACGCCGAGCCCACCACCGAGCCGGCGCCCGACCACGTGGGCGGCGTCGAGGTCGAGGCGTACACCGTCATGTACGGCAAGGAGGGCCGCCCCGAGACCGGGCTGTTCGCCCTCCGCGCCCCCGGCGGCCGCACCTGGGGGCGCAGCAGCGACACCGCCGTCCTCGACGACGTGACCACGACCGAGGCGGTGGGCCGTCAGGGCGAGCTGGCCGCCGACGGGACCCTCTCCCTGTAGCCCCTCCCCGTTGGGGGACCGTTGCGGTCCTCGTGCTGGTCCGGTGCGGACAGGGGGTGTTCGCTTGAACCCGAGGCGGCGGCCGGCCCTCGACCTTGGTGGGGGTCGAGCGTCGAGCGGGCGAACGGTTGCGGGACCGATCGGCACGCTCCGGCCGGCCGCCGCCTCACCCTCCTCCCGTCCGTCGGGGCTCCCGGGCCCGCTCGGCTGGTGCGCCCTCCGACGGCGTGCGATCGTGCGGTGAGAGAGACCCGCCCGACCGACCGAGGGGGACCCATGTCCGAGCCCGTCGTCCAGTACGAGACCGACGATGCCGTCGCCATCGTCACACTGAACCGCCCCGACCGCCTCAACGCCTGGACCGGGGCGCTCGAGTCCGCCTACTTCGAGCGGCTCGACGAGGCCGCCGCCGACCCGGCCGTCAAGGTGATCGTCGTGACCGGCGCCGGCAAGGGCTTCTGCGCCGGGGCCGACATGGACAACCTGCAGGGGATCGGCTCGGGTGACGGGGGCGGAGGCGACGTCGTCCGGCACCGCATGCTCGAGACGACCGAGGTGCCCAAGCCGGTCATCGCCGCCGTCAACGGCGCCTGCGCCGGCATCGGCCTCGTGCAGGCGCTCTTCTGCGACCTCCGCTTCGCCGCCGCCGGGGCCAAGTTCACGACCGCGTTCTCCCGCCGCGGGCTCATCGCCGAGCACGGGATCGGGTGGGTGCTGCCCCGCCTGGTCGGACCGGCCCGGGCCCTCGACGTGCTCCTCTCGGGCCGGGTGTTCCTGGCCGAGGAGGCGGCCGAGTTGGGCATCGTGAACCGGGTGGTGCCCGCCGACGCGCTGATGGAGGAGACCCTCACCTACGCCCGCGACCTCGCCGCCAACGTCTCGCCGACGGCCATGTCGGTCATCAAGCGCCAGGTGTGGGCCGACCTGGCCCGTCCGATGCTCGAGGCCGCCGAGAGCGCCGACGAGGAGATGGCCGCCTCCCTGCGCCGGCCCGACTTCAAGGAGGGCGTGGCCAGCTTCGTCGAGAAGCGCCCACCCCGGTTCGAGCCCTTCCCGTCATGAGCTGAGCTGTCCACACCCCTGCACAGCCGATCCGACGCGAAACCGGGAGGGTTGTGGGTCTGTCTCCCCACAGGGGAGCCGTCCTAGCGTCGTCGCATGGCCGACTACGAGGTGCTGTTGCGCGAGGACACCGTCGAGCGGGTGACCGACGCCGACGCCTACGCCCAGGAGGGTCAGATGACGACGTTCTTCGCTACCGGGGGCCGCCAGGTGATCGACTGCTGGTCGACCCGCCTGGCCAGTATCCGGACGGCGGACATCAGGATCATCCGCCGTCTCGCCCCGCCGGCGCCGGCGTCGGGCGCGCCAGGCCCGGCCGGGCTCCGGCCGTAGACTGATCCGATGAGAGACCGCCCTGCGGCCCCGCCCGTCACCCGGGGGGCCCGCCCGTGACCGACGGCCTCGTGGCCCTGGCCGTGCTGGCCTACCTGGCCTACATCGCCAGCCGTCTCCTGGCCCGCCGGAAGGTTCCGGAGCTGGTCGGCTTCCTCGTCGTCGGGGCCATCCTGGGTCCGTCCGGCTTCGAGCTCCTGACGGGCGACGACCTGGCCCGACTCCAGCCGGCCACCGAGATCGCCCTGGCCCTGTTGATGTTCATCATCGGCGAGCGGGTGTCGGTGCGGGCGCTGCGGGCCGCCCGATGGTCGGTCAGCGCCGGCGTGCTCCAGTACGCCCTGGCCGGCGTGGGCGTCTACCTGGCCACCCGGGCGGCCGGGGCCGAGCAGGCCACGGCGTTGCTGCTCGGGTCGCTGGCCGGCGCCGGGGCACCGCTGACCATCGCCGCGGTGGCCACGTCGGTCAAGGCCCGCGGGAAGTACGTGCAGGGCCTGATCAGCACCCACGCCCTGAAGGACGCCCTCGCCGCCACGACCTTCGCAGCGGTGCTGCCCGTGGCCGTGCTGCTGGAGGACGAGTCGGCCAGCGCCACAGAGGCCATCGGCAACTTCGTGCGTCTCGGCGTCGGCGGTGTCGCCCTCGGGGTCGCCTTCGGGTGGCTGATCAGCCGCTTCGGCTACCAGATCGAGACGTCGGGCGAGCTGCTGCTGTTCGTCCTGGTGCACATCCTCATCGGCTGGGCCGTGGCCGACGCCATGGAGATCAGCCTCCCCCTCGGCGCGCTGGTGGCCGGCGCCGTGGCGTCGTCGCTGTCCCCCCCCGACTTCTCGGGTCGGCTGTTCCGCACCACCCGCACCATCGAGCAACCGCTCTACCTGCTGTTCTTCGGCCTGGCCGGCGCCGCCATCCACCTGGAGGACGTGCCCGAGGTCGGCCTCATCGGGCTCGTCTACATCACCGTGCGTTTCGCCGGGAAGATCGTCGGCGGGTTGGGCGGTGGGATGGTCGGCGGCCTCGGCTGGAGCGACTCGCTGCGCCTCGGCATCGACTCCTTCCCCCAGGCCGGCGTGGCCGTGGGCCTGAGCGTCCTGGCCAGCGAGGTGCTGGAGGGCAGTGGGCAGGAGGCCGCCACCGTCGTGCTCGGCAGCGTCGTCGTGGCCGAGCTGATCGGACCGCTCGTCGTGGCCCGGGGACTGGCCCGCTCCAAGCGCTCCGTCGACGACGAGGTCAAGACGGAGGCGGTCTGGCTGGAGGGCGAGCCCGAGGTCGTCCTCGTGGCCTCCCAGCAGCCGCTGCCGCTGCCCGACTGGGTGCTCGAGACCTCGGGTCGGTGGCACGCCCGGATCGTGGTCCTCACCCCGGGCACCGACGAGGACGAGCACGTCACCGAGCTGCGGGCCCAGGCCACGGCGGCCGAGTGCGAGCTGGAGAGCCGCCGCTGGACACCGGGCGAGAGCTTCACCGGCACCGTGGTCCGGCTCCAACAGGAGACGGCGGCGGGGCTGGTGGTGCTCGTGGCCCGCCGGCCGGCGTCGTTCGGGAGCGCGTCCCGGCTCGTCCTCCTCCCCCACGAGCGGATCGCCCGCCAGCTCGGCGTGCCCGTCCTGACCTTCCCCCTCGACCAGCCGGGCCCGGCGCCGGTGTCCGTCGACGAGGCCACCCCCCGCCGGTCCCTGCTCGACCGCCTCCTGCGCCGCAACCGCCACCCGGAGCCCGACCCCGACATCGACGGTCGGGTGCCGACCCCCGCCGGGAGCCTGGCCGGTGATGCGGCCCGCCCCCAGCCCGTCCCCGTGGGCGACGGCGGCCACGACACCAGCTCGCCAGGGGCCGCCCCGGCCTGAGCGGGGACCCCTACAGGCTGCGGGCCAGCACGTCGGGCACGGGCCGGCCGGCCCGGATCCGTCCCCTGGCGCCGGTCACCGTGATCCGGTCGGGCCCGGTGGTCACGCCGTCCAGATCGAGCCGGACCAGTCCCGACACGGCGTCGGCCAGCCGGCCGAGGCGGAGCACCAGCTCGACGAGCCGCTCCCGCGCCGGTGACGTCGCACCGACGGGGAGGGCGTCGACCAGCTTCCCGGCGTCGACGTCGGTGAGGGGGACGAGCCGGTGTGCCACGTCGCCCGCTCGCCCCGATCCGTCGGCGAGGCCGAGGGACACGACCGGCCCGAAGGTGGGGTGGTCGTCGACGCCGAGCGCCAGCTCGACCCGGGAGGGATCGGGCGGGGGGGTGGGGGTGATCCCGACGGCGGCGAGGAGGCGCAGCGCCTCACCCCGGGCCAGCCGGCGTTCGGATCCGGCGGTGAGGCCCTCGGTGAGCTCGGCCCCGATGGAGGCGGCCACGTCGGCGTCCGCCTCGGCGAGCACGGGGTGCCGGCCCCGCTCCCGCCGGCACCAGGCGGCGTGGGCGGCGAGGCCGCCGAGGGCGCGGGCGGCCGGCTCGGGGAAGCGGAAGACCGGCACCGCGCCCCCGGAGCCGACCGGTAGTCGGACGACGCCCTGCGGCCGGGCCAGGACGGCCACCACCGGGACGCCACGGGCGGCGGCGGAGGTCAGGGCGGCGGTCACGGCGCCGGCACCGCCCGCGGGCGGCCGGGCCACGCACGCGACGACGGCGTCGACGGCGGGGTCGTCGACGGTCGAGGTCACCGCCGTTCCCCACACCGCGGCCCCCGCGCCCACCGGCACCTCGACCAGACCGTCGCCGGTCACCGCGCACCCGGCGGGAGCGCCGGACGGAGCGGTGGGGATCAGGCCGGCCGACCGGCAGGCGGCCACGGCCAGCCGTCCGGCGCCACCGGCGTCGGCCACGACGGCGACGGTCGGGCCGGCCGGGGAGGGCACGTCGAGGAGCACGCGCGCCATGTCCAGCAGGTCGTCGAGGCCGTCGACGCGGATCACCCCGGCCTGGTCGAACAGGGCCTGGACGAGACCGGGGGGATCGTCGGCGTCCGGACGCAGCCCGGTCACCGCCACCACGGGGGTCTGCGCCGACATGGCGCGGGTCAGGCGGGAGAACTTCCGGGGGTTGCCGAACGACTCCAGGTAGAGGAGCACCACATCGGTCCGGGGGTCGTCCCGCCAGAACTGCAGCAGGTCGTTGCCCGACACGTCGGCCTTGGCCCCGGCCGAGACGAAGGTCGAGAACCCGAGGCCCAGCTCGTCGGCCCGGTCGAGCACGGCGTCGGCCAGCGGTCCGGCCTGGGAGAGGAGTCCGAGGCGTCCGGGTCGGATCGGCGCCGACAGGGTGACGGCATCGAGGCGGACGCCGGGCTCGGTGTTGGCCAGACCCACCGACGCCGGTCCGACCAGGCGCATGCCGTGCCGGTGGGCTGCCTCCCCGAGGTGCGCTCCCCCCGGGCCGGCGCCCGGTTCGGGCGTGGTGGTGTCGACGACGGCGTGGGCCCCGGCGGAAGCGGCCTCGGCGATCCTGGCCGGTACGACGTCCGGCGGCCCGGTGACGACCACCAGGTCGACGTGGTCGACGGCCCCGAGGTCGGCGACCACGTCGAGTCCGTGAGCCGTCCCCCCGGCCGGGTCGACGGGACGGACGACGCCGCCGTACCCGCCCGCCACGAGGCGCCCCACGACGTCGTGACCGGGCCCGCCGTCGGCGAGAGCGTCACCGGTGACGGCCACGCTCCCGGGGCGGAGGATGCGGGCCACCGACGCGGCCTCGGACCGCCGCTCCCGCCGGAGGAAGGGTTCGAGGTCGACGCCGGTGAGGGGGAACGCCACCCTGACGGTGCCGTCCTCGAAGTGGCGCTCGGCCCGGAAGCCGGCGTTGCGGAACACGCCCAGCATCGACCGGTTGTCGGGCAGCGTCCACGCCACGAAGCGCTCGATGCCGCGGTCGAGGGCGAGCACGGCGAGGTGCTCGAGCAGGACGGTCCCGAGACCCCGGCGGTGGTGCTCGTCGTCGACCACGAAGGCGACCTCGGCCTCGGTCGGGTCGTCGGGGGACCGGTCGTAGCGGCCGACGGCGATGATCGTCCCCGCCCACTCGGCCACCAGGGCCTCGCGGTCATGGTGGTCGACGGTCGTGAGGTACTCCAGCTCCCCGTCCGTGATGGTCCGGCGGACGCTGAAGAAGCGGAGGTAGATGGTTTCGTCGCTCAGCCGCTCGCCCAGCGCCACGAAGGCGGCCCCGTCGGTGGGGTCGACCGGTCGGAGGCGTACGACGGAGCCGTCGGTCAGGACCACGTCGGCCCGTCCCGACCGAGCCGTCGCCGTCACCCGGCCATCGTCCCACGATCGCCCCGCCGTCCCGCCACCGCCGCTCAGAGCCCGGCCGGCTGGTCCACCCGCTCCCCGATCCGATCGGTGCGGCGACGCTCCTTCTCGGCGTAGAGGTGGACGTCGGCCCGGACCAGCACGTCGCCGAGGCCCTCGTGTCCGTCCCAGCGGGCCATGCCGGCCGAGCATCCGACCCCGGTGGGCGTGGCGGCGAGGAGCCGGCCCACGATGCCGCTGGCCTCGTCCGCACCGAGGCCGGTCATGACGACGGCGAACTCGTCGCCGCCCAGCCGGGCCAGGAGGTCGTCCCGGCGCATCTGCGCCCGCCACCCGACGCCGGCCCGGCGGAGCACGTCGTCACCGGCGGCGTGGCCGTCGCGGTCGTTCAACGCCTTGAAGCCGTCGAGGTCGAGCAGGGCGACCCAGACCGGAGCCTCGTGCCGGCCGGCGGCGAGCAGAAGTGCGCCGGCGGCGGACTCGAAGCCCCGCCGGTTGAGGAGACCGGTCAGCTCGTCGCAAGTGGCGAGACGCCGGATCCGCCCCACGAGGTTGCCGACCACCACCCCGGCGCCGGCGGCCGTGCCGATGGTGACGAGGACCTGGGCCGGGGCCGCGTCGGCTTCCCCGAGCCACACCAGGACCACCCCGTAGGAGGCCGCCGCCAGCCCGACGTGGACGGCGGCGCCGCCGGGCGACAGGAACATGAAGGCCGGCACGACGATCCACAGGTAGTAGACGCCGTGGGTGGCCGAGGCCGCGCTGCCACCGCCCACGGCGACGGAGGTGGCGATGATCACCGCTCCACCGAAGAGGATGAGGTGGGTCACCCAGAGGCTCAGCCGGTTCGCGGCGACGAGCACCACCGCCCCGGTCAGCGCGCACAGCGACGACAGCACGAACAGGGCGGCCACGTTGCGCCCCGGCCACCCCGGCACGAGCAGGGCGGCCCAGCCCAGCGCGCCACCGGCCGCCAGCAACCCCGCCATCGCTCGGTTGCGCTGGGCGCGCTCGGTATCCATGGGGCGGCCTCGTTGTGACGTACCACCCTCCATCGGTCACCGTACCGTCGTGATGAGGGTCCCCCGGCCCGGCCGGGTCCCGGAGGGTCAGCCCCGCCGCCCACGCGGGCTGCGACGCCGAGGACCTCAGGGGAGGCGACCGACGTGGGCGAGGGCCAGGCGCACGAGGCGGTCGTGGCCGCCCGTCATCTCGGCCCGTACGGCGTCGTCGACGGCCTCCTCGGGGGTCACCCAGGTGAGGTCGAGCGACGTGGCCGAGGGGACGCAGTCGCCGTCGACGGGCACCACGAAGGCCAGGCTGACGGCGTGCTGACGGGGGTCGTGGTACCCGGTCACCTCCGGGTCGGGGAAGTACTCGACCACGGTGAACGGCCGCGGGTCGAGCGGGAGGCGGGGGCGGGCCGTCGGTCCGAGGTCCTTCTCCAGGTGGCGTCGGAGGGCGTCGCGGACCCGCTCGCCGTGCTGGACCCGACCCGAGATGACGGCCCGGGAGACGGTGCCGTCGGGCATCACCCGCAGCAGGAGGCCGACCTCGGCCACGACGCCGTCGCCGTCGACGCGCACCGGGACGGCGTCGACGTAGACCATCGGGACGCGGTCGCGGGCCTCGGCCAGATCGTCGGTCGACAACCACCCGCCGACCGTCTGGGTCACGTCCTCCACACGCCGTCCTTCCCGGCCGGCCACGGCCGGTGGGCATCATCGCACGCCGCGCCCGGTGGCGGAACCCTGCGCCAGCGACCAACATGGGCCCGCCGACCACCACGACGAGGGAGATGACGGCGATGAGCCAGGACGCCTGGGGCTTCGAGACGAAGCAGATCCACGCCGGACAGGAACCCGACACGGCGACGAACGCCCGGGCCGTCCCCATCTACCAGACGACGTCGTTCACCTTCGACGACAGCGCCCACGCCCAGCGGCTCTTCGCCCTCCAGGAGATGGGCAACATCTACACCCGCATCATGAACCCCACCACAGGGGTGTTCGAGGCCCGCATGTCGGCGCTCGAGGGAGGGATCGACACGGCCGTGGGCATCCCCGGCGCATTGGCCGTCAGCAGCGGGCAGGCGGCCGAGACCCTGGCCATCCTCACCATCTGCTCGAACGGGGACCACCTGGTGAGCGGGTCGTCGCTGTACGGCGGCACCTACAATCTCTTCCACTACACGCTGCCCAAGCTCGGCATCGACGTGTCGTTCGTCGACGATCCCGACGACCTCGACGCGTGGCGGGCGGCGGCCCGGCCCAACACGAAGCTGTTCTACGGCGAGATGCTGCCCAACCCGAAGAACAACTGGCTCGACCTCGACGGCGTGGCGGGCGTGGCCCACGACGTGGGCGTTCCGTTCATGGTCGACAACACGGCCGCCACGCCGTGGCTGGTGCGTCCCATCGAGCACGGAGCCGACATCGTCGTGCACTCCGCCACGAAGTACATCGGCGGCCACGGCAACTCCATCGGGGGCGTGATCGTCGACGGGGGGAGCTTCGACTTCGGGGCGTCAGACCGCTTCGCCGACTTCACCGAGCCCGACCCCAGCTACCACGGCCTCGCCTACTGGCCCGCCCTCGGCCCGGGGGCGTTCATCATCAAGGCCCGGGTGCAGATGCTGCGCGACATCGGCGCCGCGGTGAGCCCGTTCAACTCGTTCCTGTTCCTCCAGGGCCTGGAGACGCTGAGCCTGCGGATGGAGCGCCACTGCGCCAACGCCGTGCGGGTGGCCGAGTACCTCGACGGGCGCGACGAGGTGCAGGACGTGTTCTTCGCCGGTCTGGCGTCGAGCCCGCACCACGAGCGGGCCACCCAGCTCAGCCAGGGCCGGGGGTTCGGGGCCATCCCGTCGTTCATCATCGACGGGGGAGTGGAGGCCGGGCAGCGCTTCGTCGGGGCGCTCGAGCTGCACAGCCACGTGGCCAACATCGGCGACGTCCGCAGCCTCGTCATCCACCCCGCCTCCACGACGCACAGCCAGCTCTCCGACGAGGAGCAGGTGGCCACCGGTGTGCACCCGGGCCTGGTGCGGCTCTCGGTCGGCCTCGAGTCGATCGACGACATCATCGCCGACCTCGACGCCGGCTTCCGGGCCGCCAAGGGGTAGTGCCCGAGCCGGGCTCAGGCCACCGGCACGCCGAGCTGGGCGTAGAAGGCCAGCAGCCTCGGGTGGGGCTCGTACAGCTCCAGCAGGTGTCCCAGCTCGGCGCGGGTGTCGAACCAGGCGAAGTCGACCCCGCCCGGCGTCGCCGCCCGCACCACCTCGGCGAAGCCCCGGGCCGCGAGGGCGGTGGCGGCGGCGTCGAGGTCGTCGGTGAAGGAGGCGACGTGGTGGACGCCCGCCGCAGCCGTCGACACCGCCGCGGCCGCGCCGGACGGCTCGGCGGCGTGCACGCAGATCAGCTCGACCATCACGTTCCCCCACCGGGCGTAGGCGGAGCTATGGTCGAGCCGGCCCGGTTCCCCGCCCACCGTCGCCTCGCGCAGCTCGATGTGCTCGCTGACCACGAAGGGCCCGACCCCCCACCGCCGCTCCCACGCCCCGGCCGCCGTGGCCGGGTCGTCGACGGCGTGGGCGACCTGCACCACGGCCGTCGTCACCTCCGGGAGCCCCACGGCGGCGGACCGTATCCCGTTCTGGCACCTGGCAACCTCCGTATACGTCGCTTTCAGGTGCCAGAACGGACGAGATGCCGGTCGCGACGGGGCCCTCTGCGACGATGGAGGCGTGGCGCGACCCCCCTACCGCCTGAACCGCCGCCGGCCCCGGGTCCTGATGGAGAGTCGGGCGCCGTTCGAGCTGGGGACGTTCATGGCGCTCTCGCCGCTGATGCGCCTCGCCCCCCGGGGGGAAGGTCAGCCGGTGCTGGTGCTGCCCGGCCTCAGCGCGAGCGACGTCTCCACCGGGCCGCTGCGCCGCTACCTGGGGTCCCTCGGGCACGCCACCCACGGGTGGCGCCTCGGCCGCAACGACGGACCGACCGACCGGATCGTGGGCGGCCTCGTCGACCGGATCGCCACGCTGCACGAGCGCTCCGGGGCCCCCGTCCAGATCGTCGGGTGGAGTCTGGGCGGCGTCTACGGCCTGGCCGTGGCCCGCACCGCCCCCCAGGTCGTGCGCCGGGTCGTCACCCTGGGCAGCCCGCTCAGCGCCCTCGGGGCCCGGGGCGTGCCCGGTGTGCTCCGGCGCCGGGCCCGGGAGCGCTTCGGTCGCTCCGAGGGCCCCCCGTCCCCGCTCACAAGCATCTGGAGCCGGACCGATGCCGTGGTCCCGTGGCGGTCGAGCCGGGTCGAGGCCGGTCCGGGGGCCGAGAACGTCGAGGTCCGGGCCAGCCACTTCGGTCTGGGCGTCAACGCCGCCGCCGCGCTGGTCGTCGCCGATCGCCTCGCCCTCCCCGACCGCACGCTGACACCCTTCGCCCCCCACCGGACGGTCCGCCGGTGGTACCCCGACCCCGACCGCACGGACGCCGAGACGGGCTGATCGGGTGGATGCCGTCGCCTGGCTCGTCCGGCACGCGGCCCGGGGGCAGGACCACCACGTCGCCGACATCGTCGATGGCGGCCAGGTCTGGGTGGAGGGCGACCGGGCGAGCCGGTGAGCATCGCCGACGACATCCTCCAGCACCTCGGCCAGGCCGCCTACGCCCGGGGCCTCCTCGGGAACCGGGCGGGCCCCGGGCTCTAGGGTCACTGCCGTGAGCCGGGCCAACCAGGTGATCGACCCGTCCGGGCTGGCGCCGCCGGCCGCCGACTACGCCCACGCCGTCATGGCCACCGGTCCGGGCCGGCTGCTCCATACCAGCGGCGTGGTGCCGATCCGTCCCGACGGCAGCGTCCCCCATGGCGTCGGCGCCCAGGCCGAGGCGGTGTGGGCCAACCTGATCGCCATCCTGGCGGGGGCGGGCATGGAGGCTTCCGACGTGGTGTCGGTCACCACCTACGCCGTGGCCGGTGAGGATCTCGCCCCCGTGATGGCGGCCCGCGACGACGCCCTGGGCGGGCACCTCGCCGCGTCGACGCTGGTCACGGTGCCCGCCCTGGCCCGGCCGGAATGGCGGGTGGAGGTCGCCCTGGTGGCCCACCGGGCGGAGACATGACCCCGGGGAACGGGGAGGCCGACGTGGCCGGCGGCGTGGACGCCGGCCGACGGGACGAGGCCGACCCAGCCAGCAGAGTGGCCGACGTGGCCAGCGGCGTTGACGCCGGCCGACGGGACGAGGCCGACCCAGCCGGCCGAGTGGCCGACGTGGCCAGCGGCGTGGACGCCGGCCGACGGGACGAGGCCGACCCAGCCGGCCGAGTGGCCGACGTGGCCGGCGGCGTGGACGCCGGCCGACGGGACGAGGCCGACCCAGCCAGCAGAGAGGGCGACGTGGCCAGCGGCGTGGACGCCGGCCGACGGGACGAGGCCGACCCAGCCAGCAGAGTGGCGCTCGTCACCGGCGTGGACGCCGGCCGACGGGACGAGGCCGACCCAGCAAGCAGAGTGGCGCTCGTCACCGGCGCCGCCCGTTTCAGGGGCATCGGCCGGGCCATCGCGCTGCGCCTCGCCGAGGACGGGATGGCGGTGGTCGTGCACGGGTCGCGCCGGCCCCCCGGGCGGTTCCCCGACCACGAGCGGGAGCGGGGCTGGCGGGGTGCGGCGTCGGTGGCCGAGGAGATCAAGGCCGCCGGCGGACGGTCCTCGTCCGTCGAGGCCGACGTGGCCGATCCCGACGACGTCGCCGCCATGCTCGTCGCCGTGGAGGACCGGTTCGGCCGCCTCGACGTGCTCGTCAACAACGCCGCCCTCCCCAGCGAGGCCGGCGCTGCGCCGGTCCTCGACATGGACGCGGACGTCTGGCTCCGGACCGTCGATGTCAACCTCAACGGCCTCTACTGGGTGACCCGCCACGCCGGCCGGCTCATCCGGTCCGGGGGCAGGGGAGGCGCCATCGTCAACATCTCGTCCATGGCGGGCCGCCAGGGCCTGCCGTCCTACGGCGCCTACTGCGCCACCAAGTGGGCGATGATCGGCCTCACCCAGCAGCTCGCCGTCGAGCTGGCCGGCGACGGCATCAGGGTGAACTGCGTCTGCCCGGGCTCCACCGACACCGACATGATGGACGGCACCTTCGCCCGCACCGCCGCCCGCTACGGCCTCGACGACGAGGCGCCCCGGGCCGGGGCGGTGGCCCGCATCCCGATGCGCCGCCAGGGCCGGCCTCCCGAGCAGGCCGAGGCGGTCGCCTTCCTGGCCTCCGACGTCGCGTCGTACATCACGGGCCAGACGCTGAACGTCGACGGCGGCCTGCGCATGGATTGAGGGAGCACAGCCTGGGAGCGGGCCGGGCACACTGGGGGAGCCATGGTGCAGCGCCCCGAACCCGGCACGATCCCCGAGACCCCGGGCTCCTACCAGTTCAAGGACGCCGAGGGCCGGATCATCTACGTCGGCAAGGCCCGCAACCTCCGCCAGCGCCTCAACAACTACTTCCAGGACCCCCGCAACCTGGCTCTCCGCACGGCCCAGATGGTGGCCACGGCGGAGTCCGTGGAGTGGATCCAGGTGGCCAACGAGGTCGAGGCCCTGCTCCTCGAGTACTCCCTCATCCAGCGCCACCAGCCCCGCTTCAACGTCCGCTACCGCGACGACAAGAGCTACCCGTTCCTGGCCGTCACCGTCTCCGACGAGTGGCCCCGGCCCATGGTCATGCGGGGCAAGCGCCGCAAGGGCGTGCGCTACTTCGGCCCCTACGGGCACGCCTACGCCATCCGCGAGACGCTCGACCTGCTGCTGCGGACGTTTCCGCTGCGGACCTGTTCCGACAACAAGTTCGAGCGCCACGCCAAGGCCGGCCGGCCCTGCCTGCTGTTCCACATCGAGAAGTGCACCGGTCCGTGCGTCGGCGAGATCGACCACGACGAGTACCGGGAGCTGACCGACGAGCTGCTCCGCTTCCTCGACGGCGACACCGAGGAGATCATCGAGCGCCTCGAGGACCAGATGGACGAGGCCGCCGAGCACCTCGAGTTCGAGCTGGCCGCCCGCCACCGGGACCGCCTCACCGCCATCCGCAAGGCCATCGAGAGCCAGCGCATGGTGGGGGCCCGCAACGAGGACTTCGACGTGATCGGGCTGGCCGGCGACGAGCTGGAGGAGGCGGTGCAGGTCTTCTTCGTGCGTCGGGGGCGGGTCGTCGGCCGCTCCGGTTTCGTGGTCGACAAGGCCGAGGACCTGAGCCGGGGCGAGCTGGTCGGCCGGGTGCTGGAGCGGCTGTACTTCGACGACAACCCGGTGGGCTGGCCCAAGCTGGTGGTCGTCCCCGAGCTGCCCGACGACCTCGACCTGTACGAGTCGTGGCTGACCGAGCTGCGCGGCTCGAACGTGGAGATCCGCACCGCCCAGCGGGGCGAGAAGCGTTCCCTGCACGAGACCGTCACCCAGAACGCCAGGGAGTCGTTCACCCGCCATCGCATGAAGCGGGGCAGCGACCACAACAGCCGGGCCCGGGCCCTGAACGAGCTGCAGGATCACCTGGGCCTGCCCCACGCCCCCCTCCGCATCGAGTGTTACGACATGAGCCACCTCCAGGGCACCGACTACGTGGGCTCGATGGTGGTGGTGGAGGACGGGCTGCCGGCCAAGCGCGACTACCGCCGCTTCAAGCTGCGGGGGGTCGATCAGAACGACGATTTCGCCGCCATGGAGGAGGTGCTCACCCGCCGGCTGACCGCCTACCTCGCCGACCGGGAGCTGCCCGTCGACCAGCGGGCCGGGAAGTTCTCGTACCCGCCGCAGCTCCTTCTCGTCGACGGCGGCAAGGGGCAGCTGGGGGTGGCCCGGCGGGTGGTGGAGGACCTCGGCCTCGCCGAGGAGATCCCGGTGGCGGCGCTGGCCAAGCAGTTCGAGGAGGTGTTCGTGCCGGGACGCTCCGAGCCGGTGCGCATCCCCCGCCAGAGCGAGGCCCTCTACCTGCTGCAGCGGGTCCGTGACGAGTCGCACCGCTTCGCCGTCGACTACCACCGGACGCTGCGGGACAAGCGGATGACCGTCTCCGAGCTGGACGGCATCGCCGGCCTCGGGCCCGTCCGCCGCGAGCGGCTGCGCAAGGAGCTGGGCGGGGTCCGCAAGCTGCGGGAGGCGTCACGGGACCAGCTCCGGGCGCTGCCCTGGTTGCCCGACACCGTGGCCGACGCCGTGCACGACCGCCTCCACGGCGTAGCGACGTGAGCGAGGATCTCCCCCCCAACGGGGGGGCCGACGGCGTCAGCCGTCGGGCGAGCGCAGCGAGCGTCGGGGGGGCATGGGAGATCCATGCGGGCTGGTGGCAGGAGGGGTTCACCGACGGCGCCGACCCCGAGTACGAGGAGCAGATCGGGCCCCTGGTCGACGACCTCCTGGCCGGGTACGGGCGCGTGCTCGACGTGGGCACGGGGGAGGGGCAGCTGGCCCGCCGCCTCGCCACCGCCGGCGCCGCCGTGACCGGCGTCGACCCGAGCCGGGCCCAGCTGACCGAGGCCACCCGGCGGGGGGGTGGGGTGTCCTACGCCCGGGGCGACGGCGGCGCCCTCCCGTTCGCCACCGGCGCCTTCGACGCCGTGCTGGCCTGCCTCGTGTTCGAGCACGTGACCGGGCTGGAGGGATCACTGGCCGAGGTGGCCCGGGTGCTGCGGCCGGGTGGGCGCTTCCTGTTCCTCCTGAACCACCCGCTCCTGCAGGCCCCGGGCAGCGGCTGGATCGACGACCACGTGGTCGTGCCGCCCGAGCAGTACTGGCGCATCGGCCCGTACCTGGTGGAGGATCTGTCGGAGGAGGAGGTCGCTCCCGGCGTGCTCCTGCCCTTCGTGCACCGGCCCCTGTCCCGCTACGTCAACGCCCTGGTCGACGTGGGCCTGATCCTGGAGCGGATGCTGGAGCCGGCTCCGCCGGAGGGCTTCCTGGCCCGGGCCGAGGAGTACCGGGCCGCCGCCACCATCCCCCGCCTCCTCGCTCTCGTCCTGCGCCGGGTGGACCGGTGACGGAGTTCCTCGTGGTCACCGGGCTCAGCGGGGCGGGCCGGTCCACCGCCACCAACGTCCTGGAGGACCGGGGCTGGTTCAAGATCGACAACCTGCCGCCACAGATGGTGGCCGGCATCGTCGACCTGGTCGACGCCGGCCCCGGCACCGAGCGGGTGGCGCTGGGGGTCGGCAGCGGGGGCCACGCCGGCGAGGTGGCCGACGCCCTGGGCCGGCTGCGGCGGGCCGCCGGCGTCGACCACGTGCGCTGCATCTTCGTGGAGGCCTCCACCGACGTGCTGGTGCGCCGCTACGAGAGCACCCGCCGGCGTCACCCCGGTGACGACGGACGCAGCGGGCTGGCGGAGGTCATCGAGCGGGAGCGCTCCCTCCTGGTCACCGCCCGGGCCGAGGCCGACGCCGTGATCGACACGACCGAGCTCAGCGTCCACGAGCTGCGCCACCGCATCGTCGAACGGTTCGGGTCATCGGGCGTCGACGCCAGGATGTCCATCGGCGTCGTGAGCTTCGGGTACAAGCACGGCCTGCCCCGCGACGTCGACATCGTGCTCGACTGCCGCTTCCTGCCCAACCCTCACTGGCAGCCCGACCTGCGCCCTCTCACCGGTCTCGACGACCCGGTGCGCGACTTCGTGCTGGGCCAGCCCCGGGCCGGTGCCTTCCTCGACGGCGTGGAGCGGGTGGTGGTGCCGTTCCTGCCCGCCTACGAGGACGAGGGGAAGGCCTACCTCTCGGTCGCCATCGGCTGCACCGGTGGCCGGCACCGGTCGGTGGCCCTGGCCGTCGCGCTGGCCGGGCGGATCCGCGACGCCGGCTACCACCCCACCGTGACCCACCGTGACGTCGGCCGGTAACGTCGACGCCGTCCCCCATCGTGTGAGGTAGTCGCTCGTGAGCGTTCGTGTCGGCATCAACGGCTTCGGTCGCATCGGCCGCAACTTCTTCCGGGCCGCCCGGGCCCAGGGCGCCGACCTCGACATCGTCGCCGTCAACGACCTCGGCGACCTCGCCACCATGGCCCACCTGCTCGCCTACGACTCGGTCCACGGTCGGCTCGACGCCGAGGTGAAGGTGAGCGGCGACAACCTGTCGGTCGACGGTGACGGGTTCCAGGTGCTCCAGGTCCGTGACCCCAAGGAGCTGCCCTGGGGTGATCTGGGTGTCGACGTGGTGGTCGAGTCGACCGGCATCTTCACCGACCGCGACCAGGCCGCCATGCACCTCGACGCCGGAGCCCCCCGGGTGGTGATCTCGGCGCCGGCCAAGGGCGCCGACGCCACGTTCGTCATGGGCGTCAACGACGGCGACTTCGATCCCTCCGCCCATCACGTGGTGAGCAACGCCTCCTGCACGACCAACTGCTTCGTGCCGCTGGTGAAGGTGCTCGACGACGCCTTCGGGGTCGAGAAGGGCCTCATGACCACGGTCCACGGCTACACCGGCGACCAGTCGATCGTCGACGGACCCCACAAGGACCTCCGCCGGGCCCGCGCCGCCGCCGTCAACATCATCCCCACGTCCACCGGTGCCGCCCGCGCCACCGGGCTGGTGCTCCAGTCGATGGACGGCCGTCTCGACGGCACGGCGCTGCGGGTGCCCGTCCCCGACGGCTCCATCACCGACTTCGTGGCCGTCGTGGGCGGTGAGCCCTCCGTCGACGAGGTCAACGAGGCGTTCCGCGCCGCCGCCACCGACGGCCCGCTGGCCGGGGTGCTCGACTACAGCGAGGCCCCCATCGTGTCCACCGACGTGGTCGGCAACCCCCACTCCTGCGTGTTCGACGCGCCCCTCACCATGGCCATGGGCAACCTGGTCAAGGTGCTCGGCTGGTACGACAACGAGTGGGGCTACTCCAACCGCCTGGTCGACCTGACCGAGATCGTCGGGCGGGGCTGAGCGGGGGCGTGGACCTCCCCGTCCTGGAAGACCTGCCCCCCGTCGACGGGCGCCGGGTGCTCGTCCGCTCCGACCTCAACGTGCCGCTCGACGACGGGCGCATCGTCGACGACCTCCGCATCCGGGCCGCCCTGCCGACGCTGCGCTGGCTCCTCGATCAGGGCGCCGCGGTGGTGGCCTGCTCGCACCTCGGGCGTCCCGACGGCGAGCCCGACCCCCGCTACTCGATGGACCCGGTGCGGGAGCGGTTGGGCGAGCTGGTGCCCGGGGTCGAGCTGCTGGACAACCTCCGCTTCGATCCCGGCGAGACGGCCGACGACCCGGACTTCGTGGCCCGCCTCGTCGACGGCATGGACGCCTACGTCGACGACGCCTTCGGGGCCGCCCACCGGGCCCACGCCTCGATCGTGGGGCCTCCCCGCACCCTCCCGTCCGCCGCCGGCCGGCTCCTGGCCGCCGAGGTCGAGGTGCTGCTCGGGCTCCGCCGGGATCCGAAGCGGCCGTTCGTGGCCGTGCTGGGCGGGGCCAAGGCGAGCGACAAGCTGGGCGTCATCGACGCCCTGCTGGCGGTGGCCGACACCGTCGTGGTCGGGGGCGGGATGTGCTTCACGTTCCTCGCCGCCCGGGGCCACGCCACCGGCGACTCCCTCCTCGAGGCCGATCGGGTCGATCGCTGCCGCCAGCTCCTCGAGGCCCACGGCGACCGCATCCTGCTTCCCGACGACATCGTGGCCGAGCGCGACGGCGAGGTCCGCAACGTGGGCCGCGACGTCCCCGACGGCTGGCGGGGTCTCGACATCGGGCCCGGCTCGGCGGCCGCCTTCGGCGACACCGTCCACGACGCCGGGTCGGTCTTCTGGAACGGCCCCATGGGCATGTTCGAGGACCCCCGCTTCGAGGCCGGCACCCGCACCGTGGCCGAGGCCGTGGCCGAGGCCCGGGGCTTCACCGTCGTGGGCGGGGGCGACTCGGCCGCCGCCGCCGCCCGGTTCGGGCTGGCCGACCGCATCGACCACGTCTCGACCGGCGGGGGCGCGTCGCTGGAGCTGCTCGAGCGGGGCGACCTGCCCGGCCTGGAGGCGCTCCGTTCCGCATCGAACCACAGGAGGGCTCCATCGTGAGGAAGGGAACGTCATGACGGACCGCAAGGCACTGGTGAGCGGCAACTGGAAGATGCACCTCACCCACCTCGACGCCATCCAGCTCGTCCAGAAGCTGTCCTACGAGATCGACCAGGACTCGCTCGACCGGGTGGAGATCTCGGTGCACCCGCCGTTCACGTCGCTGCGGTCGGTGCAGACCGTGGTCGACGCGGACCGCATGCCGTTCGTGGTCGGCGCCCAGGACTGCCACCCGGAGGCCGAGGGGGCGTTCACGGGCGAGGTGTCGGCCCCGATGCTGGCCAAGCTGGACGTCGGCTACGTGATCGTCGGGCACTCCGAGCGGCGCCAGCTCATGGGCGAGACCGACGAGCTGGTGGCGGCCAAGGCGCTGGCCGTCTACGCCGCCGGCATGACGCCCATCGTGGCGGTGGGTGAGACGGCGGACCAGCGCGACGCCGGCCAGGCCGAGGCGACGGTGGCGGGCCAGCTCCGTGCGGTCCTGGGCCGCCTCGACGCCGCCCAGCTGGGTGCCCTCGTGGTGGCCTACGAGCCGGTGTGGGCCATCGGCACGGGTCGCACCGCCTCGGCCGACGACGCCCAGGCCATGTGCGCCGCCATCCGCTCGATCGTGGGGGAGGCCTCGTCTGCAGCCGCCGCGTCGGTGCGGGTCCAGTACGGCGGGTCGGTCAAGCCCACCAACGCGAGGGAGCTGCTGTCCCAGCCCGACGTCGACGGCGCGCTCGTCGGCGGGGCCAGCCTCGAAGCCGCCTCCTTCGCCCGCATCTGCCAGTGGTGGGAGCAGTGATCGACGGGGATGCCATTGCCCCCGAAGGCGAAACGGCCTAGCGTTCTGCGATCCGGTCCCGGAACTGTGCGAGGGGTGTCTCCGGGATCGGTCCCTGACCAACACTCCACCCGCAGGAGAGCTCCATGCCGAAGAAGCTGATGAGGGTCCTGGCCCTCCTCTTCGCCTTCACGCTCGTCGCCGCCGCGTGCGGCGACGACGACGACGATCTGATCGACGACGCCGCCGAGGATGTCGACGACGCCGTCGACGACGTCGCAGGCGATGTCGACGACGAGGCCGACGACCTCGACGTCGAGGATGCCGAAGACGTCGACGTCGACGTCGACGAAGACACCGGCGCCGACGGCGGCCCCGCCGAGGGGACGGTCACCATCGGCCTCGAGCAGGAGATCACCAACTTCAACAACAACACGGGCCAGGACAACCTGCTCGCCGCCCGTCAGATCATGCGGTCGGTGTGGCCCTACTGCATGCGGGCGCAGCCCGATTTCAGCCTCGAGCCGTACTTCTGTGAGTCCGAGCCCGAGATCATCCAGGAGGATCCGCTCGTCGTCGAGTACCGCTGGAGCGACGACGCCGAGTGGTCCGACGGTGTACCGGTCAGCTCGGCCGACTTCGAGTACTACTACGAGAACTGCAACGACCCGGAGGAGGACAACTGCGCCGCCACCGGTGGCTACGACACCGCCACCCTCGAGGTGATCGACGAGAAGGCCGTGCAGCTCACGTGGCCCGCCGGCGAGCCCTACGTCGAGTATCTGGCGTTGTTCGGTGACCCCATGCCCCCGGCCCACCTCGACCTCGACTGGTCGGAGGGCTTCCGGGACGACCCGATGGTGGCGGCCGGGCCGTACATGCTGGAGGAGTACAACCCCGGCAGCGACCTGACCCTGGTGCCCAACGACAGCTGGTTCGGTGACGGCCCCAACATCGCCGAGGTGACGTTCCGCTTCATCACCGACGTGGCCAGCCTGCCCGCCGCCCTGCAGAACGCCGAGGTCGACGTCATCTCGCCCCAGCCCCAGGTCGACCTGGTCGAGCAGGTCGAGGGCTTCGACGGCGTCCAGTCGTCGATCAGCTTCGGGCCGACGTGGGAGCACCTCGACTTCAACGTCACCACCGTGCCGCTCGAGGTGCGCCGGGCCATCACGCTCGGCATCGACCGCGAGCTCATCGTCGAGGCCCTGATCCAGCCCTTCCTGGGCGACGACCCCGTCGACCCGCTGGGCAACCGGGTGTTCGTGCAGAACCAGAACCCCTACCTCGACAACACCCCGGAGGAGTTCTCCACCCGCGACGTCGACGCCGCCAAGGCCGAGCTGGAGGCGGCCGGCTACGTCCTGAACGACGCCGGCGTCTACGAGCAGGACGGCACGCCGCTCAGCTACCGCATCCGCACCACCGGCGGCAACACCCGTCGGGAGCGGCTCCAGGAGCTGATCCAGCAGCAGCTGGCCGAGGTCGGCATCGAGGTGCGCATCGACAACCTGCCTGGTGGTGAGATCTTCCCGGTCCTCTTCGGGGAAGACAAGGATCCGCCCGGGCCCCCGGGGGACTTCGACCTGGCCATCTTCGCCTGGGTCGGCACCCCCTTCCCGGCCAGTGGCACGAAGCAGATCTTCGAGACCGGCTCGGCCAGCAACCCAGGGGCCTACTCCGACGAGGTCGTCGACGACCTGATCGCGCGAGCCAACACCGAGCTCGATATCGACGCCCAGTCGGATTTCCTCAACCAGGCCGACCAGCAGATGTGGCAGACCCTGCCCAACGTTCCGCTGTACCAGCTCCCGGCTTTCCTGGCGTGGGCCGACAACATCGGCAACATCGAAGACAACGCCACCACCGAGAGCTTCACCTGGAACATCGAGGAGTGGACCCTCGACGGCTAGCGCCGTGACCGGTTGAGTGGCGGGGGCCCGTCCGGGCTCCCGCCGCTCGCACCGGCTACTGTCGTCCCACCCACGACCCGGGGTCGCCTTGTTCGCCTACGCCGTCCGACGCATCCTGATCAGCATCCCGGTCCTGGTCATCGCGTCCGCCATCGTGTTCGGCCTGGTGGCGACGATCGATCCGCTGGGGGAGCTGCGGGCCAACCCCAACACCCGCCCCGAGCAGATCGACCGGATGGAGCGTGAGCTGGGGCTCGACGAGCCCATCCCCGAGCGCTACGTCGAGTGGCTGGGCGGTGTGGTCACCGGCGACTTCGGACGCTCGAACTCCTTCGGCCAGCCGGTGTCGGCGGTGCTGGCCGACGCCATCCCCGTGACCCTGCGCCTGGTGGTGGCCGCCTCCGTGCTCTCGGTCATCATCGGTGTGGCCATCGGCGTGGGTAGTGCGCTCCGCCAGTACGGCCTGTTCGACAACGTGTCGACCTTCTTCGCCTTCCTGTTCTTCGCCATGCCGACGTTCTGGCTGGCGGCGCTGCTGAAGGATCTCGCCGTCCGGTTCAACGAGTGGCAGGGACGCCGCATCTTCTTCACCGTGGGCGAGGAGACCCCCCGCCTCGACGCCGGCTTCCTCGGCACGTGGTCGGACCGCATCGGCCACCTCATCCTGCCCAGCCTCACCCTCATCCTCATCCAGATGGCCGCCACCAGCCGGTTCCAGCGGTCCGCCATGCTCGACGTGCTGAGCGCCGACTACGTGCGCACGGCCCGGGCCAAGGGCGTGCCCCGCCGCAAGGTGATCACCAGGCACGCCCTGCGCAACGCCCTGCTGCCCGTCGTGTCCTACGCCGGCGTGACGTTCGGGGCCCTGATCGCCGGCGCCATCATCACCGAGACGGTCTTCTCGTGGCGCGGCATGGGCCGGGTCTTCATCGAGGGGCTCTACGAGGGCGACACCAACCTCACCCAGGCGTGGCTCCTGGTCACGGCCGTGTCGGTGGTCGCCGTCAACCTCGTGACCGACCTCCTCTACGGGTACCTCGACCCGAGGATCCGCCGTGACTGAGCTGGCCGCCCCCCAGACCCAGGTCTCACCTCCCCCCCAGCCCGACGAGGCACCCGAGCACGACTTCGGGGTCAAGGCCCGCAAGCAGTGGCGGATGGTCCTCAGCCGCTTCCTGCGTCACCGGCTGGCCGTCATCAGCCTGCTGCTCGTGATCGCCATCTACGTCGTGAGCTACTTCCCGGTGCAGATCGGCGGGTTCGACTACGAGGAGCTCAGCACCAACTTCTCGGCCTCGCCGTCGGGTGAGCATCTCTTCGGCACGAACGAGATCGGCCGTGACATCTTCGCCCAGACGATGCGCGGCGTGCAGGTGTCGATCCACGTCAGCCTGGTGGTGGCGGCGCTGGCGACGGCCATCGGGGCCCTGGTGGGTGCGATCCAGGGCTGGTTCGGGGGCAAGGTCGACGGGTTCATGGGCCGGGTCGTCGACCTGTTCCTCGTCATCCCGGCGCTGCCCGTGCTGCTGGTGCTCGGCGCCCGGGTCCGCTCCAGCGGGGGCAGCAGCGTCTACGTCATCGCCCTGTTCCTCGCCCTGCTGTTGTGGCCGCCCCTGGCCCGGGTCATCCGCTCCGAGGTCCTGTCGCTGCGGGAGCGGGAGTTCATCGAGGCGGCCCGTGCGCTCGGGGCCAACAGCGTCCGCATCATCGGGCGTCACCTCATCCCCAACGTGATGAGCTCGATCATCGTCTACGCCAGCCTCACGGTGGCCACGGCCATCATCTTCGAGGCGGCGCTGGCCTTCCTCGGCCTCGGCATCCAGCCCCCCGAGATCTCCCTCGGCAAGCTGGTCGACGAGGGGTACCAGGCGTCGAACAACCGCTGGTGGTTGTTCTACCTGCCCGGTTCGGTGCTGATCTTCCTCCTGCTGTGCGTCAACTTCGTCGGTGACGGGCTGCGGGATGCCTTCGACCCGGGCCGGAGGAGGGAGTGACGGCGCCCGGACGGGGCGATCCGGTCCTCAAGGTCGAGGACCTGGAGGTCACGTTCCCCACCGAGGACGGCCTGGTGTACGCCGTCCGGGGCGTCAGCTTCGAGGTGCACGAGGGTGAGGTGCTCGGCATCGTCGGCGAGTCCGGCTCGGGCAAGTCGGTGAGTGCCATGGCGGCCATGGGGCTCCTGCCCAAGAGCGCTCAGATCGGCGGCTCGATCACGTTCCGGGGCGAGGAGCTGCTGGGCCGCAAGGAGCGCGAGCTGGAGAACCTGCGGGGCGCGTCGCTCTCGATGATCTTCCAGGATCCGATGACGTCGCTGAACCCGGTGATGACGGTCGGCGACCAGATCGTCGAGACCATCCGGGTCCACCAGGAGATGAACGAGAAGGCGGCCACGGGCCGGGCGGCCGAGCTGCTGTCGCTGGTGGGCATCCCCAACGCCGAGCAGCGCCTCGACAGCTACCCGCACGAGTTCTCCGGGGGCATGCGCCAGCGGGCCATGATCGCCATCGCCATCGCCAACGACCCGGCCGTGTTGATCGCCGACGAGCCCACCACGGCGCTCGACGTGACCATCCAGGCCCAGGTGCTCGACGTGCTGCAGACGGTCCAGGAGGCCACCGGCTCGGCCATCGTGCTCATCACCCACGACCTGGGGGTGGTGGCCCGCAGCGCCGACCGCATCTTCGTCATGTACGCCGGCCGTCCGGCCGAGATCGGCGACATCGACGACGTCTTCGACCGGCCCGCCCACCCCTACACCGAGGGCCTGCTGCGCTCCATCCCCCGCCTCGACGACACCGAGGGCAAGCAGCTCGTCCCGATCGAGGGGTCTCCGCCGAGCATGCTGGCCCCCCCGTCGGGGTGCGCCTTCCACCCCCGCTGCCCCCGAGCCGAGGACATCTGCCGGGTCGACACCCCGCTCCTGCGCCCGGTCGAGGGCCACGAGCACCGCCGATCCCGCTGCCACTTCGCCGAGACCGTCATGGCCGACCCGGTGGTCGCGTCGTGACCCCAGACGTTCTGGCACCTGAAAACCCACCCATAGGGCGCTCCCAGGTGCCAGAACGAGGCGGGGCGCCGCTGGTGTCGGTGCGGGACCTGGTGAAGGAGTTCCCCGTCCACGCCGGCGGCCTGCTGCGGCGGCGGGTGGGGACGGTGCACGCCGTGTCGGGGGTGTCGTTCGACATCGAGGCGGGCCAGACCCTGGGTCTGGTGGGGGAGTCGGGGTCGGGCAAGTCGACGACGGCGCGCTGCATCCTGCGGCTGCACGAGCCGACGTCGGGACGGGTCATCTTCGACGGTGACGACGTGGGCGAGCTGAGCGGGGGTGACCTGCGGGCCAAGCGGCGCGACATGCAGATCGTCTTCCAGGACCCGTACGCCTCGCTCGATCCGCGCATGACCGTCAACGGTGTCGTGGCCGAGCCGCTCAAGATCCACCGTGTCGACGGCGACCACCGCGAGCGGGTGGCGGAGCTGCTGCGGCTGGTCGGCCTCAGCCCCGAGCACGGCAACCGCTACCCGGCCGAGTTCTCGGGCGGCCAGCGCCAGCGCATCGGCGTGGCCCGGGCGCTGGCGCTGGAGCCGAAGTTCCTCGTGCTCGACGAGCCCGTGTCGGCCCTCGACGTGAGCATCCAGGCCGGGGTCATCAACCTGTTGGAGGAGCTGCAGGAGCGGCTCGGCCTCGCCTATCTGTTCGTGGCCCACGACCTGTCCGTGGTCCGCCACATCTCCGACCGGGTGGCGGTCATGTACCTGGGCCGGATCATGGAGACGGGCGACCGGTACACGATCTACGAGGAGCCGAAGCATCCCTACACCCAGGCGCTGCTGTCGGCCATCCCGCTGCCGGACCCCCGCAAGGAGCGGACCCGGGAGCGGATCGTGCTCACCGGTGACATCGCCAGCCCCACCGACCCGCCCAGCGGCTGCCGGTTCCGGACCCGGTGCTGGAAGGCCGAGGACGTCTGCGCCGAGGTCGAGCCGCCCCTGGCCGACCAAGGGTCCGGCCAGGAGGTCGCCTGCCACTTCCCCGAGGTGATCCGGGCCATCTGACCGGCCGGTGACGGGACGGTCGGGCGGGGCCGTTGGTACCCTGTCGGGCTGATGGTGATCCTCCTCGGGCTCGTGCAGATCGCGCTGGCGGTCGTGCTGACCGTCCTCGTCCTCCTGCACAGCGGCAAGGGCGGCGGTGTGAGCGACATGTTCGGCGGCGCCGCCTCCTCGGCCGGTGCCGGCTCCACCGTGGTCGAGCAGAACCTGAACCGCATCACCACCGTCGTAGCGCTGCTGTTCGGTTTCAACACCATCGCCCTCGGCCTGGTCTGGACCTGAGGAGCGGGCCGTCGAGCGGCTACGCTCGACCCCCACGTCGGAGTGGCGGAATCGGCAGACGCGCTAGCTTGAGGGGCTAGTGCCCGCAAGGGCGTGGGGGTTCAAGTCCCCCCTCCGACACGTACGGAACTCCACACCTCCGAATTCGCAGATGCGTAGAGTTTCGATCGTTTCGCCTGGTGCTCTCAGGTGATCGACAGCTGTGCGGCCTCACAGCCGCGGGGCCGGTCCTCGGTGCTGGCCGAGGCGAGGATGACGGCGATGCCGTGCATGCGCTCGACGAGTCGGTTACTACGGTGACGAGATGGCCGCGATCGACGACCTCCGGGTGCAGCCGGCCCTGCACGCCATGCTGGCCAGCGACGCTGACGGGCTCCGGACCGCGATCGAGACCGACCCCGAGATCGTCGACATCCGCTGGGGCGACAACACGCTCCTCGAATGGACGACCCAGCCACCCCACGGCATTGCCGACGAGATCATCGAGGTACTGATCAGGGGCGGATCGGCGCTCGATCGAGCCCTGAACCTGGCCGGCTGCTGGAACCTCGACCACCTCTGCCGACAGCTCCTCGAAGCGGGGGCCGACCCGGCAGCCACGGCCGACGCCGGGATCACGCCACTGGAATCCGCAGCGCTCCACGGTTCGACTCGATCCGCTGATGTCCTTGCCGGCCTCGGCCTGCACCGTCCCTCGCTGTGGCTCGCAGCAGCGGCGGGCCAGCTGCACCGGGTGCAGGAGTGGGTCGATCCCGATGGTCACCTGCTCCGGACCCCGGGCCCGTACCGCCCCAACCTGGCCGACGTCGGCCACCCGCCAGGCCGCTCCCTGACGAACCAACCGGCCGAGATCATCGGCGAGGCCCTGGTCTTCGCCGGCGCCAACAACCGGATGGACGTCGTCGACTACCTCACCGCCGGCGGGACCGACATCGACGCTCGCCCCTACCTCGACACCACGGCCCTGCACCTGGCGATCCTGTTCCGCAACCCGGAGGCCGTCACCGGGCTGCTCGCACGAGGAGCCTCCCGAGACATCCTCGACAGCCGACACGGCAGCGACGCGCTCGGCTGGGCCCACGCCTGTCTGAGCGACGACGACGCCGCCTCCCGCCAGATCGCCGAGGTGCTCACCGCGTGACCCGACGACCGTGACGGGTGCTGGGCGAGAAGCGGCACCGAGACCACCGCCACGCCGGTGTTCCGGAACGGCGACACCCGCCACGACTGCTCCCCGTCCACAGCCGTCCCTCCTCACCGAGCCCGGCTGGCCGTCCACGAGCTCGCAGCGCGGACGCTGGCCGAGCACGCGGCGGTCGACCCGAGGCGGCCCTGCGAACCGGCTCGGCTCAGCGATCGCCGGGGGCCATGTAGAACCAGACCGGCTGCTTCACACCGGCCTCCCGCATGGCCGAGCGGGCGGCGAGGAGCGCCCTGCCCCCTTCGGTCTGGTCGAAGAACCAGCGGGTACCGGCCCAGGCACCGGGGACGTGATCGGCGAGGCCCAGGGCGGCGGTCTCGTAGTAGCCGCGGATGTCCTGGGCCACCCGGGCGGGGATGCCGGGGATGCCGGCCTGCTTCCAGTCGGTGCCGGCGGCGACCCGGGTGAAGGCCTCGATGGCGGCGGGAACGCCGTCGGCGTCGACCACCCGGCCGGTGCCGGCGCGGTTGCCGAGACGGGCGACGGCGCGGTCGTAGGCGGGCCGGAGGCCACGGGCCTCGTCGACGGCGGGGTGGGCTTCGGGGTCGTGGCGGGCGGGCAGCGGGCAGGCCATGACCTCGGTGCCGTCGTCCTCGATGGCCTCGTCGAAGACCTCGAAAACGGGCCCGCTCGCGTCGAGCAGGCGGAAGGCGTGGGCGAGGACCCGGTGCTGGAAGTCGGGGTCGGCGGGCCGACCGAGCGGGCGGCCCAGGGGGAAGTCGCACCAGAGGCCACGCGGCGGGGCGGTGCCCTCGATCTGGTTGCGGATCGACCCGAGGGCGACGGTGGCGAGGCCTTCGGCCTCGAAGACGTGGGCGAGCGTACTCACGGTACGCGTGCACAGCGGTCAGACCGGGGTGAGCAGCACCACGTCGACACCCGCTTCGACCAGGCGCTTCGCCCCGGCGGGGCCGCTGTCGAGGCGCACCGCGGCGAGGTCGAACTGGTTGCCGGCGTAGGACAGGTGCTCCGCCGCCACCCCCCCGATGACCCCCTGGTCGGCCAGCTCGTCGAGGCGGTCGATCGGGAAGACGGTGTTGAGGTCGAGGGCGAACCCGGTGGCGTCGAAGTTGGGGCTCCAGTGCCCGAGGACGTAGTCGCGCCGCTCGGCGGACAGCACCCGGTACCCGGTGTCGGCGGGGGCGAAGTCGTCGTCGTCGGGGTGGTGCAGCGACGCCGAGGTCACGATGGCGACCGTGGCGTCGCGCAGGGGCTTCGGCCTGGTGAACGCCACGGTGTCGAACACCGGCGTCTCGAGGTCGGCCGTCATCGCCTTCATGTGTCCGTCCGCCATGGCGGGGCACTCCCCAGGTCGTGGGCGAGCGGCCAGTATGGCCGCCGTACGGTCGGTCCTACCAGTGGACCGACACCGCCTAGATTCGGCCGGCATGGATCCCGTGGGTGTCGCCCGCAGCATGCGGGGCTCGATCGGCATGCTGGCCATGGAGTGGCTGATGGCCCCGTCGACCACCGAGCAGGCGGCCGCCGCCGGCCTGCCCGCCGACGGCCGGGCCGCCTACGCCGTCGGACGACTCGGCGTGCTGGGGGACTGCCCGGTTGACAACGTGGTCGCAGCGGCCTACTTCTGGGAGCCGGACCTGATGCGACGCATGGTCACCGACGGGCGCGCCGTCACCCGGCCGAAGGAGGGCGCTGCGGTGTACGCCCGTATCTGCCAGGAGTGGGGGGAGGTCCGGTTGGCCGGCTTCGACGGCAGCGGGCGTCTGGGTGAGCTGTGCGAGCGGGTGGTCGGGTCGGCCCGGCCCCACGGGGCGCCGACGTTCGTCGGCTGGCGCGACCAGGCGCTGCCCGGGCCCGGCCCGGGGCGGACGTTCCAGCTGTGTCAGACCATGCGGGAGCTGCGGTTCGGGCGTCACGCGGTGGCCGTCGAGGCGTGCGGCATGAGCCCGCTCCAGGCCATCCTCAGCGGGCCGGCGGGAGAGTGGAACGCCGAGTTCTTCGGCTGGCCGGAGCCGTACCCGGACGTGTCCGCCCTGGCCGGGCGCCGGGAGGAGGTCGAGGCTCTGACCGACCGGCTCCACGCCCCCGACCTCGAGGTGCTCTCGGACGGTGAGCGGGCCGAGCTGCGGGAGCTGGCCAAGGCGGCCCGGGCCCATGCCACCACCCGGAAGGAGTCGTGATGGCCATCGACGTGACCTCGGTCGACGAGGCGCTCACCACCACCCGGGCCGTGCGCCTCCGCCTCGACCTGGAGCGGCCGGTCGACCACCAGATCGTCCTCGACTGCATCGACGTCGCCGAGCAGGCCCCGTCGGGCGGCAACCAGGGCAGCCGACGCTGGATCGTGGTCCGCGACCAGCGCGTCAAGGACCGCCTGGCGGAGCTGTACCTCGAGTCGGCCGGACGGTGGATGATCGAGACCCGTGATCGCCTCGCCGGCACCGGGCACCCGAACGAGCGGGTGATGGCCTCGGCCGCCCATCTGGCCGAGCACCTGGCCGAGGTGCCCGTGATCGTGATCCCGACCATCATCGGGGTGCACGACGGCAGCGGGCGGCCCGGTCTGTTCGACTCGGTCATCCAGTCGGTGTGGAGCTTCTGCGTGGCCGCCCGGGCCCGGGGGCTGGGGACGGCGTGGACGACGGCCGTCCTCGCCCGGTCAGACGACCTCGCCGAGCTGCTGGACATCCCCGCGGGGATGACCCAGATCGCCATGATCCCCGTGGCCTGGGCCACGGGCGGCGATTTCAGGCGGGCGCCCCGGTTCCCGGCCCGCGAGATCACCTACGTCGACCGTTTCGCCCACACCTGGGAGCGGGGTCCGAGCGACCCGCCCCGCCACGCCGACGGCCCGGGTGCCGTCGTGGAGATCGACATCGACGCCCCGCCCGCCATCGTGTGGCGGCACATGAGCGACATCGGCTTCGGTGCGGGCTTCAGCGAGGAGTTCACCGGGGCCCGCTGGGCCGATGGCGACGACGGCCCGGCGGTGGGAGCGCGGTTCCTCGGCTCCAACACCCACCCCGCCATCGGCGAGTGGGAGGTGCCGTGCTTCGTCGACCGCTGCGACGAGCCGACCGAGTTCGGCTGGGTCACCTCCGATCCCGACCACCCCGGGGCGCGGTGGCGGTTCGAGGCCGCCTCGATCGCCGGTGCCACCCGGCTCCGCTACTCGGTCGTGCTCGGGCCCGGCCCGTCGGGCATCACCGCCGCCATCGAGTCGATGCCGGACAAGGAGCCCCGCATCCTCGCCCGCCGCATCGACGAGCACCGGGCCAACATGACCAGGGTCGTCGAGGGGATCAAGGCGGCGGCCGAGGCGGACGCGACGGGAGCCGGCCCCGACCGGTCCGACGGGTCGGCCCGCCCACCCCTGTCCTGACCGCCACGCCCCTGACGGCCGACACGCGGGGGCTGCGTCACCTCGGGCGGAGGTGCTCGATCGTCACGCCGTGGCGCCCGGTCGAGCCGCCCGGCGATCAACGAACGGTGGCACGCCTCGGCGTCGCGTTCGACGCACATCAGCGCAGCGGTGCCGCTGGTCGGTAGCGCCGACACGATCGGCGCGAGGTCGGCGTGGTCCAGGATCTCGGCGGTGTAACGGCGGGCGTACTCGGGTGCGAGCTCGAGACGGGAGCGCTTGCCGACCCCCCGCCGGTCGTCCTCGGCGTACTGGAGCTGACGCAGCTCGGTCGTCGGGGCCAGCTCGCGGTGGTGCTCGTAGGCGATCCCGGCATGGGCGAGCGACGCCTGCAGCCGGCGGGAGTTCGCCCAGGCGTAGTCGGGGCCGCGCACCCCGCGCCGCTGGCGCACGTCGAGCAGCAGGCCGACGTCGGCGTCGCGCAGCCGCCGCAGGAAGGACTCTCCGTCGAAGCCGTACACGCCGATCGTCACCATCCTGGTCACCGGGCTCGGCTCCCGGGCTCGTGCTCGCCGAGGCTTCGGGTCCGCAGGACCACGGTGGCGACGACGACGAGCGCCAGGCCGGCGGCGGTGAGCGCCGTGTGACCGGGGATCGTCCGCCGCTCGAGGACGAGGGCCAGCGCCCACGTGGCGACGGTGGCGGCCGCGACGGGGGTGCCGCGGCCCGCCCACCGGCGCAGGACGACGGGGTCGACGACGCCGCTGCCGGGCGTGACGGCCATCAGCGCGACCAGCCCGTGGAAAACGAACAACCCGAGCGCCACCACGATCGACCAGGTCGAGGTCACGTCGTCCGCCACGGTCAGCCACTGCGCCACGACGGTGACCATGGCCACCGATGCGGCGTGGGTGAAGGGCCGGGCCGCCGCGACCACGGCGAGCACGGCCACGAGCGCCACGATCGGGGTGACCCCCCCGGGCGACGCCGCCGAGGCGGCGGCCGACGCGCCCGAGCACGCCGCCACCGCCGCGGCGGCGAGGAGCCAGCGCTGCGGACCGAGGCCGCGCAGGTCGTCGACGGCCTGCTGCACCCTGGCCTCGTTCACCGGCGCATCCGGGGGGCGCTGCTGCGACGGGCCAGCAGGTGGAGGACGGCGTCGAGGCTGCCGGGCCCCTCCCACGGCACGATCGGGACCCCGACCTCCCCGGCGACGCGCAACTCCCGGCGCCGCTCCAGCATCCTGATCCGCCAGGCCAGGACGACGCGCTCGTCGTCGTCGGCGTGCACGTGGTCGGGCAGCGTGTCGACGACCACCACCGGCCGGCCCCGTCGCCCCAGCGCAACGGCGTCGGCCAGCGCCTCGGGGGCGAGCAGGGGGGAGAGGAGCACCGAGACCTGGCCGTCGGCGCGGTGCGGGCGCCGACGGGCGGGGTACCCGACCTGGCCGTCCGTCACGACCCCGGCCAGGGTGTCGAGGACGCGACGCAGGTGGGCCTGGCCGGTCCCGACCGGTACGGAGGCGGGCGGGCTCGCACCGACGGTCCGCAGGGAGACACGGTCGCCCCGGCTCGTGTAGTGCTCGGCGATGGCGCCGGCCGCCCGTACGGCGGCGTCGAGGCTGGAGGCGGCCCCGTCGACCCCCCCGCTGTCGCCGACGTCGTGGGCGGCGTCGACGACGAGGGCGACGTGGGTGTCGATGTCGGCCCAGGTGGCGTCGACCTGGAGCGTGTCGGTGCGCAGCGAGCGCGGCCAGTTCACCCGGCGCAGGCGGTCGCCGGCCTGGAACGGGCGGACGCCGGCGAACTCCGCGCCCTCCCCGGCCCCGGCCGAGCGGTGGAGGCCGATGAGCCCCTCCCCGGGGCGGTCCGGGGCGCGGAGGTCGAGCGGCGGGGACACCGGCAGCGTGACGAGGCCGTGGCGGGCCGTGCGCACCCGCCACACGTACGCGCCCCACGGGGAGGACGCCGTGACGGTCACCCGGGGCAGCTCCCGTCGACCCCAGCGGGTGCAGCGCAGCCCGATGGCCAGCCGTGCCTCCCCGGCCGCGACGGCGGCCGTGACGCCACCGGACGCCGGTCGCCGCTGCACCCAGGGCGACCCGTCCAGCGTCGCGCCCACCACGTCGGCGTGGTCGGCGCCGGTCAGCCGGGCCCGCCACGCCGTGGCGTCGCCCTCCCGGACGGTCGGGCTGGCGACCCCCTCGACGAGGACGGGAGCTCCCGACGGCCGCCGGCCGACGGACCAGCCCGCCACCGCCACCAGCGGAGTGGCCAGGACAAGCACGTCCGGCCGCCGGAACACCAGCGCCACCCCGACGAGCGTGACGGCGCCGACCGTGGCCCGCAGGTGGGCGACGGTCGGCCGCCACGGCTCCGGCCCGCCGACGGTGGCCAGCCGCTTCCGGGCCACCGTCACCGCCGCCGCCCGGTTTCCTCGAGGGCCGCCGGCGTCGGCACGGTCGACAGCACGGCGTCGACGACCGAGGCGCCCGTGGTCTGGCTCATCCACAGCTCCGGCTTGACCGTGATGCGGTGGGCGAGCACCGGCCTGGCCACGACCTTGACGTCCTCCGGGGTCACGAAATCGCGTCCGGCGATGATGGCGTGGGCGCGGGCCACGAGCATGAGGCCGAGCGCTCCCCGGGGGGAGGACCCCATCATCACGGAGGGATGCGTCCGCGTGGCCCGGGCCAGCGCGACGCAGTAGCGGCCCACGCTGGCGTCGACGGCGACCTCCTCGACGGCGGCCTGCATGGCGGCCAGCGTGGCTGCGTCGGTGATCTGGCGCAGGGTCTGCTCCTCGCGCCGGCGGCGCACCCGGCGCTCCAACACGTCGTGCTCCTGCTCCTCGGTGGGGTACCCGAAGCCGATCCGCATGACGAACCGGTCGAGCTGCGCCTCCGGGAGGGGGTAGGTGCCTTCGTACTCCACCGGGTTGGCGGTGGCGAGGACGTGGAACGGGCGGTCGAGCGTGAACGTGTGCCCCTCGACGGTGACCTGGCCCTCCTGCATCGCCTCGAGCAGGGCCGCCTGGGTCCGGGGCGGGGTGCGGTTGATCTCGTCGGCCAGGAGCAGACCGGTGAACAGCGGCCCAGGCCGGAACGTGAAGTCACCGGCGCGCTGGTCGTACACGAACGATCCGACGAGGTCGGCCGGCAGGAGGTCGGGTGTGAACTGGGCCCGGGTGAAGGTCAGCCCGAGTGTCTGCGCGAACGAGCGCGCCGCCAGCGTCTTGCCCAGCCCGGGGAAGTCCTCCAGCAGGACGTGACCGCCGGCGAGCACGGCGGCCAGGACGAGGGTCAGCTCGCGGCGCTTGCCCACCACCGCCACCTCGACCTCGTCGAGCACGTCGGCGGCGAGCTGCGCGACGGCGGGGGGGTCGAGCGGTTCCATTGGGTGCTCCGGTCAGAGCCGTTCGACCAGGGTGACGACGTGGTCGAGCCGGCGGGTCCGCCGCAGGAATCCCAGCGAATCGGGGTCGGCGACCAGTCGCTGCAGGTCCTCGCCGAGGAGGCGGCGGGCCGCATCGGGGTCGGCGGCCCGGTCGACGCCATGGGCGACCCGCAGCCGGTCGTCGACGATGTCGACGAGCGTGCGATGGAGGCGGTCGTCGGTGCGGCCGGCGGCGACGGCACTCTGCAGCGACGAGACCCGGCGGTCGGCACGACCCGTCCTCCCCGGACCGGCTAGCGGCCGGGGCGGGGGAGCGGGCCCGACGACGGCCGCCGCTAGGTCGGTCGCGAACCACAGGGCGGCGGCCAGCAGCGCGCCGTGGGCGGCGACGAGGGTGAGGTCGGGCTCCATGCCGGTGAGGACCATGAGGGCCCCCACCACGACGATGACGGCGGCGACACCCGCCACCCGGTGGCGCCCGGACGTCACGGGGCGGGGGCGAGGCCGCTGGCGTGGCGGCGGAGCCCCTCGTGGACGCCGTCGAGCGCGTCGACGGCAGCGGCGCGGGACCGCTCGTCCATCGGGTGGGACGAGAAGCGGGCCTCGCGGTAGAGGGCGGCCAGCCGGTCGAGCGCGTCCCGGTCGATCGGGTAGGTCGACAGGACCCGGGCGGTGAGCTCGCTGGCGGTGTCGGTCGGGTCGGGGGCGACGCCGGCGTCGGTCACCGCCGCCTCCAGGCGGAGCCAGCACCCGACAATGGCGTTGCGGGGCTCGCCCCGGAGCAGGGCGGCCCGCTGGTCGGCGGCGTCGGCCGTCACCGCGGCCGCGAGGTCATCGGGCCCGTCGAGGCCGACTCCCACCCGACGCTGCCAACGGAGCCGGGGCCGGCGGCGCCATCCCGCCGCCCCGAGGTACACGAGGAGGGCGGCCAGGAGACCGAAGCCCACCGCCTCCAGCACGACGCCGAGGATCCGGGGGATCTCGACCGGCCCGGGCGGCGGCTCCTCCCGGTCACCGGGGGCGGCGTCGTCGGGCTCGCCGACGGGCAGCGGGCGGGGGTCGTCGGCCAGGCCGAAGGAGGGGGCCCTCCGGGCGAGGTCGACCGGGTCCGACGTGGCCGCGGCGACGACCAGCACCACCGCCAGGACCGTGCCGACCACAGCGGCGACGGCCCGGCGGTCCATCGGGGCAGGGTAGTTGCACGCCTCCCGAGCCCGGGCCCGTCGGTTGGTGTAGTGAACCGTACGACGCTTCCAGACACATGGTGGTGTACGCTGGTGTCGTGACCCGGACGAACATCGACCTCGACGACGAGCTGGTGACACGGGCCATGCGGACGTTCGGCCTGCGGACGAAACGCCAGGCCGTCCACCTGGCCCTGGAGCGACTCCTCGGCGGCGGGCCCATGGGCGTCCCGGAGCAACTGGACATGGAGGGCGTCGGCTGGGACGGCGACCTCGACGCCATGCGGAACGACCGGTTCGCCGCCGACGGCGGCGGCGATGCTCGTCGCTGACACGTCGGCCTGGATCGACTACCTCACCGGCGCCGGTACCTCGCAGGCGGACCGGCTCCGACTGGCCATCGGCGGGCGCGACGTCGTGGTCCTCGACCCGATCATGCTCGAGGTCACGGCCGGGGCCCGCAGGGGTGCGGTGGCCGAGACCCGGCGACTGCTCGAAGCGCAGCACCTGGAGGCGGTCGAACCGAAGCTCGACTGGCTCGACGCCGCCACCCTGTACCGCCAGCTCCGGTGGCGGGGGGTCACGCTCAGTTCCCAGATCGACGCCCTCGTGGCGGTAGCGGCGATGCGGTTGCAGCTCCCGGTCCTGCATCGCGATCGGGACTACACGCGCATCGCCGAGCACACCGAGCTCCGCGTCGTCGACGTCTGACCCAGGGCCAGGATCGCCCCACGGATGGACCGGCGTCACCGTGGCCTCTCGGGCCGCACCCCGTACACCGCGCCACACGCCGCGATCACCGGCACGAAGCCGCCGACCGCACCGACGTACCCCTCCGACTCGGTCCCGGCGGGCGTGAGACCGTGAGCGACCTGGGCCAGCACCAGCACCCGGGCGGCCACCTCCAGTCGTCTCATCGGGCCCCGTGCTCCTGGCGGACGCCGCACCGGGGGCAGAACGCCACGCCCGGCTGATCCTCGAGACGGCGACGGTCGAGGTTGGCGTGTGCGAACGCCTCGGCCCGGGCCCGGACGGCGGCGAAGCGACCCGGGACTCCTCGATGTCAGCCGCATCCGGGATCGGCAGGTGGCGTCGCCGGGGGCGGGGTTCCACGCCGTGACCACGCCCCGATCCGACGGCGGGCGCACGCCGGTTTCGGTCGAGCGATGTGGTGGGGCTACGCCCGGAAGACGCGCACGCCGTCGGCCTGACCGGCGAGAGACCGCCTCGACCGCTCGCAGCAGACGCCTGCCCTACACACGCTCCGGCGCCATCACCGGTGTGCCCCGGGCGTCGTCGTCGGCGGCGATGAGGGCATCGGCGAGCCGCTCGATCATGGCCGCCCGGCGAGCGGGATCGGTCATCCCGAGGGGCGTCAGCTCGTCGGGGTCGGCCACGAGGTCGAAGAGCTGTTCCTCGCCCGTGCTGTGGCGGGTGTACTTCATGCCCCCGGCCACGACGGTCCGGTTCTTGGCCGGGGTCCGACTGCGGGCGGCCAGGGCGTGGGGGAGGTCGTCCTCCACGAGCACGTGGTCACGCACCGACGCTGCCGGATCGGCGAGCAGCGGGACGAGGCTCGTCCCCTGGATGCCGTCGTAGCCGTCGAGGCCGGCCAGGTCGAGGAGCGTCGGGCCCAGGTCGATGCTGCTGGCCAGCGCCCAGGTCCGGGCCGACGGGCGGGTCGGATCGGCGATCACCATCGGGACCTGGAGCGTGCCCCGGTAGTGCATGAACCCCTTCAGCAGCAGACCGTGATCACCCATCATGTCGCCGTGGTCGGAGGTGAACACCACGACGGTGTCGTCGCGCTGACCGAGGCGGTCGACGGCGTCGAGGATCCGTCCGACGGCGTCGTCGATCAGCTCGATCGTGCCGTAGGTGGCGGCGATGGCCTCCCGCAGCACGTCGTGGTCGCCGGCCACGCCGCAGGGCATGACCCAACCCCGCTGCTCCGACGGGTGGATGGCGGCTACCCGGCGGATGTAGTCGGTGGCGTCGGTGAGCGGATCGTCCACGGTGGCCGGCAGCGTCATGTCGGCGGGGTCGTACCGGTCGAACCACCCGGCCGGTGGGCACATCGGATGGTGCGGATCGGGGAACGACGCCCACGCAAGCCACGGCTCACCGGCCCGGGACGCCTCCTCCACGAAGGCGATGGTGCGGTCGGCCACGAAGTTGGTCGAGTGCAGCTCCGGGTCGTAGGGCGGCTCGTAGATCTGCCACCAGCGGTCGGACCGGCGCCGGCTCGGTGACTCGTCGCTCATCGGCACGACGAGGTCCTCGCGGCGGCCGCCCCGGTCGAGGGCCCAGCGCAGGTGGTGCCCGGAGACCCGGGACCCGTGGTCGATGGCCAGCTCGACGTGGTCGAACCCGTAGAAGCTGCCCGGCATCGGCGGCGCATCGTCGAGGTAGCGCTCGGCGTGCTCCAGCGTGTCCCAGCCCGGCTCGTGGGGATCGGCGACGGCGCCGGCGGCGTCGACCGGCAGCACCGAGTTGCGGCTCATCCCGTGCTGGAGGTGGGACTTGCCGATCAGCGCCGTCCGGTACCCGGCGTCCCGGAACCGGCGCACGTGGGTGTTGGCCCCCCACTCGAGCGACCGGTCGTTGAAGACGACCCCGTGGGCGGTGGGCAGGCGTCCGGTCATGATCGACGAGCGGTTGGGCATGCAGACCGGGTTGGCCACCCAGGCGCCGTCGAACACGGTGCCCCGGGCGGCCAGGGCGTCGAGGTGGGGCGTACGGACCACGTCGTTGCCGGCGAATCCGACGTGGTCGGCCCGCTGCTGATCGGTGATGACGAACAGCACGTTCGGCCGTCGTCCGGTCAACTCGGGGGTCGGGCTCATGTGCGCCTCCACACGCCCATCGTGTCACCCGCCACTACCGTCGGGCTCATGGCCGACCCACCGCTCAGCACGGAGATCGGCGACGACCACGTCGCCACCGTCGAGATGCGGCGCCCCCCCAACAACTTCTTCTCCATCGAGCTGATCGGCGGGATCGCCGACGAGCTGGCCCGCCTCGACGGTGAGGCCGGTTGCCGCGCCGTCGTGCTCTGCGCCGAGGGGAAGCACTTCTGCGCCGGGGCCGACTTCAGCGGTGGCGGCCGCTCCTACACCACCGAGGAGCTGTACGCCGCCGCCGTGCGTATCTTCCGGGCCGAGACGCCGGTGGTGGCGGCGGTGCAGGGGGCGGCCATCGGCGGCGGGCTGGGCCTCGCCCTGGCCGCCGACTTCCGCATCGCCGCCCCCGAGGCCCGCTTCAGCGCCAACTTCGCCCGCCTCGGGTTCCACCAGGGGTTCGGGCTGAGCGTCACGCTGCCCCGGGTGGTGGGGGAGCAGGCGGCGGCCGAGCTGCTCTACACCGGGCGGCGGGTCAAGGGCGACGAGGCGGTGGCGCTGGGCCTCGCCGACCGGCTGGCCCCGCTCGACGACCTCCGCACCGCGGCCCACGACCTGGCTCGGGAGATCGCCCTGTCGGCGCCGCTGGCCGTCCGCTCCATCCGGGCCACCCTGCGGGGCGATCTGGCCGACCGGGTGGCGGCCGCCACCGACCACGAGCGCGTCGAGCAGGAGCGCCTGCGGGAGACGGCCGACTTCGCCGAGGGCGCCGCCGCCATGGCCGAGCGCCGCACACCCCGGTTCGAGGGCCGCTGACCCTGCCGGGAAGCCTCAGCGGTCGAAGTTGCGCAGCACCGTGCCGGGCCGCTCGCCGGTGTGGCGGCCGTCTTCCACCACGACCTTGCCGTTGACGAGGGTGGCGGCGTAGCCCTCGGACGTGACGACGAAGCGGCCCTTGCCGCCCGGGAAGTCGTGGACGTAGTCGGGGTAGTGCGAGGCCAGCCGGTCGAGGTCGAAGACGTTGAGGTCGGCGTACCACCCGGGCTCGATCCGACCCCGCTCACGCAGCCGCAGGATCTCGGCCGGGTGCGACGTCAGCTCCCGCACCGCCTCGGCCAGCGACATCCGACCCTCCCGGCGGACCCAGTGCGACAGGACGAACGTCTGGGCGTCGGCGTCGCAGATCTGCCCGACGTGGGCGCCGGCGTCACCGAGGCCGGGGGCGACGTCGTCGAGGGCGAGGTAGGCGGCCAGGCTGTCGGTGTTGCGGCTGAAGAACCAGACGTTGAACAGCTCACGCCCGTCGCTCTCCAGCAGGCGGTCGACGATCAGCTCGACGGGGTGGACGCCGGCCTCGGCGGCGAGGTCGGCCACGGATCGTCGCGTGGACGGGTCGACCTGGTAGTCGGGTAGCCGGCCCTGGCCGAGGGGGTGGATGTGGGCCGGGTCGTACCAGGTGCCGACCTCCCGCCCCTCGTCGAGCAGCTCGGCCCGGGTGGCCTCGTCGTGCAGCGCGGCGAGGCGGGCGTCGACGTCGGGGAGCGCGGCCAGCCGGCCCCAGGCGGGGCTCCGCACGGGCATGACCTGTCGGAGCCCGGCCAGGACCCCGCCGGGGCGGACCTGGGCGATGGCCGACACCCGCCGGTCGGCGGCCCGCTGCGCCTCGAAGAACCGCCCGGCCCGCTCGACGGCGTCGAGGCCGGCGTCACCCACCCCGCCGCTGAACAGCACGTCGCAGCCGGTGTCGGCCATGGCCTCGACCAGGGCGAACTCGTGGCGGGCCTTGGTCTGGAAGTCGAGCACGGCCTGGAACAGACCGCCCCCCGCCTCCGCCATGGCCCTGCCGATGGCCACGTACTCGTCGGTCGGCGCGAACGTGCCGGGCACGCAGCGCCCGTCGGGGACCTTGTGCAGCAGGATCCGCGACGCCGAGAACCCGACGGCGCCGTCATCGACGGCCTGGCGGGCCAGGTCGGCCATGCGGGCCGACTCCTCCGCCGTCGGGGCCTCGTCGGTCAGGGACCGCTCACCCATCACGTGGTAGCGGGTGGCGCACTGGCCCATGAGGCCGGTCACGTTCAGCGCCGGACGCATGGCCGCCACGGCGTCGAGGTACTCCCCGTAGGTCTCCCACGTCCACGGCAGGCCGCTCAGGATGGCGTCGGCGGGGATGTCCTCGACCGACTCCATCATCTCGGCCAGGTACTCCCGGTCACCCGCCGCCACCGGGGCGAACGTGACCCCGCAGTTGCCCATCAGGACGGTCGTGACGCCGTGCCAGCTGCTGGACGTCAGCATCGGGTCCCAACCCACCTGGGCGTCGAGGTGGGTGTGGAGGTCGACGAAGCCGGGCGTGACGCAGCGCCCGGCGGCGTCGATCTCGCGCTCGGCGACGGCGTCGGCCAGATCGCCGACCGACGTGATCCGGTCGCCGTCGACGGCCACGTCGGCCTGCCTCCCCTCGGCCCCGGACCCGTCGAGGACCGTGCCCCCCCGGATGATCAGATCGTGCGCCATCGCTGCCCCCTCTGGTTCGTCATGCCCCGCTCGGAACCTACCGGGGTGGGCACCCCGGGGTACTGTCGCCGTCGTGTCCGACTACTGCACCACCGAGCGCGACGAGCACCTGCTGATCATCACGATCAACCGCCCCGAGCGCATGAACGCCCTGCACCCGCCGGCCAACGCCGAGCTGGCCGGTGTGTTCGACGACTTCGAGGCCGACCAGGACCTGTGGGTGGCCATCATCACCGGCGCCGGTGACCGGGCCTTCTCGGCCGGCAACGACCTCCGCCACCAGGCCGAGGGGGGCGACATGTCGGGCCAGCCCGAGAGCGGCTTCGGCGGTCTGACGTCACGCTGGGATCTCACCAAGCCCGTCATCGCCGCCGTCAACGGCGTGGCCATGGGGGGCGGCTTCGAGATCGCCCTGGCCTGCGACGTCATCGTGGCCGCCGACGGCGCCCGGTTCGCGCTGCCCGAGGTCAAGGTCGGCCTGGCTGCGTTGGCGGGCGGACTCCACCGCCTGCCCCGCGAGATCGGCGTCAAGCAGGCCATGGGCATGATCCTCACCGGCCGCCACGTCCCCGCCGCCGAGGGCAAGGAGCTGGGGTTCGTGAACGAGGTCGTGCCGCCGGCCGAGCTCATGGACGCGGCCCGGCGGTGGGCCGGGATGATCCTGGAGGCGTCGCCCATGTCGGTGCGGGCCTCGAAGCAGGCCATCCTGAAGGGGATGGAGGAGGGCAGCGTCCGGGCGGCCATGGGCGCCCGCTTCCCGGCCGTGCGGGAGATGCGCCAGTCGGAGGACTTCGTGGAGGGCCCGAAGGCCTTCGCCGAGAAGCGCCCCCCGCAGTGGAGCGGCCGCTAGCGAGGTCAGCGCTGCCAGGCGTTGAGCTGCTCGACGGCCTCGAGGTACTCCTCAACCATGTCGAGCACGACGCGCCGAGTGGTGCGCACCTCGTTCATGGAGCCGACGACCTGGCCCACGAAGTAGGTGGCCACGTCGCGAGCCGGTGAGCCCTCCCGCAGCGCGGCCTGCGCCACCCGGGCCAGCGCCGGCTCGGCCAGCATCCCCTGGAACGGGGTCGGCAGCGGAGCCGGCGAGTCGGGCTTCTCCCAGGCCTCGGTCCAGTCGCTGCGGAGCTGACGGGCCGGCTTGCCGGTGCGGTAGCGGGAGCGGACGGTGTCCGACGACGTGGCGGCGAGGAACTTGTCCTTCACGGCCGGGGCCGTCTCGGCCTCCTCGGTCGTGAGCCAGACCGAGCCGCACCAGACCCCCTGGGCGCCGAGGGCCAGGGCGGCGGCCATCTGGCGGCCCCGGCCGACGCCGCCGGCCGCCACCACCGGCACGGGCGCCACCGCCTCGACCACCTCGGGCACGAGCACCATGGTGGAGATCTCGCCGGTGTGGCCGCCGGCCTCGGTGCCCTGGGCCACGATGATGTCGGCACCCCGGGCCACCGACCGCTCGGCGTGCTGCACCTTGCCGGCCAGCGCCGCCACCTTCACGCCGTGCTCCTGGGCCCCGGCCACCATCTTCTCCGACGGCGATCCGAGGGCGCTGGCGATCAGCGTGATGGGGTGCTCGAAGGCGACGTCGAGCAGCGACGCCGAGCGCTCGGCCCAGAGCTGGGTTCCCTCCGCGGCCCGGTCCGCGCTGCCCCACAGCTCCTCGCGGGTGGTGTCGACGCCGTGCTCGGCCAGGAGGGCCAGCACGAAGTCGACGTGGCTGTCGGGAAGGATGTCGGCCCGGGTCATGCCCTTGGTGACGGGCTCGCCCTCGTTGAGCGGGAGCAGCAGGTCGACGCCGAACGGCTTGTCGCCCACCTCGTCGCGGATCCAGCGCAGCTCGACGTCGAGCTCGTCGGGGGTGAGGCCGATCGCCCCGAGCATGCCGAGCCCGCCGGCGTTCGTGACGGCGGCCACCACGTCGCGACAGTGGCTGAAGGCGAGGATCGGGAACTCGACGCCCAACTGCTCGGCCAGCTCGGTTCGCATCTCGGGGGCCCCCTCCGTGGCTACGGTCTGCTCACCGTACCGCCGAGAGGGGAGCGGATGGATCTGGACTTCGCCAATGTCTGGGAGCGGGTGACCGACGTCGCGGGCGACCGCGACGCCATCGTGATGGGGGCCACCCGGCTGACCCACCGCCAGCACGACGAGCGGGCCGCCCGCTTCGCCGGTGGGCTCCGGGCGCTCGGTCTGGAGACGGGGGCCCGCGTGGCCCTGTACCTCCACAACTGCCCTGAGTACCTCACCGCCCAGTACGGCGCGTTCAAGCACCGCTGCGTGCCGGTGAACGTGAACTACCGCTACCTCGACGACGAGCTGGTCCACCTGCTCGACGACAGCGACGCCGAGGTGCTCGTGTACCACCGGTCCCTCGGCGACCGGGTGGCCCGGGTGCGGGGGCGGTTGCCCCGGCTACGGGCCGTGATCGAGGTCGACGACACCGCGGTCGACGACACCGCGGTTGACGACACCGTGGTCGACGACACCGGCGACACCGGGGTGGACGGTGCGCTGGCCTTCGAGGACGTCCTGGCCGGGGCCGACCCCGAGCCCCGCCGGGACCGGTCCCCCCAGGACCTGTACATGCTCTACACGGGCGGCACCACCGGTCTGCCCAAGGGCGTCATGTACGACCAACACGACTTCATCGCCCGGCTGTACGCGCCGCTGCGGGCGCTGGAGTGGCCGGCCCCCGTGCCGAGCCGTCTCGACGAGGTCGGCCCCTTCGTCCGGGCCGTGGCCGAGGTGGCGCCGATGGTCTCGGTGCCGTGCTGCCCGCTCATGCACGGCACCGGCATGTGGGTCGGCACCATGCCCGCCCATCTCCTGGGCGGCACCGTCGTGCTGCTGGAGGGCCGCCACTTCGAGGCCGCCGAGCTGCTGGCCGTCGTCGAGCGCGAACGGGCCACCCGGGTCGTGATCGTGGGCGACGCCTTCGCCCGCCCGATCCTGCGGGCCCTGGAAGAGGCCGAGGCGGCGGGGCGGGTACCCGACCTGTCCTCGGTGCGCGAGGTCGTCTCGTCGGGAGCCATGTGGTCGGCGGAGGTCAAGCGGGGGCTCGGCCGGTTCCTCGACGCCCGGCTCGTCGACGCCCTCGGGTCGACGGAGGGGGGCGGGTTCGCCACCACCGAGACGATCGGCTCGGGAGAGACGACCACGGCCCGCTTCCAGCCGGCCGACGACACCCTCGTCGTCGACGAGGACGGCACCGTCATCACCGGCACCGACCGCCCGGGACTCCTGGCCAGCCACACCGCCGCCCGCGGGTACTGGAAGGATCCGGAGAAGACGGCCCGCACGTTCCACGAGATCGACGGCGCCTGGTACGTGCTGACCGGCGACTGGGCCACCCGTCAGCCCGACGGGTCGATCACGCTCCACGGGCGGGGCTCGAACTGCATCAACACCGGGGGCGAGAAGGTGTACCCCGAGGAGGTCGAGGAGGCGCTGAAGCGCCACCCCGACGTCGACGACTGTCTCGTGGTCGGCATGCCCGACGACCGGTTCGGGCAGCGGGTGGTGGCCGTGGTCGGTGCCAGGGCCGGGTCCGATCCCCGGCCCGAGGCGCTGCGGGGCGATCTTCGTGATCAGCTCGCCGGGTACAAGATCCCGAAGCGGATCGTCGTCGTGGACGCCGTCCGACGGGCGCCCAACGGCAAGGCCGACTACGGGTGGGCCCGGGAGGAGGCCGAGCGTTCGGCGGGAGCCGACTCCGCCTGAGGCCGATTGATCCGCCCCGGTCGGCCCCCTAGGTTCGCCGGTCGTGGACATCGCCAGCCTCCTCGCCGACCTGCGGGCCGAGCACACCGCCCTCGACGCCCTGGTCGCCCCGCTCGACGCCGCCGGGTGGTCGACCCCCACGCCGGCCGAGGGTTGGGACGTGCGCGACAGCGTGAGCCACCTCTGCTACTTCGATGAGACGGCCACGCTGGCCGTCACCGACCCCGCCGCCTTCGACGCCCACAAGCAGGTCGCGCTGGCCGGCGGCGAGCCGGAGGCCGATGTGGGGGTGGGCCGGTCGCTCCCGCCCCCCGACTTCCTGGCCCGCTGGCGGGCCAGCCGGGCGGGACTGCTCGTCGCGCTGGGGTCGGCCGATCCGTCCGCCCGGGTGCCGTGGTACGGGCCGGCCATGAGCCTGGCCAGCTTCACGACGGCCCGCATCATGGAGACGTGGTCCCACGGTCAGGACGTGGTCGACGCCCTCGGCGCCGATCCGGTGGTGAGTGACCGGCTCCGCCACGTCTGCCACATCGGCGTGTCGGCCCGGCCCTACGCCTTCGCCGTGAACGGGGTGCCCGACCCGGGCGGCCCGATCCGGGTCGAGGTGGAGGCTCCCGACGGCGACACGTGGACGTGGGGGGACGACGCCGCCGCCGACCGGGTCAGCGGCACCGCGCTCGACCTGGCGCTGCTCGTCACCCAGCGCCGCCACCGCGCCGACACCGACCTCGTCGTGGAGGGCCCCGTGGCCGAGGCCTGGATGGGTGTGGCCCAGTCGTTCGCGGGCCCTCCCGGCCCCGGCCGTCCGCCCGGGCTGCCCCGCCTCACCCAGGCCGGATCGGCGACCTGACACAAGCACGCGTTGCCATGGCAACGCGTGCTTGTGTCAGTTCCGTCGTTCGGCCCGGATTCGCGGTCTCGTGGGAACCGACCGGGGACGTGCGGTGTCGTTGGGGGTGCGGAGGGTTGCGGCGCCGACCGGCGGCGTGAACCTCCGACCAGATCGGGCCCCGGCGGACAGGGGCGCGGTGAGAGTCAGGGCTCGCCGTCCCGCCGGGATCTGCCCGTGGCCTCGGGGCACGCATCCCTCTCCGTGCTCCGAGGCCACGGGGCGAATCGCCGACGACCGCCGTGCGAATGCTCCTCCCGGCGCCCGACGCCGGGCTGCGGCGACGTGGACGGGAGGGGCGGGCGGCGGCGTGCGGGTCGTGGCCCCGCGGGCGGGCCGCACGGTGTGGGGCGGCCGCCCCGCCGGGTGTCGCCGACGGGTTCGTGGGTAGGCCCCGCCCGTGACGGTCCGGACCGCGCTGGTGGCGGCGCTCGCGTCCACCCTGGTGCTCGCCGCGCTCCACGCCGCCGCCGGTGCCATCAACCACCGCCTCGACCAGTGGGCCCGCCCCGTGGCCTCGGTGGCCGGGGGAGTCTCGGTGAGCTACGTCTTCCTGCACCTGCTGCCGGAGATCAGCGGCGGTCAGGAGGAGCTCGGCCGGGTGCTCGAGGTGCAGTTCGAGGAGTCGGCGCTGGCCGAGGCGGGCGTGTTCCTGTGCGCCCTCGCCGGGTTCGTGGTCCTGTACGGACTCGAGCGGTTGGCCCAGGCCCACAACGAGGCCCTGCCCGGGCCGACCCAGTCCGGCGCTGCGTTCGGCCTGCACGTCGGCGTCTTCACCGTCTACAACGGGCTGATCACCTACACCATGGCGACCCGGTTCCGTACCGGGGCCGGGTACGCCGTGCTGTTCACGGCGGCCATGGGGCTGCACTTCCTGCTCACCGACCGGTCCCTGCGGGAGCACTTCCCCGACCGGTTCCGGCGGTACGGGCGCGCCGCCCTCGTCGGGGCGCTCGTGGCCGGGTGGGTGCTGTCAGCCGTCTTCGCCCCCACCCAGGTGGTCGTCGTGGTCGTGCTCACCGCCACCCTCGGCGGCTTCGTGCTGTTCAACGTGTTCAACAACGAGCTACCCACCGAGCGCCGGGCCCGCTACCCCTGGTTCGTCCTCGGCGTGGTCGTCTACTCCGCCGCGCTGCTCGTCACCACCGCCATCGAGGGATGAGCGGGCCGAGGGACGAGCTGGCCGTCGGGCCGTCAGGCCCTCACCGTGTCCGTGATCCAGGTGGCGACGGCCCGGCCGATCTCGTCGGGGCTGTCCTCCTGCACGAAGTGGTTGCCCGCCACGCGCACCTCGGTCTGGTTGGGCCAGGAGCGGCAGAACTCGAGCTGGGGGCCGTTCAGGATGGCGCCCGGCTCGGCCCGTACCAGCAGCTTCGGCACGTCGCTGCCCGACAGCCAGCCGGCGTAGTCGCCGACGATCTCGGCGACATCGGCCGGTTCGCCCTCGATCGGGATCTGGCGGGGCCACGTGAGGGTGGGCCTGCGGCCCTCGCCGGGCTCGGTGTAGGGCCGGCGGTACTCGGCCATCTCCTCGTCGGTCAGGTCACGGATGACCGAGCCCGGCAGCACCCGCTCGACGAAGACGTTCTTGTCGAGCACCATCTCCTCACCGGCGGGGGACCGGAAGCCCTGGAACACCCCCCGGGCCGCCTCGGGCCAGTCGGCCCACGACACCGGTCGGACGATGGCCTCCATGTAGGCGATGCCGGCCACGGCGTCACGATGGCGGTTGGCCCAGTCGAAGCCGAGCGCCGAACCCCAGTCGTGGATGACGAACGTCGCTCCTGCGTCGACGCCGAGCTGATCGAGGAGCCCGTCGAGGTACCGCCGATGCTCGACGAAGGTGTAGGAGCCGGGGCCGGGGTCGGGGAGCTTGTCGGAGTCGCCCATGCCGATCAGGTCGGGGGCGATGCAGCGCCCCAGGTCGGTGAGGTGGGGGATGACGTTGCGCCACAGATACGACGACGTCGGGTTGCCGTGGAGCAGCACGATGGGGTCCCCCCCACCCACGTCGACGTAGGCCATGTCGAGTCCGTCGACGCTCACCCGCTGCTTGTCGAACGGGAACGCGGGCGAGAGTGGCATCGGTGCCTCCGGGTCGGGGGGTCAGGGACGCCGGCCGACGCTAGTGCCCTGACCCTGATCGACCGCCGCCAGGTCGCCCGCCCGGTCGCCCGGCAGGTGGCCGGCCCGGTGCCCGCCGGTCCAGTCCTCCTGGGCGGGCCGGTCGGTCGTACCGCCCAGGATGTCGAGCTGGGGGACCTCCCGCATGCTGCGCTTCATCTCCGCGAACCCGGGGAACGACGCCAGCGTCGTGACGGCGTCCCACAACGGTACGGCGTCCTCGTCGGAGGGGACCCGGGAGATGACCGGCCCGAAGAACGACAGCCCGTCAGGCGGTCGGAACGTGATGATGGGGGTGCCGACGTCGCGGCCGGTGCGGCCGAGAGCCAGCTCGGTCTCGGCGTCGAGGACCTCGTCCCAGGCCGTGTCGTCGAGGGCGGTCGCGTACCCGGTCGGCAACCCGGCGGCCGCGAGCACCTCGACGGCGTGGTCGTGGGTGCTCAGACGGTCGCGCATGCCCGAACCGGGGGGACGATCCCAGTAGCTCTCGCCGTAGGCGGTCACGAGCCCACCCAGTGGACCGGGTCCGAGGTCGTCGCGCACGGCGGCGGCCACCCGCAGCATCCGCAGCCCGGCGGTGTGGCCCTGCTCGTACCCGGGCGGGAACTCGGTGGCGTAGTCCTTGTGCTTGTTGAGCAGTCGCAGTGAGATGAACCGCCACTCCACGGTGTGGTCGGTCTGCGCCGAGACCTTCTCCACCCAACGGGACGTGATCCAGGCGAACGGACAGACGGGATCCCAGAAGAACTCGATGTCGGCGGTCACCGGGTCAGGGTAGGTCACGGTCCGGAGCGACGTCCCCGCCATCTCACCCCTTCGGAGGAGATTGGTTCCCCCGGCGCCCGGGTAGCTCCGTGCGGTAGCCCGACGCATATGCGGGGCGGGCGCGGGACACAGACCGAAGGGACACCCATGACGAACACCGAGACGATGAGCTACGAGAACTGGAAGGACGCCAACGTCTACGACAACTCGGGCGACAAGATCGGCACGCTCTCCGACATGTACCGCGACGTCGACACCGGCCGTCCGGAGTGGCTGGCCATCAGCACCGGTTGGTTCGGTTCGAACGTCAGCTTCGCACCCATCGCCGGCGCGACCCAGCACGACGACGGGCTCCGGATCAACTACACCAAGGACCAGGTGAAGGACGCCCCCAACGCCGAGGCCGACGGTGAGCTGAGCGAGGCCGAGGAGCGCCGTCTCTACCAGCACTACGGCATCGCCTACGAGGGCGGCCGTGATGCCTACCCCGACACCGACCGCTTCGACCGCGATTACGACGTCCGCGACGACGACCGCACCGACACCGGCCACGACGCCGACGGCGTGGTCCGCCGCGAGGAGGAGCTGAACGTCGCCACGCAGGAGCAGCAGGCCGGCAAGGTCCGCCTGCGCAAGTACGTGACGACCGACACCGAGACGGTGACCGTGCCGGTGAAGAAGGAGAAGGTTCGCGTCGAGCGTGAGCCCGTCAGCGGTGAGACGACGACCGGCCCCATCGGCGACGACGAGTCGGTCGAGGAGATCACGCTGCGCGAGGAGCGGGCCGTGGTCAACAAGGAGACGGTCGCCAAGGAGCGGGTGTCGCTCGACAAGGAGACCGTCACCGAGCAGGAGACCGTCTCGGCCGACGTGCGCAAGGAGCACGTCGAGGTCGAGGGTGACGCCGTCGACGAGAAGGGGCGCTGACATGGCCGACTCGAGGCGCGTCGGCGCCAGGTCCGCCGGGGGCGGCTCCGGCAGCTCGATCATGAAGTGGCTCATCCCCCTGCTGCTGCTCATCGCCGCGGCCGTGGTGGTGCTGCTGCTGCTGTTGAACGCCAACGACGACAACGACGACGAGGGCATCGACCTCGACGACGACGAGAACGCTCTGGTCCTGGAGGCCTGGCAGGCCGCCTGAGCCCGAGCCCAGACTCACACGACCGGCCCGGCGCCGGCCCTCCCGGATAGGTTGGCGCCGCACGCCGGGCCGTTGTCGTTCCCCGGGGCGATCCAGGGGGAGAGGTGGACAGTCGCCGTCAGACCACGCCCGGGCGCCTGGTCCGCCTGCTCCAGGAGCTGACCGAGGAGGAGCCGGCCGTCGTGGCCGCCGTCCGGTCGCCCGAGCTGCTCGTCGACGAGCTCGACTACGCGCTGCGGCCTCCCCGCCACGAGCGCCGGGTCCCCTCCTACGGGTCCTTCGTGCTGCCCACCGAGCCGGAGGCCGTCTGGGCGGAGCGCACCACCCTCGACGTGTCCGTGCGCCCGGCGCCGGAGCGGGCCGACGACGAGATCCGCCGCTACGCCAACGGCCTGTCGAGCTGGACCATCCGAGACGCCGGCGGTGTGAACGCGCTCGTCGTCTTCGACCGACCGGCCAGCTCCGAGCGCGACCTCGTGGTGCTGGCCGAGGCGACGGGGGCGACGGTGGTGCAGCGCCACCCGGCCGGCGTCGTACGCCTCGTCGGGCCGTTCGGGGTGGCCCGCTGGGACGGGGTCGGATGGCAGACGGGCTCGCCCGTGGCGGAGCTGGTGTCCCGGTCGTCGGGCGGACTCGACCGGCAGGAGTCCAACGTCCTCGCCGAGCTGCTCCGCTTCGCCGTGCACGACCTAGGCTCGGGATCGGTCGGCTCGCTGCTGGTCCTCGCGCTCGCCGAGCCGGACCCCGTGTCATTCGAGGTGCGCCTGGGTGTGCCGCCGCCGCTGCGCGTCGGTCGTCCCGGTGACCTCGGTCCGCTCCTGCACGTGCTCGGCCAGGTCGACGGCGCCGCCGTGTTCGACCGGGAGGGGACGCTGCGCCAGCTCGGGGTCCGCCTCGTCCCCAGCCGCCGGGCGGAGCGGGAGGTCGCGCCGCTGCGGGGCACCCGCCACACGTCGGCCCGGCGCCACAGCCACGACAACCCCTGCGCCGTGGTGGTCGTCGTCAGCGACGAGGGGCCGGTGTCGGTCTTCCGCGGCGGCGAGGAGGTGAGCCGCACGACGGGCCGAGGGGCGGCCCGGGAGGGCTGACAGCCCGGGGACAGACCGGCCTCCGGGTCGCTCAGATGCGCTCCAGCTCGGCCCCGTCGAAGATGGAGGCCACCGCGAAGGTGTCGTGGTCGGCCTCCATCTCGGCGTGTGACGGGCGGGTGAGGTCGCCCTCGGCGGCGTCGAGGACGGCGGGCAGCAGGCGGGCGTCACTCGAGGTGTTCAGGAAGCAGCGGGGCTCCGACAGCACCCAGCGCACCGCCCGGGCGATGGCGCCGGGGTCGTCGAGCGGCTCGTACCAGCTGCGGTGTGGTGTCGACGGGTCCGCCCAACGCCGCCGGGCCACGGCCTTGATGGTCTGAACGGCGACGTCGCGCTCGGCGCAGACCGCGAGCAGCCGGCGCACGTCGTCGGCGTAGCCGGGGTGGCGGGTCATCAGGTCGTGGTTGAGGGGGAACAGCACGGAGTCGAGGTCGGCGCGGTCGAGGCTGCGGAGGTGCATGCCGGCGATCCGCAGACCGTGCCCGGTGACGCCGACGTGGGCGACGAGGCCCTCGTCCCGGGCCCGGCGCAGCGCCGCCACGGCGCCGTCGGGTGCGAACGCCGTCTCCCACTGGTCCGGCTCGACCAGGTTGTGCAGCTGGATCAGGTCGACCCGGTCGACGCCGAGGCGGGTCAGGGAGCGCTCCAGCTCGGCCCGGGCCCCGCCGCCCGACCGCTCGCCGGTCTTGGTGGCGAGGAACACGTCGGCGCGGTGGTCGGCGAGGAACGGCGCGAGACGCAGCTCGCTGTCGCCGTAGGAGGCGGCGGTGTCGATGTGGTTGACGCCGCGATCCCGTACGAGCGCCAGCGTGGTGTCGGCCCGCTCCTGGGACATGGCCCCGAGGGCGGCAGCGCCGAAGATGACGCGCGTGGAGCGGTGGCCGGTGGCCCCGAAGTCGTCGAGTGGGAGCATCCCCGCAGCCTACGGAGACGCCGCCTCGGCCCTGGCGAGGTCGATCACGAGGCCGAGGGTGTCGAGACGCTCGTGGACCGGGCCGGTCAGCTTGAGCTGGAGGGTGGTGATGCCGGCGGCCCGGTACCGGCGGAGGCGCTCCTCGATCGCCGCCGGGGGCCCGAGCAGGTTGGTTCGCGCCCCCAGCTCGACGGGCACCCGGTCGGCGGCCCGTTCCCGCTCCCCGGCCAGCCACAGCTCCTGCACCTCCCGCACCGCATCGCCGTAGCCCTGGCGCTCGAAGGCGGCGGTGTAGAAGTTCTGGTCACGTGACCCCATGGCCCCGATGGTGAAGGCGTACCCCCGGGCGTGGCGGTGGGCGGCCTCGTCGGCGTCGTCGGTCACCTCGACGGCGACGGGGATCACGAGGTCCAGGTCCTCCAACGACCGGCCGGCCCGGGTGGCGCCGTCGCGCAGCGGTCCGAGGAAGGCGTCGGCGTGCTCGGGGACGAAGGCGTTGCCCAGCCACCCGTCGGCCAGCTCACCCGTCAGCGCCAGGTTCCGGGGGCCGAGGGCGGCGACGTACACGGGGACCGGCGAGGGCGGGGCCATCGACCGGAGCGCCCGGCCGGGGCCCCCGGGCAGGGGGAGCTGGAAGACCTTCCCGTCGTGGGTCAGGCGCTCGCCGCTGGTGGCGGTGCGGACGATCCCGATGGTCTCCCGGGTGGCGGCCAGGGGGGAGCGGAAGCGGACGCCGTGCCACCCCTCCATCACCTGCGGGCCGCTCGTCCCCAGGCCGAGCACGAACCGGCCCCCCGACAGTGACTGCATCGACAGCGCCGACATGGCGAGCATGGCGGGTGTACGCGCCCCGATCTGGGCGATGCCGGTGGCCAGCTCGATCCGCTCGGTCAGGGCGGCCACGTAGGCGAGGGGGGTGAGAGCGTCGTGACCCCACGCCTCGGCCACCCACACCCGGCCGGCGCCGAGCCGCTCGGCCTCGACCACGAAGCGGGCCTCCTCGGCCGACCCCACCGCAGCCCCGATGTCGATGCGGATCGGCGGCGCGGCGAGGTCGGACACGGCCCCGATGATGCCCGGTCCGGCGGGCTAGTGTCCGCCCGTGCTGGAGGCGCTCGTGCTCGGGCTGATCGGCTCGAGCGCTCTGGTGATCGGCGCGGTGGTGGGTTCGTCGTGGGAGGCGCCGACCTCGGTGTCGGGGGTCCTGCTCGCCTTCGCGAGCGGCACCCTCATCTCCGCTCTGAGCTTCGAGCTGTTCCCCGAGGCGGTGGAGGCGTCGAGCCTGCCCGTCGCCGCCTTCGGGCTGCTGGCCGGGGGCGCCACGTTCGTGGTGTTCAACGCCGTGGTCGACTCCCGGGTGGCGGGCGGCGCCGGTGACGCCGACGAGGTCCCCCTCGACGACGGGGCGTCCGAGGCGCTGTCGGGTGCGGAGGCCGACCAGTCCGAGAAGCTGGCCGAGGCGGCTTCCCCCGCCACTGACGCCCCCGGCCTGGCCGTCGCCCTGGCCCTGCTGGCCGCCGTCACCCTCGACGGCGTGCCCGAGAACCTCGCCCTCGGGCTCAGCCTGCTCGAGACCGAGGAGGAGGGTGGTGGCGGGGCGGCGCTGCTGGTGGCCATCTTCGCCTCCAACTTCCCGGAGGCCCTGGTGGGGTCGGTGGCCATGAAGGCGGCCGGTCGCTCGACGGGGTTCGTGGTGGGCGTGTGGACGGTGACCGCCGCCATCCTGACCGCCGCCGTCGTCGCCGGTTTCGGGGCGCTGTCCGGTGCTCCGACCGACGTGATCGGGTTCGCACTGGCCTTCGCCGGTGGGGCCGTGCTCGCCTCGCTGGCCGACACCCTCATGCCCGAGGCGTTCGAGCACGGGCGTCCCTTCAACTCCTTCGCCACCGCCGCCGGGTTCTTCCTCTCCTTCGTGCTGGCCGGCTGACGGCGGCGTCGGTCAGGTGAAGAGACGGGTCTGGCCGTCCGCGTCGGCGCCGGTGCGCGCTGCCAGCCACCCGTCGAGGTCACCCTTGCGCCGGAGGGCGGCCCGGGTGAACGGCCGGATGGTCCCGATCACCGGCCGATCCTGGAACGGGCGGTCGTGGCGACCGAAGCACCACGCCACGTTGGCGTAGGAGTTCGGGTCGCGCCCGTCGAGGAAGTACCGGTTGTTGAGGTCGAGGGCGACGCGGAAGGCCTCCTCGGGCCGCTCGGTCCACCGCAGGATCTGCTTCCCCCAGTACATGCGGAGCTGGTTGTGGACGAACCCGCGCTCCCGCATGTCGGCCATGACCGCGTTCCAGACCTCGTCATGGGTGCGGCCCGCCTCCAGCTCGCCGGCCGTGTAGACGGCCTCCCGCTCGTCGTCGGCGTGGTCGGCGAGGGTGCGCCTGGCCCAGTCGGGGAGCCCGGCGAACGTGTCGAAGGCGGCGTCACGGGCCACCAGGTTGACCGACAGCTCCCGCTGCACGACCAGCTCGTCCACGAAGGCGGCCACGTGCTCGGCCGGCGCCCCCGCTGCCCGGGCCCGGCGCAGCACCTCCACCGGAGAGATTTGGCCGAAGTGGAGGTACGGCGACAGCAGCGAGGAGCTGACCGGCCGGTCGTAGCGCTCCCGGGCGTCGGCGTAGGACGGCAGCACCTCGGCCGTGAAGCGGTCGAGCAGCGAGCGGGCCACCTCGGCTCCGCCCCGCCATCCGGGCACCGGTCCGGGCGCTCCGGGCACCCCGAGCCGGCGCACGACGTCGCCGGGTCGGTCCGGGTCGACGGGAGCCCCTGCGTCGGGCAGGTCGAGCGGACCCGCCGCCGCGGCCACGGGGGTGGGGTCCGTCTCGACGGCGAACCGGTCGAGGTGGTCCATGATGCGGGAGCGGATGGTGCGGGCGGCCACCTCGACCCGGTCGCTGACGAGATCGATCGGGACCACCACCCCGGCCTCGACCTCGTCGACGGCGACGGTGGTGGCGCCCATCACGTCGTCGCGCCAGCCCAGGGGGACGGGGAGATAGGCCCGGTCGGTCACGAGCAGCGCCGCCGGGCGGGCCAGCGCGGCGACCACCTCGCCCGGGGGCCCGGCCCGCACCGTGGTGGCGATGCCCCGCCGCCGGATCGTCCGCATCGTCCCGGCCAGTCCCTCCAGGAGGAACCGGTAGTGGCGGGCGGAGGCGTCCGGGTAGTCGTCGACCAGGCAGAACACCACGGCCAGGGGAAGCCCGAGGTGCCTCGCCCGCCCGGCGGCGTGCTCCAGGGCCGGGTTGGCCTCGGCCCGGGCGGCCTGCTGCATCCAGTAGAGGACGTAGCGACCGTCGTCCGGCGGGCCACCGCGGAGGGTCCTGATGCGCTCGGCCTCGACGCCGGGGCGGGACGGGGTCAGGGGAGTGGCGGGGTCAGAGCGGGCTGTCGCCGCGGGCGCCGGGGCCCGGCACGGGACGCACCGAGCGGGACGCCAGGTGCCCACCGCAGTGGTCGCACACCAGCCGGGTCGTCGTCACGTGCCCGCACGGCTCGTGGACGAGCTCGACGGGCGGGCCGTCAGGGGCCATCCAGCGATCACCCCACTCCCGCATGGCGACGAGGACCGGCCACAGGTCCCGGCCCTTGGCGGTCAGGACGTACTCGTGGCGGGGTGGCCGGTCGTGGTAGCGGCGCCGCTCCAGCACACCGTGCACGACGAGGTGGTCGAGGCGGGCGGAGAGGACGTTGCGGCTGATGCCGGTGCGCTCCTGGAGCTCGTCGAAGCGCCGCACCCCCAGGAAGGCGTCGCGCACGATCAGCATCGTCCACCACTCGCCGACCACCTCGAGCGTCTGGGCCACCGAGCAGGCGACGTCGGCGAAGCTCTTCCGCCTCATGGAGCGACGAGCCTACCGATCGCCGCCGTCACCCTCCTGCTCGGCCAGCCTGGGGGCGCCCGCCGACTCCTCGGCGAATCGGCGCTCGGCTTCCTCGGTGTCGCCCCCGGTCTCGTCCAGCAGCTCCTCGGCCAGCTCGGCGTCCTGGTTGACGGCCTGGCCGAGGGACTTGTCCTGGTAGCCGGGCTCGGAGTACTTGGCGTCGGGATCGGTGCCGGTCGGGGTGTCGGTGCCGGTCGGTTGCTCCTGCGGTTCAGCCATGTCGGAGCGGTACCCCTCCCAGCGGGACCTGACACCCGTGGTGGGGGTCATGACCCCCACCACGGGTGTCACGTCGCCGTCGGGAGGCCGAAGCGCTCACCCTCGGACCAGGCCCGGGCCTGGTTGCCGTGGGCGGGGATGCCGCCGGCGTCACGCAGCATCCGGGCGAGGTGCAGCAGGTTCCAGGCCATGAACGTCGTGTTGCGGTTGGCGAAGTCGTTGTCGTAGCCGATGGGCGGACCGCCCCCCTCCGGCTCGTCGCCGTAGCTCGGGCCCGGGCCGACCTCCCCGATCCAGCCGGCGTCGGCCTGGGGAGGGATGGCGTAGCCGAGGTGCTGCAGCGAGTACAGGATCCCCATCGAGCAGTGCTTCACCCCGTCCTCGTTGCCGGTCACGAGGCAGCCCCCCACCCGCCCGTAGTAGGCGTACTGGCCGTCGTCGTTCAGCTTGCTCGACCAGGCGTACAGGCGCTCGATGACCCGGGTGCAGACCGACGACGGCGCCCCCAGCCAGATGGGCGTGGCCACCACGAGGATGTCGGCCGCCATCACCCGCTCCTGTACGGCCGGCCAGTCGTCACGGTCGGCGCCGTGCTCGGTCATGTCGGGCTGCACCCCGGGGGCGATGTCGAGGTCGACGGCGCGCACGGTGTCCGTGCTCGCCCCGGCGTGCTCCATGACGGCAACGGCCCGGTCGACCAGCCGCTGGGTGTGCGACACGGCCGGTGACGGTGACAGCGTGCAGTTGACGAACAGGGCGCTCAGGTCGTGGTAGCGGGCCGGCGGTGCGCTCATGGCCCGAGACGGTAGATGCCCCCCGGCCCTCGGGCGGACGAGCCGACCTGGTCATCCAGCTGCGGCCGCCGCCGCGACACGGCCTGCAACCTGGGGGAGTGGGTAGGAGAGGCCGGGCCCGGCCCACGGGTCACCCTTCTGGCCCAGGCGGCGGGCCAGGTTGGTCACCGTGATGCGCCGGGGGTCGAAGCGGGCCGACGTGGCCTCGTCCCAGTCGAGCGGCACGGCCACCGGGGCGCCCGGCCGGGCCCGGACGCTGTAGGGGGCCACGGCGTGCTGGCCGTACCCGTTGCGCAACCAGTCCACGTAGAGGCGGTCGCCCCGGTCGGCCTTGGCGTGGGCGACGGTGAGGTTGCCGGGGTCCTGGGCCACCACCAGCTCCGCCAGGGCCCCGGCGACGGCCTTCGCCTCCTCGACCGGGGCCGGGCCGTCGAGGGCGACGTGCACGTGCAGGCCCCGCGAACCGGTCGACTTCACCCGGGAGGCCAGGTCGAGCCGACCGAGCACGTCGGCCACGACCCGGGCGGCGTCGACGACGGGCGCCGGGTCGTCGGTGGGGGGGTCGAGGTCGAGGATCACCTCGACCGCCCGGCGGGGCTCCGACGCCGAGGTCAGCAGCGTGTGCAGCTCGATGCAGCCCAGGTTGGCCAGGTAGACGAGGGTGGCCGCCTCGTCCGCCACGACGTGGGTGACGGTGCCACCCCGGGCGCGGTCGAGGGTGACCCGGCTGATCCAGTCCGGGAAGTGGGCGGGCGCCGCCTTCTGGTAGAAGCCACCGGCGGCCAGACCGTCGGGGAAGCGGTGCAGCACGAGGGGCCGGTCGCGCAGGTGGGGGAGCATCAGATCGGCGACCCGCCGGTAGTGCCCGATCAGGTCACCCTTGGTGACGCCTGCGTCGCCGAAGAGCACCTTCCCCTGGCTGCTCAGCTCCAGGTGACGCCCGTCGACCTCGGTGCCGGCCACGGCTCCTGCCTACCCCACCGATTCCGGTTCACGCCTCCCGCCGCCGGGTAGCCGTCCCGCCGTGGCGACCGCCGACGGCCCGTCCCGGTACTCGTTCCAGCACCACGACGCCAGCCGTGAGCACTACGACCTCCGGCTCGAGAGCGGGGGCGTCCTCCTCTCGTGGGCGGTGCCCAAGGGTCCGTCGCTCGACCCGGCCGACAAGCGCCTCGCCGTCCGCACGCCCGACCACCACCTCGACCACCTCGAGTTCGAGGGGACGATCCCGGCCGGCGAGTACGGCGGCGGGGCCGTGGTGGTGTGGGACCTCGGCACGTGGACCAACGAGACCACCGGCGACGACGGGCGGCCCGTACCCGTGGCCGACGCCGTCGAGCGGGGCCACCTGCGGTTCGCCGTGGACGGCGAGAAGCTGGGCGGCAGCTTCGCGCTCCAGCGCTTCCGTCCCGACGACGGCCTGTGGCTGCTCGTGAAGGTGGCCGACGACGACGCCGATCCGGCTTGCGTCCCCGTGCGGGACCGGCCCGAGTCGGTGCTCACGGGTCGCACCGTGGTCGACGTGGCCCGGGACGCCGACGTCACCTGACCGCTCTCAGCTCCGCCTGGCGGCGGCCAGCAGCTCGACCACCTCGTCGTCGGAGGTCTGCGTGAAGTCCTGGTACCAGAGGCCCACGGCGTGGAACGGCTCCGGCGTCGAGGCGCTCACGACCCGGTCGGCGGCGGCGCCCAGGTGGGCGCACGCCGAGCGCGACGCCACCGGCGCGGCCGCCACCACCTCGGCCGGTCCGAGCCGGCGGAGGGCGGCCACGGCGGCCGCCATCGTGGATCCGGTGGCGATGCCGTCGTCGACGACCACGACGCAGCGGTCCCGCACGTCCGGCGCGGGCCGGCCGCTCCGGTAGCGGCGCTCCCGCCGGTCGAGCTCCGCCCGCTCCCTGGCGACGACCTCGTGGAGAGCGGACCGGTCGACGCCGATCTGGGCGGCGAGGTGGTCGTCGATCATGGTCACGCCGCCGCTGGCGATGGCGCCCACGGCCAGCTCGGGCTGGCGGGGCGCGCCGATCTTGCGAACCCCGATCACGTCGAGCGGGGCCCCGAGGGCGGCCGCCACCTCGTAGCCGACCGGCACCCCGCCCCGGGGGAGGGCCAGCACGACCACGCCCGCCAGCCCGGTGTCGGTCAGCCCGGTGTCGGTCAGCCCGGTGTCGGTCAGCCCGGTGTCGGTCAGCCCGGTGTCGGCCAGCCCGGTGTCGGCCAGAGTGGCGACCACGCGTGAGGCCAGATACCGGCCCGCCTCGCGGCGGTCCCGGTAGACGCGGCCGGCGCCGATGTCGGTCAGGGCCCGGGCTTGAGCTCGGTTCCGGCGATCAGGTCCACGCCGTTGACCTGCTCCTCGACCGTGATCAGGTCGGTGCCGTCCCACTGCAGGATCGACGCCGACGCCTGGCACACGGCGGTGTACGGCTCGGGGGCGTCGGCGCAGCCCATGGGCGGGGCCAGGTAGAGATGGTGGTCGCTGGTGGTGGCGAACGTCTCCACGAAGCCGTCCTGGGTGAGCTCACCGTCCCGCAGCGCCGTCTCGTTGGAGATCCCCCAGATCTGCATCAGGCTGTTGAAGCCGTTGGTGGCGAAGCCCTTGCCCCGATCTTCCTCCGACAGGCCGTACTCGACGGACTTCTCGAAGTAGGTGGTGGCCTCGAGACGCCACACCGGGTTCTCGATCTGGGTCGGGTCGATGATGGACGGCGCCCCGGTACCCACGAAGTAGATGCCCTCGGCCGCCTCGCCGGCCGCCTGCATGGCCTCCAGGTCGATACAGGCTCCCGACAGGACGAGGGGGATCTCCTCGGTCGACCAGCCCAGGCGGGAGAGGGCGTCGACCAGGTTCCAGCAGTCCGCGCCCTGGGCCGAGAAGATGATGACGTCGGGGCCGAAGTCGAGGATCTGGCTGACCTGGGAGGTCACGTCGGGCGTGGCCGGCTGGATGGGGACGCCGAGGTACTCGAGGTCGGGGATGGTCCCGGCCCGCTCGGAATCGCCGGGCACGTTGCCGGCCAGCACGTCGAGGGGCTTGGCCTCCAGGTCGTAGTAGCAGACCACCCCCGGCGGCGTGTCGGCCCAGGGGACGGCGATCCGCTCGCCCCCCAGCTGATTGGTGGCGTACTCGACGAGGGCGGTGTGCTGGCCGAGGCAGCCGCCGCCGGCGGCGATGGCGAAGGCGTTGCCGGTGAAGTCGGCGATGGTGACGGCGCTGGTCACCACCACGGGCACGTCGGCGGCGTCGTAGATGGGGAAGTGGTTCCCGAAGAAGTTGATGTTCGACATGACGACGAACGGGTCGCCGGCGGCCAGCTCGTTGGCGCAGCGCTGCGAGTCGGCCGGGTTGATGGCCGTCGTGCAGATGTCGAGCTCGATGGGCCGGCCGGGCTCGCCGGCGAGGACGTCGCCCCCGACGCCTCCCAGCTCGGTGTTGATGAAGTCGGCGGCGGCCCGCACCGCCTCGGCGTACTCGGGGAACGATCCGGCCGGGTCGCCCTCCGGCGTCTGCACGCCGATGACGACTGGCTCACCCTCGGCCTGGCGCGGGTTGGCGAGGGCGCACTCCAGCTCGGCCACGAACTGGCCCGTCCCCTGGCCGAGGTCCTCGTCGAGGGAGGTGTCGGCGGGCCCGCACGGTTCCCCGTCGTCCGGGGCGTCGCCGGTCGTGTCGGGCGCGGCCGACGTGGCGGACCCGTCCCCGCCCTCGGCCCCGCTCGTCGTCGCCGCCGCTTCCACGGTGGTCGGTGTGGCCGAGATGTCTCCGGCGTCGTCGTCGCCGCAGGCCGCCGCCACCAGCCCCAGCGACAGCACCACCGCCGCGACACGCACCGTTGCGGTCCGATTCCTCACGTCACCCTCCCCCTCGTCCGGGGCGGGGGGTTCCCGGCCCTTGCGGACGGGGGTATCCAACCCCGTCGGCCCCGGGTCGTCAAGCCGTACCGGCCGGATCGGCTACGGGACCTTCTGCACGACGTTGATGCCGTCGCCCACGGCCAGGAGCACGGATCGCACCCCCGGGTCGGCCATCACCAGCTCGTTCAGCCGCCGCACACCGGCCACACCCGGGTTGGCGTCGTCGGCTCCGTCGTCGGCGAGGACCCGGCCGCCCATGAGGCTGTTGTCGACGAGCAGGAGGCCGCCCGGACGGAGGCGGGGCACCAGCTCGGCGTAGTACGCCGGGTAGGCATCCTTGTCGGCGTCGAGGAAGGCGAGGTCGACAGCCTCGTCGGCGGGCAGCGAGCGGAGGGTGTCGAGGGCGGGTCCGAGGCGCAGCTCGATCCGGTCGGCCACCCCGGCCCGCTCCCAGTGCTCACGGGCCACGGCCGTCCACTCGTCGCTGGCGTCGCAGCACAGGAGGCGGCCCTCGGGTCCCATGCCCGTGGCGATGGCCAGGGCGGAGGCACCCGTGAACGTGCCCACCTCGATGGCCCGGCGGGCGCCCATCGACCGGCACAGGATCTCCAGCAGGACGGCCTGGTCGTCGCCGACCTGCATGCGCGCCGCCTGTGGGAAGCGCTCGGCCGTGGTGGTCCGCAGCGCCGCCCGGACCTCGTCGGGGGGGCTGGTGTGGTCGGCCACGTAGCCGGCCACGTCGTCGGCCAGGAACCAGCTCCGGACGTGCGCCTGCTCCTCCGTCACCGCCCGTGACCCTAGCCCCGCCCGCTGGGACCCCCGGCCGAACTGACACAAGCACGCGTTGCTATAGCAGCGCGTGCTTGTGTCAGTTCGGGGTGGCTGGTCGGGCCGGCGCTCTAGGGTCGCTGGCGCCCGCCCACCAAGGAGCGCCCCATGTCGCAGCTGCCCGCCCTCTCCCTCGTCGCCGTGCCCGGCCGCCGGCAGCGGACCGTCGAGCTGGCGGCCGAGATCGAGCGCCGGGGCTTCCCCGGGATCCACTGCCCCAGCCTCGGCGACGCCATGGGCCTGTGCCAGGCCATCGCCCACGTCACCGACACCGTCGAGATCGCCACCGCCATCCAGCCCATCTACTTCCGCCAGCCCGTCGACCTCGCCGCCCACGCGGGGACCATCCAGGAGCTGTCGGGTGGCCGCTTCCGCCTCGGCCTGGGGGTGAGCCACGCCCCCGTCGTCGACCGCCTGGACATCGACACCGGCAAGCCGTTGTCCGACATGCGGGACTACGTCGACCAGGTCAAGGGGGCCGGACGGGCGGCCGGGGAGCTGCCCCCGATCACGCTGGCCACCCTGCGGGACAAGATGGTCGAGCTGTCCGTCGACATCGCCGACGGGGCGGTGTGGGCCAACGGATCCCGCCGCCACATGGCCCACTCGCTGTCGCTCATCCCCGAAGAGATGCGCTCCGACGGGTTCTTCGTCGGCGACATGATCCCGACCGTCGTCGACGACGACCTCGACGCCGCCCGGGCCGTCAACCGCAGGACCCTCACGGGCTACGTGGCGCTCCCCAACTACCGCAACTACTGGAAGTCGGCCGGCTACGAGGAGGAGATGACCGCCATCGAGGACGCCCTCGGCCGGGGCGACAGCGATGCCGTGGCCGGCCTCATGACCGACGAGTGGCTCGACGACTGCACCCTGTCGGGCCCCGCCCGCCGGGTCCGCGAGGGCGTCGAGGCGTGGTTCGACGCCGGCGTGACCACACCCATCGTCGTTCCGTCATCGACCCGGGGGGGTCAGTTCCAGGCCTTCGAGGACGTGTTCGCGGTGTGGGCCTGACGAGCCTCAGCCCGCCTCGAGGGCGGCGAGCTCGTCGGGGATCCGGTCGGCCAGGGCGTCGAGGTCGGAGACGAGGTCGCGGTCGGCGGTGAGGCTCACGCACAGGCGGTCACCGACCGACATCGCGCCGATGTGCAGGCCGATGCCGTCGACCACGCCCAGGATCGGGTAGATGGCCTCGACCGGGGCACCCAGGGCGTAGCAGCCGTCCTTCGGCCCGGGCACCGACGTGATGATGGTGTTGAACGGCGGCTGCAGGCGGTCGGCCAGCGGGCTGCGCTCGAGGAGCCGGGAGGCGATCATGCCCAGCAGGGGAGTACCGCCGCCCAGACCCTGGATCTCGGCCGCGGGCATGGCGTGGTGGCGGACCACGGCCTCGCCGATCTCGGCGTGCACGGTGTGGAGGCGCTGGGCGGGTCGGGCCCGGTGGGTGGCCAGGCTCACCACCACGCCGGCCAGGCCATCGACGGCGTCGGGGTCGCTCACCGACAACGGCACCAGGGCCTGGAGGGGCTCCTCGGGCAGCTCACCGTGCTCGAGCAGCCACCACCGCAGGGCGCCGGCGCAGACGGTGGTCAACACGTCGACGGTGCTCACGTCGTAGCGGCGGCGCAGCTCGGCGATGCGGCCCAGGTCGAGGTCGGTCGGGGCCCAGCGCCGGTGGGGTCCGATCCTGCGGTTGAACGACGTGCGGGGCGTGATGCGGTCGTCGTCGGTCACGACGATCGAGCGCTGGGTGCGCTGGTTGAGGAGCGCCAGCGTGGGGTTCAGCAGCGAGCTGAACCCGGGCAGCCGGCTGAGGCGTCGGGGCACGAGCGTGAACGTCCGCATCGGATCCAGCGCCGCGTTCATCCAGGCCCGCCCGGCCACGTGCAGCCACGACGGGCCCGGTTCGGGACGGAAGCGCTCGTCGACGGCGGAGAGGTCACCCTTCAGCTCGGGGGTGGACTCGACCAGTCCGGCGGTGATCTCCCGGCCCCCGGCCGATCCGACGGCGGCCAGGTGGACCTTGGACAACAGCGCCTTGCGGCCCCCGGCCAGCCCCGAGATCAGGTACAGCTCCCACAGCGGACGGCGGCGGTCGAGCGGGCGCCCGTGGATGCGGGCCACGAGGTCGGTGAGCGATGCCGGGTCGTCGGGCTCGGGGACGGCGATGTAGCGGAGGTGGTAGTCGAGGTCGAACCCGGGGTCGTCACGCCACCACGGGCGGTCGAGGCCGAGCGCCACGTCGACCAGGGCCTGGCGCAGGACGGGCAGCTCGTCGAGGCGGGCGGCCACCTCGGCCGTGAGGAGCCGGCCCGTGACGGGATGCTCGGCCCGGTCGGCGTCGAGGATGGTGAGCGTGGACGTGTGCCCGAGGGCGGTCGGGGTCTCGACGGCCAGGAGGCGGGACTCGCTGCGGCGCAGCTGGCTGGTGGGCATCAGGTGATGCCGGTGTCGAGGCGCTGGGCATCCTCGTCGGGAACGTCCCCACCGGGCTCGATCGATGCGTACAGCGGAGCGAGGAGCCGGGGCGGCACGAACGGCGCCCACTCCTCATCCTGCTGGGCCAGGCGGTCGGCCACGGCCCACACCACGGGCGGGTTGTGGGGGAGGCCGATGTGGGCCCCGCGCACCTCGATGTTCTCGGCGAAGGGACCCGGCACCTGGCGGGCGGCGTCGACGGCCACGACGCCGTCGAAGCGGGAGAAGATGGCCGACGACGGGACGGGCACGTGGGTGAGGTCGTGGCGCCGCGCCCCGCGGGACAGGCCGGCCAGCTGGGCCAGGTAGCGCACCGACTCGGACAGGTTGGCCTCGGGGTCCTCGACCCGGATGGGGCTGCCCAGGCTGATGACCTGGCGGATGTCCTCGGGCCGGTAGAGGGCGAGGAGCCGGCCCATGATGCCGCCCAGGCTCCAGCCGACGATGTCGATGGGGCCGCCGTTGAGGCGGACCAGCCGGTCGACCTTGATCATCATCGACCGGACGGTGGAGTTCTCCGGGCCGAAGTTGGCGCCCAGGCCCCATCCGCTCGGGCGGTGGCCGAGGGCCCGCAGCGCCAGGCGCAGCGGCGCCGTGGTGAGGTCACCGGCGGTGAACCCGGGGATGACGAGCACACGCCCGCCCCGACCCCGGGGAGCGGTGGCCAGCCACGGTGCGCTGGCCATGAACGCGCCGAGCTCGGGGATGGCGCTCAGCTCGCAGAAGGACGGGGCTGGTCTGGCCATCAGGCCATTCTCACAGGTGCGCGCATGGGCCGGGGGCATACCCGCACCACGCACGGTCAACTCTCGCCTGCCGAACGTGCAGGTCAGCCCGGGCGTCCGACCCCCACGGCGGGCGGCGATGCGGCGATGGCGACAACCGGCGTGTCGGGTGGCGCTGCCCCCAGGCTGCCCAGGAACGCAGCGCCCGAGAAGTTGAAGACGCCACCGTCGGCCGCCACCACCAGGTAGCCGTCGGCATACGGGACGGCGCCGATCACCGGGCGGTTGAGGACGACACCGGGCGCCAGCACCCCCGGCACCGACCCCCGGAACGGGGCGTCGAAGGCGAAGACCCCGCCGTCGGCGGCCACGAGCCAGTAGCCGGCCCCGTCGGGGTCGGCGACCAGACCGACGACGGGCCGATGGAGGATCATGGATCCGGTCGAGCCGTGGAAGGCGGCCGTCCCGAAGGCGAACACCCCACCGTCGGCGGCGAGCAGGTGGTAACCGCGCCCGTCGGGCGTCGCCGACGATCCCACCACGGGAGCGTTGAGCAGTTCCGCCACCGGTGTGCCGTCTCGGAACGTGGTGGTGAGATCGCCGTACCACCCGGCCGAGCCGACGGCGAGGACCCGACCCCGGTCGGTGAACACCCAGTAGCCGCCGTCGTCGGGGGTGGCCGAGATGGCGGTGAAACGCTCGCCGGGCAGGGGGTCGACGAGCACGGCGGGGCCATGGTCCTCGGCGTCCCCGAGGACGTCCACGGCACCGTCGGCGCGGAGCAGCCACAGCCCCTCGCCGGTCGAGGTGGGAGTGAACGCGACGGTGGTGAGACCGCTCGGTGGTGTCACCCCGAGGTCGGCCACCTCGCCGAACGGGTGGACGGTCCCGTCGCCTTCCAGCAGCCAGTAGCCGCCGAGGGGATCGGGCACGGGCACCGGAGCCGGCGGGGGGGAGGGCGGGCGCGCCGGCGGGGCCGCAGGCAGGATCTCGAACCCGGCCAGCATCGCCGAGCCGACGACCGGGGCCAGCTCGACGTCGAGCAGTCCGTCGACGACGGTCGCTCCCACCTCGATGACCTCGGCTCGGGCGGGACCCGCGGCCCTGGCGATGTCGACGGCCTCGGCCAGCACGACCCCCTCGACGAGGACGTCGAAGATCCGGTCGCCGGGCCCGCCGCAGCAGCCGTCCACCTCGGCCAGGTGCAACCGCAGGAGATGGTCGCCATCCGCGACCCGGAGGTGGTAGCCGAACGCCCCGGCCCGGTAGCTCCGGTAGATCGCGTCGTCGTCGGTGGCGGCCACGGGCACCGCCCGCCGCGCGGTCCATCCGCCCACGTGTCCGGTGTCGGCGGACCAGGTCCGCCCGGCACCGTCGCGGTAGGGCTCTGCGGCCCCGACGTCGATCCGCACGTTCGCCGCCGGAGGACCTCCGTCGTCGTCAACGATCAGCGCCTCCGCTGATCGAGGGCGGACGGGGTCATCGGAGGCCACGACGCCCACGAGATCGCTCACACCGACCAGCAGCCGCTCATCACCCTCGACCCGGTCGTCGTCGACGGTGTCGATCGACACCGTGGCGGTCGTGGCGCCGGTCGCCAGCCTGACGACCTCGTCGACGGGCTGGTGGTCGTCCATGCCGCCGGTACCCGAGCTCGTGGTGACGCGGACCGACGCCGGGCGGGTCAGCGGCTCGGACAGCGTCAGCTCGACGCGGAGGGCCCGGCCCTCCAGCGCGGCCGACGTCTCGACCCAGATCTCGGGGAGCGGGGGTGCCGGTGCCGGTCGGGTCGCCGCCCGCACGTCGATGCGGGGCCGGAGCCGCCCATCCCGGTCGCGGACGTCCCCGCCGGTGGCCGCCAGCCGCTCGACCAGGTCGGCAACCGTCGACGTGTCGTCATCCTGGCGGAGAAGAGCGAACGCCCCGCTCACGTGGGCCGACGCCATCGAGCTACCGCTCAGCGTGCCGTAGCGGTCGCCCGGGAGCGACGAGCGCACGAGTTGGCCCGGGGCGAAGAGGTCGAGCAGCGGGCCCGAGTTGGTGCTGGCCAGCACGGCGTCGGAGTCAGTGGTCGCCCCGACGGCCACGATCCCGGGGACGCAGGCCGGCGCCGACACGGCGTCGTTGTAGCCGTCGTTGCCGGTCGAGGTGACCACCGCCACCCCTCCCGAGGTGAGGCGAGCGGTCACGTCGGCCAGGAGGTGGTCGGGGCAGTCGGCCTCGTGGCGGCCGGCCCCGAGGCTCAGGTTCACGGCGGCCACGTCGAGACGCTGACGCTGGTCGTAGACCCACTCCAGCGCCTGGGCCACGTCGCTGTAGTAGGCGAGCGGCGGGCGGCCCGGATCGGCGGTGAACACCTGCACCGCCACGACCGAGGCGCCCGGGGCGACACCGCCGGCCGGCAGCGCGTCGGAGGCCCGGGCCCCGGCTGCGATGCCGGCCACGTGGGTGCCGTGGAAGCACAGCGACGAGCACGGAGCGCCCTGGCCCGGTCCCTCGCCCTCCCGGCCGAGCGGGCAGTCGGCGCCGGTGAAGCAGGCCTCGGTGGCGACCCGGCCCCGCAGGAAGGGGTGGTCGCCGTCGACGCCGGTGTCGACGACGGCGATCGATCGGCCCGCGCCCGTGACCCCGCGCTCGTTGGCGGATGCCGATCCGACCACGGCGGTGGTCTCGACCAGGTTGGTCGGCACCTGCTCGTCGGGCTCGATGCGGGCCACCCCTGGCGCCGTCGCCAGCGCTGCCACCTGGTCCGGTGTGGCCGCCACCACCACGGCCGGCGTGTACCGCAGGGGCCAGGCGTGGTCGACGCCGGCCCGCCGGGCGGCGGCCACCACCGGGGCGGCGCGGTCCGCGAGGGCCAGCACCGTGGGGGGCTCGGCGCCGGGGCGGGCGGAGTGCGACGGGCCGGTCCACACGATGTAGCGCCCGACGGGTGGTGACGCCGGCACGGTGGACCCGGCCGGCAGGGCCGACGCCGCCACCAGAGCGAGGCCGACGACGACGAGAACGACCCGCTGGACCATGACCGTACATTAATCACCAAATGGGGGATGCGAGAGCGGGTTCAGCGCCTATTCATCCGATCGTTGGCCAACAACCCTTTGGATGACATGATCGTCTGCGAGGGTGTCACCGCGTCACGAGGCGCCGCCTGGTCAGGCGCTCTGACCAGGGCGAACACCGACCAGAAGGACACACACCATGCGCAAGTCATATGTCGTTGGCGCGGCCGTTGCCGGCTTCGCTTTCGCATCAGCAACCGGTCTCGCCGTTGCCCAGGACGCTTTCGAGGCCGAGCACCACGAAGACGTCAAGGGCTTCGTCGAGGCGCCCGGTGTCGAGGAGCTGGTGGTCGACCTGAGCGAGGTGCCGCCGACCGTGCTGCACACCGCCCAGGTCGCCTTCGGCGAGGACGCCACCATCACCGGGGCCAGCTTGGACCGTGATGACGTGCTGGCCATCTGGGAGATCACCGGCGAGGGCGGTGGCACCACCATGGAGGTCGACGTCAAGCCCGACGCCGTGCTCATCGAGCTCGAGGTCGCCGTGATGGACCTCGACGACGTTCCCTTCAGCATCCTGCAGGTCTTCCAGGAGGCCGGCTACGGCGACCCCGCCGCTGCCGTCATCGAGAAGAGCATCCGACCCACCGAGATGGGTCTTCTCGAGACCTGGTACGAGTTCGACCTGCCCGAGGGCAACGCGGTCGACGACGTCGAGATCCGCAACACCGGTCAGCAGATTCTCGTCGAGCTGGCCGGCGAGGCCAGCGATGCCGGCGACATCGGCGAGGGTGGCGAGGGTGGCGAGACTCCGCCCGAGACCACGACGGCGGTGGCGGCGAGCTGAGCGTCTGACCCGTCCGGTCCGATGAGGTGGGGACCGGTCCACGCCAAGCTGGCCGGCCGGGCGCCCGATCGGGGTGACCGGCCGGCCAGCGGCGCGCGAGGCCTCAGCCGGGGCGGGTCCACACCCCGGCGGAGTCACCCTTCGTGGTGGTCTCGCCGCCGGCCAGCTCGGCGCGGCCGACCACCATGTAATGGACCTCGTCGGGGCCGTCGGCCAGGCGCAGGGTGCGCATCGAGGTGTACATCTTGGCCAGGGGGGTCCACTGCGAGACGCCGGTGCCGCCGTGGATCTGGATGGCCTCGTCGATGATCTCGCACACCCGGGCCGGCACCATGGCCTTGATGGCGCTCACCCAGATGCGGGCCTCGGCGTTGCCGAGCACGTCCATGGCCTTGGCCGCCTGGAGCACCATCAGGCGCATGGCCTCGATGTCGACCCGGGCCTTGGCGATGACCTCGGTGTTCTTGCCGAGCTTGGCGATGGGTCGCCCGAACGCCTCCCGGTCGAGGCCACGGGCCACCATGAGGGCCAGCGCCCGCTCCGCCGACCCGATGGCCCGCATGCAGTGGTGGATGCGCCCCGGCCCCAGGCGGACCTGGGAGATCTCGAAGCCGCGACCCTCGCCGAGGAGCATGTTGGTCTTCGGCACCCGCACGTCCTTCAGCCGCACGTGCATGTGACCGTGGGGGGCGTCGTCGTCGCCGAACACCTTCATGGCGCCGAGGATCTCCACCCCGGGGGTGTCGAGCGGCACGAGGATCTGGGACTGGCGCTTGTGGGGCGGACCGTCGGGGTTCGTGACGACCATGCAGATCATCACCTTGCAGCGGGGGTCGCCGGCGCCGCTGGTCCAGTACTTCTCACCGTTGATGACGTACTCGTCGCCGTCGAGGACGGCCTGGGTGGAGATGTTCTTGGCGTCGGACGAGGCCACGTTGGGCTCGGTCATGCCGAAGCAGGATCGGATCTCGCCGGCCAGCAGGGGTTCCAGCCACCGCTCCTTCTGCTCCGGGGTGCCGACCCGCTCGAGCACCTCCATGTTGCCCGTGTCGGGCGCCGAGCAGTTGAGGCACTCCGAGGCCAGCGGGTTCTTGCCCAGCTCGAACGCGATGTAGGCGTAGTCGAGGTTGGAGAGGCCCTCACCGGTCTCGGCGTCGGGGAGGAAGAAGTTCCACAACCCCGACTCCTTGGCCCTGGCCTTCACCGAGTCGAGCAGCTCGAGCTGACCTTCGCCGTAACCCCAGTGCTCCTCCCGGTTCTCACCCAGCTCGTAGTAGCGGGCCGTCATCGGGTCGATCTCGGTGGCGATGAACTCCTTCACCTTCTTGAGCAGGATCTCGGCGCTCTCCGAGATCCCGAGGTCGTACATGGCGGGGGTGCGGACGAGACCGGGTGCGCTCATGGTCGCCACGGTAGCGCCGGGCGGCCGCCGGTGTCAGCTGGCGGGAGGCGGCGCGACCGGGTCGGGGAGCCGGTCGGCGAGGTCGGCCAGGGGGGTCACCTCGGCCACCTCCAGCCCCTCCGGCAGCCACTGGGCACCCTGCACCGTCGAGAGGTACACCTGCCACCCCCAGAAGGCGCGGTAGGTCCACGGATCGGCGGCGATCACCTCGGCGTAGGCCAGCACCGAGTCCACGTAGGCCGACGACGGGTTGTAGGCGAACAGCGCCGAACGGAGGTCGTCCGGGGCCCCCCGGTCGGCGAGCAGCCGGGCCGCGGCGGCGATGGCGTCACCGTCGTCGAAGGGGTCGCCGCCGTCGCCGTAGATCTCCCAGGTGGAGGGGATGAACTGCATCGGACCCTCCGCCCCGGCCGAGCTGAGCCCGACGATCCGCCCCATCCGGGTCTCGACCAGGTGGACGGCGGCCAGCACCGCCCACGGGGTGCCGGTGGCCGCCTCCGCGTCCTGGTACAGGTCCAGCAGCACGTCGGGATCGAGCGGGGGGCGGACACGCCACGCCGGCACCACGGCCAGCGGCTCGACCGTGGACGCCGCCGCCGAGCCCGCCTCCGCCACGGTCAGGGCCCGGGCCGCGGCGGCGGGTTCGAGTGCCCCGTCGAGGGCACCGCGCCACTCCGGGTGGCGCCCGAGGGCGCGGTGCAGCACCTGGTGCTCGTGACCGAGGCCGACCGCCTCGGCCGGTGCGGGCGGCGGGTCGGCGCGCAGCCGCCTCTCGACCGCGGCGAGGCGCCGGGCCAGCTCATCGGCGTCGGCGGGAGGCGACGGGGCGGCGGGGCGGGTCGCAGCGGAGTCGGTGCTGGTCGACGGGGTGGTCGACGCCGGCGGGGAGGTGGCGGGGGCCGTGACGGGTGCGGCGGTGACCGTCGTCGGGGCGCTCGACGGGGCCGGCCGGCCGGGGGCGACGGGGGGCGGATCCGTGGCCACCGTCGACGTCGGCTCGGCGGCGGCGGAGGGACGGGGTGGGTCGGGATCAGTCGAGCAGCCCGCCGTCACCGCGAGGAGGCCGGCTGCCGCCATCACCCACGCCGTCCGCACGAGGTCATCATGGGGCCGAACGATCTCGATCGGGGAGCGCCGTGGACACGACAGCTGACGAGCAACGGCTCCGGCCCTACGAGATCGCACTCGACCGGGCCGGCACCCGCACCCCCGACCACCCCACCCGGGCCGACGTGTCGCTCCTGTCGGCGGACTTCCACGCCGACCCCCTCGACCACCTGGCCTGGATGCGGCGGGAGGCGCCGGTCTACTGGGACGACGCCACCGGCATCTGGGGTGTCACCCGCCACGCCGACGTCATGCGGGTCGAGCAGGACTGGCAGACGTTCTGCTCGGGGCAGGGGTCGCGGCCCACGTCGTCGGTCCCGTCCATGATCAACATGGACCCGCCCGGCCACACCGACCGCCGGCGCCTCGTGGCCCACGACTTCGCCCCCCGCCGGGTGCAGCGCCACGAGGCGTTCCTCCGACGCACCGTCGGCGCCCTGCTCGACGAGGTCATCGAGTCGGGCCGGTGCGAGCTGGTCGGCGACATCGCCACCGCCATCCCGCTGCGGATGATCGCCGAGCTGATGGGTCTGCCCGCCGAGGATTACGACCGCCTCGTCCACTGGTCGGACCTGTTCGCCACGGGTGGCGACGAGGTGCGCGACCAGGTGGTGACGGCGGTCGAGGAGTACGCCGCCTACGTGCTGGCCCACTGCGACGAGCGCCGCCGGACCCGACCCGGCGACCTGCTCGACGTCCTGGTCCACGCCGAGCCGGGCGGCGAGGCCCTGAGCCCCGACGACCTCGTCTACGAGTCGATGCTGATCCTCGTCGGGGGCGACGAGACCACCCGCCACGTGATGTCGGGCGGGCTGGAGGCGTTGGTGCGCCGGCCGGATCAGCTCGCCGCGCTGCGGGCCGACCGCCGGCTGCTCCCCGGAGCGATCGAGGAGATGCTGCGGTGGACCACCCCGGTCCGGAACATGAACCGCACCGCCACCGTCGACGTCGTGCTGGGCGGGCAGTCCGTGCGGGCCGGCGACCGGCTCCTGCTGCTCTACCTGTCGGCCAACCGGGACGAGGCGGTGTTCGACCGCCCGGACGACTTCGACGTCCGCCGCCACCCCAACCCGCATGTCGCCTTCGGGGGCAAGGGCCGGCACTTCTGCCTCGGCGCCCACCTGGCCCGGCTGGAGCTGCGGGTCCTCCTGGAGGAGGTGCTCGACCGGCTGCACGACCTGGCGATCGACGACGCCGGTGAGGTGCGGGAGCGGCGCGGCAACTTCGTCCTCGGTCTGGAGGAGCTTCCCCTCACGTTCCGGCCCGGGCCCCGCCTCCTCCCGGCGGGCTGACGAGACGCTCCCCGGCGGTCACCGCCACGGCCAACCGGTTCTCGGTCGGCGCGAGGGGACAGCTCCAGCGGGCGTCCCAGGCGCAGGAGGGGTGGTAGGCGTAGTTGAAGTCGACCACGATCCGGTCGCCCTCGGCACCGAGCTCGGCGCCCTTGGCCGTGTCGAGGACGTAGCGGCCGCCGCCGTAGGTCGGGCCCCCGTTCGTGTCGTCGCCGAAGGGGACGAAGAGGCCACCCCCGTAGGCGTCGAGCCAGTAGGCCGACAGCACGTGGGTGGCGCCGTCGTACTCGAACCGCAGCGAGCCGACCCGCCGGAACCCGTCGGCCAGCTGGTCGGTCACCGGCCCGGCGGGGTCGTCGGTCTCCAGCTCGGCCCGCACCCGCCAGCGCGGGTCGTGGGCGAAGAACGGGGCCCCGGTGAAGGCGGTCCGGTCCGCATCGGGCACCGGGCTCAGGGGGTGGGTGCCGAGCAGCTCGTCCCGACCGGCCCGCCACGCCTCCCACGGCGCCTCGCCGGCGCCGCCCCGGCGCGCCTCGGCGTAGAGGTCGGCGACCCGGCGCCGGTACCCCGCCAGGAGCACGACGTCGAGCGGGGGCGGTGCGTCGGGCTGCGGTGGGTCAAGCATCGCAGCCAACGCCGGCTGACACGCCGACGAGGCCGCAGCCGACCCGCCAGCCGACGGCCCTGCGACGTCGGCGCACCTGCTCGAAGCTGCGCCACCGCGGCCCCAGGTCGGGGAACTCGTCGACGGTGTCCCGGAACCGGCGGAACGCCCCCCTCCCGACCATGGCCCGGGCCAGCAGGTCCGCAGCCCGGGCGTCGTCGACGGTGTCGACGAAGTCCTCCATGTCGCCGTAGGCCTGCTGCGACGAGACCGGTTCGATCGGGTGCGCTCCGGGCCGACCGTCGGGGTCGTCCCGCTCGTCCTGGCCGTCGAGGCCCCAGGGCCAGATCTCGCCTGTGTCGGCGTCGATCCACCAGGACATGTCGTACGACTGATCCTCCAGGGGACCCGCCAGCGCGTCGAGGTCGACCCGGGACAGCTCCAGCTCGGTCACGGACCCATCCTCGCAGCGTCGCGCCGGCCCTAGCCTCGGAGCCATGACCGGCACCGTCGTCTCCGTGACCGGGCTCGGGGCCGGGCCCTGGCCGACGGTCGACCCGTTCCTCTTCTGCGTCCACCACCTCGACCACTACCCGGCCGGCGACGGGCGGCTCCGCCCGGCGGCGTCCCTCGACGGCCGTCCGCTCGGGTCGGACTTCACCCGCACCGACGGCTGGAACATGTACCACGGCCGGGGCGTCCCCGGCTTCCCCGCCCACCCCCACCGGGGCTTCGAGACGGTCACCGTCGTGCGCCGGGGGATCGTCGACCACGCCGACTCGCTGGGCGCAGCGGCCCGCTTCGGGGGCGGCGACGTGCAGTGGATCACCGCCGGGGCCGGGCTCGTCCACTCCGAGATGTTCCCGCTGCTCGACGACGACGGCCCCAACACCCTGGAGATGTTCCAGCTCTGGCTGAACCTCCCCGCCGTCGACAAGATGGCCGATCCACACTTCGCCATGCTGTGGGCGACCGACGTGCCCCTGGTGGAGGGGCCCGGGGTGCGGGTGGCGGTCGTGGCCGGGATGCTCGACGGGGAGGTGCCCCCGGCGCCGCCGCCCCGGTCGTGGGCGGCCCGGCCCGACTCCCATGTCGCCATCTGGTCGGTGCGCCTCGACGCCGGCGCCACCTGGACCGCGCCTCTCGCCCACCCGTCCGCCCGGCGGACGCTGTACCTCCACACCGGCCCCCGTCTCGACGTCGACGGTGAGCGCGTCGACGGCCCGGCCGCCGTCGAGGTGGTGTCGGACCGGCCCTGCCGTCTGACGGCCGGCGACGACGGGGTCGAGGTGCTCGTCCTCCAGGGCCGTCCCATCGGTGAGCCAGTGGCGCAGTACGGACCGTTCGTCCTGAACGACCGGGCCGGCGTGGCCGCCGCGTTCGAGGACTACCGGCGCACGGGCTTCGGGGGCTGGCCGTGGCCGGCGGACGATCCCGATCACGGACCCGACGCCGGCCGCTTCGCCCGTCACGCCGACGGGCGGGTGGAGGAGCGGTCGCCCCTGACGACGGGCCGGTGAGCGCCAGCGCCCCGGCGTCGTCCTCGCCGCTGGCCGCCGCCCGGAGCCTGGCCGACGAGCTGCGGGCCCGCAGCGCCGAGGTCGAGGCGAACCGGACACTGCCCGACGACCTGGTGGCCCGCCTGAGCCGCTCCGGCCTGTTCCGGTTCTGGGTGCCGGCGGAGTACGGAGGCGCCGAGGTGCCGGTGGCGGAAGGGCTCGACACGTTCGTCGAGCTGGCCCGCCACGACGCCGCCGTGGCGTGGTGCGTGTTCATCGCCAACACCACCGCCCTGCTCGCCTCCCGCCTGCCCCCCGAACCACGCCGCCGCCCTGTTCGGCCGGGCCGACGCCGTGGCCGGGGGGTTCGCCCAGCCCACCGGACGGGCCCGGGTGGTCGACGGCGGGCTGCGGGTCAGCGGACGTTGGCAGTGGGGGTCGGGGACCCGACACTGCACCACCGTCGGTGGCGGCGCCCTCCTCGTCGACGACGACGGAGCCCCGGCGGCCCGCACCGACGGCCTGCGGACGCCGTTCGTGTTCCTCGATCCCGCCGAGGTCGAGATCCTCGACACCTGGCACGTCCTCGGGCTGCGGGGGACGGGGTCGGCCGACTATCGAGGTGGCCGACGCCTTCGTCCCCGAGGGCCGCTGGGTGGCCGATCCGACCGGGCTACCGGTCGTCGACGGCCCGCTGTACCGCCTCTCCTTCTACGGCCTCCTCGCCGCCGGGGTCGGGTGCACCGCCATCGGGTTGGCCGACCGGGCCGTCGAGGCGTTCGCCGGGCACGCCACCGCCGCCGTGCCCCAGAGCTCCCGGCGGACGCTGGCCCACCGCCCGAGCGCACAGGCCGACGTGGCCCGGGCCGAGGCCACCGTGGCCAGCGCCGCCGCCTACCTGCGCGACGTGATGGGCTCGGCCTGGGAGACGGCCGTCCGGGGGGACGACCCGTCCGTCGAGCAGCGCCGGCTCATGCGCCTGGCCACCACCGACGCCACCCAGCGCTGCGCCGACGTGGTGCAGCGCCTGCATCGCGCCGCCGGCGGTGAGGCCGTCTACCAGCGCAGCCCGCTGGAGCGACTGCTGCGGGACGCCAGCGTCGTGACCCAGCACGCCATGGCCGCCGAGCGCACCTACGAGCTGGCCGGCCGCCTCCGCCTCGGCCTGGAGACCGACACCCGCACGCTCTGAGGCGGTGGCTCGGCGCCGGCGCGCCCCGCCGTCCGGGCCGGGGAAGACCCTGCGGAGTCGCCCTGGGGATGGGCCGGTCTGGGCCGGGGACGACTCCGCGGAGTCGCCCTGGGGTGGGGCCGGTCTGGGCCGGGGACGATGCCACGGCGTCACCCTGGGGGTGGGGCCGGTCTCGGCGGGGACGACTCCGCGGAGTCGCCCGCACGGTCGCAGCTCCCGTCGGCCCTGTCGACGGGCCGACCCACCGCCTCCCGCAGCAGCGGCAGCGGCAGCGGCAGCGGCCCGACCCTGACCGGGTCAGCTCACCACGAACACGGCCCCGGCGGCGGCGAAGCGGTCGAGCACGTCGACGCCGAGCGCCGTGGCGGGGGTGAGGATGCCGGCCCGGTCGGGCACGGGCGCTCCGGGGTCGGCCAGGATCAGCGCCGCCTCCCCGACCATGGTGGCGGTGGACTTGTACCCGGGGTGACCGGCGGCGTGGACGGTCACGTCGACGGTACGCCCGCCGGTGGTGCTGGCCTGTACGTCGAGGCGGTAGGACCAGCGGTCGAGCTGGTCGGGGTCGGGGCCGTCGCCCGGCTGGGGGCCGAGGCGTTCCAGCACCCCGGCCACGGCCGAGCGGACCGGCTGCGGCGCCCGTGCGAACAGGGCGGAGCCGGCCTGGGCGCCGGCCACGGCGGCGGCGACGACCGGCGCCAGCGGACCCGGAACGGCGGCGCCGATGTCGAGACCCTCCCGGAACCGGTAGTCGGAGGCGAAGGTGGGGTCCCCGTCGGCCCGCAGCAGCGCCGCCGTGCGATGGGCCACCGGCGGGTTCAGATACGGCGAGGGCACCATCGGCGCCAGCCAGGCCCCCGTGCCGGCGTGGCGGCGGGCCCGTAGGTCGAAGTCGGCCTCGGGATGGGGTGACGGGTCGAGCGAGCGGGCGTCGCCGTCGGCGCCCCCGCCCCGGCGCAGCGCCCCCAGGCCGCTGCGGAACGTCCCGCCCGACACGGCGTCGGACGGTCGCCGGATGCGCACGCCGCTCGACATGGTGACGGCCACGTCGACGCGCTTGACGGGCTGACCGTGGCGCTCCCACGCCGTGCGGGCCGCCAGCAGGGCGCCCAGGTCGAACGGCAGCGACTCGAAGCCGGCGCAGGGCACGATCCGGGCTCCGGTCTCCCGGGCCGGCCCGTCGAGCTGGTCGATCATGGTGCGGACCCAGTCGACCTCGCCCGTGAGGTCCAGCTCGTGGGTGCCGTGGCGGACGCAGGCCCGGTACACGACCTCGCCGTGGGTGGCGTAGGGGCCGACCAGGTTGGCGACGACGGTGGTGTCGGCGGCGAGAGCGTCGATCGACGCTGCGTCGTCGGTGTCGGCCAGCAGCACGTCGACGCCGGCGGCACCCACCGCCGCCAGGGCGTCGGACACCCGGGCCCGGTCCCGCCCCGCCGCCGCCCAGCGCAGGCCGGCGGCGGGGGCCCGGCGGGCCAGGTGGCGCGCCACCTCACGACCGGTGACGCCGGTCGGGCCGAACAGGACGACGTCGTAGGAGCGGTCCGCCACCACTCAGCTCCCGTGCAGTCGCACCGGGATCGACCGGGGCCCCCTGACCTGGCCGCTGGCCCAGGTGGTGGGGGCACGGTCGTCGAGCTCGTAGTCAGGAAAGGCCGTGATCCACTCCTGCAGCGCCACCAGCATCTCCATGCGGGCGAGGTTCGACCCGACGCAGCGGTGGATGCCGAGACCGAAGGCGGAGTGGCGGTTGACGGCCCGATCCATGACGAACTCGTCGGCGTCGTCGAACACGGCCGGGTCGCGGTTGGCGGCCGGGAACGTCAGGAGCACCTGATCGCCGGCGTGGACCGGGCAGCCGCCCACCTCGGTGTCGGCGACCACCTGGCGGGCCATCGTCACGGGGGAGTAGAAGCGCAGCACCTCCTCGGTGGCCTGCACCCACAGCGGGTCGTCGTGGGGGGTGTCGGCCAGCCGGCGGCGATCGTCACCGTGCCGGGCGAAATGCCAGAGGCCCGACCCGATCCCGCTCCACGTGGTGTCGATGCCGGCCAGGATCAGCAGGTTGAGGTACCCCGTCTGCAGCTCCCGGGGGACCGGCTCGCCGTCGATCTCGGCCGTGGCCACCAGCGTGGCCAGGTCGTCTCTCGGGTCGGCGGCCCGCTCGTCGACGAGACGTCCGAAGTATCCGGTCATCTCGGCCTGGAGGGCGACCTTGACGGCGTTGTCGCGGGGGGCCTCCTGGAAGTTGCGGTGGACCCAGTCGCGGAACACGTCGGCGTCGTCCTCGGGGACGCCGATCATCCCGGCGATGACGTGGACGGGGATGTGCTGGGAGTAGTCCACGGCGGCGTCGGCCTCGTCGCGACCGGCCACGGCGGCCACGAGCTCCCGGCAGTACCGCCGGGTCGGCTCCTCCAGCGCGGCCACGTTGCGGGGATTGAAGGCCGGCAGCAGCAGGCGCCGGTGGCCGTGGTGGTCGGGCGGGTCGGACGTGATGGGCGGGGCGGGACGCACCGGCGAGTCGGGCTTGGACACCGACACCCGGAACGACGAGAAGTGGTCGGTGTCCTGGGCGATGCCGGCCACGGCCTCGTGGGTGATCGGCATCCAGGCCCGTCCGTAGCGCTCGGTGAACGCCACCGGGCAGCCTGCCTCCCGGAGCTCGGCCCAGATCTCAGGGGCCCGCTCCCCCCACTGCGGGTCGAGCCAGTCCCAGTCGTGGGCCCAGTCGGTGACCGGGCCGTGTGCGTCGCTCGTGGTGTCGTAGGCCATGGGTACCCCCGGGTGTGGTGTGACCGACGCTACAAGCCGACGACGGCGAGGCCGGTTTCGTCCGGCCGGGCGTCGGGAAACCATGGTCGGACCGTTCTTGCTCACGGGTTGTGAGCGGGGCCCGTCGACCGACAGGATGGTTGTGGCACACTTCCGACGTGGAGGACCCCCGGTGAAATTCGTGGAACGAGTCCTGCTGAGAGTGTCGCTCCAGCGCAGGTGGGACGAGGCGCTCGAGGGGCTGTTCGACGACGACGACGCCGACGTGCGGGTGGCCAGCGAGCGGGCGGTCCCCGCGCTGGGTCGGCTCCAGGGCGCCTGAGCGCCGGTGACCGACCAGCAGCCCCCCCAGGATCCGACCCTTCCGTCGGGCCGGCCGGCCGACGAGGCCACCGACACCGACGTGCGGGGCGGCGACGCGGTCACGGCCGACCAGGCCGCCGACACGTCCTACCCGCCCGATCATCCCCTGGGCGTCGACGATCGCAACGTCGACGGCACCCGCGACTCGCTGGCCGAACGCGAGGCCCGTCGACTGCCCGAGGAGGGCCTCGATCCCGGGGTCGACCTCGTGCCGCCCGCCGGCGAGGAGGGCGGCGTCGACGTCGAGAAGACCGAGATCGCCGACGCCGGACGGCTCGACCCCGACGCACCGGCCGAGGTGGCCGCCGTGCACGTGGTCGACGAGGCCCCCGACGAGGCGCCGGGCCGCTAGCCCGTCGCCGACGGCGGCACGGCTCACGCCACGCCCAGCGCGTCGAGGACCTTCGCCTTGAGGGCCACGAAGCCGTCGTCGAGCACGACCCCGCCCTCCCGGGGGCGGGCCAGCGCCACGTCGAGGTCGGCGACCACCCGCCCCGGGCGGCCCGACAGCACGACGACCCGGTCGGCCAGCAGCAGCGCCTCGTCGACGTCGTGGGTGACGAGCAGCGTCGTGCGCCGGTCCTGCGCCCACACGCCCGCCAACCACGACTGCAGGTCCCGCCTGGTCAGGGCGTCGAGGGCGCCGAAGGGCTCGTCGAGCAGCAGGACGGGCCGGGGAACGAGGAACGTCCGCAGCAGCGCCAGACGCTGACGCATCCCACCCGAGAGCTGCGGCGGCCACGCCCGCTCGAAGCCGGCGAGCCCGAACCGGTCGAACAGCGCCTCGGCCTGTCGACGGGCCTCGGGCCGGGCGACGCCCGCCACCTCGGCCCCGAGGGTGGCGTTGGCCAGACTCCGACGCCACGGCAGGAGCAGGTCGCGTTGGGGGTGCAACGCGACGGCCCCGGGCCGCCCGACCACGTCGACCCCGCCGACCTCGGCCCGGCCCCGGTCGGGCACCACCAGCCCGGCCAGCACCCGCAGCAGGGTGGACTTGCCGCACCCACTCGGGCCGACCAGCGCCACGAAGCCGCCGTCGTCGACCTCGATGGTCACGTCGGCCAACGCCGGGGTCGGCCCCGCCGCGAACGTGTGGCTGACGCCGTCGAGCGTGACGGCGCCGGGCCCGCTCACCGCTCCGGCGCCTCGGGGAGCAGGTCGTTGGTCCAGGCCGACCCGACGTCGCCCACGTCCTCGAGGATCCCCGCCTCGACCAGGAACTCGGCGAACCGCACCCACACGGCGGCGTCCATCTCGCCCCACACGCCGCCGTCGGCCACGAACCGGGGGGCGTAGTAGGCGACGGCCGGCTCGACCAGCTCGGGGTCGAGCTCGGGGACGGCGGCCACGAGGGCGGCGGCGCCGGCGGGGGGATCGCCCGCCACCGTCTCGTAGCCCCGGGCCGTGACGGCCAGGAAGGTCTCGACGACGTCGGCGCGCTCGGCGAGCATCGTCTCCGAGGTCAGCAGCAACGGCGTGTACCAGTCGGGGATGCAGTCGAGGTGGTCCTCGAAGGCGATCGTCTCGACGTCGGCGTCCTCGACGTCGCGGGCTCTGATGACGTCCCATCCCTCGAACACCCACACGACGTCGAAGCGATCCTGCCCGAGGCCGGCCAGGTAGTCGACGTTGCCCACCTCGACCTGCTCGACGGCGTCGGGATCGGCGCCGCCGCACGACACCAGCGTGGAGATCAGCTCCGTCTCGAGCGCTCCCCCGAAGCCCCCGTAGGTGGCCCCGGCGAGGTCGGCCGGCTCGGTGATGCCGTCGGCGGCCAGCGACATCAGGACGGAGTCGTTGGTGGGCAGCAAGGTGGCGACGGCCTCGACCTCGACTCCCGCGGCCCGGGCCGGCAGCAGCGACTCGGCCTGGGCGATGCCGACGTCGGCCGCCCCGCCGGCCACCGCCACCTCGACACCGGTGTCGTAGGCCGGCTCGATGACGCGCAGGTCGATGCCGGCGTCGGCGTACCAACCCTCCTGCTCGGCGAGGTAGATGCCGGCGTGGTGGGCGTTCGGGGTCCAGTTGAGCATGAGGGTCAGCTCGGTCGGCCGGGCCGGGTCGGTGGCGCCGTCGGCACCGGGGGAGGTGGCGTCGTCGTCGCCGCACCCGGCGGCCAGGACGCACAGCGCCACGGTCAGGATGGTCAGTCGCCTCATCGGGTCCTCTCGATCGGGTCGGCGGCGCGCCGCCAGGGCATGGACAGGTGTGCGGCCGCCACGACCAGGCTGAACAGGACGATGCCGGCGACGGCCACGAGCCCGACGGCGGCGAAGATCTGGGCGGTCCGGAAGCTGGCCTGGGACCGCTGCAGGTACACCCCGAGGCCCTCGGAGGCCCCCATCCACTCCGCCACCACCGCTCCGAACACGGCGTAGGCCGCGGCCACCCTGGCGCCGGCGAAGAAGCCGGGCAGCGCAGCGGGGATCCGGACCCGCCGCAGCGTGTCGACCCGCCCGGCACCGAGACCCCGCAGCAGCTCGACGAGGTCGGGGTCGGCGCCCCGCAGACCCTCCAACGTCGAGATGGCGATCGGGAAGAAGGCCACCAGCGCCACCACCAGCACCTTCGGCCCGCTTCCGAAGCCGAACCACACGGCGAACAGCGGCGCCAGCACGACGGCCGGCACCGACTGGCTCACGACGAGGATCGGCTCGGCCGCCCGCCGGAGGGGTGTGGACACGGCCAGCACGACGGCCAGCAGGACGCCGGCGGCGGCACCGGCCCCGAGGCCGACCAGGGCCACGCCCAGCGTGGCCCGCAGGTGACCGCCGAGCGGGTCGCGGGTGCGCCAGCCGGCCGACCACACCTCGCCCGGTGTCGGCACCTGGTAGTCGGGCACGTCGAGAACGGTCACGGCGACGTGCCAGGCCACCACCGCGGCGACGACGGCGGTGACGGGGGGCAAGGCCACCCGGACGACCCGGCGCGGCGTGCTCACGGGCGGTGGGGGTCGACGAGGGCGTCCATGGACGGGACGGAGTCACCGGCCCCGTCGGCCAACCGCACGTGGGTGATGACCCGCTCCGCCCCCGAGGCCAGGCAGGCCTCGTGGGCCCGGCGCAGCACGGACCACACCTCGTCGGGAGGGCCCTCGAAGGTGGTGCCGAGCGCGCCGACCTCGTGGTGCAGACCCGAGTCCCGCACGACGGTGATGGCGGCGTCGACGTGGGCGTAGGGGCGGCGGTCGTCGCCGCTCGGTTGGGGGGTGACGTGGATCTCGACGATCATCTTCCCGCTTCCCTCCGCTCGCATGACCGAGATCAGGTTCTGGGGTGGTCCGCCTCTCGGCGGATCTCAGCCCGGTCGGGCCCCCCCAGCGGGTGCTGTGGTTGTGCTCCCGACACTACCGCCCCGCCGAGGCCTTTCCGGCCGGCGGGCGGGTCGTCGCCGCGTCGTAACCTGGCCGGCCCATGGTCACCCACATCCTGACGTTGGCCTGCCCGGACCGGCCGGGGATCGTCGCCTCGGTGGCCGAGGGTCTGCTGGAGGTCGGCGCCAACATCGTCGAGAACGCCCAGTTCGGCGATCCCGTGACCAGCACGTTCTGTATGCGGACGCGCTTCGACGCCCCCGAGGACGATCCCGCCGTCGTCCGGGCCGCCCTCGCCGGGAGGGCCGACCGCCTCGGGGCCGAGCTGGCCGTGCGGCGGGAGGACACCCCGCCCCGGATGCTGGTCCTCGTCTCCCGCTACGACCACGCCCTGGTCGACCTGCTCTACCGCCGACGCGACGACGAGATCGGCGTCGACATCCCCCTCGTCGTGTCGAATCATCCCGACCTCCGGGAGCTGGTGGAGGCGTTCGGGATCGCCTTCGAGCACGTCCCCGTGACCCGGGAGACCAAGCCCGGGGCCGAGGCCCGGCTGGTCGAGCTGATCGAGGCCCACGGCATCGACGTGGTCGTACTCGCCCGCTACATGCAGATCCTCTCGGCGGACCTGTGTCAGCGCCTGGCCGGGCGGGCCATCAACATCCACCACTCGTTCCTGCCCGGTTTCAAGGGGGCCCGGCCCTACCACCAGGCCTGGGAGCGGGGCGTCAAGCTCATCGGGGCCACGGCCCACTACGTGACGGCCGACCTCGACGAGGGCCCGATCATCGACCAGGACGTGGCCCGGGTCAACCACGCCCACACCCCCGAGCAGATGGCCACGCTGGGCAAGGACATCGAGCGCATGGTCCTGGCCCGCGCCGTCAAGGCCCACGTCGAGGGCCGGGTCTTCCTCATCGGCGAGCGCACGGTGGTGTTCTGAGCGTGCGGCCTACGGCTCGGTGTCGAGGAGGTCGGCGGCCGTCTGCGGACTGAACCCGGCCGCCTCGCCGATCTCCCGGAGCGAGCAGTCGAACCGTCGCGCCATCGCCATCACGGCGACGAGCTGACGTCGGGCCCGAGCGACGTCGGCGGCCGCCGTGAGCCGGGGCGGTGACGCACGCAGCCGCTGCCGGCGCCCGGCGCCCGGCGCCCGGCGCTCAGGCGTTGCGGATCAGTAGCCCGCCGTCGACGGGGAGGATGGCGCCGGTCATGAAGCTCGACGCCGGGAGGCAGAAGTTCAACGTGCCGTGGGCGACCTCCTCGGGCTGGCCGTAGCGACCGAGGGCGGTGCGGCGGCGGGCGAAGACGGCCTTGTCGTCGTCGGGGATGGCGGCCGTCATGCCGGTGAGGATCGGGCCCGGGCAGATGCAGTTGACCGTGATGCCCTCCCGGCCCAGCTCGACGGCGAGGGACTTGGTGAGGCCGATCACGCCGTGCTTGGCCGCCGTGTAGGGGGAGCCGAACCGGGTCGCCCCCCACCCCTCGGTGGACGCGATGTTGACGATCCGGCCGGCGTCGCTGGCCCGCAGGTGCGGCAGCGCCGCCCGCACGGTTCGGGTGTGGGCGGTGAGCAGCACCTCCAACGACAGCGCCCAGTGGTCCTCGTAGTCGGGGGCGTCGATGGGGGCGAAGCGGGAGATGCCGGCGTTGTTGACCAGGTGGTCCAGTCGACCCCAGCGCTCGACGATCTCGCCCACCACGGCGCCGACCCGTTCGGCGTCGGCGACGTCCATGGCCCAACCGGCGGCCGTGCCCCCGGCCGAGGTGATCTCGTCGACCACGGCCGAGACGGCATCGGGCGACAGGTCCGTGACCGCCACGTGGGCGCCCTCGTCGGCGAAGAGCTGGGCCGTGGCCCGGCCCATGCCGCTGGCGGCCCCGGTGACGAGCGTGACCCGGCCCGCCACCGAACGGTCCAGTTGCGTCAGCCTGGGCACGTCACGCTCCGATCGAGGTCAGCAGGCGGTCGGCCTCGGTCACCAGCAGCGGCAGGGACTCGGCGATGGTCTCCATGCGCTCGTCGGTCGAGTCGCCGACCACCCAGCGGTGGTGGAGCTGCTGGACGACCGTGGCCGTCTTCCACTGGGCGAAGGCCTCGTACCAGGGGGCCTGGCCGAGATCGAGCCCGGTCCGCTCGGCGTAGCGGGACACCACCTCGGCCCGGGTGGGCAGCCCCATCCGGGCCATGCCGTCGTGGCTGCCCCGCCGGACGTCGTCCCCGTCGTCGGGGTCGGGCCAGTAGCTGAGGAGGGTCCCCACGTCGACCAGCGGATCGCCGAGCGTGGTCATGTCCCAGTCGAAGAACGCCACCATCCGGTCGGGGTCGTCGGGGTCGACCATGGCGTTGTCGAGCTTCAGGTCGTTGTGGACGAGCGACACCCGCTGCGACGCCGGCTGGGAGGCGTCGAGGCGGCGGTGCAGGTCGGTCATGGCCGCGTCGTGGGCCTCGTCGGCCACCAGCGACCAGCGCTTGGCCCAGCCCGCCACCTGCCGGGCCACGAACCCGTCGGGCCGGCCGAGGTCGCCCAGGCCGACGGCGTCGGGGTCGACGAGGTGGAACCGGGCCATGGCGTCGATCAGCGCCAGCCCGACCCGCCGCCCCACCTGGTCGTGGTGACGCATCGACGCGGGGATCACCCCCCGGATGACCGCACCGTGGCGGCGCTCCATCACGAAGAAGGCGGCCCCCGCCACCGAGGCGTCGTCACAGAACAGGTAGGCCCGGGGGGCCAGGTCGAAGTCGCGCCACAGCCGGGACAGCACCTTGTACTCCCGGGCCATGTCGTGGGCGCCGGGGGCCAGCGTGCCGAACGGCGGACGGCGCAGCACCAGCTCGGTGGACCCGATCCGCAGCAGGTAGGTGAGGTTGGCGGACCCGTTGGGGAACTGGAGGACCTCCAGCTCGCCGTGGAGGTCGAGCTCGTCGGGCAGGTGCCCGCGCAGATGGGCCTCGATGCGGCTCCAGTCGAGCTGCTCGCCGGGGCGGACCTCGTCGACCTCCGGCGGGGGCGTGTCGGCGAACGGATCGACCGGTGCGTCGTCGGCGGTCGTGCTCATCGCCCCAGGCTCGCGCATCGCAGCGGGCAGCACCGAGAGCTTCGCCGTCCCGTCGACGCGACGTCGTCCGTACGACGGCGGTCGTTCACGGTCGTGCGCTCGACTCGGCGCACCACCGAGCGAGGAGTCCCACCATGGTCGATGCACACCTGTCACGGCGGGGGTTCCTCCTCGGCGCCGGAGCGGCCGGGGCCGGCCTCGTCCTGGCCGGAGCCCCGGCGGGGGCGGTCGCCTCCGACGCCGCCGCCGCCCGTCTCTTCGACGCCGTCGGTTACCCGTTCCAGCTCGGGGTGGCATCCGGCGATCCGCTGCCCCGCAGTGTCGTGCTCTGGACCCGCCTGGCGCCCGAGCCCTTCGCCCCCGACTGGGGCCTGTCCCAGCAGGAGATCCGGGTCCGCTGGGAGATCGCCACCGACGAGCGGTTCGGATCCTCCGTCGTTCGCCGGGGCTCGGTCGTCTCCCGCCGGGCCGAGGGCCACAGTGTCCACGTCGACGTGCGCGGCCTCGACCCTGCCCGGGACTACTGGTACCGGTTCCGAGCCGGCAACGAGATCTCGCCGGTGGGGCGGACCCGCACCGCGTTGGCTCCCTGGATGTCGGACCCGGTCGACTTCTGCTTCGCCTCCTGCTCGCAGTACGAGCACGGGTACTTCACCGCCTACCGGCACCTCGCCGAGGAGTACCCCGACGTGGTCTTCCACCTCGGCGACTACATCTACGAGTACGCGAGCGACGTGTACGTGGCCGACGACGGCAACGTACGCAACCACATCGGCGACGAGATCCGGACCATGGCCGACTACCGGCAGCGCTACGCCCAGTACAAGACGGACCCGGACCTGCAGGCCGCCCACGCCGCCGCCCCGTGGATCGTCATCTGGGACGACCACGAGGTCGACAACAACTACGCCGACGGCATCCCCGAGGACGACGACCGGGCCGAGGGGAACCGCAACGCCGAGACGTTCGCCGCCCGCAAGGCGGCCGCCTACCAGGTGTACTGGGAGAACATGCCGCTGCGGCGCTCGCGCAAGCCGATGGACGGGAGCCTGCCGCTGTACCGGCGCTTCGACTACGGACGCACGGCCCGCTTCAATCTGCTCGACACCCGCCAGTACCGCAACGACCAGCCCTGCGACGACGTCTTCGGGGCCAGCTGCGACGCCGTCGACGACCCCGACCGGACCATCCTCGGCGCCGAGCAGGCGGCCTGGCTGGAGGAGGGGCTGTCGTCGTCGCAGGCGACGTGGAACATCGTGCCCCAGCAGATCTTCCTGGCCAGCCTCGACGTCGAGCCGGGGCCGCCGTCGGGCGGGTACAACGACGGCTGGGACGGCTACCGGTCCTCCCGAACCCGGCTGCTCGACTACGTGGCCGACCGGGGCATCGACAACTTCGTCGTGCTGACCGGTGACGTCCACTCGGCGTGGCTGGCCGACCTGCGGGTCGACTTCGAGGACGAGAGCCTCCCCGTCATCGGCACCGAGCTGGCCTGCACGTCGATCACGTCCAACGGCGACGGGTCGGCGGCGAGCTTCGTGCCGGCCCTGCAGCCCGAGAATCCGCACCTGCGCTTCAACGACCAGCGCCGGGGTTACACCCGGGCCCGGGTAGACCCGAACCAGCTCACCGGGGACTTCCGGGCGCTGGAGGTCGTCACCGTGCCGGGCCAGCCCATCTCCACCATCCAGAGCTTCGCCATCGACGCCGGCGACCCGGTCGCCCGGCTGGTCTGAGCCTCAGCGGAAGACGCGGACCCACCCGGCCCACAGGTCGGTCACGGTGCCGTCCGGCTCGTCGCTGGTCAGGACCCCGGAGAGGTCGGCGCCGGCCCGGACCACCACCATCGGTCGGCTGCCCTGGTTGCCCCCGGTGGGGCCTGCTCGGCCACGTCGCCGCAGTCGTGGATCACCTCGTCGGGCACTCGCGTCCGAGGTCGAGGCGGCGGGGCACGGCCTCAGCGGGCGGCCCGCTCCTCCTCGTAGGCGGCCAGCGCGGTGAGCTGGGCGTCCATGGTGGCGTCGACCCAGCGGGAGCCCACGCCGATCACCCGGTCGTAGCTGGCCTGCACGGGACCGAGGCGGCCGTTGAAGCGGGGCGCCACCTCCTCGGCGAACAGCTCGTAGGAGCGCTTCGTCGCCGCCCAGGGGGCCAGGTCGGCGCCGAGGAACAGGTAGGCGCCGAAGCCGCCGGTCTGGTCGAGGAGCCGCTCGATCTGGGCGACGGCCATGTCGGGCGTGCCGATGACCATGCGCCCCGACTCGTTGGCCCAGCGGACGAACTCGCCGTAGTCGGACGGCGGCTCGGGGTCGTCGGGACCCCGGGTGGGGATGATGTGGGAGAGGTAGTCGAACACCCACATGAGGCCGTACTCACAGTTGGCCATGGCCTCGTCGACGGTCTCGGCGATGTGCATGGGGCCCATCAGCCGCCAGTCGGCCCGGTCGGCCACGTGCCCGTTGAGCCCGGCCTCCTCCTGCCACACGCCGAAGTTGTAGGAGAGCACCTCGAACGCCTGGGGCTCGGTGGCGGCGATGGACAGCAGCCCGGTCCCGTAGCGGCCGGCCAGCTTGGAGCCGGCCGGTGACACCGACGACGCCACCGCCACCGGAAAGTCGGAGTACGGGGTCATCTGCAGGACGGCCTCGTCGCAGGTGAACCAGTCCGTCTTGGCCGTCACCGTCTCGCCGGCGAACAGGCGCATGATGACGTCGAAGGCCTCCTCCATGCGGGGTCGCTGCCGATCGGGGGGGATGCCGAGCATGGCGGCGTCGGAGGTGAGCTGGCCCGGCCCGGCGCCGAACATGGCCCGGCCCCGGGTCAGGTGGTCGAGCATGACGATGCGGTCGGCCAGGATCAGCGGGTGGTGGTACGGGAGCGAGTTGACCCCCGTGCCGAGCCGGATGTGCGACGTGCGCTCGGCGGCGGCGGCGATGAACACCTCGGGGCTGGCGATCAGCTCGGAGCCGGCGGAGTGGTGCTCGCCGATCCACGCCTCGGCGTAGCCCAGCTGGTCGAGCCACTCCACCAGCTCGAGGTCGCGGTGCAGGGCCAGGGTCGGGTCGAGCCCGACCTTGTGCATCGGCGGCAGGAAGATCCCGAAGCGCAGCGTCATGGCCCGACCCTACGCCCCGGCCATCACGCCCCCGATGTTCGCCCGGAGGTCCCTGGCGGTTCACGGGTCGGAAAGGTCGCCTCCCTAGGTTCGTCCTGGCGCGGGATCAGGCGGACCCAGGAGGCAGGCAACATGTTCAGAAGCAGTCGATCGTGGCGCGCCCGGGCGGGCGGGCTGTCCATCGTGGTGGCGTTGGCGGCAGCGCTCCTCGCGCCGGTGACAGCCGGTGCCGACGACGAGGGACCGGGTACGGACCGCCTCGTCGCCCGGGCCGTCCTGCCCGCCGAGACCTTCGCCCCCGGACCGACCTCGGGCCGGTACGTCGGCGAGGGGCCGATCAACGGGGTTGACGTTCCCTTCGGCGACGCCCAGCCCGTGCAGGGCTTCTCGGCCGTGCGCGACAACGAGGACGGCACGTTCTGGGCAATGTCCGACAACGGCTTCGGCGCCATCGAGAACTCGGCCGACTACCTTCTGCGCCTCTACCGCATCCGGCCTCACTTCGAGGCCCAGGGCAGCGCTCGACTGCGGGCCCGCTACGAGCGGGGTGACGGCGGCATCGACGTGGTCGACCACCTCGACCTGCGCGACCCCGACGGACACATCCCCTTCGCCATCGTCAACCACTTCACCGACGACCGTCTCCTCACCGGCGCCGACTTCGACATCGAGTCGTTCCAGGTCACCCGCGACGGCGACATCTGGATCGGTGACGAGTTCGGCCCGTTCGTGCTCCACTTCGACGATGACGGTGTGCTCCAGGAGCCGCCCATCGCCCTCCCCGACCCCCGCGGCGACGGCGAGCTGCGGGCCCCGCAGAACCCTTACAACGAGGAGTCCTCGACCCTGCGGGTCATGAACGCGGTGCGGGCCCACGCCATCGCCAACGGGGCCGAGGTGCCCCCGGTGGTGTCGCCCTGGCACGTGATGTTGGCCGACGGGCTCGACACCACCTTCGTCGACAACCGGGAGAACCCGCCGGCCGACCTGGCCCCCGCCTCGAGTGAGATCCACGACGTGGCCTCGCTCCAGCGGGCCGGCTTCCCGGTCGTGCCGTACACCATCAACGACGCCCCCCGCATGGTCGAGCTCCTCGATGTCGGCGTCGACGGCATCATCTCCGACCGGCCCGATGTCCTGTACGACACCATCTCCGGCTACGACGCCGACGGTGACGGCACCGCCGGCGACTACCTCCTGCCCGACGGGCGCATCGACAGCGAGGCGATCGACGCCCAGGGCCACCGGGGCGGTCGCGACCTCCGGCCCGAGAACACCCTGCCGGCCATGGAGGTCGCTCTCGACAACCTCATGACCACGCTCGAGACCGACACGGCGGTCACCGCAGACGGGGTGGCCGTCCTCGGCCACGACCCGGCCATCGAGTCGGGCAAGTGCCGCCGGGCCGACGGTTCCGACTACGGCGAGGACGACGAGGTGTTCGTCAGGGACCTCACCGCCGCAGAGGTGCAGGAGCGGTTCGTCTGCGACGGCCTCATCCGAGGCCCGGAGCAGACCAACGACCTCGACCTGTCGCCGGTGTCGGTGGCCTTCGCCGCCGAGACCGGTCTGGCCGACCCGTACGTGATGCCGACCCCCGACCAGCTCTTCGACTTCGTCGACTTCTACGTCGAGTACTACCGCAGCGGCGACGGCGCCTCCGACCCGAGGGCCGAGGTGTTGGCCACCAACGCCGAGCGGGTCCGCTTCAACGTCGAGACCAAGCTCAACCCCCGGGCGGAGTTCTCGGACCGGACGCTCGACCCGCAGGCCTTCGTCGACGCCACCGCCGGGCGCATCGTGGCGCGGGGCCTGGCCGACCGGGCCGACGTGCAGAGCTTCGACTGGCGGAGCCTGCTGCTCGTCCACGAGCAGTACCCGTCGGTGCGGACCGTGTTCCTGTTCGGGGATTTCCCCGTCACCGGGGGCGCCGGCGACGGTACCAATCTCCAGGACGAGGACGGCGCCAACACGCCGTGGCTGGCCGGGCTGTTCTGGCCCTACCGGGTGACCGCCCTCGACAGCCCCCTCGAGGTGCCCGGCTCGGGCGGATTCGAGGGGATGGCCCTCGCCCCGGACGGCGAGACGCTGTACCCGCTGCTCGAGAAGCCCCTCCCCGGCGAGGAGATGCTGCTGCGGCTGTTCGAGCTGGACACGACGACATCCGCCTACACCGGCGATCACTGGTTCTACCCCCTCGATCCGCAGGGGCAAGCCATCGGCGACTTCGTGCTGTTCGACGACGACCAGGGCCTCGTCATCGAGCGGGACAACAGCCAGGGCGACCTCGACGGCTACAAGGCCGTCCACGAGATCATGCTCCCCGAAGAGTCGGGGGACCTCGTCGTCAAGGCCCAGGTGCTCGACCTGCTCCACGTGGCCGACCCTCGGGGCATCTCCACCGCCGGGGACGCGTCGCCGGGCGACGTGGGCCTCGGGGACCCGTTCGCCTTCCCGTTCGTGACCATCGAGAGCGTCACCGTGATGGACCACCGCACCATCGCCATCCTGAACGACAACAACTTCCCGTTCAGTGTGGGCCGCCACGTCGGCACCGGTGCGCCCGACGACAACGAGATGGTCGTGATCCGCCTCGGCGAGTCCCTCGGTGAGGCATCGAGGCGGGCGGCGTCGGGGCCGAGCTCGATCGACCTGGATCCCGGGTCGGCCGAACCGCTCGACTTCGCCCTGCTCGGTGATCTGCCCTACGGCGACGAGCAGCGGGTCGACTTCCCGGCCCTCATCGACGACGTGAACGCCGACCCCGACGTCGAGATGGTGGTGCACGTCGGCGACATCAAGGCGGGGGGCACGGAGTGCTCCGACGCCCGCTTCTGGGCCACCCGGGTCCGCTTCGACCAGTTCGAGGACCCGTTCGTGCTGACCCCGGGCGACAACGAGTGGACCGACTGCCACCGGGAGACGGCCGGGGAGTACGTCCCGGTCGAACGGCTGGAGCGGCTGCGGGAGATCTTCTTCCCCAACCGGTGGCGGAGCCTGGGCGAGACCCGCCTACGGCTGCGCAGCCAGGGCGGCTTCGGCCCCCACGCCCCCTACGTCGAGAACCGGCTGTGGCAGGCCCACCAGGTCGTGTTCTCGACCGTGCACGTGGTCGGCAGCAACAACGATCTGGCCCCCTGGGACCAGCTCCCCGACGGTGACCGGCCCGAGGAGCGTCTCGCCGAGTACGAGGACCGGATGGACGCCGCCCTCCAGCACATCCGCTTCACGTTCGCCGAGGCCGAGCGGCTCGACGCCCCGGGCGTGTTCGTGGCGCTGCACGCCAACATGATCGAGGCCGATCCCGACGACGGGTTCCAGCCCTTCGAGCGGGTCCTCGTCCGCCTGGCCGCCCGCTATGGCAAGCCGGTCATGGTGGCCCACGGCGACTTCCACTACCTGATCGTCGACACGCCGTACGACGACGCCCCCAATCTCACCCGGGTCCAGACCTTCGGTGCCGAGGTCGCGCACTGGCTGGAGGTCACCGTCGACCCGACCTCGCCCGAGGTCTTCTCCCTGGAGGAGCACGAGGTGTCCGGACTGGTCGCCCCGGCGGCCTGACCCCAACGGCTCGTTCTGGCGCCCATCCAGCCCCGATAGGGGCACGGATGGGCGCCAGAACGAGGGGGTCACTCGTCGGTGAGGTTGTCGATCCGGTCGCCGACCCACTCGAAGAAGCTGACCTGTACGAAGACCTGGAACAGCACCCACCCCACCGCGACCAGCACGGCGATCACGGCGGCGACGCGGACCCAGCGGAAGAGCTGGGAGGTGTACTCGGTGACGAGGGGCTTCACCTGACGGGCGGCGTTCTCGGCCCGCTGGGTGAGCAGGTCGGCGGCCCGCTCCATCTCCCCCCTGGCCACCTCGCGCGCCTGGTTGATGGCCTCGTCGACGTCGGCCCGGCTCATGCCGCCGCCCCCGCCCGCGACGCTGCCGCCCCGGCCCACACCGGCCGCCTGGGCGGCCTTGGCCGCCGCCGCCTCGGTGGCGGCGAACGCGGCGATGGCGCCGGCCCCGGGCGGGCCCCGGAAGTGGTCGGTCCAGTCGGTCCCATCCCACCACCGCAACCGGTTGCCCCCCCGGGGGTCGGGGTACCAGCCCGGCGAGGGGGCGTCGGCCACCTTCACCATGTCAGCGCCGGGCCCGGTCGGCAGGGGGCGGCGGCAGGTCGATGCGGGCGTCGGCGTCGGGGACGGACAGGCCGTCGCGGGGGCGCAGCTCGTCGGCGTCGTCGCCGTTCTGCAGCACCTCGCTCAGCGCGCTGACCGTGCCCAGCAGGCCGGAGAACTCGGCCGGGATGATCATCTTGGTGGCCCGCCCGTCGCCGATGCGCTCCAGCGTCTGGAGGTACTCGACGGTGAGCACCTGCTGGTCGGCCTCGGCCGCCTTGATGCCCAGCAGGCGGGACTTGGCCGCCTCGCCCTCGCCGGCGCCGAGCTGCTCCAGCCGCATCCGCTCCGCCTCGGCCCGCAGCCGGATGGCCTTGGCGTCGCCCTCGGCGTCGAGGACGGCGGCCTGCTTGCGGCCCTCCGCGGCCAGCACCGACGCCTGGCGCTCGCCGTCGGCCCGGGCGATGGCGGCCTCCTTGTAGCCGTTGGCCTCGGTGACGGTGGCCCGGCGGTCGCGCTCGGCCCGCATCTGGGCGTGCATGGCCGACACCACCTCGGGCGGCGGGTCGATGCGCTGGATCTCGACCCGCACCACCTTGACGCCCCACTTGTCGGTGGCGTCGTCGAGCACCTCCCGGAGCTGGGTGTTGATGGTGTCGCGCGAGGTGAGGGCCTTGTCGAGCTCGAGGTCGCCGATCAGGTTCCGGAGGTTGGTCTGGGCCAGTTTGGTGATGGCGGTGAAGAAGTCGGCCACGTTGTAGACGAGCCGCTGCGGGTCGGTGGCCTCGTAGTAGACGACGGCGTCGACCGAGACGACCACGTTGTCCTCGGTGATCACCTCCTGGGGCGGCACGTCGACGACCTGCTCACGCATGTCGATGAGCTGGATGGTCTCGATGAACGGGGCGATCAGGTTGAAGCCCGGATCCTTGGTGGTCTTGTAGCGGCCGAGCCGCTCGACCAGGCCCCGCTGGTAGGGGCGCACGATCTTGACCGCGCTCACCAGGAAGGCGATGGCCACCACGGCCAGGGCGGCGATGACGATGACGGCGGCGCTCATGATTGGTGCTCCTCTCCGGTGCGGACCGGTTCGACCACGACCCGGGTCCCCTGCATGGCGGTGATGCGGACGCGGGCCCCGGCGGGAATGCTCCGGTCGCCGTCCCACACCGCCCCCCACACCTCACCGTCGACCGACACCCGACCTCTGCGGGTGGTGTCGTCGGCGTCGATGTCGGCGGTGACGATGCCGACGGTGCCGACCAGGCGGTCGGCACCCACCCCGGGGGGCAGGAGGTTGTCGCTCATGAATCGGCGCGACCACCAGTAGAGCCCGACGAACGCGAGGCCACCGCCCAGCACGAAGGCGGCCCACTGCACCTCCACGGCCACGTCGTAGAACGCCAGCAACGCAGCCAGGAAGGCGGAGACCGCGAAGGGGAGGAGGATGAACGACCCGCCGAGCACCGTGAGCTCGATCAGGGTGAAACCGACGGCCACGACGAGCCACACCCAGGGCCACACGTCGAGGTCGATGCCGAAGTCCAGCATTCCTCCACCCTACGGTTTTGCCGTGACACGCACCGGGCGGGTCGGGGGAGGGATCGTGCAGGACGTCTACGAGGCCATGAGCACGCTGCGGGCGGTCAGGCGGCTGCGGCCCGATCCGATCCCCGACGACGTGCTGGAGCGGGTGCTCCAGGCGGCGTGCTGGGCCCCGACGGGCGGCAACCAGCAGCCGTGGAAGGTGATCGTGGTGGCCAGCCCCGAGCGCAAGAGGGCCCTGCAGGACCTGTACCGCCCCGAGTGGCGCCGGTACGCCCAGGCCTTCCTGGCCCGGCTCGGCGAGGCGCCCCTGGAGGAGCAGAGCCGGTGGGGGCGGGTCGTGGCCGCCGGCGACCACCTCGCCGACCACCTCCACGAGACGCCCGTCGTCCTCGTGTTCTGCGCCGACCCGGGCCGCATGGCCATCACCGACGCCGACCTCGACCGGGTGTCGATGGTCGGCGGAGCGTCGGTGTACCCCGCCGTGCAGAACGCCATGCTGGCCTGCCGGGTCGAGGGGCTGGGCTGCACTCTCACGACCCTGCACTGCCAGCGGGAGGACGAGGTCAAGGCGGCCCTCGGCATCCCCGACCCGTGGGCGACGGTGGCGATGGTGCCGATCGGCTGGCCGGTCGGTCAGGGCCACGGTCCGATCACCCGTCAACCGCCCGCCGCGCTGGCCTACGACGACGCCTGGGGCCACTCCTGGCCCCCGGTGGGCCGGCGGGGGGAAGCCTCCGACCCGGGCGGGCGTTGACCCCGGTGTGCGCATCGACGTGTGGTCCGACGTGGTCTGTCCCTGGTGCTACCTCGGCAAGCGGCGCCTGGAGGGTGCCCTGGCCGGGGTCGACGGGGGTGACGACGTGGAGGTGCGCTGGCGGGCCTACCAGCTCGACCCGGCGGCCGGCCGCGAGCCGAAGCCCCTCGGGCCGGCGCTCGAGCGCAAGTACGGACCCGGTGCCTACGAGGGGATGAAGGCCCGGCTCGTGCCCCTCGGACGGGAGGTCGGCATCGACTACCGATTCGACGACATCCAGCGTGTGTCCAGCGTCGACGCCATGCGCCTGCTGGCGTGGGCCGCCGAGCAGGCCGACGGGGGCACCGTCGACCCCGGCGTGGTCGACCGCCTGGAGGAGCGTTTGTTCCACGCCTACTTCACCGAGGCGGCCAACATCGCCGACCGCTCCGCCCTGGCCGGCTGGGCCGCCGACGTCGGGCTCGACCGCGAGCTGGCCGCCGAGGCGCTGGCCGGCGACGCCCACCTCGACACCGTCCGGGCCGACGTCGACGCCGCTCACCAGCTCGGCATCAGCGGCGTCCCGTCGTTCCTGCTGGGCGGATCGTTCCTCGTGCCCGGCGCCCAGGACGTCGACACCCTGCGCCAGCTCATCGAGCGGGCCCGGGAGCGCATCGGTTGAGAGCCGGCGACGTCGACCTCGACGTTCTCCGCCGGATCGAGCGGCGCGTGCTGTGGTTGGCGGTGCGGATGGTCGACGTGGCCAACCGGCGGCCGCCCGACGAGATCAAGGTGGGCGGGCACCAGGCGTCGTCGGCCTCGATGGTGACGATCATGACGGCGCTGTGGTTCGCCGTGCTGGGCGGCGAGGACAAGGTGGCCGTCAAGCCCCACGCCTCACCCGTCTTCCACGCCATCAAGTACCTGACCGGGGAGCTGGACCGGTCCTACCTCACGACGCTTCGCCAGCGGGGCGGCCTGCAGGCCTACCCGTCGCGCACCAAGGACCCCGACGTCGCCGACTTCTCGACCGGTTCGGTCGGGCTCGGGGCCGTGGCGCCGCTGTTCTCCGCGGCCACCCGCCGCTACGTCGATGCGCACTTCGGGGCCCGCCCGCCGGCCCGGTTCGTGGCCATCCTGGGCGACGCCGAGCTGGACGAGGGCAACGTGTGGGAGGCCATCTCCGACCCGGCCACCCAGGGTCTCGGCAACGTCATGCTCGTCGTCGACCTGAACCGCCAGAGCCTCGACCGGGTCGTGCCCGACATCGCCGCCACCCGCCTCATGCGGTTCTTCGCCGAGGCCGGCTGGCACGTGGTCGAGGCCAAGTACGGACGCCGGCTGCAGGCCGCCTTCGACGAGCCCGGCGGTGACGCACTGCGGGCCCACATCGACGCCATGCCCAACGAGGCGTACCAGGCGCTGTTCGGTGCCGCCGACGACGGGCTGCGCAAGGCGTTCCTGGCCGACGCCGACGACGCCGTGGTCGACGTGGCCGACCGCTACGACGACGCCGCCCTGCGCCGGCTGGTCCTCGACCTCGGCGGCCACGACCTCGGCCTCCTGGTCGACGCCTTCCGCTCCTGTGACGAGGTGACCGATCGCCCGAGCGTGGTGTTCGCCTACACCATCAAGGGGTGGGGCCTGCCCATGGCCGGTGACCCCCTCAACCACGCCGCGCTGCTGTCGCCCGACCAGATCGACGCGCTCAGGGCCGAGGCGGGTGTCGACGAGGAGGGCGAGTGGGACCGCTTCGCCGACGGTACGGACGAGGCCCGCTGGTGCGCGGCGGTGGGCGGTGACCTGAACAACCTGCCGACGCCGCCCCGGCCCCGGATCGAGGTGCCGCTGTCGGCGGCCCGGCTGCCGTCGGGGCCCGTGTCGACCCAGGAGGCGTTCGGGCGGGTCCTCGTCGGCCTGGCCGACCACGACGCCGTGCGGGACCGACTCGTCACCACGTCGCCCGACGTGTCGATCTCCACCAACCTGGGCGGCTGGATCAACAAGGTGGGCGTGTTCTCCCCGTCGGAGCGCGACGACTTCGGCGGGGCGGACCGGCTGCTGCGCTGGGCCCCGTCGCCGACCGGGCGCCACATCGAGCTGGGCATCTCGGAGATGAACCTGTTCCTGCTCCTGGGCCAGCTCGGTCTGGCCCACGACCACCACGGCGAGGCGCTGCTGCCGGTGGGCACGGTCTATGACCCGTTCGTGCTGCGGGGCCTCGACGCCCTCGTCTACTCGCTCTACAACGGATCCCGGTTCGTGGTGGCCGGCACGCCGTCGGGGGTGACCCTCGCCCCCGAGGGTGGCGCCCACCAGTCGACGGTGACCCCGTCGGTGGGCACCGAGCTGCCGGGGGTGGCGTTCTGCGAGCCGGCCTTCGCCCGGGCCGTCGACTAGCTGCTGTGCGACGGGCTGGGCCGCCTGGGCGAGCCCGACGGCGAGAGCCTCTACCTGCGGCTGTCGACCCGCCCCGTGGACCAGGCCCCGTTCGTCGCCGCCGTCGAGCGGGACGGGGAGGACGCCGTGCGGGCCGACGTCCTGGCCGGCGGGTACCGGCTGGTCGAGGCCCCGCCCGGTGACGGGCCGGCCGTGACCATCGCCGCCAGCGGTGCCGTGGTGGTCGAGGCGCTGGCCGCCGCCCGGGAGCTGGCCGACGAGGGGGTGGATGCCACGGTCGTCGACGTCACCAGCGTCGACCGGCTGCTGCGTTCCTGGCGGGCGGCCACGGCCGGCGCGGCGGCGTCGGGGCGACCGCCCCACGACGACCACCACCTGGCCCGGCTGGTGCCGGCGGGCGAGCGGGGCCGGCCCCTCGTCAGCGTGCACGACGCCTCCGGCCACACGCTGGCCTGGATGGGCTCGGCCCTCGGCGTCCGCCAGATCGCCCTCGGCGTCGAACGCTTCGGAGAGTCGGGCACCATCGCCGACCTGCACGAGCTGACCGGCATCAGCTCCGGCCACATCGTCAACGCCGCCCTGGCCGTCCTCTGAGCCGGGCACCGTCGGACCAGCGGTACGGTCGAGGTGACCGTACACGGGGGAGCAGCGACATGACCGACGTCGTCGACCGGGGCGGGAAGCCGGAGCTGGGGGCCACCCCCATCACCAGCTGATGGTCCGCCGCCTCGGCCTTTTGATTTCTGGTCTCATTGTTGCTACGATACCGGTCGTGGTGGGAAAATTGTTCGAAACCTCCGGGTCGCCTGTTCGAATTGTAGACGCAAGCGTCGCCGCCCATCTCTGGATGTGGTACTTCGCCGCTGCGGGTCTCGCTATCGCGGTTTGGCCACGGGCTCAACTCCGCAGTGCTGCGGCCGCAGGTGTCTGCAGTGTCGCGATCCTGAGCCTCACCGCCTTCTCGGCGGCGACATCGAGCAGTTCGACCGGGGGCGGCGGCCTGGTGGTCGGTGCGTCGGCAGCGGCTGTGATCGTCTGGCCAGTGCTCGCGGTAACCCCACCCGACCGATCCTGGGAAGTGCCTGTTCGACATGTGGTACCTGACACTGTTCGGGCCTGCGCAAGGGTCGAGTGAGTACTTCTCGAACTCGATGCGGGAGTGGGTCTCGATCGACCATCAGGAGCCCCACGTCGAGGGTCCCGCCGGCGAGGTGCCGTGCGGCCGGGCATCGACCAGGACGCCGTCATCTGATCGACCCAGCAGCAGGGGTTGCGGTCGCGGGGCTTCCGGGGGGAGTACCTGCCCTGGCAGGAGCACCGGGTCCGCTACTTCCACGACACCCTCCAGCGCTGGCTGGGCGTGGACGGGACCGGTGGCTGACGACGCCGCCCGGGTCCCCGTCGAGGGGGTCGGCCGGGTGGCGGAGGACGAGATGGCGGCCGGGCGGGCCGGCGAGGTGGAGGTGCTGGTGTGCCGGGTGGGCGGCATCCTGCACGCCCTGCGGGACGTCTGCAGCCACGCCGGCACGCCCCTGAGCGGGTTGACGGCCGATCCGGTCGCGTGGGCGCTGCCGTTGCGGCCGTCGCCGAGCAAACGGGCTTCGCGAGGGTGATGCGGATCGACCGGGGCGGCATGACGGAGCTGGCGGCGGGCCACGGGACCTCCGACCGCCGATGGGGCGTGGCCAATACCGTCGACACGCAGTTCTCTGTGGCCAGTGGAGCCAAGGCGCTCACCGCGCTGGTCGTGATGAGCCTGGTCGGCGACGGCGACCTCGATCTGGCGACCAGGGCCCGGTCGCTCCTCGGCGACGACCTTCCGCTGATCGACGACGACGTCACCGCCGAGCACCTGAGACGAGCGGCGGTCGGTGCCACGGCCTCGGTTTCTGCCTCCCCGCCGACGGCAGGACGATCAGCGTCGAGGGGATGGACGCCGGCGTATCGTTCCGCAGCATCCACGACCGGACCACCGGCGTCACCTGCACGGTGCTCACCAACACCACCGACGGCGCCTGGCCCGTGCTCCGGGCCCTCGCAGGCGGGTGGTGAGTAGCGCCGGCGAGGATGCACATTGCGGGAGCGCCCCCAGGGGGTGGGCGCCGGCGGGTCGGTGAGCTTCTGCTGTGATCACGTTGCCGGGGGGCGGTTCCGCGGAGACGCTCCCGCGGGAGCGCGACGGCGCCGGGGGGCGATTCCGCGGACACGCTCCCGCGGGAGCGTCCCGTGGGTGTGGGGCGTTGTCGGGTCGGCGCGCTCCAGAGGGGTGTCCCGACGGCGCCGGGTTCGAGCGGTACAGCGCGCTCTTGCGATGTCGCCGCGAAGTCGGCCCCACCGGTGGGAGCTCGTTCGCACGACCCGACGACGCGACACGCCACCCCGAGAACCTTCACCGACCGCGAACCTCCGAGTCGGGACAGGGGTCAGGCGAAGTCGGGGCGGGCGTCGTGGGGCAGGTCGGAGCGGCCGGCCGGCTCCTCCCAGTCCTCCTGGCGGCCGAGCGGGGTGAGGTCGAGGAAGGCGTAGGAGCCGCCCAGCCACTCAGCGCCCCGCTCGTACATCGAGTACGTGTGGAACACCCGGTCGCCGTCCCGCAGGAACACGCTGGAGCCGGGCTGCTCCGACGGGCCGTCGCTCAGCCAGCCCATGCCGGCCGCTTCCAGCTCGGCGGCCGTCCGGAAGTTGTACTCGACGGGCGCGACGGCGGCGTCGAGGCTGACGTGGAAGTCGTAGTTGAAGTCGGACCCGTACGACGAGTACCACGGGAACGTCCAGCCCCGGTCGGTCCGGTAGCGCTCGATCTTGTCGATCGGGGCTCGGGAGACAGCGGCGAAGGTCGTGTCCCTGGCGTGGAGGTGCTCGCGCAGCCCCGGTGCGTTCTCGTCGGCGGCGGCGGTGCAGCTCGGACAGCCGTCGGTCCAGTCGGGATCGAACATGAAGTGCTGGCCGATCAGTTGACGTCGACCCTCGAACAGATCGATCAGGCCGACCTCGCCGGACGGACCGGTCAGGACGTAGTCCTTGTCGACGGTGACCATCGGCAGCTCGCGCCGCTGCGTGTTGAGCGCGTCCCGGGCCCTGGTCATCTCCTTCTCGGCGGCCAGCAGCTCGAGTCGGGGCGCCCGCCACTTCTCCCTACTGGTCTGCTCGGGTAGCGCCACGGCGTCCCCCTCGATCGTGATCGGTCGATGACCAGACGGAACGGCCCCCGCCGAATCATGGCCCCGGTTCGGTGGGGTGGAGGGGCGCGGGGCGTCAGAGGACGGGAGCGACGAGGTCCTCGATCCCGTCGGGGCGCACGAGCCGGGTCGTGGCACCGGACCCGTCGAGCACGATCTCGACTGCGCCCACGACCCGCTGGCCGAGGAGGGGCTGGCGCTCGGGAGGCATCACGAACGCCGTCGACGGTGCCCACGACCACGTGCGGCCCTCGACCACCGTCGTGCGGTGCTGGTGGGCGTGCCCGCTCGCCACCAGGACCACCGACGAGCCCCGCACCAGCTCGACGAGCCGGCTGCGGGCGGGCTCCTGCAGGTAGCGGAAGCGCTCACCGGCCACGACCGGGTCGTCGTGGAACGTGGGCTTGTGGACGAACAGCACGGCCGGCCCGGGCGCCTCGTCGAGCCAGGTCGCCAGGTCGGCCCACTGCCGCTCCTCGTCGTCGAGACCCGACCCCATGAGCTGGGAGTTCGCCCCGACGAGCCGCCAACCGTCTCGATCGGTGACCCACCACTCCGGCCCGAACAGGTCCCGGTACGCGGCCCGCCAGGAGTCGCGGATGGGCTTGGACGTCTGCTCCTCGCCCGGGCCCCAGTCGTCGCCCACGTCGTGGTTGCCGGGGACGGCCCGCCAGTCGACGGCCAGGCGGGCGTGCTGGCGGGCGGCGTGGGCGAGGTCGTCGGGTCCACTGGGGGCGTCCATGGCGATGTCGCCGGTGTTGACCACGAGGTCGGGCCCGTGGGCGTCGACGTGGGCCACCACGGCGTCCCAGTTGCGGTCGTGACCGTCGAGCCCCGGCCGGAGGTGGGTGTCGCTGACCTGCAGGATGCGCAGCACGTCAGGCCGCCTCGGCGCCGGCGAGCGGGGCGAGATCGGGCCGGCGGCCGGCGAACGGGCTGACGGCCTCCAGCGCCGCCGCCACGGCCAGCAGATCGGCGTCACCACCGGGCCGGCCCACCACCTGCACGCCGACGGGCAGCCCCGAGGGGCCCACCCCGGCGGGCAACCAGAGCGACGGGCACCCCGTCGGCGTCAGGACGCAGCAGATCGACATCCACTCCAGGTAGTCGTCCATCACCTGACCGGCGACCTCCGTCGGGTACTCGTCGTCGACCGGGAAGGGCATGACCTGGGTGGCGGGCACGAGCAGCACGTCGTGGTGGCCGAACCAGTCGACGACCTCGGCGTGGAGGCGGGTGCGGGTCCGCTCGGCCCGCCACAGGTCGGCCGGGGTCAGCTCCTCGCCGGCGCCGATGTTGTCCCGGAGCGCCGCCTTGAACTCGGCCACCCGCCGCCCGTACCGGACCCCCAGGTCGAGGAAGGCGAACGCGCGGAACACCCGGAACGCGTCCATGGCGCCGGTGAGGTCGGGGGCGCCGTCGACCACCCGGGCGCCGGCCCCCTCCACGGCCGACACGAAGGCGGCGCAGGTGTCGAGCACCTCGGCGTCGACGGGGAGACCCAGGTCGCCGCCCCAGCCCACGACCAGGCCGTCAAGGGCGGCGGGCCGCACGGGCCAGAACGACGCCCCGGGCTCGGCCCGGCTGAGGGGGTCGGCGGGGTGGGGCCCGGCCACCACCGACAGGAGCAGCGCCGCGTCCTCGACGGTGCGGGCCATCGGGCCCTCGACCCCGAGCCGGGACAGGAAGGCGCTGCGGTCGTGGCGGGTCGGAACCCTGCCGATCGACGGTCGCAGGCCGACGACACCGCAGAACGCAGCCGGGTTGCGCAGCGAGCCGCCCAGGTCGCTGCCGTCGGCGACCGGCACCATCCCGCTGGCCAGGGCGGCGGCGGCGCCACCGCTGCTGCCCCCGGCGCTGCGCCCGGGGTCCCACGGGTTGCGGGTCACCCCGAACACCGGGTTGAACGTGTGCGACCCGGCCCCCATCTCGGGGGTGTTGGTCTTGCCGACGATCACCACCCCGGCGGCCCGCAGCCGCTCCACGAAGAGGCTGTCGACGGCGGCGGGAACGGGCGGTGTGACGGGTGATCCGAGGCGGGTGGGCAGGCCCATGACGTCGGCCAGGTCCTTGACCGCCACCGGCAACCCGTGCAGCGGTCCGAGCGTGTCGCCGCTTGCCCGCAGGTCGTCGGCGGCGGCCGCCGCGGCCAGCACCTCGTCCCGGGGACGCACCGACACGACGGCGTTCACGACCCCGTTCATCCCGTCGATCCGGTCGAGGTGGGCGCCGACGACCTCCTGCGACGAGACGTCACCGGTCCGCAGCCGGCGGGTCAGCTCGGTCGCCGTCAGGTCGCAGAGATCGTCGGGCACCGTCCCATCCTGGCACCGTGGCGGGCGGGTCCCCGTCGGAGCACGCTCACCGGGCCAGGGTGACGATGCCGTCCTCCAGATCGGCCGGCACGGCCAGGACCAGAAGCGTGCGACGGACCATCAGCATGGGGGGAGCTCCTCTCTGATGGTGAGTGCGACGGGACCGAACCCGAAGCGGCCCGTGTAGGTGACCCCCTCGTCGTCCGTCTCGACCGTCACGTCGGTGGCGGGCGAGACCTCGCCGTCGGAGTCGAGGGCCATGGTGACCGTCCCGCCGATGCCGTCGACCCGGACGACGTCGCCGAGGGTCGTGACCACGCGGATGCTGGTGGCGTCGGGCTCGCAGGCCTCCGCCACCTGGATCACGCTGTGCACGAAGACGAGGCGGACGTCGTCGTCGGCCCGCAGGTCGGCGAGGGCCTCTCGCATGCTGACCCGGTCCTCGGGCTCGACGACGCCGTCGACCTGCAGACCCCGGGCGTCCTCGAAGACGCGGGTGGCCTCGGCCGTGCTCGGCCCGAGCACCCCGTCGACGGCGATCCCGACGGTGCTGCCGGTGAGGCGCAGCCACTGGTCGAGCTTGTCCTGCCAGCTCGCCACCAGCGGCCCCTCGTCGCCCAGGCCCACCACCGAGTCGGCGGCGTCGCCGTCGAGCGTCGCCACCGTGCTCTCCAGGGTGTCGATGTCGATCTGGCTGGCGATCTCGTCGTCGACCAGCCCGGCGTAGCGCTCGAACGTCCCCTGGGCGGCGGCCGTGTCGGGGCCGAAGATGCCGTCCTCCCGGATGACGTCCATGCTCACGTCGGCGAGGGCGATGAAGTCGTTGAGGAGGTCCTGCAGCCCGGCCACCCGGTCACCGCGGTCGCCCCGCTCCAGGGCGTCGAAGGTCCGCTCGAAGTAGCGCCCATTGGGGGGGACGTCGACGCCGGTCTCCAGCCCGTCCAGCAGGGTGACCGGGAAGGCGGCCGGCCCCGAGAAGGAGAACAGCACCTGGCCGGGCGAGTAGCGGGGTGCACCCCCGCTGCGCTGGGAGACGTAGGACACCTCGACCAGCTCGTCGGCGGGGCTGAGGCGGACGTCGTACGAGGCGCCCAGCTCGCTGCTCCTCGTCGTGAGGACACCGCTCAGCTCCGACGAGCCCGGCACCGGGCCGCCGACGGTCAGCTCGTGGATGCGGACCACGCCATCTGCGCCGGCCGACTCCGTCCAGTCGTAGTTGCCGACGAACTGGTCGATCCGTCCACCCCCACCGAGGGCCACCGTGGCGATGCGCCGGCCGTCGAGGTCGCCGGAGTCGGCGAGGGCGCGGGTGAACTCGTAGACCTGGCCGTCGGCGAGCAGGATGAGGTAGCGGTCGCCGTCGTCGGCGGCGGTGACGGCCACGGCGGGGGAGTCGGTGCCGGTGTTGCCCAGGCTGCCCAGGAAGGCGCCGTCGGAGTAGTTGAAGATGCCCCCGTCGGCCGCCACCAGCAGGTAGCCGCCGGCGAAGGCGATGCCCCCGACGACGGGGGCGTTGAGGGTGAGGTTGCCGGTGGAGCCCCGGAAGGGGACCCCGAAGGAGAACACCCCGCCGTCGGCGGCCACCAGCCAGTAGCCGCCGTCACCGGGGACGATGGAGTTGACGGGCTGGTTGAGGACCAGGTTGCCGGTGGACCCGTAGAAGGGGGCGTCGCCGAGGGCGAACACGCCGCCGTCGCCGGCCACCAGCCAGTACCCGCCGCTCGTGGGGGTGACGATGGACTCCACCACGGGGGCGTTCAGCGGCAGGTCCGACACGTCACCCAGCTCCGGGGCGGCCCCGAACCGCAGCGCCCGTCCCGAGGCGGTGAAGATCCAGTAGCCGTCCCCGGAGGCGGTGGCGCTCAGCGCCACGGCCCGGTCGCCGGCCAGCTCGTCGGCGGCGGAGCCGTGGAAGGGGGCGCCGTCGACGGGATACACGGCGCCGGCCGAGTCCAGCACCCAAAAGCCGGGCCCCCCCGGGTTCAGCTCGATGTCGACGGCCGGGAACTCCGGCTCGGCGGCGGAGGCGACGGACGGGGCCAGCGCCAGGATCCCGGCCAGGACGGCCAGGACCACCAGGCCACGACGGATCATGCGGTGCTCCTCAGGGGTCAGGGGCGTGAACGGGGAGGCGCTCAGCAGGGCGCCAGATCCTCGCGGATGGTCAGGGCGATGGTGGTGGGACCGATATCGGCCGAGAAGCGGCCGGTGTAGGTCACCTGGTCGCTGGTCGCCTCCACAGTCACGTTCGTGGTCGTCAGGTCGGCCTCGGCCGACTCGTAGTCCATGGTGACCGAGCCGCCGGTCACGTCCACCCTGACCACCGAGCCCGCCGAGGTCACGACCCGGGTGGACGTGGCGTCGGGTTGGCAGGCGCTGGCCACCTCGACGGCAACGGTGCCGTCGAAGACGAGGCTCACGTCGTCCTCGGCCCGCAGGGCGGCGAGTGCGTTGCGCATGCTGACCCGGTCCTCCGGCTCGACCACCCCGTCGACCTGCAGGCCCCGGGCGTCCTCGAACGTGCGGGTGGCCTCCACCGTGCTCGGCCCGAAGATGGCGTCCACGGCGATGCCGTCGGCGTCGACGCCGGTGAGACGCAGCCACTGGTCGAGCTTGTCCTGCCAGCTCGACACGAACGCACCCTCGTCGCCGGCGCCGACCACCGAGTCGGCGGCGTCGGCCTCGAGCGTCGCCACGGTGTTCTCCAGCACGGCGAGGTCGGTCTGGGTGGCGACCTCGTCGTCGGGCAGGTTGGCGTAGCGCTCGAACGTGCCCAGGGCGGCGGCCGTGTTGGGGCCGAAGATGCCGTCCTCGCGGATGACGTCCATCGCCACGTCGGCGAGGGCGATGAAGTCGTTGAGGAGGTCCTGCAGGCCCGCCACCCGGTCGCTGCGCTCGCCCCGCTCCAGGGCGTCGAAGGTCCGCTCGAAGTAGCGGCCGTTGTCGGGCACGCCGGTGAGGGTGTCGAGGCCGACGAGCTGGGTGACCGGGAAGGCGGCTGGTCCGTAGAGGCGGAACAGCACCTCGCCCGAGTCGTAGCGGGTTCCGCCGCCCCGCTGGGCGAGGTAGACGACCTCGATGGACCCCGGGACCGGTCGCAGCCGGACGTCGTAGACGTCGTCGATCTGGAACCCGGTGGTGCGGAGCGTGGCGGAGAACTCCGGCGTCCCGTCGATCGGACCGACGACGAACAGCTCGTGGGTCCGGGTCTGCGGGCTGCCCGGATCCCCGGGCGCCGGGGGCTCGTCCCAGACGTAGGTGCCGACGAACTGGTCGATCCGTCCACCCCCACCGAGGGCCACCGTGGCGATGCGCCGGCCGTCGAGGTCGCCGGAGTCGGCGAGGGCGCGGGTGAACTCGTAGACCTGGCCGTCGGCGAGCAGGATGAGGTAGCGGTCGCCGTCGTCGGCGGCGGTGACGGCCACGGCGGGGGAGTCGGTGCCGGTGTTGCCCAGGCTGCCCAGGAAGGCGCCGTCGGAGTAGTTGAAGATGCCCCCGTCGGCCGCCACCAGCAGGTAGCCGCCGGCGAAGGCGATGCCCCCGACGACGGGGGCGTTGAGGGTGAGGTTGCCGGTGGAGCCCCGGAAGGGGACCCCGAAGGAGAACACCCCGCCGTCGGCGGCCACCAGCCAGTAGCCGTCGTCGCCGGGGACGATGGAGTTGACGGGCTGGTTGAGGACCAGGTTGCCGGTGGAGCCGTAGAAGGGGGCGTCGCCGAGGGCGAACACGCCGCCGTCGCCGGCCACCAGCCAGTACCCGCCGCTCGTGGGGGTGACGATGGACTCCACCACGGGGGCGTTCAGCGGCAGGTCCGACACGTCACCCAGCTCCGGGGCGGCCCCGAACCGCAGCGCCCGTCCCGAGGCGGTGAAGATCCAGTAGCCGTCCCCGGAGGCGGTGGCGCTCAGCGCCACGGCCCGGTCGCCGGCCAGTCCCTCACCGGCGGAGCCGTGGAAGGGGGCGCCGTCGAAGGGGTGCACGGTGCCGGCCTCGTCGAGCACCCAGTAGCCCGACCCGGCGGGGTCCATCTCGATGTCGACCGCGGCCGGCTCGACGACGGCCGCCGACGCCGACGGCGCGACCACCACCATGACCCCGGCCAGCACGGCCAGGACCAACAGGGCGCGACGGATCATTCGGTGCTCCTCATGGGTCAGGGGGCGGGGAGGCCCCGCCGGAACAGGTCGTCCAGCTCGTCGTCGGGCGTGCCCAGCACGGCGTCGACCCAGCCGTGGAAGCGCTGGCCGCCGCTCTCGTTGCGCCCGAACAGCAGCTCGGGCTTGGCCCCGCTGCGCACGGCCTGCTGGAGGCGCAGGCCGGTGGCGTAGTCCTCGTCCCGCACGACGTGGACGAGGAAGTCGATTGTCTTGGCGATCAGCTCGCGGCGCTCGTCGTCGACCGCGCCGACGGCCAACCAGGTCAGGATGGTCCTCGACCGGTCTACCGTCTCGCCCGGGAACAGCTGGGCCACCTGCCACAGGTGCCCCCCGGCGTCGAAGCCGGCGATGGAGACATGGGGGAAGACCGTCCACACCCCACCGACCATCTGGTCGATGCGCCACCGGTGCTCGGGGGTGGTGTCCTCCCACTCCGCGAAGCGGGCGTTCGGCACCGTCACCCGCTGGTGGGGACCGTAGGCATCGAACAGCGACCGGCTGGCGAGGTCGGGTCCGAACGTCTCACGGTGCAGCACGGGCAGGTGGTAGAAGTCGAGGTAGCCGTCGTAGGCGACCTTCCAGTTGGGCCCCTCCAGTACCCGGCTGTCGACGTAGGTGCAGTCGGCCAGGCCGAGGTGGTCGAGCAGGCCGTCGTAGCCGGCCAGGAACCCGTCGAGGTCGCAGCCGGCGCCCGGCACAAGCGTCCCCCAGACGAGGCCGGCCCGCTCCTCGACGGACAGTGCGGTCAGGCCGAGGCAGGAGCGGTCGACGTCTCCGAAGTCGTCGGCGCCGAAGATGCCGACCAGGGTCCCCTCCCGGTCGTAGGACCAGGCGTGGTACGGACAGGCGAACCGGCGAGTCGAGCCCCGGCCCTCGGCCACCTGCGCCCCCCGGTGGCTGCACATGTTGACGAACCCCCGCACCTCGCCGTCGGTGCCCCGCACGAGCAGGACGGGCACGCCGGCGGCCTCGACGGTCGTGTACCGCCCGGGCTCGGCCAGGTCGGCCGAGAGCCCGAGGACGAGCGGGAGGCGGCGGAACACGCCGGCCACCTCGGCCTCGAAGCGGCCGGGATCGACGTACACGCTCGAGGGGAGGCGCATGACGCCCGCCGCCGCGTCGATGGTGCCGGCCCGGGCGTGGGCGGCGTTGCGGCGCACCATGGCGCTCAGCTCGGCTCTCGACACGTCGGTCCCTCCTCGCCCGCCGGCCGGGAGCATAGGGCGACGCTCCGGTGGGCTGGTGGTCGGACTCCGCATGGGCGGCGCCGGTTCACCGTCTACGGTCGACGGCGCAGCGACAGGAGAGGACGGTCGATGGATCGGAACGGGGCGGAGGTGCAGCGGGTCGGGTTCCACTTCGACGTGATGTGCCCGTGGGCGTACCAGACGGCGGTGTGGATCAGGGAGGTGCGGGACCGGGTCGGCCTCGACATCGACTGGCGCTTCTTCTCCCTGGAGGAGGTCAACCGGGAGGAGGGCAAGAAGCACCCGTGGGAGCGGCCCTGGTCCTACGGCTGGGGGATGCTTCGGGTGGCGGCGCTGCTGCGGCGCACGTCGATGGACGACTGCGACCGGTTCTACGAGGCCGCCGGCCGGGCGTTGCACGTCGACGGGCGGGCCCCGCACCGGCCCGAGGTGGCAGCGGAGATCCTGACCGAGATCGGCCTCGACGGGTCGCTCGTGCAGCAGGCCATCGACGACGAGACCACCCACGACGACGTGCGCGCCGACCACGACGCCGTGGTGGCGCGGGGCGGCTTCGGCGTGCCGACGCTGGTGTTCGACGACGGCGAGCACCTCTACGGTCCGGTGGTGGCGCCCGCCCCGACCGGCGACGACGCCGTGGCCCTGTGGGAGCTGACCCTCGCCCACCGCCGCTTTCCGCACCTGTACGAGATCAAGCGACCCAAGACCGACGACGACATGGCCCACATCGGCGCCGTGTTCGCCCCCTACCTGGAGGCCCGCGAGTGGGAGACGAGGGAGAAGCCGGCCCGGTGACCGCGTACCAGGGACCACCGCCCGACGACCGTGACCTGATCGTGTCCAACCTGGAGGCGTGCTGGTCCAGCCTGGGCGACCTGCTCGACGGGCTGTCCGACGACGACTGGGACGTCGCCTCACTCTGCCCCGACTGGACCGTGCACGGGGCGGTGTCGCACCTGGCCGCCGTCGAGCACGTGCTCGTGGGGTGGCGGCCGTCCTCGGTCGAGACGCCCCTGCCGTTCGACCGGGCCGTCGACTTCGTGACCGAGGCCACCTCCATGTCCGGTCCCGAACTACGGGACCGGTACCGGGAGATCGTCGCCACCCGCCGGGGTGAGCTGGCCGGGATGGACGACGCCGACTTCGCCGTGCCCTCACCGACCCCGGTGGGGCCGGGTACCTACGGGCGGTTCATGGCCATCCGGGAGTTCGACTTCTGGGTCCACGAGCGTGACATGAGGGTGCCGCTCGACCGGCCCACCGACGACGGCGGCGACCCCGCCGCCATGGCCCTGGGTGAGGTGCACCGGTCGCTCGGCTACATCGTCGGCAAGAGGATCGGCGTGCCCGACGGGGGCAGCATCCGCTTCGACCTCCACGGCGGCCTCGACGCCCGCCTCGCCGCCGTGGTGGAGGGGCGGGCCCGGGTGGTCGATCCGGCCGAGGTCACAGACCCGACGGTGACCGTCCACAGCGACTTCCTCACGTTCATGCTGCTGGCCTGTGGCCGCATCGACCCCGCCGAGCCGATGGCGGACGGCCGCATCTCCTGGTCGGGCGACGACACCCTCGGCCGCACGGCGGCGTCGAGCCTCCGCTTCACGTTTTAAGCCCCCCGAGGCCGCCTCCGGCGCCCCGATCGCTTCGCCATCGGCCCCCCGTTCCGGGGGGGAAGGCCTGCCAGGGGACGCACGGTTTCATGAGAGCAGGGTGCTACGGTTCGACCGTGCACGTCCGATCGGTCGCCGTTCGAGCACGTTCGGCCGTTGCCTGCCGGCAGTGTGCCGGGGCGGGAGGCCGAGACGGCGGCGCTGGTGGGGCTCCTGGCCGAGCGGCGGATCGTGGCCGTGGTGGCACCGCGGCGGTTCGGCAAGACCAGCCTGGTGCAACACGCCCTTGCCGTGGCCGACGACGTCGACCCGGCGCCCTGGCAGGTCACCGTCGACCTGTTCGGGCTCAGCTCGGTGTCCGACTTCGCCGTGCGGCTGGAGCGGGCCATGGGGGACCTGCGGGGTGGGGCCGCCCGCACCGTGGCCGGGTTGCTGGCGGGTGGGGAGCTGGGCCTCTCCATCAACCCCGGCGTCGGCATCAAGGCCCGCCTCGGCGACCGGAATGCCCCCGACCCCGTCCGCGCCGTCCACGAGCTGGTCGACGCCCTGGTGACGGCGTCGGACCCGGCCGGAGGGCTGCTGTTCCTCGACGAGTTCCAGGACATCGCCGCCGTCGACGGGCTCGACGGGGTGCTCCGCTCGCACCTCCAGCACGCCCACCGGGTGGGGGTCGTCATGGCCGGATCCCGCCCGTCGATGATGCGCAGCCTGTTCACCGACCAGGTGCGGGCCTTCTACGCCCAGGCCGAGCTGTTCGAGCTGGGGCCCCTCGACCGGGCCACCGCCACCGCCGTCGTGCTCGACGGCTTCGACGCCACCGGACGCGACGGGACCGCGGTGGCCGACCGGGTCGTGGCCTTCGGTCGGGGCCACCCCCAGCGGCTCATGCTCCTCGCCGACCACGTCTGGCGTCGGACCGGACCAGGTCGCAGAGCCGGCGCCGACGACTTCGCCGACGGTCTGACCCGGGCCCGGGAGGCGACGGCGCCGGAGTTCGAGGCCACGTGGCGTCGGTTGTCCGAGAGTGCCCGGGACTCGCTCCGCAGCGTCGTGCGCTTCGGGTCGCCGGCCGCCCGGGCCGGGGAGCGCTTCCTCGACCTGAACGCCGGATCGGCGTCCTCCGCGGCCCGGTCCCTCGTCGACGACGCCGTGCTGGTCAACGAACCCGGGACCGGCTGGCGGCTGGTCGACCCGTTCTTCGCCGACTGGATCGACCGGACGCTGCCCTGAGGCCCTACTCCCACCCCCTGCGGGTGAGGGGCATCCCGCTGCGACCGTCGGCGGCCCGCACGGCCAGCACCTGGTGGACGTTGAGGCCCCCGTCGCCGAAGCCGACGGCCGACCCGGCCATGTAGAGCCGCCAGATGCGGGCCCGGGCGGCGCCCACGGCGGTCACGGCCTCGGCCCAGCGCGACTCGAGGTTGGCGACCCAGGCCCGGGTCGTACGGCCGTAGTGCTCCCGCAGCGACTCGACGTCGCGCACCTCGAGACCCACCCGACCGAGGGCCAGCACCACCTCGCCCACGTCGAGCAGCTCGCCGTCGGGGAAGACGTAGCGGCCCATGAACGTGCGGGAGTCGACGGTCGAGCCGCCCGGCGACGAGATGGCGTGGTTGAGGAGGCGCCCCCCGTCGGCCAGGAGGCCGGCCAGGGTCTCGAAGTACGTGCCGATCCGGGACGAGCCGACGTGCTCGAACATCCCGACCGAGGCGATGGCGTCGAACGGCGGTCCGGTCACGTCCCGGTAGTCCTGCGGGCGGATCTCGACCCGGTCGGCGAGGCCGGCGTCGGCCACGCGCCGGCGGGCCAGGTCGACCTGGGCGTCGCTGATGGTCACCCCGACCACCCGGGCGCCGTGGTGGCGGGCGGCGTGGATGGCGAGCGAGCCCCACCCGCAGCCGACGTCGAGGAGGCGGGCCCCGGGCCGCTCGTGGAGCCCGAGCTTGCGGCACACCAGCTCGTGCTTGGCCGCCTGGGCCTCCTCCAGGGTGGCGGTGGCGGAGGTGTAGCGGGCACACGAGTAGGTCATGGAGGGGCCGAGGACGAGGCGGTAGAAGTCGTTGCCGACGTCGTAGTGGTGGGTGATGGCGGCGGCGTCGCGCCGGCGGGAGTGGCGCCATCCGCCCACCTCGGCCTCCTCCGGTGGGGGCGGGGGCGGGCGGCCCAGCAACCCGAGCCGTCGACCGGTGGCCAGCGCCCGGGGGGCCAGGGCGGCGGCGAAGCGGAGGTTCAGCGAGAGCCGCTGGCTCAGCGGTTCCAGCACGGCGAAGATGTCGCCCTCGATGTCGAGGTCACCGGCCACGTAGGCCCGACCCACGCCCAGCTCGCCCGGGGCCCAGATGACCCGTCGGAGGGCATCGGGGGAGTGGATCACGATCGTGCCTGCGCTCCGGGGCCCGAGGGTGCTGCCGTCCCACAGCACGAAGCGGACGGGCAGGTCGTCGCCGATGAGGCCCCGCACCAGCGGGCCCAGGGCGTCGGCCGCCGTCCCGTCCGGAGCGGTCGGATCCGGGTCGGAGGAAGCGGTGCTCGACTCGGCCACGGTGGCGACCGTAGCGGCGGGCCCCCGGGCCGTGGCCCGGCCGGGCGGGTAGGGTCGGCGCCGTGACGACGGGGGAGTCGACGGCGGCGGTGCTCGACCGCGTCCTCGCCGACCACGGCGACGTCGCCGCCGGACTGGCCGACGCCCACCGGGGCGCCTGGGCCGTCGTCGATCCCCGCCTCCTGGAGCTGTGCCGGCTCCGGGTGGCGATGCTGCTCGGCTGCCAGGACGAGCTGACCGTCCGCACGCCGGGGGCGGGTCTCGGCGAGACCGAGGTCGCCGAGCTGGCCGCCTGGCCCACGTCGCCCCGCTTCGACGACCGCGACCGGGCCGTGCTGGCCTTCGCCGAGCAGTACGTGATCGACGTGGCCTCCCTCGGCGACGATCTCGCCGCCGCCGTGGCCGGGCACCTCGGGCCCGACGGACTGGTCGACCTGGCCAGCGGGCTGCTGGTGATCGAGCAGCGCCAGCGCCTGCGCCTGGCCTGGGAGCGGCTCTTCGACGACAGGAGCACGACGTGACCGACCGCCAGCCGCGGGTCGCCCTCGGCACCCGCACCTCGGCCCCGCTGGGCCCGGCCATGGGTGACTTCCAGGCCGCCGTCGTGCGCCTGGCCCGGGTCGACCCGGTCACCACCGAGCTGGTGCGGATGCAGTGCGCCCGCCACCACGACTGCCACACCTGACTGTCGGTCCGCCTGGCAGTTGCCAGGGACGAGGGGCTCGACGAGGAGACGCTGGCCCGCCCCGACCACGAGCGGCCCGCCCACCACCGGGCCGCCCTGCGCCTCGCCGACGCCATGATGACCCAACCCGGCGCCATCGACGCCTCGTTGCGCGACGAGCTGCGCCGGCACTTCGACAACGGACAGATCCTCGAGCTGACCCTCGACGTGATGAAGTGGAACCACCAGAAACCCGCCGTGGCCCTCGGCACCGACGTCGAGGTGCGGCCCGGCGAGCTGACCGACCTCGCCTTCGACGACGCCGGCCACTGGATCCGCTAGCGGGTCAACCCTCCGCCCAGACCTTCACCTTCTCGATGGTGCCGAGCGGGTCGGGTCCGACCGGGTTGACGGTCAGCCGGGTCACCCCGGCGGCGCGGTAGGCCTCGATCCGCTCCCGCACCCGGCCCTCGGCGCCGACCATGGCCGTGGCCTCCAGGAAGTCGTCGGGCACGGTCGCCTCGGCCTCGTCCTTCTGGCCCGAGAGGTACAGCTCCTGCATCCGCTCCGCCTCGGCCTCGTACCCGTAGCGGCGGAAGATGTCGTTGTAGAAGTTCTTCCCCTTGGCCCCCATGCCCCCGACGTAGAGCGCCGTCATGGGCCGGGCGCTGTCGCGGATCTCGGCCGCCGCCGCCTCGTCGCAGATGGCCACGGCGCCGCCCGCCACCACCTCCAGGTCGCCCAGTCCCTCCGCCCGCTTCGCCATCCCCTCGTCGAGGTCGGGACCCCACACGTCACGGGCCCGCTCGGGGTGGAAGAACACCGGCAGCCACCCGTCCGCGATCTCGGCCGTCAGCTTCACGTTCTCGTGGCCGAGGCTGGCCACGTAGACGGGGATGTCCTCCCGCACGGGATGGTTGATCAGCTTGAGCGGCTTGCCCAGGCCGGTGCCCTCACCCTCGGGGAGGGGGAGCTGGTAGACGGCGCCGTCGTGGACGACCCGCTCCCGGCGCCACACCTTGCGGCAGATATCGATGATCTCCCGGGTGCGGGTGAGGGGCTTGGTGTAGGGCACGCCGTGCCATCCCTCGATGACCTGGGGGCCGGAGGCGCCCAGGCCCAGCACGAAGCGGCCCTCCGACACGGCGTCGAGGCCGGCCGCCGTCATGGCGGTGAGGGTCGGTGTCCGGGAGTAGATGGGGAAGATGCCCGAGGCCAGCTCGACCCGCTCGGTCGTGGCGGCCAGGTACCCGAGGATGCTGACGGCGTCGAAGCTGTACAGCTCGGCCACCCAGACCATGTCGATGCCGGCCCGCTCGAGGTCGGCGGCCCGGGCCGCCGCCTGGCGAGGGTCTCCGGTGTAACCGAGCGTGGTCGAGAGCCGCATGGTCGTTCCCCCTGGTGGCGTCGTTCGGAGCGTGGCACAGGCGTCGGACGTCGCGCCATGCCGACCCATCCGTCTCGACGGAGGCTCCGAACGAGTAGGTGGCCGTCGGGTGGCAGGCGGTCCGTACGCGGGGGTCGGGGCTCCCGGTGACGATCCGGCCGGAGCGCGGGCCCGCCGGGGACGACGCCGGGAGCCGCCGACAAACCGCGATCCGGTCGTCCCCTACGCCCACCCCCCGGCGTAGGGGACGAACTGGCCTGTCGTGAACCCGCTGCCCCCGTCGAGGAACACGGCGCAGAAGTGGGCCAGCTCGTCCATGGTGCCGAGGCGGCGCAGTGGGATCCGTGCCTCGATGCGGGCCCTGACCTCGGGGTCGCGTGCGCCCGAGGCATCCAGGAAGACGGGGAAGTCCATGAAGTTGGTGCCGACCGCGTTGACCTGCACGCCCGCCGGCGCCAGCTCGGCGGCCACGTTGCGCACCAGCATGTTGGCCGCCGCCCGCATGGTGGAGTAGAGCGGCACGCCGGGCGTGGGCCGCGCCCCCGCCGCGCTGGTCAGCACGAGCACCTGACCCGAGCCGGCCTCGGCCATCGGGGCGGTGACGGCCCGCAGGAAGCGGTAGGGGTCCACCACGCAGCCCTGGTAGAGCCGGTCGAGGTCGGCCTCGGTCGACTCGGCGAAGGGGCCGGCCACCACCTCTCCCGAGAACGCAACGGCGGCGTCGAGGCGCCCGAACCGGTCGAGGGCGGCGGCCACCAGCCCCTCGGGTCCGGCGGCTCGCTGGGGGACGGCCACGGTGGCTCCGGCGCCCTCCAGCTCGGCCCGCAGGTCGTCGTCGGGGTCGCCGAGCACGAGGTCGCACCCCCGCCCGGCCAGCACCCGGGCGAGGGCGGGTCCGACGAAGTGGCGGGCATCGGCGACGATGGCGACTCTGGCTGCGGTCATGGCCCGAGCCTCGCGCCCGGCCGGCCGGCCCGTCGCACGCCGGGTGGCGGTACGGTCGGCGGCGATGATCGCCATCCGCCCCCGTCGCAACCGGCGCACCCCGGCGCTGCGGTCCCTCGTCCGGGAGACCGAGCTGACCCCCGGGCACCTCGTGCTGCCGCTGTTCATCCACGCCGGCGCCGACGACCAGCCCATCGACGCCATGCCGGGGTGTCACCGCTGGAGCGTCGAGAGCCTGGTCGACGAGGTCGGCCGGGCCGCGGACCTGGGCATCGGCGCCGTCGTGCTGTTCCCCGCCGTCGACGACGCCCTGAAGGACCCCCACGGCGAGGAGTCCTGGAACCCGGACGGCCTCGTCCAGAGGGCCGTCAAGGCGTGCAAGACGGCCCACCCCGACGTGGCCGTCATGACCGACGTGGCCCTCGACCCGTACAGCTCGCACGGCCACGACGGGATCATGGCGCCGGACGGGCGCATCCTGAACGACGAGTCGGTCGAGGTGCTTTGCCGCCAGGCGCTGAGCCACGCCCGGGCCGGCGCCGACGTGGTCGCCCCGAGCGACATGATGGACGGCCGGGTGGGGGCCATCCGCAGCGCGCTCGACGGCGACGGTCACACCGAGGTGGGCATCCTCTCCTACACGGCCAAGTACGCGTCGGCCTTCTACGGCCCGTTCCGGGGCGCCCTCGACTCGGCCCCCAAGCACGGCGACAAGACGACCTACCAGATGGATCCGGCCAACGCCCGGGAGGCCGAGCGGGAGCTGGCCCTCGACCTGGCCGAGGGCGCCGACGTGGTGATGGTCAAGCCGGCCGGGCCGTACCTGGACGTGATCCACCGGGTGGCGGCCGTCTCCCCGGTGCCCGTGGCTGCCTACCAGGTGAGCGGCGAGTACCTCATGGTCAAGGCGGCGGCGGCCAGCGGCTGGCTCGACGAGCGGGCCGTCGCCACCGAGACGCTGGTCGGCATCCGCCGGGCCGGAGCCGACTTCGTCCTCAGCTACTTCGCCGCCGATGTCGCCCGCTGGCTCTCGTGACCGACGTGGGCCCCGCGTCGTTCTGGCACCTGGGAGCGCCCGATACGCAGGTTTTCAGGTGCCAGAACGAGCGGTGAAGAGCCTCCTCGTCGAGGGCGGGGAGGTGCTCGACCGGATCGGGCGGCGGCGGGCCGACGTGCTGGTCGAGGGGGACCGGGTGGTGGCCGTCGGGGCCGACCTGGGCGGGGCCGACCGCACCCTCGACGCCGGCGGATGCGTGGTCACGCCGGGCCTGGTCGACATCCAGGTCCACTTCCGCACGCCCGGGCAGACCGCCTCGGAGGACGTCGGCTCCGGCGCCCGGGGGGCCGCCCTCGGGGGGGTCACGGCGTGCGTGATGATGCCGAACACCGAGCCCTGCATCGACGACGTCGACAGGGTCGGCGACGTGCTGGCCCTGGCCGCCGGGCTGCCCTGCGACGTGCGGACGTCGGCGGCCATCACCGTCGACCGGGCCGGTGAGCAGCTGGTCGACTTCGCCGCCCTCCACGCCGCCGGGGTGCGGGTGTTCACCGACGACGGCACGGCGGTGGCCGACGCCGGGGTGATGCGACGGGCCTTCGAGGCCACCCGGGCCCTGCCGGGGGCGGTCCTGGCCCAGCACGCCGAGGAGCCGTCGCTGGTCGAGGGCGGCGTGCTGAACGAGGGACCGGTCGCCGCCCGCCTGGGGGTGCGGGGACGCCCGGCCGAGGCGGAGGAGATCGTCGTGGCCCGTGACGTGGCCCTGGCCTCCCTCACCGGCGGCCGGTACCACGTGCTGCACCTCTCGACCGCGCTGGCGCTGGCCCACGTCCGGCGGGCCAAGGCGTCCGGGCTGCGCGTCACGGCCGAGGTGTCGCCCCAGCACCTCGTCCTCACCGAGGACGACGTGGAGCGCCTCGGCACCAGCGGGCGAATGAACCCGCCGCTGCGCACGACCGCCGACGTGGAGGCCCTGCGCGACGGCCTCCTCGACGGCGCCCTCGACGCCATCGCCACCGACCACGCCCCCCACCACCCCGACCTGAAGGCCCGCCCCCTCGTCGATGCGCCCCCCGGGATGCTGGGGGTGGAGACGGCACTGGCCGTCGTGCTGACCCACCTGGTCCACCCGGGGGTGCTCCCGCTGGAGCGGGCCCTGGCGCTGCTGTCGTGGCAGCCCGCCGCGGTGGCCGGCATCGGCGACCACGGCCGGCCCGTCGCCCCCGGTGAGCCGGCCCACCTGGCCGTGATCGACCCCGAGGCCACCTGGGTGGTGCGGGGCACAGAGCTGGCCTCCCTCAGCGACAACACCCCCTGGGAGGGGACGACGATGCGGGGCCGGGTCCGCCACACCGTCCTGGGCGGCGAGCCCGTCGTGGTCGACGCTGCGCTGGTGGCCCGGGCGGCCTGACGCAGTAGGGTCGGCGCCGTTCGGGAAGGTCTCCGAAGTCCGGTGTGATCCCGGCGCTGTCCCGCAACGGTGATGCCCCTCCGGGGGACGAGTCCGGTCGCGTGCTGCCCCGATCGAACCACAGGCCCTCGAGGAGGGGCTGGTTCGAGCGACGGTCCCCGTCGGTCGAGCGTGCCTGACCTCGACGACAGGAGGATCAACGTGCGACGAACCGCCACCCGCGGGCTGGCCGTGCTGGCCGCTCTCACCCTGGTGCTGGGCGCCTGCGGTGAGGACGACGCCGACGTGGAGGCGGTCCCGCCGACCACGGCCGCCGAGGTCACCGCGGCCGAGCCTGAGACGACGGCCGAGACGACGACGGCCGAGCCCGCCACGACGGCCGAGCCCACCACGACGGCCGAGGCCCCCCCGACCTCCGCCGAGGCCGAGGACCTGCGCATCGTGTCGATGTCGGCCACCGCCACCGAGATGCTGTTCGGCATCGGCGCCGGCGACCAGGTGGTGGCGGTCGACAGCACCTCCAACTACCCGCCCGAGGCGCCGACCACCGACCTGTCCGCCTTCGAGCCGAGCGCCGAGGCCATCTCCACCTACGAGCCCGACGTCGTGATCCTGGGCTTTCCGAACGAGGACCTGACGGCCAACCTCGGCACGCTCGGGATCGACACCCTCGTCCTGCCCGCCGTCGACGACCTCGACGGCGTCTACGACCAGATCGCCGAGGTGGGCGTGCTCACCGGTGAGATCGACGGCGCCGCCCGGCTGGTGGCCGACATGCGGGCCGACCTCGAGGCGCTCGTGGCGGAGGCACCGGGCGGCGAGGGGCTCACCTACTTCCACGAGCTGGACGAGAACCTGTTCACGGCCACGTCGTCCACGTTCGTCGGTGACGTCTACGCCCTGTTCGGGCTGGAGAACGTGGCCGACCCCGCCTCGGGTCCCGACGACGGCGGCTACCCGCAGCTCTCGGCCGAGTACCTGATCGACGCCGCCCCCGACCTGATCTTCCTGGCCGACACCGTGTGCTGCGGCCAGTCCGCCGAGACGGTGGCGGCCCGGCCGGGCTGGGACACCATCCCCGCCGTCGAGACCGGCGCCGTCGTCCCCCTCGACGACGACGTGGCCAGCCGGTGGGGCCCGCGCCTCGTCGACCTCGCCGAGACGGTGTCCGCCGCGCTCCGTGAGCGCGAGCCGGTGGGATGAGGCCGGCCCGGCTCGGTCCGGGGTGGCTGGCGCTCGGGGTCGGGGCCGTGCTGGCGGCGGCGGCGCTGTCGCTGACGGTGGGGCCGGTGGCGCTGCGCCCCGACCGCATCCTCGCCGAGCTCGTGGACCGGCTGCCGGGGGTGGACCTCGACAGCGGGCTCGACGCCACCGAGGCGACGATCGTATGGGAGCTGCGGCTACCGCGGCTGGTCCTCGGCCTGATGGTCGGGAGCCTGCTGGCCGTCTCCGGCGCCGCCTACCAGGGCGTCTTCCGCAACCCGCTGGCCTCGCCCTTCCTGCTCGGCATCGCCGCCGGCGCCGGCCTGGGCGCCACCCTCACCATCGCGAGCGGCGCCACCGAGCGCATCGGCTTCGTCGACCCGGTGCCGCTCGGGGCGTTCGTGGGCGCCGCCGTGGCCGTGGTCGTCACCATGACGCTCGGCCGCAGCACCGGGCCGCTGTCGTCACCGGCCACGCTCCTCCTCGCCGGCGTGGCCGTGGCCGCCTTCTTCACCGCCCTGCAGACCTACGTGCAGCAGCAGAACGCCGACACGCTCCGGGAGGTCTACACCTGGGTCCTCGGCCGCCTCACCACCTCGGGGTGGTCCGAGGTCGGCCTGCTCGCCCCCTACGCCGTCGTGTCGGTGGCCGTCCTGCTCACCCTCCGGGGCACCCTCGACGTGCTGGCCGTGGGGGAGGAGGAGGCGTCCGGCCTCGGGCTCCACCCGGCCCGGGTGCGGGCCGCCGTGCTGGTGGCCGCCTCGCTGGCGGCGGCGTCGGCGGTGGCGGTGAGCGGCCTCATCGGCTTCGTCGGGCTGATCGTGCCCCACGCCGTACGCCTCACCGCCGGGGTCGGCAACCGGGTCGTGCTGCCCCTGTCGCTGCTGTTCGGCGGTGCCTTCCTGGCCGTGGCCGACACGCTGGCCCGCACCGTCGATGCCCCCGCCGAGCTGCCCATCGGGGTCGTGACCGCCTTCTTCGGGGCGCCCTTCTTCCTCGTCATCCTCCGCCGCCGGTCGGCCGGGCTGTGACCGGGCCGGCCGCCGTCGCCGCCACCGGGCTGTGCGTCGAGCGGGGCGGGAGCGAGGTCGTGCGGGGGGTGGGCCTGCACGTCGGGCCGGGACGGTGGCTCGCCGTGATCGGACCGAACGGCGCCGGCAAGTCCACCCTGCTCGGCGCCCTGGGGGGAACGCTGCGACCGCGATCGGGGCGCGTCCACCTCCTGGGCCGCCCCCTGGACGGGCTGCGGACGCGGGACCGGGCCCGCCTGGTGGCGTCGGTTCCGCAGCACCCGGTGATCCCGCCCGGTGTCCGGGTGCTCGACTACGTTCTCCTGGGCCGGACCCCTCACCTCGGGCTCGGGCGGATGGCCGGCGATCACGATGTGCGCACCACACTGGCGGTGCTCCAGCGCCTCGACCTGGAGGAGCTGGCCGGCCGGCCGGTGGACGAGCTGTCCGGCGGCGAGCGCCAGCGGGCCGTGCTGGCCCGGGCCGTGGCCCAGGAGGCGCCCGTCCTCCTCCTCGACGAGCCGACCACGAGCCTCGACATCGGCCACCAGCTGGAGGTGCTGGAGCTGGTGGACGAGCTGCGCCGGGAGCGGGACGTCACCGTCGTGTCCAGCTTCCACGACCTCTCTCTGGTCGGGCAGTTCGCCGACGAGGTGGCGCTCCTGGTGGACGGGGCCGTCGTCGCCCACGGCTCACCGGCCCAGGTCCTGACGCCCGAGCTGATCGGCCGCCACTACGGCGCCGGGGTGGAGGTCGTGAGCGGCGCAGACGGGGTGACGGTGGTGGCCCGCCGTCGGCGTGACGCCCCGCTGCCCGCCACCCCACCGCCCGGTTCGGGGGACGGGCGTGCGAGACTCCGTCCCGGCGCAGCCGAGGAGGGACCAGCATGACCGACGTGGCCGAACCCGTCGACCTCGAGACCTACGACCCGATGGAGCCGGCCATGCAGCAGTGCCCGTTCCCGGGCTACGCCGCCCTGCGCGCCGAGGCGCCGGTGTACCACCATCCGGGCACCGGCATGTACTTCGTGTCTCGCCTCGACACCATCAACCAGGTGCTGCGCGACCCCGAGACGTTCTCGTCGCAGGCGGCCAACGTCGGCACGGTCGACCGGGACCCGGCCGTCATGGAAAAGATCCGCCGCATCGGCGCCGAGGGCTGGCCCCGGGCCGAGACCATGCTGAGCATCGACCCGCCGCTGCACACCCGCTACCGCAAGCAGGTGAGCCTGGCCTTCTCGCCCCGCCGCATCGCCGCCCAGGAGGACGCCGTCCGCCGCATCGTCGACGAGCTGATCGACGAGCTGCCGACGGACGGCGACGTCGACTTCAAGGAGGCGTTCGCCGTCCCGTTCCCGGTGCGGGTCATCGCCCACGTGCTCAACATGCCGGCCGGTCACGAGGCCGACATCAAGCGCTGGTCCGACAACGCCGTCGCCGCCCTGGGCGCCCATCTCACGCCCGAGGCCCGCTGCGAGGCGGCCCGGGGCGTGGTCGAGTGCCAGCAGTTCTGGCACGACCTGGTCGAGCAGCGACGAGCCGACCCCCAGGACGACATCCTCACCGACCTCGTGCAGACGACGTTCGACGACCCCGACGGCGGGCCCCGACCCCTGCGCTTCCCCGAGATCTTCTCGATCGTCCAGCAGCTCATGGTGGCCGGCAACGAGACGACCACCAAGCTGTTCACCGAGACGACCAGGCTCCTCATCGAGAACCCCGAGTGGTTCCAGCGGATGAAGGACGATCCGTCGGTCGTGCCGGCCGTGGTCGAGGAGGGGCTGCGCATGTCGTCGCCCAACCAGGGCCTGTTCCGCACCGTCACGGCGGACACCGAGCTGGAGGGCGTGCCCCTGCCGGCCGGCTCCCGCCTGTGGATCATCTTCGGGTCGGCCAACCGCGACGAGCGGGCCTTCCCCGGCCCCGACCGCTTCGACCCGGGCCGCTCCAACCTGAAGGACCACATCGCCTTCGGCAAGGGCGTCCACTTCTGCATCGGGGCGCCGCTCAGCCGGCTGGAGGGGCGGGTCGGCTACGAGCACCTGGCCCGGCGCATCGAGCACTGGGAGTTCCACCCCGACGAGGACTTCCGCTACGAGCCGAGCTTCATCCTCCGGGGACTGGAGAGCCTGCGGCTGCGCATCCGCCGGTCGTCGTAGCGCGGTGGCGCCGCTGCGGGTGATCGGCTGGTCCACGGGCAATGTGGGGTCCCGCGTCGTGCGGGCCGTCGCCGACGACCCCCGCTTCGAGCTGGCCGGCGCCGTCGTCTACTCGGCGGCCAAGGCGGGACGCGACGTCGGCGAGCTGGTCGGCGTCGCTCCGCTGGGCGTCACCGCCACCGACGACCCGGACGCGCTGGACGGCGTCGAGGCCGATGCCGTCGTGCACTCCCCACTGCCGTCGCTGGTGCACGGCGACGACCCGGGCCGCGACCTCGACGTGATCTGCGGTCAGCTCGCCGCCGGGCGCAACGTCGTCACGACCGTCGGCTACCTCTACCCGGTCGTGCACGGGCCCGACGTGGTCGGCCGCCTGGAGGAGGCCTGTCGATCGGGCCGGACCACGTTCCACGGCTCGGGGCTGAACCCGGGGTGGATGGGCGACCTGCTGCCCCTGTCGATGACGGCGCTGTCGCGCACCGTCGAACGCATCCACGTCACCGAGATCAGCGACTTCGCCCGCTACCCCTCGCCGGAGATCATGCTCGACATGATGGGGTTCGGGCGCCCGCCCGACGTTTCGAGCGGGAGGGGCGACGTCGACGTGACTGGCTGAACTGGTTGTTCCGGGAGAGCACCCACCTCGTGGCGGCCGGGCTGGGCGTCGAGCTGGACGAGGTGGAGGACCGCCTCGACGTCGACGTGACCGCCGGGGACCTGGAGGTGGCGGCGGGCACCCTGGCGGCCGGGACGGTGGCCGGCCAGCACTGGACCTGGACGGGCCGGAGGCACGGGCGGGACGTGATCGTCCACGAGACGGTCTGGCGGATGGGTCCCGACACGGGGGTGGGCTGGCCCACCGGCGACCACAGCATCGTGATCGACGGTGATCCGCCCCTGCGCGTCGAGCTGGGCCCCCGCTGGCTGGGCGACGGGCTGACGGGCACGGCCATGCACGCCCTGAACGCCGTGCCGGCCGTGGTGGCCGCCCCGCCCGGCATCGTCACCCGGCTCGATCTGCCCCCCGTGCACGGCCGCCTGCTCTGACCGGGCGGGCCGTCATCCCAGCTCCGCCGGCTCCCCTGTCGTTCTGGCCCCTGCCAGCAGCAACCGGGCGCTCCTGGGTGCCAGAACGCTACGTCACCGGCACCCGGACCCGGCGGGGTGACTCGGAGGCGGCGTACAGGAACCACAGGGCCGTGGCGGCCACGAAGACGGCGTCGACGTAGAGGGCGGTGTGCAGCGACGTCAGGTCGGCCAGGGCGCCGAGCAGTGGCGGGGCGACGACCACGCCGAGGTCGCCGAACGTGCGGTAGATGCCCATGGCGAGGCCCCGCATGTCGGCGGGTGCGAGGTCGGCGACGTACGCGGCCGGGGCCGGGCCCGACACGCCCGTCCCCATGGCCATCACCACCGAGCCGACCACGAACACCGCCACCGTGCTGCTGGCCGCCACCACCGTGATGCCGACGGCGGCGAACAGGGTGGTGGGCACGATGGCGATCTTGCGGCCGAACCGGTCGGCGACGCTGGCGGCCGGTCCGATCAGGATCAGACCGATGATGCCGCTCAGGCTGAACACGAGGCCGAGGTCGCCGGCCGACATGCCCAGCTCCTCGACGCCGATGAGCGGCATGAGCGTCTGGCGGGCGCCGGCCCGGGCCGTGAAGATGGCCGCCGTCACGAGACCGACGGCGAGGAAGTCGCGCCGGCCGGCCAGCTTGGCGATGGTCCGCCACCGCCGCTCCCCGTCACCGGTGGCCGGCAGCCCACCCATCTCGGCGTCACGCTCGGCGTGGGCGCCGTCACGGGTCTCCGGCAGCCGGAACCACCCGTAGACGGCGGTCAGCAGGGCCGCCACCCCCACGACCACGAACGGGGCCCGTAGTCCGATGCCGTCGGCCAGCAGGCCGCCGAGGGCCGGGCCGACCGACACCCCGACCAGCAGCGCCCCCTGGTTGATGGCCACGAACCGGGCCCGCAGCTCGACGGGGGCGATGTCCACGACGTAGATCTGGGCGCCGGTCATGTAGAGCGCCGAGCCGGCCCCGGCCACCAGCCGCCAGGCCAGAAGCTGCCCGATGTCCTGGGCGGCACCCGACCCGATCATCCCCACGGCCGTGACGAGCGGGCCCCCGACGAGCAGGAGGCGCCGGCCGTAGCGCTCGGCCAGCGCCCCGGCCGGGATGTTCAGCACCAGCCGGGCGATGCCGAACGCGGTCAGGGTCAGCCCCACCGTGGCGGTCGACACGCCGAAGTCTCTGGCGTACAGGGGCAGGACGGGCGACACGACCCCCTGTCCGGCCATGACCATCACCGTCGATCCGCAGATGATGATGAGCTTCTCGTGGTGACGCAGTCGGCGGAGCAGATCGCGGGGCCGGCGCACCCGGCCAACCTACGAGGCGTCGAGGTGACACGGCCGACGTGACCGGTGAACGTCAGCCCGGCCGACGCGACGAGGACCCGTCGAGGTGACACGGCCGACGTGACCGGTGAACGACCGCCCGGCCGACGCGACGAGGCCGTCGGGGTGACACGGCCGACGTGACCGGTGAACGACCGCCCGGCCGACGCGACGAGGCCGTCGAGGTGACACGGCCGACGTGACCGGTGAACGACCGCCCGGCCGACGCGACGAGGCCGTCGGGGTGGCACGGCCGACGTGACCGGTGAACGTCAGCCGTCAGCGACCCCAGCGGGACGGGTCGCGGCCCAGGAAGCCGACGTAGCGGTCGACGGGAGCGGCGTCGGCGTGCACCTCGACGACGGGGCCGAAGAACGAGTCGGGGCCGCGATGCTCGGGCTGGATCATGCGGTGGGCGGCGTCGGACGCCATGGCCACCGCCTCGTCGGGGTACGCCGGCTCGCGGCCGGTGGCGACGGCCAGGTCCCAGCCGTGGCCGACGTACTCCATCCGCATCATGTCGAGGATCATCGTCCCGGGCATGGGGTCGGCGACCATGACCATGGGCCGGTCGGCCCCCCGCTCCCGCAGGCCGTCGAGGATGGTCGCCGTCGAGGCCCGGAACGACTCGGCCCAGTGGCCCTCACCCCGCCACCCCTCCGGATCGGGCTCCTGGGGTTGGTCGTTGACGGCCCGCTCGAAGACCCGCACCCACCCGCCGACGTGGTCGGCGAGGGCGCCGACGGTGTAGCCGGCGCAGGGCGTGGGCCGGTCGAGAAGGGACGGGTCGAGGCCGTCGAGGAGCTCGGCGGTCCGGTCGAAGGCGGCCTGCAGGGTGTCGAGATCGTCGTCCATGGCCGGAGACGGTAGGAAGACACCAGCGGCGCCGTCTTGAACAGGAGCGACACGATGCACGACCCGCCCGCGGCCGACGTGCCCGGCGGACCAGCGGCCGGCGGACGGGACGAGGCCGCCAGGAGCACCGCGGCCGACGTGCCCGGCGGACCAGCGGCCGGCGGACGGGACGAGGCCGCCATAGGCACAGCGGCCGACGTGCCCGGCGGACCAGCGGCCGGCGGACGGGACGAGGCCGCCATAGGCACAGCGGCCGCCATGAGCACGGCCGGCACCCGCGGCATCGTGCGCCCCACCGACGGCTTCCGGCACTTCGAGCTGCGGCGCCATCTCCCGGACCCCGGCCTCCGCACCGTCGTCGACCGCATCTGGATCGTCCACTGGGACCGGCGGGGCCAGCCCGCCTACGAGCAGCAGGTCGTCACCTACCCGGCCGTGAACCTCGTCTTCGAGGGGTCAGGGGCCACGCTCCGGGGGGTGCAGATCGAGGAGTTCCGCAAGCAGCTGGAGGGCGTCGGCCGGGCCATCGGCGTGCTGTTCCGCTCGGCCGGCTTCCGACCCTTCTTCGCCCGTCCGATGCGAACCCTGACCGGCGAAGCCGCAGACATCGGGACGGTGTTCGGGGAGCCCGGCCGGCGCCTGGCGGCCGAGGTGAGCGCGGCCGACGATGACGACGCCCGGGCCCGCATCGACCGGTTCTTCCTCGACCGCCTGCCCGACCGCCTTGACCCGGTGGGGCTGGCGTTGTCCGACGCCGTCGACGCGCTGGCCGCCGATCCGTCGGTGGCCGGCCCCGCCGACCTCGCCGACCGGCTGGGCGTGGGGGTGCGCCAGCTCCAGCGCCTCTTCGCCGGCCACGTGGGGGTGAGCCCGACCTGGGTGATCCGCCGGTGTCGACTCCTGCGGGCGCTGGAGGAGGCGGTCGACGGCGGCACCGAGCCCCGCTGGGGTGAGATCGCGGCTCGTCTCGGGTTCGCCGACCAGGCCCACCTCACCCGGACCTTCTCGGCCGCCGTGGGCCAGCCCCCCGGCCGCTACACCCGGGGCCAGCGGTGACCGGCACCTTCGACCGGGCCGCCAACCTGGCCCGCCTGGCAGGGGAGGACTTCGACGTGGTCGTGGTGGGCGGGGGCGTCACCGGGGCCGGCACCGCCCTCGACGCCGCCAGCCGGGGGCTGCGGGTGGCCCTGGTCGAGCGTCACGACCTGGCCTCGGGCACCTCGTCGCGCTCGTCGAAGATGGTGCACGGTGGCCTTCGCTACCTGCAGCACGGCGAGGTCCGCCTCGTCTACGAGGCCCTGGCCGAGCGGCAGGTGGCCATGCGCAACGCCCCGCACCTGGTGACCGTGCTGCCCTTCCTCTTCCCGATCTTCCATCGGGGTGGCGTGGTCAACAAGAAGGTGGCCCGCGCCTTCGGCACCGCTCTCTGGCAGTACGACCTGACCGGAGGGCTGCGGATCGGGCGAGCCCACCGGCGCCTGTCCGCCGCCGAGGTGCTCGACCGCTTCCCGGCGTTCGATCCGGCCCGGGTGGCCAGCGGCTACCTCTACTACGACGCCCGGGCCGACGACGCCCGCCTGACCCTGGCGCTGGCCCGCACGGCGGCGCTCCACCACGGCGCCGTCGTGGTCACCCGGGCCGCCGTGACCGGCATCGACAGCGACGGCGGGGTGGTGCGGGGCGTGCGGGTCGACGTCGACGACCGGGAGACGGAGGTACGGACCCGGTCCGTCGTCAACGCCGCCGGGGTATGGGCCGATCGGGTGGCCGGCCTCGACGATGCCGCCTCCGCCCCCCGGCTGCGGCCGGCCAAGGGCGTCCACGTGGCCGTTCCCCGCGGCCGTCTACCCGCCTCCGTGACCGTGCTGGTGCCGGGTCGGGGCGGTCGCAGCGTGTTCGTCGTCCCCTGGGGGGACGTGGTGTACCTCGGCACGACCGACACCGACCACGACGGCGACATCGACGATCCCCGCTGCACGCCCGACGACGTGGCCGAGCTGCTCGCCGTGGTCAACGCCGGCACCACCGCCGAGCTGACCCCCGCCGACGTGGTGGGGACGTGGGCCGGTCTGCGGCCGCTGGTCGACGCCTGTGGGTCCACCGCCGACCTGTCCCGCCGCCACGCCGTCACCGCCTCGCCGAGCGGCGTCGTGACCGTCACCGGCGGCAAGCTCACGACCTACCGGCGCATGGCCGCCGACGCCGTCGACGCCGTGTGCGAGCATCTCGGCGTGCCGGTCCGCTGTCGCACCGCCCGCCTCCCCCTCGTCGGTGCCGAGGGCTGGCGCGACGTCGACGCCGACGACCACCTCCGCCACCGCTACGGAGCCGAGGCGCCGGGCGTGCTGCGGTTGATCGAGGAGCGGCCTGATCTGGGCGAGCCCCTCGTCGCAGGGCAGCCCTACCGACGGGCCGAGGCCGTCTACGCCGTGCGCCACGAGATGGCCACCACCCTCGACGACGTGCTGTCCCGCCGGACCCGGGCCCGCCTGTTCGCCCTGGACGCCACCGACGCCGCCGCCGGATCCGCAGCCGAGCTGCTCGCCTCCGAGCTGGGCTGGGACCCAGATCGCACCGCCGCGGAGGTGGCGGCCTTCCGGCGGTCGCTCGCCGACGAGCGCCGCACCGCCGGGATCGGGTAGTGCCGTCCACCCGTCTCTCGGCGGCGGCCGTCGCCGTCCCCGACGACGTGCTCGGGCGCCTCCGGGGGGTGGCCGCCGAGGTCGTCTCCGATGGCGACGAGTTGGCCGAGGCGGGCCGGGACTGGTGGCCGCTCGGTCTGGTGTGGGTCGATGCGGGGATGGTGCCGGCGCGGGCCGGTGCGGTGGTGCGGGTCGGCGCCGCCTCCGAGGTGGCCGACGTGCTGCGCATCTGCGACGAGGCCGTCGTGCCCGTCACGGCGGCGGGGGGCCGGAGCGGCGTGTGCGGGGCGACCGTCCCCGTGCACGGGGGGGTGGTCCTCGATCTGTGCGGGCTGGCCGGCATCGCGGACGTCGACGACGTGTCCGGCGTGGTCGACGTGGGGGCCGGCACGTTCGGCGACCGGCTGGAGGACGACCTCGCCACGCTCGGCCTGACCGTCGGCCACTGGCCCCAGTCGGTTGCCCTGTCGACGGTGGGCGGGTGGCTGGCCTGCCGGGGGGCGGGCCAACTCTCCAACCGCTACGGCAAGATCGAGGACATCGTGGTCGGCCTGGACGTGGTGTTGGCCGACGGCCGGACTCTGCGCACCGGGGGAACGGCCCGGGCTGCCGTCGGACCGGACCTGACCCAGCTGTTCGTCGGGTCCGAGGGCACGCTGGGGGTCATCACCGGGGCCCGCCTCCGGACCCACCCCGCCCCCGGCCCGCCCCGCGACGCCGCCTTCGGCTTCGACACGTTCGCCGCCGCCAACGACGCCTGTCGGCGCATCCTCCAGCGGGGGGTGGCGCCGGCCGTCCTGCGGGTCTACGACGCCACGGAGGCGGACCGCAGCTTCTCCACCGGCGAACGGGCGGTGCTGCTGGTCCGCGACGTGGGCGATCCTCACCTGGTCAGGGCCGATCTCGCCGTCGTGGCCGAGGAGTGTGGGGCCGCCGAGGCGCTCGACGCCGGGCTGGTGGCGGGGTGGTGGGAGCATCGCAACGACGTGTCGTCCCTGGCCGCCCTGGTGGGCAAGGGCTTCGCCGTCGACACCATGGAGGTCACCGCCTCCTGGCGTGATCTCGACCGGGTCTACGCCGACACGGTGGCTGCGCTCGGCGGGGTGGAGGCGACGCTGGTGGCGTCGGCCCACCAGTCCCATGCCTATCCCGAGGGGGCCTGCCTCTACTTCTCGTTCGCCAGCCGACCCGATGATCCCGCCGACCGGGAGGCCTGGTACGTGGCGGCCTGGGACGCCGGCACCCGGGCGGCGCTGGCGGCCGGGGCCTCCCTCAGCCACCACCACGGTGTGGGCCTCAACCGGTCCCGGTTCGTGGCCGACGCGCTCGGGCCGGGGGCCATGGCCGTGCTGGTCGCGCTGAAGCGGGCGCTCGATCCGAACGGCATCCTCAACCCGGGCAAGCTCGGTCTTCCCGACCCCTTCGGGGAGGTGGCGTGGCCGTGAGGCTGCTCGCCGTCGACGCCGGCACGTCCAGCGTCCGGGCCGTGATGGTCGACGGTGACGGCCGGGTCGTGGGGGAGGCCCGCCGGGTCACGCCCCCGTCGACCCCCGCCCCCGGTCTGGTCGAGCTGGACGCCGAGGCGCTGGTGGGCGCGGCGGTGGCGGCGGCCGACGAGGTGGTCGCCGCCCACGGACCGGCCGACGCCGTGGGCATCACCAACCAGCGGGGCACGGCGGTGGTGTGGGAGCCGGCCACCGGCCGACCCCTTGGACCGGCGCTGGGCTGGCAGGACCTCAGGACCCAGGCCCGCTGCGAGGAGCTGCTGGGGGCGGGCCACCTGATCGTGGCCAACCACGCCGCTACCAAGTTCGAGTGGCTGTGGGACCTCGTCGACCCCGACCGGCGGCGCGACCTCCTCGTCGGGACGGTCGACACGTGGCTGGCCTGGAACCTGACCGGCGGCGCCGTGCACGTGACCGACCCGTCCAACGCCGTCGTGTCGGGGCTGCTGTCGCTGACCGACGAGGGCTGGGACGCCGGGCTCCTCGACCTCCTGCGGCTCGACGCAGCGGCTCTGCCGACCGTGGTCGACTCGGGCGGTGAGCTGGCCCCGGCCGTCCGGTTGGCGGGCGGGCCACCGCTGGTGGCGCTGATGGGGGACCAGTCCGCCTCGCTGCTGGGCCAGGGCTGCGTCGGCGACGGCGACACCAAGATCACGTTCGGCACCGGGGCCACGCTCGACCGCTGCACCGGGTCCGTCTCCGTCGACGCCGGCCTGTCGGGCTGTTTCCCGGCCCGCATGTGGTCGGTGGCGGGGGAGCCCACCTGGGGGCTGGAGGCCATGGTGTTCACGGCCGGGGCCTGCGTCGACTGGCTGGTCGACCTGGGCGTGGTCGGCACGGCGGCGGAGTCCGCCGAGGTGGCCGGCGCCTGCGACGACACCGGCGGGGTGGTCTTCGTCCCCGCCCTGAGCGGCCTCGGCACCCCCCACTGGGACCACACCGCCCGGGGCACGCTGCTCGGCGCCACCCGGGGGACGGGCCGGGCCGAGGTCGTCAGGGCCGTGCTGGAGGGTGTGGCCCACCGGGGCGCCGACCTGGTCGACGCCGTCGAGGGCGTCACCGGCGACCGCCCGTCGGTGCTGCACGTCGACGGGGGCATGTCGGCCAACCCGGTGTTCGTGCAGGCCGTGGCCGACGCCTGCGGCGTGCCCGTCGCACTGGCGGCCCGGGTGGAGGCCACCGCCCTGGGGGTGGCCCGCCTGGCCGGGGTGGTCGTGGGGCACTGGTCGTCGGTGCCCGAGGCGGCCGCCACCGGCGACGGTCCCCGGGGCGTCGTGGAGCCGGCCTGGCGCCTCGACCGGGACCGCTGGAGCGAGGCGGTGGCCCGCTCCCGTCCGTGACACGATCGGGCCATGGCCGAGACCCCTGACCTGTTCGACCTGAGCGGCCGCGTGGCCGTCGTGACCGGAGGGTCCCGCGGGCTGGGCCGGGAGATGGTCCTCGCCTTCGCCCGCCACGGCGCCGACGTGGTGATCGCCAGCCGCAAGGCCGACGCCTGCGAGGCGCTGGCCGAGGAGGTGCGCTCGGAGACCGGCCGGGAGGCGCTGCCGGTGGCCTGCCACGTCGGCTACTGGGACCAGTGCGACGAGCTGGCCGAGACCGTGTACGAGCGGTTCGGCCACTGCGAGGTGCTGGTGAACAACGCCGGTCTGTCACCCCGCTACGAATCGCTGTACGAGGTGGGCGAGGCGCTCTACGACAAGGTGCTGGAGGTCAACCTGAAGGGCCCGTTCCGGCTGTCGGCCGTGTTCGGGCGGCGCATGGCCGACGGTGACGGCGGCTCGATCATCAACGTGTCGTCGGTGGCCGCCGTCCGGCCCACCCCGGCCGAGACCGCCTACGGCGCCGCCAAGGCCGGCCTCAACGCCCTGACCCTGTCGTTCGCCCGGGAGTACGGCCCGTCGGTGCGGGTCAACTGCATCATGCCCGGGCCGTTCCTCACCGACATCTCCGACGCCTGGGACATGGACGTCTTCGAGGAGCGGGCCCGCAACGACATCGCCCTCCGCCGGGGCGGCGAGCCCGGTGAGATCGTCGGCGCCGCCCTCTACTTCGCCTCCGACGCGTCGAGCTACACCACCGGCTCCGTCCTGAAGATCGACGGCGGCGCCGTCTACCCGCCGGCCTGAGGTCAGGTCGTTCTGGCGCCCATCTGGTTCCCTATCGGGGTCAGATGGGCGCCAGAACGGAGGGGGGTCACCTCCCCGACGGGCGATGGTGGCGGATGGGGCGGGGCTGGCGCATGAAGTCGGGCCAGTCGGCCCACGGGGGTCCGGCCGACATGCCGCCGTCGACGACGAAGGCCTGGCCGGTCACCCAGGCCGACTCGTCGGAGGCGAGGAACAGCGCCATGTTGGCCAGGTCGGCGGGATCCCCCCGCCGGCCCAGGGGCTGACCCGGGGCGGGCCCGGTCCGCAGGGCGGCGATGCGCTCGGCGTCGGCGTCGGGGTGGCCGGCCAGCAGCGGCGTCACCACCTCGCCCGGGCAGATGGCGTTGACGCGCACCTGGCGGGCGCCCAGCTCCATGGCCACCGACCGGGTGAGCTGGACGATGGCCAGCTTGGCCGCTCCGTACAGGTGGGGCGAGCCCCCGGCCCGGAAGGCGGCGATCGACGACGTGGAGATGATCGACCCACTGCCCTGGTCGCCCATCACCTCGCCGGCGTGCTTCATGCCGAGGAACACGCTCTTGACGAGGACGTCGAAGGTGAGGTCGAAGTCCTCCACCGAGGTGGTGGTGATGGGCCCCAGCGCACCGCCGAAGCCGGCGTTGTTGAACATCACGTCCAGCCGGCCCCACCGGTCGACGGCCACCGCAACGGCGCCGGCCACGTCGTCCTCCACGGTCACGTCGGTGGCCACGAACGTCGCCGCCTCGCCCAGCGCCCCCGCCACCGCCTCGCCCCGGTCGGCGTCACGGTCGGCCACCACCACCCGGGCCCCCTCGGCGACGAACCGCTCCACCGTGGCCCGGCCGATGCCGCTGGCCCCGCCCGTCACCACCGCCACCTTGCCGTCGAGCCGACTCATCGCCCACCACCCCCCGTTCTGGCACCTGCCAGCGCCGTATTCGGATGTTTCCAGGTGCCAGAACGCAGGGGGGTGCTCATATGGGCAGGTCCCCGGTGGCGGTGCGGGTGGTGCCGTGGTCCTGGAAGGCGGCGATGGTGCGCTGGGCGATGCGCATCTGGTGGACCTCGTCGGGTCCGTCGGCGAAGCGGGCCCAGCGGGCGTGCTGGTACATGTGGGCGAGGGGCGTGTCGGTCGAGTAGCCGAGGGCGCCGTGGACCTGGATGGAACGGTCGATGATCCGCCCCAACGCGTTGGCCACGAAGTGCTTGGCCATCGACACCTCCGACTTGAAGTCCTCGCCCCGGTCGATCTTGTGGGCGGCGTGCAGGACCATGAGCTTCGACTGGTACAGCTCCATGGCCGAGTCGGCGATCATCCACTGGATCCCCTGCTTCTCGGCCAGCAGCGACCCGTGGGCGTACCGGTCGAGCGACCGGGCCACCATCATGTCGAGGGCCGTCTCGGCCTGGGCGATCCAGCGCATGCAGTGGGCCAGCCGGGCCGGCCCGAGGCGGTACTGGCCGAGCAGGTGGCCCTGGCCCCTCCCGCCCAGCATCTGACGCTCGTGCAGGCGCAGGTCCTCGATCACGATCTCGGAGTGGCCGGTCGAGCCGTGCATGGTCTCGATCTGGCGCACCTCGGTCCAGCCGTCGTGGGGCAGGTCGACGAGGAAGGCGGTGTTGGCCGCCTGGGGGAGGTCGGGGTCGTCCTCGGTGCGGGCGATGAGGATGGCGAAGTCGGCCCGGTGGGCGTTGGAGATGAACCACTTGTGGCCGGAGATGACCCACTCCTCGCCGTCCTGGTAGCCGGACGTGCGGATGAGGGTGGGGTCGGAGCCGGCCACCTCGGGCTCGGTCATGGCGAAGCACGACCACTTCCGGCCCTCGCACAGGGGGCGGAGGTACTTGTCCTTCTGCTCGTCGGTGCCCCAGTGCAGGAGGGTGTGCATGTTGCCCTCGTCGGGGGCCTGGCAGTTGAGGACCCAGGGTCCCAGCCGGGTGCGGGCCGCCTCGGCCTGCACCATGGCCAACTCGACGTGACCGAGGCCCATCCCGTCCCACTCGGTGGGCATGTGGGGGAGCCACAGCCCCTCGGCCCGGGCCTTCTCCCGCAGACCGAACAGCGCCCGGCCGTAGGCCTTGCGGTCGGACTCGGCCAGGCCCTCGGACCCGATGCGCTCCTCCTCGGGGCGCACCACCTCGTCGACGAAGGTGCGGACCCGGCGGCGGATGTCCTCGAGCTCGGGGGAGAGGCTGAAGTCGATGGCCATGCGGCCCGACCCTACGGGGTGACGCGCACCGGGGGATCGGGCTCGCTCATGCGGGCGCTGAGGTCGTCGTCGGGCATGCCCATGATGGCCTCGTACACGTCGGGCGGGTAGACCATGTGCGGCTTGGCCGGGTCGATGGGGGGCTGGGGGACGGGCGTGCCGCTCTCGTTGCGGTACCCGGCCGGGGCGGTGAAGCGGGCCAGCTCCTCGTCGGAGATGCCGGCCAGCTCGGTGACCTCGGGGTCGATCCACGCCCGCTCGTCGATGCCCTCGGCGCTGGTGGAGATCTCGAGGTTCAGGCCCTCGGGCCCGGCGAAGTAGATGCTCTTGCACATCCCGTGGTCGAGCGGGCCCATGACGTTGACACCCCGGTCGCGGATGCGGTCCCGCAGGGCGATCAGCTCGTCGTCGTCGTCGACGTTGAAGGCGACGTGCTGCATGGTGCCGGGCGCCGACGGCCCGCCCGGGTTGGCGGCATGGCTGACCCCGAGCTGGGGGTTGATGTCGGCGATCTGGGGGGTCTGGACGAAGGCCACGTAGCTGTGGTCGTTGAGGCGGAGGAAACCGTGCCAGGCCCCGTCGACGCCGTGCATCCAGTAGAGGGCCTTGAGCTCGGCCCCCAGCACGTCGGTGAAGAACTCGATCTGGGCCTTGATGTCGGCCGTGCAGATGGCCAGGTGGTGCACCCCGTTGGCCAGTCCCATCGCCGGTCTCCCCTCGTTCGTCCGGCCGTCAGCCTCGCAGAGGCCCGGCCGACAGGCCAGCCTCCACGCCCTCGGGTGGGCCGAGGTAGGTGGGGTCGAGGTCGGCCACGGAGCGGCAGCCGACCAGCGCGAGGGTCCGGTGGACGTCGTCGGCCAGGCGGTCGAGGACCCAGTCGACGCCCTGCTCGCCGGCGGCGCCGAGGGCGTACAGGTAGGCCCGTCCGATCATGCAGGCGTCGGCGCCCCGGGCCATGGCTTTCACGACGTCGGCGCCCCGGCGGATGCCGCCGTCGCAGTAGATCTCGGTCTGCCCGCCCACGGCGTCGACGACCCCGGGCAGCAGATCGAACGGGGCGGGGGCGCCGTCGAGCTGGCGGCCGCCGTGGTTGGACAGGGCGATGGCCTCGATGCCGTGGTCGACGGCGATGCGGGCGTCGTCCACGGTCTGGATGCCCTTCAGGACGATGGGCCCGTCCCAGCGCTCCCGGAACCAGGCCACGTCGTCCCACGACAGGTCGGGGTCGAACTGGCTGGCCACCTGCTCCGACAGCGAGACGGCCGAATCGGTGCCGTCGCCGACGCCCCGGCCGACGACGTTGGCGAACGTGATCGGCTCGGCCCGGGCGAACTCCCACGTCCAGCCCGGGTGCACGATTCCGTCCACGACGGTGGCCGGCCCGATCTTGGGCGGCAGCGTGAAACCCCGCCGGTGGTCACGCTCCCGGCGCCCCAGGAGCGCCGTGTCGACGGTCAGCACCAGTGCCGAGTAGTCGGCCGCCTTGGCCCGGGCGATCAGGTCCGATACCAGGTCACGGTCACGCCACACGTAGACCTGGAACCAGCGGGTGCCGGGTCCCGACGCCTCGGCCACGTCCTCGATGGAGCAGGTGGCCATGGTCGACAGCGTGTACGGGAGGCCGGCCCGGGTGGCGGCCCGGGCCACCGCCCGCTCGCCCTCGGGGTGGGCGATGCGGGTGAACCCCGTCGGCGACAGGACGATGGGCACGGGGAGGCGCTCGCCCAGCACGGTGGCCGTGGTGTCGATGCCGCTGATGCCACGCAGGACCCGGGGCCGGAACGCGACCCGGCCGAAGGCGTCGACGTTGTCGGCCAGCGTGTGCTCGGCCTCGGCGCCACCGTCGATGTAGTCGAACACACCGTGCGGGAGCCGCCGCTTCGCCACCCGCCGGAGGTCGGACACGTCGGCGCAGCGGGCCAGGCGCCGACGGGCCGGATCCCGCTCGAAGCGCCGGAAGTGGAGCACGGAGCGCAGGGCGTCGAGCACCCGTGCCAACGTAGTGGGATCGGACCGGAGGGGAACACGTGAAGGCTGAGCGCATCGAGCCCGAGATCGCACTGGACGAGATCGACTTCTTCGATCCCCACGTCCAGGACTGCCCGTACCCCGCCTACGAGACGCTGCGTGACGCGGCACCGGTCTGGCTGGACCCGAAGACGGGCACCTACGTCATCACCCGCTACGACGACCTCCGTGCCGTCCTGCTCGACACCGAGCACTTCGGCAACGACCGCGACCGGGCCGCCGGCAACCCGGCCGGCGCCGAGCGGGCGGCCAGGATCCGCCGGCGGTACGAGGAGAAGGGGTGGCTGCCGGCCAAGACCCTGGCCGGGCGCGACGACCCCGAGCACAAGCAGATGCGGGCGCTGTTCGACCACGCCTTCCGCCCCGCCAAGATCAAGGCGATGGACCCGTTCGTGGCCGACGTGGCCCGGCGGCTGATCGACGATTTCATCGACGAGGGCCGCTGCGACTGGGTGCGCCAGTTCGCCGTCCCCCTCCCGCTCATCGTGATCGGCCACCAGATGGGCGCCCCCGAGGAGGACATCTGGCAGATCAAGGCGTGGACCGACGCCTGGGTGCAGCGCCTCGGGATGATGCAGTCGGAGGAGGAGGCCCTCTGGTCGACCGACATGGAGATCGAGGCCCAGCACTACTTCCAGCCCATCTTCGAGCGGCTGCGGGAGGAGCCCGACGAGACGCTCCTGTCCGACATCGTCAACACCGTGATCCCCGAGTGGGGCCGCCCGCTGAACGACAACGAGCTCCACGCCGAGATGATGGCCGACACCTTCGTGGGCGGCTCCGAGACCTCGACCAACGCCCTGTCGGCCGGCGTGCAGCTCCTCATCGACCACCCCGACCAGTGGGACCGGCTGAAGAGCGACCCCGAGGCGTACCTGCCGACCCTGGTGGAGGAGGTGCTGCGACTGGAGGGACCGGTGCAGGGTCTGTTCCGGACGGCGAAGACCGACATCGAGCTGCACGGCGTCACCATCCCGGCCGGGGCGATCCTCAACGTCCGCTACGCCGCCGCCAACCGCGACGAGCGCCGCTTCGAGTGCCCCGCCGACCTCGACCTGGAGCGGAAGGGGGCCCGCTCCCACCTCGCCTTCGGCGCCGGCACGCACTACTGCCTGGGCGCCCCCCTGGCGCGGCGGGAGCTGCACCTCGGCTTCACCGCCCTCGCCGAGCGAATCGACGAGATGTGGTACGTCGAGGGCGCCAACGACTTCACCCACCAGCCCAACGTGTGCCTGCGGGCCCTGAAGGAGCTGCACATCGGGTTCCGGCCGGCCGCCTGAGGGTCAGTCCCCGGACCCAGCCCGCTCGGCGTCGCTGCGCAGGATGCACAGCTCGTCGCCCTCGGGATCGGCCGGCACCGTCCAGCCCGTGCCGTCGGGGCGGCGCGGTCGTCGACCGGGCTCGCGCCGGGTGCGATCACCCCCTCGACAGGGCGCGGGCGTCGGCGAGCAGGGACGGCGGGGTTCCCCGGTGAGGACGCACGGCTGCCTCCGGTGGGCGGTCGTCGGCGTTGCCACCCTCCGGCCGCATGCGGTCAACTGCGGGAGGGTGCACGGGGGGTGAAGGCGATGGGGAGCCGGGACGGTCCCCAGATGCCGACGCCGTCGGGCTTCCACTCGACCTCGCCGTCGAGACGCAGGCCGACGAGCCGGCGGGAGAGGACCCGCAGCGCCTCCTGCAGCTCCGCCCGGGCCAGGGAGGCGCCGAGGCAGAAGTGGATGCCGGAGCCGAACGTCAGCTGCGCCTTCGCCCGCTCCGCCGTGATGTCGAACGTCGTCGGGTCGTCGAACACGTCCGGGTCGTGGTTGGCAGAGGCGAACACCGGGAACAGGAGCGTGCCGGCCGGGAAGAGGACGTCCCGGTAGACGATGTCCTCCGAGGCGAAGCGGCCCGTGCCCCGCACCGACCCCAGGTGGCGCATCACCTCCTCGACGGCCCGGGGCGCCAGGGCGGGATCCTCGGCCAGCAGGGCCCACTGGTCGGGGTGCTCGGCGAACAGCGCCACGGCACAGCCGAGCTGGTTGCGGGTGGTGTCGGTGCCGGCCAGGATCAGCGCCTCCACCAGGGAGATCATCTCGTCGGTGCCGAGCCGGTCGCCCTCCTCCTCGGCCTGCACCAGCTCGGTCAGGAGGTCGTCACGGGGCTCGGCCCGGCGGGCCTCGACGAGGGCGGTCACGTAGGCGTCCAGCTCGTCGCGGGCGGCCACGATCTCGTCGATGTGGTCGTTGACGTCCTCGTCGAAGATGCGGAACACCGAGCTGGCCAGCCGGCTGAAGAGCTGCCAGTCCTCCCGGGGGGCGCCCACCATGGCGCAGATGATCGGGATGGGATATGGCTCGCACACGTCGCCCACCAGCTCGCAGCGCCCGGCGGCGAGGTGGGGGGCGATCAGCTCGGAGACGACCTCGGCCATCAGCGGCCGGATGGCGTCGGCCTGCCTCGGCGTGAAGGCCGGCCCGACCAGGCGACGGAGGCGGGCGTGCTCGGCGCCCTCGGTGCTGAGGATCGACGGCCGGTCCCGCTGCATGCGGGGGTCGGTGATGTCGGACATCTCGTTCAGCACGGCCAGGGCCGAGTGCCATCGCCCGTCGCGCAGCACCGACACGCAGTCGCCGTAGCCGGGGATCACGTAGCCGAGCGGGGCCCGGGCCAGCCAGTGCTCCTCCCGTACGGACGCCATCTCCCGGCGCCGACCCTCCCGGTCGGTCGCCTCGACGACGGGCAGCTCCAGCTCGGTCACGGGCGTGGGCATGGACCCCATCACACCACGCGGGGCCTCACCCCGACGTCGCGCCACCGAGGCGCTCCTGCCCGCGCTCGACGCCCCGGGTCATCACGCCCTCGTTGCCCCGGCGCCAGGTGACGGTGAGGGTCACGCCGTCGATGCGCCATCCCTCCCCGGTCCGGATCAGGGTGTCGCGGTAGTGGCCGCCGATGGTGAAGGAGTCGTCGCCCCGGTCGGAGTGCAGGAAGTGGGCGGCCTGCATGTAGACGGTGCACACGGCCCGGTCGCCGTCGACCTCAACGATCGGGTTCGACATGGAGTGCTGGGTGGCGTCGAGGCCGGTGAAGAGCACCCTGACGCCGGCCACCCAGTCATCGGCGGCGGTGTCGGCGGCGGGCCGTCCGTTCCAGGACGAGAAGTCGATGCGGACGGGGTCGGCCAGGATCGAGCGATACAGCTCCCAGTCGCGGGTGTCGATGCCGGTGGCGTAGCGGTAGACGGTCTCACGGATCGCCTCCCGGTCGAGGAGGTGCTGGAGGCCGGGGTCCGCGGTCACGGGCGGACGGTACTCAGCCCACCGCGCCGGCGTAGGCACCGGCGTGACGGAGCACGGCGTCGCCGTAGGGCTCCGACCGGTTGTAGGAGAAGAGGGCCCGTCGCAGGGTGTCCGCGTCGCTCAGGTCGCCGACCCGGCACAGGTAGGCGGCCGCCGCCGCGGCGGCGTCGTAGAGGTTCTGGGGGTCGATCACGCCGTCACCGTTGCCGTCGCGGGCCCACCCCGCCCACGTGCTGGGGATGAACTGCATCGGACCGACGGCCCGGTCGAAGACGGTGTCGCCGTCGAGGGCGCCCCCGTCGGTGTCGAGGATCTCCCGGGAGCGGGTGCCGTCGAGGGCGATACCGATGATGGCCGGGCTGACGTCGCCGTCCTCGGCCACGGTGGCGCCCCGGAAGGTGCCGTGGCGGCTCTCGACCTTGCCGATGCCGGCCAGCACGCTCCAGTGGAGGTTGCAGCCGTCCTGACCGGCCGCGGCCCGGGCGTAGGCGGCCAGGACGTAGACGGGGAAGTCGGTCCCGGCCACCTGGGCCACCCGGCGGGCGGCGACGATCTCGTCGCGCCGGGCGGGCAGGGCGGCGTCGCCCTCCTGGCGGGCGGAGCGGGCGGCGGCGAGGGTGGCCTCCTCGGTGGCGATCCGCGTCCGCAGCGTGGCCAGGTCGCGGACGGCGGTGTCGCGGGCGAACACGGCGTCGTCGTGCTGGCGGCGGCGCAGGGCCAGCTCGGCCAACCGCTCGTCGCCCACGACGTCGATGAGGCGCATCCGCTGGACCCGCTCGGTGGCCTCGACGCTGCCGGCCAGCAGCGAGGCGATCGACGCCGCCGGTCCGCCCCCGACGAACGCCGCCACGGCCACGTCCCGGAGGTCCTCCTGAGCCGCCGCCGTGGCCAGGTCGGTGGCCACCACCCTCGCCTCCAGGTCGGGCAGGCTGCCGGCCAGCAGCGACTCGGCCTGGCGCAGCTCGGCCAGGAACGGCTCGATGCGGGCGACGGTGGCGTCGGCGTCGCGGATGGCCTGCTCGGCGTCGGCCAGCGCCGCCACGGCCCGCTCGTGACGCTCGCTGTCGATGGCGACCCGGTCGAGCAGCTCGTCGACGGTCTCGGCCCCGGCCCGCCCCGAGCCGACACCGAGGCCGGCAACCACCACAGCCAGGACGACGACGGCCAGCCGACGGGGGGCCGGGCCGCTCACGGGGATCCGGTCGACCGTCCGCCCACCCACTCGACGTGCATGCCGTCGGGACGGGCCCAGGTGCCGCCCCAGGCGAAGCCGTGGTCCCGGAAGATGTCCACCACCCGTCGGTCGAGGGTGGGCGTGCCGCCGAAGGGGTTCGAGGAGGGGTTCATGTCGTAGGCGATGCCGTAGGCGTGGCGCGAGAGCGACCCGCCGCTCGGTCCCCGGATGAGGCGTGGGACCCAGCACCCCCCGTAGCGCCGGGTGTCGCCGAGGTCGATGGCACCGGCCAGGCCGGCGGCCTGCACCTCGGCCAGGGCGGCGCGGAGGTCGGGGAGGGCATGGACGTTGCAGGTCACCCGGCCGACGATCGGGAGGGTCTCGGTGCGGATGTTGTCGCGCACCCAGGCGGGGTCGAGGGTGACGGTCCCGTCGGCGCCGGGTCGGTAGGCCACCTCGCCGAGGCTCTGCTTGAGCTCGGTGGAGCTGAGCACCTGGTCCGACACGGGGGGCTGCCAGCTCCGCTGCACCTCGACCCAGGGGCCGGTGGCGTCGACGGCGTCGAGGTCGGCCACGAGCCGGTCGACGTCGCCGAGATCCCACAGCCACACCGACGATGGCCGGGAGAAGCCGAACGTGGCGGCGTCGGCGGTGGAGAAGGCCAGCTCGACACCGTCCAACCGGAGGTCGGGTACCACGAGGCCGACGGTCCGACGGTGGACGCGGCCGTCCCAGCCGACGAACGTGATCTCGTCGCCGGTGCGAGCCCCCCTCAGCTCGGCGGTGCCGGCCCCCATGACGACCCGGGAGGCGCCGAGCACGGCGGCGACGTCGGCCCCGTAGAGGGGCGCGCCGGCGGTCGGGTCGACGGCGAGCGCGGCGAACGGGTAGCGGAAACCGCCGGGCGGTCGGTCGACGGTGGCACCGGCCCGCTCCACGGCGAGCACCCCCAGGGTGCCACGGTGGATGACCGTGGCCCGGGTCCGGGAGGCGGCTGCGGCGTCGAGCGTGCGGGCCAGGGTGGTCTCGCGCAGGCCTCCCGACTGCCACAGCCCGATGCTCGGACCGACCCGCTGGCGGACCAGCCACGGGCGCCCGTCGACGGCGAGCACGGCCGTGACGACGCCGTCGAGCGGGTCGACCCGGACCGGGGCCGGGGCGGCGTCACCGAAGGCGTGCACGACGCCGGCCTCGGTGGCGAGCCAGTAACCCCCGCCGGTGGGGGTGGCGGCCATGCCCGCCACCGGATCCTGCGGACCGGCCGGGTCGGCTCCGGTCGAGCCGTGGAACGGGGCGTCACCGTAGGAGAAGATGCCGCCGTCGGCGGCCACGAACCAGTAACCGTCGCCGGTGGGGGTGGTCGTCATGCCGACGACGGGTTCGTTCAGCACGAGGTTGCCGGTCGAGCCGTGGAACGGGGCGTCGCCGAAAGAGAAGATGCCGCCGTCGGCGGCCACCAGCCAGTACCCGCCACCGGTCGGCGTCGGGGCCATTCCCACCACCGGCTGGTTCAGGGTGACGCCGCCCATGGACCCGTGGAAGTCGGCGTCTCCGAAGGCGAAGATGCCACCGTCGGCGGCCACCAGCCAGTACCCGCCACCGGTGGGGGTGGCGGCCATGCCCACGACCGGCTGGTTGAGGGGGACCCCTCCCATGGAGCCGTGGAACCGGGCTCCTCCGAAGGAGAAGACGCCCCCGTCGGAGGCGACGGCCCAGGCCGCCTCCCCCTCCGGGCCGGCGGCACCGCCGACCACAGGGAGGACGGGGATGACGTCCTCGCTGCCCGGGGGCACCTCGCCACCGCCGACGTCGACGAGGATCGGGGGCGGGGTGGGGACGGTCTCGGCGGCGGCGGTCGGCCGCCCGGTCGCAGCGGGCACGGGCATCTCGCCGGCCCGGCGTCGGATGCCCCCGTGGGGGCGGCGGCCAGGAGCCCGGCGGCGAGGGCGACGACGGCGGCGGCCAGGGTGGGCCGCGGACGGGCGGTGAGCACGCCGTGAACGGTAGACGGAGGGTGGTCGTCCCGAGCGGCACCGGCGCCACCGGCTCGAACTGACACAAGCACAGGCTGCTATAGCAGCTCGTGCTTGTGTCAGGTCGGTGTGGGGGGCATGCGCCTGCCACGCTGGGCGCGATGGCTCGGATACCCGCCGCCGTGGCGGGACGGTTCGATCACGTGCCGGGGCCGATCGTCGAGCGGGCCAGGATCGTGCCGGTGCCCGTCCTGCCGCCGGCGGTGGGGGCGATGACGCTCGGACCGCTCGTCCTGCTGCGACGGGACCGGCGAGACGACGCCACCCTCCTTGCCCACGAGCTGGTGCACGCCCGGCAGTGGGCCGAGTACGGGGCCGTCGGGTTCCTCGTCCGGTACCTGAGCGCCTACGTCGCCGGCCTGGTCCGCCACCGCAGCCACCGCCTCGCCTACCGGGCCATCCCCTTCGAGGTCGAGGCCCGCCGGGAGACGGCGGCGTGGCTGGCCCGCCAGGCGTCACCGCAGGGCCCGTGAGGCGGTCCGGTCAGGCCGGCACGCCGACCGGGTCGAGGAACGACACGTCGCCGGCCCGGCGGATGGCCGAGCGCAGGATCGAGGCGAAGTCGGACCGGGCACGGGCGGCGGCGGGGCGGGGCGCCACCGTCGGGGCGGCGGACCACGTGGTCGCAGCCCGGTAGGCGGCCGACCCGGGGGCGGGGGCCGGGGCGGGTCGGACGGCCCCCACGGGCACCGGGCCGCTGCTCAGCAGGGCGAACGCGCCGCAGACGGCGTCGAGCTCGGCGCGGCTGCCGCCCCGGTCCGGATGCGCGTCGAGCAGGGCGCGTCGGTAGGCCCGGCGCAGAGCCGGTCCATCGGTCGGGTCCGCCACGCCCAGGAGGGCGCGGGCCGAGGTCGCATCCATGCGCACGTCCCTGTGTCTCGTCCCGGAGCGGATCCGTCCACTCCGTCACCCTCCGGTCGGCCGGGCCCGCACCGTCTTGAGCGTCCCGCCGTGGCGTCCGCGAGACTCGGTGAGCCGCCAGGAGAGGGATCCGCCATGTCCGACCGCGTCACCGTCACCGTCACCGAGGGGGTGGCCGACGTCCGGCTGAACCGCCCCGACAAGCTCAACGCCCTCGACCCGGCCATGTTCGCCGCCCTGATCGAGGCGGGCACGGCCTTGCACGGGCAGGCCGGGGTGCGGGCCGTGGTCCTGTCGGGCGAGGGCCGGGGTTTCTGCGCCGGGCTCGACTTCGACTCCTTCCGCTCGATGGGGGAGCGCGAGCGCGACGGCGGCGGCCTCGGGCCGGCCGGCGAGCGGGGCACCAACGACGGTCAGGAGGCGGTCAACGTCTGGACCCGGCTCCCCGTGCCGGTCATCGCCGCCGTCCACGGTCCGGCCCTCGGCGGCGGGCTGCAGCTCGCCCTCGGCGCCGACCTCCGCTACGTCGCCCCCGGTGCCTCGCTGTCGGTCCTCGAGATCCGCTGGGGTCTCGTGCCCGACATGACCGGCACCCAGATCCTCCCCGGCCTGGTCGGGCCCGACGTCGCCAAGGAGCTGGCCTTCACGGGACGCACCGTCGACGGGACCGAGGCGGTCCGCATCGGGCTGGCCACCCGCGTGGCCGACGACCCCCGGGCCGAGGCCCTCGACCTCGCCCGCGACATCGCCGGGCGCAACCCCGAGGCCATCCGGGGAACCAAGCGCCTGCTCGACCTGGCCGGCCGGGTGCCGGTCGAGGAGGGGTTCGCCGAGGAGGCCCGCATCCAGGGCGGCCTCATCGGCAGCCCGAACCAGGTGGAGGCCGTGACCGCCTTCTTCGAGAAGCGCCCGCCGGTGTTCACCGACCCGGCCGGCTGAGCGACCGGGACGCCGGATCAGCTCAGGGCGCTGAACAGCTCCCGGAGGTACTCGAGCGCCTCACCCCGGTCGAGGTCGGTGCCGACCTGCGCCCCGAGCTGCTCGCCGATGGCGGCCATCAGGGCGCCGTCGTCGGCCGGCTTGCGGAAGAAGGCCTGCGCCCCGGCGGCGAGCGCGGGGGCCCGGAAGCTCTCGTCGCGGGCGGTCAGCACGATGACCGGTGTGTGGGCGATGTCGTGGAGGCGTCGGATGCGCCCGAGCACGTCCAGCCCGCCGCCGCCGGGCAGGCCCAGGTCGAGGACGATCAGGTCCGGCCGCTCCCGGCGGGCCGTCGACAGCGCGGCGATGGCGTCACTGGCCACCAGCGTCCGGTACCCCTCGGCCCGGAGGTTGAGGGCGAGCGACAGGGAGAGATCCTGGTCGTCCTCGACGATGAGCACGGATCGGGCCATCAGGCGGGTTCCTTCGTGTCGTCGGGCGCTTCCAGCCGGTCGAGGAGCGCGTCCACGACGGTCCCGTCGTCCGCCCGGGCCAGGACGTGAGCGGTGACGACGACCTCGCCGGCGGGCACGGCGGTGGCTGCGTCCGACGCCAGTGCGGCGGCGAGGGCGTCGGTGTCGGCCCCGCCGACCAGGAGGCGGACCACGGGGCGACCACCGCTCCCGCCGGGGAGGAGGCTCACCCCCGGTCCGACGTGGCCCACGGCGAGGCGGCGCAGCTCGGCGGCCACCGAGCGGGCGGCCGGGCCGGTGAGGTCGGCCGAGCGCACCTCGACGGCGACGAGGGTCAGCGGGCCGTCCCCGGCGTGGTCGACGGCATCCTCCACGACGGGGCCGAGGTCGAACCGGGGCAGCGTGACCGTGACCGTCGTCCCGACGCCCACCTCGCTGGTGAGGGTGACGGAACCGCCCTGGCGCTCGACCAGCTCGCGGGTCAGGTAGAGGCCCAGTCCGAGGCCCTGGCGTCCGCCGCTCGTGTCGTGGGCCTGGCGGAGCCGGTCGAAGACGCCGGCCACCTGGTCGGCGGGGATGCCGCAGCCGGTGTCGGTCACGGTGACGACCACGGAGGCGGCGACGGCCGAGGCCGCCACGGTGACGGTGCCCCCGGCGGCCGTGAACTTCACGGCGTTCGACAGCAGGTTGACGAGCACCTGCACCAGCCGCACGGGGTCGGCGGCGACGTCGTCGACGGGCGCTCCCACCTCCACCCGCACCTCGACGCCCCGCTCGTCGGCGCCACCGCGGACGGTCTCGGCCGCCTGCTCGACGGCGCGGGCGGGGTCGACCCGCTCGATCACGAGCGGCAGCCGGGCGCTCCCGGCGCGCTGGGTGTCGAGCAGGTCGTCGACCATCGAGGCCAGGTGGTGGGCGTTGCGCCCGATCCGCTCCAGGATCCGGTCGACCTCGGTGTCGAGATCGCCCAGCGCCCCCTTCCGCAGCACCGTGACGAAACCGGTGATGGCGGCGAGAGGGGTGCGCAGCTCGTGGCTGACGTTGGACAGGAGCTGGTCACGAGCGTGGATCTCGCGGGCCGACGCCTCGGCGACCTCGTGGTTGCGCAACGCCAGCTCGGCGTTGAGCCTGCGCAGCTCGGCCTCGGCCGCCCGGCGGGCCACGGCGTGGCGGATCGACCGGACGAGGAGCCGTTCCTCCAGGTCGGTCTTCTGGAGGTGGTCCTGCACGCCGTCCTCGACCAGACGGAGGGCGACGTCGTCGTCACCGACCCCGGTAAGCACGACGACCGCAGCCGACCGGGCGCACCCCAGCACGGGCCTGACGACGTCCTCGGCTCCGGCGGCGTCGGGCAGCACCAGGTCGACGAGGACGACGTCGGGACGCCAGCCGTCGATCTCGCCGAGAGCGTCGGCGAGGGTGGCGGACCGGCGGAGATGGGCGGTGGGCATCCCCCGGCCGAGCATGGCGCGCACCAGCAGCGCGTCGACGTCGTTGTCCTCCACCAGCAGGATGCGATCGGGGTCGGCCCACCGCGACGTCACGTCGGTCCCATCGGCCGACGAGCGGCCCGGCTCCAGGAGATAGGCCGCTGACCGCGCGAGACTGCGCCCGTGGGCGACGGGTCCGATCCAGCGGTGGTGGCGGCGCTCTGCCGGGATCTCGCCGTCGAGGCCGGGGCCCTGGCCGGGGCCCGGTTCGGTGATCCCGGCCTGGCCGTCGACGAGAAGGCCGACGGGTCTCCGGTCACCGAGGCCGACCTGGCCGCCGAGGCCCTCCTCCGCCGCCGGCTGGCCTCGTTGCGCCCCGACGACGCCGTCGTGGGCGAGGAGGACGACGACGTGGCCGGCACGTCCGGCCTCACGTGGTTCCTCGACCCGATCGACGGCACCCGGGCCTTCGCCCGGGGCGTGCCCATCTGGGCGACCCTGGTGGCGGTCCACGACGGGCGGGGGGCGTTGGCCGGGGCCGTGGCCCTGCCCGCCCTCGACGAGGTGGTGTGGGCCGGCCGGGGGGCGGGCGCGTTCGTCGGGGAGCGGCCGGCGCGGGTCAGCGGCCGTCGGTCGCTCGACGGCGCCTACCTGACCACCAGCGCCTTCGAGAGCTGGACCGAACCCGCGCTGGTGGCGGTCAGGCGGTCGGGGGCGGCCCTGCGGACCTGGGGCGACGCCTACGGGTACGCGCTGGTGGCGACGGGGCGGGTCGATGTCATGGTCGATCCGGTCGTGTCCGCCTGGGACGTGGCTCCGATGCCGGTGATCCTGGCCGAGGCGGGCGGGCGTTTCAGCGACCTCGACGGCGCCGACCGCATCGACGGCGGGAGCGGCCTCGGGTCGAACGGCCGGGTCCACGACGCCGCGATCGACCTCCTCGCGCCCCTCCGATGACCGCCCCACCCCTCGACGAGTCGTCCGGCCGGCCCCGCCGGGTCCGGTCGGTGACCGCCCCGTCGGACCGCATGCCCCGGTGGGTGCCGAAGGTCCTGCTGCTGGCCGTCGCCCTCATCATCGGCGTCGCCACGACGTACTGGCTGGTGGTGCAGCTGCAGGGGCTGCTGCTGCTACTGGCCGTGTCGCTGTTCCTCAGCTTCGCCATCGAGCCGGCCGTGAACCGGCTGGAGGCCCGGGGCATGCGCCGGGGCATGGGGACCGGACTCGTGTTCCTCGTCGTCGCCGTGGTGCTCGGCGGCTTCTCGTTCGCCATCGGGGCGGTGCTCATCGACCAGGTCACCACGCTCGTCGACGAGGCCCCCTCCTACATCGAGGACGTCGAGGTGTGGGTGGAGCGCAACTTCGACGTCGAGGTCGAGACCGACGAGCTGATCGACGAGTTCCGCGCCGGCGGGGGAGCGGGAGACCTGGCCAGCGGGCTGGCCGACGACATCCTCGACGTCGGCGTGACCGTCGTGACGCTGGCCTTCCAGGTGCTGACCGTCACCCTGTTCACCTTCTACCTGGTGGCCGATGCCCCCCGGCTACGGCGGGCCATCTGCTCGCTGCTCGAGCCCGACCGGCAGCGGGAGGTGCTGCGGGCGTGGTCGATCGCCGTCGACAAGACGGGCGGCTACCTCTACTCGCGGGCCATCCTGGCGCTGCTGTCGTTCCTCGCCCACTGGGCGGCGTTCGTGCTGATCGGCGTGCCGTCGCCGCTCCCGCTCGCCCTGTGGGTCGGCGCCGTCAGCCAGTTCATCCCGGTCGTCGGCACGTACCTGGCCGGTGTGCTGCCCGTGCTGGTCTCGCTGACGGAGGGACCGGTGGCCGCCCTGTGGGTGCTCGGCGTCATCGTCGTCTACCAGCAGATCGAGAACTACCTGTTCCTGCCGCGCATCACCGCCCAGACCATGGCCATGCACCCCGCCGTCGCCTTCGGTGCGGTCATCGCCGGCGCCGGGCTCTTCGGGCCGATCGGCGCCCTGCTGGCCCTCCCCGCCGCCGCGACCGGCCAGGGGTTCGTGTCGGAGTACCTGAACCGCCACGAGCTGATCGAGGCCGAGGAGCTCGAGGGCGGCGAGGTCGACGAGCACTGAGCCGCGGCCCCGGTGCGGGGCGTAGGGTTCACCCCGGTCGTCGACGGGGAGGGTGACGTGACCCAGCGGATGCTGCAGGACCTGCGCTACGAGGTGCGCGACCACGTGGCCGTGATCACGCTCGATGCCGCCGACCGGTTGAACACCATCTCGCCCGCCATGCTCGACGGCCTCTCGGCGCTCCTCGTCGACGCCGACCGGGACCGCGCCGTGCGGGCCATCGTGCTCACGGGGGCGGGCCGGGTCTTCTGCGCCGGACTCGATCTGGCCTCGACGGCCAGCGGCGACGGCATGCTCGATCAGCCCTCCGACCACGCCCCTGGCGAGTTCGACCTGCGCGACGCCCCGCCCGTGGTCCTCCACAAGACCGACACGCCGACCATCTGCGCCCTGAACGGCGGTGCCGCCGGCTACGGGCTCGACCTGGCCCTCGGGTGCGACCTACGGATCGCAGCCGAGCGCACCAAGCTGGCCGCCGTCTTCACCGCCCGGGGCATCCTCCCCGAGAGCGGCGGCACCTGGCTGCTGCCCCGCCTCGTCGGCTGGGCCCGGGCCTCGGAGATCCTGTTCGCCGGTCGCACCCTCCGCGCCGCCGAGGCGCTCGAGCTGGGGCTCGTGAACCGGGTCGTTCCGGACGACGAGGTCCTCGACGCCGCCCTGGCACTGGCGGCCGAGATCGCCGCCAACGCCCCGCTCGCCGTCCGGGCCACCAAGCGGATGATGCGCCACGGCGCCACCGAGCCGTTCGAGGATCACGTGCAGCGCCAGTACCTCGGCCTCCTGCCCCTCATGGGCACGCGCGACTTCCGGGAGGGCGCCGCCGCGTTCATGGAGAAGCGCCCGCCCGAGTTCGAGGGTCGCTGAGCACCGGGCCCGGCTCTCCCGCCGACGCCGTCGGGTCCGGCCCCCCCAGCAGCAGCAGGGGCGCCAGCGCCACGCCGGTCAGGTGGTACGGGAACAGGATGCCCATGACGGCCAGCACGCCGACGTGGAAGGCCCACGTCGCCGCCGCGCCCACCCATCGGAGTCGCCGGCCCAGCAGCGCGACCGGGGCGAGGGCCTCGATCGCGAGTGCCCCCACCACCAGTGGCGCCCACGGCCACGCCCACCGCACCAGCCACCGCCCGACGGGTGACACCGGATCCCCCAGCGCCGCCTTCTTCACCGTGTCGAAGGCGACGTGGGTGCGCAGCACGTCACCGTCGAGCCAGTCGAGCCCGCTGACCCGGAGCTTGGCCCACGCCGCCACCACGTAGGTGAGCGCCGTGACCAGCGCAGCGGCGGCCAGCGGCCAGCGATGGCCGACGCAGGCGGGGGCGGCGCCACCCCGGCGGCGGGCGTCGATCGACAGGTCGTCGGCAGCCGGCGTCACCGCCAGCAGGGCCAGGTGCAGCACGACCAGGTTGTCGGTGTGCAGCACGGCCCCCCAGCTGTTGCGGTAGGTCAGCACCCACCACAGCGCCACCGCCGCCAGCGGCCCGGTCAGCCGCCACCGCCACCCGGCCGCGGCCGCCGCCAGCAGGACGACGGCCACCCCCAGGAGCGCCCGGGCCACACCGGGGGGGAGCGGACCGTCCAGCACCGACGCCACCCCCACCGGCGCGAAGTCGGCCGGGTCACGGGCGGCGTCGAGCCACCAGCGCGGCCCCCGCACGAGGAGGAAGCCCAGTCCGTACCCGGCCACCAGCAGGCGGAGGACGGCCAGCCGCCGGGGGTGCGCCGGTACGGTCCAGACGAGCCGCAGCCAGGCCGTCACCGTCACCCCGCGGCGGGTGGACGCGGCGGTGGTGGGCCCGCTCACGGCACCTCGCAGCGGGCGTGCACGATGGTGGACTCGGGCGGGGCGCCGGCGGCGACGGCCACGGCGGCGATCCGGTCGGTGGCCACCTCCACGGCGCTCACCTCGTCGGGGTCGAGCCCGGCGGCGATCCGGGAGCACAGCTCGGCGGCACGGCCGTCGGCGACGGCCCGGCGGACCGCCCCGGACGCCTGGATCACCTCGTCGGTGCCGGCGATGGCCTCGGGTGAGAGGCGGACGACGCGACCGTCGGGCCCGACGCCCCGGGCCACGGTCAGCTCCTGCTCCCCGCCCCGGGGCGAGGCGAACATGGGATAGGTCGACAACGGGAAGCTGTCCTCCGACGGTGACCGCGAGAGCGGCGACAGCACGGCGGCGACGGCCAGGGCGGTGACCACCACGGCCCGGGCGGGCAGCCCGGCGGGTGCCGGCGTCCGGTCCGTCGTCGCCGCCCCTCCCACGGCGGCAGTGTAGGGATCCCGCCCCGGCGGACCCGGCCGGTAGCGTCGCTCCGATGCGCCGACCGGCCCGTCACCGCCGGCGGTTGCTCACGGTGGCGGTGGTCTGGATGCTCGGGCTGGTCGTCGTCCGGGTCGTGCTGGTCCCGCCGGAGCGCTGCGCCGCCCCGGCCCCCGAGGCGGTGAGCCGGGCCGCCGACGCCGCCACGGCCTGGGCCGTCGCCGCCCTCCGTCCCGACGGGTCCTTCCTCTACCGCTACGACCGGACCGAGGGCGACGTGGGGGGCTACAACCTCGTCCGCCACGCCGGCATGACCATGGCCCTCCACCAGCGGGCCCGGGTGGACGGTGACGCCGCGGCCCTGGCCGCCGGCGACCGGTCGCTCGACTGGATGCTCGACCGGCTCGTGCCCGCTGGCCCCGGTGCCACCGCCTTCGCCGCCCCGGGGGCATTCGCCAAGCTGGGGGCGTCGGCGCTGCTGGCGGTGGCGTTGGTGCAGCGGCGCGACGCCACCGGCGACACGACCCACGACCCGCTGTTGACCGAGCTGGCCCGCTTCATGGTCGGCCAGCAGCAGCCCGACGGCCGGATGCTGGCGCTGTGGGACCCCGCCACCGGTGAACCCGCGCCCGGCGTGCTGTCCCCCTTCGCCACCGGCGAGGCCTTCTGGGCGCTGGTGCTGATCGACGACCGCCTCGGCGGCCCCACGCTGTCGGGCCCCGTGCGCCGCCTCGCCGACTACCTCGCCCTCGACCGCCGGTCAGCGGAGGGCCATGTCCTGCGCGTCCCCGACCACTGGGCCGCCTACGGGTTCGCCGAGCTGGCCCGCACCGACCCGGCCGCCGTCACCGACGACCACGTCGCCTACCTGCGGGCGCTCGCCGGTGACCTGGCCACCATGACCCGCTACGAGTCGACCCGCACCGGCGAGGGACTCTCCCGCCTCACCCGGGGCTACACGGCGCTCCCGGCCGGGGTGGGTGCTCTGGGGGAGGGGCTGGCCGGCCTGCGCGACGTGGCCGTGATCGACCCCCGCCTGGGTGCGCTGGCCGCCCCGCTGGAGGACCACCTGGCCTGCGTGGCCGACCTGCTCGTGAGCCGCCAGGTGACCGCCCCGCCGGCGTCGGCGCTGCCCCCGGAGGTCGACGGCGCCTGGTTCAGCAGCGGCGTCACCCAGGTCGACGACCAGCAGCACGCCCTCTCGGCCCTGCTGGCCTACCGGTGAGCACCGAGGCCGACGTGACCGGCCGAGCTCCCGCCCGCCGCCGACGAGGCCGACCGGTGAGCACCGAGGCCGACGTGACCGGCCGAGCTCCCGCCCGCCGCGCCGACGAGGCCGACCGGTGAGCACCGAGGCCGACGTGACCGGCCGAGCTCCCGCCCGCCGCGCCGACGAGGCCGACCGGTGAGCACCGAGGCCGACGTGACCGGCCGAGCTCCCGCCCGCCGCGCCGACGAGGCCGACCGGTGAGCACCGAGGCCGACGTGACCGGCCGAGCTCCCGCCCGCCGCGCCGACGAGGCCGACCGGTGAGCACCGAGGCCGACGTGACCGGCCGAGCTCCCGCCCGCCGCGCCGACGAGGCCGACCGGTGAGCACCGTCCTCGTCGTCGTCATGGTGGTGCTCGCCCTGGACGGGGTGCGGGGCCGGGCCCTGACCCCCGCCGTCGGCCGGCGCTGGCCCGGTGCCGCGGCCGCCTCCGCCGTGCTGGTGGCCCTGGCCGTCGTCGCCGATCCGCTGGCCGACGCCCTCGACGTGTCCGTGGCGTCGGCGCGGGCGGCAGCCGGGATCGTCGTGGCCGCCGCCGGACTCGTCCGGGTCGTGGTCGGCGCCGGTCGGCCCTGGCCCGAGGGGGGATCGCTGGTACCGCTGGCCTTCCCCGTCCTCCTCGCCCCCGAGGCGGTGGCGCTGGCCGTCGGACTGGGCGTCGACCACACCGGGGCCGTCGTCGCCGGTGTCGCGGTGGGCGCCGCGCTCGTCGTCGGCGTCGGCGCCGCGCCCGACCCCCCGGCCTGGCTGGTGGCCGGCGTGGTCCGCCTCGGTGGCGTCGTGCTGGTGGTCGGGGCCGTGGCCATGGTGGTGGACGGCGTCCGTCGGGTCTGAGCCGGCACGCTCAGCCCGGGTGCTCCTCGAGGGCGAGGTGGGCGGCGTGCCAGCCGGGCATCCCGTGGACGGCGGCACCCGGTGGCGTGGCCGACGAGCACAGGTACCAGCCCTCGGCCGGCGTGGACCACGGCCGGGGCCGCAGCACGGGCCGGCGGGCCAGCCCGAGCCCGGCGTGGGTGCCGCCCGTGATCGAGCCCGCCGTCAGGGCCGGGTCCATGCGCTGGAGCCGCCCGGGGGCCCACGACCGCCGGGCCAGGATGCGGTCCCGGAACCCCGGCGCGAACCGCTCCACCTGAGCCTCGATGGCGGTGGTCTGGTCGACGGCCGCCCCGGGCGGCACGTGGGCGTAGCCCCAGGCCGTGTGGCGGCCGGGCGGCGCCCGCCCGGGGTCGACCACACCCGGTTGGGTGAGGAGCACGAAGGGCCGTTCCGGCAGCCCGCCCCGGTGGACCTCGGCCTCGGCTGCGGCCACCTCGGCGTAGGTGCCGCCCACGTGGACGGTCGGGGCGCGCCGGGTCCCCTCGTCCCGCCAGGGGATAGGTCCGTCGAGGGCCCAGTCGACCTTGAACACCCCCGGTCCGGGCGGGACCGACTCCAGCCGCCGGCGGTACCCGTCGGGGAGCCGGTCGGCGCCGACCCGGGCCAGGGTCCGGGCCGACGTGTCGAACAGCGTGACGGGGGCGGGGGGCAGGTCGGAGGGACCGCGGACCGGGTGCGACGTGACCAGCTCGGCGCCGGCCTCGGTGGCCCGCCGCACGAGGGCGTCCACGATGGCCCCCGACCCGCCCGCCCCCACCGGCCAGCCCACGGGGTGGGCCATGCCGCCCAGCAGCACGGCGAAGGCGGCGCTGAGGGGGGAGTGGAAGGGGAGCACGGCGTGCACGGCGTTGCCGGCCCACAGCGCCCGGGCCGGCTCGGTGCGCAGGAGCCGGCCCAGCGTGGCCGCCGGGAACGCCGCCCGCAGACCGAATCGGGCAGCCGCCACCGGGTGGGACGGGATCCGCATCAGGGGGCTCATGACGAGGTCGCGCACCGACGGCCAGGCGGTGACGACGGGACGGTGCAACCAGCTCCACGTCCGCCCGTCGGCGCCCAGCCCCTCGGCCGTCTCCTCGGCCGAGCGGAGCAGAAGCGGGGCCGGGCCGTCGTCGAGGGGGTGGGCGGCGCACACGTCGGGTTGCACCCAGCGGAGCCCTGCCCCGACGAGGTCGAGCGCCTCGAAGGCGGGGGACGCGGCCGCCATCGGGTGCACGGCGCTGCCGACGTCGTGGTGGAAGCCGGGCAGGGTCAGCTCCCGGGTGGCGGCGGCGCCACCCAGGTGGGGGGCCGCCTCCAGCACCACGACCGAGCGGCCGGCCCGGGCCAGCACCGCCGCCGCGGTGAGACCATTGGGACCGCTGCCGACCACCACCGCGTCGGGTCCGCTCACGGCAGGATCAGCTCCAGCCGCCACCCGGGGTGGGCGACGGTGAGGTGGCTGGGCACACCGTCTGGCCGTCCGGGCCGGCACGGCCCCTCCAGCATGACGACGGCCTCGTCGGGGCGGAGGAAGACCCGCAGGTCGACCGGCCCACCGCCGGCCATGCCCCGGCTCGACGCCCCGGCCGCCTCGGCCAGGGGCGCAGCGGCGGGCGTCGCCGTCACCGCCTCGGCCACCCGGCCGTCGGGTACGGGCCCGATCTCGACACGCTCCCACGGGATGCGGCCTCCCGGCGGGCGGCGCAGGCCCGAGGCCCGCAGGCGGCCGACCAGCTCCCGGGCCGGCACGGCCTGGGCTCCGAGCCCCAGCGCCCGGTCCCTGAGGCCGGCGTCGACGTCGTAGTGGTCACCCTGGAACGCCACCCGGGGCAGGTCCAGCCGCTCGGCCATGGCGTGCAGCTCGTCGTGGGACGAATCGCTCACCAGGTGGGCGAAGCGCCGTCCCCGCCACGCCCACACCGCCGGGTCGACCATGACGGTCACCAGGGTCGGGCGTCGAGGAAGTCGAGGGCGGCGTCGATGAAGCCGATGGCCTTGGGGGTGGCGAAGTGGTCGACGCCGGCCAGGGTGACGAGGCGGGCGTCGGGAAGGGCCTCCACCAGGGGCTCGCCCGGGCCGGCGAAGTCGTCGGAGCCGATCACGACGAGGCACGACGCCGTGACCGATCCGAGATCGGCGGGCCGCAGCGGGGTGGCCGGCCGTCGCCGCATGAACGCCGCCAGCGCCCCGGGGTCGGCCCCCGGCTCGTGGGCGTAGCGGGCGAAGACCTGGGCCTCGGGATCGTCCCCCGGCGCCGTGCCGGCCACGGCGGCGGCGATGCGGGCGTTGCGGTCGGCGTCGGGCTCGACGACGTTGCGTCCGACGCCGGCCAGTACCAGTCGGCCGAACCGGTCCGGGTGGCGCACCGCCAGGGTGAGCAGCGTGAAGGCGCCGGCGGAGAACCCGATCCCGTCGAGTGGACCGTCCGGCGCCCGGGCCAGGAGGTGGGCCTCGTGGTCGGCGTAGTCGGCCGGGTCGTGGGACTTCGGCTGATCGCCGTGGCCCAGCATGTCGAGCGGCACCGCCGTGCGGCCCGCCTCCCGCAGCAGCTCGACCAGCCCCGACTCGGTCCACGTGCCCTCCGAGGACCCCGTGAACCCGTGTACCAGCACCACCGGAGGATGGGCAGCCACGTCGCTCACGGTGCCCCCGGTTCGCTCGTCGTCGCCACGGCCCGGCCGTCAGGAGCCACGTCGCTCACACGGACGTGCCGTGGCCGGCCCAGTAGGGGGCCCGGAGCTCCCGCTTCAGGATCTTGCCCGACCCGGTACGGGGCAGCTCGTCGATGAACGCCACCGATCGGGGCACCTTGTAGCCGGCCAGGTGCTCACGGGCGTGGGCGATCACACCGTCGGCGTCGACGTCGGAGCCGGGGCTGCGGACCACCAGGGCGTGCACCGACTCACCCCACTCCTCGCTCGGGATGCCGAACACGGCCACGTCGAAGATGTCCGGGCTGGTCTCGAGGGCCGCCTCGATCTCGGCCGGGTAGATGTTCATGCCGCCCGAGATGACCATGTCCTTCTTCCGGTCGCAGATGAAGTAGAAGCCCTCCTCGTCGAAGTAGGCGATGTCGCCGACGGTGTGCAGGTCGCCCCGGTGCTCCTCGGCGTACTTCTCGGGGGCCTTGTAGTACGTGTCGAACACGGTCTTGGACCGCACGAACAACTCGCCGGGCACGTGGGGCCGGTCGACCTCGTTGCCGTCGTCGTCGACGAGGACGATGTCGACCCCCGGGGCGGGCTTGCCGCACGAGCCGGGCTTGCGGCGCTGGTCGGGCGGGGCGAGGATCGAGTTCACGCCCATCTCGGTCGAGCCGTACACCTCCCACAGCGAGTCCTCCGGGAACCGCTCCAGGTAGGCCAGCTTGAGGGCGTGCGACCAGGGCGCGGCGTTGGCGATCATGATCCGCATGGTCGACACGTCGTAGCGGTCGAACTCCTCGGCGTCGACGTTGCACACCAGCCGGATGGGGGTGGGCGCCGAGAACGTCGACGACACGCCGTAGGTGTCGACCAGCCGCAGCCAGTCGACGGCGTCGAACTTGTGCTGCAGGACGACGGTGTTGCCGAGCAGGGCCGAGATGCCGGCGAATCCGCCCGGCCCGGAGTGGTAGAGCGGCCCGGTGGTGAGGTACACGTCGTCGGGCCGATACCCGACGTGCTCGACCATGCGGGCCACCTGGGTGGGGTCGCCGGCGCCGGTGCGGGACACCCCCTTGGGCCGTCCCGTCGTGCCCGACGTGTAGATCATGGCCGCCCCGGGCGGCCCCTCGTGGTCCGGAACGTGATCGTCGCCCAGGATGTCGTCGAGGCGGAGCTGCCCCGGGAGCGGGTCTCCGTCGAAGATCAGCACCTCGCGCACCTGCGGGGTGTCGGACCGGATCCGGTCGAACACGGGGGCGTAGGGGGCGTCGGCCACGACGAGCACGGAGTCGCTGTTGTCGGTGACGTAGGCGGCCTCGTCGTCGGCCAGCCGGTAGTTCAGCGGCACGGCGGTGGCGCCGATCTTGCGGGTGGCGTGGGTCAGCTCGACGACGGGCAGCGAGTTCTGCCCGCACCACAGGACCTTGTCGCCCTGCGTCACGCCGAGGGCCCGCATGCCGTTGGCCAGCCGGTTGGCGGCCGCCTCCAGCTCGGCGAAGGTGCGGGTCCTGATCCCCCCGCCGGGACGGTCGTCGACGACGGCCAACTTCGATCCCAGCGCGTCGGCGTGGCCGGTCAGGAAGTCCTGCTCCACAGCTGCGTTCCCCTCTCCTCCGGAAGGCGCAGTCTCGCGCACGGTCGCTCACGCCGAGGATGCCGCAGCCGACAGGGGCCCCATGGAGGGAAGCCGCCACCTCGCCGCTGCCGCCGTGGCGACGCTCGTCGAGCGCCAGCCCGACCCCACCCTGGTGCTCGACGCCGACGGGCGGACGCTGTACGCCAACGCCGCCGCCGTCCGCCTGGGCCTGTACGGATCGACGACGGACCGCTTCGCCGATCACCTCCACCCCGAGGACCGGATCCAGTGGCGCGACGTCGTCGTCCCCGTCCTCGCCCGGGCGGGCCACTGGGCGGGAACCATGCAGGTCATGGCCGAGGGCGGCGGCGACCTGCCCGTCTCCGTCACCGCGCTCGCCCTCGACGACGCAGGCCTCGTCGGGATCACCTGCCGTGACCGCTCGGCCGAGGTCGAGCTGGAGCGGACGCTGCTGGAGCGGGTCGACCGGGACGAGCTGACCGGCACCCTGTCGCGGGCCCGCCTGGAGTGGGAGCTGTCCCAGGCCATCGCCGGGTTGGCCGACGACCGGGGCCCGGTCGCCGTGTGCTTCATCGACCTCGACGGCTTCAAGGCCGTCAACGACCTGCTCGGCCACGACGCCGGCGACGACGTGCTGCGGGAGGTCGCCGACCGACTGCGGGCCGCGACCCGCGACGGCGACGCGCTCGCCCGCCTCGGCGGTGACGAGTTCGTCCTCCTGTTGCGGGGCATCGGCGACGCCGGCGTGGCCGAGGGGCTGGCCCACCGGCTGATCGCTGCGCTGGCCGACCCCATCGACACCGTCCGGGGGGAGGCCCGCGTGGGCGCCTCGGCGGGCATCTACGTGGCCCGCACCCCCGACGAGACACCGGAGCGGGCGCTGCGCCGGGCCGACACCGCCATGTACGAGGCCAAGCGGCGGGGCAAGGGCCGCTGCGCGGTCTTCGAGGAGCGGCTCCACTCGCGCGAGTCCGACCAGGTCGCCCTGGGCGCGCTTCTGCAGGACGCCCTGGACGGCGACCAGTTCATCGCCGTCTACCGCCCGGTCGCCTCGGTGCGGGCCGACCGCGTGGTCGGCCTCGAGGCGGGCCTGTGCTGGCGGAACCCCGAGCGGGGCCGCCTGCGTCTCTCCGACTTCGCCGAGGCCGCGGCCCGCAGCGGGATGCTGCACCGGGTCGAGCAGTGGCTGTGGGAGCGCTCCTGCGCCCACCTCGAGCGCTGGCGCCGCGTGGCGCCTGACGTCGTCTGCTGGGTCTCGCTGTCGGAGCGGCTGCTGCTCGGCACCGGGTTCGTCGACACCCTCGCCGCCGGCGGGGGCGCCGACCGGATCATCCCCGGTTCGGTGGGCGTCGAGGTGAGCACCGACCTGCTGCGCAACCACCCCCGGCAGGTCGCCACCGTGGCGGAGCGGCTGGACCGGGTCGGGGTGCTCGTCGGGCTGAACGACTTCGGATCCGGGCCGGTGTCGGTGGCCATGCTGGCCGAACTGCCCATCCACACCGTCAAGCTGCACGACACCGTGCTGGCCACCGTGCTGCGGGGTGGCAACGCCGGCCCGGCCCTGCGCGCCATCGCCGCCGTGCCCCGGGAGCTGGGGATCAGGACCCAGGCCAAGGGGCTGGCCGACCCCGCTCACCTCGAGCTGCTGGCCGACCTCGGTGTGGACCTCGTCTCGGGCAGCCTCGTCGGCCGCCACGAGCCCGCCGCCCTGACCGGCTCGCTCCTGGAGGCGACCGCCCCCGCCCCGGCCTGAGGGCTCGTGCGGGGCCGGTAAGGTCCGGCCACCATGGAGGTGTTGGGGACGCGACTCGACCCCCGGTCGCCGGAGTACCGGTCCAACCGGGCCGAGATGCAGCGCCTTCTCGACGACGTGCGGGCCGCGCAGGCCGAGGCCCTCGTGGCGGGGGGCGAGAAGTACATCCGCCGCCACCAGGAGCGGGGCAAGCTCCTCGTGCGGGAGCGCATCCAGCTCCTGATCGACCGCGACAGCCCGTTCCTGGAGCTGTCTCCGCTGGCGGCGTGGGGGACGGGCGATCCGGTGGGAGCCGGTGTCGTGACCGGGATCGGTCTGGTCGACGGTGTCGAGGTGGTGGTGTCCGGATCGGACATGACGGTGCGGGGCGGAGCGTCCAACCCGTGGACCCTCCGGAAGAACCAGCGGGCCCACGAGATCAGCCGGGTCAACCGGCTGCCCTACGTCGACCTGACCGAGTCGGCGGGGGCCGATCTGCCCCGCCAGGCCGACATCTTCGTGCCGGGCGGGGCCGGGTTCAAGCACCTCACCCAGCTCTCGGCGGCGGGCATCCCGACCGTGTCGATCGTGTTCGGCCCGTCGACGGCGGGGGGCGCCTACGTGCCCGGCATGAGCGACTACACCGTGTTCGTGAAGGACCGGGCCCGGGCCTACCTGGGCGGTCCGCCCCTCGTGAAGATGGCCATCGACGAGGACGCCGAGGAGGAGTCGCTGGGCGGCGCCGAGATGCACTCCCGCACGTCGGGCCTGTCCGACCACCTGGCCGCCGACGAGCGTGACGCCCTGCGGATCGGGCGGTCCATCATCGGGCACCTGGGCTGGACCAAGGCGGGGCCGGCCCCGACCGGGCCCGCCGACCCGCCCCGCCACGACCCCGACGAGCTGCTGGGGGTGCCCTCAGCCGATGTGCGGCGCCCCTTCGACGTCCGGGAGATCCTCGCCCGCGTCCTCGACGGGTCCCGCTTCGAGGAGTTCAAGCCGCTGTACGGGACCCAGCTCGTGTGCGGTTGGGGGGAGCTGTGCGGGTACCGGGTGGGCGTGCTGGCCAACAACGGGATCCTGTTCTCCGAGGAGGCCCAGAAGGGCGCCCAGTTCATCCAGCTCGGCAACCGCACCGACACGCCCCTGCTGTTCCTGCAGAACATCACCGGGTTCATGGTCGGCACGGCCTACGAGCAGGGCGGCATCATCAAGCACGGCGCCATGCTCATCAACGCCGTGTCCAACTCGACCGTCCCGCACCTGACGCTCATGGTGGGCGCCAGCTACGGGGCCGGCAACTACGGCATGAGTGGGCGGGCCTACGATCCCCGCTTCGTGTTCACGTGGCCCAACCACCGCATCGCCGTGATGGGGCCAAAGCAGCTCGCCGGGGTCATGGACATCGTGGCCCGCCGGTCGGCCGGGTCCCGGGGCCTCGACGTCGACGAGGACGAGCTCGCCGCCCGCCGTCAGGCCACCGAGGACCAGATCGAGGAGGAGTCGACCGCCCTGTTCGCCACCGGGCGGGTGTGGGACGACGGCATCATCGACCCCCGCGACACCCGCACCGTCCTCGGCATCGCCCTCAGCGCCGCCCACAACGCACCGGTCCGGGGCGCCGAGCGCTTCGGCGTGTTCCGGATGTAGTGGGCGTGGCCGGCATCCACACCCTCCTCGTGGCCAACCGGGGTGAGATCGCCCGCAGGGTCATGCGGACGGCCCGCGACATGGGCATCCGCACGGTGGCGGTGTTCAGCGAGCCCGACGCCCGGGCGCCCCACGTCGCCGAGGCCGACGTGGCCGTGGCGCTGGGCGGGGCCACCGCCACCGAGTCGTACCTCGACGTCGACCGCATCCTCGACGCCGCCCGGCGCAGCGGGGCCGACGCCGTGCACCCCGGCTACGGGTTCCTGGCCGAGAACGCCGGGTTCGCCACGGCCTGCGCGGAGGCGGGGCTGACGCTCATCGGACCGTCGGCCGCCGCCATCGAGGCGATGGGCTCCAAGGTGCGGGCCAAGGAGCTGGCCGTCGAGGCGGGGGTGCCCGTGCTGGCCTCGGGCGACCCCGACGAGGTGGGCTTCCCGCTGCTGGTGAAGGCGTCGGCGGGGGGCGGGGGCACGGGAATGCGCCTCGTCGAGCGGCCCGATCAGCTCGACGAGGCCCTGGCCGGCGCCCGGCGTGAGGCCGAGGCGTCGTTCGGCGACGGCACCGTCTTCTGCGAGCGCTGGCTGGCGCCGGCCCGCCACGTCGAGGTGCAGGTGCTGGGCGACACCCACGGACGGGTGGTGCACCTCTTCGAGCGGGAGTGCTCCGTGCAGCGCCGCCACCAGAAGGTGATCGAGGAGGCGCCGTCGCCCGCCGTGGCGCCGGCCGTGCGGGACCGCATGACGGCCGCCGCCGTGACCCTCGCCGCCCGCATCGGCTACGTCGGCGCCGGCACCGTCGAGTTCCTCCTCGCCGGCGATGGCGACGACGCCGAGTTCTTCTTCCTCGAGATGAACACCCGCCTCCAGGTCGAGCACCCCGTGACCGAGGCCGTGTGCGGCGTCGACCTCGTGCGACTCCAGATCGAGGTGGCCAGGGGCGAGCCCATCCCGTTCGACCAGGACGACCTGTTCGTCGACGGCCACGCCATCGAGGCCCGCCTCTACGCCGAGGACCCGGCCCGTGAGTGGCTGCCGTCCACCGGCACACTGCACCGGTTCCGGCCCGGCCCCGACGACCTTCGCTGGGACGCGGGCGTGGAGGACGGCTCGATCGTCAGCCCCCACTACGACCCGATGCTGGCCAAGGTCATCGCCCACGGCGTGGACCGGCGGGAGGCGGCCGCCGTCCTGTCCCGGGGGCTCCGCCGGGCCCGCATCGACGGCCTGCGCACCAACCGGAACCTGCTGGTGGCCGTGCTCGACGACGACGACTTCCGGGCCGGGGCGACCACCACCGACTTCCTCGACACCCACCCGAGTCTCCTGCGGGCCGGCCCCGCCGACGAGCTGGTGCGCCACGCCGTGATGGCGGCCACGCTGACCGGGCAGGCCGACCGCCGCCGGGCCGACCGGGTGTGGCCCCACGCCCCGAGCGGGTGGCGCAACCTGGCGGCCATGCCCCAGGCCACGGCCTGGACGGTGGAGGGGTCCGGCGAGACCGAGGTGACCTACGACCTCCGGGCCGACGGCACGGCCACGGTGACCGTCGACGGCGACGAGCACGCCGCCCGGGTCCTCGCCGACGGACCCGGCTCGATCCGGGTCGGACTCGACGGGCTGGTGCGGACCTTCGACGTGCTGACCGTCGACGGCACCACCTGGGTCCACACCGACGACGGGTCGGTGGCGCTCACCGAGGTCGACAGGTTCCCGGTCACGTCGGCGGCCATGGCGGCGGGGGGACCGACGGCGCCGGTGCCGGGCACGATCGTGGCCGTCGAGGTGGCCGAGGGTGACGAGGTCGACGACGGTCAGACCCTGGTGGTGCTGGAGGCCATGAAGATGGAGCACCGCATCCGGGCCCCCGGACCGGCCACGGTGGCGGCCGTGCTGGTGGCGCCGGGCGATCAGGTCGACGTCGGCCAGGTGCTGATCCGACTGGAGGAGAAGGCGCAGTGACGGATCCGATCCGAATCGCGAACTGCTCGGGCTTCTACGGCGACCGCCTGAGCGCGGCGTCGGAGATGGTGGAGGGGGGCCCGATCGACGTCCTGACCGGCGACTGGCTGGCCGAGCTGACCATGCTCATCCTGGCCCGCAACGAGGCCGGCGGACGGGGCGGTTACGCCCGCACGTTCGTCACCCAGATGGAGCAGGTCATGGGCACCTGCCTCGACCGGGGCATCCGGGTGGTCGCCAACGCCGGCGGGCTGGACCCGACCGGCTGCGCCGAGGCGGTGGCCGAGGTGGCCGACCGCCTCGGCCTGTCGCCCTCCATCGGCGTGGTCGAGGGTGACGACCTGCGGGGCCGGATCGACGAGCTGCTGGCCGCCGGCCACGACCTGCGCAACCTCGACACCGGCCAGGCTCTGGCCGAGCTGGACGCCGAGATCGTCACCGCCAACGCCTACCTGGGCGGGTGGGGGATCGTCGAGGCGCTGGGCCGGGGGGCCGACATCGTCGTCACCGGCCGGGTCACCGACGCCGCCGTCGTCAGCGGTCCGGCGGCCTGGCACCACGGGTGGGCCCGCACCGACCACGACGCCATCGCCGGGGCCATCGTGGCCGGCCACGTCATCGAGTGCGGGGCCCAGTGCACCGGTGGCAACTACTCGTTCTTCACCGAGATCGACGACCTGACCCGGCCCGGCTTCCCCATCGCCGAGGTGGCGGCCGATGGTTCGTCGGTCATCACCAAGCACGACGGGACGGGAGGAGCGGTCACGGTCGAGACCATCACCGCCCAGCTCCTCTACGAGATCGCCGGTCCGGCCTACCTCAACCCCGATGCGGTGGCGCGCTTCGACACCATCGGTCTGTCCGAGGAGGGCCCCGATCGGGTCCGCATCGACGGCGTGCGGGGGGACGGACCCCCGCCCACGCTCAAGGTGGCCATGAACTACCAGGGCGGCTTCCGCAACTCGACGACGTTCTGCCTCACCGGCCTCGACGTGGAGGAGAAGGCGGCCGTCATCGACCGGTCCTTCTGGGACCTGATGCCGGTCGGCCGGGACGCCTTCGAGAGCGTCACGACCACGCTGTCGCGCACCGACAAGGCCGACCCCGCCACCAACGAGGAGGCCGTCGCCTACTACCGCATCACAGTGAAGGACCCCGACGAGCGCAAGGTGGGGCGGTCGTTCGCCAACGCCGGCGTGCAGCTGGCGCTGGCCAACTACCCCGGCATGTTCGGCACCGGCCCGCCCGGGCCCGGGCAGCCATACGGCGTCTACTGGCCGACGCTGGTGCCCTCGGAGCTGGTGCCCCAGCTCGTCACCGTGGACGGGGAGCGGACGGTGGTCGACAACCCTCCCGCCGTCGACGGACCGGCGGTCGAGGTGTCCTCGTACGATGCCGGCCCTCCTCCCGGCGGCCCGACCATGGCCGTGCCCCTCGGCCGGGTGATCGGCGCCCGCTCCGGTGACAAGGGCGGCCACGCCAACCTGGGCGTGTGGGCCCGCTCCGACGAGGGCTACGCCTGGCTGACCTCGTTCCTCACCGCCGAGCGGCTGGGCGAGCTGCTGGCCGACATCGGCCGTCACCGCATCGACCGCCACGAGCTCGGCAACATCCGGTCGCTCAACTTCCTGGTCCACGGCCTCCTGGAGGAGGGGGTGGCCGCCTCGACCCGGCTCGACGGGCAGGCCAAGGGTCTCGGCGAGTACCTCCGGGCCCGGGTGGTGGACGTCCCCGTTGACCTGGTGCCGGAGCGCTACCGCTCCCGTTCTGGCACCTGAAAACCCCCGTATCCGGCGCTTCCAGGTGCCAGAACGGAACCGGCGGCGCTCAGCGGATGACGCGCTCGCGGGTCCAGAACACCGTCGAGCGGGCCAGGTCGATGAAGTGGGCCTCGTCGGCGAGGAGGGCCTTGCCGGCGGCGGCCCGCTCGGGGGTGGGCTCGGCGTCGACGTCGGCGTCGGCCGTCCACACCTCGGCCAGACCGTCGTAGGCGGCGCCCAGGGTGTGCTGGTGCGACGTGTGGCTCTGCACGTAGCGGCGGATGCCGAGCGTCTCGGCGTGGGAGGCGACCAGCGGGGCGTGGTCGTGTCGCCAGTAGAGGGCGAAGTCGTCGTGGGGCATGCTGAGCCGGCGCCGCAACGGGAACACCACCTTGCGGTGGGTGGCCGGATCGAGGTCGTCGCCGGCGGGGGGGGCGACGATCTCGTGCTCCAGGGTCCAGAACAGACCCCCGACCAGGGCCGGGTGGTCGAGTCGGACGGGGGGTGGTGTCTCGGCCTCGACCCACATCTCGACCACCAGGTCGTAGGGATCCTCGCCACCCCGGCTGCCGTTGAGGGCGGTGGTGTGGCGATCTCGGATCGTCTCGTTGACGACCATGCCCGCCAGCTCGACGTCGTCGGGGACGAGCTGGGCGAGCCCGACCTCCTTGCTGTCGCGGGGCCGCCGTAGGCAGCCGACGAGCTTCCAACGTCGCACCATGAGACGCGGAACACTACGCGGCGCGGACGGCCGGTTCCGCGATCCGACCCTAGAGCTGGCGCAGATCCGGGGGGTCGAGCCGAGGCCCCCGGCGGGGCGGGGACGGGGTGGCGGACAGCAGCGACCGCTGCACCCGGCCCCGCTGGCCTGCGTAGGGGGCGAGCAGGTCGAGCATCTCCGCGTCGCAGCCCCGCCGCCGGCCGGTCATGGCGAACACGACGTGGTGACAGATGTTGTAGTCGCCCACCACGACCACGTCAGGGTGGCCGAGCACGTTGCCGAGGACCTTGGTCGCCGTCCACGGCCCGACCCCGGCCACGGCCCGCAGGCGACGCTCGGCGCCCTCCCTGTCGAGGTCGGCGGCCTCCTCCAACCGTCGCCAGCGGGCCGCCACCCGCCGCAGGGTGCCGGCCCGGTTGCGCTCGAGCCCGACGGTGTGCAGGACGTGGTCGGGCAGGGCCGCCACCCGACCCGGGTCGGGGGGCAGGAGGAGCCGGGCCGGAGCGGGACCGGGGGCCCGCTCGGCCACGATCCGCTCGACCCCGTCGCGGGAGCGTCGGGCGTCACGGGCGGGGACCTTCTGGTTGATGACGACGCTGAGCACGGGCGACGTGACGAGTCCGGTCCGTGGCCACCGCCGACCGACCGTCGCCCGCAACGCCCGTCGCACCGCCGGATGGAGGGCACCGGGGGGGCCGGCTCCGTCGAGCAGGTCGGCAGTGCCCCGGTCGGCGTGGCCGGTCCAGCCCGCCAGCCGGGCCGCCGCCCACGACGCCCCCGGGCCCCAGTAGCGGCCCGTCACCCTGGCACCCACGCACTCCAGCCGGGCCGTGACCGGGCCGTCGGGTGTGCGGACCGCCCGCCACACCCCGGTGCCGTCGTACACGGTGGCCCGCCGCCACCCCGGTGAGCTGGCCCGCAGCGTCGCGACCAGGTCGAACGCGCCGTCCATTGCCACCTCGGCCTCGGCATCGGGGCCCGCCACGTGGTCGGCGACGGGAGCGCCGGTCATCGCCACCCGGGCGACGGTAGAGGATGGGCCCATCCCGCTACAGCCACGGCCGGATCGGTCGACAAGGGAAGGGTGATGGATGGCCTCCCCGACCAGACCCCCCGCCAGCGGGACGGCGCCAGCGACGACCCCCGGGGGGACTCCATCCGAAACCCCGTCTCCGGGCTCCCCGACCGCCGCTTCTTCGAGGTCGCCCTCGACCGGAAGGTGGCGCTGGCCCGGCGGACCATCAAGCCCTTGGCCCTGGCCGTCTTCGAGATCGACGACTTCTCGACGTTCGCCCCCTACCTGCGGGACCACGCGGTGCGGGTCCTCAGCCGGGTCGTGCAGCACACGGTGCGCGAGTCCGACACCGTCTGCCACCTCGACGAGGCCGTGATCGCCGCCGTGCTCGACGACACGTCGGAGACGGGGGCGGTCTGGGCCGCCGACCGCATCCGGCGGTCGCTGCTCGACACCCCGGCCAAGGACATCGTCACCATGTCGGCCGGCCTGGCCTGCTACCCGAGTCACGCCATGGACGCCGACGACCTGATCGAGGAGACCTACCGGGCCCTGGCCGCGGCCCGTGCCCTGGGGCCGGGCCGCATCGAGGTCGCCACCAGCGCCACCGACGCCTGAGCGAGCCGAGCCGACGGCGGCACCACGGTCCGACCGTCGCCGCCGGCTGCCGGGGGCCGGGGGCCGGGGGCCGGGCCGTCGGCGGTGCGGACAGAGCGGCCGGTACCCTTCCCGACGTGGTCAGCGGGCGCGACCGGGACAAGATGGATCGCCTCGGCCGTGATCTGGCCGACGGGCAGAGCGACGACCGGGGAACGCCTGCGCAGCGAAGGCGCCTCCTCGACCGCATCAACGCCGACCGGGCCGCACGCGGGGCCGACCCCCTCGACGATCGGCCGCCCGAGGAAGGCCTCTATGAGCGAGCACGATCCCTCGGCATGGATCGACTCGATCGCTGAGGTCCTCGACCGGGTCGGTGTCGACTGGACCCTGGTCGGGGCACTGGCGGCCAACCGCTACCGGTCGACGCCGAGGTTCACCACCGACGTCGACATCATGGCGACCTACGACGACGCACTGGTGACCGCGCTCCGGGCGGCGGGGTGGGAGGTCGCGGTGCTGGCCGACGCCGGCGACCCGCCGCACCTCCTCCGGTGCCACCGCGGGCCGCAGTCGGTCGACATCCTGATCCCTGTCGTCGAGTACCAGTGGACGGCGTTGGGACGCGCCGAGGACCGGGTGCTCAGCCCCGAGGACGTCATCATCCACAAGCTCATCGCATGGCGCCTCCGCGACCGGGACGACGTCCGCTCCATCCTGGAGGCCGGCGTCAGCCTCGACCTCGACTACCTGTCGGGCTGGATCGAGGCGTGGGAGCTGCAGGACCGCTGGGCGACCTTCGGCGCCCGCTGACCCGCCAGCTCGCCCCGGGCCCGGGCAGCAGGGGAACGCCCACCCGGTCCTGTGCCTGCGGGCCCGGTCCACCGGGCCCCGACGCCGCGTCGGCCAGACTTCGGCGCATGTCCGTCATCGAGATCGAGCAGCCCGCGGAGCAGGTGACCCTGCTGCGCCTCAACCGCCCCGACGCGCTCAACGCGCTGACCTACGAGCTGGTCGAGGAGCTGCACGCTGCCCTCGGCCGCATCGACGCCGACCAGGACTGCCGGGTCGTCATCCTCACCGGGGCCGGCCGGGGGTTCTGCGCCGGTCTCGACCTCCGTGGCTACGGGACCGTCCCGGGCACGGAGGAGCTGGGCCGTCCCCAGGCCGGCCTCGCCGTACAGCAGCACATCGCCACCCTCGTCCCGGCGCTGCGGGGCCTGCGCCAGCCCGTCATCTCCGCCGTCAACGGCCCGGCCGCCGGGGGCGGCCTCGCGCTGGCGCTGGCCTCCGACATCCGGATCGGGGCCGGCTCCGCCCGCTACGGCGTGGCCTTCGTGCGCCTCGGCCTGTCGGGCTGCGACATCGGGGTGAGCTGGCTGCTGCCCCGCCTGATCGGCGCCAGCCGTGCCTTCGAGCTGCTGCTCACCGGCCGGGTCCTCGACGCCGACGAGGCCCACGAGATCGGGCTCACGGCCCGGGTGGTCGACGACGACGCCCTCCTCGACGAGGCCCTGGCCACGGCCGAGCTCATCCGGGCCAACAGCCCGTTCGGGGTGTGGATGACCAAGGAGGTGATGTGGTCGAACCTCGAGGTCGGCTCCCTCACGGCCGGGATCGACCTGGAGAACCGCACCCAGATCATGGCCAGCTTCACCGAGGACAGCCGACGGGCCATGTCCGGCTTCCTCTCCCGGGAACCCGTCGACTACGAGAACCGCTGAGCGACGGGCCCCGTCGCCCGATCCCGCACTACGTTCAGTGGTTCCTGTGTCACCGGGAGCGCATATCACGCGTCCGCAAGCGCGTCGGGACCCACCTCAGCGCTGCTCGACCACCTCCGGTGCGCCGACGCCCACCTCCGACCGGGGCGGCAGGCCGCGGTCGGCCCGGATGGCGTCGTTCTCGGGGCTGCCGACCGGGAACCAGCACGCGAAGCGGTGATCCGCGTTGGCCGCCTCCATCAGGGGAGGCTCCTCCTCCCGGCAGCGGTCCTGGGCGTAGGGGCAGCGGGGGCTGAAGCTGCACCCGACGGGCGGGGCCAGGAGGTTGGGGGGCCGTCCGGTGATGATCTTGAGGCGGGTGTGGCTCGGATACTCGATCTTGGGGATCGACTCGAGCAGCGCCTCGGTGTACGGCATCTTCATGTCGGAGAACAGGGTCCGTGTGGGCGCCCACTCGACGATCTTGCCGGCGTACATGACGGCGATGAGGTCGGTCCGCCCCGCCACCACCCCGAGGTCGTGGGTGACGAGCACCATGGCCATGTCGCGGTCGCTCTGCTCGCGCTCCAGGAGATCGAGGATCTGCGCCTGCACGGTCACGTCGAGCGCGGTGGTGGGCTCGTCGGCCATCAGCAGCTTGGGGCCGCACGCGAGCCCGATGGCGATGACGGCTCGCTGGCGCATGCCCCCGGAGAGCTGGTGGGGGTAGTCATCGAAGCGGTTGGCCGGCTCGGGGATGCCCACCTCCCGCAGCAGCGTGACGGCGGTGTCGTGGGCCTCGGAGCGGTCCATGTCGAGGTGGACCCGGAGGCTCTCGACGATCTGCTGGCCGATCTTCATGACCGGGTTCAGCGACGTCATCGGATCCTGGAAGATCATGGCGATCTCGGGGCCCCACAGCTCCCGGAGCTGCTTCGGCTTCAGGGCGGCGAGGTCCTGGCCGCCGAACAGCACCTGTCCCTCGGTGCGCACCCCGCGGCGGGGCAGGAGTCGCATGATCGAGCGGGACAGCACCGTCTTGCCCGATCCGGACTCACCCACCACGCCGAGCGTCCTGCCCCGCTGCAGCGTGAAGGAGACGCCGTCGACGGCCCGCAGCAGGCCCCGGGGCGTCTCGAACGCGGTCCTCAGGTCACGCACCTCGAGCAGCGGGGCCGATCCCGCCCCGAGCGTCCCGGTCACACCGACACCGCGGCGGGCACCGCGTCGGCGGCGGGAGCGGTCGGTTCGACGAGGGGGAAGTGGCAGGCCACGTAGTGGCCACCCTCGACGGCCCGGATGACCGGTTCCTCGGCGGCGCAGCGCTCCTCGGCCCTGGGGCATCGGGTGCGGAACCGGCAACCGCTGGGCGGGTCGATGGGGGAGGGGAGGTCGCCGGGGAGGCGCTCACCGTGGAGGTCGACGTCGGGGTCGGGGACGGGGATGGCCTCCAACAGGGCGGCCGTGTACGGGTGGGCCGGGGTCGTGTAGAGCCGGTCGGGGCTGCCGACCTCGCACAGCTTGCCCAGGTACATGACCGCCACCCGGTCGCTCACGTTCTTGACCACGGCCAGGTCGTGGGCGATGAACACCAGGGTCAACCCGTAGCGGTCCTTCATGTTCTCCAGCAGGTTGAGGATCTGGGCCTGCACCGACACGTCGAGCGCCGACACCGGCTCGTCGCAGATGATGACCTTCGGGTCGAGCACGAGGGCCCGGGCGATCGAGATGCGCTGGGCCTGGCCGCCGGAGAACTCGTGCGGGCGGCGGTCGAGGGAGTTGTCGACGTCGATGCCGACCGCCTCCAGCACCTCCCGCACCTTGGCGTCGGTGCGCTCCCGCTGGGCCGAGCGGGCCCGCCTGATCTTCAACCACCGGGGGATCCCGGCGATGGGGGAGAGGATGCCGAGGATCAGCCACGCGGCCACCAGCGCCGATGCGATCACGGCGGCGGGCACGAGCACGATGGCGGCTGCGACGGCCACGACGGCGGCGGCCGGGCCCGTCCAGCCCAGCACGTCCTCGGCCGAGCCGTCCTCGACGGCCTGGGAGATGACCCAGAGGACGATGGCGACCGACGCCACCGGCACGGCGTAGCGGGCGATCGACCAGATGCGGCCGAGGATGTTGGTGAGCCAGGGGGAGTAACGGTCGAGGGCGCGACTCACCGGGGACCGGGGGAACTCCTCGGCCCACCAGATGTCGATGGGCTCGGCCACGATGTCTCGCACCCGCCGGCGTGGGTTGAGCGCCGAGATGGGGTCCTGGAAGATCATCTGGAGCCGGCGTCGCGTCCTGCGGAGCTGCTCGGGGTCGAGCTTGGTGAGGTCGCGGTCCTCGAAGTGCACCGAACCTCGACCCGGGCGGGGCATCTGCAGCAGCGCGCGGCCGGTCGTCGACTTCCCGCAGCCCGACTCGCCCACCACGCCGAGCGTCTCGCGTTCCATCAGGTCGAAGCTCACGTCGCTGACGGCGTGGACCTTCTCGCCGGTGTTGCCGATGGGGAACTCGACGGTGAGGTGCTCGGCCCGCAGGAGCACGTCGGCGCCATCGCGCAGGTGGGCGGTGCCGCTGCCGGCCATCAGATCACCGACTCGCGCACGTCGAAGAACTCCCGGAGCTTGTCGCCGATGTAGTTGAACGACAAGACGGTGAGGAACAGCACGAACGACGGCAGCAGGGCGATGTGGGCGGCCCGCTCCAGTTCGTTGCGGCCCTTGTTGATCATGTCTCCCCACGTGGGCGTGGGCGGCGGCACGGACAGGCCGAGGAAGCCGATGGCCGCCTCCACCACCACCAGAATGGCCATGAACACCAAGGCGTAGCTCAAGATGACGGGGACCACGTTGGGCAACACCTCCCGGAACATGATCCGGCTGTTGCGGGCCCCCAGCACCCGGGCCGCCTGCACGAACTCACGGTCCGAGTACGACATGACCGCCGAGCGGACGATGCGGGCGATGGGGGCGATCGACAGCAAACCCAGCGTGACGGTCAACCAGAACCGCCGGTTGGAACCGTCGGGATCGAAGAAGATGATGAGGGCGAGGGCGAGCACCAGGGCGGGGAAGGCGAGCAGCAGGTCGACCAGGGAGCGGAGGATGCCGTCGACGGCACCCCGGTAGTACCCGGCCACCAGGCCGATCGTGCCACCGAACACCACGCCGATCAGCGTGGCCACGCCGGCCACGAACAGCGAGATGCGGGCTCCGTAGATGACCCGGGAGAAGATGTCCTGGCCGATGTTGTCGTTGCCGAACGGGAAGTCGAGGCTGGGACCGTCGCGGGTGGTGCCGGCGAACGTGGCGTCGGGCTCGTTCAGCGGCAGCCACGAGGCGAAGACGGCGGCGAAGGTCAGGGCGGCCAGGAACGCCACCGCCAGCCAGAACGCCACGCCGAGGCGCTTGCGGCGCCGGGTGCCGTCGGCCGGGCCCGTCTCGACGGGGTCGACGACCGGTTCCTCGTCGACGGTGACCGCGATCGGGTCCTCCGCGAACGGGGAGGGGGCGGTTTCAGCTCGATCCAGCATGGCGCAGCCTCGGGTCGAGAGCGGTGTAGAGCAGGTCAACGGCCAGCAGCGTCAGCACGTAGCCGGCCGAGATCACGAGCACGGAACCCTGAACGGCCAGGAAATCGCGCTGGGTGATGGCCCCGAACAGGTACGTGCCGATACCAGGCAGCGTGAAGATCACCTCGATGATGACGGTGCCGCCGATGAGCGTGCCGATGTTGAGGGCGATCACGGTGAGGAGGGTGAAGCTCGACGGCCGGAGGGCGTGGCGCCACAGGATTCGCCGGTCGGAGATGCCCTTGGCCCGGGCCAGGTCGATGAAGTTCTGCTGGAGCGTGGCGATCATGTCGGTGCGCAGCAGGCGCATGTAGACGGCCACCTGACTCATGGCCAACGACAACGCCGGCAGGAACATCGACATGAAGTGCTCGGAGAGGTCGTCACCGAACGGGGTGTAGCGGCCTCCCGGGAAGATCTCCCAGCCCACCTGGGTACCGAAGACCGACATGCCTCCGAGTGCGAAGAACAGCACCAGGAGGACGGCCAGGATGAAGTTGGGCATGGCCAGGAACCCGAAGGCGGCCGTGTTGATGGCGCGGTCGGCCCGGGTGCCCACCCGGTACGCGGCGTACACGCCGAGCGGTACGGCCAGTCCGATGGCGATGATCTGGGCGTACAGCATGAGCTGCAGCGACACCGGGAAGGCGTTGGAGATGCCGTCGGCCACGGCCTCGTTGCGGATGGGTGACACGCCGAGGTCACCGGTGATGGCCCCACCCAACCAGTCGCCGAAGCGGGTGAGGACGGGATCGTCGAGGTTGAGCCGTTCCCTGATGTCGGCAACCGCCTGGGGGGTGGCGCCCGGCCCCAGGAGCTGCACGGCGAGGTCCCCGGGCAGGGCGTTCAGGATCATGAACGTGAACAGGGCGATGGTGAACAGCACCGGCACGAGCCCGGCCAGACGCTTCAGCACGTGGGTGCCGTTGGCGATGGTCGAGGTCACCACCCCGACCAGCAGCAGAAGCCCGAACGTCCAGCTCATGGGGGGCCGGGCGAACCACGCCCAGACGATCACCGCCACGATGCCGGCCACCGTCACGAGCCCGATGCGCTCCCTCACGGCGTTCACGCTCGCATCCCTGCCCTCACCCCTGACCCCCTCCTGTGGAATCGGGTCCGTCCGGGCCGTCGCACAACCGACCCGGACGGACCTGTGTCGTCGTTGCTAGCCCTGGCAGTTCCCCTCGGTGCACCAGACCTGGGCCATCTGGTGCTTGCCGGCCACCAGCTCGATGGCCTCGGTGTCGCCCGACGGCAGCGTCAGACCCGTGATGCCCTGGACGTTGGGGTTGTGAGATGATCCCCCAGATCGGTCCAGTAGTACCACCAGTTGTAGACCCGCTCGCCGAAGATGGCGGTTGACCTCTTCGGCGGCGGCCTCGGTCCGGGCATCCTGGTCGGGGTTGGACAGGATGATCCCGATCTGCTCGGCGTCGATGTCCTCGATCGACGAAGCGGCCGAAGTTGAGGGCCAGCTCACCGGCGTCGGGGTCGATGGGCGACGCCGTCAGCGGCGACCACCAGAACCACTGCTCGGCCGGGTCGACACCACCGTGGTTGCGCCAGCCCTGGGCCTGGAACACGCCGGCCAGGGCGAGGCCGATGTACTGGCCCTGCTCGATGGGGGCGATGGAGGCGTTGACCCGGTCGCCGAAGGCCTCGTTCCACATCGACGCCGTCAGGGTGTTGGACTCGACGTTGAACGGGTCGTTGGTGGTGTTGAAGCTGAACTCGAGGCTGTCCTGGCCGTACTCCTCCAGGCAGGTGTCGAGCTCGGCGTTGGCGGCGTCGATGTCGAAGGCGGGGTAGCCGGTGTCGTCCAGGTTGCCGGGCTGGCCCGGCGAGAACGGTCCGTTGGCCGGTTCGGCCAGACCGGCGTTGCGCTCCTCGTTGAAGCGATCCCGGTCGATGGCGTGGGCCAGCGCCCGCCGGCACGACTCGATGATGAGCGGGGAGTCGGCGTTCAGGTTCTGGGGATCCATGGGCAGCTCGTCGACGCCACGCACGGCCGCCAGCACCGGGTTGGTGCCCTGGGCCACGTTGATCAGCACGTGGCTGGTCTCGCCGAAGTCGGCGCCCGAGAGGGTGTTGAAGTCGTCGTCGTCGAGGAAGCGGGAGACCTCGTCGCCGTTGGCGGTGTGGATGACGTCGAACTCGCCCGAGCGCAGGCCGTTGGCCCGACCCTGGATGTCGACGGCCACCACCATCTCGACCTCGTCGAGGTAGGGCAGGCCCTCACCGGTCACCGAGTTGGGCCCGTCGCCCCGCCAGTAGTCGGGGTTGCGCACGGCCCGGAAGCTGTTCCCGTTGCCCGGCGTGTAGGACTCGAACATGAACGGCCCGAGGCCCACCGGCTGGGTCTGGTCACCGGTGGCGGCGGCCCGCTCCTCGTCGGTGAGCAGCGGGTTGCTGGCCAGGGTGTCCATCCAGGTCGGGCTGAACATGTAGCCGCAGACCTCGTCGCGCAGCAGCGCCGGCACCGGCACGTAGGGCTGGCTGAAGTTCAACGTGACGGTCTGGCCCTCCGACGCCGTGTCGGCGAGGAAGCTGAAGCCCGGTCCGGTCAGGGGGGAGGCCTTGCACAGGTCGACGTTGCGCTGCACGGCGGCTCCGTCGAGGGGGGTGCCGTCGTGGAAGGTGATGCCGTCCTTGATGGTCAGCGTCCAGGACGTGAAGTCCTCGTTCGGCTCGGCCGTGTCGACGAGGTAGGGCTCGATCCCGCCGCCCGCCGTGGCGATGAAGAGCGGGTCCGAGATGGTCTTGAAGATCATGCGGCACGAGATGGCGCACGACGTGGCGTAGTGGACCCAGGGGTTGGCCGAGTCGGCCTCGATGCCGTAGACGAGGCGACCGCCCGGCACCGGCTCACCCTCGGCCATCTCGGGGTCGTCATTGTCGTCGCCGGTGGTGCCGGTGTCGCCACCCTCATCGTCGCCCTCGGTGTCGACAGCGACGTTCTCGTCGGTGTCGACGTCGCCCTCGGCGCCGTCATCGTCGCCGCAGGCGGCGGCGAGCAGGCCGAGCGCCAGCAGCACGGCCAGCCATCGGGTGTACCTCTTGGACGCAGAACCCACGGTTCCCCCTCGATAGACGTCTCGTCGTGATGGGTACCGGGGCTGGTCCCCACCTGTCAGCTTCCTTCTCACCCACGCCGGATACCCGTCCCGGTCTCCCGACCCCGGGCACCCTGCGTGACCGGCGTCACAGTAGTGGACGGAAGCTAGGTGGGGGTGTCACGGCCGGTCAAGCAGCGGCGCCACGGTTCGGGACCACGAGCGCGCTGCGGCGGGCGGTGGTGGGGGCGGTGCTCGTCCTGGCCGCCGCGTCGTGTGGGAACGGCGCCGAGCAGTCGGACACGGCTGCACTGTTCCCGGACGTGCGGCGGTCGGACCGTCACCGTGACCGTGCCGGGATGACGTGCCGGGATGGTGAGGGCGGGCGGCGGCCCGGCCTACGATCGCGACGTGGGCGATCGCGAGATCCTGACCTGGTCCGGCTTCGGTGACGGAGCCGTCGAGCTGGCCAAGATGGTCGTGGGTGACGGCTTCCAGCCCGACATCGTCCTCGCCATCGCCCGGGGCGGGCTGTTCGTGGCCGGCTCCCTCGGTTACGCCCTCGACGTCAAGAACCTCTACGTCATGAACGTGGAGTTCTACACGGGGGTGGACGAGACCCTGGATCTGCCCGTCATGCTGCCGCCCTACCTGGACAAGGTCGATTTGCGGGAGAAGCGCGTGCTGGTGGCCGACGACGTGGCCGACACGGGCGCCACGCTCAAGCTGGTGCACGACTTCTGCGCCGAGGAGGTGGCCGAGGTCCGCTCCGCCGTCCTCTACGAGAAGCCCCGCTCCACCATCACGTGCGACTACGTGTGGCGCCGCACCGACCAGTGGATCGTGTTCCCGTGGAGCGACCGCGACGAGGGGTAGCCCCCCGGCGTTCAGCGCAGGACGACGGCGGCGCAGTTGCGTCCCGAGGCGCCCCAGATGCCCGCCCCCGGGAACGTCGCCGCGCCGGTGACGTACAGACCGGGGACGGGCGTCTCGTAGCGGGTCAGCTCCGACCCACCCCGGCCGACGAGCGCCGCCACCGGGCCGCCCGCGTAGGAGGCGGCGTGGCCCCGGGGCATGGAGAAGTCGGCCTCGTAGACGTCGGGGGTCATGGCCCGCCAGTCGACGATGGACTCGACGAAGCCCGGTTCCAGCTGGCCGGCCAGCAGGTCGATCCAGCGCCGGGGTTCGTCGGAACCGGGCCACCCGCCCGCCAGCGCATAGGGGGTGTAGAGCACCTCGAGGCTGACGACGTGGCGCCCCGGCGCCGGGGCCATGGTCGGATCCAGCACCGACGGCACGTTGAGGAACATGATCGGGCGATCGGCCACCCGACCCTCCGTGGCGACGGCGTGGGCGGCGTCGAGCCCGGCGACGCCGGGGCTGACGATGGTGGACGGGCCGTGGGGGGCGTCCACGCCGACGGCGTCGAGGTAGGCGGGGTCGAGGCTCCGGAGGCGGGGGACGCCGTCGACCACGAGGTCGAGCTTGGACTCGTAGCCGTCGTGGACGGGTCGCTCCCGCCACCGCTCGACGAAGCCGGTGGCCGCCGCGGGCGGGTCGTCGAGCCAGCGTGTGACGGCGGCGTGCGGGTCACAGGCCACGACCACCCGATCGGCGTACAGCTCCTCCCCCGTCGTGATCCGCACCCCGGCGGTCCGGCCACCGGCGCAGAGGATGGTGTCGACCCGCGTACCGCAGCGCACCTCACCCCCGGCCGCGACGAGGGCGGCGGCCACGGCGTCGGTGAGCGCACCCGAACCCCCGACGGGACGGCCCGGTCCGGCCACGTGCTTGAGCGCCGCCGACAGGGCCCCCAGGCCGGTGCCGGGCAGGGTGGGGGCGACGCCCCAGACGACGGGGCCGCCGGCCAGGAGGGGTCCGACCACGGCGTCGTCGTCGAGGTAGCGGCGGTACACGTCAGCGGCACTCAGGCGTGACCAGCGCAGGAGGCGCAGGGCGTCGCGTCCGGCGCGGCGCAGCAGACGGCCGGGGGAGGGGGGCTCGGCCGCCACCTCGGCCACCAGGCGGGCCAGGGGCAGCGCGTCGGCGGCGTAGCGGCGGTAGCCGTGGGCGGCCCGGGGGTGGGTGCGGGCCAGGCTGTCGACGGTGCGCTCCACGTCGGCGAAGGCGAACCAGGGCGCCGATCCGTCCCACGGCACGGACAGCTGGGTCGGGTCCAGATCGAGGTAGCGCAGGCCGTGATCGGTCAGACCGAGCTCGTCGGCGATGGGCAGCGACCGCACGCTCACGTGATCGCAGTTGCAGATGTTGACCCGGGCCCCCAGCGCGTCGACGGTCGAGGCGCAGCCCCCCACCGTCTCCCTGGCCTCCAGCACGAGCACGTCCATCCCCGCCCGGGCCAGGTAGGCCCCGCAGATCAGCCCGTTGTGGCCAGCCCCCACCACGACGGCGTCCCAGCTGCTCCTGGCGCCCGAGACAACCACCATCTCCGGTGTCGCTGGCGTTCCGGGCCCCAGAACGGGTGGGGGACGGCCGGAGGTACCGTCAGCAGGCATGAGCGGACGCCTCCACGAGCTGACCGGGCCCGAGATCGCAGATGCGCTCGGGCCCGACTCGGTGGTGTTGCAGCCCATCGGGGCCGTCGAGCAGCACGGTCCTCACCTCCCGCTCGGCACCGACGCCGTCATCGCCGCCGAGGTGGCCGAACGGGTGGCCGAGCGGACCGACGTCGACCTGTGGCTGCTGCCGCCGCTGTCGTACTCCAAGTCCAACGAGCACGCCTGGTCGCCGGGCACGGTGTGGCTGTCGGCCACGACGCTGCTGTCCGTCCTCGACGACATCGGCCGGTGCGTCGCCACCACCCCGGCCCGGCGCCTCGTCTTCCTCAACGGCCACGGCGGCAACAGCTCCCTCCTGAGCGTGGCGCTGCGTGAGATACGACTCGCCCACGGACTGCTCACCTTCCTCTGCCATCCGTCGCTGCCTCCCGACCAGGGCGGCACCTCCACCGAGCACGAGCTGGGCTTCGGCATCCACGCCGGCCACAACGAGACCTCGGTCATGCTCCACCTGCGCCCCGATCTCGTACACCTGGATCGCGCCGTGCGAACCGTGCCGGAGTGGCTGGCCGACAACGACCACGTCCGCTTCGGGGGCAAGGTCCCGTTCGGATGGTTGTCGAACGACTTCGACCCCTCCGGCGTGATCGGCGACCCGACGACGGCCACGGCCGAGATCGGCGAGGGACTGGTGGGGGCGGCCGTCGCATCGTTGGCCGAGCAGCTCGCCGAGATCGCCGCCTTCGACTACCCCGGCTGAGTCGCGGACCGGCCGCCCCCGGCCCGCTACGGCAGGCCGATGGACTCGTCGATGAACTCGTTGGTGACGAGGTCCTCGGCGGTCAGGCCCTCGGTGGGCTCGTAGCCGACCTCGGCGGCGACGGCGTCGAGGGTCTCGATGACCCCGGCCACCCGCTCCATGTCGAAGTTGCCGAGCGTGTCGTCGGGGCCGTTGCCGACCAGGCCGAGGTCGAGCTGCTGCTGCACCGAGAAGTCGGCCACCTCGGGGGTGTAGACCCAGCCGTTGTCGTAGGCCTCGACCAGCTCGAGGATGACCTCGTTGGTGGCGGCGGGGTTCGTGATGTAGTCCACCTGGGCCTGCTGGATGACCGGCACCAGCGCCTCGAGACAACCCGACGCCGACAGCTCGCCGAACGTCTCGGGCTTCATGGCGATGGCGGCGGCGTAGGCCTGCAGGCCCGCGTCGTGGATCAGCTCGAAGGCCACCGGCTTGCCCCACTCCGGGATCTCGTTCTCGTAGACGTACGGCTCGGCCGAGGCGAAGCCCTGCTGGGCGATCTCACCCCCGGCCGCCACGAACTGGGCCGGGGTGCCGTCGTAGGACCCGTCGAGCTGCTCCTCCAACACGATGCCCCGGCCCACCAGGTCGGGCATGTAGGTGGCCGTGCCGAAGTAGCGGATGATGGCGGGGCCGCCCTCGACGTCCTTCAGGTCGGCGATGGATTGGACCTCGGGGTAGGTCTCGGGGTCCCACATGATGATCTGGGGGTTGATCTCGAGCGGGGCGACCACGCCGATGGTGGGCAGCTCGGCGTAGTTGGAGATGGCCTCGTCGGTCGAGACGTAGCCCATGGTGATGGCGTCGTCGGAGTACATCTGCGCCGTCACCTGCTGGAAGCCGATAGCGGGACCGCCGGAGCGGATCTCGAGGTCGACGCCGGTGTCCTCGCCGCCGGTCACGAGATCCCCCGAGACGATGGCGGCGGAGGCGTCGATCTCGTAGCCCTCCTTGCCCAGCATCTCGTAGAGGGCGCCGTGCTCGGCCTCGGGGTTCCAGTCCTTCTGGATCACGATCCGCTCGGGGCAGACCGAGGCGAGGTCGACGGCACCGGCGGCGACGGGGGCGGTGTCGGTACGGCCCTCGGTCGTGTCGGGGTTCTCGGCGGTCTCCTCGGTCGTGTCGGGCGTGTCCCCGGTGGTGGCCACCGTCGACTCGGTGACGTCGGGGTCGGCGGAAGGTTCGTCGTCGTCACCACAGGCCGCCGCTACGAGGCCGAGGGTGAGCGCGACGGCGAGCAGCCGGGTCAGGGTCGTGCGCATGGGGTGTCTCCAGGGAAGGGTCAGGGTGGTCAGGGGTGGGGGGCTCAGCCCCCGCTGCGCTCCGAGTGCCAGGAGCCAGTGGCGACCCGGCTCAGCCACCCGAAGAACAGGAACACGACGATGCCGAGCAGCGACGACAGGATGACTGCGCCGAACAACGCCTCCTGGTCGAGCCGGGCCCGGTAGACGTCGAGAAGGGTGCCGATCCCAGGTTCGCCCTGCCGGAAGAAGAAGTCGCCGACGATGGCGCCGATGACCGAGAGGCCGGCGGCGATGCGGAACCCGGTGAAGGTGGCGGGCAGCGCCGACGGGATCATGAGCTTGCGCATGCGGGTCCATCGGGACGCGTCGTGCAGCGTGAACAGCTCGTGATGGCCCCGCTGCGCCGACAGCAGCCCGAACAGCGTGTTGGCCACGATCGGGAAGAACGAGATGATCACGCAGACGATGACGCGAGCGTTGAAGCCGAACCCCCAGATCGAGCCGATGAGGGGGACCAGGGCGAGGATGGGCACGGCCTGGATGGCGATCAGGTAGGGGTAGAAGGAGCGCTCGACCCAGCGGGCCTGGCTCATCACCATCGCTGCGAAAGCGCCGAAGACGACGGCGACGAACAACCCCACCAGCGCCACCTTGGTCGTGAGCCAGAGCGCCACCATGTTCCGCACGAAGATCGACGACGTGTCGACGTCGACGGTGATGTCGACGAACGGTGCGATGTCGACGATGTCGGTGAACACGAGGCGCACGAGGTCCCAGAGCGCCGATGCGGTCACGCCCTCGAAGAAGGCGACGTTCCACACCTCGTGGGGGTAGGGCACCAGCCACTTCCGGTCGGAGAAGAACAGCGAGGGGGTGGCGTACCAGAGCCCGATGAACGCGACGGCCACGAGCAGCGGGCCGACTGCCTCCTGGACGCCCCGCCGCTTGCGGCCGGCCAGGGGCGGGACCGCCGCCCCGGCCGACCCGTCGGGGGCGGCGACGACCACCGGCGACGTGACGGTCGGCTCGGTGGCGGTCACCGGTGCCCCTCGCGCAAAGCATGGGAGACGTGGCCCGTCAGCTCGGCGAAGTCGGCCTCGAAGCGGAGATCGTGGTGGCGGGGGAAGCCGAAGGGCACGTCGACGTCGGCGACGATGCGGCCCGGGCGGGTCGACATGACCAACACCCGGGTCGACAGGAACACCGCCTCGTAGATCGAGTGGGTGATGAACAGCCCGGCGAACTGCTCGGATCGGAACAGGCCGAGCAGCTCGTCGTTCAGGCGCTCACGGGTGATCTCGTCGAGGGCGCCGAAGGGCTCGTCGAACAGGAACACGGGCGGGTGCATGGTCAGCGACCGGGCGATCGAGGCTCGCATCCGCATGCCTCCCGACAGGGCGACCGGGTGGTGCTGCTCGAAGCCGGCCAGGCCAACCGTCTCGATGGCGGCCAGGGCTCGGCGGGCCCGCTCCGCCTTGTCGAGGCCGTGCAGCTCGCCCAACAGCTCGACGTTGCGCTGCACCGTGCGCCAGTCGAGCAGGGTGGCGTCCTGGAAGATGTAGCCGATGTTGGACCGGTCGACCTCGACCCGCCCGCCGGTCTCCTCCTCCAGCCCCGAGGCGATGCGCAGCAGCGTCGACTTGCCGCACCCCGAGGGTCCGACCACGGTCACCAGCTCGCCGGAGGCCACGTCGAAGCTGATGTGGTCGAGGGCGTGGGTGCCGTCGGGGAACACCATCGACACGTCCTGGAACGACAGCGCGGCCGACCGGCGCAGGCGGCTCCCCGTGGCCGTCGTCGTCGCTGTCGTCTCGCTCATGGTGGCGCCGCCAGACTAGGGACGGCCGCCCCGGGGCAGGTCGATCCCGCATGAACAGTGCGTTTCACGCCCCAGCCCCCATCGGGGCCATGCTGTCACGCCCGGGGTCCGGTCGTGGTCACGACCGTCTCGCTCACGATCCGGCCTGCCCGCAGGACGAGTCGTGCTGGGGGCGCCGACGCCACCGCCTCTCGCACCGACCCGGCCGGCAGGATCAGCAGATCGGCCACGGCCCCTGGCTCGGGGCCTGCGGGCGGGCGCCCCATGGCGCTGCGGACGTCGGCGGAGACGTGTCGGTACGCCTCCTCGGCGGTGCGGTGGCCCGCCATGACGCACAAGGCTGCCGTCTCCAGTGGGTCACCGCGACCGACGGTGCAGAACGGGTCCTGCATGTTGTCGGCGCCGGCTGCCACCACGACGCCTGCGTCCACGAGGGCAGAGATGGCGGTCAGCCCCCGCGGGGGAGCCTCGACCCGCTGGCGGGCCTGCAGGAACAGGTTGGTCTGGGGGAGCGTGACCACGGCGATACCCGCCGCTGCCACCTCCTCCGCCATCTCCGCCTGCAGGTCGGCCGGTTGCATGCCGAGGCTGACGCAGTGGGATGCGGTGACCATGTGGGGGAAGCCCCGGTCGCGCACGGCGGCAGCGAGGGTCCGTAGTGATCGCATGGAGGGATCGAGGGTCTCGTCGACGTGGAGGTCGACGGGCAGGCCTGCCTCGGTGGCAGCGCTGAGCACGATGTCGATGAGCCCCGACGGGTCCGGATCGAGGTGGGGGCAGCCGCCTACCACCTCGACCCCGGTGGACAGGGCGGCGGCGAGCGCAGCCCGGTTGCCGGCACCATCCGGACCGGTGAGAGGACAGGCCACCAGCCCGACCAGCTCGAGGTCGAGTCGGTCGGCCATCTTTTCCCCCACCCGCACCAGGGCCTCGACGGCAGTGGTGCCGATGCCCTCACCGCAGTCGACGTGCGTGCGGACGGTGGTGGTGCCGTGGGCAAGGAGCCGCTCGGCGGCGGCACGGGCCCGGCCGGCGATCTCGTCGACGGTGCGCTCGTGGTAGCGACCTCGCCACGCCTCGATGGCGCCCTGCAGGTCACCGGCGGAGTTGGGGACGAGATCAGCCGTCAGCGCCTTGTCGAGGTGGGCGTGGGGCTCGGCCGGCGCCTCCAGCACGAGGCGTCCGCCGACGTCGAGGCCGTCGTCGAGCGATCCGGCGGGCAGTACCTCCGCCACCAGCCCGTCGGCGAGACGGAGGTCGGCCCGGCTCCCGTCAGCGAGCAGACAGTCGACGAGCGCGGCGGCCACGACGGCCGACCGTAGCCGGGCTCCACAGCTGGAAGGGGTGTCGCCGCACGGTCTCACCCCATCGCATCAGGCAGCGCGATGGCGGCGCTGGTGGCATGGAGCGCAGCGCAGCTCCAGCTCATCGACGACCGTGCGTCCGCTCCGCTCGAACGGCGGATTGTGGTCGAACTGCAACAGATCACCCCGGCCACAGTCGACACAGACCCGATCGCGTTCCTTCGCCACTCGTCGCTGCCGGGCGTCGGGGTGACGGCGGCGCCAGGACGCGTTGATGGGCCGTCCTTCGGCGTCGTGGACGAGCGCGCGGATGAAGGCGTCGGGAGCGATGCGCTCCACCACCGAATCCGTCAGCGGTGTGCCGTCGTCCATCGAGGCTCCGTCCCCGCGTACGTGGACGACCACCTCTGGTGACAGATTCATCCGCTCGTTCAGCAGAACTTCGACGGCGTCGGCGTGCTGCTGGGCCAGGCTCGGCCAACCGCCCGCGGACGCGTCGCTGCTACGTCGGGTGATCGGACGGGCGCGCCTGGCGATGGCGGTGAGGGCGGCGGCGAACAGTCCGGCAACGAACGGTGGCAGGCGCATCGTGAAGATCACCATGCCGTCCGGCTCGGTGCGCCAGCGCACCGACCTGCGCCGCTGTTGATAGGCATCCAGCTCCTCGGGGTCGCTGTGGTCGCGCACCCACGCCGCCAGCGCCCGGCCCAGTTCACCAGCGGGGACGCGTTCCGCCAGCGCCACCAGCGTGTCCTCGTTACCCGCCTCGGCGATCCGGGTGAGGGTGCGCACCTTCGAGTACGACAGCCTCCCGTCTGCGAAGGCGGCGGCAATGGAGGGGAGCGTCCTGATGGAGCGACCGACCCGGATCCACTCCCGGGCCGTGCTCACCTCGATGCCGGCCAGGTCCGCCAGCCAGTGGGCGGCGGTCGGCGCTCCGGCATGAATCCACTCGTCCGAGTCGGCGAACGCCGCCGACAGGACGACCAGTCGGTGCTGACCGTTCGCCCAGATCTCCACCACCCGCCGCAGTTCCTGACTCAACGGACACGAAGCGTCCAGCTCCAGCGCGTCGAACACGGGCGTCTCCCTTCAGCTCGTGCTGGGGGACCGCCTGCTCTCGTGCGTTAGCCTGCTGCGGAGAGCCGGTCGAACTCCGCTCCACGAAACGTACCCGTAGGGTGTGACACCTTCTCGGCGGGCCGGGGTGCCCGCTCACCTCACCCTGCGGGGCGGGGGGACGACGTAGCGAGCAGATCACGCGTCCGCGGACGAGGCTCGACGGAGGTCGGTGGACTCTGAGCGAAACCGGTGGCGCCGCTACCAGCCTTGGGCCGCCCCGACCAGCGTCCGGGGGTCCGACGCCCCCACCAGGACGTCGCCGTCGATCCGTATGGCGTGGGCGTGGCCGAACAGGTGCTCCAGAGCGCCAACCCGGCGGAGGTCGTGGCCCCGCCGCCGGAGCCCGTCGTCCCAGGCGGCGGGAGCGTGGCCCTCCACGACGGTCCGGAGGGTGCCGGCGTCGGCCCAGGTGTCGAACCCGGTCGAGTCGGGCCGGGAGAACGTCCATCGTCCTGCGGCCACGGCGGTGGCCGGGTCGTGGCCGAGGCGCAGCATCCGGTCGAGCACCTGCAGGAGAATCTGGGGCTGACCGTCGCCGCCCATGGTGCCGACCGCAGCGACCAGGTCGTCGGCGGTGGTCGTGACGAGGGCCGGGCTGAGCGTGTGCGGCGGGCGCCGGCCGGGGGCCAGCTCGGCCGGGTGGCCGGCGTCCAGCGAGAAGCCGACCCCCCGATTGTGGAGGAAGATGCGGGTGCGGGGCAGCACGATGCCGGCCCCCCAGCCCCCAGCGTTGGACTGGATGAGCGATACGGCGTGGCGTTGGTCGTCCACGACGCAGAGGTACATGGTGTCGCCGTTACCGGCGGGGGCCGGCGGGGCGGTCACCCTGTCGGGATCGATGGACCGACGCCGGGGGCCGAGCCGCTCCGCGCCGACCAGGGCCGCACCGTCGGCTCCCTCCCAGAGCGCGGCGGGCCGGTCGTGGGCGGCCCAGCGGGCGGCCTCGGCGGTGAGGTGGGCCCAGAGCGGGTCTCCGTCGTCGTCGGGCATCGGCAGACCGTCGGCGATCCAGGCCCCGGCCAGGGTGAGGTAGCCCTGGCTGTTGGGCGGCACCGTCCACAGGCGGTGACCCAGAGCATCGGCGCCCAACGGCTCGACCCAGTCGGCCTGCGAGGTGCCCAGGTCGGTCTCGCTGAACAGGCCGGCGCCCACGTCGAGCAGGTCCTCACCGGCCGGACCACCGTAGAAGCCGTCCCGTCCTCCCGCGCCGATGGCCTCGAGGGTGTCGGCGGCGGCGGGACGACGGATCAGCGTCCCGATCTCGGGCTGACCGCCCTCCAGGTAGTCGGCTGCGCCGGCAAGGTGCTGGACCCTCTCGAGCGTCGCCACGAGGAGGGGGGAGGCGGGGAACCCGCTGCGTGCGTAATTGACGGCGGCGGCGAGTACGCGGGGGAGCGGCAGCCGGCCGAACCGTTCGTGGAGAGCGACCCATCCGTCCACGCAGCCGGGCATGGTGGCGGCCCGCACGTCACCCCGGAAGGGCATCGTGACGTGACCCTCGTCGCGCAGAGCCCCGGCGTCGGCGCCTGAACCGGCCCGGCCGGAGGCGTTCAGCACGGCCGGCGGCCCGGTGCCGTCGTGGACGAGGGCGAACAGGTCGCCACCCATCCCGCACTGGTGCTGGGTGGTGATCGACAGGACGGCGTTGACGGCGATGGCGGCGTCGGCGGCCGACCCGCCGTCGCGCAGCACGTCGACCCCGGCGGCCGAGGCGAGGTGGTCCACGGAGCAGACCATCCCGTTCGGGGAGCGGGTCGGTCGGAACGGCACGGACACGGGCGCGGACACGGACATCCCGGCATCATGGTCGGTGTGGCAACGGTGACCGGCGGAGGATCGTTACGCCGGCGCCTGGTCGAGATCGTCGGAGAGCGCCACGTGCTGGCCGACCCGGACGTGGTCGGCGGTTACGAGGTCGACTGGACGGGCCGGTTCCGGGGGCGGGCCAGGGCCGTGGTGCGCCCGGGTGGCGCAGCGGAGGTGGCGGCGGTGCTGAAGGCGTGCGCCGACGCCGGCGCCGCCGTCGTCCCCCAGGGGGGCAACACCGGCCTGGTGGGCGGCTCGGTGCCGCTCGGGGGCGAGGTGGTCCTGTCGCTGCGGCGCCTCGACGAGCTCGGCTCCGTCGACCCCCTGGCCCTGCAGGTGACGGCGGGGGCGGGGGTCACACTGGAGCGGTTGCAGGGCCACGCCGTGGCGGCCGGGTTCCGCTTCCCGCTTGACCTCGGGGCCCGGGGCAGCGCCACCGTCGGGGGGATGATCGCCACCAACGCCGGCGGCGTCCACGTGGTGCGGCACGGGTCGATGCGGGCGCTGGTGGCCGGGGTGGAGGCGGTGCGGTCGACCGGTGAGGTGCTCTCCCACCTCGACGGGCTCGACAAGGACAACACCGGCTACGACCTGACCGGTGCGCTGTGCGGCAGCGAGGGGACGCTGGCCGTCGTGACCCGGGCCCGACTGCGGCTGGTGGGTCCGCCCGGCGACGTGGCCGTGGCCCTCGTGGCCGTCGACGACGGCGCCGCCGCCGTGGTGCTGGCCGGGTACCTGCGGCGGATGGAGCCGGGGGTGGCGGCGCTGGAGGTCATGTTCCCGGAGGCGGTCCATCTGGTGGCCGCCCACCTGGACGCCTCACCGCCACTGGCCGCCTGCGGGCCCCTCGTGCTGGTCGAGCTGGAGGCCGAGGCCGACGCAGCCGTCCGTCTGGCCGAGCGGCTGGAGCGGGCCGGCGACCGGGTACGCGACGCCGCCGTGGCGACCGAGCCGGCGGCGCGGGCCGGGCTGTGGCGGTGGCGGGAGTCGGTCACCGAGGCCATCTCGGCCGTCGGCGTCCCCCACAAGCTCGACGTGACCCTGCCCGCCGACCGGCTGGCGACGTTCTGCGCGGAGGTGCCCGGGGTGGTGGAGCGGGTCGTGCCCGGCACCGACACCGTCCTGTTCGGCCACGTCGGCGATGGCAACGTCCACGTCAACGTGCTGGGGGCGGCGCCCGACGACGACCGCGTGGACGTCGCCGTCCTGGAGCTGGTCGCGTCGTACGGTGGCTCGATCTCGGCCGAGCACGGCATCGGCACGGCCAAGGCCCCGTTCCTGCACCTGTCGCGCTCTGACGCCGAGCGCCGCCTGTTCGCCGACCTGCGGGCGGCGTGGGACCCCGCCGGCATCCTCAACCCGGGTGTCCTGGTGTCTCAGCGGTCCGGCTAGGTCCCCGCCCGGGAGGACACCCCCCTCCGGGGTCGCACCACTGCCTGGGCCAGGATGCCGAGGGCGCCGGTGACCGACGCAGGGGTGCAGCGGGACAGCCAGCGGGCGGCGTCGATGACCACGAGGCCGAGGTCGGCGTCGTCGACCAGACGGCCGAGCGGGCCGAGCAGCAGGCCGTTGACCTCCTCCACCGCCGCAGCCTCGTCGTAGCCGCAGGGGGCGTACACCACCAGGTCGGGACGGGCGTGGTGCAGGTCGGCCCATGACACCCGACGCGACGGCTGGCCGGGTGCGGACAGCACCGCCTCGCCCCCCACCGCGTCCACCAGCTCGGGTGCCCAGTGGCCGGCCACGAAGGGTGGGTCGCCCCACTCGATGACCGCCACCCGGGGCCGACGGGGAGCACGGGGCGCCGACGCCCGGGCCGCAGCGACGGCGGCGGCGACGTCGGCGACGACCTCCTCGGCCCGCTCGGACACCCCCAGTGCGGCACCCAGTCGACGGACGTCGGCGGCCAGCCCGTCGAGCGTCGCCGCGGACAACACGACCAGCTCCCCCCCGGCCGGCAGCGCAGCCCGGGCCGTGGCGTGGTCGACGGCGCAGACGGAGCACACGTCCTGCACTACCACCACCGCGGGGGCCAGCGCAGCGAGACGGTCGCCGTCGACGGCGTACAGGGCGTCGCCGCGGCGGGCGGCGGCCGACACGGCGGCATCGACCGCTGCGGAGGTGGCACCACCCTCGCCGGCGGCGGGCACGTTGGGGCGGGTCACGACGGGGAGACTGGCGACGTCGGGATGGTCGCACTCGTGGGAGACGGCCACCAGCCTGGTCGCGCAGCCCAGCTCGACCACGAGGTCGGAGGCGCTCGGCACCAGCGCGGCCACCCCGTCGCCGCCCGGGTTCCGGCTGGACGGAGGCATCAGATCGACCGCCCCGCCGCCGCCCAGTACTCGTCCTTCAGCAGGCGCTTGTACAGCTTGCCGGTCGGGTGGCGGGGCAGCTCGGCCCGGAAGTCGATCGACCGGGGGCACTTGAGACCGGCCAGGTGCTCCCGGGCGAACGCCGCGAGCGTCCGCTCGAGCTCGGCCTCCCGCCCGGGGTCGCCGACCACGCTCGGATCGGCCGGCTGGACGACGGCCTTGACCTCCTCGCCGAAGTCGTCGTTCGGCACGCCGAAGACGGCCACGTCGGCCACCTCGTCCCGCATGACGAGCAGGTTCTCGACCTCCTGGGGGTAGATGTTCACGCCCCCGGAGATGATCATGAACGACTTCCGGTCGGTCAGGTACAGGAACCCGTCCTCGTCGAGGCGGCCGACGTCACCGAGGGTCGTCCAACCCGGGTGGTCGGGATGGCGGGTGGAGGACGTCTTGGCCTGGTCGTTGTGGTAGGCGAACTCGCCGCCGTCGGAGAAGTAGATCGTCCCCGCGTCGCCGACGGGTAGCTCGGTGCCGTCGTCGCCACAGATGTGCACGACACCGTTGATCGGCCGGCCCACCGTGCCCGGGTGTTCCAGCCAGTCGTGACTGTTGCAGTAGACGAACCCGTTTCCCTCGGTACCGGCGTAGTACTCGTGCAGGATCGGACCCCACCACTCGATCATCCGCCGCTTCACGTCGACCGGGCAGGGGGCGGCGGCGTGGACGGCCACCTCCAGTGACGACACGTCGTGGCCGAGGCGTACGTCGTCGGGCAGCTTCAGCATCCTGATGAACATGGTCGGGACCCACTGGCTGTGTGTGACCCGGTGCTCGCCGATCAGCCGCAGCGCCTCCTCGGCGTCGAAACGCTCCATGACCACGACCGTGCCGCCGAGGCGTAGCACGGCCACGCAGAACCGGAGCGGGGCGGCGTGGTAGAGCGGAGCGGGGGAGAGGTACACCGAGTCCGCGTCGATGCCGAACAGTGCGTCGACCACGGCCAGCAACGCCGGCGGGGTGCCGAGCGGCGCCAGGCTGGCCTCCACCTTTACCCCCTTGGGCCGGCCGGTGGTACCCGAGCTGTAGAGCATGTCGGCCCCCTCGACCTGCTCGTCGAGCGGTTCGGCCGGGTACCGGGCCACGGCCTCGTCGTAGGGCTCGTAGCCCTCGGCGGTGCCGTCCATCATCAGGCGGATCTCGACGGCGGGCGTGTCGGCCACGATGGCGGCGGCCACGTCGCGCAGGTAGGCGGAGGCGATGAAGGCCCGGGCCCCACAGTCGTTGACGATGTAGGCCATCTCCTCGGCGGCGAGACGCGAGGACACGGCCGTGTAGTACAGGCCCGACCGCTGCGCCGCCCAGGCGATCTGGAGGTAGCGGGGATGGTTCTCGGCGGCGAAGGCGATGTGGTCGCCGGGCCGCAGCCCGGCGGCGTGGAGGAGCTGGGCGAGGCGGTTGCTCTCGTCGTCGAGCTCGCGGTACGTGACGACCCGCCCGCTGGTGCCCATCACGTACGCCGTCTTGTCGGGATGCTCCGCCGCATGGACGCCGATGTGCATGGCCGCCGACGATAGCCACGGCCCCCGCGCCGCCGCTCCGTACGGCCCCCGCGCCGCCGCTCCGTACGGCCCCCGCGCCGCCGCTCCGTACGGCCCCCGCGCCGCCGCTCCGTACGGCCCCCGCGCCGCCGCTAGCGCTCGTGGCCCACCTCGGGCCCTGCGTCCGCCGGTACCGTCGGCGGACGTGGACGCCACGGCCCGCTTCGTCGAGCTGGCGCACGCCGACGCGCCACCCCTCGACGAGCTGGCACTGCTCGTCGCCGCCCACGCCTATCCCGGCCTCGACGTGGCCGCCCAGCAGGCCCGCCTCGACGCCCTCGCCGCCGAGGTGCGCGAGCCCACCCTCGACGGTGTGCGACGGGCCCTGTTCGGCACCGTCGGGTTCCAGGGCAACGCCGACGACTACCACGACCCCCGGAACTCCTACCTGAACGACGTCCTCGACCGCCTCCTCGGCATCCCCATCACCCTGGCCGTCGTCACCCTGGAGGTCGCCCGCCGGGTGGCGGTACCCCTCGACGGCGTGTCCATGCCGGGCCACTTCCTCCTGCGGGACAAGGTGGACCGGGGGCTCTACGTCGACCCGTTCGCCGCCGGGCGGGCGATGGACGAGTCCGGCGCCCGCCGCCGGTTCCACGAGATCGCCGGCCCCGACGCCACCTTCGACCCGGCCTGGCTGCGGCCCGTCGGCGCGCTCGACATCGTCACGCGGATGCTCACCAACCTCCGCCACATCCACCTGTCCCGCCGCGACGCCGACTCCCTCCTCTGGGTCCTCGACCTCCGCCGTCACCTCCCCGACGTTCCCCTCAGCGAGCACCGGGAACTGGCCACCCTGCTCGGTACCCGGGGCCGGTTCCGTGACGCCGCCGACGTTCTCGACGACGCCGCCGCCCGGGCCGGAGGTGACGAGGCCGACCACCTCGCCGGGGAGGCGGAGCGGGCCCGGGCCCGGCTGAACTGACGATGCGGGCCCGGGGTTGACGTCTCGGTAACGTCGCGGGTGGCTACGAGGAGGGCACCCACGAGATGACCGCCACCGAGACCCGCACCGATGAGGAGATGGTCCTCGAGCGCTGCGAGCGGCTGCTCACCGACCACCAGCCCGCCGCCACCGATCCGCTCGAGTTCCTCGGGCAGCAGTTCGACGCCGGCCTGGCCTGGGTGTCGAACGACCCGGGCCACGGCGGGCTCGGCCTCGCCCCCCGGCTGCAGGCCACCGTCCACCGGACCCTGCTCGAGGCCGGAGCGCCCAACCCGTACTACCGGAACCCGATCGGCTACGGCATGGGCGCCCCCACCGTGTACACCCACGGGTCCGAGCGCCAGAAGGACCGTTACCTCCGGCCCCTCTTCACCGGTGAGGAGATCTGGTGCCAGTTGTTCTCCGAGCCCGGCGCCGGCTCCGACGTGGCCGGCCTGTCGAGCCGGGCCGTGCGCGACGGCGACGAGTGGGTCGTCAACGGCCAGAAGGTGTGGACCACCCTCGCCCACGTGGCCCGGTGGGGGATGCTCGTGGCCCGTACCGACCCCGAGATCCCGAAGCACCGGGGTCTCACCTACTTCGTGCTCGACATGGACCAGCCCGGCGTCGAGGTGCGCCCGCTCCGCCAGATCACCGGCGACGCCGAGTTCAACGAGGTCTACCTGACCGACGCGCGCATCCCCGACGACGAGCGCCTCGGTGACGTCGGCGACGGCTGGCGGGTGTCGCTCACGACGCTCATGAACGAGCGGGTCTCGATCGGCGGCAACGTCACGCCCCGGGGCTCGGGACCCATCGGCGAGGCCGTGAAGGTGTGGCAGAGCCTCCCCGAGCACCGGCGCGACCCCGCCACCCGCGACGAGCTCATGCGGCTGTGGGTGGCAGCCGAGTGCAACCGCCTCACCAACCTGCGGGCCTCGCAGAACCGGCGTCAGGGGACCCCCGGCCCCGAGGGCTCGACCGGCAAGCTCGCCTTCGCCGAGTCGAACAAGGACATCTACGCCTTCACCATGCACCTGCTCGGCGCCGAGGGGATGCTCTACGGCAACTACGACATGACGGCGTCGGCCACGGCCATGGAGTCCCGCACCCTCCAGCAGGCGTTCCTGCGCAGTCGGGCCAACTCCATCGAGGGGGGCACCTCGGAGGTCATGCGCAACATCCTCGGCGAGCGGGTCCTCGGTCTTCCCGGCGACGTTCGCACCGACAAGGACCTGCCGTGGGCGGAGGTGCCCCGCTAGCGCGAGCTACGTCGCCGTGTAGACGCTGCGCTCGTGGCCGCTGGCGACCTGGCCGAGACCCCGCAGGTGGGCCGTCTCGTTGAGGCTCACGATCGAGCGCTCACCGCTGCTGGCTCCGAGGAACCGGTTGATCGACGTGTAGTTGGGGTCGAAGACGAACACGCTCTCGAGACCGAGCACGTGGGTGGCCCAGGCGTTGATGACCCCGCCGTGGCACACGACGACCACCCGCTGACCCCGGTGCGCGGCGATGATCCTCTCCATCGCCTGCACCACGCCCTCGCGGAAGGCGACGACGTCGCCGCCGTGGAACATGACGGCGTGATCGCTGACCATCGTCTGCCAGCGCTCGTAGTTCGTGGCCTTCAACTCCTCCATGGGCACGTAGGCGTCGGCGTCACGGTCGAACTCGGCCACCCCCTCCTCCACGACGGGCTCGAGGCCGAGGCGCTCGGTGATCGGCTCCGCCGTCGCCAGGGCCCGCCGCATCGGTGACACGTACAGGGCGTGCACGGCGGGTTCGTCCGTCAGCCAGTCGCCGACCCGCTCGGCCTGCAGGTGTCCGAGCTCGGACAGGCCGGGATCGGCGGGGGTGCCGTCCTCGCGCTCGACCCGCAGCGGGAGGGCGTGGCGGATCACGATCAGCTCCATGGGTGCGAGGGTAGAGCGTGGCCAGGGGGTGGGCCGGTCCGTCACCCGGGGCCGGTACCGTCGAGCCCATGCCGCGGCGCACCAAGATCATCGCCACCATCGGACCCGCCTCCGAGTCCGACGACGTGATCCGCAAGATGCTCGACGCCGGCATGGACGTGGCCCGCATCGGCCTCGCCCACGGCACCCTCGACCAGGCCATGGCCAAGTTCCAGGCCGTGCGGCGGGTGTCGGAGGAGGCGGGCCGCCCGATCGGGACCCTCGTCGACCTGCCGGGGCCCAAGGTGCGGGCCGGCAAGTTCGGCGATGAGCCCGTGATGCTGGCCGAGGGTGCCACGCTGCGCCTCGTCCCCGGCAACGCCGGGTCGACCGACGAGATCGTCCACGTCGACTACGACACCCTGCTCGAGGACATCCACGTCGGCGACCGGCTCGCCTTCGGTGACGGCGCCGTCAGCGTCGAGGTCGAGGAGCGGACCGGAGACGCCCTCGTCGGTCGCGTCACCCACGGGGGTCCCGTCCAGGGCCGGCCCGGCGTCCACATCCCATCCGACCGCCTGCGCCTGACGGCGCCCACCCCTCAGGATCTGCGCTACCTCGACGCCTTCGTCGAGGAGGGCACCGACATCATCGCCCTGTCGTTCGTGCGCTCGGCCCACGACGTGCGCCGGGTCGGCACCGAGCCGCCGCCCCGGGGCCCGATGATCATGGCCAAGATCGAAACCCGGGCCGGCGTGGAGAACCTGCGCCAGATCGCCGTCGAGTCCGGCTCGATCATGGTGGCCCGCGGCGATCTCGGCACGGAGTTCCCCCTGGAGGAGCTGCCGATGCTCCAGAAGGAGATCATCCGGGAGTGCATCGCCCTGGGCAAGCCGGCCGTCACCGCCACCCAGATGCTGGAGTCGATGGTCGTGTCGCCCCGGCCGACCCGGGCGGAGGCCTCCGACGTGGCCAATGCCGTGTGGGACGGGTCCTCGGCGGTGATGCTGTCGGGGGAGACGGCTATCGGGCGCGACCCCGTCGAGGCCGTGGCCACCATGGCCCGCATCGCCACCCGGGCCGACGAGGAGTTCGACTACGACGGGTGGGCGGCCGAGATCAGCCGGATGCGCCTCGCCGAGAGCAGCGACTACGGCGAGCAGATCACCGACGCCATGACCATGGCCACCGCCCGGGCGGCCAAACAGGTCAAGCCCCGGGCCATCCTGTGCCTGTCACGGACGGGGTTCACCGTGCGGTCCATGGCCCGCTTCCGACCCTCCACCCCGATCATCGGCTGCAGCCCGAGCCCCCGGACCGTCCACCAGCTCACGCTGAGCTGGGGTGTCGACCCGGTGCACGTCCCGGAGGCCCCCGACGCCGGGTCCCTCGTCGACAACGCCCTCCGGGTGGCCCGAGAGGACGGCCTGCTCAGCTCCGGCGACCTCGTGGCCGTGCTCGCAGGGTCGAACCTGCGGACCCGCGCCACCGACGTGCTCCGCTTCGCCCGGGTGCCCTGATCGACGGTGCGCGCTGCGCTCGGGGTGCTCGGGCTGCTGATCGCCGGGTGGGTCGCGCCGGGCGTGGCGGGGGCCTCCGAGGACGCGCTGACCGCCAGCGTCGACGGCTACGTCGTGGTCGACGCAGCCGGGGTGGTCCACGCCGTGGGAGCGGCGGAGTCGTTCGCCCCGGACACCCCCGTCCGCAGGGCCGGGGAGGGGGCCATGTCGCTGGCGGTGCGGCCGGACGGTGAGGGGTACACGGTCGCGTTCGCCGACGGCTCCGTCGGCGCGAGCGGCGCCGCCCACCTACCCGACCTGGCCAGCCGCCCGGACGGGGAGCGGCTCGCCGCGCTGCGGCTCACCCCCGACCTGGTCGGATCGTGGACGGTGACGCCTTCAGGGCGGGTGCTGGCCGAGGGCACGGCCACCCACCACGGTGACCTCGTCGGCGTGCCGCTGCAGGCGCCGATCACCGACCTGGTGGCGACGGCGTCGGGGAACGGGTACTGGCTGGTGGCCGGCGACGGCGGGGTGTTCGCCTTCGGTGACGCCGGGTTCCACGGGTCCATGGGTGGCCGTGTCCTGAACGCCCCGGTGGTCGATCTCGTGGCCGATCCCGACGGCGTCGGGTACTGGCTGGTGGCCGCCGACGGCGGGGTGTTCGCCTTCGCGGCACCGTTCGTCGGCTCCCTGCCGGGGGTGCTCGGTGGTCGGCCGCTCAACGCCCCGGTCGTGGCGGGGGTGTCGGCGCCGGGCGGCTACGTCATGGTCGGCGCTGACGGCGGCATCTTCGTGTTCGCCGATGGTGCCCCGTTCCTGGGCAGCCTCGCCGAGGGGGCGCTGCCGTCACCGATCGTCGACATCGAGGCGACCTACGCCGTCGAGCGGTGGCGGGCCAGGGGCGAGGTCATCGACGACGGGGACGGGCCCCGCCTGTGCTTTGGTGTGCTCGACAGCCTTCCGCCGCAGTGCGGGGGCGGCCCCCGCCTGGTCGACCTGGACTGGACCCTGGTCGACTCGGTCGAGACGGTGGGTGGCACGAAGTGGGGTTCGGCCGACCTCGTCGTCGGCGCCGTCGACGCCGCAACCCCGCTGCACGAGGCGGTGCGCGCCGTCGGTCGGGCCGGGTCGACGCCGTTCGAGCCCCGGCGGCGTGACGGCCTGGAGCCGATGTGTGATCCACCCCCGGGCGGTTGGACCCATCCCGATCCCGACCGGGTCTCGAAGGACCGCTTTCTCGCTGCGTTGAGCGCCGCCCGCGGTGTGCCCGGTTTCGCCAACTCGGCCGTCGGTCGCATCGTCCCCCTCGGCCCCTTCCCGCCGGACCCCGCCGGGCAGGAGGCGTGGCTGGCCCGGGCCGACGATCCGTTCAACGACATCGTGACGGTCCGGGCCGTCGGCGACCCGGCCCCCTTCGTCGCCGCCATCAGGGAGGCGTGGGGCGGACCGCTCTGCGTGCTCCCCGCCCGCTTCACCTCCGACCAGCTCCACGAACGCCTGGCGGGCGTGCCGCTGCGGGAACCGAACCTGATCAGCGGGGGCGGCGGGTGGTTCGACGGCATCCGGCTCGACCAGGTCGAGGCCCGGGGCGGCGGGATCGAGGCGCTCGACCGTCAGCTCGGTCCGAACCTCTTCACGACGAGCGCCTGGCTGCATCCGCTCCCGTGAGGGCGCTCGCGGGCGGGAACCAGGCCCGGCGGCGCAGCGTCTGAGCACCATGGGGATGCGGACGGTACTGGCCGGAGCAGCGGCGCTCGTCGCGCTGGCGGGCTGCAGCGGCGGGAGCGACACGTCCGTGCCGTCGGCCGCCACCCCGGCGCCGACCACGGATCCGGCCCCGCCCCCGACGACGTCTCCCGACACGACCACCGGTGTCACGGCGGCCCCGGCCGTCTCGGTGCCGGCCTCGACGACGGCGGAGCTGGTCGACGGGTGGGAGGTCGAGCGGCTGTCGGGTCCCGCCGGTGGTGAGGTGGTGACAGCGGTGGCCGACGACCGCACGACCGTGCTGGCGGCCGGGAGCGAGACCGGTGGCGGGGTCGGCGTCTGGGTCGACCGGGGCGACGGCTTCGAGCCCGCCGACCTACCCGAGCCGAGCGGTCAGCGGCGGGGTCCGGTGGCGCTGGTGGCGGTCGAGGGCGGCTTCGTCATGGCCGTGCGGACCGGGGAGTTCGGTCGCGGCGGTTCGGAGCTGTGGCGCAGCGACGACGGATCGGTGTGGCGGGTGGACTCAGGCCTCATGCCCGGCGGCGACGTCGAGATCACCGCCCTGCTGGCCGTCGGGTCGACCCTGGTCGCCGGCGGGCTGCAGCCGCCACCCGAGCCGCCTACGGAGCCCGTCGAGGTGGCCAACGCCGCTCTGTGGATCGGTGACGTCGGCGGACTCCGCGAGGTCACCCCGGCCCTGTCGATCGGCACGCCCGGCTACGGCTTCGTGGCCGACCTCGACGTGGTCGACGGGCGCCTCCTCGCCGTCGGCGTCGACGCCGGCCGCCCCACCCGGTGGACCTCCGACGACGGGGGTCTCACCTGGGACGTGAAGGACCTCACGACGGTGTTCCCCGAGCGGTGGTGGTGGCCGATCGAGCTGGTGCAGCTCGACGATCGGCTGGTCCTGGCCATGCAGGGCGACGGCGAGCTGCTGGTGCGGTGGTCCGACGACCTGACGGGGGCGTGGCAGGCGTCGGGGGACCTGGGCGAGGGGCTGACCTCGGCGGCCGGGACGGCGGTGGCGGACGGATCGTTCTGGCTGATGGGCGACCGGTACTTCGACGGGCTGGCCCGCTGCTACGTCGACCCGACCGGGTGCGGGTCACCCACCCCGGTGGTGCTGCGCAGCGACGACGGCGCCACCTGGGAGGAGTTGGACCTCGACGGGGTCGACGTGGTCGACCCGTCCGGCACGCTGGCCATCGTCGACCGTCCCGACGGTGTGACGGTCGTCGCCGCGCCGTGGCAGGGCGACTCGTTGACCGTGCTGACCTGGCGGGGCGACGGCGACCCGCCCGCCCGTCCCGTGGCCGACCCGCTCGACGACGGCGGCCCCCCGTTCGTGGCGGGCGACGCCGAGCTGGCCGTCGGCGACACGGTGCGGTACCCGCTCAACACCCACTGCGGGATCGACTACCTGGGCCGGTTCAACGGGCGCCACTGGTACCTCGACCGGGAGCGGGACCGGCCCGACGTCTCACCGGGGGACCCGGGCGTGCCCATGGTCCACGAGGCCGTCCTGGGGCTCGCCACCCTCGTCGACGAGACCACCATCGAGTACACCCTGCCCGGCGGTGGGCTGTTCGCCGTTTACACCGCCTCCGCCGAGGAGCCGCCCGGGTGCGAGTGACCTCCGGTCAGAAGGCCTCGATGTCCTCGGCCACCTCGCACTGCACGAGGGCGCGGTCGCGCACCTGGGCGGGGAGCTGCTCGATGCGGTCCTCGGGTACGGGCACGTCGACGCCGAGGATCTCGCACCCGCACCCCGGCTCCCGGATGCAGTCGCCCAGGTCGGCCCGCTTGAGCCACACCGCCCCGGCCACGACGACGATGACGCCCAGCAGCGCCGCCTTGACGACGACGGCCCGCACGATCCGGAACACCAACCACGCCAGCAGGGCCTGGATCACCACCACCAGGATGAGGACGTTGCGGACGTTCTCGGTGTTGAGCCAGTCGGGAAGGGTGACGGCGAGCACGCCCCCCGACGGTACCGACCCGGCCCGGGTCGGCCGGGTCATGCTCCGCCCATCGATAGCGTCACGGTTCGATGAGCACCGAGGCCGACGTACCCAGCCGGGCGGCAGCCAGCCTTGTCCCCGCAGGGGCCGATCGCGCCAGCGATCGGGCGAGCGGAGCGAGCTCGGGGGGACCAGAGGCGGCCGACAAGTGAGCACCGAGGCCGACGTACCCAGCCGGGCGACAGCCAGCCTTGTCCCCGCAGGGGCCGATCGCGCCAGCGATCGGGCGAGCGGAGCGAGCTCGGGGGGACCAGAGGCGGCCGACCAGTGAGCACCGAGGCCGACGTACCCAGCCGGGCGACAGCCAGCCGACGAGACGAGGCCGACCAGTGAGCACCGAGGCCGACGTACCCAGCCGGGCCACAGCCAGCCGACGAGACGAGGCCGACCAGTGAGCACCGAGACAGACGTACCAGCCGGGCGGCAGCCAGCCTTGTCCCCGCAGGGGCCGATCGCGCCAGCGATCGGGCGAGCGGAGCGAGCTCGGGGGGACCAGAGGCGGCCGACCAGTGAGCACCGAGGCCGACGTACCCAGCCGGGCCACAGCCAGCCGACGAGACGAGGCCGACCAGTGAGCACCGAGGCAGACGTACCAGCCGGGCGGCAGCCATCCTTGTCCCCGCAGGGGCCGATCGCGCCAGCGATCGGGCGAGCGGAGCGAGCTCGGGGGGACAGGAGGTGGCCGACTCGATGAGTGACGTGAACCTGTCCCGCTCGGGTCCGCCCGAGACCGTGCTCGACCCCGAGCCGCCCGACGCCCTGGCGGCGCTGGACGAGGCCATGGCCCGCCCCGGGGCCGAACGCCGGGCCGCGGTCGCCGACGTGGCCGGCCGCTGGCCCCGGATGCTGGCGGCGTGGGCCACCCTGGGGGAGCTGACCGACGGGCCCGTCGACGCCTACGCCGCCTTCCGGGTCGGCTACCACCGCGGCCTCGATCGGCTCCGCCAGTCGGGCTGGCGGGGCTCGGGCTACGTGCGCTGGGGGCACGAGACCAACCGGGGCTTCCTCCGCTCCCTCGACGGCCTCCGCCGCAGCGCCGCCGCCATCGGCGAGCGCGACGAGGAGGAGCGCTGCGAGCAGTTCCTCGCCCAGCTCGACCCGGGCGGTCGTCCCGGCTGAGCGCCCCACCCCCGACCGTAGGCTCGGCTCATGGCCACCCCCGGTGTCGTCGGACCGTTCCCGCCCCACGTCGCCGCCGACGACGAGGCCCGCGCCGACTACGACAAGCTCCGGCGGCGGGTCATGTGGTCCATGCCGTACGGCCTCTACATCGTCGGATCCCGCCACGGTGACCGCCGCAACGGCATGACCCTCAACTGGGCCACGCAGGTCGCCTTCGACCCCAAGCTGGTCGGCATCGGCGTGGAGGCGGCCGCACTGACCCACGAACTGATCAGCGACGGCGGCGCCTTCAGCCTCTGCACGATCGCTCGCGACGACCGTGCCATCGTCCGCAAGTTCACGAAGCCGGTCGACGTCGACACCGAGGCGATGACCCTCAACGGGTTCGGGTTCCACGACGGGGTCACCGGATCGCCGATCCTCGACCAGGCCCCCGGCTACCTCGACTGCGAGGTCCGCCACGCCGTCGAGCTGGGCGGGCACACCTTCTTCATCGGCGAGGTGGTCGACGCCGCGTTCCAGGCCGACGAGGACACGCCCCTGCTGCGGATGGAGGACACCCGCATGAGCTACGGCGGCTAGGCGGGCGTGCCCCCAGGGGTGACCGGCGCCGTGCCGACCGGGGGGCCGGTGGCCGGCGCCGTGCTGGTCGGCGGGGCCAGTCAGCGGATGGGGAGAGACAAGGCGACGCTGCGGATCGACGGCCGGACGATGGCGGCCCGTACCGCAGCCGTCCTCCGCGCCGCCGGCTGCGGCCCCACCTGTCTCGTCGGCGGCAGCGACACCCGCCACGGTCACCTCGGCGCACCCCGGGTGGCCGACCCCCACCCCGGCGCCGGCCCCGTGGGTGGGATCCTGGCCGCCTTGGCGTGGAGCCCGGCCCCCCTCACGGTCGTGGTGGCCTGCGACCTCCCCGCCCTCACCGCCGCCGCCGTGGCCGCCGTCATCGGCGCCGCCCGCCCCGGTGCCGACGTGACCGTGGCCCGATCGAGCCGAGGTCCCGAGTGGCTGATCGCCGCGTGGCGTCCCTCCGCCGCCGACCTGGTGGCGCAGCGCTTCGCCACCGGTCGGCGCGCCGTGCGCGACGTCGTCGCCGATCTCCGGACGGTCGAGGTGACGGTGCCCGACGCCGTCGTGCGCAACGCCAACCGGCCCACCGACCTCGGCCCGTTCACCTCCCGCACGGATGGGCCGCTAGGCTCGTCCCCCACATGAGTGATGACGACCTCCCGGTCCCCGAGGTCGACGTGGACGAGCTGGCTCGTCGTCGCGCCGACGACACGGTTCTGGTCGACGTGCGCGAGCCCGACGAATGGCGCGAGGTGCGGGTGCCCGGCGGCGTTCACCTCCCGTTGGGCACGCTGCCCGGGCGCCTCGACGAGGTGCCCGACGGGCGACCCGTTCACGTCATCTGCCGCAGCGGCGGGCGCAGCGCCCAGGCCACGCGCCTGTTGCGTGAGGCTGGCCTCGACGCCGTGAACGTGGCCGGCGGCACCCTGGCCTGGATCGACGCCGGCTACGAGACCGAGTCCGGTCCATGACCAGTTCCGAACCCCTGCGTCGACCTCGGGAGCCGGGGGAGGTGAACGGACGCGGGCCACGCGGTCGGGCGACACCCCCACGCCATCGGGGGGCGGGCCCGGATGGCAACGGATCGTCCCCGGCGTTCACCTGGATCGACGACACCGCCGCCCTCGCCGCCGTGATCGACGAGCTGGCCGGTGAGCAGCGGTACGCCATCGACACGGAGTTCCACCGGGAGCGCACGTACTTCCCCCGTCTCGCCCTCCTGCAGATCGGGTGGCGCGACCGGATTGCGCTGGTGGACCCCCTCCAGGTCGATCTCGCCCCGCTGGCCGAGGTGCTCGCCGGACCGGGCGTGGCCATCATGCACGCCGGCGCCCAGGATCTCGAGGTGCTCGATCGCAGCTGCGGCCGGGCCCCGTCGAGCCTGTTCGACACGCAGGTGGCGGCCGGCTTCCTCGGCTACGCGTCGCCGTCGCTCAGCCGGCTGGTCGAGGGTGAGCTGGGCGTGCGGCTCCCGAAGGGTGACCGCCTCACCGACTGGCTGGCCCGCCCCCTCGGCCAGCGCCAACGCGACTACGCCGCCGCCGACGTCGCCCACCTGCTCGAGCTGCACGATCGACTCACCGCCGACCTGGTGGCCGGGGGGCGCCTGGTCTGGGCCGAGGCCGAGTGCGATGCACTGCTCGAGCGCTCGCGCCAGCCCCAGGAACCCGACACGGCCTGGATGCGCATCAAGGAGGCCCGCCACCTGCGGGGCACCGCCCGGATCGTGGCCCAGCACCTCGCCGCCTGGCGGGAGCGGACCGCAGCCGCCACCGACCAGCCCGTGCGCTACGTCCTCTCCGATCTCGGTCTGGTCGGCGTGGCCCAGGCGGCACCCCACGACGACGACGGGCTGCGCCGGGTCCGGGGGGTCGACGGCCGCCACCTCCGCAACGGCCAGTCCGAGGAGATCCTCGCCGCGGTGCGGGCCGGCCGCGACGAGGGTCCGCTCGCCTCCCCCGACGACACCCCCAACCGCCAGGGCCTCGACCGCGACCTCCGACCGGCCGTGACGCTGGTGTCGGCGTGGGTCAGCCAGTTCGCCCGCGACGAGCGCTTCGATCCGGCCCTGCTGGCCACCCGCCACGATCTGGAGGCGTTCCTGCGGGGCGATCGGTCGAGCCGCCTCGGCTCGGGATGGCGGCACGATCTCCTCGGCGCCCACGTCGAGGATCTGGTGGCCGGGCGGGCCGCCCTCGCCTTCCAGCAGGGTGGCGGTCTGGTGCTCGAGCCCCGGGTCGTCACCGGCGCGACGACGGGGCGGGGCTGAGCAGGCGGTACAGTCGGACGCCGAACCTCATCCGGGCGGCATTTGGTATCGTCCGGACCGAACGCCGTTCCGAGGAGCCGTCCGTGAAGAAGGGACGCCACCGTCGCTACGAAGAGGCCCGCAAGTTCAAGCAGCGCACCTCCTCGATCGACGACATCGACCTCGACACCGATCCGTTCTTCGGGTCCAACGACGACCGTGAAGACGGCGACGACGACGGGTACGACCAGTACGCCGACCTCGCCGAGAAGTACAACGGCGACGGAGACGGCGACACCGACGACTGAGGTCGTCGCAGGTCGATGACGGGCTGGCTCCAGGCCACGTCGGCCGGGCGCAGCTCAGCGGGCCCGGGCCCGCCGCACGACCGGGTGGGGCAGCCAGGTCGAGGCGCTGCGGGCGTCGAGCAGCCCCCGGAGCTGGTCGTAGACGGCCCGGGAGGTCAGCCCGACCAGCTCGTCCTCCAGGCTGACGTACACCGGGTCGGCCCCGACGAAGGCCTCCTCCTCCTCGATGCACCACCAGCCGAAGTCGAGTCCGCCCTCTCCCCAGTCCCGGCGCTTCCACTCACGGACGGTCGACCAGACGTGCCCGGCGGTGTCCTCGCTGTCCTCCCGGCGCAGCGGTGCCTGCCAGCAGACGGCCGGCTTCCACGCCGTCAGCGGGTCCCCCCGCCGCACCGCCGCCTGGTGCAGGGCGCACCCCGGCCCGTCCGGATGACCGGGGCGGTTGAGGAGCGCGCAGGCCCCGTCGATGATCCTGGTCCGCCACCAGCCCTCGTCGTCCTGCCACAGCGCCCCGCCCTCGTCGTCGGCCCGCTCCCGGAGCTGCCACTCGTCGGGATCGAGGCCGTCGACGGCGGCGCGCACCAGCGCCAGGTCGTCGTCGTCGGTGAGGTAGGCGCCGTGGGAGCAGCACCCGATGCCGTCGGCCGGCGCCGCCTCCTCCTCGATGCCGGGGCAGCCGCGCCCGTAGATGCAGCTCCAGCCGGACGTGAGGAACGACAGGTCGAAGAGCCACGTGCGCTGCTCGTCGGGATCCTCGATGCTGACCCACTGGCGGGGCGGATCGTCGCCGTCGTCATGGGGGGCGACGTCTCTGGCGGTGACCACGGATGGGAGGCTATTGGCCGTGGACGACCCCGAGCTGGAGCAGGTGGCCGACCGACTTGACGCCGTGGCCGAGGAGCTGGCCGACCTGGTGCTGGCCGAGCTGCGGCGGGCGGCGGCGGCCGGTGAGAGCGGTCGCAGCGCACGCGAGCGGCGGCTCGGGCGGGCCCGCCGGTCGGTGGAGAAGGCCGCCCACCTCCTCCGGGGTGCCGATCCCGGATCCTGACCGGGCCGCTCAGCGCCGCAGCAGCCGGGCCGGGACGCGGACGAGCAGGCGGTAGGCCCCGGCCGACGGGAGCGGACCGAACGTGCGGGAGTCGGCCCGGGTGGCGGTGCGGTTGTCGGAGAGGACGAACATCTGCCCCTCACCGACCCGGATGCGACGGCCGTCGACGTCGACCTCGTCACCGGGCACGCCGGTGATCCGTTTCACCAGCCAGGTCCCGGGGCAGCCCGGCCGGGGCAGCATGCACACCCACCCCCGCCTCGGCCGCCGGAACCGGACCCCGACCAGTCCGTCGCCCGGCCACAGCGCCGGCTCCATCGAGCGCTCGGCCACGACGAAGCGGCGGAGCGGGGCGGGGCGCCTGCCGCCGGGACCGGGCCCGTGGTCCACGGTCCGACCCACCACCCGGGCGAGTGTAGGTTCGCCCCCGTCGACCCCGCAGAAGGAGCACGCCGTGATCCGTCGTCTGTTCGAGAACGCCACCGTCGCCCACGCCCACTGCGACCTGTACTGCGGGGTCTATGACCCGGCCCAGGCCAAGATCGAGGCCCTGTCGGTGCTGAAGTCGGCCCAGAAGTACCACGACTCCGACGACGACACCTTCCGCCATCGCGCCATCCTCGTGAAGGAGGAGCGGGCCGAGCTGTGCAAGCACCACCTGATGGTGCTGTGGGCCGACTTCTTCGCCCCCGACCACTTCGAGCAGTTCCCCCAGCTCCACGACCTGTTCTGGCGGGCCACCCACCAGGCCGGCGAGGCCAAGAAGTCGATGGACCCCACCGACGGCGAGAAGCTGGTCTCGCTCATCGACGAGATCGCCGGGATCTTCTGGCAGACCGACAAGGCCAAGGGGATGGGCGTCTACCCCCCGACCTGAGCGACCCCGGGCGGGCCCGCTCGGGCCCGGACCGGCGAACTGACACAAGCGGACGAGTGAGAACGCCTGGTCGTACCGGGAACCGTTGTGTCAGGTCGGCGGGGCGTCCGCGTTCACGGCGTCGATGAGCGGGCGGAGCCGGCCGTAGTGGCGTGGGCCGAAGCGGAACGCCAGGCGGGGGAGGTCGAGCACGTCGTCGTCGTCAACCTCGGGTCGCAACGGACCGGTGCGCTCGAATCCGCCCCGGGCCACGAGGTGGCCGGCGGAGCGACGCAGCTCGGCCAGGAGCGAGTCCGACGGGCGCCGCCGCATCCGCACCACCAGCCGGTCGCCGACGTAGCGGATGGAGTGGAAATTGGCGTAGAAGCCGGAGATCTCGTCGCAGGCGGCGTCGACGTCGTCGGTCACCAGGTACAGCTCGTGCACGTCGTCGGGGGCGATCATGCCGGCGTCGGCCAGCTCGGTCGTCACGAACCGCTGCCACGCCGGCCAGAACGACCCGCCGTCGCCGTCGAGCAGCACGATCGGGACGGGGTCGGCCTTGCCGGTCTGCTGGAGGGTCAGCAGCTCGAACGTCTCGTCGAGGGTGCCGAACCCGCCCGGCAGCGAGACGAAACCCGCCGACTCCTTGATCAGCATCAGCTTGCGGGTGAAGAAGTACTTCATCTCCACCAGCTTCCCGTCGCCGGCCAGGAGGTGGCTGGCCTCGGTCTCGAACGGCAGGCGGATGCTGACGCCCAACGCCATGTCGGTGCCCGCCCCCTCGAGGCCGGCCTCCATGATTCCCGGACCGGCGCCCGTCACGACCATCCAGCCCAGGTCCGAGAGGGCGGCGGCCACGTCACGGGCGGCGATCCAGGCCGGGCTGTCACGGGTCGTGCGGGCCGACCCGAAGATGGTCACCTTCCGCCGATCCCGGTAGGGGGCGAACATGGCGAACGCCTCGCGCATCTCGTGCAGGGCGGCGGCCGTGATCTTCAGGTCGAGGCGGGCCGGCTCCTCGCTGGCGAGGCGGACCCCGGCCACCAGCACCTCACGGTGCAGCTCACGGTTGCGGTCGACGTCGAGGTCGTCAAGGAGCTGGTCGAGGTCGGCGTCGAGACCCGGGTCACCGGTCGATCGCCGGGACGGCCCCGTCACCCCCGCACCCCCGTGCTCAGCGACCGGCCTTCTCCCGCAGCGTCTGCATGAGCCCGTCGAACGACTTGGAGAACGACGCCACCCCCTCGTCCTCCAGGCGGGCGCTCACGTCGTCGAGGTCGACGCCCACGTCGGCCACGTCGTCGAGCACCTGCTGGGCGGCGTCGGGGTCGGCGTCCACCGTCCGTGCCACCGTGCCCGAACGCTCGAAGGCCTCGATGGTGTCGTCGGGCATGGTGTTGACGGTGTGGGGCCCGATCAACGAGTCGATGTAGAGCGTCTCGGGGTAGGCGTCGTTCTTGGTCGACGTCGACGCCCACAGCGGCCGCTGCACCCAGGCCCCCCGGGCGGCCAGGGCGTCCCAGCGGTCACCGGCGAAGGTCTCGGTGAACATGCGGTAGGCCACCTGACCCTGGGCCACGCCGGTCCTGCCCCGCAGCGCCAGGGCCCTTTCGGTGCCGATCTCGTCGAGGCGACGATCGACCTCGGTATCGACCCGGCTGATGAAGAACGACGCCACCGACGACACGCCGACCAGCGTCCCGTCGGCCCGCTCCAGACCGGACAGATAGGCCTCCATGACCTCCCGGTAGCGGTCGAGCCCGAAGATGAGGGTGACGTTGACGCTGCGCCGCTCGGCGATCATCTGCTCGATGGCGGGCAGGCCCTCCTCGGTGCCGGGGATCTTCACGTACAGGTTGGGCTCGTCGATGCGCTCGTGCAACAGGCGGGCCGACTCGAGGGTCCCGGCCGTGTCACGGGCGAGGCCCGGATCGACCTCGACCGACACGTAGCCGTCCTCCCCGCCCGTGTCGCGGTGGACGGGGGCGAGGATGGCCAGGGCGGCCTCGATGTCGTCGGTCACGAGCCGCCAGTAGGTGTCCTCGACGCTCGTGCCGCCCCGCACGAGGTCCTCGAACTGGTCATCGTACTCGTCGCCCGCCATCGCCTTCTGGAAGATGGTCGGGTTGGAGGTGATGCCCTTCACCCCCTGCTCGACGTAGCGGCGCAGCTCACCGCTCGTCAGCCACCCCCGGCGCAGGTTGTCGAGCCAGGGGCTCTGGCCGTGCCGGTCGTACAGGTCGTGGAGCTTGGTCACGGTGCCTCCGCAGGGTTGGGCGGTGTCCGGTCGGGTGGCCGGTTCACGATCGGGCCAGCAGTTCGTGGGCCGCCTCGACGACGGCCTCCACGGTGAAGCCCAGCTCCCGCATGACCACGTCACCGGGGGCGGAGGCGCCGAAGTGGTCCAGGGTCACGGTGGCGTCGGCGAAGCGGTGCCACCCGTGACTGGTGCCGGCCTCGACGGCCAGGGTGGGCACGCCGGGGGGCAGCACCTGCGCCCGGTAGGCGTCGTCCTGGTCGAGGAACAGGTCGAACGACGGCAGCGACACCACCCGCACGGCGTGCTGGGCCCGCAGCCGCTCGGCGGCGCCCACCGCGAGCTGCAGCTCGCTCCCGGTGCCGATGATGACGAGGTCGGCGTCGTCGGGCCCGCTGATGACGTACCCGCCCCGCTCGACCCCGGGACCGGTGCCCTCCAGCACGGGCACGCCCTGGCGGGTCAGGATCATCGCCGTCGGTCCGTCGTGATCGACGGCCACCCCCCAGGCGTGGGCGCACTCGTTGGCGTCGGCGGGGCGGATGACCCGCAGGTCGGGGATGGCCCGCAGCGCCGACACGTGCTCGACGGGCTGGTGGGTCGGGCCGTCCTCGCCCACGCCGATCGAGTCGTGGGTGAAGCTGTAGACGACCTTCGCGCCCGACAGCGCCGCCAGGCGGATCGACGGTCGGCAGTAGTCACTGAAGACGAGGAAGGTGCCTCCCACCGGCAGGACGCCACCGTGCTTGGCCATGCCGTTCATGGCCGCCGCCATGGCGTGTTCGCGGATGCCGAAGTGCAGCTTGCGCCCGTCGGGCTGCTCGGCGGACATGACGGGAGCGTCGATGTCGGTGCCGGTGTTGCCCGTCAGGTCGCCGCCACCGGCCACGAGCCCCGGCACGACGGGCAGCAGTGCGTCGAGCACGGCCCCCGACGCCTTGCGGGTGGCGATCTGATCGCCCACGTCGAACGACGGCAGGGCGTCGCGCCAGCCCTCGACACCGCCCCCGGCCAGCTCGGCGTCGAGGCGGGCCCGGTCACCGGACCAGTCGGCGAGGCGGGACTCCCACGCCTGCCGGGCCCGTGCCCCCCGCCGGCCGGAGGTCCGGTACATCTCCAGGACGTCGTCGGGCACCCAGAAGGTCTCCTCGACGGGGAGGCCCAGGCGCTCCTTGGCTGCGTTCAGTTCGTCGGTGTCGGTGATGGCCCCGTGGGCGTCGGCGGTGTCGGTCTTGGTCGGCAGCGGCCAGCCGATGTGGCTTCGCAGCACGATCATCGACGGGCGGTCGTCGGCGGCCATGGCCTCCCGCAGCGACTTCTCCAGCACGTCGAGGTCGTTGGCCACCTCGCCGACCTCGAGCACGTGCCAGCCGTAGGCCCGGAAGCGGGCCGGCGTGTCGTCGGAGAAGGCCAGGTCGGTCGGCCCGTCGATGGTGATGCGGTTGTCGTCGTAGACGACGACGAGGCGTCCGAGCCGTTGATGACCGGCCAGCGAGGCGGCCTCGTGGCTCACACCCTCCATCAGGTCGCCGTCGCTGACGGTGCAGAAGATGTGGTGGTCGCTGATCTCGGGACCGTGGGTGGCCCGCAGCCAGCGCTCGGCCAGCGCCATGCCCACGGCGTTGCCGAATCCCTGCCCCAGGGGACCGGTGGTGACCTCGACGCCGGTGGTGTGGCCGGCCTCGGGGTGACCGGGCGTGGCCGACTCGAACTGGCGGAAGGCCCGGATGTCGTCGAGCTCCAGGCCCACGCCGGTGAGGTAGAGCATGGCGTACTGCAGCATCGAGGCGTGACCGTTGGACAGGACGAACCGGTCCCGGTCGGGCCAGTGGGGGTGGGTGGCGTCGTAGGTCATCACCCGGGTGAACAGGACGTGGGCCAGGGGAGCGAGGGCCATGGCGGTGCCGGTGTGGCCCGAGTCGGCCCGCTTCACGGCGTCCATGGCCAGGCCCCGGATCACGTTCACGCCGGTCTGCTCGAGGTCGCCGGCGTCGATGCTCGTCACGGGCCGTGAGTCTACGGGCGAGGGTCGGGCTCCCCGGCAGCCCCGGTCGGGTCCGACCCTGCGTCGTGGAACAGGGCGATGGAGGCGGTGAACCCGTGCAGGAAGGGCCGCCCGCCCACCGGCCCGATCTCACCGGCGCACGACATGCCGGCCACCGCCGCGCCCCCCAGCTCGTCGATCATGATGCCGGCGTCGTGGTCGGGCCCGTCGAACAGGTGGGTGCCCCGCCCGGTGCAGGTGAACAGCAGGGCCCCGTCGGCCCGCCGCCCGGCCAGCAGCTCTCGCAGGTCCTCGTCGGCGGTGGTGGCGTCGCGCACCTGGAACTGCAGCGTCGACCCGACCGGGAAGCGGTCGCCCACGGCCACGACGCCCCGCTGCGGATCCACCCCCATGACGTTGCGGATGAGGAAGTCGCCCCGCTCGAAGTCGACCTTGTGCTCGTCGATGACCCGCCCCGCGTGCAGCCCCCTGCGCATCAGCTCCCGCTCGTCGGGATCGAGGCCGCTGACCATCTCGCTCAGCCGCTCCGCCGCCGGTCGACCGGCCAGCTCGGCCACCAGGTTCCCCTCGCTGCGCGTGACGACGAGGGCCCGCCCCACGGGCCGGCACCCCTGGGACACGACGGCGCTGACCCTGGTGGCCCCGGAGAGGAGGAACCCCACCGCGCCGTCGGCGTGGACGTCGTCGTCGAGGGCGAGCCGGTTGCCGCCGGGGCGGTCGGCGCCGGAGGCGAGGCCACCGATCACCGTCAGGTGGGGCTGGTGCTCGGCCAGGTGGTCGACGATGCCGTCGACCGGTACCGAGAACGGGTCGGCCATCAGCACGAGGGTGTGGGCCGCCACCAGCTCGGTCGGGTCGAGGCCGGTGACCCGGACCCCGCCGTCGGCCCGCTGCGAGGCCACCCGCACGGGCGTGAGACCGTCGACCCGGCCCGCCCAGAGCGCCACCGCCCCGCCGTCCTCGATCTCGCGCCCGCCGCCCACCACCGTTCCGGTCGTGACGGCGAGGGTCAGGCCGGGTGACAGGATGCGCCGGACGGTCGACACCAGGTCCTCGATGGCCCCGCCCAGAGCGGCACCGACGAAGAGGACGGCGACGTCGGGGGCGGGCCCGAGCTGCTCCAGCACCTCGCCGACGACCTCGCCGGCGGCGTGGGTGGGAAGTGGGTGCTGCGACAGCGCCGAGGCGAAGGGCATCAGACGTCGACCACGGCGAGGGGCACGACCACGACCGGGCCGTCGTCGACACGGCAGTGGGCCTCGACGGTTCCCGACTCGGTCCACTCGAGCTCGCTGCGCACCAGGCGGTAGTTGAACTTGCCCGGCTCGACCTGCAGGGGCTGGACGTTGCGGGCCACCTGCTCACCGTCTCGTCGGAACACCACCTCGAGCGCTGCCACGCCGGCGTGGTCGGGTCGGCACCGCACCAGCACGACGAGGTGGGGCTCGAGGCGGACCGGGTAGCCGTCGGAGGCCGGCACCGAGAAGTAGACGCCGGTGAGGTCGAGGCGGGCCGATCCTCCCGCCACCTGACGGAGATCGAACTGCTCGACGAAGAGGGCGGCGAGGATCTCCACGCCGCCACCGTACCGGCGGCCCGGGAGGAGGGGCGGGGCGAGCCCTCGCCGCAGGGCGAACGAGCGCGGCGCCGGCGGTAACGTCGCCGCCCGTGACCGCGAGCACCCGGACGCTGTCGGAGTCGGCGTCGATGGCCCTCCTCGCCGACCACGGCGTACCGGTGACGCCCGAGCGGGTCGTGGCCGACGCCGACGCCGCCGCCCGGGCCGCCGGCGAGCTGGGCTTCCCGGTCGTGGCCAAGCTGTGCGGAGACGGCATCGCCCACAAGACCGAGCGGGGCCTCGTGCGCCTGGGCCTGCGCGACGAGGCCGCCGTGCGGGCCGCCGCCGGCGAGCTGCTGGGGGCGGCCACCCCCGACGACGGCGAGGTCGGGGTGCTGGTGGCCCCCATGGTGGCGGGCCACCGGGAGCTGATCGCTGGCGTCGTGCGCGACGGGCAGTTCGGCCCGGCCGTGATGCTCGGCATCGGCGGGATCATGGCCGAGGCGCTCGCCGACGTCGCCTTCCGCCTCGTTCCCGTCAGCCGGACCGACGCCCACGAGCTCGTCGACGATCTGCGCACGCAGGGTCTCCTGGGGCCCTTCCGGGGGGAGCCGGCCGTCGACCGTGACGCCGTGGTCGACGTGCTGGTGGGACTCTCCGCGCTGGCCGAGGCCCGTCCCGACGTGGTCGCCGTCGACGTCAACCCCCTCGTGGTCGCCCACGGCCGCCCGGTCGCCGTCGACGCGCTGGTCGAGATCGGGCCGGTCGACGGGACGGCCGGGCTCGATCGGGCGGCCGGCTGGAGACCGACCGACGCCCACTTCCGCGCCCTGTTCGAACCCCGGGGCGTCGTCGTGGCCGGGGCCGCCACCCACCCGGGCAAGTTCGGGTTCGTGGCCATGCACAACATCACCGCAGGCGGCTACGAGGGCGAGCTGTACGGCACCAACCTGGCCGGCGAGACCGTGCTCGGTCGGTCCACCGTCACCAGCATCGACGAGCTCCCCGCCGACGCCGTGGTCGACCTCGTCGTCGTGTGCACGCCCGCGGGGGCCAACGAGGACATCCTCCACCAGGCCGCCCGCCGGGGCGCGAGGGCGATGTTCGTCACGTCCGCCGGCTACGCCGAGGCCGGGGAGGAGGGCCGGGCCGCCCAGGACCGCCTCGTGGCGCTCGCCCGGGAGCTCGACGTGCTGGTGGCCGGCCCGAACGGCCAGGGCCTCGTGTCGACCCCGGCCCGCCTGTGCGCCCAGATGGTGGCCCCCTACCCGCCGGCCGGGCCGATCGGGGTGGCCAGCCAGTCCGGCAACCTCGTCTCGTCGTTCGAGAACTGGGCCCGGGCGTCGGGCGTCGGCGTCAGCCGGGCCGTGTCGGCCGGCAACGCCGCCATGGTCGGCATCGCCGACTACCTCGACTGGTTCGCCGACGACCCGGCCACACGGGTCGGTCTCGCCTACGTCGAGCACGTCGGCGACGGCCGGGTCTTCGTCGATCGCCTCCGGTCCATCACCGAGCGGATGCCGGTCGTGCTGGTGAAAGGGGGCGCCACCAGCGGCGGGGCCGCCGCCGCCGCCTCCCACACCGGGGCGCTGGCCGCCGACGACACCGTGTTCGACGGTGCCGTCCGCCAGACCGGCGCGGTGCGGGCGGCCACGGTGGAGGAGGCCTTCGAGGCGGCCGCCACCCTCGCCACCCAGCCCCTGCCGGCCGGGCCCCGCACCGTCGTGGTGACCACCGCGGGCGGTTGGGGGGTCGTGACCGCCGACGCCATCGCCCGCTCCTCGCTCGAGCTGGTCGACCTACCCGACGACCTGGTCGCCGCCCTCGACGCCGAGCTGCCGCCCCGCTGGAGCCGGGGCAACCCCGTCGACGTGGCCGGCGGGGAGACCCGTGACACCATCCCCACCGTGCTGTCGCTCGTGGCCGGGCACCCCGGCGTCGACGCCGTCGTGTACCTGGGTCTCGGCATCCAGTCCAACCAGGCCCGGCTCATGCGCGCCGGGGGCGCCTACCCCGACCACGGCCTCGAGCGCATCGTCGACTTCCACGAGCGCCAGGACGAGCGCTACGCCCGGGCCGCCGCCGAGGTGAGCGAGCGGACCGGCAAGCCCGTCCTCACCGCCACCGAGCTGGCCGTGGCCGACCCCGCCAACCCCGGCCCGGCCACGGTGCGGGCCACGGGACGGGTGTGCTACCCGGCCGCCGATCGGGCCGTGACCGCCCTCGACCACCTGTGGTCGGTGGCCCGGCACCGCCGGCGACGCGCCTGAGGCCGCACGATTTGCGGGCCCTCCTGGTGGTGCTGGTGCTCGTGGCGGCGCCGGTGGTGGCGCCGGTGGTGTGGACCGTGCAGGCCGACGACGCCGCCGCGACGGCCGACGCCCGCGACGCCGTGGCCGTGGCCGACGGGACGACCGACGCTCCCGCCCGCCGGGCACTGCTGAGCGCCCGCCGCCTCCCCGAGGCGCTGCTCGGACCGCTGGCCGAGCGCCGGCTGGCCGATGACCTCGACACCGTCGTGGCCCGCCTCGACGGCGAGGTCCCGTCGTCGTGCCTGGTCGTCCGCCTCGACGGAACGGTCGTGCGCAGTGTCCGTGACGACATCGCGCTCATCCCCGCCTCCACGCAGAAGCTGCTGACGGCCGCCGCCGTGCTCGACACCCTCGGTCCCGCCACCCGCTTCACGACCGAGGTGCGGGGTCCGGCACCGGTCGCGGGCGTGGTGGAGGGTGACCTGTTCATGGTGGGGGGCGGGGACCCGGTCCTCTCCACGGCCGGGTACGCCGCCACCCTGCGCGACACCGACCCCCGCACCCCGCTCGAGGACCTCGCCGACGCCGTCGTGGCCGCAGGGGTGACGCAGGTGACGGGCGCGGTGGTGGGCGACGACTCCCGGTACGACCGGGCCCGATCGGTGGCGTCGTGGCCGGCGCGCTACGTCGACAACAACAACGCCGGACCGTTGTCGGCGCTGTCCGTGGACGACGGCTTCGCCGAGGTCTCACCCCTGGAGCGGGCCGAGGACCCCGCCGCCTGGGCCGCCCGGGCGCTCACCGGGCAGCTCACCGAGCGGGGGGTGGTGGTCGACGGAGAGCCCCGGTCCGGGACCGCCCCCGGCGGGCTCGGGGTGCTGGCCGCCGTGGAGTCCGCACCGGTGGCCGAGATCGTGGCCCAGATGCTGCGGGCCAGCGACAATGACTCGGCCGAGCTGCTGGTGAAGGAGCTGGGCCTCCGGGCCGCCGAGCGGGGGTCGACCCAGGCCGGCACCGACCGGGTGGAGGCCGTCCTGGCCGCCGACGGCCTGCCCACCGCCGGCGTCGACGCGACGGACGGATCGGGACTCGACCGGGGCAACCGGGTGACGTGCGCCCTGCTGGAGGAGCTGGTCGTCCGGGCCGGACCGGCCTCGGTGATCGGTGAGGGCCTCGCCGTGGCGGGGGAGTCCGGCACGCTGGCCGGCCGCTTCGACGACACCCCGGTCGAGGGGCGCCTGCACGCCAAGACCGGCTTCCTGAACGGGGTCCACGGCCTGGCCGGCTACGTCGACCCGGTGGTCGGCCAGGACGCCCTCGTCACGTTCGCCCTGGTCGTGAACGACGTGCCCCTCGACAGCCCGGCCGGCACCGAGCTGCAGAACGTCCTCGCCCAGACGCTCGTCCGTCACCCCGACGTGCCGGACCTGTCCGACCTGGAGCCGTAGCCGGGGCACCGCTGCCGGGCCGACGCCGGCGAGGCGCTAGACCGTCGGGGAGGGGTCCGGCGTCAGGAGCGAGCGTGAGCGGTGAGGTCACGGCGATGTTCCCGCTCGGGTCGGTGCTGCTGCCCGGCATGGCGCTGCCGCTGCACGTCTTCGAAGACCGCTACCGGGCGCTGGTGCGGCACTGCCTGGACGGTGACGCCCCGTTCGGGGTCACGCTCATCGAGCGGGGGAGCGAGGTCGGTGGCGGCGACCAGCGCTTCGGGGTCGGCACCCTGGCCCGGATCGTCGAGGCCCGGGAGCTCGACGACGGCCGGTTCGCGCTCATCGCCGTCGGCACCGACCGCGTGACCGTCGAGGAGTGGCTCGCCGACGACCCCTACCCCCGGGCGCGCACGCAGGCGTGGCCCGACGTCGGGCCGTCCGGGCCCCTCGACGCCCTCGCCGCCGAGCTCGGTCCCCGGCTGCGCCGGCTCCTGGCCATGGCCACCGAGATGGGCGTGGCGGCCGCCCCCGCCACCGTCGACCTCGACGACGACCCGGTCACCCGGGGCTGGCAGGCCATCGGCTACGCCCCCCTCGGGTCGCTCGACCGCCACCGGCTGCTGGCCGAGCGCGACCCCCACCTCCGCCTGCGGGCCACCCTCGACGCCCTGGCCGAGCTGACGTCGCTCCTGGAGCTGCAGGTCGATCCCCGGGAAGGGTCCTGACCGGTACCGGGGGATCGTCGGGGGCGCGGCGACCGGGCACTACTGTCGCCCCGCACACCGAGCGAAACGAGTGACGTGGCGAACGATGACGACGACAGCGGCCTGCTCGGCGGCGCCCGCGAGGCGTTCGAGCTGGTCAAGGAGTACGCCCGCCAGGAGACCATCGCCCCGCTGCGCCGGCTGGGGGGGTACCTGGCCAAGGGCGTGGCCGGCTCGCTCCTGCTCGGGATCGGCGTGATCTCGCTGGCCATGGCGGCGCTGCGGGCAATGCAGACCGAGACCGGTACGGCGTTGACGGGGAGCTGGTCGTGGGTCCCGTACCTGGTCGTGCTGGCCGCCACCGCCGTCATCGCCGCCCTGTCGGTGGCCATGATCACGAGGGATCGCACATGACGAGCACCGCCAACAAGGCCGACACGGCACACCGGGTCCCCGGCAGGTTCCCCCTCGGGGGGCCGATCGCGTCAGCGATCGGGCGAGCGCAGCGAGCTCGGGGGGCAATGGAGGTGGCCGACCAATGAGCACCGACCGCGACCGGTCCGACCGGCGGATCACCCGTGACGACCTCGAGGCCAAGTTCCGTGAGGTCGTCGGTGACGTCTCCGACAAGACCGAGTCGATGCGCAACGCGACGCTGGCGGCGGGCGCAGCCGCCGGCGCCGCCGTGCTCGTGCTGGTGTTCCTGTTCGGACGGAGCCGGGGTCGGAAGAAGACCACCGTGGTCGAGATCAAGCGGGTCTAGGTGGGCCTCACCACCAGGGGTCTACGGCGGGTCCAGACCATCGGCGTCGGCCGGGGCCTGGCGGGCAGCGGAAGGTTGCTCGGCATCGGCCTCGTCGCCGGGGCGCTGCGGTGGGTGATCGACCGGGCCCGCCGTGAGGAGGAGGTCGTCTACCGGCGGGAGCTGGAGCCCGGCCAGCGGATCCTGGTCGACCACCGCACCGTGACGTTCCGCGGCATCCGTCAAAAGCGGCCGTACTGACCGGCCCGCTCCCGACGGGGCCCCTGCGCGACGGCGAGCAGGTGCTGTTCGTCGACAACAAGCGGCGCCGATACCTCGTGCGCCTCGCCGCCGGCCGGCTGTTCGAGACCCACGCCGGGATCATCCCGCACGACACCGTCATCGGCGCCGACGAGGGCCGGGAGCTGCGCACGTCGTCGGGGGCCCGCTACCTGGCCTTCCGCCCCACGCTCACCGACGTCATCCTGAAGATGCCCCGGGGCGCCCAGGTCATCTATCCGAAGGACCTCGGCCCGATCCTGCTCCTGGCCGACATCAGGCCCGGGGTCCGGGTGCTCGAGTCGGGGCTCGGCTCGGGGGCGCTGTCGTCGGCGCTGCTGCGGGTCGGCGCCGAGATCCACGGCTACGAGGTGCGCGACGAGTTCGCACAGCGGGCCCGCGAGAACGTGGCCCTGGCCGCCGGCGAGGAGGCGCTCGACCGCTACCACGTCGAGGTCCGTGACGTGTACGAGGGGATCGACCAGGTCGGCCTCGACCGGGCCCTGCTGGACCTGCCAGAGCCGTGGCGCGTGATCCCCCACCTGGTGGCCGGGGCGCTGCGGCCGGGCGGGATCGTGCTCGCCTACACCCCGTCGATCACCCAGGCCGCCGAGCTGCGCCGGGCCATGGTCGACCACCACGTGGAGCTGGCCGAGACGGTCGAGGTCCTCAACCGGACCTGGCACCTGGAGGGCCCCTCCGTGCGCCCCGACCACCGCATGGTGGCCCACACCGGCTTCCTCACCCACGGCCGCGTCACGGTCCCCTGAGTCTCTCGTCCTGGCGCCCATCTGACCCCGCATGGGGGCTGGATGGGCGCCAGAACGGAATGGGCCGGCACGCGACTCGGCGGCGGGCGCCGGGCGTGGCACCGTCGCGGACCGTGAACGCCCTCGACGTCGCCGTCCTGGTCGTGCTGGTCAGCGCGGCCGTGGGCGGGCACCGGGTGGGTTTCATCGCCCGCGGCGCGTCGTGGCTGGGGCTCCTGGTCGGCCTGCTGGTGGCCGGACGGACCCTGCCCGCCCTGGTGCGGCTGTTCGCCGGCGACGACGAGGGCGCCGCCTTCGGGATCGCCGCCGGGGTGCTGGCGGCCGGCGCCTTCGCCGGGCAGTCACTCGGGCTGCTCGTCGGCGGGCGGGCCCGGCGGTCGCTGCGCCACCATCCGCTCGCCGGCGTCGACCGGTTGGTGGGGGCGGGAGCCGGCGCCGTGGGCGTCCTCGTGGTGGCGTGGCTCCTCCTGCCCCCCCTGTCCGAGCTGGGCGGCTGGCCCGCCGCCCAGGCCGAGAGCTCGGGGGTGCGACGGGCCCTCGACGGGGCCCTGCCCGATCCGCCCGACGCCATGGCCGCACTGCGGACCGTGGTCGGCGAGGAGGGCTTCCCACTCGTGGTGGTCGCCGACGACGCCACGGTGGACGGGCCGCCGCCGACCGGCGACGGGCTCGGCGCCGCCGTGGTCGAGACGGTTCGGGCCTCGGTGGTGCGGGTCGAGAGCGGCGCCTGCGAGCGCATCCAGGACGGCACCGGGTTCGCCGTCGGCACCGAGTTGGTGCTCACCAACGCCCACGTGGTGGCGGGCGCCGGTCGGGTGGAGGTATCCGCCGGTGACGGCGGTGACGACCTCGTCGCCACGGTCGTCGCCTTCGACCCCGCCCGCGACCTGGCGCTGCTGACCGTGCCGGGTCTTCCGGGCGGGGGCCTGCCCCTCCGCGAGGCCGCCGAGGGGGAGGTCGGCGGGGTCTTCGGTCACCCGGCCGGCGGGCCGCTCGAGGTGTCACCGGCCCGGGTCGATGCCATCGTCGCCGCCACCGGGCGGGACCTGTACGGACGCGACGCCACCCGGCGTGAGGTGCTGTTCCTCGCCGCCGAGCTGGCCCCGGGCGACAGCGGCGGTCCGCTCGTCGCCCCGGGCGGAGAGGTCATCGGCATCGCGTTCGCCGTGTCGCCGGACGAGCCGCAGGAGTCCTACGCCATCAGCGCGCCCGAGATCCGGGCCTTCCTGGCCGACAGCGACGCCGGCACGCCCGCCGAGACGGGAGCGTGCCTGGCCGACCGCTGAGCCCGGCGCAGGTGCTACGGCTCGATGAAGATGCACTCCCCGGGGCACTCCTCGGCCGACTCGACCACGGCGTCGAGCTGCGACTCGGGAAAGTTGGCCATGCCCTCGGCGCCACCCGGATCGCTGAAGACCTTGTCGCCCTCCCTGACGTAGGCGAGCCCGTCGTCGAGCAGCGTGAAGACGTCGGGGGCGATCTCCTCGCACAGCCCGTCACCGGTGCACAGATCCTGGTCGATCCAGACCTTCATCGTCTCGTGGCCTTCTCCTCGGGTGTCCGCCCCGGGTCGGCGGGCGGTTCGGGTCAATTTACCCGGTTCGCGCCGGGTTTACCAGGATCGATCCCGATCCGCGACCGGAGGTGCGCCACCGGAACGGTCCCGGGACCGTACCGTGGGGTCCGATCACGTCGGGGGATCGGCGCTTCGGTAGGTTGACCCACCCACCACCCGGGCCGACGTGGTCCGCACCAGACCGACGACGGATGGGGACGGCCATGACCGACGAACCCCGCTACTCGCGGGCCGAGCTGGAGGAGCTGGCCGAGCTGCGCGAGGAGGCCGGCACGCTGCGTCGCAAGCTGCAGGACGCCCCCCGCCGGGTCCGCACGCTGGAGGAGCGGCTGCTCGAGACGAAGGGGCAGCTGGCCCAGGCCGTCTCCCAGAACGAGAAGCTCACCTACACCCTGCGGGAGGCCCGCGAGCACATCGCCGCGCTCCGCGAGGAGGTCGAGAAGCTCACCCAGCCCCCGGGCGCCTACGGCACCGTGCTCGACCTGAACGACGACGGCACCGTCGACGTCCACGCCGGCGGGCGCAAGATGCGCGTCGCCGTGCACCCCGAGATCGACGACGTGGAGCTGCACCGGGGGGCCGAGGTCGTGCTGAACGAGTCGTTCAACATCGTGCTGGCCCGCCACCCCGAGCGCCAGGGCGAGGTCGTCATCCTGAAGGAGGTGCTGGAGGACGGCACCCGGGCGCTGATCGTCGGGCGGGCCGACGACGAGCGGGTGGCCGAGCTGTCATCGGAGTTGATCGGCACCCGTCTGCGGGGCGGCGACACCGTGCTCCTCGACCCCCGCTCCGGCGTCATCATCGAGCGCCTGCCCCGGCCCGAGGTCGAGGAGCTGGTGCTCGAGGAGGTGCCCGACGTCGGCTACGAGGACATCGGCGGTCTCGACGGCCAGATCGAGCAGATCACCGACGCCGTCGAGCTGCCCTTCCTGCACAAGGCCCTCTTCGCCGAGTACGACCTGCCCGCCCCCAAGGGCATCCTCCTGTACGGCCCCCCTGGGTGCGGCAAGACCCTCATCGCCAAGGCCGTCGCCAACAGCCTGGCCAAGAAGGTGGCCGAGTCGTCGTCCGACAAGACGGCCCGCAGCTACTTCCTCAACATCAAGGGCCCGGAGCTGCTCAACAAGTACGTGGGCGAGACCGAGCGCCAGATCCGACTCGTGTTCCAGCGGGCCCGGGAGAAGTCCGAGGAGGGCTGGCCCGTCATCGTCTTCTTCGACGAGATGGACTCGTTGTTCCGCACCCGGGGCTCGGGCATCTCGTCCGACATGGAGTCGACGGTCGTGCCCCAGCTCCTGGCCGAGATCGACGGGGTCGAGGGCCTGTCCAACGTCATCGTCATCGGCGCCTCCAACCGGGAGGACCTGATCGACCCGGCCATCCTGCGCCCCGGTCGCCTCGACGTGAAGATCAAGATCGACCGCCCCGACGAGGCCGCCGCCGCCCAGATCTTCACCACCTACCTGATCCCGTCGCTGCCCATCGCCCGCTCGGCCGTCGAGGAGGGGGGCGGCGGCGACGTCGGCAAGGCCCTGCAGTCGATGATCGAGCGCACCGTCGAGGAGATGTACCGCACCGACGAGGACAACCAGTTCCTCGAGGTGACGTACCAGAACGGTGACAAGGAGATCATGTACTTCAAGGACTTCGCGTCCGGGGCCATGATCGAGAACATCGTCCGGCGGGCCAAGAAGCTGGCCATCAAGCGGACCATCGCCGACGGCGAGCGCGGCATCGTCCTCGACGACCTCCTCGCCTCCATCAAGCAGGAGTACAAGGAGCACGAGGACCTGCCCAACACGACCAACCCCGACGACTGGGCCAAGATCTCGGGCAAGAAGGGCGAGCGGATCGTCTTCATCCGTACGCTGATCACCCAGTCCGACGAGGAACCCCACGGTGGCCGGGCCATCGAGCGGGTCCAGACCGGGCAGTACCTGTAGCGAGGGTGGCCGAGGGAGGCACGTGGGGGTTCACAAGGTCTGCGGCATCGAGACCGAGTACGGCATCATCCACCGCCACGGCGGTGAGTCGAACCCGGTCTCGGCCTCGTCCACCCTCATCAACTCCTACGTTGCCGAGCACCAGCGCCCGGTGGGGTGGGACTTCGAGGACGAGATGCCCCACCACGACGCCCGGGGCTTCTCCGAGCTCGACGCCCTCGCCCCCGAGGTCGAGACCCACCTCGTCAACGCCGTGCTCACCAACGGCGCCCGCTACTACGTCGACCACGCCCACCCCGAGATCTCCACCCCGGAGTGCATCGACCCCTTCCAGGTCCTCACCTACGACGTGGCCGCCGAGCGGATCCTGGTCGCCTCCATGGCCGCCGCCGCCAAGGTGCTCCCACCGGGGGAGGAGATCATCGTCTACAAGAACAACTCCGACGGCAAGGGCAACAGCTACGGCACCCACGAGAACTACCTGCTCGACCGGTCCACGCCCTTCGGCCGGATCGTCATGCACGTCATGCCCCACCTCGTCAGCCGCCAGCTCTTCACCGGCGCCGGCAAGGTCGGGACCGAGATGGTCGGGCTGTCCCGCCGCGAGGTGCCGTTCCAGCTCACCCAACGGGCCGACTTCTTCGAGGAGGAGGTCGGGCTGGAGACCACCCTCAAGCGCCCGATCGTCAACACCCGCGACGAGCCCCACGCCGACACCCGCCGCTACCGCCGGCTCCACGTCATCGTGGGCGACGCCAACCTCTCCGAGACGGCCACGTTCCTGAAGGTCGGCACGACCGCCCTGGTGCTGGCCATGATCGACGACGAGGTGGCGCTGCCCGACCTGAGCCTGGCGTCGCCGGTGCCCGCGCTCCAGGCGGTCAGCCACGACCTGACGTTGGCCCAGCCCCTCGAGCTGACCGACGGACGGCGCATGACCGCTCTGGAGATGCAGTTCGAGCTGCTTGACCGGGCCCGCAAGTACGCCGAGAGCTCGGGCCTCGACCACGTGGGCGGCGACGAGGTCGGGACCATGGTGCTGCGGGAGTGGGAGGACGTGCTGGTCGGGCTGGAGTCGGACCCCCGGGCGCTGGCCGACCGCCTCGACTGGGCGGCGAAGCTGCGGTTGTTCGAGGGGTTCATGGAGCGCCACGGTGCCGACTGGGACGATCCCCGCCTGGCCGCCATGGACCTCCAGTACCACGACATGCGGCCGGGCAGGTCGCTGGCCAAGCGGATCGGCCTTCGCCGCCTCACCGACGACGACGCCGTCGAGCGGGCCCGCACCGAGCCCCCCGACGAGACCCGGGCCTTCTTCCGGGGCCGCTGCCTGCAGCAGTACCCGTCCGAGATCGTGGCCGCCAACTGGGACTCGATGGTCTTCGACGTGGGCACCGACCCGCTGCGACGGGTGCCGATGATGGAGCCCCTCCGCGGAACCCGGCGGCACGTCGGTAGCCTCCTCGACCAGAGCGCAACGGCCGCAGAGCTGCTGGAACGCCTCGGTTCCTGAGGCCGGCGCGCCGCCCACGGAGTGGGCGCACGACGACTGGAGGACAGATGGCTGAGCGTGAGCAGATCCGCCGGCAGCCTCGCGAGGACCGCACCGACGAGACGGTGGAGGAGGCCCCGGCCGGCTCGGAGCGCGGTGAGGAGCTGAAGGCCGAGCTCGACGACCTCCTCGACGAGATCGACGACGTGCTCGAGACCAACGCCGAGGAGTTCGTCAAGAACTACGTCCAGAAGGGCGGCCAGTAGCCGAGGGGGCCGGACCCGGCCCGCTACCCTGACCGCCCCATGGCCCTGCCCTTCTTCACGCCCGGAGACGACCCCGGCACCGATTTCGGCGCTCTCCTTGGTCGGCTCGGTCGTGCTGTGGGCCCGCCCACCGGCCCCGTCGAGGTACCCCACGGCACCACAGTGGTGGCGGTGCGCTGCGCCGGCGGGGTGGTCATGGCCGGTGACCGGCGGGCCACGTCCGGCAACCTGATCAGCCACCGCCGGCTCGAGAAGGTCTTCCCCGCCGACCGGTTCTCGGGTGTGGCCATCGCCGGTGCGGCCGGCCCGGCCATCGAGATGGTCAAGCTCTTCCAGCTCCAGCTCGAGCACTACGAGAAGGTCGAGGGCTCGAACCTGTCGCTCGAGGGCAAGGCCAACACGCTCGGCCAGATGGTGCGCAGCAACCTGCCGGCCGCCATGCAGGGCATGGTGGTGGTCCCGATCTTCGCCGGCTACGACGCCAAGCGGGCCGAGGGTCGGCTGTTCGAGTTCGACGTGACGGGCGGCCGCTACGAGGAGCAGTCCTACGCCACCAGCGGCTCGGGCAGCCTCCACGCCGGCACCGTCCTGAAGCTCGACCACCGCGACGACCAGACCCCCGAGGACGCTGCGCGGCTCGTGGTGCGCTCGATCATGGTGGCCGCCGACGAGGACTCCGCCACCGGGGCCCCCGACCTCCTGCGCCGCATCTTCCCCATCGTGGCCACCATCACCTCGCTCGGCTTCCAGCGGGTCGACGACGACGCCCTGGCCGAGCTGGTCACCGACATCGTCGCCACCGGCGACGCCGGCCGTTGAGCATGGCTCGCAGAGCGCATCTTCCCCCCCAACGGGGGGGACGGGCGGCGGAGCCGACCGGGCGAGCGCAGCGAGCTCGGGGGGGCACAGGATGAACATGCCCTTCTACGTCTCGCCCGAGCAGGTCATGCAGGACCGGGCCGACTACGCCCGCAAGGGCATCGCCCGGGGCCGGAGCCTGTGCGCCCTCCAGCACAGCGGCGGCATCCTCCTCTGCGCCGAGAACACGTCGGCCACGCTGCGCAAGATCGCCGAGATCTACGACCGGATCGGATTCGGCGCCGTCGGCCGCTACAACGAGTTCGACCAGCTCCGCATCGCCGGCATCCGGGCCGCCGACCTGAAGGGGTACCAGTACTCCCGGGAAGACGTCGACGCCCGCACGCTGGCCAACAACTACGCGCAGCTCCTGGGGCAGATCTTCACCCACGAGATGAAGCCCATGGAGGTGGAGATCCTGGTGGCCGAGGTCGGCGCCACCCGCGACGGCGACCAGCTGTACCACATCATGTACGACGGCACGGTGGTCGACGAGCGGAACTTCAGCGTGCTCGGCGGCGAGACCGGCCCGATCCTGGAACGGCTGCAGGAGTCCTACCGCGACGATCTCGACCTCACCAGCGCGCTCACCGCCGCCGTCGGCGCCCTGGCCGGCCCCGACCGGGAGCTGACCGCACCGGAGCTGGAGGCCGCCGTCCTCGATCGCAACGGCGCCCGCCGCGCCTTCCGCCGTCTCGCCGACGACGAGGTCACCGACCTTCTGACCGGCTGACCCGGGCGCCGCTGCGGAGTCGCCGGGGCTCGAGATCTCCTGTTATCGGGGAGTCGCGACCCGGTGCCCCCGCTCGGTCGCAGCGTCGGCCATCCGCTCGTCGTAGGTGATCACCGCCGCGATCTCACTCCGCACGAGGTCGGCCGTCGCGAGGTGGATCGCGTCGAGTGACCGGAGATGGATCGGTCCGAGAACACCGGCGTCACCGAGGATCCGGTCGCTGACCCGAACGAGGTCGCAGCGGGACAGGACGCGTCGCCCCTGACGGTAGGCGCCCTCTCCACCTGCGTGCACGGCCCGGAGGACCTCCGTACGGGCCAACGCACTCGACACCCAGGGTCGTCGACGGCGAAGGTGGCGGCGGAGCGCTGCGGATTCCGGCTCACGAACGATGAGCTTCACCAGGGCGGACGAATCCAGGTAGACGGCAGAACTCACCGCTCGTCGCGTCGGAGACGGGCGAGCGTGACGGAGGGAAGCTCGGTGCCTGCGGGCAGGTCGATCGGCTCCGGGAGGTCGTCAGGTGTCGCCGTCGCCGGGTCGATCTCGCCATCGGCACGTAGGCGGTCGAGCACGGTGCCCTCGGGGACAGGGCCGAGCCGGGCCACCGGTCGCCCACGATCGGTGATCTCGAGGGTTTCCCCACCAGCGACGAGTCGCAGCAGGGCACTGGCTCGTTGGCGAAGCTCACGGATGCCCACGGACCGCATGTGCTATTCGTAGCACATGTAGCAACCGCTGTACCCGTGGGACACACCCGTCGATCGCACCGCACCGGGGCCCGGCCGGGAGTCTCAGGCCGGCTCCTCGCCCAGGGCCTCGGCCACGGCGTCGGCCAGGAGCAGCTCGTTGGCCAGCGCCCAGGCCGACTCCTCCACCAGCACCTCAATGGGTCCGAACGGGTAGGGGCCGTCGACGGCGCCGCGCAGCTCCCACACGATGCCCTCGGCGCCGAGGCGGGCGGCCACGACCCGCGCCTCGAAGGGGTCACGGGCGCTGCGGAGGGTTCGCATGACGAGCGGGTCCCGACGCACGGGGCGACGCTACCGCCGCCGACCCGCCCGCCCCGGTACGGTCTAGGCCGTGGAGCGCCGCATCTTCGGGCTGGAGAACGAGTACGGCGTGACCTGCACGCTCCGGGGCCAACGCCGGCTCAGCCCCGACGAGGTGGCCCGCTACCTGTTCCGCCGGGTCGTGTCATGGGGCCGGTCGAGCAACGTGTTCCTCGCCAACGGGGCCCGGCTGTACCTCGACGTCGGCTCGCACCCCGAGTACGCCACCCCCGAGTGCGACTCCATCCACGACCTCGTCGTCCACGACAAGGCGGGCGAGCGCATCCTCGAGCAGCTCCTCGTCTCGGCCGAGCACCGGCTCCAGGAGGAGGGCATCCGGGGCGACATCTACCTCTTCAAGAACAACACCGACTCGGCCGGCAACTCCTACGGCTGCCACGAGAACTACATGACGAGCCGCAACGACGACTTCGGTCACTACGCCGAGGTGCTCATCCCGTTCTTCGTCAGCCGCCAGATCTACGCCGGCGCCGGCAAGGTGCTGCACACCGCCCGGGGCGCCCGCTACTGCATCGCCCAGCGGGCCGAGCACATCTGGGAGGGCGTGTCGTCGGCCACGACCCGGTCGCGGCCCATCATCAACACCCGCGACGAGCCCCACGCCGACGCCGAGCGCTACCGGCGCCTGCACGTGATCGTGGGCGACTCGAACATGAGCGAGTACACGACGTTCCTCAAGGTCGGGGCCACGTCGATCCTCCTGCGGATGCTCGAGGATCCGAGCGTCGTGCTGCGCGACATGACGCTCGAGAACCCCATCCGGGCCATCCGCGAGATCAGCCATGACACCACCTGCCGCCGACCCGTGCGATTGGCCAACGGGCGGGAGGCGTCGGCGCTCGACATCCAGAACGAGTACCTGGAGCGGGCGCTGCGCTACGCCGAGCGCAACGACCTGTCCCCCCTCGAGCAGCGGGCGCTCGAGATGTGGGAGCACTGCATGACCCAGCTCGCCAACGACCCCCTGAAGCTCGACCGCGAGATCGACTGGGTCATCAAGTACCACCTGCTGGAGCGCTACCGGACCAAGCACGACCTGGCCCTCTCGCACCCCCGGGTGGCCCTGATGGACCTGCAGTACCACGACGTCGACCGCAACCGGGGCCTCTTCTACCTGATGCAGCGGCGGGGGCTGGTCGAGCGGACCTGCACCGACGCCGAGATCGACCGGGCCGTCGAGGAGCCGCCCCAGACCACCCGTGCCCGCCTGAGAGGCGAGTTCATCCGGGTGGCCAAGGAGCGCAAGCGTGACTACACCGTCGACTGGGTGCACCTGAAGCTGAACGACCAGGCCCAGCGCACGGTGCTCTGCAAGGACCCGCTGAAGGCCCACGACGAGCGGGTCGAGAAGCTGATCGCCTCGCTCTAGAGGTGCCCTCGTTCCGCACCGGGGCGGTGACGGCCATCCTCTCCGAGCGGGCCGGGCTGCAGCGGGTCGAGGTCGACGGCGAGCGGGCCTACGTGCTGACCGACCTCGTCGGGCCGGTGGGCGTGGGGGAGCGGGTCGTCGTCAACACCACCGCCGTCGAGCTCGGCCTCGGCACGGGCGGGTGGCACGTCGTGCACTGGAACCTCGACCGGGACGAGTGGCGCCGGCCCGGCCCGGGCCACGTGATGAAGCTGCGGTACACCAGCCTGCAGGCCGACACGGGGGCGGCGGAGGAGGACTCCGTCGGGCTGCCCTCCGACCTGGGCGGTCTACCGGTGGCGGTCATCGGTCTGCACAGTCAGCTCCCGCTGGTGGTGGCGGGGGCCCGCTGGCGCCGGCCCGGTCTCCGCCTGGCCTACGTGATGACCGACGCCGGGGCGCTGCCGCTGGCGCTGTCGGACGTGGTGGCCGACCTGCGGGCCACCGGTGAGCTGGCCACGACGGTGACGGCGGGGCAGGCCGTGGGCGGCGACCACGAGGCGGTCACGGTGGCCTCGGCCCTGGCGTGGCTGGCCGGCCGGGACGACGTCGACGCCGCGGTGGTCGGGGCGGGTCCGGGCGTGGTCGGCACGGGCACCACCCTCGGCACCAGCGCCCTCGACCAGGTCGGCGCCCTGGAGCTGGCCGCTGCCCTGGGCGGTGCGCCGGTGGCCACCCTGCGGTGGTCCGGCGCCGACGGGCGGGAACGCCACCGGGGCCTCTCCCACCACAGCGCCACCGTGCTGCGCCTGGTGGGTCGGCCCGTCGAGGTGGCGGTGCCCGCCGGTCACGACGACGTGGCCACCGCGGTGGCCACCGTCGGCGCGGGTCACCATCGGCCCGTCACCGTCGAGGTGCCCGACCCCAGGACCCTCGGCGTCGAGGTCACCACCATGGGTCGGGGCGTCGCCGACGAGCCCGTCTTCGCCGCCTGCGCGCTGGCCGCCGGCGCCCTCGTCGGGGCGCGGGCCGGTGCCGACGGGCCCACCTGAGGTGGCGGCCGCCGGTGCTCGGCCGACGACAGGGGGCGGTACGCTCGGCGCTGCGTGACTGCCGCCGACCAGGAGCCTGTGACCTCGGCGGAGCTGTTCGCACGATTGCCCGGGTGGGAGGGCTCCGACGACGACGTGTTCGGCGACGCCGACGAGGGGGAGCACCCGCTCCGGTCCGTGCTGGAGTGGCTGGCCGTGGTGATCGGCGCCCTGGTGGCGGCGCTGCTCATCAAGGTCTTCCTGTTCCAGGCCTTCTTCATCCCGTCGGAGTCGATGCTGCCCACCCTGGAGGTGGGGGACCGGGTCCTGGTCAACAAGCTGGCCTACAGCGTCGGCGACGTCGAGCGGGGCGACGTGGTGGTGTTCCACAAGCCGGCGTCGCTGCCGGTGAGCGACGTCAACGAGTTCATCAAGCGGGTGATCGGACTGCCCGGTGACACCATCGAGGGCCGCGACGGTGTCGTGTTCGTGAACGGCGAGCTCCTCGACGAGCCCTATCTGCCGCCCGGGGTCATCACCGACACGTTCGCCCGTACCGTGCCCGATGGTCAGCTGTTCGTGATGGGTGACAACCGCAACAACTCCCAGGACTCCCGGTCCTTCGGCACCATCGACGCCGACACCGTCGTGGGTGAGGCGTTCGTGCGGGTCTGGCCACTCCCCGAGCTGGGCGGCATCTGAGCCACCCGCCGTGCGCCACGGCAACCGTGGTATTAGGAAACCCGGCCGTCCCCAAGCTGATCGTCGTCGCCATCATCCTCGCCACGCTCCTCGGCGCCGGCCCGGCTCCGGCCGGGGCTCAGCCATCGCCGACGCCCAACGTGCTGGCCGTCGGCGACGCCCCCTTCCACGGGTCGACCGAGGCCCAGAACGCCGGCCTGGTCGACCTGGCCGCCACCCCGACGGGGCAGGGCTATAGACAGGCCGGCGCCGACGGCGGCATCTTCGCCTACGGCGACGCCCCCTTCCTCGGCTCCCTCGGGGGCCTCACCCTCAACCAGCCCATCGTGGCCATGGCCGCCACCCCCACCGGCGCCGGCTACTGGCTGGCCGGCGCCGACGGCGGCATCTTCGCCTACGGCGACGCCCCCTTCCTCGGCTCCCTCGGCGGCCTCACCCTCAACCAGCCCATCGTGGCCATGGCCGCCACCCCCACCGGCGCCGGCTACTGGCTGGCCGGCGCCGACGGCGGCATCTTCGCCTACGGCGACGCCCCCTTCCTCGGCTCCCTCGGCGGCCTCACCCTCAACCAGCCCATCGTGGCCATGGCCGCCACCCCCACCGGCGCCGGCTACTGGCTGGCCGGCGCCGACGGCGGCATCTTCGCCCTCGGTGACGCCCCCTTCCTGGGTCGGGTGTCGTCCGGCGCCCGGGTGACCGACCTGGCGGTCCACCCGTCGGGTGGCTACTGGGTGACCGACAGCCGAGGCAACGTCAGCCCGTTCGGGGGCATCGACGTGCCGGGCCGGCTCGCCGTCGCCATCCCCGAGGAGGCCGGTCCCGTCCAGGCCATCACCACCGCCCCGTCCGGCGACGGCTACTGGCTGGCCACCACCGGCACCGTCCCGCCCTGTCGCGATGTCGCCCTGGGTCCCATCACCACCGGTGTGGCCACCGGCACGACCGGGTTCGGCGCCGCGGTCCTCCCCGTGGACCGGGAGCCCTGTCGCGTCGACGCCGCCGCCCGCATGACGCTGCGGCGCCCCGACGGCACGCTGGCCGACGTGGCCGGCAACCCCAGCGACGGGACCGTCTCGGGCGTGCCGCTGATCGAGGCGGTGGCGCCCTCCTGGGGCTGGACCTCGGCCTGTCACCCGACGGCGATCGAGGTGGAGATCGCCGTCGGCGGCCGGACCACCACCCGGACGTTCGGGCCGGTCCCGTGCGAGGACACCCACCTGGGCCGGTCGGGCGGCCTGCGCTTCATCATGGGCTGACGGGTCAGACCGCCTCGGCCGTCACCACGCTGTGCAGGAGCGACACGTCGTCGCCGTAGAGGGCGTCGACGCCCATCCACACGAGGTCCCGGGCGGTGCGCTCGTACTGGGCGTCCCAGCCGAAGGCGAGTACGCCGAAGCGGTGGAACAGGGTCGTGAGGCCGCCCGTCCAGTCCCGCTGGGGGAGGTTGACGGCCCGCACGCCGGCGTCGGCCAATCGGGCGGCGAAGCGCTCGGGCCCGTCGCCCATGTGCCGCAGGCGGGTCGAGCACACGAGGCGCAGCTCGGCCGGGTCGCCCAGGGAGACGAGGTGGTCGACGTCGGCATGGCACAGCCACAGCCGGTCGAGGGCCCCGGCCGCCCCGGCCCGCTCGATCACGGCCGGCCCGGCGGTGTCGTCCTTCAGGTCGACCGAGACGTCGAGGTCGCCCGCCACCGCCAGCAGGTCGTCGAGGGTGGGGATGTGGTCGGGCAGCTCCCCGCGGTCCAGCGCTGCGATCGGGCGGCGCCGCCACCCGCGTCGGATGGATCCGTCGTGGTCGAGGACGCAGACGCCGTCGGCGGTCAGCCACACGTCGCTCTCCAGGCCGGTCGCGCCCAGCGTGACGGCCAGCTCGAACGCGGCCACGGTGTTCTCCGGGGCGTGGGCCCGGGCCCCCCGGTGGGCGAACACGATGGGCGGTCGCAGGAGGGACGGGTGGCGCTGGCGCTGCACCCGGTCATGGTCGCCGAACCGCACCGGCGGGCTCAAGGCCCGGCACGGCGCGCCGATGGATCGGCATGGCCCGAGTCCGAGCGAGTTGCCCCACCTGCGGCGATGTCGAGATGACGACCCGTGACGTCACCGTCCGGGTCTGCGCCGACGACGACTCCGCCACCTACCTGTTCGCCTGCCCGCTGTGCACCCTCACCGTGGTCAAGGAGGCCGAGCAGCACATCGTCGACCTCCTGGCCGCGTCGGGCGTCGAGGTGGTGGTGTGGGTGCTCCCGGCCGAGCTGGCCGAGCGCCCCGCCGACGGACGACCCTTCGACCACGACGACCTGCTCGACTTCCACACCCTGCTGGCCGAGGACGACTGGTTCGACGCCCTGGTGCGCACCGCCGAGGACTGATCGCGCCGGGGTCGGCGGGGAGCCCACGACGGCTACCCTCGTCGCTGTGGATCTGGTGCGCGGCGTCGGCGCCGTCTGCGTCCCCGGTGGTCGGCCGTGAACCTGAGCGCCACCGAGATCCTGGTCATCTGCGTGGTCGCCCTGATCGTGCTCGGCCCGGCCCGGCTGCCCGAGGCGGCCCGCACCGTCGGCAAGGGGCTGCGCGAGCTGCGCAAGATCTCCACCGGCTTCCAGGACGAGATGCGCCACGCCCTGGAGGACGCCGAGGAGGAGGCGGCCGAGGAGCGGGCCCGCAAGAGCCAGGTCGGGCCGACCATCCAGCCCTACCGGCCGGCGCCCGGGTCACCGGCGGCCCGGGCCCGGGCCGAGCGCGAGGCCCGGGAGGCCAGGGAGTCGGCCGACGAGGACCTCGATCCCGATCAGCAGGACCCCCCGGCGCGTCCCGACCCGGGTGCCGTCACCGGCGCGCCGGCCCGGCTCGACGAGCCCTCGACCAACGGCTCGCCGTCGGAGGACCGCCCATCCGAGGACCGTGACGAGGCGGCCGGGACCCCACCGGTCGGGTGAACCCCCTCACGCGGCTCCGGCGACGCCGGGGTGGGCCGCCGAGCACCCCGGCCGGCCAGATGACGGTGCTGGAGCACCTGGGTGAGCTGCGCGACCGCCTCATCAAGTCGGTGCTCGCCGTGGTGCTCGGCGCCGGCATCGGGTTCGCCCTCTACAACCCCATCCTCGACGTGCTCACCGGGCCGTACTGCTCGATCCTGGCCGACAACGAGATCCCCCAGCTGGCCGGCCAGGACGGCGACGACGAGTGCAGCCTGTTCATCACCGACCCCGTCGAGGGGTTCTCCACCCGGGTGCGGGTCAGCGTCGTCGTCGGCATCGTCCTGGCCATGCCGGTTCTGCTGTGGCAGGTGTGGCGGTTCGTCACCCCGGCGCTGCACCCGAGGGAGAAGCGCTACGCCGTGCCCTTCGTGGGGGTGGCGCTGGTGCTGTTCCTCCTGGGGGCGGGGCTGGCCTTCTGGACGCTGCCACGCGCCCTCGACTTCCTCATCTCGGTGGCCGGCGAGCAGGTCGACCCGTTCTTCACCCCGGCCAAGTACCTCGGGTTCGTCAGCTTCATGCTCCTGGCCTTCGGGATCGGCTTCGAGTTCCCGATCGTCCTCGTCTTCCTGCAGCTGGCCGGCCTCCTCGCGCCCCGGACGCTGCGGGGGTTCCGGCGCTACGCCATCGTGTTGATCGTCATCCTGGTGGCGGTCATCACCCCGAGCGGCGACCCCATCAGCCTGGGCGCCCTGTCGGTCCCCATGTACGTCTTCTACGAGGTCTCCATCCTGATCGGGTGGCTGCTGACGCGGAACCGGGAGCGGGAACCGGAGCCGGCGTGAGCGACACGGTCCCCGGACGGGCCTCGCTGGCCGCACGCCATGGCGTCACCCTCGACCGCTTCCAGCACGAGGCCATGGACGTCCTCGACGCCGGGCGCTCGGTGCTGGTGGCGGCGCCGACGAGCGCCGGCAAGACCCTGGTGGCCGAGTACGGGATCGAGCGGGTGCTCGAGGCCGGCCTGCGGGCCTTCTACACGGCCCCCATCAAGGCGCTCTCCAACCAGAAATGGCGCGACCTCGGCCGCTGGCTCGGGGCCGACCGCGTGGGGCTGCTCACGGGCGACAACGTGGTCAACCCCGACGCCCCGGTGGTCGTCATGACCACCGAGGTGCTCCGCAACATGCTGTGGGCCGGCAGCTCCGCCGTCGACGACCTCGGTCTGGTGGTCCTCGACGAGGTCCACTACCTGATGGACGACCACCGGGGCCCGGTGTGGGAGGAGGTCATCATCAACCTCCCCGCCCGGGTCCGACTGGTATGCCTGTCGGCCACGGTGTCCAACGCCGACGAGGTGGCCGACTGGCTGGCCGAGGTGCGGGGGAGCGCGCAACCGGTCGTGGAGTCGGAGCGTCCCGTCCCGCTGCACGACGAGCTGATGGTGGTCGACCGGGCCACGTCACGTCTCCGCCGCTTCGACGTCACCGACGAGCGGGGCCGGCCCAACCAGGGCGTGCTCCGGCTGCTCCAGGCCCCCGACCAGCAGCGCAGCCGCGACCGGGGGAGGCCCCGGCGGACCCGGTCCCGGGTGGCGTCCCCCCGCCGCCTGGAGGTGGTCGAGCAGCTCCGGGCCAGCCGGCATCTCCCCGTCATCTACTTCGTGTTCAGCCGCAACGGCTGCGACGACGCCGCCGCAGCCTGCCGCGACGCCGGCCTGCGCTTCACCACCCCCGCCGAGGAACGCCGGGTCGACGAGATCGCGGCCCGCCACGTGGCCGGGCTGACGGCCGAGGAGCTGCGGGCCCTCGACCACTCCCGCTGGCTGGACGGCCTGCGCGTCGGGGTGGCCGCTCACCACGCCGGCATGGTGCCGCCGTTCAAGGAGGCGGTGGAGGAGTGCTTCGCCGCCGGTCTGCTCAAGGTGGTCTTCGCCACCGAGACCCTGGCCATGGGGGTCAACCTGCCGGCCCGCACCGTGGTCCTGGAGTCGCTCTCGCGCTTCCGGGGCGACGGCCACGAGGCCCTGCGTCCGGCCGACTACGCCCAGCTCACCGGCCGGGCCGGCCGCCGGGGCATCGACGACGAGGGCCGGGCCGTGACGCTGTGGTCGCGCTGGCTGCGCTACGAGCACCTCGTCGAGCTGGCCTCCAGTCGGGACTTCGAGCTGCGCTCCGCGTTCCGGCCCACCTGGAACATGGCCGCCAACCTGGTCGCCACCCACGATCGCGACGGCGCCCATGCCCTCCTCGGTCAGAGCTTCGCCCAGTACCGGGCCGACCGCCGGCTGGTGACCCGTCGGCGGCGGTTGGTCGAGCGGCGCCACGAGCTGGCCGCCGCCGAGGAGGGGCTGCGCGCCGAGGGTGTGGATCCCGACGAGCTGCTCGCCGCGCTGCGGACCGGCTCGACGGCGGAGGCGCCCCGGGGGCGGGCCCGCGGGTTCCTGGAGGCGTCACTGGCCCGCCTCCGCCCCGGCGACGTGATCGACGACACCGAGGGGCTGCCCCTGGTGGTCCTCAGCCGGGCCCACCGGGGTGGGGGGGTGCGGCTGCGGGCCGTGAACCGCCGGGGCCGGGTCGGCACCCTGTCGGCGGTGGACTTCACGGGCCCGGTCGAGGTCCGGGCCCGGATCCCCCTCCCCGAGCGGTACGCACCCACCCAGAAGTGGTTCCAGAAGCGGGCCGCCGCCTCCCTGCGTGACCTGGGCCTCGTCGCCGCCGACGACCCGGCCACCGACCCCGCCGCGCTCGACGAGGGGACCCGACGCCGGGCCCTGGAGCTGCTCCGCCAGCGGCGCGAGGTCGAGCGGCTGGAGGCGCTGCTGGGCCCGAGCGGCGAGGATCTCGTGCGGCAGTTCGAGGACCTGGTGGCCGAGCTGGAGCGGCGCGGTTACGTCGAGGGTTGGCAGCTCACCGGCCACGGCCGTCGCCTGGCCCGCATCTTCCACGAGAGCGACCTGCTCGTGGCCGAGGCGCTGGCCACCGGGCTGTTCGACGGGCTCGAACCGGCCGAGCTGGCCGCCCTGGTGTCGACCATCGTCCACGAGCACCGTGGCGCCGACGCCGCCCCCCGCCCCTGGTTCCCCCCCGGTCCGGTGGCGGACCGGTTCCGGTCGCTCACCCGCCTGGCCGAGGGCATCGCCGCCGTCGAGCGGACCCACCGCCTCCCCGAGACGCGACCCCCCGACGCCGGCATGGTGGGTGTCGTGCACGGCTGGACCCTCGGCCTCGACCTGGGCGAGGTGCTGGGGGAGGTCGACATGGGCGGCGGCGACTTCGTCCGGCGGACCCGCTCGCTGATCGACCTGCTGGGCCAGGTGGCGGCGGTGGCACCGCCGCCGGTGGCGGCCACCGCCCGCACCGCGGCCTCCCGCCTCGACCGGGGTCTGGTGGCGGCGGCCAACCGGCTGGAGCCGGCCGACGGCGACGGGGCCGACGGCGACGGGGCCGGGGGCGAGGACGGGGCCGACGGCGCCGGGGCCGACGGCGATGACGGGGCTCAGGGCGGGCCCGCCGGGTGAGCGTCACGAGGGGGGGCGGCTGGGGGCGGCTGGCCCCACTGCCCGCCGACGCGCCGGTGGTGGCCGGCGACGCCGCCCTCGCCGACCTGGTCACCCCGGCCCGCCGCGCCGGCGTCGACCCCCCGGTGGTGGGGCTGGTCGGCGGGGACCTGTGCCGCACGCTCGGCGGCGGCGGCGACCCCGGGCGCCTGCGCGGCGATCGGGCCGTGACCGCCGTCGTCGACATCGGCCGGGTCACCTGCGACGACGGCACCACCGCCTGGTTCGTCGCCCACCTGGTGGCCCGGAGGCGGGCCTGGCAGGGCCCGTTCGCCGTGGTCATGAACGCCCAGTGGCTCGGGCCCCTCGACCTCGGACCCCGGGCCCATCCCGGTGACGGCCTGCTCGACCTGACGGAGGGTCGCCTCGGCCTCCGGGACCGCCTGACGGCCCGGCGCCGGGCCCGGACCGGCTCGCACCTGCCCCACCCCGCCCTGCGCACGGCGCGGTCGGGGACCCACCGGTTCGACCTGGGCCACCCCACACCGGTCCTCCTCGACGGCCGCCGCCTCGGTCGGTTCCGCACCCTGCGGGTCGACGTCGAACCCGATTCCCTGACCGTCGTCGTCGCGCCCTGACCCAGGGCGGACCTGACACCCGTAGCGGTTGCTCTGACCACCACTGCGGGTGTCGGGGTCCGCCCGACGGTCCCCCGCTCGCGGTGGGGCCGGCACCTAGCCTGACGCCGATGCCCGGCCGGTGCCCCCCTCCCTCGTGACCAACCCCTACATCGTCGAGGAGTTCACCGCCGGGGAGGTCGACGTCCTCCGGCGGTACTTCACCAACGTCGACCGGCCCGTGTTCGCCCTGGTCAATCTGCCCGAGGTGGTGAAGGGGGCGCTGTTCGCCCGGTACAGCCGCACCCACAAGAGCCTCCGCCGCCTCTTCCTCGACGAGTTCGTCGACGACCTCGACATCTCCGGCGACGACGACGTCGACGCCACGGTCGGGCTCCGCCGGGCCGAGGAGCTGTACGACCGGGTGTTCTTCGACTACGGCGACGACTCGGTGGCCCAGCTCGGCGGTGTCCACCTCGCCTGCGAGCAGGCGTCCAATCTCCTCACCAAGATCCTCGAGCGGGGTCGGCTGATGAGCTACCTCGAGCAGTCGACGCGCTACCTCGGCTACGACACCCGCCCCGACGGCCGGTACCGCTACCACCGTCCGCCCGGTGTCCTCGCCTCGACGCTCGGCGCCCGCTACGTCGGTGACGTCGACCGCCTGTTCGACACCTACGCCGAGCTGCTGCCGACGGTCCAGGAGCACCTCCGCCGCGTCGTCCCCCGCCGGGCCGATGACTCCGACCTCGTCCACCGCGCCGCCGTGCGGGCCCAGAGCTTCGACGCCCTGCGGGGCATCCTGCCCGCCGCCGCCGTGTCCAACGTCGGCATCTACGGGACCGGCCAGGGCTACGAGGCGCTGCTCCTGCGCATGCGGGCCCACCCCCTGCCGGAGGCCCGCTCCTACGCCACCGAGATGCTGACCGAGCTGCGCAAGGTCATCCCCTCGTTCCTGAAGCGGGTCGACGTCGAGGACCGCGGGGTGGCCTGGACCCGCTACCTGGCCGACACCGCGGACGCCGTCCGCGAGGTCGCCTCCGACCTGCTGGGCGACCTCGACCCGGCGCCGGCGCCGGCCGTGACCCTCCTCGACGCCGACCCCGACGGCGAGATCAAGCTGGTGGCGGCCATGCTGTACGAGGCCAGCCACCTCCCGGAGCACCAGCTCGTCGAACGGGTTCGGGCGATGTCGGTCGATGACCGCCTGCGGGTGGTGCGGGCCTACGTGGGGGAGCGGACCAACCGACGTCACCGGCCGGGCCGTGCCTTCGAGCGGATCGACTACCGCTTCGACGTGCTGTCCGACTACGGCGCCTTCCGCGACCTCCAGCGTCACCGCCTCCTCACCATCGAGTGGCAGCCGCTGACCCCGGGGCACGGCTACGTCCGTCCGCCGCTGGTCGACGAGGCGGGGGCGGCCGACGCCTTCGACACCGCCATGGCCCGCTCCGCCGACCTGTACGACACGCTGACCGGTCGGTTCCCCGACGAGGCTGCCTACGCGGTGTGCATGGCCTACCGGGTCCGCTACGTGATGCAGATGAACGCCCGGTCCGCCCTGCACGTCGTCGAGCTGCGCAGCCAACCCCAGGGCCACCCCGCCTACCGTGCCGTCGCCCAGGAGATGCACCGGCTGATCGAGGAGGAGGCCGGTCACCCCGCCGTGGCGGCCGCCTTCCGCTACCTGGATCGGAGCCGGCCCGAGCTCGGTCGGCTGGAGGCGGAGCGCCGCCTCGACCGGCGCCGCGCCACCTGACGGCGGGGCCCGGGAGGTGCATCGAGCCCTCCCGTCGCGGCCTGATCGCATCGCCGAGGTGCGTGTGTATGCTCCGCCCGTTCCCGCCCCGACCACGCCGAGGAGCGCATGGCGGACGATCCCGATCTCGAGCCAGACGACGACGAGGTCGACGAGACGGACGACGCCATCGACGATGGGAACGGGGTCGACGGCGACATCGACGATCTCGTCCTCGACGACGACGCGCCCGTGGCCGACGACGACACCGACGACGACGCCGAGGACGACGACGACGACTCGACCACCGAGGCCACCCCGAAGGCGCGCCGGCGGCGCGACGACGAGGGTGACGACGACGAGGAGGAGTCCGACCCCGATGACGTCGAGGAGGATCTCGACACCATCCTGAAGGACCGCCTCGCCGCCGACGACGACTACGACGACGACGACGACGAGGAGGACCAGCCCAGCCCCGCCGCCAAGCGGGTTGCCGTCACCGACGACGCCAGCGGGGGGAAGGTCCCGACCCGTCGCGCCGACGAGTTCGTCTGTCAACAGTGCTTCCTCCTGGTGTCGGCCCGCCAGCTCGGACCGCGGGGCGACCGGCGCTGCCCCAACGGTGAGGAACCGTGCTGGGCCATCGCCCAGGTCGAGGGGATCGGCTAGCCATGGCCCGCTCCGTCTGCGCCGCGGCGCTGGATCTGTTCGTGTACGGCCCGCTCGGCGCCGCACTGGAGCTGCGGTCGCGGGTGCCGCAGCTCGCCGAGACGGGCCGGGCCCACGTCGACACCCGGATCGTCACCGCCCGGGGGATCGGCCGCTTCGCCGTGGCCCAGGCCCGCCAACGGGCCCCGGGCGTGCTCGACGGGTTGCGGGCCGAGGGCCACGAGGTACTCGTCCGCAACGGCCTTCTCCCGGTGCCGGCCGACCGGCCACCGGCCCTCCCGCCGCCGACGACGGCCCCCGTGGTCGACCTGGCCAGCGTGCCGGCCGCCGCCGAGCTTCCGATCGCCGAGTACGACTCACTGTCCGCCGTGCAGGTCGTGCCCCGACTCGACGGGCTCACCGGTGACGAGCTGGACCGGGTCCGCCGCTACGAGAGCGCCCACCGTGGGCGACGCACCATCCTGAACCGGGCCGCCGAGCTGGGCGCCGACCCCGCCCCGTGACCGTCGAGGGGGCGCGCCGGGCCACCCACGCCGACCTCGACGACCTGGCCTGGCTGGCCGACGTCGCCGTCGACGAGCAGCGCCACGAGCGGGGCGGGGAGATCTGGGCCCTCCGCCACGTCCGGTTCCCGCCCTACCGGGAGTCCTTCACCGCCGACCTCGACGGCGGCAACCTCGTGGTGGTCGGGTCCGTCGACGACGTGTCGGTCGGCTACGCCGTGTCGAGCATCGAGGAGCTGCGCGACGGCCGGAACCTCGGCGTGGTCGACGACGTCTTCGTCCACCCCGGCGCCCGGGGGGTCGGTGTCGGGGAGGCCATGATGGCGCTGGTCGACAGCTGGTGCCGGGGCTGCGACTGCATCGGCATCGACGGGTTCGCTCTCCCCGGCAACCGCGCCACCAAGAACTTCTTCGAGAGCTTCGGCTACAAGGCCCGCGCCATCATCGTCCACCACCCGCTCACGTGACCCCGCTGCGACCCGAGATCTGCGTGGGAGCGGTGGCCGTCGACGGCGACCGACTGCTGCTCGTCCGCCGGGCCACCGACCCCGGGGCCGGCCGCTGGTCCCTGCCGGGCGGGCGGGTCGAGGGAGGGGAGCTGCTGGCCGAGGCGGTCGTGCGCGAGCTCTCGGAGGAGGCCGGTGTCGAGGGCATCTGCGGCGAGCTGATCGGCTGGGTCGAGCGGCCCGGCACCGACCACCACTTCGTGATCCTCGACTTCTCGGTGCAGGTGCTCGACCCCGAGCCGTTGACGGCCGGCGACGACGCCGTCGAGGCGGCGTGGGTGCACCTCTCCGACGTGGCCGACCTCGACCTCGTCGACGGGTTGGCCGCGTTCCTGCACCGCCACGGCATCCTGCCCACCATCGCCACCGACGAGGGCTGAGCCGGGGCCCCTCGTCATGGGCGACGATGCTGCGGTCCGGGAGCTGCCGGTGTGCGCCGGCGACGGTCCCGCGGGAACGTCTCGGCGGAGCCACACCGGACCGGCCCCGCGACAGCCCCCCGGGCCGCGCTCCCGCGGGAGCGTCTCCGCGGAATCACATTCCCCACCGGCCCCCCGCCTCGGCCCGCGCTCGCAGTTCTCTGCAGCGTCGCATCCACGGGAGCCGACGACGCCGGAGCAGATCGCCCGAACCCCGGCGGCGCGCCCGGGCCCCCGCTCAGCGGAGCGGGCAGCAGCGGGACACCTTGCGCACCGTGACGGCGTGGGACGCCCCGGGCGTCAGGACCCCGACGGAGCCGGGGTGTCCTGCGTCGACCCCGGATCGTGGACGGGCGACCCGCCCTCGGCAGCAGGCGACCCGCCCTCGCCCCCGGCACCGGGGGGCTCGACGACGGGGGGCCGCTCGCCTGCGGGTTCCTCGCCTGCGGGTTCCTCGCCGGCTGCCTGATCGGCGGCGGGGGCTGCCTGACCGGCGGCTGCGGGCGTCGCAGCAGCCGACTCGGCGCCGGGTCCGGCCGCCGCGTCGGCGGCATCTGCCACGGGGCTCTTCTCCACGGTCGGGGCGGCGGCCTTCTCCCCGGACGTTGCCGCCAGGGGAGCATCCGGCTCCCGGGATGGCGCTCGATCGGGCGTGTCGCCCTTCTCCTGCGCTGACGGTGCACCGGGCGCAGGAGGCTTGGCCGGGCGCCGGCGCCGGCGCTTGGCGCTGACGCCGTAGTGGGCGGCCACCTCGGGGAGTCGGCTGGCCACCTTGGCCAACACCACCTGCAGCTCGTCGTCGGGCTTCTCGGGGAAGTGGGCCGGGGTGACCTGGGTGCGTACGGGGGAGAAGGCCACCGCCTCCAGGATCGCCCCCCACCGCTGCTGGGAGATGTCCGACGACATGGCCGCTCCGGCCTGGCCGGCCAGGGACTCGGCCAGGTCACGCGGGAAGGGCTCGCCCGCCTTGGGGGGCCGGGAGCTGACCCGCAGCGCCCGTACCACCCGACCGTCGTGCACCAGGGTGGCCACCTCGTCGAGCCACGCCCGGTGCTCGTCCTCCACCCGCCGCGCCAGACCGGCCCGCAGCTCTTCGGCCAGGGCCCGGCTCTCCTCGCCCCGGGCGCCGTCCTCGGCGGCGACCACCACGCTGCGGAGGTCACGCAGGTCGATCTCGTCGATGTCGCCGAGAGCGGCGTCGGCCCGGTCGCGCCACTCTGCCGTCCGCAGGCGGGGCAGGAGCGTCTCGGCCATCTCGACCAGCGGATCGGCCTTCACCTCGGGGAGACCCTGCTGGCGGGCCGTGTCGTTCTGGGTGTCGATGGCCCGCCGCACGGCCGGGATGCCGCCGAGGACGAGCTGCTCGGCCACCGGCTTCTGCTCGTCGGGCAGCGAGGCCACCCAGGCGTTGCGGTGGGTCCGACCCGGGCGGAGCCGCCGGGCACGGGGCTTGTCGTCGGCGGGCTCGTCGCGAGGCGGTCTGCCGGCGGGGCGCTCCCGCCGCCGCCCCTCGGTCCGTGCCGGCGCGTCGCCGCCAGGCCGCTCGTCGCCGCCCCGCCCCCGACCGCCGTCGCGGCGGGGACGCTCCGACCGTTCGCCCCGACCGGCGTCACCGTCACCACGGGATCTCCGACCCCCACCGCGGCCCGGCCGCCGGTCCCGCCGATCGTCGGTGGCGTCTCGGCGCCGACCGGGAACCAGGCTGGTGGTGACGCCCCCCTCCGCCGCCCCCGACCCCAGCAGCTCCAGCCGCTCGGGACCGGACCGCTTCTCCCTGGACGGGATGACCTGGGTGACCACGATGCCGTCCAGATCGAAATCGGCCTCGACCTTCACCACGTCGCCGGGATTGACGTCGTCGGTCAGGAGACCCCCGTCGAGGACACCCTTGGGCTGGCGGGCGCCGGCCGCCCGCCACGTCCAGGAGCCGTCGTCGCGACGGCTGGTCAACTCGACTTCGAGGCGGCGGGACATAGGGACGACCACAGTAGCGACTCGGACCTGGTCCTCCCCGACGGCGCCGGGGCGGCCGACCCTCTCAGCGGGGGCGTACCTCGGTGCCCCGGCCGGGGGTCACGAACAGCGCCGTGGCCGTCCCGTCGATGTCGGCCGTGTGCCACACCCCGACCGGGTTGACGACGGCCCGGTACGGCTCGAGCGTCACCGTGTCGACCGAGCCGTCCCGCTCCTGGTGCAGCACCATGGAGCCCGACAGGCAGACCACCAGCTCCTCGCCCTCGGGATGCACCTCCCAGGTGTCCCAGGACCCCTCGAAGCTGTGCAGGCTCACCAGCCGGCCCGTGCTGCCGTCGGCCTCGGTCCGCCGGGCGTAGTCCTCGTACCAGGACGCCTCTCCGGTGAAGGCGGGCTGCGCCTCGGCCGTCGGATCGATCCCGAGGTGGACAGGATGGGAGGCGAGGTCGAAGGTCCGATCGTCCATGACCAGGAGCCTCCCACGCCGACGGCCGGCCCGTGCGCCCCGGTCAGGCGGTGTGGTCGGGGTGGTGGCGGGCGACGTTGGCCGGGTAGCTGCGGCAGTAGTAGTTCCAGAGCTGCTGGCCGTACACCCCCGCCCCCTGCCGGCTGGCGATCCCCCCGACACCTGCGTCGAGCTCGTCGCGTCGGGCCATGAAGCCCGCTGCGGCGTGACGGGGGCTGGCCGCCACGGCCCGGGCGAAGGATGGGCCGAGGGGGAGCGGGGCGAGGGGGGTGCGGAGGTCGGGTCCGTGGAACCAGGCCGACGACGAGCGGGCCTCGGCCGCCACCACCCGGTGGCTGGTGGCCACGAAGTAGTTGCCGGTCATCTCCTGGAGCATCTCGCCGAGGTTCACCACGAAGGCGTCCCGGCGGGGTGGCACGTCGATCCACTCGCCGTCGGGGTTCAGCGCCTGCAGCCCGCCCTCGTCGTGCTGGAGGAGCAGCGTGAGGAAGCCGGCGTCGTGATGCTCGTTCACCCCGGCGCCGCCCTCGGGGGTCGGCGGGTAGCGGATGAGCTTGACGAGCGACATCGGGCGCTCGCCGAACACCGAGCGGAGGCGCCTCTCGTCGAGGCCGAGGCCCACCGAGATCACGTCGAGCAGATCGTCGGCCAGTGCCGCCATGCGGGTGAAGTAGTCACCCAGGTGGGCCCGGAAGCCGGGGAGCACGTCCTCGCCGAGCCACTGGTTGGGGCCGTCGAGGCGGAGGTAGGCGGGGTGGGCGTCGAGCCCCCGCACCGGGTTCTCGCTGGCCAGGTCGAGTTGCTCGCGCAGATCGGGCCGCCCGCCGGTCAGCTCGGCCCCCACCCGCTCCCAGCCCCGGAAGTGAGGCGACCCCACCTTGTCGATGCGGGCCTTCACGTCCTCGGGCAGCGCGAAGAACCGGGCCTGCTGGGCCACGTGCTCGTCGATGAACGAGGCGTCGACACCGTGACCGACGAGCTGGAAGAACCCGATCCGGTGGCAGATGTCGCACACCCGCTCGGCCAGCTCGGCCCGGTCCGCCGAGGTGCCCCGCCATCCGCCCAGGTCGACCTCGGGGATGGCGGTGAACGTCGCCGTCGTCACCGGAACAGCCTACGGACGTCCACCGGTGCTCACGAACGGGGTCGGACCTGGTCCCACGCCTCCAGGGTGGCGTCGGCCATGAGCCGGTGCTCGCGGGCGAGGGACCGACCGTCGCCATCTTCGGTGCGACCGCCGATGGCCACGGCGGCGAACTTGTTGCCGAGGAAGTAGGCCCGGGCGTCGGTCGGGCGGAAGTAACCCCGCAGATCCTCCGGCACCGGCCGGTCGGGTCCGCCCGGAGGCGGCTCGACGGCGTCGAGGCCGAGTTCGTCCAGCGCAGCCAGAGCGTCGTCGTCGGTGGTGCGGTCGGCGAAGTCCCGCCCGGCGTACCGGTAGACCTCCTCGCCGTCGGGCGCGATGACCATCAGACCGGGCAGGGCGACGCCGCCCCGGTCCTCGGGGTCGAACAGGTCGAGACGCTGCAGGAACCGCTCACCGCCGGGGTCGGACACGTACAGCACGTGGTCGGTCGGCCAGCGCTCGGACATGCCCGCCTGGTGGTCGTCGTCGTCGACGCTGATGGCGATCACCTCGGCACCAGCGCCGTGGATCCGCTCCGAAGCCGCTGCCAGCCGCACGAGCTGGCCGCAACAGTACGGTCACCAGTCGCCCCGGTAGGTGACGAGCAGGACGGCGCCACCGGTGCGACGGAGATCGAGGAGGTCGGTGTGGACGGTGGCCATGGGAGGCTCCCGGTGAGAGGTGTGACGATCGTAGGCCCGCCGGCGAGGTACCCCGGGACGTCACGGTGGTGACCGGCTCGACCAGAGCGGCCCGTCGGACCGGGGTTCCCGTCGCCGTCGGCGCCCTCGTCATGCTGACCGCACTGATCGGCCCGGGCTGGATCTCGGGCACGGTGGCCGTCGCCGGTGCCTTCGTGGCGGGCTGGGTCAACCCCGACGAGCCGGCCCGGGCGGGCCTCTTGACCATCGCCCTGCCCGTGGCCGGTGCCGTCGTGCGCATGCTGGTCGACCGGCCCTCGGCCGCCGGCGCCCTGGTGTTCGGCGTGCTGGCGGCGGCGGCGCTGGCGCTCGTCGCCTCCCACGTCGGCGCCGGGATGGCCCTCCGCCGGCGGCCGGAGCGCGACCGCCCACCCCGGTAGCCCCACCGACATGACCGACGTCGCCGTCGCCGTCGAGACCGAGGATCTCGCCGAGCTGCCCGACCGCTGTCCCCCGGGCGCCGAGAATGCACGTTCTGTCAAGTTTAAGGAGAACAGCAACGGAGGGTCGACGACCCGCCCCGACACCGGCGCCGACTCCAGCTCCCCGAAACCTCCGGTTTCGGCGCGCTCCGCCACGGGCTGGGGTCCGCAACCACGGGCTGGCCATCTCGTCACGCTCACTCCGACCCGCCCACCTCCGCAGAGGCCCCCTCCTGTGCCGACGAGTCGGCGTGCGACGTGGCACCGGTCTGCTCCCGATCGTCGCATTTCCCGTCGCTGTCCGCCTGCGAGCATGATCGGGACGTGACGGAGGTCCGTGCGCCGGCCCTGGCCGTCGGCACACAGCTGACCACCCGCCAGCTGCGGTGGCTCGTGGCCGGCCTGATGGTGGGGCTGTTCCTGTCGTCGACCGAGCAGAGCGTGGTGGCGACGGCGCTGCCGACCATGGCCGGCGAGCTGGGCGGCGCCAACCGCATCGCCTGGGTCGTGTCGTCGTACCTGCTGACGTCGACCATCGTCACCCCGCTCTACGGCAAGCTGTCCGACCTCTTCGGACGGCGGATCGTCTACCAGGCCGCCATCGGCATCTTCGTGGGCGGGTCGATGCTGTGTGGTCTCGCCCAGACCATGAACCAGCTCGTCGCCGCCCGGGCCGTGCAGGGGGCCGGGGGCGGCGGCCTGATGTCGCTCGCCTTCGTGATCCTCGGCGACGTGATCTCGCCCCGGGAGCGGGGCCGCTACATCGGCGTGTTCACGGCCGTGTTCGCGTTCTCCTCCGTCAGCGGGCCGCTCTGGGGCGGCCTCCTCGTCGACACGGTCGGCTGGCGCTGGATCTTCTTCGTCATCGTCCCCCTCGGGCTCGCCGCCCTGCTGGTCACCAACGTGGGCATGCGGCTTCCCTTCGCCACCCGGCACCGCCCCATCGACTGGCTCGGCGCCGCGCTCCTGGTCATCGCCTCCACCGCCCTGATCCTCGTGCCGATCTGGGGCGGCACGACCTTCGCCTGGACGTCGACCCCGCTGGCGGTGACCGCCGTGGTCGGCGTCGCCACCACCCTGGCCTTCCTGGCCGTCGAGCGCCGCGCCGAGGAGCCCATCCTCCCCCTACGCCTCTTCGCCGATCGCACCATCTCCATGGTGTTCGTCATGGGCTTCGGGCTCATGTTCGCGGTGGTGGCGGTGGCCACCTTCATGCCGCTGTTCCTCCAGGTGGCCTCGGGGGTGTCGGCCACCGAGTCGGGGCTGATGCTCGTCCCCCAGACGCTCGGCATCACCGTGACGGCCACGGTGACCGGACGTCTCGTCAGCCGCTTCGGTCGTTACAAGTGGTCGCTCCTGGCCGGCCCGGTGGTGGCGGTGGCCGGGCTCCTGCTGCTGTCCACCATCGACGCCGACACCAGCCTCGTGGTCCTGGCCCCCTACCTGCTGCTGATGGGCGTCGGGATGGGACTCATCTTCCCGAACCTCACCCTCGCCGTGCAGAACGCGGCCGAGGTGGCCGATCTCGGCGTGGCCACGTCGACGGCCAACTTCTTCCGCAACATGGGCGCCGCCTTCGGGGCGGCCATCGTCGGGGCCCTGGTCAACACCCGCCTCGACGACGCCCTCGTCGCCCGGCTCCCCTCCGGTCAGCTCGCCGAGCTGGGCGGCGCCGAGGGCCTCGTGCGCAGCCCCGAGCGGGTACGGGACCTCCCCGTCGAGCTCCACGACATCGTGGTGGAGGCGGTGGCGGTGTCGGTCACGTCGGTGCTGCGCTGGATCGCGGCCGTGCTGGCCGTGCTCCTGATCGCCGCCCTCCTGGTGCGGGAGACACCGCTGCGCACCACCAGCGCCGTCGGTGCGGCTCCCCCTCCCCCTCCCCCTCCCACCCCCGCCCCCGCACCCGCCCCGGGGGTCCCGGACGTGGGTCCGGCGTTGGACGGGACGTGACGGCGCGCCGGGCCCCGGTGCGGAACCGCACCGCCCCGGGCCGAGGTCACCGCTCCAGCGTCGCCCCCGTCCGATCGGCGCCGGACGACCCGGGCTGGTCGACCGACTGCGGCCGTCCCTCCCGTCCTCGCCAGGCGTCGCGCACGGCGTCGAGCAGGGCGGCCTTGTCCAGCTTGGATCGCCCCGGGATGTCCAGCTCCCGGGCCAGCTCGTAGAGGCGACCCTTGGTCCACTCCTCGGAGGGTTCCTCGGGCGTCTCTTCACCGGAGGTCGGGGACTCCGGCGGAGCCGCGGTCTCCGTCGTCGCCGGCTCCGCCCCCGTACCGGAGCCACCCGACCCGGAGCCGGTCAGGTCGATATCGGGATCGTCGCTCGCCCCCGTGGCGTCGCGCTGCTCCTCGGCCAGCTGGCGCCGACGCTGCTCGGCCCAGCGGGCGAGGGCCAGGTACGCAGCCAGCGACCGGGCCCGTGACAGCGCCCGCCCCCGGTGCAGCACGTACGCCGCCCGGCCGGGGGCACGGTCCTCCACCCGGTTGACGAGCACGACCCGTCGCCGGGCCGGCCGGCGGTAGAGATAGGTGGCCATCGTCTCCACTCCTCGCTCATCGCAGCCCGCGTCACCTACCCCGGGCCGGAAGCGGGGAAACGGGGCATCACCGGTCGACGGCGATGACGTCGTCGGACAGACCGGGGAGAAGTCGCCGCCCACGGCCGAGCCGGAGAACGGTGCGCATCGGCGTCGCCTACCACGCCCCCGATGGCGGCGCGACCACCCGTTCGGACGTGAGCACGAAGGGGAGGGGGCTCCCGTCGAGGAAGTGGACCTCGTCGGCGCGGGTGGCGGCCAGCTCGGGTGAGGAGGCGGCGGCGCGGGCCGTCTCCAGGTCGTCCATCCACGAGATGGGGATGCCCATGTGCGACGGGTCACGACCCCGGCCGTACAGCTCGGGGAGGGTGTGGCACTGCACGTAGCGGACGAGCCCCGGCACCCGGGAGGCGATGCGGGCGTGCTGGCCCCGCCAGTGGGCCTGGGCCGCCTCGACGCCGAGGTCGGGTCGGTGCCGCAGCCAGGTGAACTGCTTGAGTGCACCGGGGGCGGGCGTACCGTCCACCACGACCACGTCTGTCGTCACGAGGTCGAAGCGATGGTCGGGGTCGACGAAGCGGTCCTCGTCAGCCCGCACGGCGGCCAGCTCGTCGGTGCCACGGAGGGCCCGGAGGGCGTCGAGGTCGTCCCACCACGTCTCGGCCACGCCGTCGCAGAACGTCGGGCGGCGCCCCGAGCCGGTGTCGGCCACCGGGTTCTGGGTGTAGCTCCGCAGACCGGGGGCAGCCAGGACGACCTTCGGATGCTCGTCGTGCCAGTGGCGCAGGAAGTCGGCCGGCGACAGGTCGGGCCGGCGGCGGAACCAGCTCAGGACCTTGATCATCGGGCTGCGATCATCGGCCCGGCGGCCGGTAGAGCTTGATGGGCCCGGGCTCGGTCCACGAGCGGTTCTGGCGGGACCACGTCCGGCCGGCCCGGGCGCCGCCGTCGACGACGTGGGCGGTGCCGGTCACGAACCCGGACCGGTCAGACGCGAGGTACACCGCGGCGTTGGCGATGTCGTCGCCCTCGCCGATCCGCCCGATGGGCTGGTGTCGGCCGATCTTCTCCCGCATCCGGTCGAGCTGATCGTCGTCGGCGCCGGGGCGCCCGAAGGCCAGCGGCGTGGCGATGACGCCGGGGCAGATGGCGTTGACCCTGATGCCGTGCTCGCCCAGCTCCAGCGCCGCCGTCTTGGACAGGTGGATGACGGCCGCCTTGGCCACGGAGTAGAGGTGGGGGGCCTCGCCGCAGAGGAGCCCGGCCACGCTGGCGGTGTTGACGATGCTGCCACTCCCCTGCCGCTTCATGTGGGGGGCGGCGTGCTTGATGCCGAGGAACGGTCCCTTGAGCAGCACGTCGAACGTGATGTCGAAGTCGTCCACGCTGATCTGCTCGATCGGGCCCCGGGCCCCGCCGAAGCCGGCGTTGTTGAACATCACGTCGAGCGAGCCCCACCGGTCGACGGCATCGTCGACGGCGGCGGCCACATCGTCCTCCCGGCTCACGTCGACCCGACGGAAGGCGGCCGCCTCCCCCAGCTCGTCGACCAGGGCCGGTCCCCTCTCCTCGTCGAGGTCGGCCACGAGGACCCGGGCCCCCTCGGCCACGAACCGGCGGGCTGTGGCCGCCCCCATGCCACTGGCCGCCCCCGTGATGACGGCCACCTTCCCGTCCAGCTCACCCACGCCCGTCCTCCTCCTCCTCCAGCAGGACACCCGTCTCACCCAGGCGGGCGATCTCGGCGTCGTCGAGGGCGAGCCACTCGCCCAGCACCTCGGCATTGTGCTCGCCCCGCCGGGGGGCCGGCCCCCGCACCCCGGTCTCGGCCCCGCTGAGGTGGTAGGGGGTGCCGACGATGCGGCGCCGCCCGCCGGCCCGGTCGTCGACGTCGACCACGGTCCCCCGGTGGGCGAGCGTCGGCGACGCCAGCGCCTCGTCGGTCGTCTTCACGTCGCCCCAGGCCAGGTTGGCCCGGTCGAGCGCCGCCAGCAGGGCGCTCCGGTCCTCGAAGCCGGCCACGTAGGCGGCCCAGGCGGCACGGCGGAGGCGGACCTTCTCCCCCAGGGAGGCACCGGGCGGGGTGGGATCGGCCACGCCCAGGCGCTCGTGGGCGCACCTCCACACCCACCGGAAGTCACCCATGACGATCACCGGCCCGCCGGGGGCGTCCCACATCTCCCCACCACCCCGGGGCGCGTCGGCGCCGTCGACAGCCCAGTGGGTGTAGTCGTCGCTGACGAGGAGGGCGTCGACCATGGCCACGTCGACGTGCTGACCGACACCGGTCGCGTCCCGCATGCGGAGCGCCGCCAGCAGCCCGACCAGCCCGTGCAGACCGGTGGTGGTGTCGGCCACGGAGAGCTGCACGTCGTCGGGGGGTGCGCCGGTGAGACGGGCCTGGCGGGCCAGGAACCCGGACTCGGCGTGGATGATCCCGGCGTAGGCCGCCCGCTGCGACTCGGGTCCGTCCTGGCCGAAGCCCGACATCGACAGCATCACCAGCTCGGGGTGGTCGGCCGACAGGGCGGCCCAGTCGAGACCGAAGGAGGCCAGCACACCGGGCCGGAAGTTCTCGACCACCACGTCGGCCACGGCCGCCAGTGACCGGACGAGATCGGGCCCACCGGGGCGCCCGAGGTCGAGGCACAGGCCCCGCTTCCCGGCGTTCTGCTGGGTGTAGTAGCCGCTCTGGGTGCCCCGGGTCACGCCGAAGTGGCGGGTCACGTCACCCTCGGGCGGCTCGACCTTCACGACGTCGGCGCCGAGGTCGGCCAGCATCCGGGTGGCGAAGGGCCCCGCCAGGACGCGGGTGAGGTCGAGGACCCTGATGCCGTCGAGCGGTCGCACGTGGCCATTCTGGCAACCGGTGGCGTACCGTGCTGACGAGCCGACCAGGGGGACGCCATGCGCTTCGGGATCTTCTACGAGCACCAGCTCCCCCGACCGTGGACCGACGGGGCCGAGGGCCGGCTCCTGCGCGACGCCCTCGACCAGGTCGAGCTGGCCGACCGGCTCGGCTACGACTACGCCTGGGAGGTCGAGCACCACTTCCTCGAGGAGTACTCCCACTCCTCGGCGCCGGAGGTGTTCCTGGCTGCGGCCAGCCAGCGGACCAACCGGATCCGCCTCGCCCACGGGATCGTGCAGCTCACGACCAACCACCCGGCCCGGGTGGCCGAGCGGGTCAGCACCCTCGACCTGCTGAGCGGGGGCCGCGTCGAGCTGGGCCTCGGTGAGGGGTCGAGCGTCACCGAGCTGCACCCCTTCGACCGCCGCTTCCGGGACAAGCGGGCGGTGTGGGAGGACGGCGTCCGCTGCCTCATGCCCATGTTCACCGACGAGTCCGTCGAGTACCACGGCGAGTACTTCGACTTCCCCGCCCGCAACGTCATCCCCAAGCCGGAGCAGAAGCCCCACCCGCCCCTGTGGGTGGCCTGCAGCCAGCTGGAGACGATCGAGATGGCCGGCCGGCGGGGCATGGGCGCGCTGGGCTTCCAGTTCGTGTCGGCCGAGGCCGCCGAGGCGTGGGTGAACGCCTACTACAACAGCTTCACCAAGCGCCTCGACCCCCTGTGCGAGTACGCCACCAACCCCAACATCGCCGTCGTCTGCGGGTTCATGTGCAGCCCGACCGACGAGGAGGCGAGGGCGCGGGCCGAGGGGTGGACGTTCTTCCAGTTCGCGCTCGGCTTCTACAGCCGCCACGGTCAGGTCGAACCGGGCAGCGTGAACCTGTGGGACGAGTACGAGGCGTGGCGGGCGACGCCCAAGGGGGCGGCCAAGGTGGCCAAGGGGGGCGGGCTCATCGGCTCCCCCGAGACCCTCCGCCGACGGCTCCGGAAGTTCGAGGCGTCCAACGTCGACCAGGTGATCCTGCTCAACCAGGCCGGCAAGAACACCCACGCCGACATCTGCGCCAGCCTCGAGCTCTTCGCCGAGGAGGTCATGCCCGAGTTCCACGACCGGGAGCCGGAGCACCAGGCGTGGAAGCAGGGCGTCCTGTCGGGCGAGATCCAGCTCCCCGACATCGACACCGGCGACTACACCTACGCCACGACCGCCACCCCGACGCAGCGGAGCGAGCTGGACGCCGCCGTCTCGTGAGCGATGTCCAGGCCGACGTCCCCTGCCGAGGAGACACCGGCCGACGAGACGAGGCCGCATGAGCATCCAGGCCGACGTCCCCTGCCGAAGAGACACCGGCCGACGAGACGAGGCCGCATGAGCATCCAGGCCGACGTCCCCTGCCGAAGAGACACCGGCCGACGAGACGAGGCCGCATGAGCATCCAGGCCGACGTCCCCTGCCGAGGAGACACCGGCCGACGAGACGAGGCCGCATGAGCATCCAGGCCGACGTCCCCTGCCGAGGAGACACCGGCCGACGAGACGAGGCCGCATGAGCGAGGCCGACCCCGACCTGCGGCGGCTGATCGATCAGGACGCCATCAGCGACATCCTGCACCGCTACGCCACCGGACTCGACGCCCGGGACTGGGCGCTGTGGCGCAGCGCGTTCTGCGACGAGGTCACCCTCGACATGGGCAGCTTCACCGGACGCCCGGTGAGGCCGGCCCCGGCCGAGCGCCACGTCGAGGCGGCCCGCCGCCTGTTCGCCGGGTTCGACGCCACCCAGCACATGATCACCAACCACCGTCACACCATCGACGGCGACACGGCCGGTGTGGTGGCCCACATGCGGGCGGAGCACTGGGCCGACGGGGTGCCCGGCGGCGACCGCTTCACCATGTTCGGCTACTACGACGACGAGCTGACCCGCACGACAGACGGGTGGCGGTTGCACCGCGTCCGCCTGGTGGTCACGAGGACCGAGGGCAACCGGGCCGTGATCGACGGCGCCGCCGCCCGGGGCCGCAGCTGACCCGAGCCCGGCCGGGGAGAGGGGGGCGCCGGCCGGCGGACTCGATGCGGGTGCCGCCCCACAACCGCCGCGCCGAGGACGGCCTGCTTGGGGGGGATGTCGTTATCGGGTGGGGCGGTGGCGGCGGCGTAGACTAGGTGTGACAACTAGGTGCATGATCACCGCCCCGGTCTCAGATTGGCATCTCGACCCGCAATAACGCTCCTGACCTCACCCCGCATGGGCCAAACTGTCAGGCTCGTATACTATTCTCGCAGTACGCCATCGAGTCCCCTCGGATGTGTTCACATTGCCGATGGACACCACCGTCCCAAGTTTCAACGCTGCGCAGTACCGATGGGCGCTGTAAGTGTGCACAGGGTAGACCCGAAGTGTCGAGCGCTAGAAATACAACCCGATAAGTAGGAGATACGTGATGACGATGCCAGCTGGTCGGATTATGCGGAAGAGCCGTGCAGTGGCGGTCGCCGGAGCGGTCGTTGTGGGTGTGGCGATTGCTGCGGGGGCTCCATCCGGGGCGGTGACAGGTCAGGAGGTGGCTGCGCTTGGTTCAGCCGAGTCCTATGGGTCGCCGGCAAGTCTGGATCTCGGGCAACCTCTTATCGATATAGTTGCGACCGAGTCAGGTCGCGGGTATTGGCTGGCGGCCCGAGACGGTGGAGTGTTCAGCTATGGGGATGCGCCGTTTCTCGGGTCGATGGGGGGCATCGCGCTGAACCAGCCGGTGGTAGCGATGGCCGCCGCTGGAGGGCCCGGGTACTGGCTCGTCGCCGGCGACGGCGGTGTGTTCAGCTTTGGGGTGCCCTTCCTAGGATCCGCAGCCGAGCTCCCGCTGGAGGCACCGATCGTTGACATGGCGGCTACCCCAACTGGAGAGGGATATTGGCTGTTGGCCGCCGACGGTGGCATCTTCGCCTACGGTGACGCCGGCTTCTTCGGTAACGGCCGTGAACTGGTCGACGGCGATCTCGCGGTCACGCCAGCCCAGGCCATCGAAGCCACTTCGACTGGACGGGGTTACTGGATTGTCACCAGAACGGGCGGCGTCGCAACCTTTGGAGACGCCTCGGCCTTTCCGGGCCCGGATATTGAGGCCATACCAACCGCCAGAGTCGTCGACATGGCCGCTGATGACGACGGCAGCGGGTTCTGGTTCCTGCTCGAGTCAGGCGACGTCGTCGTGCGGGGTAGTGCCGAGAACGTCGGGGAGGTCGAACGAGCGAGCTTTGGAGCGGTTGCAGGTATGGCTCTGGTTCCCGGCGGGGATGGCTACTGGATCGTGGGTGGGCAGCCCTAGCGAACGGACGAACTGCGCCCCCCCCGCCGACAGGAAACTCACGGTAGGGAATCCCGGCGTTCCGGCGTTCTGCCTGAGTCACGATAATCCAAGGTTCTCGTGACCTAGGATTGGGGCCGTCTAGGCTGGTCTGATGGCCGACGAGCGCCCGAGGTTCACGGGTTTGCGGACCCCGGCCCGGTGGCGCTCAGCTCCGGTCCCTGACGGCTTCGGTGATGGTCCGGGCCCGGCCGTGGCGTCGGGTCGGGTGATGCTGCCGCTGTGGCTGGACTGGTCGGGCCCGCCCGCCGAGCGGGACCTTGACGACCCGGTGCAACGCCGGTGGGTGTATGAGCTGGTGCTGACCAACGGCGCCGAGGCCGACGTGTGGGCGTATATCGACCCGGCGGTGCTGGTCGCGGACTGGGACGAGCTGCACCTCCCTGCGGCGGTGCGCGAGACCTGGGCCGGGTGGGTGGCCGGTCGTCGTGGCCGGCGGTGACGTTGACGGCGCTGCAGGAGCGCGTGCTCGCGGTCGTCGCCGGGGTGGATGAGGCCGCCTCGTTCGCGCTGGCCGGCGGCGGGGCGCTGATCGTGTGGGGTGTGGTCGATCGGTCCACCCGAGACCTAGACCTGTTCAGCCCCAACCAGAACGCCGTCGAGGCGGCCGCAGCGGCGCTCGTGACCGGCCTGGAGGGCGCCGGCCTGGGGGTGACTCGCCGGCGGGAGGCGCCCGGGTTCGTCGCCTTGGCCGTCACCGACGACGCCGGAGCCGGGACGATGGTGGAGCTGGCCCGGGATCACCGCTGGCTGGACCCGGTGACCACCGACGTTGGCCGGGTGCTGGACCTTCGGGAGCTGGCCGCGGACAAAATGTGCGCCCTGTTCGGGCGGGCCGCCCCCCGTGACGTCCTCGACGTCGCCGCCCTCATCGGCCGCTTCGCGCTCGGTGACATGGTGGGCTGGGCCACCCGCAAGGACACCGGCTTCGACCTGGGCGTCACCGTCGACATGGTCGCCGCCGCCCGCCTGGCCGCCGTCGCCCCCGCAGCGGAGGTGGCCGCCTTCACCGCAACCCGGGACCGCCTCGCCGACGATCTACGAGCCCTGACCCGCACCCGCGAGCAGCGAAGCAACGGCGGCGAGGGGCGGCGGCGGTGACCGGGCCCGATGTCACAGGCCCGGGCGATGATGGGACGGTGAGCGCCGAGCTGATCGCCGAGGCCCGCCACTCCGACGCCCGCTCTTCGGTAGAGCCGCTGCCGGAGCGGTTGCGCCAGAAGATCAGCCTGGCGGTCGGGTCGTCGATCTCGGCGGGCACCCGGGCCGCCTATGAGACCGACCTGCGGGACTTCGAGCACTGGTGCGCCCAGTACGCGCTGTGCCCCCTACCGGCTGCGCCGGCGACGGTTGCTGGGTACTTCGTGGAGATGTGCTGGCCCGACGACGACCGGGCCCCGCTGTCGCTGTCGACCATCAAGCGCCGCCGGGCGGCCATCGGGAAGTTCCACACGCTGGCCGGCCTCGCCAACCCGTGCCTGGACCCCAAGGTCAAGACGGTCATGGCCGGCATCACCCGCACCGTGCTGCAGGCCGCCCCGGGCCGCAAGAAGGGCGTCTCCACCGCCGACCTGCGGGCCTCGGTGGCCGACCTCGGTGACCGGCTCATCGACCACCGCGACCGGCTGATTCTGTTGTGGGGCTACGCCGGGGCGCTGCGCCGCTCAGAACTCGTCGCCCTCGACGTCGGCGACGTCGAGGAACGCCCCGACGGGCTCTTGTTGAACCTCCGCTCATCGAAGCGGGACCAGGAGGGCCGGGGGGCCCGCATCGAGGTCGTCTACGGCCAGACCGTCGGCACCTGCCCCGTGCGGGCCTGGCGGACCTGGCTCGACGTCTCCCGCATCACCGCCCACCCCGTCACCGAGGCCGACCCCCGCGCCGGGCTCAGCGGCGGCACCGTCGAGCGGTACCCGGTGCTGCGCCCCGTCACCCGCCACGGCCGCCTCCTCCCCGCCCGCCTCTCCGCCCAAGCCGTCGGCATCGTCGTCAAGCGCCACATGCGCCGCATCGGCAAGACCGAAGCCAACTTCGCCGGCCACAGCCTCCGACGTGGCCACGCCACCGAAGCGTCCCGCAACCAGGCGTCTGACCGCACCATCCGGGCCACCACCCGGCACCGCTCAGCCGCCGCCCTTGACCCGTACATCGAAGAGGGCCAGCTCTTCAGCGACCCATCGAGCCGGTACCTGGGACTGTGAGCGACAGAACGGGCCCGACCACCGGTCATCGTTGGGGGCCGGCCGGTCACCAGGACCCGCGCTGGACCCCCGGGCCCACGCCGCCAGCAAGGCAGACGTCGGGGGAGCAACTCAACTCCTAGCCTGCGAGCCCATGAACTCCCGCCGGGGACGTCTGACGGGCCCGGTACAGCGGGCCCGCAAAGTGCTGACCATGGCCGAAGAACGCCTCGACGAACCCGGCCGGGCCCGGCTACGGGGCCGCCTCGCCGCCGGGGACCCCAATGGCGAGGACGGCGACGCTCACGCCGCCAAGGAGTGCCTGCGGGAGGTCTACACCCCTCTACGGTGCCCCCGACCTGGCCGGCGGCTGGATCGACGCCCTCATCAGGGTGCGGGCCATAGCGGCCACGCCATAGCCGTTGACCGCACCCCTCACGCTCGCTGCCTTGGCTACCGCCATCGCCCCGCCTCTCGATATTGCAATCCCCGTGCTCGCCGTCGATCCTGAACAAACGCCTTCCAATTGCTAACGGGGTCCGCCCCAGCCCGACGAGGCGTGTCGCCGTCGCCGGAGTCGTTGCCGTATCGGAGGGGGGCTGGGTCGGATCCCCGGCCGGGGGCGCGAGAAGAGAGGGTGCCTTCCGTCTCCGCTTCTCGCAGACCTTGAACCGCTGCGCTCAGAGCCGTCTCCGGCTCCTTCATGAACCGCTCATGGCGGTGGTGCGACCCGTGGCCTCGCCATCACTCTTGCGCATCCGAGCCGCCCGGGCCGCCGCCCGGCGGGCGGCCTGGACCGTCGTCCAGCACATGTCGTCTCGAGTGTGTAGCCTCCCACAAAAGAGTTTAGCAAGCACCGGCCATGGGAGGCTTTGCATGCAGAAACTGATGCCTATCCTGTTTATAGTAGTTGCCTCAGCCGTCGGATGTGGGGACAGTACCAGCGCCACGGTTCGAGCCGACCAAGGCGAGCCTGCCCTCGTCGGGACCACGCCGAGCCGTGCCCCGGAAGTGGTGCCCACTTCGACAGTCGTTTTACCGCCTGTGGAATCGATTGCAGACCTCGGAGACATAGGAGACGTAAGCTTAGTGTGCGTTGCGTACGAGCACATGGTTGGTGAACTTGATCCGACGCAAGGGGACGGACGAACGTCTGTGAGTGAAGCCATAGAGGCTGTTCTCGGTGATTCCCCGCTCGGCCAGACAATCGATACATTTGAGCTAGTATCGAATATCTCAGAAGCAGAGTCCGCGCAACTGCCTCGTATAATTCTCGCTCATGCGCCGGTTTCGGGCGCCCTGCCGTCCGGCCGGGATGGCCTCAGGACAGATGCCGTTGTGTTCGTAAGAGAACTGGTAGATCAGACGTACATCGTCGACGAGTACGCCGTGTGTAGTTCGTCGTTGAAAGGCGGATCGTGATGCGACAACGACCGCGAAAGCTATTGCACATCGTAAAGGTGGTCAGTGTGATACTGATACTCGGAACCACCATGGTAGCTACAAGCAGCCAGCCATCTGCAGGGCACACCTCCAGCACCTACTACATATCGCCTTGGAACTTCAACGTGCTTGACTGGCAGTTGGGCCGTCTTCAAACCCTCGACACGCAGGACGGCAGGTTTCGGATCAGAGGTGGAATTCGAAGTTGGGAGTTCAGTGATTCCACTCCGACAAACTTCGATTGGGACGAAGAAGCGCAAGATCCGACGTTGAACTATACTAAGTATACACTTTGCGATCTCGACCCGCCGCCGTTCGTTCATGACGCCTTGCTCGTGGCACGCACGTGGGACGGACTTGGCGGAAATCCGGCCGTTACGATCGATTGCGTTAGAGGTGGGGTTAAAACGAAGGTTGTAGTCATTTTTGATACCCAGGATCGCTGGTACACGTCGGCCGGCGGGACCGTGCCGGCTGACACGTGGGATCTGCAGGCGACAGCAGCACATGAGGGCGGTCACTTAACTGGTTGGGCGGCTCACTTCACAGGCAGCTCAATGTGCCCCAATACGTCCGCCATACAGACGATGTGTCAAGGGGCCAGGGGAACTATGTGGAAGCGGACTTTGGAAGTACACGATGTTCACACATGGCAGAATGCGTACTGAGCTGGATCCACGTGCGTCCAGTAGCTCGGACGCCATGAGCACAAGGAAGTGAGCAGGGTGGAGCAAATGGCCGGTCCGCAGCATGAAGCGAAGCGTGCAGCGTCGTCAAGGCTCCCGGGTGACCGGGGTAGAGAGGGTGCCGAGCCTGTGTGGATCGGGCGAAGGCCATGGAAGGCACCAGTGGTCCTGGAGCGGGTGCTGATGAACCCTCCGGCGCAGGGGGCGTGGAACGGTCAGAAGGGTGTCGGGGAAGCTGGAGAGGCTCTGGGACATCACCGGCGACGAGCGAGACGATGTCGTGGTTGCCATGGTCTGCACCTCTGACGTGAACACCCAGGTCGGAACCGTCCTGGCCTTCACCACCGACGCGGACGGCAACCCCATCGCCCTTGGCGAGCCGCTCGCCGGGCTCAACGCAACCCTCGTCGACACCCCGCCCGGGGCCGTCAGGGTCGAGAGCTCGGACCCCCTCGGGATTCGCCGCGACATGGTACCTCCCCGGTTCCAACACCTGGGCCCTTGCCGACTCGGTCGTCGCCGAATCGGTAGCGCCGTCGGGCAACCTCGATCCACCGATCGTGGAGATGGCCAACCTCTTCGCGCACCAGTGGTGGCATGGCGGCTCCGATCTGCTGAGACGGTTCGCCGCCAACGAGGCAGTCTTCGAGACGGCCTGGAACGCAATCTTGCCCAAGGACCAGAGCTTCGCCCCGAACGAGCGGCCGCTCGGCTGCACCGCCGAAGGCACCGTCTTCGCCTGCCGGTACGAGGACCTCGACCAGGTCAGTTGTCGTCGTAGTCGACCCAGCCTGTCCTGACCCGTCACCGGGCGGGCCGGGCGGATGCGTCCTCGAGTTCCGCGCCGAGTGACGGCGGAACCGGCATCCGTCAGACCACGACTATAGCCCGCGATAGGCTCTCACTATCGCGGGTTACCGACGGAGGGTTGCCCGATGACTGGCTCAGCGACGGTGCCAGGGGCTTCGCCCCCGCTCTCGACCCCGGTGTGGAGTTTGTGTGGGAGGGCCAGCGTCTGCGGGTCTGGGCCGCCGATGCCCGCTACCTGCTGGCAACTGTTCGCCGCCCGCGAGACCGACCTCGACGACGCCGTGCGCCTGATGGGCAACGCTGGTCTCGGCTCGTCCGCCGCCCTGATGATCCTGGTAGCGACGCCTACACCGGGCGGCCGGGGGCGGCCAAGGTCGCGTACTTCGCCGAGGCAGTCGCCGCCCGCCACGACTGCCGCTGCCCCGGATCCCGGCCAGCTCGGTGAGCCGGCGGTCGACGGCCCGGCGGGCGCGCTCCAGGAGCCGTACCTCGCCCGCCAACGAGACGTCGAGGTCGACGCCGTCGGCCTCACGCTCCGCAGCCTTGGGGCCGAGGAGTGTAGAGAGGCGTCAGGGAAGCGAGCGCACCGTCTCGCAGCGGTCACCCCGGTCGACGTCGACTCCACCGCCGCCGATGCAGACGTCGTCGCCGCCGCCTCCGTCGAGGGTGTCGTCACCGGCCCGGCCGACGAGCCGGTCGTCGCCGGACTGGCCGAGGAGCCGGTCGTCGCCGCTCCGACCTACCAGCCGATCGTCGCCGCGCCCGCCGCTCAGCCGGTTGTCGGCGGCGTCACCGGAGAGGACGTCGTCACCGGGGGTCCCGCCGACGTTCTCGACGCCGACGAGCGTGTCGGACCCCTGCCCGACCGACGTGCCGGCCGCCAGGTCGACCTCGACCGGGTCGTCGCCGCCGTGGTCGACCCGATCGACGCCGGGACCACCGTCGAGCCGGTCGTCGCCAGGGCCGCCGTCGATCCTGTCGCGCCCCGCTCCCCCGTCGATCGTGTCCCCGCCCCGGCCCCCGTCGACGGTGTCGTCGCCGCCGCCGGCGCAGATCGTGTCCCCGCCGCCGCCCCCGTCGATGACGTCGTCGCCGCCCAGGCCGACGATCACGTCGGCGCCGACCGTCCCGACGAGCGTGTCGTCGCCCGGGGTGCCGACCAGCGTGGCGTCGCGCCCGCCGCAGGTCGCCGCCGTCGACGGCGGGGCGGGCAGGAGCAGCGCCCCGTGGCCGAAGACGAGATCGGCGCCGGCCGCTCCCCGGTCGACCACGCCGTCGTCGATCAGCCACGTCCGCAGCTCGGCCGGCGTCGACACCAGGCCGGCGTCGAGGACCAGGGCGGCGGCGCCGGCTGTGGCCGGGGTCGAGGCGCTGGTCCCGTCGAAGCAGTAACCCGGCCCGACCGTCCACGTGCGCAGGCAGGTGGGCGCGCTCAGCGTCGGGCTGATCCGTCCGTCGTTGGTGGGTCCCTGGGCGCTGTACGGCGCGATCCGCACGCCACCGGCGGGCTCGACGGCACCGACCGACAGAGCCCCGGGGTCGGCCGTGTCGGCCAGCGGTCCCGACGCCGAGAAGGGGTTGCTCCAGTGCTCGTGCAGGACGCCGTTGACCATGAACTCGAGCGTGTCGTCGGCCGTGCCGTCGCCCTCGTCGACGAGCTGGACGGCGAGGTAGTCGACGTCGGTGCCGATGGCGCACCCGATGGTGGCGTCGCCCGGTTCGAGCGGGTCGTTGGTGGTCTGATCCAACCGGGACGACCACTTCACCGGCCCCGAAGGCGTGTCGTAGACGACGATGTCGTAGTCGGTCGGGTCGGTCGAGCCCCAGTCGCTCCACCGCAGGCCGTTGGTGAAACGGCAGACGTGGGCCAGCAGCTCGTCACCGGGAGCGAACTCCCCCCAGCCGTCGCCGTCGTCGTCGACCCAGCCGGCCCGCCAGTACCCGCCGTTGGATCCATCTCGGCCGGCCGTGTTGCCGGCCGAGTTGAACCACGCCATACCGGCCCGCACGGCGCGGGACTGGACGGAGGCGAGCGGCCCCGTCCCGTCGCCGGGGCCGTCGTAGTACGACGTCAGCGAGCGTGTCACCACGTCGACGCCGCGCGTCGCGAACCAGTCGACGGCGGCCCGCAGGTCCGAGGTGGTCGTGACCGTGGCGAGGTAGAGCTCGGCCCCGGGGGCGCCGTCGTGGACGACCTCGGCCACGTTCACGCCGTGGGTGCTGGCGGCGTCCCACACCGAGCAGGTCGAACCGCTGCTCCGACAGAACGTGCCGGCCGGGTCGGGGACCTCACCCTGGTCACGGGCCCGGTCCCAGGCGCCCCGGTCGAAGAAGTCGACGATGCCGACCTTGACGCCGGCACCGGTGATCCCGGCGTCGTGCCAGCGGTCGAGCCCCATGGCGGCGACGTGATCGCCGGTGGTCGCCCCGCCGCCGCCGGCTGTGGACGGTGCCGCTGCCTCCACGGTGGCCGCACCGATGACGGTGACGTTGGCGTCGAGGGGCGGCCGGATGCCGTTCACCGCCGCCTCGTCGGCGACCTGGCCCAGGCGGGCCACCGGGACGGCCGCCTCGGTGATCCACCCCGGCGTCGAGCCCACCACCGACCCGCCCGCCGCCACCACGGCGGCGGCCACGGCGGCGTCGTCACCGTGATGGAGGATCTCCACCACCACGGCACCGTCGTCGGTACGGCGGATGCCGTCCGGGACGGCGAGGCGGCCCGCCAGGTTGTCGTCGACCTTGTCGCGGACGACGGCCGGCCCCGGCGGAACGGGCCGGTCACCGACCGCCTGTGAGCCGGCCGGTGAAGCGGCCGCCAACATCGTCGCCAGGACGGTCACCGCCACGACCCCCCCACCACGCCTCACCGCCATCCGCCTGCTCCCGTCCGCCGCCCGAAACGCCCGGAGCTAGATGTACTGCGACGGTTTCGGTCAGTTTCATGACATCCGCCACGGACCGCACCGGCTGGCGCCCGACGGTGACGGTGCCGGCGATGTGATCTGGAGCGGGCACCGCCCCGGGCCCTACGCTCCCGGTGGTGCGCCTGGGGGTCTCGCTGACGTCGTCGCTGACCGCCCCCGATCCGCGCACCGGGGCGGTATGGCTCGTCGAGCGGGCGCAGGCGGCGGCGGCCGCCGGGCTCGACCACCTCAGCCTGGGCGACCACCACGCCACCGGACCGGCGCCCTACTACCAGAACGCCCCGGCCCTCGGCCGGCTGCTGGCCGAGTGGGACGACCGGCCGGTCGGGTGCCTGTTCCTCGTCCCCCTCTGGCACCCGGTGCTCATGGCCGAGCAGATCGGGACCCTGGCGGCGATGGCGGCCGGGCCGTTCGTGGTCCAGACCGGCGTGGGTGGAGGCGCTGCGCAGTTCGCCGCCATGGGAGTTGGTCTCGACGAGCGCCGTCGCCGCATCGAGGAGGGTGTCCACGCCGCGCAGCGCCTCCTGGGCGGCGAGGAGGTCGACGTGGCCGGCCACGGCGTCGAGGCCGCCCGCATCGCCCCCGTACCGCCCGAGCCCGTCACGTGGTGGATGGGCGGCACCGCCGACGCCGCCCTCGAGCGGGCCGCCCGCCTCGGCGACGCCTGGTACAGCGGCCCGGGAGTCACCCCGTCCGAGGTCGCCGATCTGGCCGGGCGCTACCACGGGTTCGCCGACCGCCTCGGCCGACCCCGGGGTGACGTGGCCGTCCGCCAGGACGTGATCGTCACCGCCGGTGACGGCGCCCGGGCCGAGTCGCTCGCCGACGAGCTGGTGGCGTCCGGCTACCGGGGCATGACCCGCGATCAGGTCGTGGCCGGCTCTGTCGACCGGGTGACCGAGGAGCTGGCCCGCTTCGGGCCCGTCGGCGCCACCGACCTGGTGCTGAGGTGCATGAGCGTCCCCCAGGACGTGGCCGTCGAGACCCTCACGCTGCTCGGCGACGTCCGCCGCTCGCTCAGCCCGTAGCCGGCACCCACTCCCGGGCCAGCTCGACCCAGAGCTGGGTGGTGAGGGCGAGGGACCCGACGTCGATCCGCTCGTCGTGGCCGTGGAAGCGGCGGGAGAACTCCCCCCACGTGACCTGGGGGCTGAACAGGCCGGCCCCGTAGGCCACGGCGTCGCGCTGGCGGAAGAAGCGGGCGTCGGTGCCGCCGGTCAGGAGCGACGGGACGAGGCGGGCGTCGGGATGGGCCCGCCGCATGAGACCGTCGAGCGTGACCCACATGGGCGTGTCGGTGGCGGACTCGGTGGCCACGCCGTCCTGGAGCACGTCGACGCGGACGGCGGACCGCAGGTCCCCCAGGGCCTCGTCGAGATGGCGGTCGAGGTCGGCGGCCGTCTCACCGGGCAGCGTGCGGACGTCGAGCTCGATCTCGACGGTGTCGGGGATGACGTTGGTCTTGACCCCGCCCCGCACGACGTTCGGACTGAAGGTCGTGTGCGAGCAGGCGTGGAGGTGGCGGGCGGCCTGCTGGTCGTCGAGCCCATCGAGGGTGGCCCACGCCCGCGTCGGGTCGAGCAGGCCGTCGCGCACCTCGTCGGACAGGTCGAGCGTGGCCACCTGCTGGCGCCACAGGTCGTGGATGATGGCCCGGGGCCGGTAATCGGCGAGGCGCCGGACGACCTCGGCCGCCTTCACGAGGGCGTTGTCGGTGCCGAACGGCATCGAGCCGTGGCCGGGGGTGCCCTGCACGGTCAGCTTGCGCCACCCCAGCCCCTTCTCGGCCACGGTGAGGGTCAGGGCCGGGCCCTGGGCCGTCGGCGTGGGGATCCCTCCCATCTCGGTGAGGAGGTAGTCGCACCCGACGGCGTCCCAGTGCTCGTCGGCCATCCACCCCGCCCCCCACCGGCCGCCCGCCTCCTCGTCGGCGACGGCGAAGTAGATCAGCGTCCCCTGCGGTCTCGGCCCGGCCGTGGCGACGTGCCGGAACGCCACCGCCATCGAGGCCGTGAGGTTGAGCATGTCGACCGCGCCGCGGCCCCACACCTCGTCGCCGATCAGGTCTCCGCCGAAGGGGTCCTCCCGCCACCCCGACGGGCTGACGGGCACCACGTCGGTGTGGCCGCACAGGCAGATGGTGGGCGCGTCGGGGTCGGTCCCCTCGATCCGGGCCACCAGCGACCCCCGACCGGGGCGGGGCGAGAACGTCTCCAGCTCGACGCCCGAGCCCTCGAGGTAGCGGGTGAGGATGTCGACGGCGCGGTCCTCACCGCCGCTGTCGGGGGTGCCGTCGTTGACGCAGCGGGCCCGGATCAGCTCCTGGAGCAGCTCCACGGTCTGACCGGTGCGGGCGGCGTCGACGTCCATGCCGGCACGCTACCGGGACCTCCCACCGGCGGCCGGCGAGGCGGCGGGCCGGTGTCTGCCCGCCGGCGGCAGGGACGAGGGCCGGCCGGGTAGCGTCGCACGACGTGAGGAGGCCCGCCACCGAGTCGGCGGTGGCGGCGGTGCGCTCCCGGGGTCCGGTCACCGTGGCCGCCGTGCTGCCCGCCCGCGACGAGGCGGCCACCGTCGGGCCGATCGTGCGGGAGCTGCTCGTCCTGCTCGATGACGGGCTCGTCGACGAGGTGGTGGTGGTCGACGACGGCTCCCGGGACGGCACGGGGCGCCTCGCCGAGGTGGCCGGGGCCCGGGTGATCCGCACCGGCGCCGCACGGGAGGGTGACGCGACCCGCTCCGGCAAGGGCAGCGCGCTGTGGGAGGGGTTGGCCGCCACGACCGCGGACGTCATCGTGTTCGTGGACGCCGACCTCGTCGTCTTCGACCCGGGGTGGGTGCCCCGCCTGGTGGCGCCGCTGCTCGCCGACGACGACCTCGTCCTCGTGAAGGGCGCCTACGACCGTCCGATCGAGGCCGACGGACGGGGCGGGGGGCGTACCACGGAGCTGGTGGCCCGCCCGCTGCTGTCGATGTTCTTCCCCGGTCTGGCGCCGCTGCGCCAGCCCCTCGGCGGGGAGTACGCGGGGCGCCGCCGCGCCCTCGAGGCCGTTCCCTTCGTGACGGGGTACGGCGTCGAGGTCGGGCTGCTCATCGATCTCGCCGCCCGCCACGGTGACGACGCCATCGCCGAGGTCGACCTGGGGGTGCGCCACCACCGTCCCCGCTCGCTGACGGCGCTGTCGGCCCAGGCCATGGAGATCACCCAGACCGTGCTGCTCCGAGCCGGGGTCGACCCGTCGTCGTGGTCGACGACCCTGGTGCGACCCGGCCTCACCGACGCCGTCATCGAGATCACCGAGCGTCCGCCACTGACCGAACCGGTCCCCTTGAACGGCCGACGGGGACCCTCCCCGGTGACCTGACACCCGTGGTGGGGGGCGATAGCCCCCCACCACGGGTGTCAGTTCGGTCCGGGCGACGTCGCGGCCCGGGTGAGACGGTCGACGACGGCGGCCCACAGGCCGGCGTCGGGGTCGTCGGCGTCACGCGGTCGGGGGCGGGCCACGACGATCACCTCGGCGCCGGCGGCGTCGGCATCGCGCAGCCGCCGGTAGAGGCCCCGGGCGTAGCCGGCGGCGTCGACGGGCACCGGCTGGAGGGTGGCACCGTCCCCCACGTCGACGCCGAGCGGCGCCAGCACCACGGTGGACCGGCCCGCCGCGGCGGCGACGGCGGCGACGGCGGCGACGGCGGCGGGGTCGACCAGTCGGACCTCGGCGGTCGGCGCGTAGTGGGAGGCGTGCCCTCCCGGCACCCCGGGCCGGTTCCCCCCGGCCACGTCCACGGCGCCCTCGACCCCGGCGGCGCCGAGGAGACCGGCGGCGCGCAGGACGGCGATGATCTGGTCCGGCGTGACGACGCCGGGGCGGCGGACCACGGGCCGTTCTCCGCTCACGTCCACGATGGTCGACTCGATGCCGATCACCGACGGCCCCCCGTCGAGCACGGCCACACCGGGCAGCTCGGCGGTGACGTCGGCGGCGGACGTCGGGCTGACACGACCGAACCGGTTGGCCGACGGCGCCGCCACCCCCGCTCCGAAGCGGTCGAGCAGCTCGGCCGTCATGGCGTGGTCGGGCACCCGTAGCCCCACCAGCGGTCGACCCCCCGTGACCGACGGGTCGACCCGGGGGCCCCGGGGCACGAGCAGCGTCAGCGGTCCGGGCCAGAAGGCGCCGGCGAGGCGGGCGGCCGCCACCGGCCACTCCCCCGCCCAGCCGTCGCGTGGGTCCGTGTTCGGACCGAGATGGACGATCAGTGGGTGGTCCGGAGGCCGACCCTTGGCCCGGAAGACGGCGGCCACGGCGTCGGCCCGCCGGGCGTCGGCGGCGAGCCCGTAGACCGTCTCGGTCGGCACGGCCACCACCCCGCCGTCGCGCAGGATGGCCAGCGCCCGGGCCAGCGGGACCGTCGTGTCCCGGTCCGCGTCGGTCCCCGTCAACGGGTCCGGTCGGCCACGGGCGAGCCGTGGTGGGCCATCAGTCGCCACCGCCCGTCGACGCCCCGGGCGAACACGTTGATGGCCGCCACCGTCCCCGCCGTCGGGCCGTCGAGCAGGTTCTCGTCGCACACCACCCAGGCCACGTCCCCCCGCACCACGACGTGCACGCCGGACAGGATGAACTGCAGATGCTGCGGTCCCGACAGGATGGCCCGCCACGACGCCTGCACCATCGCCGTGCCGGTCAGCACCGGGTGGCCGGGGTGTCCGCAGGTCACCTCGTCGCCCGTCTCCCACACGTCGGCCATGGCGTCGGCGTCGCGGGCCTCGAACGCGTCGTAGAACGCCTGGTTGGCGGCCAGCACCGCCCGAGCAGAACCGGCCTCGGTGCTCACCGGGTCGGCCTCGTCCCGCCCCCGGCCCCCGACCAGCACGCCACGTCGGCCTCGGCGCTCACCGGGTCGGCCTCGTCCCGCCCCCGGGCCCCCGACCAGCACGCCACGTCGGCCTCGGCACTCACCGGGTCGGCCTCGTCCCGCCCCCGGCCCCCGACCAGCACGCCACGTCGGCCTCGGCGCTCACAGGGTCGGCACTCGTCCCGCCCCCGGCCCCCGACCAGCACGCCACGTCGGCCTCGGCGCTCACCGGGTCGGCCTCGTCCCGCCCCCAGGGCCCCCGACCAGCACGCCACGTCGGCCTCGGCGCTCACCCGACCACCTCCAGCTCGACCCGGCGCTCGTCGACGTCGACGTCGCCCACCCGCACCTCGATCTCGTCGCCGGGGCGCAGCCCGTCGGCCGTCACCCGGGTCACCACGGCCGGGTCGGTCACCTGCACGACGACGCCGTCACCCCGGCGGGCCGTCACGACGGCCCGGAGCCGCTCCCCCCGGCGCCCCCGCAGCACGACCGCCTCCACCAGGTCGACCACGGCCCGCTCCAGCGCCCGCTGGCGCCGCGTGGTCGCCTCCATCACCTCGGGCAGCTCGTCCAGCGCGTCGACGGCCCACCCCGGCGGCTCGCGGCCGTCGGCCGCAGCGAGGACGAGCTCGATCGCGAACCGGTCGACCAGCCGGCGCAGCGGGGCGGTGACGTGGCTGTAAGGGGCGGCGATGGCGGCGTGCTCGGGCGGCTCGGACGGTGTGGCGCGGAACGCCGTGTAGCCCGCCCCCCGGAACAGGCGCACCGCCGCCGCCAGCAGCGCGGCGTGGGCGGGCACGTTGGCGTCGAGGGACCGGACGAGGAACGGGTGCGGCACGCCGTCGGGCCAGGCCACCCCCAATGCCCGGGCGTGGGTGCGCAGCTCGTCGACCACCCCGGGCGCGGGCGGGGGCAGCGTCCGGAGGATGCCCACGCCGCCGTCGAGCATGATCCGGGCGGCGGCCAGGCCCGTCATGAGCGACACCTGGGCGTTCCAGTCCTCGACGGGGAGGTGCTCGTCGTAGCGCAGCTCGAAGCGGCCGTCGTCGCCGGCCACCACCTCCTGGGCGGGGAGGTCGAGGCTCACCGCACCCCGCTCGATCTCGCGCTCCCGCCGGGCCCGGCCGACGGCCCGCAGCACGAGGAGGTTCTCGTCGTCCGCCCCGGCGGCCAGGCGCGCCTGGGCCTCGGCGTAGGTCAGCCGGGCCCGGCTGCGCACCATCGCCCGCCGTACCCGCACCTCCTCGAGCACGCCGAACCCGTCCAGGTCGAAGGTCCACAGGACGGCGGGCCGGTCGCGATCGGGCAGCAGGCTGGCCGACCCCTCCCCCAGCCCGTCGGGGTGCAGCGGGACCCGCCCGTCGGGGAGGTACAGCGTGGCGCCCCGGGCCCGGGCCTCCCGGTCGAGCGCGCCCCCAGGTCGGACGAAGGCGGCCACGTCGGCGATGGCGTAGTCGACCCGGTACCCGCGTCCCCTGCGGCTCCCACCCACGGCCTGGTCGAGGTCCAGGCTGCCGGGCGGGTCGATGGTGACCAGCGGGAGGTCCCGGGCATCCTCCCGCTCGACGGTGTCGGGGGCCGGATCAGCGGCCTCGGCCAGGGCGTCGGTCGGGAACGGACCGGGCACCCCGACCTCGTCGCGGATGCGGGCGAGGCCACGGGCGAAGACGTCGGCGTCAGGGGTCCGTACCCGGATCGAGACCATCGTGGTCCCCTAGTCTGGCAGCCGGCCCCCGTACGCTGACGCCGTGACCGACCGCAGCGACGCCGTCGTCCTGTTCGGGGCGAGCGGTGACCTGGCCCGCAAGAAGCTGCTGCCGGCCTGCTACCACATCGCCGCCGGCGGTGGGCTCGACATGCCGGTGGTCGGCGTCGGCCGCACCCCCTGGGACCGGGACGAGTTCGCCGACTACGCCCGGGAGGCCGTGCACGAGACCGTGGACGACGTCGACGAGGCCGTCCTCGACGCACTGGCCGGCCGCATGGAGTTCGTCGACGGCGACTACACCGACGCCGACCTCTACCCCCGCATCGCCGACGCCCTCGGTGACGCCGAGCGGCCCCTCTTCTACCTCGCCATCCCCCCGTTCCTGTTCGACGACGTGACGAGCGGCCTGGCCGCCGCCGGCCTCAACCGGTCGAGCCGGCTCGTCGTCGAGAAGCCGTTCGGTCGTGATCTCGACTCCGCCCGCAAGCTCAACCGGGTCGTGCACGACGCCTTCCCCGAGGAGCGGGTGTTCCGCATCGATCACTTCCTCGGCAAGGACCCGGTCCTGAACCTCCTGGTCTTCCGGTTCGCCAACACGATGCTGGAGCCGGTCTGGAACCGGAACCACATCGGGTCGGTCCAGATCTCCATGCTCGAGTCCTTCGACGTGGAGGGTCGGGGCAGCTTCTTCGACGACGTCGGCACCCTGCGCGACGTCGTGCAGAACCACCTGCTGGAGATGGTCACGCTGCTGGCCATGGAGCCACCGGTGTCGTCCGACGCCGATGCCCTGCGCGACGAGAAGGTGAAGGTGCTCCGGGCCATCCCCCCCATCGACCCCGACACGGTGGTGTGGGGCCAGTACGAGGGCTACCGCGACGAGGAGGGCGTGGCCGACGAGTCCGACACCGAGACCTACGTCGAACTGGAGCTGCGGATCGACAACTGGCGGTGGGCCGGGGTGCCGATCCACCTGCGGGCCGGCAAGGCCATGGCCACGACCGTCACCGAGACCCTCATCGAGTTCCAGCCCCCGCCCCGGTTGCTGTTCGCCGACGACGGCGAGCAGCCCGAGCCGAACGTGCTGCAGTTCCGCATGAAGCCCGACGACGGCATCACCATGCACCTGCAGTCCAAGCGGCCCGGTGACGAGCTGGCCACCTGCCCGGTCGACCTGCGGGTCTCGTCGGCGGAGCAGCTGGGCGACGCCCCCGACGCCTACCAGCAGCTCCTCGACGACGCCATGGACGGCGACCCCCGACGCTTCGGGCGCCAGGACGCCGTGGAGGAGCAGTGGCGCATCGTCGAGCCCGTCCTCGGCACCGGCCAGCCCTACATCTACCGGCGGGGATCGTGGGGCCCCCGGGTCGAGCGGAGCGTCGTCTGGCACGACGAGGAGCCGGCATGACCGTGACCCTGGATCACCTGGTGTGGGCCGGACCGGACCTCGGCCGGGCCGTCAGCGGACTCGCCGCCCGCACGGGCGTGGAGCCCCGCCCCGGCGGCCGCCACCCCGGCCAGGGCACGGCCAACGCCCTGCTGGCGCTCGGCGGTGAGACCTACCTGGAGGTGATGGCCCCCGATCCCGACGCAGGCGACGGCGACGGGCCCCTCGGCCGGGCCCTGACCGGGCTGGCCGGACCCCGGTTGGTGGCGTGGCTGGCCCGCACCACCGACGCCGAGGTGAGCGCGGCGGCGGTACGGGAGGCCGGGTGGAGGGCCACGGTGGCGCCGCTGTCGCGGGAGACGCCCGAGGGCGACCTCCTCGAGTGGCGGCTCGTGCGGCTGGCCGGCCACGACGCCGGCCCCCTGGCTCCCATCCTCATCGACTGGGGTGACGCGCCCCACCCCTCCGCCTCGGCCCCGGCCGGCGTCGAGCTGGTTGCCTTCCACCTCGAGGCCCCCGACCCGACACCGGTGCGGGCCCTGCTCGACGTGCTCGGCGCCGACATCGAGGTGCGCTCCGGACCGGCCCCCCGGCTGGCGGCCAGGATGCAGGCGTCGGGGTCGGCCCTCGTCCTCGACGGCGAGCCGCTCGACCTCCTCGACCCGTAGCCGGGGCGGTCACCGGGGCGGGTAGGTTCGCTCCGCCGAGCGACACGGGGAGGAATCCGGTGGACGTCCACTTCGCCACCATCTGGGAGGCCGTGGCCGACGAGATCGGGGAGCACCCCGCCGTCGTGCAGGGCGGGCGGCGGGTGTCGTGGCGGGAGTACGAGAACCGCGCCGCCCGCCTCGCTGCCGCGCTCACCGCCGCCGGGCTCGGGCCCGACGACAAGGTGGCGCTCTACCTCCGCAACTGCCCGGAGTACGCCGAGGCCCAGTTCGCCGCCCTCAAGCAGCGCTGCGTCCCCGTCAACGTCAACTACCGGTACCTCGACGACGAGCTGTCGCACCTGCTCGACGACTCCGACGCCCGGGCCGTGGTGTTCCACCGCTCCCTCGGCGAGCGGATCGAGCGGGTGCGCGGCCGCCACGACGACGTGGCCCTGTGGATCGAGGTCGACGACGGCGAGGGCGGGTCCGTCGCCGACGTCGACCGCTACGAGGACGTCGTGGCCGCCCACGAGCCGGCCCCCCGCATCGACCGCTCCCCCGACGACGTCTACATGCTCTACACGGGCGGCACGACGGGCCTCCCCAAGGGGGTCATGTACGAGATCGGGCCGTTCGCCCAGGGGTTCATCACCGGCTTCCCCCCCATCCTCGGCATCGACCCGGTGGCATCACCCGACGAGCTACCCGGCGTGGCCCGCCGCCTCGTCGACGCCGGCACGGCCCTCGTCTCGTCGACCGGCGCGCCCCTCATGCACGGCACCGGCGTGTGGATCGGGCTCATGGCCCCCCACCTGTTCGGCGCCACCTGCGTGCTGTTCGAGGGGGCCGGGTTCGACCCCGGCGTCATGCTCGACACGATGGCGTCCGAGTGCGTGAACCTCACCGTCATCGTCGGTGACGCCTTCGCCCGTCCCCTGCTGCGGGAGCTGGAGGAGTCGGCCACCGCCGGTCGGGACCGTGACCTCTCGGCGCTGCGCATGATCATCTCGTCGGGCGCCATGTTCTCGGCCGAGGTGAAGGAGGCCATCCTCGACCACCTCGGCCACGTCGCCATCGTCGACGCCCTCGGGTCCTCCGAGGGGGCGATGGCCACCCAGATCACGGTGCGGGGGGCCGGGCGCGACACGGCCCGGTTCGACGCCGCCCCCACCACGAAGCTGTTCGACGAGAACGACAGCGAGATCGAGCCCGGCTCGGACCGGGTCGGCATGGTGGCCACGTCGGGCGCCATCCCCTTCGGCTACTACAAGGACCCCGACAAGTCGGCCCGCACGTTCCGCACCATCGACGGGGTCCCCTACTCCTTCCCCGGTGACTGGGGCCGCTACGACGCCGACGGCACGCTCGTGCTGCTCGGGCGGGGATCGAACTGCATCAACACCGGCGGCGAGAAGGTGTACCCCGAGGAGGTCGAGGAGGCCGTCAAGAGCCACCCCGCCGTCGAGGACGCCCTCGTGTTCGGCGTCGACGACGACCGGTTCGGGCAGCGGGTCGTCGGGGTGGCCGCGCTGGCCCCGGGTGCCTCGGCCGGGGCCGACGAACTCATCGCCCACACGCGCGATCGTCTGGCCTCCTTCAAGGCGCCCCGCGAGCTGGTGGTGGTCAACGCCATCCCCCGCTCGCCGTCGGCCAAGGCCGACTACCCGGCCGCCCGCCGCCTGTTCGCCGACACGGCCGGGTGAGCGCTGCCGACGGCCGACTCTGGCTCGGCGCGCCCGTCGACCCGTCCACCGGCGGACGCGCCGACGGGCGCACCGAGATCGACGCCGCCGACCTCACCACCCACGGCGTGATCGTCGGCATGACCGGTTCGGGCAAGACCGGTCTGGGCATGGTGCTCCTCGAGGAGGCGCTGCTGGCCGGGGTCTCCTGTCTCGTGCTCGACCCCAAGGGCGACATGGGCAACCTGCTGCTCGGCTTCCCCGACCTCGCCCCGGCCGACTTCGCTCCCTGGGTCGAGCCCGGCGACGACCCGGCCGAGGTGGCGTCGCGCTGGCGTGACGGGCTGGCCGGGTGGGGGATCGACGGCGCCCGCATCGCCACCCTCCGGGACCGGGCCGCCATGCGGCTCTACACCCCCGGCTCCGAGGCGGGCGTGCCCCTGAACCTGGTCGGCTCTCTCGATCCCCCCGCCGACGTGACGGACACCGAGGCCGTGCGCGACGAGATCGGCGGGTACGTCAGCGGCCTGCTCGGCATGGTCGGCGTCGAGTCGGATCCCCTGTCCGGGCGGGAGCACATCCTCCTCGCCCAGCTCGTCGAGCGGGCCTGGACATCGGGCACGCCCCTCGACCTCGGGAGGCTGCTGGCCCAGGTGCAGGACCCCCCGATGCGCAAGCTCGGCGTCGTCGACGTCGACCGCTTCTTCCCGCCCGACGACCGCACCGATCTGGCGATGCGGCTCAACGGCCTGCTCGCCTCACCGGCCTTCGCCGCCTGGTCGGCCGGCGAGCCCCTCGACATCGCCCGCATGCTGTTCCCCGATGACGGCCGGGCCGGGGCGGCGGTCGTGACGCTCGCCCACCTGAGCGACGAGGAGCGCCAGTTCGTCGTCACCCTCGTGCTGTCCCGTCTCGTGACCTGGATGCGGTCACAGCCCGGGTCGGCCGACCTGCGGGTGCTCGTCTACATGGACGAGGTGTTCGGCTTCGTGCCCCCGACGGCGGTGCCGCCGGCCAAGCGACCGATCCTCACCCTCGTGAAGCAGGCCCGCGCCTACGGCGTGGGGATGGTGCTGGCCACCCAGAACCCCGTCGACCTCGACTACAAGGCCCTCTCCAACGCCGGCACCTGGCTCGTCGGGAGGCTCCAGACCGAGCGGGACAAGGCCCGCCTGCTCGACGGGATGGCCTCGGCGGCGGGTGGCGTCGACCTCGCCTCCGTCGACGCCACCATCACCGGCCTCGACCCGCGCCAGTTCGTGCTGCACCGCACCCGGGCCTCCGAGCCCACCGTGCTCACCACGCGGTGGGCCATGTCGTACCTCGCGGGGCCGCTCACCCGGGCCCGCATCGCGATGCTGGCTCCCCCTGGCGCTGTGCCCGCTGTGTCTGCCGTGTCCGCTACCCCCGTACCGGCTGCGCCTGCTACCCCCGGGCCCGCCCGGTCTCCTGTCCCATCGGGTGACGTGCAGTTCCGAGACGACGAGACGGCGGAGATGCCCCCGGTGGCCGACGGGGTGCCCGTGCGCTGGCTCGACCCGGCTGCCCCCTGGGCGGCGGGCGTCGGCGCCGATCCCGGGGGAACCCGGCTCGAGGCCGCCGTGGCCGTGCGGGCCCGCCTCCTCTACGACGAGCGCACCGCCGACCTGCGTCACACCGAGGAGTGGGAGGCCGTCGTGTTCCCGCTGGGCGCACCGCTCGGCGACTCGCTGCGAGCCGTCGACCACGACGACCGCGACCTGCGCCCGGCAGCGCCGGGAGGCGCCCGCTACGCCCTCCCCCCGCCGGCCGCCAGGATCCACACCAGGACGTTCTTCCGGGACCTCCTGCGCGACGTCCGCGCCCACCTCACGGGCACCCTCACCCTCGACCTCCACCTCAACTCGAGCCTCGACCTGTGGTCGAGACCGGGCGAGGACCGTGACACGTTCGCACGACGGTGCAAGACGACCGCCACCGAGGGCTTCGACGGCGACGCCGAGAAGTTGCGGGACACCCTGGCCACCCGCGCCGATCGCGTGCGCGACGCCATCGCCAGGGCCGAGGACCGCGTCGCCGAGATCGAGGTTGACGTGTCCACTCGCAGGGACTCCGACGTCGGCGACGTCGTCGGCTCGCTGGTCAGCGGTCTCCTGGGGGGTCGCACCGGGACCCGCTCGCTGGCCCGTCGGCTGGCGACTGGGCGCCGACAGCGGGCCAGGGCGGGCCAGCGCCTGGAGTCGGCGCGGAACCGTCTGGCCGAGAAGGTCGACGACCTGGCGGAGCTGGAGGCCGAGCTGGCCGAGACGCTGGCCGACCTCGACGACACCTGGACCGAGCGGGCTGCGGACATCGAGACGCGCCAGATCGGGCTGGAGCGCGACGACGTGGCCGTCGACCAACCCGTGCTCGTCTGGACACCCCGACCGGACCGCTGAGCTGACGCTCCTCAGGATCCAGGCGGGACGGGTGTCAGCCAGCGGGCCGAGCAGGGGTGGTCGCCGGCGTACAGGCGATCGGCGGCGTCGGCCAGGGCGGCGGTGACGGGTCCGGGGGCGTCCCAGCGGGTGCCCTCCACCTCGGCCACGGGCCGGACCGCCGTCATCGTCGACGACAGGAACGCCTCATCGGCCCGGCCCAGCTCGGCGACGGGCACGGGGCGCACCTCGGTGGCGATCCCGAGGTCGTCGGCCAGGTCGACCACCACCCGGCGGGTCACACCGTCGAGCACGGAGTCGAGCCCCGGCACGAGCAGGTGACCGTCGGCGACGAGGAAGAAGCTCTGGGCGGGCGCCTCGGCCACGTGACCGTCGTCGGTCGGCAGGAGCACGTCGTCGTAGCCGGCCTCCACGGCGGCGACCCGCTCGATGGCCGCCACGGTGTAGGAGGCGGCCACCTTCCACTGCGGCGACAGCAGCTCGGCCGGCGGCTTGGGGCGCCGCCCCAGCCGCATGCGGACCGGTGAGACCGGACGGACCGCCGCGCCCAGGTCCTCCGGCGAGACGGCGGCGACCACGACGGACGGGCGGCGGTCGTCGGGCACGAGGTCGAGGATCACGGTGGGCCACAGCGCCAGAATCTTGACCACGGTGGCGCTCGGGTGGGCGGCGGCGGTGGCGAGCACGGCCCCGCGCAGCTCCCCGGCCGAGGGCAGGTCGACCATGCCGAGGGCCGTGGCCGACCCGACGAACCGGTCGACGTGCTCGCCGAGGCCGACCACGCTGCGGGCGTCGCCCGCGCCGACCACCCGGAGCACGTCGAAGGCCAGCGTCCCCCGGGCCAGGGAGGCGGACAGCACGTGGACGGTGGCCTGCTCCCAGGGCACGGTCCGGCCGTCCCACCACACCGTCGGCCCGGTGGTCGGTCGCTCCGTCACCGCCCGAGGCTACGTCGGGCTGGAGGCCGCTCGGGCGGATCCTCGCCGGGTCCGGGGCCGGCGACGCCCGGCGATCGTCGGCGAGGCGGTGGAGGGTGAACAGGCCGCCGTCACCCGGCCCACCCTCGTCGCTGCGGTCGGCGTCGGTGCAGCGGCGGACGAGGGCGGTGAGCTCGTCGACGAACCGGGTGAGGGTCCGGTCGACGAGGTGGAGGTGGGAGGCGAGTCATGGCCGCCACCGAGTCGTCGCCCGCCTCCCGCAGCTCGGCGCGGAACGCAGCCAGCAGGGCCGCCTCGCCGCCGGCGTCCTCGTCGGCGACCACGTCGTGGAAGCTCGGCCTCCGCGACGGCCCGGTCGACCGGTACGGCTTCTCGCAGGCGCCCGTCGATCCCCGGCGGACGCCCGGTGGACGCTGTCGGCCTGGGCCTCGCCGCCTACATCGGCACCCTGGCCGCCACCACCGGCGTGGTGGCGATCGCCCTCACCTATTTCGTCAGCCGTCTGGCCGCCGGGAACCTGATCCCGGACCGGACCATCACCGAGTCGCTCTCGACGACCGGAGACGACGGGCACGACCGGCCGGGCCCCACGCCGTCCGCGAGGCCGGCCGGCTGAGCGGTCCCGTGCGTACTCTGCCCCTCGATGGCCGCACCGATCATCCGATCACTGTCCTGGAGGACCGCCGCCGAGGTGCTGGGTGGCGAGGCGACCCACTTCACCCCCTGGCTCGCCGACAACCTCGAGCTCCTCGGCGCTGCGCTGGGCGTCGACACGCTCGAGCTGCAGGGCGTCGAGCACGACATCGCCGGGAAGAAGCTCGACGTGCTCGCCGCCGTCGGTGTCGAGGCCGACGGAGAGACGGTCGGGGTCGCCATCGAGAACCAGTACGGCATCTCCGAGCACGGCCATCTCGGTCAGCTGATCACCTACGTGGCGGGCGTGAGCGCCGCCTACGACCGGGTCCTCGGCGTCTGGCTGGTCGACACCGTCCACGCCGCCCACGAGGCGGCCATCGAGCTGCTGAACAGGGAGTCCACGGAACGCCTGGGCTTCGTCCTGGCCCGACCGAGGTTCATCGCCGTCGGCGCGGGCGAGTTCGGTGTCGACTTCGACGTGGTCGTGCGGCCCAACGAGTTCGTGAAGCGGGAGCAGAAGAAGGCCCGCTCCGGCAACCCCCGTCGCGCGGAGTTCCTCGAGTCGATCATCGAGACCACCACTCCGGCGCTCACGCAGCTCGGATTCCCCACCATCTCGACGCCGCGCGCCGGGTACTCGGTGGACATCTCCTGGGGCAGCAGCAGGTGGCGGCTGAACGTCCGCTCCAGTCGACCGGACGACGGGTATCGGGCCATGATCTACGTCGACGGGTTCGAGACCACTGAGCAGAACGAGGCGCTGCTCGCCGACCTCACCGCGCACGCCGACCTGATCGAGGCCGAGCTGCGCAGCCCCCACGTCTTCGACCCGGTCGCCCACGTCGGCAACCCGTCGGCCACCAGGGCGGCGATCGCGGAGTGCCGCTGGCCGGGGTTCGGCTACGAGTCCGACGTGGGCGACGCGGCGGCCCGCCTGGTCGAGTTCGCGACCGGCGTCGCCGCTGCGGTCCGGGCCGCCGGGCACTGACCTGGCCCGGCCGGGCTCAGTTGCTGCTGCGGTTGTCCCGGCGGGCCTTGATGTCCTTGCAGGCCGGACAGACCGGGTAGCGCTCGGGATCGCGGCTCGGGACCCACACCTTGCCGCACAGCGCGGTGACCGCCTCGCCCAGCACCAGCGCCCGGCTGAGGGCCGATTTCTGCACGTAGTGGGCGTAGCGGTCGTGGTCGCCGTCGTCGGTGACCGGGTCGGTCCGGGTGTCACGGTCGAGCTCGGTGCCGCTCACGATTCGAGGGTATCGGGCCTCCTCCCGCTCCTCACGCGGCGTGGGCACCCGGGGACCGACGCTACGAGCCCAGGCGGGTGGCGAGGAGGTCGGCCGCGGCGGAGCCCGAGCGGGCGGCGCCCTCCACCAGGGGCGCGCCGAAGGCGTCGCCGGCGAACACGAGCGGGGCGGGCCCGTCGACGAGGACGGCCCGCTGGTCGTGCACCGTCTGCGGTCGGGAGTAGCGCCACCGGTGCACGGACGTCACCCGGGGCCGGGCCTGCAGGTGCTCCCCGACCGCCGCCATCGCGAGCGCAGCCACCTCGTCGGCGGGCTGATCCCACCACGTCTCGCTGGCGGCCGGCCCGAGGTGGACCGTGACCGTCGGTGTCGCCGAGACCCCCTTGCGTTGGTTGTCGGCCACCCACTCGACCGGCTCACCCCCGGGTCTGACGGCGCCCGGCTCGGGCAGCCCGGACGGGCCATCCAACGCCACCAGCACGGCCAGGCAGCGGTCGTAGACGATCCCGGTCAGGTCGGCGGTCACCTCGGCGGGCAGGACGGTGGTGGGCAGCAGGTCGAGCGACTGCGGCACGGGCGGGGTCAGCACGACGGCGTCGAACGTCGCACCGGGTACCCCCTCCCCCTGCGCCGCCCACCCGTCACCGGTGGCCACGAGGCGGGTCACCCGCACGCCGGTCAGCACGTCGAGGCCGGCCGCCAGGTGCTTCGGCACCGCCGTCATGGAGGGTGCGCCCCGGTAGCGGGGGTGGCCGTCGTCCTCCTCGGCGCCGGCGGGGCCGAGCAGCGACCGGTGCCACACCTCGACCAGGCCGGCCCGCTCCCACCCGGCCACGTCGGCGGCGAAGTCGTCGTGGCGGGCGGTGAAGAACTGGGCGCCGTGGTCGTAAGCGGCGCCGCCGTCGCCTCGGCGGTGCGCCATGCGGCCCCCGACGCCCCGGCCCTTGTCGACGACCACCACCCGGTGCGCACCGGACAACGCCCCGGCGGCGCGCAGCCCGGCCATGCCCGCCCCGACGACGAGGATCCGGGCCACGGCCGGCGAACCTACCCTCCCCCCGGCCCGGGACGGCCGCTACCCGGCGGCGGGGTGGTCGTCGGCGCTCGGCCGCAGCGTCACCGACATCCGCACCCCGACGGGCCGCTTCGTCTTGGGCACGGCGTGCTCCCAGCGGTGCTGGCACTCGCCCCCCATGACGAGCAGGTCGCCCGAGGCCATGGCGAAGCCGGTGCTGGTGCCCCCGCCGTGGGGCCGGAGGCGGAAGGTGCGGGTGGCCCCCAGGCTGATGATGGCCACGAGGGGCCGACGCTGGTGGCGGTGGATGCGGTCACGGTGCCAGGCCACCGAGTCGGCCCCGGTGCGGTAGAGGTTGAGGAAGGCGGTGTCGAAACGACGCCCGTACCGGGCCGTGAGCGCCGCCGCCAGCGGGAGTAGCGCCGGGTGCTCGTCGGGCCGACGCACCTCCCCCGAGAGCCGGGGCTCGATGCGGTCGGCGTCGAACAGCCGGCGGGTGCCCTGGCGGAACGTCACCGTGTCGAGCAGGTCATCGAGGAGTGCGTCGGCGCCGGCCAGCCACCCGGGGGCGTGATCGACCCAGGAGGTGGCGTCGAGGGGGTGACGTGCGACCGGCACGGGCCGGACCGCCACCGGATCGTGACCGAGGATGGAGAGCTGCCGCACGCCCCGCTATGCTATCGAACGAGAGTTCGCCAGGCCAGTGGTCAACGAACGCCTCTCGCCCGTCTCGTACGGTGCCCCCCCGACGTCACCCATTCGAGGAGGAACCCGTACCCGTGAAGAACCTGCTGTCGGAGTTCAAGGACTTCATCAACCGCGGCAACGTGATCGACCTGGCCGTGGCCGTGGTGCTGGCCGCCGCCTTCGCCCCGGTCATCGCCTCGATCGTGGAGGAGCTCATCACCCCCATCGTGGCCGCCGTCTTCGGCCAGCCCGACTTCACCGACCTCGCCATCGACATCGGCGAGGCCGAGATCGGCTACGGAGTGATCCTGACCCGGATCATCTCGTTCCTGACCATCGCCGCCGCCGTGTTCTTCTTCGTGGTCAAGCCGTACAACACCATCCAGTCCCGCACCCGGGGGGGCCAGAAGGCCGAGGAGGATGGACCGACCGAGGTCGAGCTGCTGATCGACATCCGCGATCAGCTCCGCAGTGGGAGCGGTCGACCGTGACGGCGTAGGCGTCACTACCCTCGTCGTCGGTGGTGCGTACCCTCTACGACGTGCTCGGCGTCGGCCCGGGCGCCTCATCGGACGAGCTGCGTCGCGCGTACCGGGAGCGGGCCCGGTCCCTGCACCCCGACCACGGCCTTGCCGCCGCGTCCGGACCGGCCATGGCCGAGCTGAACCAGGCCTGGACCGTGCTGTCCCGTCCCGAGCGGCGTCGCGCCTACGACCGTGACACCTTCCCGGGTCGGGCCCCGGGCGCACCGAAGTCCGGCCCGCCGGGCGGGACCGGTCCGGCACCGGGGGCGTCGCGCTCGCCCCGCCAGCGCCGGGAGGCGTGGGAGGCGGGCATGCGCATGCAGATCCGCCGCCTGGGCGCCGAGGCGGCGCGGGCCTCGGCGCAGGCGCTGGCGCTGCGGCGCCGGGGGGGCACCAGGGCCGACTACGAGGCCGTCGTCGGCGCCCTGGTCGACGGGCTCGGCGCCGACACGTCCGAGCGGCTGCAGGAGGCCCGGGCCCGGGGCGCAGCCCCGCTCGACCTCGGCCTCGCCGCCACGCTCATCGGGCTCCGGGAGGAGGCGGCGGCGCTGGTCCGGGCGGTCGGCGACCGAGGCCCCACCCCGACCGAACGGCACCGGGCCGAGCTGATCGACCGCACCTTCGACACCGTGGCCCACGAGCTGCGCCACGACCTGGTGGCCGCCCTCGGGGGCAAACCCCACGTCGGTCGGATCCTCCGGGCGTGAGCGACGTTCCCCCCGGCTTCGAGCCCATCCCCCGCATGTCGCCGTTCGTCGCCCACATCGGGCCCGTCCACGTCGGTCACGACCCGCCCGTGTTCGGCCTGCGGATCGCCCCGCACCACGCCAACCGCTCGGGGGCGGTCCACGGCGGCCTCCTGGTCAGCTTCGCCGACCTGGTGCTGGGGCGGACCCTGGCCCGGGCCCTCGACGTCGACCTCCCCGGCGTGACCATCAGCCTCTCGGTCGACTTCGCCGACGCCGTGACGGTGGGCGACTGGCTGGAGGGCCGCGGCGAGGTGCTCCGGGCGGGACGCTCGACCGGCTTCGCCACCGCCTGGCTCTCGGTCGGCGATCGCCGGGTGGCCCGGGTGTCGGGCGTGTTCGCCCGCCGCCCACCCGGGTGAGCGCCCGGCGCGGCGTCTATCCGGGGTCGTTCAACCCGCCGACCCTCGCGCACCTCGCCATCGCCGAGGCGGCCCGGGAGCGGGCCGGGCTCGACCGTCTCGACCTGACCCTCAGCCGGGTGACCCTGGCCAAGGAGCAGGTGACCCGCCCGACCGTCGACGAGCGGGCCGGCGTGCTGCGCCTGCTGCGCGCCGAACGGCCCTGGCTCGGCGTCCGGGTCACGACCGCCCAGCTCCTCGCCGACGTGGCCGCCGGCTACGACGTGGTCGTCATGGGGGCCGACAAGTGGCACCAGATCCACGACGTGACCTTCTACGGCAGCGCCGCAGCGCGGGACGACGCGGTGGCGTCGCTCCCCTCGGTCCTGGTCGTCCCCCGGGGTGACCTGGGCGTGCCCGACGACCTGCGCCTCGACGTCGACGACCCGATCGCCACGGTGTCCTCCACCGGCGCCCGGGGTGACCAACCGCACTGGATGCTGCCCGAGGCGACGGCGGCGGGGCTGTGGGCGCCCGACGAAGATTGCGGCCGGGGATGACCCCGACGAGCCGGAGTGTTGCTGACACCGTGCGCCAGTTCGATCTCGTCATCGTCGGAGCCGGCTCGGGGAACATGATCCCCTCGCCCGAGATGGACGACTGGCGCATCGCCATCGTCGAGAAGGACGTGTTCGGCGGCACCTGCCTCAACCGGGGGTGCATCCCCTCCAAGATGCTCATCCACCCGGCCGACGTGGCCCACGAGGCCGCCACCAGCGCCCATCTCGGGGTCCACACCCGCTTCGAGGGTGTCGACCTGCCCGCCCTGGTCGACCGGGTCTTCGGCCGGATCGACCCCATCGCCGCCGGCGGGGAGGCGTGGCGGGCCGACCTGCCCAACTTCGAGGTGATCAAGGCCGAGGGCCGCTTCGTCGACCACCACGTCATGCGGGTCGGCGACGGCGAGCGTGACCTGATCACCGCCCCCCGCTGGATCCTGGCCGCCGGGGCCCGGCCCTTCGTCCCACCGATACCCGGTCTCGACGAGGTGGCCTTCCACACCTCCGACACCATCATGCGGCTCCAGGAGCTGCCCCGCCGTCTCGTGATCGTCGGGGGCGGTTACATCGCCCTGGAGCTGGGCCACGTGTTCGGCGCGTTCGGCAGCGAGGTCACCTTCCTCCTGCGGGGCGACCGGATGCTGCGCAGCGCCGACGCCGAGATCAGCGACCGCGCCACCGCCGCCTACACCGGGCGGTTCGACGTCCGGACCGGGTGCCGGATCGTGGCCGCCCGTCACGACGGCCGGGACGTGACGCTCGACGTCGAGCGTCACGGCGGCCCCGTCGAGCCGATCGAGGGCGACGTGCTGCTGGTGGCGGCGGGACGGCTCCCCAACAGCGACGTGCTCCAGGTCGACCGCACCGGCGTCGCCACCCACCCCGACGGCCGGGTCGTGGTCGACGACACCCTGGCCACCGGCGTCGACGGCATCTGGGCCTTCGGCGATCTCACCAACAGCTTCCAGCTCAAGCACCTCGCCAACGCCGAGGCCCGGGTCGTGGCCCACAACGTGCTGCACCCCGACACACCCCGCCGGGTCGAGTACACCACGGTGCCCTCGGCCGTCTTCGGCTCGCCCCAGATCGCCATGGTCGGCCTGACCGAGGACGGGGCCCACGCCGCCGGGGTCGACTACGCCACCGTGACCAAGCCCTACGGCGACACGGCCTGGGGCTGGGCCCTCGATGACGAGCGGTCGGTGATCAAGCTGATCGCACGGCGGGACGACCGCCGCCTGATCGGCGCCCACCTGATCGGGCCTCAGGCGTCGACACTGATCCAGCAGCTCGTGCAGGGCATGAACGCCGGTCAGACCGTCGACGAGATGGCCCACGGCCAAATCTGGATCCATCCCGCCCCCACCGAGGTGGTCGAGAACGCGCTCCTCGACCTGGCCACCGTCCTCGACGCCTCGTCACCCTGACACGAGCGCCGTCAACTCCCGCTTGAGGAACTTGCCGGCGGCGTTGGTCGGGAGCGGCTCGTGCCGCACCACGATGACCTCGGGCACCTTGAAGGCGGCCAGGCGGTCGGCCACGTGACGGCGTAGCTCCCCGGTCGACGGCGCCTCGCCGGGCCGGGGTACCACCACGGCGGCCACCCGCTCACCCAGCCGGTCGTCGGGCACGCCGAACACGGCGGCCTGCAGGACGCCGGGGTGCTCGTACAGGGCGGCCTCGACCTCGACGGTGGCGACGTTCTCACCCCCGCGGATGACGACGTCCTTCAGGCGGTCGACGATGCGCAGCGTGCCGTCGGACCGGCGGACGGCCAGGTCGCCCGTGCGCAGCCACCCGTCGGCGAAGGCGGCGGCGGTGGCCTCCTGGTCGTCCCAGTAGCCCCGCACCACGCACGGACCCCGCACCCACAGCTCACCCGGCTCACCGTCGGGCACGTCGGCGCCGTCCTCGCCCACGACCCGCACGTCGTTGCAGGGCACCGGTCGTCCAATGGCACCGGGGTCGGCCCGGTACGCCGCCCCGGCGTTGACGACGGCCAGCGCGCTGGTCTCGGTCATCCCGTACCCGTTGCCGGCGGGGCAGCCGACCCGCTCGTCGACGAGGCGGACCAGCTCGGGTGGGGCCGGCGCGCCGCCGGAGCCGACGTAGGTCAGGCTGGACAGGTCGCGCCGGGTGGCCTCGTCGGAGCGGAGCAGCTCCCAGGCCATGGTGGGCACGCCGGTGAAGGCGGTGATGCGCTCCCGCTCGATCAGGCGCAAGGCCTCGTTGGGGTCCCACCGGTGCTGCATGACGATCTTCATGCCCCCGGCGGCGGAGGGCAACATCACCGAGTGGGCGCCGGTCACGTGGAACAGCGGCACCGACAGCAGCACGGCCCGCTGACCGGCCGGTGGTGACGGCTCGACGCCGTCGGCCAGCGCCATCGCCGCCAGGCGCCACCGGGTCGACAGGAGGTTGGTGAGCATGTTGCGGTGCGAGCCGACCGCCCCCTTGGGCCGGCCCGTCGTGCCCGAGGTGTAGAAGAGCGTGGCGTCGTCGTCGAGGGCCACGTCGACGTCGGGCAGACGGCCGGGATCGTCGCCGGTGATGTCGTCGAGTGAGCGCATCGGCAGCACGACCAGGGCCCCGACCCCGTCCAGCCGCTCCAGCCGCGCCAGCCGCTCGTCGTCGGCGATCAGGACCCGGGCCCCGGAGTGGGCCAGCCCGTAGCGCAGCTCGTCGCCCGTCCACCAGGCGTTGAGGGGGACGGCGATGGCGCCGACGGCCACGGTGGCCCAGAACGCCACCGGCCACGCGGGCAGGTTGCGGGCGGCGATGGCCACCCGGTCCCCGGGCTCGACGCCGACCTCGTCGACGAGCAAGGCGGCCATGGTGCGGACCCGGGCCGCCACGTCGGCGAAGGTGAGCCGCTCGTCGCCGTACACCAGGTGGACGTCGTCGCCGAACCCGTCGAGGCCCTCGACCACGGCCCGCAGCGAGGCCGGCAGGTGCACGAAGCTTCGGACGGTCCGGTCGCCGATCCGCACCTCCCCTATCTCGAACGGCGCGCCCGGCGCGGTGAGGGTCGCCACCACGTCGTCCCAGGTCGGCGTCGGCACGGTCCTACCATCGCGCCCCATGCCCCACGGCGACCGCATCCTCATGGGCCCCGGGCCCGGCAACCCCTACCCGGAGGTGGCCGAGGCGCTGGCCCGGCCCGTGCTCGGCCACCTCGACCCGGAGTTCCTGGCCCTGCTCGACGAGGTCAACGAGCGCCTGCGGACGGTCTGGCGCACGTCCAACCCGCTCACCTTCCCCCTGAGTGGGACGGGCTCGGCCGGCATGGAGGCGTGCTTCGTCAACGTGGTCGAGCCCGGTGACCCGGTGGTGGTCGGCGTCAACGGGGTGTTCGGCGAGCGGATGTGCGCCGTGGCGTCCCGGGCCGGCGCCGAGGTGACCCGGGTCGAGGCCCCGTGGGGTCAGCCCGTCGACCCGCAGGCCCTGCTCGACGCCCACCCCTCCCCGAAGGTGATCGCCGTCGTGCACGCCGAGACGTCCACCGGGGTGCGCTCCGACATCGCCCAGCTCGGTGAGGGCAAGGGCGAGGCGCTGCTGGTGGTCGACTGCGTCACGTCCCTCGGCGGCATCCCGGTCGAGATCGACGAGTGGCGTGTCGACCTTGCCTACGGCGGCACCCAGAAGTGCCTCGGCGTGCCCCCCGGACTGGCGCCGCTCACGGTGAGCCCGAGGGCCCGGGCCGCCATCGTCGAGACGCCCCAGAGCTGGTACCTCGACCTCAACCTGATCGCCCGCTACGTCGAGGGCGAGGGGGGTCGGGCCTACCACCACACCGCCCCCATCTCGATGATCTACGCCCTCCACGCCGGCCTCGGGGCGCTGCTGGACGAGGGGTTGGAGGCGTCGTGGGCCCGCCACGAGGAGTGCGGTCGACGCCTCCAGGACGGGCTGGAGGAGCTGGGCCTGGAGCTGTTCGCCGCCGAGGGACACCGGCTGCCCGAGCTGACAACCGTGTGCGTCCCCGACGGCGCCGACGACGCCGCCGTCCGGGCCCGCCTCCTCGACGAGTACGGCATCGAGATCGGCGGCGGCCTGGGCGCCTACGCCGGCAAGGTCTGGCGCATCGGCTGCATGGGCCACACCGCCCGCCCCCGCAACGTCGAGCTGGTCCTCGCCGCCCTGCGGACCTGCCTGGGCCGGTGACCCCGGATGACCTGACGGCCGTCGCTGCCGCCAACGACGTTGCCCGTCGCGCCGAGGCCGATGACACCGTGGCGTCCGACGGGTCCGGGACGCTGGCCCGCTTCCGGGACCACGCCTCCGGTGCTCAGATGGGGACCAACGTGTCGGCGGACAAGATCCTCGCCTTCGACGAGGCCGAAGAGGTGCTTCACGCTCGGGCATTGTCCATACGGGCCAGTGGCGGCGACGTCGAACGAGGGCTGGCTGCGTTCGCAGCTCGGCCGTGGTCGGCGCGACGGGAGGCCTTCGAGGATCTTTGGCTTGACGGACGGACGGCAATCTACGGTGCGCTGAACACGGGCGGTGGCGGGACGGGCGGAAAGTATGGCCCGTTCTGCCTGCTTGTCCGTGACCCGGATACCGGTGTCTCGGGTTTGGGCTTGTTTCCCGGCGACTCGGCGCAGCGCTATACCTCTGAGGACGGCGCCTTCGTCGACGAGCCGGCAGCGAAGGAGGAGGCCACGTCCTGGGATCACCGGTCCGACCTGGCCGTCGTCGAACGCAAGGGCGAGGCCCTCGCGGTACCCCCCGGACGTTGGTTCGAGGTGGTGTGTCGACCGGGGCACTACCTGGAGGCGGTCCACGTAGGCCCACTGGCCCTCGATCGGATGACCAGTGCTCGACTGTCCGAGCAGTACCGCCGTCGGTTGCGGAGGCTCCGGTCCCGACGCGCTCGCGGTGCGCCTCTCGAACCGTCCGAGCAAACCGAGGCCGACGCCTACAACGTCCTCGCCCGCTGGCGGCGTACGCTGAGCGTTGCCATAGAAGCCGTTCAAGAGAGCTGACCCGATGCCGACCCTGGTAGCGATGTCACGGGGGGGTGACATGCTGATCACCGAGGACAACGGCGTCAGCCGCCTGCACCTCCCTCCCGGCGCCGGCGGCGTGAGCATTCTGAGCGGCGACGAGGCATACATGATCATCTCCCGTGCCGATCTCAGCATGGTCGACGAGGACTTTCGAACATGGGGAGATCTTGCTGCCGCCGTTCAGCGGCGGGTGGCTGATGGCATGGAGCTTCCCGGCATAGACACGACCGAATGGGATGCCATCGACGTGCGCGAGATGCTCGACGTGGTGGACGACCTCCTTGACGAGGACGACAACGCCGAGGCGGTCCAACTGCTCGACTTTCTGCTCGGGCTGTCCCTGGTTCGGGATGACGACCACCTGTATCGGGAGACCAAGGAGCGGCTCGTCGCCGTCCAGCAGCCCATGCCAGAGCTGGCTCACTTTCCGACCAAGGTGCCACGGGAGGTCACGGACCGAGCGCATCGGCAATGGGAGCGCGTCGCGGCCTGACTCGTGCGGACCATCACCTGCTACTCGTACAAGGGCGGTACGGGCCGAACGCTGCTGGTGGCCAACCTGGCCGTCTTCGCCGCTCAGCTGGGCCAGAAGGTGGTCACCGTCGACTTCGATCTCGAGGCGCCTGGGCTGGCCTACAAGCTGCCCGGTGTCGATCCGCCACGACCGGGGCCCGGCCTGGTGGGCTGGCTGACCGACGGGTACTCCTCCGGAGAGGCACCAGCCGAGCTGGCCGACTACCTGCACGACGTCCCCGTCGAGGGGGCGTTGGTCAGCGGCGGCTGGCTTCGGTTCATGCCCGCCGGCCGGGCGCCGTCGCCCAACTACTTTCAGGATCTGCGCCGCCTGCGGTTGGAGCAACGCCTCGACGACGGCTCCGCCATCGACGCGCTGCTGGAGCTGCAGCGCCAGATCGGCGACGACCTCGGCGCCGACCTGCTCATGATCGACGCCCGCACCGGCATCACCCCGTCGAACCGGGTCACCACCCACGTGCTGGCCGACGAGGTGGTGGTGCTCACCCTTCCCAGCGACGAGCAGCTGCACGGCACCCGGAGCGTGCTCCGTTCCCTGGTGCCGCTGCACTCGGTGCGGACCGAGGAGCCCATCGGGCTGCACGCCGTGCTGAGCCGGGTCGTTCCCCGCCCGGCCTCGGCCGGCATCTTCGTGCCGACCGACGCCGAGCGTGAGATGGTCGAGCGGACGCTCGCCTTCCTGACCGAGCCGGCCGTGCCCCTGGCCTCCACCATCGAGCTGGACCGCCTGCACCTGCTCCACAGCGATCCGAGCCTGGCCCGGGAGGAGTTCCTCTTCCTCGGCGAGCGGGGCCAGTGGAACCGCAGCGTCACCCACGTCGACTACTTCCGCATCGCCGAGGCCGTCCTGGGTTCGGTCCTCACCGATGCGGCGGCCGACGTGCTGACCGCGGCGCGGGGCGGAGGCGATGCGCGGGCGTTCGAGGAGACCGCCCACTACCTGGCCGATCCGGCCGCCGTCGCCGAGGCCCGGGCCGCAAGGTCGGCAGCCCAGCCGGGCCCTGCGTCCGTCGACCCCACACTGCTGGAAGAGATCGCAACGCTCCGATCGCAGGCCGAGGCCGACCCGGCGGCCCACCGGCCCGATCTGGCCTCGGCGTTGAACGACCTCGGGGTCCAGTTGTCTGACTTGGGCCGCCGGGAGGAGGCGCTGGCCCCGGCCCAGGAGGCGGTCGACCTGCGTCGGGCCCTGGCCAACGTCAACCCGGCCGCCCACCGGCCCGACTTGGCCATGGCATTGAGCAACCTCGGGGTGCTGCTGGGCGATCTGGGCCGCCGAGAGGAGGCGCTGGCCCCGGCCCAGGAGGCCGTCGACCACTATCGGGCCCTGGCCGAGACCAACCCGGCGGCGTATGTGCCCGGTCTGGCCACGGCGTTGAACAACCTCAGCAGCCTGCTGGGCGATCTGGGCCGCCGAGAGGAGGCGCTGGTACCCACCGAGGAGGCCGTCGACCTGCGCCGCCCCCTTGCCGAGGCCAACCCGGCCGCCCACCAACCCGCCCTGGCCATGGCGTTGAACAACCTGGGCGCTCAGCTGGGCGATCTGGGCCGCCGGGAGGAGGCGCTGGCCCCGGCCCAGGAGGCGGTCGACCACTACCGGGCCCTGGCCGAGGCCGACCCGGCCGCCCACCAGCCCAACCTGGCGGCAGCGTTGGACAACCTCGGCATCCGGCTGGGCGATCTGGGCCGCCGGGAGGAGGCGCTGGCCCCGGCCCAGGAGGCGGTCGACCACTACCGGGCTCTTGCCGAGGCCGACCCGGCCGCCCACCAGCCCGACCTGGCGGCAGCGTTGAGTAACCTCGGGTTCCAGCTGGGCGAGCTGGGCCGCCGGGAGGAGGCGCTGGCCCCGGCCCAGGAGGCGGCCGACCTGCGCCGCCCCCTTGCTGAGGCCAGCCCGGCCGCCCACCAGCCCGCCCTGGCCTCGGCGTTGAACCACCTGGGGGTCCGGTTGGGCGAGTTGGGCCGCCGGGAGGAGGCGCTGGCCTCGGCCCAGGAGGCCGTCGATCACTACCGGGCCGCGGTCGCGGACGATCCGGCCGCCCACCGGCCCGGCCTGGCCCGGCGACGTTGAGCAACCTCGGGAGCCTGCTGGCCGAGCTGGGCCGCCGGGAGGAGGCGCTGGCCCCCACGTCAGGAGGCCGTCGACCACTACCGGGCCCTGGCCGAGGCCAACCCGGCCGACGTACTATGCCCGGTCTGGCCGGAGCGTTGAACAACCTCGGGAACCGGCTGAGCGAGCTGGGCCGCCGGGAAGAGGCGCTGGCCCCGGCCCAGGAGGCCGTCGACCACTACACGGGCCCTGGCCGAGGCCAACCCGGCCGCGTACCGTGCCCGATCTGGGGCATGGCGTTGAACAACCTCGGGAGCCTGCTGAGCGAGCTGGGCCGCCGGGAGGAGGCGCTGGCCCCCAGTCAGGAGGCGATCGACCACTACCGGGCCCTGGCCGAGGCCAACCCGGCTGCGCATGTGCCCGGTCTGGCCACGGCGTTGGACAACCTCGGGATCCTGCTGGCGGCCGAGGGTGACGCCGAGGCGGGCGAACGTCTCCGCAAGGAGGCGGCGGCCATCCGTCGGCGGCTCCTGTCGGGGCGTTAAGCCGGCATGGCTGGACCTGGTCACCGGCCTGAGCCCCGGCGAGCGCTGGCGTCCTCCTGGGCCAGACGGCGCAGGGCGATGAGGGCGGCGTCGAAGAGGACCGTCCCGACGACGAGGTGCTCCACCACCGCATCGGGCGGGCCGTCGGTCGGCAGGCTGGCGACGTCGCCGGCGGCCAGGTCGCGGGCCGCGTCGGCGTAGCGGTCGAACACGGCGGCCTCCCCGGCGAAGCCGAGGTCACGCAGGGCGACGAGCACCCGGGCCAGCTCCTGGCGGGCCGGGGCGTCGGGGTGGACCCGCAGGCCCCGGTCGTCGAGCCACACGTCGACGTCGGCTCGCGCCCGGCCCAGCTCAGGGCCGGCCTCGTCGACGCCCCCGTCGGGCGAGAGCGCCCACTGGGCCGCGCCGAGCATCTCGTGCTGGCTGGCGTCGGGGTCGTCGACCGCGGCCAGCACCGCCCGCGCCCGGGCCAGGTCGAGCCCGCCGACGTCGGTCAGCACCCGGATGAGGCGCAGCCGCCGGAGGTGGTCGTCGGAGTAGCGGGCCTGGTTGACGGCGGTGCGGTCGCCCCGGGGCAGCAGCCCCTCCCGTAGGTAGTGCTTGATCGTCGTCACCGGAACGCCCGAGCGCTCGCTCAACGTCGCCATCCGCACGGTCCGCTCCTCTCACGGTCGAACAGAGAGTACAACTCTCTATGATGGAGATTCCAACTCTCCATAAGGAGGTCCCCATGGACGATCTCGTCCTGTCCGGCAGCGCCCGCATCGTCGCCGGTGTGCTCCTCGTATCCATCGTCGCCGTCGAGGTCGGTGGCGCGTACGTGCTGCGCCTCATGCGCGGACGGGGACCCGCCACCGAGTTCCAGCAGACCTTCTCCCGCGCCGGCCACGCCCACGCCGGGGTGCTCGTGACCCTGGCCCTGGTGGTGCTGGTCTACGTCGACGCCGCCGAGCTGCCGGGCTGGGCCGAGGCGGTCGCGGCCCGGGGCGTGCCGGCGGCCGCCATCTTGATGCCAGCCGGCTTCTTCTTCGCCAGCGCCGGATCCGGGCGGACCGAGGCCAACCGGTGGATCGTGCTCGTGTGGCTCGGCGCCGGCACGCTGGCGGTGGGTGTGGCGACCACCGGGGTGGGCCTGCTCGTCGCCTGACCTGCGCGCTCAGAAGTCGACGACGGCGCGGGCCAGCTCGCCCTTCTTCATGCGGTCGAAGCCGTCGTTGACCTCGTCCAGGGTCAGGTGGGCCGAGACCATCTCGTCGAGCAGAAGCCGGCCGTCGAGGTACATGTCCACGAAGCGGGGTAGGTCGACCCGGAAGGCCAGGGATCCCATGAAGCTGCCGATGAAGGCCTTCTCCTGGATCACGATGTCGAAGCCGCCGATCTCGACGGTCTGACCGACGGGCAGCACGCCGATCAGCACGGCCGTGCCGCCGGCCCGGGCCATGGCGAAGGCCTGCTCGGCGGTGGCCTTCATGCCGATGGCCTCGAAGGCCCAGTCGACGCCTCCACCCGTGAGCTCCTGCACCTGGGCCACCGGATCGCCGTCGCCGGCGTTCACGGTGTGGGTGGCGCCCACGGCCGAGGCCGTCTCCAGCTTCGACGCCACCATGTCGACGGCCACGATCTTGTTGGCCCCGGCGATGCGGGCGCCCTGGATGGCGGACAGGCCGACCCCGCCGGCCCCGATGACGGCCACCGTCTCCCCCGCCTGCACCTTCGCCCGGCGCAGCACCGCCCCCAGGCCGGTGGACACCCCGCACCCGATCAGCGCCGCCTTGTCGAGCGGCATGTCGTCGCGGATCTTCACGACGGCGTGCTCGTGGACGAGCATCCGCTCCGCGAAGCTGCCCAGGTCGGCGAAGGCCTGGTAACCGGTCGAGCCCTTGCGCAGCCGGGGGTCGGCGTCGGCCGGGCGGCGGAGGTTGGCCCGGTTCACGCAGATGTTGGGGCGCCCGGTGAGGCAGCGGTCGCAGCGGCCGCAGAAGAGCGCCAGGTACGTGATGACGTGGTCGCCGGGGGCCACGTCGGTGACCTGGTCGCCCACCTCCTCCACCACCCCGGCCGACTCATGGCCCATGACCACCGGCATCGGGTAGGGCATCTTGCCCTCCATCACGTGCAGGTCGCTGTGGCAGAGGCCGGCGTGGGCGGTGCGGACCAGCACCTCGTGGGGACCGGGCGAACCGACCTCGACCTCGTCGATCTGGAGCTGGCCGGGTCCGTCGGTGAGAACGGCAGCCTTCATGGGAATCCCCTCTCGCGAGCTACGGTGCGGACGAGCGGCGACCGTACTTCGCACGAGGGGGATCCATGGCCTGGGACTTCGAGACCGAGCCGGAGTTCGACAAGAAGCTGGCGTGGATGCGGGAGTTCCTCGACTCCGAGATCATCCCGCTGGAGGGTCTGCCCGAGGAGGTGCAGCGCGACCCGCAGCGCATCAAGGAGATCACGGCGCCGCTGAAGGAGCAGGTCAAGGAGGAGGGATTGTGGGCCGCCCACCTGCCCCCCGAGATGGGCGGCGGTGGCTTCGGTCAGGTCAAGCTCGGTCTGATGCACGAGATCCTGGGTCGATGCCGCTACGGACCGCCCGTGTTCGGTAACCAGGCCCCCGACTCCGGCAACGCCGAGCTGATCTCCATCGGCGGCACCGACGAGCAGAAGAAGCGGTGGATGGAGCCGCTCCTGGCCGGTGAGATGCGGTCGGCCTTCTCCATGACCGAGCCCCACACGGCCGGCTCCGACCCGAAGCTGCTGCAGACCCGGGCCGTGCGCGACGGCGACGAGTGGGTCATCACCGGGCGGAAGTGGTTCACGTCCAACGGCTCGGTGGCCGACTTCCTCGTCACCATGGCCGTCACCAACCCCGACGTGCACCCCTACCAGGGGTCGTCGATGTTCATCGTGCCGACCGACTCGCCCGGCCTCGAGATCCTCCGCGACGTGCCCGTCATGTCCGAGCCCGACCACCGCACCGGCGAGCCGGGCGGGCACTCCGAGGTGCTCTACGACGACGTCCGGCTCCCGTTCGACGCCGTGGTCGGCGGCGAGGACGGCATCGGCCAGGGCTTCACGCTGGCCCAGAAGCGGCTCGGGCCGGGCCGCATCCACCACGCCATGCGCTGGCTGGGGCAGTCGCAGCGGGCCTTCGACATGATGTGCGAGCGGGCCGTCACCCGTTACGCCCACGAGTCGCTGCTGGCCGACAAGCAGATGGTGCAGGACTGGGTGGCCGAGTCGTGGACCGAGATCCAGGCGGCCCGGCTCCTCACCCTGCAGGCGGCCTGGAAGATGGACAAGGTCGGAGCGTCCAACTCCCGCATGGAGATCGCCGCCATCAAGTTCTGGGGCGCCCGGGTGCTGTTCAACGCCATCGACCGGGCCATCCAGGTCCACGGCGCCCTCGGCTACACGACCGACATGCCGCTGGAGGCCATGTACCGCAACGCCAGGGCGGCCCGCATCTACGACGGACCCGACGAGGTCCACAAGGTGACCATCGCCCGCAAGGTGCTGAAGGGCTACGAGGACTCACCGGTCCCGAGCGAGCACGTGCCGACCCGGCGCGAGCACGCCCAGGAGAAGTTCGCCGAGTACCTCGACCGCTGGGCCGTGAACGCGTGAGTAGCATCAGGAGGGCACGGCGATGACGGCGCCTCCCGTGAGCACCAGCCGGTTCGACAACCGGGTCACGCAGATGCTCGGCTGCGAGATCCCCGTCGTGCAGGCGCCGATGGGCTGGATCGCGCGGTCCCAGCTGGCCTCGGCGGTGTCGGCCACCGGCGCCATGGGCATCATCGAGACGTCGTCGGGCGAGCTCGACGCCGTCAAGGACGAGATCCGCAAGATGCGCGACCTCACCGCCCGACCCTTCGGCGTCAACATCGCCCAGGCCTTCGTGCGCGACCCCAACATCGTCGAGTTCGTGGTCGACCAGGGCATCCAGTTCGTCACCACCTCGGCGGGCAGCCCCATGAAGTACACGGCGCCGCTGAAGGAGGCGGGGCTGACGGTCTTCCACGTCGTGCCCCACCTGGCCGGCGCACTCAAGGCGGTCGACGCCGGCGTCGACGGGCTCGTGGTCGAGGGCGGGGAGGGCGGCGGGTTCAAGAACCCCGACGACGTCTCGACCATGGTGCTGCTGCCGCTGATCCGCTCCCGGGTCGACGTGCCGATCATCGCCGCCGGCGGCATCACCGACGGGGCCACGATGGCGGCCGCCTTCGCCCTCGGGGCCGAGGGCGTGCAGATGGGCACCCGTATGGTGTCGGCGGCCGAGTCGCCGGTGCACGACAACTGGAAGCAGGCCATCGTCGACGCCGCCGAGACCGACACCCTGTTCCTGAACCGGTTCGTCGGCCCGGGCCTGCGGGCGCTGCGGACGGACAAGACGGAGCGCCTGCTGCGCGAGGTCGAGACCAACGCCATGGCCGAGTTCGGCACCGCCCTCGACCTCTACTTCGGCGGCGACATGGAGGCGTCGATCGCCCTGTCGGGTCAGGTGGCGGGTCGCATCGACTCCGTCCGCCCGGTCGCCGACATCATCGCCGACACCGTGACCGAGTTCTTCGCCACCGTCGTGTCCCTCGGTGAGCGGTACCCCGGCCCAGGACCGAACTGACACAAGCACGCGCTGCCAGAGCAGCGCGTGCTTGTGTCAGGTCGCCGGGGTGGCCCCCTCGGCGGCCGCCTGGGACTCGCGGGCGGCGGCGGCGAACACGCCCTTGGCCATGAGGCTCGACTCGGCGCGGCGGCGGGCGCCGTAGATCTCCGAGCGGGCGCCGTGGGCCTCCGTCGAGTCGGGGTCGGCGGCCACGGCGGCGTCGATCAGGTGGCAGGCCAGCCTGAGGTCCTCGGCGGACGCCAACTCCCGGGCCCGTGCCACCAGGGCGTCCACCCCGCCGGCCAGGCGGGCCATCTCCGCCCCCAGGGCGGCGTCGGGGGCGGGCTTCAGCCGGGCCGGGGCGCCGTCCCACCACCCCCCGTACAGCCGCCAGATGTTGCGGACGACGAACTCGGGCTCGTCGTAGACCGGCCGCAACCACGGCCGGGCCAGCAGCTCCGGGTCGACGTGGACGGTCCGGACGATCTCGTCGAGGGTGGAACCGGCGTTCATCATCTCGACCGTGTCGGCCACCAGTCCCTCCAGCGCCGTGGCGAGGTCGTCGAGGACGAGCGCCACCCGCTCCCGACCGGTGACGGGGAGCCCGTGGGCGGGCAGCATCAGCTCCGGTTCCAGCGCGGCCATCTCCCGCAGCGCCGCCGCCCACTCCCCCGGGTAGCGCTGCACCTTCTGGGGGTTGCCGGCGTTGGGGAACACCCACGTCACGAAGTCGCCCACGCAGATGGCCCGGTGGTCGGGTAACCAGGCCCACAGGTGGTCGTCCGTCTCGCCCCGACCGTGGCGCAGATCGATCATCAGGTCGCCGACCCGCAGCGTGGTCCGGTCCTCCACGATCCGATTCGGCGGCGCCACGTCGTCGGGCAGGAACCGGTCGAGACCGCCCACGCCCATGCCGTGGCGGGGGTTCACCCCGCCGAACTGCCGGGCGTTGATGGCCCGGTTCCAGCCATCGGTGCGCCGGTAGCGGTCGAAGCGGTCGGGCAGGGCCGCGTGGGCGACCACGTCGGGATCGCGCCGGCCCCGGCCGCGGGCGTCGGCCACGAAGGCACCGCTCCCGCCCACGTGGTCGAGGTGGCCGTGGGTGTAGACGAGGCTGTGGACCGGCTCGTCGGACCACCCCCGCAGCGCCTCTACGCAGGGACCGCCCTCCCGGGGTCCGGACGTGTCGAAGCAGACCAACCCGTCACCGGTGTCGAGGGCGACGACGTGGCTGAACGACTCCACCACGGCGATCCCGTCGGCCACCTCGGACAGCTCCTGGGTGACCCGGTTGGTGGGCTCGTCGGCCACCCCTGCGTCGATGATGCGGGACGAGAGCTCGAGGAGGTCGGCCATGGCGTGACCGTAATCCCGCCACCGGCAGTCCGGGCCGGCTGTCACGATGGAGACGTGCAGCTCACCTGCGACGGGATCGTCCTGCGGACCCCGCAGCCGGACGACACCGCTGCGGTGGCCGAGGCGGTGCGGTCCTCGCTCCCCGAGCTGGGCCGCTACCTGGCCTGGGCCACCGACAGCTACCACGAGGGATCGGCCGAGGTCTGGCGCCAGCAGGTCGAGGCCGGCCACGAGCGGACCTTCCTGATCGTCGACTCCGACGGCACGGTGGCCGGAAGCACCGGACTGAACCAGCTCGACCCGGGTGGGCACCAGGCCAACCTGGGCTACTGGCTGCGCACCGACCGGGCCGGCCGGGGCCTGGCCACCCGCGCCGCCCACCGGGTCGCCCGCTGGGGCTTCGATGACCTCGGCCTGCACCGCATCGAGATCAGCATGGTGGTCGGCAACGAACCGAGCCGGAAGGTGGCCGAGCGCATCGGGGCCCGGTTCGAGGGCCGGCTCCGGGAGCGGGTCCCCCACCGGGGTCGCGTCGAGGATCTGTGGGTCTACGGCCTGCTGGCCGACGACCTGACCGAACCGCATCACATCCCGGCGCCGAGTGTGGAAGGGGTGTAAGGTGAAGCGGTGACGGCCACCGAGGTCCCCGACGCCGAGCTGTCCTGGGACGAGCAGATCGCCCCGATCACCGGGCGCCTCGCCCCCGAGGTGGCGCCCTTCCCCGGCAGCACCCGCCTGCGGCCCGACGGTCGGCCCCGGGCCGATCTGCGTCGACGCCTGCGCCGCATCCCCGACCTCCGCAACGCCGTGGCGGTGGTGACGACCTTGGCCCAGCCCGTCGCCGTGGTGTGGGCGGCGGTCACCATCGACCATCCCGTGGCCTGGGTGGCGGCCGTGCTCGTCCAGGGCACCGTGTTCGCCCGCATCGCCGCGCTCGACCACGAGGCCGCCCACCGGCTCCTGTTCAGCCACCGGGGGGTCAACGACCTGGTCGGCATCAACCTGCTCGGGCTGCTCGCCTTCGGCCCCGGTGACCACGGCTACCGGCGCGGCCACGCCAACCACCACCGCGACGAGTTCGGCCCGAAGGAGCCCGACCTCGGCCTCTACGCCCGCTATCCCCTGCCCCGGGACTCGGTCCGTCGCAAGCTCACCCGCGACGCCAGCGGTGTGTCGGGCTGGAAGAACATCAAGCCGGTGCTCGTCGGCCTCACCCGGCCGGGACGGCGGGTCAAGGCGCTGCGCACGCTGGCCGGCATGGCGTTCACGTTCTCGCTGTTCGCCCTGGCCGGTCACCCCTGGCTGTGGTTCGTGCTCTGGCTGCTCCCGTGGATGACCGTGTGGCGGGTCATCAACCGGGTCCGGGCCGTGGCCGAGCACGGCGGCATGGGCCGCTCCGACGATCGGCGCCGCACCACCCACGACGTCCGCCAGACCCTGCTCGCACGCCTCACCATCGTCCCGTTCAACATCGGCCACCACCTCGCCCACCACGTCGACTCCGGCATCCCGTGGGCCAACCTGCCCGAGCTGCACCGGGTGCTGGTCGAGGACGGGTACGCCGTGCCCACCATGACCCGCCGGAGCTACACCAGCCTGTGGCGGTCGCTGGCCGCCGGCTGACGGCACGGTCCGTCGTCCTCTCCACCCTCCTCGGCACCCGTCCACCCCGCCTCCCCGTCTCGCGCCTCGTGCGGGCCGGAGACCTGTTCGGCATCGAGGAGGGAGCGGTCCGCACCGCACTGAGCCGGCTCGTCGCCGCCGGAGAGCTGGTCCGCCACGACGAGGCCTGGTACGGGCTGGCGGGACGTCACGTCGAGCGGCTCCACCGCCAACGAAGCGGCGTCGAGCCCCACCGTCGACGGTGGGACGGGGGCTGGGTGCAGGTGGTCGTGACGGCGGACCGACGCGACGCCGCCACCCGGGCCGGGTTCAGGGACCGGATGCGCACGGCGCGCCTGGCCGAGCTGCGGGAGGGAATCTGGCTCCGCCCCGACAACCTCGACGTCGGGGTGCGTGACGACGACGTGCGGGTCATGCGGTGGGGAGCCGCCGACGATCCCGCCGGTCTGGCCTCCGGGCTGTGGCCGCTGACCGACCGGGCGGCGCGGACCGCCGAGCTGTGCCGCCGCCTCGACGAGCAGCGGGACCGTCTCGGGTCGGGGCGTCGTGATCCCCTCCGGACCGGGTTCGAGCTGTCGGCCGACGTCCTGCGGCATCTTGCCGACGACCCGCTGCTGCCGGAGGGTCTCGACCCGGCCGGGGGGGCGGTGGACGACCTCCGGGCCCGCTACCGCACCTTCGACGTCGAGTTCGCCGAGCACCTCCGTCGCTGGCTGGCCGGCACGTCCGGCAGACACTGATCGGCCGCACCGTCCGGGCGGCTCGACTACGTTGCGGCCCTCACCACCCGCACCAGGGAGATCCCATGAGCATCACCAAGGTCATCGAGGTCGTCGGCAGCTCGTCGAACAGCTCCGACGAGGCCGTGAAGAACGCCCTCTCCGAGGCCGGCGCGTCCCTGCGCGACATCAAGGCCGTCGACGTCGTGTCGGTCGGGCTGCGGGGCGACAGCCTCGACGAGTGGCGGGCCCTGGTGCGCATCGCCTTCCTCGTCGAGCGGGTCGAGGGCTAGCCCCGCCCGGCCGTCAGGCGCCGGGCTTGAACACCATCAGCACCACCAGCACCAAGAACGACAGGTGCAGGATGCCGGTGAACATGGCGGCGCGCTTGGCCTCGGTGTCGGCGGCGACGGCATCACCCGCCGTCGCCGCCGCCGCCGTCCGCCGCAGGGCGGGATTCAGGACGAAGTAGGCGGCCAGCGCAGCCAGGATGAACACGGCGAAGCTGGCCGACACCCACGCCGACGAGAACTCCCAGGGGTCACCGACCAGCACGAGGACGAACCCGGTGACGCCGGCCAGCACGATGATCGGGTCGCTGAAGCGGCTGGCCGAGCGGGCGACGTCGGTGAGGATGGCTCCCCGGGTGGCGAGGTCGTGGGAGCGGGCCCGGGCCGTGAACACCGAGTAGGTGAACACCGCCCCGAAGCCGACCACGACCGCCACCAGGTGGACGAACTTGATGATCTCGTAGCCGACGTCGGTCGTCTGCAGCGCTGCCAGGGTCGTCATGGCCCCATGCTCGCCGATCGGCGACTCCCGTCCCGCACCGGCTCGTAGCATCGGCGGCGTGGACCTCCCCCGACCGCTCGACGGCGTTCGGGTGCTCGACCTGTCGCGCGTGCTGTCGGGGCCGTACGCCGGACGGATGCTCGCCGACCTGGGGGCCGACGTCGTCAAGGTCGAGCCGCCCGAGGGCGACGTCACCCGAAACTGGGGCGAGGTGCGCCACGGTCTGGCGGGCTTCTACTCCCAGCAGAACGCCGGCAAGCGCAACATCTCGGTCGACCTCAAGGCCGCCGGCGGACCGGACCTCGTGGCCCGGCTCGCTGCCGTGGCCGACGTGCTGATCGAGAACTTCCGGCCCGGGGTGCTGGCCCGCTTCGGGCTGGGGTGGGGGGAGTTGTCGGCCGCCAACCCCCGCCTCGTCATGCTGTCGATCTCGGGCTTCGGTCAGGAGGGGCCGGAGCGCCACCGCCAGGCCTACGCGCCCGTCGTGCACGCCGAGAGTGGGCTCACCTGGCGTAACAGCGAGCTGTACGGGCTGACACCGACCGATCCGATCCTGTCCGTGGCCGACACCAACGCCAGCCTCCACGGACTGGTCGGCGTCCTGGCCGCCCTCCATCTCCGTCACACCACCGGCCGGGGCCAGCACGTCGACCTGTCGATGCTGCACGCCATGCTGGCCACCGACGACTACGTCCACCACGTCCTCGACGCCAACCTCCCCGTGGTCCGACTGGGTGGTCAGGTCTTCGAGGCGGTCGGCGGTCCCGTGCTGGTGTCGGCCGACGCCCGCTACCTGTGGCGCCAGCTCCACCGGGTCCACGGCGTCGCCGACCCCGCCCCGCAGGACGCCACGCTCGAGGACAAGATCGCGCTCCGGGCCGACGCGATGACGGCCTGGATCCGATCGTTCGACGACCGGGGCGAGCTGATCGCCGCCCTGGAGGCGGCCAACCTGGCGTGGGGTGACGTGCGCTCCCCGGCCGAGGTGCTCGACAACCCGACGGTCCGGGCCGGGGGCGTGGCCGCCGAGGTCGACGACCGGGGCGGGGGCACCCGCCGCATCGTCGACTCGCCGTACCGCTTCAGCGACGCCGCCAGCGGTCTGCGGGCCGGGGCGCCGCACCGGGGTGAGCACAACGCCGAGGTGCTGGACGAGTGGCTCGGCCTCGGTGGCGACGCCGTGGCCGCCCTCGCTGCCGACGGGGTGCTGCTGGCCGACGACGGGGCCGGCGGGGACGGGTAGGCGCCGGTGGCCGACCTCCGGCTGGTCGACCTGACCTGCGTGTTCGACGACGGCACCGTGGCCGTCGACGGGGTCGACCTCGACGTCGCCGACGGTGAGACGGTCGCCCTCCTCGGTCCGTCGGGCTGCGGGAAGACGACGCTGCTGCGGCTCATCGCCGGTCTGACCCGCCCGAGCCGAGGGTCGGTGCTGGTCGGCGGCCGGTCCATCGACCACCTCCCCAGCCGCGAGCGCAACCTGGGCATGGTGGCCCAGACGAGGACCCTGCCCCGGCGCGACACCGCCCGCCGCAACATCGGCTTCCCGACGCTGGTGCGGGGCCGCCGTCACCGTCGGGAGACCGACGCCCGGGTCGTCGACGAGGCCCGGTCGCTCGACATCGGCCACCTGCTCGACGAGCGGACCGGACGTCTGTCGGGCGGCCAGCAGCGGATGGTGCAGTCGGCCCGGGCGCTGGTGGAGGAGCCCGACGTCCTCCTCCTCGACGAGCCCTTCGCCATGGTCGAGCGCCACGACAAGCTGCGGATGCGACGGGCGCTGCGGCAGCGGGGCCGGGGGGTCACCATGCTGATCGCCACCGCGGACCAGGAGGACGCCCTGGCCCTGGCCGACCGGGTCGGGGTCGTCTTCGACGGCAGCATCGGTCAGATCGGCCCGCCCGCCGAGCTGTGGAGCCGGCCCGCCACCGCCGCCGTGGCCGACTTCGTGGGGAACCCCGGCATGGCGCTGCTCCCGTCCGCGGTGCACCACGACGGCACCGGATGGGTGCTCGACCTGGGCGGCACCTCCCTGCGGAGCTGGTCCCCGGTGCTGGCCCGCCACCAGTCGACGGGGGTGCTCGTGGGGTTCCGGCCCGACGCCGTGTCGGTTCCCCCGACCCCCGGCCAGCTCCGCCTGCCCGCCACCGTCGACCTGGTCGAGCCGGTGGGGGCCAGCACCATCCTGCACGTCCGCACGGGCCCGCGGGTGACGATCGTTATCTCGGTGCGGGGGGCGGCCCGCTACCGCCGGGGTGAGGCCGTCGAGGTGGGCATCGACGGCCGCCGGATCCACATCTTCGACCGGGTCAGCGGCGAGGCGCTCCTGCACCCGATCTGACGGCCCGGTCCGAGCTGACACATCAGGTGGTTGCTCAGCAACCAGCTGATGTGTCAGTTCCGGGGGTTCGGTGGCCTAGCGTCGCCCGGCGTGGCCGACGCCTCCGTCCTCGTCGTGGTGGACCCCCGGGCCTGGCCCGCGGCGGCGGGGCTGCCGGCCGACGTGCTGACCGCCTGCGTGTCGGACACGCTGGCGGCGGTGACCGCCTCCGGTCGGACCGCCGCCCTGCTGGGCACCGCCCCCGGTCGCGACCCCGGTGACGGGCACGGCCCCCGGGTGGACCTGGAGGGCGACGGCCCCGACGAGCATCTCGCCGCCGCGATGACCCGGTTGGGCGGACCGGTTGCCGTCGTCGGGCCGACCACGCCCCAGCTCTCCGCCGCCCTGGTCGACGACCTGGTGGCCACGGTCGAGGATCCGTGGCACGAGGCCGTCGTGGGTCTCACCGCCGCCGACGGGTTCTGGGCCCTCGGGCTGTCGTCTCCTGACCCGATGGCGCTGCTCGGTCTCCCCCTCGCCGGCGAGGCAGCCGGCCGGCATCTACTCGACCGGCTCCACGGCCTGGGGCTCAGGGTGGGTCTGCTTCCCCGCCTGGTCGAGGCCGACGACGCCGACGCAGCCCGAACGGTGTCCGAGGAGATGCCCGGATCGGCACTGGCGTCGCTTCTCGACCGACGCTGACGCGCCGCCCCCGATAGGGGTGACAGCGGTAGGTTGGCGACGTGACGTCGGTGACCATCTCCGCGCTGGCGTTCGAGCGGGGCCACGAGCTGCCGTCGGTGTGCGCCGTCACCGGGGGTCGTCCCGACCGACTCCGGCGGGTCGTCCTCCTGCGCACGCCCGGGTGGGTGTGGCTGCTGCTCGCCATCCCCTTCCCGGTGTTCTTCCTCGTCGGCTATCTGCTCGCCACCGAGCGGATCGTCGGGCGACTCCCCCTGCGCGACGGCATCCACCGACGCCTCCGCCTGCTGGGCATCGGCCGCTGGCTGGCGCTGGCGGCGGCCCTCGCGGTGGTGGTGGCTGCCCTGTTCACGTCCCTGCCCGCCGTGACCCTGGCGCTGGCCGCCGTCCCGGTCGCCGTGTTCGGGCTCCTCTCGGGGGCGCGGGCCAAGATCGCCGTCCGGGGCCGCATCCTCCCCGACGATCGGGTCGAGCTGACCGGGGTCGCTCCCCGCTTCGCCGCCGCCGTCGACCAGCTCCAGCCGTTCCTGAGCTAGCCCGCCACGACCGGCCAACCGGCCGCCGTCGCCACGAGCCGGAGGGCCCGGTCGGGGTGCACCGCCACCGGGTGGCCCACCGCCTCCAGCAGGGGCAGGTCCGAGGCCGAGTCGGCGTAGGCCCACACCGTCGCCAGGTCGACGTCGCCCAGGGCCTCCCGCAGCCGGGTCAGCTTGCCCTCCCGGTAGCAGAACGCGCCGTCGATCCGCCCGGTGTAGACGCCGTCGTCGACCTCGGCGCGGGTGCCGACGCCGCGGTGCACGCCGAGCCGCGCCGCCACCTGCTCGACCAGATCATGGGGGCTGGCCGACAGCACGACCACGAAGTCGCCCCGCCGGCGGTGGATGTCGATCAGGCGCAGCACCCGCGGACGGGCCCGGTCGACCAGCTCGGCCGCCACCTCGGCCACCAGCGGGTCGAGGTCGTCGACCCGGAGGCCGGCCACCACGGCCAGCACCTCCTCCCGCACCCCCGTCGTGGTGGTGTCGGAGGCGCCGTAGCGGCGGAAGGCCAGGTTGCGGGCGGCGGCGGAGGCCAGCCGCCGGGGCGGGATCAGGCCCACCCGGGCCGCCCGCCGGGCCAGGGGCAACAGGCTGGAACCGGGCAGGATGGTGCGGTCGAGGTCGAACACGGCCACCGCCGCAGCGAGCGCCGAGGGGCGCGGCCGGCCGGAACGGCGGTCGAGGCCGAACCCCGTGTCTCCCGGACCCATGCCCCCAGCTTGGCGGGTCGGGGTGACCGGAGGGTGTCGTGGGGGTGACCGGTACCGGGCGCGACGGCTACGGTGCTGGCCCGCAGATCGAGATCAGGGGGGCCCCGAGACCATGACGGCGGAAGCGGTGTCGGCGTTGCACCTCATCCACGGCCAGTGGCGTGACGTGCTGGGCTCGCTCGACGACGACGAGTGGCAGCGGCCCAGCGCCTGCGAGGGCTGGCGGGTGCAGGACCTGGTCGCCCACGTCACCTCGAACTTCAAGGAGATGGTCGACCCGTCACCCCCGCCTCCCGACCCGGTCGAGCTTCCCGCCGAGGTGGCCATGGAGGCGCTGGTGGCGCCCCGGCGGGAGTGGTCCCCGGCCCAGGTGCTGGCCGAGTACGACGCCCACGCCGACACCGCCCTGGCCACGCTGGCGGCCATGCAGGAGGAGCCCGTGGCCTCCACCGAGGTGCCGCTGGCCGACCTCGGCACCTATCCCACCCACGCCATCGCCGACGCCTACGCCTTCGACCACTGGTGCCACCTCCGCTTCGACCTGCTCGCCCCGGCCGGTCCGATCGAGCGGGACCTCCCGCCCACCACCGACGAGGAGCTGGCCCCCGGTGTGCAGTGGATGCTGTGGGGCATCCCGCAGATGCAGGGCGATCGGCTGAACTTCCTGGCCGAGCCGATCACCCTGGAACTGACCGGACCCGGCGGTCGGACCGTGACCATCGAGCCGCCCGTCGACGGCCGCCTGGTGGTACGAGACGGTGGGGGTGGTGCCGCCACCGTCCGGTCCTCCGCGGCCGACTTCGTGGCGTGGGGCACGACCCGCCGTCCGTGGCGTGACCACGTCGAGCTGACCGGCGACACCGACACCGCCGCCGCCTTCCTCGACGCCCTCGACGTGATCTGAGGCCACCCACGTCGACTCATCGGGTGAACCGATCGGGCCGGTCGGGCGTCTTCTGCACGAACGGGACGATCCCTGCGTCCGCACCGTGGACAGGGATGGATGAACGTGCGAACGGCCGTTGTCGCGATCGGAGTCGCGCTCCTGCTCGGAGCGTGCAGTGACTCGACGTCGGACGTCGCCGATCCGGTCGGCACCACCGCGACGGCCTCGGGGACCGACGCCCCGGTTGCGGCCGACCCCTCGGTCACTGCCGAGGAGGCCATTGCGGTCTGGGCCGCCGAGGAGGGGATCGAGTACCTCGGCCCGTGCGCCTCGGCCGGGATGTCCGCCACCGGACGCTGCTCGATCGAGGAAGGCGGGGGCGAGTACGTCCTCGGTCCCGTGCGCAGCGAGCCCGACATTCGCGTCGTCCTCGGCCAGGACGCCGACGGCGACCGGGTGGTGGCGAGCGCCGGCGACATCGCGGACAGTCCCGTGCAGTCCGACCTGCCCACCTCCGAGATCGAGCAGCTCCAGGCCGACTGCGTCTACGAGGACAGCGCCGACGCCTGCGCCCGCCTGGAGGCGGTCGGCATCGGCGCCGACGCGAACTACGGCGTCGGGAACGCCATGACCCAGGCCCCCGACGAGCTGATCCGGCAGTGGTGTGCGGACGGATCCGCCCTCGCCTGCGCCGAGGCCGCCTTCCGGGGTGTGAGCCTCACCGGCACCGACGGCTGACCTGGGCGTGGCAGCCGCTAGCCTTCCGGGGCTGTGGCAGTCGGTGGTGGGAACAAGGCGATCATCACGGCGCTCCTGGCCAACGCCGGCATCGCCGTGGCCAAGTTCGTCGGCTTCCTGATCACACGGTCGTCGTCGATGCTGGCGGAGTCGATCCACTCCGCCGCCGACACGGGCAACCAGGGACTCCTCCTACTGGGCGGCAACCGGGCCCGGCGCGAGGCCAGCATCTCGCACCCCTTCGGCCACGGCCGGGAGCGCTACTTCTGGGCCTTCGTCGTGTCGGTGGTGCTGTTCCTCGGCGGCTCGGCCTTCGCCATCTTCGAGGGCATCGAGAAGCTGCGTCACCCCCACGAGCTCGACGCCCCGGCCGTGGCCCTCGCCATCCTGGGCCTCGGCATCGTGCTGGAGGGGTTCGCGTTCCGCACCGCCATCGGCGAGGCCAACAAGGTCCGGGGCGACGCCAGCTGGGTCGAGTTCGTGCGGCGGTCCCGGTCGCCGGAGCTGCCGGTCGTGCTGCTGGAGGACCTGGGCGCCACCATCGGTCTCGTCATCGCCTTCTTCTGCATCACCATGGCCACCGTGACGGGAGTCGACGAGTGGGACGGCGCCGGCACTCTGACCATCGGCATCCTGCTCGGCATCATCGCCATCGTCCTGGCCGTCGAGATGAAGTCGCTGCTGATCGGCGAGTCGGCCACCGCCCGCCACCGGGACGCCATCGTGGCCGCCATCGAGTCGCACCCCGACGTGCAGTCCCTCATCCACCTCCGCACCCAGCACATCGGCCCCGAAGAGCTGCTGGTGGCGGCCAAGGTCGACTTCCGGCCCGACCTCAGCGTGCCCGAGCTGGCCGCCGCCGTCGACGACCTCGAACACCGGGTCCGGACCGAGGTGACCATCACCGGGCCGATGTACGTCGAGCCCGACATCCGCCAGGCCGTCACCCCAGGCTGACCGTCACCTCCCCGGCGCCCACCCAGTCACCGTCGGACCGCACCCAGGTCTGGACGACGGCGGGCAGCCCGACGGGCCGCTCCCCGGCACGGAGCCGGGCCAGGGCCCCCTCCGCGGACCCGGGAACCAGCTCGCCGGCCCTTCCCCCGGTCAGCGGGCCCCGACCGGAACCGGCCCCCTCGGTGACCAGCAGCGCACCGTCGGGGAGGTCGGCCCCGCCGCACCCCGGCCCGGCCACCACGGTGGAACCCGCATCGGTCAGTCGCGGTGCGAGTGCCTCGCACCCGGGGCCGTCGAGCAGGACGATCACGGCGTCGGCCTCGACGGGACCCACGTCGTCAGCGGCGAGCGGGAACGACGCCGTCACCGCCACGCCCAGGCCCCGCAGGAGGGGCTCGGCCCACCCGACGGCGTCGCGACCGGCGTCGCTCTCGTCGGCCAGGAGGAGCACCGACGACACCGGAGCCTCGGCCCGGGTCAGGGCCAGCTCGACGGCCGCCTCGGTGATGCCGGGCAGCCCGACGCCGAACCAGCCCGCCACGGGAGCGGCCAGGTCGGCCCGCAGCTCGGGGGCGACGCCGTAGACCCCGTCACGCCCGGGAGCGTCCCGGCCCCGCTCGACCAGGATCACCTCGGCGTCGCAGCCCCCGCCGGTCGGGCACACGCTCACGCCGGGCTCCGAGTCGGTGATGGCGGCCGCCCCGTAGCCGGCCGGGACCACGGCCAGGTCGGGGGGGTCGGGGGGGTCGGCAGGCGTGGTGGTGGTCGGCTGGCTCGTCGTCTCAGGGGGGGCCGTCGTCGGCGGCGGTGAGGCGGTGGGGGCGGTGGCGGGGGCGGCCGTGGGGGCGGAGGAGGATGCGACGGCGGAGCTGACGGAGACGGCGGATCCCACGGTCACGTCGCCGTCGTCGGACGAGCAGCCCACCAGCACCAGGCCGGCCACGACGAACGGGAGACTCCGATGGATCCGCACCGGCGCGGACGCTACCGGGGCCTGCGATCAGGGACGCTGATGCTCGGCGAAGGCGTGCAGGCGCTCGGCCGTGTCGGGCGTGAGGGAGATCAGGAAGCGGCCCTCGTCCATGCCGACCATCAGAGCCTCGATCACCTGCTCGACGGTGTCGGCCCCCTCGACGGGCCGATCGGAGGTCACCCGCGCTCCCGACCGACCCCAGGCCACGGCCGAGCGGGGGAAGGGGGTATCAGTCAGGCGGGGCGCCAGCAGGTGCACCGACACGCCGGTGTCGGCGAGCTGGAGGGCGAGGGCGCGGGCCATGCCGACCAGGGCGTGCTTCGAGGCAGCGTAGGGGCCGTTGGCTCCCGCCGGGTCGCTGAACAGGCCCGCCGACGAGCCGGTGATCACGACCCGCCCGGCGCCCCGCCCGACCATGGCCCCGACGAAGGGCGCCACGGTGCGGACCACGCCGACCACGTTGACGTCGAGCACCCGGGTCCACTCTTCGACCGGGACGGTCTCGAAGCGACCGCCCAGCGCCACCCCGGCGTTGGCCATGACCACCCCGACCGGGCCCAGGGCGTGGGCCGTTTCGGCCAGCGCCGCGGTGTCGTCGTCCCGGCGGACGTCGCACACCACCGCCGTCCCGTCGACGCCGGCCGCCGCCGCCGTGACCGCGTCGGCGTCGACATCGGCCACGACCACGTGGGCGCCCCGTCGCCGGAACGCCTGCGCTGCGCCGAGGCCGATCCCGCTGGCGCCGCCCGTGACGACGGCGACCTGGCCGTCCAGGTCCAGGGCCTTCATGATCGGCGCCGCGTTCTCGGCTGCGGACGGCTCAGCGGCTGAGGATGGTGACCGCCGACAGACCGGGGGCGCCGTACACGTGGGAGTAGGCCGTCTGCGGGTCGTTCGGCACCTGGCGCTCGCCGGCGTCGCCGCGGAGCTGCAGGACGTTCTCGAACACCTGGCGCAGACCCGACGCTCCGATGGGCTCGCCGTTGGCGATGCAGCCGCCGTCGGTGTTGACGGGCATGCGCCCGTCGATGGCGGTGGCACCCGACTGGATCAGCTCCTCCTGCTCGCCGTCGGCGCACAACAGGTTCTCGGCCATGTGCATGACCTCGGCGCCGGCCTCGGTGTCCTGGATCTGGGCGACGTCGATGTCGTCGGGCCCGATGCCGGCCATCTCGTAGGCGGCCTTGGCGGCGTCGACGGTGGGGCTGTCGGCCCGGTCGATGGCCAACCACGGGTTGAACACCTCGAACGTGCCGAAGCGCCGGGTCCGCACCGTCGCCGCCTTCAGGTACACGGGCCGGTCGGTCATCTCCCTGGCCTTGTCGGCCCGCGCCAGCACGAGGGCGATGCCCCCCTCACCGGGCGAGCAGAACATGTACTGGGTGAGCGGGTGCGAGACCATGAACGAGTCGATGATCTCCTGCTCGGACCACGGCTTGCGCCGCCAGGCGTTGGGGTTGGCGGCGCCGTTGCGGAACGCCTTCTCGCCCACCTTGGCCAGCGTCGACCGGCTGATGCCGTGGTCGTGCATGTAGCGCTGGATCTTCATGGCGAAGAACTGGGTGGTCAGCATGAGTCCGGTGTCGCCGTACCAGTCACCGATGCCCCAGTCGCCCGGCTTCGGATCGAACGCGCCCCGGGGGTGCTTGTCGAACCCGACCGCCATCCCGACGTCGAACTGGCCCGACCGGATGGCGTTGTAGGCGGAGATCAGCGCCGAGCCGCCGGTGGCGCAACCGTTGACGACGTTGATGAACTGCAGGCCGGTCAGGCCCAGCTCGTTCACCATGACGTCGGCCTGGCCCGCCGACGACGACCCGCCGAAGGCGAACTCCATGTCCTTCCATTCGGTACCGGCGTCGCGGAGGGCCTGGCGGGCAGCGTGGGTGCCCTGGTCGAGGCCGCTCACCCCGTCGGTGCGACCGAAGGGGTGGATGCCGATGCCGACGATGGCGACCTCGTCTGTCATGACTGCTCCTCGGTGGGTGCGAACGCGAACGTGACGGTGTCACGACCGTCGGCGGTGCGGAAGGGGATGATCTCGAGCCGCATGGGCATGCCGATGCGCAGCTTCTCCGGATCGGCCTCGGTGAGACGGGACTCGACCCGTACCTCCCCCGGCAGCTCGACGTAGCCGACGCCGTAGGGCTCGAAGGTCTCCGGGCTGTCGTCGCCGGCGTAGGGCGGCGACTTGGGCCGGAAGCCCTGCACGGTGAAGCTCCACAGCGTGCCCTCGCGTGACAGCTCCCTCCGCTGGATGTCGTCGCCGGCGCAGGCCGGGCACACCCGCGCCGCCGGGAACGTCACCGTCTGGCACGAGGCGCACTCGCCTCCCAGCAGGTGCGGCTCGTCGGCCGGCCAGGTGAACAGCCCATCGTCGATGGGCACCGCCGTCGTGGTCATGCAACCCCTCCTCGCCACCGCAGGTTAGTCGTCGGCCCGCCCCCCTCGTTCTGGCACCTGGAAACTCGCACATGGGTCAGTTTCAGGTGCCAGAACGAGCGGGGGGTCAGGCGGTGGCCTCGGCGGCGGCCGTCTCGCCGGCCCGAACGCCGAACACCAGGGCGGGGCCGATGGTGCCGCCCGCACCCGGGTAGGCGAAGCCGAGGGGGCTGGCGGCCACGTTGCCGGCCGCGAACAGGCCGCCGATGGGCTCCCCCGAGTCGGCGGCCAACACCCGTCCGCCCGTGTCGGTCCGGGGCCCGCCCTTCGTGCCCAGGCAACCGGGCCGCACCTCGACGGCGTGGAAGGGAGGATCGGCCACCGTGCCCAGGTTCGGGTGGGGGGCCCGGGGGTCTCCGACGTAGCGGTCGTAGGCGGAGTCGCCGCGAGCGAAGTCGTCGTCGCGGCCCTGGGCGGCCATGGCGTTGAAGCGCTCGACCGTGGCCACCAGCTCGTCGGCTGGCACCCCGATCCGACCGGCCAGGGAGGCGAGATCGGGCTCGGTGATCAGCCACGGCGGGTCGGGGGCCTCGGGCTGCACCGGACCGAGGGGGTACCGGCTGCGGAACTGGCGGTCGACGACGATCCAGCACGGCACCCGGGGGAAGCTCATGGTGGCGGCGTCGAAGCTCTGCAGCTCGCGGCCGAGGTCGTTGTAGTTCTGGGCCTCGTCGGTGAAGCGCCGCCCGCGCTGGTCCACCATCAGGGAGTGGGGGTTGGCCCGCTCGCCGATGAGCAGCCGGTGCAGCGGAGCGCCGTCGATCTCCTCACCGGGCACGGCCATGGCCGGCACCCACCACGCCTCGCTCATGTTGCCGAGGGCGGCACCGGCGGCCATGGCGAGGCGTAACCCGTCGCCCTCCAGCGTGCCGACGCCGGCCGGGTGATCCATCGGCCCCCGCAGGAAGGTCCGCACCAGCGCCGGGTCCCGCTCGAAGCCACCGGAGGCGAGCACGACCCGGCCGCTCAGGCGCTGCGCCCCGACCGAGACGCCACCCACCGTGCCGTCGGGCTCGGTGACGAGGCGGTCGACGCGCCGGCCCGTGATGAGGTCGGCGCCGTGCGCCACCAGCGCCTCGACCAGCGCACCGACGAGCGCCTGGCCCATGGTGCGCATCCCCGCCCCGGCGCGCCGGCGGACCTCTTCGGGCCGGACGTCGCGCCGTAGCCCCTCCCCGTAGGTGACCGGCACCCGGAGGTGCGGCGACGGGCGGACCAGGTCGGTGACTGCGGACGGGAGCGCCAGCGGGGCCGGCTCCAGGGCCCGGCCGGCCAGGGCGGCGCCGTCGGCGTCCTGGTGGTAGTCGGGGTAGTCGAGGAGGTCCCAGCGGAGCCGGGTGCGCTCCTCGACCCAGCGGGCCACCCGCGGGGCGTCGGCCAGGAACGCCTCGACCAGGTCCCGGTCGGCATCCCCGAGGGCGAGCCGGTCGAGGTAGCGGCGGGCCCGGTCGGCATCGTCATCGGGCACGTCGCCGACGTGGTTGCCGGGCAGCCACGCCACGCCCCCCGAGATGGCGGACGTGCCCCCCAGCCCGTCGGCCCGCTCGACCACGGTCACCTGCACCCCGGCCTCGGCCACGGCCAGCGCGGCGGCCAGGCCGGCCACGCCCGAGCCCACGACCACCACCCGGCGGGCCGTCACGGCTGTGTCCACGGTTCGCTCGTCGCCCACCGGGCGGACCCCCCAGGACGTTTCCGTCCGGGCCCGGCGGGCACCACGTCGCTCACGGTGCCAGGCCCAGGGAGCGGGCCCGGGAGCCCTTGTCGTGGAAGTCGGACTCGTGGACGACGACGTCGCCGTCGAAGCGGAGCAGCGACATGACCTCCACCGACCATCTGCGACCGATCAGTCCGGGGCCGTACATGGCCGGGTCGGTGACCGTTGCGCTCATCTCGTAGTGGAGGGCGAGCCCGTCGTCGTTGGTCCAGAACTCGTCGGGCACGAGGGCGAGGTCGTCCCACTTCTCCAGGCCACGGGCGAAGAAGTCTCGGATCGCCGGCCAGCCCTCGAAGCGGCCCGAGGCCACGTCGAACAGCACGGCGTCGGGGGCGAAATATTGCTCGGGGGCGTCGGCGTCTCCCGACGACCAGGCGGCGAACAGGTCGATGGCGATCCCGATGCGGCGGTCCCCCATGGGCGCCGACCGTACCCGACCTGCCGCTCTAGTCTCCCGGGCCATGGACGACGCCACCGCCGGACTGCTGTCGCTCGACGGGAAGGTGGCCGTCGTCACCGGGGCCGCCACCGGGATCGGGGCCGGCATCGCGTCGGTGCTCTCGGCGGCGGGGGCGAGGGTCGTCGTGGCCGACGTCGACGCCGAGGGAGCCGAGCTGGTGGCGGGCAAGCTGGCCGGTGGACTGGCCGTCGAGGTCGACGTGACCGACGCCGACGCCTGCGAGCGGGCCGTCGAGCGGGTGGTGGCCGACGCCGGCCGGGTCGACGTGCTGGTCAACAACGCCGGCACCTATCAGGAGTCGGGCTCGATCCTCGACCAGTCCGACGAGTCGTGGCAGCGGGCCGTCGACGTCAACTTCCACTCGGTGTTCCGCATGACCCGGCCGGTGGCCCGCCGCCTGGTCGACCAGGGTGACGGGGGCGCCGTCGTCAACATCTCCTCGGTCGACGGGACCCTGCCCTGCCTGGGCACCGGCTACGACGCGGCCAAGGCCGCCGTCGACCACTTCACCCGGTCCCTGGCCGTCGATCTCGCCCCCCACGGGGTCCGGGTCAACGCCGTGGCGCCCGGCCACATCCCCACCGAGACGCTGCGGCGCATGGCCGTCGGTGAGCTGCCCCCGGTCTGGACCCCGGGCTCGACGACCGGGCTGATGGGGCCGATGATGCGCCAGCGCTCGGCCAACATCCCCCTCGGTCGCAGCGGCACCCCCGACGAGATCGGCCGGGCCGTGCTGTTCCTGTGCAGCGAGGCGTCCAGCTACGTCACCGGACAGGTCCTCACCGTCGACGGTGGCTGGACGCTGGTGTGAGGGGCTGATGCGCTTCGGCTACTCGATCGGGGAGCTGACGACGGACACGGCCCGGCGGATCGAGGACGCCGGCTTTGACGTGCTGGCCGCCCCCGATCACTACGGCTTCCTCTCGCCCTTCCCGACCCTCGCCGCCGCCGCCGCCACGACCACCACGCTGCGGCTGGGCACGTTCGTCGTCAACCAGGACCTGTGGCCCCTCGCCACCCTGGCCCGGGAGGTGGCCACCGTCGACGCCCTCTCGGGCGGCCGCTTCGAGCTGGGCATCGGTGCCGGCCACATGGAGAGCGAGTACGACGCCGCCGGCCTCACGTTCGACCCGGCGGTGCGCAGGGTCGAGCGCCTGGAGGAGACGATCGTGCTCCTCCGGCGCCTGCTGGCCGGCGAGGAGGTCACCGGCGGCGGGCTCGTCGGCCTGCGCAACGCCCCCGCCGCACCCCAGGGGGCCGACCTCCCTGTCCTCATCGGCGGCAACGGGACCCGGCTGCTGGGGGTGGCGGGCCGGCACGCCGACATCGTCGGCTTCACCGGGTTCCACCCCGCCGACGGGGGCAGGCGGTCGGAGCTGACCCACTTCGGCTGGGACGGGCTGGCCGACCGCATCGCCGTGGCCCGGGAGGCGGCCGGTGACCGTTCACCGGAGCTGAACGTCCTCGTGCAGTTCGCGCTCGTGACCGACGACCGGGCCGCGGCCCTGGCCCGCGTCGCCGAGCAGGCCGGCGGCCGGATGAGCGCAGCGCAGCTCGGCGACTCGCCGTTCGTGGCCGCCGGCCCGGTCCCGGCCCACCTCGAGCACCTCGAGCGGCTGGCCGGCCTCGGCGTCGGCTACGTCACGGTGTTCGAGAACCGCAGCGAGGGCTACGAGGCCGTGATCGCCGCCTCCGGGTCCCAGTAGACCCGGTCCGACACGATCCGGTCGTCGGCGTCGAGGGTCAGCACGATCCCGCCCCGGGCCGAGCGGCCCGCCCCCGTGATGGTGAACAGCATGGCCAGGGCGTCGCCGTCACCGACGGCGGCGTGCACGTCCATGGTCCGGTGCCCGACGGGGAACCGCTCCGACAGGCGGGCCTCGGCCCCGTGCAGCGCCACCCGGCCGTGGGTGGAGGGGGCGTCGCGCATGCGGTTCTCGACCACGCAGTCGGGGGCGTACAGGTCGTCGACGAAGCCGCTGACGTCGTCGGCCCACAGGAAGGCCAGCCGCTCGGCGTAGGCGTCGGCCCACCCGTCGTCGCGGTCGAGGGAGCCCGTGCCCGTCACCAGCTCGCCCATGGGCTCGGGCAGCGACCGGGCCTGCGCCGGGTCGAAGCAGGCCATCTCCTCGGTGATGCGGCCGCGCCCGTCGAGCCACCAGAACGCGAGCGCCGGCGCATCGGCCCCGTCGACGTCGACCACCAGCTCCGCTGCGGCCCGGTCCCCGTCCTGGAGGACCCGCACCACGTGCACGGGGTGGGCCAGGAGGGGCCCGCCGAGAGTCGGGTCACGGAGGTCGTGGCGCTGGTGGACACATCCGTCGGCATAGGAGAACGGCACGAGGCAAGATTCCCCCCATGGACGACGATCCGCAAGCCGTCCTGCGGCGGCAGGCCCCGAGCGCCGGGGGCGCACCGTGACCGAGGACCGACCGGTCGACGTCGACCGCCAGGCGCTCATGGACCTGACGGTGTCGTACTGCTGGATCCTCGACACCGGCCAGCACGAGCGCCTGGCCGAGGTGTTCGTCCCCGACGGGGTGGCCGTCTACGCCGGACAACGTTTCGACGGGGTCGACGCCATCCGGGCGAAGGTGTCGGAGTCGCTCTCCCACCTGGACGCCAGCCAGCACATCGTGGCCAACCACCAGGTCCGGCTGGACAGCGACACGGCCACCGGACGGTGCTACTTCCAGGCCCAGCACGTGCGGGCCGCCGCCCCCGGCGGGGGTGCCAACTTCATCGTGGCCGGCACCTACACCGACGAGTTCGTCCGCACCCACCAGGGCTGGCGCATCCGTCACCGGGTCCTCGACGTGCTGTGGACCGAGGGCAACCCGGCCGTCACCCGCCGAGCCTGACCGGTATCTCGCCCGGTCCCCTCAGGGGAGGGCGTCGATGGTGACCGTGCCGGTCGACCCGTCGACGGTGACGGTGGCCCCGTCGGGGATCCGGTCGGTGGCGTCGTGCACCGACAGGGCACAGGGCACGCCCAGCTCCCGGCTCACGATGGCGGCGTGGGAGGCGACGGCGCCCACGTTGCACACCACGGCACCGGCGCTCATGAACAGCGGCGTCCACGACGGGTCGGTGGTGGGGGCCACCATCACGTCGCCGGGTTGGAGCGCCTCGGCACGGTAGGGGTCGAGCACGACCCGGGCGGTGCCCGTGGCCCGACCGGGCGACACCGGCGTGCCGGCCAGCACCTCGCCCGCCCCGGCCGACTCGGCCCGGCGGGACCCTCGCACCGGCCACTCCGACAGCGGCGGCGGACCGTCGGGGGCCGACACGATGTACGGCGGCACGACCCGGCCCAGCCCGGCGAACGTGGCCGACCGGTCCCGCAGCTCGTCGGCCATCGGCCCGGGGTCGTCGAGGAAGGCGTCGACCTCGTCGTCGAGCAGCATGAACACCTGCCGGGGCTCGTCCAGCCCACCCCGCTCGACCATACGGCGTCCCAGCTCCAGCAGCGGGAGCTTGGCCTCGTGGAGCAGCTTGATGATGGCGTTCTTGCCCAGCTCCCGGAGGCGGAGGAACACCTCCGACGAGCGCAGCGCCGCTCGGAACGCAGCGACGGCCTCGTCGTCGTCGAGGGCGGACTGCACCTCGGCGCTGACCCGCCGTCGCTCGGCGGCGTTGCGCTCGGCGGCGGCCCGGGGAGCGGCCGAGTCGTCGCGCAACCGCAGGCGCTCGATCATGCCGAGCACGATGGCGGGATCGGTCTCCCACGAGGGGGAGCTCAGGTCCCACTCGTTCGGACCCCGGTGGCCGTGCTCAGCCAGGAGGTCGGCCAGCTCGGCCCGGAACGTGGCAGCGTCGTCGGAGGAGTCGGCCCCGATCCGCTCCAGCAACCCCTCGACACCCCGGTCGAACTCCGCCGTCAACGCCCGCGAGCCCCGCACCAGGCGGCTGAGCACCCACACCGCCACCGACGTCTCGGCCGACTCGACCCCGCCGATGGCGGTGATCAGGGCCAGCGCGTCACCGGGACGGCCCCGCTCGGCGCAGATCGCTGTCAGCGCCCCCGGGCCGAGGGAGCAGGCCAGCAGCACCTCGCAGTGCGGTCCCCACGCCTCGGCCACCATGGCGACCACGTCGCGGGCCCGGGCCACGAGCTCCCCGTCGGGCAGCGCCCCCAGGTCGGGTCGGTCGCGGCGCACCTGCTCGGCCCGGGGGCCCCACGCCTCGAGACGCTCGTCGCCCCCGGTGGACATGGCCCACGCCATGGTCTCGGCCAGCCGGGCCGACTGGGCCTCGTTCTCGTCGTCGGGATGGGCCTCGTACGGCGGGATGCCGGGGTGGTCGCCGAAGTAGGCCTCGTCAATGGCCCGCCACGACGCCCCCGGCATCCGCTCGCCCATGAGCCGGGTGATGGAGAGCTGGTTGTAGAAGTAGCCGCCCCAGTTGCCGAACACCTCGGGCGGCTCGACGGCGAACTCGTCGCGCCCCAGGATGCCGAACCCCACGAACCCGTCGGCCACCCCGGGAATGCACCCCCGCACCCACCCGAGGCTCCACCCCAGCGGCGAGAACGGCTCCGGTCCGACCTCGTCGGCGTTGGCCCGGGTGTAGTGAGGGAAGCGCGGGCTGGCGGTCGTGTCGGTGATCCATCGTTCCGGGAGCTGCGCCACGCCGGGATCGTAGGCGTCAGCTCACCAGCGTGATGCCGCCGTCGACCACCATGACGTGGCCGGTGACGTACCGGTTGCGGACGAGGGCGAGCACGGCCTCGGCGCAGTCGTCACCGGTGGCGGAGCGACCGATCGGCGCCGCCCGGGCCACGGCCCGGTGCTGGGCGTCCCAGTCGTCGGTCCACGGGGTGGCGACGAGACCGGGGGCCACCGCGTTGACCCGCACCGGCCCGTACGACTTGGCCAGGAGGAGGGTCATGTGGTTGAGCGCCGCCTTGGTCATGGCGTAGGCCATGGAGCTCCCCACCGGGCGGACCCCGGCCACCGAGGTGACGTTGACGATGTTGGGGTCGGGCCGCTCCCGCAGCAGGGGGATGGCCGCCTTGGTCAGCCACCAGGTGCCGAACACGTTGACCTCGAAGGTCCGCCGGAAGATCTCGTCGGTGAGCGCGTCGAGGTCGTCGTGGGGCACGACCGTGGTCCACCCGGCGTTGTTGACGAGGATGTCGAGGCCGCCGAACCGCTCGACGGTCCGGTCGAGGAGGGCGCGGCCCTGCTCCTGGTCGGAGATGTCGGCCCGGACGTACAGCGACTCGCCCGGCAGCGACCCGGCCACCTCCTCGCCCGCCTCGACCGACGACGACGAGTTGACCACCACCGCGGCGCCCAGCTCGGAGAAGCGGCGGGCCGTGGCCTCGCCGATCCCGCTCGACGACCCCGTCACCAGGGCCACCCGCCCGTCCAGCTCACCCATGATCCACTCCTCCGACCGGCCCGGGTGCCGGCACCTACGATCATCGCCCATGGCCGTGGTGTCGTCGCTCACCCCCGAGGACCTGTGGTCGGAGGCGTACCGCCACGACCCCGTGCCGGTGTGGCGCCGGCTCCGGGACGACGAGCCGGTCTTCCGCGACACCATCGGCGACTGCTGGGTGCTGTCCCGCTACGACGACGTCGCCGCCGTGTTCGCCGACCACGAGACGTACTCGATCGAGACCTACGCCGGCTCCACCGGCGAGGTCCTGGGGCCGACCCTCATCCAGATGGACGGTCCCGAGCACGTCTGGCGCCGGTCGGTCGTGGCCAAGGACTTCGTGGGTCGGCGCCTCGAGGAATTCGCCCCGGTGCTGGACCGGGCCGTCGACGACCTGGTGGCCCGGTTCCCGGCCGACGGACCCGTCGACCTGGTGCGGCAGTTCTCCACGTACCTGCCCGTCAACGTGATCGTGGCCATGCTCGGCACCCGGGGCGACGAGACCACGTTCCACGGCTGGGTGAAGGACATCATGGCCGGTCTCGCCCCGCTTCCGGAGCAGCGGACGGCGGGTCGGGCCGCCTTCGGGGGGCTGTGCCGCCACATCGCGCCCCTCTTCGACGGTGTCGACGACGACGACCGGCGCGACCTCATCGCCAAGATCGCCCGCGCCGAGAGCGGGGGCCGCAGCCTCGACCCCGCCGAGCAGCGGGCCTTCATCGGGCTGCTGTTCATCGCCGGCGGCGAGACCACCGACAAGGCCATCGGCAACCTGTGGTGGAACCTGCTGTCGCACCCCGGGGCGCTGGCCGCCGTGCAGGCCGACCCGGACCTCCTCGACGCCGCCTTCTCCGAGACGATGCGCCGTGACGCACCGGTGTGCACCGAGGATCGCCTCACCCGGACGGAGGTGACCTGGCACGGCCGCACCATCCCGCCCGGGCAGCGGGTGCGGGTGCTGCTGGCCGCCGCCAACCGCGACCCCGACGTGTTCGACTCCCCCGACGAGTTCCGCCTCGACCGGGACGACCTACACCTCGGGGTCGAGCGCCGCTACGGGGGCGCCGACGACGACGGGCGGGCCAGCCATCTCGGGTTCGGCCTGGGCAAGCACTTCTGCCTCGGCTACCAGCTGGCTCGCATGGAGGCGGTACGGGGGTCACAGCGCCTGCTGGAGGAGTGGCCCGCCCCCCGCCTCGCCGACCCCGACCAGGCCGGACCGGTGCTGGCCCGGTCGATGCGGTCCCTGGCCAGCCTCCCCGTCGAGACGGGCCGGACAGTGCGATGAGCGGCTACGACCCCCGCCACCCCGACGTGAGGTGGGAGCCCGCCCCCCACCACGCCCGCCTGCGGGAGTGGTGCCCCGTCTCCTGGGTCGACGCCCACGACCCGCCCTTCGTGGCGGTCGTCGACCACGAGCGGATCTTCGCCATGCTGCGTGACCCGGAGCGTTGGCGCAACGGCGACGGCCCCGGCGTCGAGCACCAGCCCGGGGGGGTGCTGGGCAGCGCCGACGGTGACGACCACCTCCGCCACCGGCTCGTGCTCCAGCGGGCCATGACCCCCCGGCGCATCGCCGGGCTGCGACCCCGGGTCGAGGCCCTGGCCGACGAGCTGCTGGACGGCCTCGTCGAACGGGGCTCGGCCGACCTCGTGGCCGAGTACGCCCACCCGTTGCCGACCATCGTCATCGCCGAGCTGCTGGGCGTGCCGCCCGCCGACCGGGCCGCCTTCCGGGCCTGGTCCGACGCCATCGTGACCGGCCTCGGCGGCGAGGACCTGGCCGAGATGACCGCCGCCCGCGACGAGCTGCACCACTACCTGGGCGGCCAGCTCCGGACCCGGGCCGAGGCCACCGATCCGCCCGACGACCTCATGACCCTCATGGTGCGATCCGGTCGGCTGAACGGCCAGGAGATGCGCCAGCTCGCGCTTCAGCTCCTGGTGGCCGGCAACGAGACCACCACGTCGCTGCTCGGGCTCCTGCTGCACCGGCTCATGGAGCGCCCGGAGCTGATGGAGGAGCTCCGGCGCGACCGGTCCCTGGTCGAGAAGGCCGTCGAGGAGGCGCTGCGCTTCGACTCGCCGGTGCAGGGCCTGTTCCGGACCAGCCCCGACGACCAGGACCTCGCCGGCTGTCCCGTGCCGGCCGGTACCAAGGTGCAGCTCCTGTTCGCCTCCGCCAACCGGGACCCCGCCGTGTTCGACCGGCCCGACGAGTTCCGTCTCGACCGCGATCGGATCGAGATGCGCCGCCACCTCGCCTTCGGGACCGGACCCCACTTCTGCATCGGTGCCCCCCTGGCCCGCCTGGAGGCCGAGGTCACGCTCGACCGGGTCCTCGACCGGATGCCCGGGCTCCGACCCACCGGTCCCCCGACGCCGATCCGCTCCTTCATCCTGCGCGGGTTCGCGTCGCTGCCGGTGGCCTGGGACGCCCCCGCCGCCTGAGGTCCGACCCGCGGCTACGGTCCGCCCATGGCCACGTTCATCACGACCGTCCGGGTGAGGGAGGGCACCGAGGCCGAGTTCGAGGCCGTCAGCCGCGACCTCCACGCCGCCACCCACGCCCGCGAGTCGAACGTCCGCCGCTACGAGTACTTCCGGGGCGCCGAGCCCCGCACGTACCACGTGCTGCTGTCGTTCGACACCTACGACGACTTCCTCACCCACCAGACCTCCGACCACCACGAGGCGGCCGGCGAGCGCTTCCGGGACCTGTTCGAGGACATCTCGTTCGAGTGGCTCGACCCGGTCGACGGCGCCTCCGGTCTCGCCCCCACCGAGATGGCGCCGCTACCCCCCGGTGACGACGCCTCGCCGCTGTGGCGGCAGTACCACGAGACCATGCCGGCCGTCGTCCAGGACTGGTGGCTCCCACTCCGGGAGACGGCCTGATGGCCGAGGACTTCGAGGACGTCAGCGTCTTCACCCTCAGCGACGAGCGGGAGCGGACCCTGCTCGACCGCCAGATCGAGTGCGTGTTCATGTGGTCGACCCGGGACGGCTCACCGGTCGGTGTCATCATGAACTACGTCGTGCGCGACGGCCGGTTCTGGCTGACCGCCGTCGAGCAGCGCAAGCGGGTCCCGGCCGTGCGCCGCAACCCCAACGTGGCGGTGGCCATCACCAGTCGGGGCACCGACATCGGCCACAGCCAGGCGCTCACCTACCGCGGGCGGGCCACGGTGCGCGACGACCGGGAGACCAAGGACTGGTTCTACCCGGCGCTGGCCGCCCGGGTCCGGCCCACCGACGAGTCCCAGCAGGCCGCCTTCGCCCGGTTCCTCGACTCCCCCAACCGGGTCATCTTCGACGTCGAGCCGACGGTGCGGATCGGCTTCGACTCCGAGGCCATGTTCGCCGACAAGCCCGACGTCGGGCAGTCCCCCCACACCGACCCCTCGGGGCAGCCGAGCGATGCGTGACCTCGCCGCCATGCCGGGGCGGATCGAGACGTTCCTCGCCGCCCACCCCGACGCCGGCCGGTGCGAGGTGACCGGCTACCGGATCATGACGGGCGGCTACAGCCGCCAGATGGCCCGGGTCGAGGTCCGCTGGGAGGACGGCCGGACCGAGACCCTGGTCATGCGGGGGGACCCTCCCGCGGCCGAGGCCCTCCTGCACACCGACCGCGACCAGGAGTGGGCGGTCCTGCGACGCCTTACCGAGCTGGGCGCCACACCCATGCCGGCGGCCCGCTACTACGCCGCCGACCCGGCACCGTTCGGCACCAAGGCGCTGTTCATCGAGCACCTCGACCGCCGGTCGCTGCAGGCCCGGTTCGAGGCCGGGCTCGACCCCGCCGGCCTGGTCGAGCCGCTGGCCGACCTGTTCGCCTCGGTGGCGGTCATCGAGCCGGGCCAGATCCCCGACCTGCCCGCCGCCGACTCGTGGGAGGACCACATCGGGGCGCTGATCGACGAGTGGAACGGCATCGACCACGCCTACCCCGAGTCGTTGCCGATCATCCGCTACGTCGGGGCCTACCTGGCCGCCCACCCCCCGCCCCCGCTGCCGCTGCGCCTCGTCCACGGCGACCTGCAGGCGGCCAACGTGCTGGGCGGCGGCGAGGGCGAGGACCTCCAGCTCGTCGACTGGGAGTTCGCCCGCATCGGTGACCCCCGGGAGGACCTCGGCTGGTACAACAGCTACTCGACGGCGGCGCCGCCCAACGTGTACGGCGCCGAGCCCGAGCGGTTCTTGGCCCGCTACCGGGAGCGGACCGGCTTCGACGAGACCACCGTCAACCCGCTCACCGTCGGCTACTTCACCATCCTGGCCACGGTCAAGGTGCTGGCCGGGCTGTACCAGGCCCTCACCGGGCTCGTGGCCGGCGAGGTGCACGGCGCCAACGTGGCCTTCTCGACGCTGTCGGCCTCGTTCGGGCATCAGAACTTCGTCAACGCCGTCGAGGGCATCGCCGCCGCGGTGTCGGCCGTCGAGGAGGCGTCGTGATCTCCCGTCCGTCCACCGCCCGGCTGCTCGACGAGACGGCGCGGGAGCTGGCCGACACGGTGCTGCCGGCCGTGACCGACCCGGCCGTGGCCGTCGTGGTCGAGCAGCTCACCCAGATCGTGTCGGCCTGCTCCCGCCGGGCCGCCGCCGAGATCCACTGGATGCGGGCCGAGTCCGCGCAGCTTCTCGACTACGCCGCGGCGGTGGCGGACCGGACCGGCGACGGGGGCGTGGCCGAGGCCCTCGCCGCCGCCAGCCAGGCCGACGGCGACGACCTCCGGCTGGCGTCGGTGTCGGCCGCGTACAGCCTCGCCTCCGACGCCTTCACCCGGGCCGTCGACGCCGCCTTCGCCGCCGACGACGCCGACCTCACCGCCCGGGCCGCCGCCCTGGTGCGGGCCCGCATGGAGCGCGAGGTCGAGATCATGGGCGAGTTCCGCATGCCCGGCCGGGGATAGCTCCCGACCGGGCGGGGCCCGGATCTGGTGTCGCAGAAGGTGTTGCACTTCGGTGGATGCCGACCGCCCGTCGTCGCCACGCCGTCACCGAGACCAACGAGATCGCCCGCATCCTGGACGAGGCGGCGAGGCGCTGGCCGGACGTCTCGCGAGCCCAGCTCGTCCACCGCGTCCTGGCCGACTGGGCTGCGCAGGGCCGTTCGCCATCGGCCCGGGTCGCCGCTCGCCGGGGTCTCGTCCGGTCCCTGCCCGGTTCGGCCCGGCTCTACGACCGGGACGAGGACTGGCCGGCATGATCGCGGCCGACGCCAGCTGGATTCGAAGCCCTCCGCGATCCCGCCGACGCTCACCGGCTGCCTTGGCAGGCGGGGGGGGTCGGGTCGTGCGGGACCCCGGAGGACAGTGGCGGTTCTGGGAACGGCCCGGGTCACCCGAACGAGTCGACCCGATCGACCTGTTCCTACATGGCGTCACCGATCGGTCCGTCGGCTGGCACGCTCCCGACAAGCAACCTCGAGTGGGCGCCGGCCCAGGGCGAGAGCTTCGGACCCGACTTCGCTGCTCACCTGGCGGGCTGGATCAGTGAGTCCCGGGCCGAGATGCTGGCCGCCTACCAGGCCCGAGACGAACTCTGCGACTACATCGCCGACAAGCCCACCACGAGCGTCTCCCCAGCGAACTCCTACGCCAGGGAGCAGCCGACTACCTCGATCGTGTCATCGTGTGGCTGACCGCCGCCGCCGACGCTGGTGAGGCGGTGGCCAGCGGCGTGGCCAACCACCCCTTCGAGATCGCCGATCGGGTCCGCCTCGATGACGTCGCACGGATGTGGGCGCAGACCCGGCCTGCGTCGCAGCAGACCTGATAGACTGGGGTCCAAAACGCGCACAGGGGGCAAATATGAAGCGACTCCGCACTGCAGTAGCAGCTCTCCTCCTCACCGTTACGGCCTGCTCGGGCGATTCGTCAGAGTCGCTCTTGGTCGGACCAGCGCACGAAAGACCTACGCACGACGTGCCTCCACATGACGCAGCGCCGGTCACCCCGGCCCCGACGTCATCTGCCGAAGACGAGGTGTCGGCCGACGAGACAGTGGGACGATTCGGAGGCAGGCTCTGCGCCCCGGAGGAGTTATCCACCTCCCTCCATTTCAAGGCTGATGGCGTGCGGGTTGCAGAGGATGGCACCGAACGTCCCTACCAGGTTGTCACTCTAACGGTTCATAATGCCGCGGACGTGCCATGCGTTCGACCCACGACCTACGATGTTCACCTTCTCGATCGAGACGGTGCTCTACTTCACGGGTTCGGCGGCGACGACTGGTGCGACGACACTTATGAATGCAACTTTATCGATCCTGGGGCAAGCTGGCGCATCGACCTTGAGTGGAGTCCGGACCAGTACGACCCCGAGGAAGGGATCTACACCCCGCTCGCACAAGGAAAGTACGACGCTCGCATCGTACTGGTTTCGGAGCTGGTGGTGACGACCGACGGCGCACTGATTCCGCCCGATGAGCTGGATAACCTACAGAGCCACGCTCAGTATCAAGAAACCTCGGAACTGGAGGTGGCCGGATGACTTCTCACCTGAAGCGTATCAGTCTTTGGCTAGTAGTAGCGCTGCTAGCTACGGTCGGCCTCCTGTCTCCGGAAACCGACTCGAGTCCGGCAGCTGCATCGAACAGATCTTACCACCAGGGCCACTTCGAGCGGTTCACGGGAGGGCCCATGTATGTAACACTGCGCAACCAGATCGGATACGGCGCCGCAGAAGCTACCCACATCAATAACACGATAGCGTACTGGGGTAGTGTCACGGACACGCCTTACTTCCCGTCTGGGCCTGCGCGATCAGATTACTCGTTCTCCTATCAGCTTGGCGGTCATCCGAGCTGTCACTCGAACGCTCCCTACGGCGTCGTGACCTACTGCCTGGCTGACATCAATGCCGCTGGACGATTCAAGAGGGAATACGATAGTAGTGCTCATTGGGAGTACACTTACATCCTTATCGACGTACCGAGGCGTGACTATGCACCGGTCTATTGTCACGAGTTCGGCCATGCGCTTGGGCTCAAGCACAGGTCTAACACATGCCTGAACAGCGTAGCGACCTCGGCCGTGCCTCCTGATCCGAAGCAACATAATCTTGACCTATCCTTATCGATCAACAGTCATACGCATTGCTCACCATACTGTTAGCTGTTGTACCCAGACTGGCCGGCGTTGTGCGACTCGGCGGCATGTGGGCCGCCACCGGTGAGCTAGCCCCGATACCGTTAAGTGTAGATTCGGAGGATGGTGGCTGTGGCGGCCAGGTGGGATGGGGCCAGTGTCGGTGTCGGGCCCGTTTGACGTGCCATTTGGGCATCTTGCGTTTGATGAGCCGGGGGTTCGACCGCAGCCGCCGGTTCGGCAGCGTGACGCGCCGAGAGGCTGATCTCGAGGTCGGTCATCGGGGTGCGTGACAATCCCATACCGTCGAGCGCTGCGAGCCGTCGGCGAACGGATGTCACCGCGACCCTCGTGAGTACGCTGGTGTCGAGGAGGTAGATCACCGCCAAGCGGATGTGCGATCCAGCAGTTCCGCCTCGGCGAGTACGTCGAGGGCGCTCTCGAGCCGCGCCTCCCGTGCGTCGGCCGCCAGGCGGAGAGCGACGTTGACCGTGTCGTTGATCGTCCGAGTGCCCAGGTGCGTCCGCGCTGCCGTCAACGCATCGTCGTCCACGTCCACGAGTCGCTTCGTCACCGCACCGAGTACACCTCCCTCGAAAAACGGGATACCTACGGCGTCGGCCCGTCAGCGGACCTGGACGGACTCGTTCTCCCAGGGGGTGAGCCGCTCCCCGTAGGCGGTGTCCCGGAAGGCGTCGGGCAGCTCCTCCACCATGTGCAGGGTGGCGGCCAGGCGGCCGACGCCGACGCAGAGGGCACAGAACAGGCCCAGCTCGACGATCTGCTCCTCGCTGAAGTGCTGGCGCAGGCGGTCGTAGACGGCCTCGTCGATGGACAGGTGGTCGGTGGCGAAGCGCTCGCCGTAGTCGATGGCGGCCTTCTCGGCGTCGGTCAGGTCCGTCGACTCCTCGGGGGCGGCCAGCTGGCACACGAGATCCTCGGTGACCCCGTCGGCCACGGCGTCGGAGTAGCGGATGGCCATGCAGCTGCGGCACTGGTTCCAGAAGGCGATCCGCAGCCGGACCAGCTCGACGAGGCGGTCGGGGAGAGTACGATCCCGCTTCAGGGAGCCGCCGAACGCGCCCAGGCCCCGCACCAGCTCGGGGCGCAGGCCGAAGATCCGGCTGAGCCCCACCTCCAGGTCGGTGCGCTCGTCGACCCGCAGCAACGCCGCCAGGTCGGGGTCCATCTCGTCTCGGGTCAGCTTCCGCAACCGGGTCATGACAGCGCCTCCTCGAGGACCTCGACGCAGCGATGATCGCGCATCGCCTCGACCAGGCGGGCCACGATGGTCCGGAACAGCCGCAGCGCACGGTCCGAGCTCATGTCGAGGCTCCCCACCGCGAACACCGGGATGATCCATCCGTACAGCACGCCCCAGCGGACGTCGTCGACGAGCCGGTCGAACGGATAGCCCCCGACACCCCCCTCCACCAGGGCGTCGTGGTATGCGCGGAGCAGGTCACCCTCGGCCCCCCGGCGCACGTCGGTGGCGAGGCTCTGGGAGATGAAGTACCCGAGGTCGGTGACCCCGCCGCCCACGCAGCTGGCCTGGAAGTCGATGACCGCCACCGAGCCGTCGTCGGCGAAGAAGAGGTTGTCGAGGCGGAAGTCCATGTGCACCAGCGTGTGAGGCATGGCCCACAGGCGGTCGTACATGGCGTCACTGCCGTCGGCGAACCGCTCCAGGATGGGCCGCAGGTCATCGGGGACGAGATCGCCGCACGTCTCCTCGAACAGCGGCCGGGACATGGCGTAGACCTGGCGGGCCGGTTCCTTGTACAGCGCGGAGTTGATGGGGAACATCCACTCGAACGCCTCGAGCCGCCCGCTCTCCCACCATGCGGCGTGCATCGACCCGAGCGCCGCCACCACGGCCTCGGCCTCCTCCCTCGTCGCCCCCCGGAGCTGGTCGCCCACCCGGGCGGGGGCCAGGTCGTCCATGACGATCAGGTACTCGTCGGCGTCGGTGTCGAGCTCGGCCACGAGGCCACGGGCCGTCGGCATCCCCAGCTGCGGGGTGACCTGCCGGTACATGCGGACCTCGCGCTCGAACACCCTGGCCGGGGCGAGCACCGAGCGAACGGCCTCGTCGGTGGTGGGGATCTTGGCCACCACCCGGTCGGGAACATCACCCGGGTCGCCGTCGAAGGTGAGCGCCAACCGGGCCACCGTGCCCATGAAGCCGACCCCGGCGTCGCCGACGGTGGCGTCGACCGAGCGCACGGTCGTGCCCTCGGGCAGCGGGAGCGCCCCGCTCAGCCACTCCGGGGTCAGAGCGTCGACGGTCTGGGGGATCACGGTGTCACCCGGTGATGATCGTGCCGCAGTCGACGTTGATGCACTGCCCGGTGATCCCTCCCCCCGCCGGCGACGCCAGCAGCGTGGCCATGGCGGCGACCTCCTCCTCGGTGTTGAGCCGCTTCATCAGCGAGGCCTGCGCGAAGGAGTCGAGCAGCTCCTCGTAGGTGATGCCCGCCGCGGCCGCGGCGTCGGGACCGGACTCCTGCATGATGTCGGTCTCGATGGCACCGGGGCAGATGGCGTTGACGGTCACCCCGGCGGCGGCGCCCTCGATGGCCGCCGTCTTGGTGAAGCCGTTGACGGCGTGCTTGGCCACGACGTAGCCGACGATGCCGGGCTTGGCCGTCTTGCCCTCGATGGAGCTGATGTTGATGACCCGACCCCAGTTCTTGCCGTACATGTGGGGCAGCGCCCGGCGGGTGCACCACACCGTCGAGTGCAGGTTCCACACCAGGGCGTCGTCGAGCAGCTCGGTGGTGGCCTCGTGCACCGGGGCGTGGATGGACGCACCGCCGGCGTTGTTGACGAGGATGTCGATGGTCCCGAAGCGGTCGACGGTGGCGTCGACCATGGCCCCGCAGTCGTCCTCGACCTTCACGTCACCGGCCACGAACCCGGCCCGGTCCCCCGCCCCCATCTCCTGCAGGGCGGCGTCGCCCTTGTCCCTGCTGCGGCCGTTGACCATGACGCTGGCCCCCTCGGCCAGGAAGCCCTCGGCGATGGCCCGCCCGATCCCCCGCGTGCCGCCGGTGATCAGCGCCACCTTTCCGTCCAATGCACCCATCTGCTCTCCTTGTCGTTCGATCCGGAGCGAGGTCAGGCGGCAGCGTCGGGCCGCCGCCGCAGCCCGAGGCGGCTGTCCGGTCGGCCCCTGGCGCAGCCGGCGCCCGCATACCTCACGAGTCGCGCGTACCGGCCCCGCCGACCGGTCTTTCGGAATCGGGCTGGCACAACATAGTCGACCGGTCCGGTCGGGCGTGACCGGCGTCACCCCAGGGGGTCCCCGGGGCGGACCTGACACAAGCACGCGCTGCTATAGCAACGCGTGCTTGTGTCAGGTCGACGTTCAGGGGTCGTCGGCGTCGACCTCGACCATCCGGAGGGGGGTGGCGACGGGGCTTCCCCGGGGGGCGCGGGCGGGCGGGCTGGTCCACCGTCGGAGGTGGCGGCCGAGCCACGGACCGGCGGCGGCGATCCCGCCCGGGAACCGCAGCGCCACCACGATCATGCCCACCCCGCTGAGCAGGAACTGGACGGCCGAGGACCCCCCGCCGCGCAGCTCGGACAACACCCCGGCGGGGGCCAGGATCCCGCCGATCAGGGCGCCGGCGACGCTGCCGACCCCGCCCAGATAGGCGAGGGCGAGCACCTGGAGACCCCGCTGTGCCTCCAGCCCGACCTGGGAGAAGTCGACGTTCTTGTAGGCGAACAGCACGCCCGACACAGCGGCCAGGAACGACGCCACGGCGGCGCCGAGCAGCTTGGTGCGCGGGACGTCGATGCCGACGGCGGCGGCGGCCCGCTCGTTGGCTCGCACGGCCAGGAACCGACGGCCGACGGCGCTGCGCCGCACGTTGAGCACGAGCAGGGCGCAGCCCAGCGTCACGCCGAGACAGAGATAGCCGAACCCCCGGTAGGGGTACTCCCCCGGGCCGATGATGCCGAGATCGACGCCGGCTAGGTCGGGGGCGTCGACGTGGGCCGAGCCGCCGAGGCCGGTGAACGCCGGGCTGCGGAACAGCACCTGCTCGATGGCGACCGCCGCCGCGAGGGTCACGATGGCGAACTGGATGCCGCGGATGCGCAGGGCCGGCACGCCGATGAGGGTCCCGACCGCGGTCGTGACGACGATGGCCAGAAGCGGGCTCCACGGGAAGGGCAGCTCCCAGCGGGTGGCGAAGCGGGACAGCATGAAGGCGGCGAAGCCGGCGAAGCTGAGCTGGGCCAGGGAGACCTGACCCACGAACCCGGTCAGCACGACGATGGAGAGGATCAACGTCGTCACGACCATGGTCTCGGTGGCGGCCAGGCGCAGGCCCGAGTCCCCCCACGTCATGACGACGAGGCCGACGGCGCCCACCACCGCGAGCGACGCCACCGGCCGGCGGGGCCGCGGGGCGTCGGGCTGGCGGTCGTCGAGCAGCACACCCCGGTCGGGCACCGTGCGCCCCGCCAGCAGGAGCACCCCGATGATGAGCGCGAACGGGACGACCGTGTCGAAGCCGCCCAGCAGCAGGTCGGGCACCAGCCGGCGCGACACCACGTGGACGGCCAGGGCCTCGAACATGCCGAGCCCGAGGCCGACCGCCACCGCCACCGAGAACGACCGGAGCCGGGCGGCCAGGGCGGCGGCCAGGGCCGGCACCACGAAGAAGCTGTAGTTGAAGGGGTTCACACCGCTGATGGGGGTCATGAGCACCCCCACCAGGCCGGCGAGGGTGGCCGCCGCCACCCAGTTCACGATGCCGAGCACCCACGGCGACCAGCCGAGCAGCACCACGCCCTTGGGGTTGCCGGCGGCGGCGCGGGTGGCCAGCCCGAACCGGGTCCGCCGGTAGACGACGGCGATGGCGATGCCGGCCGCCACCACCACCGCCGTCAGCCAGAACCGGTCTTGGGGGGCGGGACGGCCGAAGATGCCGACCACGTCGGCCGGCAGTATGGCGTCGGCCCGGCGGGTGCCGTTGCCGAACTGCTCGAGGGCGAGGCCCTGCAGGACGATGGTGAACCCGACGGAGGCGATCAGCTTGGTGAGAGGCGATGCGTCGTGGAGGTGGGAGAACACCACGACGTGGGCCACCGCACCGAGCGCCGCCGCCACCACCAGCGCCACCAGTATCGCCGGGCCGAGCGCCATCGGGCCGCCCAGGTCGACACGACCGGGAATGCCGATGACCGGGAGACGGAGGTCACCCGTGGCCCGCAGCTCCACGTAGACGAGCGCGGGGTACATGGCCAACGCCCCCTGGGCGAAGTTCACGACACCGCTGCCCCGGTGCACGACGATGACCCCGAGGGCAATGGCGGCGTACGCCGCGCCCGTGCCCAGCCCGAGGAGGGGGAACAGCAGCCAGCTGGTCACTGGGGGGCGGGCCGGGAATCGGCCGAGATCAAGTCAGCGCAGCATCGCCGAGGTAGCTGACCTCGATGAGGTGGCGGTCGTGGGACAGCTCCTCGGCGTCACCCTCCATGACCAGCTCGCCGTGGTTGAGGACGTAGGCCCGGTCGGCCACCTCGAGGGCCATGTGCACGTGCTGCTCGACGATCAGCACGCCGGCGCCGGTCTCGTCGGCGACGGTGCGGACCAGGGGCAGGAGGCGCTCGACGATGATCGGAGCGAGGCCCAGGCTCATCTCGTCGACCAGGAGGCAGCGGGGCTCCGACACCAGTGCCCGGGCCATGGCCAGCATCTGCTGCTCACCACCCGACAGGAGGCCGGCCTGGCGACTCCGCAGCGGCGAGAGGGCGGGGAACAGCTCCATGGCCCGCTCGTAGGCGGCGTCGCGCTTCGACCGGTCGCTGGTGAGGCCGAGCCGGAGGTTCTCCTGCACGGTGAGGTCGAAGAACAGGGACCGGTCCTCGGCCACGTGGGCCAGCCCCCGGCGCGCCACCCGGTGGGGCTTGGAGCCGTCGACGGACTCCCCCAGCACCCGCACCGACCCCTCGATCGGGTGCAGCAGCCCGGAGATGGTGAGCAACGTCGTCGTCTTGCCCGCCCCGTTGGGTCCGAGGAGCGCCACCACCTCGCCGGCGTCGACGTGGAGGTCGAGGTTCCGCACCACCGGGATGCCGCCGTACCCGGCGTGCAGGTTGCGGATGTCGATGAGACGATCAGCCATGACGCAGCTCCGACGTGTGGGTGGTGGTGGACGCGGTCACAGCAGGTCCCGGGCGGCGTCGTCGATGCTGCCGGCGGCGACGACGCCCTCGCTGGCCTGCGCCTCCCCGGCGTGCTCACCGAGGTAGGCGGTCACGACGGCGGGGTTGGCCCTGACCTCGGCGGCCGTGCCCCGGGCGATGATCTTGCCGAAGTCGAGCACGTAGATGTAGTCGCACACGTTGAGCACGAGGCCCATGTCGTGGTCGATGAGGAAGACGCTGACGTCGTTGTCGAGGAACCGTCGCATCTGCTGGCCGAGGTGGTGACTCTCGGCGGTGTCGAGGCCTGCGGCGGGCTCGTCGAGCAGCAGCAGCCGGGGCTTCGCGGCCAGGGCCCGGGCCACCCCCACCAGCTTGCGCTGACCGTGGGAGAGGTCGGTCGGCAGACGGTCGGCGAGGTGGTCGAGGTCCATGACGGCGAGCGCCCAGTCGACCTGTGACTCGAACTCCCGGGCGGCTCGGCCCGGGGCGAAGATGTCGATCAGGAACGAGTTCCAGGACCGCTTCTCGGCTGCCACCATCAGGTTGTCGCGGACCGAGAGGTCCTCGAACAGCTCCAGCGACTGGAACGTGCGGACCAGGCCCCTGCGGGCCCGCTCGTCGGGAGTGAGGCCACCGAAGTCGCCGCCGGCGAAGGTGACGCTGCCCCCCGAGAGGGCCGTGAACCCGGTGATGGCGTCGATGAAGGTGGTCTTGCCGGCCCCGTTCGGCCCGATGAGGCCGACCAGCTTGCCCTCCTCGACGTCGAGGTCGACGTCGTCGTTGGCGTGCAGCCCGCCGTAGGTGACCGTCAGGCCCCGGGTCTCGAGCAGCGCCATCAGACCACCTCCTGGGGCACGGGCGCCTCCTCGTCACGGACGACGACCTGGTCGGGCCGGTCCTCGTCGTCGACGTGGCCGGCGATCTCGTGCATCGGGTTGGGCTTGCCGGTCACGCCCCGGTAAATCTGCAGGAAGATGGAGCGCAGCATGATGGCCAGGCCGGCCCCCAGGAGCGGCATCCACAACCGGCTGTAGCTGTCGACCCGCAGGGGCCACACCAGCCAGCCCAGCACGTAACCCACGAGGATGGTGGGCCCGAAGCGCCGGGCGAAGCTGGCCCACTCCGGGCCCCGGGCCGTCGTCAGCCACGTGCCGGCGTGGCGCATGACGGGCTGGAAGAACGGGGCGATGCCCTCGGGGTGGATGATGGCCGTGACGATGAGGCCGAGGCCGCCCAGCATGGCGTTGTAGCGGTCGATGCTGGTGTTCTGGAAGAAGTAGTTGCTGGTGACGGCGACGACCGAGGCGGGGACCAGGAGCCCTCCCACGATGGCGCCGTTGATCGACGTGATGCCGCCCAGGTAGGCGAACGCCAGGTAGGCGAGGCCGAGCTGGAAGACGAAGCTGGCCGACGAGACGTTCTGCTGCTGGAAGGCGAACATCACGCCGGCGATGCCGGCCAGCGCCGAGGCGATGCCGAAGGCGAGCAGCTTGGTGGGGGCGATGCTCACCCCGGCGGCGGCCGCGGCCCGCTCGTTGGCCCGCACGGCCAGGAACCGGCGGCCGGTGCCGGTCAGGCGGATGTTGGCGACGGCGATGGCGCAGGCCATCAGCACGACCAGGGTGAAGATGGTGAACGCCGTCCGGTCGGACAGACCGCCGGTGCCGACCGGGCTGATGTCGATACCGAAGAACGTGGGCTTGGACACCTCGGCCGGGGCTCCGGCCCGCAACCCGGTGAGCTGATCGTTCTCGAGGTACAGCGTCTGCAGGGCGATGGCGGCGGCGATGGTCACGACGGCCAGCTGGACACCCCGGATCCGCAGGGCGGGCAGCCCGAGCACCATGCCGACGATCACCGCCACCGTCACCCCCAGCACGGCGGCGATGGGCCAGGGCAGGCCGGGTCCGCTGACGGGGAAGGGGTTCACGGCCGTGGTGGAGCCGTCGGCCATCATCCGGGCCATGAAGAAGGCGGCCACGCCCGACAGCGAGAGCTGCAGGAGCGAGATCTGGCCGACGTAACCGGTCAGGACCACGAACGACAGCATGATGATGGCCGAGATCATCGCCGTCGTGAGGCTGAAGGCGAACGGACCACGGCCGGTCAGCTCGGGCAGGAGGAAGGCCAGGCCGACCACGACCAGACCCCACACCACGACGTGGCCCTTGAGGTGGATCGGCCTCGGTGAGAGCGGCAGCCGCTTCTCCTCCACCGTGCCCCGGACGGGCAGCTTCTTGCCCCGTAGGAACAGCACGCCGGCGATGACGACCAGGGGGATGGCCTCCCGGATGCCGGTTCGCAGGACGTCCGGGAACCAGTCCTGGTTCGACCAGAAGCCGAACAGGGACTGCGCCGCACCCAGGCCCAGGCCACCGATGGTGGCGAGGAGGATGGAGTTGAGCCCGCCGATCAGGGCGGCGCCCAGGGCCGGCACGACCAGGGCGGTGAGGCCGACCGGCGTCAGGGTGCCCTGGATGGGCCCGACGATGATCGCCGACATGGTGGCCAGCACCGAGGCCAGCACCCAGTTGACGGCGGCGAGGAACTGGGGCGAGTAGCCGAGGAGGACGGCGCCCTTCTCGTTGCCGGCGGCGGCCCGGGTGGCGAGGCCGAACCGGGTGAACTTGTAGAGCGCCCACAGACCGAGGCCGATGGCGAGGGCGATGCCGGCCGAGTACAGGGCGTTGCGGGGGTAGATGCGGTCGAGGCCGAGGAAGTTCTCGATGGGCTCGTCGGGGACGATGCTCTGGGGTTGGCGGAAGGAGGTGCCGAAGTTCAGCAGCGCCACCCCCTGCAGGTAGAGCATGACGCCGAGGGAGCCGATCACCTTGCCCAGCGGAGCGGCGTTGCGGAGGGGCCGGAACACCAGGAAGTGCAGGATCAAACCGAGCAGGATGGCCATGCCGAGGGCGAAGGCCATGGCCGTCGTGAACGACGATCCCTGGTCGAAGACCCGGATGGTGACGGGAACGTTCAGGTCACCGGGGAGGAAGTCGACCCACGGCAGCCGGATCTGGCCCGTGTTGAGCATCTCGTTGTACGTGAAGGCGCCGTACATGGCCAGGGCGCCGTGGCCGAAGTTGATGACCCCGGAGCCCTTGTAGACCATGACCAGGCCGGTACCGAGCATGGCGTAGAGCGAGCCGATGCCGAAGCCCACCAGCAGGAAGAAGATGATGTCACCCACGGTCGTTCCCCTCGTTCGGTGGTGTTCGGCCTAGTACGGACCGGGCAGCAGCTCGGTGCCCTCCAGGAGGTCGGTACCGGTGAACCCGGACCGCACGCTCACCAGGTTCTCGCCGTCCCACTGCGTCGCCGAGCTGATGGCGTTGCACACCGCCACGTAGGGCGGGGGCGCCGTGGCGCAGCTGATCGGCGTCGAGTTGTAGAGGTGGTGGCCGTCGGTGGCGGCGAAGGCCGCCGAGAGCGTCTCGGGGGTGAGCTCGCCGCCCTCGCGCACGACCTCGGATGACATCCCCCAGATGGCCATCATCACGTTCCACCCCTGGGTGGCGAAGCCCTTGCGGAGCTCGGTCTCGGCCAGCCCGTACTCGGCCGCCTTGGTCTGGTAGTGGACGGCCTCGATGCGGGACCGCTCGTCGTCGATGTCATCGGGGGCGGCCAGCTGGCTGCCCGAGCTGCCGATGAAGTAGACGCCCTCGGCCAGGGGCCCGGCCGCCTCCATCGCCTCGAAGTCGGTGCATGCCCCCGACAGCACGAGCGGGATGTCCTGGGGGGTCCAGCCCAGGCGACCGAGGGTGTCGACGAAGTTCCAGCAGTCGGGCCCCTGGGCCGAGTACATGATGACGTCGGGGTCGAAGTCGAGCACCTGTGAGGCTTGCGACGTCACGTCGGGGGTGGCCGGCTGGATGGGGACGCCCAGGTGCACGAGGTCGGGGAGGCTGCCGGCCCGGTCGCTGTCGCTCGGCACCGTGCCGTTCAGCACGTCGAGGGGCTTGGACTCGAGGTCGTAGTAGCAGGTGACGCCGGGCGGCGTGTCCGACCACGGCACCGCCACCCGACGGCCCTCCAGATCGGTGACGGAGAACTCGACCATCGAGGTGTGCGTGCCGAGGCAGCCGCCCCCGGCCCCCACCGCGAACGCCGACTCGCTGGTGAAGTCGCCGATGGTGATGGGCGTGCCCGTCAGCACCGTGATGCCGGCCTGCTCGTAGATCGGGAGGTGGTTGCCGAAGAAGTTGAGGGAGGTCAGGACGAGGAACGGGTCCTGGCCGGCCAACTCGTTCGCGCAACGCTGCGAGTCGGCCGGGTTGATGGCCATGGCGCAGTCGACGAGCTCGACGGGCCGGCCCGGTGTGCCGGCGGCCAGGTCGGCGCCCAGCCCGCCCAGCTCGCTGTTCACGTACTCGGCGGCGGCCTCGGCGGCCAGGCGGTACTCGGGGAACGATCCGGCCGGATCGCCCTCGGGGTTCTGGATGCCGATGACGATGGGCTCGCCCTCCGCCTCCAGCGGATCGGTGGCCGCGCAATCGAGATCGGCCAGGAACTGCCCTGTCCCGATGCCGTGGTCGGCGTCGAACGACGGATCGGGCGATCCGCACGTGCCGGCTTCGTCACCCGACGCCGCGACGGTCGTGTCGGTGCCTCCGGTCGTGGCCGGAGCCGTCGTGTCACCGTCGTCGGCCCCCGCCGTCGTGACCGGAGCGGCCGTGGTGGCCTCGGTGGTGACGCTGTCGTCGTCGCCGCATGACGCCGCCACCAGCACGAGCCCCACGCCCAGCGCCAGCACCCGGATCGCCGTCGTTCCCCGCATGTTCCCCCTCGTCCCCTCGCTCTTGGTCTGACCGTAGCCGGTGCCGGGCACCGGCGGGTCCGGGTGCGGGGGCCGGCGCGTACGCCGGCCCCCGCCACCGGTCAGGACGGACCCGGGATGATCTCGGTGCCCTCCACCAGGTCGGTGCCGGTGAAGGTGTCCCGCACCACGTCGAGGCTCTCGCCGTTCCACTGGAGGGCGGTAGCCGAGAAGTTGCACACCGCCGTGTACGGGGTCGGCGAGTTGGCGCAGTTCGACGGGGTCGACCCGTACAGGTAGGCGTCCTCCTGGCCGGCGAACTCGGCCTGCATCGCCTCGGGGGTCAGCTCACCGCCGTCGCGCACGACCCGGCTGCTCGCCACCCACAGGTTCATCATGGCGTTCCATCCCGACGTGGCGAACGTCTTGGTCAGCTCGCCCTGGGGCAGGCCGTACTCGGCCGCCTGGGTCTGGTACTGCTCGGCCTCGAAGGCCCGACGGGCGTCGTCGATGGTGGCCGGGTCGTTGAGCTGGGTGCTGGCGCTGCCCACGAAGTAGATGCCGTCGGCCAGGTCGCCGGCGGCCTCGATGGCCTCGAAGTCGAGGCACGAGGTGGACAGGGCCAGCGGGGTGCTGTCCGGCGTCCAGCCCAGGCGACCCATGGTGTCGACGAAGTTCCAGCAGTCCGAACCCTGGGCCGAGAAGATGATGGCGTCGGGCTCGAAGTCGAGCACCTGGGTGACCTGGGAGGTCACGTCGGGGGTGGCCGGCTGGATGGGAACCCCGATGTGCTCCAGCTCGGGGATCGACCCGGCCCGCTCGCTCGAGCCCTCGACCACACCCTTCAGCACGTCGAGCGGCTTCGCCTCCAGGTCGTAGTAGCAGGTGACGCCGGGGGGCGTGTCGGCCCACGGGACGGCGATGCGCCGGCCCTCCAGGTCGTTGGTGGCGAACTCGACGAGACCGGTGTGGACGCCGAGGCAACCGCCGCCACCGCCGATGGCGAACACGTCGGGGCTGGTGAAGTCACCGATCGTGATCGGCACCGCCACGACGACCGGCACCCCGGCCGCCTGGAGGATGGGGAAGTGGTTGCCGAAGAAGTTCAGGCCCGACAGCACCATGAGCGGGTCGGCGGCGGCCAGCTCGTTGGCGCAGCGCTGCGAGTCGGCGGGGTTGACCGCCATGGCGCACACCTCGAACTCGAGGGGTCGGCCCGGTATGCCGTTGACCGGATCGGAGCCGAAGCCGCCCAGCTCCTCGTTGATGTACTCGACGGCCGCCTCGGCGGCCATCGTGAGCTCGGGGAACGTGCCCGCCGGATCGCCCTCGTGGTTCATGAGCCCGATGGTCACGGGCTCGCCCTCGGGCTCGAGCGGGTTCTCCCCGGCGCAGCGGAAGGCGGCCAGCGCCCAACCGGCGCCCTCGCCGTGGGTGGCGTCGATGGAGTCGTCGACCTCACAGCCCTCCCCGACCGAGCCGACGGCCTCGGCCTCGTCGGGCTCGTCGGTCTCGTCGGTCTCGTCGGTCTCGTCGGGCTCGGTGACGATCGTGTCGTCGTCACCGCCCGGGGTCTCGGTCAGCTCGTCGTCGGCGTCACCGACCGATACGTCGTCGACGTCGTCGTCGCCGCACGCCGCCGCCACCAGGGCCAGTGCGAACAGCACCGCCAGCAGCCTCGTCCATCGTGTCCGTGCCAAGGTGTCCCTCCTCGTGGCCTGCCGGGGGTCGGCAGCGCCGTTCTCGGGCCGGGTGATCCGGCGTCAGGAGCCGGGGCCAGCCGGGTAACTGACCGATCGATTCATTCCGACCCGGCCGGCACCTTAGCCGGGGCGGGGACGGACGGGGGACCTCCCCGCCCGCCCCAGGCACGGACCGTGGCCGGCCGGGATCTCGCGAACGACCGTGGTCAGGGCATCAGTACGGACCGGGCAGGATCTCGGTGCCGGCGATCAGGTCGATGCCGCTGAAGGAGTCGCGCACCACGTCGAGGCGCTCACCGTCCCACTCAAGCGCGGTCGCCGTCGAGTTGCACACCGCCGTGTACGGGGCAGGGGCGCTGGCGCAGTTGGAGGGCGTCGAACCGTACAGGTAGGTGCCGTCCTGGGCGGCGAAGTCGGCGTCGATCGACTCCGAGGTCACCTCGCCCCCCTCGCGCACCACCCGGCTGCTGGCCGCCCAGAGGTTCATCATGGCGTTCCAGCCGGCCACGGCGAACCCCTTGTTGAGCTGCTCCTCCCCCAGCCCGAACTCGACGGCCCGGGTCTGGTACTGCTCGGCCTCGAAGGCCCGCCGGGCATCGTCGATGGTGGCCGGGTCGTTGAGCTGCGTGCTGGAGCTGCCCACGAACAGGATGCCCTCGGCCAGCTCACCGGCGTTGGCCATGGCCTCGAAGTCGACGCAGGCCGTCGACAGCACGAGCGGGATCTGGTCGGGCGACCACCCGAGCCGCCCGAGGGCGTCGACGAAGTTCCAGCAGTCGGCGCCCTGGGCCGAGTAGATGATGACGTCGGGCTCGAAGTCGAGCACCTGGCTCACCTGGGCCGTGACGTCGGGGGTGGCGGGCGGGATGGGCACGCCGATGTGCTCGAGCTCGGGCAGGCTGCCGGCCCGCTCGCTCTCACCTGGAACCTCACCCTTCAGCACGTCGAGCGGCTTGGACTCGAGGTCGTAGTAGCAGCTCACCCCGGGCGGGGTGTCCGACCACGGCACCGCCACCTGGCGGCCGCCGATGTCGCTGGTGGCGAACTCGACGAGTCCGGTGTGGACCCCGAGGCAGCCACCGCCACCGCCGATGGCGTAGACGCCGGGGCTGGTGAAGTCGCTCACGGTGATGGGCGTGCCGACGATGACGGGCACGTCGGCGGCGGCGTAGATCGGGAAGTGGTTGCCGAAGAAGTTCAGGCTGGACAGCACGACCAGCGGATCCTCGCCGGCCAGCTCGTTGGCGCAGCGCTGGGAGTCGGCCGGGTTGATGGCCATCGAGCAGACGGACAGCTCGACCGGGCGCCCGGGGATGCCGGCCACGGGGTCCGAGCCGAACCCGCCCAGCTCGGAGTTGATGTACTCGACGGCCGCCTCGGCCGCCTCGGTGTACTCGGGGAACGATCCCGACGGGTCGCCCTCGGGGTTCTGGAAGCCGACCACCAGCGGTTCGCCCTCGGCCTCCAGCGGGCTGGCCTCCGCGCACCGGAAGGCCGCCAGGAAGTAACCCGCCTCGGTGCCGTGTTGGGCGTCGATGGCGTCGTCGGGCTCGGGGCAACCCTCGACCGGGGCGGCCTCCGCGGTCGGCTCGTCGCCCTCCTCGGCCGTCGCCCCGGGCCCGTCGTCGTCGTCCTCGGTGACGATCGTGTCGTCGTCGCCGCCCGGGGTCTCGGTCAGCTCGGCGTCGTCGTCGCCGACCGAGACGTCGTCGACGTCGTCGTCGCCACACGCCGCCGCCACCAGGGCCAGTGCGAACAGCACCGCCAGCAGCCTCGACCATCGTGTCGTCGCTCGCACAGGTCTTCCCCTCTTCGGGCGTCGACGGTCCGGAGAGGCGCCTGCGCCGGGTCGTGACCGGTCCCTCACCGGTCGAGCCCGGGACGCTACCCCACGCCGGTCGTACTGTGACATCGGTCTCACACGGCGTCGGCGAGGACGGTCGGCGGCGCCAGGACCGGATCGTCGGTGACGACCCACGACACGCCGTCCCAGACGGCCGGCCGGCGGAGGAGCTGACAGGCCGTGGCCACGTCGCGCAGGGCCGCGCAGTCGAGCGGGGCCGCACCGACCAGGTGCACTCCCTCGTCGAGGACCGGGGTGGTCGTCCCGATCGCCTCGGCCAGCCGGATGCCGGCCCGGAACCCCGCCTCGGCGGTGGCCGCGGCCGGGTCGAGGTCGACGAGGTAGCGGCGCAGCTGCCCCCGCTCGAAGTCGGCGAACATCTCGGCGGCCGGGTCGGGGACGAGGCCCTCGTGCAGGACGATGGTGCCGACGGTCGCCGGCTCCTCGCGGAACGCAGCGCCGACACACCCGGATCCGCCCATCACGGGGGCGGCGTTGCCGGCGGCCGCCGCCGCCGCAGCCGCCGCCGCGCACTCCTCGGGCCGGCCCAGCAGCATGACGAGGTCGTCGGCACCGAACCGCAGCGAGCCGGCCTCCGTCGGAGGGAAAACCGCCTCCTCGATGGGGGGCAGCGACGGCGCCGCCCCGGCCCCGGCCCGGACCCCGTCGACGCAGGCGGCCAGCTCGGGCGCGTCGGGGCGCACCACCACCAGCCGCTCGGCGGCGAGGCCGGCCCCGAGGCGGGCGGCGGCGGCCAGGTCGGCGAGGCAGCCGCCCCCGAGGACGTGGTCGGCGCGCAGGTCGGACGGCGCGGTCGGCCGCACCGAGACGGTGGGTGCGCCGAGGGCCTCCTCCGTCGGCTCGGTCAGCAGCGCCGACACGCCGGGCTCCAGGACGACCGCCTCGACGTCGTCGGCGGCGAAGGCGGCGGCACAGGCGTCGACACCCTCGACCTCCAGGGCACAGCGCACCGACCGGAGCCGGGGGCCGGTGGCACCCGTGGCCGTCCCACCGGCGCCCCCCAACCGGTCCGACACGACCGCCAGCGCCGACTCGACACCGGCCAGGAGCGGCTCGTGGCGACCGGGCCCGTCCGTGCGGGTCAGGATGCCGACCGTCCGCAGCGGCAGCGAGCCGGGGCGGGGGTCGGTGCGGGCGTCCTCCAGCAGGCGGTTCCACCGCTCGGCGCCGCGCCCGTCGGCGTCGTCGTCGGCGAGCAGGACGGGTGGGGGTGCCGCCGTCGTGACCGACACCGTCGTCGGGGGCACCGTCGTGGGCGGCACCGTGGTGGGGGGCGGGGCCGGCACCGTCGTGGGGGGCGGGCCCGTCGGCGGGACCGGCACCGTCGTCACGGGGGCGGCCCGATCCACCCCGGTGCACGCAGCGGCGAGCACGCCGATGGCGAACAGGGCGACGGTGCGCACGCCCGGCATCATCCCCGCCCGGCCCGCTCCGGTGCGTTCACCGGGATGGCCGATCCGTTCTGGCACCTGAAAGAGACCCATGTGCCGGTTTTCGGGTGCCAGAACGACGGTGCGGTCAGCCCGACCCCGGCGGCGACGCCGTCAGGTCGGCGAGCTGACGCAGGAAGACCTGGTGCAGCGTCGTCCCCACGATCAGCAGGTTCGGGGCGGGGCGCACACCGTCGACCACGACCCGCAGGCCGGTCAGGTTGGCGCACGCCCCCTTGAACAGGTTGAACGCCTCCCAGTAGTGCCACGCCGGGGGCGTCAGCTCCACGCCGACGATCTCTGCGAACAGCGCCGCCCACGCCTCCCGCGACCGGCTGGTGCGGCCCCGCATGGTGGCGCAGAACACCCAGTCTTCGGCCGGGTCGCCGAGGTGGCAGAACTCGAAGTCGGTCACGGCCACGACGCGACCCCCACGGGCCACGAAGTTGCCGGGGCCGGCGTCACCGTGCACCACGCGCAGCCGGTCGAGTCCGGGCGCGTGGTGCAGCAGCCAGGCGCGCGCCTCCTCCAGCAGCGGCACGGGCCGGGTGGCGGCGCCCCGGTACACGTCGTACCAGCGGCCGATCTGGGCGGGGGTGGCGTCGTCGGGCGTGCCCGGGACGAGGTCGAAGGCGAGACCGGTGGCGTCGGCGTCCAGCTCGTGGAGGTGGGCGAGGACGGACACGAAGTCCGCCGCCGTGGCGTCGTCGAGGGACCGCTCGCCACCCTCCGGCGCGTCCCCCTCGACGAAGCGCATCACGAAGCAGGGGAACCCGAGCACCTCACCGGTCGCGTCGCGGGCCACGATCTCGGCCACCGGGTAACCGGCGGCGTGGAGGGCGGACATGATCCGGGCCTCCTCGTCGGACGAGGTCCCGAACACCCCGCCCTGCTCCATGCGCACGACGAGGCGCTCCCCGTCGGCGGTCGTCACCACGAGCATCGCCCGGGAGTGGCCGGTGGTCAGGCGGCGGATGTCGATCACCTCACGCCCGAGGAACGCTCCCAGCTCGTCACGCATCGGGCAGGCGGCCCCGGAAGTGGTCGAGCAGGGGCGCGGTCGAGGCGAGGTCGGCGTCGAGGTGGGCCACCACGACGGGACGGACCCGGCCCGCCCGCTCGTCCGCCTCGCCGCCGGGGTCGGCGCCGACGCCGGCAGCCAGGATCTCACCGGCCGCTGCGAGGGGGTCGTCGCCGGGGTCGACCCCCGCCCCGCGCAGCAGGCCGGCCAGCTCGGCCCGACGCTCGTCACCGGGGTCGGGACCGCGCCGTCCGGCCAGTTCGGCCAGGCCGATCAGCTGCACGGTGGACGTCCGGGCCCAGCCCGGACCCAGCTCGTCGAGCACCACCGCCCGCAGCGTCTCGGCCATCATCCGCCACAGGGCGTCGTCGTCGGGCCAGCCCCCGCTCACGGGGCGCCGGGCAGCGAGGCGGCCACCTCGGCCTCGTGGTCGAAGTCCCAGCTGGCCCGCCACACCGGATCGGCGAGCGGTCCGTCGAGATGGTGCCAGCCCTGGGCCCGGAACCAGCCGTAGGTCTGGTCGTGCCCCGCCCGCAGGTCCCAGGCCGGCTCGTGACCGGTCGCGGCCTCCAGCGCGGCCGTGGACAGCACGGCGTGGTGGCGCCGGGAGAAGAGGTGCCCGAACGGTTCGGGGTCGACGTCGGCCAGGACGTGCTCGGGGACGTGGCGGATGTCGGGCTCGACGCCGACGACGGCGGCGAGGGTGCGCACGTAGCGCTCGGTGGTGACCGCCTCGGCGGTCACGTTGAAGACCCGGCCGTGGGTGGCGGCGTCGCCGGTCATCTCGAGCATGGCGCGGCACAGGTCGTCGACGTGGCCGTAGTTGCCGGTGACGAGACCGGCGTGGGGCAGGAGAATCGGGCGGTGCTGCAGGAGGCGCAGGAACATCGGCGTCTCCATGTCGTAGATGTTGTTGTGGGGTCCGTAGATGGCGGCCGGGCGCACGACGCAGCCGGGAAAGCCACCGTCGGCGTGGCGACGCAGGACGGCGCGCTCGCACACCGCCTTGAACCCGCCGTAGGTCGCCGCACCGGAGGGGTCGGTGGGCATGTCCTCGGTCCAGGGGACCAGGCCCAGGAGCGACTGGTCGTAGGCCATGATCGACGAGACGTAGCAGTAGTGCCCGACCCGGCCGTCGAGCAGGTCGAGGAGCACGTCGATGTCGCCCCCGCCGGCCACCATCACGAAGCCGGACACGTCGAACACCGCATCCCACTCCGTCCCCGCCAGCACGGCGGCGAGCTGGCCGGCGTCGGTGCGGTCGGCCCGCAGCAGCGACACGCCCTCGGGCAGCTCGGCCGGCGTGCGGCCCCGGTTCAGCACGCTCACCTCGTGGCCCGTGCGCACCAACCGGTCGACCATGTGCCGACCCACGAAGACCGACCCGCCCATCACCAGACACCGCATGGCGCTGGAACCTAACCGCCGCTCAGGCGAGGTGATCCCCGTAGCGGGCCGCCCACCCGTCGAGGACGGACCGTACGTCGCCCAGCTCGTCGATCTCGACGGTCAGCACGACGCGGTCGACGCCCTCGGCCTCCAGCGCCTCCGCCGCCGCCGGGTCCTGGGACGCCCCCATGACCGTCACGCCGAGCTCGGCCGGGTCGCGCCCCGCGTCGGCGCAGGCGTCGTGGAGCCGTCCGAGCCGGTCGGCCAGCGAGGCCCGCCCGGAGATGGGCATCCACCCGTCGGCCCAGCCGACCACGTGCGAGAGCAGGCGCGGGCCCCATCCCCCGCCGAGCAGGACGGGCGGCGGCGAGGCGGGCTGCGGGTGCACCGCGGTCGGCTCGAAGCGGACGTGGCGGCCCTCGTAGCCCGCCTCCCCCGCCCACAGCGCCCGCATGGCCTCCGCGCACTCCCGGGTCCGGTCCCACCGGGTGGCGGGGTCGACGCCGTGGTTGGCCATCTCCTCGGCGTTCCACCCCATCCCGACACCGAGGACGACCCGGCCGGGGCCGGCCACGAGGTCGAGCGTCCCCACCACCTTGGCCAGCACGATGGGGTCGCGCTGGGCCACGAGGCAGACCCCGGTGCCGAGGCGGATCCGGTCGGTCACGGCGGCGGCCGCGGCCAGCGCCACGAAGGGGTCGGGGAAGCGGGCGTAGAAGTCGGGCAGCTCCTCGGCCCCGGGCCTCGCCCCCGGCCACGGGGTCAGCCGGGAGCGGGGGATGTTGGTGTGCTCGGGCACGAACAGCGACTCGAAGCCCCGCTCCTCCGCCCAGCGGGCCACGTCGGGCACCGACACCCGGCGGTGGTCGGGGTAGAGCGTGACGCCGACTGCCACCATGCCCCTACACCCCCGGTCCCGCCGACCATGCCCCGACACCCCCGGTCCCGCCGACCGTCCCGCTGTGTCGCCTCAACCCGCGGTGTCGCCTCAACCCTCGATGGAGTGGTGGACCCCGGGGATGCCCTGCTTCCACGTGTCGAAGCGCTCGGGGGTCGGGACGAGCCCCTCGTAGGGCTGACCGATCATCGGCTTGTCGAGCAGCTCCCCCCAGCCGTGGTGGCCGGGCTGGATCTGGTAGGTGCCGGCCCCGGCCGTCGTGCCCCCGTCGACGACGAGGTCGGCGCCGGTCATGTAGCTGGACGCGTCGGAGGCCAGGAACACGAGCGGCCCCATCAGCTCGGGCACCTGCCCCACCCGCCGCATCGGCGTGCGGCTGATCACGTACTCGCTCATGCCCAGGCCCTCGAGGAACGGTCCGGTCATCTCGGTGACGAAGAAGCCGGGCGACAGGCAGTTGACCCGCACGCCCCGGTCACCCCACTCGACGCCGAGCTGGCGGGTCATGTTGACGACGCCCCCCTTGGCCGCGGCGTAGTGGGCCTGGTTGAACTCGGCCCCGCTGTTGCCCCACATGGAGGCGATGTTGATGATCGAGCCGCGCCCCTCGGCCAGCATGTGCTTGCCGACCTCCCGTGCGTACAGGTACACGCCGATCAGGTCGACGTGGATGACGGCGGTGAACACGTCGGTTGCGTACTGCTCGGCCGGCAACCCGCTGGGGTCGTTGATGCCGGCGTTGTTGACGAGCACGTCGATGCGGCCCTGCTCGTCGAGGGCGGCCCGGACGGTGGCGATCACATCGTCCTCCACCGTGACGTCGCCGACGTGGGTGGTGACGGTGGCGCCGAGCTCCCGACACGACGACGCCACCTGCTCCAGCAGGTCGCCGCTGCGGGCCGTGAGCACGAGGTCGGCCCCCCGCTCGGCCAGCTCGCGGGCGAACGCCTCGCCCAGGCCGTAGCTGGCCCCGGTGACGAGGACGACCTTGCCCTCCACGCTGAACAGGTTCTGGTCCACTGCCGACGCCCCTCTGGTCGCGTGCGATGATGCCGACGCACGGTAGCCCTGGAGGACCGGTGACCCCGAGATGACGACCGTCGGGCTGTGCCTGCCCCAGCTCGGGCCCCACGTTGACGGGAGTGTGCTGCAGCGGTTCTGCGTGCGGGCCGAGGAGCTGGGCTTCGCCGGTCTGTGGGTGCAGGAGCACCTGTTCCATCCCGTCGACCCGGTCAGCGGCTACGCAGGGATCCCCGGCCGCCCGATCCCCGAGCAGTACCGGTCGGTGCTCGCCGCCACCGAGCTGCTGGGGGCGGCGGCGGCGTGGACGACGGGGGTCGGCATCGGGTCGTCGATCCTGGTCGGCGGCTACCACCGACCCGTGCAACTGGCCCAGGCGCTCGCCACCCTCGACGTCATCTCCGGGGGGCGGCTGCTCGTCGGTCTCGGCGTCGGCTGGTCCGACGACGAGCACGCCCAGGCCGGCACCGACCCGCGCACCCGGGGCCGGCGGATGGACGAGCTGGTGGCGGCGCTGCGGGCCTGCTGGGGCGACGACCCCGTGTCGCACGAGGGCGAGTTCTTCTCCGTCCCGCCCGCCGCCGTCCGACCCAAGCCGGTCCAGCGGCCCCACCCGTCGCTGCTGTCGGGCATGTGGTCGAAGGCGGGCTTGGAACGGACCGTCCGCGACTTCGACGGGTGGAACCCGGCCGGTTTGCCCGCCGACCGGGTGGCCGACATGGTGGCGTCCATGAACGACCGCCGCAGCCCGGATCAGGGGCCGCTGTCGGTCTACCACCGCGCCTTCCTCCAGGGTCCCGGTGGTCCGCCCCTCGGCGTCGATGCCGTGGTGGCCGAGGCCGCCGCCGCCGCCCGCCACGGCTTCGACCAGGTGATCGTCGACGCCAACTTCGCCGACGAGATCGACTCCCCCGACGCCTGGGTGGCATTGCCCGACCGGCTCCAGCCGGTGTTGGAGGCGGTCGCTGGCTGATCGCCGGCCCCGCGTGGGCCTCGTCATGGGTGCGGGCGGTGAGCGGGGGTGGGATTTCCACATCGGTGCACTGGCCGCGCTGCGCGACGCCACCGGTGTCACGGCCGACGCCGCCGGCGTGGCCGTCGGCACGTCGGCCGGCGCGCTCCTCGCCGCCTACGTGACGAACGGCGTCGCGCTGGAGGCGGTGGCGTCACACGTCGGCGGGCTGCCCGACGCCGAGCACCCCGGCGGGGCCACGGGGCGTCCACCCCGGGGCTGGTTGGAACCGGTGGCGCCGGCCGTGCGCCGTGGCATCGGCGCCGTGGTGCGGCGGCTCGCCCCCCGGGGCGGCGGGTCCACCGTGGGGATGTCCCGGGAGCTGGTCCGCCGCACGGGGGGACGCTGGCCCGACGTCGACCTGCGGGTCGTCGTCACCGATCGGGCCACCGGGCGCGGCGTCATCACCCGGGACGACGGGGTGCCCCTGCCCGACGCGGTGCGGGCCTCGGTGGCCGTGCCCGGCGTGTACGAGCCGTTCACCGACGGGGGTCGGACACTCGTCGACGGCGGTGTCCGCTCCATGACCAACGCCGACCTGCTGCCGGCGGACCGGGTCGACGTGGTGGTGGTGATCGCCCCCAACGCCCTCGACGGGGACCGCCCCTCGGCCGGTGCGCTGCTGCCCGCCGCCGTCCACCGCTGGACCCTCGAGCGCGAGCTGGCCCCGGTGCGGGCGGCCGGCGTCCCGGTCGTGGTGATCGCCCCACCGGCGCCGTCGTTCCACGCCGGCGGCGACGACCGCCGACGGCGGGTCGCCATCGGGCGGGGCTTCGGCACGGACATCCTGGCCACACCGCCCGCCGCCGAGGCCGTGGCCGTCCTACGGGCCGTCACGCGCGATTGAGGGTGGCGACACCGCGGTAGTCCGGGGATATGGATGTCATCGAGACCCTCACCACCGACCACCGCACCGTGGAGGACCTCTACGGACGGTTCAAGGACGCCGCCGGCGCCGAGCAGCGTGAGCAGCTCGGGCGTCAGATCGTCCGTGAGCTGTCGATCCACGCCGCCGTGGAGGAGCAGTTCGTGTACCCGTTGATCCGGCTGCGCGTCGACGACGGGCGTGACCGGGCCGACGAGGCCATCGAGGAGCACCAGGAGATCAAGCGGTTGCTGGCCGACCTGGAGAAGATGGATCCGGGCTCGGTCGAGTACGGCCACCAGCTCGACGCCGTCATGAAGTCCGTCGACGAGCACGTGCAGGAGGAGGAGGGGACGGTGTTCCCGAAGCTGCGGGAGGCCAGCGGCACGGCCGAGCGTGACCGGGTCGGCACGCTGGTCGACGAGGCCCGGGGCCTCGTGCCCACCCACCCCCACCCCAACGTGCCCGGCACGGCCACGGCCCAGCTCGTGGCCGGCCCGTGGGCCACCCTGGTCGACAAGACGCGGGACCTGTTCGGCCGTTGAGCCGGAACTGACACAAGCACGCGTTGCCAGAGCAACGCGTGCTTGTGTCAGGTCGATCCGGGGGGGAGCAGCTCCTCGGCGTCGAGGTCGAGGGCGTGGCGGCCGTGGCGCTCGGCCATGGCCACGAACATGGCGTCGCCCCGGTCCGTCCGCTCCACGATCATCGAGGCGAGGATGGCCATGTGGAGCCCGGCGAGGGTGGCCCACCGGTAGTCGCGCCAGCAGCGGTCCCAGGCGTAGCCGGCGACCCCCGACGCCACGACGAGGTCGTGCCAGCCGCGCAGGAGCTCGACCTCGTGGGCCCGCCGCTGATCGGGCAGCAGCCCCGCCCCGAGGAAGTAGGCGACGTCGCCGACCCCGGGGCCGAGCCCCACCGTCTGCCAGTCGACCACGGCGATCGGTGGCCCGCCCTCGGCCGTCCCGAACAGCAGGTTGTCGAGCCGGTAGTCGGTGTGGACGACCGTCCACGGCCGGGGCCGCTCGTACCAGGTGCGCACCCGGGCCACGAAGCGCTCCCCGAGGGCCACGACGTCATCGGGGAGCCGGTCGCCGTAGCGCTCGGCGAACCCCCCGTAGAGGGCGGGCAGCAGGGCGGCCAGCTCGGTCAGTCGGGCGTCGTCGCGCCGGTGCAGCCAGGAGACGTCCTCCAGCGAGGCGTCCCCCCACCGGGCCGTGTGCAGGCCGGCCACCTCCCGGACGGCGAGCGCCGCCACGTCGGGTGAGCACCCCCCGAGCTGGTCGCCCTGGCGGGCGGGGGCCAGGTCCTCCAGGATCAGCACGAACCGGCCCGTACCGACCTCGATGTCGGCGTGGTGGGCGTGCGGGGTGCGCACGTCGACCCGCCCGGCCAGCTCCTGGTAGAAGCGCACCTCCCGCTCGTAGCTTCCCATGTCGGCCCCCGTCCGGCGGCTCAGCTCGTCTGCCGCCGGCAGCTTGGCCACCACCGTGACCGGGCCGGCCGGGCCGTCGGTGTAGGTGAGGTGGAGGCGGGTCGAGTCGGCCATCTGACCGGTGCCGACGGGCTCGGTGGCGACGGCCACGACCTGACCCTGCGGACCGAGCGCGCCGTCGTGGTGGAGGGCGGCGGTCAGCCACTCGGGGGTCAGCTCGGCGAGCTCGGTCGCCAGCGGGATCGGATCGTCAGCCACCGGGCTCTCCCCCGTCCGGCTCGTCATCCAGCTCCCAGCGCATGCCCGGTGTCACGACGGCACGGTGGTTGCCGAGCAGCCAGCCGCCGTCCTGCACGACGGCCGTGCCCGTGACGTAGCGGGCCGCCGGCGAGCACAGGAACATCACCACGGCAGCGGTCTCGTCGGGGTCGGCGATGCGCTGCGCCGGGGTGTCGGCCCGGGTCAGCTCGGCCACCGCGTCGGCGTCGTCGCCCAGCTGCGCCAGCTCCTCCTCCCGCCACCCCGTGGTCGACACCGACCCGGGGGCCAGGGCGTTCGCCGTCACCTGGTGGGGGGCCAGGTACAGGGCCAGCGTCTGGGTGAGGTTGACCACCCCGGCTCGCGCCGCTCCCGAGTGGGCGAACGGGGGCGCACCCTCGCCGAAGCTCAGCGGGTGGACGATGTTGACGATCGAGCCGCCCCCCCGGCGGATCAGGACGGGCGCGAACCGGTGGCACATGTTCCAGGTGCCGTTGAGGTTGAGGTCGACCACGGCCCGCCAGCCCCGGTCGGTGATGCGCTCCGGGGGGGCCGGGAACTGCCCCCCGGCGTTGTTCACCAGGTGGTCGATGCCCCCGAACCGCTCGACGGCGGCGTCCCGCAGCGCCTCGACCGACCCGACGTCGCGGATGTCGAGCGGCCGGGCGAGGCAGGCCCGCCCGAGCTGCTCGATCTCGGCCCGGGTGCGCTCCCGGTTCCCGTCGTGGCGGGATCCGATGACCACGTCGGCGCCCAGCCGGGCGAAGGCCAGCGCGATACGCCGCCCGATGCCCCGCCCGCCCCCGGTGACGAGGGCCACCTGGCCGGCGAACAGGTCGGGAGCGAACGTGGCCACCGGGTCGGCCGGGGCGGTGGGCACGGCCGGGTCGGACATGGGGGCCGACCCTAGGGGCAGCTAGGCACCACCGAGGAGGGGCGCGAGGAACCGACCGGTGTGGGACTCGGGGTGGCGGGCGATCTCCTCCGGCGGACCGGTGGCCACCACCGCGCCGCCCCCCGATCCACCCTCGGGGCCGAGGTCGATGATCCAGTCGGCCGTCTTGACCACGTCGAGGTTGTGCTCGATGACGACGACCGTGTTGCCCTGCTCGACGAGACGGGTGAGGACGGTCAGCAGCTTGCGGATGTCCTCGAAGTGCAGGCCGGTGGTGGGCTCGTCGAGGATGTAGATGGTGTGGCCGGTGGACCGCTTCGACAGCTCGCTGGCCAGCTTGACCCGCTGGGCCTCCCCTCCGGACAGCGTCGGCGCCGGCTGACCGAGGCGCACGTAGCCGAGCCCCACGTCGACCAGCGTCTGGAGGTGGCGGGCGATGGCGGGCTGGGCGGCGAAGACGGTCAGCGCCTCCTCGCAGCTCAGGTCGAGCACCTCGGAGATGTTCTTGCCCTTCCAGGCCACCTCCAGGGTCTCCCGGTTGTAGCGGGCCCCCTTGCACACCTCACAGGGCACGTACACGTCGGGCAGGAAGTGCATCTCGATCTTGATGGTGCCGTCGCCCTGGCAGGCCTCGCAGCGCCCACCCTTGACGTTGAAGCTGAACCGGCCGGGCAGGTAGCCGCGCACCTTGGCCTCGTTGGTCTGGGCGAACAGCTTGCGGATGTGGTCGAACACGCCCGTGTAGGTGGCGGCGTTGGACCGGGGGGTGCGCCCGATGGGCGACTGGTCGATGTCGATGACCTTGTCGAGGGCGTCGATGCCGTCGATGCGTCGGTGGCGTCCGGGCACCTCCCGGGAGTGGTAGATGCGCTGCATCAGCGACCGGTAGAGGATGTCGTTGACCAGGGTCGACTTGCCCGAGCCCGACACGCCGGTCACGCACACGAACAGGCCGAGGGGGAAGGTGACGTCGATGCCCCGCAGGTTGTGCTCGCGGGCCCGACGGACGACCAACTTCTCCTTGGTCGGCTTCCGTCGCCGCTGCGGGACGGGGATCGACCGACGCCGTGACAGGTACTGGCCGGTCAGGGAGCGGTCGGACTCGAGCAGACCCTCGACGGGCCCGGAGTAGACGAGGTCGCCGCCGTGCTCACCGGCACCCGGGCCGACGTCGATGACGTGATCGGAGGTGCGGATGGTGTCCTCGTCGTGCTCGACGACGAGCACCGTGTTGCCCAGATCGCGCAGCCGCAGCAGGGTCTCGATGAGGCGGGCGTTGTCGCGCTGGTGCAGGCCGATGGATGGCTCGTCCAGCACGTACAGCACGCCCACCAGGCCGCTGCCGATCTGGGACGCGAGCCGGATCCGCTGCGCCTCTCCCCCGGCCAGGGTGCCGGCCGACCGCGACAGGCTGAGGTAGTCGAGGCCGACGTCGAGCAGGAAGTTGAGCCGCTCGGTGACCTCCTTGACGATCGGCTCGGCGATGATGCGGTTGCGCTCCGACAGCTCCAGCTCGGCCACCGCCTTGGCCGCCTCGCCGATGGACAGCTCGCACAGGTCGGCGATGGTCCGGTCGCCCACCGTGACCGCCCGGGACACCTCGTTCAGCCGGGCCCCCTCGCAGGCCGGGCAGGGCACCTCCCGCATGTAGCCCTCGACCTTGTCGCGGGCCCAGTCCGAGTCGGTGTCGGAGTGGCGCCGCTGCAGGAAGGGGATGACGCCCTCGTAGCCGGTGGTGTAGGTGCGGCGGCGGCCGTAGCGGTTGCGGTAGCTGACCGTCACCTTCTTGCCGCTGCCGCCGTGGAGCAGCTTGCGGCGGTGCTTGGCGCTCAGCTTGCGCCACGGGGTGGTGAGGTCGATGCCGTCCTCCTCGGACACCGCCTCCAGCAGCCGGTGGAAATACTTGGCGCTGGCCCCGGCCCAGGGGGCGATGGCGCCGTCGGCCACCGACAGGTCCTCGTCGGGCACCACCAGCTCGGGGTCGACCTCGAACTTGGTGCCGAGCCCGTCACAGGTCTGACAGGCGCCGTAGGGGGAGTTGAACGAGAAGTTGCGGGGGGCGAGCTCGTCGAAGGAGCGCCCGGTGCGGGGCGAGAACAGGTGCTGGCTGTAGGTGAGGACCTCCTCGGCGCCGCCGTCCTCGTCGTCGCGGGGGACGATGTGGACGTGGACGTGCCCGTCGGCCAGGCCGAGGGCGGTCTCCATCGACTCGGTGAGCCGCTGCTCGATGCCGTCGCGCATGACCAGCCGGTCGACCACCACCTCGATGGTGTGCTGCACGTAGCGTTCGAGCCGTTCCTCGTCGTCGAGGTCGCGCAGCTCGCCGTCGATCCGGGCCCGGGTGAAGCCCTGGGCCAGCAGCTCGGCGAACAGGGTCGAATACTCCCCCTTGCGGCCCCGCACCACCGGCGCCAGCACCTGGAACCGGGTTCCCTCGGGCAGCTCCCGGACCCGGTCGACGATCTGCTGGGGGGTCTGGCGCTCGACCACCTCACCCGTCTCGGGGTCGTGCAGCACACCGGCCCGGGCGTACAGCAGCCGCAGGTAGTCGTACACCTCGGTGATGGTGCCGACCGTCGACCGGGGGTTGCGGCTGGCCGTCTTCTGATCGATGGAGATGGCCGGCGACAGGCCCTCGATGAAGTCGACGTCGGGCTTGTCCATCTGGCCCAGGAACTGGCGGGCGTAGGCCGACAGCGACTCGACGTAGCGGCGCTGCCCCTCGGCGTAGATGGTGTCGAAGGCCAGCGACGACTTGCCGCTGCCCGACAGCCCCGTGACCACCACCAGTGAGTCACGGGGGATGTCGACGTCGATATCGCGCAGGTTGTGCTCACGGGCCCCTCGGACCCGCAGGGTGTCGCTCATGTGAGCTGCAGCCTATCGGCGTGGTCGGGTCGGGAACGCATGTTCGTGAGCGACGCTGGCGCTGACCCGAGGTGCTGCGACGCTGCTACGTCGACCCTGTTGCACCGCGTCGACCTGCGAGGACGGATCGACGCCGGAAGCAATCCCCCCGGCCGGGCGAGATCGTCTCCGCCCCGGGCGTCACCGCCCCGGCACCCGCCGGTCCGGCGTGCCGTGAGCGGGGCGGACGTGACCAGCTCGCCACGGCGCCGTCACGGCCGTCCCGGTGGCCACACCCGCCAGACGACCCGGCCCACGACTGCGTCGAGGTCAACCGCGCCATACGTACGTGAGTCGATCGACTCGGCCCGGTTGTCGCCCAGGAGGAACACGGTGCCCTCGGGGACGGTCACCGGACCGAAGTACGTGGAGTCGACGGTGGCGTGATCAACGTACGACTCGCGCTGGGGGCCGTCGTTGACCACGAGGATTCCGTCCTCCGTGCCGACGGTGTCGCCGCTCAGCGCGACGATCCGCTTGACGGCGAGTGCGCCGGTGTCGGGCTGGTGCACGACGACGAGCTCGTCGCGCGCCGGGGGCCGGAACCGGTACGTGAGCTTGTCGACGAGCACATGGTCGCCGTTGCGCAGTGTGGGCGTCATGCTGGACGCGCTCACCCGCAGGGGTTCGACGGCGAAGGCCCACGTCAGGCCCACGACGACCAGGACGAGGAGGGGCCACGCCGACCGCAGCCGGCGCCCGACCGCCCGGCTCGCCGGGGCCGGTGCGAGGCTCACGAGAGAGGGCCGGCGAGGCGGAGGCCCCACAGCGTGACACCGGCCAGAAGCGCGACGTTCAGACCGATGCGACCGGCCCGCCCGGGGACCAGAGCCACCAGGATGGCGACGAGGCCCACCTCAACCGCCGTGACGACGAGATCGAGGGCGCCGGCCAGACCGAGATCGTGGGACGTGTGACGCTCGATCACCGTAGCGCCGGCTGTCCGACTGACCACGTATACGCACACCACGGCCACGTTGGCGGCCACACCGAGCAGGCATACCAGCGCCGATCGGGTCCTCACGACGAGGGGGGCGAACAGCACCTGCGCGACGCCGACGCCGCCGAAGAAGGCGATGTACCCCCACCACTCCCCGACATGATCCCAGGCGACGTAGAGATGAACGAGCCCTGCGTAAGCGGACAGGCAGGCGGCCAGGACGACGCGACGGTCCCGGCCCGCCGACCGCTCCTCCACAGAACGCTCGGTGAACGTTCGGACGGCAGCCACGGTACGGACTCAAACGGGCGGAGCGGGCAGCGGACGGGGGGGAGCTGCGGTGATGGGGTCATCGCCACCGCTGCCGACCTCGTATTGCACCATCATGTCATGGTCTTCGTGAACGAGGTTGTGGCAGTGGATCATGTACTTGCCCTTTTGGTGGCGATACCGGGTGAGCACGCGAACCGTCTCGTTCTCAGCCAGGTACACCACATCTTTCGGCCCCCGCTCCCACGGCTTGGGCGGCCGACCGTTGCGATCGAGGATCTGAAAATCGATCAGGTGGATGTGCACCGGGTGGTTCCAGCCGCCGTGTTCGTTCTGGATCCGCCAGATCTCCACGTCGCCGGGCTGCGGGTTTCCGACGATCGAGCGGTGATCGCTCCGAACGACATCGGACCAGGTTTTGCCGTTGATCGTCCACAGCCCGTTGTGCCGTCGTAGATCGAGGGTGCGCGTCGCTGTCGCCATCGACGCCGTCAGCTGCATAATCTCGTTGTCAGGATTGAGGACGTCCGGAACGTGATTGTCGTCTGTCGTCGACGCCTCGGCGACGACGTCGAACGCCATGACCTTGTTCGTGTGAGGGTAATCGATGTTGTTCTTGTTGCTCAGGTTCTGGAGCACGACCCGCTGACCGATCGGATACTTCGAGAAATCGATGATGATCTCGTACCGCTCGGCGACACCGTGGCGCATCTGGCGAACGGTGATGGGCTCGGCGACCAGACCCCCGTCGGTGGCGATCACCGTGAACGGCTCCCGCGTGTCGAGGCGCCAACGGAAGCCACGAGACACCGACGCGTTCAGCACTCGGAAGCGGTACTTCCGCCGCTCGACGGGCATGGCCGGCCAAGGGACCCCGTTGACCAGAATGACGTCGCCGTACACTCCGGACTCGTCGTTGTGCCGGTAGAGGAGCTGTCCGTCGGCGTCGAACATGGCGTCGGTGACGATGAGGGGGATGTCGTAGGGGCCGTGGGGGATCGGCAGTGACTGCTCGAGTGGATCGAACAGGCGGTACATGGCGGCCAGACCCAGGTAGTCGTTGCTCGCCGTGCGATGCATGCCATGGTCGTGGTACCAGAGGGTACGCGCCTCTTGCATGTTCGGGTAGTAGTAGTCCTTGTATTGGCCCGGCATCGTCACGTCGCTGGCGTAGCCGTCATATTGCGGCAGGGACGCCGATCCGTGGAGGTGGAGCGAGGCGGGCGGCTCATAGCCCAGCTGCGGATTCCGAGGCAGAAGGTTGGATTGCTGCATGTGGACCTGCCGGCCCTGGCTGACGTCGATCGTCGGGTTCAGGTTGCCGAACCCGTCTCGATAGTTCCACACCTTCGTGACGTAGCCGGGGATGATCGATCGCTCGACTTGGACCATGCTCATGGCGTAGTGGTCGGTCGCCGTCGCTGCGTCGTGACGATCCGGTCGCGCCGTGGGCGGCACTTGGAACGGAAGGGTGAACGGTCGAGGCAGCAGCGTCGAGGCGATTCGGGGCGCTGTCGCCGCCCTGGTGACGCGCTCGAGAGGAAGTAGTAGCGCAGCGCTTCCGAAGAGGCCCATCTTCAGCAATTCGCGACGCGACCAAGTCATCAATTTCTCCTATTGTGCTCGAACGACCACGGAGCGTGCCATCCGCCCGTGTGTACCACCCGTACGGACCAGTTGGCCCGGCTCTTATAACGCTAGATGGGCTGCCCGCGTTCCCCGAAACCCAACCGGGCGAAATCAGCGAATCTCGGCAACCCGTCCCCACCAGCCCTGGCGGGCCCTCTACACGACCTCGCGCAGCTCTCGGCGGAGGTCCTTGACCTCGTCGCGGAGGCGGGCGGCGTACTCGAAGCGCAGATCGGCGGCGGCCTCGCGCATCTCCTCCTCCAGCGTGGCGATCAGGCGACCCAGCTCGTGGTCGGGCAGCTCGCCGTAGTCGGTGGTACGCCTGCTCTTCGACATGGAGCCGACCAGCGCCTCGGGTACGGGGGCGCCCTGCTCGGGCCGGATGGTGGCCAGGATGTCGCCCACCGCCTTGCGGATGGTCTGGGGGTCGATGCCGTGCGCAGCGTTGTGGGCCCGTTGCAGCTCCCGGCGCCGGTTGGTCTCCGACAGGGCCCGCTCCATCGAGTCGGTGACCTGGTCGGCGTACATGACCACCTGGCCGTCGACGTTGCGGGCGGCGCGGCCGATGGTCTGGATCAGCGACGTCTCGGAGCGGAGGAAGCCCTCCTTGTCGGCGTCGAGGATGGCCACCAGGCTCACCTCGGGCAGGTCGAGGCCCTCCCGCAGCAGGTTGATGCCGACCAGCACGTCGAACTCCCCCAACCGCAGATCGCGGATGATCTCGATGCGCTGGATGGTGTCGACCTCGCTGTGGAGGTAGCGGACCCGGACCCCCTGCTCGAGGAGGTAGTCGGTCAGGTCCTCGGCCATCTTCTTGGTGAGGGTGGTGACGAGGCAGCGGGCCCCGGCCGTGACCCGCTGGTCGATCTGGGTGATGAGGTCGTCGATCTGGCCCTTGGTCGGCTTGACCACCACCTCCGGGTCGACCAGGCCGGTCGGACGGATGATCTGCTCGACGACCCGCTCGGAGATGCCCAGCTCGTAGTCGCCGGGGGTGGCCGACAGGAAGACGCACTGGTTGATCCGCTCGAACACCTCGCCGAACTGCAGGGGCCGGTTGTCGGCCGCCGACGGGAGGCGGAACCCGTGCTCGATCAGGTTGAGCTTGCGGGACCGGTCGCCTTCGTACTGGCCGTGGAGCTGCGGGACGGCGACGTGGGACTCGTCGATGATCAACAGGTAGTCGTCGGGGAAGAAGTCGAGCAGGGTGTTGGGCGTCTCCCCCGGCCCTCGCCCGTCGATCGGCGCCGAGTAGTTCTCGATGCCGTTGCAGTAGCCCAGCTCCTGCATCATCTCGAGGTCGTACTCGGTGCGCATGCGCAGGCGCTGCGCCTCGAGCAGCTTGTCGTGGCGCTCGAACCAGGCGAGGCGGTCGGCCAGCTCGGCCTCGATGCGGGTCACGGCGGCCTGCATCCGCTCCTCGGACGTGACGTAGTGGCTGGCCGGGAACACCACCAGCTGGTCGAGGTCGGCGATGCGCTCGCCGGTGACCGGGTCGACGGCGGTGATGCGCTCGACGTCGTCGCCGAACAGCTCGATCCGGACCACGTGCTCCTCGTAGGCGGGATGCAGCTCGACGGTGTCGCCCCTGACCCGGAAGCGGCCCCGCACCAGGTTCATGTCGTTGCGGTCGTACTGCATGTCGACCAGCTGACGGAGGATGTCGCGCTGGTCGCGCCGGTCGCCGGGCGAGAGGGTGAGGAGCTGGCGGCGGTACTCGTCGGGTGAGCCCAGGCCGTAGATGCACGACACCGAGGCCACCACGATGACGTCGCGTCGGGTCAGGAGCGCAGCGGTGGCGGAGTGACGGAGCCGGTCGATGTCGTCGTTGATCGAGGAGTCCTTCTCGATGAACGTGTCGCTGGCGGCGATGTAGGCCTCGGGCTGGTAGTAGTCGTAGTAGCTGACGAAGTACTCGACGGCGTTGTGGGGGAACAGCTCGCGGAACTCGTTGGCCAGCTGGGCGGCCAGCGACTTGTTGGGGGCGATGACGAGGGTGGGGCGCTGCACCTGCTCGACCGTCCACGCCATCGTGGCGCTCTTGCCCGAGCCGGTGATGCCCAGCAGCGTCTGGAAGCGCTCGCCGGCGTTGATGCCCTCGGCCAGCCGCTCGATGGCCTTGGGCTGGTCACCGGCCGGCCGGAGCTCGGTCACGACCTCGAACTTGCGGTCCATGGGGCCAACCTACCGAGGGGGTGTGACACGGAGGCCGGACGGCGCGACCGGGAGGCCGACGTCGCCGGTCCTAGGGTTGCCGGCATGGCGGAGGTCGTGATCCACTCCCCAGCCCCGTGCGAGATCGAGGATTTCCTCGAACGCCGGCGCCACCTCGGACTGGATCTCTTCGACGAGGTGTGGGAGGGCGTCCTCCACGTGGTTCCTGGACCGGCCGGCCGCCACGCCGCCCTCGATCAGCAGGTGGCCGAGCTGCTCGGACCGCCGGCCCGGGCGGCGGGCCTGGAGGTGTGGGGCCCCACGAACATCGGCGACGCCGACGACTACCGCGTCCCCGACCGCAGCGTCCACCGCCGGCCCGACCCCGACGCCGTGTTCCACGCCACCGCCGCTCTCGTCGTCGAGATCGTCTCGCCCGGTGACACGTCCTGGCGCAAGCTCGACTTCTACGCCGGCGCCGGCGTGGAGGAGCTGGTCATCGTCGACCCCCAGGAGCGCACGGTCACCTGGATGGCGTCGGCCGGCGACAGCTGGCAACCCGCCCGGACGTCCACCGTTCTCGGCATCGAGGTCGCCACCCTCGTCGACGGGATCCGCTGGCCCTAACGGCCGAAGTGCAGTCTCGTGCCCACCGACGGCTGGACGTAGCGGTCGGGCATGGCGCCGAGGAACGCCGCCTGGGCCCGCAGGCCCGAGCAGTGCATGGGCATCACCATGTGCACGTCGAGGTCGTCCATGGCCTTGACCGTCAGGTCGACGTTCTCGGCCGGCGTGGTCGGGAACCCGAGGTGGAAGCCGCCCATCACGGCCCGGACGGGCTTCTCGCCGCAGATCCGCCGTCCCTGGTGGATGGTGTTGAGCACCCCGGCGTGGGCGCAGCCCGTCAGCACGATCAGCCCCTCGCCCTCCACGTCGATGACGAGGCCGATCTCGTCCCACACCTGGTCGGTGACGAACTCGCCGTCGGCGTTGACCTGGTAGAGGCCGGGGGCACCGGGCTCGGCGGCGGGCCGGGGCCCCTCGAAGGGCACGTCGCGGGGGATGCCCCCGGTCGTGCGCACCCCCCAGCCCAGGTCGAGCGGCTCCTTCGTCAGCACCAGCCGCCCGCCGCCGTCGTCGACGGTCTCCTCCCGGAAGGCCTGGTTGTAGAACGGCGCCGTCCGCCCGTCGCCCATCACGGCGTACCGGGGCAGGAAGGCGTCGGGGTGGGTGGCCACCGGGATGGGCCGGTCGAGCAGGTCGAGGAAGGTGTGGACACCGCCGTAGTGGTCGGGGTGCCCGTGGCTGATGACGAGGTGGTCGATCTCGTTGGGGTCCTCGTCGAGGGCGACGAAGTTGTGGGCCAGCACCTTGCCGGTGAGGCCGACGTCGAACAGGACGGTGGTCTTGCGCCCGCCCCGCCACGCCCGCACCAGGAGTGCGATCCCGTTCTCGGCCTGGGGCGGGATCAGCTTCGGGTCGAAGTGGTGGATGAGGCCGGCCCGGCTCACGCAGTGGAGGTCGTCGTGCCCGTGGGAGTGGCCCTGCTCGCCGGAGTGGCCGTGGGTCAGGCCCTCGTCGGCCAGCAGCATATCGACCCAGTTCTCCACCAGGACGGTGATCTCGACCCGGTCGGCGGTGAACATCGAGCGGTCCTCTCGTCGGTCGGGGCACGTCTATCACGCATCGTCGGGGCGCACAATGCATGATCCTGGACGGGGGGCTACCGTCCGGCCCATGCCGATCCGCCACTACGTCCTGTTCGAGCTGGCCGAGAACCTCCCCGACGCCGACCGCGCCGCCGATGAGCTGGTGGACGGAGGATGTCCCGAGTTCCGTGGAACTTCGGTGGCGGCCCGGTGTGGTTCAGGCGGCTTCCTCATCATGGCATTGGGGTGTGACATGGCCGCTGGTGTGGTTGTCGAGGGCGTGGCGGAGGGCTCGGAGGTGGAGGTGGCCGTTGACCCGTCGGAACTGGCGGGCGGCCTCGCCCATGCCGGCGGCGCACCAGCGCAGCACCATCTGGCGTCCCGCCAGCGCTTGACGTTGGTGGCGTGGTCCCGGCAGATCTCGATCATCGACTCGATGGCGTTGGTCGACCGTAGGGTCCGGGCCAGGGTGGGTGGCACCCCGAGCCGGTTGACGGTCAGCGTCTCGGCCAGGGCCTCCCGGAGCGACCCCGCCGCGCCGGGGTGGGACCGGGTGAGGTCACGGGCGAGCGCTTCGAGGGTCGCCTCGGCGGTGAGCGGATCGGTGCAGCGGTAGGCGGCTCGCATCTTCTTGGCCACCGTGGGCGCAGTCGACTTGGGGAGGCGGGCTTCGACGTTGCGGATCTTGTGGAGCTGGCAGCGTTGGATGACGGGGTGGTCGAACACGGCCCGTACCCCGGCGGCGAGGGCTTTGGCGCCGTCGATGACGACGAGCACCGGGCGGGTGGTGTCCAGGCCCCGGTCCCGCAGCCCGGCGAGAAGGTCCCGGACGACGGTGGTGTTCTCGGTGTCGCCCTCGACCAGGCCGAGGGGGATCTTGGTGCCGTCGATGCTGATCCCGAGGGCCACGACGCAGCAGTGCCCGGCGAAGTGCACGCCGTCGATCATCAGGGCCACGATGTCGTGACCGGACAGGTCAGCGGCCATCAGCTCGGCCAGGGCCGTCTCGGTGCGGGCCACGAACCGCCGAGAGATCGAACTCTTCGACGTCGAATTCGCTCTCTGTTCGACGGCGGCGCCGACGGGTTCAAGCCCGGCGGAGTAGCGGCGGGTGGACAGCTTGGCCATCATCCGCTCCAACGCCAGCGCTTCGAGCAGATCCGAGCCGGTGAACGCCTCATAGGCGCCCACCGCCAGCTCGGCTGTGCCGTCGGCGGTACGGACCCGGGGCCGGCGCACCGGCACCCGCCGCCCGCCGAGGACGACCGAGCCGTCCTCGCTGCCGTGGCGGACCGCGGTCCGGTCGGGGTCATGGCGGCCCTTGGGGCCGGCCAGGGCGCACACGGACTCCTCCATCATGGCGCCCATCACCTCGAGGCCGGTGGCTACCGCCAGGGCCAGCAGGCCCTCCCGGGCGGCGCCGCCGATCTCGGCCAGGGCGACGGTCACCTCGGCCGGCATCGCCAGCGTCTCGTCGATCATGTCGGGCGCGGTGGTGGTCTGGTAGTTCTTGGTCACAGGTGGTGGTCCCTTGCTGTCGAGTGACTTGGCGGTCGCCCGACACCTACCAGCCGGCAGGTCTCGAGCGGGGGACCGCCACCTCAACTTCCACGACTACCGGGACAACCTCGGTGGACGGGCTGGGTGGCCTGGGCGACCGCATCGACCTGGTGTCGAACCTGGCCGTGGGCCGCGACCTGAGCGGGCGGTCCGAGTTCGCCGTCGGGTTCTCCTGCGACCTCGACTCCCGCACCGACCTGAACGCCTACCTCGCCCACGACGCCCACCGTGACGCCGTGGAGACGCTCATCCGCCCCCGCTGCCGCCGGTGGGCCGTGGTCGACATCGAGTTGCCCGAGGCCGAGACCTGAGCCCATCCGGAAGATAATGCATTGTAGTTGACGATCATGTGTGATCTCTGCTGAGCTGCGGGGTGATGACCGCCTCCCCCCTGCTCGAGCTGGAGCGGGTCACCAAGTCCTTCGGTCCGATGCGGGCGCTCGACGAGGTGTCCCTCACCGTCGAGGCCGGCGAGGTCCACGCCGTCCTGGGGGAGAACGGCGCCGGCAAGTCGACGCTCATCAAGGTCATGGCCGGCGTCCACCAGCCCGACGAGGGCGAGATCCGCCTCGACGGGCGACGGCGCCGGCTCACCCACCCCCGCCAGGCCCAGGAGGCCGGCATCAGCGTCGTCTACCAGGAGTTCTCCCTCCTGGGCGACCGCACCGTGGCCCAGAACATCTTCGTCGGACGCGAGCCCCGCCGGGCCGGCGTGGTCGACGTGGGCCGCATGCGCCGCCAGACCGACCAGCTCCTCTGCGAGCTGGACATCGCCGACAAGGTCCGGCCCGACACGGTGGTCCGACGCCTCCCGGTCGCCCTCCAGCAGATGGTCGAGATCGCCAAGGCCCTGTCGTTCGACGCCCGGGTCGTGGTGATGGACGAGCCCACCGCGGCGCTCTCGCCGGCCGAGTCCGAGGCGCTGTTCGGACGGATCCGCGCCCTGGTCGAGCGCGACGTCGCCGTGGTCTACGTCAGCCACCGGCTGCCCGAGGTGTTCGCCCTCGCCGATCGCATCACCGTGCTGCGCGACGGCCGACTGGTCGGCACCCGCGACATCGCCGACACCGATGTCGACGACGTGGTGTCGATGATGGTGGGCCGAGAGCTGGGCGACCTGTTCCCACCCCCCGCCACCCCCGACGAGGTCGGCGACGTCGCCTACGAGGTGGTCGCCGGGGGGAACGGACGGCTGGCCGCCATCGACCTGACGCTGCGTCGGGGCGAGATCGTCGGCGTGGGCGGGCTCGAGGGAGCCGGCCAGGCCGAGCTGGTGGCGGCCGTGTTCGGCCTCGACCCCTTCACGACCGGGACCGTGGCCGTGCAGGGGCGGCCCACGACCATCGGCTCACCCCGGGCCGCCATCGACGCCGGCATCGGGCTGGTGCCCGCCGACCGCAAGCAGGACGGGCTGGTGCTGGGCGCCTCCATCAGCGACAACGTCGCCCTCCCGGCCCGCAGCGTCCGGTCGGTGCGCAGCCGCATCACCGGGGCCCTCCACGATCTGGCCCGTGCCGTCATGGAGCGCCTCGACCTGCGGGCCCGGTCATTGGCCCAACCCGTGCACCACCTGAGCGGCGGCAACCAGCAGAAGGTCTCGCTCGGTCGCTGGGTCGCCAGCGACGCGTCCATCCTCGTGCTGCACGAGCCGACCCGGGGCATCGACATCCAGGCCAAGGCCCTCACCCACGCTGCGCTGCGGGACCTGGCCCGGTCGGGCAGCGCCGTGCTGGTGGTCAGCTCCGACCTGCCCGAGCTGGTCGGCCTGTCCGATCGGGTCATCGTCATGCGGGACGGGCGCTTCGTGGGGAAGCTGGCCCACGGGTGCAGCGAGGACGAGGTCATGGCGCTGGCCGTGCACCGCCCCGCCGACGACGGACCCCACGACAGCACGACGGGTCCGATCGTCGACGACCCCGTGGCGGCCGGACCGTGACCGCCACGGCGGGCACCCTGGCCCGCCCCCGCCGCTCCCTCCGCGACGTCGAGGGTCTGGGCGCCTGGATCTCCCTGGCCGTCGTCGTGGTGGTGGCCGCCGTCGCCGTGTCGGGCTGGACGGACAACCGGCTCCTCACCCGCCCCAACATCGACATCATCCTGGTGACCGCCGTCCCCCTCGGGCTGGTCGGCGTGGGTCAGACCCTGGTCATCCTGGCCGGCCACTTCGACCTGTCCGTGGCCGGTGTCATCAGCCTCTCGGTGGTCACCACGGCCCAGGTGATGGACGGCGAGGGCTCCCGGGTGGTCCCGGCCGTGGCCGTGGCCCTGGCCGCCGGTCTCGTGGTGGGACTGGTCAACGGACTGATCGTCACCCGCCTCCACGTGAACGCCCTCATCGCCACGCTGGGGGCCAGCCTCGTCATCGACGGGGTCCTCACCACCCTCGTGACGTCCCGGACGGGGGCCGTGTCCGACGGGTTCCGGGAGCTGGGCTACGGCGACGTCCTGACCGTCCCGCTCGGCATCTACCTGCTCCTCGCCGTGTTCGCCGCCGTCGCCGCCATCCTGGCCCGCACCACGTTCGGCCACCAGCTCTACGCCGTCGGGGGCAGCGTCGAGTCGGCCCGCATGTCGGGCATCCGGGCCGATCTGGTCACCACCGCCGCCTTCGCCGCCTCCGGGTTCTGTGCCGCGCTGGCCGGCGTGTACCTGGCCAGTCGCCTGGGGGCGGGTGACCCCGAGGTGGGGGTGCGGGGCGGTTACGCGCTCGAATCGGTCGCCATCGTGGTGCTGGGGGGCACCGTGCTGGGGGGCGGCAAGGGCGGTGTAATCGGCACGCTGGCCGGGCTGCTGCTGTTCTCCGTGCTCGACACCGCCTTCAACCTCCTCCAGATCGACACGTTCCTGAAGAGCATCCTCGAGGGCGGCATCATCATCGCCGCCGTGGCCAGCTACTCGCTGCGCTCCGATCGGGCCGTGTCGTGACCGCCACCGTCGAGGCACCCGAGGCGCCCGAGGAAACGAGGTTCGCGCCGCCCACCGCCGGCGACCGGCTGGGCGGGTGGGTCCGGGGCACCACCGCGCCGGTCTACGTGGTCCTGGCCGCCGCCTTCGGCTGGCTGGTCGCCCTCGACTCCACCTACACCGAACCGCGCGTCGTCATGGTGTTCCTCCTGAAGGGCGCCGTCCCCCTCCTGTTCGTGGCCATGGGCCAGCTCTTCGTGATCGTGGGCGGCGGCTTCGACCTGTCCGTCGGCGGCCTCGTCAGCTTCAACGGCGCCATGGCCGCCATCCTCATCGACGGTGAGCCCTCCCGCATCTGGTGGGTGATGGGTCTCATGATGCTGGTCGGACTCGGCGTCGGGCTGGCCAACGGGCTCGTCACCGTCTACCTGCGGGTGCCGTCGTTCGTGGTCACCCTGGGGGCGCTGCTCATGCTGCAGGGCGCCGCGCTCTACATCACCGACGGTGCTCCCCGGGGCGCCCTGCCCGAGGAGTTCCGGCGCTACGGCCGGGCCCAGTTCGACGACGTGCCCCTCCTCGACCAGGTCCCCTACGCCGTGCTGCTGCTGATCCCCGCCGCCGGGCTGGCCTGGTGGCTCCTGCACCACACCCGCTTCGGCCACCAGCTCTTCGCCATCGGCGGCAACGCCCGGGCCGCGGCGCTGTCGGGCGTGCCCGTCGGCCGGCAACGGGTGACGACGTTCGTCCTGTCGGGCCTGTTCGCCGCAGCCGGCAGCATCCTGCTGTCGGGCTCCATCGGCGTCGCCCCCGACATCGGGGCCGGCCTGGAGTTCGAATCGATCACCGCCGTGGTCCTGGGCGGCGCCGTGCTGGGGGGCGGGGTCGGCAGCATCCCCGCCGCCCTGGCCGGCGGCGCCACCCTCACCGTGGTCTTCACGCTGCTCAACCAGCTCGGCTACGACCGCCCGGTCCGGCTCACCGTCCAGGGGGTCATCCTCATCCTGGCCGTCGCCCTGGCCGAGGCCCGCCAACGGCGAGGTCACTGAGGTGGCCCACCGACCATTGTTCTCCCCGGTGCCGACCGGTCCGGGGTTCATGAGAGAGGGATAGCGATGACCACGAGAAATCGGAAGTTGGCCCGATGGGTGGCCCCGCTGGTGGCCCTGACGCTGCTGGCCGCGGCCTGTGGCGACGACGACGACATCACCGTCGATCCCGTCGACGAGGTGACCGAGGCCGCCGAGGAGGCCGTCGACGAGGCCACCGAGGGGGCCGAGGAGGTCGAGGAGGCGGTCGACGAGGCCACCGACCCCGAGGAGCCCGCCGAGGAGCCGGAGGAGCCCGAGGCGACCGCGGGCGGCGACCTGGAGCAGACCGAGTTCTTCGTCCGGGAGGACTACGAGCGCCAACTGGCCCAGATGGAGATGGAGCCCGAGGGCCCGGCCGACCAGATCTGGCTGCAGGCCATCGACCCCACCTACATCGACACGTCGGAGTTCGCCGTCGACGGCGACTGGCACGTCTGCTTCTCCAACGTCGGCGAGGGCAATCCCTGGCGGACGCAGGGCACCATCACCGCCCAGGCCGCCGTCGACGCCGACGAGCGCATCGGCGAGTTCACCTACCTGAACGCCGAGTTCGACGACAACAAGCAGATCTCCGACATCCAGTCGTTGCTGACCCAGGACTGCGATGCGCTGATCATCGCCCCCTTCGACGCCGACGCCGCTGCGCCGGCGGCCGAGGAGGCGTGCGAGGCGGGCCTGCCCGTCATCGTCCTGGCCAGCCCGCTCAACACCGACTGCACCACCACCTACGTGTCCTCCATCGGCGGCTACGCCTACGGGTTCGCCGGCGCCGACTACATCTGCGAGCAGCTCGGCGAGGGCGACAAGGTCCTGGCGCTGCGCATCGTGGCGGGTGTGGCGGAGCTGGAGTGGCGCTGGGGTGCCGCCGTCGAGGCGTTCAACTCGTGCGGGGTCGACGTCGTCAGCGTCGAGTTCACCGGTGGCGACCCGGCCACGGCCAAGCAGGTCGTCACCGACGCCATCCAGCGTGAAGGCGACATCGACGCCGTGTGGATGGACGCTGGCGCCGACGCCATCCCCACCATCGAGGCGTTCGAGGACGCCGGGGTCGACATCCCGATCATCGTGGGCGAGGACGAGAACCGCTTCCTGGCCAAGTGGGCCGAGGAGGGCTTCGACGCCGTGGCCCCGACGTTCTCCAACGCCCAATGGCGCACGGCCATCGTGGCCGCCACGGAGATCCTGGCCGGCAACGAGGTGCCCGAGCGATGGATCATCCCCCAGCCCGTGCTCGACACCCCCGAGGAGCGCGACGAGGCCTACGAGCCCGACCTGGGTCCGCTCTTCTACTCGGTGTGCGGCTGCCGCGACCTGGCCAACTTCCCGTCCGCCTACGAGTAGCGGACCCGTCCCCGTCCGCCAGGAGCACTGATGAACGACAGCGAACCGAGGCGTCGCCCCCTGGAGGGCGTGCGCGTCGTCGGCCTGGAGCAGTCCGTGGCCGGCCCGCTGTGCAGTCGGATCCTGGCGGACCTGGGGGCCGACGTCGTCAAGGTCGAGCGGGCCGGCAGCGGTGACTTCGCCCGCCACTGGGACGACCACGTCGCCGGGGAGAGCGCCCAGTTCTGGTGGCTGAACCGGGCCAAGCGCAGCGTCGCGCTCGACCTGGCCGACCCCGACGACCGCCGGGTCCTCGACGACCTGATCGGCTCCGCCCACGTCCTGGTCCACAATATGTCGCCGGCTGCGGCCGGGCGTCTCGGGATCGACGGCGAGTCGATGCGGGCCCGCCACCCCGGCGTGGTGAGTTGCCAGATGAGCGGGTACGGGGCGGACACACCGCTCACCGACCGCAAGGCCTACGACATGCTGGTGCAGGCCGAGTCGGGGATCATGAGCCTCACCGGCACCGACGACACCCCGACCCGCGCCGGCGTGTCGCTGTGCGACGTCACCACCGGCCTGTACGGCGCCATCCTCGTGCTGGGCGCGCTGCGGGAGCAGGAGCGCTCCGGCCGGGGTGCCCAGATCGACCTGGCCATGTTCGACGTGGGCATCGAGCTGGTCGGACCGATGCTGACCTCCTACCTCAACGGCGACGTGGTCTATGACCGGGTGCCGCAGCACCACCACGCCATCGCCCCCTACGGCGTGTTCAGCGGGAGCGACGGCAAGGTGGTGCTCGCCATCGAGCAGGACGCCGAGTGGATGCGGTTCTGTGACCACGTGCTCGGCCGGCCCGACCTCGGGGCCCGGTCCGACTACGCCCGCAACCTCGACCGCATCGCGCGGCGGGAGGAGGTCAACGCCCACGTCGACGCCGTCCTGTCCGGGCTGCCCGTGGCCGAGATCGAGCGTCGGCTGGAGGCGGGCGGCTTCGCCTTCTCCACCCTGAACGACATGGCCGATCTGGAGGACCATCCGGTCATCGACGCCCGCGGCATCGTCGCCCCGGCCCGCACCCGCGACGGACGGCCGGCCCGGGCGCTGATCGGGGCGGGTGAGCGGGTCTTCGCCGGTCGTCCCCCCGGCCGGACCCGACCCCCGGCGCTCGACGAGGACGGTCCGGAGGTCCGGCGGTCACTCTCGTCCGACGAGGACGGGGAAGGCTGCTGGTCATGGTGACCCGCATGACCAAGAAGGACGCTGTCGTCGGCGAGATCCGGCGCCGGGTGGAGGAGGGTGAGCTGCACCGCGGCGACTGGATCCGCCAGGACGTCCTGGCCGACGAGATGCGGACCAGCATCACCCCGGTGCGGGAGGCGCTGCGGGAGCTGGAGGCCGAGGGTCTCCTCGTCGGGCACCCCCACCGCGGCGTCCAGGTCGCCACCATCGACCTCGAGCAGGTCAAGGGGGTCTACATGTGCCGCCGCCTGGTCGAGCCCTACGCCATGCAGCGGGCCGCCTACGCCGTCTCCCGGCGTGACGTGGACGGTGCCCGCCAGCTCAACCGGGCCATCGCCGAGGCCAGCGCGGCCGGTGACGGGCTGCGGGCGTCGGAGCTCAACCGGGAGCTGCACTTCGTGTTCTACGACAAGTCCGGCCCCGACTCCTTCGTGGCCTTCATCTCGGACCTGTGGGCGTCGTTCCCGTGGGACATGCTCCGCCTGCTGGAGGACCGGGCCTCCGACTCGATCGCCGAGCACGACGTGCTCATCGACGCCGTGCAGGACAACGACGCCGACGCCATCCGCCTCGCCACCGAGCACCACATCATGAACGGCTTCGGCGAGCTGGCCGAGCTGCTGGTGAGCCGGGACGGGGGCGACGGCGCCGGCCCGGGCGACGACCCGTTCTCGCTGCACGCCGCCCCCACCCACCACCCGCCGTCGTCGACGGCCCCACCCCAGGAGTCCCATGGCTGATCTTCCGACCGGACGCGCCTTTTACGACGGCCACGGCTTCGACCACCTCACCGGCGATGGCGCCGACGCCGTGCACCACCTCCACGACCGCCTGGCCGAGCTGCGGGCCGGCGAATCCCTGAAGGGCAACCTCTACGACAGCCGGGTGAACGCCGACTTCCCGGGGGCGCCGTGCCTACTACCCATCAACCTCATGCTCTACCCCGAGCGGGGCTTCGACTTCGTGCTGCTGCGGGGTGAGCCGGGGTCGTCGTTCCCCGAGCACGTGCACGGCTACGGCGACGAGATCTACGTCATCATCGACGGCGAGGGCTGGGTGGCCATCGACGGCGAGCGCCACGACGCCGCCCGCCACGACATCTTCTACATCCCGGCCGGCACGCCCCACCACTACGGGGTGCCCGACGATGCGACGGGCCCGCTCGACCTGTTCGCCGTCAACGTGCCGGCCGTCCGCCACGACCTCCGCTCGGCCTACTGGGCGGCCGAGCCCCGGGACCGTCGGGCCGATGCTCGATAGCGAGCGCCCCGACGACCTCGACGTCGTCGAGGCCCCCTTCGCCCGGGCCCTGGCCCGGCTGGCCGACGACCGCGACGACGTTGTGGTCGTCACCGCCGACCTGTCGAAGTGGACCGACGTGCTGCCCTTCGCCGAGGCGCACCCCGACCGGTTCGTGCAGGTGGGCATGGCCGAGCAGAACCTGATCGGCGTCACCGCCGGGCTCTCCAAGGCGGGCTGGCTCCCGGTTGCCGTGACCTTCGGCGTGTTCGCCACCCGCCGGGCCTACGACCAGATCGCCATGTCGCTGGCCACCCGACCGTGCCGGGCCGTCATCGCCGGGTTCCTGCCCGGTCTCGACAGCCGCTTCCGGGGGACCCACCAGGCCATCGACGACCTGGCCCTCGTGTGCTCCATCCCGGGGCTGACGGTCGTCGACCCGGGTGACGCCACCGAGCTGGAGGAGGCCGTCGTCGCCGCCGCCCACCACGACGGGGTGGTGTACGTCCGCTGTAGCCGGGGACGGGTCGAGCGGCTGTTCGACCCGCGGGCCCACCGCTTCACCATCGGACCGGCGGTCTCGATCCGCGACGGGAGCGGCGAGATCGGCGTCGTCGCCACCGGGGCCGGCACCCGCTGGGCCGCACGGGCCATCGACACCATGACCACGGACGACGTCGCCCTGCTCCACGTGCCGACGCTCAAGCCGTTCCCGACCGGCGACGTGGTCGACTTCTGCTCCCGCCATCGCCGCATAATCACCGTCGAGAACCACCTCCTCCACGGTGGGCTGGGCTCGTCGGTGGCCGTGGCCGTGGCCGAGGCGGGGCTGCGGGTCGATCTCGACCGGCGGGGCATCGACGACCGGTGGGGTTGCTACGGCACCCCCGACCACTCCCGCCGGCAGCTCGGCCTCGACACGGCGTCCCTGGCCGCTGCGTTCGCCCCCCGGCTGGTGGGGGCGTCGTGACCGCCACCTCCACCGCGCCTGCGCCCACCGACGCCGAGCTGCGGCTGATGGCGGCCCGCCTCCGCCGGACGACGATCGAGATGTGCCGGGGTCAGGGCCAGGGCTACGCCGGCCAGGGCCTGGAGCTGGCCGACGTCATGGCCGTGATCTTCCACGACGTGCTGCGCCGTGACGACGGCGGCGGGCTGATCGACCGGTTCGTGCTGTCCACCGGGCACAGCGCCATCGCCCTGTACGCCGCCCTGTGGTCGATCGGCCGCTACGACCTCGACACGCTGCGGACCTACGGCGCCGACGGTACCCATGTCGAGGAGAGCCCCCTCGACGACCTCCGTGGCTTCGAGGTGACGGGCGGCTCGCTGGGCCAGGGCCCGTCCCAGGCGGTCGGCATCGCCCTGGGTGAGCGCATGGCGGGGCGTGACACCCGGGTGGTCTGCGAGCTGAGCGACGGTGAGCTGCAGGAGGGCAGCGTGTGGGAGGCGTTCATGCTGGCCTCGGCCCGGGGCCTCGCCAACCTCACCTTCGTCGTCGACGACAACGGTGAGCAGGCCGACGGGCCGACCGCCGAGGTGCTCGACCCGGGCGACGTCGCCGCCAAGCTGACGGCGTTCGGGCTGGCCACCAGCACCGTCGACGGCCACGACGTCGGCGCCCTCCGGGGGGCGTTCGCCGACGCCGCCGCCGCCCACGGTCCCGCCGCCGTGGTGGCCCGGACCGTGCCCGGCCATGGTGTCGGCGCCCTCGACCGGTTCCGCCGGGTCCACTACGTCCGGGCCGACGACGACCTCTGGCAGGAGGCGGCCGACGAGCTCGACACCGTGATCGCAGGGCTGGAGGGGGGCGACGATGACCGCTGACGGGCGGCTAGCCGGCGAGGTGGCCCTGGTGACGGGCGCCGCCCAGGGGATCGGACGGGGCATCGCCGAGCGGTTCCGCGCCGCCGGGGCGGCCGTGGCCGTCACCGACCTGTCCGCCGAGGGAGCCACCGTCGCCGCGGAGGCCATGGGCGACGGGGCCCGGGCCTATCCCCTCGACACCAGCGACCACGACGCCGTACTGGCCTGCGTCGAGGCGGTCACCGCCGACCTGGGCGCCCCGACCGTCCTCGTCAACAACGCCGGCATCCAGCGGGTGGGGGCCTCGGAGACCCTCCCCCGCCGCTTCTGGGACGACGTGGTGGCGGTCAACCTCACCGGCGTGTTCGACTGCATCCAGGCCGTCGTCATGGGCATGCTGGCCGGCGGCCACGGGTCGATCATCAACCTGGCGTCGGCCAACTCCGAGGTCGGCATGCCGGGCCGGGCGCCGTACTGCGCCACCAAGACCGGCATCGTGGGGCTGACCCGGGCCCTCGGGGTGGAGTGGGCGTCACGGGGGGTGCGGGTCAACGCCATCGAGCCCGGTTACGTGGCCACGCCCATGGTGCGGGCCGCCATCGCCGACGGGCTGATCGACGAACCGCAGCTCCTCGACCGCATCCCCGCCCGCCGCCTCGGCGCCATCGACGACATCGCCCACGCCGCGCTGTTCCTGGCCAGCGCCGAGTCCGCCTACATCACGGGCCAGACCCTGGCCGTCGACGGCGGGTTCCTCGCCTACGGCGCCCCCCGCCCCACCTCCGAGCTGCCCGAGCGCCACTATGAGTTCTGAGCGGACGGCGATCGTGACGGGGGCGGCCGGTGGGCTGGGCGCCGCCATGGTCGACCGCTTCGTGGCCGACGGTCTGCGGGTGGTGGCCGTCGACCTCCCGTCCGCCGGACTCGACGCCGTGCCGACCCACCATCCCGACGGACGGGTGCTGGCCGTCCCCACCGACCTCGCCCGGCCCGACGAGATCGAGGCCATGGTCGCCACCACCGTCGACGCCCTCGGTTCGATCGACGTGCTCATCAACAACGCCGCCACCTACTCGCTGCGGCCGTGGACCGACATCACCGTCGAGGAGTGGGACCACACCCTGGCCGTCAACCTGCGGGCCTACTTCCTGTGCGCCCGCCACGCCCACCCCCACCTGGCCGCCTCCGACGCCGGACGCATCGTCAACGTGGCCTCCTCGACGTTCTTCACCGGGTGGGCCGGCCTGCTCGACTACGTGGCGTCCAAGGGCGGCATCGTCGGGTTCACCCGCTCGCTGGCCCGGGAGGTGGGTGGCGACGGCATCACCGTCAACGCCGTCTCCCCCGGCGCCATCCCCACCGCCGCCGAGGCCCACCACCCCGACGCCGCCGCCTTCGACGCCGAGGTGCTGGAGAAGCAATGCGTCAAGCGCCGGGGCACACCGGCCGACATCGCCGGGGCGGTGGCCTTCCTGGCCGGGCCGGGCGCCGGGTTCGTGAGCGGTCAGACCCTCGAGGTCGACGGCGGATGGGTGCTGCACTGATGGAGCTGCACGGCCTCGGCACCGACGACCTCCGCCGTCACGTCGGCCGCCTCGACCAGGTGGCCGGCGTCCGCCTGGTCGAGCTGGCCGACGGACCGGCCCGGGGGGTGCGGGTCCTCGAGTTCCGATCGGGCGCCGGGCTGGCCTTCGAGGTGGTCGTCGACCGGTGCTTCGACCTGGGCCCCGCCTCCATCGACGGCATCCCGCTGAACTGGACGTCGCCGGTCGGCGTGCAGGGCCCGTGGTACCGCGAGCCCGAGAGCCTCGGCTGGCTGCGGGGCTTCGGGGGCGGGCTGATGGTCACCGGCGGTCTCGACCACACGCTGTTCCCCGATACCGACGACGCCGCCCACTTCCGGTACCCGCCCCAGGAGACGCTCCGGTTCCCCCTGCACGGCCGGGCCTCTGGCCTCCCGGCCCGGTTGGTGGGCTACGGCGAGCGCTGGGACGGCGACTCGTGCACCCTGTGGGCCGAGGCCGAGGTCGAGCAGACCGCCGTGTTCGGCGAAGCGCTGCGGCTACGCCGGCGCATCGAGTGCGAGGTCGGCGGCAACGACCTGACGCTGCACGACGAGGTGACCAACGAGGGCGCCCGTCCGACCAGCAACATGATGCTCTACCACGTCAACCTGGGCTTCCCGCTGATCGCCGAGGGTTCCCGGCTGGTGGTCGACGCCACGTCGGCCGAGCCCCGGGGCGACGTCGACATGGCCTCGTGGACGACGTTCGCCGGTCCGACGGAGGGCTTCGTCGAGGAGGTGGTGGAGATCCGCCCGGCCGCCCCCGACGGCTGGGCCCGAGCGGCGGTGGTCAACGCCGCCGGCGACCTCGCCGTCGGTGAGCGCTACCGGGCCGACACCCTTCCCTACCTGTTCTGCTGGCGGATGCTGGGCGAGCGCACCTACGTCGTCGGCCTCGAGCCCAGCACCAACTCGTCGGCCGGGCGCCACGACGCCCGCGACCGGGGTGAGCTGACCGTGCTGGAACCGGGCCAGCGCCGCACCTACGAGCTGACCCTCGCCGCCCGCCGCGGCTACGAGGCGGTCGGGCGACTCATCGACGACATCTCATCGGACTGAGCAAGGGAGCACTGCCATGGATCCCCGCACCACCAGCACCGTCGAGGCCGCCCGTGCCGTCGGCGCCGACTGGGCGCTGCTCACGGCGCCCGACAGCGTGGCCTACGCCGCCGGCCACTACGCCGGCGTCGAGATGGGCCCGTCCCCGTTCGACGGAGGCCCGACCACCGCCCTGGTCGGCACCGACGGGCAGCTCCACGTCGTGTGCAACGAGCTGGAGCGGTCCATCGCCGACGCCAGCCGGGCCGACACGGTGACCGACTACGTGAGCCTCGGGTTCTCCGACCTGCGGCCGTTGGAGGAGAAGTACGTCGAGACGCTGGCCCGGGCCCTCGACGCCGCCGGGGTGTCGGGCACGGTGGCCGTGCAGGAGGCGTCGCTGCCGGCCTCGGCCGCCGCCCTCGTCCGGGAGCGGGCCACGACCTTGCCCATCGACGCCGAGCTGAGCCGCCGGCGGGCCGTCAAGACCGAGCCGGAGGTGGCCGCCCTCCAGCGCTGCGCCGACGCCACCGCCGTCGGCAAGGACGCCGCCTGGGAGCACACCCGACCCGGTGAGCCGGAGCTGCACCCCTGGCGGGAGGTCCGCTACGCCATGGAGGCCCACGCCGGGGCGCGCTGCCCGGTGGCCGGCGACTTCATCACCGGCGTCGAGCGGACGGCCAAGGTCGGCGGGTGGGCCACCGACCGGGTGATCCAGCCCGACGACCCCGTCATCGCCGACCTGGCCCCCCGCATCGACGGGTACTGGGGTGACTCGTGCACGACCTTCGTCCTGGGCCGGCCGACCGACCGGTTCGTCGAGATGTACGCCGTCGCCTACCGGGCCTTCGAGAAGGTCCGGGAGCGGCTCGCCCCGGGCATCGTGGCCGGTGACTTCGACGACGAGGTCCGCTCCATCATCACCGACGCCGGCTACGCCAACCCGGTGCACCTCGGCCACGGCATCGGCACGTCAGTGCACGAGTGGCCCCGCATCGTGCCCGGCCAGACGGCCACGCTGGAGCCGGGCATGGTGCTCATGATCGAGCCGGGCTGCTACCACCCCGAGATCGGCGGGGTCCGCCTGGAACAGATGTTCCGGGTGACCGACACCGGCCACGAGGTGATGAGCCCCTTCGAGATCAGCCCCGAGGTGCCCGTCACCGTGTGAGGAGGCTCACGCCCGGGCGAAGCCGTCGATGCTGCGGTCGTCGGCGGGATCCATGAAGGCACGGTCCTCGCCGGCGGTGGTGAGGCCTCCGTCGAGGAGGGCCCCGTCGTCCACCGGGTCGAGGGGGGTGTAGCCGGGGTGGTGGTGATCGAGGAACGGGTCGTTGTCGGCCCGGTTGTAGGCGGTGAGGATCAGCTCCCTCGGGTCGTCCGACTCGTTGGGGGCCGACCGGTGCAGCGTGTTCGCATGGAAGAACACCAGGTCGCCGGGCTCGGCCTCGACGTGGACCAGGTCGTGGCGCTCCCGTAGTCGCTCGACCCGCTCCCGCTCGGCGGCGGTCTGGTCGCCGTAGCGGAGGTGCTCGATGCGGCCGCAGCGGTGGCTGCCGGCCAGCACCTCCAGGCAGCCGTTGGCCCTCGTCTGCTCGCTGACGGCCACGCCGACCGACAGCATGTCGGGCCGGGGGCAGCCGTTGCCGTACCAGTAGCCGTAGTCCTGGTGCCAGGCCCACGTGCCCCCACCGCCGGGCCGCTTCGAGGTGACCTTCGAGTGGTAGTGGTAGACCTCGCCACCGAGCAGCTCGGCGGCCACCCCGGCCGTGCGGGGCAGGCGGGCCAGGAGCCCGAGCGTGTCGTCGCCGGGGTGGTTCCACACGCAGATCTGCGTGGCGCCCCCGTGGCCGTCGTCGAGGCGGTAGGCCCGCTCGGTGATGGCGGCGTCGGTGTGCAGCGCCTCGCGGACGAGGGCCGTCTCGTCGGCGCTCAGCGCCCCGGGCCTGACGAGGTAGCCGTCGGCGGCGAACCGCTCCCGCTCGTCGGCGGTGGTGAGGGCGGTCACCGGTTGGTGATGAAGTCCAGGATCTCCCCCGAGTCGGGGTTGCGGACGATCAGTCGCTCCCGACCGTCGGGTAGCAGCTCGGTCTTCAGGACGTCGTTGCCCTCGTGCTTCTCGGGCTCGGTCGACATCTTCGGGGTGCTGCCGTGGCGCCAGTCCAGCTCGACCGGCACCCAGGCGTGCTCGTCGATGCTCCGGTAGAAGGCGTCGATGACGGCCGCCACGACGTAGCCGTCGTAGAACGTCTCGTTGGGCTCGCGGCCCGCCTCGTAGGCGCTGAACATGTCGGTGAACATGTCCACGTAGCCGAGGGCGACCGCCTCGTCGCCGACCGGGAACAGCCACCCGCTGTCGCTCTCGGCCTTCTCGGCCACGTACCCGCCCGAGCCGCCGGTCGTGTACATCTCGAAACCGGTCCGCAGGAAGTGGTCGATGCGGGCCATGCCCTGTGTGCCCGACACCTCGTCGCGCAGGTCCATGCCGCCCCGGAACGTCCAGGAGCACTCCACCTGGCCGAGCGCCCCCGACTCGAAGCGGATGAGGCCGACGGCGTTGTCCTCGATCGGGATCGGGTGGTACAGCGTGTCGGCCCAGGCCATGACCTCGACGGGCCGGTTCTCCTTGCCGACGAAGTTGCGGATGATCTCGATGCAGTGACAGGACATGTCGATGATGGCCCCGCCGCCGGCCCGGTCGAGGTCCCAGAAGTGACCGCTGTGGGGCCCGGGGTGGGCCTCCCGGGAGCGGACCCAGGTGATGTCACCCAGGGCGCCGGCCTGCACCGCGGCCAGCGCCTTCAGGGTCTTCGGCGTGTAGCAGAGGTCCTCCAGGTAACCCGACCAGACGCCCGTCTCGGCCACCACGTCGAGGATGCGCTGGGCCTCGTCCTTCGTGCGGGCCAGGGGCTTGGTGCACAGCACCCCCTTGCCGGCCCGGGCCGCCAGCGTGATGGCCTCCTCGTGCATGCCGTTGGGGAGGCCGATGCAGACCAGGTCGACCTCGGGGTCGTTGACCGCCTCCTCCATCGACGTGAAATGGCGGGGAATGTCCCACTGCTGGCAGAACTCCCTGCCCCGCTCCTCGGTGCGGGAGTAGACGTTCACCACCCGGTCCCGGCTGCGCTGGCCGTGGAGCACCTGGGTGTAGAAGTTCCCGATCAGCCCCGTGCCGAGCATCCCGATGCGCTGCGATTCCATGCCGTCCCCTCGTCACTCACTGGAGAATGCATCTTCGTCCTGATCATGCGTGATGGCAAGCCCGGGATGGCCACCCGAACGCGACTCGACGGAATCGCCCCCCGGACATCCCCGACACCGGGCCCGACCGACTCCGCGGAATCGCCCCCCGGACGACCCCGACACCGGGCCCGGGCACGGCTCCGGTGCAGGGGCGGGATGACCCGTCCACCCTCTCTGACCGTCGCCCGTTCGGCGTTGCCGGGCCGAGGCGAGCCGGTCGGGCTACTCGACGAGCAGCGCCACCTCCGACCGCCCGTCGGGAGCTCGATCGGACGGCGGCGGCGCCACGACGCCCCCGGCCCGATGCGGGTGCCAGGGCGCGGCGACGGCGACGAGGGCGTGTGCTTCGGCGACCGGGACGGGGGGGCCGTACAGGTAGCCCTGCCCGCAGTCGGCCCCGATGGCGACGAGCTCGTCGCGCTGGTCGGGGGTCTCGATCCCCTCGGCGACGACGTCGAGGCCGAGAGCGTGGCCCAGCTCGGTGACCGACCCGACGATCGTCGCGTCGTGGAGGCCCGGGCCGGTGGCGCTCACGAAGAACCGGTCGATCTTCAGGATGTCGACGGGGAGCTGACGGAGGTAGCGGAGCGACGAGTACCCGGTGCCGAAGTCGTCGAGGGCGACGCGCAGACCGAGCGACCGCAGCGCAGCGAGACGGGTGGCGGCGCCGGTGGCGTCGTCGAGCAGCACGCTCTCGGTGATCTCGAGGGTCACCCCACCCGGATCCACACCGGCCCGCTCGAGAGTTGCGGCCACCGATTCGACGTATCCGGACGAGGCGAGCTGACGGCCGGATACGTTCACGCTGATCGTGAGCCCCGGTGCGATCCGCCGCCACTCGGCCAGCTGCCGGGTGGCCTCGGTGAGCACCCAGGCGCCCAGGTCGTCGATGATGCCGATCTCCTCGGCGAGTGGGATGAACTCGTTCGGCCCGACGATCCCGACGTCGGGTCGCCGCCACCGCAGCAGCGCCTCGAACCCGGCCAGTGCCTCCGGCCCCAGCCGAACCACGGGCTGGTACCAGACCTCGAGCTCGCCTCGATGCAGTGCCCCCCGCAGGGCGGTCTCGGTGTCGTGGCGATCGACGACCCAGGCGTGCATCACGTCGTCGAACACCTCGGTGCGCGACCCACCCTCCTGCTTGGCCCGGTACATGGCCACGTCGGCCCTACGCATCAGGTCGTCGACCGTCGAGGATCCGTCACAGGTCACGATGCCGATGCTGGCGTTCACGCGGACGACCGTTCCCTCCAGGTCGACCGGCCTGGCGACCACGGCGTGGATGCGTTCCGCCAGTCGGCGAACGTTCGTCTCGTCGGACCCCTGGGTGAGGATCACGAACTCGTCTCCGCCGAACCTCGCCGCCGTGTCGCCGCGTCGCAGCGTCGACGTGAGGCGGTCGGCGATCTGCACGAGGAGCCGGTCGCCGGCGGTGTGGCCCAGGCTGTCGTTGACGACCTTGAAGCGGTCGAGGTCGAGGAAGAGCAGCGAGAGCGGTGTCCCGGCCCGTCGTGCGCATTCCAGCGCTTCGGCCACGCGGTCGGCGAGCAACGCCCGGTTGGCGAGACCCGTGAGCGTGTCGTAGGTCGCCTCGCGGGTCAGCCGGTCCGCCGCCCGCTGGCGGTCGATGGCCAGGGCGCCGAGTCGGGCCGCAGCCACGACGACGGCGTCGAGGTGGTCGTCACCCGGTGCCTCGGGATCGCGGAACCACTCGAGCCACCCGGCCGGCTCCTCACCGGCGGTGCCGGGCAGCGGGACCGAGCCTGTGGCGTCGGGGCTCGATGCTGCGGACCCCAGGGCGAACCTCAGCTGCGCGGCACCGGCGAGCGGCCCGAACCGGGCCACGATCCTCTGCAGCACGTCGCCGACGGCGAGGTCGAGCGCCACCATCTCGAGGATCTCGGCCTGGGCGGCGGCGAGGCGCTCCGACCGGACACGGGCGCTGACGTCGCGGATGGTCCCGGCGAGGTAGGTCTCGGCCGACCCCTCGTCCGTGGCGGCGCGCGCCGAGAGCACGACGGTCGCCTCGGACCCGTCGGCGCAGCGGAGGCGGAGCTGCTCGGCGACCTGATCCAGTCGCCCGCTCGCCAGCACGGCCACGAACCCCGCCACGCGATCGCGATCGTCGGGATGGACGGCTTCCTCCAACGGGCGGCCGAGCGTGGCCTCCACGGGGTGTCCGGTCAGCCGGGTGAAGGCCGCGTTCAGGAGCGTCCACCGCCCGTGCCGGTCGCACCGGAAGACGACGTCGCTGACCTCGTCGACCACCTCCCGGTAGCGGCGCTCGACCGCCGACCGCTGCACCCGTGCCTCGTCGAGCCGGTGATGCTCCCGGCGCAGCACCGCGGCGGCGACGACGAGATTGCTGGTGAGCATCCGCCGGAGCGAGACCAGGAGGACCCCGACCAGGGCCAGGATCAGCCCGGCGACGGTCCACTCGGCCCGGCGGGACGTCCGTACGCCGTCCTCGAGCTCGTGCACGAGAACGGAGTCCTGGGTCTCGGTGAGGTCGTTGATCCGCTTCGCCGCCAGTGACATGGCGTCGAGGGCGTCGTCGAGGTGACCGGGGTCGATACCGGCGGGGTCGGCCCCGACCACGGCGTCGACGGCGTCGATGGTCCCCAGCAGCTCGGCCATCGGGCCCGCGACGTCGAGGTCCGCGGCCGCCCGGGCCGCCGTGACCCCGATCTGGCGCTGTACGAGCGCCCGGTGCAGGCTGAGCTCCTCGGGCGGGATGACCGGTCCGGCCAGAGCCAGGCCTCGCTGCCACCTGTCGACCACCAGGGCGTAGGTGTGGACCTCGCGCTCGAGCGAGGCTCGATCTGCGCTGACCCGCTGGATCTGGTGGATCAGCGCCTCGCTACGGGCGTCGATCTGGCGGTTGGACAGGTAGCCGATCACCGAGATCACCGTGACCAGGGCCACGAGCACGGCCAGCAGGCAGCACTGGGCGGGTGACAACCGCACCCGTCCGAGTGACCCGGCGAGGGCCAGGTCCCCGTCCGTCGACCGATGGTCGTCCTCCTCGACGAACGAGGGGTCCCCCATGACGGCTCACCCCACCTCGACCCGTCGGGCGCTCCAGATCCACAGGTTGAGGTCACGGGCGAGGGGGGCGTCGGGCTGGGGGAACACGACGCGGATGGGCCCACCGTCGGCGACCGGGATGGGCGCTCCGTCCTGGCGGGTGGCCAGCAGAGCCCCCTCGGCGGCCGCGGCGGCCCGGGTGAAGCTGACCTCGTAGTCGTCGAGGGCGACCCACGTCAGCGGAGCGTCGAGGGGCACTCCCGCCGCGGCCAACACGACGTCGACGGGTACGCCCGTGAACTCGACGTCCGCCTCGATGAACGGCTCGTACACCTTGGTCGTGACCGTGCCGAGCCCCTCGATCCCGGCCAGGTCGGCGTCGACGACGCCCTCGGCACCGGCGACGGTCAGGACCACCTCGCCCGTCGGTGCGGGCAGCGGCGCGGCGGCGCTCTCGTCGGTGTCCACGACGGCGGCGGCTTCGGATGAGGAGGAGCAGCCGGCCAGGACGGAGACGGCGGCCAGCGCCAGCACGGGCAGCAGCCCCCTGAGTGCGGTCACGAGGCGGGATCGGGTCGTCATGCCCCACCATCGGCAGGGTCCCGACCAGTGATGAGGGGAGCACAGGGATCGGGTCGGGGGGGCCTCCTGACCGGTGATCAGACCGCCGACGTGCGCGCCCCCTGCAGCGTCTCGCAAAGAACCACCCCCGACCGCCCGCCCCTGGCGTGGGGGAACTCGTCGCGATGGCGCATCCACCACCGCCGGCGCCGGTCGTACTTCTCGATGCCCCCGGTCCTCAACGCGCTCGCCGACGGGGACTTCCGATCGACGACGTCGACGAGGTCGTGCAGGTCGTGCAGGGCCCGCCCGCTGTCACGCCTTCAGCCGCCTCGCGGTGGCGTTCCTGCGGGCCGCCGGCGTCCCGGCCCGAGCCCGTTGCGGGTTCGCCACGTACTTCCGGCCGGGGTCGTTCGAGGACCACTGGGTGGCGCCCTCACTCTCGCTGGGGGACTCGCCGCCGATGACAGGTGTGGCCGCCAGGTGGTCGGGGCCTTCGAGCTCGGATCGGAAGGCGTCGACGTCCGGGGCGGGCATGGTGACGATGTCGACCGTGCCGCGGGACCCGAGGTCGACCGACAGGTGGGCGACCTGTCGAGGGCGACCGGCGGGCCGGCGGCGCTACAGCCTTCCCGCCGCCCGGGCGGCCTCCTCGGCCCGGTCGACCTGGGCGTCGATCAGCGTCAGACCGGCGTCCCAGAACCCGGGGTCGGCCAGGTCGCAGTCGACGAGTCGGCCCAGCTCCTCGGGGGGCATCGACCCGCCCGCCGACAGCAGCTCCAGGTAGCGGGGCACGAAGTCCGCGCCCTGGTCCTGGTAGCGGGCGTACACCGAGAGCGCCAGGAGCTGACCGTAGGCGTAGGCGTACACGTAACCGGGCGTGGCCATGAAGTGCGGGATGTAAGACCACCACATGCGGTAGTCGTCGGTGACCTCCACGGCGTCACCGAACAGGTCCCGCTGGGTCGACGCCCAGGCGTCACCGAAGCGCTCGATCGACAGTTCGCCCTCGTCGCGCCGGGCAGTGTGCACGGCGTGCTCGAAGCGGTTCATGGCCACCTGGCGGAACACGGTGGCGATGGCCCCCTCGATGCTCTCGGCCAGCAGCGCCAGCCGCTCCCCCGGGTCCGACGTCTCGTCCAGCAGCCGCCCGAACGTCACCGTCTCACCGAACACCGACGCCGTCTCGGCCAACGTGAGCGGCGTCCACTGGTGGAACACGCCCTGCTCGCGGGCCAGGAACCCGTGCAGGCCGTGACCCAGCTCGTGGGCCAGCGTCAGGACGTCGTTGCGGCGTCCCGTCCAGTTGAGGAACACGTACGGATGGTGCGACGGAACCGTGTAGGCGCAGAACGCCCCGGGCCGCTTGCCGGCCTGGCTGGGTGCGTCGATCCAGGACTCGTCGAAGAAGCGCCGCACCGTCGCCGACAGCTCGGGAGAGAACGAGGCGTAGGCGTCGAGGACCAGGGCCCGGGCGTCGTCCCAGCCGATCTCGGACTCGACCTCGGCCACCGACGCGGCCCGGTCGTAGTCGGCCAGCGGGTGGCCCAGGATGCGGGACTTCAGGCCGTACCAGCGTCGGGCGATGTCGTAGCGGCCCACCACGGCGTCGACCAGGGCCTGCACCGACTCGTCGGACGCCTCGTTGGCCAGGTTCCGGCTGGCCAACCAGTGGTCGTAGCCCCGCAGCCGGTCGTCGATGGACTTGTCGGACAGCAGCGTGTTGAAGACGAACGCCCTCGTCTTGAGCCCCGGCTCCAGGCCCCGGGTGACGGCGGCGGCGGCGGTGCGGCGCACCTCCCGGTCGGGCGACGACAGCAGGGCCAGCCCCCGCTCCAGGTTGGCCTCACCGTCGGGCAGCGCGACGGTGATGGCCGAGGTCAGGTCGCTGAACAGGCGGGTCCAGGCCGAGCGGCCGCTCACGTCCTTCTCGTGGAGGACGCGCTCCTCGGGCTCGGACAGGAGGTGGTCCCGGTAGCGACGCGCCGACCGCAGGTGGTGGCGGGCGAAGGCCAGCCGGTCGTCGGCCAGCACCGTCTCGACGTGGTCGTCCGAGGCGGCGGCCCACTCCAGCTCTGTGAAAAGCAGCCGGGTGCCGATGGCCGTGGACCGCTCCTCCACCCGGGCCATCAGCGCCCCGGCCGCCTCGTCGTTGGTGTCGGCGGCGTAGCGCAGGCTGGCGTAGGACCCGGCCCGTCCCAGCACCTCCTGCAGCTCGGCCGACCGCGTCAGGAAGGCGGCCAGCTCGCCGGCGTCCATGGTGGTGATGCGGCCCCGGCCCTCGGACTCCAGCTCAGCGGCCAGCTCGTCGGCGCGGTCGAGCAGCTCGTCGACGCCGGCGACCCCGGTGGCGCCACCGGCGGGGTCGAGCAGCGGTTCGAGATCCCAGCGGACGTCGTCGACGTCGGTTCCGGCGGTCAGGGTCATGCGCGCTCCTCTGCGGGGTCGGGGGCGGTCGGGGGTGGCGACGGCGGCAGCTCGTGCACCTGGTCGAGGCCCTGGGCCCACGCCCAGGCGGCGTCGATCCGGCCGGCGAGGGCGTCGACGTCGCCCGAGTTGTCGACCACATGGTCGGCCAGGGCAAGACGCTCCTCCCGGGACGCCTGGTTGGCGATCCGGGCCCGGGCGTCATCGGCCGAGAAGCCGCGGTGCTCGACCAGGCGGGCCACGGCCGTCTCGGGGGGGCAGTCGACCACCAGCACCCCCGAGACCGGGTAGGCGGGGGGCCGACGTCGGCGGAGTCCCTCGGCCAGCAGGGGGATGTCGAGGATCACCACGTCGTCATCCGGGGCCAGCGACGCCAGCCGGGACCGGATCTCGTCGCCGACGGCGGGGTGGACGATCCGCTCCAGCTCCTTGCGGGCATCGGCGTCGCTGAACACGACCCCGGCCAGACCGGCCCGGTCGAGGCGGCCCGCGCCGTCGAGGATGCCGTCGCCGAAGCGGTCGACCATCGCGGCCAGGACGGGCTGACCCGGCTCCTGCAGCTCCCGCACGATGGCGTCGGCGTCGACGAGCACGGCGCCGCGCTCGACCATGCCCTGCGAGACCGTCGACTTACCGGAGCCGATCCCCCCGGTCAACCCGACCGGGATCACCGGCCGCCCCTAGGAGGCGTCGCCACCCTCGGGGTCCGCCCCGGTCGCCGGGGTGTCGTCGGCGTCGCCGTCGGCGGGGGAGGACGCCTCCATCTCGGCCTCGGCCTGGGCGACGGCCTGCTGGTAGGCCTCCTCGCCGTACTTCTCGTAGTACTCGGCCCACGCCTGCTGGGCCTCGCTCGACACCTCGTACTCGCCGTACTCGTTGGTCTGGGCGGCGGGCGCCACCGGCTGGGCCGGCTCGGACGGGCCCGCTCCCCCGGCCGCAGCGGCGTCGGCATCGCCGATGTAGTTGCCGTGCTCGTCGAAGTTGTCCTGGCCGAAGTGCTCCTGGTACTCGGCGGCGACGATGCCACCCTCGGCGGCCTGCTTGATCGACAGGCTGATCCGACGGCGACCAAGATCGAGGTCGATGATCTTCACCCACAGCTCCTCGCCGGGGGTGACCACCTGCTCGGGCAGGTCGATGTGGTGGGCCGACATCTCCGAGATGTGGACCAGGCCCTCGATGCCCTCGCCCACCTGCACGAAGGCGCCGAACGGCACCAGCTTGGTGACCCGGCCGTAGACCAGCTCGCCGATGCGGTGCGACTCGGCGAACTCCTGCCACGGGTCCTGCTGGGTGGCCTTGAGCGACAGGGAGATGCGCTCACGCTCCCGGTCGACCTCGAGCACCTCGACGTCGACCTCGTCGCCGACGTTGACGACGGAGTTCGGGTGGTCGACGTGCTTCCACGACAGCTCGGACACGTGGATGAGCCCGTCCATGCCGCCCAGGTCGACGAAGGCGCCGAAGCTGACGACGGACGAGACGGTGCCGTGGCGGCGCTGGCCGGGCTGCAGCTCGTCGAGGAAGGCCTCGCGCTGCTCGCGCTGGGTCTCCTCCAGCCACGCCCGCCGGGACAGCACGACGTTGTTGCGGTTGCGGTCGAGCTCGATGATCTTGGCCTCGAGGTCGCGACCCACGTAGGGCTGCAGGTCGCGGACCCGGCGCAGCTCGACCAGCGACGCCGGCAGGAAGCCCCGCAGGCCGATGTCGAGGATCAGGCCGCCCTTTACCACCTCGATGACCGGGCCCTTGACGACGCCCTCGTCTTCCTTGATCTCCTCGATCCGACCCCAGGCCCGCTCGTACTGGGCCCGCTTCTTGGAGAGGATGAGCCGGCCGTCGGCGTCCTCCTTCTGCAGGACGAGTGCCTCGATCTCCTCGCCGATGCTGACCACCTCGTGGGGGTCGACGCCCTGGCGGATCGACAGCTCCTTCGAGGGGATCACGCCCTCGGACTTGAACCCGATGTCGAGCAGGACCTCGTCCTTGTCGACGTTGACGATCGTGCCGTTCACGATGTCGCCGTCGTCGAACTCGACGATCGTGCCGGCGATGGCCTCGTCCAGGCTCATCGTCCCGAGGTCGTCCTCGACGATCTGGCGGGGGATGTACTCACCGGCGTCGGTGAAGGTACCGAACTCCTCGCTGAGGGCGCTGAGGTCGGGAGGATCGATGGTGCTCTGGTCGGACAAGTGCTGGCTCGAATCGGTGACGGTGGTCGGGTCGGGGGGCCGGGCGGGCCCGTCGGACCAGGCTATCCCGCCAGCTCACCGGTCGGCACCCGGGCCAGCAGGAACAGCTCCTCGTGGTCGGGGTCGGGGGGACGGCGGGCGTAGCCCCCGGGCGTGACGGACCACACGGCGAGGGGTTCGAGGCCGGCGCCGCAGGCCAGGAGGCGTAGCTCCCGGGGCGTGAACCACGTCGTCCACAGGTCGGCGTCGGCGGGGCGGCCGGCCTCGTCGCGGATCGTGGTGCGCTCGTGGTGGACGCCGGTGGCGTGATCCCAGCCGTCGGTGCCCATCCGGGTCAGGCCGAACGCAGCCGAGAAGGCGGACACGCCGACCTTGCCCCCCGGCCGCACCCCCCGGGCCATGCCACGCAGGACGGCCAGGTCGTCGGCCTCGGGGTCGTCGTCGGCGCCGGGACCGCCCAGGATGCCGAAGGCGCCCTGGCAGAGGGAGTAGGCGGCGTCGAAGTCGTCGCCGAAGTCGAGCCGCCGGGCGTCGGCCCGCTCGAAGGTGGCGTCGGGCACCCGCTCACGGGCCAGGTCCACGAAGCGCGCCGAGATGTCGACGCCGTGCACGCGCATCCCCCGGGCGGCCAGCGCAGCGGCGTGGCGGCCCGGCCCGCAGCCCACGTCGAGCACCCGGTCATCGGGCGACAGGTCGAGGGCGTCCACCAGGAAGTCGGCCTCCTGGTCGGTGCCCTGGGTGAAGGAGTACCGCAGGTAGGCCTCGCCCAGGTGGTCGGCGACCGCCTCGAACCAGTGGGAGGACGAGATGCGGCTCACCCCTTGGCCGCGGCCCACGAGTCGCCGAAGGCCACGTCGACCTCGAGGGGGACCCGGAGGTCGGCCGCCCCGGCCAGCGTCACCGCCGTCAGCTCGGCCATGTCGTCGTGCTCGTCGTCGGGCACCTCCAGGATCACCTCGTCGTGCACCTGCAGGATCAGGCGGGAGGCGGCCCCCCGGTCGCGCAGGGCCTCGTCGAGGCGCACCAGCGCGATCTTGAAGATGTCGGCGGCCATGCCCTGGATGGGGGCGTTCATGGCCTGACGCTCGGCCGCCTGGCGCACCCGGTAGTTGCGGGCGGCCAGCTCGGGGATGGGCCGCCGCCGACCGAACGCGGTCTCGGCGTAGCCCTTGTCGCGTGCCTGGGCCACGGCCCGCTCCATGAAGGCCCGCACGCTCGGGAACGCCTCGAAGTAGGCGGCCAGGATCACGGCGGCCTCCTCGGTCTCGATGTTGAGGCGCTGCCCCAGCCCGTACGCCTCCATCCCGTAGGCGAGGCCGTAGGAGACCATCTTCGCCTTGGACCGCTGCTCGACGGTCACGTCACCCGGCTCGGTGCCGAACACCCGGGCGGCGGTGGCGGTGTGGATGTCCTGACCCGTCTCGAAGGCGGTGATCAGACCAGGGTCGGAGGCGAGGTGGGCGATGACCCGCAGCTCGATCTGGTTGTAGTCGGCCACCAGGAGCTGGAACCCGTCGGCCGGGACGAAGGCCCGGCGGAACTCCCGGCCCACGTCGGTGCGGACCGGGATGTTGTGGAGGTTCGGGTCCTCCGAGCTGAGCCGACCGGTGCGGGCCACGGTCTGGTTGAACGTGGCGTGGATGCGCCCGTCGTCGGCCACCACGGCGAGGAGCCCCTCGCCGTAGGTGGACCGCAGCTTCTCGACCTCCCGGTAGGCGAGGAGCGCGTCGACGATCTCGTGCTGGCCCCGGAGGCGCTCGAGGCTGGCGGCGTCGGTGGAGAACCCCGTCTTGGTCTTCTTCTGGGGGGTGAGGCCGAGCTCGTCGAACAGGATCTCCCGGAGCTGCTTGGTCGAGTTGACGTTGAACTCCCGGCCGGCCAGCTCCTGGATGCGGGCCCGCCCCCGGTCGCACTCGGCCACGAGCTGGTCGTGCAGGGCCTGCAGCTCGCCCCGGTCGACCCCCACGCCGACGTCCTCCATCCGGGCCAGCACGCCGACCAGGGGCAGCTCCACGTCGTCGAGGAGGGAGCGCAGGCCCTGGGCGTCGACGGCGTCGAGGAGGGGCTGGCGGAGCCGATCGACGGCCAGCGCGTGGCGCCCGGCCGTGGTCGAGGTGGGCACGCCGGTGTCGTCCAGCTCGAGCTGTCCGTCGCCGCCCTCGTCGACCGGCAGCTCCGTGCCGGTGAACCGCACCAGCAGCTCGTCGAGGGCGTAGCGGCTGTCGGAGGGGTCGAGCAGGTAGGCCGCCAGGACCGTGTCGAGGGCGAGGCGGGCGGGCGGCAGACCCCGGGCGGTCAGCTCCCGCAGGAGGGGCTTGCTCCGGTGGGCGGCCAGGGGCCGGGCCGCCAGCAGCTCACCGAGGGCCGTCTCCACGGCGGGATCGTCGAGCAGCACGGCGGCCAGCCACACCACCTCGCCGGCCTCGCCGTCGGCCACCAGGGCCAGACCCTCCAGCGTGCCGGGGCGACCCTCGGTCCCCCATGCGGCGTGGACGGCCAGCGGCTCACTGCGGCGGGCCAGGAACCGCAGGACGTCAACGGCGGTGTCGGCTGCCACCACGTCGATCTCGGCCTCCAGCACCGCACCCGAGCCGTGGCCGTGGGGGAGCTGGTCGCCGAGGGCCTCCTGCAACCGGTCGTAGAGGGAGCGGAACTCGAGGAAGTCGAACAGCCGGATCACCTCGTCGGTGTCGACCGCCTCCATCCGCAGCTCGGCGAGGTCGGGCACGGGGGCCGAACGGTCGAGCACCATCACCTCGGCGTTACGCCGGACCCGGGCCTGGAACTCGGCCAGGTTCTGGCGGAGCCTGGGGGTCTGCTCGTCGACGTGGGCGAAGATCCCGTCGATGCCACCGTAGGCGTTGACGAGCTTGGCCGCCGTCTTCTCCCCCACCCCGGGAACGCCCTCCAGGTTGTCGGACGGGTCACCCCGCAGGGCGGCGTAGTGGACGTACTGCTCGGGCCGGACGCCGGTCCGCTCGACGATCCCGGCCTCGTCGTACAGGACGTAGTCGGACACGCCCCGGCGGTTGTAGAGCACCTTGACGTGGGGGTCCTCGACGAGCTGGTAGGTGTCGCGGTCGCCGGTGACGATGATGACGTCGTCACCCCGGTCACGCCCGTGGGTGGCCATGGTGGCGATGAGATCGTCGGCCTCGAACCCGGCCTCCTCCACGATCGGGATGTGCAGCGCCCCGAGCACCTCGCGCACGAGGCCGAACTGGGGGGCGAGGAGGTCGGGGGTCTCCTCCCGCTGCGCCTTGTACTCCGGGGCCACGGTGTGGCGGAACGTGGGCTCGGGCCGGTCGAAGCAGGCCACCACCGCGTCGGGTTGATGATCGCGCAACAGGTTGATCAACATTGACGTGAATCCATACACGGCGTTGGTCACCTGCCCCGACGCCGTGGCCAGGTCGGTCGGGAGGGCGAAGAAGGCCCGGTAGGTGAGCGAGTGCCCGTCGAGCAGGAGGTAGGTGGCCACGGCGTCCGAGGCTACGTCGACAGCTACGCCAGCCAGCGCCCGTACACGCCGGCCATGGTGACCAGCTCGTCGACGGGTACGTACTCCTCGGCCTGGTGGGCGACCTCGATGGAGCCGGGGCCGAGCACGACCATCTCCCCGGCCAGGCCGTCGTAGCGGAGGGTGTTGGAGCCGAACGTGGCCGTGACCGGCGTCCGGCCCGTCCACTCGGCCAGCCGACCCAGCCAGGGCGAGTCGGCAGGCTGGTAGAAGGCGGCACTGGTCCGCCCGTTGACCAGCTCGATGTCGACCGGCAAGGGGCAGGCGTCACGGATCAGCGCACTCAGGCGCTCGGCCTCGGCGTCGGGGTCCTCGCCGGGGGCGATGCGGCGACCCACCGACAGCGTGCAGCGGTCCGGGATCACGTTACGGGCCAGGCCGCCGTCGATCATGGTCGTGGAGACGGTGCCCACCCCGACGGGGGTGTCCGCCTCCGTGGCCGCCAGGCGCTCCTGCTCGGCCGCCACGGCCAGGACGACGGGCGCCGCCGCCTCCACGGCGTTGGCCCCCAGCTCCGGCCGCGACGAGTGGGCGGCCGTGCCCCTCACGGTCACGGCGAGACCGAAGCCGCCCTTGTGCCCGTGGACCGGCACGCAGTCGGTCGGCTCGGCCACCATCAGCTCGTCGATGCGGAGACCCTCGCCGTCGGCCCACTCCCGGAACCAGGTGGCGCCCTTCAGGCCGCCCGCCTCCTCCGACGCGGTCCCGACCACGAGCAGGCTCGGGCCGGGACGGCGGCCCTCGGCCCGCATGGCCTCCAGCACGGCCAGCACCACGCCGAGGCTGGCCTTGGTGTCACAGGACCCCCGGCCCCAGACCCGGCCGTCCACGACCCTGCCGTCGAACGGGTCGCTCGTCATGTGCTCGACCGACACCGTGTCGAGGTGGACGTCGAGGGCCACCAGGCGGTCGGTGCGGCCCGGCACCAGTGCGTAGAGGTTGGTGCGGCCGGGCTCGCGCTCGTCGAGGGTCACCGTCGCGCCCAGATCCTCCAGCCAGCCGGCGGCCGTGGCGGCCAGCTGCGCCTCACCCACGGGGCCGGCGGCCTCGGCCCGCGGCCCGGCGTGCTCGGGGTTGACGCTCGGCACCCGCACGAGACGGGCCACCCACTCGGCCAGCACCGCCCCGGGGATCACGCCGCGATGCTGCCACGCCCGCAGCGGCGGCGCTCAGGTGTCGCCCGGCGGCCCCAGCTCGTCGGCCAGCACCCGCACGGCCACGTCGCGCATCGTGGTGCGGTCGGTCATGGCCCGGCGCTGGATGAAGGCGAACGCGTCGGACTCCTTCAGCTCGTGCCGGTCCATCAGCCTGCCCTTGGCCCGGTCGATGATCTTGCGGGTCTCGAGCTGCTCGGTGAGGCCCCGCACCTCCTCGTCGAGACCCTGCAGGTCACGGAAGCGGCCGATGGCCACCTCGATGGCGGCCACCAGCTCGCTGCGCTGGAAGGGCTTGGTCACGTAGGCGAGGGCGCCGGCGTCGCGGGCCCGCTCGACCAGGTGGCGCTGGCTGAAGGCGGTGAGGATGAGCACGGCGGCCCGACGCTCGGCGGCGATCTCCCGGGCGGCGCTCAGGCCGTCGAGGCCGGGCATCTTGATGTCGAGCACGGCGATATCGGGCTCGTGCTCCTTGACCAACCGGACGGCCTCGTCGCCCCGCCCGCAGTCGGCGAGGACGTCGTAGCCCTCCTCCTCCAGCATCTCCCGGATGTCGAGCCGGATGATGGCCTCGTCCTCGGCGATGACCACCCGGGTGGGCCGGGACGGAGGCAGGGCCGCACTCATCGGTCGGCCTCGTCTCGTCGGAACCCGCCAGCCCAGCCGGCCACGTCGGCCTCGGCGATCACGACGCGGGTGGACCGGGACGGAGGCAGGCCCCCACTCATCGGTCGGCCTCGTCTCGTCGGAACCCGCCAGCCCAGCCGGCCACGTCGGCCTCGGCGATCACGACGCGGGTGGACCGGGACGGAGGCAGGCCCCCACTCATCGGTCGGCCTCGTCTCGTCGGAACCCGCCAGCCCAGCCGGCCACGTCGGCCTCGGCACTCATCGGTCGGCCTCGTCTCGTCGGAACCCGCCAGCCCAGCCGGCCACGTCGGCCTCGGCGATCACGACGCGGGTGGGCCGGGACGGAGGCAGCCCCCCACTCACCGGTCGGCCTCGTCTCGTCGGAACCCACCAGCCCCAGCCGGCCACGTCGGCCTCGGCACTCATCGGTCGGCCTCGTCTCGTCGGAACCCGCCGGCCCAGCCGGCCACGTCGGCCTCGGCGATCACGCCCGCGCCCGGTTCAGCTCGTCGAGCAGCTCGTCCTGACGTGACTCGAGGCGGAGGATCTCGTCGCCGAGGTCCTGTCGGCGGCGGGCCATGGCGTCGGCGTGGCGGGAGGCGCGTGCGTGGTCACGGGCGGCCTGGGGGGTCTCCGACACCAACGCCCGGAGGCGGGCGTCGTCGGCGTCGGCTGCCAGGTGGGCGAGCTGCTCCTCGACGGTGGCCAGCTCCTCCCGGCTGCGGCGGAGTCGGACGGCGACCTGCGAGAGGCGGCGTTCGACGGTGGACCTGCGCACGGCCTCCGAGTGTAGGGGGACCCGCCCGTCCCGCCGGGAGAGGCGAGACTGCGCAGATGCGGCTCGCCCCGGTGCTCGTGGCGGCGGCCGGCGCCCTTGCTGCGTGCGGCTCGGACCCGGCACCCGCAGCCGGGTGCGGACCGGTGGAGGAGCACGCCGTCGACCCCTCGTCGGCCGTGCACGTGATCCCCGGCGCCACGGTCGACTACGCCACCGACCCCCCGACGAGCGGACCGCACGCCGCCGTCGGGAGCCTCCTCGTCACCGACCCCGTCCACGACGAGCCGCTGCCCGGACCGGTCCAGGTCGGCCTGCTGGAACAGGGCGCCGTCGTCGTCCAGTACGACCCCGACGCCCCGTCGACCGTGGTCGCCGGCGCCCTGGCCCGGGCCGAGACCGGTGCCGTGGTCGTCGCCCCCGCCGCCGACCCGTCCGATCCCCTCGTGGCCACGGCCTGGGGAGCCTCGCTGCGCTGCCGGGACACGGGCGGGCCGGCCCTCGACGACTTCGTGGCGGTCAGGGTCGGCGGCGGCCCGGGCCACGACGGGTCGTGACCGGAGTCGCTCATCGACGGCGGCGACGCGCCGATGGAGACGACGTGCAGGACATCGCCGCTTCCCCTGTGACCGACGCCGGCCTCCGAGCCCTGCTGACCGTGGACGGCTGCGCCGATGCCGTGGAGGCGGCCGGGGTGACCGTCGGGTGGCTACGGGACGTCACGGGGGCGGCCGGCGCGGCCGTGGTGCTCGTCGAGGGTGACCGCCTCCGGGTGGCGGCCGCCGACGGGATCGCGCCCGCCGTGGGGGAGGTGGTCTCGGCCGGACCCCGGTCCCACGCCCGGTTCGTCCTCGACCACGAAGGACCGGTCGTCTCGGCCGACGTCCGGGCCGAGCGGCGCTTCCTGCCCTGTGACCTGACGTTGCGGGCAGGGGTGGGAGCGGCGGCCTCGGCGCGCGCCGGGGCCGCCGGCTTCGTCGCCGTCCACGGCTCCACCCCCGGCGTCGTTCCCGACGGGTGGTGTGTGGCGCTGGCCGACGCGGCGGCCGCGCTGAGCGGGTGGGTCGTCCCGGCTCCGGCGCTGGTGGAAGTGGTGGCCGGCGCGGGCGGGGCGACCCCCCTCAGCATCTTCGTCGTCGACGTCGACGGGACGGGTCGGGTCAATGCCGACCACGGCCGGTCCGTCGGCGACGGGGTGCTCCGGCGGGTCGCCGCCCGGCTGGCCCGGGTCGCCGGATCCGACGACGCGGTCCACCGGCTCGCCGGCGACGAGTTCGCCGTCGTGGTGCCCGGGGTGTCGGCGGCCGACGCCCTCCGACTGGCCGAGCGGGCCGTGGGCGCCGTCGAGGCGACCATGGACGTCGACGGGCGGGCCATCGGCGTGTCGGCCTGCGTCGGCGTGGCCACCGCCACCGTCCCCACCCCCGCCGCGGCGCTCGCCGAGCGGGCCACGCTGGCGCTGAGCGACGCCAGGGCGGCGGGCCGGGGGCGGGTCAGGCTGTCCCGGCCACTCGGCCCGACCGCCGCCGCGCCCGGGGTGTCCCGGGTCGAGGTCGACGCCGCCGTGGCCGGCGTGCGGGCCGTCTTCCAGCCCATCGTGCGGGCCCACGACCACGCCCTGGCCGGCGTCGAGGCCCTGACGCGCGGCCCGGCCGGTGGAGCGCTGGAACGGCCCGACCTCCTCTTCGCCGCCGCCGACGCCGAGGGCCGTCTTCCCGCCCTGGAGATGGCGGCCAAGGCGGCCGCCCTCGGCGCCGAGCTGCCGGCCGGGCTCCCCGTGTTCGTGAACCTCGACCCCTCGGTGGTCGTCGACCCGACGTGGATCCCCCGCCTGGCCGAGCTCTGGGCCCGTCTCGCCCCGGCCCGGCCGCTCGTGGTCGAGTTGACCGAGCGGTGCCTGACCGACCAGCCCCGCGACCTCCTGCGGGCCGTCGACCAGATCAGGGCGCAGGGTTGGCGCGTCGCCCTCGACGACCTCGGCGCCCGGGACGAGTCGCTCACCGTCCTGCGCCTCGTCCGCCCCGACGTCGTGAAGCTCGACATGAGCCTCGTGCGGGGCGTCAGCCCCATGCAGGCGGCGTCGGTCACCACCGCCCTGGCCGGCTACCGGGAGCGTCACCCCGTCCCCGTCATCGCGGAGGGGATCGAGTCGGTGGACGACGAGCGCATGGCCGAGGTGCTGGGCGCCACCCACCTGCAGGGCTTCGCCCTGGGCCGCCCGGTGCCCGCCGGGGAGGTCGACGTCTCCCGGCCCGGCGACGGCATCACCGGGTGGGATCCGTGCCCCGGGGCGACGGTGGAGCGGATCGCCACCAAGGCGAGGCTGCTCTTCCTCAGCCGCTACATCGAGACGGTGGCCGTCGGCGCCGACCACGTCGTGCTCGGCGCCCTCCAACACCGCCGCCACTACACCGAGCGCACCCGGCGCCAGTACGAGCGGCTCGCCCGACGCTGCGGCTTCGCCGGCGTGCTCGGCGCGGGTCTGGAGAGCGGCGTCGACGCCGGCGTGCGCACCGCCGCCCTCGCCGACGACGACCCCCTCGTCCGCGTCTGGCAGGTCGTCACGCTGTCGGTCACCGGCGGCGTGGCCCTGTTGGCCGAGGAGCTGGAACCCGCCCTGCCGGCCGAGGAGCTGAGACCCGCCCTGCTGGCCGAGGAGTCGGACAACCCACCCGGCACCGACGACGCGGACCGCCTGTTCCGCTACCGCATCACCGCCGACCACGACGAGGTGGCCGCCACCGCCGACGCCCTCCTGCGGCGGTTCTGACCCCGGTAGCCTCCGGCCCGGGCCCGGGTGGTGGAACGGCAGACACGGAGGACTCAAAATCCTCTGCCGGCAACGGCGTGCGGGTTCAAATCCCGCCCCGGGCACCGGTCTGACCTGGTGAAACCTGGCCCAGTGGGTCGATCAGTGGCTGCAGCCGCTGGAGGTGCGTGGACTTCCGCCCACCAGCCGTCGCGACGATGAGCGCAAGCTGCGCACCCCCGTGCTGCCGGTGGCCGGCGACCGCCTCCCCCGGTCGATCACCGCGGCCGACCTCGACGCCCTCTACGCCGATCTGCTCCGTTCCGGGCGCCGTGACGACCTGGGCGGGCTGCCGGCCCGTTCCGGGCGCAACGCCCACACCGTCATCGGCCGGGTCCTGGCCGACGTGGGGGGCCCGATGACCCCGAAGCGAGGCCCCCACCCCCCACGGTCGGGCGGAGCCGACGTCGCGACCTGCCCCCACCAGGTCACCTACGCGCTGGCCGATGACCGCGACGACCTGACGCAGGCGACCCGGGTCGAGCCGCACCGCGCCGGGTTGCGCCGGAACGGTCCGAGTCCGGCGTCGGGCATGGCGACGGGTCCGTCGCCGGTGAGGGCGATGCCCCACCGGCTGACCGGACCCCACGACACCGACGGGCCGATCCCACCGTGGCCGGCCCTCACCTTCACCGGACGGGCGCGGAGGGATCGGCCCCCGGGGCCCCTGCCTGGCGTACGGTCTGGCCGGTGAGCGGACCCAGCCGACCGGGGTTCAGCGCCGAGCTCGACGCCGTGGCCGTGGAGCTGGCCGATCTGGCCGCGGTGGTGCCGGGCGAGCTGCGGGTCCTGCGGGCCGCCCTGCTGGCCGAGGACGGCGCCCCCGGCCGGGGGGTGGCCGCCCGCCAGGACGACATGGACGAGCGGGCCGCCGGGCTCACCAAGGTCTGCCACCGCCTCCTCGTGCTCCAGCAGCCGGTGGCCGGCGACCTCCGCCTGGTCATCGCCATCCTGCGCATGGCCACCGAGATCGACCGCAGCGCCCGCCTCCTCTCCCACACCGCCAGCGTGGTGGCCGACCGTGCCGGCGGCGGGTTGCCGCAGCCCGTGCTGCAGGACCTGGTCGAGCTGTGCGAGCGGGTGGCGACCCTCTACGGGCTTGCCGTCACCGCCTTCCGGAGCCGTGACGGCCGCCTGGCCGCCGACATCCACGCCGCCGACGACCGGGTCGATGACAGCGTGGCCGCCTACCGGGCGACCCTCCGCACCGTGTTCGGCGGGGCGCCCTCCGACGTCGACGTCATCATCGACCTCGGCCTCCTGGCCCGCTACCTCGAACGCATCGGCGACCACGCCGTCACCATCGCCCGCCAGACCCTGTTCCTCATCGGCGAGGACGCCGGCCCGGCCGGGCCGTAACCTGTCGCCGGCCTCAGGGGTCCCACCACCACGCCGGCGGCGCCCGCCGGCCAGACGACACAGGAGCGCGCGCTGCTCGCATTCACGTTCCCCGGCCAGGGGTCGCAGGCACCCGGGATGGGCAAGTCGTGGATCGACCACCCGTCGTGGGACCTGGTGGAGGAGGCGTCCGACGCCAGCGGCCGCGACGTCGCCGCCCTGCTCGCCGACACCGACGCCGTCGAGCTGACCCTCACCCACAACGCCCAACTCGCCACGTTCGTCACCAGCCTGGTCGTGCTGGACGCGGTCGAGCGGGTCGGCGTCGAGCCCTCCTACGCCGCCGGCCACTCCCTCGGCGAGTACACCGCGCTCACCGCGGTGGGGGCGCTGGCCTACGACGACGGCGTCCGCCTCGTCACCGAGCGGGGGGAGGCCATGCGGGTGGCGGCCGAGGACCGTCCCGGCACGATGGCCGCCGTGCTCGGTCTGGAGGACGAGCGGGTGGCCGCCGCCTGCGCGTCGATCGACGCCGACGTGTGGCCGGCCAACTTCAACGCCAACGGCCAGGTCGTCATCGCCGGATCGGTCGAGGGGGTGGCCGCCGCCGCCGCCAAGGCCAAGGAGATGGGGGCCAAGCGGACCATGCCGCTCAAGGTGGGCGGCGCCTTCCACACGCCGTTCATGGCGCCGGCGCGCGACCGGCTGCGGGCGGCCCTCGCCGACGTCGAGCTCCGTGACCCCGAGGTGCCCGTCGTGGCCAACGTCGACGCCGTCACGCACGAGGGCGGTGACGTCTGGAAGGGACTGCTCGCCTCCCAGCTCTGCGCGCCGGTGCGATGGCGTCAGTCGCTGCGGACAATGAGCGACGCCGGCGTCACCTCCTTCGTCGAGCTGGGCCCCGGCACGGCGCTGACCGGCATGGCCAAGCGCTCACTCGACGGCGCCACGCTGCTGTCGGTCTCCTCCCCCGCCGACGTCGACCACCTCCTCGGCGCGCTGGCCGCCACCGACGAGCGTCCGGTGGCGGCGGCCGACCAGGAGGGTGAGCACCTCTTCACGACCGAGCGCCTCGTCGTGTCGCCCGCCGCCGGCCTGTTCGAGCCGGCCGCCGGCGTCGGCGCCGGGCTCGTGGTGGGCGTCGGCGACGTGCTCGGTACGGTGGGCGAACAGGACGTGCGCTCGCCGTTCGCCGGGCAGGTCATGGGGGTGATGGCCGTCGAGGGCGAACGGGTGGCGCCCAGCCAGCCGATCGCCTGGCTGCGGATCGCATAGGGGGACGTCATGCGTGGAGCCGTCATCACCGGGACCGGGCACGCGCTCCCCGACAAGGTGGTCACGAACGACGACCTCGCCACCCGCATCGACACGACCGACGAGTGGATCCGGTCGCGCACCGGCATCAGCGAGCGGCGGGTCGGCGGCACCACGACGGGCCTCGCCGCGCAGGCCGCCCGCGTCGCCCTCGACGACGCCGGTATCGACGGTGACCGGATCGACCTGGTGGTGCTGGCCACCACGACCCCCGACCGGGCCGTGCCCGGCTCCGCCCCCGGCGTCGCCCTCGAGCTGGGCCTCGACTGCGGGGCCATGGACCTCAACGCCGCCTGCAGCGGCTGGGTGTACGGGCTCGTGACCGCCCACGGGCTCATCGGCGCCGGCCTCGACCGGATCCTCGTCATCGGGGCCGAGACGCTCTCGCGCATCACCGACTGGGACGACCGCACCACCGCCATCCTGTTCGCCGACGCCGCCGGGGCCGCCGTGCTGGAGGCCACCGACGGGCCGGGTCAGCTCCTGGGGTTCGACCTGGCCGCCGACGGCAACGCCGAGAGGTACCTGTTCGCCGAGACGGGCGGGTATCTGGAGATGGTCGGCAAGGAGGTCTTCCGCAACGCCGTCGCCCTCATGGCCGACTCGGCCGAGCGCTCCATGGCCCAGGCGGGGCTCGGACCCGACGACATCCACGTCGTGGTCCCCCACCAGGCGAACGCCCGCATCATCGACGCCTCCTGCCGCCGGCTCGGCATCCCCGCCGACAAGGCCGTCGTCACCCTCGGTCACACCGGCAACACCTCGGCCGCCTCGGTCCCCCTCGCCCTCGACGTGGCCTGCCGCGACGGTCGCGTCTCCGACGGGGACGTCGTGCTCCTGGTCGGCTTCGGCGCCGGCATGACCGCCGCCTCGGCGGTGGTGCGCTGGGGCGGCGCGTGATTCCCCCCGAGGGGGCCGATGGCGCCGGCGATCGGGCCAGCGCCGCGAGCGGCGGGGGGGGACGGACCGTCCTGGTGACGGGGGGCAACCGGGGCATCGGGCTGGCCGTGGCCGAGGCCTTCGCCGCCGGCGGCGACCGGGTCGCCGTCACCCACCGCCGCGAGCCGGTCGACCGGTTCCTCTCGGTGCCCTGCGACGTGACCGACGCCGCCCAGGTCGACGACGCCTTCGCCACGGTCGAGGCCGAGCTCGGCCCGCCCGAGGTGGTGGTGGCCAACGCCGGCACCACCCGGGATCAGCTGGTGGTGCGGATGAAGGACGACGACTTCACGTCGGTGGTCGACACGAACCTGACGGGGGCCTGGCGGGTGGCGCGCCGGGCCGCCCGGGGCATGCTGCGGGCCCGGTCCGGGCGGATCGTGTTCATCTCCTCGGTGGTGGGCCTGTCGGGCCAGGCCGGCCAGACGAACTACGCGGCGGCCAAGGCCGGGCTGGTCGGACTGGCCCGCTCGCTGGCCCGCGAGCTGGGGTCCCGGGGCATCACCGCCAACGTCGTGGCCCCCGGGCCCGTCGACACCGACATGCTGGCCGACCTCGACGACGCCGCCCGGGCCGCCATCGTCGACGCCGTCCCCCTCGGACGGGTGGCCACCCCCGACGAGGTGGCCGCCGCCGTCACGTTCCTGGCCTCGGAGTCGGCCGGCTACATCACCGGCTCCGTCCTCCCTGTCGACGGCGGCCTGGGCATGGGACACTGACCGACCTTCGTTTCCAGCAAGGAGCAGGACATGGCAGCAGACGACGACATCCTCGAGCGGTTCCGCAAGCAGGCCGTCGAGGTCCTGTCCGTCGAGCCGGACAAGGTGGTCCCGTCGGCCAGCTTCGCCGACGACCTCGACGCCGACAGCCTCGACCTGGTCGAGCTGGTGATGGCGCTCGAGGAGGAGTTCGACATCTCCGTCGAGGAGGAGGAGCTGGAGGGCGTGCAGACCGTCCAGAACGCGCTCGACCTCGTGACGGGCAAGCTCTAGAGCGCCATGGCACGACGACGCGTCGCCGTCACCGGTATCGGAGCCGTCACGACCTGCGGGGTCGGCGTCGACGCCCTGTGGGAGGGGCTCACCGGCCCCCAGCCCGAGGGTGAGCGGCGGGTCCACGACTGGGACCCCACCGCCTGGTACGACAACCCCAAGGACGCCCGCCGTCACGACCGTCACGTCCAGTTCGCCATGGCGGCGGCGGCGGAGGCGGTCGGCGACGGGCTGGCCGAGGTCGACCCCGCCCGGGCCGGCACGATCTTCGCCACCGGTGTGGGCGGGATGATCACGTTCGAGACCCAGGTGCAGGTGTGGGTCGACAAGGGGCCCCGGCGGGTCTCACCGTTCCTCGTGCCGATGATGATGCCCAACGCGGCCGGGGCGGCCATCTCGATGCGCTACGGGCTCCAGGGTCCCAACGAGACGATCGCCACCGCCTGTGCGGCGTCGACCCACGCCGTCGGCTACGCCGCCCGGCTGATCCAACACGAGCGCTGCGACCTCGTCGTGACCGGTGGTGCCGAGGCGGTCATGTCGCCGGTCGGCATGGCCGGGTTCACGAACATGACGGCCCTGTCGTCGAGCGGGCAGAGCCGGCCCTTCGACCAGCGTCGCGACGGGTTCATGATGACCGAGGGCGCCGCCGTGCTCGTGCTGGAGGAGTGGGAGCGGGCCGTGGCCCGGGGCGCCACCATCCTCGGCGAGGTGCTCGGCTCGGCCAGCAACGCCGACGCCCACCACATCACGGCCCCGGCCCCCGGCGGTGGGGGCGCCGTCACCTGCATGCAGCTCGCGCTCGACGACGCCGGCGTGGCGCTGGCCGACATCGCCCAGATCAACGCCCACGGCACGTCCACGACGCTGAACGACGCCGCCGAGGCCATGGCCGTGGCCAAGCTGTTCGGCGAGCCCGGGCCGCCCATCACCTCCACCAAGGGCGTCACCGGCCACGGGCTGGGGGCGGCGGGGGCCATCGAGGCGGTGGCGGTCCTGCTGTCGATGCGGGAGGGTCTGATCCCCCCGACCGCCGGTCACGAGATGCCCGACCCCGATCTGCCCGCCATCGACCTCGTGGTCGGTGAGCCCCGAGCGTGGGAGCCGGGCGTGACCCTGTCGAACAGCTTCGGCTTCGGCGGCCACAACGGCACCCTCGTCCTGGCCCCCCCACCGGGCTGACCGGCTGACCGGCTGACCAGGAACTGACACAAGCTCGCGTTGCTATAGCAACGCGAGCTTGTGTCAGGTCGCCCTGGGGGTCACGCTCAGCGCTCGACGACCACGAAGAGGAGGTCGGCGCGGCAGGCCTCCTCGCCCCCCACGGAGGCCCGGCCCGAGCCCTTCCCGGCCCGGGCCGACATCCGGCCCAGCTCGACCACGAGGTCGAGGGTGTCGCCGGGGACGACCTGGCGGCGGAAGCGGGCCCGGTCGATCCCACCGAACAGCGGCAGCCGGCCGCTCAGGCGCTCGTCGAGGAGGGCGGCGGCCGCACCCAGCTGGGCCAGCGCCTCCACCATCAGGACGCCGGGCAGGGTGGGACGGCCGGGGAAGTGACCGGCGAAGAAGTCCTCGTCACCGCGGAGGTGCCAGCGGCCGACGGCACCCACCCCGGGATCGACGCTGACGATCTCGTCGAGCAGCAGGAACGGGGGCCGGTGGGGGATGACGTCGGCCGGGTCGGTCGGGACGGGGCGGGACGGGGAGTCGCTCACGGGGTGCGACCGTAGCGATCAGCCCGTCTCCCGGGTGCCGCCCACGACCGTGTAGCGGCTGGGCGGCGAGGCCCACCGCCGGGTGGCCCACCCGGCGTCGCGGGCGTGGGCGTGGAAGTGGTCGGGCACCTGGCGCATGACGGGGTCGAGCCGCCACCGCCCGGGCCCGAACCGCCCGTCGGCGGCGGTGGCCAGCACGGTGAGGAGGTGGTCTCGCACGTCGGCGGGCGGGTCGGTGCCGTGACCGGTCCACACCACCATCGGGCAGTCGCACGCCTCGCAGTCGGCCACCCAGCCGTCCTGGTCGGCGTGGTACCAGTGCGTGAACCGGGCCGCCTCGCACAGCTCGCAATCTCTCACGGCTCGCTCGTCACCCGTCGGACCCGTTCCCGCGGACCCACGTCGCTCGCGATCTCCCACGGCTCGCCCATCACCCGTCGGACCCATTCCCGCGGACCCACGTCGCTCGCGATCTCCCACGGCTCGCTCGTCACCCGTCGGACCCGTTGCCGTGGACCCACGTCGCTCGCGATCTCCCACGGCTCGCCCGTCACCCGTCGGACCCATTCCCGCGGACCCACGTCGCTCGCGACCTCCCACGGCTCGCCCGTCACCCGTCGGACCCATTCCCGCGGACCCACGTCGCTCGCGATCTCCCACGGCTCGCCCGTCACCCGTCGGACCCGTTGCCGTGGACCCACGTCGCTCGCGATCTCCCACGGCTCGCTCGTCACCCGTCGGACCCGTTGCCGTGGACCCACGTCGCTCGCGATCTCCCACGGCTCGCCCGTCGCCCGTCGGACCCGTTGCCGTGGACCCACGTCGCTCGCGATCTCCCACGGCTCGCTCGTCACCCGTCGGACCCGTTGCCGTGGACCCACGTCGCTCGCACCCTTCGCTCCGGGCAGCCATACCACTACGGTGCCCGGTGTGACGTCCACCCTGCACGTGGAGCCCGACCTCCTGGCGTCGGCCCGCAGCCGCAACGACCGCACCGTCGAGCTGCGCCGGGCCATCCATCACGAACCGGAGCTGGGCCTCCACCTCCCCCGCACCCACGCCCGCGTCCTCGACGCCCTCGACGGCCTTCCCCTCGAGATCACGTCGGGGACGAGCTGCTCGTCGATCGTCGCCGACCTCGACGGGGGCGCCGGCGACGGGCCGACCGTCCTCCTGCGGGCCGACATGGACGCGCTGCCCATGCCGGAGGACACCGGCCTCGACTACGCCAGCCGCCACGAGGGCCGGATGCACGCCTGCGGCCACGACGGCCACACCGCCATGCTGGTCAGCGCGGCGGCGCTGCTCTGCGAGCGGCGGGACCGGCTGCCGGGGCGGGTCCGGTTCATGTTCCAGCCCGGCGAGGAGGGCCATCACGGCGCCCGCCACATGATCGACGAGGGCGTCCTCGCCGGGGTCGACGCCGCCTTCGCCCTGCACGTCACCCCCAATCTGCCGCCCGGCCGGCTCGCCACCCGGGGCGGCCCGCTGATGGCGTCGGCCGACACGTTCGCCGCCACCGTCCGGGGTCGGGGCGGCCACGCCTCCACCCCGCACTTCGCCGTTGACCCGATCCCGGTGGCCTGCGAGCTGGTCACGGCCTGGCAGACCCACGTGGCCCGCCGGGTCAACGTGATGGATCCCGCCGTCGTGTCGTGCACCCGCATCGACGCCGGCACCACGACCAACGTCATCCCCGAGACGGCCCACCTGGAGGGGACGATCCGGGCCGTCTCCGAGGCCACCCGCACCGCCGTCCACGACGCCCTCACCCGGGTGGCGGCGGGGGTGTCGGCCGCCCACGACTGCCACGCCGAGGTGAGCATCGAGCCCGGCTACCCGGTCACCGTCAACGACGCTGCCATGGCCGACTTCGTGCGACGGGTGGCGGCCGAGGTGGTCGGCCCCGACCACACGGTGGAGATGCCGTGGCCGGTGATGGGAGCCGAGGACTTCTCCTACGTGCTCCAGCGGGTGCCGGGCGCCATGTTCTTCCTCGGCGTGTGCCCCGACGACCTCGACGCCGCCCACGCCCCGTCGTGCCACTCCAACCGGATGCGGCTCGACGAGCCGTCGCTGGCCGCCGGCGTGGCGGCCCACGTGGCCCTGGCCGAGGCCTACCTGCGAGGAGGACCCTGATGCGTCCCGAGCACGCCGAGTGGCTGAGCCGTCGGACCGAGGCCGCCATCGATCCCGACGTACCGGTCGTCGATCCCCATCACCACCTCTGGCCGGAGCGACGGGGAGACACCTACCTCCTCCCCGAGCTGCACGCCGACACCGGCGCCGGCCACAACGTCGTCGGCACCGTGTTCGTGGAGTGCGCCAGCGAGTACCGATCCACCGGGCCGCCGGCGCTGCGTCCGGTGGGCGAGACCGAGTTCGTGGCGGCCCAGGCGGCGCAGGCCCGGGACTCCGACGGCGCGCCCATCGCCGGCATCGTCTCCTTCGCCGACCTGAGCCTGGGCGACGCCGTGGAGGAGGTGCTGCGCGCCCACGAGGCGGCCGGCGACGGGCTGTTCCGCGGCATCCGCCACGCCACCGGCTGGCACGCCGACGAGCGCATCCCGAACTCCCACTCCGACCCCGGCCCGCAGCTGATGGCCGACCCCAACTTCCGTCGGGGCTTCGCCCGCCTCGGCGCCATGGGCCACCGCTTCGACGCCTGGCTCTACCACCCCCAGCTCCCCGAGCTCGTCGACCTGGCCCGGGCCCACCCGGAGGTGCCGATCGTGCTCGACCACCTGGGAGCGCCCATGGGCATCGGCCCCTACCAGCACCGCCGCAACGCCGTGATCGAGGAGTGGCGCCCGCCCATGGAGGACCTGGCCGCCTGCGACAACGTCGTGCTGAAGGTGGGCGGCATCGGCATGCAGCGCTACTACGGCGGCGGGTGGACGGAGCGGCCCGCACCGCCGTCGTCGGAGGAGCTGGCCGACCACTGGGCCGACGTCGTCCACTGGTGCATCGACGTGTTCGGGCCCGACCGGTGCCTGCTCGAGTCCAACTTCCCCGTCGACCGGGAGACCTGCGACTACGCGGTGCTGTGGAACGCCCTCAAGCGCCTGGTGGCCCGCTTCGACGAGCGCGAGCGCGCCGCCATGCTGCACGACAACGCCGTGCGGGTCTACGGGCTGGACCTACCCGAGACCGTCACGTAGCTCGGCCACGAAGGCGGCCACCCCGTCGGGTCCGGCGCCCTCCAGCATGCGCCGTACGACCGCCGTGCCCACGATGACCCCATCGGCCACGGCCGCGATCTCCGCGGCCTGCTCTGCGTTGGACACGCCGATGCCGACCAGCACGGGCGTGTCGGTCACGGCCTTCAGGCGGCCGGCCACCTCGGTGGCGGTGTCGGCCAGCGAGGCCCGCTCCCCCGTCACCCCCAGCACGCCGACGCCGTAGACGAACCCCCGGGCGGCGGCGCAGATCTCGACGAGATCGTCGTCGGGGGTCAGGGGGGTGCCGAACAGGACGGTCTCGACGCCGGCGTCGGTGGCGGCCGACCGCCACGGCTCCGACTCGCAGAACGGCAGGTCGGGCACGATGGCCCCCGCCACCCCGGCGGCCACGAGGCGGGCGGCGAAGCGCTCGTGGCCGTAGTGGTAGACGGTGTTGTAGTAGAGCATCACCGCCAGCGGGATGTCGACGTCGAGGGTGGCCACCCGGGCCAGCACGCTCTCGGGGGTGGCGCCGGCCCGCAGCGCCTCGGCCGTGCCCCGCTGGATGACCGGGCCGTCCATGACCGGGTCGCTGAACGGGACGCCGATCTCGACGGCGTCGGCCCCGGCTGCGGCGCAGGCCTCGATGGTCTCGGCCCAGTCGTCGCCCAGGCCGCCGGTCACGTAGGGGACGAGCAGCTTGCGTCCAGCGTCCCGGCGGGCCCGCAGCGTCTTCTCCAGACCGATGGGCCCGTCGACACTCACGCCAGGCGGCCGAGGATGTCGGCCACCTGGGCGACGTCCTTGTCACCCCGTCCGCTCATGTTGACGAGCACGGTGCGCCCCCGCAACGACTCGTCGCGGGCCACCACGGCGATGGCGTGGGCCGACTCGAGCGCCGGGATGATCCCCTCGGTGCGGGCCAGGAGCTGGAACGCCTCGAGCACCTCGTCGTCGTCGACGGCGACGTAGGTGGCCCGCCCGGTGTCGGCCAGGTGGGCGTGCTCGGGCCCGACCCCGGGGTAGTCGAGCCCGGCCGAGATCGACTGCGCCTCGACCACCTGACCCCACTCGTCCTGGAGGAGATAGGACCGCATGCCGTGCACGATGCCCGGCACGCCCCGCCCGATGGCGGCCCCGCCGGCCGGCTCGGCACCGATCAGGCGGGCGTCGGTGTCGGCGAACCCGGCGAAGATGCCGGCGGCGTTGGACCCACCCCCGACGCAGGCCACGACGACGTCGGGGTCGGCACCCAGCAGCTCCCGGCACTGCTCCCTCGACTCGTCGCCGATGACCCTCTGCAGCTCACGCACCATCCACGGGTACGGGTGGGGGCCCATCACCGAGCCGATGCAGTAGTGGGTGGAGCGGACCGAGGCCACCCAGTCCCGCATGGCCTCGTTGACGGCGTCCTTCAGGGTACGGCTGCCCGACTCGACGGAGGTGACCTCGGCGCCGAGGAGCCGCATGCGGAAGACGTTCAGCTCCTGGCGCCTCACGTCGACCGCACCCATGTAGACCTGGCACGACAGCCCGAACAGCGCCGCCGCCGTGGCGGTGGCCACCCCGTGCTGGCCGGCGCCGGTCTCGGCGATGAGGCGCTCCTTGCCCATGCGCCGGGTGAGGAGCGCCTGGCCGAGCACGTTGTTGATCTTGTGGGACCCGGTGTGGTTGAGGTCCTCCCGCTTGAGCAGGACCCGCACCCCGAGCCGGGCCGACAGGTTGTGGCACTCGGTCACGGGCGACGGCCGGCCGCCGTAGTCGCGCAGCACGGCGTCGAGCTCGGCCCGGAAGTCGGGGTCGGCCCACGCCGCCCGGAACCCGGCGTCGAGCTCACGGCAGGCCGGGATCAGCGACTCGGGGACGAACCGGCCGCCGAAGTCGCCGAAGCGACCCTCCGGTGTCGGCTCGGCCATCACCCGTGGTGCGCCGGTCATCGCAGCTCGACCTGCCAGTCGTAGGGGCCGTCGTGGGCGGGCTCGGCGACGACGGGGGCGGCGGCCCGGGCGTTCTGCACGAAGGCCCTGACCTTGGCCGGATCCTTGCGGCCCGGCGCCGACTCGACCCCGGTCGACACGTCGACGCCCCAGGGCTTCACCTTGTCGATGGCCACGGCCACGTTGTCGGGGGTCAGCCCGCCGGCGAGGAGCAGCCGGTGGCCCCGCTGGGCGCCGTCGAGGAGGGTCCAGTCGAAGACCTCGCCCGACCCCGGCTCGGGCCCGTCGACCATGACGACGTCGGCGCCGTACTCGCCGGCCCGGTCGAGCCGGGCCGACCCGGCGGCGAACGCCTTGATGAGCACCGGTACCCGGGCCCGCACCCGGACGGCGTCGTCGACGGACCCCCCGTGGAGCTGCGCCGCCCGCAGCCCCGCTCCGCTCACGGCGTCGACCACCCGCTGGGGCAGCTCGTCGCGGAACACGCCGACGGTCAGCACCTCGGGAGGCAGCCGCTTGGCGATGTCACGGGCCCGTCCGACGGCGATCTGGCGCGACGAGGGAGCGAAGACGAACCCGACGGCGTCGGCCCCCATGGCCACCGCCAGCAGGGCGTCCTCCTCGCTGGTGATCCCGCAGATCTTCACGAACATGGCCCACCGACGTTAGCGCCGGCGGTCCTCAGCGCCGCGGGACCCGCAGGGAGGCGAGCTGACCGACCACGTCGGCCGCCGTCACCAGCGACTCGCCCACGAGGACGGCGTCGTAGCCCGCGTCGGCCAGGCGGCGGGCGTCGTCACCGTCGCGCACGCCGCTCTCGGCCACGCTGACGACCCCGGCGGGCACGGCGGCGGCCATCCGCTCGGCCCGCTCGTGGTCCACCTCGAAGGTCACGAGGTCGCGCTGGTTCACGCCGACCAGGGTGGCGCCCGCCCCGAGGGCGGTCTCCAGCTCACGCTCGTCGTGCACCTCCACGAGCGCCTCCAGCTCCAGGTCGGCGGACAGCGCGGTGAGGTCGGCCAGCTCGGCGGGGTCGAGGGCGGCCACGATCAGCAGCACGGCGTCGGCGCCCATGATGCGGGCGTCGCACACGTCCTGGGGGGCGACGGTGAAGTCCTTGCGGAGCACGGGCAGTGACGTGGCGGCCCGCACGTCCTGCAGGTCCTGGCGGCTGCCGCCGAAGAACTCCCCGTCGGTGAGCACCGACAGGCAGCGGGCGCCGGCCGTCTCGTAGCAGGCGGCGAGCGCGCCGGGGTCGAGGTCGGCGGCCAGCTCCCCCCGCGACGGCGACCGCCGCTTGATCTCTGAGATGACGCCCAGCTCGTCACCGCCCACCAACGGGGCGGCGAAGGGGCGGGGGTCGACGGCGTTGCGGGCCCGTTCGATCAGCTCCTCGACGGAGCGGGCGTCGCCGGCCGCCGCAGCGCGGTGGGAGGCCAGGATGCGATCGAGGTAGGTCCCCACCGTCCTGGTCAGAACGGGAAGCCCTTCCCGCCGGCCGGCTCGCACACGTGAACCTCCGGTCGGCCGGCGAACAGCGCCATGGTGCGACCGGTCACCTCCCGGAAGCGGTCGCCCTTGCCGTGGGAGCCGAGGGCGTCGCCGTCGGCGTAGACCTCGAAGGCCCAGATGACGTCGTCATCGGCCTGGTCGGCGTGGAACGAGTAGACCTCGCAGCCCGGCTCGTCCTCGGCCACGACGGCGGCCAGGTCGCCGGTCAGCGTGTCGAGGGCCTCACTGCGCTTGCCGGGCTGCGTGGTGATCCTGGCGATGACGGTGACCTTGCCCACGGCGTGCTCCCGGTAGCGGATGGACGGTTCGGGTCACCCCACCGACCCGGCGGCGGGACCCTACCGCCTGCGCTCCGCCCCCCGGGCCGCACCCATGACGACGAGAGGCGCCGCCAGGAAGGCGGCGACGGCCAGCGCGAGGCCGACCACTCCCAGCACGACCAGCCCGGGCACCACCAGGAACAGGCCGAGACCGACGGTGAGCAGGGACCCCACCAGCGCCACCGGCGCCAGGGTGGTCAGGAGGCGGGCGGCGCCACCGGGCCGGTACGACGGTCCGGCGGCGGGATCGACCGGGGGTGACCACACCCCGGTCGGGTCGGCCACGAAGGGACGTGCTGACGGGGGGGACGACCGGCGGGTGGCGGCGTCGTAGCGTCGCCTGGCCCCGGGGTCGGACAGCACGGCCATGGCCTCGTTGAGGCGCCGCATCCGATCGACGCCCTCCGCTCCGGCCAGGTCGGGGTGCCAGCGGCGGGCCAGGCGCCGGTAGGCCCGCCTGATCTCGTCGGGCCCGGCGTCAGGGCCGACTCCGAGCACCCGGTAGTGATCCACGGCCGGCCCCCCGGCTCGTCACTGCCCTACAGGCGGTCCATGAGGGCCAGCTTCTGCTCCTCGAACTCGTCGTCGGTGAGCTCGCCGGCGCCGTGGGCGGCGGTGAGCTGCTGCACCAGCGACAGCAGCTCGTCGGGCCCGATCGGACCGCCCCGCTCGGTGGCCAGGGGGACGTCGGACGGGGTGTCGTCGACCTCGGGGGCCGGGGTGTCGTCGCTGCCCTGGCGCTTGGCCAGCTTCTCGTGCTTGCGGGCCTTGCGGGCTCGCTCGCGCTGCAGCTTCGCGAAGGTTGTCCTCTGCGCCACGGGTCACCTCTGTCGGGTCGGTGCCACCGGCGGAATCAGGGCCGGCGTGGAGGGGTCGGTCTCCGAGCCTAGGCCGCGATCAGGGGAATGTGTCGGACCCCTCTCCGTCCCGCTCACGCACCGTCGCGGCCCGCCCGTCGACGGTGAGATCGTCGTCGGCGGCGGGGCGGTCGAGGCGGAGCAGCGCCACGGCCAGCGCCCGCTCCTCACCGGGCACGGTGGCGACGCTCGTGAGGCGGCCCACCTCGGCGCCCCCGTCGGCGCCCCCGGCCATGACCACGGCACCGGCGGAGGGCGCGGCACCGGCGAGCTCGAGCACCTCCAGCCGTCGGCGCACCCCACCCCGGGAGTGGATGCGCTCCACCAGCTCCTGGCCCCGGTAGCAGCCCTTGTCGAAGTCGACGAGGGACTGCTCCCAGCCGGTCTCCTGGGGGATGGTGGAGGGAGTGATGTCCGACCCGGTCCGGAACCGGCCGGCCTCGATGCGCAGCGCCTCGGCGGCACCCCGGTCGAGGCGGGGCACCCAGTCGGGGATCCGGGGGTCGGGTCCGAGGAGGTCACGCCCGAGGGTGACGGGGAGGTCGAGCGGAGCGCTGGCGACGACGTCGGCGGCGTCGGGTCCCCGCAGGCCGACCGCCGTCCACGCCACCACCTCGATCTCGACGGCCGAGCGGAGCTTGAACCGGTCGAGGGAGGCGGCCACCTCCCCGCCCCGGCCGGCGTCGGTGTCGACCACGAAGCGGTCGTCGGCGACGCGGGTCAGCCGGAGGACGGCCTCGACCTTGCCGTTGGGGGCCAGGAGGAAGCTGCCGACGGTGGCTCCGAGGGCGAGACCCTCGATGCGCTGGGACAGCTGGCCGTGCAGGTAGGCGGCGGCGTCGGGACCGGACACGACGACGACGTCGCGCTCCAGGTCGACCGCCGCCACCGTCTCGTGGGCGGCCCGCCAGGCCGCCGCGGGATCGGCGGGGGCAGGGTTCATGATCGTCTCCTGAGGGTCGGCCGGTCGGACGGGGGTTCCTCGCCGCTGCTGGCGCTCAGCCGGCGGGCGCCGGGCACGGCGGCCAGGAGGGCGGCCGCCTTGTCGGCGCACTCCTGGTCCTCGGCGGCGGGGTCGGAGTCGGCCACGATGCCGGCGCCGGCCTGCACGTGGGCCCGGTCGCCGCACACCAGCATCGTCCGGATGGCGATGGCGGTGTCGAGGTTGCCGCTGAAGTCGAGGTAGCCGACCACCCCGGCGTAGGGGCCCCGCTTCACCGGTTCGAGGTCGTCGATGATCTCCATGGCCCGTACCTTCGGTGCCCCCGACACCGTGCCGGCCGGCAGCGTTGCCCGCAGGACGTCGATCGGTCCGAGCCCGGTCCGGAGGCGCCCGGCCACCTGGCTGGTGAGGTGCATGACGTGGGAGAAGCGCTCCAGCGTCATCAGCTCCTCCACCTCACAGGTGCCGAAGTCGACGACCCGACCCACGTCGTTGCGGGCCAGGTCGACCAGCATGACGTGCTCGGCCACCTCCTTGGGGTGCTCCGACAGCTCGCCGGCCAGTCGGCGGTCGTCGGCGTCGGTGGCCCCCCGGGGGCGGGTGCCGGCGATCGGTCGGGAGATGACCCGGCCGTCGAGGAGCTGCACCATCGGCTCCGGTGACGACCCGACGATGGTGACCTCCGGCGACCGCACGAAGTACATGTACGGGCTCGGGTTGATCTGTCTCAACGTGCGGTAGACGTCGAAGGGCTCGGCCCTCAGGTCGAGGTCGAAGCGTTGGGAGAGGACGACCTGGAACACGTCGCCGGCGTGGACGTGGTCTCGTGCCACCTCGACGGCGGCCTGGTACTCGCCCCGGCCCGTCGGCGAGGACACCTCGGGCGGCGTCTGCGCCCGGTCGGGCGGGGCCACCGGCCGGTAGGGCAGGGCCACACCGAGACGGGACACGGTCTCGTCGATGCGCTCACCGGCGTCCCGGTGGGCGGCGACGAGGCCGGCGTCGTCCAGGCCCGCCACCGGCACCGACTCGATGACGTACGCCCGTTGACGCCAGTGGTCGAACGCCACGAGCTGGCCGATGACGGCGAGCACGGCATCGGGGAGGTCACGGTCGTCGGGAGGGACGTCGGGAAGCCGCTCGACCTCGCGCACCACGTCGTAGCCCAGGTACCCGACGAGGCCGCCCTGGAGCGGGGGCAGGTCGGCCAGGCGGGGGGCGCGGCACCCGGCCAGCACCGCCTCCACGGCGGCGAGCACACCCCGGTCGGTGGGAACCTCGACGGGCAGGTCGCCCTCCACCTCGACGCTCCGGCCACGGGCCACGATCCGGGCCGCGGCCCGCGTGCCGATGAACGACCAGCGACTCCACCGCTCGATCCCCTCGACGGACTCCAGGATGAACCCGTCGGCCGGGCCGACCAGCTTGGCGAACGCCGCCACCGGCGTCTCCAGGTCGGCGAGGACCTCGCGCCAGACCGGCACGAAGGCGTGGTCACGGGCGAGGCGGCGCAGCCCCTCCAGATCGGGGGAGAGCACGGCTCAGCCGGCGAAGCTGCGGAAGAAGCAGGAGTACTCGCCGGTGTGGCAGGCACCGTCGCCCTCCTGGTCGACCACGAACAGCAGGGTGTCGCCGTCGCAGTCGTAGAACGCCTCGCGCACGAACTGCCGGTTGCCCGACGTCTCCCCCTTGCACCAGTACTCCTGACGGGAGCGGCTCCAGAACCAGGTCCGGCCCGTCTCCAGGGTGCGCCCGAGGGACTCGTCGTTCATCCACGCCATCATCAGCACCCGCCCGGTCCCGTGCTCCTGCACGATGGCGGGGACGAGCCCGTCCTCGCCGTACCTGACGGCGGCCAACGCCTCATCGGAGGCGGCGATGGGGGTCGATGGCACGGGGGCAGAGGTCGGCACGGGGGAGGTCGGCACGGGCGCTCACTGTATTGCCGTGCGCAGCGCGCCCACCCAGGCCTCGACGGAGGCCACGTGGCGGCGCAGGCGGGGCAGGAGGAAGGCGAGCCGGTGCCGGGCCACGGCGTCGGCCCCGGGCCGGGGTGGGTCGAGGGCCCGGCGGACGTGCTCGTCGAGCCAGGCCACCTGGACACCGAGCCAGCGGGCGAACAGCTCGGGGCCCACGTCGACGGGCGGTCGGCCGCCGGCGCGACGGTAGCCGGCCACGACGGCGGCCAGCGCGCCCTCGTCGACGGCGCCGACGATGCCGCCCGCCCACTCCACCGCCGCCGTGGCCAGCTCCTCGGCCGGCGACCACGGTCCGGCGCCGTCCCAGTCGACCAGGACCGGCCCGGTCGCCGTGAGCACCACGTTGTGGGCGTAGACCTCCCGGTGGGTGCCCACGGGGGCCAGGTCGGGAGGGTCGGCGGCGGCGGTGGAGGCGGCGGCCACGGCCCCGAGCGTGTCGACCAGCCCACCGGCCCAGGGCTCCCCGGCCCGGGTGGCCCGCTCGACCAGCCGGGCCCAGCCGAAGGGATGCACGGCGGCGGCGAGCGGGGGTCCGCCGGCGGGGAGGGCGGCGGCGTGCAGACCGGCCAGCACCGCTCCCATCGTGGCGGCCAGGGGAGCCGGGGCGGGACCGGAGTCCGGCACCGTGCCGTCCACCCAGGCGTGCACCCGCACGAGGTGGCCGTCGACCTCCCGCACGGGCTCGCCTACCGGCTCGGCCGTCGCCACCCCCACGGCGCGGGCCGCCGCCTCCAGTCGGGCGGCGTCGGCCAGGCGCTCGGCGCTGGCACCGTGCCGGGTGGTGTCGTAGTCCTTCACGGCGAAGGCACCCCGGTCGGTCACCACCCGCCGGACGGTGTGACGGAACCCCCCGGGCGCGGGGGCCGACACCTCGCGGACCGGCCCGAGGTCGAGGGACCCGACCGGGGCGAGGTCGTCAGAGATAGAGCCCGGTCCCCGACGGCGCCACCCGCTCGGCGGCGAGGGCGTGGATGTCGCGCTCGCGCAGCATGACGTAGTCGGTGCCCTGCACCTCGACCTCGTAACGGTCCTCGGGGGAGAACAGCACCCGGTCGCCGACCTCGACCCCCCGGACGTTCGGGCCACCGGCCACGACCTGACCCCAGACCAGCCGCTTGGACACCTTGGCCGTGGCCGGGATCAGGATGCCGCCGCTCGTCTTGCGCTCGCCCTCGTCGTCGGGGACGCCCACCAGGATCCGGTCCTGCAGCATCTTGATGGGCAGGCCCCCCGACGCGGTGGCGTCGCGGGCGCGGGCCGTTCCGGGATCGGGCATGACCGGCCACGGTAGCGTCCGCCGCCGTGGCCACCACCCGGACACCGCTGCGCCTGCGCACCGACGACGACGTGGTCATCGGCGCCGAGCTGGCCGTTCCCGACGGGGCGGTGGCCGGGGCCGTGATCGCCCACCCCCACCCCCTCTACGGGGGATCGATGCACGCCGGCCTCGTGCCCGTCCTGTTCGAGACCCTGCCCCGCCACGGGGTGGCGGCCCTCCGGTTCGACTTCCGGGGCGTCGGAGCGTCGGGCGGCGCCCACGGGGGCGGTCCCGCCGAGCGGGCCGACGTGACCGCCGCCCTGGCGGCGCTGGCCGACCACGTGCCCGACGTCCCGGTGTGGTGCACGGGCTGGTCGTTCGGGGCCGAGGTGGGCCTGGCCGTCGACGGGGCCCAGGCCGGCTGGATCGCGGTGGCGGCGCCGCTGGCCCTGCTCGCCGCCGAGCTGCTGGTGGCGGCGGACGACGGCCGGCCGGTGCACCTGCTCGTGCCGGAGTACGACCAGTTCTCCTCCCCGCAGCGCACCCGGACGATGACCGCCGGCTGGGCGGCCGCCTCCGTGGAGGTGATCCCGTCGACCGACCACTTCCTGGCCGGACGCACGGCCGAGGTCGCCGACCGGGTGGTGGCGATCGCCACAGCGTCGGTCGGCTGAGGCCGCACCGCTAGACGGCCTGCACGGCCAGGGTCACGCCGGCGGCGGCGAGGACGCCGAGGACGACCCGGTCGAAGACGGCCCGGTCGAGGCGGTCCCCCACCCGGGTGCCGACCAGGGTGGCGGCGGCGACGGGAACCGCAGCGAGCGCCGCCCCGCCCGTGCGTCCGATCGTCATCAACCCCAGGGCCAGGATGGACACCAGCTGGGCGGCGCCGAGCACCAGGAACACCAGGGTCACCGAGAACACGTGGACGGTGCGGGGCAGGCGCAGGCTGTGCACGTAGGCGCCGACGATCGGCCCGGAGATGCCGGCCGCGCCCTGGGCCACCCCGGCCACCGCCCCGGCCCCCGGCGCGAGGCGGCGGGCGGCGCGCGGCGGGAGCCGACGCTCGGGCCAGCGCACCTGCGCCACCACGTAGACCAGCACCGCCGCCGCCAGCAGGCCCGACAGCCAACGCCCGTCGAGGCGGGAGAGGAGCCACACCCCCACCACCGCCCCCGCCGCACCGGCGGTGACGAACACGACGAGGGGCGGGGCTCCCGTCCGACCGTGGCGGTAGCGCCACACCAGCCACCCGTTGGCGGCCACGTTGGCGGGGGCGATCACCACCACCGCGTCCTCCACCCCCACCACGAGCGCCATGACGGGGATGGCCACCAGCGGCAGGCCCATCCCCGTGACCGCCTTGACGAACGCCCCCGCCGACACGGCCAGGAGCACGGCGGCCAGCTCGACCGGGCTCACACGGGGCGGACGCTCACACCGGCGCCGGCCAGGTGGGCCTTGGCCTCCGCCACGGTGTGCTCGCCGAAGTGGAAGATGGAGGCGGCCAGCACGGCGTCGGCCCGCCCCCGGAGCACCCCCTCGACGAGGTGGTCGAGACCGCCGACGCCCCCCGAGGCGACGATCGGTACCGAGGTGGCGTCGGCCACGGCCGCCGTCAGCTCGCAGTCGTAGCCGTCCCTGGTGCCGTCGCGGTCCATGGACGTGAGCAGGATCTCCCCCGCTCCCAGCCGCTGCGCCTCGGCCGCCCAGACCACGGCGTCGAGGCCCGTCCGGGTGCGCCCGCCGTGGGTGAACACCTCGTAGGGCGGCCGGCCCGGGCCCGGGTCGGGGTTGCGGCGGGCGTCGACGGCCACCACCACGCACTGGCTGCCGAACTCCGTGGCCAGCTCGTGCACCAACTGCGGGCGGGCCACGGCCGCTGTCATGACCGACACCTTGTCGGCCCCCTCCCGCAGCAGCCGGCGGGCGTCGCCCACGGTGCGGACGCCGCCCCCGATCGTGAACGGGATGAACACCTCCTCGGCGGTGCGCCGGACGACGTCGATGATGGTGTCGCGGTCGTCGCTCGACGCCGTGATGTCGAGGAAGACGAGCTCGTCGGCCCCCTCGGTGTCGTAGCGGGCGGCCAGCTCGACCGGGTCGCCCGCGTCGCGCAGGTCGACGAAGTTGACGCCCTTCACCACCCGCCCCGCGTCGACGTCGAGACACGGCACCACCCGCACGTGGGTCACCGCCATCTCGTTCTGGCACCCACCAGAACGCAACATGGTCTGCTCACGGGCACGGCCCGGTGGCGGCCAGCGCGTCGGCCAGGGTGAGGCGCCCGTCGTGGAGAGCGGTGCCGACGATGACGCCGGACAGGCGGCGGCCGTCGACCTCCAGGTCGGCGAGGGCCCGGAGGTGGTCGACCGTGCCGACGCCGCCGGAGGCGATCACGGCGAGATCGGTCAGCGCCAGCAGGCGGGCCAGCCCGTCGAGGTCGGGCCCGTCGAGGGTGCCGTCGCGCTCGATGCGGGTCACGGCCACGGCTTCCACGCCCGGGGTCGAGGCGTGGTCGGCCAGCACGGCGTCGAGGGGTCGGCCGCTCGACTCCGTCCACCCCCGCACCGCCACCTCGCTCCCCCGCACGTCGAGCCCCAGCGTGACCGGCACCCGGGCGGCGATGGCCCGGGTGAGGTCGGGGTCCTCGGCGGCGACCGTGCCGACGACGACCCGGGCGGCGCCGAGATCGGCCAGGGCGGCGGCGTCGGCCTCGGTGCGGACCCCGCCCCCGACCTGCACCCGGGCCGGGCAGGCGGCGCAGATGGCGCCGACGACGGGCCGGTTGACCGGCCGGCCGGTGCGGGCGGCGTCGAGGTCGACGACGTGCACCCACGCCGCCCCCGCCTCGCCGAACGCCACCGCCGTGGCCACCGGATCGGTGCCGTAGCGGGTCTCGGCGTCGAAGTCGCCCTGGCGCAGCCGCACGACGGCACCGTCGCGCAGGTCGATGGCGGGTAGGAGCAGCATCAGGCCCCGACGGGCGCGGTCAAGGCCACGAAGGCTCCCAGGATGGCGAGACCGGTGGCACCGGACTTCTCGGGATGGAACTGCAGCGCCCACGTCGACCCCGACCCGACGGCGGCCACCACCTCGCCACCGTAGTCGCAGGTGGCGAGCACCCCGTCGGTCGTGACCGGCGCGAAGGAGTGGACGAAGTACACCCACGGGTCGGGCCCGAGTCCACCGAGGACGGGGTCGTCGGCCCGCCGCACGTCGAGGCGGTTCCACTGCATCTGGGGATGCTTGACCCCGGGCGGCAGGGCCTCGACCCGGCCGGCCAGCACGCCGAGCCCGGGGGTGGCGGGCGCCTCGACGGACCCCTCGAACAGCATCTGGGCGCCCACGCAGATGCCGAGGAACGGCGTGCCCCGGGCCACGACGTCGCCGACGACCGTCTCTAGGCGGCGGGCCCGCAGGGCGTCCATGCAGGGTCCGAACGCACCCACGCCCGGGAGCACCACCCCGTCGGCCTCGGCCACGCGACCCGGGTCGTCGGTCAGGTGGGCGTCGGCGCCGAGGCGCTGCAACGCCTTCTGCGCCGAGCGCAGGTTGCCGATCCCGTAGTCGAGGACTGCGAGTCGGGGTGAGGCTGTCTTCATCGGCCGGCCTCGTCTCGTCGGCTGGCGCTATCGCAACCGGGTACGTCGGCCCCGGTGCTCACTGGTCGGCCTCGTCTCGTCGGCTGGCGCGACCGCAACCGGGTACGTCGGCCTCGGTGCTCACTGGTCGGCCTCGTCTCGTCGGCTGGCGCGACCGCAACCGGGTACGTCGGCCTCGGTGCTCACCGGTCGGCCTCGTCTCGTCGGCTGGCGCGACCGCAACCGGGTACGTCGGCCTCGGTGCTCACTGGTCGGCCTCGTCTCGTCGGCTGGCGCGACCGCAACCGGGTACGTCGGCCTCGGTGCTCACCGGTCGGCCTCGTCTCGTCGGCTGGCGCGACCGCAACCGGGTACGTCGGCCCCGGTGCTCACCGGTCGGCCTCGTCTCGTCGGCTGGCGCGACCGCAACCGGGTACGTCGGCCTCGGTGCTCACTGGCCGGCCCCGGTCACAGGGTGCCCTTGGTGGAGGGGACGCCACCGCCCTCGACCCGCACGGCGTCGCGGATCGACCGGGCCGCCCCCTTGAACGACGCCTCGATGATGTGGTGGGTGTTGCGGCCCCGGACGAGGACGAGGTGCAGCGTGATGGCCCCGGCCACGGCGAAGGCCCGCCAGAACTCCTCGCACAGCTGCGGGTCGAAGGGCGGGTCGCCGAGGATGCGCTCGCCGGGCGGGTCGATCTCGTAGTGGAGGTACGGCCGGCCCGACAGATCGAGCACGCACTCGACCACGGCCTCGTCGAGGGGCACCCGCATGGAGGCGAAGCGGCGCACCCCGGCCTTGTCGCCCAGCGCCTCCCGGAACGCCTCACCCAGCGCGATGCCGACGTCCTCGACGGTGTGGTGGGCGTCGATGTGGAGGTCGCCCGAGCAGCGGAGCCGCAGGTCCATGCCGCCGTGGCGGGCCAGCTGGCCCAGCATGTGGTCGAAGAAGGGCAGCCCGGTGTCGACGTCGGCGGCGCCGGTGCCGTCGAGATCGATGGAGAGGTCGATGTCGGTCTCGGCCGTGGTGCGCTGGCGCTCGGCGGTCCTGGTCACGTGAGGATCTCCCGGAGGGCGGTGAGGAAGCGGTCGTTCTCGCTCGGTGTGCCGACCGTGACCCGCAGGCAGCCCTCGGTGCGGGGCCACGACGAGCAGTCACGCACGAGGACGGAGCGCTCGACGAGCGCCCGCCACACGTCGGCGCCCGGCACGGACCCGGGGCGGAACAGCACGAAGTTGGCGGCCGACGGCCACTGCCGCACCGGTAGGGCGGCGAGGCCGGCCACGATCCGCTCCCGCTCGGACACGAGGCGGGCCACCCGGTCACGCATCTCGTCCTCGAAGCGCAGGGCGGTGAGCCCGGCCGCCTGGGTCACGGCGTCGAGGTGATAGGGCAGCACGACCCGGTCCAGCTCGGCCACCAGCCAGGTCGGCCCGATCAGGTACCCGAGGCGGGCGCCGGCCATCGACCACGTCTTGGAGAACGTGCGGGTGACGACGAGGTTGGCGTGCTCGTCGACCAGGTCGAGCGCGGTCCAGGTGGAGAACTGCCCGTAGGCCTCGTCGACGCAGACCACCCCGGCGGCGGCGTCGAGCACGTGCTCGACGGTGGCGCGGCGCTCGGGCGTACCGGTCGGGTTGTTGGGCGAGCACAGGAACGTGACGGCCGGTCCCGCCGCCAGCACCCGGTCGACCTCGGCCCGGCCGACGCCGAAGTCGGCGTCGCGCTCGCCGGTCAGCACGGTGGCACCGGTCATGCGGGCGATGTGGGCGTGCAGGGCGTAGGTCGGCTCGAACGTGGCCACCGTCCGTCCCGCCCCGGCGTAGGTGAGGAGCAGGGTCTGGAGCACCTCGTTGGACCCGTTGGCCGGGAACACCTGCCCGGGATCCACGCCGTGGTGGGCGGCCAGGGCCTCCCGCAGGGCGGTGGCCTCCCGGGGCGGGTACCGGTGCCAGTCGAGGCGGGACACCTCGGCGGCAAGGGCGTCACGGAACCCGTCCGGGGGCGGCTCGGGGGCCTCGTTGGTGTTGAGGCGGACCTCGACGTCGACCTGGGGCGAGTGGTAGCCGGCGCCGAGGGCGAGGTCGTCGCGCACGGGCGGGCGGCGCCGGGCCGTCGCCTCAGCGGGGGTCACGCCGCATCCGGGCCGACAGGGCGTGTGCGTCGAGACCCTCGGCCCCGGCCAGGGCCTCGACGTGGGGCGCCAGCCGGGCCGCCGCCGCCGGGGTCATCTCGACGACGTGCATGGGCTTGGTGAAGTCGGCCACCGACAGCGCCCCGCCGAAGCGGGCCGTGCCGGCCGTCGGCAGGACGTGGGAGGGACCGGCGAGGTAGTCGCCGAAGGAGGCGGGGGCGTCGGCGCCGACGAAGACGGCCCCGGCGTGACGGACGAGGTCGACCACGGCGGCGGGGTCGGCCGTCATGACCTGGAGGTGCTCGGGGGCGATGCGGTTGACGACGGCGGCCGCCGCGGCCGGCCCGTCGACGAGGGCGACGTGGCCGGCCGAGTCGAGGGTGGCCCGCACGTCGGCGGCCCGGGGGGAGGCGGCCACCAGCGCCTCGATCTCGGCCGTCACGGCGTCGGCGGCGGCCTCGTCCCAGGTGACCAGCCAGGCCAGCCCGTCGGGGCCGTGCTCGGCCTGGACCACGACGTCGACGGCGGCCAACGCCGTCGGCGTGGCGGCGTCGGCCACCACCACCACCTCGGACGGGCCGGCGAAGGCGGCGGCGACGCGCACGTCGGCGGCCACCTCCCGCTTGGCCACGGCCACCCACACGTTGCCGGGCCCGGCGATCACGTCGACGGGACGGACCGAGTCCGTGCCGTAGGCCAGCGCGGCGATGGCCTGAGCGCCGCCCACGGCGAGCACCTCGTCGACGCCGGCCACGGCGGCGGCGGCCAGCGTCACGGCCGGGACCCTGCCGTCGGGACCGGGCGGGACGGTGAGGACGATCTCGCCGACGCCCGCCACCCGGGCCACGATGGCCGTCATCAGCACCGTCGACGGGTAGGCGGCCCGCCCCCCGGGGACGTACAGGCCGGCCCGGTCGAGGGGCTGGTCCCAGGCCCGGATGCGCACCCCGTCGTCGTCGACGACGTGGGGCTCGCGCACCTGGCGGCGGTGGAAGGCCTCGATCCGGCCGGCCGCCACCCGCAGCGCCTCGGCCACGGGGGCCGGCACCGCCTCCAGTGCCGCGGCGATCTCGGCCGGGTCGACCACGAGGTCGTGGCCGCTCACCCCGTCGAAGCGGGCCGTGAGGTCGCGCAGGGCGTCGTCGCCCCGGCGCCGCACGTCGCCGATGATGGCCCGCACCGCGTCGGTCGTGTCCGACGACAAGCCGGGTCCGCCCACCTCGGGCCGGGGCAGGGCGGCGGCGGGATCGGACAACCCCCGCAGGTCGAGACGGCGCAGCACGGCCCGTCGATCGTACTGGCGTGACCCCGAACCGCCCTCACCTGGCACAGTGGGGTGTGGCCTCCCCCGCCGAGCTGTCGTCCATCGCCTCCCAGCTCGACGACCTGACGACCCGGATCACGACCGCCGTCGGGGCGGCCGGCGAGGACGAGACGCTGGCGTCGGAGCTGGAGGAGATCGAGCGTCTGCTGCGCACGGCCCACCGTCGGCTGGAGCGGCTGGTGCGGGCCCGATGACGACGACGGCGTCCCGGGGTCGGGCCCCGGGACGTCGCCGTGGCGCCGGTCGGGGGGCGGTCCCCGATCCAGGCTGCCGGCCGGCGGGTGGCGGAACCCTGCCGGTCTGCCTCGGAGAACGTCCGTCGACGACGACCCGTTCCCGTCGTCACGGAACCGAAACGTCAGCCGGTCGCCCGGGTCAGGCGGCGAAGGCGGAGGGGCAGAAGTCGCTCAGGACGCAATCGGCGCACGCCGGGCGGCGAGCCGTGCACACCTGACGGCCGTGGAGGATCAGCCGCAGCGAGAAGTCGCCGCGTTCCCGGGCGGGGATCATGGGGTTGAGGTCCTGCTCGATCCTGACCGGGTCGGTCTGCTCGGTGAGGGCCAGGCGGTGCGACAGCCGGGTCACGTGGGTGTCGACCGGCAGCCCGGGCTGGCCCAGCGCCACCGAGCGGACCACGTTGGCCGTCTTGCGCCCGACGCCGGCCAGCGCGACGAGGTCGGCCATGCGGTGCGGCACCTCACCGTCGTGGCCGGCCACGAGCTGGCGGGCCATGGCCACGACGTTGCGGGCCTTGGACCGGAAGAGGCCGAGGCTGCCGATGATCCGCTCGACGTCGGTCTCGTCGGCGGCGGCCAGGGCGGCGGCGTCGGGGTACCGGGCGAACAGGGCCGGGGTGACCTTGTTGACGCCGACGTCGGTGGCCTGAGCCGACAGGATGGTGGCCACCAGGAGCTGGAACGGGTCGTCGTGGTCGAGCTCGCAGCGGGCCTCGTAGACGTCGGCCAGGCGCTCGTGGGTGCGCCGGGCCCGGCCGGCGGGCGTGCGGGGCCGGGCCACGGGGGGCACGCTATCTAGCCATGACCGCCACCGAGGACGAGCGCTGGGTCGACGAGCCAGGCCCCGACGACGACGAGGAGGCGGCCACGCTGGGCCTGGCGCCGAGCCGGGACCTCTGGAAGATGGACGTGGCCCTCCCCCTGGCGGAGTCGACCGACCTCCCGACCCGGCCCTTCGAGGTCGGCCGGGACGAGGACGCCTGGCTCGCCGTCAACAACCGGGCCTTCGCCTGGCACCGGGAGCAGAGCGGGTGGACCCGGGCCGACCTCGAGCAACGCTTCGCCGAGCCCTGGTTCGACCCGGCCGGCTTCCTCCTCCACGAGGAGGACGGGCGGCTGCTGGGGTTCTGCTGGACGAAGCTGCACGCCCACCTCGACCCCACCGAGGGGGAGGTGTACGTCATCGCCGCCGCCCCCGAGGCCCAGGGTCGCGGGCTGGGCCGGCGCCTCACCGTGGCCGGCTACGACCACCTCCACCGGGAGCGGGACACGCCGGTCGGCACGCTCTGGGTCGACGCCGACAACGTCGCCGCCGTCGCCCTCTACGAGCGGCTGGGCATGCGGCGGGTCCGCACCCGCCGGCTGTACCTGCCGGTGGACTGACCGGACCCGTCAGGTCGGGAAGTCGACGACGTGGCCGTCGGCACAGGCCACGCCCTCGGCGGCGAGCAGCTCGGCCTGACGCCTCCGGTCGTGGGGCACGAGCCGACCCCGGGCGTTGACCACCCGCCACCAGGCCAGCCCCTCGGTCGTGGCCAGCACCCGGCCCACGGCCCGGGCCTGGCGGGGGTAGCCGGCGGCGTCGGCGATCTGGCCGTAGCTGATGACCTCGCCGGGCCCGACGGTGGCGAGCACGCCGGCCACGGCGTCGGCCAGCCCGTCGAACCAGACGGACTCGTCCGGGCCCGCCGCCGTCACGTCACGCTGACGCCGATGGCCGAGCCCACCAGCCAGGTGACGAGGGCCGCACCGGCGGCGATGCCGAGCTGTCGGGCGGCGGTGGGCAGGGCGGGGCGCTCGGTGGCCCGGGCGAGGGCCACGCCGATCACCACGGCCGCCACCCCGGCCAGCACGATCGACGCCACCACGGCGGCCGCACCCTCGGCCAGGAACCACGGCAACAGGGGGATGACGGCGCCGACCGCGAACGACAGGAACGACGACAGCGCCGCCCCGAGCGGCGAGCCCAGCTCGTCCGGGTCGACGCCCAGCTCCTCGCGGGCGTGGACCTCGAGGGCCACGTCGGGGTCGCGGCTGATCTGGTCGGCGAGGTGGCGGGCGGTGTCGGCCTCGATGCCCCGGCCCCGGTAGATGGCGGCCAGCTCGGCGGCCTCGCCCGCCGGGTTGTGGCGGAGCTCGCGCCGCTCCCGTTCGAGCTCACGTTCGAGCAGCTCGCGCTGGGCCTGCATGGACACGTACTCGCCCGCCGCCATCGACACCGCCCCGGCGACGAGCCCGGCCAGGCCGGCGAGGCGGACAGCGCTCGGCCCGGCCTCGGCCCCGGCGAAGCCGAGGATGAGCGCCACGTTGGACACGAGCCCGTCGGAGGCCCCGAAGACGGCCGCCCGGGCCTGGCCACCGGTCACGTTGCGGTGGTGGTGGTCGGCGTGGTGGTGGTCGTCGGCGGCGTCGTGATCGGGGTGGGCGGCCACGGCGACAACCTATCGTCGGGGTGTGACACGTCCCGTGACCACGGCCGGCCCGTCGACCACCCGCTACGACCTGGGTCGCGACGAGCTGGCCGACCTCCTGGAGGGTGAGCCTCGCTACCGGGTCGACCAGGTCTGGCGGAACCTGTACGAGGGGCTGCGCGAGCCCGCCGAGATGACCGACGTCCCCCGAGCGCTGCGCGACGCCCTCGACGCCGTGGTACCGCCCGCGCTCACCCGGGTCACCGAGCGCATCACCGACGGGGGCGACACGGTCAAGGAGCTGTGGTCACTCCCCGACGGGATCCAGGTCGAGACCGTGCTCATGGGCTACCGCGACCGGGTCACGGTGTGCGTCTCGTCCCAGGCCGGCTGCGCCATGGGCTGCGGTTTCTGCGCCACCGGGCAGGCCGGCTTCGACCGCCACCTGAGCGTCGGTGAGATCGTCGAGCAGGTGGTACGGGCGGCCCGCCGGTCCCGCCCCCGGCGAGTGTCCAACGTCGTGTTCATGGGCATGGGAGAACCGCTCGCCAACTACGACGCCACCGTCGGCGCCGTCCGCCGCCTCAACGCCGACCTCGGCATCGGCGCCCGCTCGCTGACGGTGTCGACCGTCGGGATCGTGCCCGGTATCCACCGGCTGGCGGGCGAGGGCCTGCAGGTGGGCCTGGCCGTGTCGCTGCACGCCGCCACCGACGCCCAGCGCGACGAGCTGGTCCCGATCAACCGGCGCTACCCGCTCCGCCAGGTCGTCGAGGCCTGCCGACACTTCACCGACACCACGGGCCGGCGGGTCAGCTTCGAGTGGGCCATGATCGACGGTGTCAACGACACGCCCGCCGACGCCGCCGCGCTGGCCGAGCTGGCCCTGCCGCTGCGGGCCCACGTGAACCTCATCCCCCTCAACCCCACCCCGGGCTGGCCCACCACGGGGTCGCCGCCCGACCGGCAGCGGGCGCTGCGCGACGAGCTGGCGGCACGGGGCGTGAACGTCACCATCCGCCGCACCCGGGGTACGGACATCGACGCCGCCTGCGGTCAGCTCCGGGCCGGCCAGGGGGTCGCGCTGGCCCCGCCCGCCCGCAGGGCCGCGACGCGGGCGAGGCGCGGAGACTGCAACACTGTCCGGTCGTGACATCGAGGTGGACCAACCCCCACCAGCCCCAGACCCTGCAGATCAGCGTCCTGCTGCTCTACTTCCGGGCCGTCTTCGCGGTGCTGACCGGCTTCGCCGGCGTCGGCATCCTCCTCGCCGTGGCCATGGGCGCCGGTGCGTTCGGGATCGCCAACGAGAAGAAGTGGGGTTACATCCTGGCCGTGGCGGCGTCGGTCCTGCCGGTGCTCTGGGACATCCGGGTCCTCCTCGCCAGCAACCTGACCGTCGGGCTCATCAGCCTGCTGTTCGACGGAGCCCTCCTCGCCCTGCTCCTGCACCCCATGAGCCGCGACTACCAGCGCATCTGGTTCAAGTGACGGCGGGCGCCGGGCCCGGACCGACGGCCGAGCTCGACGCCACCTACCTCCCGACCGGCGCCGACAAGGCGGTGGCGGTGCGGTCCATGTTCGATGCGATCGCCCCCCGCTACGACCTCGTCAACCGCCTGATGACGTTCGGTCTCGACGTGCGGTGGCGGCGCCGGGCCGTGCGGGAGCTGGGCCTGCCGGCCGACTCCTTGGTCCTCGATCTGGCCTGCGGGACCGGCGACCTGTGCCGGGACCTGACCCGGGCCGGCCACACCCCGGTCGGGATCGACTTCAGCATGGGGATGCTGGGCGTCGCCCGCACCAGCGCCCCCCTCGTGCAGGCCGACGCCCTCCGCCTCCCCGTCCCGGACGCAGCGGTGGCCGGGATCACGTGTGGCTTCGCCCTCCGCAACCTGGTCGACCTGGCCCCCTTCGCCGCCGAGCTGGCCCGGGTGGTGCGGCCCGGGGGGCGCATCGCGCTGCTCGACGCCGCCCGACCCGCCAACCCCGTCGTGCGGGCCGGCCACCGCGTCTACGTCGAGCGGATGCTCCCCCGCATCGGTGCCGCCCTGTCGAAGGCGTCGGCCTACCGCTACCTCCCCGCCTCGCTCGGCTACCTGCCGTCACCGGCCGAGCTGGTCGGGCTGTTCGTCGCCGCCGGCTTCCCCGACGCCACCCGCCGGCCCCTGACCCTCGGCGTCACCCAGCTCGTGACCGGCACCCGGGCCGGCCCCTGAGCGGGCGGGCCCTCAGGAGCGGTCCTGGGTGAGCTGGCCGGCCGAGGTCGGGTAGCCGCCCGCCGCCACCACCTCCTTCGACCACGAGCGCAGCGTGGCGATCAGGGGCTCGAGGTCGTCGCCCACGGCCTCGATCATCGGCCGGCACTGCCGGTCCGTGGCGGCCTCGATCGACTCCCGGAGCTGGGCCCCCGCCTCGGTGAAGCCGTCCTCGTCGACGAGGCCCCGGTCGACGAGGCGCTCCTCGGCCTCGTCCAGCTCGGCGTCGGTCCAGGCCCGGGTGCGGACGTAGGTCCGGGGCTCGAGCCCCCACCACAGCTCGGTCATGAGGCCGATCTCGACGGCGTCGAGGCCGTGGCCGACCCAGGCCGCGTTGTGGGCGTCGCCCCGGTACTCCCGCAGCACGTCACCGGCCCGGTGGAGCTGCGCCCAGGGCTCCGTGGGCGCCTGCAGCGACGTCAGACCGGCGTACAGGGGCCGGGCCTCGGGTCGGAGGGGCCCGGCGGCCCGGCGGAGGGTGTCGGTCACGGGGGCGGGGTCGGCGTCGGCGAGGAGCCGCCCGAGCTGGGCGGCGGCGCCGTCGAGGCGGGCGGTGGCGATGGTGGCGGCGTCGGTGAGGCCCCACCCGAACGTGACGCTCGGGATCACCGCCACCGGGCTGAAGACGGCGAACGCCGCCGCCACCACCTCCCCGGGAACCCGACCGAGGCAGCTCCCCCGGCTCGTGAAGTACGCCGGGCCGTCGGGGAGCCGGACCGGGCCGGCGCTGCGCCCGCTCGGCTCGAAGCCCAGCTCGGCGTAGGCCCGGTGGCACTCGGGCGAGAAGTACACGGAGCCGATGACCGGCTCCAGGGCATCACGGAACGCCCGGGCCTGGCCGGACAGGGTCGCATCGTCGATCACCGTCCCATCCTGGCCCACGCGGCCGGTTCGGTGGTGCGCAGGGCGCCCGCTCCCCCCCGGTCGCGGTGGGTCGGTACCCGCGGGGTGCACTCCGCCCCGCGGCGGGTCAGGCACCTGCGGCCAGGCCGGCGGTCAGCAGGGCACCCCACACGAGCTGGAGGCGGCCGGTGGCGGCGAGGACGGCGACGAGGGCGGGTCCCCGGGCCCCGGCCAGGACGGTCCGGACCGGGCCCACGGCCAGACCGGCGGCGCCGAGCGAGATCAGCGCCCAGGGTCGGGCCGGCGCGGCGGTCGCGCCGACCAGCAGGGCCGCCGCCACCAGGGCGACGTAGAGGCGGCGGGTGGGTACGGCCCCCAGGCGCACGGCCAGGGTCCGCTTGCCGGCCCGCGTGTCACCGGGGATGTCACGCAGGTTGTTGGTGACGAGCAGGGCGGTGGCCATGGCACCGACCGCCACCGACACCAGCAACGCCAGCCCGGTGACCCGCTCCACCTGCACGTAGGTGGTCCCGGCCGTGGCCACGACCCCGAAGTAGGCGAACACGAACAGCTCCCCCAGGCCCGCGTAGCCGTAGGGCCGGGGGCCGCCCGTGTACCCCCAGGCGGCGGCGATGGCGGACACGCCCACGATGACCAGCCACCATCCGGCGAGGGCGGCCAGCACCAGACCGGCCACGGCGGCCACGGCGAAGGCGGCGATGGCGGCCCGTTTCACCTGCCCGGCCGGGACCAGGCCGCTGCCGACCAGGCGCAGCGGCCCGACCCGGTCGGCGTCGGTGCCCCGTACACCGTCGGCGTGGTCGTTGGCGTAGTTGACGCCCACCTGCAGGGCCACCGCCACCACGAGAGCCAGCGCAGCGCGGCCCCACGCCACTCCTCCACCGACGCCGACGGCGGCACCGGTCCCGACCGCCACGGGGACCACGGCGGCGGGCAGGGTGCGGGGCCGCGCCCCGGCCACCCACAGCCGGGCGCCGCCGGGAGGGACGGGTCGGGCGCCGGTCACTCAGTCGTAGGAGGGGAACTTCACCAGGCCGCCGCCGTCGAGGACGATGGCCTGCCCCGTGATCCAGGACCCGGTGTCGGCGGCCAACCAGAGGGCGGCGGCGGCCACGTCGTCGACCTCGCCCAGCCGGCCGAGCGGGTAGGAGCTGGCCACCTGGTCGCCCCGCTCGCCCTCCCACAGCACCCGGGCGAAGTCGGTCTTGATGAGGCCGGGCGCCAGGGCGTTCACCCGCACCTTCGGGCCCAGCTCGGCGGCGAGCTGGCGGGTGAGGTGGATGAGCGCCGCCTTGGTGACGTCGTAGACGCCGAGGTCGGGACTGGTCGAGAACCCGCCGACCGAGGCCACGTTCAGCACGACGCCGCCGTGCTCGGACATCCGCTTGCGCCACGCCGCCTGCGTCCAGAACATCGGCGCCGTGAGGTTGGTCTGGATCGTCTTGTTCCAGCGCCCCAGGTCGACGTCGATGGTCGGCCCGGCGTAGGGGTTGGCGCCGGCGTTGTTGACGAGGATGTCGAGGCCGCCCAGGCGCTCGATGGCGGCGTCGAGGACGGCCTCGGTGGCCTCGGGATCACCGACGTTGCCCGCCATCCACTCGGTCCCGTGGCCGATCTCGGCGGCGGCCTGCTCGCACCCCTCGGCCTTGCGGCTGGTGATCATCACCCGGGCGCCCGCCTCGGCGAACGTGGCGGCGATGCCCTTGCCGATGCCCTTCGATCCGCCGGTGACGACGGCGACCTTCCCGTCCAAGCTGAAGTCCATGGCGCGGGACGGTAGCCCCCGGGAGCGAGGCCGTCGGCTTCCGGCCCCCGGAGACACTGCGCCGTCGGGGGTCGAGTCCCGGCCGGGCGTCGGAAGCACCCCGGGTGTGCCATGGTGGCGGCGTCGCTGAGCGAGGGGGTGACGTCGTGCACGTCGAGGGCATCCTGAGTCGCAAGGGCCACGAGGTGGCCACCATCGTCCCGGACACGTCGGTACGAGACGCCGTCCAGACGCTGGCCGAGCACCGCATCGGTGCGCTGGTGGTGAGCGAGGACGGCGAGCACATCACCGGCATCCTCTCCGAGCGCGACGTCGTGCGCGGACTGGCGGCGTCGGGCCCCGACCTGCTCGACGCCGACGTGGCGTCGATCATGACGTCGGAGGTGCAGACCTGCCGGCCCACCGACACCGTGGCCCGCCTCATGTCGATCATGACCGGGGGCCGCTTCCGCCACCTCCCCGTGGTCGACGGCGACGGCCGGGTCACGGGCATCATCTCCATCGGCGACGTGGTCAAGGAGCGCCTGACCGAGCTCGAGACCGAGGCCGAGAGCCTGAAGGACTACGTCCGCCAGGGCTGGTAGCCCGGCTCGGATCGACGTCGAGGCCGCCGAGGTTGTTCCGGGGGTTCAGTCGGCCAGCCAGGAGCCGTGGAAGCCGTAGGGCACCCGGCGGGGCAGCCGCACCGCGGCCACCTCCCTGCCGGCCACGTCGGAGGCGTCGAGCACCACCAGGTCGGTGGCGTCGTCGGTCTCGTCGTGGACGTAGGCCAGCACCCAGCCGGCGGCGTCGTCGGTCGCGCCACCGGATGGGTCGGCGGGTACGAACACCCCCTCGCCGGGGTGGCGTCCCGGTCCGAAGTCGTGGACCACGGAGGATGTGCGGTCGAGGTCGTGCTGGTAGAGGCAGGTGTCGTTGCCCGGGGTGCTGTCGCCCGACACGCTGGTGGCGTTGGTCCCGACCGTGTAGCCGTGACGGTGGCGGAGCCCGACGCGGCCGTCGGCCACCCGGGGGAAGTCCTGGGGGTCGTCGTGGAGGGTTTCCTCCTTGGTGACGCCGGTGGCCAGGTCGAAGCGCCAGCGGTGCAGCGTCGTCTGCCCGTCGGCGGTGAACTCACCGGGCCGGCGCCACAGCTCCGAGATGCGGCACACGTCGAACACCACGGTGTCGCCGTCGTCGAAGGCGTTGAGGGGGTGGAAGACGTAGCACGGGTCGACGTCGAACCAGCGCAGCTCCCCCACGGGGGCGCCGCGGGGCAGCACGCCGACCCGGGCCGGGTAGTCGTCGCTCCAGTGGAACGGCATGGTGCCGGCCAGCGCCGCCTCCAGGTCGAACACGACGGGCAGGTCCATGAACAGGGCGTGACCCCGGGTGATGCCGAAGTCGTGGATCATGGTCGGGCCGTTCACGGGGATCTCGTCGGAGCGCACGAGACGGCCCTCGGCGTCGGCCACGTGGTAGGTCAGCAGCGGGTCGAACTGGCCGTAGCCGAAGAAGTGCAGCTCGCCCGTCTCGGGGCAGGTCTTCGGGTGGGCGGTCATGGCCGTGGTGAGCCGGCCGTCGTAGTCGTGGCACCCGACCGTGTCGAGCCGGGCGTCGACCTCGTAGGGGAACGACCCCTCCTCGAGGGCCAGGATGCGCCCGGCGTGGCGCACGACGTGGGTGTTGGCCAGGCTGAGGGTGCGGTCGATCTCGCCCTCGGGTGAGATCCGCTCGGCGTCGGGGTCGTGGAGCAGGGGCGTGCGGACGTAGCGGTTCCGGTACCAGCTGGCCCGCCCGCCGTCGAGACGCACCCCGTGGAGCATGCCGTTGCCGAGGAACCAGTGCGCCGACGTCCCGGTCACCGGGTTGGCGCCGTTGCGGACGTACAGCCCGGTGAGCTCGGGCGGGAGCGCCCCCGTCACGGTGAGGTCGTGGGCGGCGACCTCGTCCTGCACGGGGGCGTAGTTGCCCCGCAGGTGGAAGGCGGTGTCGGTCATGGATCCCCCGGAGCTGGCTGACAGCGCAGTCTCGCAGCCCGGCGGGCGGGTGGTCGAGGCGCTGCCGGCCTCACCAGCGGCCCCGGTGCACCACCTCGTCGAGTCGCCGGCGGCCCCGGCCCGAGGATCGACCGGGCCGGTCCCCGGGGGTCGGCACCCCGAGGGCGATGGCCCCGAGGAGGCGCCGGTCGGCGGGGATCCCGAGCGCAGCCCGCACGGCCGGTTCGTGCTCGAAGACCCCGAACAGGCAGGCCCCGAGCCCCCGGGACCGGGCCCCCAGGAGCAGGGTCATCACCGCCATCCCGCCGTCGACCCACCAGTACGGCACGGGCCAGGCGTCGGTCCCCGATCCGAGACCGGTGGTGGCCTTGTCGTCCTCGGCGTAGCGGCGGGGGTAGGCACCGGGGTCGGTGACGGGCAGCACCAGCGCCGGGGCCGCGAGGAGACCGGGGAAGGCGAACCGGTCGCGACCGGCTCCCGGTGGCAGCGTCACGTCCCAGTAGCGGGCCACCTCGTCGCCCTCCAGCACCACCAGGTGGACGGCTGCGGTGTTGCCCGCCGACGGGGCCCGCCGGGCCAGGTCACACAGCTCGGCCACGACGCCCGCCGGCAACGGATCGGGCCGGAAGCGGCGCACCATGCGCCGCCCCGTCACGAGGCGGGCGAAGGCGTCGGCCGGGTCGCCGGCCCCCCCGGTGGGATACGGCGCCGGGCTCAGGGGACGAGCTTGGCGAGGTCCTCCGACATGGCCCAGCCGTGGACCACGAGGCAGCCGCCCGAGCCCGCGTCGACATCGTCGAAGAAGGCGACCACGGCGTCGTCGAGGCCGTGATCGGGGTTCTCGTAGTCAAACACCGCCGCCACCGTGCCCGACCCGCTGGCCACGAAGGCGCGGTCGTCGTACTTGCCGTCGACGCCGAACCGCTTGACCAGGCGGCGGCCCCACGCCCGCTCCTCACCGTTGGCCCGGTGGTCGGGGCGGGGGATGATGCCGTCGAGGTTCTCGAAGGCCCGCATGGCGTCGGGCCGGTTGACCCGGGTGCCCACCAGCACGTCCTCGTCGGGAAAGGCCAGCACGGCCCGTCGCAGCTTCTCACCGACGACCGCCCGGCGGACGCTGTCGCGTCGGCTCGAACGCTTGATGGAGGCCAGACCGAGCAGCACCGAGGGGGTCCCCCCGATGCGCTCCAGCGTCGAGAAGGCGTAGCCGTAGAGGCGCCCGTCGACCCGCGCCTGGGTGACCAGCACCCACGCCTCGCGCTCCTTGGACACCGCCCCGATGTCGTAGGCCGAGTCCTCACCGTCCATCTCGGCCATCTCGGCCAGCTCGGCGTCGCTCAACGCCGTGGTGTCCTTCGTCTCGACCTCGATCGCCATCCGGCGATGCCCCCTTCCCTGCGGCAAACTCGGAGCAATTCCAATCGGGAGACCGGGCCGGGCGCAAACCAACCGGACCGGCATCACCGTGCGTGACGATCGTACCGGAGCCGTCCCCCGTCTGCGCTGCTGGAGGCAGTTCGACCGACGGGTCAGACGGCGAGGGCCCGGGGGCCGAGCAGCTCCCGCAGCTCGCCGACCAGCCCGTTGCGGCCGTCGACCCGGAACTGCTCGGGCAGCTCGACCCGGGTGGCGCCGACGTGGAGCACGACCGGTGACGGGCCGGGATGGGCGAGCAGGAGCCGCCGCAGGTCATCCACGGTCCCCCCGACCGCCACGTGCTCGGGCACCCGCACCTCGATCGGGGTCGAGTCGTCGGCCACCGGCACGAACGCCCGCACGGAGTTGGCGATCAGCTTGGCCTGGTCCTCGCGGCCGTCGACGCGGGCCTCAACGATGACCACGGCGTCGTCGCGGAGCACGTGGGCGCACTCGGCCATCGTGCGGGGGAACACCAGCACCTCGATGCCGGCGGCGAGATCCTCCAGCGTGAACACCGCCATCCTGTCGCCCCTGCGGTTGAACTTGACCTTGAGGGACGTGACGACACCGCCGACCGTGCGGCGCGACCCGTCCTCACCCACCACGGCGTCGGCCACCGGGCAGTCGCAGCGGCGGGCCAGCGCCGTCTCGATCCCGAACAGAGGATGGTCGGAGATGTACAGCCCGAGCATCTCCTTCTCGAACGCCAGCTTGTCGGCCTTGTCGAACTCGGTGTCGACGATGGGCACCCGCTCGTCGAAGACGGCGGCGGCCTCGGTCTCGCCGAACAGCGACAGCACCCCCATGTCGTGCTCGCGGCGGCGGGCCACGATCTGGTCGATGATCGGCTCGTGCACCTGGAGCAGACCACGGCGGGGGTGGCCCAGGGCGTCGAACGCCCCCGCCTTCACGAGCGACTCGACGGAGCGCTTGTTGAGCGCCGACGTGTCGACCCGCTCGCAGAAGTCGTAGAAGTCGCGGAACGGCCCGTTGGCCTCCCGCTCGGCGATGATCAGCCGCACGATGCCCTCGCCGACGTTGCGCACTGCGGACAGCCCGAAGGTGATGTCACCGTCGACGGAGGCGAAGTCGACGGCGGAGACGTTGACGTCGGGCACCCGCACGGTGATGCCGAGCTGGCGGCACTCGTTGAGGTAGACGCCGGCCTTGTCGAGGTTCGTCTTCACCGAGGTGAGGAGGGCGGCCAGGTACTCGACCGGGAAGTGCGCCTTCAGGTACGCGGTCTGGTAGGCGACGAGGCCGTACCCGTAACTGTGGCTCTTGTTGAACCCGTAGTCGGCGAAGGGCTCGATGATGTCGAACAGCGTCGTGCCGAGCCCGCGCCCGTAGCCACTGGCCTCGGCCCCGGCGATGAAGGTCTCCCGGTGCTTCGCGATCAGCTCACGGATCTTCTTGCCGCAGGCCTTGCGGAGGTTGTCGGCCTCCTCCAACGAGTAGCCGGCGATCTTCTGGGCCACCCGCATGACCTGCTCCTGGTAGATCATCAGCCCGTAGGTGGGCCCGAGGATCTCCTCCAGGTCGGGATGGGGCAGGTCGACGGGGGTCCGGCCGTTCTTGCGGTCCGCGTAGTCGTTGTGGATGTTGGCCGACATGGGCCCGGGCCGGTAGAGCGCCACGAGGGCGGCCACGTCCTCGAACGAGCTCGGCGCCAGTGAGCGCATGAGCGTCCGCATGGGCCCACCCTCGAGCTGGAACACGCCGATGCCCTCGCCCCTGCACAGCAGCGCCAGGGTGAGCTCGTCGTCGAGGGGCACGTGGTCGATGTCGACGGAGACGCCGTGGACCTCGCGGATGAGGGTGAGGGCGTCGTCGATGACCGACAGGTTCCGCAGACCGAGGTAGTCGAGCTTGAGGAGACCCAGCTCCTCGACGCCGTTCATCTCGTACTGGGTGACGACCGGGGCGTCCTCGGGCTCGACGCCCGATTCCGGCTTGCGCTGGATGGGCAGGTACTGGGTCAGCGGCTGGTCGGTGACCACCACGGCGGCGGCGTGGATGCCGTCCTGGCGGCGCAGGCCCTCGAGCCCCATGGCCACGTCGACCACCTCGGCCACGTCGGGGTCGGCGGCGTACATGTCACGCAGCTCGGTGGCGGCCCGGTAGCCGTCCCGGTACTTGTCGTGCTCGGTGAAGCAGGCGTGGAGGGGGGTGTCGCGGCCCATCACCAGCGGGGGCATGGCCTTGGCCACGCGATCGCCGAGGCTGTAGGGGTGGCCGAGCACCCGGGCGGCGTCGCGCACGGCGGCCCGGGCCTTGATGGTGGAGAACGTGATGATCTGGGCGACGTTCTCCCGCCCGTAGCGCTCGGCCGTGTAGCGGATCATCTCGTCGCGGTAGCGGTCGTCGAAGTCCATGTCGATGTCGGGCATGGAGATGCGGCCGGGGTTGAGGAACCGCTCGAACAGCAGGTCGTAGCGGATCGGGTCGAGGTCGGTGATGCGCAGCGCGTACGCCACCGCGCACCCGGCGGCGCTCCCCCGGCCCGGCCCGACCCGGATCCCGTTGGTGCGGGCGTGGCGGATCAGGTCCCACACGATGAGGAAGTAGGCCGAGAAGCCCATCTCGGCGATCACGGCCAGCTCGTAGGAGAGGCGCTCGACGGCCGCCTCGGGCAACGGATCGCCGAAGCGGTCCTTGGCCCCCTCGAACGTGAGGTGGCGGAGGTAGGCGGTCTCGTCCTCGAACCCCTCCGGCAGCGGGAACCGGGGCAGGCGGGGCTGGCCGAACTCGATCTCGACGTCGCAGCGCTCGGCGATCCACAGGGTGTTGTCGCACGCCTCGGGAACGTCGCAAAACAGGTGGCGCATCTCGGCCGCCGTCTTCACGTAGTGCTCGTCGCCGTGGAACTTGAGCCGGTCGGGGTCGCTGCGCAACGAGCCGGTCTGCACGCACAGGAGCGCATCGTGGGCGGCGGCGTCGTGGCGGTGCGTGTAGTGGCTGTCGTTGGTGGCCACCACGGGCGCGCCGATGGTGCGGGCGATGTCGAGCAGCATCGGGTTGGTGCGGTGCTGCTCGGGGATGCCGTGATCCTGGATCTCGACGAAGAGCGAGTCGCGCCCGAAGATGTCCTGCAGGCGGGCCGCCTTCTCCGTGGCGGCGGCCCGGTCACCCCGCAGCAGGTCCTGGCACACCTGGCCCCCCAGGCAGCCGGTCGTGGCGATGAGACCCTCGGCGTGCTGCTCGAGGATCTCCCAGTCGAGGCGGGGCTTGTAGTAGTAGCCCTCCAGGAACGCCCGGCTGGCGGCCTTGATGAGGTTGCGGTAACCGGTGTCGGACTCGGCCAGCAGGGTCAGGTGGTAGTAGAGCTTCTGGCCGCCCTCGACGTCGCCCCCGGAGTCGTCGACCCGCCCCCGACGGCTGGGCCGCTCACGGCGCGACGAGTGGGCCATGTAGGCCTCGGTCCCGATGATGGGGCGCACGCCCCGGGCCCGGCACGCCTTGTAGAAGTCGAGGACGCCGTACATGTTGCCGTGGTCGGTGATGGCCACGGCGGGCTGCCCGTCGGCGGCCACGGCGTCGACCAGGTCACCGGTACGGGCCGCCCCGTCGAGCATGGAGTACTCGGTGTGGACGTGGAGGTGCGTGAACGAGTCGACCATGGTCGTCGCCGAACCTACCCGCCGGACCATGCCGCAGCGGCGACCGCGGGCCGTGGTCGGGGGCGGGGGCGGGGGCGTGGTCCGGGGCGGGGGCGTGATGCAGGTCGACCGCGGCTGGCGGCCGCACGGCGTGGCCGCCGCCGGCACTCCCTGTGACACGGACGCGTCCGCAGCGGCGCGGAAGCCGAGGCGGCGTGACCTCCCCGCCACCGATGGTCGCGACAACGCGTCCGCAGCGGCGCCCAGCCTGCAGCAGCCGTGACTACGCAGACACCCCCCGTGGCGGCGACGCGTCCGCGGCGACGCGTCCGCGGCGGTGCGTCCGCAGCCCGACGCGTCCGCGGCTGGTGCGTCCGCAGCCCGGCGCGTCCGCAGCGGCGCCCAGCCCACCGGCGATGCCCGACCCGCAGCAGCCGTGACTACGCAGGCACCCCCCGTGGCGACGGCGCGTCCGCGGCGGCCCACACCTCATCAGGCGTGACCCTGCGGACACCTCCCGTGGCAGCGGCGCGTCCGGGGCGGCGCCGAGACGGATCGTCCGCCTAGAGGTAGACGCCCGGAGGGGGGTCCTGGGAAGGACGCCCAGGGGCGCTCGGAGGCACGGCCGGCCGCCCCCCGGGGCCGAGCTGGGGCTGGCCCCGCATCTGCTCGAGCTGCTGACGGGCCTGGAGCTGCTGGGACATGAGGGCCGCCTGGATGCCGTGGAACAGACCCTCCAGCCAGCCCACCAGCTGGGCCTGGGCGATGCGCAGCTCGGACTCGGTGGGGGTGTCGGAGTCGAAGGGCAGCGCCAAGCGGCTCAGCTCGTCGGACAGGTCGGACGACAGCGACTCACCCAGCTCGGTCACCGACGTCTCGTAGATGCCCCGCAACCGGTCGCGGCTGGCCTCGTCGAGCGGTGCGGCCCGAACCTCCTCCAGCAGCTGTCGGATCATCGACCCGATCCGCATCACCCGGGCCGGCTCGAGGATGGCGCCCTCCCGCTCCTCGTCCTGGTCCGCCTCGACGATCTCGGCCACCTCGGCCGGTGTCGCCGTCGCGCTGTCCTGGTCCGTGGCGTCGGTCACGGGCGATCAGGGTAACGGTCCGCTCCCGGGCGTCCGGTCCCGGTACAGGTCGCGCAGCGGGCAGACCTCGGCTCCGTGGTGGATGACCTCCCGGTTGATGTGCAGCACCAGCTCGGCCATCGGGTGCTCGGCGAACGGGCCCTCGGCCGCACCCACGGGCCGGACCATCGCGGCGGCGTCGAGGCCCCGCACGCCGGCCGTCCAGGTGTCGCAGGCCCCGTCGAGACGGTCGAGGGCGTCGGCGGCGGTGGTCGGCCAGTCGACGGAGGCGTAGTCGACCGGCGGGCCACCGAAGTGTGCGGCGTTGCGCTCCCCGAAGATGCCGACCAGGACGTGCCCGAGCCGCCAGGCGATGGTCGTCACCGGGGCCGGGTCGGGCTCGGGGAGGGCGAAGTCGGCCACCAGCGCTCCCGACCCGGAGGGGACGGCCACGTCGCTCTCGCCGCGGGGACGCAGGTTCCAGCAACCGGGCACGGGCTCCCAGAAGTACTCCTCGTCGGCGAGACCGTCGAGGCGGGGGCGGAGCAGGTGGTCCCAGTGCCAGCAGAGCTGATCGGCCAGCAGCGCCGGCCAGTCGGGGGTGACGGTGTAGGTCATGGGCGCACAGTAGGAACTCATGCGGACAGTTTCGGTCCGCATCCCGGGCGAGGATGGTGAGATGTCGTCCCCGTCGGCCCGGCTCCTTCGGGTGCTCTCGCTCCTCCAGGCCCGGCCGGTCTGGACCGGACCGGAGCTGGCCGACCGCCTCGGCGTGACGACGCGGTCGGTGCGTCGCGACGTCGACCGCCTCCGACAGCTCGGATATCCCGTGGAGTCCGCCCCCGGACCGACGGGCGGCTAACGCCTCGGCGTCGGGGCCGACCTGCGCCCCTGCATCTCGGCGACGACGAGGCGGTGGCCGTCTGGGTGGCCCTGGCCGCCACGACCGGTGGGGGGGTGCGGGGATCGGAGGAGTCGGCCGTGGCCGCCCTCGCCAAGATCGACCGTCTCCTGCCCCCGCGCCTGCGGACCCGGGTGAGAGCCCTCGGCGCCGCCACGGTCCGGCTGGACGCGGGCCCCGCCGACACGGTCGACCCCGGGATCCTCGTGACCCTCGCCCGGGCCTGCACCGAGCGGGTGCGGCTGCGCCTCGCCTACGTCGACCGGCAGGGTCGGGCCAGCCGGCGCCGGCTGCTCCCCCACCGTCTGGTGTCCACCGGACAGCGGTGGTACCTGGTCGGGTTCGACCTCGACCGCGACGACTGGCGCACGCTGCGGGTGGACCGGGTCGAGGCGGCCGAGGCCACCGGCCACCGCTTCGCCCCCCTCGACCTCGACGACGCCGCCGCCCTGGTGTCCGAGGCGACCGCGGTCGCCCCGTACCGGATCACCGCCACCGTGCTGGTCGACGCCACGTCAGCGGAGGTGCGGGCCCGGGTGCCGGCCACGGCGGGCGTGGTGGAGGCGGCCGGCGGCGGGCGCTCGCGGCTGGTCACCGGGTCGGACTCGTTGGCCGCCCTGGCCGGCCACCTGGTCTGGCTCGATCTCCCCTTCGAGGTGGTCGACCCCCCCGAGCTGCGCGCCCACCTCGCCGACGTCGGCGCACGACTGGTCGCCACCCACACCCCGTGAGCCGTCAGGGACGCAGCGGCGATGGCGTGCGCCGCCGGGATCGGCGACCCCGGGCCGCCACCAGCGGCACGAGCATCTCGGCCGACGTGAGCGATCCGTGGCGTCCGACGAGCTGGAACGGACCGGTGTCGTCGGGATCGTGGAAGGCGACCGGCGCGTGGGGGACGAGGGCGACGTCGCCGAGACGGCGGACCACGGCGGCACCGGGACGGGGGCCGAACCAGCTCTCGTCGACCATGCGCTCGCGGCTCACCACCCAGGCCACGTCGCCGTAGGAAGAGGCGCAGGCGTCCTCCAGGTCGGCGGTGGCGCCGCTACGGGCGTGCAGCCAGCGGAACCGACCCTCCCCCGACTGCGCCGCCACCATGGCCAGGACGTCGCCCGACGGGTGGATGATCCGGTCCCCGACGTCGACCTGGCCGTGGTCGGCGGTGACCACGAGCGCCACGTCGGGGGGCAGCTCGTCGAGCACGGCGCTCACCAGCCGGTCGGCGAAGGCGACCTCGGCGTCGAAGTGCTCGCCCAGTCCGGTGGCGTGCGACACCTTGTCGACACCGTCGTAGTAGGCGTACACGAACGGCTCACCGCCGAGGACCAGCCGGCGGACCTCCACCACCAGGTTCGACACCGTCCGCCAACCGTGCAGGCGCGCCCCCCGCAGGTGGGTGCCGGTGAAGCCGGTCGTGTCGAACTCGGCCCTGGTCACGACGGGCGGCCGTAGGCCGAGGAATGGCTCGACGGGCTGGAAGTCGACGGGCGGGACGAGGTTGCGGGCGTCCTCGCCGTCGATGCTCCAGCGCAGGGTGTTGAGGACCCCGGCCTCGGTCAGGATGCGGTACCCGACCACGCCGTGCTCGCTCGGCGGCAGGCCGGTCATGACCGAGGTCAGGGCCGTCGCCGTGGTGGAGGGAACGACGGACAGGATCGGGCCGCCGGCCATGGCGGTCAGCGTCGGGGCTCGCACGGCCCTTTCACCGAGCTGCTCCCAGCCCAGCCCGTCGAGCAGCAGGAGCACCACGGCCCGGGCGCCCTGCACGGGCGCCGGGAGCCAGCGCGGACGGGTCGGACCCAGCAGCGCCGGGAGCAGCGAGGCCAGGCAGTTCCGCCCGTAGTCAGGGATCAGGGGTGCTTCGGTCAACGTTCACGAGCTTCCCACACCCCCGCATCCAGGTGTGATCCCCTCTCCGGACCCGCCGGCCCGGCGCGCCGTACCATGGCGGACGTGCCGACGCCGCCGCTCGCCGACCGTGGCTCCGTCGGCGCGCCCCGATGAGGGTCTCCACCCGGGGCGACTACGCCTGCCGGGCGCTCCTGTCGCTGACCCTGCACCCCGAGGAGCGGCCCACGTCGGTGCGCGACATCGCCGAGCGGACGGGCCTGCCGCAGCCCTACCTGGAGCAGATCCTCCTCGCCCTGAAGGGCGCCGGCCTGGTGCGGTCCAAGCGGGGCGTGGGGGGCGGCTACGTCCTGTCCCGGGAGCCGGCCGAGATCACGCTGTCGGAGGTGGTGTCCGCCGTCGACGGGCCGATCGTGATGGGCGACTTCGGTCAGCCCCACACCGACGGTGCCTGCGACCACGAGGGCCAGTGCGTCCTGCTCGCCATCTGGGACGTCATGGGCGAGGAGATGCGCCGCCGCCTCGCGGAGCTCGACCTCGCCTCGGTGGCTGCGATCGCACGGGGTGAGGCCCCCTGGCCCGACGCCGAGCAGTGATCGGGGTCTCTCCCGCGGTTGCTCGACACCACCAGCACGAGCAGACCCCAGAGCCCTCTACAGGGGCCCCTGCCGCGTCACGTTCGTGGACCCCTCGAACGCGGAGGGCCCGTCATCGCAGACGGTCGATGCGGTCTTCGATGACGAGCGCGAACGTCATGCCGACGGCAAAGGCTACGACCGGGGCTGACGGGAGAAATCCAGGCTTGGATTGGACGAAGAGCACGGTCGAGATGGTGGTGGTACCGAGAAAGATCACGTACCCCCATGCCGTTCCAACCATCGACCACGCCAGCGCGACGACGTATAACACGACAACCGTTAGCAGCACCCTTGACACCACTGGCATGGGAACCCATCCCTCGTGGGGCGTCAGGTGCTCGATTATGGAGCCACAGCACACCACAACGGCGGCAGCGACGAATGCGACCCTCGGCAACCGCTGGCGGGTCGACTCATCCGGCCTTGCGTCTCTGCGCCTGCGTACGATCCGCACTCCCGACTCTCCTGCAATTAGAGTGTCGGTTGTACACCTCATGAGGCAGAGTCCCGTCAGGCCGCCCGCTCGGCCTCGACGGCGGCGGTGAGGTCGGGGGGCCAGGGCGACTCGAAGGAGCGCACGACGCCGGTGCGGGGGTGGGGGAAGGTCAGCTCCCGGGCGTGGAGGAGGGGTCGGTGCACACCGGCGCGGGCCGGGCCGCCGTACCGCACGTCGCCCACCACCGGGTGCCCGATGGCGGACAGGTGGACCCGGATCTGGTGGGTGCGGCCCGTCTCCAGCTCGCAGGCGAGCAGGGCCGACCCCGCCGCCTCGAACCCCTCCACGACCTCGTAGCGGGTCCGGGCCGGCCGCCCGTCGGCGACGACGGCCATCAGCGACGGCTCCCGGGGGTCGCGGCCGACGGGGGCGTCGACCAGACCGGCGGCGGCCTCCGGCCGGCCGGCGACCACCGTGTCGTACCGGCGGCGGACGGCCCGCTCGGCCAGGGCGGTGACCAGTGCGGCGTGGGCGTCGGGGGTGCGGGCGACGATCAGGAGTCCCGACGTGCCGACGTCGAGGCGGTGCACGATCCCGGGCCGGTGGGCCTCGCCGACGCCCGCCAGCTCCGGGAACCGGGCCAGGAGTCCATTGACCAGCGTGGCGTCGGGTCGCCCGTGGCCGGGGTGCACCACGAGGCCGGGGGGCTTGTCGACCACGATCACGTCGTCGTCGGCGTGGACCACGACCACCTCGACGCCCGGGTCGGGCTCGGGCTCGGTCGCAGCCCGCGGGGGGACGTCCACCTCGACGATGTCACCGGCCGCCACCCGCAGCGATGGGCTCACCGGCCGCGCGCCGTTCACCGCCACGTCACCTCCCTCGACGAGGTCGCGCACCTCCCGCCGGGACCGGTCGACCTCGCTGGCGACGACCCGGTCGACCCGCTCGCCCGCCATCGCCGGTGGCACCTCGAACCGCCTCCTCGTCGCCCCGTCGGGCCGCGTCGTCACGGCCCGCTACGGCGTCGGGTCGGGACGGGACGGGGCTGGTTCCGCTCCGTCCCGGGGCCGGGCCGGCTCGCTCCCCCGGCGGCCCGACCGCGCCACCAGCAGCACGACGCCGACGCAGATGGCGGCGTCGGCCACGTTGAAGACCGGCCACCACTGCAGGTCGACGAAGTCGACCACCGCCCCTGACAGGAACCCGTCGTCGGCGCGGGCCGCCCGGTCGACCAGGTTGCCGACCGCGCCACCGAGGACGAGCCCGACGGCGAGGCGCTCACCCCGGCTGTCGGCCCGGCGGCCCATGGCCACCAGGACGACAGCGACGACGGCGGCCACGATGCCGAGGGCCGGCCCCCACCCCTGCCCGAGGCTGAACGCCGACCCCCGGTTGAACACGAGGTGCAGTCGGAGCGTCCACCACAGATCGATGTCACCGTCGTCGAGCCGGTCCAGGGCCCAGGCCTTGGTGAGCTGGTCCACGGCGACGATCGCAGCCCCGACGCCGACCACGGCGGCCACCCCGCCCGCCACCGGCCGCCGGCGCTGCGCCGGGGCCGGGGCCGGGGCCATCAGGAGCCGAGCCGGGCGGCCTTGTACTCCACCCTCACCCGGGCGTAGGGGATGGCCTCCAGCCGCTCCCGGGGAATCGGTTCGCCGCTGACCTCGCAGATCCCGTAGGTGCCGGCGGCCATGCGGGCCAGGGCGTCGTCGATCTCCTCGATCGTCTCCCGGGCCTGTGCGCTCAGCGCCAGGTCGCGTTCACGCTCGACCGAGATGGTGTCGCCCTCGCCGGACTCCTCGTCGAACTGCACGTCGCCCGGCTCGCGGTCGGCGGCGAGCTGCTCGGCCTCGTCGGTCAACCGCCGGGCGCTGCGCAGGTACGACTCGCGCTCCTCGAGGAGCAGCTCACGCTGGGACTCGAGGAACGCGACGTCGAAGTCGTCGCTCGGGGTGATGTCGGCCGAGCCCTGACCGGACGGCTTCGACTTCGCCGAGGCCGTCGTCGAGCCCTTCTTCTTGGCGGCGGCCCGCTTCGACCCCGCCTTCTTCCTGGTGGCCATGACGCCCTCTCGTCGACCAGCGCCCGGTGTGGACAAGGGGCGTGAGCATACCGGGGGCAACCGGCCGCCCGCGGGCGGCTCCCCGGCCTGCTCAGCGTCCCCGCCGGCGCCAGCGCCGGGACGGCGCCCCGCCCCCGTCCCCGTCGTCGGAGACCCCGCCGGAGACGCCGTCGCCACCCGCCCCGTCGTCGGAGACCCCGCCGGAGACGCCGTCGCCACCCGCCCCGTCTCCCTCCTCTGAGGTCCCGCCGTTGGCGTCCTCACCCCCTGCGGCCCCGGCCGACCCGCCCCCCACGACCCCGGCGACCCCATCCGCCACGGCCCCGGCGGCCTGCGTCCGAAGGGCCTCGATCGACCCCTCCAGCTCGGCCAGCTCCTCGTGCAGCGCCGAGCGCACCCGCTGCCCCCGCTCCCGGGCCGCCACCTGGGCCTGGGCCAGGAGCTGGTCGGCCTCCAACCGGGCGGCGGCCACCACCGCCCCGGCCGTCGCGGCGTCGTCGTCGACCGCGTCACGCCGGACCCGCTCGAGCTCCCGGGCCACCTCCACCCGGGCTGCGCTCAGCAACCCCTCGGCCTCGATCCGCAGCCGCCGGGCGGCGAGCCGGTCCCCCGACGCCGCGTCGTCGCCGGGCTCGGGCTCGAGGGCGTCGCGCCGGGCGGCGGCGGCCTCCTCGGTGCCCTCCCGACGCAGGCGCTCGGCCAGCGCCTCGGCGTCGCGGAGGATGGCGTCGGCCTCGTCGTGGGCGGCCCGCAGCCGCTCGGCGGTGGCGGCGTCGGCCCCGGCCCGGGCGGCTGCCACGATTTCCTCACCCTCCTGCCGGGACCGCTCGACCCGAGACCGCACCTCGTCGAGAGCGGACCGCACGACCCGGTCGGCCTCGCCGTCGGCGTCGGCCCGGGTCCGCTGGGCGTCGGCGTCGGCGTCGGCCCGGGTCCGCTCGGCGGCATGGGCGGCCTCGGCCCGGATGCGGTCGGCCTCCTGACGGGCCAGGACGAGCGCCCGGGACGGTCCGTCGGCTCCGCCCCCGGCGGAGGCCCGCCGGCGCACCTCGGCCAGCTCGACGCCCCGCTCGTGCAGCCGGGCCTGCAGGTCGGCGACGGCCACGGCCACCCGCTCCAGGAAGTCGTCGACGGCGTCGGGGTCGTAGCCGCGCCGCCGGACGGGGAACTGCTTCTCCTCCAGGAGGCGGGGGCTCAGCTCCATCAGGGGGTCAGCACAGCAGCCCGATGAGGATCTGGATGCCGATGATGACGATGATCGGCGACAGGTCGAGGGCCATCGCGCCCAGCCGCACGGGTGGGATGGTGCGCCGCAGCGGCCCCAGGACGGGCTCGGTGACGGTGCCCAGCGCTCCGTTGACGGTGGCGACGGGGCTGTCGGGCGAGACCGGGAACCAGCTCAGGACGATGCGCGCGAAGACGGCGACGAGATACAGCGTGAGCAGCGTGCAGATGATCCCCACGACGGAGCCGGATCAGCCCTCGTAGTCCTGCTCGCGCAACCGGCGGCGCTCCTCGGGCGGGATCTCGACCTTGGCCGGAACGAGGAGGAACACCCGGTGGGTGATCTTCTCCATGTGACCGTCGAGGCCGTAGCAGAGCCCGGAAGCGAAGTCGACCAGCCGTCGGGACAGGTCCTCGTCGACGCCGGTCAGGTTGACGATCACGGGCTGGTCGGAGCGGAACCGGTCGCCGACCTGCTGGGCGTCGTTGAAGCGGATGGGGCTGACCACGCTCGGCCGGGTGGGAGGTTGGATGGTGCGAACACCCCTCGCCCCGTCGGGTGACGGGGTGCCGGCGGCCGGGTTGGGCACGGCCCGTACCGAGCGCTCCGGCGACGGGTTGGTGATGGTGCGGACCGACGAGACCTCGTCGCCGGGCGGCTGCACCGGTCGGCGCTCGGAGACCGACGACGCCTCGCCGCCGCCCGCGAAGTCGTCGTACTCCTCGTCGGGCCCGAGGCCCAGGTACAACATCGCCTTGCGTAGCACCGACACGGCGGCTACCTCCTCGTGCTCACCCTAGTGAACCAGGACGGGTCCGGCCCGGCGCGGATGCGGGCCGGTCAGCCCGGGCGGGGACCGAACAGGGCGGTGCCGACCCGCACCATGGTGGCGCCCTCCGCCACCGCCAGCCTGAGATCGCCGCTCATCCCCATGGAGCAGACCCCGAGGTCGAGCCGGTCGACCAACCGCCGGAGGGTTCCGAACTGCGCCGCCACCGTGGCCTCGTCGGACCGGGAGGCGACGCCCATGAGCCCCACCACGTCGAGGCCGGCGTCGAGGCCCCGCTCGACCAGAGCGGAGGTCTCCCCGGGCTCGACGCCGCCCTTGGTGGGCTCGCCCGAGATGGCCACCTGCACGAGGACCCGGGCGCCGGGCGCCCGCCGGGCCAGCTCACCCACGAGCGACGCCCGGTCGACGGACTGCCACAGGCTGACGTGGTCGGCCACCAGGCGCACCTTGTTGGACTGCAACCGCCCCACGAAGTGCCAGCGCACCCGCGCCTCCGCCGCCGGCCGGTCGACCTTGGTGAGCAGCTCCTGGGCGTAGTTCTCGCCCAGGTCGGCGAGCCCGGCCCCCACGGCGGCGTCGACCACGCCGGGGGGGAATCCCTTGGTCACGGCCACGAGATCCACCTCGTCGCCGCCGCCCGCCGCCGTGATCTCCTCCCGAACCGCCGCCAACCGATCGGCGACGAGCCGGGTCGTGACCGCCGGATCGCTCAGCGCAGGAACGATGGGACGTCGAAGCCGTCGTCGCCGTCGTCACCGTCGTCGCCTCCCGCCGACCCCGCCGGGGCCGGCTCGGGGCGCGACGAGGACGGCCGCGACGACACCGGCACGGGCGGACCTGCCGGGGCCGACACCGGCGCCGGCCCATCGAACTCCCGGCGGCGCGACGGGCGCTCGTCGCCGTCGAGCTGGGAGCTGCGGCCGTCGTCGCGTTGATCGTCCCAGCGGTCGAAGCCGGCGGCGATGACCGTGACCCGCAGCTCCTGGCCCATGGCGTCGTCGATGACGGATCCGAAGATGATGTTGGCGTCGGGGTGGGCCACCTCGTGGATGACCTCGGCCGCCCCGTTGACCTCGAAGATCCCGAGATCGCTCGGTCCGGCGATGTTCAACAGGATGCCCCGGGCGCCCTCGATGGACGCCTCCAGCAGCGGGCTCGAGATGGCGGCCCGGGCCGCGTTGACAGCCCGGTTGTCGCCCTGGGCCCGGCCGATCCCCATCAGCGCCGAGCCGGCGTTCTGCATGATCATGCGCACATCGGCGAAGTCGGTGTTGATGAGGCCGGGCGTGGTGATGAGCGACGTGATGCCCTGCACGCCGTGCAGCAGCACGTCGTCGGCCATGCGGAAGGCGTCGACCATGGAGGTCTGGTCGTTGGCCACCGACAGGAGCCGGTCGTTGGGGATGACGATCTGGGTGTCGACCTTCTCTTTCAGCCGCTGGATGCCCTGATCGGCCTGCACGGCCCGGCGCCGACCCTCGAAGGCGAACGGCCGGGTCACGACGGCGATGGTCAACGCCCCCATGCTCTTGGCGATCTCGGCCACGATCGGCGCCGCCCCGGTGCCCGTGCCGCCGCCCTCGCCGGCGGTGATGAACACCATGTCGGCACCCTGGAGCGCCTCCTCCAGCTCACCCCGGTGCTCCTCGGCGGCGGCCTGGCCGACGTCGGGATCGCTGCCCGCCCCCAGGCCTCGCGTCGTCTCGCGCCCGATGTCGATTTTGACGTCGGCGTCGCTCATGAGCAGCGCCTGGGCGTCGGTGTTTACGGCGATGAACTCGACGCCCCGCAGCTCGGCGTCGATCATGCGGTTGACGGCGTTCACGCCACCGCCGCCCACGCCGACGACCTTGATGACGGCCAGGTAGTTCTGGGGGGTCGCTACCACGGACACAGCCTCCACGTCTCGGTCGGCGGCCGCATCGAGGGTTCACGTTGCACTGGAGGCTCGCTCCCCGCTCATGGGCACGGTGGGACAGCCTAGGCGCCTGAGCGGGCCGGGCGCCCGATCCTCGCGCACCACGCCGTCGGGCGTCACGTCCCGACCCCCGTCGCCGGCCCGGTCCCGGCCTCGACCTCGACCTCCACCTCCGCTTCGGACTCGACGTCGACTGGAGCGTCAGGGTCTGGCGGGGCCGGCGGTCGGATGACGGGGGCGCGGGGGACCCTGACGTCGAGCACGGCCCCGTCGGGCACGCCCTCGGCATCGACGACGGTCACGGCCGCCACCAGCTCGAGGGCGAGATCGCCGGACCCGGTGAGCAGGATGGCGCCCCCGCCGGTGAGGCGCAGCTCGATCCCCTCCCTCCCCGCGTCGGCCACGGTGTCGACCCCACCCCGCCACCGGTCGGGCAGCGCCGCTACCACGCGGAGAGCGCGTCGGGCCCGCACCGGCACCTCCGCTCCGGGCGGGGGTGCGGCGCCGCCGGTGGCCACGAGCGGCAGACCGACCGGCCGGCTCGCCACGACGGCGGTCACCACCCCGGCGGCATCGACGAGGGCCGAGCCCTCGCCGGCGGCCAGCACCGCCACCGGTACCCGCTCGACGACGGCCACCCGGACCACGCCGTCCCAGCCCCGATCGACGGTGGCGCCGGACACCCACGGCAACCGGGCGACCCGGGCTCGGACCCGGGCGGCGTCGACCTCCACCAACGGCGTGCCGGCGGTGACGCCGGCGGCGTCGACCACGCTGGCGACGGCCGTGCGCTCGGCGCCGGCCACCTCCACCCGGTCGACGTCGAGCAGCGGCGAGTGCAGCACCACCCACACCAGCGCTGCCACGGCGACCAGCAGGCCGAGGACGCCCAGGCGTCGCAGCCGGCGGCGCCCGACCGACCGGGCCACGTCGATCCGCCGCTGTCGCAGCCGCGGGTCGACGACGACCCTGGGAGGCCAACTCGTCCCGGCCCCCGCGTCGTCGGCATACGCGACGCCCTGGGTGCCCGGACGGTGCTCGTCGCTCACCGGTCGGCCTCGTCCCGTCGGCAGGCCGTCGATCGGCCCGTCACGTCGGCCTCGTCGCTCACCGGTCGGCCCCGACCCGTCCGCAGGCCATCGATCGGCGCGTCACGTCGGCCTCGCTCACCGGTCGGCCCCGTCCCGTCCGCAGGCCATCGATCGACGCGTCACGTCGGCCTCGTCGCTCACCGGTCGGCCCCGAAGCCGATCATGCGCACCTCGGGTCGCAGGTCGACGCCGTGGTGCCGCAGCACCAGGCGGCGCACCTCGGCGATGACGGCGGCCACGTCGTCGGCCGAGCCGCCCGGCTCGGCCTGGACGAAGTTGGCGTGCTTGGTCGACACGTGGGCCGTCCCGATGCGCAGGCCCTTGCCGCCGGCCGTGTCGATCAACCGTCCGGCCGAGTCACCCGGCGGGTTGGTGAACACCGACCCGGAGTTCTGACCACCGGGCTGGTGACGCCGCCGCCATCGGACGATCTGCTCGATCTCGGCCGCCGACCGGCGAGGGTCACCGGGCCGGGTCCGGAACCGGGCCGCCGCCACGAGCTGATGGTCCGCCAGGGCGGAGCTCCGGTAACCGAGGGCCAGGTCGCCGGCCGCCACGACCTCGCACCGGGCCGCCCGCAGATCGACCACGGTCACGTCGACGAGGGTGGCGGCGACGTCGGAGCCGTGACCGCCGGCGTTCATCCGGACCGCTCCCCCGACCGTGCCGGGCACCCCCACGCACCACTCGAGGCCGGTCCGCCCAGCGGCTGCGGTCCGCCGGGCCAACACCGGCAGCGGCGTCGATCCGCCCGCCGTGACCATCCCCCCCTCGGCCACCTCGACCTCGGCGAAGGCGTCGCCCAGGTGCAACACCACCCCGGCCCAGCCGGCGTCGGCGACGAGCAGGTTCGAGCCCCGCCCCAGCACGAGGATCCGGACGTCGGCGCCGGCCAGCGCGTCGGCGCAGCGTCGTAGCGCCGCAGCGTCGGCGACATCCACGCCGACGGCGGCCCGCCCCCCGACCCGGTATGTGGTGCGGGCCCCGAGGGGTGCGTCGGGCTCGGCCGCCGACCCGAGCCGATCGGCGACGGCGTCGGCTCCTGCGCTCACATCGACCCCGCCCCGGCGGGGCCGCTGTCCGCGGTCGCGGCGTCGGCCAGTCCCGCCATGACCCGGTCGGGCACACCGGTGAGGTCGCCGGCGCCGAGCGTGAGGCACAGGTCACCGGGCCGCAGCGTGGCGGCCAGCCAGCGCTCGACGTTGGCCAGGCGCGGGAGGTAGGCGACCCGGGCGTGGGGATGGCGGTCGAGGACGGCCCGCACCACGACCATCCCGGTGATGCCGGGACGCGGCGGTTCACCGGCGGGATAGACGTCGGTGACGGCCACCACGTCGGCGGCCGCGAACGCATCCCCGAAGTCGGAGCCGATCGACGCCGTGCGGGAGTACCGGTGCGGCTGGAACACCACGACGAGACGGCGGGGGTCGTGCTCGCGAGCGGCGTCGACGGCCGCCGCCACCTCGGTCGGCAGGTGGGCGTAGTCGTCGACGAACGTCACCCCGCCGGCCCGCCCCCGGTGCTCGAACCTTCGGGCCACCCCCCCGAAACGGGCCAGGGCGCGTCGAGCGTGGTCGAGACCGACGCCCAGCTCGAGAGCGGTGGCCACTGCGGCCACGGCGTTGTGGGCGTTGTGACGACCGGGGACGGGAAGGTCGAACCAGCCGGCGTCGCTCCCGTCGACGCTCAGGCGGAAGCGGGTGCCGGCCCCGCCCACCTCGCGCCCGGTCAGCCTGACGTCGGCGTCCTCGGCCTCGCCGAACGTGCGGGTCCGCTCCCGGGCCACGAGGGTGCGGGCGATCTCGTCGTCGGCGCTCACCACCCCCACCCGGGCGGCGGCCACGAAGGCCGCGAAGGCGTCCCGCAGCGCGTCGAAGTCGCCCCAGTGCTCGAGGTGGTCGGGCTCGATGTTGGTGACGAGGGCGACGTCGGCGCCCAGGGCGAGGAACGTCCCGTCGCTCTCGTCGGCCTCGACGACGAACCAGTCGCCGTCGCCCCAGACCGCCCCCGAGCCGATCTCGTTGACGTCGCCGCCCACGATGAAGGACGGCTCCAGACCGGCCTGCACGCAGATGAGGGCCAACATCGACGAGGTCGTCGTCTTGCCGTGGGTGCCGGCCACGGCAACGGGACGGGCGAGGGCGGCGAGCGCGCCGAGCACCTCGGCCCGGGACAGCACGGGGGCTCCCCGCCGTCGGGCCGCCCCCACCTCGGGGTTGGAGGCGGGGATGGCCGTCGACACGGCCAGGATGTCGGCGTCGGCACCGTGGGCGGCGTCGTGACCGACGCTGACGGTGACGCCGAGGGCCCGGAGACGATCGAGGCCGGCCGAGTCCCGGAGATCGCTCCCCGACACCCGGTGACCCATCTCGGCCAGGACGGCGGCGATCGCGTTCATGCCCGCCCCGCCCGCCCCGACGACGTGGATGCGCCGCTCCACGGTCAGGTCGATGCTCATTGGTCGGCCTCGATGCTCACCGGTCGGCCTCGTCACGACGGCGACCCGCAACCCGGCACGCCACGTCGGCCTCGATGCCCACCGGCCGGCCCTCGTCACGACGGCGACCCGCAACCCGGCACGCCACGTCGGCCTCGATGCCCACCGGCCGGCCCTCGTCACGACGGCGACCCGCAACCCGGCACGCCACGTCGGCCTCGATGCCCACCGGCCGGCCCTCGTCACACGACCCGCGGCGACGCCCGCAACCCGGCACGCCACGTCGTCCGCCTCGATGCCCACCGGCCGGCCCTCGTCACGACGGCGACCCGCAACCCGGCACGCCACGTCGACGGCGCGCTCGATGCCTCGATGCCCACCGGCCGGCCCTCGTCACGACGGCGACCCGCAACCCGCACGCCACGTCCGCCTCGATGCCCACCGGCCGGCCCTCGTCACGACGGCGACCCGCAACCCCACGCCACGTCGGCCTCGATGCCCACCGGCCGGCCCTCGTCACGACGGCGACCCGCAACCCGGCACGCCACGTCCGCCTCGATGCCCACCGGCCGGCCCTCGTCACGACGGCGACCCGCAACCCGGCACGCCACGTCGGCCTCGATGCTCACCGGTCGGCACCTCCGCCTGCGCCCGCCCGGGCGTGGCGCTCGGCCAGGTCGGCGACGCGGTGGGCGGCGTCGCGGCGTCCGATGGTGCGGGCGGCGGCGGCCATGGTGGTCAGGCGGCCGGCGTCGGCCAGGAGCCGGTCCACGTCGGCGGCGAGGCGACCGGCGGTCAGCTCGTCGTCGGCGACGATCTCGGCCGCCCCCACCCGCTCGAGGGCGCGGGCGTTGGCCGTCTGGTGGTCACCGGGGGCGCCGGGCAGCGGCACGAGCAGGGCCGGCACCCCGACGACGGCCAGCTCGGCCACGGTCGACGCGCCGGCCCGGGCCACGACGAGGTCGGCGGCGGCGAGGCACCGGTGCATGGCGCCTTCGTACTCCACGGGGCGGTAACCGGGGGCGATACCCGTCAGCTCCGCCACCCGCCCCGCCTCGCGGGCCCAGTCCCGGCGGCCGATGACGTGGTGGACGATCCGACGGGCCCCGGGATCGGCCCCCACCGCGCCCAGGACGGCGTCGTTGATCCTGCGGGCCCCGAGCGACCCGCCGAAGGCGACGACCAGGGGCCAGCCCTCGGGGACGTCGAGCTCCCGCCGGGCCCGGTCGCGGTCGGCGGCCCGGTCGACGGCGGCGATCTCGGCCCGTACCGGGTTGCCGGTCACGACCTCGCGGGGCAGCCCGGTGCCGGGGAAGGAGACGGCCGAGGCGGCGGCGAACCGGGCCAGCAGCCGGTTGGCCAGGCCGGGCACGGCGTTCTGCTCGGCCACGACGAGCGGGATCCGACACAGGGCAGCGGCCAGGCCGCACGGAACGGAGGCGTACCCGCCGAGGGCCACGACCACGGCCGGGCGCAACCGCCGGACGAGGCCGACGGCGGTGACGGCGGCGGAGGCGATGCCGGCCACCGCACCGACGTTCTCGGGGGTGAGGCGCCGCTGGACGCCACGGCCGGCGAGCGCGGTCAGGGGGAAGCCGGCGGCCGGCACCGCCTCCACCTCCGGGCCCCGGCGCGATCCTGCGAAGTGGATGGCCGCGGGGTCGTGGCCGCGCTCGACGAGGGCCCGGGCCACGGCCAGACCGGGGACGAGATGGCCCGCCGTCCCACCGCCGGCCATCACGGCGAATACCGGGCGGGGCCTCACCCGCCGCGGCGGTGGACGCCTCAACGGGCCTGCCGGGCGATGTTGCACAGGACACCGGCAGCCGCGGCGTTGACGAGCAGCGACGTGCCCCCGAAGGACACGAACGGCAGGGTGACACCGGTGATGGGCAACATCCCGGTCACTCCGCCGACGTTGACGAAGGCCTGGAACATCAGCCACACGGTGATGCCGGCGGCCACGATGGTCCCGAACACGTCGGGGGCCCGGGCGGCGGCCCGGAGGCCGAGCACGCCGAGGGCCACGAACGCCACGACCAGCAGGACCGAGCCGATCAGCCCCAGCTCCTCACCCACGATGGCGAAGATGAAGTCGGTGTGGGCGTTGGGCAGGAAGCCCCACTTGGACCGCCCCGCCCCCAGGCCGACCCCGTCGGTGCCGCCGCTGGCCAGGCCGACCAGCGACTGGAGGGTCTGGTACCCGGCCGACAGGGGATCCGCCCACGGGTCGAGGAAGGCGGTGATCCGGGCCTGGCGGTAGCCGGCGCCGAGCCCCGCCGCCAGGGCCAGCGCGGCGCCGATCAGCCCGGTGCCGAGCAGCGGCTTCATCGGCACCCCGGCCACGAGGAGGGCGGCGATGACGACGGCGGCGAGGATGATGCTGGTGCCGAGGTCGGGTTGCACGAACACCAGCCCGACCACCGGCACGGACACCAGCAGGACGGGATGGAGGCTGCGGCGCCGGTCGGCGATGACGTGGCTGCGCCGCTCGAGCAGGTCGGCCACGTACAGGAGCAGCGTCAGCTTGGCCAGCTCGGAGGGCTGGAACGTGAGGGGGCCGATCGCCACCCACCGGGTGGCACCCCCGGCCGTGTGGCCCACACCGGGGACGAGGATGGCCGCCAGCATCACGAACGTGAACATCAACCCGGGGCCGGCCAGCTTGCGCCAGACGGCGTAGTCGACGCCGACGGTCACGAACAGCACGAGCAGGGCCAGCGCCACCCAGACGAGCTGGCGGTTGAAGTAGCTGAAGGCCGAGTCGCCGGCGGCCACCGCCGACACCGACGAGGCCGAGAGCACCATGACGAGCCCGAAGGCGTTGAGCGCCAGGACCAGGCCGAGCAGCCCGAGGTAGAGACCGCGTCGCCGCGGGGGCGCCGGCGGCGGCCGGCGGGTCCGCCCGGCCTGCGTCGTGGTGTCCCCGACCCCGGCCGTCCCGACCCCGGCCGGGCCGACGGTGGTGGTCACGCCGACCCCGACCCCGGTCCGCCCGCCCCTGCCCCCGCCGGGACGAGGGCGGCCACGGCGCGTGCGAAGTCGTCGCCGCGTGCCCCGTAGTCGGAGTACCAGTCGAAGCTGGCGCAGGCCGGTGACAGCAGCACGGCGTCACCGGGGGAGGCGGCCGACCGGGCGGCGGCCACGGCGTCGGCCATGGAACCGGCCGTCGTGACCGGGACCAGGCCGTCGAAGGCGGCGGCGACGTCACCGGCCGCCTCGCCGATGGCGACCACGTGCCGCACGGCCCGGGCCCCGGCCCGCAGCTCGCCGAGGTCGAGGCCCTTGTTGCGTCCGCCGGCGATGAGGACGGCCGAGACGAACCCCGACAGGGCGGCCAGGGTGGCGTGGGGGGAGGTGGCCTTCGAGTCGTCGTAGTACACGACGCCGTCGATGCGACCGACGGGCATGAGGCGGTGGGCGACCCCACGGAACGCCGCCACGGCACCGGCCACGGTGTCGGGCCCCACCCCCAGGGCCGACGACGCCGCCGCCGCCGCCGCCGCGTCGGTGCGCTCGTGGGGGCGGTCCCGCTCCAGCGGCGCGGCGAAGGGGACCGTGCCCGCGGGGCCGCGGAGCCGGTCGGCGGACACGTCCCAGTCACCCCCCGGACCGAAGGTGACGATCGTGGCGGCGGTGCCGGCCACGGCGTCGCGCACCACCGGGTCGTCGACCGGCACCACCAGGGTGTCGCCCGACCGCTGGCGGGCGGTGATCCGCGCCTTGGCCGCCACGTAGTCGTCGAGGTGGGGGTGCCAGTCGAGGTGGTCGGGGGCCAGGTTGAGCCACACCGCCACGGCCGGGCGGAAGTGCTGCACCGGGTCGAGGCGGAACGACGACGCCTCCACCACGAAGGCGTCGGGCCGGTCGACGCCCCGACGGTCGACGGCGGCCACCAGGGGCTCGTCGTTGTTGCCGGCCAGCTCGGCGTCGACACCGCCCGACCGCAGGATCTCGGTCACCAGGCTGCACACCGTGGTCTTGCCGTTCGTACCGGTCACGGCGACCACCGGCACGTCGCTCCACGCCTCGGCGAGGTCGAGCTCGCTCACGATCGGCCGACGGTGACGGGCGGCCGCCCCGAACAGCGGGTGGCGACGGGGGACGCCCGGGGCCGGGGCCACGGCGTCGACGCCGGCGACGAGGGCGTCGAGGGCGTCGGGGCCGGGGGCGGGAACGTCGGCGGCGGCGTCGGCACGGTCGTCGGCCGTGACCACCTCGACGTTGCGCCGGCGGAGCGCGGCGGCGACGGCCGCACCGGTGGCGCCGGTGCCGTACACCAGCACCCGGCCCAGGTCGGACACGGTGAAGGGGACCAGCTCGGGGGGCATCAGTCGGCCAGCCCGAGGGAGATCCAGTCGGCGTAGTAGATGCCGAGACCCACGGCGGTGAACAGGCCGGCCAGGATCCAGAGCCGGATGATGACGGTCGTCTCGGGCCACCCCCCCAGCTCGAAGTGGTGGTGGACGGGGGCGATCCGGAAGACCCGGCGCCCGGTGGTGCGGAAGCTGACCACCTGGACCATGACCGAGACGGTCTCGAACACGTACAGGCCACCGATGATGGGCAGCAGCAGCGCCGTGTGGGTGACGAGGGCCAGGGCGGCCAGGCCGCCGCCGATGGCCAGCGAGCCGGTGTCGCCCATGAAGATGCGGGCCGGCGCTGCGTTCCACCACAGGAAGCCGACGCAGCCTCCGGCCATGGCCGACGCCACGATGGCGAGGTCGAGGGCCTGGGGCACGAGGTACACGTCGGGGTGTCGGAAGGCCCAGAAGGCCACCAGCACGTAGGCCATGAAGGCGTAGGTGGCCGAACCGGCGGCCAGGCCGTCGAGCCCGTCGGTCAGGTTCACGGCGTTGGCCGACCCGACGATCATGAGAACGGCCAGGACGATCCAGCCCACCGTGCCGAGGTCGATCCCGATCGAGTCCCACCGGGTGAAGGCGAGGTCGGTGCGGACGTTGACCCAGTTGACCGCGAGGACTCCGAAGCCGACGGCCACCACCAGGAGACCGATGAGCTTGGCCCGGGCGCCCAGACCGAGGTTGCGCGCCTGGGACACCTTCAGCCAGTCGTCGAGGAGCCCGACGGCACCGGCGCCGACGATCACCATCATCACGGTCAGCCCGCCCCGGGTGAAGATCGTGCCGCCCCGGACGTGGCTGACCATGTAGCCGAGCAGGGCCCCCGACACGATGGTGAGCCCCCCCATGGTGGGCGTGCCGGCCTTCTCCTGGTGGCCCTCGGGCCCCTCGACCCGGATGGGTTGGCCCACACCGCGGTGCTGCAACCACGGGATGAGGAAGCGGGTGGCGACGAGCGACACCACCATGGCGATGCCCCCCGCGAGGAGGAGCGCTACCACGAGGGTGACCCGACCACCTCGTTCTGGCACCTGGAACCGCCGGATACGACGGTTTTCAGGTGCCAGAACGGGGGGGTGAGCGCTACCACGCCCGATCCCGGAGGAGGGCGGCGGCGACGGCGCGGTCGTCGAAGGGGCGGACGTGGTCGCCGGTGGTCTGGGTCGTCTCGTGACCCTTGCCCGCCACCAGCACCACGTCGCCGGGATCGGCCCCGTCCACGGCGGCGGCGATGGCGGCGGCCCGGTCCAGCTCCACGGTCACCGTCGGCGCCCCGCCCGTGCCGGCCAGGACGTCGGCGGCGATGGCGGCGGGGTCTTCGGCGCGCGGGTTGTCCGAGGTCACGATCACGGCGTCGGCTCCCGCCACGGCCACGGCTCCCATGCGGGGGCGCTTGCCCGCGTCCCGGTCACCGCCGCAGCCGAACACGACCAGGAGCCTCCCACCGGGCCCGACGAGATCGCGGGCGGCCCCGAGGGCCTGCTCCAGGGCGTCGGGGGTGTGGGCGTAGTCGACGAGCAGCGTGAACGGCTGCCCGGCCTCGACGGGCTCGAAGCGACCCCGGACGGGTCGGACCCGGTGGAGCCCGTCGGACACGGTGGCGTCGTCGAGGCCGAGGACGGACGCGACCGCCGCTGCCGTCATGGCGTTGGCCAGGTTGAAGCGTCCCGGTAACGGGAGGAGCACGTCGTGGCCCCGCCACCGGAACCGGGTGCCGGTCGGGCCGGTCCGCACGCCGGTGGCGTCACCCACCCGCCAGGGCACGACCGGGATCGTGGCGCGGGCGGCGAGGCGGGCCCCCCAGGGATCGTCGACGGGCAGGACGGCCACGGCGGCCCGGCCGGCCTCGAACAGGCGGGCCTTGGCGGCGAAGTAGTCGTCGAGGTCGGCGTGGAAGTCCAGGTGCTCCGGGGAGAGGTTGGTGAACGCGGCCACCGCGAACCGGGTGCCGTCCACCCGGTGGAGGGCGAGGGCGTGGGACGACACCTCCATCGCCACCGCGTCGTGGCCGTCGGTCACCAGCTCGGCCAGGCGGCGCTGGAGATCGGTCCCCTCGGGGGTGGTGCGGGGTCCGGACAGCGTGCCGAGGACGGCGGGCCGCCGCCCGGCCGATCCCAGCAGGTCGGCGATCAGGTGGGTGACGGTGGTCTTGCCGTTGGTGCCGGTCACGCCGACCACCGGGACCGCCGAGGAGGGACGCCCGTGCACGGCGGCGGCGGCGGGCCCGAGTGCGGCCCGCACGTCGGACACCTCGATCTGGGTGACGGCCGGGGCCACCGGTCGCTCCACCAGCAGGAGGGGCGCACCCGCCGCCACGGCGGCGGGCGCGAAGTCGTGGCCGTCGACGGCCACACCCCGGACGCAGGCGAAGCCGACCGCCGGCCCGGCGGCCCGGCTGTCATGGGTGAGGTCGACGACAGCGGCGTCGACGGATCCCCGGATGGTCACCGGGGCGAATCCGCCCCGTCGCAGCGCCTCGGCCACCTCAGCCGCCGTCGGCATCGGCGCCGGCCTCGGCCGCCTCGATGGCGACGGGATCGGTGGGCGGCACCCGCAGCGTCCGCAGGGCGTACCCGGCCAGCTCGGAGAACAGCGGGGCGGCCACGAGCCCCCCGTAGTACTCCGGCTTCGGGTCGTCGACCACCACCACCGCCGTGACCACCGGGTCGTCGGCGGGGGCGAACCCGGCGAAGGTCGACACCCAGGTGCCCTCCAGGTAGCCCCTGTTCTCGGGATCGGGCTTGCGGGCGGTCCCGGTCTTGCCGGCCACGAGGAAGCCGGGCACCTGGGCGCGGACGCCGGTGCCCCCGGCGTGGACGACGCCGGTGAGGATGTCGCGGAGCGCGGCGGCGGTCGCCGACGACACCACACGGCGACGATCCGAGTCGGCGCCCTGCACGAGGACGGGCGACACGTACACGCCGTCGTTGGCGATGACGTTGTAGGCGGCCGCCATCTGGAGACCGGTGACCGAGATGCCCTGACCGTAGGAGATGGTGGCCAGCGACGTGCCCGACCAGTTCTCCACGGCGGGCAGGACCCCGGCCGACTCGTAGGGCACCACGGGCTCGCCGCCGGCTCCCGTGCGGCGTCCGAACCCGAACCTTCGCAGGTAGTGGTCGAGGCGGTCGGCCCCGACCGACTGCGCCACCTGGACCGTCCCGACGTTGGACGACTCCTGGACGATCTCGGCCACCGACATCATGCGGCGCCCCGGCGAGTGAACGTCGGTGATCTGGGCGTCGTGGACGGTGACGGCGGTGTCGACGTCGAACGCTGTCCCGGGGGTGACGAGCCCCTCCTCCAGGGCGGCGGCCACGGTGAAGACCTTCGACACCGACCCGGGCTCGAAGGCGTCGACCACCTCCTGCGGGTAGGACGAGGGCCTGACCACGCCGTCGCCGGCGTCGACGCTGGCCAGGGCGAGGACCTCACCCGTGTCGCTGGCCAGGAGGACCGCCATCCCGCCCCGGGCGTCGTTGTCCCGCACGGCCCGGGCCAGGACCTCCTCGGTCAGCCACTGGATCTCGCGGTCGAGGGTGAGGACGAGATCGTCGCCGGGGCGGGCCGGCTCGACGGCGGTGCGCCCGACGGGGATCAGCTCGCCCCCCTCGGCCTGCTCGAAGGAGATGGCACCCGGCGTCCCCTCCAGCGCCTCGTCGTAGGTCTTCTCGAGGCCCGCCACACCGACGTGGTCGGGGTCGACACCGCCCAGCACGGCCCCCGCCACCGCCCCCGCCGGATAGGCCCGCCACGGTTCGTCGTAGGAGCCCACCCCGGCCAGGCCGAGTTCGAGGGCGGCCTCCGCCACGGGCGGGTCGACCTGGCGGGCGAGGTAGACGAAGGCCTTCCCCTCGACCACCCCGGCCCGGAGGCGGTCGTGGAGCACGGCCGGGTCCTGGCGCAGGACCGGGGCCAGCACCTCGGCGTACCCGGCGGGATCGGTGACGAGGCGGGGGTCGGCGAACAGGGTGGGCCGGTCCACCGACACGGCCAGCACCTGGCCCCCCCGGTCGAGGATCGAACCGCGCGCCGCCGGCAGCTCCCGGCTGACGAAGCGCTGGTCGTCACCGAGGGCGACGTAGCGGTCGGGCTCCAGGTACTGGATCTGCACGAGACGGGCGATGACCGCGACGGCGGCCACGATCACCGCCACGATCAGGACCAGGAGGCGGCGACGGGGGTCACCGGCCCGGCCCGCCGGCGACGCCGGGGCGCGACCCCGGAACGTCTCCGACGTGAACGGCGGTGCGACCGGCGGACGCAGGCGCGGTGACGCCGGCCGGGGCGGCGCCGGGGTGCGGAGGCCGCTCAACCGGCCGTTCCCCCGGAACCGGTCCGGTCGGCGCCGGGTGGCACGGCGTCGGCAGCGGCCACGCCCGCGGTGATGTCGGCCACGACGGCGGGGTTGGGGGTGAGGAACGTGGTCGACCCCGGTTCGGGAGCGACCATGCCGAACCCGGCGGCCACGTCGCCGACCCGGGCCGGGGCCTCGAGGCGGGCCACCTCGATGCGCAGCTCGGTGAGCTGGCGACCGAGGGTCCGCTCCTGCGCCTCCAGGTCCTCCAGCACGAACCGCCCCTCGGCCAGGTCGGCATGGAAGACGGCCAGGCCGAACAGGCCGCCGAGCAGCGCCAGCGTGACGAGCGCGCCGGCCACGAGCCGACCCCCGCCGCGGTAGGACGCCTCGGGCCGGGGGGGATCTGCTGCAGGTAGGTCGGCGGCCGGCTCGGACACCACGACCCGCAGCTCGGGCGGCGGCGCGTCCCCGGGGGCGGCGTCGGTGAGCCGGCGCGCTGCGGGGCGGCGGGTCAGCGCGCTCATCGGGGCGGGTCCGTCGGCGGCGGCAGCCACTCGGCGGCTCGCAGCCGGGCGCTGGCGGCGCGGGGGTTGGCGGTCGCCTCGTCGGGACCGGGACGCAGGGGGCGCGGGGTCAGCACGGTGAGCACGGCGGGCGGCGCCGCCACGGGCAGGCCCCGGGGCCGGTCCCGCCCGGGGTCGGCGCCCCGGCGCAGCCAGCGCTTGACGATGCGGTCCTCACCCGAGTGGTAGGCGATGACGACCAGCCGTCCGCCGGGGACGAGGACCCGTCCCGCCGCCTCCAGCCCGGCCTCGAGCTGGCCCAGCTCGTCGTTGACGACCATGCGCAGCGCCTGGAACGTCCGCTTGGCCGGATCACCGCGGCGGGGATCGTGGCCGACGGCGTCGCGCACGACCCGGGCCAGCCGGGCCGTGCCGTCGATGGGAATTGCCGCCTTGACGGCGCGGGCGATCCGCCGGCCCCGGGGCTCGTCGCCGAGCTGGCGCAGCATCCGGGCCAGCTCGTCCTCGTCGAGGCGGGCGAGCAGGTCGGCGGCGGTCTCACCCCGGTCGGGGTCCATGCGCATGTCGAGGGGTCCGTCCTGGCCGTAGCTGAACCCCCGGGCCGCCTCGTCGATCTGGTGGGAGCTGACGCCGAGGTCGAACAGCACGCCCACGACCGGTCCGTCGAGGGCGTGCTCGTCGAGGCCGGAGGCCAGCCCGGCCACCACCCGGGCACGGTCGCCGTGACGGGCCAGGCGGGCCGTGGCGGCGGCCCGGGCGGCGGGGTCGCGGTCGACGGCGAGGACCCGCAGGTCGGCCCGGTGCTCGAGGATGGCGTCGCTGTGGCCGCCCCCACCAACGGTGGCGTCGACGACCCAACCGGTGGGCACCGGAGCGAGGAGATCCACCACCTCGTCGCGCAGCACCGGCTCGTGCCGGTACGGCGGCGACGCGGGGTCAGGAGACGACTCGGGGTCAGGGAACGACTCGGGGTCAGGAGGCGACGGGGGGTCAGGGAACGACTCGGGGTCGGGAGGCGACGGGGGGTCTGGAGGCGACGGGGGGTCTGGAGGCATGGCCGCTCCGGGGCTGGCCGTCCGCCGCCCCCCGGCCGGAGCCCGGGGGTGGGTGGCCCGCGGGTGCCCGGGAGCAGGGGGGCGGAGATGGGATGACCCTGCTCCCGGCCGGCCGGGGGGCGGCGGACGTTCTGTGGGACGAGGTGGGACGGCGGTGGTGGTCACCGGCCGGCCCCCTCGTCGTCGAGGTGGTCGGGACGGCCGGACGGTCCTGCGTCGGGGTCGGCGAGGATGTCGTCACCCTCGTCCTCGATCCGGGCGAAGCGGTCGGCCGCCCAGATCTCGATGCGGTCGACCACGCCCAGCACGACGCAGTCGCCGTCGAGGCCGGCGTAGTCCCGGAGCTTCTTGGGGACGGCGATCCGGCCGTGCCCGTCGATCTCGACCGGGTGGGCCCGGGCCAGGTAGGCGCGGGCGGCGCTGCGGGCCGGGCGGCCCCCGGTGGTCGAGGCCCCCACCCACGCCGCCGCGTCGGCCTCGAAGACGGCGGGGGTGACGAGCGCCAGGCAGCCGTCGCGCTCCTTCGTGAGCACGCCTCCGCCGGCCAGGGGGACCCGGAAGGTCGACGGCACGACGAGACGCCCCTTGGCGTCCACCGTGTGCTCGTACGACCCGATCAGACTGACCACGGACTCCGCTGCGCTCCTCCGGTGGGGGCACCGGGCTGGTCCCCCACTTCATCCCACTTCGCGCCACGGTAGACCCGGAGGTCGGGATGGGTCAAGCACGTATACCCACGCAGAGCGACAGACGCCCACCCTCGGGGCCGTCTGACCTGGGCATCCGAGCCGAAATCGGCGGTGGGCCGCCGTGGGGCGGAGTGGGGGGATTACCGGGGCGGGGCTGCTGAGGAGCGGAGGGCTACGGAGGCAACGTGGCGAGGAGGGCGGCCTGGAGGGAATCGAGCGTCGGCGCAGCGTCCGCCGTGTCCGCGGTGCCAGCCGACCCCGCCGTGCCAGCCGACCCCGTGTCCGCCAGACCCCAGGTGGTGGCGGCCAGCTCGACGGCCGCCACCCGTCGGGCCGGGTCGTCGAGGGACAGGACGGCGAGGAGCGGGTCGACGTCGACCCGCCCGTAGACGACGGACTGGAGCCGGGCCGCGGTCCGGGTCCGGCGCTGGGTGATGCCGACCAGCTTGGCCCCGGCGCGGTGCACCTCCCCCGGGCCCAGGCCCGAGAAGCAGACCACCGGGCTCCACGGCGTGGCCACGAGACCACGGCGGTGGACGTGGGCCCGCACCCCGAGGGTGGCGAGGGCACCGACCCAGCACTCCCCCAGCCAGAGGAACGAGCGCCCCACGTCGTCGTCCCAGAGCACGTCATCCCGACCCACGGTCACGTCGACCCAGAGCTGGGCGCCGGGGGCGAGCCAGACCGCTCCCCCCCCGCCCCGGCGACGCACCACGGCCACGCCGGCGGCGGCGGCCGCCCCGGTGTCGACCGTCCCGGGCCGCTGGGCCGACCCCAACACGACGGCGGGGCCCGTCGGCCGGCACACGCTGACCGTCCGGCCGGGGGCCAGCGACCGCGCGTGCAGGTCGGCGGCGTCGGACTCGAGGACCTCGACGACCCACCCCGGCGGCGCAGGTGGGGCGGCGTCGGCCCGGGTCATCGGGGCCGGTCCGCCCCCGCGCTCCTCAGCCCGCCGCCGCCACGGCCACGGCTACGGCAGGCAGGAGGTAGGGCGCCCACGGTTCCGGGATGCGACGGAGCTGCAGGGCGGCCGCCGACATTGCGGGGGGAGCGGTCGGGTAGCGGCTGAGCCTGAGCCCGGACTCCTCGAGGAGCCGATCGCCCTTGCGGGCGTTGCACGGACGGCAGGCGGCCACCACGTTCTCCCACGTGTGGGTGCCCTTGCGGCTGCGGGGCACGATGTGGTCGATCCCCTCGGCCCGGCTGTCGCAGTACTGGCAGCGGTAGTCGTCGCGGGCCAGCACGGCCCGCCGGCTGAGAGCCGCCCGGCGCCGGTACGGCACCCGCACGTAGGTGCGCAGCCGCAACACCGACGGCACCGAGATCTCGAGCTTCTCGGACCGCACGACGGCCTCGGAGACGACGACCGCCTCCCCCTTGTCCATGAGCAGCAGGATCAGGGCCCGCCGCGACGGCACGACCGAGATCGGCTCGTACGTGGCGTTGAGCACGAGGGTGCGCTCCGGCATGGCCACCATGAGCGCCGAGCGTAGCCAACGGGGTCAGCGGGACCGGGACCAATCGAGCCACGCCACCACCTCGGAGGGCGCAGGGACGGCGTCGGGATCACCGGCGGACGTCAGCACCCGGAACCGGACGTAGGCCCGGTCGGGCACGGGCAGGAAGGGTCGGGTCCGCCACCACCCCGGCCGGGCCAGCCGCCGGGCCTGGCGCAACACCACGGGCCACAGGACCGGACGGCGGGCCACGGCGACGGCCACCGCTGCCCACCCCCGCACCCGCCGGCTCATGCTGCCGGCCGGCGGGCCCCGACGGTCACTTGGGGATGTCGCGCCAGGGGCCGGTGTCGGCCCGGGGCTCCTTGGGCAGCCCGAGGACCATCTCGCCGATGATGTTGCGCTGGATCTGGGAGGTGCCGGCGTAGATCGTGCCGGCCCGGGCGTTCAGGAACGTGTCGGTCCAGGAGCGGACGTCGAGGGGGTCGACGCCGGGGTCGTCGGCCCGGAACGCCGAGCCCGGGGCCTTGCCCCGGGGCACCATGGCCTCGGGCCCGAGGACGTCGACGGCCAGCTCGGTGACCTGACGGTGGTACTCCGACCAGTACAGCTTGCCCAGGCCGGCCTCGGGTCCGGGGGCCCGCCCGGCCAGGTAGTCGGTGAGGACCCGCAGGCCGTTCCACCGCATGATCTCGACCTTGCTGTGGGCCCACGCCAACCGCTGACGGACGAGCGGATCGTCGAGGACGCCCCGGTGCCGGGCCAGCTCGGTGAGCCGGTCGAGCTCGGTGCGGTAGCCGATGGCCTGGGTGGCGGCTCCCTCGCCCCGCTCGTAGCCGAGCAGGGTCATGGCCACGGCCCAGCCGCCGTTGACCTCGCCGACCACGTTCTCCCTGGCCGTGCGGGCATCGGTGAAGAAGACCTCGTTGAACTCGGACTCGCCGGAGATCATGCGGATGGGCCGCACCTCGATGCCGGGCTGGTCCATGGGCACGAGCAGGAACGTGATGCCCTTGTGCTTCGGGCCGTCGGGGTCGGTGCGGGCCAGGACGAAGATCCAGTTGGCGAGGTGGCCGGCCGAGGTCCAGATCTTCTGGCCGTTGAGGACCCACTCGTCACCGTCGAGCACGGCGCGGCAGCCCAGGTTGCCCAGATCGGAACCGGCGTTGGGCTCGCTGTAGCCCTGGCACCACAGGTCTTCGCCGCTCAGGATGCGGGGCAGGAAGTGCTGCTTCTGCTCCTCGGTGCCCCAGCGCAGGATGGTGTTGCCGACCATGGTGACGCCGAAGCCGTCGGTGGGCCCACCCATGGGCACGCCCGCCCTGGCGAACTCCTCGGCCAGCACGACCTTCTCGGCCCGGCTCAGCCCGCTGCCGCCGTACTCCTGGGGCCACTCCGGCGCTACCAGGCCGTTCTCGGCCAGGGTCCGCCGCCAGGTCGAGACGAACTCGTCGCGGGCGTCCGGATCGAGCGCCCCGATGCCCTTCCAGTTGCTCGGAAGGTGCTCGGCCAGGAACGCCTGCACCTTCTCTCGGTAGGCCTCGGCCTCGGCGGAGTGGGTGGGCTGCATGGTCCTTGACCCTACCCCTCGGGTGCCGGATCATGCCGATGGGTGGCGGGACCCGGCCACGCCGTCGTGGTGGCGTAGGCGACGGCGGCCGCTCCGACCAGGGGGGCCCGGTCGCCGAGCCCGGTGGGCACGACCCGGGTGCCGCGTGCGTGGTCGAGGCGGGCCACCCGGTCGACCTCGGCCTGGGCGGCGACGAAGAAGTCCGACCCGAACCCGAGCGCCACCGAGCCGCCCACCACGGCGAGGCGCAGGTCGAGCAGGTTGGCCACGCCGCCCACGGCCCGGCCCACCAGGGTCCCGCACCGGCGCCGCTCCGCCACCGGTGCCTCCGCCGCCGGTCGGCCGAGGCGGGCGGCGATGGCCGTGCCCGAGGCCTCCCCCTCCAGGGTGCCCCGCACCCCGGCGTGCCCACGCCCGTCGGGCACCACCACCAGGTGCCCGACGTGGCCGGCGTTGCCGAGCCGGCCCTCCAGGAGTCGTCCGTCGAGCACGATGCCACCGCCCACGCCCGACGAGACGGTCAGGGCCACGTAGTCGCGGACCCCCCGGGCCGCCCCCTGCCACCCCTCGGCCAGCGCGATGGCCTTGGCGTCGTTGTCGACGTGGACGGGCAGGCCGTAGCGCCCGGCCAGGCGGGCCCTGAGGGGGAACGACCGCCAGGCTGTGATGTTGAGGGGCGACACCTCCTCGCCCCCCGGGCCCATCGGCCCCCCGCACCCGACCCCCACCGCCAACGGCCCGTCGCTCCCGGCCCTCTGCAGCGCAGCGTCGGCGACCTCCGTCAGCGCCGTCCACACCACCTCGGCGTCACCCGTCGACGGGGTGGGCGCCTGGCGGCGGTGGCGCACCCCTCCGGCCGGATCGACGATGGCGGCCGCCAGCTTGGTGGCCCCCACGTCGACGGCGAGCACTCCCCCGGGCACGGCGGGAACCTACGTCATCACCCCGGAGGCGTTCGACGGCCCGGCCGACGGTGACGGGGCGGTCCGGCCCCCCTAGGATCGGTGGGCGGGCGGACCGCAACCGGGTGACCACGGCGACGGTCCGAGCGACCGGCCGGCCCTCCCCCCGAGCGCCGACGACGACCCGACCACGACGACCCGACGACGACCCGACCACGACGACCCGACGACGACAGCCACGAGGGCCATGGCCGACACGACGAGCTCCGACCCCCAGGTCCGCGACGGGGCGGTAGCGCCCGCCGCCAACGGACGCGAGGTGGCGGGGTCGACCTTCGTCGAGCTGTTCGACCGGCTGGTCGACAACGTCGAGCTGGTCGTCCGCGGCAAGCGTGAGGTCGTCGAGCGGGCCGTGCTGTGCCTGCTGTCCGAGGGGCACCTGCTCGTGGAGGACGTGCCCGGCGTCGGCAAGACCAGCATCGCCAAGGCGCTCGCCCGGTCGGTCGACGCCTCCTTCGGCCGCATCCAGTTCACGCCCGACGTGCTGCCCACCGACGTGGTGGGGGTGCACGTGTGGGACCGGGGCACCGGCGAGTTCCGCTTCCGGCCCGGGCCGGTGTTCAACCACATCATCCTGGCCGACGAGATCAACCGGGCCTCCCCCAAGACGCAGTCGGCACTGCTCGAGGCCATGGAGGAGCGCCAGGTCACGGTGGACGGCGACACGTCGGTCCTGCCGCCGCCGTTCATGGTGATCGCCACCCAGAACCCGCTGGAGCACGAGGGCACCTACCCCCTGCCCGAGTCCCAGCTCGACCGCTTCCTCCTGCGCATCAGCGTCGGCTACCCCTCCACCGAGGCCGGCGTCGACATCCTCGCCACCCACGGCGGCGACGCCCGGCGCCTCGACGACCTCGGTGTCGTGTTGCGCACCGACGAGCTGCTGGCCATGAGCGCCGCCGTCAAGGCCGTCCACGTGGCCCCCAGCCTGCAGCGCTACATCGTGGCCCTCGCCGATGCCTCCCGCCGCCACAAGGGCCTCGCGCTCGGCGTGAGCCCACGGGCCACGCTCGGTCTGCAGCGCAGCGCCCGCGCCCTGGCCGCCTCCCGGGGGCGCGACTACGTGGTGCCCGACGACCTGAAGGAGCTGGCCGAGCCGGTCCTGGCCCACCGCCTGGTGGTCACGCCCGAGGCGCAGCTGCAGGGGTCCACCCCCGGTGACCTGATCGCCGACGTCCTGCGGACCGTGCCCGTGCCGACCGGCGCCGACGCGTGACCGCGCCCTGACGTGCCGACCCCGGCGCCGTCGACGTGCTGACCCGGCAGGGGTGGCTGGTGGCCGCCTTGGCCGTGGTCGCGCTGGTCGGCGGCCGGCTGCTCGGTGTCGTCGAGCTCTACGTCCTCGGGGCCGGCCTGGTCGCCCTGGTGGTCGGCGCCGCCGCCTGGGTGGGCACCGCCCGGGTGCGGTTGCGGGTCGACCGGCGGCTGCGACCCGACCGGGTCCACGCCGGAGCCGACGCCCGGGTCGACGTGACCGTGACCAACCTCACCAGGCGGCCGTCGCGGGTGGTCGAGGTACGGGATCCCGTCACCGGCACCCCGGGCGCCTCGGCCGAGATCGGCCCCATCGCGGCGGGCGCCGTCGGTCGCCTGGCCTACCGGCTCCCGACCGGGCGCCGGGGCGTCACCGAGGTCGGACCGCTCACGGTGTCGATCAGCGACCCGTTCGCCCTGGCCCGCGTCACCATGGTGGCGGCCGGGACCGACCAGCTCACCGTCTATCCCCGGGTGGTGAAGATCCTGCCCGTGCCGGTGACGGCGGGGTACGACCCCCACGGCGGGGCCGAGGACCCGATGGGGATGGGTCGGGTCGGCGAGGACTTCTACGCCCTGCGGGCCTACTCCGTCGGCGACGACCTGCGCCGGGTCCACTGGCCCACCACCGCCCGGCGGGGGGAGCTGATGGTCCGCCAGGACGAGCTGCCGTGGCAGGGCCGGGCCACCGTGCTGGTCGACCTCCGGGCCGGTCAGCACGACGAGGACACCTTCGAGCAGGCCCTGTCCGCCGTGGCCAGCATCGTGTCGGCCGAGCGGGGCCGGCGTGACCTGCTGCGCATGGTGACCACCGACGGGGGCGACTCCGGCTTCGGCACCGGACGCTCCCACGTGGAGGCGCTCCTCGAGTTTCTGGCCGTGGCCGAGCCCTCGTCGGCGGGGACGCTGCGGGGAGCCGTCACCGGTCTGCGCCGGGCCGGTCAGGGGGGCGCGCTCGTGGCCGTCACCGCCAACGCCACGGGCGAGGACCTCGCCGCCGTGCGCACGCTCCACGGGGTGTACGCCTCGGTCGTCACCGTGGACATCACCGCCGACGGTGCGGCCGGGGGCGGTGCCGGCAGCCTCGACGGGGTGGTGAGGGTGCCGGTCGGCTCCGACCTGGCCGCCGCCTGGAACGACCACGTCGGCGTCCGGCGCCGCCGGGAGGTGCCGGCGTGACGGCCGTGGCCGACCGTCCCGTCGCCGGGCGCACCACCGACGTGCCCCCCGGCCGCTCCGGTCCGACCGCGCCCGGGCGCCCCGACCCGGTGGTGCAGGGCACGCTGGCCGCCGAGGTCACCCTCACGCTGGTGACGGTGGTCGTGGCCCTGGGTCTCGGTCGCCTCCTGGAGGACCTGTCCTGGCGGGCCGACGTGGTGGTGTCCGTCGTGGCCGCCCACACCCTGTCGGCCATCGTCCGCCGGGCCGGCTGGGGGCTCGTCACCTCGACCCTGGCCTCGCTCGTCGGTCTGGCCGTGGTGGTGGCGTGGCTCCGCTACCCCGACACGCTCTGGTGGGCGTTGCCGGGGCGCGGGACGCTCGACGCCCTCGGCGACGACCTGCGGGTGGCGTGGGACCAGTTCGGCCACGTCAAGGCGCCCGCCGAGGTGCTGCCCGGCTTCGTCGTGGCGGCCATGGCGGCGCTGTGGGTGTTCGCCCACGCCGCCGACACGGCCGCCTTCCGGGTGCTGGCCTCGTTCGAGGCGCTCCTGCCGGCCGTCGTCGTCTTCGTGTTCACCTCGATGCTGGCCAACGACCGGGCCCGCATCCTGGCCAGCGTCGCCTTCCTCGCCGCTGCCCTCGGCTTCGTCCTCGCCCACCGCCTGGGTCGGCGTCCGTCGGGGCCCCGCTCCGGTGACCAGGCGGGCGTCCTGGCCGTCACCGGTCTGGCGCTGACCGTGGGCGCCGCCGCCATCGGCGCCGTGGTCGGTCCCCGCCTCCCGGGCGCAGCCGAGGAGGCCCTGGTCGACTGGAAGAGCCTCGACGGCGGCGGCGGGGGCGGCGGACGGGTGGCCCTCAGTCCCCTGGTCGACATCCGGGGGCGCCTCGTCGACCAGGCCGACGTGGAGGTGTTCCGGGTCGAGGCCGACGACGCGTCGTACTGGCGTACCACCGCGCTCGACACCTTCGACGGGTCCATCTGGGGGTTCGGGGGCCGCTACGTCGACGCTTCCGGGCCGCTGGAGCCGAGCCCCCTGCCGCCGGCCACCGTCGAGCTCGAGCAGACCGTCACCATCTCCGAGCTGAGCGACATCTGGCTCCCGACCGCCTACGCCCCCGTGGCCCTGACCTTCGGCGGCGACATCCGACACGACCCCGGCTCGGCCACGCTCATCACCGAGGGCCGCACCCGGAGGGGCGACATCTACACCGTCGTGTCGGCCAGCCCCCGGTACGATCCCGACCAGCTGCGGGCCGCCCCACCCGAGCCCGACGCCGCCTTCGTGGCCCGCTTCACCGAGCTGCCGGCCGACTTCTCGGAGGGAGCCCGGCTCCTGGCCGAGGAGATCACCGCCGGCGCCGGGACCGACTACGACGCCATGCTGATGCTGCAGGACTGGTTCGTCGGCAACTTCACCTACGACATCGACGTGGGCGCCGGTCACGACACCTCACGGGTCGACCGCTTCCTGAACGACCGGCGCGGCTACTGCGAGCAGTTCGCCGGCACGTTCGCGGCCATGGCCCGCCACCTCGGCGTCCCGGCCCGGGTGGCCGTCGGGTTCACGCCCGGCAACCTGGTGGCCGAGGGGGTCTGGTCGGTGCGGGGCGAGCACTACCACGCCTGGCCCGAGGTGTGGTTCGCAGGTCAGGGCTGGGTGCTGTTCGAGCCGACCCCGGGGCGGGGCGCGCCGAACGCCGTCGCCCACACGGGGAGGGAGGTACAGCAGGCCGTGGCCGGCGACCCGAACGAGGCGACCGCGCTCGACGAGACGCCCCCGCCCACCACCGCCTCCACCGGACCGGTGGCCCCGTTCGGCGACGAGCTCTTCGACCCCGGCCTCGGCCTCGACACGGGCCCGGGGGGGGAGGCGATCGACGATGACCCGTCCAACCCGTGGCCGGCCCGGGTCGGTCTCGCGCTCCTGGCCGGCGCCCTGCTCGGCGGTGCGTGGGCGCTGGTCGTGCCGTGGCTGCGGGCCCGCCAGCGTCGGCGCCGTCACCTCGACCGCTCGCCGGCCGAGGCGGCCTGGACCGACCTCGAGGAGCACCTCGGCATGGTGGGCATCCGTCGCCACGAGACCGAGACGCGGGCCGAGTTCGCCGAGCGGGCCGCCGTCGGGGCCTCGCTCCCCCGCCCGCCCCTGGCCGGCGCGGCGGTGGCCGCCGACCACGAGGGGTTCGGTCCGACCGACGACGACACGGTGGCGGCCCGGGCCGAGCAGCTCGTGGCCGACATCGAGCGGATGCTGGCCGAACGGGCCAGCGGCAGCGAGCGGTTCCTGCGCCGGATCGACCCCCGCCCGCTCCTCCCCTCCTGGCGGCGGCGCCTCCCCGGTTCTCCCTAGCGGAGACTTCCCGACGCACTCCGGGCCGACGGGGACTCCCGGACGGTGGGGCGGGGGGCTACTCCTCCCGGCGGAAGCGTCCTCGCATCCGTTGGCCGAGGCCGCCCACGGAGTTGCGGAGGTTGCCGCCCCGCACCGACGAGGTGACCTGGTCGAGACCGGCACGACCCATGCGGCGGGCGTTGCGCTCGATGAAGATGGCCGAACCGAACACGACCAGGAAGCCCAGGAAGCTCAGCAGGTACGACGTGGTGAGGGTGGCCACCAGGAACACGGCACCGACCACGAACCCGAGCAGACCCCATTTGATGTTGCGGAACGCATGCCGGTACAGCGACGTCTGGCCGACCTCGCGGGCGAAATCGGGGTCGTCCTCGTAGAAGTGCTCCTCGATACCTCTGAGGATTCGCTGCTCATCTTCCGACAGCGGCACCTGCAACCCCTCTCCCACACCCCTCGCTCATCTCCGGCAGGGCCTCATCTTCCCACAGGCTCAGACCCTCGACAACGCGCCGGAGGGCCCCGATGTTCCCCTCTCACGGCGCTCGGCTCGGCGGCGTCAGCCGGCACCCGCCGGACCCCAGGGGGCGTCGCCAGCGCGCTTCGGCCGCAGGCCTCCCGGACGGAGGATGGCGGCCGGGCCGATGGCGTCGTCGCCGAAGCGGTCGCGGATCCGGTCGACGGCGGCGTCGGCCTCGGACCAGCCCGGCCCGGCCAGGTCGTCGAGGCTCAGCTGACGGGCCTCGGGCTCTTCGAGCGACGCCACCGACACCCCCAGCAGGCGCACGCCCCCGGTCGTTCCGACGTCGATCCGCTCCAGCAGCCCGACCGCCACCCGGGCCACCCCGGCACCGCTGTCGAGCGGCTCGGCCACGGTGTGGGACCGGGTGATGGTCCGGAAGTCGGCGAAGCGCACCTTCACCTGCACCGTGCGTCCAACCACGCCGTGGCGCCGCAGCCGTCCGGCCACGGCGTCGGCCATGCGGACGGCCTCGGCGGCGAGCAGCTCGGGCCGGTGGACGTCGTGGGCGAAGGTCTCCTCGTGGCCGATCGACCTGACGGCCCGGTCGGGCTCGACCGGCCGCGGGTCCACGCCCCGGGCGAGCTGGTGGAGGTGACGACCGTGGGCCGCGCCCAGGGTGGCGACGACCGACGGCTCGGGGAGGGCGGCGAGGTCGCCGACGGTGCGGACGCCCAACGCCCCGAGGCGACGCAGCGTGGCCGGACCCACCCCCCAGAGGGCCTCGACCGGGTGGGCGTGGAGGAAGGGGAGCACGTCGGCGGCGGGCACGACGACCACTCCCGACCCCCGCCCGGGGACGCCGCCCAATGGCGGCCCCGCCCGGCCGGCGGCCGGCTTGGCCGCCTGGCTGGCCAGCTTGGCCACCAACTTGATCGGCGCCACCCCGACCGAGCAGGTGAGGTCGAGCTCGGTGCGCACCCGCCGGCGGATGGCGGTGGCGATGGCGGGCCCGTCGCCGAACAGGGTCGCGGCCCGTCCGACGTCGAGGAAGGCCTCGTCGAGGGCGATGGGCTCGATCACCGGCGTGAACGATCGCAGGATGGCGTGGACGTCGGCGCTCACGTCGGCGTAGTGGGCGTGGTCGCCGGGCAGCCAGACCGCCTCGGGACAGAGCTGCTGGGCCCGGACCGCCGACATGGCGGAGTGGACCCCGAACCGTCGCGCCTCGTACGACGCCGCCGCCACCACCCCCCGCCGGCCCGATCCGCCCACCACCACCGGGCGGCCCCGCAGCTCCGGTCGGCGCCGCACCTCCACGGCGGCGTAGAAGGCGTCCATGTCGACGTGCAGGACGTGCGGCCCGTGCTGCCCGTCGGCTCCCACCCACCTCGTCGTAGCACGCCGCCGGCCCGTTCTGGCACCCAGGAGCGCCCCCATCCGCGACTGGCAGGTGCCAGAACGACCGGGTCCTATCGTGGCGACCATGTCCGACGAGGCGAACGACGGGTCCGACTCGCCGTTGGCCCGCGACGAGCGGGGTCGGGAGCTGGTCCTCGACGAGGGGTACGCCCTGAACGCGCTCCCCGGTGCGGGGCCCCGGGCCCTGGCCTTCGCCGCCATCGTGGTGGGCGGCGTGTGCGGTGCCCTCATCGGCTACGCCGTGGCCGACCTCGGCTTCGACGGTGCCGCCGCCGGCCTCGTGGCCGGCGCCGTGGCGGGGGCGCTGATCGGGGCGGGCGGTGTGGCCGTCGTGGCCGTGCTCGTGCTGCGGGCCATGAGCGAGTGGAACGAGGTGGCACCGGCCGACGACCGGGACCGGTGAGCACCGAGGCCGACGTGACGCAGCCGACAACAGCTGGCCGACGAGACGAGGCCGACCGGTGAGCACCGAGGCCGACGTGACGCAGCCGACAACAGCTGGCCGACGAGACGAGGCCGACCGGTGAGCAAGCACCGAGGCCGACCGGTGAGCAACGACTTGCCCGACGTGGACGACGTGCCGCCCGGTCTCGCCGACCTGGCCCTGCGGGCGGCCCGGCGGGCGGCGGCGCTGCACGGGCGGCGCCGTGGCGACCTCGGCACGGTGGCCACCAAGTCGTCGGCCACCGATCTCGCCACCGACGTGGACCGGGAGGCGGAGCGCATCATCGTCGACACCATCCTGGCCGCCCGCCCCGGCGACGCCGTGCTGGCCGAGGAGGGCGGCGAGCGGACGGGCACGAGCGGCGTCCGCTGGGTCGTCGACCCCCTCGACGGCACCACCAACTACGTGTACGGCCATCCGCCGTGGGCGGTGTCGATCGCCGCCGAGGTCGATGGCCGCACCGTGGCCGGGGTCGTGCTCGACCCGACCCGGGGCGAGGAGCACGTCGCCTCCCTCGGGGCCGGCGCGTCCGCCGACGGCGAACCGCTGCGGGTCGGCACCCCGCCCGCGCTCGGCCGGGCCCTCGTGGCCACCGGCTTCTCCTACGACCCCGGCGCCCGGGCCGCCCAGGCGCACGTTCTCACGACCGTCCTCCCGCGCATCAGGGACATCCGGCGGGGTGGCTCGGCCGCCGTCGACCTCACTGCGGTCGCCCGCGGGCGGGTCGACGCCTACTTCGAGCGTGGTCTCGCTCCATGGGACGTCGCCGCCGGCCGCCTGATCGCCGTCGAGGCCGGGGCTGAGGCGGTGACCCTGGCCGACGGGACGGTGGCGGTGGCGGCCCAGCCCCTCCTCGGAGACCTCGTGGCCCTCCTGACCGGGGCCGCACGCTGACTGCGCCCCGTCACCGGCCCGTATGGGCGAAGATGTCATGGTGGCGACCCGCATCCTGACCGTCGAGGACGACGAGCGCATCCGGACGGCGGTCAAGTTGGCGCTCGAGGACGAGGGCTGGGACGTCGACGAGGCCGGCAGCGGGGAGGACGCCCTCGACCGGTTCCGCCAGCGCCCCACCGACGTGGTGCTGATCGACATCATGCTCCCCGGCATCGACGGATTCGAGCTGTGCCGCTCCATCCGCCGCAACTCCGACGTGCCGATCGTGATGGTCACGGCCCGGGCCGACACCCACGACGTGGTGGCCGGGCTCGAGGCCGGCGCCGACGACTACCTGACCAAGCCGTTCGCCCCGAAGGAGCTGTCGGCCCGCATCCGCGCCCTGCTCCGCCGCATCCGCACCACCGATCACGGCGGGTCGGGGTTGGTCCTGGGCGACCTCGAGATCAACCCCGACCAGGGCCTCGTGCGCCGGGACGGCATCGAGATCCACCTCACCAAGACGGAGTTCCGCCTGCTGGTCGAGCTGGCCAGCATCCCGGGCAAGGTGTTCAGCAGGGAGGACCTCCTCGAGCGGGTCTGGGGCTACGGCTACTTCGGCGACGGGCGCCTGGTCGACGTCCACATCCGACGCCTGCGGACCAAGATCGAGCCCGACCCGGCCCATCCGCGGCGGGTGGTCACGGTGCGGGGCATGGGCTACAAGCTGAGCCCCTGAGCGCGCCGACCCATGGCGCTGCATCGCCCCCACCTCCGCCTGCGGGCCCGGATCATCCTCACCTTCACGCTGGGTGGCGCCCTGCTGTCGATCCTGCTGGCCGTGACGACCTACGGCCTCACCCGCGAGAACCTGCTCAACCAGCGGGAGCAGACCTCGGTCGGTCAGGCCGGCGTCAACGCCAACACCGTCCAGAACGGCCTGATCGGGCTCGACACCACGTCCGGTGAGGCGGTGGTCGACCTGCTCGAGTCGCTGCCCCGGGTGGGGGACGCCTCGGTGCTCCTCAACCTCGACGGCGGTTGGCAGGCGCCGGGGGCGCTGGGTGAGTCGGACCTCCCCGAGTCGCTGATCCGCCTCACCCTCGTCGACGACCAGCCCGGACGCATCCGTTACGTGAACGCCGGGGTGCCGTCGCTGGCGGTCGGCATCCCCCTCAACCGGGTCGACGGCGCCTACTTCGAGCTCACCCCCCTCGGCGAGCTGGAGTCGTCGCTGCGGTCGCTGGCCGCCATCCTGATCGTGGCCGGCGGCGTGACCACCATCGCCGGCGCCACGCTCGGGGTGTGGGCCTCGCGCCGGGTCCTGCGACCGCTGGGCGACGTCGGCGCCGCCGCCGAGGCCATCGCCGGGGGACGGCTCGACACCCGTCTGGAGGAGAGCGTCGACCCCGACCTGACCCCGCTGGCCAGCTCGTTCAACCGCATGGCGGCGGCCCTACAGGACCGCATCGACCGCGACGCCCGCTTCGCCTCCGACGTCAGCCACGAGCTGCGCTCGCCGCTCATGACCCTCCGGGCCTCCATCGACGTGCTCATGGGTCGACGCGACGAGCTGACCGACCGGGGCCAGGCCGCCCTCGACCTGCTCGACAAGGACGTCGACCGCTTCGAGCGGCTCATCGCCGACCTGCTGGAGATCAGCCGCATCGACGCCGGTGCCGCCGACATGTCCGTCGACGAGCTGCGCCCGTCCGAGCTGGTGCGCCAGGTCCTCGCCGGCCGCCAGCGCTGCGACACGACCCTCGACGTGGCGCCGGGGACCGAGGAGATCCTGGTCGAGGCGGACAAGCGTCGCCTGGCCCAGGTGCTCACGAACCTGCTCGACAACGCCGACCACTACGCCGGCGGCGCCACCCGGGTGGGGGTCGAGGCCGACGGCTCCGGGTGGGTGCGGATCGTCGTCGACGACGCTGGGCCCGGCATCCCTCCCGACGAGGTGGGCCGGGTGTTCGAGCGCTTCGCCCGCGGCTCGACGTCGGGCAACCGTGGCCTCGGCGGAGGTACGGGGCTCGGGCTGGCGTTGGTGCGCGAGCACGTACGCCTCCACGGTGGTCGGGTGTGGGTCGAGCCGCTCCCGGACGGCTCCACCGGCTCCCGCTTCGTGATCGAGCTGCCGGAGGTGGCGGCATGACGATCCGGGTGTGGGCCGTGGTGGCGGTGGCCGCCACCGTCGTGGCCGTGCTGGCCGCCGGGTGCAGCCTCCCGACCGACGACGAGGCCCGGGGGGTCAGCGACGCAGCCCTGCCCGACGGCCTGCGGGCCGACCCCACCACGTCCACGACCGTCCCGGTGTCGGTCGTGCCCGTCCCGCCGGTCGACGTGACGCTGTGGTTCGTCGACGGGGAGACGCAGCTGCTCGTCCCGACCGTGCGCCCGCAGATCGACCGGCCCGTCCCCCTGGCTGTCATGCGGGCCCTGGTCGAGGGCCCGACCGAGGAGGAGGCGCAACAGGGTCTGACCAGCGGCATCCCCCCCGGCATCGAGGTCAACGAGACGCTCATCCAGCGGCGGGTCCTCACCGTCGACCTCAGCTCGGAGTTCTTCGACGCCACCGGCGACGTGTTCCGCCGCGCCGTGGCCCAGATCGTCTTCACCGGCGTCGGCCTGGAGGGCATCGACAGCGTCCGCTTCCAGGCCGACGGGGCCGACCGGGTCGTCCCCATCGGGGCGAGCGGCGTGGCCGAGGACCGGCCCGTGACCCGGAGGGACTACCCCGACTTCGACCCCGACGAGGTCACCCTCGACGGCGGAGACGACGCAGCGGGGCGGTGAACATGAACAGCACGGCGAACAGCTCCAGGCGCCCGGCCAGCATGAGGACCATGAGGATGGCCCGGGCCGGGGCAGGGTAGACGAGGAAGTTCGACGCCGGTCCGGCCTCGCCCAGGGCCGGGCCGATGTTGCCCATGGCCGACACGGCGCCGCTGAAGCCGGTGGTGAGGTCGGTGCCGAGGGCGGTGACGGCGGCGCCGCCGACCACGACCAGCGTGAGGTACAGGACGACGAAGCCGAGGACCTTCTGGACCACGTCCTCGCCCAGCACCTGACGACCGAGGCGGACGGGCACGACGGCCCGGCGGTGGCGCACCCGGCGCATCTCGCGGGCGGCGTGGCGGAAGAGCACCTGCATCCGGAGGAGCTTCAGCCCCCCGCTGGTGGAGCCGGTCATGCCGGCGGGCACCATCAGGAGCACCAGCAGCAGCTGGGGGGCCGGCCCCCAGCGGGTGAAGTCCGACGTGCCGAACCCGCACGAGGTCACCACCGTCACGACGTTGAACACCGCCTCCCGCAGCGCCGTCGGGGCGGCCTCCTGGCCGACACGCAACAGCCAGACCATCCCGGTGGCGCCGAGCAGCACCGAGGCGTACAGGCGCATCTCCGAGACCCGGAGGTACACGCCCGGGTTGCCGAGCAGCGCTCGCCAGTGCAAGGCGAAGTTGGCCCCGCCGATCACCATGCCGACCACGAGGATCATCTCGATCACGACCGAGTCGAAGTGGGCCACCGACGTGTCGTGGGGCGCGAAACCGCCCGTCGACATGGTCGTGAACGAGTACGACACGGCGTCGAACGGGCTCATGCCGGCGGGGACGAGGACGGCGGCCAGCGTGACGGTGAGTCCGGCGTACAGGAGCCACAGCCGCTTGGCCGTCCCGCTGATGCGGGGCGAGAGGCGGTCGGTGTCGGGCCCGGGCGCCTCCGCCGAGATCAGCTCGAGCCCGCCGACCCGCAGGACGGGCAGCACGGCCACGGCCAGGACGATGAGCCCCATCCCCCCCAGCCACTGGGTGAGCTGGCGCCAGAAGAGCAGACCCTGGGGTTGGCCGTCGATGGCGGTCAGCACGGTCGACCCGGCGCAGGTGAACCCCGAGATCGACTCGAACAGGGCGTCGTACCAGCTGTCGAGGACGCCGGTGGCGAGGAAGGGCACCATGCCCGCCACCGAGGCCGCCACCCACGTCCACGCCACGGCGGCGAAGACGGAGGCGGCGGGAACGTGGTCGGGTGGCGTGGTCAGGCGGCTGCCCACCACCCCGACGGCGGCGGTCACCAGCCCGCAGGCCAGGAGGGGGACGGTCTCGTCGCCACCGTCGACCAGCTCCACCCCGGCCGACACGACGATCCCCACCCCGCAGACGACGAGCGTCAGCGCCACCATGCGGCCCACCAGCGTCGGCCGGCGCCGGCGGGCCCCCGAGAGCGGCGACGGAGCCCGGGGGGTGGCGTCACGGGAGACGACCGGGACCGTCATCGGAACCGCTCCCCCGGCCGACCGGGGCGGGGAAGGGGCGGGAGCCTGCGGGTGAGGAGGGCGATCCCCTCGCCCGCCACCATCAGCACGGGGAACACCTGGACGCGGCCGAGCACCATCAGCGCGGCGAGAACCCACCGCGCCACCGGGTCGAGGTCGACGAGGTAGGACGTGTTGCGTCCCTCCACCAGCGCCGGCCCGGCATTGGACACCGACGCCACGGCCGCCGACAGGGCGGTGGTCATGTCGACGTCGAGCAGGGTCAGGGCGAAGGCGCCCGCCACCACCAGCCCGAGCGTGATGGACACCGACCCCATCATGCGGCTGGTGGCCTCGTCGGTGAGGGTGGTCGGGCCGATCCGGACCGGGGCGTGCAGCCGGGGGTGGAGCTGGCGCACCAGCTCACGGCGGACGTAGCCCCCCATGGCCAGGACCCGCACGAGCGTGAGCCCGCCGGCCACGGAGGCGGCCATGGCCCCCGTGCCCATGGCCAGCACCAGCACGGCGTCGGAGCCGGGGCTCAACTCGACCAGCTCGCCGACCGTGAACCCCGTCGTGCTGAGGGCGCTGACGCTCACGAACACGGCCGACCGCACGGCGTCCGCGCCGTAGCCGAACCGGGACGCGTTCCACAGGTACAGGCCGAGGGTCAGGGCGCCCGTGGCCCCGACGTACACCCGCAGCTCGAAGGACCCGAGCAGGCTCGACCGGTCCCGCCGTACCACCGCCCGCCACAGCAGCGGCAGGCTCATGCCGGCCACGAACATGCCCCCGGCCGCCACCCACTCCACCCCGGCCGAGGCGAACGACGCCATCGACGCCGAGCGGGTGGTGAACCCCCCCGTGGAGGCGGTGGTGAGGGCGTTGGCCACCGACTCGAACGGGCCCAGCCCCACGGCCAGGTACCCGAGCGCCACCGCCGCCGTGACGACGACGTAGACCGCCCCGAGGCGCCGGGCCGAGTCCGACATGCGAGCCGACAGGCGACGGGCGTTGCGGGTGCGGGCCGCTCCGGGTTGGAACCCGCCCAGACCGAGGTGCGGGAACACCGACACGATGACGAGCACGATGCCCGCCCCTCCCAGCCACTGGGTGAGGGCCCGCCACAGCAGCAACCCCTGCCCCAGCCGGGCCGGGTTGCCGAGGATCGTGGCGCCGGTCGTGGTCACGCCCGAGACGGCCTCGACCACGGCGTCGCCGACCGAACCGACGTCGGGCGAGGCCACGAACGGCACGGCGGCCAGCACGATCGCGGCGGCGGCCCCCGTGACCACGGCCCGGAAGAGCTGCCGGGCCGACGGGTTGCGGGGCGCGGCGGTGAGACGCAGGAGGGCGGCGCCCAGCGCGGCGGCCACGACACCGGTGGCGGCCAGGGCGGGAGCGTCGCGTCCCCCGTCGAACGCGGCGACCACGGCGCACACCAGCGCCGCCGCTCCCCCCGTGACCCAGACGACGCCGACGGCGTGACCGCTGAGCGTCGAGCGCCGCCGGAACGGGTCGAGGGGACGGAGGGGCGCGGCGGGGGGCGGCGGACCCCCGGACCGCAGCCCCGGCGGGGTGCTCAACCGAAGATCCGCCCGACCTGGTCGGCGACGTGGGGCATGGCGAAGACGATCACGTGGTCGTGCTCGCGTAGCTCGCTGCGACCCCGGGCGATCTCGGCCCTGCCGTCGCGCACGATGGCGCCGATCAGGATGTCCTTCGGGAGCCGCATCTCGGCCAGGATCTGGCCGACCGCCGCGGAACCGGGATGGATGACGGTCTCGAGCACCTCCGCCTCGCCCTCGAGGAACGTGGCCACCGCCGTCACGTCGCCGCGCACGAAGCGGAGCACCCCGTTGGCGCTGGCCGTGCGGGGGGACAGCGCGGCGTCGATGCCGACCTCCTCCAGGAGGGGCAGGAGGCTGAGGCCGTGCACGACGGCGATGGTCTCCCCCGCCCCGGCCGACTTGGCGAACAGACAGGCGAGGATGTTGGCGTCGTCCTCCCCGGTGAGGGCGACGACGGCGTCGAACGAGCCCACCTCCTCCTCGGTCAGCAGGTCGGCGTCGGTGATGTCGCCGTTGATGACGAGGGGCCCGGGGAACTGGTTGACCAGCTCGTCGCAGCGCTCGGCGCTGCGGTCGACGATCACCACCTTGACGCCGCGTGCCACGAGGCGCTCGGCGAGGATCTCCGCCGTCCGCCCGCCGCCGAGGAGCATCACCCGGCGGGGGGCGGTGCGGTGCAGGCCGAGCAGGTCCATGACCTCGTTGCGGGCATCACGCTTGCAGACCACCCGGACGAGGTCGTGGGCCTCGAGGCGCTGGTCGCCCCGGGGGATGATGGTCTCGCCGCCCCGGGTCAGCGTGCCGAACAGGAACTCCCAGTGGGGCTGGTAGCTGGCGCCGACCTCCAGCAGCGTGCGCCCCACCAGCGGCGCGTTCTCGGCCAGCCGGGCGCCCATCAGGATCACCTCGCCCCCGGCCATCTCGAACACGTCGGAGGCGCCCTGGTACACGAGGAGGGCCATGATCTCCTCGGCCGTCTCGTCGTCGGGGTCGAGCACGAGGTCGACGCCGATGGCGGCGCGGACCGACCTGCCGTCGTCGCCCCGCAGCTCCTTCGACTGCAGCCGACAGACGGTCCGCTCCACGCCCCACTGCTTGGCCTGCAATGCGGCCAGGAGGTTGACCTCGTCGGAGTCGGTGACGGCCACCAGCAGATCGGCCCGGCCCACGCCGGCCTCGGCCAACGCGGACGGACTGGTGCCGCTACCCAGCACGGTGAGCACGTCGAGGCGGGTGCCGAGCTCGGCCAGCCGACGCCGGGACTTCTCGACCACCACCACGTCGTGGCCCTCACGGCTCAGCCGGTCGGCGACGTAGCTGCCGACCTCACCGGCCCCGACGACGACGACGCGCACCGGCCGACCCCCTTTCGGAGTGACGTAGCCGCCTCACGCGAAGAACCACTGGGCGCACCCCTCGTAGAGCGACGGCCGGACGGGCTTGATCCGGCCCGCCACGTCCACCAGCGGGACCCGGACGATCTCGTCGGCCTGCAACGCCACCATCGTGCCGTGGGCGCCGTCGTGCAGGGCGTCGATGGCGGCCACCCCGTAGCGGGTCGAGAGCACGCGGTCGTACGCCGTCGGCGTCCCACCCCGCTGCACGTGGCCGAGCACCGTGACCCGCGAGTCGAACCCCGTCCTCCGCTCGATCTCGACGGCGAGGCGCGCTGCGATGCCGCCCAGCTTGGGATGGCCCCACTCGTCCACGCCCGGGTCGGGCAGGTCGAGGGTGCCGGGGGCCGGGTGGGCGCCCTCGGCCACGACCACGATGGAGGCGTACTTGCCCCGGTCGTGGCGGCGCAGCAGCCGGTTGCACACCTCGGCGATGTCGAAGGGGTACTCGGGCACGAGCGTGACGGTGGCGCCCCCGGCGATGCCGGCGTGGGTGGCGACGTGACCGACGTGGCGGCCCATCACCTCGACGATCATCACCCGGTTGTGGGACTCGGCCGTCGTATGGAGCCGGTCGATGGCATCGGTCGCCACCTGCACGGCGGTGTTGAAACCGAACGTGTACTCGGTGCCGGCCAGGTCGTTGTCGATGGTCTTCGGCACGCCCACCACCGGGAACCCGAGCTCCGACACCTTCATGGCGCAGTTCAGCGTGCCGTCGCCGCCGATGACGATCAGCCCGTCGAAGCCCATCTCCTCCAGGTTGGTGCGCGCCGTCGGCAGGCCCTCGGTCAGGAGGGCGGGATTGGTGCGACTGGTGCCGAGGATGGTGCCGCCCCGGGGCAGCGTCCCCCGCAGCCGCTCGATGTCGAGCGCCATCGTGCGGCGCTCCAGCACCCCGGCCCACCCGTCGAGGAAGCCGACGACCTCGTCGTCGAAGAAGCGCTCGCCCTTGCGGACCACAGCCCGGATCACCGCGTTCAGTCCGGGGCAGTCGCCTCCACCGGTCAGTACGCCGACGCGCACCGGCAGCGCTCCTCGCTCGTCGATCGGGGGACGGCGTTACGGTACCGCCGGGGCGCTACCGTCCAGCTCCCGTGGGCATCGTCATCGCCATCGACGCCGGCACGACCGGGATCCGCTCCTACGCCGTCGACGAGGGCGGCGCGCCGCTCGGGCACCGCTACCGGGAGCTGACCCAGCACTTCCCCCGTCCCGGCTGGGTCGAGCACGACGCCAGTGAGATCTGGGATGCCGTGCGGTCGACGCTGGCCGAGCTGACCGCCGACCTCGACCGGCCCGTGGCCGCCATCGGCATCACCGACCAACGTGAGACGGTCGTGGCGTGGGACCGACGGACGGGCCGGCCCCGGCACCGGGCCATCGTCTGGCAGGACCGCCGGACCGCCGACCGCTGCGACGAGCTGGAGCAGGCGGGCCACCTGACCATGGTCCGGGAGCGCACCGGCCTCGTCCTCGACCCGTACTTCTCCGGCACGAAGATCGGCTGGCTCCTCGACCAGGGCGGCGTGGCCGTCGACGACGACCTCGCCCTCGGGACGGTCGACTCCTGGCTGGTGTGGAACCTGACCGGTGGCGCCGCCCACGTCACCGACCCGTCCAACGCCAGCCGCACCCTCCTCTACGACATCGGGGCACGGCGCTGGGACGACGAGCTGTGCGACCTGTTCGGCGCCCCCCGGGCGGCGCTGCCCGAGGTCCGGCCCTCGTCGGGCCGCTACGGCCTGACCGTGGACGGGACGGGCGCGCCGGCCGGCACCCCCGTCAGCGGCATGGCCGGCGACCAGCAGGCCGCCCTGTTCGGCCAGGCCTGCGTCGAGCCGGGCATGGCCAAGAACACCTACGGCACGGGCTCCTTCGTGCTCGTCAACGCCGGACCCGACCGGCCCGAGCCCGTCGACGGCCTGCTCACGTCGGTCGGCTGGGAGCTGGATGACGGCACCGTGGCCTACGTGCTGGAGGGGTCGATCTTCGTGACGGGCGCCGCCGTGCAGTGGCTGCGCGACGGGCTCGGGCTCATCGACGAGGCCGCCGAGGTCGGCCCGCTGGCCGCCTCGGTCGACGACACCGGCGGCGTGTACGTGGTGCCCGCCTTCACCGGGCTGGGCAGCCCGTGGTGGGACCCCGACGCCAGGGGCACGATCGTCGGCATCACCAGGGGTACCGGCCGGGCCGAGCTGGCGCGGGCCGTCGTCGAGTCGATGGCGTACCAGACACGCGACGTGGTCGACGCCATGGCGGCCGGAGGCGGCCGGCCCGTCACCGAGCTCCGGGTCGACGGCGGGGCGTCGGTGATGGATCTGCTCCTCCGGTTGCAGGCCGACCAGCTCGGTGTGACCGTGGCCCGCCCCGCCGTGACCGAGACCACCGCCCTCGGCGCGGCGTACCTGGCCGGCCTGGCCGAGGGGGTGTGGTCGTCGGTGGCCGAGGTGGCCGACCGGTGGCGGCTCGACGTGGAGGTGGCGCCCTCGGGCGACCGCGACGCCGCCGACGCCGCCCATGCCGGCTGGCTGCGGGCGGTCGAGCGCTCCCGGAGGTGGGCCCGGGCCTGAGTCGGGCCGGTGGGCACCGGGTCGGGGGCCCCGGACCGGGCGCTCAGCCCAGCTTGGTGAGCACCCGGCGGAGGTTGCGAACGGCCTGGTTGATGCGCTGCTCGTTCTCGACCAGAGCGAAGCGGACGTTGCCCTCGCCGCCGGGTCCGAAGCCGACGCCGGGCGAGACGGCCACCTTGGCCTCCCGCACCAGCATCGAGGCGAACTCGAGCGAGTCCAGCTCGGCGTAGGGCTCGGGGATGGGCGCCCAGGTGAACATGGTGCCGGCGGGCGGCGCGATCGTCCACCCGATCCGGTCGAGACCGTCGATGAGGGCGTCGCGCCGGGTGCGGTACGCGTCGCGGACCTCGGCGGGAAAGTCGGGGGCCTCGTTCATGGCCACGATGGCGGCGATCTGGATGGGCTGGAACGTGCCGTAGTCGAGGTAGCTCTTCAGCTTGGCCAGCGCGCCGACCACCTCGCGGTTGCCGACGAGGAACGCCACCCGCCAGCCCGCCATCGAGAACGACTTGGTGAGGGAGTACAGCTCGACGGCGACGTCCTTGGCCCCCTCGCACTGCAGGATCGACGGCGGCCGGGCGTCGAACCCGAGGTCGGCGTAGGCGAAGTCGTGGACGACCACGACCTCGTTCTCGCGGGCGAAGTCGACGACGCGCTGCATGAAGTCGAGGTCGACGCAGGCGGTGGTCGGGTTGTGGGGGAAGCTCAGCACGATGACCCGGGGCCGGGGCCAGGCGTAGGCGAAGCGCTCCTCCAGCTCGGCGATGAACCGGTCGGCGTCGGTGGTGAGGTCGACCCGGCGGACGTCGGCACCGGCGAAGAGCGGCCCGTAGATGTGGATGGGGTAGGTCGGCGTGGGCACCACGGCGGCGTCGCCGGGTGCGAGCAGGGCCCACATCAGGTGGGAGAAACCCTCCTTGGCGCCGATGGTGTTGATGATCTCGGTGTCGGGGTCGAGCTCGACGCCCCAGCCGCGGCGGTACAGATCGGCGACGGCGGCCCGCAGCTTCGGGATGCCCCGGCTGGCGGAGTAGCGGTGGTTGCGGATGTTTCCGGCCGCCTCGGCCAGCTTGTCCACCGCCACCTGCGGCGACGGCAGGTCGGGGTTGCCGAACCCGAGGTCGACGACGTCCTCACCCGCCCGCCGCTGCTCGACCTTCAGCCCGTCGATGATGGTGAAGACGTACGGCGGCAGCTCGTTGATGCGGCGGAACTCCACCCGGCGAGGTTAGCCCCCGCCCCCCCAGGGCGAACTGACACAAGCACGCGTTGCTCTGGCAACGCGTGCTTGTGTCAGGTCCGGGGGTGGACGGCTCGCGCTGCGAGGAGGGCGGCGCCGATGGCCCCCGCCCGCTCCCCCAGGAGCGTGGGCTCGATCGGGGCGAGGGGGCGGTGGCCCATGGCCAGGAGGTGGTCGGCGAAGGCCACCCGGGTGGCCTCCAGGTAGAGGTCGACCTCGAGGACGAGACCGCCGCCGAGCAGTATGAGCGCCGGGTCCATGACGGCGGCATGGTTGGCGAGGCCGATCCCGGTCCAACGGCCCAGCTCGGCGAAGATGGCCAGCGCCTCGGGGTCCGATGCCCGGGCGGCGGCCGACACGTGCTCGCCCCGGATGTCGCCCGGGTCACCCCCCGCCGCCGCCAGGATCGAGCGGGCCTCGCCCCGCTCCGCCGCCCGGCGGGCATGGAGGGCGACCGACCGGCCCGAGGCCACCGTCTCCCAGCACCCGGTCCGACCACAGGTGCACGCCTCCCCGTCGGGGTCGACGGTGGTGTGGCCCAGCTCACCGGCGAGCCCGAACCCGCCGCGGTAGGGCTGGCCGCCGATGACGAGCCCTGTACCGATGCCGGTGCCGAGCGTGATCAGCACCACGTCGTCGACGCCCCGGGCCGCGCCGACCTCGTGCTCGGCCCAGATGGCGCAGTTGGCGTCGTTGTCGACGACGAGCGGAACCCTGAGCTGGGCGCCGAGCCGCTCCGCCACGGCCAGCTCGCTGACGTCGGCGATGTTCGGGGCGAAGCGCAGCGTCCCGGCGTCGTCGACCAGTCCGGGCAGGCCGGCGCCGACGGCGTCGACCCGCCCGCCCACGGCCCGCAGATCGTCCACCACCTCGGCCAGCATGGTGATCACCCCGTCGTCGCCGTGCCGGGTCGGTACCCGACTCTCGGCCAGCACCGTCCCGTCCGCGTCGACGAGCACGCCCAGGGTCTTGGTGCCGCCGACGTCGATGCCGCCGACGGTCAGCACGTCGGGGTCACGGCGTCGGGGTCACGGCGCGGGGGCGCACGGCGGCGGGGTCAGGACAGGTCCAGCCCGACGTAGCCGTCGTCGGGAGTCGCGCCGGCCGGGTCGGCGGCGGGTCCGCTCGCAGCGGCGGGTGGGTCGGCGTCGGAGGCGGGCTCGGGGGCGAGGGGGATCGTCTCGTAGTCGGCGTCGGGCCCCGCATCGCCGCGTCCGGCGGCCCGTCCGACCCGGACGGCCGACCTGAGGGCCTCGCCGATGACGGCGGGGTCGTCGACGAGCACCTCGGCGGCGTCGAGGAACGACCGGGCGGCGGCGATCAGCTCGCCGGCGGCCCGCTGGAGGTGGGCGACGCCCTCGACGGCCGACCCCACCGGTCCCCCGTCGCCGCCGTCGTCGGGAGGGGGGACGTCGGCGTCACGGCCCGGGGAGGTCACGACCCACCCCGGGGCCCGAACGTGACGCTCAGCTCGCCGCCGGTGACCGAGGCGCCGGTCACGGCGCGACCCCGGAGGCTGTCGGGCAGCAGGATGGCCCGTCGGTAGGCACCCACCGTCACCAGGATCTCGTCCCCCCGACGGCCGACGTCCACGTCGTCCCGGTCGACCCCGGGCAGCTCCACCACTAGCACCGGCTGCCCGTCACCGGTGTCGAGCCGCAGCGGCGCCGACGCGTCGAGGAGACCCGTCGGGTCGTCACCGGCGTAGAGCTGGCGGCCCAGCTCGACCAGCGCGTCACGACCCCGGGGCTCGGACGGCCGCAGCGCCACCTCCAGGATGGGTAGCGGCGCGAACGCCTCCCGGATGGTGACCAGGTGCTCGGCCTGGGCGACCTTCCAGCGGTCGAACCACGGGTCGGCCACCTCGTCGGGGAGGAGGCGGTTGGCCACGACGGCGTCGACCCGGTGACCGAACAGCGACAGGTAGGTGTGGGTGCGCCGGGCCTCGTCGATGACCATCCCCTCAGGCGTCAGCACGATCCGGGCCGACGTGGTGGCCGGGTCGGTCAGGAGCGTTCCCGCCCGGGCGAGGCGCTCGACGACGGCGTCGGCCTGCTCGACGACCTCCAGGCCGGGAACGGGCAGGTCGGTGACCTGCTCGACGAGCGGCCCGACGGTGCTGAGGAGCTGGGTCCGGGCCGGGCCCAACCGGCGCATCCACCACCCCATCACCTCCGGCATCGACAGCAGCCGGATGGTCTCCGCCGACGGCGCGCAGTCCACCACGATCACGTCGTGGGCGCCCGACTCGGCCCGATCGACGACCTCGCCCAGGGCGAGGAGCTCCTCCAGGCCGGGAACGACGGTCAGCTCTTCCGCCCGGGTCCGGTCGAGACCGGCCCGCCCCACCAGACCGACCAGCCACTCCCGCACCTCGGCCCAGACCTCCTCGAGGCGGGCCCGGGCGTCGAGCTGCTCGACCACCAGGCCGGCGCCGAGCTCGTGGCGCCGCACACCGTGGGGCAGGAGCAGGGCGTCGGCCAGGCTGTGGGCGGCATCGGTCGACACGACGAGGGCCCGCAGGCCCAGCTCCGCCGCCCAGGCACCGGTGGCGGCGGCCACCGTCGTCTTGCCGACGCCTCCCTTGCCGGTGATGAGCAGGACCCGGACGGGCGGGTGGGCCGCCCCCGGGCCGCCGCCGGTCAGGACTCGACCCTCGCCTGGAAGTCGGCCAGCGCGGTGTGGATGATCCGGCCCTCGGCACGGCGCTTGACGAAGCCCGGCAGGGGTACCTGGAGGTCGACCTCGAGGTGGTACTCGACCTCTGTCTTGGCCGTGTCACCGGGGACCGAGGAGAACCGGTAGTGCCCGCTCAGGTGGGTGGTCACGTCACCCTCGACCTGCTCCCAGCGCAGGACGCTCGGTGCACCCGAGTAGTCGTAACGCAGGACGTAGCTCGTGCTGCGGCCCATGGCGGCGGCCCGGAAGCGGACCTCGAGGGGGCGGCCCTCGTCATCGCGGGCCAGCACCTCGGCCTCCTTGATGTCGGCCGCCCAGGACGGGTACTCCTCGATGTCGGCGGCGACGTCCCAGCAGGTCGGTCCGCTCGCCGCCACGGTGGCCGTGACGGTCGCCTCCTGCACCATGTCCGCTTCTCCTTGGTCCGCCCGCCGATGCTACGTGGCCCCGGTGGCGCAGGTCTCATCGCCCCGCCCGCCGCTCGTGAGGTCCGACCGTCACCCGGCCCGTCGCCACCCCCCCGGCGCGTCGGCCCCCACCGGCAGGTCGACGGAGGCCGACGCCCGCAGCCCGGCCCGGTCAGCGGCGGGGGAAGGCCGCGTGGCGGGCCGACCAGAGGCCGGTCAGGCCCAGGGCGTGGACGGGGGCGAGGATCGACAACGCCACCGTCGGGAGGGGCCGGATCGCCGAGGCCGTCAGGGCCCCGGCCGTCTCGACGGCGAGGCTGCCCAGGAAGGCGACCCTGACCCGGGGGGCCACGACGCCAGACAGCCAGAACAGACCGGCCACGGAGACCGCCTCGAGGCGACTCCGGGCCACGGCGACGGCGAAGCCCCAGGCGAACGCGCCCACGCCCACCACGAACAGCACCAACGAGACGGCGGCGGTGACGGCTCCGAGCGGCTCGGGGGCCAGGGCGCCCACCGCTGCCGCCGCGGTCAGCAGCGCCGCGCCGGCGACGGCCTGGGTCATGAGGGACCGCCCGGGCGTGGCGTCGGACCCTCCCACCCGCCCGGCGCGCCGACGTCGGACCGACCGACCGCAGCGCCCGCTCGGGCCGGCGTCGGGCTCGGCGCTCACGTCAGCGCCGCCTCGAGCCGGGTCGCCAGCCGGTCGTAGGAGAACGCCTGGGCGTGCCGACGGGAGCCGGAGGCGAGCCGCCTCCGCAGCTCTTCGTCGTCGATCAGCCGGGCCAGCGCCGCCGTCACCGAGCCCTGGTCGCCGGGATGGTCGACCACCAGCCCGCTCACGCCGTCGGCCACGGCCTCGTGGGCACCGCCGCTGCGGCCGGCCACCTGCGGAACCCCGCTCGCGGCCGCCTCGAGGAAGACGATGCCGAACCCCTCCTGCTCGAGCCCTCCCCAGCGGGTCCGGCACAGCATGGCGAACACGTCCGCCGCCGCAGCTACCTCGGACAGCACGGCGTCCGGGACGCGCCCGAGGAACCGGGCCGGCACCTTGCGGTCGAGCGCGATGAGCTCGAGCCGACGACGGTCGCGCCCGGTGCCGGTGACCACCGCCTGGAGCCGGCGGCGACGGGAGAGCTGGCCGACCGCCCGCAGCGCCATGTCGATGCCCTTGCGGGGCACCAGTCGGCTGCCGGCGTGGACCAGCACGGCGTCGGGATCGAGACCCATGCGCTCCCGGATCTCGAGTCGCTCGTCGTCGGTGCGGGGACGGAACCGTGCGAGGTCGACCCCGGGCGGGACGGTCACCGTCGGCAACGCACCGCCGGCGGCGCGCTCGGCCTCGTGGAGGGAGTACGCGCCGCCCGCAACGACCAGCTCGGCACCCCGCAGGACCCGGCCCAGCAGCGAGCTCGTCACCGGCAGCCGGCCGGGGACCGCGACCTCGGCTCCGTGGATGACGGCTGCGTACGGCAGCCCGAGTGACGGACCGATGGCCCCCAGGGGGAGGGCGGGGTCGAGCACGATCAGCTCCGCACCGACCCGTTCGGCCTCCCGGCGCACCCATCGGGTGACACCGGGATGGGGCAGCAGCACCGGCTGGCGGGAACGGACCACCTCCATCGGGGCGGCGGCGTCGAACGCCCGGCTGCCGGCGTACGGGGTGGTCAGGACGGTGACCCGCCCGGGCGGGAGGCGCCGCCACAGCTCCCACAGGTACGACTGGATGCCGCCCACCTTGGGAGGGAAGTCGTTCGTCACGAGGAGGTGGCGTCGCATCAGGCCGGGGTGCGACGCTCCACGGAAAGGCGCAGCTCGGCGGCCACGTCGGGGTGGGTGGGATGCGCGACCGAGGCGAGCAGGTGGTCGAGCCCGAGCCGCCGGGCGGCCCAGACGGCGTGGGCGACGACCATCGGCTCGGCGTGGCCGAGGTGGACGTCGACCGCCGACGCCACGGCCCCGTCGGCGGGGTCGCCGATGTTGGCCAGCACCACGAGCGCGTTCCTGCGCAGGTAGGCGGGTCGGCGCCGGGGCACGTACCAGTGGCCGAAGCGGGCCATGAGACGGTCGTCGTCGAGCCCGAGCAGGGCCACGACGTCGACGGTGGCCTCGTCGGCGGTGGCGGTGGCGACCGACGGCCCGGCCAGGACGCGACGGTTGGGCGGGCATGCGTCCTGGCAGTCGTCGCAGCCGTACAGGCGGTCGTCCAGGGCGACCCGGTGCTCGCGGGGGAAGATCCCGTCGGCCTGCACCAGCCAGGCGAGACACCGGCGGGCGTCGAGCACGCCGTCTGCCAGCGCCCCGGTCGGGCAGGCCGGCAGGCAACGCCGGCAGGGCCCGCACGACGGCGGAACGACGCGCTCGGCGGGCGGCAGCGGCGCGTCGGTGAGCACGGCGCCGAGCACCACCGACGACCCGCGCCGGGGGGTGAGCAGCATGGTGTTGCGGCCGAACCACCCGAGCCCCGCCCGCTCGGCGGCGGCCCGGTCGACGAGGCGGTTGTCGTCGGCCAGCACCACCGCCTCCCAGCCGCCCGCACTGAGCACAGCAGCCATCTCGGCCAGTCCATGGCGCAGCCGGTCGTAGTGGTCGCCCCACTGGTAGGCGGCCACCCGGGCGCGATGGGGACCGGTGCCCGGCGGGGGCCTCCGGGCGTAGGAGCGGGCCCCGACGACCAGCGCCCGTGCCCCTGCCAGGGTGGCGCCGGGATCGGTGCTGCGGTCGGGACGGCCGTAGGTGAAGTGCATGCCCCCGTGCAGCCCGGCGGCCTTGCGCTCCTCGATGGCGGCGCGGTGGGGAACGAACGGGTCGGCGCTCGCCACGCCGACCTCGTCGAGTCCGGCGTCGAGCCCGCGTCGGACCAGCTCATCGACGGCGGGGACCGGACGCACCGGCCCATCGTCGCAGGTCGCCGGGCGGGGACGCCCCCACCTCGACGCCGGTGTGTCGCAGCTCCGGCACGAGCCCCCCGTCCTGCAGGGCCCGCAGGGGCGCCACGTCGCGTGGCGCGATGTCGACGGCACCACCGGGAGGGCGGTCGACGAGGAACGTGACGAGGCAGTCGCGACACGCATCGGTGTGGCGGAGGCGGCAGGTGTCGCAGTCGATGACCATGTCGCCGACCCTACGGAGGGGGTGTGACATCGTCGGCGGGCGCCGGTACCGGACCCGGGTCCGGCGTCAGGTTATGAGCGCCAGGAGCTGGTCGGATCCAACCACGTTGGCGCCCCGGGCCCCGGCCCCGTCGCGCACCCGTCGGTCGTCGGACACCACCACCAGCACCCGCTCCGGTGGTTGATCGTCGACGACGTCGAGGATGCGGTCGTCGGCCTCGACCCCGGGCGCCGTGAACTCGACCTCGATCGGGCAGCGTGGGGGCAGCTCGGAACCGACCCCGAGCGTCTCGGCTCCGTCGAAGACGACCCGGATCTCGGCCGAGGGGCCGCTCGCCAGCGCGGCCAGGCCGTTCAGCAGCCGGGTGCGCTGCGCCCCGAGTGGCAGGTCGGGCCAGCGCCGCAGTGTGACGTTGTAGCCGTCGACAAGGACCAGCGCGCCCGACCGGCCCAGCAGGTGGGCGGCGGCGTCGACGGACTCCTCGAGCATGGCCCGGGGTAGGCGCAGGGCCCGACGCCGCCGTCGTGACCCCCCCGTCGGGCGGGCGCGGACGGCGGGTACGCCCGCCCCCGGGTCGGCGTGGTCGAGCCCCACCACGGCGGCGGCGGCCCGGAGTGCCTCGGCCAGCCGGTCGGCGGACGTGGCGGCCTCGCCGACGAACCGGGCCAGCGCGACGCGGTCCGGAGCGGACAGGCCGTGCGGGGCACCGTCGTCGGTGCCGGCCACGGTGCCGGCCACACCGCCGTCGTCACGGCCAGCGGCGGCGGCCGCAGGGGCCGGCTCGACCTGCGCCCTGGCCAGGCGCTCCTCGACCTCGGCCAGCTCCTCGGCCAGCGCCCGCCGACGGGCCCGCTCGTCACCCAGCCCGCCCTCGGCCCGGGTGGCCCGCCGCTCGGCCCGGGCGACCCGCTCGACCAGGTCGGACCGCTCGTCGGCGGCCCGGCGGAGCTGCTCCTCCAGGCGATGCCGTCGCTGGCGCTCCTCGGCGACGACGCCGTCGGCCTCCCGCCGCCGCCGCTGCTCCTCGGCGACCTCGGCCTCGGCCATCCTCCTGGCCTCGTCGGCCAGTGCGATCCGACGGTCGGCGTCGCGCTCGTGGCGCCGGGCGTGCTCGGCCGCCTCGGCCTCGTCGCTGGCCGCCGCCAGCCCCTCCAACCGCTCCTCCCAGCCCGTGGGTCGGTCGAGCCACAGCCATCCGGCCTCGCCCACGTCGGCCTCCGACGTCGCGTCGCGCACCCGGTGCCGGAACCCGTCATCGGTCTCGACGCAGCTCCGCACGACGTCCACGGCGGGGCCGGCCAGGCGTTGGAAGCGGACGAAGCGGCGCAGTGCGCTGGGCGGCTCGACGGGCGGGTCGGCGGCGGCACCCCGGCGGGCCACGTCGAAAGCCACCTCGACGGCCCGGCGCAGTCCGGTCCGGCGGACGTCGACGGGAACGCGGGTCATCGGCGTGCGCCCCCGGTCAGGCACCGCCTCACGCGCCGGCGGCCGGGCCGATCACCTCGACCGATCCCCCCGGCCCGCACCATCGGCACGACACGTCCTCGACGGTCTCCGACAGCACCTCGGGCTGCTCCACGGCCAGCTCGCCACCCACCGTGTAGTGGTGGAACGCCCGCACCCGCTGCGACGTGGTGACGTCGAAGCGGGTCAGGTTGCCGCAGCTGGCGCAGCGGTAGCGGGTCAGGGTCACGGCTCCAGAGTGTAGGGAGGACCCCCGTCGCCCGACCGCGGGCCCACAGCGAACACCCGTTCGCTATGCTGTCCGTATGGCCCCGACGAGAGCGCCTGCGGCCGGACCACGGTCCGGCCAACGCAGCTTCGACGACCTCGGCACACCGCTGCGCGAGGTCGCGTTCTGCGTGATCGACCTGGAGACGACCGGGGGCGGCGCCGACGACGAGATCACCGAGGTCGGGGCGGTCCTCGTGCGCGGCGGCGAGGAGTTGACCACGCTCGCCACCCTGGTCGACCCCGGCTGCGTGGTCCCGCCCCGCGTATCGCTGCTGACCGGCATCACCGACGCCATGGTGGCACGGGCGCCGTCGATCTCGGCTGTCCTGCCCGCCCTCCTCGAGATGATCGGCGACGCCGTCCTCGTCGGCCACAACCTGCGCTTCGATCTGCGCTTCCTCGATCGCGCCCTCGTGCGGGCAGGACACCCGAGGCTCGGGCAACGGCGGGTCGACACCCTGGCGCTGGCCCGACGCCTCCTGGCCGACGAGGTCCCCGACCACCGGCTCGCCACCCTGGCCGACCGCCTGCGTCTGGCCCGGCGCCCCTCGCACCGGGCTCTCGACGACGCCCTGGCCACCGCTGATCTGCTCCACGCACTGATCGAGCGGGCCAGCGCCTACGGGGTGCTCGGCCTGGACGACCTCCTCCACGCCGCCACCATCGCCGGGCACCCGCAGGCCGCCAAGCTCCCGATGACGGCGACGCTGCCCCACGCCCCCGGGGTGTACCTGTTCAGGGACCGCCACGATCGCGTCCTCTACGTCGGGACCGCCGCCGATCTGCGGGCCCGGGTGCGCTCGTACTTCTCGTCGGACCGCCGCAGGAAGGTGTCGGGCCTGCTGCGCGAGACGGCCCGGATCGAGCACCGCGTCCTCGCCGGGCCCCTCGAACGGGAGGTCACGGAGCTGCGCCTGATCGCCGAGCACCAGCCCCGCTACAACCGCCAGGGCCGGCGGCGGAGCCCCACCTGGCTCAAGCTGACCGGTGACGAGGCCTGGCCACGCCTCGTCCGGGCCCGGGTCCGCCGCGACGACGGCGCCCTCTACCTCGGGCCGTTCCGGGGCGCCCGGGCCGTCGACCGGATGATCGAGGCCATCCAGACCGTGGTCCCGCTCCGTCGGTGCACGGAGCGCCCGCGGGCGCGTCCCATCCGGGCTGCGCCGTGCGTGGCGGCGCAGCTCGGCGTGGCCACCTGCCCGTGCGCGGGCGGGGTCGATCCCGACCGCTACGCCGGGCTGGTCGAGACCGTCCGACGAGGCCTCACCGGCCACTCCGACCTGCTCCTCGGCCCGCTACGGGCGCGGATCGACCGTCTCGCCCTGGCCCGCCGCTACGAGGAGGCGGCCGCGACCCGCGACCGGGCGGCCGCGCTCGCCGACGCCCTCCGCCGTCAGCGCCGGATCGACGGGTTGCGCTCCTCGGGTCGAGTGGAGCTGGTGGCCGCCGACGCCGACGCAGGCGCGGTGCTGGTCCTCGGCCGGCCCGCGTGGGGCTGGCACGGGCGCGAGCCCCCGCCCGAGCTGCTTCCGGCCGTCCCGCCCCCGGCCGAGCCCCTGGCCGAGGCCGACGAGCTGAGCTGCGTCGCCCGCTGGCTCGACCGCCACGGGGAGGGCTTCCGCCTCCGGTACGTGAGCGGCACATGGGCATCGCCACTGCCGGCCGTGCCGAGCTTCCGACCTGGGCGACCCCCGTGACCGGAGGCCGCCTGCGCCGACGGCGACGGCGACGGCGACGGGCCCTCAGGGAGAGGACCGTCTGCTCCCGGCCGATCCGGGCCGGCCGTGTCCCCCGGCGGTCACGGTCCGGCTGCGGCCGCCTCGGCCGCCTCGGCCGCGGCGGTCGACTCGGCGGCGGCGGCGCTGGCGGTCCGGACCCGGTCCAGGGCGGCTGCGGCTGCGCCGTCGGCGAGTGAGCGTCGGGCCAGCGCGAGGCCGTCGGCGAGATCGGTGGCGAGGCCCGCCACCACCAGCGCGGCGGCGGCGTTCAGGGCGATGATGTCGGACCGTGGCCCGCCGGCTCCGGCGAGGACGTCGCGCACGATGGCGGCGTTGCGCTCGGCGTCGCCGCCGGCCAGGTCGGCCTCGGCCACGACGGTGAGACCCAGCGAGGCCGGGTCGAACCGGCGCTCGTGGACCTCACCGTCACGCACGTCCCAGATCGTGCTCGGCCCGGTGAGGGCCAGCTCGTCGAGACCGTCGTCGCCCCGCACGACCATGGCCCGGGGGCTGCCCCGTTCGGCCAGGACCCCGGCCATGAGGGGACCGAGGGCGGGGTCGGAGACGCCGAGCACCATCCGGGTCACCCGGGCGGGATTCGAGAGGGGACCGAGCACGTTGAACACCGTCGGCACCCCCAGCTCGGCCCGCACGGGCGCGGCGTGGCGCATGGCCGGGTGGAAGCGGCGGGCGAACACGAACCCGACCCCGGCCGCGTCGAGGCACGCCTCCACCCCGGCGGCGTCGAGGTCGGCGCGCACCCCGAGGGCAGCCAGCGTGTCGAACGAGCCCGAGGTGCCGGACGCCTTCACGTTGCCGTGCTTGCACACCCGGGCTCCCGCCCCCGCCGCCACGAAGCAGGCCGCCGTCGAGATGCTGAGGGCGTGCCGACGCCGGAACGGAGAGCCGCCCGTGCCGACGAGGTCGACGGCGTCGGGTCCGGCCGACACGGGCGTGGCCGCCGAGAGCATGGCGTCGACCATGCCCGCCACCTCGGCGACCGTCTCGCCCTTCACCCGGAGGGCCACGATGAACGCCGCCACCTGGGCGGGGGTGGCCTCACCGGCGAGGATCGACCGCATGGCCGCCTCCGCCACCTCGGCGGGCAGATCCTGACGGCCGAGCAACGGGCCGAGCACGGCCGACCAGCCCCCGACGCCGTCGACCCCGTTCTCCCTGGTCAGGCTGCACCCATCGTGGTCAGACCGGGCCCACCCGGGTCACGCCGAGCGCAGCGCCTGGCCGGCGTTGGCCCGCCGGCGCCGCTGACGGATGATCCGCCGGCGCTCACGCTCGGTGGCACCACCCCAGATCCCCTCTTTCTCCCGCACGGAGAGGGCGTGCTCCAGGCACTGGTCCTTCACGTCGCACACGGCGCACACCGACTTCGCCTCGGCACCGTCCTCATCGGGGGCCGGGTAGAAGATGCCTGGTTCGAGGCCCTTGCAGGCACCCCGCAGTCGCCACCTCGGTTCCATCCGTCGGGTTCCTCCCCAAATGCGACGAGCGTGCGGATGCGTCGCCCGGGCGTGGTGTGCGCCCGTACGACGCCCGGAGATTGTCAGACCAACTGCTCGTCACGCAACCGACACGCCGTCGTCGTCCGTCGGAGGGGCGAAACCCCCGACGCGAACGCCCTCCCGGGCCCGGCCGGTAGCCTGGTCGCCGCGGTGAGTCGGCCGGGTGATCGCGGCGGGCGGAGCGATCCGACCCGTCGAGGAAGGTCGGGACTCCACCGGGCAGGGTGCTGGCGTGAGCCAGTCGGGGCGACCCGCAGGAAAGTGCCACAGAGAGCAGACCGCCGATGGCCCCGCCCGCGGGGCACAGGCAAGGGTGAAACGGTGCGGTAAGAGCGCACCAGCGCCCGGGGCGACCCGGGCGGCTCGGCAAACCCCACCCGGAGCAAGGCCGAGCAGGGCGGACGGGCGGCCCGTCCACGACCCCCCGGGGTCACCGCCCGGGTAGGCCGCACAGATGGATGATCACCGCGCCGCCTCCGGGCGGCGTACAGAATCCCGCCTACAGGCCGACTCACCGCACCCGGCCCCACCCCACCCCACCCACCGGCTCGGCGAGACGAGACGCCCCCCGGCTGCGACCCGGCGGGTCAGGTCAGGACGCGACGGGGTCGCGACGGCGGGCGGTGGCGTCGATGCCGAACAGCTCCCTGGCGTTGTCGCCGAGGAACCGACGGCGGTCGCCGGGGTCGGCGATGAGCGAGGCCAGCTCGTCGAGGTCGTGGACGTAGTCGGGGGTGTGGTCGGCGTGGGGGAAGTCGGACGCCCACATGAACCGGTCGGCCCCGAAGCGCTCGATCAGCGACGGGATGGTGCGCTCGTCGGGGTCACACGAGATCCAGGTGCGGGTCCGGAAGTAGTGGCTGGGCGGGTGCTCCAGGCGGGTGAGCACCCCGATCGGCGTGTGGGAGTGCACGGCGTCGAGGCGGTCGAGCCAGTAGCCCATCCACCCGCCCCCCGACTCGAGGATGAGCACCCGCAGCTCGGGGAAGCGGTCGTAGACGCCGAGGTCGAGCAGGGTCGTCCACTGGTGGCGGACCCCGTCGGAGGCCTGCACGCTGGCCAGAAGGCGGAGCTGCTTGACCTGCTCCCAGGTCCCCATGCGGTCGCCCTTCATCTCGGTGGGCTCGAACGTCGGGTGGATGGCGAAGGGGACACCGAGGTCGGCGCAGGCGGCGAACACCGGGTCGTGGTCGGTGTGGCCGAGGGGCTTGCGGTCGTGGGTGAACGGGCACACGAACGCGCTGCGGGCGCCCTCCCCGACGGCCCGCTCCAGCTCGGCGGCGGCGGCCACCGGGTCGGACAGCGACAGGTGGGCGGCGGGGATCAACCGGCCCTCACCGTCGGAGCAGAAGTCGGCGATCCAGCGGTTGTAGGCCCGGCAGTAGGCCTGCGACAGCTCGGCGTCGTCCAGCTCGGCCTCCCACAGCAGCCCGACGGTGGTGTACAGCACGGCGGCGTCGATGCCCTCGGCGTCGAGCAGCCGCAGCCGCTCGGCCGGGTCCATCGACCCGTACGGTGCCATGGCGTCGTAGGTGGCGGCCGGGTCCCGGGCGATGGCGCCGAGGTCGGGAGCACCCATGGCGCCGAGCGTCGACGGGAAGCCCCGGGCGCTCATGCGGGACCGGCGCCCGCCGACCTCCAGCTCCTCCAGACCGTTCTCGTCGAGGCGGAAGCGCAGGGCCCGGTCCCGGTAGCGGGGCTCCAGATAGCGCTCCCACAGGTCGGTGGGCTCCAGGATGTGCCCGTCGACGTCGACGGCTCCCTCGTGGCTCAGTCGTCCGGCCACCCGCAGGTCGGTCATCGCGTGCTCCGTTCGCGTGGGGTTCCAGTCTCCCACCCGGTGACCGCCCCGGCTCCCGCCCCGCCCATGGATCGTCGGCGCCCGCCTACGGTGGCGGGATGGGTGACACGCTGGCCGGCCGCAACGCGCTGGTGACCGGGGGGGGCAGTGGCATCGGGCTGGCGGTGGCGCGCGCCCTGACCGACGACGGGGCCGCGGTGACCCTCATGGGACGCAACCGGGCCCGGCTCGTCGAGGCCGTCCACCACCTCGGCGGGGACGTCCGGGTGCACGCCGGTGACGTGACCGACGAGGACGCCGTGGCCGCAGCCGTGCGCACCGCCGCCGGCGACGGCGGACTGCACATCGCCGTGGCCAACGCCGGGCGGGGCACGGCCGGCCCCTTCACCTCCACCGAGCGGGCCGACTGGGACGGCGTCCTCGAGACCAACCTGACCGGCGCCTTCCTCACCCTCAAGCACGCCGGGGCCGCCATCGTGGAGGGCGGCGGCGGGGCCATGTGCGCCGTGTCGTCGATCGCCGGGCGTCGCACCCACCGCTTCATGTCCGCCTACTGCGTGTCGAAGGCCGGCCTCGAGATGCTGGTGGCCAACGTCGCCGACGAGCTGGGCCAGGCCGGGGTCCGCGTCAACGCGGTGGCGCCCGGCCTGGTCGAGACCGACCTGTCGGCCGGGTTGCGTGGGGACGACGCGGTGCGGGCCGACTACCTCGACTGCATGCCCCTCGGCCGGGTCGGGAGCCCCCACGAGGTGGCCGCCGCCGTGCGGTTCCTCTGCGGACCGGAGTCGGCGTGGATCACCGGCACCGTGCTGCCCGTCGACGGCGGCCACCACCTCCGGCGCGGGCCCCGCATCGACCCGCTGTTCGCCTGACGGGCGGCGCCGGCGTTCAGCGCCCGCCCCGTACCAGCCGGCCCGGGCGGGCGTCGGTGAAGGCGTCGTGCTCGCGTGTGACCTCCCCGGCCACGACGGTGGCGTCGTAACCGGTGGCCCGCTGCAGGAACCGGCTGCCCCCGGCCGGGAGGTCATGGACCAGCTCGGGCTCGTGCAGCGTGAGGCCGTCGTGGTCGATGACGTTCAGATCTGCCCGCAGGCCGGGCGCGATCACGCCCCGGTCGGTCATCCCGAACAGGCGCGCCGTCTCGGAGGTCATCTTGCGGACGACCTCGGGCAACGCCAGGCCGGGCCCGCGTGACCGGTCACGGGCCCAGTGGGTCAGCATCCAGGTCGGGGTGGAGGCGTCGCAGATCAGATTGCAGTGGGCACCCCCATCGGCCAGGCCGAGCACGGCGGCCGGGTGGCCGAGCATCTCCCGCAGGGCGTCGCCGTTGCCGTGGGCGTAGCCGAGGAAGGGTCGCATCAGCAGGGCGTTGCCGCCCCGCTCCAGGTGGGCGTCGTAGAGGACCTCGACGGGGTCCTGACCGAGGCGGCGGGCGATGCCGGCGATCGACCGCTCGGGGCCGGGCTCGTAGTCGGCCGGCTCACCGAGGAGGTAGGTGCGGTCGAGGGCGTCGACGGCGTTGGCCGACACCGGGTTCTCCGCCCGCAGCAGCTCCATCTGCTGCCTGGACTCGGCCACGATCCGGTCGCGCACCTCGGGGCGGCCCATGACGGCCACCCGCTCCGGGAGCGGTAGCTCGGCGAGCGGCAGGTACGAGGGGCAGTCGAGGAACCGGTGGCGGGCGGCCAACCCGAGAAGGATCCCGAACGGGCGACCGGCCACCTGGGGCACGACCCGGTGGCCGCGCGCCTGCGCGGCAGCCGAACGGTCCAACAGCTCCCGCCAGTCGTCGGGGGCGAAGTCGTTCTGCAGCATCAGCCACGTGACGGTGACGCCCAGCTCGTCGGAGAGCCGGCACATCCAGTCGACCTCGCGGCGGGGGGCCACGAGATCCTCACCGGACACGCCGGCGGGGGCCACCTCGACGAGGCCGTGGCCGGCCCGGGCCACGGCGGCGGCCAGGGCCCACAGCTCGTCGGCGGCGGCGAACGTGCCCGGCACGGGCTCGCCGTCCATGGCCCGGTGGGTGATGGTGCGGCTGGTGGAGAAGCCCATCGCCCCGGCCCGCACGGCCGCCTCGACGATGGTGGCCATGGCGGCCGTGTCGTCGGCGGTGGCGGGCTCGTTGGCGGCACCCCGCTCCCCCATCACGTAGGCCCGGACGGGGCCGTGGGCCACGAGGGCGCCGACGTCGACGGCGAGCCGGCGCCGGGACAGGGCGTCGAGGTACTCGGGGAAGCTCTCCCACGCCCAGTCCAGACCCTCGCTGAGTGCGGCACCGGGGATGTCCTCGACGCCCTCCATCAGCTCGATCAGCCAGCCGTGGCGGTCGGGGGCGGCCGGGGCGAAGCCGACGCCGCAGTTGCCCATCACCGCGGTGGTGACGCCGTGGGGGGACGACGGTTCCAGCCGGTCGTCCCAGGTGACCTGCCCGTCGTAGTGGGTGTGGACGTCGACGAAGCCGGGCGTGACGAGGCGCCCGTCGGCGTCGATCTCACGCCGGCCCCGCCCGACGTCGGTCCCCACCGCCACGATGCGCCCGTCGGCCACGGCCACGTCGGCGTGGATGCCGTCGGCACCGGTGCCGTCGACGACGAGACCGTCGCGTACGACCAGATCGAGCATGGATCCTCCTCAGGCCACCCGGATGTGCAGCTCGCGCAGGGGCCGCAGGAACACGCTCGGCTCGTGGGCCGGGGTCGGCACCGGTCGGGCCAGCTCGATGGTGTCGAACCGCTCCAGCATCGTCTCGAACGCCACCCGCAGCTCGGTACGGGCCAGCGCCGCCCCCACGCAGAAGTGAGGGCCCATGCCGAAGGCGACGTGGGCCCCGGCGTCGGCCCGCTCCACGTCGAAGCGGTCGGGGTCGTCGAAGCGGCGGGGGTCGTGGTTGGCGGCGCCGAAGCGGAGCTGCACGGTCGACCCGGCCGGGATCCGGACGCCACCCACGTCGACCGGCTCGGTGGCCGTGCGCCAGAGGCCCTGCACCGGGCTGTCGACGCGCAGGACCTCCTCCACCAGGTTGGGGATCAGCTCGGGGCGACGGCGGACCAGGTCCATCTGGTCGGGGTGGCGCAGCAGCAGCCACAGGCCGGCGGCGAGACCGCTCGTGGTCGTCTCGAAACCGCCGGTGACGAGCTGGTGCAGGAGATCCTGCAGCTCCTCGACGGTCAGGGGCTCGTCGTCGTCGTGGGCGTTGACGAGGAGCGAGATGAGATCGTCACCGGGCTCGGCCCGTCGCTCGGCGAACAGCCGGGCCAGGTGGTGCTGGGCCTCCAGCTCGACCTCGGCCTCGGCGGCGGCCTCGGCCGCTCCCAGCCCGGGCCGGTTGGCCAGCGCCAGCATGGCGTCGGCCCAGCGCTTGAACGTCTCGTAGTCGCGCTGGTCGAGGCCGATCTGCTCGGCGATCACGATGCCGGGCAGTGGCAGGGCCACCTCGGTCACGAAGTCGCCTCCGCCCGTCTCGGCCAGGCGGTCGGCCAGCTCACCCATCACCTGCCGGATGCGGGGCTCCAGCTCGGCCACCCGCTTGGGCGTGAAGGCCCGGGCCAGGAGGCGGCGGTAGCGGGTGTGCACGGGGGGATCGGTGCGCTGGAGGGTGTCGGTCCGGGCCCAGCCCCGCTCGGCGAGCACGGCGGCGTGGGCCAGCATGCCGGGCGTCGCCCGACCGCTCCCCTTGCGGCGCCGGCTGGAGAAGGTGTCGGGGTCGGTGGCGGCGGTACGCAGCTCGTCGTAGCCGACGACGACGTACTGGTCGCTCGACGGGTCGTGGTGGACGGGGCAGCGGGCGTGCAGCTCGGCGTAGGCGGGGAACGGGTCGTCGAGCACGGCCGGGTCGAGGAAGCTCACCCCACTGGCGGGCTGGGTCTCGGTCACGCCACTCCCCTGGTCCGGACGGACGGCTGATCGGCACCATCCTCGCACGCTGTGCGACGATGACGGGCGGCGGGCCGCCGGGTGGGCGGCTGCGACCACACGGCTGCAACCACACGGCTGCGACCACACGGGAGGTGGCCCCATGACGCGACCGGTCGACCGACGCACGCTGCTGCGCCTGCTCGGGATCGGGGCCGCCTCGGCCGCCGGCGTGCGGGCGCTCGGTCCGACCCCTGCGGCGGCCGGCGGGGGACGGCCGCCCAACGTCCTGTTCGTGAGCATCGACGATCTGAACGACTGGGCCGGGGTGCTGGGTGGTCATCCGCAGGCCCTCACCCCCAACATCGACCGCCTGGCCCGGTCGGGGGTGTGCTTCACCAACGCCCACTGCGCCGCGCCCAACTGCAACGCGTCGAGGGTGTCGACCCTGACCGGCCTCGCCCCCACCACCACCGGCATCTACGACAACGACCAGCACGGCTGGCGCGACGCCCTCCCCGGCGTCGTGACCCTCCCGGAGCACTTCCGTCACCACGGCTACCGGACCTTCGGCTCCGGCAAGATCTTCCACACCGGCGACCGGGCGTCGTGGGACACGTACACGCCGAGCCGCTGCCGCCAGCGCCCGGCCGGTTCACGGTCGTCGAGCCCCGCCGTCCGGCCCGCCAACGGGCTCGACATGGGGATGTTCGACTGGGCGCCCGTCGACACCGCCGACGAGCGCACCTCCGACGGCCGGGTGGCCGACGTGTGCGTCGACGCCCTGGAGCAGGATCAGCCGGATCCGTTCTTCCTGGCCTGCGGCTTCTTCCGACCCCACCAGCCCTGGTACGCCCCGGCCGCCTACTTCGACCTCTACCCGCTGGACGAGATCGTGCTGCCCACCCAGCTCGCCGGTGACCTGGGTGACGTGCCGGTGGCCGGGCGTCGCATGGCCCGCCGCCGCGACCACGACGCCGTGGTCGGCGCCGGCCAGTGGGCCGAGGCGGTGCAGGGCTACCTGGCCTCGCTGACGTTCGCCGACGCCCAGCTCGGCCGGGTGCTCGACGCCCTCGACCGGTCACGCCACGCGCAGGACACGGTCGTGGTCCTCTGGTCCGACCACGGGTGGTCGCTGGGTGAGAAGTTCCACTGGCGGAAGTTCGCGCTGTGGGAGGAGGCCACCCGCATCCCGCTCGTCGTCCGGGCTCCGGGGGTCTCGGTGGCCGGGACGAGGCCCCGAAACCCGGCCAGCCTGCTCGACCTGTTCCCGACCCTCGTCGACCTGTGCGGCCTCGACCCGCCCGACGGGCCCGACGGGCTCGACGGCACCAGCCTCGTTCCCCGGCTGGGCGGTGCCGAGCCGGCCAACCGCTACGTCGTCACGACCCACGGGTTCGGCAACCACGCCGTCCGGAGCCGGCGCTTCCGCTACATCCGCTACGCCGACGGCTCCGAGGAGCTGTACGACCACCGCCGCGACCCGGACGAGTGGGTCAACCGGGCCGGCGACCCGGCCCTCGACGCCGTGCGGCGCCGCCACGTCCGCCGGCTGCCCGGCGCCGAGGCGCCCCGGGCCGACGACGGGGTCAACCCGTGCGAGGCCTGACGGTCAGCCCGTCGACCCGAGCACGGTGGGGATCTCGATCTCGCGTCCCTCACGCACGACGGTGAGGTCGACCTCCTCGCCGGGAGGGAGGGTGGTGATGTCGTTGCGCAGGTCCTCCGGGTGGCGGATGGCCTCGCCGTCGACGCCGACGATGCGGTCACCGGCCCGGAGACCGGCGTCCTCGGCGGCCGAGCCGGGGCTCACGCTCTGCACCAGGGCGCCCGCCTCGCCGGTCGGCGACGTGCCGCTGCTGACGCCGAGGAAGGCGAGCGACACGGGTCCGCCCTCGACGAGCTGATCGGCCACGAGGGAGGCGAGGTCGATGCTGATGGCGAACCCGACGCCCTCGTTGCCGCCCGAGCTGGAGAAGATCAGGTCGTTGATGCCGATGACCCGCCCCTCGGAGTCGACCAGCGGACCGCCGGAGTTCCCGGGGTTGATGGCGGCGTCGGTCTGGACCATGGCCACCTGCTGGGGGGGCACGGACCGCTCGGCGGCGCTGACGATGCCGGCCGTGACGGTCTGGTCGAGGCCGAACGGGCTACCCACGGCGACGGCCAGCTGGCCGACCTGGAGCTGCACGCCGGTGGCCAGCTCGGCCACGGGCAGGTTCGGGTCGGCGTCGATCTGCACGACGGCCACGTCGGTGGGCCGGTGGGTGCCGACCACCTCACCGTCGACGATGGTGCCGTCGGCGAGGATCACCTCGACCGTGGTGGACCCCTGCACCACGTGGGCGGCGGTGAGGACCAGGCCAGACGCGTCGTAGATGACCCCCGAGCCCAGCCCGAAGCCGGTGCCGAGGCGCACCACCGAGGGGGCCACGATGGCGGCGGCCACGGCGGCGGGGTCGTCGGCGGGGGCGCCGGGCGACGGGGCGGCCTCGTCGTCGGCCGGCTCGGGCGGGGCGGTGGTCGGCGCGGGCAGGGCCGTCTCGACCACGGCCGGTCGCGCCGTCGGCGAGGCGTCGTCGGCGGCCAGCGAGCCGGCCAGGTACCCGCCCCCGGTGGAGGCGGCCACCACGGCCAGCGCGGCCAGCACCACTCCCAGGCGCCGGCCCCACCGGCGGGTCGGGCCCGGTGTCCGTGAGCCCGGCGTCGGCGCGTCGGGGGTCCGCGAGCCCGGCGTCGGCGCGTCGGGGGTCGGCGAGCCCGAGGCCGGTGCCGACGGCGCCGGCTGGTACGTCGACGGCGACGCGGGACCGTAGGAGTCGAGCGGGGGCGCCTCGCCGTAGGGGGGGCGGGCGGCGGGATCGGTCGGCGGGGTCCGGGGGAGGTTCAACCAGGTCGTCATCGAAAGGAGGCCTCGGGGGGTCGGGGGGTCCGCTCCAGCGTGCCCGCTCGGCGGTCAAACCGGCGTAAACGATGCCGCTCCCGCCGGTGCCGGGCCGGTCGGCCCGGGCCGGCTCAGCGCCAGTTGACCCCGTACACCACCGGGTCGGTGCCGGAGCCGAGGTGGCGGATCTCGTTGAAGCTCACGAGCAGCGGCTCGCCGCCGCGCACGGCGATCCGGCTGATGGAGGCCACGTCGAGGTGCGTCCGCCACGACGTGCGGGCGTCGAGCTCGAGCGCCCAGCCCACGGCCTGCTTGATCGGGCTCACGTGCGACACGACCACCACGTCGCGCTCGGCCATCTCGTCGAGCAGCTCGTCGCAGGCGGCCCACACCCGATCCCGCACCGATCGGATCGACTCACCGCCGGGTGGCGCCCAGTCGAGCTCGGAACGCCACTGCCGCCACACCTCGGGCGGGACGTCGCCGAGAGCGAGGTCGTCGTACACGCCGAAGTCCAGCTCGGCCCAACGCCCGTCCACCTCGACCTCGTCGCCGGCGGCGAGGGCGGCCGCCGTCTGGCGGGCCCGCTGGGCCGGGGAGGAGATGATCCGGTCTACGCGGCGCAGAGAGGCGGCGATGTCGCGGGCCTGCTGCTCGCCCAGGTCGTCGAGGGGGTGATCGATCCGACCCTGCATCCTCCCGCCGGCGTTCGCACCGGTGCGCCCATGGCGCACGAGGATCAGCACGGCGGCCGTCCACCCCGCCGGACTCCCCGGCCCGCCGCCCGGGGGGTTGTCGTCCCGGTCGATCTCTGGCGCACGAGGATCAGCACGGCGGCGCGGCTCCGGGGGGGTCGGTGACCGACCGGTCGATCCGGCCGGTGCGCAGGAACCTAGCCCGGCGACCCGGGTCGGACAGCCCGAACCGGTGCGCCGCCCACAGGAGCGCCCCCGCCCCCGCCAACTCCTGCAGGACCAGGGTGACGGTGCTGCGGGCCAGCACCGGCGTCGGGGTGTCGGCCGGCGAGAACCCGAAGGCCGGCCACCAGAACACCTCGGGCTCGGTCCACGCCGCGTCGAGCACCAGATGCAGGAAGGCCCCGATGGCGAGCCCCAGCCACCGCCGCCGGGCCGCCCGCCGCCGCACCGTCGCCCCCATGACCACGACCAGCAGCACCACCGGCGCGAGGAGCGCGTGCCCGACCCCGGCCCGCCCCGTGGGGAGGTCGACCACCAGCGGCAGCACCGCCCCGGCCAGCACCGTCCGGTGGTCGATGGCCGGATCGCGGAACACGACCCACATCGCCACCATCGAGAACCCCAGGAACCACAGGAGCATGCGGGCGCTACAGGACGATCAGGCCGCCGCACTCCTCGCACGTCTCGGTGGAGCCGGCCGGGAGGCGGCGGAGCCGGTCGAGGGCCACGGCGGACAGGTCGATCGAGCAGGCGGTGTGGTGGTTGGCCTCCAACCGTCCGACCACCACCCCACCGCCACGACCCCGGCGGAGCTGGTCGTAGCGCGCCAGCAGGTCGTCGGGGAGGCCGGCGGCGAGCCGGTCGCGCTCACCGCGGTGCCCGTCGATCTCGGCGTCGATCTCGGCCTCGGACACGGTGAGCGTGGTCGCCGCGGTCGAGCGGGCCGCCTCGGTGTCAGCCAGGCGCTGATCCATGGCGTCGACCTCGGCGTCGACGGGGGCGACCGCGTCCATGGCCGTCAGCACCCGGTCCTCGAGCAGATCGCGCCGACGGGCGATGGCGCCCAGCTCGGCCTCGATGGCGGCGAGGTCCTTGGCGGCGGTGACCGTGCCGGAGTAGAGGCGCTCGCGCTCGGCCCGCTCCTTGTCCTCGACGACGGACAGCTCGTCCTCCAGGCGGCGCAGCTCCCGGCGGAGGGCGTCGCGCTCGCCGGCCCGCTGCTCGCGGCGTCGCCGGCCGGCCGCCAGCGCAGCGTCGGCCGTGGCCACCTCGGTGCGCTCGGGCAGGGCGCCGCGCCGGCGGAGGAGCCCGTCGATGCGCAGGTCGTGGTCCTGGACGTCGAGCAGCCCGGCCGGACCGGACCCGGGGCGCTCCCCGCCGGGGTCGGCCGGGTGGGCCGGTCGGGTGTCAGCCATCCCCGCCCGGCGGGGGCGCGCTGGACGGCGCCGGCGGGGCCGTCGACGCCGGCGGCGGCGGCGGGGGCGGGGCCGTGCTGGCCGGCGGCGGGGGCGCCGTCGACGCCGGCGGGGGTGCCGTGCTGGCGGGCGGTGGCGGCGGTGGGGGCGGCGGAGCGGTCGGGTCGATGACCAGGGTGGGGGGCGGGCCCGGCTCGGCCGGAGGCGGCGGCGGCGGGGGGGGCGGGGGCTCGGTCGGCGGAGGCGGCGGAGCGGTGGTGGTGGTCGTGGTGGGCGGCGTCAGCACGGCCGGGACGTCACGGCAGCGCACCCGGCGGGCCTCGGTGCCCCCCCCGGCGAGGGGGACGTTCACGTTGCAGGTGGCGCTGTCGGTGAAGCTGTAACCGCTGCCGGAGGGGTTGACGTTGGCGCAGCTGACCGTGAAGGAGCGGACCTCGTCGGCGTTGACGCGCACGTTGACCGTGCACTTCTCGTCCTCCAGGAACAGCAGGTCGCCCGACCCGTCCGACACCGGGTCGGGGAACTCGACGACCGGCGACGCCTCCAACGCCCGCCGCATGAACCCGCCCCACACACGCGCCGGGAACGAGCCGCCGGTGACCCCCCCGACGCCCTGCACGTTGTTCATGGGCACCTTCTCCTCGGGGTGGCCCATCCACACCGCCGTGGCCAGCTGGGGCGTGAACCCGACGAACCAGGCGTCCTCGAAGTTCTGGGCCGTGCCCGTCTTGCCCGCCGCCGGGCGACCGTCCGGGAGCTGGGCCCTGGTGCCCGTGCCGCCCTGGACGTTGGCGGCCAGCACCGACGTGACGTTGCGGGCCGTGGCCGCGCTGATGACCTGGTGACCGGTCGGATCGTGCTCGTACACGAGGCGGCCCTGCCGGTCCTCGATCCGGCTGATCACGTAGGGGTCCATGCGCATGCCGTCGTTGGCGAACACCGAGTAACCGATGGCGTGCTCGAGTGGGGTCACCTCCTGGGCGCCGAGCGACATCGACGGGAAGGGCTGCAGGCGCCCCTCGTCGATGCCCAGCAGGCGGGCGGTGGTGTCGACCACGTTGTCGAGCCCGACGAAGATGCCCAGCCGCACGAAGGCGCAGTTCGACGACCGGGTGGTCTGCGACTCGAGGCTGCCGAGCGACCCCCGGCTGTTGCCGAAGTTCTCCACCTCGTAGGGGGGGATGCCCTGGCCCTGGTCGAACTCGCACGGCCCGGTGCCGTTGATCGAGTCGCCCGGCCCGTAGCCCTGCTCGAAGGCGGTGGCGAGCACGTAGGGCTTGAACGACGACCCGGGCTGGCGCCGCCCCTGGGTGGCGAAGTTGAACTGCTCCTCGGAGAAGTCCTGGGTGGCGTGGATGGCCTTGACGGCGCCGGTGCTGGGCTCGACCGAGGCGATGGCCACGGCGAAGGGCTCGGGCCCGTCGGGGGTGCCGAACACCTCCTCGATGGCCTGGGCCGCCATGTTCTCGAGCAGCGGGTCGTAGGTGGTGTAGATGTTCAGGCCGCCCCGGAACACGGCGTCGTGGCGGGCCTCCCTCGTGTCGCCGAGGGCGGGGAGGTCGAGGAGCTGCTGGGTGACCTCCTCCGCGAAGAAGTCGCGCCGCAGCTCGTCGGTCTGCGGCGAGCGGTTGAACGTCGGGATGGGCTCGGCCTCGAAGGCGTCGCGCTCCTCCTCGGTGACGAGGCCGACGTCGACGAAGCGCTCGAGGGACCGGGAGCGGCGGTCGCGGGCGAACGTGACGTCGGGCTCGGAGAAGGAGTAACGGCCCGGCGAGCGGATGAACCCGGCCAGCAGCGCCATGTCGCCGTAGGTCAGCTCGTCGTGGTTCTTCCGGAAGTAGACCTCGGCGGCGGCCTGGATGCCGTAGGCGCTGTTCCCGAAGTAGACGGTGTTCATGTAGTACTCGAGGATCTCCTCCTTGGAGTAGAGCTCCTCCAGCCGCTGGGCGTAGATGGCCTCGGTGATCTTGCGCTCGGCGGTGACCTCGTCGCCGACGAACTCGAGCTTCACGATCTGCTGGGTGAGGGTGGAGCCGCCCTGGTTGATGCCCCCGGCGCTCACGTTCTCCGACACGGCCCGCAGGGTGGCCCGCCAGTCGACGCCGTCGTGGGCGAAGAACTTCTCGTCCTCGATGGCCAGCACGCCGTTGATGGCCACGTCGGACATCTGCTCGTAGTCGACCCACTCCCGGTCCTCCGCATCGCGCAGGATGGTCATGAGGCTGCCGTAGGTGTCGTACATCTTCGAACGCTGCGCACCCTCGGTCAGCTCGAGCGTGATCTCGGGGCGCTCCCCGTCGACGGCCGAGATGATGTCGGCGCCCTGCGGGGCGAGCGCCATGCCGACGGCGGCCGACAGGAGACCGACGGTGACGACGATGGTGGCGATGCCGGCCAGCCGGGCGGCGTAGGCGGCCAGCGTGCGACCGATGGTGCGGGGGGCGGGACCCATACGGCCGCCGACGCTACCGCCCGGCCCCGGTCCGTCGGCGGCACGGACCCCTGACCCGGCGCCGGCGAGCGAGCGAGCCGACACGGGCGGGAGGCGCGATAGCGTCTCCTGCTCGTGTCAGGTCCGGGAGCCGACGACACCACCGTCGACGCGCTCGTGCTCAGCGGGGGTCCGCCCCCCGATCCCGGAGCGCTGCGGGGCGTACGACCGGCGCTGGTGGTGGCGGCCGACCTCGGCCTGGCGCACGCCGACGGGCTGGGCTGGCCCGTCGACGTGGCCGTGGGCGACTTCGACTCCGCTCCGGGGACCACGGTGGAGGCGGCCCGTCGGGCCGGCGTGGAGATCGTGCGCCACCCGGCCGACAAGGACGCCACCGACCTGGACCTCGCCATCGACCTCGCCGTCGGCCGCGGCGCCCGCTCCGTCCTGGTCGTCGGCGGCGCCGGACCGACCCGCCTCGACCACCTCCTGGCCGCCGTCCTGGCCCTGGCCGCGCCCGCCCGGTCGGGGGTCCGGGTCGACGCCCACCTGGGTCCCGCCCGCCTGCACGTGGTCGACGGCGGTCAGGCCGGCGCGGTTCGTGAGCTGCGGGCCGACCCCGGTGAGGTCGTGACCCTCGTCCCGGTTGGCGGCGACGCCGTCGGCGTCACCACCACCGGCCTGCGCTGGCCCCTCCACGACGAGGATCTGGCGGCGGGCACCACCCGGGGTGTGTCCAACCGGGTCGTGGCCGCGCCGGTGCGGATCGAGGTGCGGGCCGGACGGCTTCTCGTCGTCTTCCCGGGCCCGGAGTGAGGCGTCGCCGTCCGTCCGGGGCGCTGGTGGCCTCCGTACTGGCCGTCGCCCTGGTCGCCGGGGCGTGCGGGGGCGGGGGGTCGCCGGCCGAGGCCCCCCGCGACCAGCTGCGCGTCCTCGCCCCGGAAGGCTTCGCCGTGCCCGAGGCGGCCGTCGAGGCGTTCGAGGCGGCGGCCGGTGTCCCCGTGGCCGTGCTGCGGGTGCCCGACGCCGCCGCCCTGGTCGACGAGGTCCGCGTGGGTCGCGACCACCCTCCCGCCGACCTCGTCGTCGGGCTCGGACCCGTCGAGCTGGCCGACCTGCTCGGCGAGGAGGACCTGCTGGCCGAGGTCGACCTGCCCCCCGACGCCGCGGGCGCCGTCGACGATCGCCTCCTGCGCGGCCTCGACGGGCGGGCCGTCCCCGTGCGCCGGTGGGACCTGTGCCTGGTGGCCCACCCCGACCTGGTGGCCGAGGGCCGGCTGCCCGCCCGCTTCACCCGGGCCGACCTGCTCGACGCCCTGGAGCCCGGAGAGCTGGTGCTGCCCGACCCGGCCCGCTCCCGCCACGGGGCCTGGCTCCTCCTCGCCCTGGCCGCCCGGGCACCGTCCGACCCCGACGTCGTGGCCGAGGCCCGGCTGGAGGTGCTGCGCCCCCGGCCGATACTCGGGCGGGACCTGGCCGAGGTGGTGTTCTCGATCCTGCGCTCACCGGGCCGGCCCGCCGGTCCGCCGGCTGCGTTCGCGCCGGCCGCCCTCCCCGCCGCCATGGAGCTCTTCGCGGCGGACGCGCCCGAGGACCCGGCGCTGCTGGTCGCACCCGACGGCTGCGTGCGCGTCGCCGACCACGCCGTGATCCCGGCCCGGGCCGAGCGCCGGGACCTGGCCGTCGACTTCCTCGACCGGCTCTTCGAGCCGGACGCCCAGCGAGGTCTGGTCGACGGGCTCGGGGCCGTGCCCGTACGCGACGACGTCGACCTGGGCGACGACTGGGACCGCCTTGCCGGGCGCACGGCCCGGCCGGCCGTCGTGGGCGTCGACATCGTGGCCGACCACCTCGCCGACTGGCGGGCGGGCTGGTCGGCACCCCTCGACCCCGACGAGCTGGACGAGCCCGAAGGCGACCCCGGCGACGGCGACCCGGTCGATGACGGCGGGGGCGGGGGCGACGCCGACGGGAGCGACGGGGGCGGGGCCGCCCCCGAGGGATGAGCCCGGTACGGTGCGACGGACACGCCGAGCGAGGGGTCACGCGCCATGAAAGCAGCCGTTCTCAAGTCCATCCCGGGGGATCTGGAGATCGCCGACGTCGGGATCGACGGTCCCGGGCCCCGGGAGGTCCTGATCCGCACCGAGGCGGCCGGGCTGTGCCACAGCGACCTGCACTTCATGGAGGGCAGCTACCCCCATCCCGTCCCCGCCGTGCTGGGCCACGAGTCGGCCGGGGTGGTGGAGGCCGTCGGCTCCGACGTCCGCTACGTCTCCCCCGGTGACCACGTCATCACGTGCCTGTCGGTGTTCTGCGGCCACTGCGAGTACTGCCTGTCGGGGCACATGTCCCTGTGCTCCGGCAAGGTCGTGGAGTGCAACCGCCCGGAGGGGGCGACCCCCCGGCTGACCCTCGACGGTGAGCCCGCCCACCAGTTCCTCAACCTCAGCTCGTTCGCCGAGCAGATGCTCGTCCACGAGCACGCCGTCGTGAAGATCCGCGACGACATGCCCCTCGACAAGGCCGCGCTCATCGGTTGCGGCGTGACCACCGGCCTGGGTGCCGTGTTCCGCACCGCCCGCGTCGAGCCCGGGTCGAGCGTGGCCGTGATCGGCGCCGGCGGCATCGGCCTGGCCGCCATCCAGGGGGCCCGCATCGCCGGGGCCAACCGGATCGTGGCCGTCGACCTCGTCGACTCCAAGCTGGAGATGGCCCGTCAGCTCGGCGCCACCGACACGATCAACGCGGGGGATGGCGACGCGGTGGCGCAGGTGCTGGAGCTGACCGGCGGCGGCGTCGAGAACAGCTTCGAGGCGATCGGGCTCAAGCAGACGGCCGAGCAGGCCTTCGGGATGATCCGCATGGGCGGCACGGCCACCGTCATCGGCATGATCCCGGTCGGCACGATGGTCGAGCTGCACGGGGTCGACTTCCTGTTCGAGAAGCGCATGCAGGGCTCGAACATGGGGTCGAACCAGTTCCGGGTCGACATGCCCCGCTTCGTCGACATGTACCTCGACGGCCGGCTGATGCTCGACGAGATGCTCTCGGGCACCCTTCAGCTCGACCAGGTCAACGAGGGTTACGCCGCCATGAAGAAGGGCGAGGTGGCCCGCCAGGTCATCACGTTCTAGGGCCACCCTCAACTCACGTCCCGCGGCGCCGATCGGGAGGCATCGGCCCACCAGCAAAGGGATGTGACGGTGAGCGTGCAGATCGCCAGCCTCGTCGACGAGCTCTCACTCCTGCCCGAGCAGGGGTCGGCCACGATGCGACTCCTCCAACTCCTGGACGACCCCGAGGCGGACGCCCGGTCCATCGTCCCCGTCATCGAGGCCGATCCGTCCATGACGGCCCGGCTGCTCACCCTGGCCAACTCGGCCTTCTTCGGGCTGAAGCAGCACTCGTCGAACGCCTGGTCGGCGGTCATGGTCGTCGGGTTCAACGTGGTGCGGGCGCTGGCCGCCTCGGGCGGGCTCGGCCTGGCCGACGCCCGGGCCGGGGTCATGCCGCCCAACTACTGGAACCACGCCATCGCCTCGGCGGCCGGCGCCAGCCGCGTGGCCCGGCGGGTCGGCGAGCGCTCATCCGACGCCTTCAGCGCCGCGCTCCTGCACGACGTCGGCGCCGCCCTCCTGTGGCGGGCGCTCGGCGCCGACTACCAGGCCGCCCAGCGCGACGACCTCGACGGGCGGCCCCGCCTCGGCCTGAGCTGCGAGCTCGACGCCGTCGGCGCCACCCACGACGAGGTCGGTGCCGCCGTCCTGGAGAGCCTGTTCTTCCCCCGGGCCCTCGTCGACGCCGTCGCCGACCACAACCGCCCGCCGGCCGATGTCGGCGACCGCATGGGCCGGGTCGTGATCTGCGGTCTCGCCCTGGCCGAGGCGTCGGGCGAGCCCGGTGCGACAGCCCCTCCCCCGCCGCTGGCCGAGGCCCTCGGCGCCCTGAACCTCTCCGCCGACCTGTGCGACGAGCTGCTGGTCGAGACGGCGGAGGAGATCCGCGTCCTCCGGGCCCTCCTGGCCTGAGCCGATCCACACCGGCGTCCACGACCGTGACCTCCAACCCCGGCGCGCCCTCCCCGGTGGCGACCTCGACCGTGACCTCCAACCCCGGCGCGCCCTCCCCGGTGGCGACCTCGACGCCGTCGACCTCCAACCCCGGCGGGCCCTCCCCGGTGGCGACCTCGACGCCGTCGACGGACGCCGCCGCATCGGTGGCGGCCCTCCTCGGCGGCGTGGTCGACCTCCTCGCCACGGCCGGGTGGGAGCAGCTCGTCGGTGGCCTGGCCGCCGATCTGGCCGACGCCTCCCCGGGCAGTGGGGTCACCGTCCTGGAGATCGTGGACCACCGGGTCGACGTCCTCGCCGTCGCCGGCCCGGCGCAGCTCCTCGACGGCGGCGCCGGCGTGGCCCGCCGGGCCTCCGGGCTGGGCCGGCCCCGACGGGAGCAGGCGCTGGTGGCCCCGCCCCCCGGCTGCCCAGCCCCGCCCACGACCCGTCCCGCGATCCCGGCCGCGACCCCGGCCGCGACGGTGTGGTGCCTGGCGGTGCCGTCGCGCATCGCCCCCGGGGTGGTCGTCGTGCTGACCGGCGCCCCCCACCAGCTCGACGGCGGGCGGGAGCGGGTGGCCGCCACCGTGGCCGACCTGGCCGCCGTCGTGCTGGCCCGTCCGGCCACCCCCGCCGACGGGGAGCTGCTCGACGAGGCCCGCTTCGTGGAGTGCCTGCGCTCCCTCCCCCCCGGGCCCTCGGTCCTGTGCGTCGTGGAGTCACCCCGGGAGCCGTTCTCGTGGAGGGAGACGGCCCTCGCCCTCCGCTCAGCGGTACGCCGCCAGGACGTCGTCGCCCGCCTGGGCCACCGCCGGTACGGCGTCGTGGCCGGCGGTCTCGACGACCCCGCCGACGTGGGGACGGTGGTGGCCAGGGTCCAGCAGCGGATGGTGGCCGAGGTGGGCCACCCGGTGCTGGTCGGGGCCGTGGTCCGGGCCGTGGCACCGCTCGACGAGGACGCCCTGGCCCAGGCGGCCGAGGCGGTCGCCACCGCCGCCGGCGACGAGCGCGGCTGGGTCGTGGTGGGTGACGTCGGACCCTCGACGTGGGCCATCACCCCGGCGCGGATCCGCCGGGCGCTGGCCGAGGGTGACATCGGTCCGTGGTTCCAGCCCATCCACGACCTCGCCACCGGGGCCGTGGTCGGGGCGGAGGCCCTGGCCCGCTGGACGTGCGGCGGCGAGACCATCCCCCCGGCCCGCTTCCTCCCCGCCCTGACGGCGGCGGGTTGGGCCCCGCTGCTCACCCTCCGGATGCTGGAGGCGACCGCCGAGTGGGTGTCGGCCTGGGATCGCGCCGGACTGCTGCCCGAGCCCTTCTCGGTGTCGGTCAACTGCACGGCGAGCGAGCTGGACGGGCCCGACCTGGTCGACACCGTCGAGCGGGTCCTGACCGTCACCGGGGTGCGACCCGACCGCCTCTCCGTCGAGGTGACCGAGACCGAGGAGCTGCGCAACCGGGTCGACGCCGTGGCCCACCTGGTCCGCATGCGTGACGCCGGCCTCCGCATCGCCCTCGACGACTTCGGGACCGGGTACTCCTCGCTGAGCAGGCTCGGCCACCTTCCCGTCCACGTGCTCAAGATCGACGGGTCCTTCACGTCGGACCTGGGGGTCACCCGGTCCGCGGAGGCGATCGTCCACGCCGTGGCGCGGGTGGCGCGGACCCTCGGTATGACGGTCGTGGCCGAGGGCATCGAGACCGCCGCCCAGCGCGATCACCTCCGCCGACTCGGCATCGGCCTCGGCCAGGGCTTCTTTCTCGGCAGGCCGATCCCGCCCGCCGACTTCCGCGACGGGCTCACCAAGGCCCCCGGCTCTCCGGGCTGACGGGTCCACCCCTGGGCGTCACCGCTCACGCCGGAGGGGGTCCGGCCGACAGGACGTTCGTGAGGTTGCCCGCCGCCGCTCCCGCCCCCGTGCTCGAACCCGTCCCCGGGGGACGGGTGGCGCGGGCCTGCCGGCGGTGCGAGGTCACCTGGTACGGGCAGCCGGCCGACGCCTGCTGGTGCTGCGACGGCCCCGGCGGCGACGCCCCCCTCCGCCTGTTCGTGCCCAAGCGGGCCCCCGCACTTCCCTGAGCGCCGGCGGGCCGGGCGGCCTACGATCCGGCCGTGTACCGCTGGGAGATCTGCACCGAACGCGACATCGACCGTGTCGTGGCCGAGGTCCGGCGGGGCGAGCCCGTCGTCGTGCACGTCGGCGGTCTCCGGCTACGCCGCCGGCTGAGCGCGGGCCTCGCGCTGAACCTACTCGGGGACCGTCTGCGCGTCCTCGGCGCCGAGCTGCGCCTCTCCGCTCCCCCCGGCCGGCTCCGTCGCCTACTTCGCGGACGTCTCGCCATCGCCGCACCGCCCGCCGGCGGTGGCGACCCCGCCGGCGTCAGGGAGCCTCGCCTCCCTCCCCCGGTCGACCCGGCCCGATCCCTGAGGTGGGACCCGGCCACCGACTGAGTGGACCCGCAGCTGCGCCGCAGCCCGCTCGCACCCTGCCCGTCAAACCATTGATCGGATATTGATCGATCAGTCAATGGTTGACGAGTCAGACCCGGGTGGCTTCTCCGTCGACCCCTGGGGCGTTACGTCGGCCCGATCTCGCCGAGTCGACCACGCGGCGCACCAGCCACACCGAACCCGCCCAGCGGGCCGGCCAGCTCGCCAGCCAGTAGGCCCGCCCGCTGAGACCCCGGGGCACGAAGCGCGACGTCTGCACGAGGCGGGCGCCGCCGTCAGCCTCCTCGACCCGCCACTCCAGCCACTCGTCGCCGGGCAGGCGGACCCCGGCGCGCACGCGGATCAGCCGGCCTCGCTCGGCCGCCGCGACCTCCCAGCGACGCTCGGACCCCCGGAACAGCCGGTCGACGGCCCCCCGTAGGGCCCACGGCCCTCCCCAGCCGAAGCGGCCCCGATCATGGGCCAGGCGGGCGGCGGCGGCGTACATCGCCGCGGGGCTGACCCCGGGGGCATCCACGCTGTGCGTCAGGCCCCAGACCGTGCCCCCGGCCCAGTCCGGATCCCACGGTCGCGGGGTGGCCTCACCATCGGGGTCGGACTCGGCGACGCCGGGGAGGACGGTCAGGTCCTCGACGTCGGCCACGGCCCGCCGGATGGCCAGCCGGAACGGGATCGGCGGATCCAGACGGGGGGCGTCGGGCGGACGGGGCCGGGTCACCACCACGTCGGTGGTGAGGCTGTCGACCAACGCCCGGGCCAGTCCGACCGGGAGGGGGGTGACGATGCCGATCCACTGCGACGACAGGCGGGGGCTGAGGACCGGCACGCCGACGACGACGCGCCGCAGGCCGACCTCGTCGGCGTAGACCTCCATCATCTCCCGGTACGTCACCACGTCGGGCCCGCCCACCTCGACGACGCGGTCCTCGCCCGGGGTGTGGTCGAGCGCGGCGGTCAGCTCGCCGAGGATGTCGTGCACGGCGATGGGCTGACACCGGGTGCGGTCGACCCAGCTCGGCACCAGCATGACGGGCAGCACCTCGACCAGCGCCCGGAGCATCTCGAACGAGGCGCTCCCAGAACCGATCACGACGGCGGCCCGCAGCTCGGTGACGGGGACCGGCCCCTTGCGCAGCACGTCGGCCACCTCGTGGCGGCTGCGGAGGTGCTCGGACAGCTCCGTGTCGCCGGGGTCGCCCAGACCGCCCAGGTAGACGATCCGTCCGGTCCCGGCCACGGCACAGCCGTCCCGGAACCCCTCCGCCAGGCGACGGTCACGCTCCGCGAAGTCGTCGTCGGCGGTCATCGAGTGCACGAGGTAATAGGCGGCGTCGGTCCCGGCGACGGCCTCGGTGACCACGTCGGGGTCCCCGACGTCGCCCTGACACACCTCGACGTCGTCGACCCAGCGGTCGGGCAGCTTCTCCGGGGAGCGGACCAGCACCCGCACGGCGTGGCCGTCCTCCAGCAGCCTCGGTACCAGCCGGCCGCCGATGTAACCGCTGGCCCCGGTGACGAGGACGGTGCTCACCGGTGCGACCCGACCGGCGCGTCGATCCCCTCCGCCACCCGGGCAAGTCGGTGCAGGGCGATCCGACACACGAGCGCGTACGGCGCCGCCCACCAGGGGACCGTGATGGCCACCTCGACCGGCCCGCCGTCGGGGCCCCGCACCTCGTGTCCCGTCGCCGGTACACGGGCCACCGTCCACTCCCAGCACCCACCCGGCTCGAACCGGGTGACCCGGAACGGGAGCGACACGCCACCCGGAAGACGGACGTGGCCGGTGGCCCCGGCCGTCAGCACCGACCCGACACCGTCGAGATCGGCCCCCGTGATGCTGGGCGCCCAGCGGGACCACTGGTCGGTGTCGGTCAGCAGGGCCCACGTCGTGTCCCGGGGGGCGGCGATGGTGCGGGACACCCGCAACGGAGAAGGCACGGCCCGGACCGTAGTGACGACCTCGTCGCCACCCGGCACCGGACCGGCCGGTCTCCCCGGACGGGGGACGCTCAGGTCTGCGTGCCGACCCTCAGCTCGGCGAAGGGGACGTCCTTGTCGACGGAGGGCTCCCGGGGCAGGCCCAGTACGCGGTCGCCGATGATGTTCTTCTGGATCTCGTCGGTGCCGCCGGCGATGTTGGCGGCGAAGCTGCCCACCACCAGATCGGCCCAGCGGCCCGGATCACCGCCGTCGCCGTCGCCGCCGTCCGGCCCCCAGGCGATGCCGTCGGGTCCGACCACCTCGAGGATGAGGGACCGGTTGAGACGGGCGATGAGCGCGCCGTGGAGCTTGCCGAGCGATCCGCCCGGTCCGGGGGCCCGCCCCGCCTGCAGCGCCGCCCGGGTCCGCATGGACACCAGGCTCTTGGCCGACTCCTCGCTGTAGAGGCGCATGAGGTCCTGGCGGACGACGGGGTCGTCGAGGCGGCCCCGACGGCGGGCCTCGCGAACGAGCCGGTCGGCCATGGGGTGGCTGACCCCGCTGGTCGAACCGGTGCCGATGGCGACCCGCTCGTACATGAGCATGGCCGTGGCGAGACGCCACCCCTCGTTGAGGGGGCCCACCAGGTTGGTGGCCGGGATCCTCACGTCGGTGAAGAAGATCTCGTTGAAGTGGACGCCGCCGTCGATCTGGTGGATGGGCCTGATCTCGACCGCGGGGGCCCGCATGTCGACGATGAACATGGAGATGCCGCGGTGCTTGGGCTGATCCGGATCGGTGCGGGCGATGACGATGCCGTAGTCGCAGAGGTGGGCGAGCGTGGTCCACACCTTCTGGCCGTTGAGCACCCACTCCTCGCCGTCACGCACGGCCCGGGTCTGGAGGCTGGCGACGTCGGAGCCGGCCCCCGGCTCGGAGAACATCTGGCACCACACCTCCTCACCGGAGATGAGGTGGGCCAGGTGCCGGTCCTTCTGCTCGTCCGAGCCGAACTCGGCCAGCACGGGCAGGCACATGCCCTGGCTGATCGTCAGCTCGCCCGTCATGAGCGGGTACCGGGCGTACTCCTCCCGCCAGATGCGGTCGTGGTCCTGGGTGAGCCCCTGGCCGCCGTAGCGCTCCGGGTAGGTGAGACCGGCCAGCCCCTCCTTGGCCAGGATCAGCTGGAACTCCCGGGCCTGGGCGAGCGACTGCTCGCTGCGCGGGTCGGGGCCCTTCACCTTCAGACCGCTGGCGTGCTCGTCGAGGAACGCCCGGCACCGCTCCCGGAACGCCTGGGCCTCGTCGTGGTCCAGAGCAGTCGTCGCCATCTGTCGCCTCCCCGACCCGAACGGGCCCCTGGTGTCCGGACCGCACGGGTCCGGTCTCCAGCGGAGCAGTGTGCGGCGGGCGCGGTCAAACCGGTGCATGATCGGACCTTCCGAACAAGGGGTGCACATGGGGCGGACGGTCGTGGTCACGGGAGCGAACCGGGGCATCGGGCTGGCCATCGCGTCGCTGCACGCCGCTCGGGGCGACCGGGTGCTGGGAGCGTGCCGCAACCCCGACGGCGCCGACGACCTGCGATCGGCGGGGGTCGACGACGTGGTCGCCCTCGACCTCGCCGACGACGCCTCCGTCGCCGCCTGCACCGAGGCCCTCGCCGCCGCCACCGACTCGATCGACGTGCTCTACAACAACGCCGGCGCCAACAACGCCGCCGTGGGCATCGACCGCCGCCAGGCCGGGGTGCTGTCGGCCCCTGTCGACGGGGTCCTCGACCTCATCCGCATCAACGGGCTCGCACCGCTCCAGGTGCTGCGGGGCGCCCTCCCCCTGCTGGAGGCGAACGGTGGCGGCACCGTGGTCAACACGAGCAGCCAGGTCGGGTCGATGGAGGTCGGGTCGAGGTACGACACGCTCCCCTACGCCGCCTCCAAGGCGGTGATGAACATGGTGACGGTGCAGGCCGCCGCCCAGCTCGCCGACCGGGGCGTGGTCGTGGTGAGCCTCCACCCCGGCTGGGTCCGGACCGACATGGGCGGGGAGCACGCCGATCTCGGCGTCGAGGAGTCCGCCCGGGCCATCGTCGCCACCGTCGACGGCCTCGGTCCCGACGACAGCGGATCGTTCCTGCGCTGGGACGGGACCGTGCACCCCTGGTGAGCGTCGCGGGTCGGGGGCGGTGAGCGGTCCGCTCGACGGGGTCCGGGTCCTCGACCTGACCTCGGTCGTGCTCGGGCCCTACGCCACCCAGATCATGGGCGACCTCGGCGCCGACGTGATCAAGGTGGAGGCGCCGGCCGGTGACACCACCCGCCACACCGGCCCCATGCGCAATCCGGGCATGGCCGCCGTGTTCCTCGGTGTCAACCGGTCCAAGCGCTCGCTGGTCCTCGACCTCAAGCAGCGGTCGGCCCGGGAGGCGCTCTGGCGGCTGGTCGACACGGCCGACGTGTTCGTGCACGCCATCCGTCGGGGCGCGGTCGACCGGCTCGGATTCGGCCCCGACGCCGTCCTGGCCCGCAACCCCCGCATCGTGCACGCCGCCCTCGTCGGCTACGGCGGCGACGGCCCCGACGCCGACCTGCCCGCCTACGACGACGTGATCGTCGGGCGCAGCGGGGGCGCCGACCTCATGGCCCGCCTGACCGGGGAGCCCCGCTACCTCCCGACCATCCTGGCCGACAAGACCTGCGCTCTCGTCGCCACCTCCGCCATCGCCACCGCCCTGTTCGCCCGGGAGCGGACCGGGCGGGGGGACCGGATCGAGGTGCCCATGTTCGAGACCATGGCGGCGTACTTCATGGTCGAGCACCTCTACGGCCACTCGTTCGAGCCGCCCCTCGGCCCGGTCGGCTACGAGCGGGCTCTGGTGCCCACCCGTCGCCCCTACCCCACCCTCGACGGGCACGTCTGCGTGCTCGCCTACACCGACGGGCAGTGGCGGCGCTTCTGGGCCGAGGTGGGTCGACCCGAGCTGGGTGACGACCCCCGGTTCGTGACCCTGGCCAGCCGGGCCGCCCACATCGGGGAGCTGTACGGGCTGGCCGCGGACCACGTCGCCACCCGAACCACGGCCGAGTGGCTGCAGGTCCTGGCCCGGTTGGAGATCCCGGCGGCGCCCGTCGGCCGGCTGGACGAGCTGGAGGACGATCCCCACCTGCGCGCCGTCGGCCTGTTCGAGCGCCACGACCACCCGAGCGAGGGGCGCCTCGTCGGCACCCGCCCGACCGTCCGCTTCGGCGAGCACCCCGACGACGGTGACCGACGACCCCAGCCCCGGCTCGGTCAGCACTCCGTTGAGGTGCTACGGGAGGCCGGGGTCGGTGACGACGAGCTGGCCGCCATGCTGACCAGCGGGGCCACCGTCGACGACGCCGCGGGACGCCAGGGGGAAGACCATGAGCGAGCGGGGCCACTCGACGACGCCGCGGGACGCCAGGGGGAAGACCATGAGCGAGCGGGGCCACTCGACGACGCCGCGGGAGCCAGAGGGGAAAGCCATGAGCGAGCGTTGCGAGCGACCCGGCCCGGCGACGCCGAGAGGAGAAGACCATGAGCGAGCGCAGCGAGCGGGGCCACCCGGCCCCGGCGCCCCGCGCCGAGAGGAGAAGACCATGAGCGAGCGCAGCGAGCGGGGCCACCCGGCCCGCCACCCGCCCCGCGCCGAGAGGAGAAGACCATGAGCGAGCGCAGCGAGCGGGGCCACCCGGCCCGGCGCCCCGCGCCGAGAGGAGAAGACCATGAGCGAGCGCAGCGAGCGGGGCCACCCGGCCCGACGCCCCGCGCCGAGAGGAGAAGACCATGAGCGAGCGCCGAGCGGGGCCACCCGGCCCGGCGCCCCGCGCCGAGAGGAGAAGACCATGAGCGAGCGCAGCGAGCGGGGCCACCCGGCCCGGCGCCCCGCGCCGAGAGGGGAAAGCCATGAGCGAGCGGTTGCGGGACTTCACCCGGGCGGTGTTCGGCTTCGACGCCGTCGTGCGGCGCGTGCCCGACGACGCCTGGGACCGCCCCTCGCCCTGTGAGGGGTGGGCCGCCCGCGACGTCGTGGCCCACCAGTGCGGCGTGCTGGCCGGCGCCGCCCGGGCGGCCCGGGGTGAGGACATCGGCCGGCCCCGCTCCACCGACGCCGCCGACCCGGTCGGGGTGTGGGACGCCACCCGCGACGAGGTGCTCGAGTCGTTCGACCGGCCGGGGTCCCTGCAGCGGTCGGACCGCTACTGGTTCGGGGAGATGACCGTCGACGAGCTGATCGGCATCGTCACCTACGACCCCGTCACCCATGCCTGGGACCTGTCCCGGGCGGCCGGCCTCGAGCCCGCCCCCGACGAGCGCCTGCTCCGGCTGTGCATGGAGCGCATCGGGCCCCGGGCGGCGGCGTTCCGGGAGCGGGGCATCATCGGTGAGCCCGTGGAGGTCGCCGACGACGCCGACGTGATGACCCGCTACCTCGGTCTCGTCGGCCGTCGTGCGGGCTGAGACGGCAGGGCCGCCGGCAACGGCCGGGCCGCCCGAGCGGGACGGGCTCGGCCCTGTCGACGGCCGTGACCCGCTCGGCCTGCTCTCGGCCGGGTCGCTCGGGGCCCGGTCGTCGGCCATCCGTGACCTGCTCGCCCAGGCCCGCCGCCCGGGGGTGCTGTCGTTGGCCGGGGGCATCCCCGACCCGGCCACGTTCCCGGTCGAGCGGCTGCGGGCCGCGGCCGCCACCGTCCTCGCCGACCGGCCCGCCGCCGCGCTCCAGTACGGACTCACCCGCGGCGAGCCCGACCTGCGGGCCCACGCCGCCCGCCTCACCGGCGCTGGCGCCGACGCCGACCGCACGCTGATCACGACCGGCTCGCAGCAGGCTCTCGACCTCGTGGCCCGGGTGCTGATCGACCCTGCCGACCGGGTGGCGGTCAGCGATCCCGACTACCTGGGGGCCCTCCAGGCCTTCCGGGCCCACCGGCCCGAGCTGGTGCCGGTGCCGGTGGACGCCGACGGCATGCGCACCGACGAGCTGGCGGGACGCCTCGACGACGGGCTCCGGCTGAGCGCCTGCTACGTCGTGCCCGCCTTCCACAACCCGACGGGGGCCACGCTGTCGGCCGGGCGGCGGGCTCATCTGGTGGAGCTGGCCGAGCGCCACGGGTTCGTGGTGATCGAGGACGACCCCTACGGCGACCTGTGGTTCGACCAGCCCCCGCCGGCCCCGCCCGGGCCGGGATCGGACCGGGTGATACGGCTGCGCTCGCTGTCCAAGGTGATGGCGCCGGGGCTGCGCATCGGCTGGCTGACCGGGCCGAGGTGGCTGGTCGACGCCGTCGAGACGGCCAAGCAGGCCGCCGACCTCCACACCGGCACCCTCGACCAGGCCATCGCCGCCGAGGTGCTGGCCGACGTCGACGGCTGGGACGAGCACCTGGACGGCCTGCGCCGCCACTACCGGGCCCGCCGGGACGCGCTGGTGACGGCGCTGCGGTCCCACCTGGGCGACCGCTTCTCGTACGCTCTGCCCGCCGGCGGCATGTTCGTGTGGGGCACGCTCGACGGGACCGACACGACCGAGCTGCTTCCCCGGGCCCTCGACGCCGGCGTGGCCTTCGTCCCCGGTGCCGCCTTCGGCGTGCAGCGCCCCCTCCCCTCGGCGCTGCGTCTCAGCTTCGCCACCATCGCCCCGTCCGACGCCGACGAGGCCGTCCGCCGCCTGGCAGGAGCCACCGCTAGCCTCCCGTGACCCCCTTCCCGTAGGAGCCCCGTGACCGACCGCGATCCCTACGCCGACCTGCCGCAGGTCCCGGCGTTCACGGTGACCAGCAGCGACGTGACCGACGGCGAGAAGCTGCCGACGGCCCAGGTGAGCGCGATGTTGGGAGCGGGGGGCGAGGACCGCTCACCGCAGTTGTCCTGGAGCGGCTTCCCCGACGGGACCCGCAGCTTCGTGGTCACCGTGTACGACCCCGACGCGCCGACGGCCAGCGGGTTCTGGCACTGGGCCGTGGTCGACATCCCCGCCTCGGTCACCGAGCTCCCCGCGGGGGCGGGAGACGACGGCGGCAGCGGCCTGCCCGACGGCGCCTTCCAGCTGCGCAACGATGCCGGGGCCGCCCGCTACGTCGGCGCCGCCCCGCCCGAGGGCCACGGCCGGCACCGCTACTTCACCGTCGTGCACGCCGTGGGCGAGGAGACCCTCGGCGTCGACGAGTCGGCGTCGTGCGCCTTCATGGGCTTCAACCTGTTCGGCAAGACGGTCGGCCGGGGCATCCTCGTGCCCTGGTACGAGCAGTAGCCGCAGGCGCGCGGACCCGGGCGACTGCCCGACGGGGTGCCCCACCCGGCAGGCTGGGGGGGTGCCGCCCCGCTACGACATCGCCGTCATCGGGGCCGGACCGGCCGGCGCCGCCGCCGGCATCCGGGCCGCCCGGGCCGGCCTTCGGACGATCGTGGTCGACCGGGCCCCGTTCGGCCGGGACAAGTCCTGCGGTGATGGGCTGACCCCCCGGGCGGTGGGGGCCCTGCGGGAGCTGAAGATCGACGTCGCCGACGGCGGCCACCGCATCGACGGGCTGCGCATGATCGCAGGGCGTACCCGGCGGGAGCTGGACTGGCCCGCCACCGGCCGCTTCCCCGACCACGGCGCGGTCTGGCCCCGCCGGCGGCTCGACGCCCGCATCGCGGAGGCCGCCGCCGAGTCGGGCGCCGAGGTGGTGTGGGACACCGAGGCGCAGCCCGTGCTCGACGGCGACCGGGTCGTCGGCATCACCGCCGGCCACCGTCGGGTCGATGCCGATCTCACCGTGGTGGCGACGGGCGCGCCGGGGGCGGTGGCCCGTCGCCTGGGGGCGACCCGGGTGCCGGGCGAGCCCTACGGCATCGCCATCCGCAGCTACGTGACCTCCCCCCGCCACGCCGACCGCCTCCTCGAGGCCAACCTCACGCTGGACGACCGCCACGGCCGGCCCGTGCCCGGTTACGGGTGGATGTTCCCGGCCGGCGACGGCACCGTGAACGTCGGCGTCGGCGCGTTGTCGACCATGCGGGGCTTCAAGCAGCTCAACCTGAACACCCTGCTCGACGCCTACCTGGCCTCGGTACGGGACTGGGAGCCGTCGGAGCCCCTGGAGCGGCCCCGGGCGTGGCGACTCCCCATGACGGCGGCGCGCCGCCACGGCCCCGGGTGGGTGGCCGTCGGCGACGCCGCCGGCCTCGTCAACCCCATGAACGGCGAGGGCATCGACTACGGCCTGGAGTCGGCGATGCTGGCCGTCGACCTCTTCGTCGACGACCCGGCCACGGCCCCGGAGCGCTACGACCGGGCCGTGGGCGAGCGCTTCGACGGGTTCCTGCGCACCGGGCGGAGGTTCTCCTTCCTCATCGGCCACCCCTGGATCCTGCGCGCCGGCCTGCGCCTGGCCGTCGGCTCCCGCGCCGCGGCCGGCGTCACGCTGCAGGTGATGGGCAACCTCGTCGACGACGAGACCCCCGGCGCGGCGGGCGTGGTGATGCGCTCGGCCGACCGACTCCTGGCCGCCGCCGATCCGGTCCTGCGCCGCACCCGGGCCCGGGGCTGACGTGGGAGGGTCGTGATCATGGACAGCGCCGACCTCGAACACACCGACCTCGAAGATCTGGACCTCGCCGTCAACGGCATCCGGGTGCACGCCGTGGCCGCCGGCTCGGGTCCGCTGGTGGTGCTGTGCCACGGCTTCCCGGAGTCGTGGTACTCGTGGCGCCACCAGCTCCCCGCCCTCGCCGACGCCGGGTACCGGGCCGTCGCGCTCGACATGCGGGGCTACGGCCGCACCGTGGCCCCGGCCCGGGCCGAGGAGTACTCGCCGCTGCACGTGGCCGGCGACGTCATCGGCGTCGGCGACTCGCTCTCACCGGACGAGCCGTTCGCGGTCGTCGGCCACGACTGGGGGGCGCCGACGGCGTGGTTCAGCGCCATGTTCCGACCCGACCGGGTGCGGGCCGTAGCCGGTCTGAGCGTGCCGTTCGTGTCCCCCACCGGACCGCAGCCGACGACGCCGTTCGAGCGCATGGCCCTGGTGGGCGGCGACCGGGACTTCTACCAGGCCCGCTTCTCCACCGACCGGGCCGTGCGGGACCTCGATCGTGATCCCCGCACGTTCCTGCGCCGGTTCAACTACGCGCTGAGCGGCGAGGTCCCCGACGACCTGCGCTTCGACGGGTTCTTCCGCCGGGGGGTCGACATGGTCGACGACCTGGCCGACTGCGGCGACGACCTGCCGTCCTGGCTGACGCCACACGATCTCGACGTCTACGTCACCGAGCTGTCCTACGCCGGGTTCGCCGGGCCGCTCAGCTGGTATCGGGCCGCCGACCTCTCCCCGCCGCTGCTCGGTCCGTTCGTGGGGCAGCGCATCCGGGTGCCGTCGCTGTTCGTGGCCGGCACGTCCGACCCGGTCGTGGCCTGGCTGGGCGACGCCATCGCCGCCCTCGACACGACCTGCACCGACCACCGGGGCACGATCATGCTCGACGGCGCCGGCCACTGGACCCAGCAGGAGCGACCCGACGAGGTCAACGCCGCCCTGGTCGACTTCCTGGCCGCAGTCGGCGGCTGACGGAGCCGTGCCGGACGACCCCGTGCCGGACGACCCCCTGCCCGCCGACCCGGTGCCAGCCAGCCCGGTGCCAGCCAGCCCGGTGCCAGCCGCCCCGGTGCCAGCCGCCCCGGTGCCAGCCGCCCCCGTGGCGGCCAGCCCCGGCCGGGCCGCCCCCCGAGGTCGCCGGCGCCTCCTGGCCGGCGCCGCCGCCGTGGTCGTGGTGCTCGCCGTGGTCGGGGTGGCGCTCGGCTGGGGGCGGGTGGTGTGGAACCGGATCGACGCCCGCTTCCGTCTCGACGTCGGCGCGCCGGCCGAGACGGCGCCCTACCCGGGCCTCGACCCCGACCCGGTCCTGCGCCTGGCCGTGGCCGGTGACGTCGGGACCGGTGGTGCCGCCGAGTACGCCACCGCTGCGGCCATGGACGCCCTGGAGGCGGACCGGGAGTTCGATGCCCTGCTCCTCCTGGGCGACAACGTCTACCCGTCGGGGGATGCCGACCAGGTGCAGGCCAAGGTGCTCGACCCCTTCGACCCGGTGCTCGACGGCCCGACCCGGCTGGTGGCCACGCTCGGCAACCACGACATCCGCTCCGGCGAGGGCGACGAGGTGGCCGCCGCGCTCGGCATGCCGGCGCGGTGGTACACCGAGGAGCTGGGCCCGGTCAGGATCGTCAGCGTCGACTCGACCCAGGTGACCGATCCCGACCAGCTGCGTTGGCTCGACGAGACCCTGACCGCTCCCACCGATGCGGCATGGACGATCGTGATCCAGCACCACCCACCCTTCTCGGCCGGCTTCCACCGCAGCCACGGCCCGTCGCAGGACCTCCTCGTGCCCCGCTACACCGCCGCCGGGGTCGATCTCGTGCTGGCCGGCCACGACCACGACTACCAGCGGATCGAACCCCAGGACGGGGTGGCCTACGTGGTCTCGGGGGCGGCGGCCAAGCGCCGCGACACCGCCCGGGCCGACTTCACGGAGAGGGCGGCGTCCACTCACCATTTCGTCGAGCTGGCCGTCTACCCCGACCGCATGGAGCTGCGGGCCGTCGACCACGACGGCCGGGTCTTCGACGCCGTCGAGCTGGTCGGCTGATTCGGCGACAGGACCGTTGTGGGTGGGGCGGCGTCCCGTCGGGTAGCACGCCGTGGCCCATCCCCCTTTCGAGGAGCACCAGACATGGCGGCAGCGTCGCCGGTCGACGGCGTCGACCTGGTCCGGCTCGACGTGAACGGCCGACCCCGGACCCTCGCCGTCGAGCCCCGCCGGAGCCTGCTCGAGACGTTGCGGACCGACCTGGCGCTGACCGGATCGAAGGAGGTGTGTCTCATGGGCAACTGCGGTGCGTGCACCGTCCTCCTCGATGACCGGGCCGTCTACTCGTGCCTGGTGCTGGCCGTGGAGTGCGAGGGGCAGCGGGTCGAGACCATCGAGAGCCTCGCCGACGGGCAACGGCCCAGCCCGCTGCAGGAGGCGTTCGTCGAGTGCGACGCCATGCAGTGCGGCTTCTGCACCCCCGGGCAGATCCTCTCCCTGGAGGCGCTCCGCCGGAGCGACGCCCCGCCCGATCATGACCGGATCGAGCGGGCGCTGCAGGGCAACCTGTGCCGCTGCGGCGCGTACCGCCACATCCTGGAGGCGGCCGAGCGGGCGCTCGACGGGGACCGACCGTGAGGGCCGACGACCTCGCCGACTGGGCCGAGCAGGCCCACCTCGACCGGGCCGGTCAGCGGCTGAACCGCCTCGACGCCGGCCAGAAGGTCACCGGACGGGCCCGCTACTCCGGCGACATGCAGCTCCCCGGCCAGCTCCGGGCCGTGTTCGTCCGGAGCCCGCACCCCCACGCCCGGGTGCGGTCGGTGGACACGGCGGCTGCGCTCGGCACGCCGGGCGTCGTGGCGGTCCTGACCGCCGACGACGTCGCCGGCCTCACCTGGTACGAGGAGGAGACGCCGCTGTTCCCGGGCACGGTCCGCTTCGTCGGCGACGAGGTGGCGGCGGTGGCGGCCGAGACCATCGAGGCGGCCCGGGCCGGGGCGGCGGCGGTCGAGGTGGACTACGAGGTCCTCCCCCACGTGACCGACCTCGCCCGCGCCCTCGACGACAGCGCTCCACCGGTCCACGACACGCCACCGGTCCACGACACGCCACCGGTCCACGACACGCCACCGGTCCACGACACGCCACCGGTCCACGACGCACCACCGGTCCACGGCGAGACCAACCTGGTCGGCGAGGTGGAGGTCACCGAGCGGGGTGACGTCGAGACGGCGCTGGCCGGGGCCGAGATCGTGGTCGAGGCCACGTTCCACACGCCGGTGGCCGTCCACAACGCCCTGGAGCCCCACGGGGCCACCGCCTGGTGGGACGACGACCAGCTCACCCTCTACGCCTCGACCCAGGGGGTGAACGACGTCCGGGTCGACATGGCCGGCCGCCTTGGGCTCGATCACAACCAGGTACGGGTCGTGGCCGAGCACGTCGGCGGCGGCTTCGGCGCCAAGCAGGTGCCGTGGAAGCCGACCATGGTCGCGGCGCTGCTGTCACGGCGGACCGCCCGACCCGTGCAGCTGATGGCCGACCGGCGGGGCGAGAACCTGGCCCTCGGCAAGCGCAACGGCACCCGCCAGCACGTGCGGATCGGGGCCGACGGCGACGGCCGGCTCGTGGCCATCGACGCCGACCTCACCGCCGACGTGGGCGCCTACGGTGTCGCCGGCGAGGCCAGCAACCTGTCCGGCCTCTACCAGCACCTGTACGCCTGCGAGAACGTCCGTACGACCTCCCGCAAGGTGCGTACGAACACGGGCCCGGCGGTGGCCTTCCGGGCCCCGGGGTACGTCGAGGCGGCGTTCGCCCTCGAGTCGGTGATGGACTCCCTCGCCGACCGTGTCGGTGTCGACCCCATCGAGCTGCGCCGCCGTAACTACACCGAGCGCGACCAGACCCAGGACCTGCCGTGGTCCTCGCCCGACGCCCTCCGTCGGTGCTACGAGCGGGTGGCCGAGGTGTCCGGCTGGGCCGAGGCTCCCACACCGCACGCCGCCGGCACCGGGCCCCCCGCCGGCGGATCGGACGACGGGATCCGACACGGCCGGGGATTCGCCGCCCACGAGTGGATGGCCGGCGCGGCCATGCCCCCCGGGTACGCCTGGATCGAGCTGAACGCGGACGGCTCCGTCCACGTGGTCACCTCGGCCCAGGACATCGGGACGGGCACCCGCACGGCGCTCACCCAGGTCGTGGCGGAGGAGCTGGCCACCGATCCCTCCCGCATCCGCATGACCCTCGGTGACACGGCGGCGGGGCCCCCGGCCCCGACCAGCGCCGGCAGCGCCACCACGCCGACCATGGCGCCGGCGGTGCGGGCCGCCGCCGCCGACGCCCGCCGCCAGATCCTCGACCACGCCGCCGAGCACCTCGACGTCGACGTGTCCACGCTCCGACTCGACGGCGACCACGTCCGGACCGGGGCGGACGACGTGGATGACCTCCCCCTCGTCGATCTGCTCGACGCGCTCTCGCCGGTCGGGATCCACGGCCACGGCGAGCGCATGACGACGAGCGACGGCGTGAGCGTGCGCACGTTCGGGTCGGCGGTGGCGGACGTGACGGTCGACACGCTGACCGGTGAGGTGGTGGTGACCCGTGTCGTGGTGGCACCCGACTGCGGCCGGATCATCAACCCGACGATGGTCGAGAGCCAGATCATCGGTGGGGTCACGCAGGGGATCGGCTTCGCGCTCACCGAGGAGCAGATCGTCGACCACGACCTCGGCGTGGTCCTCAACGACGACCTGGAGGACTACCTGCTGCCCACCGTGTCCGACACCTGCAGCATCGTGCACGCCGCCGTCGACCTGCCGGACCTGGCGGCCAACCCGCTCGGCGTGAAGGGCATCGGTGAGCCACCGCTCATCGCCGTGCCCGCCGCCATCGCCAACGCCGTCCACGACGCCATCGGCATCCGGTTCCGGGAGCTGCCGATCACCCGCAGACGCGTCCTCGACGCACTGGCCGACTCAGGCCAGGAGGTTCGGGCGTGAGGTCCTTCGACTACCGCCGGGCCGACGGGCACCCGGCCGCCGAGCGGTCCCCCGGCACCGCCCTGCTGGCCGGCGGAACCGACCTGACCACCCTCCTGCGGGCCGGCCTGGTCGGGCCCGACCACGTCGTGGACATCAAGTCGTCACGACACCTCGCGGCGGGTGTCGAACGGGCGGGTGGCGGATGGTCCATCGGCGCCCTCGCCACCCTCGCCGACGTCGAGGACCACGCCGGGCTCCGGGCCGAGGCGACCGTCCTGGTCGAGGCCGTCTCGGAGGCGGCCACCCGTCAGATCCGGAACCGGGCCACCATGGGGGGCAACCTCCTGCAACGACCTCGCTGCGCCTACTACCGCAACGAGGCGGTGGTGTGCTTCATGAACGGCGGTGACTCGTGCCCGGCCCGCGAGGGCCGCAACGAGCACCATGCCATCTTCGACACCGGCCTCTGCGTGGCCACCCAGCCCTCCGACCCGGCCTCGGCCCTGGTGGCGCTGGGCGCCGAGGTGGTGCTGCAGACCGCCGGGGCGGAGCGGACGGTCCCCGTCGCCGGACTGCTGGCTCCACCGACGCCGGACCGCCGCTCGCTGCACACCCTCGGCGACGACGAGGTCGTCGTGGCGGTCACCGTGCCCGGCAGCGACGGCGAGCGACGCTCCACCTACCGCAAGGCCATGGACCGTCAGGCGTGGGCGTTCGCCCTGGTGGGGGTGGCGGCCAGCGTGACGGTCTCCGACGGCATCATCGTCGACGCCGCCCTCGTGGCGAGCGGGGTGGCGACGACGCCGTGGCCCCTGAGCTCAGCCGGAGCGGCGTTGATCGGCTCCCGGCCCGGCCCGGACGCGGTCGACGCGGCGTGCCGGCGCGTCGCCGACGGCGCCGAGCCGCTGGCCCACAACAGGTACAAGGTCGAGCTGCTGCGGGGCCTGACCCGGCGGGCGCTCACCGACCTGGTGGGGGCAGCACCGTCGGAGTGAGGCGGCGTGCGGCCGGCACGGTGACCGGCGTCTCCGGAAGGTTGCTCAGGCGTCGCCGGCGCTCCGCGAGCCCGGTTCGGTCCGCTTTGCCCCCGGTCGGCCGACACCGGGGGCCACCGTGCGGGCCAGGATCCCGAGCGACGCCAGGAGGCCGGTCTCGGAGATGATCGGGAAGACGTCGGCGGCCAGCGTCCGGTACTGCTCGTGGATGTCTGACCAGTCGTAGTACGACGTCACCAGCGTGCCCCCGTCGACGGGCTCCAACCGGTAGCCGTACACGTGGCCGATCGGGGGATCCATGGCGCCCTCGATCGTCCAGGCGATGTGCCGGTCGGGCTCGTAGGCCGAGATCACCACCGTCACGTCGTACTCACCGAGGTCGAAGTCTCGCAGCGAGTCGCGGTCCATGTGCACGACGAAGCGGTCCCCCACCGCCTCGACCGGTCCACCGTCGGCCGACATGAGCATCCCCGAGGCGTCGATGGCGACGTGACCGGAGGGGTCGCGGAGCACGGCGAAGATCGCCCCCGGGTCGGCGGCGATCTGCCGTTGGACCTCGATGCGCTGGTCGGTCATGGCGGCCGAAGCTAGCCGGACCGGGCACAGGCCGGGATCGGTCCCGACGTCGCCGCGGCGTTGACCAAGACTCTCGCGCAGACAGGGGGACATCGCACAGACGTGACGGTACGGCCCGGGCAACCTGGATTGATACAACGCCGATACATCGCAGGCCCGGCGAGGCAGCGCCGGGCCGGGGTCCGACCGGACGGCTTGCGGGCTCATCGTCGCCACCGAGAGGTTGGGGACGTTGGCCAACCGGCGATCTGTCGTCACCAGTCGCTCAGCGAGGTGGAGGGCCACGACGACGTAGAGCGCATCAGCGATCGTCAGGTTGTGGCGCATCGCCAAGGCCTCCCTGATCAAGCGGCCGCACCGACACCCGTCGGGCCGGCGTCACGAGGAGACGGTCGAGGCGATCTGGAGCCGCGCCGGATCGAGGCGGTGTAGCGCGCAGCACGGCGGCGGTCTCGGCGTGGTGGTGCTCGGGCACCCACGTGATCGCACCAGCGGGTAGCCGGGCGAGAAGCTGGCGCCCCGTCGGTGTCTGGAGACCAACTCGACGCCAGCCGCCGCGTCCAGGGCGATCACCGTCAGCGCTCACCGTGCTCGCGCATCTTGCGAAGGATCTCGGCCGCTCCGACGTCTAGGGCGCCGGGCCCGTCGGCGACGACGAGCAAGAGCCGCTCATCGAACGCGCCCTCGCCTTGCCTCACCGACACGACGAGCACCGGGTCCTCCGAGAGGTCGTCGGCTCGGCGTGCCACGCCGTGCAGCCACGAACAGGCCGACCGTGGCGCCGAGGGTCTGCCCGTCATCCGCATGGGACGAGCCCTGCGGGTCTCCCGCTCTCAGCTTCAAGCGCCTCGTGCGGGATGATCCCACGGCTGCACCGGGCTCCGAGCACGACGCCGGCCCCGTCGCCGTGCCGACCCATCGACGCCAGCCCCGGTACCAGCTGTCCCCCGCTTCGTCTGAACCGTTGACGCTGCTCCCGGCGTCCGACGGCCATCACCAGTGGTCCTGAGTCCGATGCTCTCCCCACCGGGCGGTCACCTCGACCCCTCTGTCACAGACGGGAGCGCTGCGCTCTCGTCGAGGCCGGCGCGGAGAGGAGTCGCTGAAGGGCCGATAGCGCGAGATCGAGGCGGTTCAGGATGACGGAGCCAAGGCACCGACGGTCAGCCTGGCCGAGAAGGAGCTGGGCCGCCTTGTCGTCAGTGACGCTGGACCGTCGGGACGACGGGCGAGAGCCACCCGTCGAACGCCCCCTCCGCCCCGGCCTCGACGATGACAACCAGCACCGAGTCCTCCGAAAGGTCGTCGACCGACAACTTCGGTCGCTAGTTGGTGGGCTCGGTGGCCACCACGCCGTCGGCGACGAGACGGGCCATCTCATCGGGTGGGTAGCCGAGCAGGCCGACGACCACGTCGGCGTTGTCGGCGCCCAGGGCGGGACACGGACGCAGACGGGCCGGGGTGCGCTCGAGGTGGAGGGGGAACCCCGGGAAGGCCCGCTGGCCGACGTCGGGCTGATCCCAGGTGACGATGAAGCGGCGCTCGGCCAGCTGGGGGTCCTCCACCAGGTCGCGGTTCGTCATCACCGGCACCGCCGCCAGCCCGGCGTCCTGCAGCTCCCGCGCCGCCTCGGCCGGTGTGCGGGTCGACGTCCAGGCGGTGATGAGGTCGTCGATGGCGTCGTGTGCGTCGAACCGGCGTTCCAGCGAGGCGTCGCGCCACGCCCCTTTGCCGACCGGACCGACGACGTCGACAAGGTGACTCCACGGTCCGTCGCCGGTCACGCTGATCGCCACCCATGCGTCCTCGCCGGCGCAGCGGTACACCCCCTGGGGCGCGTACTGGTGGGACCGGTTGCCGTGGCGGACCGGGTCCTCTCCCGTGACCGACGTGGCCAGGACCATGTCGCCGGCCAGGCTGAGCAGGGTCTCGAACTGGGACACGTCGACATGGACCGGGCCGTCGATCACCTCGCGCTCCCACAGGGCGGCCAGGGTCGCGAAGGCGCCGTGGACCCCACCGACGGCGTCGGGGAAGGCGATGCCGATGCGGGTGGGCCCGCCACCTTCGTACCCCGTGGCCTCGTCGAAACCGGAGTGCGCCTGCAGGATCGGCCCCCATGACGAGTGCGTCATCAGCGGACCCGTCTCGCCGTAGCCCGACATGGCGACCGTGACGGCCCGGGGGTTCTGGTCGGCGACGGCGGCGGCGTCGATGCCCAGGCTGCGGGCGCCGCGGGGGGTGTAGTTGTGCAGCACCACGTCGCAGCGGGCGAGCAGCCGAGCGAGAACCTCGGGGCCGTCGCCTACCTTGGCGTCGAGGCAGAGGCTGCGCTTGCTGCGGTTCATCTTGTTGAAGATGCCCATCCGGTTCCACCACCGCTCGCCCGGGTCGGCGTCGGGGAACACCCCGGCCCGGACCTGCGGATCGGGCAGGGCGCCCCACTCCCACTCGGACGCAGCGTCACCGGCGCTGACGCCCAGCCCGCGCGACAGCGGGTGCTCGACCTTGATGACGTCGGCGCCCAGGTCACCGAGGAAGCGGCCGGCCAGGGGTCCCGCCCACGCCACGCTGAACTCGGCCACCCGCACCGTCGACAGGTCGATCCGGGGCAGGGACGGGCGGTCGGCGGCGACGGCGTCGGTGAGCACCTGGTCGTTGTGCTCACCAAGCCCAGGCGCAGGCCCGAACTCGGGCGGTGACTGCCCCAGCTTGAACGGCAGCCACGGCATTCGGGCCCCACCGCCGAGGTGCTCGGGTGTCGCCCAGTACCCCCTGATGCCGAGGTGGGGTTCGGCGAGCACCTCCGACAGGGTCTGGAGCCGACCGGCCGGGACCCGTGCCTCCTGGAGGGTCTCCACCGCCTCGTCCGCGCTGCGGGCGGCGAGCCACGGGTTGATCCAGGCGTCGATCTCGTCGGCCCGGTCGAACCGCTCGGCCGGGGCGTAGAGCCGTTCGTCGACAAGCAGCTCGGCGGCGTCAACGGCGAGGCACAATGCCTCCCACTGCACGGTGCCCGGCGCGCCAAGACAGATCCAGCCGTCGGTGCAGCGGTAGAGGGCCATGGGGTGGTGCGACTCGCCAAAGCGGTTGCCCCACCGCTGCTTCACGCAACCGGTGTGGGTGTACATGGTGATCGTCCACTGGTGCGCGGCAGCCAGCGCCTCCATCGCTCCCGCGTCGACGAGTTGACCCTCCCCCGTCCGCGCCGCGTGGATGACCGCCGCCTGCGCCCCCACCGCGGCGGTGGCGCCGGCTACGTACGACGCCCACGGACCGCCCCCCTGGAGGGGTTCTCGGTCAGGTTCGCCGGTGATGAACATCTGTCCGCCTGCCGCCCAGTCGGTCAGCGGGGTGTGCAGCCACCCCCGGTAGGGGCCGGTGAGGCCGAAGCCGCTGAGGGCCACGTGGACCGCCGCCGGGTGCACCGACTCGAGCTGGCGGTGCAGGTTCATCGTCGAGTCGGGATCACCGTCGGTCGAGCTCACCACGAGATCGGCCCACCGCAGCAACGAATCCCGGTCACCGTCGGGCCCCAGGGTGACGCTGCGCTTGCCGGCCCCGAGGTACTCCCAGGCGGCGCTGCGGCGCTCACCGCCCGCACCGGCGTCGATCCAAGGCGGCGCGTCTCGCAGCGCGACGCCCTCCGCTGGCTCGAGGCACACCACGTCGGCTCCCACCGTGGCCAGAAGCCGCCCGCAGTAGGCACCGGCCACCGTCGACCCGATCTCCAGGACCCGTAACCCTCGCACGACCCCCCCTTCCCCGGCTCAGTTACCGACGAGCACGAGACTGTCACCACTGGGCAGGTCGACGCAGGTCAGGCGCCCGCCGCCACGAGGACGTCTCGCAGCGCGGTCGGTGCCCGCTCCGCTACGTTGCCGCATCGGCGGGGGACCGAGAAGGGGGAGACGTGCCAGTCGATCCGACGCGCGAGAGCTGGAAGCCCGGCATGAGCTGGGAGCAGGCCGTCGAGGAGATCCGGTACCTGCGCCAGCTGGCCGCCGAGCTGGGCGGGCCCGAGCGCATCGCCCGCCAGCATGAGGGCGGTCGTTACACCGTGCGGGAGCGGATCGACAAGATGGTCGATCCCGGGTCGTTCGTCGAGATGGGGGCCCTCATGGGCGCGGCGACCTACGACGACGAGGGCGACCTCACCAGCTTCACCCCCGGCGGCTACGTGATGGGCCTCGCCGAGATCGACGGACGGTCGGTGGCCATCGGCGGTGACGACTACACGATCTCGGGCGGGAGCCCCCACAACGTCCACAAGACCCCGCACCAGTTCGTGCATCCCCTGGCCGTGCAGTACGGCATCCCGTACATCCAGATCCGCGAGGGTGTCGGCCACAGCTCCAGGTCCGACGAGGAGTCGGGCCAGATGGCGCTACCGGCGGGCGACCTCTGGTGGCAGAGCGTCGAGCTGCTGGGCAAGGTCCCCGTGGCGGCGGGGATCATGGGCTCGGTGGCCGGCTGGCCGGCGGCCGCCGCCCTGCTCTCGCACTTCACGGTCATGGTGAAGGGCCAGTCGCAAATCTTCCCGTCGGGGCCGCCCGTGGTCGAGCGGGCCATCGGAGAGACCCTCGACAAGGAGGAGCTGGGCGGCTATGAGATGCACGTCCACCGGAGTGGTCAGGTCGACAACGTCGCCGAGACCGAGGAGGACGCCTTCGACCAGATCAAGCGGTTCCTGTCGTACCTCCCGAACACCACCGGCGACGTGGCACCCCGCCGCGAGACCGGCGACCCGCCCGATCGGCGTCCCGAGGAGCTGCTGACCATCATCCCCACCAACCGACGCCGGGGCTACGATGCCCGGGCGCTGATCGGGCTGGTCGTCGACGACGGCGAGATGTTCGAGATGCGCCGCCACTACGCCGGCGCCGTCATCACGGCCTTCGCCCGCCTCGACGGGTACAGCGTCGGCGTGATCGCCAGCGATCCGATGGTCATGGCCGGCGCCATGGACGGCGACGCCGCCGACAAGTACACCCACTTCCTCGATCTCTGCGATGCGTTCAACCTGCCCGTGCTCATCTTCTTGGACATGCCCGGGTTCATGCTCGGGTCGGCCGCCGAGCGCAAGGCCACCATGCGCAGGGGCGTGCGGGCACTGATCGCCTCCGCCGAGGCCGACGTGCCGAAGATCGAGTTCAACGTCCGCAAGTCCTACGGTGTCGCCGCCGATGCGCCCAACAGCGTGGGGCTGCCCGACGGGCTGAACCTGCGCTTCGGGTGGCCGGCTGGCGAGTGGGGTGGCATCCCCATCGAGGGCGGGGTGGCGGCGGCCTACCGGCGCGAGATCGAGGCGGCACCCAACCCTGACGCCCACCGCGAGATGATCGAGCAGCGGCTGCTCGAGCTGCGATCACCGTTCCGGGCCGCCCACCACGGCGACGTTGTCGACCTGATCGATCCCCGCGACACCCGGCGCCTGGCCTGCACCTTCGTCAGGCTGGCCCAACCCGCCCTGGCGCGGTTGGCGCAGCGCCCCAAGCGAGCCGTCAGGCCGTGAGCGTTCAGGGGAGGTAGGGCAGCGGGGACGGGCCGAGCTGGGTGGCGAGGATCGGCTGAGCGTCACGGACGAACTCGACGACGAGCGGTCGCGTGTCGGCCGGATCGATGATGTCCTGGCCGGTCGCCTCGGCGGTGCGAAACGGTGATGCCAGGGCGGTCAGGCGGTCCTCGATCTCCTGGCGCTTGGCCTCGGGATCGTCGGCCGTCTCGATCTCACGCTTGTAGGCGGCGAAGACCCCGCCGCTGATGTGCATGGACCCCCAGCGGGCCGACGGCCAGCAGTACCGGCGGAACATGCCCGTCGGTCGGTGCTGGCACTGGCCGGCGACGCCGTAGAGGCGGCGTATGACCATCGTGATCCACGGCATCCGGGTCATGCACGTGAGCGCGACCAGCCGGGCGCCGGCCCGTTCGATGCCCTGCTTCTCGGACTCGACGCCGACGTGGAAGCCCGGCTCGTCGGCCAGCGACACGAGCGGGAGGTGGAACGTGTCGCAGAGCTGCATGAGGCGCATGACCTTGCTGCCCCCGGCCACGTCGGTCGACCCGCCCCCGACCTTGGGCTCGTTGGCCATCACGCCGACGGGATGACCGCCGACACGGGCCAGGCCGGTGACGCGTGAGCGACCGTAGCCCGGCGCGATCTCGAAGAAGGACCCCTCGTCGAACACCAGCTCGATCAGGCGTCGGGTGTCGTGGGTCCGACGTGGGTTGTCGGGCACGAGGTCGCGCAGCTCCGGCTCGACGCGATCGACGGGATCGTCGCACTCGACGACGGGGGCCATCTCGTAGACGTTCGACGGCAGGTACGACAAGAAGCGCTTGATCTGGTCGAGGGCGTCATCTTCGTCTCGGGCCAGGTTGTCGACGCAGCCGCTGATCTTGGTGTGGATCCGGGCCCCGCCGAGATCCTCCTTGTCGATGTCGTACCCGAGCGCCGCCTGCACCACGGGCGGACCGCCCGGAAAGATCTGAGCCGTCCCTTCGACCATCACGTTCCAGTGCGCCAGGCAGGCGTTGACCGCGGGCAGCCCCGCCACCGAGCCCAGGACGGCCGAGACGACCGGCACCGTGTTGAGCAGCCTCACATCGGGCAGCGTGAAGGAGTTGCCGTCGGGCAGGTAGGTGCGTCCCATCTCCTCGAACCCCCGTACGCTCCCCCCGGCTGCGTCGAGGAGGCGGATGTAGGGAAGACGCCACTCCAGCGCCCGTTCGGAGGGCCGGGGCTCCTGGCCAAGGCCGCCGCGGCCGGTGCTGGCCGACCCACCCCGGACGGTGAAGTCTCCGCCCGACACCACCACCTTGCGACCGTCGATGGTCGCCATGGCGTTCACCTCGCCCGTGGGGGTGAAGTCGACGAGCTCGTTGTCGTCACCGTAGACACCGTGGCCAGCCAGGCCCCCGAACTCCCGCATCGACCCGGCGTCGACGAGCAGATCGAGGCGCTCGCGAACGGTCAGCTTCCCGCGGCTGTGGTGGAACTCGATCGACTCCGGGCCCCCCATCTGCGCCGCCAGCTCTCGCCGCCGACGCAGCTCTTCGACGCCATCGCTCACCGCTATCCCCTCTCGGTGCTGACGCACCGGGCCGGGTGGCCCCGCTCGCTGCGCTCTCTCATCGCTATCCCCTCTCGGTGCTGACGCACCGGGCCGGGTGGCCCCGCTCGCTGCGCTCGCTCATCGCTATCCCCTCTCGGTGCTGACGCACCGGGCCGGGTGGCCCCGCTCGCTGCGCTCGCTCATCGCTATCCCCTCTCGGTGCTGACGCACCGGGCCGGGTGGCCCCGCTCGCTGCGCTCGCTCATCGCTATCCCCTCTCGGTGCTGACGCACCGGGCCGGGTGGCCCCGCTCGCTGCGCTCGCTCATCGCTATCCCCTCTCGGTGCTGACGCACCGGGCCGGGTGGCCCCGCTCGCTGCGCTCGCTCATCGCTATCCCCTCTCGGTGCTGACGCACCGGGCCGGGTGGCCCCGCTCGCTGCGCTCGCTCATCGCTATCCCCTCTCGGTGCTGACGCACCGGGCCGGGTGGCCCCGCTCGCTGCGCTCGCTCACCGCTATCCCCTCTCGGGTGTCAGCCCTTCGTTGCGGCGATCGTGCTCGCGCCGAGCCCGCCGAGCGGGCGGCCGGGTACCTCGCCCCCTGCTCGTTCGACTCTAGGCAGTGTCGGGGCCGGCGGCGCAGCGGCGCGGCTACGGTCACGAGCCGTGACCGAGGTGAGAGCCGAGATGGCCGCGGTGGTGTTCGAGGTGCGCATTGAGGTGGGGACCGAGGTCGACCGCGACGACGAGCTGATCGTGCTCGAGTCGATGAAGATGGAGATCCCCGTGGTGGCCCCCCGGGCGGGCCAGATCGCCGAGATCCGGGTCAGCGCCGGCGACAACGTCGACGAGGGCGACGTGCTGGTCGTGCTCGGCTGAGTAGACCTCGAGCGCGCGCCGTGAGCCATGGGGGTTCCCTCGGAGAGGTCGATCACGCCAGTGGCCGAGCGAGCTCAGCGAGCTCGCCCCCATTGTTCCTAACCGACGTCGTGGTGCTGGATCTCGGCGACGAGGCGACCGCGCTCGCGGGCGAGCTGCTGGCCGAGCTGGGCGCCGACGTCGTACGGGTGGAGGACCGGCGCGGCGACGGGCTGCGCCAGCGCGGGCCGCTCTGGAACGCCGTCCACAACGCCGGCAAGCGCAGCGTCGCCATCGACACCACCACCGACGACGGCTGGGCGCCGATCGTCGAGATCCTCACCGGTGTCGACGTCGTGATCGCGCCAGTCGAGCCGAACCCGGCCACGAACCGGTTCCTCGACCGCGTGCGCGCCGGGAGCGACCCGACGCTTGGTCTGGTCGACGTCGTCTTCCGGCGTGAGGGCGGTGTCGAGGCGGTCACCGACCTCACCGCCACCGCCGCCGGCGGTCTCACCGGGCTGAACGGTCACCCTGATGACCCTCCCAACCAGCCGGCCGGCGACCTGGCGTGGAAGCAGACGGCGCTGGTCGTCACCGAAGCAGCGCTGGCCCTGGTGACGGCCCGACGGCGAACCGGCCGGGCCGGTCGCATCACCGTGTCGGTCCAGGAGGGCGTCGCCCTCACCACCCTCCAGACGGCCAACGCCAACATCCACCACTGGCACGGCATCGTGCCGAGCCGCCACCAGCAGCTGGCCGCCTTCACCACCGTCCGCAGCGCCGACGGCCGGTGGACGTCGTTCACCATCCATCCCCCCCACTGGCCCCGCTTCGTCGAATGGGCCGAGCGGGTACTCGGTCCGACCGGGCTCACCGGCCCCGAGTGGAACGACCTCGTCTACGTCGGCGCCCACCGCCAGGAGGTGGCGGCGGTCGTCGCGCGCCTGGCCGCCGTCACCACGCGGGCCGACCTGGTCGCCGAGGGCCAGGGGCGCGGGCTGCTGGTGCTGCCGGTCAACGAGGTGACCGATGTCTCTGCCGACCGGCACCTGGCGGCGCGGGACTTCTGGGTCGACGTCCACGGTGCCGACGGGCCCCTCCGCCTGGCCGGGTCACCGTTCCGGTCGAGCCTGGGGCGGGCAAGCCGGGCCGCCGCACCGCCGCTGGGTGCCGACGATGACGCCATCGCCGAGATCGCGACCCGGAGTCGCACGGCGGGCCCGGCCGAGTCGGGCGGCGATCCCCACCAGCCGCTCGCCGGCGTCAGGATCGTCGACTTCTGCTGGGCCCTCGCCGGACCCCTCACCACACGGCTGCTCGCCGACCTCGGCGCCGACGTCATCAAGGTCGAGTCCGAGAACCGCCTCGACCCGATCCGCTACATCGGGCCCCAGCCACCCGACACCAGCTCGCTCGACACCAACGGCGTCTTCAACGACGCCAACGCCAACAAGCGGGCCGTCACCATCAACGTCGACACCGAGGCCGGGCGCGACCTGGTCTGCCGGTTGATCGCCACGGCCGACGTGGTCATCGCCAACTACACCCCCGATCGGCTCGACCGCTGGGGCCTCGACTGGGAGACCCTGTCCGCGCTGCGACCGGGGCTGCTCATGGCCAACCTCGCCGTCATGGGCACCTCCGGCCCCGATGCCGGCTGGCGCTCGTACGGCAGCGGCCTCGTCGCCATGTGCGGTCTGGCCGCCCACACGGGCTTCGACGGTCGAGCCCCGGAGTGCCTCGGCACCATGCACACCGACTTCACCGTGCCCTACTTCGCAGCCGCCCAGATCCTCGCCGCCCTGCACCACCGCGACCGCACCGGCGCGGGCGCCTACCTCGAGATGTCGCAGTACGAGTCGGCCGTGCGGCTCATGGACCTCGAGCTGACCGAGGTCCTGAACGGCGGGACCGGGCCCGGACGTCTCGCCAACCGCTCACCCTGGTGCCGGCCCCACGGTGTGTTCCCCGCCACCGGTGACGACCGCTGGGTGGCCATCGCCTGCCGCAGCGACGACGAACGGGCCCGCCTCGCCGACGTGGTCGGGGCCGAGCCGACCGACGACGCCGTCGCGGCATGGACGAGGTCGCAGTCGCGTGAGGAGATCATGGCGGCGCTGCAGGACGCAGGGGTGGCCGTGAGCATGGTCGAGGACCTCGCCGACCACCAGGCCGACCCAGCCATGAGCCGGTTCTGGGCCACGCTCGACCTGCCCGCCGGGGTCTCGGCCCGGGTCGTCCACGAGCCCATCACCTGGGACGGCGAGCGCCTGCCCCTTCGGCCGGCGCCCATGTGGTTCGAGCACACCAGCGAGGTGCTGGTCGACGAGCTCGGCCTCGACGCCGACCGGTTCGCCGAGCTGGTGGCCGCCGGTGTGCTCTGGTGAGGCCAGAGCCGACCGGTTACCAGCGGCCTCAGGAGTTGAGAACGACCGCCCCCGGCAGCTCCAGCTCGGCGTGGCGACGGCATCGCACCCAGCGACCGGGGCCGGCCTCGCGCAGGACCTGCGGTTCATCGCAGGCCGGCTGGTGGAACGGGCACCGGGCCCCGAATCGGCAGCCAACCGGGAAGTCGACCGGCGCCGGCACCCTGCCCGGGATCGATCGGAGGTCCTCGGCGGCCACGCCGGGTCGGGGGATGGCGCCGAGGAGCCCGGAGGTGTAGGGATGCTTGGGCTGGTCGAGCGCATCGTCGGTGCTGCACTGTTCGACGATCTGGCCGGCGTACACCGTCAACACCCGGTCACAGGTCTCGGCCACGACGCCCAGGTCGTGGGTGATCAACAGGACCGCTGTGCCCCGCTTCTCGCTGAGGTCGGCGATGAGCTCGAGCACCTGTGCCTGGATGGTGACGTCGAGGGCGGTGGTGGGCTCGTCGGCCACGAGGAGCCGCGGCTCGCACACGAGGGCCATGGCGATCATGGCCCTCTGCCGCATCCCCCCCGACAGCTGGTGCGGGTACTCCCTGAAGCGGCGGGCGGGCTCGGGGATGCCCACCTCGGCCAGCAGGTCGATCGAACGCTCCCTGGCCTCGGCTCGGCTCACCCCGTGGTGGGCCCGGAAGGTGGCCGAGATCTGCTGGCCCACGGTGAACACCGGATCGAGCGCGGTCATCGGTTCCTGGAAGATCATGGACACCTGCTGGCCCCGGACGTCGCGCAGCTGCCGCTCGGGTAGCGACAGCAGGTCCCGCCCATCGAGGAGCACCTGACCGCTCGCCGTGGCCGCCGGAGGCAGCAGTCCCAGCAGGGACAGTCCGGTGAGCGATTTGCCGCTCCCGCTCTCGCCCACCATCCCAACCCGATCGCCCGCGCCGATGGTGAAGTTCGACCCGCTGACCGCTTCGGCTCGGCCCTGCGGCGTCTCGAACGAGATGGCGAGGTCGCGCACGTCGAGCAGCGGCGCGTTAAGGGATGGGCTCATCACTCCGCCTTGGTGGACTTGAGGCGACGGGAGATGGCGCGGCGGGTGCGGCGGTCGGTGCCCGCCACCGGATCGAGGCTGTCGCGCAACGAGTCGCCGAGGGCGTTGATGGCCAGCACCGTGAGGGTGATGGCCAGGCCAGGAACGTAGAGCTGGGCCGCCGGGGCGACGAGGAGGAACTGCGCCGACCGGCTGAGCATCCCTCCCCAACTGGCCGTCGGCGGCTGGGCGCCGAGCCCGAGGAACGACAGCGCCGCCTCGGCCAGGAAGGCGACGCCCAGCAGCAGGGCCGACTGCACGATGATCGGTTGGATGGCGTTGGGCAGGATGTGGCGGACCACGGTCCGCCACGTCGGACTGCCGAACTGCTCGGCAGCGTCGACGTACAGGTGGTTCTTCGTGGCCAGCACCTGGCCGCGCATGAGGCGGGCGACGCTGGGGGCGAAGGTGACACCCACGGCGATCATGGCGTTGGTGAGGCCGGGCCCCAGGGCCGCCACCAGGCCGATGGCGAGCACCAGGGCGGGGAAGCCCAGGATCGAGTCGACGATCCGCATCAGCACGTTGTCGACGATGCCGCCGAGGTAGCCGGCGAGCAGGCCGACCGGCACCCCGATCGCGATGCTGACGGTGACGGCCAGGAAGGCCCCGAACAGCGACACCCGGGCGCCGTAGAGCAGGCGGCTGAGGAAGTCCCGCCCGACGTCATCGGTGCCCAGCAGGTTGTCCGCCGACGGTGCCTGGAACACGGCCGTCAGACTCTGTTCGTTCGGATCGGCCGGTGCCAGCAGCGGCGCGAACACGGCCACGAACACCACCAGCGCCATCCAGCCCAGGGCCACCTTGGCCCTTGTGTCGGCCCAGAGCCAATCGAAGCGCTCGAGCCGGGACCGCTTGGCCGCCGCTCTGCCGGTCGGGACGGTCTCGGCGGTCATCACTGGATCCTCGGGTCGATGAACCGGTAGGCGACGTCGATCAGCAGGTTGATGGCGAGCACGAGCACCACGTAGGTCAGCACCACGCCCTGGATGACCGGGAAATCACGGGAGTTGGCGGCGTTGACGATCCGGAAACCCATGCCGGGGATGGCGAACACCGCCTCGATGACCACGGTGGCGCCGAGGGTGGTGTTCACCAGCAGGCCGATCACGGTGATGATCGTCACCGCCGAGTTCCGCAGGGCGTGCTTCCACAGGATGGTCCGCCACGGCAGGCCCTTGGCTCGGTGGGTCCGCACCGACGGGGCGCTGAGGGCCTCGATCATCGCTCCCCGCACCTGCCGGGTGACGATGGCGATGCCCGAGGTCGAGAGGACGATCGCCGGCAGGATCGTGTGGCGGAACGCATCGGAGAGGTCCTCGGTGACGGTGACGAAGCCCCGGGCCGGCAGCAACCTCCAATTGATGGCGAAGGCGGTGACGAGCACGAGGGCCAGCCAGAAGTTCGGAACCGACACCCCCAGGGCCGAGGCGCTGGTGACCGCGGTGTCGGTCGGCCGGTTGGCCCGGGTGGCGGCCAGGATGCCCAACGGTACGCCGACCAGGACCGAGATGAGCACGCCGGCCAGCACCAGCTGGAGCGTGGTGGGCAGGGCCCGGGTGATGACGGTCGACACCTCCTCGGTGCGCAGGATCGAGGTGCCGAGGTCACCGGTGGCCACGTCGGCCAACCATCGGGCGTACTGGACGACGAGCGGGTCGTCGAGGCCCAGTTGCTCGCGCACCTCGGCGATGCGCTCCTCGGTGGCGTTCTCACCCAGGATGACCGTCGCCGGATCGGCCGGTCCGATGTGCTGTAGCCCAAAGATGGTGAATGTGGCGAACAACAGCGTCGGGATCACGGCGGCCAGCCGTATGCCGAGCAGTCGGAGCATTGGTGGGAGGCCATCCCTTCGTCGTCGTCAGCGGCAGCGCACGGTGCCGGCCGGTGCCGGGCGGCACCGGCCGGCGGTGAGAGCTCCTACTCCTCGAGCCAGACGTACTGCACCTGCCCCTTGCCCAGCAGGTTGGGCTGGTACCCCCCGACCCGGTCGGTGGTCGCGGTGAGGCTGGCGTTGTGCCACAGAGGGGTCCACACCGCCAGCTCGCCGATGGCGAGCTGCCACAGCTCCTCGTAGACGGCCGCCCGCTCCTCGAGGTCGTCGGTGGCGACTGCTTCGGCCGCCAGCTGATCGATGTCGGCTGGGTCGGCCTCCCAGGGCGAGTAGTACCCACCCGACATCAGCAGCGAGGCCACGGTCTGACCGGGATCGGGCCGGCCGGTCCACGGGGCGCAGAACATGACGTACTGCTTGTCGGTGAACGTGGCGGGCACGACGGCCGCCAGCTCGAGCACCTCGAGCTCCATGTTGAAACCGACCTCGGCCGCGGCTTGCTGCAGCAGCTCGGCCTTACGGACCTGGCCGGGACCTTGGTACGACGCCATGGTGAACGTCAGCCCGGTCTGGCCGGCCTCCTCCAGCAGGGCCGAAGCCTGTTCGGCGTCGTAGCCGTTCACCCCCAGCATCTCTGCCGAGGCGGCCCAGTGAGCGGGCGGCACCGGCTGGTAGGCCGGTTCGGCCAGGCCGAAGGTGAGCACGTTGGCCAGCGTTTGGCGGTCGATGGCCATGCTGAACGCCGTGCGGACCCGAACGTCGTCCCACGGCGGTTGCTCGATGTTGATGTAGCAGCCGTCGGTGTTGAGCGACGGGCCCTGGAACAGCTGGATGGCCGAGTCGGCTTCGAGATCGGCGACCTGTGAACCGTCCCGCACGGTCAGGGCGACGTCGACGTCACCGGCCCGCAGTCCGTTGAGGCCGGACTGCTCGTCGCCGGTGAAGATCCACTCGATGCCGTCGAGGTAGGGCAGGCCCTCCTGCCAGTAGTCCTCGAACCGCGTCAACGTCAGGCGTTCCCCGGCGGCGTAGTCCTGGGTGTCCGTCAGCATGAAGGCCCCGGTGCCCACCGGCGCAGCGTCGAGCTGCTGCTCGGGTGCCGCCTCGGCTGCGGTGGGCGAGACCATCATGCCGGACCGGTCGGAGAGGACGCCGACGATGCCGGAGTCGGGCCGGCTGAGGTTGAACTGCACCGTGTGCTCGTCGATCACATCCACCGATTCCACGGCCTCGAGCTCGGTCACCACCTTCGAGTTGGGGTGGTTCTGCACGCGGTTGACGTTGTAGGCCACCGCCTCGGCGTCGAAGGGCGTCCCGTCGTGGAAGGTCACGCCCTGTTGCAGGTTGAACACCAGCGTCTGCGGGTCGGTGAATTCCCAGGACTGGGCCAGCCCCGGCGCGAACTCGAGCGTCTGGAAATCGAAGTGCACGAGCCGGTCGTACATCGAGTAGAGGACCTGGTGATCGGCCCCCGAGCTGCCGGTGACGGGATCGAGCGAGAGGGGTGGGAACCAGTGGGCCACGCGAACCGTGCCGCCGTACGTGCCGCCCGGCAGAGCCGCCCCCTGCTCGAAGGCGGGGAGGTCCGGGATGGCGGCGTCGCCCACGCCACCCTCGTCATTCTCGGCGCTGCCAGCGCCGTCAGCGCCGTCAGGGCCGACGACACCGGTGGTGGCACCGCCACCGGTGGCCACGTCGGCGTCGTCGTCGTCGCCACAGGCGGCGGCGACGAGTGCGAAGGCCATGAGCAGCGCCACCGCCCGCGCCCACCGGCGACGGCGGCGGGGTCGGTGCGGGTCGACGTGGCGTTCCTCGACGTCGAGGTGCATGGGTTCCTCCCTGGTTTCCGATGGTGGGGATAGGGGTCGTCGCCTCAGCGGGCGGCGGGCGCCGCTCGCCCGCTGAGGCTGAGCTGGTCGGCGAAGTGGCAGGCCACGAGGTGCCCGTCGGGTTGGGCGACCAGGGGCGGGACCTCCTGGGCGCACCGCTCCTGGCTGTAGCGACACCGGGTGCGCAGGGCGCAGCCCGACGGCGGAGAGATGGGGCTCGGGATGTCACCCTCGAGGATGATCCGGTCGCGGGACCGCAGCCGGCTGGGCAGCGCCTCGGGCTCGGCTGACAGCAGCGCCTCGGTGTAGGGGTGCTGCGGGTCGCGTACCACCTGTTCGGTGGTGCCGACCTCGACGATCCGCCCCAGGTACATGACGCCGATCCGGTCGCTGACGCTGGCGACCACGCCGAGATCGTGGGCGATGAACAGGTAGGCGATGTCCTGCTCGCGCTGGAGGCCGGCCAGCAGGTTGAGGATGTCGGCCTGGATCGAGACGTCGAGCGCCGACACCACCTCGTCGCACAGCACCAGCTGCGGCTCGACCGACATCGCTCGGGCGATGTTGACCCGCTGGCGCTGGCCACCTGACAACTCGTGGGGCCGTCGCTCTCCCATTGCCGGCGCGAGCCCGACCGACTCGAGCGCGTCGTCGACGGTGTCGACGAGATCGGCACCACGAAGCTTGCGGAGGACCCTCAGGGGCTCTTCCACGCTCTGGCGCACGTTCATGCGGGGATCGAGGGCGTCGCTGGGATCCTGGAAGATCATCTGCATTCGGTGGCGCTGCCGGCGCAGCCCCCGCTTGGACAGCTCGTCGAGCCGAACCCCGTCGAGTGAGACCGAGCCCGTGACCTTCACCCGCTCGCCCCGCAGGAGCTGGCACACCGCCCGGGCGATGGTCGACTTCCCCGAGCCCGACTCGCCGATGAGGCCGAGCGTCTCGCCCGGAGCGATTTCGAGGCTCACCTCGGTGACGGCATGCACGGTGGAGCCGCGGGGACCACCGGTGCGAAACCTGACGGTCAGGTCGTTGACCCGAAGTATCGGTTCGCTCGCCGGCCTCCGGCCGACCTCGTCGTGGCGTCCACGGTGGATCGCAGTGCCGGCAGGCGCAGAGTCCATAGGCGTCAGCTCTCCCCCTTCCCCCTCGCCCGGTGACCCCGTCACAACAGGGAGCCGTGACGCCGGAACGTAACGGGGCGACCAGCCCGAGTCAAACACCGAGACGCCGCGGGAGGGCCGGGCGGGCACGACCGCAGAAGCGCCGCAGCGACAGGGACCACCCGCTCGACCGTCCAAGGGCGCGAGCCCCCCGGGGCCAACCGACGGCCAGCGTAGTCCGAGGTTCGTGACGACCGATGCCGCCTGTACGGACCGGTTCGTCGGGGGCTGCGGACTCCGGCACAGTGATGCTCCGCACCGATCCCGAACGGCCTGGCAGATCAACCCGGCCCGGTCGAACGGGTAGCTGACCGGGTCGTGCCTCGACCTCGGCTCCGGACCGACGGCGCCCGTTGTGGGGCAGGCCGAGTTCATTCGGTGCCTGTTGACTCAATGTTGGCTGTGTGATCTGCTGCCCGCTGTGCAGCGGACGATCGACGACCGGGTAGCGGTGCACGCCGCGCTGGCGGACGCCACCCGGCTCGCCATCGTCGACGAGCTCGTGGCCAGCGACCGGTCGCCGACCGAGCTGTCCCGCTGCTTCGGGATCCCGGGCAACCTGCTGGCGCACCACCTCGACGTGCTCGAGGGCGCCGGAATGATCCGTCGCTTCGTATCGTCGGGCGACCGGCGGCGCCGGTACGTACGGTTGCGGCACGACGCCGTCGCCGGCATCGACCTCCTCCCGCCACCGGCTCCCGCATCGGTCCTGTTCGTGTGCACACACAACTCGGCCCGGTCGCAGCTCGCCGCTGCGCTGTGGCGGGCGCGGACGGGCGACCGGGCGGTCTCCGCCGGCACGGATCCTGCCGATGCCGTCCACCCCGGCGCCGTCTCGGCCGCCGAGCGGGTCGGTCTTCAGCTCGGGCGGACCCGACCCCGCCATCTCGACCGGGCCGACGCCGCCGACCACGTCGTCACCGTGTGCGATCGGGCGCACGAGGAACTAGACGCCGACCCCGGATGGTGGCACTGGTCGGTCCCCGACCCGTCCGTCGTCGGCACCGCCGACGCCTTCGACGAGGCCCTGGCGGATCTCGACCACCGCATCCGAGCCGTTCTCGAAGGAACCAACCCGTGACCCAGCACCCCGTCGAGTCGAACGCCGAGCAGCGCCTCCTCGGCTCCGAGGCCGCTCAGCGGCTGCAGCGCGGGTTCGCCGGAACCTTCGACGCCGAGACCATTGCCCGCATGGAGACCACGCCCATGGATCACAAGCCCGCCGTCCTGTTCCTGTGCGTACACAACGCCGGCCGCTCACAGATGGCCGCCGGCTGGCTCCGCCACCTCGCCGGTGACCGCGTCGAGGTGTTCTCGGGCGGGTCGAACCCGGGCGAGCACGTCAACCCGGCCGCAGTCGAGGCCATGAGTGAGATCGGTATCGACATCGCCGCCGAGCATCCCAAGCCCTGGACCGCGGATGTCGTCCGAGCCGTCGACGTCATCATCTCCATGGGTTGCGGCGACGCCTGCCCCGTCCTGCCCGGCAAGCGCTACGAGGACTGGGAACTCGTCGACCCCGCCGGCCAGCCGGTCGAGGTCGTGCGGGAAGTGCGCGACCACCTCCGCATCCGGGTCGAGGCGCTCGTCACCAGCCTTGACCTCGCCGAGCCCGCCGGCGCATGAGCGACCGGGCCCGCCGGTTCACCGCCGAGTTCACCGGCACCGCGTTCCTCCTGGCCGCCGTGGTCGGCTCCGGGATCATGGCCGAGCGGCTCACCGACGATGTCGCCCTGCAGCTGTTGGTGAACGCCTTCGCCACCGTCGGCGTCCTCACTGCGTTGATCCTCGCCCTCGGCCCCGCATCCGGCGCCCACTTCAACCCCGCCGTCACCCTCGCCGACCGGGTCTTCGGCGGCATCGACACCCCGACCGCCGTCAGCTACGTCATCGCCCAGGTCACGGGCGGGATCCTCGGAGTCATCGTCGCCAACGTCATGTTCGACCTCGACCCCGTCGACTGGTCGACCAAGGAGCGCGCCGCTGGCTCACTCGTCTTCGCCGAAGGAGTCGCCACCCTCGGACTGCTGGTCGTGATCTTCGGCGTCGTGCGCTCCGGCAGGCCGACCCTCGCCGCCTTCTCCGTCGGCGGCTACATCGCCGGCGCCTACTTCTTCACCTCGTCCACCTCGTTCGCCAACCCCGCCGTCACCGTCGCACGCACCTTCTCCGACACCTTCGCCGGCATCGAACCGGCCTCGGTGCCGCTGTTCGTCGTCGCCCAGATCGTCGCCGTCGCCGTCGGCGCCGTCCTCATCAAGGCCATCTACCCCGACATCGAGATGGTCTCCGACCAGGTCGTCGTCCCTCGACAGCAGCACCGCGACGATGACCTCTCCCACGATCGCGTGGGGTCGGCGCCCCGGCCCTGAACCCGGTGGCTGGGCCCGGTGACCGGTCCCGTCGGCTCGGTCCTGGATCCACGCGAGCTGGCGGCGGACAAGTTACGGATTCATCGCTGGCACCGACCGCTTCCGGTGCCCGCCGGGAGGGGCACAGCGCCTGCTCAGGAGGCGTGGGCGTGGAGGGATTCGAACCCCCGACATCCTGCTTGTAAGGCAGGCGCTCTGGACCGACTGAGCTACACGCCCCGGGACCCGCCGACGCTACCGCCCCTCTCCCGGCCCGCCGGGCCGACGGCGGCGAGGATCCAGGCGGCCAGCTCGTCGTGGTCGGGCAGGGCGTCCCAGGCGAACCAGCCGACGGCGGTCAGCTCGGGGGAGCGGACCCGGGGCGGGGGTGAGTGGGGGGCCAGGGTGGCCTCGTAGACGGCCACGAGGAGGCGACGTTCGGTGTCGAGGAGCCAACGGCTGACGCCGAGATCGACCTCGACACCGAGCTCCTCGCGCAGCTCCCGGCGGGCGGTGTCGTCGGGCGCCTCACGACGCTTGGCCATGCCGCCGGGCGGGGCCCATCCGGGGCGGTAGGCGTGGGCGGCCAGGAGGATGCGACCGGTCGGGTCGGTGGCGATCACGGTGGCCCCGATCCGGTATGCGGGGCTGGTCGCCGCCGCCAGCCGGCGGCGGACGACGGGCGGCAGGTACCGGAGCAGGCGGTAGAGCAGTCGCAGGACCGCCGTCACCGGGCGGAGACCACGTCCCGCAGCTCCTCGAACACCGCCGTCGACCCGGCCGCTACGACCCGGCGGCGGGCGTCGGCGTCGATCGGCCACGGGTCGAGGCCGTCGACGTCGCCCACGACGGCACCGGCCTCCCTGCAGACGAACGCGCCGCCCGCCACGTCCCACACCCGGAGGCCCCCGTACAGCCCGGCGTAGGCGTCGAGCCGGCCGCAGGCCACGTAGCAGAGGTCGAGGGCGGCGGCCCCGAGGACCCGGAACTGCGACCAGCCGCCCCTCCCCCGGGGCGGGTGCCCCGACAGGCCGACCACCGAGGCGGCCAGGTCGGCGGGTGAGCGGGGGGAGATGCTCCGACCGTCGAGCGTGGCGCCCTCCCCCCGCACGGCCTCGAACGACTCGCCGTTGGCCGGGTTGCGGACCAGGGCCGCCACCGGACCGTCGGCGCTCACGGCGCACAGCGACACGCACCAGTGCGGGATGCCGAGCGAGGCGTTGGTCGAACCGTCGACCGGGTCCACGACGACGACGAGATCCCCCGATCCGCTGAGCCCGCTCTCCTCGGACAGCACCCGGACGCCCGCCCCCGTCAGCACGGCCAGCGCCGCCTGGTCGGCGACCACGTCGTGGGCGTACTGGCCGGGGTGGGCGGCGGCGGTGTGGGACCAGTCGGCGTTGGCGTCGAGCGCCTCGGTGACGGCGTCCGCGCTGCGGCGGAGCAGCTCGATGGGCTCGGGGGGCACCGTCGCCACGGTACCGGCCTCCCCGGGTCGCTCCCCCGGGTCGGTAACCTGCGTCGACCCCCACCCGTGGAGGAACCCCGGCCCGTGGCCGTCGTCGACATCGCCAGCTTCGTCGCCGACTTCAAGGACCATGTCGTCGAGCACGGCATGCACGTCCACGACGACCGTCACTTCATCGAGTCGTACTCCCTGCGCCAGACCTGGGAGATCGACCTGCACCCCGACGAGGGGTGCGGCGGCCCGCTCGACCTGCACGTGGCCCTCGAGGTCGAGCCCCGCACCATGCTGGCCTTCGAGGACGCCGTGCTGGCCCTCCCCGACGGTGACCTGCCCGACAACGACTTCATCCTCCCCCTGGTCATGACCTGGTCGCTGCCGCCGGTGGTGTGCGGCCCCGACCTCCTCGTGCTCGCCACCGAGCTGGCCGGCATCGGCGGCACCACCCTGCCGCTCGAGGTCGCCGCCATCGACTCGATCCCCACCGTCACCGACGACAGCCAGCGTTCCCTGTCGATCGCCGGTCACATCGAGGTGTCGCTGAACCGGATCCTCATGGGCGAGGAGCACCTCTGCGACGTGCTCGACCGCTGCCACGACGTCAGCGGTTACCTCCTCGACCGGGCCCCGGTCTGGCTGGACGAGTAGCCGGGCCCCCAGCGCAGCTCAGTCGTCGTGGCGGGGCGTGCGACGGTTGCGCTTCACGCCGGACCGCTCCCGCTTGGCCGCCAGCCGCCGCTCCCGGGCCCCGCGGCCGGGACGGGTGGGCCGGCGGGGTCGCACCCGCACCAGCGCCGAGCGGAGACGGGCGGCCAGACGCTCACGGGCGATCGCCCGGTTGCGGGCCTGGGAGCGCTCGTCATCGGCTGCGACCCTGATCTCGTCACCGAACCGCTCCCGCCACCGCGACAGCACCGATGCCGGCACCGCCCCCTCCACGTCGTCGAAGCGCAGCCGCGCCTCGGCCCGGGTGTGGGCCCGGTTGGCGTGCTGACCGCCGGGCCCCCCGCTCGGCCCGAACCGCCAGTCGAGGGCGGTGGCCGGTACGACCACGCCCGCCTTGACCTCCAGCTCGTCAGCCACCGGCGGGCAGCGCCGCATGCTGGCGGATCCAGGTGTGCATGGCGATCCCCGACGCCACCCCGGCGTTGATGGACCGGGTCGAACCGAACTGCGCGATCGAGCACACGAGGTCGGCCCGGTCCCGGACCGCATCGGACAGTCCCGGCCCCTCCTGGCCGAACACCAGCACACAGCGGACGGGCAGGGTGACCGTCTCGATGGGGACGCTGCCCGGCAGGTTGTCGACGCCGACGACGGTCAGCCCCGCCCCCGTGGCCCAGGCCACGAGGGCACCGGCGTCGGGATGGTGGCGGACGTGGCAGTAGCGGTCGGTGACCATCGCCCCCCGCCGGTTCCAGCGCCGACGCCCGACGATGTGGACCTCCTCGGCGAGGAAGGCGTTGGCGTTGCGGACAACGGTCCCGATGTTGAGGTCGTGGGTCCAGTTCTCGATGGCCACGTGGAAGGGGTGCCGGCGGCCGTCGAGGTCGGCCACGATGGCCTCCTGCGACCAGTAGCGGTAGTGGTCGGCCACGTTGCGGCGGTCGCCTCCGGCCAGCAGCTCCGGGTCGAGACGGGGGTCGTCGGGCCAGGGCCGTGGGTGGGGCCCCACGCCCACCTCGCTGCGCCCCACCGTGTCCACGGACGACCGCCCTCAGGCGTGGGCGGCCGTCTCGGCCCCGAGACGGTCGAGGAAGGCGTCGAGGGCGACGCCCCGCTCGACGTCACCGCCCCGGGGGTTCACGCCGACGGTGCCGGCGGCCACGTCGTCGTCGCCCACCACCAGCACGTAGGGCAGCTTCTCCAGCTTGGCCCGGCGGATCCGGCCGCCCAGGGGCTCGGTGGCGGCCACCGCGTCGGCGCGGAAACCGGTGGCGGCCAGGCGATCGACCACCGAGCGGGCGTAGTCGTCGTGGTCGTCGCGCACCGGCAGCACCCGGGCCTGCACCGGGGCCAGCCAGGCCGGGAAGGCCCCGGCGTAATGCTCGATCAGCACGCCGAAGAAGCGCTCGATCGATCCGAACAGGGCCCGATGGATGACCACGGGTGGGTGGGGGGCGTTGTCGGCACCGACGTAGGACAGGTCGAACCGGGGGGCGAGCTGGAAGTCGACCTGGATGGTCGACAGCTGCCAGCGCCGGCCGATGGCGTCACGCACGTGGATGTCGATCTTCGGCCCGTAGAACGCGCCGCCGCCCGCGTCGACCCCGTAGGAGAGCCCGGTGGTGTCGAGCGCCGTGCGCAGCTCGTCCTCGGCCTTGACCCAGTCGTCGTCGGAACCCACCGACTTCTCCGCCGGCCGGGTCGACAGGCTCGCCTCGAAGTCGACGAAGCCGAAGTCGCGGAGCAGCCCGACCACGAAGCCGATGAGGCCGATGATCTCCTCCTGGGCCTGCTCGGGGGTGCAGAAGATGTGGCTGTCGTCCTGGGTGAACCCCCGCAGTCGCATGAGCCCGTGCATGACCCCGGAGCGCTCGTAGCGGTAGACGGTGCCCAGCTCGAACAGGCGTAGCGGCAGGTCACGGTAGGACCGCTGCTGGGCGGCGAAGATCTCCATGTGGAACGGGCAGTTCATGGGCTTGGCGTGGTAGTCGGCGCCGTCCATCTCCATGGCGGGGAACATGGCGTCGGCGTAGAAGTCGAGGTGGCCGCTCGTCTCCCACAACGTCGAGCGGGCCAGGTGAGGCGAGTAGACGGGCTGGTAGCCGCCCTCGCGGTGGCGCGCCCGGCTGTGGTCCTCCATCACCTGACGGATGACCGCCCCCCTGGGGTGCCACAGCGCCAGACCGGGGCCGACCCGCTCGCTGAACGAGAGGAGATCGAGCTCGGCGGCGAGGCGGCGGTGGTCGCGGGCCACCGCCTCCTCCAGGCGGACGAGGTGCTGCTTCAGGCTCTTGCGGTCGGCCCAGGCCGTACCGTAGATGCGCTGCAGCATCGGCTTCGACTCGTCGCCCCGCCAGTACGCGCCGGCCGTGCGCATCAGCTTGAAGTGTCCGAGACGACCGGTGGCGGGCACGTGCGGGCCCCGGCACAGGTCGACGAAGTCGGCGCTGTTGCGGTAGGTGGAGACCACGCCCCCCTCACCGGGCGCCGAGGTCGGGTCGTCGGCGACACCCTCGATGATCTCGAGCTTGTAGGGGTGGTCGGCGAAGAGGGCCAGGGCCCTGTCGCGGTCCATCTCCTCGCGCTCGAAGCGCTGGTCGGCCCGCACGATCTCGACCATCTTGTCTTCGATGCGGGCCAGGGCGTCCTCGGAGATCGTCTCGCCGTCGGGCAGCTCGAAGTCGTAGTAGAAGCCGTCCTCGATCGCGGGCCCGATGGAGAACGTGGCTCCCGGCCACAGCGCCAGCACGGCCTGGGCCATGACGTGGGCGGTGGAGTGGCGGATGATGTCGAGGCCCTCGTCCGTGGCGGGGTCGACCAGGTCGACCTTGGCCTCGTCGGGCAGCGGTGCGGCGAGATCACGCTGCTCACCGTCGACACTCACGGCCACGGCGGTGGCCCCGAGCCGCCCGCCCAGCTCATCGGCCAGGGTGGCGCCGGTGGCGCCGTCGGGGAGCTGACGCCTGATGCCGTCCGGGAGGATCACGTTCACGGGCACCCCGACACGGTACCGGCGCGCCGCTCCCGCTCCGGGGTGGGTTCCGAGGGTTCGGGTGTGGGCCGGCGGGCAGACCAGACTGGCCCGGTCACACCGCCGACCGTGCCGAAGCGAGGAGCAGCTGATGTCCACCGCCGGAATCGTTGGGATCGTCGTGATCGCCGTCGTACTGGCCATCGGTTTGGCCGTCTTCATGGTCAACGTGCGCCGGCACCACCCCGAGGACACCGCGCTGCACGACCAGGAACCGCACCTCAAGGCGGACCGACCCGCCGACGCCGGAGCCGAGCCCATGCTGGTCGAGGACCGGGGCCGGGCCGTGCCGGGAACGCCCGACCAGGACACCGGGCCGGCGCCCGGCTGACGCGGACGAGCGGGGCGCGCCGCCGGCGCCGGGCTGGGTCAGACGAGCCGGCGGCGCAGCTGGGTCAGATGACCGAGATCCGGTCGCCTGCGGGGGCCGGCTCGGACTGGTCGAGCGAGTCCCACGCCCCCGCCGGACGACGCGCCGCCTCGACGAGGTGGTCGGGGTCGGCGGTGAAGGGGATGCGGATGCGGTCGTCGTCGGTGGGGCTCACCGCAAAGGCGTCGGCGCCGGCCACGAGCACCCCGCACCGGGCGGCGTGGTGGATGAAGCGGGTGGCCCAGGGCCCGGGCAGCCGGGCCCACAGCACGAGACCGCCGTCGACGGGACCGAGCTCCCAGTCGGGCAGCATCGCCTCCACCGCCTCCCGGGCCACACCGCAGCGGTGGCGGAGCTGGTCGACCCGGGCGGCGATCAGCTCGTCGAGACGCCCGATGAGGGCGAGGGCGGTCACCGGCCTACGTCCGCTGCCCCGAGGGCCACGTCCTCCCGCGCCGCTTCCGTGCCGACCGCACCGAGACGGTCCCCGCGGGCCGCCCCGGCGCCGCCCGAGTGTCACCCTCTGCGTCCGACTCGCCACGCCTGCCAGCCGGGTGCGTGACACCGCGCCATGCGCGGGTTCTCGCGCCCGGCTCGGCTACGGATCGACGCGGGCGGTGGCGGTACCGGTGAGGACGGAGGCGCCGTCGGCGTTGGTGGTCGTGACCGACAGGTCGACGAGGTGGTCGCCGCCCTCCTCCCGGAGACCGGTCACCTCGACGGTGGCCGACAGCGTGTCGCCCGGCCACACCTGGTTGACGAAGCGGACGCCGTACTCGGTGAGACGCCCGTCGCCCACGTAGTCGGTGAGGACCCTGCCGGTCATGCCCATGGTCAGCATGCCGTGGGCGAACACGGTCGGGTAGCCGGCCACCTCGGTCACGAACTTCTCGTCGGTGTGCACCGGGTTGTAGTCACCCGACGCCCCGGCGTACATCACGATCTGGGTCCGCTTCAGGTCCTCGACCACCTCGGCGGTGTGGGTGTCGCCGACGCTCAGCTCGCTCGCTCGCAGTGCCACCCTCAGCTCCCCTCGATGACCTTCTCGGTCACCACGCCGATGCCCCGGGCCGTGATGACCAGCTCGTCGTCCTGGTCGTAGTACTCGGTGATGGTCTCGGAGAACTTCAACGTGCCGGCCCGCTTCGACTGCTTCTCCCAGCGCTCTCCCGGCTTGACCTCGGCCCGGAGCACGTCACCGGGTCGGAGGTGGCGGTGGTAGGTGAAGTGCTGCTCGGCGTGCAGCCCCCCGGCTGCGGCGCCGCCGCCGCCCGAGTCGCCCGAGCGCTTCCGACCGGTGGGCTCCTTCCCGGAGCCGAACCAGTCCTCGTCCGGCTTGGGTCGCAGGAAGTAGTCGGGGTCGAACTGGGCCGAGGACTGCACGAAGGTGGGCGGGGCGATCACGTCGCCGCCGGGGTCGGTGTAGGCGGGGTCGTACTCCCCCACGGCCCGGGCAAACATCAGGATGTGGCTCGCCTCCACCGGGAACCGCTCAACCGCCATGTCGCTCCATTCCGCTCCGGGAGGGAGCGTCGCTCCGGGTTGGATCGCGATCGATCATGGCACGGCGGTGAGGGCCTCGGCGGCGGCCCCGACCAGCTCGGGACCGCGCCCGCCCGTCGACACGATGGCGATGTCGGCGCCGGCCTCGGCGAACGCCGCGGCCGACTCGGCCATGGCCTCCATACCCCGGTCGGGGCGGACGATCACCGACGATTCGATCTCGGCCGGGTCGCGCCCGATCCGGGCGCAGGCGTCGTCGAGAACGCCGCGGAGCCGCCGGAACTCCTCCACCGACGGCTCCAGCGTCCCGTAGTTCCAGTGCTGGGCGTAGCGGGCCACGAGCGGCAGGGTCCGCTTCTGGCCCGTCCCGCCGATGCAGATGGGCGGGTGCGGTGACTGGACGGCCTTGGGCGAGTTCATGGCCCCGGTCACCCGGTAGTGCTTCCCGTGCACGGTGGTGTGCTCCTGGGTGAGCAGGCCGCAGATGATCTGGAGGCCCTCGTCGAAGCGGTCGAACCGCTCGGTCAGGGTGCCGAGCTCGATGCCGTAGGCGTCGCACTCCTCCTCGTTCCACCCGGCCCCGAGGCCCAGCTCGAGGCGTCCGCCCGAGGTGATGTCGACGGCGGCGGCCATGTTGGCCAGCACGGCCGGGTGGCGGTACAGCATCCCGGTCACGAGGACCCCGCCCCGCAGCCGCCCGGTCCGGTTGAGCAGTGCGGTGAGGGTGATCCAGCCGTCCATGCAGTCGCCGGTGGGGTCCGAGAAGATCGGGTAGAAGTGGTCGAAGGTCCAGCCCGCCTCGAACAGCGGGGTGTCGTCGGCGGCCCGCCACACGTCGAGCAGCGTCTCCCACGTCGTGTTCTGGGGGGCGGTGCTGAGGTGGAACCTCACGACCCCGGCTCCCCCGCCGTCGTCTCGCCCGCCGTCGTCTCGCCCGCCGCCATCTCGCCCGCCGCCATCTCGCGCAGCCGGAACTTCTGGACCTTGCCGGTGACCGTCATGGGGAACTCCTCGACCAGCCGCACGTAGCGGGGGATCTTGTAGTGGGCGATGCGACCCCGGCAGAACTCCCGGATCGACTCGGCGTCCGGTGCGGCACCGGGCCGGGGCTTGACCCAGGCCATGAGCTCCTCGCCGTAGCGCTCGTCGGGCACGCCGACCACCTGCACGTCCTCCACGTCGGGATGGGTGTAGAGGAACTCCTCGACCTCCCGGGGGTAGACGTTCTCGCCTCCCCGGATGACCATGTCCTTGCTACGCCCGACGATGCTCACGTACCCGTCGGGATCCATGGTGGCGAGGTCGCCGGTGTGCATCCATCCGTCACCGTCGACCGCCTCGGCGGTGCGCTCGGGATCGTCCCAGTAGCCGAGCATCACCGAGTAGCCCCTCGTGCACAGCTCACCGGTCTCGCCGTGGTCGACGGTCCGCCCCGTCTCGGGGTCGGCGATCCTGATCTCGACGTGGGGATGGACCCGCCCCACCGTCTCGGTGCGGTGGTGGATGGAGTCGTCGACGGCGGTCTGGGTCGACACCGGCGACGTCTCGGTCATGCCGTAGGCGATGGTGACCTCGTCCATGTGGAGATCGGCGATGACCCGTTTCATGACCTCCACCGGACAGGGCGAGCCGGCCATGATCCCGGTGCGCAGGCTGCTGAGGTCGAGCTCGCCGACCTCGGGCCGGGCCAGCTCGGCGATGAACATGGTGGGCACCCCGTAGAGGGCGGTGCAGCGCTCGCCGGCCACGGTGCGAAGCACCCGCTCGGCGTCGAAGGCGGCGCCGGGGAGCACGATGGTCGCCCCCCGCGTGGTACAGCCCAGCACTCCCATGACCATCCCGAAGCAGTGGTAGAGCGGGACGGGTACGCACAGCCGGTCCTGCTCGGTGAGGCGGAGCGCGTTGCCGACGAAGTAGGCGTTGTTGAGGATGTTCCGGTGGCTGAGGGTGGCGCCCTTCGGGAAGCCCGTCGTGCCCGACGTGTACTGGATGTTGATGGGATCATCCGGATCGAGCGAGGCCGACAGGGCCCGGAGGTCGTCCTCGGCGACGGCGTGACCGCCGGCGATCAGGTCGTCCCACGCCGACGAACCGAGGAACACCGTCCGCTCCAGCTCGGGCAGGTCGCCTTCCACCTCGGCCACCATCGCCCGGTAGTCGCTCGTGAGGTGGGCAGGGGCGGCCACGAGGAGCCGGCAGCCCGACTGATGCAGGGCGTAGGCCAGCTCCGACGTGCGGTAGGCCGGGTTGACGTTCACCAGGATGGCCCCGATCCTGGCCGTGGCGAACTGCACGTGGACCCACTCGGCCCGGTTGGGGCTCCAGATCCCGACCCGGTCGCCGGTCGTGATCCCCGCTGCCAGCAGGCCCCGGGCCAGGAGGTCGACGGCGGCGTCGAGCTCGGCGTAGGTCTGGCGCACCCCCTGCTCGGAGTCGACCAGCGCCTCGCGGTCACCGAAGCGGGACACGGTGGCCTCCAGGTCGGCGCCGATGGTCCGCTCCAGCAACGCCACGTCGATCGGGCCCCGGTCGGTGGCGGTCCCCATTGCAGTCCCCCTGTCGTGATGGCTCGACGGGGTCGACCGTAGCGCCGTCCCGGTTGCACCGTACCGCCCCCGCCGCACACCCCCCGCCGGCGCCGCACAGCCCCGCCGGCGCCGTCGAGGCCGTCGTGGCTGCACAGCCCCGCCGGCGCTGTCGAGGCCGCCGTGGCTGCATCGCGCCGTGGCGCTCACGATGCGCCCGGCGCTGCTGCATGCTGGGACGATGGAGACACTGGACGGACGGGTGGCCGTCGTGACGGGGGCGGCCAGCGGGATCGGCCGGGCCCTGGCGGCCCGCTTCGCAGCCGAGGGCATGGCCGTGGTGCTGGCCGACATCGAGGAGGAGCCGCTGCGGGCCGCCGCCGACGAGCTGGCCGACGGCGGGGCGTCCGTGCTCGCTCACCGGCTCGACGTCCGCCACGCCGACGAGGTCGAGGCGCTGGCCGGGGCAGCCGTCGACCGGTTCGGCGCCGTGCACGTGCTCTGCAACAACGCCGGCGTCGTGGCCCAGGGGTCTCCGGCGTGGGAGACCGACCTGGACACCTGGCGCTGGGTCATCGACGTCGACCTGTGGAGCGTGATCCACGGCGTGCGCTCGTTCGTGCCCCGGATGCTGGCCGGGGGCGAGCCGGGCCACGTCGTCAACACCGCCTCGGTGGCCGGTCTCGTCGCCTTCGAGGGCATCGCCAGCTACGACGTGGCCAAGGTGGGGGTGGTGGCGCTGTCGGAGGCGCTGCACCACGAGCTGGGTACGGCGGGGGCGCCCATCGGCGTGTCGGTGCTGTGCCCCGGCGTCGTGCGCACCCGCATCGGCGAGGCCGAGCGCAACCGGCCCGGCGGGGCCGCCCCTGCCCCGCCACCCCTGGCGTCGCAGTCCCTGCCCACCGCCCTCGACCCCGACGACGTGGCCGCGATGGTGGTCGACGCCATCGGGTCGGACCGGTTCTGGATCCTGACCCACCCGCAGTACCACGACCTGGTGCGTCGTCGGGCCGAGGGCATCGTGGAGACCGACGAGGTCCTGAAGCCGCGCCCCATCTGACCCGGGAGACGTGGAGCCGACCGCGTCCTGCGGGGCCGATGTCGTCGTGGGCGGGGCCGATGTCGTCGTGGGCGGGGCCGATGTCGTCGTGGGCGGGGCCGATGTCGTCGTGGGCGGGGCCGATGTCGTCGTGGGCGGGGCCGATGGCGTCGTGGGCGGGGCCGTCCGTCGGTGCGACGGAGGCGTCCGTGGGTGGGGCGGAGGCGATTCAGGCCGACCCAGGCCCACCCCAGACGACCCGCCGCCCGGGCGCGGGTGGCGCGAGGCACCCGTCAGCCCACGTCCGACGTCGCCGCCCTCGACCCGGGCGGACGCGACGAGCATCGGACGGCTCCCGGATCAGGCGGCCAGGTTCGAACCCGGGCACCCGGGCACCCGGCCACCCTGGCACCCGGCCACCCGCCACCCGACTACCCGGCCGCGCTCCCGCGGGAGCGCGCCGGGCCCTCACCCCGGGGCGGGTCCGATCTACCGTGGCGGCGGTGGTGGTCGGCCTCGGCGAGGATGCCGACGATCCAGGCCAGCCTCGGGCGCACGGTGGGGTTCGAAGGCATCAGATCGACCGACCCGTCCACGACGGCGGTGGTGGCGGACAGGAGGCCCCCGACGCTCCCGCGGGAGCGCGGGGCGTCGGGGGGCTGCCCGTCGGGACGCACGAACACGATCCCCCGGGTCGGGTCACGCCGGGCGCTCCAACGGCCGTCGTGCACCACCCGGTGGTGGAACCCGCACAGCAGCACCAGGTTGTGGAGCGACGTCGGCCCCCCGTCGGCCCAGTGCACGACGTGGTGGGCGTGTAGACGACGGTCGGCGCCGCATCCCGGGAACCGACAACGACCCCCGTCACGGTGGGCCAGCGCCCGTCGCAGCCGCCCCGACGCCGTGCGGGCCCGCCGGCCCGTCACCACCGCCGCGCCCGCCGCCCCGAGCACTGCGACGTCCAGCCGGCAGTCGCAGGTCAGCCGCCGCACCACCGGATCCTCGCCCGCCGCCAGCGTCTCGGCGTCGACCTCGACCACGATCTCGACACCCGGCCCATCGACCGCGTCGGCGTCGCCGGCGAGCAGATCGACCAGAGCGTCGGCCCGGAGCGCCCCCACGCCACCCCGCTCGGCCACCACCTCCCGCCGGGACGACCCCGAACCCGCCGTTGCCCGGTCGACGGTCGCCTCCCCCTCCGCCTCCACCCGGGCCCACCATCTCGGCTGCGTCGTGGGGCAGCACCACCGTGATCGTTGTCGTCCCGTCGGCACCCCGCCGCCGGGTCAGCTCACGACGCTCCCACGCCGAGGCCGCAACCTCGGTGGGCTCGGCACCAGCTCCTCCGAGCGCTGCGCACATCCGATCGAGCTGTGACGCCGAGGACTGCCGGGCCACGTACAACAGATCGTCCTCGTTGGAGGGTGTGGCCACCCGCGTCAGCGCACGGACCTTCGAGTACGACAGCTCACCGCGACCGAACGCCGCCGAGATGGCCCCCAGGTGCTCGAGAGCCCGGGCCACCCGCACCCGCTCCCGCCCCGCCGCCGAGGACCTCGCATACCGCCAACTCAGCCACTCGGCCGCCGATCGGCAGTCCCACGACTCCCACCCCCGGCGCCGGTCGTAGGAGGCGAGCCAACCCAGCCACACCGCCTCGGCCGCCGCCAGGTGGGCCGAGATCGGACCCCACGATCGCACTTGCCCTGTCACCGGACATGTCACCCTCCTGTCAGAGAACGTACGTTCTCATCCAACCACGGGGGTGTGACACGGACCCGGCCGGGAGGGTCAGCCCGTCAACGGTTCTTCCATTCCGGCGGCCGCTTCTCGGCGAAGGCGGTGGCCCCCTCCCGGGCGTCCTCGGATGCGAAGACGTCACGCAGGATCGGGCCCTGGTACTGCCAGAACTCGTCCTCGGTGCGGCCCTGCATCTCCCGTAGCAGACGCTTGGAGGCGATGAGCCCGAGCGGGGCGTTGCGGGCGATGCGCTCGGCCAGCTCCATGGCCCCGTCGACGGCCCCGCCCTCGTCGGTGAGCCGGTTGACCAGTCCGAAGCCATGGGCTTCCTCGGCCGTGATGGGGTCGGCGGTGAGGGCCATCTCCATGGCCACCCCGTAGGGGACCCGGCGAGGGAGGCGCAGCAGCGCCCCCGCCGCAGCAAACAGCCCGACCCCGACCTCGGGGATGCCGAGACGGGCGTTGCGGGCCGCCACCACGAGGTCACACGACAGGGCGATCTCGAGCCCACCGGCCAGCGCGAACCCCTCCACGGCGGCCACCAGCGGCTTGGCCGAGGCCTCCTCGGTGAGCCCTGCGAAGCCGCGTCCCTCGATGTCGGGCATGCCGCCCTCGACGAACGCCTTCAGGTCCATCCCGGCTGAGAAACCCCGACCGGCGCCGGTGAGCACCCCCACGGCCAGCTCGTCGGCGCCGTCGAGCTCGTCGAGCGCCGTCACCATGGCCTCGGCCAGCGCCTTGTTCACCGCGTTGCGGGCCTCGGGTCGGTTCAGCGTGATGAGCAGGACCTTGCCCCGTCGCTCGGTCAGCACCTCGTCGGCCATCGGAACTCCCCTCGCATGCTCGACTCGGGCGCCGACCGTAGCCGCACCACCCGCCCGCCTCAGCCCCCCAGGGCCTCAGCCCCCCGGGGCCTCAGCCCCCAGGGCCTCGTCCACGGCGGCGATCTGGCGTTCGGGGGGCCAGGACTCCGGGTCGAACAGGGCCTGGAGGGCCACCCCGTCGGTCAGGGCGATGAGCCGCTCGGCCTCGGCCCGGGCACCGTCGCCGGCGTCGCCACCGTCGGGGGCCCGTCCGGCCCGCACGACCAGCCGGGTCACGTCGGAGCGGAAGTCGCGGTAGGCGTCACGCTGCACGACGGCCAGGTCGGGGTCGGCCACGGCCTGGGAGCAGAAGGCGATCGTCACGGTCCAGTGCAGGCGCGCCGCCTCGTCGATCGGCAGTGCCCCGAGCAGCGTGTCCCGCAGCGCCGTCCCGGGCGCCCTGGCCCGCCGACCGGGCCGCCGGGCGCGCCGCCCGGCCAGCGACTCCTCCAACGTGAAGCGGAGCAGGGCCCGCTTGTCGTCGAAGTAGTGGGTGAGGGCCCCGGTGGTCCACCCGGCCTCGGCGGCCACGCCCCGGATCGTGGCGGCGCCGATGCCCGACCGGGCGATCAGGCGGGCGGCGGCGGCGGCCAGCTCGGCCCGGCGCTCGTCGACGTCGACCACCCTCGGCACGGACCGATGGTAGAACGCTTGTCACATAACGGGCGTTCTGCCAAGATGGAGGGGTCGTCCACCAGGGGGAGTCCGACCATGGTCCACGTCCCGACCCGCGGCGAGGTGCCCGTGCGCCTCGGTCCGAGCGTCCAGCAGGTACCCGACTACGGGCCGAGTGTGATGGAACGCGACCCCTACACCGATCCGGTCCGCTACGAGCTGGAACGGGAGCGGGTGCTCGCCACCCACTGGATCCTGGCCGGTCGCAGCGAGCAGTGCGCCGGGTCCGGGGACTGGATCACGTTCGAGGGGCACGGCGAGACGGTCGTCATCACCCGCCAGCGCGACGGCTCCCTGGCCGCCTTCCACAACGTGTGCCAGCACCGCGGCGTCGCCCTCGTCGGCGACCTGACGGGATGCGGCGCCCGGCGCTTCACCTGCCCCTACCACGGCTGGTCCTACGACACGACGGGCCTGCTCCGGGGCGTGCCCGAGCGGGAGGACTTCGCCGACGAGCACCTCGACGGCGTCCGCGCCCCGGCCGTGGCCGCCGACGAGTGGGGCGGCTGGATCTGGATCAACCTGGCCGGCGACGCCGCCCCCCCGCTGGCCGAGGGCATCGGCCCCGAGATCATGGCCGACCTCGGGCGGTTCCGGATGGAGGACATGGTCCTCCACGACGTGCTCGAGTTCGACGTGCCCGTCAGCTACAAGGCCATCGTCGACGGCTTCAACGAGGTGTACCACGTCACCGAGCTCCACCACGTCGACCCGTCGTTCACGAAGTCGGCCCGCAAGACGTCGTTCCACATCGTGGGCGACAACTACATGTGCTTCGTGCCCCGTCACGACACCCTCGACCGGCTCGAGGAGACCTGGGACCATCACCGCTACGCCATCTGCCACTACGTGGTCTTCCCCAACACGGTGTTCAACTGCAACCCCGAGCACGTGCAGGTGTTCAACCCGATCCCGATCGGCGTTGACCGCACCCGCTTCCTGTGCTGGGAGATCATCTATCCGGGAGATCGCAACGACGCCGAGTACGCCCGCTACCACGACCGCACGATGGCCCACTGGGAGGGACTGAAGGTCGTGGTCGGCGAGGACATCGCCATCTACGAGCAGCTGGCCCGCACCAAGGCGTCGAGCGGGTACCGGCACCACATCCTGTCCGAGCGGGAGTGCAAGATCGCGCACTACCACGAGAACATGGACGCCAAGATCCGCAACTGACGGGACGGACCCGGACGGGCCGGGACCGCAACCCGCCGGATCGGGCGTCCCACAGCATCGCCGCCAGGATCCGCGACCGCGGGAGGGGCCCGGGACGCAACCGACGGGACGGGGCGGGCCGGGGGCTGTGCCACCATCGGGCGTGGCCCGCACGACGTCGAGGAGCAAGCCGATCATCGGCTGGCGGGAGTGGGTGTCGCTCGGCGAGCTCTCGCCCGAGCCGATCAAGGCCAAGGTCGACACCGGCGCCAGGACCTCCGCCCTGCACGCCCACCGGATGCGGGTCGACGGTCGCGCCGACGGCGACTGGGTCACCTTCGAGCTGCACCCCCGCCAGCGCAGCGGCCAGGCGGCGGTGGCGGTGGAGGCGCCGGTGGCGGGCTGGCGCGACGTCCGCAGCTCCAACGGTCAGCTCCAGCGTCGGCCCGTGATCGAGGTGGCCGCCCGGCTGGGCGACACCGACTTCCCCGTCGAGCTGACCCTCACCGACCGCGACGAGATGGGGTTCCGGATGCTGCTCGGCCGGGCCGCGGTGCGGCGGCGGTTCCTGGTCGACCCGGGTCGGTCGTTCCTCCGGGGGGCCCGCCCGTGACCCTCGGCCCCGCTCGGGCGCCCCTGACCGTCGGGGACCGCACCGTCGAGCCCGGCCGGCGGGTCCAGCTCGAGCTGCGCCCCGCCCGGCTCCCGTCCGGAGGCTGGATGGAGATGCCGGTCGTCGTCCTCCACGGTCGTCGGCCGGGCCCGGTCGTCTGGCTGAGCGCCGCCGTCCACGGCGACGAGGTGTGCGGCGTCGAGATCATCCGTCACGTGCTCACCCACCTGGACGCCCAGCATCTGCGGGGATCGGTGCTGGCCGTGCCCGTCGTGAACGTGCCCGGCTTCGGCCACGGTGACCGGTACCTGCCCGACCGGCGCGACCTCAACCGCTCCTTCCCCGGGTCGCCCCGCGGATCGCTGGCGTCGCGCTTCGCCCACCTGTTCATGTCAGAGATCGTGGACCGCTGCGACATCGGCCTCGACCTGCACACGGGCTCTGACCACCGGACCAACCTCCCCCAGATCCGGGCCGATCTCGACGACCCCCCCACCCACGACCTGGCCCGTGCCTTCGGCGCGCCGGTGGCGCTCCACGCCCGCCTGCGGGACGGCTCCCTCCGGGAGGCGGCCGCCAGCCGGGGCAAGACCACGCTCCTCTACGAGGGCGGGGAGGCGTGGCGGTTCGACCGTGACGCCATCGAGGTGGGCACAGCCGGTTGTCTGCGGGTGCTGCACCACCTCGGCCTCACCCCCACCGAGCCGGGCGGACTGCGCGGTCCGGCCCCGACCCGGTTCCTGCGCAGCTCGCGTTGGCTCCGCAGCCCGGCCTCGGGCGTCGTCCGGGTGGCCGTGGCCCTGGGCGAGATCGTCGAGCAGGGCCAGGTGCTGGCCACGTTCTCCGACGCCGTCGGCGGCCGGTACCGGTCGCTGCGGGCCACGGCGCCCGGCATCGTGATCGGCCGCAGCGAGATTCCCGTCGTCCACCGGGGCGACGCCGTGGTGCACGTGGCGTCCCTCGACGTTCCCGCCGACCCGGCGCCGCCCCGACCCGTGCCCCCCGCCACCCTTCTGCCTGGAGACGCCCCGTGAAGCTCGCCGTCCTGTCCCGTGCCCCCCGCAGCTACTCGACGCAGCGGTTCCGGGCCGCGGCGGCGGACCGGGGCCATACCGTGAGGGTGCTCAACACGCTGCGATTCGCCATCGACCTCTCCCGCGACGAGCCCGACCTCCAGTACCGGGGCCGCACCCTGTCCGACTACGACGCCGTGCTGCCCCGCATCGGGGCGTCGATCACCTACTTCGGCACGGCCGTCGTCCGCCAGTTCGAGCAGATGGACGTCTACACACCCAACACGGCCAACGGCATCGCCAACTCGCGCGACAAGCTGCGGGCCATCCAGATCCTGTCCCGCCACGACATCGGCATCCCGGCCACCACCTTCGTGCGGGACCGCGCCGACGTGCTGGCCGCCATCGACCGGGTGGGCGGGGCGCCCGTCGTCATCAAGCTCCTGGAGGGCACGCAGGGCATCGGCGTGATCCTCGCCCCCGACACCAAGGTGGCCGAGGCGGTCATCGAGACCCTCCAGTCGACGAAGCAGAACGTGCTCATCCAGAGCTTCATCGCCGAGAGTCGGGGCCGCGACATCCGCGCCCTCGTCGTCGGCGATCGGGTGGTGGCGGCCATGCGGCGGGTGGCCCAGGGCGACGAGTTCCGCTCCAACGTGCACCGGGGCGGCGTGGCCGAGGTGGCCGAGCTGGACGAGGAGTTCCAGCGCACCGCCGTCAACGCCGCCCAGATCATGGGCCTGCGGGTGGCGGGCGTCGACATGCTGGAAGCCGACAGCGGACCCCTGGTGATGGAGGTCAACTCCTCCCCTGGCCTCGAGGGCATCGAGACGGCCACCGGGCTCGACGTGGCCGGTGCCATCGTGGACTACATCGACAACCAGGTCGCCTTCCCCGAGCTGGACGTGCGTCAGCGCCTGACCGTCAGCACCGGTTACGGCGTGGCCGAGCTGGTCGTCAACGAGGGGGCTGACCTCGTGGGCAGGTCCATCGCCGACTCGGGGCTGCGTGACCGCGACATCACCGTCCTGACCCTGCACCGGGGTACCACGGTCGTGCCGAACCCCCGCACCAGCCGGGTGCTCGAGGCCAACGACCGGTTGCTGTGCTTCGGTCGGCTGGAGTCGATGCGTGATCTCGTGCCCGACCGACGACGGCGCCGCCGGCCCACGGTGCAACCCCTCCCCGACGACCCCCTCCCCACGCCTGACCCCGAACCGGCCGGGTCGACGACGTGAGCACCCAGGCCGACGTGACCCGCCCACGTGACACCAGCCGAACCGACGAGGCCGACCGATGAGCACCCAGGCCGACGTGACCCGCCCACGTGACACCAGCCGAACCGACGAGGCCGACCGATGAGCACCGGCCCCCTGCGGCGGGCGGTCGAGGGGGCGGCGGCGCTGGCCCGTGCCGGGTTACGGCCGGAGCGGCCCGACCGCCTGCCCCGGGCGCTGCTGGCGGGGGCGTGGTGGGGACCCACGCTGGCGGGTGCGGTGGCCGCCGCCACGGCCCGCTACCCGACGGCGCCGGCCGTGATCGACGACGACGGGTCCCTCTCCTACGCCCGGCTGTGGGCCCGCACCGACGGTCAGGCGGCGGGGCTCCGGCGCCGGGGGATCGGACCGGGCACGACGGTGGGCATCCTGGCCGGCAACGGGCGGGGTTTCGTCGAGGCGATGGTGGCCGCCTCGAAGCTCGGCGCCGACATCGTCTACCTCAACACCGGGTTCGCCCCTCCGCAGCTGGCCGACGTGGTCGGCTCCGAGGGCGTCGACGTCATCCTCCACGACGACGGGTTCCGCGACGTGGTGTCCGCCGCCCCGGTGGCGACCGTGTCGGGCACGGACCTCGACCGGCTGGCCTCCACCCGCCACGCGCCCCTGACGCCGAGGCGCACCCAGGGTCGGACCGTCATCCTCACCTCCGGCACGACCGGGCGACCCAAGGGGGCGCAGCGCTCGACGGCCGGCGGTCCCGAGGCGCTCACCGCCCTGGTCGGCACCGTCCCCGTCCGCGCCCGCGACACCGTCGTCGTGGCCGCCCCCCTGTTCCACGCCTGGGGACTGTCGCACCTCGGACTGGGGCTGGCGCTGTCGTCGACGATCGTCCTGCGTCGCAGCAGCCGCCCTGACGCTGTGCTCGACGCCGTCGAGCGACATCGCGCCGACGGACTCGTGGTCGTGCCGGTCATGCTCCAGCGCATGTTGCGCCTCGACGACGACGAGCTGCGTCGCTTCGACACGGCGTCGTTGCGCTACATCGCATCGAGCGGGTCGGCCCTCGGAGCGGGGCTGGCCACGGCCGTGCTCGACCGCTTCGGTCCGGTCCTCTACAACGTCTACGGCTCGACCGAGGTGTCGCTGGCCGCCATCGCCGGACCGCAGGAGCTGCGGGTCGCTCCGGCCACGGCTGGTCGTCCCGCCGCCGGCGCCACCGTCCGGATCCTCGACGAGCACGGACGACCGGTGCCCGACGGCACGGTCGGTCGCATCTTCGTCGGAAGTTCGGGCCGCTTCGACGGTTACACCGGCGGCGGCACGAAGGAGAGCGTCGACGGGCTGCTGTCGAGCGGCGACGTCGGGCGCCTGGAGGACGGCCTCCTGTTCGTCGAGGGCCGCGACGACGACATGATCGTCTCGGGAGGCGAGAACGTGTTCCCCGCCGAGGTGGAGGAACTGCTGGCCGCCCACCCCGAGGTGGCCGAGGCGGCCGTGGTCGGCGTCGACGACGAGGAGTTCGGCCAGCGCCTACGGGCCGTCGTCGCCCTCCGCCCCGGCGCCGACGTCGGCGAGGACGAGCTGCGCGACCACGTACGGTCCCGATTGGCCCGCCACAAGGTGCCCCGCGAGGTCGTGTTCGTCGACGAGCTGCCCCGCACCACCACCGGCAAGGTGCTGCGCCGGGAGCTGTGATGGTCAGCGCGGGAGCGGTGATGATCGTCGGTGTCACAGGGGCGAGGTAGAACAGAGCCGTGGCTCCCGCCTTCACCGTGACCAGCGCCGACGGGGTCGACATCGCCGTCCACGAGCTGGGGGGCGGGGGTGACCCGCTGCTGATCGCCCACGCCACCGGCTTCTGCGCCGGCATGTACGGGCCGATGGCGCTCGGCCTGACCGGCCGCTTCCGGGTGGTGGCCCTCGACTTCCGGGGCCACGGCGACTCGGGTCGCCCCGACGACGACGACTTCGACTGGGCGGGCATGGCCGCCGACCTGCACGCGGTCGTCGACCGGCTCGACGCCGGCCCCGTGCACGCCGTCGGGCACTCCATGGGCGGCGCCAGCATCCTGCACGTCGAGCGCGACCACCCCGGCTCGTTCCGCTCCGCCTTCCTGTTCGAGCCGATCGTGGTGCCCCCGGCCGAGGAGCGCACGCAGCCCAACGACATGGCCGACACGGCCCGGGCCCGGCGGGCCACGTTCCCCGACCGGCCCAGCGCGTTCTACCACTACGCCGCGCGGCCGCCCCTCGGCCAGCTCCGGGCCGACGTGCTGCGGGCCTACGTCGACGAGGGTTTCGCCGACCTCGACGACGGAACCATCGGCCTGAAGTGCCGGCCCGACGACGAGGCCCGCACCTTCGCGAGCGACACCAAGATGACCTACGACGAGCTCGGCGACATCGAGGTGCCGGCGGTCGTGGCCACCGGACGTGACGACGGCGAGGAGCCGAGCCCGGCCTCGTTCGCCCCCCGGGTGGCGGCGGCGCTCCCCGAGGCCACGCTGACCCGCTTCGACACCCTCGGACACCTCGGCCCGTTCCAGGACCCGGCCGCGGTGGCCGCCGCCGCTCTCGCCCACATCGACGCCGTGGAGGCTGACCGTTGACCACCTGTTCCACCACCGCCCGCCCTTCGGGATGGGTTCCGGGCGCCGTCGCCATGGTGCTCGCCCTGCTGGCGGGCGTCGTCGCCGCCTCGCCCGCCTCGGCCCAGCGCGCCCCCGTCCCCGACGACATCGTGCTGGCCCGCGGCGACGCCGCAGCCGTGTCGCCCGGGGCCGACATCGACGCCGTGGCTGCCACCGCCTCACCCGACGGGGGCCTGTGGCTCGTCGACGCGGCCGGCCGGGTCCTGGCCGCCGGCGCCGCCGACGACCACGGTGACCTGGCCGGTGAGGCCCTGAACCTGCCCGTGGTCGGCATCGCCGCCACCGCCTCCGGCGACGGGTACTGGCTGGTCGCCTCCGACGGGGGCGTCTTCGCCTTCGGCGACGCCCGTTTCCACGGCTCCACCGGCAACCTGACGCTCAACGAGCCGATCGTCGGCATGGCCCCCACCGCCTCGGGCGACGGATACTGGCTGGTCGCCTCCGACGGGGGCGTCTTCGCCTTCGGCGACGCGCCGTTCCACGGCTCCATGGGTGGCATCCCCCTGAACCAGCCCATGGTCGGCATCGCCGAGACCCCCTCCGGGGAGGGTTACTGGCTGGTCGCCTCCGACGGGGGCGTCTTCGCCTTCGGCGACGCGCCCTTCCTGGGCAGCGACATCGAGGGGACCGTACCGGTGGTGGACATGTCCGGGTCGCCGTCGGGGGCCGGGTACTGGGTGGTCCAGGCCGACGGTGTGGTCCGCGTGGCGGGCGATTCCGAGGCGGTGCAGGGCCCGAATCCCACCGGTCGGGTGGTGGCGGTCGTGCCGACGCCGACGGGCCGGGGGTACTGGCTGGTCACGACGGGCGTGCCCGAGCTCCCGCAGGGGGGCACGGCCGTGTTCGAGGGCGGCCGCATGATGGTGGCCCTCTACGGCTCCCCCGTCTCCCCGCTGCTCGGCGTGCTGGGTGAGACGGGCCCCGAGGCGGCCGCCGAGCGGGTCATCGCCAGGGCCGACGAGTACCGGGCCGCCGGCCAGCAGGTGCTCCCTGCCATGGAGATCATCACCACCGTGGCCAACTCGTTCCCGGGGTCCGACGGCAACTACTCGACGTACATCGGCGACGACGAGCTGGTGCCGTGGCTCGACGCCGCCGAGGCGGCCGGCATCTACGTGTTCCTCGACCTGCAGCCGGGTCGCGCCAACTTCCTGACCCAGGCCCGGGTGCTGGAGGAGCACCTCCTCCGGCCGGGGGTGGGTCTGGCCCTCGACCCGGAGTGGCGGATGGGACCGGGCGAGGTGCCGGGCCAGACCATCGGCAGCGTCGACGCCAGCGAGATCAACTCCGTGACCGCCTGGCTCGACGAGCTGGTCGAGCGGGAGGGGTTGCCCGAGAAGCTGTTCGTCATCCACCAGTTCACGGAGTCGATGATCACCAACCGGGCGGCGGTGGTCGACCGGCCCAACCTGGCCGTGACGTTCCACGCCGACGGGTTCGGGGGGGTCGAGGCCAAGCTCGGCACCTACCGACGCCACAGGGGCGAGCCGCCCTTCTTCACCGGGTTCAAGCTCTTCCTCGACGAGGACACCGGGCTCCTCTCACCGGAGGAGACGGTCGCCATCGAGCCCCGACCCGACCTGGTCACCTACCAGTGAGCACCGGCCCGGGGGGCACCGGCCCGGGAGGCGCCGGCCCGGGGAGCGCCGGCCCGGTGAGCACCGGCATCGCTGCGTGACGGCATCGGTGGGTGACGGCATCGAGATCGACGCCGCCGTCCTGCGGGCCCACGACGGGCCCTTCACCGTCGAGCGGTTGCACCTCGAGCCGCCCAGGCCCGACGAGGTGCTGGTGCGGCTGGTGGCCACCGGCATGTGCCACACCGACCTGCTGGCCCGGGAGCTGCCGCCCGAGCTGTTCGCCGGGCCGGTCGTGCTCGGCCACGAGGGAGCCGGGGTGGTCGAGGAGGTGGGCGCCGAGGTGTCCGGCGTCGAGGTGGGTGACCACGTCGTGCTGTCGTTCAACTGGTGCGGCCACTGCGCCGCCTGCGAGGCCGGGCGGCTGCCCTACTGCTTCGAGTTCGGCGCCCACAACACCGCCGGCGCCCGTGCCGACGGCACCACCGCCCTGACCGACGCCGACGGCGGGCGTGTCGGCTCCCACTGGTTCGGCCAGTCGTCGTTCGCCTCCCACGCCGTGGTGGCGGCGGCGTCGGTGGTCCCGGTCGACAGTGAGCACGACCTGACCCGCCTCGGTCCGCTCGGGTGCGGCGTGCAGACCGGAGCGGGGGCCGTGCTCAACACCCTGGACGTGCCGACGGGGGCCTCGCTGGTGATCGGCGGGGTCGGAGCGCTCGGCCTGAGCGCCGTCATGGCGGCGCAGGTGGCCGGGGCCGGAACGGTGGTGGCGATCGACCGCCACGCCGGCCGGCGCGACCTGGCCATCCGCTACGGCGCCACCCACACCCTGGGCGGCGGCGACGCCGACCTGGCCGCCGCCGTGATCGAGGTCACCGGGGGCGGGGCCGACCATGCCTTCGACACCACCGGGAGCCCGGCCGTGGTGCGGGCCCTGTTCGACGGGCTGAACAACCTCGGCACGCTCGCCGTGGCCGGGGTCGGCACGGGCCAGGTCACCTTCGACATGTTGTCGTTCATCGGGGGGCGCACCATCACGGGTGTGATGGAGGGCGACTCCACCCCCCGCGAGTTCATCCCCCAGCTGGCCCGCCTCAACGCCGACGGCCACTTCCCGTTCGACGAGCTGATCCGCAACTTCCCCCTCGACCGCATCAACGACGCCGAGGCGGCCAGCGCATCGGGTGACGTCGTCAAGCCGGTGCTCCTGTTCGAGTGACCGGCGCCGGGGCTGGCAGGCTGCGACCCCACCGCCAGCGAGGAGCGCACCATGAGCCAGGACCCGGAACCCATGGAGACCGTCGTCGAGGCGACCCAGCGTCTCGCCGCCGACGGGTACGAGGCCAACCTCGTGGCCACCGACGGGGGGAAACTGCTCGACTCGTCCAGCCGGGAGGAGTACGAGGCCCGGTCGGTCAGGGTCGACGAGATCGTGCGCTTCGAGGGCCAATCCGACCCTGGCGACGAGTCGATCCTCTACGCCATCACCGCCCCCGACGGCACCCGGGGCGTCTACAGCGCCGTGTACGGACCCGAGGCCGAGGCGGCCGACGACGAGGTGGTGAAGGTACTCAGCCAGCTCCCTCCCGCCGACGACTGAGCCGACCCGCCGGCCCTGCGCTTGCGTCAGCCCTGGGCGCTCACCTGACCCACGACATCGTCGATGGTGAGCCGCACGACGAGACGACCGTCGGCGACCATGGCCCGGCCGAACTCGTCGCGGTCGGGGTGGGGGGCGCCGCTGACCCCCTCGTACACCTGATGCAGTTCGGCCACCACGTCGTCGTCGGGGCGCGACGCGGTGTCGCTCAGCTCGACCGAGCACGACGCCGACACGTACTGCCAGAAGTCGTCGCTCGACACGTGCAGGACGGACCGGGGATCGCGCCGCAGGTTGGCCGTCTTGGCCCGGTCGGCGGTGACCGAGATCCGGGCCACGCCGTCGGCGAGCAGGTAGGCGATGTTGGAGCTCTGGGGCAGTCCACTCGAGCGGATGGTGACGAGCACGCCCTGGTGGCGGCCGGTCATGAAGTCGAGGGCGGTGCGGCGATCGAGGCTCACGGCGCCGACAGCTCGAGCACGAGTCGGCCGCGGGTTCCGCCGGCCTCGAGTCGGCGGTGGGCCTCGGGGGCCTTCTCGGCGGGGAACGTGTCGGCCACGCGCAGGGTGATCTGGCCGTCGACGACCTGCTGTCGCAACCGGTCGAGACGGTCGTGCGCCTCGACGTACTCCCGCACCCAGACGGGATGGATGGTGATGCCCCGGGGGGCGTCGGCCCTGAAGCCCCGCACCGTGGCGAAGCCGCCGCCGTCGCGCACGGCCCCGAACAGCAGATCGTTCTGGACGGCGCCGTCGGCCACGGCGTCGACGCCGTCGGGTTCGACCTCCCGGATGCGGTCGGCGACGTCGTCGCCCCGCCGCACCACGACGTCGGCCCCGAGGCTGCGGACCAGCTCCTCGTCGGCCTCGGAGGCATCGGCGACCACCCGGAGACCGTCGGCCTTGGCCAGCTGCACGGCGTAGCCGCCGAAGGCGCCGGCGGCACCGGTGACGGCCAACGTCTGCCCGGGCGTCAGGTCGAGCAGGTCGAGGGCGAGGCGGGCGGTCAGCCCGTTCATGGGGAGCGTGCTCGCCTCGGCATCGCTGGCCCCGGTGGGAACGGCGGTGACCGACCCGGCCGGAAGGGCGAGGAGCTCGGAGTACCCACCGTGGGACCCGTCGGGCAGCACGATGGCCATGACGTGGTCCCCCACGGCGAGGTCGGTCTCGGTCCCCTCCCCCACGGCCTCCAGGACTCCGGCCACGTCCATGCCGGGCACGTAGGGGGGCGGGTCCTTGCGCAGCATCTCGGCCCGCGCCCCGTTGCGGGTGTAGGTGTCGGTCGGGTTGACGGTGGCGGCGTGGACCCGGACGAGCACCTGGCCCGGCCCCGGCTCCGGGTCGGGCAGCTCGACCACCTGCAACGCCTCGGGCCCCCCGAACTCCATCACACCGACAGCTCTCATGTCCGTGACCAACCGCGCCGGGGGGTCAGCTGTTCCGCCGGTCCGCCCCGCCCAGGATGGCGGCGAGGACCTGGCCGCCGGCCTGTACCTCGTCGAGGGCCGCCAGCAGATACTCGTCGGTCATCGTGCCGTCACCGTCGCGGATCGCGTCGAGGGCGGCCCGGCGCACCAGCTCCTTCACGAACGAGGCGGTGACACCGGCGGTGCGCTCCACCACGTCGTCGAGCCGGTCGACCCTGGCCTGCGCCCCGGAGAGGTACAGCTCCAGCAGGCGGCGACGACCCGGACCGTCCGGTCGCTCGATCTCCCCGGCGTGGTCGACCCGTCCGGGGCGCCCGGCCAGGGCCGGTTCGAGCAGGTCGGCACGGTTGGTGGTGAGGACGAACAGGACGTCGGTGTCCGGACCCAGCCCGTCCATGACGTTCAGCAGCTCGAACAGCAGCGGGTTGGTGTCCTGTCCGGGCAGACCCCGGGCGCCGGCGATCAGGTCGACGTCCTCCAGCACGAGCATGGAGGGGGTGAGCTTGCGCACGATGGCGGCGGCCTGCCCGAGAGCAGCGAGGCTCGGGCCCTGGAGCGCCACGACCGTGCGCTCCGGCATGACGGCGGCCAGGTACCCCACCGTCAGCGTCTTGCCGGTGCCCGGGGGCCCGAACAGCAGCAGCCCCCGCTTCAGGTGCCGGCCGCCGCGGCGAGCGCGGCGGCATGCTCGCCGATCCCGACGGCGTGCCGCTCGATCGACTCGAGGACACCGGGCCCCAGGATCACGTCGCCCCGGCTCGCCGAGGGACGGGGAAGGAAGGCCACGTGGGCCCCGCCGTGCTCTGAGCCTGAACTCACCGAATCGGGAAGCCGAGAACAGCGCCCCGGTAGACGTCGTGCCCGTCCCGCAGGCGACCCAGCTCCTCCAGGACGGCGGCGGCCCGGGCGGGTTCCGGCGCGAACACCTCGACCCGGAGGGGCGTCGAGCGGTAGCCCCGGTCACGCTGCGGTGCGACCCCGATCACGACGGGGTCCCCGTCGAGGCGCAGGAGCCACAGGCCGGCCACGACGCAGCGCAGATGACGGTCCACACCGACGGCGACGTCCTCGTAGACGGGCGGCACGACACGGGACTCGCCGTGGAAGCGACCGGCGAGCACGGCGCTCAGCGAGAAGCCGCCGTAGTTGACGATCTCGGGCGAGAGCCCGACGAGCCGATGGTCGGGGTTCTGCCCGGTGAGATCGTCGAGGGCGAGCTGCAGGTTGGGCCGCTCGACCGGTGACAGGTCCTCGCCCACCGACGGCAGGGTGGCCGGGTCGACGCCGACGAACTCGCCCACGATGCGGTCGACCGTGGTGTCGTGGTCCTCCGGGCCGACGAGCCGGTGCACCGCGCCGGAGATCCGCTCGAACGAGCGGGCGAAGGATCGGATGGCGTCGTCGTCGAGGGGGTCGGATCCGGTGGTCACCGGTGCGGCATGCCGCCGAACGGCCCGTCTCAGCCCAGGACGAGGGCGACGCCCAGGTAGGCGACCCCCGCCACGACAACCCAGGCGGCCACCCCCAGCACGAGGGGTCGGAGTCCGAGGTGACGCAGCCGGTCGACCCGTACGCCGGTGCCGAGGCCGACCATGGCCGCCGTCAGCAGCAGTCCCTCGAACGTGCGCACGGCGTCGATGGCGCCGTCGCCCAGCAGGCCGGTGCTGCGCAGGGCGACGGCGGCGAGGAAGCCCACCACGAACAGCGGCAGCAGCGGAGGTCGGGCGGCGTCTCCGGACCGGTCGGCGGGCCCGTGGTCGGACCGGGCCCCCAGTCGCCGGTGCAGGCTGACCCCGGCCACCAGGGGGGCGAGAAGCGCGACGCGGGTCAGCTTGACGACCACGGCGGCCGACACGGCGGCGGCACCACCGGTGGAGGCGGCTGCCACCACCTGGGCCACGTCGTGGGTGCTGGCCCCCACCCAGGAACCGAAGGCGGCGTCGTCGAGGCCGAGCACGGCACCGACCACCGGCAGGGTGAGGATGGACAGCGAGCCGAAGAGGGTGACGAGCCCGATCGCGGCGGCCACCTCCTCCTCCTCGGCGTCGGTGGTGCCCTCCATGGCGGCGATGGCGGACGCCCCGCAGATCGAGTAGCCGGTGGCGACGAGCAGGGACAGGTCCCCGCTCAGGCCGAGGCGGCGACCGAGCCACAGGGTCCCGAAGAACGTGGCGGCCACGGTCAGGGCCACGACCACCAGCCCGTCGAGGCCGAGCGAGGCCATGTCGCCGACGCTCAGGCGCAGGCCCAGGAGGACGACCCCCAGACGCAGGAGCCGCCTGCCGGCGAAGGTGAACCCGGGGGCGAGGCGGTCAGGGACCCCGACCATGTTGGCGAGGGCGGCGCCGAGCACGACGGCCACCACCAGCGCCGAGACGGTCCCCAGCGCCTCGGCCACCAGCCACGCCGCCCCCATGAGCACGGCGACCACGGCCAGCCCCGGCCACGGTGGGAACGGCCCCGGCGTCGCAGCGGCCGGCTCGCCACCTGCTCGTCCTCCGGCGTCTGCCGGCCCCGCAGCGTCTGCCGGTCCGATGGTGGCCATCACCGTTCCAGTGTCGGGGACGGAGGGGCGGAGGACCAGCAGGTCCCGCCCTGTGACCTCATCGAGTTGACCTATGGGCGCCGGTAGGGTGGACCGATGCCCCTACCGGAGCGGATCCCGGACCTCGCCGCCCTCGATCTGTTCGCCACCGTCGCCGAGCTGGGCAGCGTCAGCCGGGCGGCCCGCCTGCACGGCGTCACCCAGCCGTCGGCGTCGAGCCGGCTGACCACCATGGAGCGGCGGCTGGGCCTCGACCTCCTCGACCGGGGTCCGACCGGGACGACGCTGACACCGGCCGGACGGCTGGTGGCCGAGTGGGTGGCCCCCCTCCTCCGGGCGGCCGCCGACCTCGGCGCCGGGGTGGAGGCGTTGCGGGCGGGGCGCTCGGGGCGGACCCGGGTGGCGGCCAGCTACACCGTGGCCGAGCACCTCCTGCCCGCGTGGTTGGGTCGCTTCCAGCGCCTGCACCCGGACCTGCACGTCGAGCTGGAGGTGACCAACTCCACCACCGTCCTCGAACGGGTACGGGCGGGCCGGACCGAGCTCGGCTTCATCGAGTCACCCGATCCCGCCGAGGGGTTGGCCGCCGCCGAGGTCGGCTGCGACGAGCTGGTGGCGGTGGTGCCGCCCGGGCACCCCTGGTCCCGTCGCTCGGCCCCGTTGCCACCGGTTGCGCTGTCGGTCACCCCGCTCGTCCTGCGGGAGGCGGGATCGGGCACCCGGGACGCCCTGGCGCTGGCGCTGCGGCGGGCCGACCTCGGCCCGCCCCGGGCCGCGCTCGAGCTCGGCTCGACGGCCGCGGTCAAGTCCGCGGTGGCGGCGGGCGGTCCCCCGGCCGTGCTCAGCCGGCTGGCCGTGGCCGCCGACGTGGCCGCCGGTCGGCTGGTCGAGGTGCCCGTGGCCGGGCTCGACCTCACACGGTCGCTCCGCATGGTCTGGCCCACCCACCGGGCTCCGGGCGGGCCAGCCGAGCTGTTGCGAGACCACCTCCTCGGCTGAACCGGCGGTGCGGGGCTCCCGGCCGGCCGGGGGGAACCCACTCGCACCGGCGCCGTCGGATTACGGTGCCGCCGTGACGGATCGAGCGGACGCAGTGGTCATCGGGGCGGGACCGAACGGGTTGGTGGCCGCCAACCTCCTCGCCGCCCGCGGTTGGGACGTCGTGGTGCTGGAGGCCGAGGCCACCCCCGGTGGCGCCGTGCGCAGCGACGAGTCCGTCGAGTCGGGCTTCGTCACCGACCTGTTCAGCGCCTTCTACCCCCTGTCGGCCGTGTCCCCGGTGATCGAGGAGCTCGACCTGGCCGCCTGGGGCCTGGTCTGGGAGCACGCCCCCCACGTCTTGGCCCACGCCACCAGCCGCGGGGAGAGTGTCATCCTCGACCGGGACCTGGCCGTCACCTCCGACTCGCTCGACGGGTGGGCCGCCGGTGACGGGGCCTCGTGGGCCCGACTGCAGGAGACGTGGGACGGCATCGAGCAGAGCCTCATCGGTGCGCTGATGCGGCCCTTCCCCCCCGTGCGACCGAGCGCCCGACTCCTCGGCGGCCTGCGGGTGCGGGGAGCAGCCGAGCTGCTCCGGTTGGGCCTCCTGCCGGTGCGCCGCTTCGCCGAGGAGCACTTCGACGGCGAGGGGGCGGCGCTCCTGCTGGGCGGCAACGCCCTGCACACCGACCTCACCCCCGAGACGGCCACCAGTGGGTTCTTCGGGTGGATGCTCTCGGCCATCGGCCAGCGGCACGGCTGGCCCGTCCCCCGCCACGGGGCCGGGGCGCTGACCGACGCCATGGTGAGACGGCTCGTCCACCACGGCGGTGAGGTCCGCTGCGGCCAGCGGGTCGAGTCGGTCACCGTGCAGGCGGGCCGGGCCACGGGCGTCCGCCTGGTCGACGGCACAGCCGTGACGGCGACGCACGCCGTGCTGGCCGACGTGGTCGCCCCCCGCCTCTACCACGATCTCCTCGCCGGCGTCGACCTGGCCGACGGCGCCCGGGCGCAGATGGGCCGCTACCAGCGCGCCTCCGCCACCTTCAAGGTCAACTGGACGTTGAACCGTGGCGTCCCCTGGCGGGACCCCGCCGTGCGCGACGCCGGGACCGTGCACCTGGCCGACTCCCTCGACGAGCTGACGGTCACCTCGTCGCAGATGTCCCGCCGCCTCGTGCCGTCCGCGCCGTTCGTGCTGGTCGGGCAGATGACCACCGCCGACGCCACCCGGTCACCGGCCGGCACGGAGTCGTTGTGGGCCTACACCAGCGTGCCGCAGTTCGCCCGGGGCGATGCCGCCGACGCCGGCAGCGACGGCGACTGGGCCGACGCCGACCAGGTCCGCCGGTTCGCGGACCGGGTGGAGCAGCGCATCGAGGACGCGGCACCGGGCTTCCGGGGGGTCGTCCGGCGTCGCAGCATCCAGTCCCCGGGCGGGTTGGAGGACGCCGACAGCAACCTGCTCGGCGGGGACAAGAGCCTCGGGACGGCCCAACTGCACCAGCAGCTGATCTTCCGGCCCACGGTCGGGTGGGCTCGTCCCGAGACGCCCGTGCCGGGGCTCTTCCTCGCCTCGGCGTCGGCGCACCCGGGTGGGGGCGTCCACGGCGCCTGCGGGGCCAACGCGGCCCGTGCCGCGCTGCTCGCCACCCGGCGCCGCGCCGTGCGGGCGTGGCCGCGCCGGGCCGCTCAGGCGCTCCGACCCGCCCCGGCCGACTCGACGAGACGCTTCAGACGTCTGATGGAGTAGTGGTTCCGGAAGTGGGTGAGCGGGTCGAGCACCGGCCGGAGCAGGTTCCCCACGACCCGGTGCTCGGGCTCCTCCTCGATGCACAGCAGCGACGACGACCCGTCCCCGCGGAGGGTCATGGTCACCGTGGCCCGTATCAGCGGCGTCACCCGTACCGACAGCTGCAGGAGGCCGGGACGCTCGACGCGCCGTACCTCGCTCCAGTCGTCGAACATGACCGGCCCCGCCCCGACGCGATGGTGGAAGCGGGTCCCGACCGCCGGCCAGCCGTCGTCGACGGCGCGGATGCGCTTCGCCCCGACCAGCCAGTCAGGGTACGTGCCGGGGTCGAGCAGGCAGTCGAACACCGCGTCGGGCGGTGCGTCGATCTGCACGCAGTTGAGGGCCACGCCACCTCCGAGGGCACCGGCAGGGGGACCGGCCGAAGGTCGCTACCCCCCGACCCGGGAAGGCAAACGCGACCGCCCGCCGCACCGGTGCCGCGTCGGTCAGAGGGGGTCGATCAGAGGGGGTGGGCCCGGCGGGGATCGAACCCGCGACCGAGCGATTATGAGTCGCCTGCTCTGACCACTGAGCTACGGGCCCGGAGCCGACGGTAGCGTCGGGCCTGGGCGGCGGTCACGCTCCGGGGGTGGGGCTCGAACCCACGACAATCTGATTAACAGTCAGACGCTCTGCCAGCTGAGCTACCCCGGAATGAGGTCCCTCAGGATAGCAACGCCCTCGAGAGGCCGGCGATCGCCCGATGGGTGGCTGAGCAGTGGTAGGCGACGGTGCACACCCCGAACGGGTGCTTCGTCCGGGGCTGGGTGGTTCGGATCTCGGCCCGGTAGGCCTTGGTGAACTGCGAGACCGGTACATCGGCCACCGACGACCAGTGACCCTCGGCTACGTCGAGGTCGAGGCCCTCGTGCAGGTACAGCTTGCATCGCATCCGGGCCTCGTCGATGTCGAAGTGGTGGCGCAGCCAGCGCACGAAGAACCGGATCACACGCTCGTCGGCGTTGGGCAGAGCAATCATGCCGTCCCGCTTGCTGCCCTCCCCCACGTAGAAGGCGGTGCCGGCGGCGAGGAAGGCCTGCTCGTCGAGCGCGCCGAGGCGAGCGCGACCGGCGCGGTCGGCCTCCTCGACCTCGGCCAGGCGACGGAGGTGGTGCGGGTGGGGCCGGGTGACGCTGTTGCCCCGGTTGCGGGGCCGGGGGGTGAACTCGACGTCGCGCACCCACACCGACACCGACGCCTTGGCCACTCCGAGCTCGGCTGCGATCTCCTGCAGCGTCCACGCCCCGGCCCGCAGCTCAGGCGCCCGGGCCCGCTCCGCCGCCTTGCCCGCGTATCCCATCCCCCGAGGGTCCCACGAGGGTGTGACACGGCGGCCGACCGGTATACGGCACCGACCGTAGTTCGGCACTAGGCCATGTCGAGGAAGTCGCGAAGGCGGTCGGCGCGGAGGGGGTGGCGCAGCTTGGCCAGCGTCTTGGCCTCGATCTGGCGGACCCGCTCCCTGGTCACCCCGAACTCCCGGGCGACCTCCTCCAGCGTCCAGGCCCGCCCCTCGTCGAGCCCGAAGCGCAGGCGCATGAGGTCGCGCTCGCGCCGATCGAGCCCGCCCAGGGCCTGGCCGAGCGCCTCGGACAGCCCGTTGCGGGTGACGATCTCGGCGGGGGCGTCGGCGCCCTCGTCCTCGACGAAATCGCCGAGGAACGTGTCGTCCTCGTCGCCCACCGGCGAGTCGAGCGACAGCGTGTGCATGCTGAGCTGCTGGATCTCGACGACCCGCTCGGTGGCCAGGCCGGTCCGCTCGGCCACCTCGTCGACGGTCGGCTCCCGTTCGAGCTCCTGGAGCATCTGGCGTTGCACCCGGACGACCTTGTTGACCGACTCGACCATGTGGATCGGCAGACGGATGGTGCGGCCCTGGTCGGCGACGGCGCGGCTGACGGCCTGGCGGATCCACCACGTGGCGTAGGTCGAGAACCTGAAGCCCTTGTGGTGGTCGAACTTCTCCACGGCCCGCATGAGGCCGAGGTTCCCCTCCTGGATCAGGTCGAGCAGCGGGATGCCCCGCCCGACGTGACGTTTGGCGATCGACACGACGAGGCGGAGGTTGGCCTGGGTGAGCTGGTGACGGGCCCGGTCGCCGTCACGCACCGCCCGGCGCAGCTCGACCCGGCGGACGTCGGGGCGTCCGTCGACACCGTCGGCGACCCGCTCGGCCAGCTCCTCGGCGGCGGCGACGCCGGCCTCGATGCGGCGGGCCAGCTCGACCTCCTCGTCGGCGCTCAGCAACGGGATCCGCCCGATCTCCTTCAGGTACTGGCGGACCGGGTCGGTCGCCGTGCCGTCCCTAGACACGTCGGCCCGCCGACCGGTCGTGAGCGGTCACGCCGCCTGGTCCGGATCGGCGAGCCACGCCTCCAACGATGCCAGGGCGGCCCCGCTCAGGTGGTCGTCGGCCCGGATCTCGCTCAGCCGACTGCGGACCCAGCGGAACAGCGGCTCCCACCCGATGTCGCGCCCGGCCCGCTCCTGCAGGTCGACCGCCGAGCGCTGGCCGGCCTCGACGACGAGGCGGCGGGCCACGTCGTCGGCCTCGGCGTCGGTCTCCTCGACCGCCGCCCGCCGGATCACCACGGCGGCAGGGTCGTCGCCCAGGAGGTCGGCGGCGGCCCCGGCGTCGTCGGCCCCGGCCAGGGTCCGGTAGGCGCGCTCGAGGACGGGGTGGGCGAACAGGTCGGCGTGGAGGCGGTGGGCGATCTCCCCCCGGCGCTGGGCGAACACCCGCAGCGCCTCGACCTCGGGCCCGTCGGCGGGCACCCCGGGGTCGGGCCGGGCCGGCGCCACGACGACGGGCCGGACCCGGCCCGTGCCCCGGATCCGGTCCCGCAGCGACGCGACGGGAACCCCGCACCGCTCCGCCACGACCTCGACGTACTGATCGCGGACCAGGTCGCTCGGATGCTCCGAGACGACGGCCAGGGCCGACTCCGCCGTGCGGGCCCGACCCTCCGGGGTCTGCAGCCGGCCGGCGTCGAGGACGCGCTCCAGTCGCCAGGCCAGGAACGGGAGCGCACCCTCGACCCCGGCCAGCAGCGCAGCGGGGTCGTCCGCGCCGACGTCGGCGGGGTCGCGCCCGTCGGGCAGGGCCGCGACGGCGACGTCGAGCCCGTGGCGCTGCTCCCACTCGTGGACGCGGGCGGCCGCCTGCTGACCGGCGGCGTCGGCGTCGAAGGCCAGGACCAGGCGCCGGGCGAACCGGGTCAGGAGCTTGACGTGATCCTCGGTGAGCGCGGTGCCGCACGTGGCCACGGCCTCCTCCACGCCGGCGCCGTGGAAGGCGATCACGTCGGTGTACCCCTCACAGACCACGACCCGCCCGGTCGTCACGGCGGCGGCCTTGGCCCGGTGCAGCTCGTACAGCAGGCGGCTCTTGCCGTACAGGGCGCTGTCGGGGGAGTTCTTGTACTTGGGGCCCTCCCCGCCGGGCAGGATGCGTCCTCCGAACCCGACGGGGCGGCCCTGCACGTCGGCCACGGGGAACAGCAGCCGGCCCCGGAGCTGGTCGGTGAGCCGGCCCCGGCGGTTGCGGAAGGCGAGGCCAGCGTCGACGGCCACGTCGGCGGGCAGGCGCAGGGCCCGCACCAGCTCGTCCCATCCGTCCGGGGCCCAGCCCAGCCGGTACCGGCGTACCTGCCCGCCGTCGAGCCCCCGGGAGCGGAGGTAGGAGCGGGCCGGGCCGGCGTCGTCGGCGTGCAGGAGGCGGTCGTGGTACCAGGCGGCGGCCTGCTCGACGGCGGCCAGCAGCTTGGCCTGGTGCTGACGGCGGAAGCCGGCGCTCTCGTCGGTGTAGCGCAGCCGGACCCCGGCCCGGTCGGCGAGGTGCTCGACGGCGGCGGCGAAGTCGAGGCCCTCCAGCTCGCGCACGAGCGTGATGGCGTCACCCGAGACCCGACAGCCGAAGCAGTAGTACAGCCCCTCCTCGGCGTTGACCGAGAACGACGGCGACTTCTCCTGGTGGAACGGGCAGATACCGACGTAGCGCCGCCCGACCCGGCGGAGCGGTGACACGTACTGCGACACGACGGCGACCATGTCGGTGGCCTGGCGCACCCGTTGGATGTCCTCGTCGACGATGGCCACGACGGCGACACCCCCCTCGACCGGTCCCGGCAAGCTACCAGGGGGCCCCGGTCGGCTGACCCTCATACGCTGGCGACCGTGGAGCTGGACGCCGTCCGCATCGTGGGCCTCCTGGCCGATCCGGCGCGGCGGGCCGTGGTCGCCGCCCTCGTGCTGGGTCGCTCGGACCTGGACGCCGTCCGGGATGCGACCGGCCTCGGCACGCGCGAGGTGGTGCCGGCGCTGGTGCGGCTAACCGACGCCGGCCTGGTGGTCGACGACGGCGGGGGCCGCTGGTCCCTGCGCGAGGAGGCCTTCCGCGCCGCGGCGGCCGCCGCCGCGCCCGAGCCGGTCGACGAGCACGCCGACTCCCCCGAGGCGGTCGCCCGGGTGCTGCGGGCGTTCGTGCGCGACGGTCGTCTCGTCGACATCCCCGCCGCGCTCGGCAAGCGCCGGGTCGTCCTCGACCACCTCGCCCAGGAGTTCGAGCCCGGCCGGCGCTACCCGGAGCGGATGGTGAACCTCATCCTCGGCCGGTGGCACGCCGACACCGCGGCGTTGCGCCGCTACCTGGTCGACGAGGGGTTCCTCGACCGCCACGCCGGCGAGTACTGGCGCATCGGCGGGACGGTGGCCACCGGATCGGCGTCGGCGGGGGGTGCGTAGCCCCGCCCGGCTACGGTCGGCGTCAGTGGCCACCACCTACGACGCCATCGACGACGAGCTGGCCGCCTGGCTCGGCGGCCAGCGGATGTTCTTCGTCGCCACCGCTCCCGCCTCGGGCGGCCACGTGAACCTCTCGCCCAAGGGGCACGACACGTTCCGCATCGTGGACCCCACCACGGTGGCCTACCTCGACCTCACCGGCAGCGGGGTCGAGACCATCTCGCACCTGCGTGACGACGGGCGCATCACCTTCATGTTCTGCGCCTTCGAGGGCCGGCCCCGCATCGTCCGGCTCCAGGGCTCGGGCGAGGTGGTCGTGGCCGGCGAGCCCGGCTGGCCGGAGGCGCGGCGGCCGTTCGCCGACCTGCCCGGGGCTCGGTCCGTCGTGCGGGCCCACCTCGACCGGGTGAGCGACTCGTGCGGGTTCAGCGTGCCGCTCATGGACTACCGGTGCGACCGCGACACCCTGCTGCGCTGGGCCGGACGTCAGGACGACACCGAGCTGGACGCGTACCGGGCCGCCGAGAACGCCACCTCCATCGACGGGCTGGCCGGCCTCGACGGGCTGGCCGGGTTGGCCGAACCGTCGAGGGGGGCCTGAGTGCCGGCGCTCACCGCCGCGGAGCAGGAGGCGTTCCTCGCCGAGCCCGGACACCCGGTGCGCATCGCCACCGTCGACGCCGACGGTGCCCCCCGGGTCGTCCCCGCCTGGTTCCTGCACCGCGACGGACGCTTGTGGTTCACGCCCCGGGAGCGCAGCGCCTGGCTGGCCGACCTGCGCCGGGACCCCCGGGTGGCGCTCACCGTCGACGAGGACCCGCTGCCCTACCGCAAGGTGGTGGCTCGGGGGCGGGCCGAGCTGGTCCACGACGTCGGCCACGACGACGAGTGGCGCGACCTGTACCACGACCTGTCGGCCCGCTACGTGGGCGACGAGGGCGCCGCCGCCTACCTGCGCCAGACGTGGGACGAGCGGCGGGCGCTGCTGGCCGTCACCCTGGCCGGGGCGGAGGTCCGCACGTGGCGGATGCCCGTCGACGACGAGGACCGCCGGGGCATCTGGGCCGACCGCTACTGGCGGTCCTGACCGCCGGCCCCGATGACGGCCCGGGCGGCAGCGAGGCGGGCCACCGGCACCCGGAACGGCGAGCACGACACGTAGTCGACGCCGGCGGCCAGGAGGGCGGCGACCGAGCGGGCGTCACCGCCGTGCTCACCGCAGACGCCCAGCTTCAGGTCGGGGGCCGCCTCCCGGCCCCGGGCCACGGCCAGGCGGACCAGCTCCCCCACCCCGCCCTCGTCGAGATGCTCGAACGGGTTGGCCGCCAGCAGGCCCCGATCGAGGTAGGGGGCCATGAGACGGGCCTCCACGTCGTCCCGGCTGAACCCGAACGTCAGCTGGGTCAGGTCGTTGGTACCGAAGCTGAAGAAGTCCGCGTGGGCGGCCAGCTCGGCGGCGCACAGCGCGGCCCGGGGCGTCTCGATCATGGTGCCGATCCTGACCTCGGCGGCGGTGGCGACCTCGGGACGGTCGGCCAGGGCCGCCTCCACCCACCCGCGGGCCTCGGCCAGCTCGGCGCCGGTGACGGTGAGGGGGATCATCACCTCCACGACCGGTCGTCCGCCGACCGAGACCCGCTCGGCCACGGCCTCCAGGAGGGCCTGCACCTGCATCTGGTACAGACCGGGCTTCAGGACACCGAGGCGCACCCCCCGGGTGCCGATCATGGGGTTGGCCTCGGACCACTCCCGCGCCGCGGCCAGCAGCTCGGCCTCACCGTCGGCGAGCGTACCGGTGGCCTCCCGCACGGTCAGCTCGGCGACGTCGGGGAGGAACTCGTGCAGCGGCGGGTCGAGGAGGCGAACCGTCACGGGGAGGCCGTCCATGGCCTCGAGCAGCGTCGTGAAGTCCTCCCGCTGGGCCCGGCGCAGCTTGCGGAGGGCCCGCCGCTCGCCCGCCTCCCCGTCGGCCAGGATCATCTCCCGCACGATCGGCAGCCGGTCCTCGGCCAGGAACATGTGCTCGGTGCGACACAGCCCGATGCCCTCGGCGCCGAAGCTCCGGGCCCGGCGGGCGTCGGCGGCGGTGTCGGCGTTGGCCCGCACCCCGAGGTGGCCCGCCCGCACGTCGTCGGCCCAGGCCAGGACGGTCTCCAGCTCGGCCGGCACGTCGTGGGCGGCCACGTCGAGCGCCCCGAGGAGGACCCGGCCGGTGCCGCCGTCGATCGACACCACGTCGCCCTCAGCCACCACCACCTCGCCGGCCCGGAACTGCCCTGCGCCCAGCTCCAACCCCTCGGCCCCGCACACCGCCGGCGTGCCCCACCCCCGGGCCACCACCGCGGCGTGGCTGGCGAGGCCGCCCCGGGTGGTGAGGATGCCGGCCGCCGCCGACATGCCGTGCACGTCCTCGGGCGACGTCTCGGCCCTGACCAGGATCACGGCCTCGCCGGACGCGGACCGCCGGGCGGCGGCGTCGGCGTCGAACACCACGGCCCCGGACGCCACCCCCGGCGACGCCCCCAGGCCGGTGGTGAGGATCCGGCCCCGGCTGGTGTCGACCTCGCCGTGCAGCGCCCGCTCCACCGTCGAGGGGGCGAGGCGCTCGACCGCGTCACGACGGGACAGGCGGCCGCGCTCGACCGCGTCGACCAGCACCCGCAGCGCCGGCCGGGCCGCCCGACCCGTCCGGGTGCCGAGCACCCACAGGGTGCCCCCCTCGATCGTGTAGTCGACGCCCACCACCTCGACCCGCTCGTCCTCCAGCGCCTCCGCCTCGGTCCGGAGGCGCTCGGCGTGGTCGGGGAACGCGTCGGCCAGGGCCACCTCCGGCCCCGCCACGAGACCCGGGTAGTTGTCGCCCCCCTGGGTCCGGAACCGCTCCCCGGCCACGGCTCCGGGCTCGCCCGACGACGGGTGACGGCTCCACACCGTCCCCGACCCCGACCGCTCGTCGAGGTGGCCGAACACCATGGCCTGCACGGTCACGGCCAGCGACCCGTCGTGGCCGACACCGGCCCGGTTCCGCAGCGCCGACGCGCCCGTGCCCCGCCAGGCGCCGAACGCGGTCCGCACGGCCAGGCGCAGCTGCTCGGCGGGGTCGTCGGGCAGGCCGCCGTGGCCGTCGGCCACGGCCAGGAAGCGGGAGGCCGCCGGGCCGAGGAGCTCCCCGGGGAGCTGGTCGGAGCCGGAGAAGCGGCGACCGGCGTCGAGCACGTCGTCGAATCCGGCCGCTGGAGCGCCGAGCACGACGGTGGCGAAGTGCCGGATGAACAGCAGCCAGGTCTCCATGGCGAACCGGTCGCCGGCGCGGGCGGCGAGCCCGGCCGTGACGGCGGCGTCGAGACCGAGGTTGAGCACCGGCATGCGGAGGTCGTTCAGCAGACCGGACGGCGAAGACGGGCGGATGCTCACGAGCAGCGGGGCGTCGGGGTCGCCGAGACGGCGACCGGTGGCCCGCTCCAGGTCGGCCACACCGTCGGTCAGCTCGGTGTCGAGGGCGGCGTCCCACCCCTCGTCCAGGTAGTGGCGACCGGCCACCGTCGTCAGGGTGTAGGCGGGAGGCACCGGCAGCCCCCGCCCGGCCAGGAGGGCCACGTCGGCGCCCCGTCGTCCGACCAGCCGGGCGTCGGTGGCACCGGGGTCGTCGAGCCCGATCCGTCGCACGTCCCCCATGTCACCCTCCCCACTTGCGGCCGCCGGACGCCGCCGGCGGCGTCGTGTGTCAGCGTTGCAGCCGCTCGCCGAGGTGGTCGACCAGCTTGGCGAGCGGCACCCGATCCTGCTCCATCGTGTCGCGGTCGCGCACGGTCACGGCCCGGTCGTCGAGCGAGTCGAAGTCGACGGTGACGCAGAACGGGGTGCCGATCTCGTCCTGGCGGCGGTAGCGGCGACCGATGGCCTGGGTCTCGTCGTACTCGGTCATGAAGTGCGGCTGCAGCGTGCTCAGCACCTCACGCGCCACCGGTGTCAGGGTGTCCTTCTTCGAGAGCGGCAGCACGGCCACCTGGTACGGGCTGAGCCGGGGGTCGAGGCGCAGGACGGTGCGGGTCTCGTCGTTGACCTCCTCCTCGTGGTGGGCGGCGAGGAGGAAGGCCATCATGGATCGGGTGGCCCCGGCGGCCGGCTCGATGACGTGGGGCACGTAGCGCTCGCCGGTCGCCTGATCGAAGAACTCGAGCTTGTCACCCGAGCGGGCGGCGTGGGCGTTCAGGTCGAAGTCGGTGCGGTTGGCGATGCCCTCCAGCTCGCCCCAGCCCCACGGGAACAGGAACTCGACGTCGGACGTGCCGGCCGAGTAGTGCGACAGCTCGTCGGCGTCGTGCGCCCGCAGCCGCAGCCGCTCCTCGGGGATGCCGAGGTCGACGTACCAGCGGAACCGCTCGGCCAGCCAGTACTCGTGCCAGCGGGTCGCCTCGTCGGGGGGCACGAAGTACTCGAGCTCCATCTGCTCGAACTCGCGGGTGCGGAACACGAAGTTGCCGGGGGTGATCTCGTTGCGGAAGCTCTTGCCCACCTGGGCGATACCGAACGGCGGCTTCTTGCGCGACGTGGTGAGCACGTTCTTGAAGTTGACGAACATGCCCTGCGCCGTCTCGGGTCGCAGGTACACCTCGTGGCCGGCACCCTCGACCGGCCCGGCGTGGGTGCGGAACATGAGGTTGAAGGCCCGGGCCTCGGTCAGCGTGCCCGTCCGGCCGCAGGCGGGGCAGGTGTCGGGGTCGTCGAGCTGATCCTGACGGTGACGGGTCTGACAGTTGGTGCAGTCGACGAGCGGGTCGGTGAAGTTGTCGAGGTGACCGGATGCCTCCCACACCGCCGGCGGCGACAGGATGGCGGCGTCGAGGCCGACGACGTCGTCGCGGAGCTGCACCATCGACCGCCACCACGCGTCCTTCACGTTGCGCAGCATGAGCACGCCGAGAGGGCCGTAGTCGTAGGTGGAGCGGAACCCGCCGTAGATCTCGGCCGACGGGTAGACGAACCCCCGCCGCTTGGTGAGGTTGACGATCTTGTCGAACAGGCCCGGATCGGGTGGGGGGGCGGCAGGCACGACCGACGACCATACCGGCGCCCGACCAGCAGGTACCTTGGCCCTCCGATGACGCGCCCCTCCCGGATGCGTCGGTGGCCCACCGTCGCCGGCCTGGCCGCCGTCGCCCTGCTCGCCGGCGCCTGCGCCGACGACGACGACGGCGACGCCGCCCCGGCGCTGCTGCCGCCGACCACGCCGTCGACCACGCTCGTGATCGTGCCGACCACCGGTGTCGACGGGCTGACCAGCGACGACGGTGTCGGCGCCCGCACCACCACGTCCGATCCGACGGCCCGACCGCCGGTGGTGCAGGCCCCCGGCACCGACCCGGACACCTCCGCTCCGGCGTCGTCGACGACGGCCCCGGCGGGGGGCACCACGTCGAGCACGTCCACCCCGGCGGGGGCGGGGGGCGGCGGGCGGTCCTCGACCACGACGACCACACGGGGAGGCGGGGGCGGCGGCAGCGGCGGCGGGGGCGGGGGCGGGGGCACCACCACCGAGCCGGCGGGACTGGCGGCCAAGAGCGGACGTACGGGGGCGCGCGACGTCACCACCGTCGAGCTGGTCTCCCCCGCCACCGTCACCGTCGACAACGCAGGGGACGAGCCCCGGACGACGCTGCGCTACGACCTGCCCGACGGGGCGGCCGCCGACGTGGAGATCGTCCAGTACGTCCTCGACGACGACACCGAGTACGAGCAGACCCTGACCGGGCGGACCCGGGTGCGGGGCCGTACCACCGAGGGCTTCGTGCTCGAGACGGCCATCGACGGCTGGACGGTCCAGGACGACAGCGAACCACCGCTGGCCGACACCGCCCGCCGCGAGGCCGCCTTCGAGGACCTGTTCATCGACCAGGTGGTCGCCCCCGACGGCTCACCGGTGAGCGTCACGTTCGACCTCCCGGCCGACGCCGCCTCGCTGGTCGACGCCGCCCTCCTGCTCGACCTGGCCCCGTTCCCGATCGTCCTGCCGGCCCAGGCCGTCGGCGAGGACGCGCTGTGGACGTCGACGACCACCCGCGACGTCGACGGCGCCCGGCTGACGACGACCACCGAGTTCTCCCTCGCCGAGCTGGCCAACGGCTGCGTGGACGCCGCCGTCGATGACGTGACGGGGACCGGGAGCGGCGTCGGGATCGTCGGCGACGGTGGCGCGATCACGTGCCTCACCGCCCTGGGCCAGGACTCGGCGATCTTCAGCGACGTGACCGCGGGGTCGGACCTGGTCACCCTGGAGACGTACACCATTCTGGGCTGAGCCCGCCTCCCGTCAGGCCCGGTCGAGCAGCGAGGCGGAGCGGAGGCGTCGCTCGGTGGTCGCCTCGAACAGCCGTGACGCCATGGTCGCCAGCTCGTGGGTGGCCGGCGACGGCTCGGCGTTGAGGGCGGCGCCGAGCCGGCCGTCGAGCACCTGGGCGGCCAGCTCCGCGGCGGGGGGGCTGAGCCCCCGTGCCGGCCGGGGGTCGGCCTGCAGCTCCCCCTCGTCGTCAAGACCGACCAGTCCCTCGTGGGCCAGCACCCGCAGGAGGAAGGCGGGCACGAGCAGGGGGGCGGCCCGGCGCTCCAGGGCCCCGAGAGCGCCGACCAGCATCCGGTGCAGCTCCGGGTCGGCGTGCTGCTCCTGGGAGACGGCGTCGACGGCCTCCAGGAGGGTCATGGCGGCGGCGTAGCGGTCGAGGTCGGTGCGTAGCGCCCCGAACCTCTCCCGCACCTCCACCTGGGTGACGGTGTGCAGCTCGCCCCGTCCGGCCCAGAGCTGGAGGGCGACGTGGTTGGTCGGCTCGAGCCGCCCGCCGAAGCGGCTGCCCGTCTTGCGCACCCCCTTGGCCACGGCCCGCACCTTGCCCCGGTCGGGGGTCACGAACGAGATGATGCGGTCGGCCTCGCCCAGCTTCCAGGTGCGCAGGACGACACCCTCGGTCCGGTACGAGCCGACCACGGCGGCTACGGGTTGAGCCCGCCGAAACGGCGGGTCCGGGCCTGGTATTCGCGCACGGCGTCGGCCAGGTGCGCACGACGGAAGTCGGGCCACAGGGTCTCGGTGAACACCAGCTCGCTGTAGGCCAGCTCCCACAACAGGAAGTTCGAGATGCGGTACTCCCCCGAGGTGCGCACCACCAGGTCGGGATCGGGCATCTCGGGGTCATAGAGGTGGCGGCGGAGCTCCTGCTCGGTGACGTCGCGGGGGGCCACCCCCTCCTCCACCATGGCCCGCACGGCGTCGACGATCTCGGCCCGGCCGCCGTAGTTGAAGGCGATCGTGAGGGTCATGCCGGTGTTGTGGCGGGTGAGGTCGGAGGACTCGTCCATCCGCTTGAGCAGACGCCGTGGCACCCGCCGGTCCCGCCGACCGGCGAAGCGGATCCGGACCCCCATCTCGTGCAGCTCGTCGGAGCGGCGCAGCAGCAGATCCTCGTTGAACCCCATGAGGAAGCGGACCTCGGCCAGCGGCCGCTTCCAGTTCTCGGTGGAGAAGGCGTAGACGGTGAACCACTCGATGCCCAGCTCGACCGCGCCCTGCACGGTGTCCCACAGGGCCTCCTCGCCGGCGGCATGACCCTCGGTGCGCTTGAGGCCCCGGCGCTCGGCCCATCGCCCGTTGCCGTCCATGACCGCGGCCACGTGGCGGGGCACGCGGGCCAGGTCGATGCCGGTCAGGTCCACCGCGGCGACGCTACCCCCGGTGGCGCAGGTCCACGGGGGCCGGGTGCCCGGCCCGTCGACCCGACGCGGACCTACGCTCGAGCGGTGCCGACCGACGCCGAGGCCCTGCGTGGCATCACCGCCCACCTGCCCGGCGGCGGCGAGCACCGGCCCGGACAGCTGGAGATGGCCGAGGCGGTCGGGGTCGCCATCGAGACGGGCCGCCACCTGGTCGTGCGGGCGGGGACGGGCACGGGCAAGTCGCTCGCCTACCTCGTGCCGGTGGTCCGCTCCGGGCGGCGGACGGTCGTCGCCACCGCCACCAAGGCCCTGCAGGATCAGCTGGCCGAGCGCGATCTCCCCCTCCTGGCCGACCACCTCGACGAGCCGGTCGTGGCCACCGTCCTGAAGGGCCGCTCCAACTACGTGTGCCGCCAGCGGCTGGCGGAGATGGCCGGCGCCTCCGGGGGTGAGCAGCTCGACCTCGACGTCGACGACATGACCGCGGCGGGCCGGGAGGTCGTCCGCATCGCCGGGTGGGCCGAGACGTCGGTGACCGGCGACCGGGCCGAGCTGGACTTCGAGCCGTCCGACCGGGCCTGGGCGGCGGTGTCGGTCGGCCCCCGCGAGTGCCCCGGCGCCCACCGCTGCCCCCAGGGGTCGACCTGCTTCGCCGAGGACGCCCGCCGGGCCGCCGACGCCTCCGACGTGGTCGTCGTGAACGCCCACCTCTACGGCGCCCACCTGGCCTCGGGCGGGGCGGTGCTCCCCCATCACGACGTCGTCGTCTTCGACGAGGCCCACCAGTTGGAGGACGTGCTCTCCGCCGCGTCGGGGCTCTCGATCGGGCCGGCCCGCTTCACCACGCTGGCCCGGTCGGCCCGGCCGCTGGTCGGCGAGGTACTGGCGGCGCGGGTGGAGGAGCTGGGGCAGCGGTGGGCCGCCGCCCTCGGCGGGTCGGTGGGCCGGCGCCTCGACGTCGTGGGCGCCGAGGCCGTGGTCGAGGTGGCCGAGCCGGCCGTGGCCCTGCTGGCCGAGCTCTCCCGGGCACTGGCCGACGGCGGGGGGGCGGGCGGCGACACCGGCGGCGGCTCCGACGACGGGGCCGCCCGTCTCCGGGTCCGCACCGCCGCCGACGCACTGCGGGAGGAGGTCACGGTGGCGGCGGCGTGCCCCGAGACCCACGTGGCGTGGGTGGAGGGACCGGCCCGCTCCCCCAGCCTGGAGCTGGCCCCCCTCGACGTGGGTGAGCTGCTGAGCGCGGGCCTGTGGTCCGACGTGACCGCCGTGCTGACGTCGGCCACCATCCCGCCGTCGCTGCCCGAGCGCCTCGGCCTGGCCCCCGACTCGTTCACCCGCCTCGACGTGGGCAGCCCGTTCGACTACGAGGCCAACGGGCTCCTCTACTGCGCTCGCGACCTGCCCGATCCCCGCCACGACGGCTACGCCGAGGCGTTGGTCGACGAGCTGGCCGCGCTGGTCACGGCGGCCGGGGGTCGCACGCTCGGGCTGTTCACGAGCTGGCGCATGCTCGACGCGGTGGCGCCCGGCCTGCGGGATCGGGTCGACACGCCCGTCCTCGTCCAGAACGACCTGCCCAAGCCGGCGCTGCTGGCCCGCTTCGCCGCCGACCCGGCCACGTCGCTGCTGGCGACGCTCGGGTTCTGGCAGGGCGTCGACGTGCCCGGGGAGTCGCTGTCGCTGGTGGTGATCGACCGGCTTCCCTTCGCCCGGCCCGACGACCCGCTCCTGTCGGCGCGCAGGGAGCGGGCCGGCCCGGCCGCCTTCGGGCTCATCGACGTGCCGCGGGCGGCGACCATGCTGGCCCAGGGCGCCGGGCGTCTGATCCGGGGGGCGGGTGACCGGGGCGTGGTCGCCGTGTGCGACCGCCGCCTGGCCACCGCCTCTTACCGGTGGGCGCTCATCGACGCGCTGCCGCCCTTCGCGCGCACCGCCGACCGGGCCAGGGTCGAGGCCTTCCTGTCCGGGATCCGGGACGGGGGCCTGACCGGGATCCGGGACGGGGGCTGAGCCGTCCGTGTTCGAGGGCGACGTCACCACCGTGGCGCTGGTGTCGGGGCCGCTCGTGCTCCTCGGCTACCTGATCGGCTCGATCCCGCTGACCTTCCTGGTCCGACGGGCCCGGATGCGCCGGGCCCTCGACGCCGGCGCCGTCGACACCCCCGGTCGACCCCCTCCCGTCGGGCGGGAGGGTGAAGCTGCGCTGGTGGCCGGGGAGGCGGCCCTCGCCCTCGTGGCCGCCACACTGGCCTGGGAGGCGGTGGAGGGGGTGGCGCCCGCCGCAGGAGCGGGCCTGGCGGCGGCGTCGCGGATCGCCTTCCTGTCGAGCCAGGTGCTGCTGGTGTGGCAGAGCGTGGCGCTGTGGGCGGGCTTCGCCGCCGTGGTCGGCCACGTGGCGCCGCCCTGGTCCCGCTTCCGGGGCGGCACCGGCATCCCCCCCGCCCTGGCCCTGGCCCTGGCGTACGCCCCGACCGTGTTCGCGGCCGGCGTGGCGGGGTTCCTCGGTGGCCTGTGGCTGTCTGCGGGCCACCGCCGCACCGCCCTCCTGGCCGGCCTGACCGTCGCCCTGGGATGGTCGTGGCTGGCCTGGGTGGGCGACTGGAACCCGGGCTGGGGGGTGGCCAGCGGACCGGAGCTGTCGCTGTGGACGGCCATGGCCGCCCTCGTGCTGGCCGCCCGCAACGCCTTCGAACTGGACTGGGACCCGCCGACGGGCTGAGGCGGACGGACCTACCGGTCCGTCACGCCCGCTTCACGTCGGTGCCGCCCATGATGGAGATCGCCCGGACGCGTAGCAGCGGCGCCCCGGGGGGAGCCGGCGTCGAACCCGTTCGCAGATCGTTGCCGCCGAAGAGGGCGAACCCTCTCAGATCGACCTCGACGTTGTCGGGGACGACGATGTCGGACCCGCCCATGATCGACACGACCGTGATGTCGGAGACGGGCGCCGAGATGGTGGCGTGGCGCAGATCGAGATCGGCACCACCCATGACGTTGATCACCCGGCACCGGGCGGGGAGCCGCCACCTGCCCTTGCGGTCGCCTCCCCCCAGGATGCCGAAGATCCACGACGTCCGCTCGCTGGTCGGTGTCGCCACCGGCGTCTGCGGCTCCGGCAGATCGGCCGTGAGCGCAGCCAGCTCCCCCCTCGAACCTGCCGCCAGTGCACGGCCCACGCGCTCTCCGAACTCGTCCAGTGTCAGGCGACCGTCGCTGACCGCATCCTGCAACGTGTTGACCGTCGCGTCACGATCGGCGTCGGATGCTCTGGCGTCGGGCGTCTCCTCGTCCACGCCCCGACCCTAACGAGCCCCGGTGCGGGCACGGCGGAGGTGACCGCCGCCCGAGCGGTGCTGCACCTGACGCCGACTCAGACCAGCTCAACATGGCAGCGGATCCGGGGGGCGCGGGCGAGGCGCTCGTCTGCGGTGAGCCGCCCCCGGATGCGATTTCCGTCCGGACCGTCATCGGCGAGTCCGGTCACGAGCACGCTGGCGTCGATGACGATCACCGGGCGTCGCGGTCGGCGCGGACGGCCCGAACCGCATCCGCCAGCGGAGCCCGGCCGCCCGACCTGTTCCCCGCCCGACCGAGAACCTCGTCGAGGGTCGGTGTCCGTGCGTCCTGGTCGAGTCGGGCCAACAGGTACTCCTGAAGGGACCTACCCGCCTCCCCCGCCCGGCGCCGCAACGTGGCGTGGACCTCGGGCGGAACGTCCTCGATCTGGATGCTCGGCACACCGAACGCTAGGCGCCATTCTGGCGCCGCCCGGCGGCGGGCCCCGCATACCGACCTCGCCGGCCGGGGACAGGTGCACGCCCGGCCGCCGTCGTAACCGTGGCGGGCCGCCCCGGGATGCACGTCGAGCCCCCGCAACAGCGGCGGCGCCACGACGATCGTCGCGGTGAGCACGACGGCCACCACCACGAGGGCCCCGCCGGTGCCGGCGCCTCCGGGCGCGGGGGCGCGCTGGTGCCCCGAGCGGGGGCGGCTCGGGGCACCAGGCGTTCGGGGTTCGGGTTGGTTCGGGGCTGACCGGGCGGGTCAGTCGGGGTCGGGCGGGATCCACCACGGGGGGTGCAGGTCGAGGTCACCGTCGGGTGCGCGGGTCATGGTCCAGCCGCACTCGTGCACGAGCCGATGATGGTGGGCGCAGGCGAACACGAGCTGGTCGAGGTCGGTGGGCCCGTCGTGGGCCCAGTGGTGCAGGTGGTGGACCTCGCAGCGGTGATGGGGCACCACGCAGCCCCCCACGTCGCAGGTGTCGTTGCGGGCGACCATGGCTTGCCGCTGGGCCGTCGTGGCGAACCGGGCGGCCCGGCCCACGTCGAGGACCTCGGGCCGGCCGTGACCCATCAGCCGGGCCACCAGACGCACCACCGGCCGGTCACAGGCCAGTCGCTGCGCAGTGCGGGGTGACAGGGCCATGCCGGCCAGGTCGTGCACCGAGGACTCCCGGGCCGGCCCGTCGGGGTCGGCCAGGGTCTCCGCATCTACCAGGGCGACCACGGTGACATCGCTGTTCGACGCCTCGCCGCACACCAGACGCACCAGCGCGTCGTTGCGGCGCTGGGCCAGGGAACGATCGTCGGCGGCGTGGCGGTCGACCTCGGCGTCCACGGCCGCCTCGAAGCGGGCGCCGTCCTCTGCGTCCATGCGGCCCTCGTGCAGCAGCTCTCGAACAGGTTGCGGGTCATGATCATGCCCCGCCGCTCCCAGGCGTCGACAGAGCCATCGTCGAGGCTGCGCTGATCGACCCGCCTGGTCCAGCGGGCCAGGAACCGCCCGAACCGGTCAGCGCCCATACCGGCAGCGGCCCGGGCCAGCAGCTCCTGATCCCGGCGGGCCGCCGCCAACCTCGACCGGTTCACGGCCCGGGCCAGCAAATCGGCGTTGGCCACCGTCACCGCCCCCTCGGTGAAGACATCACCGAGACGGCCCACCCGGTGCAGCACCCGCACCCGACGCAGCAACCGGTGCGCGTCCTCCCGGCCCAGACCGGCGGCGTGCGCCAGCCAGTCCGCCGGCTGGCGGGCCCCGTGGGCCCGCCACTCACCCTGCGCGTACCAGCGCGCCACCTTGACCGTGAGCGCCACCTCGGCCCGCTCCCGAACGGCGGCCAGATCGACCACCTCATCGGAAACCAGCCCGATGAACATGACCACCAGTGTACCGAACACACGATCGCTTCACAACACTCGGCACCATCAGGTGAGGATGCGTTCGGGATTCCCACCGATCACATCTCGTGCCCGTTCGCAAGACATGTGGACGTGGCGGGGGCGGACGACATCGGACGGTGTCGCCACCGGCATGACCGACCTCGGGTCGAGTTTCAGGGCGTCTCTGACACGCCATGCGATCCCGTATCGGGTCAGACTCTCCGGGCCCGGCAGTTGCCGGGCACCCCCACGTTCGTCGGGCGGGAGGGTCGCGATCCGCCACAGGCCATCCGCGATGTCGGAGGCCATGGCCGGTTGCCGGGTCTCGTCGTCGGCCCACCGTGACGCCCGACCGAGAAGGGATGCCGTTCTGATCCGCTGGACGGCACGGTCCTCGGGATCGAGCGAGACGACCAGCGGCAGTCGAACGACTGCGGATCGGAGCGCCTCGGACAGGGCAGCCCGCTCGGCCTGGACCTTCCATCGGCCGTAGTCCCACACGGGGTCGGGCTCCGTGTTCTCGTCACACGGACGGGCGTCGCCCGAATGCACTGCGTCGCTCGAGACGAAGATCATGTCTGCGCCGACGAATTCGGCACCGAGTGCGACGTTCATGGTCGCTTTCACGATCGATGCAGTGCACCTGCACACCGCGTCGGACAGCGGTCCGGTGGGTCAAGGATACGAGATCGACATCGGCAGGGATCGTTCGTCGCAGCCAAGTGCCCACCACACCGGATGCACCCGTCAACAGGATGATCGATCGGCCCATCCGCGGATCGTATGGGTTGCCGCGTACGCCCTCAGATTCCCACCACGCCGGCCAGGAACAGGTGCACGCCCACGGCCGCCGCTGCGGCGGTGGCGATCGGGTGGGTGGCCCGGGGAGCGAGATCGACCCGGGCCGCCACGACCGCCAGCGCGCCCCCGGCCACGACGGCGGTGGCGGCCTCCCACCGGCCCAGGTCGGCGGCGGCCCACAGCACCACCAGCGCCAGCACCGGATCGGCGAGCAGGGGGACCGCCACCGGACGACCCGTCCGGCCCCGCCGGAGCAGCCGCAGCCCGGCCACGCCCAGCACGGCCACCGCCGCCGCCAGGCGGGCCGACACGGGATGCACGTCGAGCCACCGCAGCAGCGGCGAGGCCACGACGATCGCCGCGCCAAGCACGACGGCGGTGGCCACCGCCCCCCGCCCGGAGCCGGGGCCCCGCACGCGGCGCTCCCCCGCCATCACGACGGCCACGGCCACCACCGCCGCCGCGAGGAGACCGACGTCGACGCCCGGACGCGGTCCCGGCGCCCCGGCCGCCCCCGCCTCGATCACCTCCACCGCCGCCAGAAGGCCGGACATCACGTGTTGCTGGGTGTCCATGCGGGTCTCGCCGTCGCGGAACCAGGCGCCGGTGAGCGCCGCCGGGTCGGGGGCGGCAGCCGCCTCCGACGCCGTGACCTGGCGGTCGACCAGCATCCCGGCGGTGCAGCCCACCAGCCCCCCCAGGCGGCCGGTCAGATGGCCGAGGCGGGGATCGGACCGGCTGAGCCTCCACAGCGCCGCCAGACCCTCGGTGTTGGTGCCCTGCTGCCCGCCCCGGTTCGTCGGTCCTCTGACCAGCCGGTTCACACCCCGCCCGGTGCGCTGGGCGTCGAAGCGGACCTCGGGCGACCACAGCGCCGCCAGGCGGCGGGCGTAGGCGACCTCGGCGCCGTCGAGAGCGGCGGGCTCGATCTCGCTCAGCGTGTAGGCCGACCAGTGGTCGTCGTTGGGCGGGAACTCGGGCTCGACCTCGTCCCGGTCGGTGGCCACGTAGCCGAGGATCCGTCGCGCCGTCTCCCCCCAGGGCCCCCCACCGACCCGGCCGTCCATCCGGGCCAGCGCCCACGACGCCTCCCCCGTGGCGAACGGTGACCGCTCCCCCGGCACGGGTGCGCCGGTGGCCGGGTCGAACCGGGACGAGACGGCCCCCTCCGCCGTCACCTGGCCCACCATGAACCGGCCGAGGGCCCGCAGCAGGTCGTCCCGATCGGTGTCGCCGGTGGCGTCGCGCCGGTAGGTGAGGGCAGCCGCCAGCAGCGCGGCGGCCCCCGTGTCGAGCCGGCCCGAGGCGTCGGCCACGGCCACCCCGCCGCCGGCCGGCACCAGCCGGTCCTCGGCCCAGGCCAGGCCAGCCTCGGCCGCCGGTGACACCTCCCCCCCGGTGAGCGCCGCCACCTGGTACATCGACATCAGCACACCGGCGTGGCGCACGATGCTGTAACCGGCACCGGTGACCGCCGCCTCCCCGTCGTGGACGTAGAGGAACGTGCCGTCGGGGCGGGCGTTGACCTCCAGCCAGCGGTGGGCGGCAGCGACGGCGGCGACCACCTCCGATCGGTCGGGGACCTGGCAGCGTTCCGGGGGCACGACCGCCACCCGCACCACCACCAGCACGACGACCCAGACCGCCGCCGTCCTGAGCACGCCCGGCACCACCGCCTACTCCAGCTCCACCTCGTCGACGGTCAGCACCTGGTCGACCAGCTCGGCGCGGTGCTGCCAGTCGCGCAGCACCCGCACCCGCAGCTCCAGGTAGGTCCCCTCGGGGAGCTGGGCGCGGGCTCGCGTTCCGGCGTTGCGCAGGACATGTCCCCCCTTGCCGATGACCATGCCCTTCTGCGACTCGCGCTCGACCAGGATGTCGACCTTCACGTAGGGCGGGTCCCACTCCGCGATGCGGGTGTGGACCGAGTACGGCAGCTCCTCCCGAAGGACGCCGAGCAGCTGCTCCCGGACCAGCTCGGCCACCCGGAACGGCTCCGGGAGGTCGGTGACCTGGTCGACGCCGAACCAGGCCGGCCCCGGTGGCATGCGCTCGCACAGGTGGGCGACCAGGTCGTCGACGCCCTCGCCCGTGCGGGCCGACACGCAGAACCAGGCCGCCGCCCCGCTGCCGGCCGTGGCGGCGAGGTGGCCGGCGATGGCCTCGGGTGCGGCCCGGTCGACCTTGTTGACGACCACCACGGAGCCGGGGGGAAGGCGGTCGAGCACCCAGCGGTCACCCGACCCGAACCGGGCGGTGGCGTCGAAGAGGGCGCACACCACGTCGACGTCGCGCAGGGCGTCGGCGGCCGTGGCGTTGAGCCGCTCGCCCAACGCCGTGACCGGCTTGTGCAGCCCGGGGGTGTCCACGAAGACGAGCTGGACGGCGCCGTCGGTGCGCACCCCCATCACCCGGTGCCGCGTGGTCTGCGGGCGGGCCGACACGATCGACACCTTCTCGCCGACCATGCGGTTGAGGAGCGTCGACTTGCCGGCGTTGGGCCGCCCGACCAGCGCCACGAAACCCGACCGCTCGACCTCGGTCACGTCACGGGCCGGTGCCGGAGGAGGCCTCGACACCGGCCGGCTCGGCCCCGTCGGCCGGGGGCGCGCCGCCGAGGCGGAGCCGGAGGGTGTCGATGCGTCGACCGTCGACCGTCTCGGCCACCAGCAGGTGCGGGCCCACGGTCACCTCCTCGCCGGGCTCGGCGGGATGGCCGAGCAGGTTGAAGAACAAGCCGCCCACCGTGTCCCAGTCCCCCTCGGGCGCCTCGACGTCGACCAGCTCGGAGAAGTCGTCGACCGGCATGCGGGCCGACACCAGCATCTCGCCCGGACCGAGCTCCTCCACCAGCGGGCTCTCCTCGTCGAACTCGTCGACGATCTCGCCGACCAGCTCCTCGATCAGATCCTCCAGGGTCACCAGCCCGGCCGTGCCGCCGTACTCGTCGACCACGACGGCCAGGTGGAACTGCTCCTGTTGCATCTCGGGCATCAGCTCGGCCACCCGCTTCGTCTCGGGCACGAAGTGGGCCCGGCGCAGGAGGTCGCGCAGGGTGTGGCCTTCCTCGCCGTCGAGCTGGGCCCGGAGGAGGTCCTTGGCCAGGATCACGCCGGCGATGTCATCGATGCCGTCACCGGTGACGGGGAAGCGGGAGTGGCCGTGGTCGACCACGGCCCGCTGGGCGTCGAGCAGCGTGGTGTCGAGGTCGAGCGTGGCCATGAGCGACCGCGGGACCATGACCTCCCGGGCCACCGTGTCGCCGAACTCGAACACCGACTCGATGAGCGTCGACTCCTCGGCCTCGATCACCGACGCGTCGGCGGCCGCCTCGGCGAGGGCGATGAGGGCGTCCTCGGACACGACCGGCGACGGGGGCCGCCCCCGCCGGCGGGACAACCGCAGGAGCACGAGGGCCAGTGGGCTCACCACGGGCAGGCGGGCCAGCCGCTCCACCACGGGAGCGAGGGCGGCCGCCACCCGGAGGCTCTCGGCCAGGGCCAGCGCCTTGGGCGCCGCCTCGGCCACCACGAACACGACGACGACCTCGACCACCACCACGGCGACGACCCCGCCCGTGCCCCACCGGTCGGAGGCGGCGACGGCGACGATGGTGACCATCACGACGTTGACCGTCGCCGACAGCAGCAGCAGCGGTCCGAGCACCCGCTCGGGCTGGTCGAGCAGTGTCCCGACCCGGGCGGCCCGATCGGGGTCGGTCTCGTTGAGGGCCCGCCCGCCCACGGCCCCCAGGCGGGTGTAGCTGGTCTCGATCAGCGCCAGCAGCACGGCGATCAGCAGCAGGCCGACGACGATCAGGCCCAGGAGGATCGGGCTCACGGGACTCCCCAGAACCCGGTCAGGAGATCGGCCTCCCGGGTCTGCATCTCGACCCGCTCCTCGTCGGTGGCGTGGTCGTGGCCGAGCAGGTGCAGGAGGCCGTGGACGACGAGGAGGTCGAGCTCACGCTGGACGCTGCCGTCGTGACCCGGCCTCACCCCCCGGTGGGCCGCAGCCTGGGCGGCGGCCACGGCCGGACAGATCACCACGTCGCCCAGCAGCCCCGGCACACCCTCGTCGGCGGTGTCGTCGATGGGGAAGGCCAGCACGTCGGTGGGCGAGCCGCCGCCGTCGAGGTGCTCCGCGGCCAGGGCGGCGATGGCGTCGACGTCGACGAGGGTCACCCCCACCTCGAGGCGGTCACCCACCCCGGCCACGTCGAGGACGAAGCGGCTGAGCCGGACGACCCGGTCGGCGTCGACGTCACCGGGGTCGGCGCGCTCGTCGACGAGCACCACCGGCCCGGGGCCCGCCCCCGCCGTCACCTCCGCCTCCCCGCCGCGGCGGCGGCCCGGGCCGGAGCGGCACCGCGGGTCTCGTAGGCGTCGACGATCTGCTGGACGATCGGGTGGCGGACGATGTCGCGCCCCCCCAGGTGGACGAACTCGACGCCGTCAATGTGGCCGACGACGTCCTCCAGGCCCACGAGACCGCTGCGGTCGCCGGGCACGTCGACCTGGGTGGTATCACCGGTGACGACGGCCCGGGACCCGAAGCCGATCCTGGTCAGGAACATCTTCATCTGCTCGGGCGTGGTGTTCTGGGCCTCGTCGAGGATGATGAAGCTGTCGTTCAGGGTGCGACCCCGCATGAAGGCGAGCGGCGCCACCTCGACCATGCCCCTCTCCAGATACCGCTGGGCCTGCTCGACGTCGAGCATGTCGTAGAGGGCGTCGAACAGCGGCCGCAGGTACGGGTCGACCTTGTCCATCAGGTCACCGGGGAGGAAGCCCAGCCGTTCGCCGGCCTCGACGGCGGGTCGGGTCAGCACGATGCGGCTGACCTCCCGGGCCGTCAACGACTGGACGGCGGCCGCCACGGCCAGCCACGTCTTGCCGGTGCCGGCCGGCCCGAGGGCGAGGGTCACGGTGTTGGCGGCCACCGCCTCCAGGTAGCGCTTCTGGCCGGCGGAGCGCGGCCGGACGCGTCGGCCGTTGGGCGCCCGCACCAGGTCGGCGGTCAGCACGTCGCTCGGCACCTCGTCCCGCTTGACCATGTCGATGGCCCGGTCGAGCAGCCGACGGTCGACCCGCTCGCCGTGCTGGAGGAGCCGGACCAGCTCCTCCAGGACCCGGCCGGCCCGCTCGGCGTCCTGTCCGGCCACGGTGATCTCGTTGCCCCGCACGTGCACCCGGGAGCCGGGGAAGGCCGCCTCGACCACGCCCAGGTGCTCGTCACGGTGCCCGAGCAGTCCGGGCATGAGATCGTTGCCCGGCACCTGGATGTTCACCTGGGTCTCGGACACGGCCCTCCACGACGCCGACGACCCGCAGCGTACCGCCACACCGGGCGGACGGGCCCGTGGCGACCGGTACGCTGCGCCGGTCGTGGCCGACGACCCCCTCGACGACGCCGCCCTCGACGGCCTCGCGTTGGACGACACGGCCCTGGCCGCCTGGCTGTCCGAGGCCCGGGTCGACCTGGCCGGAGCCGAGCGCCGACGGGAGCGTTGGCTGCGCCAGCGGGCCGAGGACGAGGCCACGCTGCACGGCGCCCTCGTCGACGCCGTCGAGCGGGGCGTGCCCATCCGGCTGCGTCTGCGGCCCACGGGCTGGGAGCGCCTGACGGTCAGGGGGGTCGCCGCCGGGTTCTGCATCGTCGACACCGCCACCGGGCCCGGCGTGGTCGCCGTCGCCGCCATCGGGGCCCTCGACCTGGGCGGGCTCGGCCCCCCGGCCGGTGACCGGTCAGACGACGGCGGCCTCGTCGATCTGGCCCTGGGCGAGGCCCTCGCCCTCCTCCTCGACGAGCGGCCCGAGGTGGCGGTGTGGACCCTCGACGCCGCCGACCCGGTCCGCGGCGAGCTGGTGGCGGTGGGGTCCGACGTGCTCACCGTGAGGGCCCCGGAGCGGACCCTGGTGGTGCCCCTGGCCGCCCTGGCCCGCCTGGTGGTGCTGGGCTGAGGTCCCCTCAGGACGACCCGGCTGGCTCGTCGTCCCCCGGCCCGGGCCCGCTCTCCCCCGGCCCGGCCGCGGCCGCCTCCGCGTCGGCCTCGTCCGCCTCCCCCTCCTCCTCCTCCGGCCCCGCCGCTGCCGGCTCGGGCCCGGCCGCGGCCGCCTCCCCGGGGTCCTCGCCCCGGGTGGCGCGGTTCCACGCCTCGACCGCCTCCCGGTAGGCGGCGTCGGCCGCGGTCCGGTCCTCGGCCGACGCCCGGGGGTCACCGGCGAGGCGCTTCACCGCCTCCGCAGCCTCCCGACGGCCCCGCTCGGCCCGGGCCACGGCGCGGCTCCGGCGGCGCTCCTCCTCCATGCGGGCCATGCCCTCGTTGAACTGCACCAGCGCGGCCCGGGTCTCCTCGTCGGAGAACCGCCGCTTCGGTCTGCCCTCGCGCCGTCGCCTCGCCATGGGACCCTCGACGGTACCGCCGGGCTACGCCCCGGGCCCACCACCGTCGACGTACACCCGGGGGACCCGGGCGTTGACGTTGGTCAGGACCTCGTAGGCGATCGTGTCCGCGTGGGCGGCCAGCTCGTCGGCGGTGATCTCCTCGTCGCCCTGGCGGCCGAGCAGCACCACCTCGTCGCCGTTGTAGGCCGTGCCCCACTCGATGTCGACCATGGTCTGGTCCATGCAGACCCGTCCGACCACGGGGTGGCGCTGCCCCCCGATCAGCACGTCGGCCCGGTTGCCGAGGGCCCGGAAGTACCCGTCGCCGTAGCCGACCGGCAGCGTGACCACCCGGACCGGGTGATCACTGCGCCACGTCGACCCGTAGCTGACGGGGTGGTCGGCCTCCACCACCTTGAAGTAGACGACCTGGGTCCGCCACGACATGGCCGGGCGCAGCGCGACGGTCCGGGCCACCTCGGGAGACGGGTAGATCCCGTACAGCATGACACCGGGGCGCACGAGATCGAGGTGGGTCTCGGGCAACGCCAGCACCCCGCCCGAGTTGGCCAGGTGCCGCACCGGCGTCGGCAGCGACCGCTCGTCGTAGAAGGCGAGCACCTCGCAGAACCGCTCGAGCTGGCGCCGGGCCGACGTCAGGTCGGCGGCGTCGGCGTTGGCCAGGTGGGAGAAGATGCCCTCCACCCGCACCCGATCGCAGCGCAGCGATGCCTCCAGGAGCGGCCGGGCCGAGTACCAGTGCACGCCGATGCGCTCCATGCCGGTGTCGACCTTGAGGTGGACCCGGGCGGTGACGCCGAGGCCGACGGCCGCCTCCTGCACCTGGTGCAGCTTGTCGACGGAGGGAACGGTGACGGCCAGGTCGTGCTCGAGGAACCGGGGCAGCTGGCGGCCGACGAGACCCGACAGCACCAGGATGGGCGCCTCGACGCCGGCCCGGCGCAGCGCCTCGCCCTCCTCCAGGTAGGCCACGCCGAGGTGGTCGACGCCGCGCCGGTCGAGGAAGCGGCCCACCTCGACCAGGCCGTGGCCGTAGGCGTTGGCCTTGAGGATGGCCATGACCCGGGCCGGCGCGACGTGGGCCCGGACGGCGGCCAGGTTGTCGCCGATGGCGCCCAGGTCGACCTCGACGCGGGTGGGCCGGACGCCGTCGTCGACGTCGTCGGGCACCGGGCCGGCGGTGGCGGCTACCGTCGCCGCCGGAGGGGTTCGAGGGCCTCGATGTCGACCGAGCCGAGCTCGACGCCGTTGTCGAACTGCACGAAGTAGCGGTACCAGGTGAGACCCGACTCCATCAGCACCGTGCCGGGCGTGCCCGCCGGCACCCCGGGGAGGTCGACGACGGCGCGGACCCGCTCCCGCCGCCGGTACCGGGTCGGGGCGGCGGCGTCACTCGGCACCGGGCGAGGGTAGCGCCTCGCGCAGGAAGGCCAGCTGGACCCGGAGGAGGTTCTCGGCCACCTCCTCCTGGGGGGTCATGTGGGTGACGCCCGACAGGGGCAGCACCCGGTGGGGCCGGCCCGTCTCGAGCAGCCGACGGGAGAGCTGCAGCGTGTGGGCGGCCACGACGTTGTCGTCGGCCAGGCCGTGGATCAGGAGGAGGGGTCGCTCCAGGCGGTGGGCGTCCTCCAGCAGCGACGTGCGCCGGTAGGCGGCGGCGTCGTCGTCCGGACGCCCGAGGTAGCGCTCGGTGTAGTGCGTGTCGTAGAGCGCCCAGTCGGTGACCGGCGCCCCCGCGATGGCGGCGTGGAACACGTCGGGTCGGCGCAGCACGGCCAGGGCGGCCAGGTACCCGCCGAAGGACCACCCCCGCACGGCCACCCGGCCGAGGTCGAGGCGGGGCTCGGCGGCAGCGGCCGCCCGCAGGGCGGTGACCTGGTCGTCGAGGACCGGGCCGGCCAGGTCGCCCGCCACGGCCCGCTCCCACGCCGCCCCCCGGCCGGGGGTGCCCCGCCCGTCGGCGACGACCACGGCGAAGCCGGCGTCGGCGAACCACTGGGGGACCAGGTAAGCGGAGGCGGCCGCCACCACCCGCTGGGCGTGGGGCCCGCCGTAGGGGTCACAGAGGACGGGGAGGGGTCCGTCGCCGGCCCCGCGGGGCAGGACGAGCGCGGTGCGCACGCCGTCGGGACCGGCCCGCAGCAGGCGGACGTGGGGCTCCAGGGGCGGCGTCTCGGCGTGGGACCGCAGCGGTGCGGCCCGCCCGTCGAAGCCGATGACCACCGTCTCGGATCCGACCCGGTCGAGCATGGCCGAGGTGCGGACGACGACACCCCCGGCGGCCCGGCCGTGGTGTACGCCGGCCCCGCCGGTCAGCCGCGTCGGGCCGGCGTCGTGGTGGACCCACCACAGGTGCGTCTCGGTGGGGTCCTCCGACGCCTCCACCACCAGCGACCGGCCGTCGTCACCGACCACGGCGCGCACCTGCAGGCCGACCGGGGTCACCGGCGAGCCGTCGAGGCACACCCGACGCCACCCGTCGCGGTCCTCCAGGGTGACCAGGCGACCGCCGGACCAGGCCGGCACCCCGGGGGCCAGCTCGACCCAGTGCTCGTCGGTGACGGTGCGGACGACCGCCGTCTCCCCCGACGACGGGTCGGCCCGCAACACGTCCAGGGTCCGCTGGTCGCGGGACTGCACGACCAGCGTGAGCGGGTCGCCGCGATCCCACGACACGTCGGCCAGGTACCCCCGGCCCGTCCGGTCCCAGCCCACCTCGGTCCGCCCACCGCCGAGACCGACCACGAACAGCCGCACCTCGGCGTTGGGCGACCCCGCCGCCGGGTAGCGCACCGCCCGGGGCGCCTCGGCCGGGTCGACGGGGGCGGCGATCCACCAGACCGGCACGGGCGCGACGTCGACCCTCGCCACCGCCAGGGTGGTCGAGTCGGGTGCCCACCAGAAGCCCCGCTGGCGGCCCATCTCCTCGGCGGCGACGAACTCGGCGGAGCCCCAGGACACGGTGTCGGCGTCACCGTCGGGACCCACCAGCTCACGGTCGTGGCCGTCGGCGAGGGTGACGACCCGCAGCGACCGGTCGGTCACGTAGGCGACGGCCGTGCCGTCCGGGGAGGGTCGGGGGTCGAACACCGGCCCGGCCACGTCGACCTCGACGGTGGACGCCCGGGCCACGTCCGTGACGAACAGGCGCCCGCCCAACGCGAAGGCCACGGTGGTGAGGTCGGCGTCGGTGGCGTAGGACACGATCCCACCGCCGCCCTCACGGGCCCGCTCCCGGCGGGCCCGCTCCGCCTCGGGCAGCCCTCGCTCGGCCGCTCCCGTCAGCGCGGACGGATCGGCGAGGAGGGTGTCGGTCCCCGAGGCCGTCTCGTGGCACCACAGCGCCTGCACCGGATCGTCGCCCGCCGCCGACCGGCAGTAGAGGACGCGGGAGCCGTCCCGGGCCACCTGCACGCTGCGGGGCGCGCCGAGCGTGAAGCGCTGGGTGGCCGCGTGACGGCGCGGGAAGGTGTCCTCCGGCACGGCTGCGACGGTAGCGTCGCCGATCGTGCCCGCCCTCGTCCACGCCGACCGGTTCGAGCCGCTCCCGGCCGGGTCGGGGGCCGAGCGGTGGCGCAACTACCCCGCCGGCGACGAGCTGTTCGCCACCCTGGTCGGCTTCGAGCTGGTCGAGGTGCGGCGCGACTACGCCGCGTTGACCGTGCCGGTCCGGTCCGAGCTGCTGCAACCGGCCGGGGTCGTGCACGGTGGGGTCCACGCCACATTGCTCGACTCTGTCGTGGTCCCGGCCATCGGGAGCGCCTACGAGAGCGAGGTGGCGTTCTCCACCATCGAGCTGGGGGTGCGCTACCTCGGTCCGGTCACCGGCGGCGAGCTGCTGGCCGAGGGCTGGGTGGTCAAGCGGGGCCGGTCGATCGCCTTCTGCGCCGCCGAGCTGCGCAACGACGGCGAGCTCGTGGCCACCGCCACCCTCACGTACAAGATCTCACCCGACCGCACCGGGTGAGCCAGGTCGCCTCAGCTCTCGCCCAGCATCCGGCCGAGGAGCCGCCCGGCCCGGGAGGGCTCGGGAGCCTCGACGCCCTCGGGCAGCAGGTGCGGTGTCTCGGCCGCCATCGCCGCCACGACCTGATCGGGGGTCGGGTTGACCATCACGACGCCGCCCACCGCCACCGTCGGGACCGTCTCGTTGCCGCCGGCGTGCTCGCGCACGAAGGCGGCACCGTCGGGCTCCGCCCAGATGTCGACCCGGCGCATCGGGATGCCCAGACGGCGGAGGGACCGGTCGAGGGCGGCGCAGAAGCCGCACCCCGGCCGCCAGTAGACGTCGATGGCGGCAGGGTCGTCGGACGGCGCAGGGTTGTCGGACGGTGTCTGGTCGGTCACGTATCCGGCAACCGTCCCCGAGGCGGACCTGTTCCCCGCTCCGACGCGACTGGCGCCCGCTCCGCCCGTCGACGAACATCAGTTCGGTGATCGACGGCGCCATCCACCCCGGGCCCGCCGCCCTGGGCCGCGGCGTGGTGGTGGCGGGGGGCGCGCCCACCCCGCCCGGCTGGGAGGCGAGCCCCCGCGTCCGGGTCGACGAGTCGGCCCTCCTCCGGCCCGGCGAGGCGGTCGACCGGCTCCACCGGCACTGGCTCACCCGGCGGCCCGTCGTGGTCGAGCTGGCCGTCGCCAACGAAGAGCTGCGGCAAGCCGAGCGCTGCGACGAACCCGTCCACTCCCTGCGATCGGACCACGAGCTGTCCCGGGAGCGGCTCTTCTTCCTGGTGTGGGCGAACAACTACGACGCCCGCTCCGGTCCGCCCGTCTGGTGGTGGGCCCACAAGGCGGCCCGCCTCGGGGCCCAGCTCGACCCCCGTGCCGACGTCACGCTGCCCGACGGACGTCCGGCCTGGTGCGACGGCGGCCCCCGCTCCCCGCTGGCCGTCGGCGAGGCGGTCGTGCACCGGGAGTCGATCGAGCTGGGGCGCCTCACGGTGGCCGGCCGGGGCGAGCCCGACGACGACGATCTCACCGACGACCAGCGGGCCGCCGTCGTGCACCCGGCCGGCCCGGCGCGGGTCGTGGCCCCGGCCGGATCGGGCAAGACCCGGGTGCTGGCCCACCGGGTCCGCCACCTGGTCGAGGACCGGGGCGTCGAGGCCGCCCTCGTCACCGCGGTGGCCTACAACACCCGGGCCGCCGGGGAGCTGCGCGACCGCCTCCCCCCGCAGCTGGGGGTCGAGATCCGTACCGTGCACGCCCTCGGCCTCGACGTGCTGCGCGACGCCGCCCGCTCGACGGGCACCCGGGCGCCGACCGTCCTCGACGAGCGTGACGTCCGCAGCCGGCTCGAACCGTTGGCCCCGGTGCGGCCCCGGGCCAACACCGACGTGCTGGCCCCCTACCTCGAGGGGCTGGCGCGCATCCGCCTCGGCCTCCGGTCCCCCGTCGCCGTCGAGGCCGAGATCGGCGACGCCGCCGACCTGGCCCGGGTGTTCGGGGAGTACCGCGACGGCCTCGCCCGAGACGGCGTCGTCGACTTCGACGAGCTGGTCTACGGCGCCGCCGAGGTGCTGCTGCGCGACCCGGAGGTCCGCCAGGGGGCCCAGGCCCGGCGGCGTCACCTGCTCGTCGACGAGCTGCAGGACCTGACGCCCGCCTACCTGCTCCTGCTGCGCCTGCTGGCCGCCCCCTCCTACCAGGTGTTCGGCGTGGGCGACGAGGACCAGACCATCTACGGCTACGCCGGCGCCACCCCGGCCCACCTGGTCGACTTCGACCACTGGTTCCCGGGAGCCGGCCACCACGTGCTCGGCACCAACTTCCGCTGTCCCCCGGCGGTGGTGACGGCGGCCGGGCACCTCCTCACCCACAACCGGGACCGGATCCCGAAGCGGATCCGCCCCGGGCGCGACGACGGCGCTCCCGTGACCGTGCGGCTGGTGCCGGCCGCCGACGTCGGACCCACCGTGGCCGCCGCGGTGCGGGCCCACCTCGACGCCGGTGCCGACCCCACGTCGGTGGCCGTCCTGAGCCGCGTCAACGCCGCCCTGCTCCCGGTGCAGGTGCTCCTCACCGAGGCCGGCGTGCCCTGTGACCGGCCCCTCGGTCCCACCGCCCTGCGGCGCACGGGGCTGCGCTCGGCGTTGGCCTACCTGCGGCTGGCCACCGGACCGGCCGAGCTGTCGGCCGGTGACCTCGACGAGATCCTCAACCGACCGTCCCGCCGGCTGTCGCGCCGGGTGCGGGGCCTGCTCCGGAGCCGCCGGTCGTGGCGCACGGCCGAGCTGCGCCGTCGCTCGGGGGGCCTGCCCGGCAAGGAGGGCGAGCGGCTCCGGGACCTGGCCCAGGACCTCGACGCCCTGCGGGCCCGTGCCGTCGGCGCGGACACCGAGGCGCTGCTGCGCTACGTCCGCGACGGCATCGGCCTCGGACGCGCGGTCGACACCCTCGACCGCTCCAAGGGCGACGACGGCGGCCACGGCGACGATCTCCACGCCCTCATCGCCGTCGCCGCCCTGCACCCCGCGCCGGACGGCTTCGAGCCGTGGTTGCGGTCGACCCTCGAGACCCCGGGCGGTGACGACGGGGTCCGGCTCTCGACCGTCCACCGAGTCAAGGGCATGGAGTGGGACCACGTCGTCGTGGCGCCCGTCGACGCCGGCCTGCTCCCCCACCGGCTGGCCACCGACACCGAGGAGGAGCGCCGCATCCTCCACGTGGCCATCACCCGCGCCCGCACCGACCTCCTACTTGTGGGAGACGAGGCGGCGCCGTCGCCGTTCCTGTCCGAGCTCGACGCCGATGCGCCCGTGACGCCCCCGGCTCCCGCTCTCACCACCGTGGCGCCGATGGCCTCCGACGGGGGTCGGGCACCCGGTCGGGTCGCGCCGCCGGTGGAGGTCGCGGTCGGCCTGGAGCTGACCCTGAACGGTGGCTTCGCCGGCCTGATCCGCGACGTCGACGGCGCTGACGTGGTGGTGGCCCTGGCCGGAGGCGGCCTCACCCGGGTCGGCCTGGGCGAGACGGTCACCGTCGACGGGGCGCTCCGCACCCTCGTGGCCGCCCCGCCCGACGACGAGCTGGCCGAGGCGCTGCGGGCGTGGCGCCGGCAGCGGGCCGCCGACGACGGCGTCCCCGCCTACGTCGTGCTGGCCGACGCCCACCTCGACGACATCGCCCGCCGTCGGCCCACCAGCGCCGACGAGCTGATCGCCTGCCACGGCATCGGCCCGGCCCGCCTCGACCGCTACGGCGACGACATCCTCGCCCTGGTCGACGATCTCGCCACCGGGGCCGGGTCGTGACCGACCGTCCCCTCCTGGGCGGCCCACCGGGCACCGGTCCGAGCCGCGTCCCCGGCCCGCTGCGCCACAGCCTGCGGGCCATGCGCCACCGGGAGTTCCGCCTCTTCTGGTGGGGGGCGCTGGTGTCCAACATCGGGCAGTGGCTCCAGAACCTGACCGTGCCGTTCGTGCTGTACGGGCTCACCGACTCGGCCACGTGGGTGGGGCTGGCCACGTTCAGCCAGTTCATGCCGGCCATGCTCCTCGGCCCGCTGGGCGGGTCGCTGGCCGACCGCCTCGAGCGCCGCAAGGTGCTCATCGTGGGCCAGACCGCAGCGGCCGTCCTGGCGCTGGCCCTCTGGGCGGTGTGGGTGGCGGGCCTGCGCAGCCCGACCCTCATCCTGGTCGTCACGGCCGCCGGGGGTGTCGTCAACGGCCTGAACATCCCGTCGTGGCAGGCGTTCGTCCCCTCCCTCGTCCCCCGCGACCACCTGTCGTCGGCCATCACCCTCAACTCGCTGCAGTTCAACGCCGCCCGGGCCGTGGGGCCGGCCGTGGCCGGGGTGCTCCTGGCCGCGCTCGGACCGTCGTGGGCGTTCCTCCTCAACGCCGTCACGTTCGGGTTCGTGATCGCCGCCCTGAGCGTCATCCGGGTCGCCTCCCGGCCGGAGGGGGGCCGACCGTCGGGGTCGGTCCACCGGCAGTTCCTCGACGCCGTGGCCTACGTGCGGGGCCAGCCCGGCATCTGGGTCGGGATCGTCGTCGCCGCCCTGGTCGGCTTCCTGGGCAACCCCATCCTGCAGCTCACGGTGGTGTTCGCCGAGGACGTCTTCGCCGTCGGGCCGCTCGGTTTCGGTCTGCTCTCCGCCTCGCTCGGGCTCGGCGCCCTGCTGGCGGCGCCGCTCGTGGCCGGCCTGTCGGACCGGGTGAGCCGCGCCCGGGTCGTCGGCGTCGCCCTGCCCGGCTACGCCGTCGCCGTCGCCTGCTTCGGGGCGGCGCCGGTCTTCTCGCTGGGGGTGCTGGCCCTGGTCGGGGCGGGCGCGGGGTTCCTCGCCGTCATCTCGGTGACCAACACCGCCGTGCAGGACATCGTGGCCGACCGGGTCCGGGGTCGGGTCATGGCCACCCGGGTCATGACGTTCACCGCCGCCTACCCGCTGGGCGGGCTCCTCCAGGGCTGGTTGGCCGACGTGTGGGGCCCGCGTCCGACCGTGGTCACGGCCGGGCTGGTGCTCCTGGTGGCCTCCCTGGTCCTCCGCTCCCGCGGCGAGCTGTTGGCCCGCCTCGACGACCCGCCCGACCCGCGCTGACCCTGCGGTCGACCGCGCTCCTACGCTGACGCCGGTGCGAGGACGTCTGGCCACCGTGGCCGTGGTGCTGGCCCTGGCCACGGGCGCCTGCTCCGACGACGACAACGGCGGTCCGGTCACGGCCGGGCCGGATCCTTCGGCCGAGCCCGGCACCGTTGCACCGACGACGGTCGCCGAGGGGGCGGCGACGTGCCCCGACCGGCCCGGGGACCGGGGCCGCCTCGACCGCCGGCTCGACTTCGCCGGCGAGCGGCGCGACTACGTGCTGTACGTCCCCGACGCGGTGGACGACGACCCGGTGCCCGTCGTCTTCAACTTCCACGGACTGGCCAGCAGCGGGGCCCAGCAGTTCGTCTACGCCGACCTCACCGACGAGGCCGACCGGGCCGGCTTCGTCGTGGTGGCGCCCGACGGCACGGGCACACCCCGGCGGTGGCCGCTGGCCGGTTTCGACGTGAGCAACCCCGACACCGACTCCATCGCCTTCGTCGACGCCCTCCTCGACGAGCTGGACTCGACCTGGTGCGTCGACCGCCAGCGGGTGTACGCCACCGGCCTCTCCTACGGGGGGATCATGAGCTCGGCGCTGGCCTGTCGGGCCGGTGACCGCATCGCGGCGGTGGCGCCCGTGGCGGGCACGGCCTGGTTCGACGACTGCGCCGGCGCACCGCCCGTCGACCTGCTCGCCTTCCACGGCACGGCCGACGACGTCGTGAGCTTCGACGGCTCGCCCACCGCGCTCACCTCGGCGCTCGACGACGGCGGCCCCCCGGCCACCCTGGGCGACATCGCCACCAACGTCGCCGGCTTCGTCGGACTGGCCGGCTGCGAACCGGCCGCCGAGGAGGACCGCATCGCCGACGACGTCACGCTGCGCAGCTACGGCTGCGACGGCACCGAGGTGGGCCTCTACGTCGTCGAGGGCGGCGGCCACACCTGGCCCGGGGCCGTTCCCCTCCCGCTCCTCGGCCGCACCACCGACTCGGTCGACGCCTCCGCGCTGATCTGGGCCTTCTTCGAGCGCCACCCCCTGGGCCGGTGAGCATCACCGGGCCACGGCAGCGGGTGGCGGCGGCCGTGCTGGGGCTCACCGCCGTCGTGACGGGGGCGCTCCTCGTCGTGGGCGGCGACGGCGCCGGGACCGCAGCCGCCCCGGGCGCCCCGGTGCCGGCGCCTCCCACCCCGAACCTCGCAGTCACGACCCCGGTGGCCACGACCCCGGTGCCCACGACCCCGGTGCCCACGACCATTCCGCCCCGGTCCCACGACCATTCCGCCCCCACCACGGTGCCCGACGACACGGTGCCCTACGACGGCCTCGTCGATCCCGCCTCGGTCGGGTCGCCGTGGGGTGACGAGGTGCGGGGCCTCCTCACCTTCCGGGGCAACCCCACCCGCACCTACTACGGGTCAGGTCCCGTCCCCGCGTCCCCCGGGGTCGACTGGACCTACGAGATCGGCTGCTCGTCGTCGACGGTCGGCGGCGAGGCCCGCCAGTGGTGCGGCTCCGGGTGGACCGGGCAGCCGGCCGTCTTCGAGCGCGACGGCCGAACCTGGGTCACCTTCGGCGCCTACGACCGCAACGTGCACTTTCTCGACGCCGACACCGGCGCCGAGATCATCCCGCCCTTCCCCACGGGCGACATCATCAAGGGCAGCGTGACCGTCGATCCCGACGGCTACCCGCTCCTCTACACCGGATCGCGTGACGGCCGCTACCGGGTCATCGCCTTCGATCGCGATCGTCCCACCGAGCTGTGGGCCCTGGCCGCCGACGCCGTGAGCGGCACCAGGTGGAACGACGACTGGGACGGCGCCGGTCTGATCCTCGACGGCCTCCTGATCGAGGGGGGCGAGAACTCCGTCTTCCACGTGGCCCGGCTGCACCGCGGCTACGGCCCCGACGGGCGGGTCACCGTCGACCCCGAGCTGATCTTCGACACGCCCGGCTACGACGCGGAGCTGGTGGCGGCGGTCGGCGACAACGTCTCGATCGAGGGCTCGGTGGCGGTCAGCGGTGACGTTGCCTACTTCGCCAACTCCGGCGGCCTGGTGCAGGGCTGGGACCTGGCCCCGTTGGCGGCCGGCGGGCAGCCCGAGCGGGTCTTCCGCTACTGGGCCGGCGACGACATCGACGCCTCGATCGTGGTCGACGACGAGGGGTTCCTCTACGTGGGCGTCGAGTGGGAGCGCGACAACGCCCGCGCCGAGGAGGTCGGTCAGATCCTGAAGCTCGACCCGTCCCGCCCCGACGACCCACTGGTCTGGTCGGTGGCGGACCGGGGGGTGCGGCCCGGGGGGGTGTGGGCCACGCCGGCGCTGCACGGCGACCTCCTCGTCGTGCCGACCAACGGGGGGCGACTGCTCGGCATCGACCGCACCGACGGGCGGGTGCGATGGGAGGAGCACCTCCCCGGACCCCTGTGGTCGTCGCCGGTCGTCGTCGACGGTGTGCTGATCCAGGGCGACTGCGACGGCGTGCTGCACGGCTACGACGTGTCCGACACGACGGCCCCGCCCCTCCCGCTGTGGTCGGTCGACCTGGGGGGCTGCATCGAGTCGACACCGGCGGTCTGGGACGGCGGGATCTACGTCGGGACCCGGAGCGGAACCTTCTTCGCCCTCCACGACGCCGACGCGGCCACCGCCGGCGCCGGCGACTGAGAGACGCAGGCGACGCCGTCGGCGCCGTCCCTCCGCCCCACCGGCGCTGGCGCCGACGCCCCGCCCGACCCGGCCGGACCCCGGCTGCTACCTTCGCCCGACCCTGGCCCGCCCGCCGAACGGGAACCCCATGCACCCCGAACTCCCCACGCTCCCCCGTCGTTGCATGCTCGTCGGCGCCGTTCTCGTCTCCGTCGCGATGACCGGGTGCGGCGACGCGTCAACCGACGCCGACACCGGGACGGCCGGGGACACCACGTCCGAGGCCCGCCCGCCCGCATCCGATCCCGGCGGGCCGACCGAGGGGCCCGGTTCGGCGTTCTGCCTCCGGGTGGCCGACCTCGAGGAGAACGACCCGTTCGCCGGAGCGCAGCTGGACGCCACCGACTCCGACGCCATGCGCGCTGCCGTGGCTCTGTTCGAGGAGCTGGGCGGTATCGCCCCCGACGAGCTGCGCGACGAGTTCAGGTTGTTCGCCGAGGCGTTGACGATGGTGGCCGAGGCCATGGCCGACGTGGATCCGGACGATCCCGACTCCGCCCGCGCCGCGCTCGGGCGCGTCGACGGTGATGTCCTCGCCCGACTCGACCCCGCCACCGACCGGGTGGCCCGCTACGCCGCCGACGTCTGTGGGATCGAGCTGTCGGTCTCCTGACCGTCAGGTGCGGATCAGCTGCAGCCGCTGGTGGTGCCGCAGTCGGCGCACACCATGCACGACCCCGCCCGCTGCATGTTGGCCGAACCGCACGACTGACAGATCTCGCCGAGCGTCCGGGCCGCCGACGACGGCCGAACCGGGGGGGCCGCCGGCGCCGGGTCCGTCTCGGGCGACGCCACCGTCGGCGTGACCGCCTCCTCGATGCCCGGCAGGGTGGGCTGGCTGCGCTCCGCCGTCGACAGGACGCCGATCTCGACGCGCTCCTCGTAGGGCAGGTACTCCAGGGCGAGCCGGCGGAAGATGTAGTCGATCAGGCTCGAGGCGATGCGCAGCTCGGGGTCGTCGGTGATGCCGGCCGGCTCGAACCGCATGTTCGTGTACTGCTCGACGTACACGCGCAGGGGCACCCCGTACTGCAGCCCGTGGCTGATCGAGATGGCGAAGGCGTCCATGATGCCGGCGAGGGTCGAGCCCTGCTTGGCCACCTTCAGGAAGATCTCGCCGGGACGGCCGTCGTCGTACTCGCCGACGGTCACGTAGCCGTGGCAGTCGGCCACCCGGAAACTGAACGTCTTCGACGACCGCTTCTTCGGCAGCTTGAACCGCACCGGTTCGCGCTGGACCTGGGCGATGGCCTCGTCGACGGCCCGGGCGATGGCCACCTCCCTCGTCTCGGGGGAGACAGCAGACGCCTGGTCGTCTCCCCTGCCCGTCGACAGCGGCTGGGCCACCTTGCAGTTGTCGCGGTAGATGGCCACGGCCTTCAACCCCATGCGCCAGGACTGCAGGTACAGGTCGGCCACGTCGTCGACGGTGACCTGCTCCGGCATGTTGACCGTCTTGGAGATGGCGCCGGAGATGAACGGCTGCACGGCCGCCATCATGCGGACGTGGCCCATGGGGGCGATCACGTTGTCACCCATGGCGCAGGCGAACACCCGGGCGTGATCACCCGAGACGTGGGGGGCGCCGACGATCGTGCTGTTCACGTCGATGTAGGTGACCACCTCGGCGATCTGGGCGGGCTCGTAGCCGAGGCGCCTCAGGGCGCGCGGCACGGTCTGGTTGACGATGGCCATGTTGCCGCCACCCACCAGCTTCTTGAACTTCACCAGACCGAGATCGGGCTCGATGCCGGTGGTGTCGCAGTCCATCATCAGACCGATCGTCCCCGTCGGGGCCAGCACCGTGGCCTGGGAGTTGCGCACGCCGTGGACCTCGGCCTCCTCCATCGTCTCGTCCCATGCCCGCTGCGCGGCTCCGAGCAGTGTCGGCGGCACCAGCTCCTCGTCGACGTCGGCGGCGGCGGCCCGGTGGGCGCCCAGCACCGAAAGCGTCGGGGCGCGGTTGTCGGCGAAGCCGGCGAAGGGACCCATGCGGGCGGCGATCCGCGCCGAGGTGGCGTAGGCACGACCGGTCATGAGGGCGGTGATGCTGGCCGCCCAGGCCCGGCCGGCATCGGAGTCGTACGGCAGCCCGAGCGCCATGAGGAGGGCACCGAGGTTGGCGTAGCCCAGCCCGAGCTGTCGGAAGTCCCGCGACGTCTGCGCGATGGACTCGGTGGGATAGTCGGCGTTGCCGACCATGATCTCCTGGGCGGTGAACATCACCGACACCGCGTGTTCGAAGCCGTCGACGTCGAAGGTGTCGTCGTCGAGGAAGCTCAACAGGTTCAGGCTGGCCAGGTTGCAGGCCGAGTTGTCGAGGTGCATGTACTCCGAGCACGGGTTGGAACCGTTGATCCGGCCCGTGTTGGCCGCCGTGTGCCACCGGTTGATGGTCGTGTCGAACTGCAGGCCGGGATCGGCGCACTCCCACGCCGCCGCCGCGATCTCACCGAAGAGATCCCTGGCCCGCACCGTCTCCACCACCGAACCGTCGGTCACGGCCCGCAGGTGCCAGTCGGCGTCGGCCTCGACGGCGGCCATGAACTCGTCGGTGGCCCGTACCGAGTTGTTGGCGTTCTGGTACTGGATCGAGATGGCGTCGCGCCCGTCGAGATCCATGTCGAAACCGGCGTCGCGCAGCGCCCGCGCCTTGCGCTCCTCGACCGATTTGCACCAGACGAAGTCGCGCACGTCCGGATGGTCGGCGTTGAGGATGACCATCTTCGCCGCCCGGCGGGTCTTGCCCCCCGACTTGATCGTGCCCGCCGAGGCGTCCGCCCCCCGCATGAAGCTCACCGGACCCGAGGCCGTACCGCCGCCCCGCAGCGGTTCGACCGACGAGCGGATGCGGCTCAGGTTGATGCCCGAGCCCGAGCCGCCCTTGAAGATCGTGCCCTCCTCGACGTACCAGTTGAGGATCGAGTCCATCGTGTCGTCGACGGCGAGGATGAAGCAGGCCGACGCCTGCTGGGGTACGCCCTCGACGCCGATGTTGAACCACACCGGCGAGTTGAACGCCGCCCGCTGGTGCACGAGCAGCCACGTCAGCTCGGCACCGAACGTCTCGGCCTCGTCGTCGTCGACGAAGTAGCCGTCCCGCCGGCCCCACCCGGTGATCGTCGTGACCACACGGTCGATGACCTGGCGCAGCGACGACTCCCGCTCGGGCGATCCCGGGGTGCCCCGGAAGTACTTCTGGGTGACGATGTTCGAGGCGTTGACGGACCACGACGCCGGGAACTCGACCTCGAGCTGCTCGAAGGCCGTGCTGCCGTCATGGAAGTTGGTGAGGCGGGCGTCGCGCCGTTCCCAGGCGATGTCGTCGTAAGGGTGCACGCCGGGGCGCGTGAAGTGCCGCCGGGTCCCGATGATCGCCTGCTCCGGTGCCAGTGCCATGTGCGCTCCCGATCCACGCAGCCGGCTCCGACTGCGTCTCGTCCCGACCGCCGGTCGACTCGACCGTCCGGCCCTCGAACCTGTGTCTGCTCAACCCTGTGCTTCTCGACCCTGTGTCTCTCAGCCCGGTGCTTCTCGACCCTGAGTCTCCTCGACCCCGTGTCTCAGCCCGGCCTCTCTCGACCCTGTACTGCGGTAATCGACCCCGGACCTCGGATGCCTGCCGATCCCTCACGATCCGCTCCCCCGCACCCGGGCCGTCGCCCACCGGGCTGCTCACCCGTCGGACCCCTCAACCTACCGCATCACAGCAGCGGAGTTACACCTCTGTGGTTCGACCACCCGATCCCCGCTTCGCCCGGGGCCGCCGGCCACGACGGGATGACCCCGGCCTCGCTCGGGACCCCCTGTGCGTCCGGGCTGGTCACGAGAGGCCGACGAACCCGGGTTGGGCCGTACGTCCGGCACACGTTGCCGCTCCACGCCCCGTGCTCGATCGCAGCCGTGTCCGACCACGACCTCGCCACCGTCCGGATCCGCCGGCCTCTCGATCAGGTCGGCCACCCTAGGACGCCTGCCCTGTGGAGCGGAAGAGGCACAACACCGTCGATCCCTGTGGAGATCCCGTGCGATCCGCCACCCGGTATCCCACAGGCTGTCGACGACGAACCCCCTGTCCCGGCATCTCCCGCTGTGCCCGTCACCCTCAGCGACACCTCCTGACGGGGCGGGGTCGATCCACTGCGTTTCGTGCTCGATGTTCTCCACAGCCTGTGCACGAGGCTGCCAAGTGTCACGTCCCGTTCATCTTCCGCCGTCGTCGACATTTCCTGCCGGCGACCCGTCGCCGACCACACCGGCGCCTCGTGACCGCCGGTGGTCGCAGCGCACGCCTGGCGTAGCGTCGCCTCGTGCTGGAGCGCCTCCACCCCGCTCCCGGTCCCGTGACGGCCGACGCCGCCCTGGCCGACCCTCTCAGGCGGCGGCACCCACCCTGGGTTCTGGTCAACATGGTGGCGTCCGTCGACGGTGCCACCGCCCGGGGTGCGACGTCAGCGGCGCTCGGTGGTGGCGGTGACCGCGAGGTGTTCGCTGCCATCCGGCGGCTCGCGGACGTGGTGCTGGTGGGTGCCTCGACCCTCCGGGCCGAGCTCTACCGTCCACCCCCCACCGACGAGGCAGCGGTGGGGCCGAGGCGGCGGGTCGGGGCCTCCGGTCCGCTCCGTATCGCCGTCGTCACCCGTAGCCTCGCGCTCCCGATCGACGCCGAGCTGTTCTCCTCGCCGGCCAACCGTCCGCTGATCGTCACCGCGGCGGCCTCCGACACCGGTCGGCGCCGCGAGCTGGCCGCGGTCGCCGACGTGATCGTGGCCGGTGACCATGACGTCGACCTCACCGCCGCCGTCGCCGAGCTGGCCGACGCCGTCGGGCCGGTCGTGCTGGCCGAGGGGGGACCTCGGCTCAACGGCCAGCTCGTGGCGTGTGATCTCCTCGACGAGGTCAACGTCACGGTGGCACCGCTGCTCGTCGGCGGCGCCAGCCAACGGATGGCGGCCGGTGGCGACGAGGCGATCCGCACCCTGGAGCTGGTCCAGGTCATGCGGGCCGCGGACGAGCTGTTCATCCGCTACCGGCGGCCGGCCGTGCGCTGACGCACCCCTCACGGTGGACCCGCCCCGGCTCGCCCGAGGCCGGCGTCGTCGGCGCGCCGGACCGATGGGAGGGCCAGCACCTGGCCGACCTGCAGGAGCGCACCACCGTTGAGCGCCGCCAACTGCTGCACGAGTGGGCGCACGTCGCCGTCGGGCTGGATGCTGCGGGCGATCGTCCACAGGCTGTCGCCCGGCTGGACGACCACGGTCGGGCCCGGCGGAGCCACGTCGACGCCACCGGCCACAACAGCGCCACCGGGCGCCGGGGTGAGGGCGCCGACGGTCGAGAGGGTGACGGCGAGCAGCGCCGCCACGACGAGGGCACCCCGCCGGGTCACCCCGGCCCGACGACCCTCGGCGGGGGGAACCGACTCGAGTGGCGGTGCGAAGCGCTCCCGCACGGGCCCCGTCGGGACGGGTGACGGTGCGAAACGCTCCCACGGGGGCCTGGTCGGGACGGGCCGGGGCGGCTCGCCACCGGTCCGCCCGCCGACCAGCCGGAGCGCAGCGCGTCGAGCGCCGCCGTCGTCGGGACGACGAGACCGGGCGGGCGCCCGGGCCAGGGCGGCGGAGCCCTCGGTCCGATACCGCTGCACCCGGGCCGGGAAGCGCCCGACGGACGGGGACGAGCCGACCGGCGCGTCGACGCGGAGGGAACCGGGCGATCAGGTGGTCGGCGGTGGTCGACGGTCGAACGGTGCATGGTCGGATCATCTCCCGAGGGTGTGACATCTCCGGGTGGACCCGGACGGAACCGGTGGTCAGGAACCGTTGGTCAGAACCCGTGTTCGACCAGCCAACCACGAACGTCCGTACGTCGTCAAGAACGAAAGTTCGTTCGTTCGCCGAACGGGTGTTTGCGATCACTGCACCGGCTCGCTACGATGACGTGTGCCGACACGACCCGACGGGACGGCCCCGTCGGTCCCGGCCTCGGTCGCCCGGTGCGACCCCCACCCGACAGGAGGCAACCACCGTGGTCGACGGGCAGCTCACCGCACGACAGCGACAGATTCTCGACGTCATCGTCGACAGCACGAGGGAGCACGGGTACCCACCATCGGTGCGGGAGATCGGTGAGCAGGTCGGCCTGACGTCGCCGAGCACGGTGCACACCCACCTCGCCACCCTGCAACGGCTCGGCTTCCTGCGACGAGACCCCGACAAGCCGCGGGCGATCGAGGTCCGTTACGACCCGGTCTCGGGGGCGTCCCTCGAGCGGCGGCCGAGCCGCCACGTTCCCCTGGTCGGTGAGGTCGCAGCAGGCACCGACGTCCTGGCGTCGGAGAACGTCGAGGAGCTGCTGCCGGTCCCTGCCGACTTCGTGGGCGAGGGCGACCTCTTCATGCTCCGGGTCCGTGGTGACTCGATGGTCGAGCTCGGCATCCTCGACGGTGATCACGTCATCGTGCGGAGCGACCCCGCAGCGAGCGACGGCGACGTGGTGGTCGCCGGCATCCCGGGCGAGGAGGCGACCGTGAAGACGCTGCGGCACCGCGGCGACGAGATCGTCCTCGAACCGGCCAACGCCGCCATGGCGCCGCTCCACTTCCCGGCCGACGAGGTGCAGGTGTTCGGACGGGTGGTCACCGTGCTCCGCCGTCTCTGAGGACCGGCCGGCGCCTCGACGGTGGCCAGCGGACGGCGGACCGGGCCGCCTCGTCAGGGGCCCCGACCCCGCCCCACGAGGTCCGTGACGGCGGCGTGCACGCTCTCGAGGTGGGTGCGCTCGACGTACTCGGTCGGGGTGTGGGCGAGGTGGGCGTCACCGGGGCCGAAGTTGACGGCGGGCACCCCGTGCTCCGCGAAACGGGCCACGTCGGTCCACCCCAGCTTGGCCCGGACGGCGAGACCGTTGCGGTCGATCAGGGCGCGCAGCAGGGGATGATCGAGCCGTGGTGGTGCCGCGGGGGCGAGGTCGACGATCTCGAGCCCGTCGGCCTCGCCGACCAGGTCGCGCAGGTGGGCGGTGGCCGCCGCAGACGAGCGGTCCGGGGCGAAGCGGTGGTTGATCACGAGGATCGCCTCGTCGGGGACGACGTTGCCGGCGACGCCTCCGGAGACGCTCACGGCCTGGGTCGCCTCGCGGTACTCGCACCCGTCGAGAACGGGACGGCGGCCCACGTCGGCGTCGAGGCGACTCAGGACCGGGTGCAGACGGTGGATGGCGTTGATCCCCATCCATGGGCGGGCGGTGTGGGCGCGGGCTCCCCTGAAGGTCACCCTCGCCCGGATGGTCCCCTGGCAGCCGGCCTCGATGTCGCCTGACGACGGCTCACCGACGAGTGCGGCGTCGCCGAGAACCAGATCGGGGCGCTCGGCGAAGAGGTGCCGGAGCCCGTTGTGCTCGGCGGCGATCTCCTCACCTGCGTAGAACACCCAGGTGACGTCCACGGCGGGGTCGGTCAGCTCACGGGCCACCGCCAGGAACACCGCGAGCCCGCCCTTCATGTCGCACGCACCGACACCGGACACCCGGTCGCCGTCGACGGTGGCGCCGTCGTTGCCCGCCGGCGGGACGGTGTCGGTGTGTCCTGCGAGGATCAGCCGTTGCGGGCGACCCAGCTCGGTCCGGGCCACCACGTTGTCGGCCACCCGATCGACCCGTAGGCCCAACCCGCGCAGCTCCCGTTCGAGGCGATCCGCCAGCGTCGCCTCGTGGTGGCTGACCGAGGCGATGTCGACCAGCTCGGCCGTCAGGTCGACCAGGTCGGTCGTCGCTGCGCCCCGCGCTCCGGCCCCGCTCAGGTGGCGACGCCGTGATCGCGCAGGATGTCGTTGATGGCCGTCTTGGCGTGGCGCTCACCGGGGGCCAGACGCTTGACGACCAGCACGCAGGGCAGCCCGAAGTCACCGCCGGGAAACGACCGGGGCCGGGTCGCCGACACCGCGACCGACCATGGGGGTACCACCCCACGGGACAGCTCCTCACCGGTCTGGCCGTCGATCACCGGGATCGATCCGGTCAGCACGCAACCGGCGCCGAGCACGGACCCCGTGCCCACCCTGGCACCGTTGGCCACGATGCAGCGGCTGCCGATGAGACACTCGTCGCCGACCATCACGGGCACGGCCTCGGGCGGCTCGAGGACTCCACCGATGCCGACCCCGCCCGACAGGTGGACGTTGCGTCCGATCTGGGCGCACGACCCGACGGTGGCCCAGGTGTCGACCATCGTGCCCGCCCCGACGTGCGCACCGATGTTCACGTAGCTGGGCATCAGCACCACCCCGGGCGCGAGGTAGCAACCCCATCGGGCCGACGCGCCGGGGACCACCCGAACACCTCGGTCGGCGTAACCGCGCTTGAGGGGAATCCGATCGGCGAACTCGAACGGGCCCAGCTCGGTCGTCTCCATGGCGGCCAGGCGGAACAGCAACAGGATGGCGAGGCGGGGCCACGCCAGGACCTCGACGTCGCCCGCTCCGTCCCAGGTGGCCACGGTGACCTCACCCCGGTCGAGGGCGTCGATCGCCTCGTGGACGGCTTCGGTGGCGTCTGCGTCGCCGACGGCCAGCTCGTCGCGACGCTCCCACAGGTCCTCGATCGTCGCACCAAGGTCCGCCATCGGAACGACCCTAGTAGGGTCCCCGACGGCGATGGCGAAGCGCAGGACGACCCTGGAGCGGGCCCAGGAGCTGGTCGGTACGCCCCTCGAGGGGTATTTCCTGGGGTCCCGGATACACCCGTTGGCGTCGGCCCTCCCGACGGCGGTCTTCGCCATGGCCCTGCTGTCCGGTTCGCTGTACGTGCTGGTTCCGGCCACGGGCATCCTGCTCGTCGGTCTCTACCTCCTGCTCGGCCGGGCCGTCGCCGTCACCGCCGACGAGCTGGTCGTCATCCAGAACCGACCCCCCCTGTGGCGGCCGGCCCGGATACGGGCGCGCTACGGCCGCGACGAGGTGTCGATCACGAAGAAGCGGCGGCTCTGGCGGGTCACCATCGGCCCGGAGACCTACTTCGTGAACCGCGCTTTCGAGGCCCAGATCGCGCTCCTCGGGGGCGTGGGGGCGCGTCCGCCCGACGAGCCCCAGCCACCCACCACGTCCCGGCCGGTGGCGGAGAGCCGCCGGGTGACCCCCAAGGGCACCCCGCCGCGGCGGCGGCGACGATGAGCCGGGGTTCGACCGAGGTCGAGGCGGGGGCGGAGGTCAGCAGCCCAGGCGGTCGGCGAGCAGGCTCAGACGCTCGAGGGGCGCCACCGCCGCCACCCGCACGTGTGCGGCCGCGGCCGGGCCGTAGAACTCCCCCGGGGATACCAGCGTGCCCGCCTCCCGGGCGAGGCGCTCGACCAGTCCCCAGGCATCCCCACCGGGCGCACGGGGGAAGAGGTAGAAGGCGCCCCCGGGCATGGGGACGTCGACCCCGAGCCCGTCGCGCCACACCCGACGGAGCAGATCGAGCCGTTCCCGGTAACGCTCCCGCTGGTGCTCCTCGTCGGCGTCGTCGCCCAGGGCCACGACGGCGGCGGCCTGGGCCGGGCCCGGTGCCATGGCGCCGGCGTGCTTGCGGATCTCGCGCAGGTAGTGCACCAGCCCGGCGTCACCGGCGTAGAAGCCGATCCGGGCCCCGGCCAGGTTCGACCGCTTGGACAGGGAATGCACGGCCACCACGCCGTCGGTCCCGGAGGTGAGGATGGTGCGGGGCGCGCCGTCCCAGGTGAAGGCGGCGTAGCACTCGTCGGAGAACACCGGCACGCCCCGGGCCCGTCCCCAGGCGGCCACCGCCCCGAGGTCGTCCAGAGCGCCGGCGGGGTTACCGGGCGTGTTCGACCAGAGGCACAGCGCCCGCTCCGCATCGGCCTCGTCGATGGCGCCGACGTCCAGCCGGAACGAGTCGTCGACGGGGACCGGAACGGCCCGGCACCCGGCCAGCACGGCGCCCATCTCGTAGCTCGGGTAGGCGACCGACGGGTACAGGACGGTGTCCCGCCCCGGCTCGCGCCGCCGCAGCCAGTGGGGAAGGCCGGTGACCAGCTCCTTGGACCCGACGGTGGCCCCCACCTCGGTGGCGGGGTCGACCCGGGCGCCGAGCCGGCGCTCCACCCACGCCGCCGCCGCCTCCCGGAACGCGGGCGTGCCGATCGAGGGGGGATAGGTGCGGGCGGCGCTGGCGTCGGCCAGCGCGGCCACGACGGCGGGCGTCGGAGAATCGACGGGCGTCCCGACCGAGAGGTCGATGACACCACCGGCGTGGGCGGCGGCCGCCGGGCGGAACCGGTCGAGGCGGTCGTAGGGGTACGGGGGCGGCGTGAAGGGCACGGGCTGGTCGGCGTCGACGGTGGTCACGCCGGCGTCGCCCGCCAGTCGGCGAAGCGGGCCGCTCCGACGTCGTCGACCCGGACCCGCAGCCGCATCCCGCCCTCGGCCGCCTCCTGGGCCACGACCTCACCCTCCCGGTGCGCAGCGGCGAGCACGTCGCCCCGTCCGAACGGGACGACGATCTCGATCGTGCTCCTCGCCCTCCGGAGGCGATCGGCCATGGCGTCGACCAGCTCGTCGAGCCCGGCGCCGGTCGCGGCGGACGCGATGACGGCGTCCGGGTGGCGACGGGCCAGCGCCGCCGCCTCACCCGGCGCGGCGTCGGCCTTGTTCACCACCACCAGTTCGGGGACGTCACCGGCGCCGATGTCGGCGAGCACACCCCGCACGGCGGCCATCTGCTCGGCCGGGTCGGCGGCGGCGGCGTCGACGACGTGGAGGAGCAACTCGACCTCGTTCACCTCCTCGAGCGTCGACCGGAAGGCCTCGACCAGCTCGGTGGGGAGCTTGCGGATGAAGCCCACCGTGTCGGACACGAGCACCTGCTCACCACCGGGCAGGGCGAGACGGCGGGTGGTGGCGTCGAGCGTGGCGAACAGCCGGTCGCCGGTCACGGTGCCGGCGTCGGTCAACGCGTTGAGGAGGGTCGACTTCCCGGCGTTGGTGTAGCCGACGAGCGCCGCGGTGTGGAACCGACTGCGGCGCCGACCCCGGCGCTGGGTCCGGCGGGTCGATCGGAGCCGGTCGAGGTCGCGCTCGAGCTTGGTCATCCGTCGGCCGATGCGCCGCCGGTCGACCTCGAGCTGGGTCTCGCCCGGCCCTCGGGTGCCGATGCCCCCGCCCTGCTGCGAGAACGACCCGGATCGGCCGCGCCGCAGGCGGGGCAGCCGGTAGCGCAGCTGGGCCAGCTCGACCTGGGCACGGCCCTCGATGGTGCTCGCGTTCTGAGCGAAGATGTCGAGGATCACGGCCGTCCGGTCGAGGGCGGTCCGGTCGAGGAGCCGCTCCAGGTTCCACTGCTGGGCCGGGCTCAACTCGTCGTCGAACACGACCGTGTCGGCGTCGAGCGCGTCGGCCAGACGCCGCAGCTCAACCGCCTTGCCCTTCCCGACGTAGGTGGCGGGGTCGGGGGCCGAGCGACGCTGCACCTCTCGGGCCACCTCGTCGGCGCCGGCGGTGTCCACCAGCCGGGACAGCTCGTCGAGGTGGGCGTCGACGTCGGTCCCGTCGCCACGGTCGACCCCCACGAGGACGATGCGCTCCCGGAAGGTCCGCTCGATGAGCCCGGCCGTCTCGCCGCCGTACTCCCCGAAGGCACCCCGGTGCGTCTCGCCGCCGTACTCCCCCGAGGCGCCCCGGTTGGTCTCGCCGCCGGGCTCCCCGGAGGCGCCCCGGTTGGTCTCGCCGCCGACCGTGTCGGCGTCGCCGTCGCGGGCTCTCACGGCACGGTCACGGTGGCCACGTGCACGGCCGGGCCCGTGAGGGCGACGGTGCCGTCGCCGACGTCGACGGTGGCCGTGCCTCCGGGCATCGTGACCGCCACCCGGTCACCGACCAGTCCCCACTGGTGGGCCAGGGCCGCCGAGACGGCCGCCCCGCTCCCGCAGGCGCGGGTGACGCCGACGCCCCGTTCCCAGACGTCGAGGGTGAGCCCGCCGTCGACGGCCCGCACGACGTGCACGTTCACCCCCCCGGCGAAGCAGGCCTCCAACCGGGGCCCGACCTCGGCCACGGCCAGCGGATCGGCGGCGTCGACCAGGACGACCACGTGCGGGTTGCCCACCCGGGCCGCCGCCACCTTCAGGGCCCCGGGCACGACGCCGGCCGCGGCCGGGGGGACGTCGATGGCCGTCACCGGTCCCAGGTCGGACTCGATCACGAGCGTGACGGCGTCGGGCTCGCTCACGACCCGGTTGCGATGGCGACCGGCGCCCGAGTCCACCACGACCGTGGGTCCGGCGACGACACCGGCTCGCACCGCCGCCTGGACGAGGCAGCGCAGCCCGTTGCCGGAGATCTCCGCCTGCGAGCCGTCGGCGTTGCGCAGCGTCATGGCCAGATCGGCGCCGCCGGTTCGACGCCAGCCCACCACCAGACCATCGGCGCCGATGCCGGTGTGCCGGTCACAGAACGTGCGGGCGTCGTCGGCGTCGAGGTCCCGACCCGGTTCGACGGCGACGAGGAAGCCGTTGCCGAGTCCGTGGTGCTTGGTCAGGGTGACGGTCAAGGCCCCCAGTCTCGCAGCCACGGCGGGTGACCACACCTGCATCCTCCCCGCTGGTCAACACCGCCGCCAACGGTCGATGACCCCGTCGACGTCGACCGGTCCGGCCAGCCACACGATGCGGGGGTCGCGCCGGAACCACCGTTCCTGGCGTCGGGCGAAGCGGCGGGTCTGCCGACGGGCCGCGTCGAGCGCCTCGTCGAGGCTGCAGCGGTCCGCCAGGTGGTCCAGCAGTTCGCGGTACCCGAGCGCCTGGGCGGCGGTGCGCGACAGGCGCCGCCCGACCAGCGTCCGGACCTCGTCCAGAAACCCCTCCGCCATCTGAGCTCCGTAGCGGTCCTCGATGCGACGGTCGAGGCAGGTGCGGTCCCAGGACGGGCCGATCTGGAGGTGCGGCCGGGGCGGGTAGGTCCCGAGGCCCGGACCGAACGACGAGAACGGCCGTCCGCTGCCGACCGTGACCTCGAGCGCCCGCAGCACCCGACGACGATTGGTGGGCTCCATCCTCGCGGCCGCCTCCGGGTCGGCGTCACGGAGCCGGCGGTGCAGGGCGGCGGTGTCGCCCTCCCGGGCCAGCTCCGCCGCAACGTCGGGGTAGCGCCCCGGGAAGGCGAGGTCGTCGACGACGGCCCGTACGTAGAGGCCGGTCCCGCCCACCACCACCGCCGGCACACCCCTGTGGGCGAGGTCGGCGAGCGCCACCCGAGCCCGCGCCTGGTACTCGACGACGGTGAACTCCTCCTCGGGCTCGACCACGTCGACGAGGTGGTGGGCGACGGCGGCCCGCTCGGCCGCACCGGGCGTGGCCGTGCCGATGTCCATGCCCCTGTAGACGGCCATGGCGTCGGCCGAGACGATCTCGGCCCCCGTTCGGCGGGCCACCTCGAACGCGAGCGCGGACTTGCCCGACGCCGTCGGACCCACGATGACCAGTGGGGTCGGGCTCAGAGGGCGATTACCGGGATGCGGGTGCGGTGGGTGGGGGCGGCGACGACGTCGTCGAGCCGGCCCCGCAGGGAGTGGGCCCCGGCGCCGGTGACCGTGCAGGTCGCCACCGTGCCCGGTCGCAGCACCCCGTCGGCCCGGAAGTGCACGAGCTTGTTCTGGCGGGTCCGGCCGCTGAGCACCCGGTCGTCACGCTTGGACGGCCCCTCCACCACGACCTCCTCGATCCGTCCGACCCGGCCCTCGTGGCGACGCCGGGCCGAGCGCTCGACCACCGATCGGAGCCGGTCGAAGCGGGCCGACACCACGTCGGCCGGGACGGTGGCGGCGTCGAGGGCGGCCGCCTCGGTACCGGGCCGGGGCGAGAAGACGAAGGTGTAGGCCGAGTCGTAGTCGGCCTCGGCTACCACGGCCAGGGTGTCCTCGAAGTCGGCTTCGGTCTCGCCCGGGAAGCCCACGATGAGGTCGGTGGTGACGGCCAGGTCCTGCACACCGGTCCGGGCCGCCCGCAACCGGTCCAGGTAGCGCTCGGCCGTGTAGCCCCGGTGCATGGCGGCCAGGATCCGGTCGCTGCCGGCCTGCAACGGGAGATGGAGGTGCTCGCACACCGCAGGCACCTCGGCCATGGCGGCGACGGTCTCGGGCCGGAGATCCTTCGGATGCGGGCTGGTGAAGCGGACCCGGCGGATGCCGGCCACGCCGCCGACGGCGCGCAGCAGGTCGGCGAACAGCGGGCGGACCGGCACGGCGGCGCCGGCCCGACGCTGCGCCAGGGTGAGGTCACGTCCGTAGGAGTTGACGTTCTGGCCGAGCAGGGTCACCTCGATCAGCCCGTCGGCGGCGAGGGCCTCGACCTCGGCCACCAGCTCGTCGAAGGGGCGGCTGATCTCGCGCCCTCGCACCGCCGGCACGATGCAGAACGCGCACGAGTTGTCGCAGCCCACCTGGATCGTCACCCAGGCGGCATGGCTGGCGTCGCGCCGGACCGGAAGGGCGGACGGGAACTCCTCGGACTCCTCGGCGATCTCGCACACCGGCCCGACCAGGCGGCTCTCGGCCAGCAGCTCGGCCGCCCGGGCGACGTTGTGCGTGCCCACCACGACGTCGACGTGCGGGGCCCGCTCCTGGATGGCGTGGCGGTCCTTCTGGGCCAGGCAGCCGGCCACCACGATCCGCAGATCCGGCCGGGCGTCCTTGCGGGACTTGAGGTGGCCGAGATGCCCGTAGAGCTTGTTGTCGGCGTTCTCCCGGATGCAGCAGGTGTTGAGCACGACGACGTCGGCGTCACCGTCGGCGTCGGCGCGCTCGTAGCCATCGGCTTCGAGGAGCCCCGCGATCCGCTCGGAGTCGTGCTCGTTCATCTGGCACCCGAAGGTGCGCACGACGTAGCGGCCGCCCATGACCGGCCAGGGTATTGCTCCCCGGCGCGGTCAGGGCGCGGCGCCGCCCGTCGCCGGGTCACTCCAGGCTGATGGGCTCCTCGTCGGCGGCGGAGAAGCCAGGGGCGTCACCGGGGGGCACTCCGAGGCCGAGCAGGGAGCGGATCTTCTGGTCGAGCTCGAGCCAGATGTCGGGGTTGTCGGCCAGGAAGGCCTTGGCGTTCTCGCGGCCCTGACCGAGCTGCTCGCCCTCGTAGGTGTACCAGGCCCCCGACTTCTTCACGAGGTCGTGCTCGACGGCCATGTCGACGAGCGAGCCCTCCCGGCTGATGCCCTTGCCGTACATGATGTCGAACTCGGCCTGGCGGAAGGGTGGGGCCGTCTTGTTCTTCACGATCTTGGCCCGGGTGCGGTTGCCCACCACCTCGGCGCCGTCTTTCAGGGCCTCGATGCGACGGACGTCGATCCGCACCGACGAGTAGAACTTGAGCGCCCGACCTCCCGGGGTCGTCTCCGGTGACCCGAACATCACCCCGATCTTCTCCCGCAGCTGGTTGATGAAGATGCAGATGGTGTGGGTCTTGCTCAGGTTGGCGGTGATCTTGCGCAGCGCCTGGGACATGAGCCGGGCCTGGAGCCCGACGTGGGAGTCGCCCATCTCACCCTCGATCTCGGCCCGTGGGGTGAGGGCGGCGACCGAGTCGATCACGACGACGTCGATGGCCCCGGAGCGGATCAGCATGTCGCAGATCTCGAGGGCCTGCTCACCGGTGTCGGGCTGGGAGATGAGCAACTCGTCGGTGTCGACGCCGATGCGCTTGGCGTAGACCGGATCGAGCGCGTGCTCGGCGTCGATGAAGGCGCAGATGCCGCCCTGGCGCTGCGCCTCGGCCACGGCGTGCAGGGCCAGGGTGGTCTTGCCCGACGCCTCGGGGCCGTAGATCTCACACACCCGGCCCCGGGGCAGGCCACCGATGCCGAGGGCGTGGTCGAGGGCGAGGCTGCCGGTGGAGATCGCCTCGATCCCCAAGTCGGGCCGCTCGCCCATCTTCATGACGGAGCCCTTGCCGAACTGCCGCTCGATCTGCGACAGGGCCATGTCGAGTGCCTTCTCACGTTCCACGGGGGTGTCCTCCTGATGCGGGCCGATCATGCGATCGGACGGGTCCACCGGTCGGTGGACGTCGGTGCGGGGACCGGGCTGCGGTCGATGCGGCGAACGCTAGCGAGGGGGTGTGACACGGTCGCGGACGCACCCGCTCACCCTACCCGGCGCCGAACACGTGTACGTGGATGCCTGTCACACCCCCGTCGTAGGGTGCGCCCCATGGACGACGACTACGAGCATCTGCACGTCAGGGTCGACGGGGGCGTGGCCACCGTCACCATCGACGCCGGGCCGATCAACCTCATGACGGTGCCGGTCTTCGGCGAGCTCGACCGTCTCGCCACCGCCGCCGCCCGCGACGACGGCGTGGGCGCGGTGGTCCTGCGGTCGGCCAACGAGGGCTGGTGGATCGCCCACTTCGACGTCGAGGCCATCCTCACCTTCCCCGCCGACGCGCCGGCCCTTCCGACCGGTGACCTGACGCGCTTCCACGCCATGTGCGAGCGGTTCCGCACCATGCCGGCGGTGACCATCGCCGAGATCGCCGGCCGGGTCGGCGGGGGCGGTGCCGAGCTGGCGGCGTCCTGTGACCTGCGCTACGGGGCGCGGGGCCGCTGCGTCGTCAACCAGCCCGAGGTGGCGCTCGGCATCCTGCCGGGTGGGTCGGGCACCCAACGCTTCACCCACCTCACCAACCGGTCACGCGCCATCGAGGCCATCTGCGGGTGCGACGACATCGACGCCGACACCGCTGCCGCCTGGGGCTGGCTGACCCGCGCCCTCGACCCGGCCGAGCTGTCGCCCTTCGTCGACCGCCTGGCGGCCCGGATCGCCGGCTTCCCCCGCTCGGCGATGGTCCGGGCCAAGGCCGCCGTCGACGCCGCCACCCCCGACCCCTCCCCCGGCCTGCGGCGGGAGGCCGAGCTGTTCCAGCACACCCTGCGTGACCCGGCGACGGCCGGGATCATGCGACGGTTCCTCGAGCGGGGTGGCCAGACCCCCGAGGGCGAGGCCCGTCTCGGCGAGCTGGTCACCGAGCTGGTCCCGTGAGGGTGCCGGGTGGTGGCGGTGTCCGCCGGCGCCCACCGGGACGGTCTCCCCGCCTCGTCCCGTGCCCGGCCGGGTGTCGGCGCGACGCCGGCGGCTCTGCGAGGATCTGCGCCCATGGAGCTGCATGACCGCGTCGTCGTCGTCACGGGTGGGGGATCCGGCATCGGAGAGGCGCTCTGCCGGGCGGCCGCCGAGGCCGGGGCCCGCCACGTCGTCGTCGCCGACCTCGACGCCGCCGGGGCCGAGCGGGTCGGTGGCGACGTCGGGGGGTCCGGCGTGGCGCTCGACGTCCGCGACGAGGCCGCCGTTGCCTCGCTGGTGGCCGAGGTCGAGGACGACCACGGCCCCATCGACCTGTTCTGCTCCAACGCCGGCTTCGTCACGGCCGCCGGGGTGGAGGAGTCGAACGAGATCATCCAGGCCATGTGGGAGGTGCACGTCCTCTCCCACGTCTACGCGGCCCGGGCCGTGCTGCCGTCGATGATCAGCCGGGGCGAGGGCTACCTCCTCAACACGGCCTCGGCGGCGGGCCTCCTGACCCAGATCGGCTCGATGGCCTACTCCGTGACCAAGCACGCCGCCGTCGGGCTGGCCGAGTGGCTGGCCATCACCCACCACCACCAGGGGGTGCGGGTGTCGGTGCTGTGCCCCCAGGCCGTCGAGACCAACATCGTGGCCAACAGCCCGACCGGGCTACGGGGCGACGATGGCGACGGCGCCGCCTCCGTCGACGGGGTGCTCCAGCCCGCCGACGTCGCGCTGGCCTGCCTCGACGCGCTGCGGGAGGAGCGCTTCTGGGTGCTCCCCCACCCGGAGGTGGCCGAGTACCACCGCCGCAAGGCCACCGACATCGACCGCTGGCTGACCGGGATGCGCCGGTTCCAGGATCGCCTGCACCCCGACGGGGTGCTCCCCGGTGACGCCGTGGCGCCCTGACCGGGCCCGCCTCTGCTGTACGCCGGCGGGGTCGCGGGCAGGGTTCCGGGGCGACGCGCGGGGCCGGGACGTCAGCGGTGGTCGGCGGCCACCTCGGCGAGGAACCGGTCGAGCGTGTCGGTGCGCCGGGCACCCTGGCCGAGCGTGAAGTCAGGCACGATCACCTCGTCGACCCCGGCGTCGGCGTAGCGGCCGACCATCTCGGTGAGCTCGGCGGGTGTGCCGATCATCGCCGCCCGGGGCACGCCCCGTTCCCGCACGCCGGCCAGCCACGTCTCGTCGTCGGAGAGGAACAGCAACGCCACCGCCGACCGGTCGATGGCGGCGGGGTCGCGCCCCACCTCGTCGCAGTGCCGGTCGAGGACGGCCATCTTGTGGACGAGGTCGTCGGGCTCGCCCCACACGTTCCACTCGTCGGCGAAGCGGGCCGTGATCCGCAGCGTGCGCTTCTCACCGCCGCCCCCGACGAGCAGCCGGAGCCGCCCCCTCGGTTCCAGCGGCGCGTCGGTGAGGTCGAAGTGGTCACCGTGGAACGTGGTGCGGTCGTCGTCGAGCAGGGAGCGGAGCACCTCGCACGCCTCCTCGAGACGGTCCATCCGCCAGCCGACCGGGCCCAGCTCGATGCCGTAGGCGGCGTGCTCGTTCTCCTGCCACCCGGCGCCGATGCCGAGCACGACCCGCCCACCCCCGGCCACCACGTCGACGGTGGCGGCCTGGTTCGCCAGCACGGCGGGGTGCCGGTAGGTGTTGCCGCACACCAGCGTGCCGAGGCGGATGCGGGGCACCCCGACGGCGAGGCCACCGAGCACGCCCCACGCCTCGAGCATCGGGTCGCCCGGCTCGCCGTTGCCGGGTGCCGGCATGAAGTGGTCGGCGATCCAGACGCCGTCCCACCCGGTCGACTCGACGTGACGGGTGGCGTCGAGGATGCTCGGCCAGCTCTGGGCGGCGTTGGGCCAGAAGGAGAAGCGCACCTCGCCGACGCTACGCCGCCGACCGACGGGCGTCAGCCGAAGGGGCCCTGGGCGTCGAGCACGGTGCCGAGGAACAGGGCCACCAGCCCGCCGACGAACCCGACGCCGCCCCCGGCGGCGACCGCCAGGCGGGAGGTGCGGGTGGCGTGGACGAAGGCAGCCACACCGGAGGCGACCACGAAGATCATCTTCACGCCGAACGTCACCGAGTACGCCGTGGAGGTGTCGTCGGGCTGCTCCAGGATGTTCCAGATCCCGGTGGCGAGCAGGACCCCGTAGGCGGGCCAGGCCAGGAGGTTGAAGCGACGGGCGGCGGCCCGCACCACCGTGGCGTCGCCGGCCGAGCGCAGGGCGGGAACCAACCCGGCCAGGACGAGCTGACCGCCGACCCACACGCAGGCCGCCAGGACGTGCAGGAAGAGCCGGATGACCTCGCTGTCGACCGGGAGCACCCGCCGACGGTAGTGCGCCGGTCCACCGCCACCTGCGCACGACGGCCCGGGGTTCGCGCCCCGGTGCCGCGGGATGACGGAGCGACTCCTCGTCGTCGACACCGGCACACCCCTGGCCCGTTCACCGTCGAGACGGGCTGTGCGCCGCGGGAGCGCAGGGCCTGCCACACCGAGCCCAGCGCCCCCGGACCGGAGGCAGCCCCCGACGTCGGGTCAGTCCATCTCACGGTGTCGCTGACGGGACCTCCGCCGGGACCGGCCCGCCGGGGTCCCGGCCCGGCGGGCGCGGGAACAGGATCCGGACCATGACGACGGTGAGCACCGTCGCCAGCACCTGGGCGCCGAAGAAGGCCGGGACCGACCCGGGCGTGATGCCGGCGAAGCTGTCCGAGACCATCCGGGCCAGGGTGACGGCCGGGTTGGCGAAGCTGGTCGAGGACGTGAAGGCGAACGCTCCGGCGATGTAGCCGCCGACGGCGACCGCCACGACCGGGAGCGACTGCGTCCGGGAGACGCCGTGGACGACCAGCAGCAACCCGAGGGTCGCCACCCCCTCGGCCAGTGCCAGCTCGGCACCGGAGCGGTCGTTGGTCGACCAGCGGACGACGTCGAGGCCGAACATGGCGTTGGCCACCACCGCCCCGGTGACCGCGCCGACCAGCTGGACGGCGGCGTAGGCCACCGCAGTCCGGCGTGGGGTGCCGTCGAGGAGCCAGAACGACGCCGTGACGGCCGGGTTGAGGTGGGCCCCCGACACCGGCCCGAACGTGAGGATCACCGCCACCAGCACCCCGGCCGTGGCGACGGCGTTCTGGAGGAGTTGCAGGCCCACGTCGTCGGTGAGGCGCTCCGCCATGGCTCCCGAGCCGACGATGGCAGCCAGGAGGAAGCCCGTGCCGAGGAACTCCGCCAGGAGAGGCCGGAAGGCTGGCGGCGACGTCACCCGTGACCGTGCGGGTGGGCGCCGAAGTGGGCGGCGTCGGCGACGACCGTGTACAGCTCCCAGGGCACCCCGTCGACGTCGCGGGTCCATGCCTTCTCCTGGGTGGCGAAGCAGCAGGTGTGGGCGTCGTCGACGACGACGGGGAGGCCGAGGCCGGCGATGCGGGCCGTCTCCTCGCCGACGGCGCCGGGGTCGGCCAGCTCGATGCCGACGTGGTTGATCGTCCCGGGATCGCCCTCGCCCTCGATGACGACGAGCTTGAGGGGCGGGTCGGCGACGACGAAGTTGGCGTACCCGGCACGGTGCTTGGCCGGCTCGACGCCGAGCAGCCCGGTGTAGAACGCGACGGCGGCGTCGACGTCGGCGACGTTCAACGACAACTGGAATCGGGACATGGGCGGGACCTCCTGGTACGCTCAACTGTTCCACAGAACTATGTAATAGATGATCCTCGATGTCAAGGGTGGATCCATGAGCGCACCGCCGCCGGCCTCCGACACGGTCTCCGATACCGGGCTCGTCCCCCCGGCGCTGGCCGATCGCCCGCTCCTCGCCGACGGTGAGACCGACGCCTTGGCGGCGCTGTTCCGGGTGCTCGCCAACCCGCTCCGGCTCCGGATCCTGCACGCCGTCGCCCGGGACGGCGAGCGCTCGGTGACCGACATCGCGGAGGCGGTCGGGGCCAGCACCCAGTCCGTCTCGAATCACCTGCAACGCATGTCCGATCAGGGCGTCGTGGCCACCCGCCGGGACGGCAACCGGGTCTACTACCGGCTGATCGACCCCTGCGTCGAAGGGGTCATGGAGCTCGGCCTCTGCCTGCTCGGCCATCCCCCCGCCTGCTGAGGCCCGGCCTCAGCCCGACAGCGCCACCGCGACCACCGTCCGGTACCGGGGCGGCCCCGACGACGGACCCGGTTCCGACACCACGAGGGCCACGCTGTCGGCGACCCAGGCGAGCGGTGTCACCTCCGCCGGGTCGGGGCTGGCAGCCCGCGGCCGCAACCGGGCCAGGGTCAGGTGCCCGAGGAAGGGCCGGTCCCCGGTCGGCACGACCGGCGCCGTCACGGCGGTCACGGCCCCGGCCACCCCGTCCGCCCCGGTGACCGGCACCACCAGGGCAATCGTCCCGAGTCGCCGCGTGTAGCCGCCGATGCGGATCTCGACGGGCGGGTGACGCAGCCCGGCCAGCGCCTCGGCCGCCGCCCCGACGTCGACGACGCCGAGGAACCGCAGCGTCACGTGCCAGCGCTCCGGCTCGGTCCAGCGAACCCCGGGTCGCCCGGGCCGGGGGAACGACCGGAGTCCGTCGATCACCTCGGGCGGGGGCCACAACGCCACGAAGGCACGGCCCCCACCGGTCGGGATCAGCCGACCCCGGCGAGCTGGAGGCGGAGCAGGTTCAGGAGGGAGATGACGGCGAACTGGCGCACCTGCTCCCGGTCGCCCGGCAGGCGGACGGTGTGGGACCGCACGTCGTCACCCACGGCGATGCCGAGGTGGACGGTGCCCGGCCGGACACCCTCCTGCTCGTCGGGACCGGCCACCCCCGTCGTGGCGAGGCCCACGTCGGCGCCGAGGGCCCGACGGACACCCACCGCCATGGCCTCGGCCGCGGCCGCCGTGACCACGGGTCCGTCGGGGACTCCCAGCAGGTCGCGCTTCACGTCGCTGGCGTAGGCCACCACGGCCCCCCGGAACACCCGGCTGGCGCCCGGCACGGCGGTGAGGCGGGTGCCGATCATCCCGCCGGTCAGCGACTCGGCCACGGCCAGGGTGAGCCCGCGGGCCTCGAGCAGCGCCAGCACGGCGTGCTCCATCGTCTCGTGGTCCAGGCCGAACACGAGGTCGCCGAGCAGCGTCCGCAGGCGGACCTCCTCGTCGTCGAGGATGGCGGCCACGGCCCGCTCGTCGGCGGCCTTGGCCGTGACCCGCACCTTGAGCCCCTCGATGCCGGAGGCCAGGAAGGCGATGGTGGGGTTGCCGGCCCCGTCCAGCTCGACGATGCGGTCGGCCAGCATCTCGGCCAGGCCCGACTCGGAGTGGCCCCAGGTCCGCAGGGTCCGGCTGCGGATGACCGCTGACAGCCCGGCCCGCCGCTGCAGATCGGGGATGACCGTGGCCGACACCATCTCCCGCATCTCCCGGGGCACGCCGGGCACGGCGTAGATCACCTTGTCGCCGATCGGGCAGACGAGGCCCGGCGCCGTGCCGGGCTGCTGGGGGATGAGCGACGCCCCCCGGGGGACCTCGGCCTGGCGCTTGTTGTTCTCGGGCATGTCGCGGCCGCGGGACCCGAACATGGCCCGGATGCGATCGACGACGACCTCGTCGAGCTCGAGGGGAACGCCCATGATCCCGGCGATCACGTCACGGGTGATGTCGTCCTGGGTGGGGCCGAGGCCGCCGCAGCAGATGACGGCGTCGCTGCGGCCGAGGGCCGTCTCGAGCACCGAGCGCATGCGGGCCGGGTTGTCGCCCACCTTGGTCTGGAAGTGCGAGTCGAGCCCGGCCAGGGCCAGGTGCTCGCCGATCCAGGCCGAGTTGGTGTCGACGACCTGCCCGAGCAGCAGCTCGGTGCCGATGGCCACCACCTCCACTCTCACCGCGAGACGGCCCTTCCGAGGATGCGGCGGCCGTCACGGAGGTAGTCGAGGCCGGTGGTGAGCGTCAGCGCCACCGCCACCCACAGGGCCACGTCGGCGACCCAGTCGGCGCGGCCGTCGAGGACGGGGAGGAGGGCCAGGCCCACGGCGAGCCCCTGCACCCAGGTCTTCAGCTTGGCCACCCGGCGGGCCGGCACCGAGATGCCCCGACGCCCGGCGTAGGAGCGGAAGGCGGAGATGCCCACCTCACGGGCTGCGATCAGGCCGACCGGAAGCCACGGGAACCGACCCTGTCCGGCCAGCACCGACAGCGACCCCAGCGCCAGCACCTTGTCGGCCAGCGGGTCGAGGAACGCGCCCGACCGGGTGACGCCGAGGCGGCGGGCGAGGTAGCCGTCGAGCCCGTCGGAGGCGGCCAGGGCGAACCCCCACCAGAAGGCGGTCCAGGTCGCCCCCCACTCGGCGATCATGAAGAAGAACGGCACGGCCAGGACGAGCCGGACCACGGTGACGAGGTTGGCCGGGGTGACCTTGGCGCCGGGGTCGTACCCGGTGCGGGCCGTCACGGCAGCCTCGCCACCAGGTCGGGGCCGACGGCCGAGTCGACCACCACCCGCTGCACCGTCCCGACGGGGAGATGCGCGGGGACGGCGACGACACCGTCGATCTCGGGCGCCTCACGGTGGCTGCGACCGACGCCGGGCCGGTCGACGAGCACCTCGATCTCGCTGCCGATGAGGCGATCCCGTCGGGCGGCGGTGATGGCGTCCTGACGCTCGGACAGCTCCGAGAGACGTTCCCGCACGAGGGCGGGGTCGACGTGTCCGTCCTGGTCGTCGGCCAGGGTCCCGGGCTCGCGGCTGAACGGGAAGAACCCGCACCAGTCGAGCTGGGCCTCGCCGAGCCAGTCGAGGAGGTGCTGGTGGTCGTCCTCGGTCTCACCCGGGTAGCCGACGATGAAGTTCGACCGGAACGCGGCCTCCGGCTCGGTGGCCCGGATGGCGGCGATGCGGTCGAGAAAGCGGTCGCCGTCGCCCCACCGCCGCATGCGGCGCAGCAGCGGGCGGGAGACGTGTTGCAACGAGAGGTCGAAGTAGGCCACCCCGGTCTCCTGCAGCATCACCGTGATGAGACGCTCGGTGAGCTCGGATGGATACAAGTAGAGGAGCCGGACCCGGCGGACCCGCTCGGCCACCGCGCTGACCAGGCCCACGATGTCGCCCGGGCGGCCGAGGTCGCGGCCGTAGGACGCCAGATCCTGGGCCACGAGCACCACCTCCACGGCGCCGAGGCGGTCCACCTCGTCGAGGACGGCCTCGACGGTCCGGGACCGCTGCTTCCCCCGGAAGCTCGGGATGGCGCAGAACCCGCAGGCCTTGTCGCAGCCCTCGGCCACCTTCACGTACGCCCACGGGGCGCCGCTGCGGGGGCGGGGCAGCTCCAGGAGGTCGAACGACGGCGCGGTGAGCACCGGGCCACCCCCACGCCGGCGGGGGGTCAGCGTCACGTCGACGGCGGCGCCGAAGCCGGCCACGGCGTCGACCTCGGGCAGTGCCGCCGCCAACTCGGGGCCCGACCGCTCGGCGAGGCAACCGGTGACGACCAGGCGGGACCCGTCCCGGCGGGCGTCGTCGAGGGCGAGGATGGTGTCGATCGACTCCTGGCGGGCGTCCTCGACGAAGGCGCAGGTGTTGACGACCACCAGATCGGCCCGATCGGCGCCGCCGGCGGGGACGAGCCCGTCGGCGGCCAGGGTGCCGGCCAGCTTGTCGGAGTCCACGGCGTTCTTGGGGCAGCCCAGCGTCTCGATCCAGTAGGACCGTCGAGACCCCTCCGACGCCGCACCGGCACGAGGTTCGACCGGGTCCGCCACGGGGTCGAGGCTAGGGGTCAGGTGTGGGCGAGGCGCAGACCGGGGCGGGGCCAGGGCACCGACACCAATCGGCCCGTGCCCGAGAGGGTGACGAACGCCGTCCGCAGGTCGTTGCCCCCGAAGCAGACGTTGGTGGTGAGCGGGTCGGGCATCGGGACGTGGGTGACGCCGCCGCCGTCGTCGGCCCCACCCTCGGGGGCGATCACGGTGATGCCGCCGTTGCGGATGGTGGCCACGCACACGTTGCCGGCGCTGTCGACGGCGAGGGAGTCGAGGAGCTGCCAGCCGGGCAGGCCGGCGTGGAGCTCCGGACGGGCCCACTCGTCGGCCAGCTCCCCCGGGCCGGCGAGGTCGAAGCGCAGCACCCGCCCCTGGTGGGTCTCGGCCACGTAGACCCGGGCGCCGTCGGGTGAGAGGCCGACGCCGTTCGGCGCGTCCATGGGGTGGACGACCTCACGCGCCTCCGTGCCGTCGGCCCGGGCGTAATGGAGACCGCCCCGGTCGCGCTCCCGGGGCCGGGTCTTGCCGTGGTCGGTGAACCAGAAGCCACCGTGACCGTCGAAGACGAGGTCGTTCGGGCCACGGAGCCGGTGCTCGCCGACGTGGGTGTAGACGACCTCGACCTCGCCGCTGTCGAGGTCGACGGCCTGGATCGAGCCGCCCTCGTAGTCGGCGGCCTGGTTGCCGGGGAGCAGGTAGCCGCCCCGCTCCTCCCACTGGAAGCCGCCGTTGTTGCAGATCCACAGTCGGCCGTCGGGGCCGACGGCGGCGCCGTTCGGCCCGCCCCCGGTGTCGGCCACCCGCTCCTTCGTCCCGTCGGGCCGGATCCGGGTGACGGCGCCGGCGGCGATCTCGACCACGACGACGCTGCCGTCGGCGAAGGCCACCGGCCCCTCGGGGAACCGCAGTCCCTCGGCGATGACGGTCGGCTCCTCCCCCATGGCGCGGACCCTACTTCGCCGACCGAGACGCCCGGGGCACCCCCGACCCCCGGCACTACCCGCGGGAACAAGCGCCACCCGGGTCGAGGGGAGGCTCGGCCCGGGTGGCGGAGACGTCAGGGGCGACGCCGGCTACTCGTCGAGCTCGTCGACCTCCTCGTCGATCTCGCCGACGCCCTCGTCGATCTCCTCGTCGACCTCACCGACGCCCTCTTCGATCTCCTCGTCGAGGTCGGTGTCGAGATCATCGTCGTCGGAGCAGGCGGCGGCGCCGCCCAGGAGCAGGCCGGCGACGGCGACGCCGGACATCCACCTGCGAACTCTCATAGGTCTTTCCTCCATCTCGGTGCCCACGCGCCGGGAGGGGTACCCGGCTGACATGCAACCGTAACACTGGTCACCGGGGCATCAGGGGGACCAGCACGACCCACGCCACCAGGATGACGACGCCCTCCCACCGCTTCACCCGGCTCCCCCTGACCATGATCCCCCACGTCGCCACGGCCACCCCGACCATGACGGGGGCGGCCAGCGTGGCGAGCCGGTCGTCGACCAGCGGTCCGTCCCCGACCACCCCGGTGATGCCGCCGACGGCGAGGGAGTTGAACAGGTTGCTGCCGAGCAGGTTGCCGACGATCAGGTCGGTCTGGTCCTGACGGGCGGCCACCACCGAGGTGACCAGCTCGGGGAGGCTCGTGCCGGCGGCCACCAGGGTGAGCCCCACGAACCCGCCGGAGAGCCCCAGCTCGTCGGCGATGCGGATGGCGCCCTCGACGAGCACCCACGCGCCCCCCACCGTGCCCACCAGCCCGAGGACGGTGCGGATCACCTCCCGACCCAGGTCCGCGTCGGGGTCGATCAGCTCGGCCGCCTCGCCCTCCGGCTCGACGACCTCGTGACGGGAACCCGCCACCACGTAGCCGAGCGCCACCACGAGGCACGCGAGCAGCACGATCCCCTCGGCCCGGTCGAGGCCACCCCGCACCAGGACGGCGAAGAGCAGCGCCCCGCCCACCGACAGGGGTGCCTCCCGGCGCAGCACCCGCCAGTGGATGACGACCGGGGTGACCACGGCGGCGGCCCCGAGGACGAGGGTCAGGTTGGCGATGTTGGAGCCGACGATGTTGCCGACCCCCACGTCGAGGTCACCCCGGCCGGCGGCGACGCCCGACACCAGGGCCTCGGGGGCGCTCGTGCCGAACCCCATGACGACCGCACCGATGACGACGGCGGAGACCCGCAGGAGGTGGGCGCAGCGCACCGCGCCCGCCACGAACTGGTCGGCGGACCGGGCCAGGACCACGATTCCCGAGACGATCAGCACCACGGCGATGAACACGGCCGATCGCGCTCCGGGTCGGGGTCAGGAAGCCGTCGAGCGGAGCTGGTCCAGCTCGTCGACGGTCATCAGCACGGCCCGGGCCTTGGAGCCCTCCGACGGCCCGACCACGCCGCGCTGCTCCAGCTCGTCCATGACCCGGCCGGCCCGGGCGAAGCCGATCCGGAGCTTGCGCTGGAGCATGGACGTGGATCCGAGCTGCGATCGCACCACGAGATCCATGGCCGTCAGGACGAGGTCGTCGTCCTCGTCGCCCGGTCCGCCACCACCCGGTGCGGCGTTGTCGCCGCCTCCGATCTCACCGGCCACGTCGTCGACGTAGGTCACCTCGGGGGCCTGGCGACGCCAGTGGGCGACCACGGCGCGGACCTCGTCCTCGGTCACCCAGCACCCCTGCACCCGCTGGGCCACCGACGAGCCGGCGTCGAGGGCCAGCATGTCGCCCCGGCCGATGAGCCGCTCGGCGCCGGGGGCGTCGAGGATGACCCGGCTGTCGGCCAGGCTCGACACCGCGAAGGCGAGCCGGGCGGGGATGTTGGCCTTGATGACGCCGGTGATGACGTTGACCGACGGGCGCTGCGTGGCGATGACGAGGTGGATGCCGACGGCCCGGGCCTTCTGGGCGATGCGGATGATCGACTCCTCCACGTCGCGGGCCGCCACCATCATGAGGTCGTTCAGCTCGTCGACGATGACGACGATGAACGGCAACCGCTGGAAGGTCGGCTCCGATCCGTCGTCGCCCGCCAGCTCACCCCGGTCCCAGGCGGCGTTGTACCCGTCGACGTCGCGCACGCCGACCTCGGACAGGAGCTCGTAGCGGCGGTCCATCTCCTTGGTGGCCCACGCCAGGGCGTTGGCGGCCTTCTTCGGGTCGGTGACCACGTCGGTCAGCAGGTGCGGGACCCGGCGGTACTGGGTCAGCTCGACCATCTTCGGGTCGACGAGGATCAGCCGCACCTGCTCGGGGGTGGCCCGCACCAGGATCGACGTGAGGATGGAGTTGATGCAGCTCGACTTCCCCGCGCCGGTGGCGCCGGCGATGAGGACGTGGGGCATGCTGGCCAGGTTGGCCAGGATGGGCCGGCCCGCGATGTCGCGACCGAGGGCGACCTGGAGGGGGTGGTCGGCCTCGACCGCCTCCGGGGACGACAGGATGTCCCCCAGGGAGACGAGCTGGCGGCGCTGGTTGGGCACCTCGACCCCGATGGCGGAGCGGCCCGGGATGGGGGCGAGGATCCGCACGTCGGGCGACGCCATGGCGTAGGCGATGTCCTTGTGCAGGCTCGTGACGCGGGCCACCTTGACCCCCGGCGCCAGCTCCAGCTCGTAGCGGGTCACCGTGGGGCCGACGGTCATGCCCCCCACCCGGGTGTCGACGCCGTGGGAGGCCAGCGCCTCCTCGAGGGTGCGGCCCCCGGCCCGGACCGACGCCTCGTCGACCTCCTGGGCCCCGGTGCGCACCAGCAGCTTGGGGGCGGGCAGCTTCCACGCCCCCCGGACGGGTCCGGCGTCGAGGTCGATCCGGAGCTGCTCGCCGCGGGGCGGGCCCGACACGGCGGGGGCGGGCGGCTCGGCAGGGGCGGGCGGCTCGGCGGCGGACGGGGTGGCGGCGGCGGGCGGCTCGGCGGCGGACGGGGTGGCGGCGGCGTCGTGGTCGAGCCCGGCGGTGGGCCACTCCGGACGCCCCCCCGCCTCCGGCCCCGTCGCGCCGCCCGGCCCGCCCTCCCGGTCGCTGCTCAGCTCGGTGAGCGAGCCCAACCAGCGCTGCGAGCCACGGGCGGCGGCCCGCACGGCCCGCACCAGCGCGTCGAGCACCTGGCGGGCGGCCACGTCGGTGACCACGATGGCGGCGTAGACGAGGGCGGCCACCACCACCAGCCACGCCCCGGGGGTCGAGAGCAGCTCCCGCAGCGGCTCGCCGATCAGGGCGCCGAGCGCGCCGCCGCCCTCCGACCACTCCGCCACCGACGCCGAGAGCCCGTCGGGTCCGAGCGCGAGGTGCAGGCCGGCGGCGAGCGCCACCAGACCCACCCCGAGCCCGAACAGGATCCGGAGCCGGATCTGGCGCTCCCAGCCGAACAGCAGCGCCAGGCCGGCCCAGGCCAGGAGGACCGGCAGGACCAGGCGGAGCCGCCCGATCAGGGCGCCGAGCCCGTCGGTGACCAGGTCGCCGACCGCCCCCGTGACGTGGAACCAGAGCGCGAGCCCGCAGACCCCGGCGGCGACGACGAGCAGCAGGCCGGCCAGCTCGTGGCGGTGCCCGGCCGTCCCCTCGGCGGCGGCCCGCTTGACCCCCGAGGCGGCCCGGGCCGACACGGCGGCCGTGCGCCCCCGGCCGCGGCGCGGGCGGGACTTGCCGGTCGATCGCTTCTTCTGCGAGCTGGATGAGCGGGCCACGGCACCGCGGACGGTACCAGGGGGGTGTTCGCCACCGGCGGAGGGCCCCGAGACGGACCCGACACCCGTGGTGGGGGCTCCTACCCCCACCACGGGTGTCAGGTCGGCGGTCAGTCGCCGGTGAGCACGACCGGGACGACCATGGGACGGCGGCGGGTGCGGTCGCTCACGAAGCGGCCGGTGGTGCGGCGCACGGCCCGCTCGACGGCCGCCAGCTCGGCGGTCGGGTCGCCGAGCACCCGGTCGACCTCGACACCGACCTCGTCGGCGCACTCCATGAGGAGGTCGCCCGACAGCTCGTCGTCGATCCAGCCGCGCGACACGACGACGGGCGTCTGGGTGAGCGCCCGGTCTTCCAGGTCGACCCCGACGATGGTCAGCACGACACCCTCCCGCCCGAGGATCAGGCGGTCGGCCAGCAGCGAGTCGGTGATGTCGTCGATGGAGCCGTGGACCCGCCGGTAGGCGCCCGGCACCCCGGCGCCGAGGCGGATGCCCTTGTCGGACAGCACGACCTGGTCGCCGTCGAGGGCCACCAGCACGTTGTCCTCGGGGATCCCCGTCTGGACGGCCAGCGCCGCCTGGGTGGTGAGGTGGCGGAACTCGCCGTGGACGGGGACCATGAACTCCGGTTGGGCGGCGGCCAGCAGGTCACGGATCTCGCCCCGGCGGGCGTGGCCGCTGACGTGCAGGTGCAGCTCGGAGGACGTGACGATCTCGGCCCCCCGCCGGATCAGTCCGTCGATGGTCTTGTTGATGGCCCACTCGTTGCCGGGGATGGGGTGCGACGAGAACACGATGGTGTCGCGGTCGGTCACCGTCACGAACTTGTGCTGGCCGCGGGCCATCGTCGGCAACCCGGCCTGGGGCTCGCCCTGGGAGCCCGTCGACAGGATCATGGTGCGGGCCGGGTCGAGCTCGTCGAGCTGCTCGGCGTCGGCCAGGTGCTCGTCGTCGAGGTCGAGGATGCCCAGCTCACGGGCGATGCCGACGTTTCGCCGCAGCGAGAAGCCGGTCGGCACCACGACCCGGTCGGTGGCCACCGCCGCCCCCACGAGCTGCTGGATGCGGTGGACGTGGCTGGAGAAGCAGCCTGCGATGATGCGCCGGTCGGGCCGGGCCGCCACGACCTCGTCGAGGGTGACGCCCACGGTCCGCTCCGAGGGGGTGTGGCCCTCGGAGATCGAGTTGGTCGAGTCGGACAGGAGCAACCGGACCCGCAGCTCGCGGAAGCGCTCCAGCGCCGACACCCGGTCGTCGATGGGGGTCGGGTCGAGCTTGTAGTCGCCGGTGTGCAGGATCACGCCCTGTGGGGTGTGGAACGCGGTGGCGAAGCCCCAGGGGATGGAGTGGGTGATCGGGAGGAACTCGGCCTCGACGGGCCCGAGCCGGCGCCGGTCGTTGTCGTGGACGGCGATCAGCTCGTTGCGGTCGACGAGCCCCGTCTCCTCCAGCTTGCCCCGCACCAGGGCGAGGGTGAACGGCGACCCGTACATGGGCGCCCGGGTGATGCGCGACAGCGCGGCCACGGCGCCGATGTGGTCCTCGTGGCCGTGCGTGAGCACCACGGCGTCGATGCGGTCGGCGTTGGCCTCGATGTGGCTGAGGTCGGGCAGGATCTGGTCGACGCCGGGGCTGTCGGGATCGGGGAACAGGATCCCACAGTCGAGGACGATCATGCGCCCGTCGCACTCGATGGTGGCGCAGTTGCGACCGATGTCGTTGAGGCCACCGAGGAAGCTCACCGTGACCGGTGAGGCCACCGTCATCGCTCCCGCAGGCGGGCGAGGACCTCTCGGGCCCGGTCCTCGAGACCGGGCGGCGTCGGCCCCATCGGGGGGCGGCACTCCCCCACGGACAGGCCCAGCGTGCGCAGCATGGCCTTCGAGGGTACGGGATTGGGGGCGAGATCGCCGGACTCGAAGGCGTAGCTCTCCCGCAGCCGCTGATCGAGGCGCCTCGCCCCAGCCACGTCGCCGGCTGCGAAGGCGTCGACCATGGCCACCGTCTCGGGGGCGGCCCAGTGGGCGGCCACGCTCACCATCCCGACGGCGCCGACGGCCAACAGCGGGAGGTTCAGCTTGTCCTCACCCGAGTACAGCTCGAAGCCCTCGGGCGCCTCGGCCACCAGGCGGGCCGACTCGGCCACGTCGCCGGCGGCATCCTTCACGGCCACGACGTTCTCGACGTCGGCGGCCAGGGAGAGGATGGTGTCGGTGTCGAGCTTGCGGCCGGTGCGGACGGGGATGTCGTACAGCATCATCGGCAGCGTCGTGGCCGCCGCCAGGTCGGTGAAGTGGCGACGCAACCCCTCCTGGGACGGGCGGTTGTAGTAGGGCGTGACGGCGAGGACGCCGGAGGCGCCGCACTCCTCGGCCATCTTCACCCGCTCGATCGAGCTGGCCGTGTCGTTGTTGCCGGCCCCGAGCACGACGGGCACCGTCACGGCGTCGCAGACCGCCTCCCACACCAGGCGGTCCTCGGCGTGGGTCAGCGTGGGGCTCTCCCCCGTCGTGCCGGTGACGACGAGGCCCTCGTTGCCCTGGTCGACCAGCCAGCGGGCCAGGTCGGCGGCGGCGCCGACGTCGAGGCGGCCGGCCCCGTCGAAGGGTGTGACCATGGCCGTGACGACGCGTCCGAAGCGGGCCACCGCTCAGCCCTGCCGCTCGGCTTCGGTGGCCCGGTCGATACCGAGTGTGGCCAGCAGATCCTCGTGCAGCTCGAACCAGACGGTGTGGTAGCTGGGGATGATCGGCTTGGTGAAGTACTCGAGCTCGCCCCCTTCCAGCCGGTCGAGGGCCTGCTGGAACCGGTCCGGGTAGCGCCCGTAGCGGGTCAGCTTCGAGCCCAGGTCGTCGAGGATGGGCGTCAGCTCGTCGTGCAGCCCGTGCAGGCGGGCGATGACGGCGGCGTCGTAGTCGTCGTCGGTGTGGTCGTTCAGGCTCTCCGAGCCGTCGTCGGCCCTGACCACCTGCCAGTCGGTGCAGAGGGCCAGCATGTCGGCGTTCAGGTCGAGGAAGTCCTCGTACGCCCCCGTGACCACCGTGCGGGCCCCGGCCTCGTCCAGCTCGGCGGCGAGGCGCTTCTCACCGGCGGCCCGCCCGGCCGGCAGCAGCGCCCAGCCCGACACGGCCCCCCCCTCCCGGTACATGACCAGCTCGTCACCGGCGGCCGCCTCGAGCTCGGAGGTGACCGCCGTCTCGTCGAGACCGACCAGCTCGGCGACGGCCTCGGCCGACCCGAACCCCTTCAACCGGAGGCCGAGCAGGGTGAGGGTGGTCGCGTCGGAGTCGTGGGCCATGGGGCCCGAGCGTAGTGAGCGCAGCCCTCAGCTCGCCGTGACGACCCGCTCGTCGGGATCCAGCTCACGGGTCAGCGCGAAGGAGTCGACCTCGTCGGCGGTGTCGACCCAGTGCTCGTACTCGATCACACCGATCTCGCCGAACTTGGTGCGCAGCCACCCGTCACCGGCGTCGAGCAGGCCGAGCTTGCGGCAGTTCGGCACGATCTTGGTGAACAGGAGGTGCTGGAAGGCCCGCCGGTCGGGGTTGTCCCACACCACCGGCACGATCTGGCGGGGATCGACGCCCATCGTCTCCCACACCTCCTGCTGGAGGAACCGGTCGCGCATGCGCAGCGCCGCCTCGAACGCGAACTCCTGTCGCTCGCGCACCTCGGCCTGGGTCAGCTCGCCGTAGACCTCCTTCAGGGACAGCACCCCGAAGGCGACGTGGCGGGCCTCGTCGCTCATGACGTAGCGCAGGAGCTGCTTGAGGAGCGGTTCCTCGGACTGCTGGTACATGAACCCGAACGCCGCCAGGGCGAGACCCTCGACCATGATCTGCATGCCGAGATAGGTCATGTCCCAGCGGGCGTCGCCGACGATGTCGTCGAGCAGCATCCGCAGGTGCGGATTGATGGGATAGATGCCGTCGAGCTTGGCGTCGAGGTACTTGGCGAACACCTCGACGTGGCGCGCCTCGTCCATGACCTGGGTCGAGGCGTAGTACTTGGCGTCGATCCACGGGACCGTCTCGACGATCTTGGCCGTGCACACCAGCGCGCCCTGCTCGCCGTGCATGAACTGCGAGAGGGTCCACTTCTGCGCCTCCTGGTTGAAGCGCACCCACTCCGCCTCCCGCCAGGCCGCCACCGGCGTGCCGGTGAAGTCGACGAACGTGTCCATGCCTCCCGAGGCGAGGAAGGTCGCCCTGGCCTCGGCCTCGGGGTCGACGACGGTGTCCCACGGCAGGTCGGTCTCGCCGTTCCACTGGCCGTGCTTGGCCTTCTCGTACAGCTTGGTGAGCGCCGGTCGGGCGCCCTTGGCGTAGTCCCAGGTGTAGAGCGTCTCGGCGTGGTTCTCGACGGCGTGGACGGCCTCGTCGGGATCGGTGGGGGCGACGGCCAGGATGGCCTCGATGTCGTCGGGATCGGCCCGGCCGATGATGTCGTCGACGCTGGTCACGGTGTTGCCTCCGGGGGTCGGGGACCGGCCGCGGGACGCAGGCCGGGAAGGATGCGGGTGCGGACGAGGGACCGGACCGACGCCTCGTCGGTGAGGACGACGGCGTCGGTCGGGCACAGCCAGTAGGTGAGCACGGTGCGGGTCAGCAGCTCGGCGGTGCGCACCGCCCGGCGACGGTCGAGGTGGCGGGCGAGGTGTGGCACCAGGGCGATGCGGGCGGCGGCGAAGATGCGGTCGAGCCCGTCGAGGTCGAACATGGGCAGCACCGAGCCGGGCTCCTCGACCAGGGCCCGCTGCAGGGGCTCGTCGTCGGCCAGCATCCGGGCCGAGGCGGTCACCATGGCGACGAGAAGATCCTCCAGGGCGGCGACGTCGCCCACCTCGGCGTCGAGGGCGGCGAAGAAGCCGGCCACCGCCTTGCGACGGTGCGCCTCGAGCAGGCTCTCCCGGCCGCCCGGGAACTCCCGGTAGACGGTGGCCCGGCCCACGCCGGCGGCCCGGGCCACGTCGTCGACGGTGGTCTTGGCCCACCCCCACCGGGCCACGCACTCGCCGACGGCGTCGAGGATGCGCCGGGCGGGCCCATCCGGGGCCGGCCCCAGCGATGTCCGCAGGGAGGCTCCGGTCACGGAGCGAGACACTAAGCCCCTTGTTGTCTCATCGTCAAGGGGGCTCGGTCGGCGGACACCCGGTACGCTCGACCGGGTGGACGAGGACCTGGCTGCCGCCCTCGACGACCTCCGGGTCGGCATCGACCGGTTCGAGGACGGCCATGCCGACCGTGACGACCTGAGCCGCCTCGTCGAGCGGGTCGAGGCCCGCCTGCAGCCCGACCAGGACGACGAGGGCCTCGTCGACGCCGCCCAGCAGTCGGCGGCCCGGTTCGAGACCGATCACCCCGACCTGTCCCGGGTCCTGCGCCGCATCGTCGACACCCTGTCCGCCTCCGGCATCTGACGTACGTTCGTCGACTCACGCACGTACGCACTAAGATGGGGCCGTGTCGCTGACCGCCTCGAAGCTCAGGGAGAACATCTACCGCGTCCTCGACGAGGTGCTCGCCACCGGTGTGCCGGTCATCATCGAGCGCAACGGCCGCCGGCTACGGATCGTCGCCGAGGACGCACCGGACAAGCTCGACCGACTGATCAGCCGGCCCGAGCTGATCGTCGGCGATCCCGACGACCTGGTCGACATCGACTGGGCCGACGAGTGGCGTCCTTGATACGACTCGACACCCACGTGGTCGCGTGGTTGGCGGCCGGTGAGCGTGCCCGACTGAGCACGGTTGCTCGGGCCGCCATCCAGGAGCACGACCCGTGCATCAGTCCGATGGTCGAGCTCGAGCTGACGTTCCTCCACGAGATCGGTCGTCTGGACCGATCCGGGCCGGCGATCGTGGCCGATCTCGCACATCGCATCGGCATGACCGCGTCCGACGTGCATTTCTCCACGGTCGTGGCCGACGCCACGGGCCTCTCGTGGACCCGCGACCCGTTCGACCGCCTCATCGTCGCCGACGCCTCGGCGGCCGGCGCCAGCCTGGTCACCCGGGACGAGCGCATCCGGGAGCACTACGATGGTGCCGTGTGGTGAGGTTGCCGGTGCCGCCCTCTACCGCCCCGGCCGGGAGCGCCGGAGGTACGAGCTGGGTCCGCACCAGCTCCTCCACCTGGGCCCGGTCCGTGAGGTCCCAGCTCCCGGGGTGATCCAGGTGGGAGAGCACCATGCGGGCCAGCCAGTCGGCCGTGGCCGTCGGGTCCCCGTCGTCGGGTCGGAGGCGGGCCACCTCCCCCTCGAGTGACCCCCGCACCAGTGCGATCATGTCCGCGGCGCGGGCGTTCAGGCGCACGACCAGCTCGGCGGGATCGGTCTCGGCCGTCCGCTGGAACAGCACGTGATCGGCGAGGCGCCGGCTGCCGACGACGAGCACGTCGGCCAGCAGGCCCGCCAGGTCGGTGGCCTCGGCCGCCTCCGCGGCCACGCCGGCCAGGAAGCGGACCACCTCCCGCTCGACCAGCGCGTCGAGGATCTCGTCGCGCCCACCTCGGAACCAGCGGTAGGCGGTGGCCCGGGAGACGCCCGCCTCGCGGGCGATGTCGTCGACGGTGGCCTTGCGCAGACCGGCCCGCAGGACGACGGCGGCGGCGCCGTCGAGGATGCGCTCGATCGTGGAGGGCTCCCCGGACGGGGACCCGGTCACGGGACGGTGACGTCGGCGAAGCGCTCCCGCAGGGTCAGCTTCGAGAACTTGCCGGTCGAGGTCTTCGGCACCTCGTCGATGATCTCGAGGGCGCTCGGCAGCCACCACCTCGCCATGCGGGGCTCGAGGAACCCGATCAGCTCGTCGAAGGTGAGCGAGGCGCCCTCCTCCAGCACCACGCAGGCCAGCGGACGCTCCATCCACTTCTCGGAGGCCACCCCGATGACGGCCGCCTCGGCCACGGCGGGGTGGGCCATGATCTCGTTCTCGACCTCGACCGACGACACCCACTCACCGCCCGACTTGATGAGGTCCTTGGTCCGGTCGACCAGGCGGAGGTAGCCGTCGGGGGTGCAGGTGGCCACGTCACCGGTGCGGAGCCAGCCGTCGTCGGTGAACGAGTCGGCGCCGTCGGGGCGCTCGTAGTAGGCGGCTGCGATCCACGGCCCCCGCACCTGCAACTCGCCCGACGACTCCCCGTCCCAGGGCACCGGCTCGCCCGTGCCCGGCTCGACGATGCGCTGCTCGACGCCGACCACCACCGGACCGATCGACGTGCGCACGTCGGCCTTCTCGTCGTCGGACAGGTCGTCGTGCTGGGGCCGCAGGTTGGCGACCGAGCAGATGGGGCTGGTCTCGGTCATGCCCCACGCCTGCAGGATGGGCAACCCGATCTTCTCGCGGTAGCCCTCCGACAGCGCCCGGGGTACGGCCGAGCCACCGCAGGGGATGGCCCGCAGCGAGGAGACGTCGCGCCCGTCGAGCTCCCTCAACACGCCCATCCAGATGGTGGGCACGCCGGCGGCCACGGTGACCCGCTCGGTCTCGATGAGGTCGGCGAGCGCCTTGGGCGACAGGTCGGGGCCGGGCATGACCAGCCTGGCTCCGGCGGCGACGGCGGCGTGGGCGAGGCCCCAGGCGTTGGCGTGGAACATGGGCACGACGGGCAGGATCACGTCGCGGGCCGATGCGCCGAGGCTGTCGACCTGCAACGCCCCCATTGTGTGCAGGACGGTCGACCGGTGCGAGTAGACGACCCCCTTGGGGTTGCCGGTCGTGCCGCTCGTGTAGCACATCGAGGCGGCCCGGCCCTCGTCGGTGACGTCGAACTCGACGGGGTCGGCGTCGGCCAGGAGCGTCTCGTAGTCGACGATGCGGTCGTCGTCGGGCACCTCGCCGGTGCCGTCGTCCATCACCACGACCCGCCGCACCGTCTCGAACGTGTCGACCAGCGGCCACAGCAGGGCGAGCAGCGACCGGTCACAGAAGATGACCTCGTCGGCGGCGTGGTTCACGATGTAGGTGATCTGCTCGGGGAACAGCCTGATGTTCAGCGTGTGCAGGACCCGGCCCGTGCAGGGCACGGCGAAGTACAGCTCGAGGTGGCGGGCCGTGTTCCAGGCGAAGGTGCCGACCCGGCCCGACCCGCTCACGTCCAGGGCGTCGAGGACGCCCCCCAGCCGGCGGGTGCGTCCGGCCCACTCGCCGTAGGTGGTCCGGTCGAGGCGGCCCCCGTGGCTAGCGGTCACGATCTCGGCACCGAAGGAGATCGACTCGGCCCGGCGGAAGAAGTGCGGGAGGGTGAGCGGGAAGTCCTGCATCAGACCCTGCACAAGGTGTCCTCCTGTTGGTCGCCGGCCCCGCCGGGCGGGGTGGCGCGACACTACCCTGGTCGTCTTGAGGCTCTCCCCCCGGACGCGCCTGTGGCTGCTGCTCGCGCCCGTCATCGCGGGGGTGGCGGCCGGGTACCTCGGCGCCGCCCTGCACCCCACCCTCGCCGTCGAGCGGCCGGCGCTACTCATCGCCCTCAACCCGCGCAACTACCACCTGGCCCTGGTGGCCCGCGAGCTGACCTTCCTCCTCTACGCCACCATCGCCGTGCTCCGACTGCTCTCCACCGACCCGCTCCTCTACCTGACCGGCTACCACTACGGCGACGCCGGCCGGGCCTGGATCGACCGTCGGGTGGAGGGGTCGGGGCCGGTGGTGGCCGCCGTCGACCGCTGGTTCCCGCGCTTCCGGGGGCCGGTCGTGTTCGCCGCCCCGAACCTGTTCGTCTCGCTCCTGGCCGGTGTGACGCGGATGCGCCCGCAGGTGTTCTTCGCCCTCAACGTGACGGGGACGCTGACCCGGGTGACGGTGGTCTGGTTCCTGGCCGGGGCGTTCGAGTCCCAGCTCGACGCCGTGCTCGGCTTCTTCGACGACTACCAGCTGCCGGTCACGCTGGTGGCGGTGGCGCTCGTGTTCCTCCAGGTGGTGATCAGCACCCGCCACGGTCGGGGCGACGTGCAGGAGGTGCTGGCCCTGGAGGACGAGATCGAGCGAACCGGCGAGCGGCGCACCGATCCCGACGACGACCCGGTGACGTCGTGAGGCGCGCCGACCACGGCGAACGGGTCGTGCCCGCCCAGCCCGGCGCCTACGACCCGGACGAGTTCCAGCTCGACCACGCCGAGGCGCTGGCCATCCTGATCGAGCGCGACGGGTTCACCGTCGAGCCCGTCCGCCCCGACCCCGGGGCGGGCCGCCCGGGCTTCGCCTACACCGTCGGTCTGGAGGAGACGTCGAACCGGCCCGAGATCGTCGCCGTCGGGCTCACCGGCGAGGGCGGGTCGGGGGTGCTCGGCGAGTTCGCCGGCCACGTCATCGCCGGTGGCACGCTGCCCGAGGGCGACCTGTTCGTCGGGATGCTGGCCGGCGACCTGGCCTGCGCGCTGCTGCCCGTCGACCTCGACCGCTGGGGCGACTGGTTCACCGGGCTGGCCGACTACTACCAGCACCTGCCGTTCCGGGTGCTCCAGCTCGTCTACCCCGACCCGGACGGTCGCTTCCCCTGGGAGGACGGGGTGGAGCCGGCGCTGCGGGAGGCCCAGTGGATCATCGGCGACTGGCCGGGCTGACGAACTCCGCCGACGGGGCTGGGCGGTCGCCACTGGCGGCAGCGCTCCTCGCCGGCATCGAGGCCGACCGCCGACGGGCCGACCCTCACAGTCCGAGGATGCGCTCCAGGCCGACGGTGACGCCGGGCCGCTCCGACACGGCCTTGACGGCCAGCAGCACTCCGGGCATGAACGAGGCCCGGTCATAGGAGTCGTGGCGGATCGTGAGCGCCTGGCCGGTGGTGCCCATGACCACCTCGTGGTGGGCCACCGCCCCCCGGAGCCTGACCGAGTGGACCGGGATGTCGCCCGGGCCCCGCCCACCCCGCGCCCCGGCCACGACCTCGTTGCTGGTCGGATCCGCAGCCCACCGGTCAGAGGACGCCGCCATCCGGTCGAGCACCTGCATGGCCGTGCCCGACGGGGCGTCGACCTTGCCGTCGTGGTGGGTCTCGATGATCTCGGCCGACTCGAACCACGGGGCGGCCAGCTCGGCGAAGCGCATCATCAGCACGGCCCCGACGGCGAAGTTCGGGGCCACCAGGCAGTTCGACGACGTGAAGGCCCGCTCCAGGCCGCGCACGTCGTCGTCGTCGAGGCCGGTCGTGCCGACCACGGCGTGGACCCCGTTCTCGGCGCACCAGGCCACGTTCTGCCGAGCCGCCTCGGCCACGGTGAAGTCGACGGCCACGTCGGCACCGGCCCTGGCCAGCGCGCTGCGGTCGTGGTCGACGAGCAGGTCGACGTCGACCTGGGCCACCTGGCGCAGATCGAGCCCGGCGTTGAGGGGATCGACGGCGGCGACCAGCTCCAGCTCGGGATCGGCGGCGACGGCGGCGCACACGGTGCGCCCCATGCGTCCCGAAGCCCCGAACACGCCGACCCGGATCGCCATGCGGCCATCCTCTCACGTACGCAGGCGGCGCCCCCGGGGAGCGCGGTGTCAGGTCGGCGACACCACCACGGTGACGGGCTCGACGGCCAGCACCTCGGCGGCCACCTCGGCCACGTCGGCCGCCGTCACGGCCCTCAGCGCGGCGAGGTCGGCGTCGAGGTCGGGCAGCCGGTCCCGGTCACACACCGACGCCCCGAGCACGACCATACGGGAGCCGGAGTCCTCCTCGGCCAGCTCCAGCGAACCGGCGAGGAACCCGATGGCGGCCTCCAGCTCGCCGTCGCCCGGGCCCCGAAGGACCAGGTCGTCGACCTCGGCCCTGATCAGCCCCATCACCTCCTCGACGTCGTCGGGATCGGCGGCGGTGACCACGTCGACGGTGCCGGCGTCGGTGTAGCTCGACGTGCGGGCGTCGATGGCGTACACGAGACCCCGCTCCTCCCGGACGGCCTGGAAGAGGCGGCTCGACATCCCGCCCCCCAGGATCTGCACCAACGCCGCCTCGGCCCACCGCCGCCCGTGACCGGCCGGGAGCGACCGCCATCCCACCACGAGGTGCGACTGCTCCGCGGGACGGCGGACGTGCACCTTCCCCGGTCGGGGTGGCCCGGGGGCGCACCGGGCCGCCGGTCCGGGCGGCGCCGCCTGACCGGTGTCGGCGGGCAGCGCCGCCTGCACGGCGGCCACGACGTCGGCGTGGGTCACGCCGCCGGCCGCCGCCACGACCATGCGGTGACGGCCGCAGCACCGCTCGAACCAGTCGACCACGGTGTCCCGGTCGAGCGCACCCACCGTCGCCCTCGTGCCGAGACCCTCCCGTCCGAGGCCGTGGTCGGGGAAGAACCGCTCGGCGGCCACGCGGGCCGCCTCCTCCTCGGCCTGCTCGGCGCTCCCGGCGATCTCGTCGAGGATCACCCGTCGCTCGAGCTCCACGTCGGAGGGGTCGAGGCGAGGCGCCGTGACCACGTCGGTGAGGACGTCGACGGCGACGCCGAGGTGGCGGGCGGGCACCCGGCAGTGCACGACCATGTGTTCGGGCGCCGTGTAGGCGTTGACGTCGCCGCCGACGCGCTCGACGTCGAGGACCACGTCGAGCGGCGACCGGCGGGCGGTCCCCTTGAACAGCAGGTGCTCCAGGAAGTGGGTGACGCCCTGGCGGACCGGCGGCTCGTCACGGGACCCGACCCGCAGCCAGGCGCCGAGCGACACCGACCGGGAGCCCGGCATCTCGTCGGTGACGACGACCGGGCCCCCGGACAGGTCCGTGCGGCGGATCACGGGTGCCGCGACGCCGTCGGACGGGACCTCAGCGGCGCCGTCGGCGGCCACCTCCGCCGCCTCCGCTCCCGCCGCCCCCGCCGCGCCGGCCGCGGCCGGAGCGGGCCTCTCCCGGTCCGAGGTCGCCGATCTCGGCGGAGAGCACCGAGTCGAAGTGGTCCTCGAACGAGGCGGTCGTCCGGACGTTGCCGTCGTCGGCCCGGTCGTCGCCGTCCGAGCCCCGGCCTCCGCCTCCGCCCCCGCCCGAGCGTCCGCCACCGTCGGAGCCGCGCTCACCGCCGCGCCGCCCCCGGGAGCCCTCGGACGAACCACCGTCGCCGTCGTCGCCGGCGGCGTCGAGCGGCTCACCCTTGATGCTGATGGCGCTGAGGGACAACTTGCCGTTCGGGTCGATGTCGTCGACCTTGACCTCGACCGGGTCGCCCAGGGCGACCACGTCCTCGACCCGGTCGATGCGCGTGCCGCGGGGGCTGAGCTTGGAGATGTGCAGCAGCCCGTCGGTGCCCGGCAGGATGTTCACGAACGCACCGAACTTCGTGATGTTGACCACCCGGCCCGGGTAGACGGCGCCGACGTCGGCGGTCGGCGGGTTGACGATGAGCTGGATCTGACGGACCGCCTCCTCGACCGCGTTGCGGTCGGTGCCACCCACCGAGACCGTGCCCACCATGCCGTCGTCGTCGACGGCGATGTCGGCGCCGGTCTCGTCCTGGATGGTGTTGATGACCTTGCCCCGCGGGCCGATCACCTCGCCGATCCGGTCGATGGGGATCTCGAACGACACGATCTTGGGAGCGGCCTCGCCGACATCCTCCCGGGGCTCGGCGATGGCGCCGGCCATGACCTCGAGGATGGTCATGCGGGCGTCACGGGCCTGCTGGAGCGCCGATACGAGCACGTCGGCGGGGATGCCGTCGATCTTCGTGTCGAGCTGGAGGGCGGTGATGGCGTCGGACGTACCGGCCACCTTGAAGTCCATGTCACCGAAGGCGTCCTCGGCGCCGAGGATGTCGGTCAGCGCGAGGTATCTCCCCTCGGCGTACACGAGGCCCATGGCGATGCCAGCCACCGGGGCCACGATGGGCACCCCGGCGTCCATGAGCGACAGCGACGAGGCGCACACCGACGCCATCGACGTCGACCCGTTGGACGACAGCACGTCGGACACGAGCCGCAGCGTGTACGGGAAGTCGTCCTTGGAGGGGACGACCGGCAGCAGGGCCCGCTCGGCCAGCGCCCCGTGGCCGATCTCCCGGCGCTTCGGGCCCCGCATGAAGCCGGCCTCGCCCGTCGAGTAGGGCGGGAAGTTGTAGTGGTGCATGTAGCGCTTGCGGTCCGACGGGTTGAGCGTGTCGACGATCTGCTCCATGCGCGACATGGCCAGCGTGGTGACGTTGAGCACCTGCGTCTCGCCCCGCTGGAACAGGCCCGAGCCGTGGGCGGTGGGCAGCAGCGCCACCTCGGCCGACAGGGGCCGCAGGTCGGCCGGCCCGCGGCCGTCGATGCGGACCTGGTCCTCGACGATGCGCTTGCGGACGGCCTGCTTCTGCAGGGCCCGGAAGGCCTCACCGATCTGCTTCGAGGCGTCGTCGACGTCGGACAGCTCGTCGGCCAGCTCGGCTCGCAGCGACGCCTTCAGCTCGTCGAGAGCGGCGTCGCGGCGGGCCTTGTCGCCGATGGTCATGGCCTCGGCGACCCGATCGCCGGCGGCGGCCTCGACCCGGGCCCGCACCTCGTCGCTGTAGTCCACGACGGGGGTCCACTCGATGGGGGAGGCCACGCCCGCCTTGACGGCGAGCTGGCGCTGGAGCTGGATGACCTCCTTGATCCAGGTCTTGCAGCGCTCCAGCCCGTCGGCCAGCACCTCCTCGGAGACCTTGGGGGCCCCGTCGGCGTAGTAGGTGAACGCCTTCTCGGTGCCGCCGGCCTCGACCATCATGACGGCGACGTCGCCGTCGTCGGACTCACGCCCGGCCACGACCATCTCGAAGGTGCCGGCGTCGCTCTCGTCGTAGGTGGGGTGGGGGATCCAGTCCCCCTCGGTCGAGTAGGCGATGCGGACGGCGCCGACGGGGCCCTGGAAGGGGAGGCCCGACAGCGTCAGCGCCGCCGAGGCGCCGTTGAGGGAGATCACGTCGTAGGGGTTGGTGCCGTCGACACCGAAGATCGTCCCGACGACGTGGGTCTCGTTGCGGTACCCGTCGGCGAAGGCGGGACGCAGCGGCCGGTCGATCAGCCGGCAGGTGAGGATGGCGTCCTCCGACGCCCGGCCCTCACGCCGGAAGAACGAGCCGGGGATCCGGCCGGCGGCGTACATCCGCTCCTCGATGTCGACGGTGAGCGGGAAGAAGTCGGCACCTTCGCGGGCCCGGCCGGCGGTGGCGGTGACGAGCACCTGCGTGTCGCCGATCCGGGCGAGCACGGCGCCGTTGGCCAGGCTGGCCAGCTTGCCGGTCTCGAAGGTGATGGTCTTGTCGGTGCCCGAGACGTTCCCGGACACGGTGATGGCCTCGGCCACGTGTGTCTCCTGATGATGGACGTGTGCCGGGGCACGGCGGTCGCGCCCCGGTCGCCCCGTCGGCGTCGTGGCCAGTTCCCAGTCGGACATCACCGTCTCGCGACGATGTCCGCTTGGCAGCTGACCCTCCCCCCGGCGGGACTCTGCTCGCCCCGGACCTCGGTGGCCCGGAACGCCAGACGGGCGGCCCTGCGGCCGCCCGTCCGATCGGTGTCTAGCGCCTGAGCCCCAGCTTGGCGATCAGGGCCCGGTAGCGCTCGACGTCGTTCTCCTGCAGGTAGCGGAGGAGCTTCCTGCGCCGACCGACCAGCTTGAGCAGGCCGGCCCGTGAGTGGTGGTCCTTCTGATGGACCTTCAGGTGCTCCGTCAGGTGGCTGATCCTCTCGGAGAGGATGGCCACCTGCACCTCCGGTGAGCCGGTGTCGGTGTCGTGGAGGCGGTTCGCCTCGATGGTGGCGGGCTTGTTCGGCATGGGCGTCTCGTCGTTCCTCGGAGGCGGGTGCAATCGGGCTCGGGGCAGAGCACCACCACGGCGGAACGTCGGAGCAGCTTCTCGGGCGGGACCGCCCACGGCCTTCTCGGTGCGGACCACTGGGACGCACCGGTGTGGAGGGTACCAGCCGAGCCCGGTACCCGTGGCCGCTCAGGCGGTCATGCCCCCGTCGAGGGGCAAGGCCGTGCCGGTCACGAAGCGGGTGTCGTCGGAGGCGAGCCAGATGATGGCGGCGGCGATCTCGTCGGGCTGGCCGTAGCGGCCGACCGGGATGGACCGGGCCACGGCGGCCCGCACCGTCTCCTCGGCACCGGGGGCGAGCCCGGACTCGAGGGCGCGCATCATGCGAGTCTCGACCGGCGACGGGCACACGGCGTTGACCCGGATGCCGTCGGCGGCCAGCTCGCGTGCGGCGCTGCGGGTCAGCCCGACGACGGCGTGCTTGGAGGCGGAGTAGGCGGAGATGTTGGCCGACCCCCGCAGGCCGGCCACCGAGGCCAGGTTGACGACGGCTCCGCCACCCCGGGCGGCCATCACCGGCGCGCAGGCCCGGATGCCGAGGTACGGCCCGGTCACGTTGACGGCCAGCACCCGCTCGAACATGTCCCGTGGGTAGTCGACCAGCGGCGCCACGGCACCCTCGATCCCGGCGTTGTTGACGAGCACGCTGACCCCGCCCAGGTCGGCGGCCGCCTCGACGGTGCGGCGCCAGTCGTCGTCGGAGGTCACGTCGGCGGCCAGGGTGGCGGCCGCCTCCACGTCGGGCTGCTCCAGATCGGTGGCCACCACCGACGCGCCCTCGTGGCGGAACCGGTCGACCACGGCCCGGCCGATCCCCCCGCCCGCCCCGGTCACGATCACGACCTCACCCTCGAACCGCATCATCCGACCGTAGCCCCGGCCCACCCCGCGGACCGACCTGACACCCGGGTGGCCCGCCGGCTCCGACCGATGGGCACTAGCCCACCAGGAGGTTGCGGGTCGCCTCGATGTCGTCCTTGAGCTGGGCCACCAGGGCGTCGATCCCGTCGAATCGACGCTCCCCGCGCAGCCGCTCGACGAACACCACCCGGGCCGCCTCCCCGTAGAGGTCGCCCCGGAAGCCGACCAGGTGGGCCTCGATGAGCGACCGCTCGGCGAAGTCGTAGAACGTCGGACGCTTGCCCACGTTGACGGCGGCGGCGAAGCGGGAACCGTCGGGCCGCTCGTACCAGCAGGCGTACACCCCGTCGGCGGGGAGCTGGAGCTCGGGCGGCGTCGGCAGGTTGGCGGTCGGGAACCCGATGGTGCGGCCCCGGCGGTCACCCACCGAGACGGTGCCCCGCACCTCGAAGGGACGGCCCAGCATCCGCCGGGCGCCGGCCACGTCGCCGTCGGCGAGCGCAGCCCGGATGGCGGTGGAGCTGATGGCCCCGCTGCCGTCCTTGCGGGGGACGAGGGGCAGGCCCTCGACGCTGAAGCCCAGCTCGTCGCCCATCGCCCGGAGCAGGGTCACGTCACCCCGCCGCTCCCGCCCGAAGTGGAAGTCGTCGCCGACGATGACGGCCCGGGCCTGCAGGCACTCGGCGATCACCGACCGGACGAAGTCCTCCGGCTCCTCCTGCGAGCGGAGCTGGTCGAACGTGACGACGAGGCAGTAGTCGACGCCCGTCTCGGCCAGGAGCTCGAGCTTCGTGTCGAGGTCGGTCAGCAGGAGCGGGGCCGACTCCGGGCGGACGATGGCGGCCGGGTGGCGGTCGAAGGTGACCACCGCCGTCGACGTGCCCCGCTCGGCGGCGATGCGGTGGACCTCGGAGATCACGGCCCGGTGACCCCGGTGGACGCCGTCGTAGGCACCCACGGTGACGGTCGATCCCTCGTCGGGCCGGGGGCACCAGTCGAGGTCGCGCACGATCTCCACGGCGGCGACGCTACCCCCCGCCACCCGGGCGCAGCACCGTCGGTCCCGACCCCCCGCCGCCCGGGCGCAGGACCAGGGCGGGCTTGCGGCGCTCCCCGACCGGCTCGTAGACGGCCAGCGCCTCACCGTCGTGGTCGACCACCAGCCACGGCGGTTCGCCCTCGGCCGGGAGCTCGGCGGCGTCGAGGACGGCACCGTGGGCGATGCGGGCGGACAGCCCGGGGCCGACGTCGACCCGACCGAGGTCCCGCAGCGCCTCCACCGGCCCGAGCAGGGGGGCGTCGGCGACCGGGCCGGCCTCGGCCAGCGAGAACGAGCCGACGGCGGTGCGCCGCAGCGAGCGGAGGTGGGCGCCGCCGCCCAGCGCCCGGCCCAGGTCGTCGGCCAGGGAGCGGACGTAGGTGCCCGCCGAGCACACCACCTCGATCCGGAGCACGTCGGGCCGATCGGCGGCGGCGACCTCGAAGCGGTGCACGGTCACGGTGCGGGCCGCCCGCTCGACCTCCTCCCCGGCCCTGGCCAGCTCGTGCAACCGGCGGCCCCCGACCTTGACCGCCGACACCATGGGCGGCATCTGCTCGATCGGTCCCGTCAGCTCCGCCGCCGCGGCCCGGGCGGCGTCGAGGTCGGCGGGGCCCATGTCGAACCGGCCGGTCACCTCACCGGTGTCGTCGAGCGTGCTCGTCGTAACACCCAGCACCACCTCGGCCGTGTAGGCCTTGCGCATCCCGGTCAGGAAGCGCAGGGCACGGGTGAAGCGGCCCACGCCCACCAGGAGCACCCCGGTGGCGGGCGGGTCGAGGGTGCCGGCGTGACCGATCCGGCGTTCCCCGAGTCGACGCCGGGCCTCGGCCACCACGTCGTGGGAGGTGACCCCGGCCGGCTTGTCGACGACGAGGAGCCCGACGGGGCCGCCCGGGCGGCTACGGGGACGCCGGCCCACCGGCCGCGTCCTCCGGCTCGTCGCCGAGGTCGAGCCGGCTGAGGATCTCGTCGACGCGCCGGCCCGAGGAGATGGCCGGGTCCGGCTCGAACACCAGGTCCGGCGTGCGCCGGATGCGGGCCTGGCGACTGACGGCCTGCCGGAGCCGGCCCTTCAGGGACCACAGCGTCGCCTCCGCCTCGGCGGCGGCGTCCTCGTCGTCGAGCGGGTCGTAGAACACCACGGCCCGCTCCAGCTCGTTGTCGACCTCCACCCCGGTGATGGTCACCATGGCGGTGGCGTCGTCGTCGACGGCGGTCAGCTCCGAGGCCAGGATCTCCCGGATCAGCTCACCGACCCGCTCGGTGCGGGCGTAGTCACGTCGGTTGCCCCGGGCCACGGTCGGCGTCCTCTCCCGCCGGCGGGGCCGGCGCCGGGCTCAGGGGATGGTGACCTCCACCGAGTTGGGCGCCGACTCGTTGCCGGACGTGTCGTAGGCGACGACAGCGTAGAGGTGGGTGGCGCCGCTGGTGACGTCGGTGTCGCGGATGACGGTGTCGCGTCCGGCCCGGAGGTCGGTCACGAGCTCGTCGTCGCGGTAGACCCGGTACCCACCCATGCCCCGATCGTCGGTCGAGTCGTCGTTCCAGCGCATCCGCACCACGCTCGAGGTCACCCGGAACACGTCGACGCCGGTGGGGCTGGTCGGCGCCACCGTGTCGGGGTTCGCCACCCCGCCGTCGCCGGTCACGTTCAGGACGGCGTCGAACGACACGTCGCTCGACGTGGCGTTGGCCTGGTGCACCTCGACGGCCAGCACGTTGGTCCCGGCCTGGAGCGCCGCGCCGCTGACGGTGAAGCCGTTCCAGTTGTTCTCGCCCGACCCGAGGGCCGTCGAGGCCTCGGTCGACGACGTGACCGGCCCGGCCGGCATGTTCGTGCGGGCCACCTCGACGCCGTTCAGGTAGACCACGGCCCCATCGTCTCGGACGAGGGACAGGTCGAGCTCGGGCGCCGGTCCGCCGGCCTGGAACGTCTGGCGGAAGTAGTAGGTCGTGGACCCGGCCGGGACGACGGTGGCCTCGTCGCCGTCGCCGAAGCCGAGCTGGGCCGGCCCGACCCCCCACGTGGCGGCATCGAAGCCGAGCTGGGCCCAGGCCCCGTCGGCCTGGGGGTCCGCCGTGAAGCGCCACGTCGACCCGGCGCTGACGAGGGTGGTGGAGGACAAGGTGTAGGGGAAGACGGCGATGCCACGCAGGTCGGTGCCGTTGACGTGGCGGAACTTGCCTCCCGCCACCAGCGCGTCGGCGTTCACGTCGATGGCCAGTACCCCCCGGCGGGAGTCGATCTCGGGCCGGAAGTTGTCGTCGAGCACGCCGGCGTCGGAGATGCGCAGCATCCGGACCGTGGCGTCGCCCTCGAAGGGGTCGTGGAACCCGAAGTAGAGGAAACCGTCGTGGTAGCCGAGGGCCTGGGTGTCGCCCGACGGGCGCCGCCACCAGTGGTTCGCGCCGGTCGCGGGGTTGAAGGACGCGACGCGGTTGTTCCACCCGTAGAGGGCGCCGCCCTGGCTGCCGCCGAAGCCGGCGAAGACCCGGGAGCCGTCGTCGTTGACGGCCACGGCCAGGACCGGTGACAGGTTGGCGGGGAAGGCCGGCCCGACGGCGGCGCCGGTGGCGGGGTCGAGCAGGGCGAGTGAACGACGGGCCGCACCGCCGACGTTGTTGAACCCGCCGCCGACGATGAGGAACGAGCCGTCGGGGCTGAGGTCGAGGGCCTTCACCGGGCCGTCGGCCCGGGGGGCGAACCCGCTGTCGTTCTGGCCGGTCACGGGGTCGAGGGACGCCACCCGGCCCACGCGGTCGCCGTTCATCCGCCCGAAGCTGCCTCCCACCCACAGGCGCCCGCCGTCGAGCTCGAGGGCGCGGACCGTGCCGTTGGGGTCACCGGCGAAGGCGGCGTCGCGGGCGCCCGTGGAGGCGTCGACGGCGGCCAGGTCCGCGTCGGCCTCCCCGTTGACGGTGTCGAAGTTGCCGCCCAGCCACACCCGGGCGCCGTCGGACTCGACGGCCAGCACGATGCCGTCGGTGTCGGCCCGGAAGTCGAGGATCTGGCCGGTGGTCCGGGAGATGGCGGCCACGTTGACCCGGTCGACCCGGCCACCGCCGTCGGGCGGGACCATCTGGGTGAACGAGCCGCCCAGGTAGACGACGTCGCCGACGACGTCGACGGCGTACACCGAGCCGTTCGTGGACCAGCCCGCCACCTCCGATTCGCTGAAGACGGTCGAGCCGGCGGGGGAGGCCACGGCGAGCGTGGTCAACGCCACCACGGCAGCGGACAGGACGGCGAGAAGGCGACGATGCACGGGAACCACCTGGGTACGGAACGGCGCCCCACTGACACCGTGCCATCACACTACGCCACCGCACCCGCCGTTGCCAGCACTCTGAGTGGTTCTTCTACCGTGTTGAGCGGTGGTTGCGGTGAGCGGTGGTCGCGGGGCGACCGCTCACTCGTCGAGGTCGAGCCAGCGACGGGTGACCTCCACCACGTCGAGATCGGGCCGGCTCCACACCAGGCGCTCCAGCTCGTCGACGGCCGCCTCGGCGCGGGACGGCGACGAGGCCGCGACGGCCACGCCGATGGTGGCGAAGCGGAGGTCGTCCTGGTCGCCCGTCTCGGCCACCGACACCGGGAGCCGGGCCCGGGCCCGGTCGAGCACGGGCCGCAGCGCCGCCCGCTTGTCCTTGAGGGACCGGGCGGCGGGGATCCGCAGGCGCAGCTCGGCCCCGAGCACGTGGGTGCTCACACCCGCGGGATCTCGCGCTCCTCGTAGGTCTCGATGACGTCACCGGCCTTCAGGTCCTGGAAGTCGGTGAGCCCGATGCCGCACTCGAAGCCGGTCTGGACCTCGCGCACGTCCTCCTTGAAGCGCCGCAGCGAGGCGACGGCGCCCTTCCAGATGACGACTCCCTCCCGCAGGAAGCGGACCTTGGAGCCCCGGGTGATGACGCCGTTCGTGACGTAGCAGCCGGCCACGGCCCCGATCCGGGGAACCCGGAAGATCTCGCGGACCTCGGCGTCGCCGGTGACGACCTCCTCGAACTCGGGCTCGAGCAGGCCGAGCATGGCCTTCTCGATGTCTTCCAGGAGCTTGTAGATGATGTCGTAGGTGCGGACCTCGACACCCTCGGTCTCGGCCAGCTCACGGGCCTTGCGGTCGGGCCGGACGTTGAACCCGAGGATGGTGGCGTTCGACGCGGTGGCCAGCTGCACGTCGTTCTCGGTGATGCCGCCGACGCCGCGGCTCACGAACTGGAGCTTGACGTCGTTGCGCTCGAGCCGGCGCAGGGCGTCGACGGTGGCCTCGAGCGAGCCGTGAACGTCGGCCTTGACGATCAGGTTCAGGGTGGCCGTCTCGCCGGCCTGGATCTGGCGGAAGATGTCCTCCAGCTTCTGGCCGCCGCCGGTGGTGGCGGCGCTCGACGCCATGCCGGCCTGACGCTGCCAGTGCTCACGGGTCTCGGCCACCTTGGAGGCGACCTTCTCCTCACGGGCCACGACGAAACCGTCACCGGCCCGGGCGACATCGGACAGGCCGAGCACCTGCACCGGCGTCGACGGGCCGGCCTGCCTGATCTGGTTGCCCTGGTCGTCGATCAGGGCCCGGACCCGGCCCCACGCCGCCCCGGCCACCAGGGGGTCGCCGACCTTCAGCGTGCCCCGCTGGACCAGGACGGTCGCCACCGGGCCACGGCCCTTGTCGAGGTTCGCCTCGAGCACCACGCCCGACGCCCGGCCGTCGGGGTTGGCCACCAGCTCCTCGACCTCGGCCACCAGCAGGAGCTGGTCGAGCAGCTCGTCGATGCCGACGCGCTGGAGGGCCGACACCTCGACCATGATCGTGTCACCACCCCACGCCTCCGGCACCAGCTCGCGCTCGGCCAGCTGCTGCATGACCCGGTTCGGGTCGGCGTTGTCGCGGTCGATCTTGTTGATGGCCACGACCATGGGGACGTCGGCGGCCCGGGCGTGGTCGATGGCCTCCTGGGTCTGGGGCATGACCCCGTCGTCGGCCGCCACCATCAGCACGACGATGTCGGTGGCCTCGGCGCCCCGGGCCCGCATGGCCGTGAAGGCGGCGTGTCCGGGTGTGTCGATGAACGTCAGGTGCTGACCGTCGCGCTCGACCTGGTAGGCGCCGATGTGCTGGGTGATGCCACCGGCCTCACCCTCGACCACGTTGGCCTCCCGGATGCGGTCGAGCAGCAGGGTCTTGCCGTGATCGACGTGGCCCATGACCGTGATGACCGGGGGCCGGACCACGAGATCCTCGTCGGCGTCGTCGTCGTCGGCCCCGAGGAGCTCGGCCAGCTCGGCCTCCTGCTCCTCACCGGGGTTGACGATGCGGACCTCGGCGCCGAGCGCCTCGGCGAACTTCTCGACCATCTCGTCGCTCAGCGACTGGGTGGCCGTGACCATCTCGCCCTCGGTCATGAGGAAGCGCACGACGTCGGCGGCCGAGCGGTTGAAGTCGGCCGCGATGTCCTGGGCCGTCGAGCCGCGCTCGACGGTGATCTCGCCCCGGGGCACCGGTGCGTCGACCGGGGTGTAGCTCGGCGCCTGCTGCGGCTGCAGCTCCTCGCGGTTGCGACGGCGACGCGTACGTCGGCGCGGCGGACGCCGGGGCGGTCCGCCCCGTCCGCCGGGACGACCGACACCGGCACCGGGCACGCCGCCGGGACGACCCCCCGGGCCGGACGGCGGTGGCCCACCGGGCCGGCGACCGGGAGCCCCGAACGAGGGTCGGCTGGCCCCGCCCGAGGGGCGGGAGGGTGCACCGCCGGTGCGACCCCGGGGGGGCGGCGGGATGGCCCGACCGGGACGCAGCGAGCGCGGGGGCGGCGGGATGGGCTTGCCCGACGAGCTGCGGGGGCCGACGCCGGGCGGCGGCGGGACGGGCTTGCCGTCCTTGCCGACCGGGGGTGGCGGCAGGGCGGATCCGTCGGGCGCCGTCGGCGGAGGAGGGGCGGGGGCCGCGGCGGCGGCGGGGCCGGGTGCGGCGGGCGCCCCGGGGGCGGCCGCCGGCGGCGCCTCGCTCGCCGGGGGGGACGCCGACGGGGGCGACGCCGGCGGGGGGGCGGCGGGAGGGGGGGCGGCGGGGGGAGGTCCGGTCGGGGGGCGGCCGGGTGGGGTGTCCGACGCCGGTGCAGGCGCCGGGGTCTGCGGGGCCGGGGTCTGCGGGGCCGATGCGGGCGCCGGCGGGGGTGGCTCGGCGGCCGGAGGGGCCGGGGCCGCCGGCGGCGGCGGTGCCGGTGGCGCAGAGGGGGGCGGCGGCGGGAGGGGACGGCCGTCACGGGCGGTCGGGGGGGGCGGCGTCAGCGGCTCCGGGCGCCCCTCCTGACCGCTCGAGGTGACCAGCGCCCGGCCCCGGGACGGGGTCTGGCGACGGGCCGGGGGTGGGCCGGCCGGGGGCGGCGCCGACGGGGACGGGGGCGGCGGTGGCGTCTCGACGGGGACGGCGTCTCCGTTGGAACTGTCGCTCAGCAGGCCCTCGCGCTCGGCCTTGCGGCGGACGCGGTCGGCCTGGGCGTCGACGACGCTCGACGAGTGGCTGCGAATCCCGATCTGGAGGTCGTTGGCGAGATCCAGGACGTCCTTGTTGGACAGCCCCAGCTCTCGAGCCAGTTCGTAGACGCGGATCTTCTTGGGCAAGGCGTGCTCTCGGTTCGACGTGTCGCGGTCGGGTGCGTGGACCCGATCGACCCCTCATCCTCGCAGATCGCCGGGGTCGGTGGGGAGCGACGCCCCGGGCCCCCGCTCAGACCGGCTCGGCGGGGGGCGGCGCAGCGCCTTGGCCAGCCGACCCCGATCCGACGCCGACTCCAGACAATCGGGACGGTCGGCGCAGACCCACGCACCACGCCCCGGCAGTGTACGGCCTGCGGTCGGGCGTCCCTCGCTCCAGGCGTAGCGGATCAGCTCATCGGGGGGCCGGCGTCGCCGGCACCCGACGCAGGTCCGGATCCCGCCGGGGCGGCTCACCCCGCCGGCGTGTCGCGCCCCCCGGCGGCGGCCGGCTCCACCGTCTCCTCCTCCGCCGCCGCGGCCCCGGCACCATCATCGCCGGGAGCACCGTCGCCGGCCGCACCGTCATCGCCGGGAGCACCGTTGCCGGCCCCGTCGTCGGCCGCACCGTCACCGGCGGCCGGCTCCGCGGCGGTCTCCCCTGCAGCGGTTTCCCCGACGGCCGACTCGTCGGCACCGTCGCCCGCGGCCGGGTCGTCGGCGACCGGCTCCTCGCCGGCCTCGCGGGCGGCGTCGGTCTCCCCCGCGGCCAGCTCCTCGGCGGTGTCGACGGTCTCGGCGGTGGCGGCCACGTACTCCTGGGCCGAGATGGCGTCGCCCCCGTCGGCCGGCTGCCACTCCATCTCACCCGTCTCGGCGTTCTGCACCCACTCGCCCTCGGCCCAGTCGCCCTCGGCGTAGGCGTCGGCCTGGGCCATCTCGGTCTCGGAGCGGATGTCGACCCGCCACCCCGACAGCCGGGCGGCCAATCGGGCGTTCTGACCCTCCCGACCGATGGCCAGGGAGAGCTGGTGGTCGGGCACGACGACCTCGGCGGTGCCGGTCGAGTCGTCGATGCGGACCTCCTTCACCTTGGCCGGGCTGAGGGCCTTGGCGATGAAGTCGACGACGTCATCGGAGAAGGGCACGATGTCGATCTTCTCGCCCCGCAGCTCGTTGACGACCTGGCGGACCCGGGCCCCCCGGGCGCCCACGCAGGCGCCGACCGGGTCGACGTTGGGGTCGTTCGACCAGACGGCGATCTTCGTGCGGTGACCGGGCTCGCGGGCGCAGGCCTTGATCTCCACCACCCCGTCGCTGATCTCGGGCACCTCGAGGAGGAACAACGCCCGGATGAGGCCCGGATGGGTCCGGCTCACCACGATCTGGGGCCCCTTGGCCGTCTTGCGCACCTCGACGATGTAGGCCTTCAGCCGCGCCCCCGGCTCGGGCCGGTCGTAGGGGACCTGCTCGCTCTGGGGCAGCAGCGCCTCGACCCGGCCCAGGTCGAGCAGCGTGTAGCGGGCGTCGGCCTGCTGGACGATGCCGGTGACGATCTCACCCTCCCGCCCGGCGTAGTCCTCGTACTTCATGTCGCGCTCGACCTCGCGGATGCGCTGGGTCATGACCTGGCGGACGGTCTGGGCGGCGATGCGGCCCATGTCGGCGGGGGTGTCGTCCCACTCCCGGGCGATGTTGCCGTCCTCGTCGATCTCCTGGGCGATGACCCGGATGTCGAAGGTCTCGTCGATGACCACGTAGGCGTCATGGGCGGCGTCGGGCCGGCGCTTGTAGGCCGACTCGACGCCGTTGGCCAGCGCCTCCAACAGGACGTCGACGCTCATGCCCTTCTCGGCGGCGAGGGCGGTGAGCGCCTCCATCATGTCGCTTGAGTTCATCGTCGGGCCTTCTTCCTCGTCGTGCCGGGCTTGGGTGCCGGTCCCCAGTCGAAGACCGTGGACGCCCGGGTGATGTCGTCGTAGGCGATGCGGGTGGTGCCGTCGTCGGTGTCGACCTCGATGCCCTCGTCGTCGGCGGTCAGGAGCCGACCCCGGACCCGTACGGCGGGGCCGTCGATCCGGGCCGTGACCGACACGGTGGCGTCGACGGCGGCGGCGAAGTGCCGGGGGCGACGGAGCTTGCGCTCGAGGCCGGGGCTCGTCACCTCGAGGGTGTAGGAGCCGGCGATCGGGTCGGCCTCGTCGAGCAGGAGCGACACCGTGCGGGTGAGGCGGGAGAGGGCGCCGGTGTCGACCCCGCCGGGGCGGTCGACGGCCACCCGCAGCACCCCGCCGCCGAAGGTCACGTCGAACAGCTCGACGCCGGCCACGGCCAGGGCGGGCGCGACGATCTCGCCGATGCGCTCCTCGTCGACCATCGCACCTCCTCTCCCGACGTGGCCTTCCTGTGCCCGAGGCACCGATCAGGGCCGTGGAACGACGAAGGCGTGGGCCGTGGAGCCCACGCCTTCTCGCCCCTCGACGAACCGGCCAACCTGGCCTCCGACTATACCGGCTGACCCCTCTGGGTGACCCGGTATGGGGCCGGCACGGCGTGACCTCGCGGCGGCGACCGTTTCGTGGGAGCGTCTCGTCATGTCGATGACCGGCGGTCGGGGCCGGCTCGGGCCCCGACGCGGCCTCACGCCCCGCCAGGTCGACCTGCTGCTGGGGTGGGCCGTGGCCGTCACGGTGGTGAGCGGTCTCGCCTCGTGGGCGATCGGCACCGGGTGGGCACGGGTGGCGACCGCCGTCCACGCCGTGGCCGGGTTGAGCCTGGTGGTCCTGGCGCCGGCCAAGGCCTCGGGCTCGGCCCGCACCGGGATCCGGCGGGGTCGACGCAGCTCCGTTCCGCTCTCGCTGGCGCTCGCCGCGCTGACCACGGCCACCGTGGCCCTGGGTGTCCTGCACGCCACCGGCCTCTGGTACGGGGTGGGGTACTGGTCGGCGCTGTGGACCCACGTCCTGCTCGCCGTGGCCGTGGTGGTGCTGGTCGTCTGGCACGTGCGGAGCCGGCCGTCGCGTGCCCGCCGGGTCGAGCTCGACCGCCGGGCGCTGCTGAGCGGCGCCGCTGCGGTCGCGGTGTCGGCCGCCGTCTACGCAGGTCAGGAGGTCGTCACCCGGGTTCTCCCCCTGGCCGGAGGTCGGCGCCGGTTCACCGGCTCCCACGAGCAGGCGTCCTTCGACCCCGCCGGCATGCCGACCGTGCAGTGGCTCGACGACACCGCGCCGCGCACCCCGGCCGACGACTGGCGCCTCGTCGTCGGGGGCCGACCGGTGTCGATGGACGAGCTGCGGGCCCGGGCCGTGCCCGTCGTCGCCGACCTCGACTGCACCGGCGGGTGGTGGAGCCGGCAACGCTGGGACGCCGTACCGCTCGTCGATCTCGTCGACCTCGACGGCGCCCCCAGCATCTCGGTCACCTCCGCCACCGGGTACCGGCGACGCTTCCCGGCCGGCGACATCGCCCACCTCCACCTCGCCGTGGGCTACGGCGGCGAACCGCTCCGCCGCGGCCACGGTGCCCCGGCCCGCCTCGTGGCGCCCGGCCGCCGGGGGCCGTGGTGGGTCAAGTGGGTCACGAGCATCGAGCCCGACGACCGGCCGTGGTGGCTCCAGCTCCCCTTCCCCCCCACCTGACACCTCACGTCCGGGTGGTCAGTAGGCCCGGGCCACCACCGCCAGCGTGGCCGGGTCGTCGGGGTCCTCGCAGACGCCACGGTCACCGTCTAGCAGGCAGCGGACGGTGACACCCTGGGCGGCCAGCTCGGTCTCTCCGTCCTCGCCGACGGCCGACCAGGGCAGGACGCCGAAACCGGTACGGGCCGCCTCCGCCGCTTCGGCCACGGTGGTCACCTCGGCGGTGGCGGCGTCGCGCCGCGACCGGGCGTCGTCGGCCAGGCTGCGCTGCACCTCGCCCAGCAGCTCCCCCACCCGGGCGGCGGCGCCGTCGACGGCGACGGCCTCCTTGTCACCGGTGTCGCGCCGCACCACCGTCACCCGCCCCTCGACAAGGTCACGGGGACCGACCTCGACCCGAACGGGTACCCCCTTCAGCTCCCAGTCGACACTGCGGCGGCCGAACGACTGCTCGACCCGGCGGTCGACCCTCACCCGGGTGCCGGCCCCGCCGACCTCGGCGGCGATGCGGTCGGCGGCGTCGTGCACGTCGGGCTCGTCCCGGATCACCAGCACGACGGCCTGCACGGGTGCGACGGCGGGGGGGAGCCGGAGGCCGTGGTCGTCGCCGTGGGCCATGATGATCCCGCCCACGAGCCGGGTGGACACCCCCCACGAGGTCGTCCAGCAGTGCTGCAGGTCACCGTCGGCGTCGGCGTAGGTGATGTCGAAGGCGGTGGCGAAGTTCTGGCCCAGCTCGTGGCTGGTGCCCATCTGCAGCGCCTTGCCGTCGCGCATCTGGGCCTCGCAGGTGAGGGTGTTGGCGGCGCCGGCGAAGCGCTCCCGCACCGTCTTGCGCCCGACCAGCACGGGCACGGCGAGGTCACCCGTCATCGTCGTGGCGTACACGTCGTGGAGGATCCGCCGGGCGTAGGCGGCGGCGTCGGCCTCGGTGGCGTGGGCGGTGTGGCCCTCCTGCCAGAGGAACTCCGACGTGCGCAGGAAGAGACGGGGGCGCAGCTCCCAGCGCACCACGTTGGCCCACTGGTTGAGCAGCACGGGCAGGTCCCGCCAGGACTGGATCCAGCGCGAGAAGCAGTCGTTGACGACGGTCTCGGACGTGGGCCGCACCGCCAGCGGCTCCTCCAGCGACTTGCCGCCCCCGTGGGTCACGACGGCCAGCTCGGGGGCGAACCCCTCGACGTGCTGCGCCTCCCGCTCGAGGAAGCTGGTCGGGATGAACAGCGGGAAGTAGGCGTTCTCGGCGCCGGCCTCCTTGATGCGGGCGTCGACGGCGGCCTGGATCAGCTCCCAGATGGCGTACCCCCAGGGGCGGATCACCATCGTGCCCCGGGCCGGACCGTTCTCGGCCAGCTCCGCCTTCTGGACGACGTCCTGGAACCAGCGGGGGAAGTCCTCCCCCTGGGGGGTCAGCACGGGAGCCTTGGCCATGCGGCCGAGGGTAGGTGGCTGGATCAGGACACCAGGGCCGGTTTCACCTCGGCGCCCATCTCGCCCGCCGGGATCGGGTGGGCCACGAACCGCCTTCGACTACGAGGTGCGCCTGCGGATCAGCTCGACGGTCTGCTCGCTGTCGTTGACGTCGTCGCCCTGGCGGGCCAGCAGCAGCGCCCGGTCGCGCTCCGCCTCGCGGGCGGCCCTGGTCTCGTCGGCGCGCTCCAGGGCGGCGTCGGTGCCGTGCTCGGCGATGAACTCGGCCCACTCGACGAGGGCGTCGACCATCTCGTCCTCGGGGACGACGGCGACGTTGCGACCCTGCACGAACAGGTGGCCGCGCTGGTTGCCGGCGGCGATGCCCAGGTCGGCACCGGCCGCCTCACCGGGCCCGTTCACGACGCAGCCCATCACCGCCACCTGCAGTGGCAGCTCCCGCTCGGCGAACGCCTCCTGGGCCCGCTGGGCGATGTCGAACACGTCGACCTCGGCCCGCCCGCAGCTCGGGCAGGCGATGAGGTCGACCCCCTTGCGCTCCCGCAGGCCGAGCGCCTCCAGGAGCTGGCGCCCGGCCCGGGCCTCCTCCACGGGGTCGGCGGTGAGGGAGTAGCGGATGGTGTCGCCGATGCCCTCCATGAGGAGGGTGGCGATGCCGGCCGTGGCCTTGATCAGCCCACCGGGCGGTGGCCCCGCCTCGGTCACGCCCAGGTGGAGGGGGAGGTCCACGGTGTCGGCCAGGAGCCGGTAGGAGTCGACCATCAGCGGCACGTTGGAGGCCTTCACCGAGATCTTGACCTGGTCGAAGCCGACCTCGTCGAAGTAGCCCAGCTCGCGCTTGGCCGACTCGACCAGCGCCTCGGGGGTGAGCCCGTAGCGCTCCCGGATGTCGGGATCGAGGGACCCGCCGTTGACGCCGATGCGGATCGGGACGCCCCGGTCGCGGGCCTCGCTCGCCACGGCCCGGATGTGGTCGGGCTTGCGGATGTTGCCCGGGTTGAGGCGCAGGCACGCCACCCCGGCCTCGAGCGCGGCCAACGCCAGGCGGTACTGGAAGTGGATGTCGGCCACGATCGGCACCGGGGACCGGGGCACGATGCGGGCCAGCCCCTCGGCGGCGGCCTGCTCGTTGCAGGTACAGCGCACGATGTCGGCCCCCGCACCGGCCAGGGCGTAGATCTGGGTGAGGGTGGCGTCGACGTCGGCGGTCTTGGTGACCGTCATCGACTGCACCGTCACCGGCGCCCCTCCCCCCACGGCCACGTCGCCGACGAGGATCTGGCGGGTCGGGCGCCGCTCCCCGTTCGTGGTCACACGGGGAAGGGGTTGGCGATGTCGAGGTAGAGGGCGCCGACGCCGAAGAACACGAGGAGGATCACGACGCCGTACACGAACGGCACGAGACGCTCCATGTCCACCTCGTAGCGCTCACCCCGTCGCGACCGGATGCGCTCGTAGGTGGCGATGGCCACGTGGCCGCCGTCGAAGGGCAGCAGCGGGATCAGGTTGAACACGCCGATGAAGGCGTTGAACAGGGCCATCAGGTACACCACGTCCCAGATGCCGTCGCGGGCCACCCCGGCACCGATCTGGACGATCCCGACCACGCTCACGGGCCGGCTCTCGGGGTTGACCAGCGCATCGTCGGACCCGGGCGGGGAGAAGACCCGGTCGGCGAAGTCGACGAGGTTGGTCGGGTTGAAGAACGTCCCGATGCCCTGCACGGACTGCACGATCAGATCGCCGGTGCCGACCACCGCCCGGGGTGCGGCGGCGAGGGCCGACACCTCCTCGGGGGGATTGGGCGGTAGCCGCTGGCTGATGCCGAGCAGCCCCCGCTCGGTCCCGTCGTCGGCGACCCCCAGCTCGACGGTTGCCTCCCGGCGGTCGCCGTCGGGACGCTCGACCACGATGTCGACCTGCTCACCGGGCCGGGGCCCGACCTCCGCGATCAGGTCGTCGAAGGTGGTGATGGGAGTGCCGTCGACCTCGACGACCTTGTCACCCGGCTCGATCCCGGCCCCCGCCGCCGCGCTGTCGAGGGTCACGTCGCCGACCGTCCAGCCGGCGAAGTCGAGCTCGCGGGGCACCCCGTTGTTGACGTAGAGGGCGGCGAGCAGGCCCAGGACGAGGAGGAAGTGCATGGTCGAGCCGGCCACGGCCACCATGACCTTCTTCGGGAAGGACTTGACCCGGTAGGTGCGGTCCTCGTCGCCGGGATCGACCTCCTCGATGTTCGACATGCCGATGATCTTCACGTAGGCGCCGGCCCAGATGGCCTTGATGCCGTATTCGGTCTCTCCCCGGCGGAACGACCAGATGCGGGGTCCGAACCCGATGAAGAACTCGGTCACCTTCATCCCCGACCATCGAGCGGTCAGGTAGTGGCCCAGCTCGTGCAGGAAGACGATGAACACGATGGCGAGCACGATGATGAGCGCCGGGAGCGAGGCCCAGCCCAACACCCCGAGGCCGATCAGCAGCCCCACGAGGCCGAGCCAGCTCGTCCCGTCCGCGCCGTCAGGGGGCGCCGGTTCCCGTTCGCGCTGGCCCCCGGCGATCTCGACCGTGTCTGTCACATCGTCCTCACTGGTGCCGCCGATCCACGATCCGGGCCGCCACCTCGCGGGCCCGGCGATCGGTGTCGATGACAACGTCGACCGACGTCGCTTTCGTTCCATCGTGCCGGTCGAGTGCCTCCGTGAGGAAGTCGGCGATGTCGGTCCAGCGGATGCGTCCGGACAGGAAGGACTCCACGACCACCTCGTTGGCGCCGTTCAGCCAGGCCGGGGCGGTACCGCCGGCCCGGGCCGCGGCCACGGCCAGGTCGAGGCAGCCGAACGTGGTCCGGTCGGGGGCCTCGAAGTCCAGCCGGCCCAGCTCGGCCCAGTCGATGCGCCCGAACGGCGTGTCGATCCGGTCGGGGTAGGCGAGGGCGTAGCCGATGGGGAGCTTCATGGTCGGTAGCGAGAGCTGGGCCACCACCGATCCGTCGGCCCACTCGACCATGGAGTGCACGATCGACTGGGGGTGCACCACCACGTCGACGTCGTCGGCGGTCACGTCGAACAGCTCGCAGGCCTCGATGACCTCGAGGCCCTTGTTCATGAGCGTGGAGGAGTCGACCGTGATCTTCGGACCCATCGACCAGGTGGGGTGGGCCAGAGCGTCCTCGACGGTCACCTCGGCCAGCTCGGCCCGGGAACGGCCCCGGAACGGCCCCCCGCTGGCGGTCAGCAGCAGCCGGGCCAGCCGGCTGCGGCCCCCACCGGGAAGGTCACCGGAGCGGAGGCACTGATGGATGGCGGCGTGCTCGGAGTCGACCGGCACGATCTCGGCACCGGGGGCCCGCTCGGCCCGCACCACCGGCCCGGCGGCGATGAGGGACTCCTTGTTGGCCAACGCCAGCCGGCGTCCGGCCCGGACGGCGGCCAGGGTGACGGGAAGCCCGGCGAAGCCGACCACCCCGTTGACGACGACGTCGGCATCGGCGGAGACGGCAGCCAGCGCCCCGTCGCCGGCGACCAGCTCGACGCCCGGGGGGAGGCGGTCGCGCAGCTCGCCGGCCCGGGAGGCGTCGGCCAACGCCACCACGGCGGGCCGGTGCTCGTCGGCCTGGCGGGCCAGCAGGTCGACCGACGACGACGCCGCCAGCGCCACCACGTCGTAGCGGTCGGCCTCGGCGCTGATGACCTCGAGCGTCTGGGTGCCGATGGACCCGGTGGACCCCACCACCGCCACCGTCCGCTGATCGGGCACCGTCAGAACAGTTCGAGGGCCCGCACGACGAAGTAGGCCGCCGGCAGCACGAACAGCAGGGCGTCGAAGCGGTCGAGCACGCCACCGTGGCCGGGCAGGATCGTCCCCATGTCCTTGACGCCGAGATCACGCTTCAGCAGCGATTGGCCGAGGTCACCGAGGGGGGCGGCCACGGCCACGGCCACGGCCAGCAACAGCGCGTCGAAGAACCCCTCGATCGGGGTCAGCCCGAAGATGGACAGGGCCAGGATCACGACGACGACCAGGACGGTGCCGCCCGCCAGCCCCTCCATCGTCTTGGAGGGGCTCGGCGTGTTGCGCAACGGGGTGCGGCCGGCGGCCCGCCCGACGAAGAACCCGCCCACGTCGTAGGCCACCGCCCCGGCCACGGCGGCGATCAGCGCCCCCTTGCCGTTCGGGAACCGCAGGAGCAGCGCCGCGAACGAGGCGAGGAACCCGATCCAGAACACGCCGATCAGGGTCACGCCCAGGTTGGACAGTGCCCGGGGGACGGGCACGGCCAGGAAGTACGCGAACGCGAACAGGACGCTCAGACCCAGGGTGATGGCCAGCGACGACTCGCCCCGCCAGAAGGCGCCGAGCACGATGCCGGCCGTGGCCACGAGGCCGAAGACGTGGGCGGGGCGGTGACCGGCCTGGCGGGTGGTGGCGTAGAACTCGCCGGCGGCCAGGACGACGACGGCGGCGATGAGGGCCACGACCGCTCCCGGCGGACCGAGCGCCATGAGCCCGAAGAAGAGCACGACGAGGCCGAGCCCCGTGGCGACGGCGATCGGGACACTGCGCGACGCCGGCGCCACCCCCGGGGCCAGGTCCTGGTGCTCGCCGGCGCTGTCGGTGCTCGCCGAACCACCCGTCGCCGCCGGCTCGGCTCGGCGGGCGGACGGCTCCCGACCCGCCTCCCGCCAGGCCGGACCGGTGTCGTCGTCGCCCATGGCCTCCCAGGCGTCGAGCTTGTCGTCGCCGAACAGCGACGTGGCCGCCACCGCCGTCCCGTCGCCGCCGCCACCGTCGACTCCCGACGATCCGGCGTCGTCGCTCCGGAGCGCCACCCCCGGATCGGCGGCGCGCTCCTCGGCGGGGCCGGGGCCCCCGGGAGTCACCGGCAGCTCGCCGGTGGGGGGCTCGGTCCAGTGCTGCAGGCCCGACGGCTCCCCGCCGACCCGGAGCACCGGGCCGTCCGCGGCAGGCTCGTTGGCGACCTCCGCGGACGCGGGCTGATCGTCCCCGGCCGGTGCGGGTGACGGCTCAGGAGGCGCGTCGTCGAGCACCGACAGCGGGCCGGTGTCGGCGACCGGCGGGCTCACCGGTGCCTCGTCGTCCGTGGCGGCGTCGTCGGCTGGTCGGAGCTCGGCGTCGCCGGTGGCCCGGTCACGCTCGAAGGAGAAGATCGGGTCGTCGCCGTCGGCCAGGTCGGGCACGTCGGCGAACAGCGGCGGGCGGTCGTCACCGGGGGTCGGCGGGGTGGTGCCGTCCGCGTCGTCCGGCGGGCGGAACCCCCGGTCCTCGTCGCTCATCCACTCCTCCTGCGGGGCCGGCACGACGCCGCCCCACCCGATCGGCTGACGATCCACGCTAGAGGATCGGCCCTGCTCACGGCCGCGACCCCCCGGTCGGATCGACCGGCGTCAGATCTCCAGGAGCTCGGCCTCCTTGGCGGCGAGGAGCTCGTCGACCTGCTCGACGTGGCGCTGGGTGATCTTGTCCAGCTCCCCCTCACCCCGGGCCAGCTCGTCCTCGGAGATCATCTTCTCCTTCTCCAGCTCGTCGAGGTCGTGGCGGGCCGAGCGGCGGACGTTGCGGATGGCGATGCGCCCGTCCTCGGCCATGTTGCGTACGACCCGGGCGAGCTCGCGGCGGCGCTCCTCGGTGAGCTGGGGGAAGGCGAGCCGCAGGACGTTGCCGTCCGACGACGGGTTCATGCCCAGGTTGGCGTCCCGGATCGCCTTCTCGATGGCGTTGATCGACCCCTTGTCGAACGGCGACACCACGAGCATGCGCGCTTCCGGCACGCTGAAGCCGGCCAGCTGCTGGAGCGGGACGTGGGCGCCGTAGTAGTCGACCAGCACCCGCTCGACCAGGGCCGGGCTGGCCCGGCCGGTACGGACGGTGGAGAACTCGAGACGGGTGTGGTCGATGGCCGATGCCATCTTCGCCTCGGCCTCGGCCTTGACGTCGTCGATCACGCCACCCTCCCTCGCTCGCTGCGCCCCACCCTGTCAGTCCCCACCCTGTCACTCCCCGCCCGCACCCTGCACCCGGCCCCGGTCACGACACGAGGGTCCCGATGGCTCCGCCCTCCAGGATGGCCCTGACGTTCCCCTGCGTCATGAGGTCGAAGACGGCGATCGGCAGATCGTTGTCCATGCAGACGGCGATGGCGGCCGAGTCCATCACCCGCAGCCCGCGGCTCAGCACGTCGAGGAAGGCGACCTCCTCCAGGAGGGTGGCCGACGGGTCGAGCAGCGGATCGGCCGTGTAGACGCCGTCGACACCGGAGTGCGTCCCCTTCAGGACGGCGTCGGCCTCGATCTCGGCCGCCCGCAGCGCCGCCGCCGTGTCGGTCGTGAAGAACGGGTTGCCGGTGCCGGCCGCGAAGATGACGACCCGGCCCTTCTCCAGGTGGCGGATGGCCCGCCGGCGGATGTAGGGCTCGGCCACGGCGGCCATGCCGATGGCGGTCTGGACCCGAGTGTCCTGACCCTCCCGCTCCAGTGCGTCCTGGAGCGCCAGGGCGTTGATGACGGTCGCCAGCATGCCCATGTAGTCGGACTGGGCGCGGTCCATCCCCGCCCCCGAGCCGGTCATTCCCCGCCAGATGTTGCCCCCGCCGACGACGACGGCGATGTCGACGTCGAGATCCCTCCGCACCCCTGCGATCTCGCTGGCCAGCGCCTCGACCACCTTGCCGTCGATGGAGTAACCGGACGGGTCGGCAAGCGCCTCCCCCGACAACTTGAGGACGATCCGCCGCCACCGGGGCCCGGTCACGACGCCCCCCGCTCCGGTGTCACCGGTGTCACCGGCCGATCTCGACCTGGGCGAAGCGGACCACCTCGGCGTCACCGACGTGGTCGGCCACCGACGTCTTGTCGGCCTTCACGAACCCCTGCTCCAGCAGCACGCTCTGCTTGTAGAAGGCGGTGAGGCGGCCCTCGACGATCTTGTCGACGGCCTGCTCGGGCTTGCCCTCGTTGCGGGTCTGGGCCTCGAGGGTCGACCGCTCGGCGGTGACGACGTCGGCCGGCACCTCGTCGCGCGACAGGTAGGTGGGGCGCGAGGAGGCCACGTGGAGCGCCACGTCGTGGGCCAGCTCCCCCGAGCCGCCGGCCAGCTCGACCAGGACCCCGTTCACGCCGCGCCCCTGCTGCTCGTGCAGGTAGCCGTCGAGCACGTTGCCGGCCGCCGCCTCGAAACGGACGACGCGGCCCAGCTCGATGTTCTCCTTCAGCCGCACCCGCAGGTCGTCGATGGCGGCCTGCTTCGACGCCACCGCCTCCTCACCGTCGGTCAGCACCGCCTCGGCGATGTCGTGGGCCAACCCGGTGAAGTCGTCGGACTTGGCCACGAAGTCGGTCTCGGACTTCAGCTCGACCAGGGCCGCCACGTCACCGTCGACGGCGAGGGCCACGACGCCCTCCACGTTCTCCCGGTCGGAGCGGGCGGCCGCCTTGTCGAGGCCCTTCTCGCGCAGCCACCGGGCGGCCGCCTCGGCATCCCCGTCGTTGTCGACCAGGGCCCGCTTGGCGTCCATCATCCCGGCGCCGGTGGCCTTCCGGAGGGCCTGCACGTCCTTCGCGCTGAACTCAGCCATCGCTGCTGCTCGCTCCTGTGCTGTCGTGGGGGGGTTGCGTCCGGTCGCCGGGCCGGCTCAGTCGACCGCCGAGGCGGCGGCCTCGGCAGCGGCATCACCGGACGGCGTGGGCTGGGCCGGGGCCTCCCGGGCCGCCTCGGTGTCGGTGGCGGGGTCGGCGCCGGTCGGGTCCTCGCCGCCGTCGGCGGCCGGCCCGGTCCGGGACGGGGCCGCCTCGGCGGGGGACGCGTCGGCGCCGGACGTCGTCGCAGCGTCGTCGTCGGTGGGGGCCGGGTCGGCGTCGGCGGGGGCCGCGTCGGCGGGGGCTCCGTCGGCGCTGGACGTCGCCGCAGCGTCGGTTTCGGTAGCGGCGTCGGTGGGGGCCGGGGCCGGGTCGGCGTCGCCCGACGTGGCTGCGGCACCGTCCTCGCCGCCGCTGCGGGCTGCGAGGCGGGCCTCCCGGCGGGCCGCCTCGGCGGCGGCCTGTGCTCTCGCCTCAGCCTGCTGGGCGGAGATGCGCGCCTCTTCCTCGGGACTGCGCTCGGACGGCGGCGGGGCCACCGTGCCCTGCTTGGTGCCGATGTAGCGCCCCTCGAGCACGGCGTCGGCGATGACCCGGCTCAGCAGGGTGCCGGACCGGATGGCGTCGTCGTTGCCGGCGATCACGTAGTCGATGGGATCGGGGTCGCAGTTCGAGTCGACGACGGCCACGACCGGGATGCCCAGTCGGTTCGCCTCGGTGACGGCGATGTGCTCCTTCTTCGTGTCGAGGATGAACACGGCGTCGGGCCGGCGGTGCATGTTGCGGAGCCCGCCGAGGTTGCGCTGGAGCTTGCCCAGCTCCCGCGACAGCATCAGCGCCTCCTTCTTCGGCATCGCGTCGAAGTCACCGGCCGACCGCATCCGCTCGTACTCGAGCATCTTCTCGACCCGACCGTGGATGGTCGTGAAGTTGGTGAGCATCCCGCCCAGCCACCGGTGGTTCACGTAGGGCATGGCCGACCGACGGGCGTAGGCGGCGATCGACTCCTGGGCCTGCTTCTTGGTGCCCACGAAGAGCACCGTGCCCCCGTCGGCGACCAGGTCGCGGACGAAGGCGTACGACCGGTCGATGCCCTCCAGCGACTGCTGCAGGTCGAAGATGTGGATGCCGTTGCGCTCTCCCCAGAGGTAGCGCTGCATCTTGGGGTTCCAGCGGCGGGTCTGGTGTCCGAAGTGGACCCCGGCCTCCAGCAGCTGGCGCATGGTGACGACTGGCGCCATGGTGATCGTCCTCCCGACGGTTGCTCGTCACCGGGCCCAACGCCGTGAGGCGACCGTGGGCGGGCCTGGCTGTGATGTGTCTGCCCGTGTGTGCACGGGCCGGCCCAGGAGGGCCGACGGCGGAGTGTACCGAGGTCGGCGATCGGTCCCCCTCGGGTCCCTGACCGGGTCACCCGGCACCGACCGGGCCCGGCGTCCGCGGCCGGGGGAACCGGACATCCAACGGGTCGAGGTGTTCGAAGAGCCCGGTCACCGCGAGGCCGAGCCCGTCGGTGCCGAGGCTGATCAGCTCACCGGTCAGCCGGTCGACCATGTGGTCGGCCAGGCTCCGGCAGGAGACGCCCATGCCGGCCACGGCCAGGGCGATCTCCCGGTGGACGGTGGGCAGTTCGGGCAACGTCGAGTGGGTGCCGGCGCTGACGGTGACGTGTTCGGCGCCGTGCATCCTCGTCTTGGTGCTGGAGACCACGTAGTCACCTCGGGCGGCGACGCTGCGGAACCTCACACCATCCGGCGGCCGTCCGCTACGCATCCGCCACATCAGCCGGCTCGTCTCGCTCAGCTGACGCACCGCGGGAGCATCGAAGGGCACCGAGTCGGGACGCAGGTGGGAGGTCACCTGCCCGGCGACGTCGCCGATGGTGGTCGTGCCGACGACCCTGATCGCCGTGCCCACATCGGCCCCCCGGTGCGGGGTTCCGAGGGTGACCACCGTCTCGGGCCGCACTGCGGTCTCCTCCAGCGCCAGTCGGGTGACGATCCCGCCCTGGCTGTGGGCCACGACGTCGATGGGAACCCCGGGCGCCTGCGCCCGCACGGACGCGAGGAGAGCGGCCAGCTCCCGCCCGCTGTCCTCCAGATCCTGGCCGGTGTCGACCGGGTCGTAGGCCCCGTCCGGGAGGTCGAGGGCAGCACCGGTGCCGGCCACCCGCCCACCCCCGTAGGCGAAGGCGACGACGTCGTCGGGGTCATAGCCCATCTGCGCTGGCGCGTCACCGAGGAGCGGACGATCGTCGTCGGAGTCGAGGCCACCGACCGTGACGAGGATCCGACGACCCTCGATCCCGGGGGCCGGAACCGAGGCGGCCGTGCAGTCGCGCTGTTCGAGCACATGGTCGACGTAGCCGAACACCAGGCGGACGAGGATGGCCGGAGGGCTCCACTCGGCGATGAAGTAGCCGATGGCGTTGGCACGGACCCACAGGTCGGTCAGCTCGGCGACGAACACGTCGACGACGAGCCCACCTGCGTCGTAGAACCGGACGAAGAGCCGCCCGCCCCCGTCGCGGAGGATCTCGAAACCGGCCCCGGCGAGGGCGGTCAACATCCCGAACACGCCCCGGTCGCCGCCGGTCTCGTCGTCCCAGGCGTCGGCGACGGACTCGCCCTCCCGGTGGGACGGGATGAGCCAGACCCGTAGCGGGCCGCCGACCCAGAGCGACGACGGATCGAGATAGGCGCCGGCCACCCTCGCCCCCACGTGGAACGGACCCGAGCCCCGGCCGATGACGTCCCCGGCGTCGACCACCGTGCCGACGGTCACGTCGACGGCGGACAGGCCCGTGTAGGTCGTGCGGACACCGTCGGGGTGGTCGACGGTGACGACCAGCCGGCCGGCGACCGGCCCGGCGTGGCGGACGACGCCGCCGCCCGCCGCCCGGACCGTCGAACCGGGGGCCAGGTCGTAGGCGAGACCCCGGTTGCCGGCCCCGTAGGGCGAGGCCGGTGGTCGGAACCCGTCGACCACGGGGGCGTCGACGGGGGACACGTAGTGGCCCGGCCGAGACTCCTCGGCCGCGACGGGTGCCGTGCCGACCGCGACGGTTGCGATCACCACGACGACGATGACGACGGTGCGCACGGGCGCGCCTCCCTGGTTGGGGGAGGGAAGCGGTGCGGCCCGTCCGGTGGTGCGCCGGACCGACGAGAGGGCCCGTCGGGCGATGGCGCCGTCGGCGCCGTGGAGGAGGTTAGGCCAACAGCCCGGCGTCGAGGCGGCGGGGTGGATCGCGATCGGCTGCGGCCAGGCGGGAGCGGAGGTGGGCGACCGCCCTGGTGTGGATCTGGCAGACCCGGCTCTCGGTGACCCCGAGGACCCGGCCGATCTCCGCGAGGGTCAGACCCTCGTAGTAGTAGAGGGACAGGACGAGCTTCTCGCGCTGCGGGAGCAGATTCACCTCCCCGGCCAGCAACCGCCGGCTCAAATCCTCCTCGAGCGCGTCGTCCGGCGTGGAGCCACCGTCGGCCAGCAGGTCACCCAGCCTGGCCGACTCGCCCTCGACGCTCACCTGCTCGTCGAGGGCGCCCACACCGGCCATGGCCACCTGCGCCAGCGCCCCCCGGTACTGGTCGGCGCTCATGCCGGCGAGACGGGCCGCCTCGGTGTCGTCGGGGCGTCGGTGGTGCTCGGCCTCGAACCGGCGGTGGGCGGCATCGATGGCCCGGGCCTTGGACCTGACCGAGCGGGGGACCCAGTCGCTGCTGCGGAGCTCGTCGAAGATGGCGCCGCGTACGCGGGCCATGGCGTAGGTCTCGAACTTGTAGCCACGACCCGGCTCGAACTTCGAGATCGCATCGATCAACCCGAACATGCCGCTGCTCGTCAGCTCGGACCGGTCGACGCTGCTCGGCAGCCCGGAGGCGATGCGACCGGAGACGAAGCGCACCAGCGGCGCGTAGTGCACGATCAGGCGGTCGCGGTCGGTCCGGGCGCGTTCGGCGACGTAGCGCCCCCACACCACATCGACGTCGGTCATCGTCCGTCTCGGCATCCTGGTCCCGTTCTCGTGAACGGGAGCGGCTGGCCCCTTCAGGCCCGAGGGTGGCTGGCGTCGAAGACGTCGCGGAGCCGCTCCCGGCTCACATGCGTGTAGATCTCTGTGCTTCCCAGATCGGAATGCCCGAGCAGTTCTTGAACGCTGCGGAGATCGGCGCCCCCGTCGAGGAGGTGGGTGGCGAAGGTGTGGCGGAGCGCATGGGGCCGTACCGGCTGGCCCGCCCGGCGGGTGAGCAGGCGCCGCACGTCCCGGGGGCCGAGTCGCCGACCCCGGGCGTTGCGGAGGAGCGCCCGACCGGGCTCCCCGTCGCCGAGCTCCGGCGCGTCGCGTACCTCGGACCAGGCCCGGGCGGCGAGGACCGCCGGACCCGACATCGGCACGACACGGTCCCGTGCGCCCTTGCCCCGGACCCTGGCGGTGGCCCCGTCGAGATCCAGGTCGTCGACGTCGAGTCCACACAGCTCGGCCACCCTGAGCCCGCTGCCGTACAGCAGCTCGACCACGAGCCGGTCGCGGGCCGCCCGGACGGCGTCGGAGTCGTCGGCGTCGATGAGGCGGGCGACCTCGTCGTCGGGCAGGACCCTCGGCAGCCGTCGACCTCCGCCGGGCGAGGAGAGACCCACGGTCGGATCGGCTTCGAGGCGGCCGGTCTCGTGCAGCCAGGTGAAGTAGCGCCGCAGCGACGAGGCCCGTCGCGCCCGGCTGCGGGCGGCGTAACCCCGGGTGGCGAGGTGGGCCAGGTACCGCCGGAGTCGCCGCCGGTCGACCTGGTCCGGCCGGTACAGGCCACCCCGCTCGAACCACTCCACCGCGCCGCGCAGGTCGCTCCCGTACGCCCGCCGGGTGCTGTCGGCCAGGCCGGTCAGGGAGCGGAGGAACGGGTCCAGTTCCCACATCGCCCCTCGACCGTAGCCGGGGGCGTCGCCGCCAGCGGGGACGCCGGGACGGCCCGACCCGCCGGGGCCCGTCGTCGGGGTGGGTCCACCGGGAGACGGGAACGGCCCTGACGACGGACATCAGCACCGCTCCCACCAGCCCCCCTCCCGCCTGACCCGCCCGCTGCGCTCGTGAGCCTCCAGCACGCCGAGCACGGTGCCGACCGGTCGGCCGACCCTGGCCGCCACCGTTCCGGTGGTCGCCGCCCGCCATCCGAGCGCGTCGAGCACGTCGTCGGTGTCGGCGGCCGGAGGGGACGGAGACGGGGACGGGCCGCTCACCTCGCCGAGTCCGATCGCCACCAGGACGTCGAGGGTGTCACAGGCCGGCGGACACCCCTCCGCGAGCAGACGGTTGGTTCCCCGTGACGAGGGGCTGCGCACCGGTCCGGGAACGGCCAGCACGGGTCGGCCGCGCTCGATGGCGGCCGTCACCGTGTGCATGGAACCGCCCCGCTCGTGGCTCTCCACCACGACGACCGCGTGGGCCAGGCCGGCCAGCAGGCGGTTGCGGGCCGGGAACCGCCACCGGGCCGGCCCGGTCCCGAGCGGGACCTCGGCCATGACCGCACCCCGGGCCACCACCCGGGCCCAGAGGTCGCCGTGCTGGCGGGGGTACGGACGATCGAGGCCGGTGGCCACCACCGCGACCGGCGGCGCGCCCTCCACGGCGAGCGCACCCCGATGGGCGGCGCCGTCGATCCCGAGGGCGAGGCCCGACACGACCGTCACACCCGCCGCGCTCAGCTCGGCACCGAGCTGGTGGGCGACCTCCCGGCCGTAGGCGGTGCAGCGGCGGGTCCCGACCAGGGCCACCGCCGGACCCGACGGCACGTCACCCGTCGCGAAGAGGACGGCGGGCGGCTCGGGGTCATCGCTCATCGCGACCGGGAACCCGGGCTGGCCCGGGACGAGCACACGCACGCCGGCGTGGCGTTCCCAGAGCACGGCGACATCCGTGTCGAGCGCGGCCCGGCGCCACCCGCCGACGACGTCGGCGGTCACACCTCGCGCCGATCCGACCAACCGGCGGCGGTCGCCGTCGAGTACCAGAGACCAGGCGGCCGGCGCCCGACGTCCGGCCAGCAGCGTCGCCAGACGGGCCGGGCCCATCGCCGGCAGCGACGCCAGGGCCACGACGTACGCGGCGTCGGGCGGGGGCCCCTCGGCGGGCCCGGCGCTGTCGTCACACCTCCGGATGCGGTCGACGGTCATGCCGCCCTCCCCCGCAGCACGGGCAGCACGGCCGTCCGCAGGTCGATCGCCTGGGCGACGAAGGTGTCGTCGAGCGGTGGGTCCGCCCCGGCCAGGTCGGCCAGGGTCAGGGCCACGGTGCGGACGCGGTGCAGACCCCGCCCGCTGAGACGACTGCGGTCGACTTCGGCCAGCAACCGCTGCTGGCCGGTCGCCGTCAGCGGGGCGGCCTGGGCCAGGGCCTCGGCGTCGAGGTGGGCGTTGGCCTCCACGCCCCGGTCACGGGCCCGGCCCCGGGCCGCGAGCACCCGGGAGCGCACCGAAGCCGACGACTCGGCGGGGCCGGCGTCGAGCAGATCGGACAGCGCCGGCCGGTCGAGCGTGACGCGCAGATCGAACCGGTCGAGCAGGGGGCCGGACACGCGTCGCAGGTAGCGAGCGAGGCTGGCCGAGGCGCACTGGCACGCCCCGGGGGCGCCGTTGGCGCCGCAGGGGCACGGGTTCATGGTGGCGACGAGGAGGAAGCGGGCCGGGTAACGGACGCTGGCCGACGCCCGGGCGACGTCGATGACACCCCCCTCGAGCGGCTGGCGTAGCGCGTCGAGGACGTGGGCGGGGAACTCCGCCATCTCGTCGAGCATCAGCACCCCCCGATGGGCCAGGCTGATCTCTCCGGGTCGCAGCCGTGCGCTCCCGCCACCGACGAGCGACACGGCGGAGGCGCCGTGGTGCGGCGAGCGGAACGGCACCCGCCGGCTGATGACGTCGACGGGTTGGCCTGCGGCGGAGTGGATGCGCAGCACCTCCCGGGCGCTGGCGTCGTCGAGATCGGCGAGGAGACCGGGTAGCCGCCTGGCCAGCATGGTCTTGCCTGCGCCCGGCGGCCCCACGAGCAGCAGGTGGTGACCGCCGGCGGCGGACACCTCCACGGCGAGGCGGCCGGCCGGCTGACCCCGCACGTCGGCCAGGTCGGGCCAGGGAGGTGGGGGCGGGTTCGTGGGCCCGGCCTCGAACGCGGGCCAGGGTGCCTCGGCCCGCAGGGCGGCCAGCACGGTCACGAGGTCGGGCGCCACCCGCACCTTCGGCCCGGACACGGCGGTCGCCTCGGCGGCCACACACGATGGAACGATCACCTCGCCGGCGTCGAGCGCATCGACCAGCGCAGCGGTGCCCGGGACGCTGCGGATGGCGCCGTCGAGTCCGAGCTCGCCGAGGAACGCACGCCCCTCGATGGTGGCGGGGTGGAGCTGCTCGGAGGCGACGAGCAGACCGACGGCGATGGCCAGGTCGAGACCGGCTCCACCCTTGCGCACCCCTCCGGGCGCCAGGTTGACGGTGATGCGTCGCTGGGGCCATCGGGCGCCACTCGACGTGAGCGCAGCGCGGACGCGGTCGCGCGCCTCCCGGCAGAGCGTGTCGGGCTGGCCGACGACGGTGAACGACGGCAGTCCGTCGGCGACGTGGACCTCGACGGTGAGGGGCCGACCCTCGGCGCCGCCGAGGGTGGCTGATGGGACACGGGCGAGCACGGACGTCCTCCCGGCAGGGAGACGACGCCCCGGGCGCCGCGAGGGGGAGGGGAGCCCGACGTGGCGTCCCGAGACCTGTGACCCTACGGGAGGGGTGTGACATCCACGCCCGGTGGGGGTTCCGGATCGACGTTGTCACACCCTCGTGCTTGGATCAGAACATGCGTTCCCGATGTGACATCGACGGCGGCCGGACCCGATCCCCCGGGCGCTCAGCGACCCCGGAACTCGGGCTCGCGCTTGTCCCGGAACGCCTGCACCGCCTCACGGGTGTCGGAGGTGGCGAAGTTGACCGTCTGGGCCAGCCCCTCCATGTCGAGCTGGGCGGTGAGGTCGGCGGTCACGCCGGCGTTCAGCATGCGCTTGGTCATGGCCAGCGCGAGGGGCGGGGCCTTGACCAGCCGACCGGCCCAGTCGTCGACGGTGGCGTCGAGCTGGTCGGAAGGGACGACCCGGTTGACGATGCCGAGACGCTCGGCCTCCGCGGCGTCGATGACCTCGGCGAAGAAGGCCAGCTCCTTGGCCTTGTGCAGTCCGACGAGCCGGGGCAGCACCCAGGTGCCGCCGAAGTCCACGGACAGCCCCCGGCGATGGAAGATCTCGGAGAAGCGGGCCGTGTCGGACGCCACGATCAGGTCACAGGCGAGGGCGAGGTTGCAGCCGGCCCCGGCCGCCACGCCGTTCACCTTGGCGATGACCGGCACGGTCAGGCTGTGCAGCGCCTGGGCGGTGAGGTGGATCTCGTGCATGGCCTGGAGCTGGTGACGTTCCGGGGCACCGTCGGCGCCCATCGCCGACACGTCCGCACCCGAGCAGAAGGCATCCCCGGCGCCCGTCATCACCACGACGCGGGCGCTCGGATCGAGGGAGATCTGCGTCCACGTCTCCCGCAGCTCGGTCCACATGGCGGCGTCAGCGGCGTTCTTCACGTGGGGCCGGTTCATGGTGACGGTCACCACCCCCGCGTCGGCCTCGACGACGATGCTCTCGAACGTTCCGGTTCTCATGCGTTCCCCTCCTCCGGCGGCTGCACCATAGTGATGCAATGGGCTACGACCCAGGGCGGCCCTTCCGGGCTCGAACCGGCGACTACTGGCTGGTGGCCGTGGCCCTCGCCGTCATCGCCATCCTGGTGCTGTGGGCTGCGTTCGGCTGACCCCGATCAGAAGGCGGCCGTCACGACCTCGATGCCCTCCGGGGTCACGGCCGCCACGTCGAAGCGCAGCGGCCGGTCCCGCCAGCGGGGGTTGCCGTCCACGAACCGGAGGGCGAGGTGGCGCAGCCGGCGCTGCTTGTCGGGCCCCACCGCCTCGAGGGGTGACCCGAACCTCGGACCCGAGCGGGTCTTCACCTCGCACACGACGAGGACGCCGCCGTCGAGGACGACGAGGTCGATCTCGCCGCTGCGCACCCGCCAGTTGCGGGCGACGACCGAACCACCCCTTCGCTCGTACCAGGCGGCCACGGCATCCTCACCGGCCGAGCCGAGCCGGCGTCGGCGATCGCTCAGCGGCGACGCCCGGTCAGAACCGCTTCTCCTTGACGCGTGCCGCCTTCCCGACGCGGTCGCGCAGGTAGTAGAGCTTGGCCCGACGCACGTCGCCCCGGGTGACGCGCTCGATGCGGTCGATGATGGGCGAGTGCACCGGGAAGGTCCGCTCGACCCCCACGCCGAAGCTGACCTTGCGGACGGTGAACGTCTCCCGCACGCCGTCGCCCTGGCGGGCGATGACGAAACCCTGGAAGACCTGGATGCGTTCCCGCGCGCCCTCCACCACCCGGACGTGGACCTTGACGGTGTCACCGGGCGCAAAGTCCGGAACGTCGTCGCGGAGGCTGGCGGCGTCGACGATGTCGGTGGCCTGCATGGGGGATGCTCCTGGCGGAGAGGGGAACACGGGGCCCGGACGGACCGACCAGCCAGGCTACCGGCCCGCCCGGCGATCCTCCAGACGCGCCCCGCCCACCACGGCGGTGACGGGGCCGTCGAGCTCGAACTCGGTCAACACGGTCCGGTCGTCGTCGTCGAGGCCCCGCGCCCGCAGCAGATCCGGACGCTGCGCGGCCGTACGGGCCAGCGCCATGGCGTGCCGCCACCTCTTGACCCTGGCGTGATCGCCGCTGCGCAGCACGTCGGGAACGTGGAGACCCCGGAACGACGCCGGACGGGTCCACTGCGGGTGCTCCAGCAGGCCAGTTCGGAACGACTCCTCCTCGGCGGACGCGTCGTTGCCGAGCGAGCCGGGGAGGAGCCGGGTCACCGCCTCCACCACGACCAGCGCCACGAGCTCTCCTCCCGCCAGCACGACGTCGCCGAGAGAGAGCTCACCGTCGACCAGATCGGTGCGGACCCGGTGGTCGACACCCTCGTAGCGCCCGCACAGCAGCGAGAACCCGCCGATCTCCGCCAGCTCACCGGCGACGGTCTGGGTGAACGGCCGGCCGCCGGGGTCGAGGAGGAGGAGCGGGCGAGGCACCGCAGCCCGCTCGACGATCTCGAAGAGCGGTCCTGGTCGCATGACCATGCCCGGCCCCCCACCGAACGGGGCGTCGTCGACGCTGCGATGCACATCGCTCGTGGCGTCCCGTGGATCGTGGGTGCGGAGGTCGAGCAGGCCGGTGCGACGGGCGCGGCCGACGATGCTGACCCCGGCGTACTGCTCGACGAGCTCCGGGAAGATGGTCACCACGTCGATGCGCATCACAGCGCGAACAGCCCGCTGGGAGCGTCGACGGTGACGACACCGTCGGTCAGACCGGTCACGAAGGTCATGGGCACGAGGCGACCGTCGTCGAGGACGAGCAGGTCGGCCGCCGGGTTGGCCTGCACCTCCGCCACGACACCGTGGACCGCCCCACCGACGTCGCGCACCTCCGCACCGATGAGCTCGTGGACCCAGAGGGCGTCGTCGTCGGCCGGGCCCTCCGACACGGCCCGCAGCACCAGGCCGGCCAGGCCCTCGGCGCTGCCGCGGTCGACGACGTCCGTGAAGCGGACCAACCAGCGACCCCGGTCGGGACGGGCCGAGTCGACGGTGAGCCGGCGCCCGTCGGCGTCGAGCACCGACCCGGGCGCGAGCCGGTCGACCCGGTCGGTCACGAGGCTGACGCTGACGTCACCCCGTAGACCGTGGGCCCGGTGGATGCGGCCGATCTCGAGGATGGGACCCACCGATCAGGCCACCCCCTCAGTCCTCGAAGTCGACCTCGACGTCCACGCCGTCGCGGGCGCCGGCGGCCCTCACGACGGTGCGGATGGCGTTGGCCACCCGACCTCGCTTGCCGATGACCCGGCCCATGTCACCGGGAGCCACCGATGCAACGAAGGCCACGGTTCCGCCCTTGTCGGACACGTCGATCGTGATCGCATCGGGGTCCTCGACGATCTGACCGATCAGGTAGTGCAGGACCGCCTCGGCGCGGGGGGCGCTCATGTCCGCACCGGCCCGTCGCCGCCGACCGGGGTGCCCGATGCGGTCTCGATGACGCACCTCATGCCGGCGTCTCCTGGTTCTCACCGCTGGTGTCGGCGGGCTCCTCCGCCGGCGCGGTCCCTCCCGACGCCTCGTCGGCATCGGACCCACCCGGAGCGGCCTCGGCGCCGGTTTCGGCCTCGGTCGCCTCGGGGGTCAGGATCTCGGCCTCCGGCGCGACCGGCTCGTCGTCGGTGGCGGCATCGGGAGCCGGGCCATCGCCGGAGGAACCGGCATCGGGAGCCGGGGCGGCATCGGGAGCCGGGCCATCGCCGGAGGAACCGGCATCGGGAGCCGGGGCGGCATCGGGAGCCGGGCCATCGCCGGAGGAACCGGCATCGGGAGCCGGGCCATCGCCGGAGGAACCGGCATCACGAGCGGTGGCATCAGCGGCCGGGACGGCGTCGGCAGGCTGTCCGGCATCGCTGGCCGGGGCATCGCCGTTGCCGTTCTGGTCGTCGTCGGCGGCGAGGAGGGCCGCCTCGTCACCGTCGCCCCGGTAGACGGCCCAGATCCCCTGCACCTCGAGCAGCTTGCGGACCCGGGCGGAGGGCTGCGCCCCGTGCCGCAGCCAGTGCAGCGCCCGGGACGGATCGATCTTGATGGCCGACGGCTCCGACCGCGGCATGTAGGTCCCGATGATCTCGATGAAGCGGCCGTCGCGGGGGGAACGGGTGTCGGCGGCGACGACCCGATAGTGGGGCTGCTTCTTCTTTCCGACCCGGGTCAGGCGCAGTCGTACGGACACAGGGGCATCCTCGTCAATGCTGGAGAACGGTGTTGGCTGGGAGAACGGTGGTGGCTGGAGCGTGCGGGAGGCGTCGCGCCCCGTCGTCCGAACCCGACGAGCCTAGCCGGGGTGACCCGGAAGACGCAGGTCGGCGACGGCGGCGGCGCCTTTCTTGGCCGTGACCCGTCCGCCCCGCTTGGCCCGCTTGTCCTTGCCCTTCTTGCGCGTCGATCGGCCGACCAGGCCCCCGGCCAGTCCCTTCATCATCTTCTGCGCCTCGCCGAACTGCTTCAGTAGCTGGCTGACCTGGGCCGGGTCGACGCCGCTGCCCCGGGCGATCCGCACCCGACGCGACGTGTCGATCATGGTGGGCGACGTCCGCTCGGCCGGGGTCATCGAGCGGATCATCGCCTCCACCCGGCCCAGCTCCCGCTCGTCGATGTCGGCGTCGCGCAGCTCCTTGGGGAGGCCGGGCAGCATGCCGACCAGGTTGGTCAGGTTGCCCATCTTCTTGAGCTGCTGCATCTGCTCGAGGAAGTCCTCCAGCGTGAAGGCGCCGTCGGCCATGCGCCGGGCGGCCGCCTCGGCCTCGGCCTCCTCGTAGACCTCCTCGGCCTTCTCGATCAGCGTGAGGACGTCGCCCATGCCGAGGATGCGCGAGGCCATCCGGTCGGGGTGGAACGAGTCGAAGTCGTCGAGTTTCTCGCCCGTCGACGCGAAGGCGATGGGCTTGCCGACCACCTCCTTGACCGACAGGGCGGCACCACCGCGGGCGTCACCGTCGAGCTTGGTCAGGATGACGCCGTCGAGCTCCAGGGTCCGGTCGAACGCCTCGGCCGTGCCGACGGCGTCCTGACCCGTCATGGCGTCGATGACGAGGAACGTGTACCGGGGCTCCACCCGGTCGCTGATGTGGCGGATCTGGTCCATCAGCTCGGTGTCGACGGCGAGACGTCCTGCGGTGTCGACGATCACGACGTCGCGACCGTCGCTGCGGGCGTGGCGCACCCCGGCGACGGCACACTCGACGGGGTCACCGGGCTCGGAGAACACGGGGACCCCGACCTGTCCGCCCAGGGTGCGCAGCTGCTCCACGGCGGCAGGGCGCTGCAGGTCGGCGCCGACGAGGAGCGGATGGCGACCCTGCGCCTTGAACCAGCGGGCCAGCTTGGCCGAGTTGGTCGTCTTGCCGGAACCCTGCAGGCCCGCCATCAGCACGACCGTCGGCGGCCGCGGCGAGTACGTGATCGACAGGGTGTCGCCGCCCAGGATGCCGATCAGCTCCTCGTGGACGATCTTGATGACCTGCTGACCCGGGGTCAGGCTCTGGGCCACGTCGGTGCCGAGGGCCCGCTCCTTGACCCGGTTCTGGAACGACCGCACGACGCGTACGTTGACGTCGGCCTCGAGCAGCGCCAGGCGGACCTCGCGCAGGGCCTCGTCGAGGTCGGGTTCGGTGAGGCGGCCCTTCCCCCGCAAACGGGTGAAGATCCCCTCGAAACGATCGGTGAGGGTGTCGAACATGGTGCGACCAGGGTAGGGGTTGACCGGTGACGTCTCATGGGCGACGGCGGCCCGAAGCGCCGATGTTGCGGCTGTCGGTCACGCTGCCCGGCTCGGCGGCACTCGGGGCCTACCAGGCCGGCGCCGTGGGGGCCCTGTCGGTGGCCATCGAGGCGCTCCGCCGGGCAGGGCGCGAGGTGCGCGTCGACGCCGTGGGTGGCTCGTCGGCGGGGTCGTTGGTCGCGCTCTTCCTGGCCCATGGTCTGCTGACCGGCGCCCGCACCGACGACCTGGTCCGACGGGCATGGGTCGACGAGGTGTCGGTCGACCTGCTCCGCAGCCGGGGCTGGCGTGCGCCCCTCGACTTCGTCGAGCTGCGGGGCCGGATCGGAGAGTTCCTCGACGAGGTCGAGCAGGCCGACGACGACCTGGGCCGGCAGGACACGCCGCTCGCCCTGCACGTCGGGCTCACGAACCTGCTCGGCCTGACCTACGACGTCACGACCGCCGACAGCGACGAGCCGGGGCTGACCTACGACGACTGGGGCGACTTCCTCCTCGAGCCGGGTGGTGGGGCGGCCCAGCTCGTCGAGCCCGAAGGCCGCTCACCGCTCGATTTCGCCCTCGCCTCGGCATCGCACCCCGCCGCGTTCGCCCCCCGGCTCCTCGACCGGTCCCACGAGCGCGAGACCTACGAGCGCAACGGCATCACCAACTTCCCAGAGGCCGGAGGGCTCTGGTACTCCGACGGCGGCCTCGTCGAGACGGAACCGATCGGCAGGGTCCTGGCCGCCGCCCGCCGCCACACCGGCCCCGCCGACGGCGTCCGTCTGCACATCGTGGTGGACCCGCGCTCGTCCGGTCCCTCGGGGAGCGAGCAGTGGGCCGACCCCGACCGGCGGCCGTCGTGGCTGGCCGGGATGAGCCGGGCCCTGGCGGTGCTCCCGTCGCAGGTGCTGCACGAGGATCTCCGCCGGGTGGCCCGCAACAACGAGCGCCTGCACCGCATCGACGAGCTGGTCGACGAGCTCGAGGGGTCGGCCGGCGGGAACCCCGACGAACTACGGCGGACGCTCGAGGAACTGGCCGGGGTGGCCGGCATGGAGCGGATCGACGTCGAGGTCGTCTCACCCCTCACGTTGTCCCGCGAGCGGGACCAGGCCGGGGTGCCCGAGCTCCTGGCCGGGGAGTTCATCGGTGCGTTCGGCGGGTTCCTCAGCCGGCGACTGCGGGAGAGCGACTTCGAGCTGGGCTGGGAGACCATGGCGACGTGGATCCCCGACGGGCTCGGCCGCCACGGGGTCGACGACGACGAGATGGGCGTCATCGCCGACGCCATCGACGAGCGGCGGGGTCGCCCGTGGCGCGAGGTCAACGCCGGCCGGTACGGGATCGGCGAGCTGGAGCCCGGAGCCCGTCTCAGCCTCGCCCGACTCGGAGCCCGCCTGGCCGGGATCCTGGCGGTGGAGGTGCTGCCCCCGGCCGTGTCGGGTCGGCTGCGCCACTCCAGCCGGCGCCTGAACGACGACGGGGGCGCCGACGCCACCTCCGCCGCTGACGCCACCTCCGACGCCGACGACGGCGACGAGACCGGGACCGACGCCGACGACGGGGACGATGGCGCCCCCCACCCGTTCCTGCGGAGCGACGGCCCGCTGGCGCTCGCTCACCGCGGCGACCGCCGGCGCCACCCGCCGGGCAACACGTGGACGGCCCTGGCCTCCGCCGTCGACCTGGGCGTCCACGTCGTCGAGACCGATGTCCAGACCAGCGCCGACGGCGTGGTCGTCCTCTTCCACGACGATCGACTCGACGACGCCACCACCGGCTCGGGGGCCGTCGGCGACCACGACTGGGCCGACCTGCGCCGGCTGCGCTACCGCCACGACGGCCGCGAGCTCGACGACGGCCTCGTCCCGTTCGCCGACGTGCTCGACCGCTGGCCCGACCTGCGTCTGAACGTCGACGTGAAGACCGACGCCGCGGTGGAGCCGGTCGTCGAGCTCGTCCATGACCGTGGCGCCCTCGATCGGGTGTGCCTCACCGCCTTCGACCGGTCGCGGATCGGGCGCATCCGCCGTCTCGCCGGTGACGGCGCCTGCACCGGCCTGGCCCGGTGGGAGATCGTGGCGGTGCGCGTGGCGGCGTGGACCCGCCTGCCCGTACCCACGCCGGGTCACGTCGTGCAGGTACCCCGCCGCCGGGGCCCGATCCCGGTCGTCGACCGGACCTTCCTGCGGGCCGCCCACGGCCGGGGCCTCCACGTCCACGTCTGGACCGTCGACGACCCGGCCGAGATGCGCCGACTCCTCGACCTGGGCGTCGACGGGCTCATCACCAACGATCCCGCCACCCTCCTCGACGTGATCCGCAGCCGCGACGACGCTCGGTGACCGGGCGGGGCCGGGCGCGGGTGGGCTGCTCGGGATGGTCGTACAAGAACTGGCGCGGCGTCGTCTACCCGGCCGATGCACCGGCCCGGACGTGGTTCTCGCTGTACGCCGAGCGCTTCGACACGGTCGAGCTGAACACCACCTTCTACCGGTTGCCGGCGGCGTCGACGGTGGAGTCCTGGGCGGCGCAGGCCCCGGCCGGGTTCACCTACGCCGTGAAGCTCGGCCAGTTCGGGTCGCACCGCATGAAGCTGCGCGACGCCGCCCGGTGGCTGCCGAACCACCTCGACCGGGTCGACCGGCTGGGTGGCTCATTGGGCCCCAACCTGGTGCAGCTCCCGCCCCGCTGGCGGCGCGACGTGGCCCGCCTCGACGAGTTCCTCGGCGTCGCCCCGAAGGCGCTGCGGTGGGCGGTCGAGCTGCGTGACCCCTCCTGGTTGCACGACGACGTGTTCGCCACCCTGGCCCGCCACGGTGCGGCGCTGTGCATCCACGACCTCCTCGCCGACCACCCCTGGGAGCTGACCACCGACTGGGCCTACGTGCGCTTCCACGGCCCCCGGGCGCTCGAGGCCAAGTACCAGGGCCGCTACGGGGGGCGCCGGCTGTGGCGCACCGCCGACCGCCTCGCCGGCTGGCTCGGCGAGGGCCACGACGTCTACGCCTACTTCAACAACGACTGGGACGGCCACGCCGCTCACGATGCTGCCTGGCTGGCCGGGCGCCTGGCCCCGGCATCGGCGTGAGCCGGGCCGGCGCGCCCGTCGTCCCTACGGCGGGCTCTCGTCGCCGCTCGGTGACAGCAGGGCGTCGACGAACTCGTCGGGGTCGAAGTCGACCAGGTCGTCGGCCGTCTCACCCAGGCCCACCAGCTTGACGGGGATGCCGAGCTGGGTCTCGATGGCGAACACGATGCCGCCCTTGGCCGACCCGTCGAGCTTGGTCAGCACGACGCCGGTCACGTCGACCGCCTCGGCGAACTGCTGGGCCTGGGTCAGACCGTTCTGGCCGGTGGTCGCATCGATGACGAGGAGGACCTCGGTGACCGTGCCGGGGTCGCGGTCGGCCACCCGACGCACCTTGCTCAGCTCCTCCATCAGGTTGGTCTTGGTGTGGAGCCGCCCGGCCGTGTCGGCCAGCACGACGTCGCACCCTCGGGCGGCGGCGGCCTGCACGCCGTCGAAGATCACCGACCCGGGATCGGAGCTGTCACTGCCCCGGACGAACTCGGCGCCGGCCCGCTCGGCCCAGGTCTCGAGCTGCTCTCCGGCGGCGGCCCGGAACGTGTCGCCGGCCGCCATGAGCACCGGGTGGCCCTCGGCGGCGAGGCGCCGCCCGACCTTGCCGATGGAGGTGGTCTTGCCCACCCCGTTGACCCCGACGAACAGCCACACGTTGGTGGTGTCGCCGTCGAGACGCAGCGTGCGGTCGGCGCCGAGGCGCTGCTTCATCTCCTGGGACAGGTACGACAGCACCACGGTGGGATCCTCGACCCCGTCGGCCCGGACCCGCTCCCGCACCGCCTCGATGAGCTCGGTGGCGGGACCCACGCCGGCGTCGGCCAGGATGAGCGCCTCCTCCAGCTCGTCCCAGGTGTCCTGATCGATCCGGGAGCGACCGAGGACCGAGCCCAGGTACCCCCACATGGCGCTGCGGGACCGGCCCAGCCGGTCGAGGAAACGGGGACGCTCGACGACCTCGGGCTCGACGACCTCGGGCTCGGCGACCTCCGGCTCGGCCACGTCGGACGGCGCGGGTGGGGGCTCAACCAGCCCGGCCTCGACCTCGGCCTCGGTGACGGTCGGGGTCGCGGCCGGGTCGAACGGCTCGACCAGCGTGCCGCCGGGCGGGACGGGCGGGTCGATGTCACCCCGGGCGGTGCGGCCCCGCAGCAGCAGCGCCGACGCCACTGCGATCACGACCACGACGGCCACGGCGATGGCGATCACGATCTCCACGGCGCCGGAGCCTACCGGCGGGTCGGCGCCGGCCGAGGGTCCTCAGGCCGGTGTCGACACCCGCTCGCTCACGACCTGGGACGAGCCACCGGGCTGCATCGACACCCCGTACAGGCAGTCCGCCGCCTCCATGGTCCGCTTCTGGTGGGTCACGACGACGAGCTGGGCCTCGTGGCGGAACTCCTGCACCAGCGACAGGAACCGGTGGAGGTTGACGTCGTCGAGAGCGGCCTCCACCTCGTCGAGCACGTAGAACGGGCTCGGGTGGGCCCGGAACACGGCGAACAGGAAGGCCAGCGCGGTCAGCGCCCGCTCACCCCCCGACAGCAGCGACAGCGTGCGGACGTTCTTGCCCGACGGCCGGGCCTCGATCTCGACGCCCGTCGAGAGTAGATCGCCGGGGTCACCCAGGGTCAGGCGCCCGGTCCCCCCTGGGGAAGAGCACCTCGAACAGTCGCTCGAAGTGGGTGGCCACCGCCTCGAAGGCCACGGCGAAGCGGTGGACGATCTCGTCGTCGACCGACCGGAGGACCTTGTGCAGCTCCCGGCGTGAGCTGCGGACGTCGTCGAGCTGGTCGGCGAGGAACGTGGCCCGCTCGGCCAGGGCCCGGTGCTCCTCCAGGGCCAGGGGGTTGACGGGGCCGAGGAGCTTCAGCTCGCGGTCGAGCTCGCGCAGCCGGGCCGCCGGCGCCACCCCGTCGGGCAGCTCCGGACGGGGCGCGCCCACGGCCACGTCGGGCTCGACGTCGAGCTCGGCGCGCACCGTGTCGGCGAGCTGCTCGATCCGGAGCCGGGCCTCCGCCTCGTCGAGCTCGTGACGACGGACCCGCTCGGCGTCCTCCTCCGTCGACCGCTCCAGCTCGGCCCGCCGCCGCCGCAGGCCCTCCAGCTCGGCGGCGGCGGCCCGGTTGGCGTCGGTTCGGGCCCGCTGCGCCGCCCGGGCCTCCTCCCGCTCGGCCCCCAGCAGGGGCGCCCACCCGTCGAGCACACGCTGGGCGTCCGCCACGAGGGCGAGGTCATCGTCGATCGCTTCGCGACGGGCCCGGGCCGCCTCCCGCTCGGATCCATGGCGGTCGAGTCGGGCCTCGACGGCCCGGTGCCGGTCGAGGGTGAGCGTCCGCCGCTCCTCGATCGCGGTCAGGCGGACCTGGAGCTCCTGGCGACGGGCGGCGAGGGTGCGCTCGCGCTCCTGCAGGGCCCGGCGCTCCCGGTCGAGCCGTTCGGCCCGGTGAAGGCGTTCGGCCTCGGCCTCCTCCGCCGCCGGCAGGCGGCGCTCCCGGTCGGCCAGACCGGTCCACGCCGCCTCCAGCTCGGCGTCCAGCTCGGTGAGGCGTTCACCGGTGCGGGCCCGCTCGGCGTCGACCTGGGCGGCCTCGGCGTCGAGGCGCTGGGCGTCGGCCTCGGCCCGGGCCAGGGCCCGGCGCGCCTCCTCCACGGCGACGGCGGCGGCGGTCCGCTCCCGGCGGGCGGCGGTGACCCGGGCCGCCGCCTCCTGACGGAGGCGCACCGCCGAGGCCGCGGTCGCGGTGGCCGCCCCGGCGTCGCGTCGGGCGGCGTCGAGGGCGGCCCCGGTGGCGGTGGCGGGGTCGACCCCGGTCCGCCAGCCGTCCGGTCCGTACCGATCACCGTCACCGGTGACGACCACCCGGTCGGGGTGGGCCTCGGCCACCCGAGCGGCGGCATCGCGATCGTCGATCCGGACGGCGCCGCCCAGGAGCCGGTCGAGCAGGCCGTCGACCCCCGGGCGGGAGCCCCGGACGTGGGCCCGGACCGGCTCACCCCCGCCCCGGGGCCCGCTCCCGCCCGGCGCGAGACCGAGGGGGAGCACCGCACCGGCCCGGGCGTCGTCCCGGAGCGTCGACAGGAGGGACCGGGCCCGCTCTGCGTCGGCGGTCACCGCGGCCCGGACGGCGGGACCGAGGGCGGCCGCGACGGCCGCCTCCCACCCGGCGTCGACGTCGACGACGTCGAGCAGCGTGCCGAGGACCCCGTCGGAGGCACCCCCGGGCACCACCGCCGCCGCTGACGACACCGCCTGGACGAGCGCCTCGACCCGGGCCCCTGCGGCGCTCGCCGCCATCGAGGCCGCCTCGGCGGTGGAGCCGGCGTCGGCGGCGGCGGCCTCGGCGGTGTCGGCCCCGGTGGCGGCGGCGGCGGCCGACCGGGCCCGCTCCCCCACCTGCTCCTCGGCGGTCCGGCGCCGCGCTGCCACCGACCCCGACTCCTCGGCCAGCTTCGCGGCCCGGCGGGCCAGCTCGTCGCGGCGGGCCCCGGCCCGGTCTCGCTCACCCGCGACCCGGTCGGCGGCCTGTCGGCGGGCGGCCAGCTCGACCCGCAGCGCCGCCGCCTCCCCGTCGCCGGGGCCGACCCCGGCGGCGGCGGGGTCGGCGGCCTCGAACCGGGCCCGGTCGGCGGAGAGCGCGGCCTCGGCGGCCGCCACCTCGTCGACGACGGGCGCCACCTCGGCGGCGGCTGCGTCGAGCTGGGCCAGCTCCTCGGTCAGGCGGGCCGAGTCGGCCTCCAGGCTGGCCACGACGGCCTCGTCGAGCAGGGCGTCACGGTCGCGGGCGAGCGCCCGGGCCCGCTCGGCCAGCCGGGCCCGCACCCCGGCCAGGCGCTCGGTCAGCGCCTCCAGCCTGGTCAGGTGCTCGGCGGCGGCATCGTGGTCGGAGGACCGCAGCCGGTCCTCCAGCTCGGCCACGCCGACGTCGAGCCGGGCCAGCTGGCGGCGGCGGTCGCGCTGTGCCTCGGCCAGCTCGTCGCGGGCCGTCGACGCCCGGCGGCGGCGAGCCGTCTGGGCGACGATCTCCTGGCCGAGCACGTGGAGCCGCAGAGCGCCCACCTCGTCGGCCAGCTCACCGTGGCGGCGGGCCGCCTCGGCCTGGCGCTCCAGTGGCCGGAGCTGACGGCGGACCTCACGGAGGAGGTCCTGCAGCCGCAGCAGGTTGCCCTCGGTAGCGGCCAGACGGCGCTCGGCCTTCTCCTTGCGCCGACGGAACTTGAGCACGCCGGCCGCCTCCTCCACGACGGCCCGGCGCTCCTCCCCCCGGGCGGCGAGCACGGCGTCGATCTGGCCCTGGGCCACGATGACGTGCTGGCTGCGGCCGACCCCGGCGTCGGAGAGCAGCTCCTGGATGTCGAGCAACCGGCAGGGGACGCCGTTCAGCGCGTACTCGCTGTCGCCGTCGCGGAACAGGGTCCGACGCAGGTGGATCTCGGTCAGGTCGAGGCCGAGCATCCGATCGGAGTTGTCGAGGGTGATGCCGACCTCGGCCCGCCCGAGGGGAGGCCGGTCGGCGGTGCCGGCGAAGATGACGTCGTCCATGCGCGCCGAGCGCACCGTCCGCGGCCCCTGGGCGCCCAGCACCCAGGAGATGGCGTCGACCACGTTGGACTTGCCGCTGCCGTTGGGCCCGACCACGGCGGTGACACCCGGTTCGAGGTCGAGACGGACGGGGTCGGCGAAGGACTTGAAGCCCTTGACGGTGACGGAGGCGAGGTGCACGACCCCGGCGACGCTACGACGCCCGACCGCACCGTTCGCGGATCAGGCCGTCACACCTGGTTGTCGGCGTGGAAGTGGGTGGCGCCACCGACCTTCATCTTGGCCACCACGCCCCGGCCGTTGCGGCTGGCCTCCCCGGCCCGCTCGAACACCTCGACGTAGTCGTTGTAGTTACCGGGCTCACCCCGGATGTCGAGCCAGGGGTGCTCGCCCAGGCTGGAGGCCCGGTACTTCAGGGCGTTGTGCATGGTCTCGACGATGGCGCGGTACAGGCGCCGCACCTCCTGGATGGTGAGCTGGTCGGCGACGCGGTCGCCCCGGAGGAGCGCCTCGTGGAGGATCTCGTCGCTGTAGAGCGGACCGAGGCCGACGATGAAGGCGGGGTCGGTGAGCAGCGTCTTCAACGGCTCGTGCCGCGACAGCACCATCTGCCCGAACCGGGTCCACGAGATGGGTTCCTCCACCGGATCGAACCCGAGGCGGTTCAGCGTCGGCACGTCCTCGTCGAGGGTGTCGACGTGGCTGAGGAAGATCTCGCCCGACTCGCTGGGGTCGACGAAGCGGAGCTGACCCCCCTGGGTGAACGTGATGACGACGTGGGTGTGAGGCTCGACCTTCTCGCGGGCCGTGTGCCGGCGGAGCGTGCCGGCGACGCCGAGATCGACGACGAGACGGTCGCCCTCCTCGATGTCGAACACCAGCAGCAGGCCCATCCGCCGCACCGAGATGACCTTGCGGCCCTCGAGGGGGTCGACGAACGCCTTCTTGGTCCGCACCCGGGGCAGCGTCTTCAGCGACGTCACCTCGACCGACTTGATCTTGCGTCCGGCCACGTCCTTGTCGAGGTCGCGACGGGTGATCTCGACCTCAGGTAGCTCTCGCACCGTCTCCCCGCTCTCCCCGCTCGCCTCGTACCTGTCCTGCGGACCGGCTCGCCGTCGCCACCGGTCCACCCCGACCGGCCTCGACCCGGGCCCACGCCGCCCGCGCCGCCTGCTGCTCGGCCTGCTTCTTCGACCTCCCCCGACCCTCGCCCCACCGGGTGTCGTCGAACACCACCGCCGCCTCGAACACCTTGGCATGATCGGGGCCGTCCTCGTACACCTCGTAGGTCGGGAGCGCGCCGAGCTCGCGGGCCGACCACTCCTGGAGGCGGGTCTTGGCGTCGTGACCGGCCGGCCCCGCCGCGGCATCCTGGAGGCGGCCGTCGACGAGCCGGAGCACGACGGTCGTCGCCGCCCCGATGCCGCCGTCGACGTACACGGCACCGATGAGGGCCTCCAGTGCGTCGGCCAGGATGGACGGCTTCTCCCGACCGCCCGAGGCATCCTCGCCCCGGCCGAGGAGGATGGCCGATCCGACGCCGAGCCCGTCGGCCAGCTCGGCCAGCGTCGTGGCGTTCACCAGGGCGGCCCGCAGCTTGGCCAGATCCCCCTCCTGCAGCTCCGGGTAGGCGGTGTACACGTGCCCGGTGATGGCCATGCCGAGCACGGCGTCGCCGAGGAACTCGAGCCGCTCGTTGGAGGGGGGGTCACCGTGCTCCGCGCACCACGACCGGTGGGCCACGGCCCGCGCCAGGAGCGATCGATCCCGGAACCGGTACCCCAGGCGCTCCGCCAGCGCATCGAGATCGGCGCAGGCGGGTTCCGGACCCGACGGCCCCGCTCCCACGCCGCTCAGGGGGTCACGTCGAGACGGGCCACGACGTAGTCGACGGCGTCGCGCACGGTCTTCAGGTCCTCGAGGTCCTCGTCGTCGATCCGGAAGCCGACCGTCCGCTCCCCGAGATCCTCCTCCAGGGCCTCGACCAGCTCGATGAGCGCCAGCGAGTCGGCGTCGAGGTCGTCGACGAAACTCGATCCCTCGTGGATGCGCGTCGGCTCGATCTCAAGGATGTCGGCCAGATGGTCGCGGACGATGGTGAGCACCTCGGCCCGATCCGGCGGGCTGGACTCGACGTGGGTCTCGGCGGGCAACGCTGCTCCTCGATCCGCTCGTGGGGAGGCGACCACCCTACTGCGATCCCGCCGATCCGGCGCCGGCCACGGCGGTGGCGATGTGGTCGGTCAGGCCGGCGCCGTGCAGGTCGCGGGCCACCCGGCAGGCGTTGACCACGGCGTCGGAGGACGACGAACCGTGGCTGATCACGCACAGACCGTCGACGCCGAGCAGCAGCGCCCCACCGGTCGACTCCGGGTCCATCTCCGCCGCCAGGGGAGCCAGGCGGCGGAGGGCCTCGGCACCCCCGTCGTCCATGGCGACGAGCGCCCCCGTGACGGCGCCGACCATGAAGCGCAGCGACCCCTCCAGGCACTTCAGCGCCACGTTGCCGGTGAAGCCGTCGGTGACGACCACGTCGACGGCGTCGGTCATGATGTCGCGCCCCTCGACGTTGCCGACGAAGCGGACGGGGGCCGACTCGAGCAGACCGTACGCCGCCTTGACCAGAGCGTTCCCCTTGCCCGGCTCCTCCCCGATCGACAGCAGGCCCACCCTCGGCTCGGCGACGCCGTAGCGCTGGCGCGAGTACACGGCCCCCATGCGGGCGAACTGCTCGAGCCACTCCGGCTGGCAGTCGGCCATGGCCCCGGCGTCGAGCAGCACCGTCGGCGACGCTCCGGGCACGGGGATGGGGGTGGCGATGGCGGGGCGGGACACCCCCCGGAGCCGGCCCATGCGCAGCAGGGCGCTGGCGGCGGTGGCGCCGGTGTTGCCGGCCGACAGCATGGCGTCGGCCCCGCCGTCGCGGACCAGCTCGGCGGCGCGGACGAGCGACGAGTCCTTCATGGTCCGCACCGAACGGGCCGGGTCGTCGCCCATGGCGATGACCTGGTGGGCCGGGTGCACCGGCAGGGACGGCCCGTCGCCGAGGGCCTCGGCCACGGCGTCGGGCCGACCGACGAGAACCACCTCGACGTCGAGCTCAGCGACCGCCCGTCGGGCGCCGGCCACCACCGCCCCGGGGGCGTGGTCGCCGCCCATGGCGTCGATGGCGATCCGGACGGGAGGGATCTAGTCGACCTCGACGGCCTGGCGGCCGCCGTACCAGCCGCAGTTGTGGCACACGACGTGGGGGGTCTTGACGGCGGTGCAGCGGGGGCAGGTGCTGCGGGCCGGCCGGTCGAGGCGCATGTTGGCGGAGCGACGGCTACGGGACTTCGACTTGGAGGTTCGCTTCTTGGGGACGGCCACGGGAGGAGTCCTGATCGGGGGTGAGCGAGCACGTGCGGACGAGGGTGACGCCCGGACGCAACCCGGACAGGGTAGTGGCTCGCACCCCCGACGTGACCATCAGCCCTGTTCGCCGGTCTCCTGCGTGTCCGGTGACCAGTCGTCGAGCGCCGCCCAGCGGGGGTCGGGCTGCGGTCCGGGCGGCTCGGCGGGCTCGGCCCCCGTGGGATCGGGCCCGTCGTCGCCGACGGCGCGGCCGCAGTGCAGGCAGGTCCCCGACCCGTCGACGGACCCCTCGGGGGCGAAGGGCAGCTCCAGCATGACGACCTCGCGCACCATCGGGGCGAGGTCGATCTCCTCGGATCCGAGCGGCCACGTCTCCCCCTCGACGGGGTCGGGCTCGAAGACCTCCAGCACACCGGCGTCGATCTCGCCGGCGATGGGCTCGGCGCAGCGGCGACAGGGTGCCGTCCAGCGTGCGCCGACCCGACCCCGCACCGTCACCTGGGTGCCGGCCGGTTCGAGCACCACGTCACAGGTGACGTCGGCCCGCTCGTCGACCGCGGTCTCCACCACCCGCAGCGGTCCGAGGCGACCGACCCGCTCCAGCCGGTCGCGGGTGGCCAGCAGCCGGGTCAGCTCGCCCCCGACGACGAGGAAGTCGGACCGGGCCGGCAGGGGGCTCAGGTCGTGTCCTGGTCGAAGAAGGCGTCCTCGTCGTCGACGGGCGGCGCAGCGGGGGCGGCGGGCGGTGCCGCCTGGATCTGCAGCCGGGCGCGGGCGTCCTGGAGGGTCTGGGCGGTGCGGGACAGCGCGATCTCGAAGGAGGCCAGCCGCTGGTCGCACCAGTCCTCGGCCTCGTGACGCAGCCGGCGGGCGTCGGCCTCGGCCTCCTGCACGATCCGCCGGGCCCGCTCCTCGGCCGCCCTGTTCACCTCGGTCCGCTGCACGAGCTGCTCGGCCCGCCCCGACGCCTCCCGGATGATGAGGTCGCCCTCGGCCCGGGCGTCGGCGAGGAACTCGTCGCGCTCCTTCAGCAGCCAACGGGCGGACCGCAGCTCCTCGGGGAGACGGTCGATGGCGGCCGTCAGCAGCCCGAGGATCTCGTCACGGCCGACCATCACCGAGTTCGACAGCGGCATGGGCCGCGACGCCCGGATGACCTCCGCGGCCCGACCGAGGAGCGCCTCGGCCCCCGGCTCGGACGGCGGCAGGCTCGGCTCGGGGTGGGCGGCATCGTCGGTCACGGTGGAGCGATCGTATTGGCTCGCTCCGCGCCACGGGGGTACGGGCTCAGCCGAAGCGCTCCTTCAGCCGTCGCGCCACGGGGTCGGGCACCATCGACAGGACGTCGCCCCCGAAGCGGGCGATCTCGCGCACGTACTTCGAGGCGATGTAGGAGTCGGCCGACGTGGAGGGGATGAACACGGTCACGACCCCGCTGACGGCCTGGTTCATCTGGGCCATCTGCAGCTCGGCCTCGAAGTCGGTGACCCCCCTCAGGCCCTTCACGATCATGTCGGCACCGACCTCGTGGGCAAGGTCGACCACCAGGCTCGAGAACACCGTGACCTCGGCGTCGTCGAGGTGGGCGATGCTCTCCTCGATCATGGCCCGCCGCTCGTCGAGATCGAACAGCGGGGTGCCCTTCTGCGGGTTGCGCATGACCGCCACCACGACCGAGTCGAACAGGCGGGCGGCCGTCTCGATGATCTCCACGTGGCCGTTGTGGATGGGGTCGAACGACCCCGGATAGAGCACACGGGTCATGGCGCTCGCTCGTCTCCCTCGTCGACCGCGGTGCCCACGGCGTGCACCGTAGTGCCCGGTGCGACGGTGCCGGACTGACCGAGCACGGTCACGACGGTGCGCCCGTAGGACCTGCACCGCAGCACCTCCCAGCCGGGCGGGGCCGCCACCGCCCGGTCGGACTCCGCCACGACGGCCTCGGCCCGCAGCCGGCCGAGCAGCGCCGCCCACCCGGCGTCGGAGAAGGCGTAGGGCGGGTCGGCCAGCACGAGGTCGACCGGCTCGCCGGCGCCGGCCCAGGTGGTCACGTCGGCGGCCACGACCCGGGCCCCGTCGACGCCCACCGTCGCGAGGTTGGCCCGGATGGCGCCCAGGGCGGCGGGATCGCGCTCGACGAACGTGACGGCGGCCGCCCCACGGGACCACGCCTCGATCCCCATGGCGCCGCTGCCGGCGAACAGGTCGACCACGGTGGCGCCGACCAGGCGGTCCTGGCTGGACAGGGCGTTGAACACGGCCTCCCGCACCCGGTCGGAGGTCGGCCGGACGTCGCGTCCGGCCGGCGCCACCAGCCGCCGCCCCCGGGCCCGCCCGGCCACGACCCGCACGTCTGACTCAGCTCCGGAGGAGGAAGTCGGTGCGCTCGTCGTCGGGGAAGAGCAGGGCCAGCTCGTCGGCGAGGAGGGGGTGGTCGTCGAGGTCCGGGTCGGCCGCCACCAGCTCGACGGCTGCGGCGCGGGCCCGGGCCACCCAGCCCGCGTCGCGCACGAGGCTGGCCAGGGTGAGGTCGTTGCGGCCGGTCTGACGGGCGTCCATGAGCGTGCCCTCCCCGCGCAGGCCGAGGTCGACCTCGGCCAGCTCGAACCCGTCGGTGGAGCGGACGAGCGCCCCCAGCCGCTCCTCGGCCCCGGGGGCGTCATCCCGGCCCAGCAGCCAGCAGGTGGCCGCCTGATCGCCCCGGCCCACCCGCCCCCGGAGCTGGTGGAGCTGGGCGATGCCGAAGCGGTGGGCGTCGACCACGACCATGACGGTGGCGTTGGGGACGTCGACGCCGACCTCGACCACCGTCGTCGCCACGAGCACGTCGACGGCGCCGCACCGGAACAGAGCCATGGCCTCCTCCCGCTCGCTGGCCCCGACGCGCCCGTGGAGCAGCCCCAGCCGGAGGCCGGACAGCTCGCCGGCGGCGAGCTCGGCGTGCACGGCCTCGGCGGCGCGGACGTCGGCCAGCGCCTCGGACTCCTCGATCAGCGGGCACACCACGAAGGCCTGCCGACCGGCGGCCACCTCCTCGCGGACGTGCTCCCAGGCGTCGGCCTCGTCGTCGGTGGAGCGGGCCCATCTCGTGACGACCGGCGTGCGACCGGGCGGCAGCTCGTCGAGCACGGACACGTCGAGGTCGCCGTACACGGTCATGGCGGCCGTACGGGGGATGGGCGTGGCCGTCATCACCAGCACGTCGGGCTGGGCCGCCCCCGCCCCGGCACGATCGCCGAGCTGGGCCCGCTGCTCGACCCCGAAGCGGTGCTGCTCGTCGACGACGACGACACCGAGTGACGCGAACGTGACCTCGTCCTGGATGAGGGCGTGGGTGCCGACCACCACGTCGACGGCACCGGAGGCCAGCCCGGCCAGCACGTCGCGCCGCCGCGCCGCCAGCAGCCGCCCCGACAGCAGGGCCACCTCCAGCGGACGCCGCCCCCCCAGGCGGGAGTCGTCGGACACCTCCACCCCGTCGAGCAGGGCCCGCAGCGAGCGGTGGTGCTGCTCGGCCAGCACCTCGGTCGGTGCCATGAGCGCACCCTGGTGGCCGCCCTGCACGGCGGTGAGGAGGCCCGCCACCGCGACCACCGTCTTGCCCGCCCCCACGTCGCCCTGCAGGAGGCGGTGCATCGGGGCCGGGCGGGCCAGGTCGGCGGTGATCTCGGCCAGGACCCGGTGCTGGGCGGCGGTGAGGGGGAAGGGCAGCGATTCGAGGAATCGGGCCGTCAGCTCGCCCTCGACGAGGTGGTCGACGCCGGTGGCGGCCTCCTCGAAGGCCGCCTTGCGCCGCACCAGCAGGAGCTGTAGGCGGAGCAGCTCGTCGAACACGAGCCGGTCCCGGGCGGCCAGCCGGTCGCGTGCCGTCGCGGGGGCGTGGATGTCGGACACCGCCCGGGCCCGGTCGACCAGGCCGAGGGGGGCCAGCACCTCGTCCGGCACGGGGTCGGCCAGCCCCCGCTCCCCGCAGCGGCGCAGCGCCTCGGCCACGGCCTCGGCGAGGTCCCAGGTGGTCAGCCCCGCCTTGTCGGACTGCCGGTAGATCGGCACGATCCGTCCGGTGCGGTCGCCGACCAGGTCGACCACCGGGTTGGTCAGCGTGGCGCGCCCCCGGAACTCCTCGACCCGACCGAACAGCGCCACCACCCGGCCCGGGGCGAGCTGCTTGGCCCGCCACCCCTGGTTGAAGAACGTGACCCGCAGCTTCCCGCCGTCGTCGGCCACGTCCACGTGGACGATCCCCCGACCCCGACCCCTCGGCCGGCGGGTCTCGACCCGGCGGACGGTCGCCACCACCAGCGCCTCCTCCCCCACCACCAGCTCGGCGATGCCCGCCTCCCGGGACCGGTCCACCCACCGCCGCGGGTAGGTGGTGAGCAGGTCGAGCACCGACGTGATGCCGACCTCGGCCATCGCCTGGCGGGTCTTGGCGCCGACGCCCCGCAGCCGGGAGACGTCGATCTCGGAGAGCTCGCGGTACGTGAGCGGCGCGCTCACTCGATCCCGAAGAGGTACGGGTAGTGGGGCTGGCCACCGTGGTGCGTCTCGACCTCCACGCCCGGGCACTGCTCCTCCAGCCACGCCACGATCTGGCGGGTGGCGGCGCCGGTGGCACCCTCGCCGACGATCACGGTCACCAGCTCGTGGTCGTCGGTGACGAGTCCGCCGAGGAGCCGGGTGGCGGCGTCGACGGGGGTGGGTGCGATGACGCGGACACCGTCGGCGTCGAGGCCGAGCCAGTCGCCCTCCTCGATGGGCCCGGCCGGCGAGCTGGTGGCGCGCACGGCCCGGGTCACCTCTCCCGACAGGACCGTGTCGGCCGCCGACGTCATCGCCGCGGCGTTGGTGGCACCGTCGAGGAGCGGGTCGTACTCGAGCAGCGCGGCGAAGCCCTGCACGACCGACGTGGTGGCGACGACGTGGACGGGCCGGTCCGTCAGCGATCCGACCTGGCGGGCCACGCCCACGATGTTGGCGTTGTTGGGGAGGATCACGACCTCGTCGGCGGCGGTGTCCTCGACGGCGGCGAGCAGGTCCTCGGTGGCGGGGTTCATGGACTGGCCACCGGCCACGAGGCGCTGGACCCGCAGGGAGTGGAAGATCCGACCCGTGCCCTCGGCCGGCGACACGGCCACGACGGCGGTGACGACGGGCGGGGTCTCGACGGTGGCGAGCGGGTCGGCCCGGCGGGCGCCCTCGCGCACCCACCGCAGCTCCTCGACCTGCTCGGCCAGGTCGGTGACCCGGATGGCGTAGGGACGTCCCACCTGGATGGCGGCCTCGATGCTGGCCCCGATGTCGTCGGTGTGGATGTGGCAGTTCCACGTGCCGTCGCCGCCGACCACCACGATGGAGTCGCCGATGCCCGCCCAGACGTCGCGGAAGGCGGCGATGGACTCGTCCGGCGCCTCCAGCAGGTACATCACCTCGTAGCGGAGGTCGCTCTCACCGTGGTCGCCGTGGTCGGCGTGGGCGCGGACCTCGCCGGCCGCCGCCGCGGCCGGGTCGGGCTCCGGGCGGGGCCGGTCGTCGACGACGACGAGGGCGGCGTCGAGGAACAGGAGCCAACCGGTGCCGCCGGCGTCGACCACGCCGGCCTCGGCCAGCACGGGCAGCAGGGACGGGGTGTCGGCCAGGGCCGCGGCCCCGGCCGCTCGGGCGGCGTCGAGGACGGCCAGCAGGTCCCCGCCGCCCCCCGCCACCTCGGCGGCGGCCTCGCCGGCCTGACGGACCACGGTCAGGATGGTGCCCTCGACGGGGCGGCCGACGGCGCCGTAGGCCAGCTCGGAGGCCGTGACGAACGCCTGCGCCAGCAGCTTGCCGTCGACGTCGTCGCGCTCGGTGACGGTCTGGGCGATGCCCCGCAGCACCTGGGAGAGGATGACCCCGCTGTTGCCCCGGGCCCCCATCAGCGACCCGTGGCCGATGGCCCGGGCCACATCGGTCATATCGTCGGCGGCCTCGGCCAGCTCGCGCACGACGGCGTCGAGGGTGAGGGTCATGTTCGTACCCGTGTCGCCGTCGGGGACGGGGTAGACGTTCAGGCGGTCGATCTGGTCCTGGTGGGCGCGCAGCAGGTCGCGGTAGACGACCACGACCTGGCGCAACGATGCGGCATCGAGCCGTTCCCGCGCCATGGCCCGGAACGGTAGCGTCTGCGCCCATGTCAGCGGAGTCTCCGGGCAGGACGTGACGTGCAGGGCGTGATCAAGGCCTACGACCCGACCACCCGCACGGGGTCGGTCGTCGACGACGAGGCACGGGCCGAGTACGAGCTGGCCGTCGGGGCCCTCGACGGGTCCCTCTTCCGGATGCTCCGCCAGGGTCAGCGGGTCGTGTTCGACCTCGACGACGAGGGCTTCGCCACCCGGCTCCACCTCGGCTCCGAGATCGACCTCACCGAGCCGTCGTTCCCAGGCGACCTACCACCGGCGCCGTCGTTGCGCTGACGGCCCGGCGTCGCCCGAGCAGGCCTACATCACGGCGTTGATGCCGAGGGCGCCGAACCCCTTCTCCTCGAAGTTGGACCGGAACCGGTCCCGCAGGCTCTCGGCGGCGGCGTCGTAGGCGGCCGGGTCGTCCCAGGTGTTGCGGGGGTTCAGGATCTCCGCCGGCACGCCCGGGCACGACGTCGGCATGCGCAGGCCCAGGATGGGCTGCTCCTCGGTCTCGACGTCGTCGAAGTAGCCGGAGAGAGCGGCGTTCAGCAGGGCCCGGGTGTACGTGAGCGACATGCGCTTGCCCGTGCCGTAGCCACCGCCCGACCATCCCGTGTTGAGCAGGATGCAGCGGGTCTCGTGCTCGGACATGCGGGCGGCGAGCAGCTCGGCGTAGACCGAGGGCTGGCGGCTCATGAACGGGGCGCCGAAGCAGGCGCTGAACGTGGCCTTCGGCTCGGTGACGCCGACCTCGGTGCCGCCGAGCTTGGAGGTGTAGCCGGACACGAAGTGGTACATGACCTCCTTCGGCTCGAGCAGCGACACGGGCGGGAGCACGCCGAAGGCGTCGGCGGTGAGCAGCACGATGGTCTCGGGGTGGGGACCCCGGGCGCCGTCGGCCACGTGGGGGTTGCACGCCAGCGGGTAGGCGAAGCGGGTGTTCTCGGTGATGGAGGAGTCGGTGAGATCGAGCTCCTGGGGATCGGTGTCGGCCAGCGACCTGCCGTCGACGGGCGGAACGTTCTCGATGAGCGTGCCCTTCATCGACAGCGCCCGGGCGATGACGGGCTCGTCGTCCTTGTCGAGGTCGATGAGCTTGGCGTAGCAGCCGTCCTCGAAGTTGGAGATGCCGTTGTCGGTCCAGACGTGCTCGTCATCGCCGATCAGCTCACGATCCGGGTCCGCCGACAGCGTCGTCTTGCCGGTGCCCGACAGACCGAACAGGAGGGCGGCGTCGCCCCGGTCGCCCACGTTGGCCGAGGAGTGCATGGTGAGCTGGCCCGCCTCGGGCAGCACGTAGTTCATGATCGTGAACATCGTCTTCTTGACCACGCCGGAGTAGTCGGCCCGGCCCAGCACGAGACCGACCCGGTTCTTCATGTCCATGATCACGGCCCGCTCGGACCGGGTGCCGTCGCGCTCGGGGTCGCAGCGGAAGGACGGGACGTTGAGCATCGTCCAGCCGTCCTCGGTGCGGTCGACGTCGTCGCGCACCCCCTGCGGGAACATGATGTTGGCGAAGTAGGCGTGGGTGGCGTACTCGCCGACGAATCGGTACGGCTTGGCGAAGCGGGGGTCGTGACCGCAGAAGACGTCGGTCACGTAGAGGTCGGCGCCCCGCTGGTTGAGGTGATCGACGACCCGCGGCAGCAGCGCCTCGAAGGCGTCGGGGTCGAAACGCTGGAAGTCGGGCTTCCACCAGATCTCGCCCTCGACCTCGGGCCAGGCCACGGCGAAGGTGTCCTGCACGGGACGGCCGGTGCAGGAGGGATCGGAGTAGAAGACGAGCGGACCGTCGGTGCCGAGGGCGGTTGCGTAGGCCTTCTGCTCGTCGTCGGGGCCGTCGGGACGGACGCGCCCGCGATCGCCGGCCACCGCCGCCTCGAACAGCTCGTCCTGGGAGAGACCGTGGCGGAGCGTCGGTCCGTCGATGCCGAGGGTCTCCCGCAGCTCGGAGGCGATGGAGTCCGGGGGCAGCTGCGTCGATGTCATGGCCGTCCTTCTCGACGTCGTCGTCGACGCCGGTGTTGCGAGCGTTCCGGAACCTTACCCCCGTGACTGCCTGTTGTAAAGATTCTCGTCACCATCGCTATCGCCAGGAGAGATGGCACGAGGCCGCAGTCGAGCCTCCCCCCCGGGTGTGGCGTACTGTCGGGCGGGCGGCACAGGGCTGCGACGCGGGCCGAGAGACAGGAGGGGCGAGCATGGGTGTCCGGGCCTTCATCCTGGTGCAGACCGAGGTCGGCAAGGCCGCCGACGTGGCCAGCTCCATCAGCGGCATCGACGGGGTGATGTCGGCCGACGACGTGACCGGCCCGTACGACGTGATCGCCGTGGCCGAGGCCGACACCGTCGACGACCTGGGCCGCATGGTGGTCAGCCGCGTGCAGCTCATCGACGGCATCACCCGCACCCTCACCTGCCCGGTCGTGAACCTCTAGCTCACCCGACGGCGGTCAGGCCGGCCACGAACAGCCCGACCAGTCCGACGCCCAGCACGACGTCGGCCAGGCGTCGGAAGGCAACCGCGGTGCGATCGCCCGGATGGCGGGCCAGCTCCAGGCGGCCGGTGAGGCCGAGCACGATGCCGGCCAGCGCCGCCAGGACCCCGAGGCCCACGGGCCAGCCCAGCTGCGCCAGCGCTCCCGCCGCGGCCAGCGCCATCCCGCCCACCCGGTGGTCCCCGACCTCGCTCACGGGAGCGCCCCCAGCACCGTGTCGATGACCATGGCCCGGATGGCCAGGCCGGTCAGGAACAGCCCGCCGAGGCCGAACAACAGGTGCTCCCTACCCGGGAGCTGCTGGCGGTAGCTGACGATCAACCCGACCGTGATGACGGCCACGAACCCGTAGAACAGGTGGAACCGGGGCGGGTCGCCGTCCAGTCGGCCCACCAGGGCGGCGCCGATGACGGCCTGCGCGATCACGGCGGTGTGGGCGACGCCGACCGCCGCCCACAGCGGGCGGCCCCGCAGTGACAGCCACCGGTGGGCGGCCAGCGCCCACGCCCCGACCATGCCGTTCCCGACGACGACGAACCAGCCGAACCCCTCGTGGACGCCGGCGACCGACGTGGCGAGCACCTGACCCCCCACCGATCAGGTCACGGCTGGGGCAGGGCCTGCTCGACGAACAGGTTGACGAACATGAACAGGTTCTGGGCCTCCCGGTGGCCGTTGGTGAGCTGCAGCTCCCCGGGCCGTCGGGCCTCGTCGTCGGTCATGCCGATGGCGTCGAGCGCCCGGAGCAGGCTGACCCGGGCGCCACCGTCGACGAACCGACCCACGTCGTCGACGAGGTGACGGCCCCGGAGCCCCGCCTGCCGGAGCAGCGCCCGGATGAGCAGGCGCAGCAGCGCACAGGCGCTGGCGGGGCTGGCGTCGGCCACTGCGGCGGCCTCCTCGTAGAGCGGGGTCAGCTCGGCGGAGAGGCCCGGCGGCGGGTCGGGGACGGGGAGGCCGCTCACGGCGGCGGCGACCCGGCCGGCGCGTCCCGGGGGGCCGGTTCGTCGAGCAGCCATGACTCCGGGGCGGCGGGCACCGAGTCGGCCCGCACGTACCACTCCGTGCCGAAGGCCATGGCGAAGACGTCGGGCTCCATGGCGAGGAAGAACGAGTCGTCGGTGATCTGGCTGGCGTGGGCCCGCATGGCGGCCCGCTTGGCCCCGATGACTCCGGTGACGTCGACGGCGGTGGTGATGTCGGCCGCCGGGGTGCCGAACGACCCGGGGTCGATGGGCCGGTCGGCGCCGGCGTCGCCCCGCTCCCGGGCCTCGGCCAGCAACCCCAGGACGTGGTCGCGGTTCATGGTCGACTCGTAGACCCGGGCCACGCCGGCCCGCCCGGCGGCCCGGTGGCCGACCTCGTGCACCCGGATGTGGTCGGGGTGCCCGTAGCCACCGTGGTCGTCGTAGCAGGTGAGGACGTCGGCGCCCTCCTCGGTCAGGATGGCCGCCAGCCGCCCGGCCGCCTCGTCGGGGTCGGCCCGCCAGAAGCACTCCGGGTCGTCGTTGGTGGGCTCGCCCATCATCCCCGAGTCGCGGTAGCCGAGGTGCTCGACGCGGGCCACCCCGAGGACCCGGGCCGCCGCCTCCTGCTCGGCGCGGCGGCGCTCCCCCAGCGACTCACCGGCGCGCAGGACCCCGTCGGCCACCTCGCCCAGCTCCCCCCCGGTGGCCAGCACCAGCACCACGCGGTGGCCGCCGTCGGCGGCGAGGCGCATGGTGCCGCCGGTGGCGATCGCCTCGTCGTCGGGATGGGCGTGGAAGAACGCCAGGGTGGCCACGACCGCCGGTCAGGCCACCGCGCCGGCGTCGCGGAGCTTGGCGATGTCGGCCTCGTCGAAACCCATCTCGCCCAGCACGTCGTCGGTGTGCTGGCCGGCATGGGGGGCGGCCGTGGGCGCGGCGGTGGCGGTTCGGGAGAACCGCGGCGCAGGGGCCGGCTGGGTGATGCCGGCCACGTCGACGAACGTGTCACGCGCCGTGACGTGGGGGTGGTGGGGCGCCTCGCCGATGGTGAGCACCGGCGCAAAACACACGTCGGAGCCCTCCATGATCTCGCACCACTCGTCGCGGGTCTTCGATCGGAAGGTGTCGGCGACGCGCTCCTTCATGGCGGGCCACGCCGAGCGGTCCATCTGGGCCGGCAGGTCCTCGTCGGCCAGGCCGGTCTTGTCGAGCAACTCGGCGTAGAACTGGGGCTCGATCGAGCCGACGGAGATGTAGCGGCCGTCGCTGCACTCGTAGGTGTCGTAGAAGTGGGCACCCCCGTCGAGCAGGTTGACGCCCCGCTCGTCGTGCCACACCCCCGCCGCCGTCATGGCGTGGAACATCGCCATGAGCACGGCCGACCCGTCGACCATGGCGGCGTCGATGACCTGACCCTCCCCCGAGCGCTGCGCCTCGAGCAGACCGCACACCAGGCCGAAGGCGAGCAGCATCCCGCCGCCGCCGAAGTCGCCGATGAGGTTGAGGGGCGGCACGGGCCGCTCACCGGGGCGCCCGATCGGGTGCAGCGCCCCGGCCAGGGCGATGTAGTTGATGTCGTGGCCGGCCGCCTGGGCCAGCGGACCCTCCTGGCCCCAGCCCGTCATGCGGCCGTAGACCAGCTTCGGGTTGCGGGCCAGGCACTCGTCGGGACCGATGCCGAGCCGCTCGGCCACACCCGGACGGAAGCCCTCCAGCAGGGCGTCGGCCCCCTCCACCAGGCGCAGCACGGTCTCCACGCCGTCGGGCTGCTTGAGGTCGACGCCGATCGAGCGCCGGCTGCGGGCCAGCACGTCGGCCGGCGGGGTGTCGGGGTCGCCGCCCCGCACGTTGGCAGCCCGGTCGACGCGCACGACGTCGGCGCCCATGTCGGCCAGCATCATGGCGCAGAACGGCCCCGGGCCGATCCCCTGGATCTCGATGATCCTCATCCCGTCGAGCGGACCCATCACCCCTCCTCGTTGCGGCGGCGGGGGCGAACCTAGCGCCGGGGTGTGACACCCGTCGTGCGGAGCCGGTCAGTCGGTGGCCGAGGCCAGCTCGTCGATGGCGTCGATGATCTCGCCCCAGAGGGGCACGGGCAGGTCGTGACCCATCTCGTCGAGGACCAGGTGGCGGGCACCGGGGATGGCGCGGGCCGTGGCCTCGCCGCCCGACGGCGTGACGAGGCGGTCGACGGCGCCGTGCACGACGAGCGTCGGCACGTCGAGCTCGCGCAGCTTCCCGGTGCGGTCGCCCGAGGCCATGATGGCCGCCATCTGGAACACCATGCCGGCCGGGTGGAAGCAGCGGTCGTAGTGGAAGCCGGCCATCTGGCGCGACCGCTCCTCGTCGAAGTGCGGCCCGGCGATCATCCGGCCCGACGTGACGGCCCGCTCGATGGCACCGTCGCGGTCGGTCGGCGCCGGGGTGAGGAGCGCAGTCATCACCTCCTGGTCGGCCTGGCCCACCGTCCGGTCACCCGTCGTCGACATGATCGACGTGAGCGAGCGCACCCGGTCGGGGTGCTCGATGGCGATCTGCTGGGCGATCATGCCGCCCATCGACGCGCCCACCACATGGGCCCGGTCGACGCCGACGGCGTCGAGCACGGCGACGGCGTCGTCGGCCATGTCGGACAACGTGTAGGGGACGTCCTCGGGGTCCGGCGGCGCCCCCGACATCGAGCCGAGGAAGAGTTGCATGAGGTTGGGCACCTCGCCCTCGGTCTTCGACGACAGGCCGGCATCGCGGTTGTCGAAGCGGACCACCTGGTAGCCGTGCTCGGCGAGCTGCTTGCAGAAGTCGTCGGGCCACAGCGTCATCTGCGCCCCCCACCCCATCACCAGGAGGACGGTGGGATCGTCGGGGTCGCCGATCGCCTCGTAGGTGAGCTCGATGCCGTCGTTGGTCGCAGTCGCCATCCAGGTGAGCCTAGGGCGAGCCTGCGGCCCGGGCGTGCGCCACGATGAGCCCGACCAGGCGGGGCCAGAGCGGTCGGGCGAGGTCATGGCCCATGCCGTCGACCACCTCGCAGCGGGCGCCGTCGATCAGCTCGGCCGTGCGCCGGCCGCCGCTCACGTCGACGAGCGGGTCGACGGCACCGTGGATCACGAGCGTCGGGGCCGTGATGGTGGCCACCTCGGCGCTGCGGTCCCCCGAGGCCCACACGGCGAGGAGCTGGCGGGTCGTCCCGGCGGGGTGGAAACCCCGGTCGTGGGAGGTCCGGGCCCGGGCCGCCACGGCGTCGGCGTCGACGAGGCCGGGGCTGCCGATGACCTCGGCGGTGTGGACGGCCTGGGCCGCGTTGGCGTCGCGGTCCTGCTCGGGCGGGGCCAGCAGCACCCGCTGCGCCTCGCGGGTCAGGCCGCCCACGTGGTCCTCGCCCGTGGTCGACATGATCGAGCACAGCGACGCCACCCGCTCGGGGTGACGGGCGGCGACGGTCTGGACGATCATGCCCCCCATCGACATGCCGACGACGTGGGCCCGCTCGACACCCAGGTGGTCGAGGAGCCCGACGGCGTCGTCGGCCAGGTCACCGAGGTCGTAGGGGGCCTCCACCGGTCGCCCTGCCTTACGGGCCTCGACCGCGGCGGAGAACCGGGGCGGGTGATCGTCGAGCCAGGTGGAGCGGCCGACGTCGCGGTTGTCGAAGCGCACGACCCGGAAGCCCTCGGCCACGAGGGCGTCGCAGAGCTCGGCGGGGTAGCCGACGAGCTGGCTCCCCAGCCCGTTGACGAGCAGCAGCAGCGGGTCCGACGCGCTCCCCCGATCCTCGTAGGCCAGCTCGATGCCGCTGGCCAGGGTGGCGGTGTCGGTCTCGGGGTCGTCGGTCATGGGCCCTCCTCGGGGAATCGGGTGAGCTGGGCGGCCAGGCGCTCGGCGGCGCCGGGGGTGCGCCACCCCCACCAGAACAGGTCGCGTCCGTCGATCAGCACGACGGGCGCCACGGCCGACAGCTCCGGCACGTGGCGGGGCCCGAACTCGTAGGGCTCGGACGGGGCGAGCACCACGTCCGCACCGGCGGCGGCGGCCTCGGCGAGGGTCACCTCCGGATAGGGCCGGCCGGCGTCGGCGAACACGTTGTCGACGCCGACGTGGGCCAGGAGCGACGACCCGTAGGTGGTGGCGTCGACGGTCATCCACGGGCGACGCCAGATGGGGACGAAGGCCCGGCGCCGGCGCTCGACGGGGGCGGGCGGTGGCAGCGGGAGCGTCCCGGGGGCCCCGTCGTGCAGACCCAACCGGTTCGCCAGCGCGCCGAGCGCGGGGGCCACGTCGGCGACGGCGCGGATGCACAACACGTGGACGGGCACACCGCGACGGTCGAGCTCGTCGGCGTCCTCGCGCCGGTTCTCCTGGTCGTCGACCACCACCACGTCGGGGCGGAGGGCGGCGATGGCGTCGACGTCGGGGTTCTTGGTGCCTCCTACCGTCGGGAGGTCGTCCTGCTCGCAGAAGCGGGTGCAGGCCACCGGGTCCACGCCCCAGGCCCGCACGGTCTCGGTGGCCGACGGGACGAGGCTCACGACCCGGGGTGCCATGGCGGCCGACGCTACCGGCGGGCTCGTAGGGTGCCGGGGGTGGAGGTCGGACCGGAGCGGTTCGAGGAGCTGGTGGTCGAGGCCCTCGACTCCCTGCCCGACGCCCTGCTCGACGCCATGGAGAACGTCGCCGTCACGATCGAGGCGACGTCGCCCGATCCCGGGCTGCTCGGGCTCTACCACGGCATCCCCCTGACCGAGCGGGGTGCCGGCTACGACTTCGTGGCGCCCGACCGGATCACCATCTACCGCCAACCCATCCTCGCCATGTCGGCCGACGCCGCCGAGGTCGTCGAGCAGGTCCGCATCACCGTCGTGCACGAGATCGCCCACCACTTCGGCATCGACGACGACCGCCTGACCGAGCTCGGCTGGGACTGACGGCGTGGACCCCCGCCTCCCCGACCCGCTCCTGGCCGACCTCGACGCCGACCAGCGGGCCGCCGTCACCGCCGAGGGACCGGTCGTGCGGGTGCTGGCCGGGCCGGGGAGCGGGAAGACGAGAGTGCTCACCCGCCGGATCGCCTGGCGGGTCGCCGGGGGCGACGCCAGCGCCGACCACACCGTGGCGCTCACGTTCACCCGGCGGGCGGCCGCCGAGCTGCGCTTCCGCCTGGCCGCCATGGGGCAGCGGTCGGCCCTGCAGGTCGGCACCATGCACGCCCTGGCGCTCACCCGTCTGCGCCGCCGCGCCGCCGACGCCGGGCGCCGTCCGCCCCGGCTCGAGTCGCCCGCAACCATCATGGCCCGGGCCGGCGTCGAGGAGGGCCGGCGGGAGCTCGTGGCCGCCGAGGCGGGGTGGGCGGCGGGCCGGACGGTCGGCGCCGACGGCTACGCGGAGGCGGCGCTGGCCGAGGACCGCCGGCCCGGCCTCCCGCTCGACGTGGTGGCCGCCGCCATCGCCGACTACGAGGCGTTCAAGAAGCGGCGTCGCCTCGTCGACTACGACGACCTCCTGCGGGCCTGGACCCACGCCCTCCGCACCGATCGGACCTTCCGGCGGGCGGAGCGCTGGCGCGTCCGCCATCTCCTCGTCGACGAGTACCAGGACCTCACCCCCCTGCAGATCGACGTGGTGCGGACGCTGCGGGGGCCCGAGTGCGACCTGTTCGTGGTGGGCGACCCCGACCAGTCCGTGTACGGGTTCGCCGGCGCCGATCCGGGTGGGCTCGACCGGCTGCCGGAGTGGGCCGGCGAGACGACCACGGTGCACCTCGGTCGCAACCACCGCTCCCGGCAGCCCGTCGCCGACGCGGCCGCCCGTCTGCTCGGACGGGAGCCACCGCCGGCCCGACCCGGCGGCGACCCGGTACGGCGGCTCGCCCTCGCCGACGACGGGGTCGAGGCCGACCGGCTGGCCGACCTGCTCCGCGACGCGCACCGCGACGGTCGCCGCTGGCGGGACCTCGCCGTGCTGGCCCGCACCAACCGACTGCTGGCCGTCCTCGAGTCGGGGCTCGCCGGCCACGGCATCCCCACCGCCCGCCGGGCCCGCGCCCTCGACGGATCGGCGGCGCGGGAGGCCATGGCCACCATCCGCACGGCGCCCACCCTGCGGGCCGGGATCGAGTCGCTGGTCGAGCGCCTCGACGCCACCGACGACGTGACCACCCGGCTCGGGCTCCGGGTCGTGGTCGAGCTGGTCGAGGACCTGCTGAGGATGGAGCCGCACGCCGACCGCAACGACCTCGCCGCCTTCGTGGCCCTTCCCCCCGCCCGGATCCCCGGTGGTCACGACGCCGTCGACCTCGTCACCTTCCACGGCGCCAAGGGGCTCGAGTGGCCCGTCGTCGTGCTGGCCGGTGTGGAGGACGGCACGTGCCCCCCCGTCCACGCCACCGTGGCCGAGGTGGCGGAGGAGCGGCGCCTTCTCTACGTGGCCATGACCCGGGCCACCGACGAGCTGCACGTGACCTGGTGCGAGCGCCGCACCGGTCGCGACGGGCGGGTCGTGCTGAGCGGGCCGTCACCGTTCGTGGACGACCTGCCCGACGCCGCCCCGCCACCCCCGTCGACCGAGCCGGTGTGGCGGGAGGAGCTGAGCCGTCAGCGGCGCCTGGTGCCGGGCGACCCCGACCGGGCCGGCCGGGCCCGGCGGGCCGGCCTGCTGGCCTGGCGGGCCGACGCCGCCGCCGTGGCCCGGGTGCCCCCCACCACCATCCTGCGCGACGACCTCGTCGACGTGCTCGTCCGTCGCCCCGTCGACGACGAGGCCGCGCTGGCCGCCGTCACCGGCTGGGGCCCGGGACTCCTCCGCCGCCTCGGCCCCGGCGTGCTGGCCGCCCTCCGGGAGTCGACCTGACACAACCACGCGTTGCTATGGCAACGCGTGCTTGTGTCAGTTCGACGGATCGCGTAGGTCGTAGACGACGGGGGCGTGGTCGGAGGGCAGCTTCCCCTTGCGGGCGTTGCGGTCGACGAGGGCGACCTCGACCCGGTCGGCCAGCTCTGCGGACATGAGCGCGTAGTCGATGCGCAGGCCCTCGCGCTTGTGGAAGCGACCGGCCCGGTAGTCCCACCACGAGAAGAGGCCCTCCTCGGGGTGCAGCTCCCGGAACACGTCCCGCAGGCCGAGGTCGGCGATGGCCGCCAGCGCCTCCCGCTCGGGCGCCGTCACGTGGGTCGACCCAGCCATGGCCCCGGTGCTCCACACGTCGCGGTCGTCGGGGGCGACGTTCCAGTCACCCATCACCACCACCGGGTGGCCGGCCAGCTCCGCCTCGACGCGCCGGCGCAATCCCTCCAGCCACCGCAGCTTGTAGGCGTACTGCTCGTGGGCGGGGTCGCGTCCGTTCGGGACGTACACGCTGATCACCCGCACCCCGGCGCAGGTGACGGTCAGGCAGCGGGCCTCGTCGTCGAGCGCAGCGTCGCCCAGGCCGCTGACGGGGTCGTCGGCACCGACCCGGCTCAGCACCGCCACCCCGTTCCAGCGCCCCTCGCCGTGGGCCACGACGGTGTACCCCAGCGCCTCGAAGGTGAGGGTCGGGAACGCGTCGTCGGCCAGCTTGGTCTCCTGGAGACAGACGACGTCGGGGGCCACCGACGCAACCCACTCCTCCACCCGGGGGAGGCGGGCGTTCAGGGAGTTGACGTTCCAGGTGGCCAGCCGCACCCTGCGACGGTAGCGGCGGGCTCAGCTCCCCGGTCGGGCCGTCGGGGCACCCCGCTTGCGGGCGGCCACCTTCTCGGCCGGCTGCCGTTCTCTCGGCCGGCCGACTTCTTGGCCGTCTGCTTCTTGGCCGTCTGCTTCTTCGCCGGCTGCTTCTCCGCCGGCCGACTTCTTGGCCGCCGTCTTCTTCGCCGGCTGCTTCTTCGCCGCCGTCTTCTTGGCCGTCTGCTTCTTGGCCGTCTGCTTCTTGGCCGTCTGCTTCTTCGCCGCCGACTTCTTCGCCGTCTGCTTCTTGGCCGGCTGCTTCTTCGCCGGCTGCTTCTCCGCCGTCTGCTTCTTGGCCGCCGACTTCTTGGCCGGCTGCTTCTTCGCCGGCTGCTTCTTCGCCGCCGACTTCCTGGCCGTCTGCTTCTTCGCCGCTGACTTCTTGGCCGGCGCCCGCTTGGTGGCCGGCGCCTGGCCCGGCACCTGCTGCTCGTCGGCCGCCTGCTTCCTCACGCCGGCCCGCTTCCTGGCCGGCGCCTTCTTGGCTGGTGCCACATCGGTCCCTTCCTCTGGCTGCTCGTCGCCGACGGGCATCGGGGGATCCGACACCTCGCCAGCTTCTCCTTCCGAGATCGATCCGACCTCGAAACCGGGGAAGGCGAGGTCGATACCCCGCCGCGGCGTGTCGACACCGTCGATCACGAACGATCTCACCTCGTCCCGGTCGAGCACCGAACGCGCTCGCGTCGGGGCCGGGTCACCCATCTTCTTGAGCGGGACGTACCCCCGAACGTCGCCGAGGAGGATGTACGCGCCATGGGAGGAGAAGCGCTCGACGGTGCCCTCCACCACCGTCCCGACCGGGTGGGCGCCCACGAACTCGAGGAACGGCAGCAGCTCGTTCACCGCCTCCCCCCCGTCGCCGGCGGGCGGCGCCGCCTCGACGGCGGGCTCCTCGGTGCGTCCCCGACCCCGCCCCCGGCCCCGCCGGCGTCGACGGCCCGATCCCGTGCCCTCGTCGTCCGGGACGTCGACGGCCTCCCCCTCGTCCGCCTGCTTCCCCGCCGCGCTCTTCCCGGCCGCCTGCTTCCTGCCCCCCTGCTTCTTGGCGGCCTGCTTCTTCGCGGCCTGCTTCGTGGCGGGCGCCTTCTTCACACCGGGCGGTAGCTCGGTCGGGGTCGGCATCGGCTCGGACTTGCGCTTGGAGTCGCGTCGGCTGCGGCGACTGGTCGGGCCCCGCACCGGGGAGCGCTCGACGAACACCCACCCCAACCCCGGGATGGGTTTGCCGCCGATGAGGCGGCCGCTCTCGAACAGCCAACCGTGCTCACCGTGGAACTCCTGGAACGAGTCGTTGGAGATGACCTTGGCCCCGGCCCGGTCGGCGACCTCGAGGATGAAGGCGTCGCCCCGGCCGACCACGCCCGCCGGCGGCGTGATGATCTCGCCGTCGTCGATCAGGCGCTCGAACTCGTCGCGCTCCGACGACGCGATGCGGTTGGGGAACGTGGCGTCGACGATCACGGTCACGAGGCCGTCGGGACGCTCGGCCACGAACTGGTCGACCGCCTCGCGCAGCTGCGACAGGCTGGGCGTCTTGCGTCCCTCGGTCGCGATGTTCGAGCCGTCCACGACGACGTGGGTGTCAGCCATCGGCGGTCCAGTGAACCACGACGGCCGCCGACCCCCGGGGATGCCGGCCTCCGTGACGCCGCCGGCGTGACGGTCCGGCGGCGCTACCGTCGCCCCGGTGACGTTCACGGCGGTGTTCTTCGACTTCGGCGGGGTGATCCTCACGAGCCCCTTCGACGCCTTCAACCGCTACGAGGCCGAGCTCGGCGTCCCCCCCGACCTGATCCGCACCATCAACGCCACCGACCCCGACACCAACGCCTGGGCCCGGCTGGAGCGGTCGGAGGTGTCCGTCGAGGAGTTCGTGCTGGCCTTCGAGGCCGAGGCCCGTGCCGCCGGCCACGAGCTCCACGGCCAGCGCGTGCTCGACTGCCTGAGCGGAGAGGTGCGACCGGAGATGGTGGAGGCGCTCGACCGGGTCAACAGCCGCTACGTGACGGCCTGTCTCACCAACAACGTCGCCCACGGCGACGGCCCGGGCATGGCGCGCGACGCGTCCCGGGCGGCGGAGATCGAGGCGGTGATGGCCCGCTTCGACCACGTCGTCGAGTCGAGCAGGGTGGGGGTGCGCAAGCCCGACCCCGCCTTCTACGAGATCGCGCTCGAGACCGCCGGCGTCAGGGCCGAGGAGGTCGTGTTCCTCGACGATCTGGGCGTGAACCTGAAGCCGGCCCGGGCGCTCGGGATGACGACCATCAAGGTCGGCAGCGCCGATCAGGCCATCGCCGATCTCGAGGCCGTGCTCGACATGACGCTGCGCTGAGCCGTCACGGGGCGGCACCGATCTCGACCAGGTCGGCCAGGAGCTGCCCGGTCTCCTGGGCGTGCACGGTGGCGTTCCCAGCGGCCGGGCTGCCCGACTCGGGTCGACTGACCGGTCGCAGGGGGATACCGAAGCCGGTCATCTCCACCAGGCGGGCCGAGGCGAACGTCCACGCCCCCATGTTGGCCGGCTCCTCCTGGAGCCAGACGATCTCGCCGGCGCGGTCGTAGCGGTCGAGCACGGCCCGCAACTGCTCGGTCGGCCAGGGGTAGAGCTGCTCCACCCGCACGATCGCCTGCGGCGAACCGACCTCGTCCCGCTTGGCCATGGCGTCGTACGCGACCTTGCCGCTGCAGAGCACGACCGACTCGACCGCAGCCGGGTCGGTCACGCTCTCGTCGTCGATGACCTCCCGGAAACCGCCCTCGACGAGCGCTGACACCGGGGAGCGGGCCGACCTGGCCCGCAGGAGCGACTTCGGTGTGAACACGACGAGCGGCCGCCGCACCGACGCCACCATCTGACGCCGGAGCAGGTGGAAGTAGGAGGCCGAGGTGGTCGGGTTGGCGAGCACCATGTTGTTCTCGGCGCTGAGCACGAGGAAGCGCTCGATGCGCGCCGAGCTGTGCTCGGGGCCCTGACCCTCGTACCCGTGGGGCAGCAGCATGGTGAGACCCGACCGCTGCCCCCACTTGTCTTCGGCGGCCACGATGAACTGGTCGATGATGACCTGGGCCCCGTTGACGAAGTCCCCGAACTGCGCCTCCCAGCACACGAGCATGTCGGGGCGCTGGGTGGAGTAGCCGTACTCGAACCCGAGCGCCGCGAACTCCGACAGCATCGAGTCGTAGATCCAGAACGTGGCCTGGTCGTCGGCCAGGTGGTAGAGCGGGGTGTGCTCCTCCTCCGTGTGGTAGTCGCGCAGCACGGCGTGACGGTGGGCGAACGTGCCCCGGCGCGAGTCCTGCCCCGCCAGGCGTACGGGCGTGCCTCCGAGCAGCAGCGACCCGAACGCCATCGTCTCGGCCAGACCCCAGTCGACCTCCCGGTCGTCCTCGTACATGCGGTCGCGCCGCTCGAACTGCTTGGCGAGCTTGGGGTGGACGGTGAAGCCCTCGGGCGGGTGGGCCACGACGTCGTGGATGTGGTCGAGGGTCGCCTCGTCGACGCCGGTGTCGACCTGGGGCGGCGGCGGGGGCACGGTCGGCGCCGACGCCACGGTCCCCTTGGGCGGGGCGGTGGCCCGGGTCTCGTCGAGGGCGTCCTGCAGCCGGGCCTCGTAGTCCTCCCGGAACTGCCCGGCCTCCTCCTCGGTGATGTCGCCGCGGTCGACGAGCGTCTCGGTGTAGAGCTCCCGGACGTTGCGCATCTTGTCGATCCGCTGGTACATGAGCGGCTGGGTGTAGGACGGATCGTCACCCTCGTTGTGCCCGTGGCGCCGGTAGCACAGCATGTCGACCACGACGTCCTTGTGGAAGCGCTGGCGGTAGTCGTACGCCATCCGGGCCACCCGCACCACCGCCTCGGGGTCGTCGCCGTTGACGTGGAAGATCGGCGCCTGCACCATCTTGGCCACGTCGGTGGCGTACTCCGACGAGCGGGCCTGGCTGGGCGGCGTGGTGTAGCCGACCTGGTTGTTGACGATCACGTGAATGGTCCCACCCACCCGGTAGCCGGGGATCTTCGACAGGTTGAGCGTCTCGGCCACCACCCCCTGTCCGGCGAAGGCGGCGTCGCCGTGGACGAGCACGGGCAGGACGGGGAAGCCCCCGGCCGGCGGGATCTGGTCCTCCCGGGCCCGGGCCATGCCCACCACAACGGGGTCGACGGCCTCCAGGTGGCTGGGGTTGGCGGCCAACTCGATCTCCAGCTCGTGACCGTCCCGGCTGGTGAACTTGCCCTTCTGGCCGAGGTGGTACTTGACGTCGCCCGACCCCTGGATGGTCGACGGGTCGACCTGACCCTCGAACTCGGCGAACATGTCACGCAGCGACTTGCCGGCGATGTTGGTGAGCACGTTCAGCCGGCCCCGGTGCGCCATGCCCATGACGGCGGCGTGGATGGCCTCGTCGGCGGCCGCCGCACCGAAGAGCGTGTCGAGCAGCGGGATCACGGACTCACCGCCGTCGACGCCGAAGCGCTTGTGGCCCACGTAGCGGGCGTGCAGGAACGACTCGAAGGCGGTGGCGGCGTTGAGGCGCTGGAGGATGTGCAGCATCTCGTCGCGGGTGAGCTGGGGCTGGGGGCCCTCCACCTGCTGCTGGATCCACTCCTTCTCGTGCGGATCCGAGATGTGCATGTACTCGATGCCGATGGTGCGGCAGTAGGCGTCGCGGAGGCGGTGCAGGATGTCGCCGAACTTGAGGATCGGCGGACCGGCCAGGTCGTCGGTGAGGAACTCCCGGTCGTTGTCCCAGAGGGTCAGGCCGTAGCTGGCCGGGTCGAGCTCGGGGTGCATCGACGGCGGCTTGAGCCGGAGCGGGTCGAGGTCGGCGATGAGGTGGCCCCGGACCCGGTACATCTGCACGATCTTGCGAACCTGCATCTGCTTCTCGAGCCGGGCCGACTCCCGGTCGACGGGGTTGACGTCGCGCCGCCACCGTACGGGCTCGTACGGCACCCCGAGGGCGCCGAAGATCTCGTCGTAGAACCCGTCATCGCCCAGCAGCAGTTGGTGCAGACGCTGGAGGAACAGGCCCGACTCCGCCCCCTGGATGACCCGGTGGTCGTAGGTGTTGGAGATCGTCATCACCTTGGAGATGCCGAGGTCGGCGAGCGTGTCGGGATCGGCCCCGGCGAACTCGGCCGGGTGGTCGAGCGCCCCGACGCCCACGATGGCGGCCTGGCCGGGCATGAGGCGGGGCACCGACTGGACGGTGCCGATGGTGCCGACGTTGGTGAGCGAGTGGGTGGTGCCGGCGAAGTCGTCGACGGCGAGCTGGTTGTCGCGCACCTTGGCGATCAGCTCCTCGTAGTGCTGCCAGAACCCCTTGAAGTCGAGGGTGTCGGCGTCCTTCACGCAGGGCACGAGCAGCGTCCGGGAGCCGTCGCGCTTCTCGACGTCGACGGCCAGACCGAGACCCACGCGATCGTGGCTGATCGACCGCGGCGAGCCGTCGGCGCCCTCGACGAAGGTCGTCTTCATGGCCGGCACGGCCTCCAGGGCGCGCACGATGCCGTAGCCGATGATGTGGGTGAAGCTCACCTTGCCGGCCCGGATACGCCCCAGGTAACTGTTGATGACGGCCCGGTTGATCTCGAGCAGGCGGGCCGGCACCTGCCGGTAGCTCGTGGCCGTGGGCACGGCCAGGCTGCGCTCCATGTTCTCGACGATGCGGGCCCCGGCTCCCCGGATGGGCGAGCCCGGCTCGTCGACCGGGGCGCGGGCGGGCTGTTCGGCGGCGGGCTGCTCTTCGACGACGGGCTTCTCGGCGGCGGGCGGCTCCGCCGGGGCCGGGGTCGGCTCCACCGGGGGGGCGGGGGCCGACTCCCCCGTCACGACCGCCTCGATGACGCCGCCGCCTCCGTTGCCCGAGAACAGCTCCCGCCACTGCGGTCCCACCGAGTCGGGGTCGACCAGGTACTGGCGGTGCATCTCGTCGACGAGCCAGGAGTTCTGGCCGAGGAGATCGGCGGGGGTGGTGTCAGCCATCGCCCGCGACGGTAGCGCTCCTCCCCGGCACCGACCGGGGCGGACGGACCGCCGGTAGCGTCGCCACTCATGGCCGAGGCGCAGTTCATCTACACCATGCGGCGGGTCAACAAGTTCCACCCGCCCGACAAGGACATCCTGACCGACGTCACGTTGGCCTTCTATCCCGGGGCCAAGATCGGGGTCATCGGTCACAACGGTGCGGGCAAGTCGTCGGTCCTGCGGATCATGGCCGGCCTCGACGAGGAGTACACCGGCGAGGCCCGGCTCACCCCCGGCCACTCGGTCGGCTACCTCTCCCAGGAGCCCGACCTCGACGAGTCCACCGACGTCGCCGGCAACGTGATGGCGGGCGTGGCCGAGACGCAGGCCCTCGTCGACCGGTACAACCAGGTCCTCGCCATGTGGGGCGACCCCGACGCCGACCTGGAGGAGGTGGGGCGGCTCCAGGGGGAGCTGGAGGACCGCCTGAACGCAGCCGACGCCTGGGACCTCGAGCGCACCGTCGAGATCGCCATGGACGCCCTGCGGCTCCCGCCCGGCGACGCCGACGTGACCACCCTGTCGGGTGGCGAGCGGCGGCGGGTGGCGCTGTGCCGGCTCCTCCTCGCCCACCCCGACCTGCTCCTGCTCGACGAGCCCACCAACCACCTCGACGCCGAGTCGGTGGCGTGGCTGGAGCGGACGCTGCAGGACTACAGCGGCACCGTCATCGCCGTCACCCACGACCGCTACTTCCTCGACAACGTGGCGGAGTGGATCCTCGAGCTGGACCACGGCCGGGCGCTCCCCTTCGAGGGCAACTACACGGGCTGGCTGGAGTCGAAGCAGGCCCGCCTGGAGGCCGAGGAGCGTCAGGCCTCGGCCCGGCAGCGCACCCTGCGCCAGGAGTTGGAGTGGGTGCGGATGTCGCCGAAGGGTCGCCAGACCAAGAGCCGGGCCCGGCTCAGCGCCTACGACAAGCTCGTCGACGAGGCCCGGGCCGAGAGCGGCCGGCGCGACGGGCTCGAGATCGTCATCCCCGTCGAGCAGCGCCTGGGCGACAAGGTCATCGTGGCCGACGACCTGCGCAAGGGGTTCGGTGACCGCATGCTGATCGAAGACCTGTCGTTCCTGCTGCCCCCGGCCGGCATCGTGGGGGTGATCGGTGCGAACGGGGCCGGCAAGACGACCCTGTTCCGGATGATCGTCGGCCAGGAGACCCCCGACGCCGGAGCGCTCGAGGTGGGCGACACCGTCGAGCTGGCCTACGTCGACCAGAGCCGCGACACGCTCGACCCCGGCCGGACGGTGTACCAGGAGATCACCGACGACCACGACGTCCTGCGGATCGGTGGCAAGGAGCTGAACGGGCGGGCCTACGTGGCGTCGTTCGGGTTCCGGGGCTCGGACCAGCAGAAGTCGGTCGGGGTGCTCTCCGGCGGGGAGCGCAACCGGGTCCACCTGGCCCGGGCGCTGCGCCAGGGCGGCAACGTCCTGCTGCTCGACGAGCCCACCAACGACCTCGACGTCGACACGCTGCGGGCGCTGGAGGAGGGCCTGCTCGCCTTCCCGGGCTGTGCCGTGGTCATCAGCCACGACCGGTGGTTCCTCGACCGGGTGGCCACCCACATCCTGGCCTTCGAGGGTGACTCCCAGGTCCGCTGGTTCGAGGGCAACTTCTCCGAGTACGAGGCGGTCAGGCGGCGCGAGCTGGGCGCCGACGCCACCCGCCCGCACCGCATCGCCTACAAGCCGCTGGTGCGCTCCTGACCTCCACGACGTTTCGACCGGCAACCGCTTAGGTCGGGTCGTCCTCGGACGACGGAGGACCCATGGCGACCACGACGAGCACCACCACCATCCGGCGCGGCAGCCGGGCGGTCTCCCGGCTGATCGACGCCGGCAACTCCGCCTACTGCGCCCACTGCGGCGAGGTGATCAAGTTCCAGGCCCGGGTGCGGGCCTCCCAGATCATCTGCAACGTCTACGTCGACGACGCCTGGAACCGGGTCGAGCACTTCCACCAGGACTGCTACGGCCGGGCCGACACCCCCTACGGCGACCCCCTGGACTGACCCGGGGGGTGACTCGCCGGCGGGATACCGTGCGCCGATGGTCCCGACGCTGATCCTCGTGGGCCTCGTGGTGGGGATGATCGTCCTCGTTCGTCCCCCGAGCTACCGAGCGGTCGCCCTGGCCGTGACCATCGGGGCGTCGCTGCTGTGGGGTCTCGGCGTCACGTCAGGCGGCCCGGCCGCCAAGGCGGCTGGCACGGTCCCGGCCGCAGCCAACATCGGCGTCGGCGTGGTGCTCGTCGCCGCCACCTCCTGGGTGCCGGTCCTTCTGGCGAGGGCGGGCAGCCGACTTCGTGCAAGGCGGTAGAGCCACCGTCTCGCGCCGCTGCTCAGCCGGCCTCGTAGTCGGCCAGGCGGCGGCGGAGCTGGCGACGGTCCACACCCTCGGGGGCCAGGTCGACGGCGACCCGGCCGGCCTCGACGGCCTCCCGCCGCCGCCCCGCCCGCCACAGCAGCTCGGCCCGCACACCGTGGAAGCGGAACCAGCGGTCGAGCCCCTCGATCTCGTCCAACAGGGCCAGGCCCCGGGCGGGATCGACCGCCTCGGCGACCGCCACCGCCCGGTTGAGCGCGACCACCGGCGTGGGCCGCAGCTCCGCGAGCACCCCGTACAGCTCGGCGATCTGACCCCAGTCGGTGGCCGCCGCCGATGGGCTGAGGCCATGGAGGCAGGCGATGGCCGCCTGCAGCTGGTACGCGCCGAGCTGACGCCGGGCGAGGGCGGTCCGCAGCAGGGCATCCGCCTCGGCGATGGCGGCGTGGTCCCAGCGGTCCCGGTCCTGGTCGGCGAGGAGCACGGCATCCCGTCGGCATCGGCGCGGGCACCGTGCCGGGCGTGGGTGGCCAGCACCAGGGCCAGCAGCCCGGCGCCCTCGGCCACATCGGGCATGAGCTCGACGACGAGGCGGGCCAGTCGGATTGCCTCCTCGGCCAGGTCGATCCGCAGGAAGCCGTCACCGGACTGGGACTGGTGGGCCTCGGTGAAGATGAGGTAGATGACGGCGAGCACCGCGTCTGTCCGATCGGGGAGCTCGTGGTCGGGGGGTACCCAGTAGGGGATGTGGGCGGCGGCGATCTTGCGCTTGGCCCGCACGAGGCGCTGGGCCATTGTCGGCTCGGGCACCAGGAAGTCGGCGGCGATCTCGGCGGTCGACAGCCCGCACAGGGTCCGCAGGGCCAGCGCCACCCGCGCCTGCATCGACAACGCCGGGTGGCAGCACGTGAACAGCAGGCGAAGCTGGTCGTCGTGGACGACGGAGATGGCGAGGTCGGCGGGCTCACCGTCGCGATCCCATGCCGCCATGGCCGCCTCCTCCTTGGGACCCCGTCGGTCCTCTCGCCGCATCCGGTCGAGAGCCGCGTTGCGGGCCGTGGTGGTCAGCCACGCCGCCGGGTTGTCGGGTACGCCGTCGCGACCCCAGCGCTCCAGCGCCCGGACGGCGGCATCCTGCACCGCCTCCTCGGCAAGGTCGAGGCGGCCCAGCCGGCGGGTGAGGGAGGCCAGGACCCGGCCCCCCTCGACCCGTACCAGCTCGGCCAGCGCCCGGTCGGGGTCGTGGTGGGAGGGTCGGGTCAGCTGCCGTCCCCGCCGAACTGGAGCGTCGGGCGGACCTCCACCCGGCCGTTCCAGGCTCCGGGGATTCGGCGGGCCCACTCGATCGCCTTGTCGAGATCGTCGCAGGCCAGCAGATAGAAGCCCGTGAGGACCTCCTTGGTCTCGGCGAAGGGCCCGTCGGTGGTGACGAGGTCGCCGCCCTTGCCGCCCTGCACGTGGAGGGTGGTGGCGGTGTCGACGGTGTCGAGGGCGGCACCACCGGTGACCACGCCGGCGGCCCCGGCCATCTCGCCGAACTCCATGTAGTCGGGCATCTGGGCCATCCACTCGGGATCACCGGGCCGGTGGTCTCCGGCGGTCTCGTAGATGAGCGCAGCGTAGGTGGGCATGTGGTCGCCTCCTCGTTTGTCGTGGACGGGCCCGGCTGACCCGTCACCACCACGACGATCGGGACCCGCCCTGATCGACACTCCCCCGAGAGGAACGTCGCTGCGCTGGGTCCCCCCGGCGCGGGCCGAGGGGAGATGGCGCCCGTGCACCTCAGTCCCGCCTCCATCAGCGGCGGTAGAGCCACCGCCCGTCCGCCATTTCCTGGACGATGGCGTCGATGACCTGGCCGGGATCGTCGAGCAGGTCGCGCTGCACATGGCGGTCCTCGACGGCGGCGGCTGCGAAGTGGGCGTGCATGTGGCGGGTAGCCGGCTCGTCGGTGAAGGCATGGCCCAGCCTCGACCCCACCTGAGCGACGCACCGCTCGGCCGACGGGAGCAGGACGACGTAGTGCAGGCTCTCGAGGCCCGTCGCGTCGGCGAACGTCGGTAGGAACCACGGGCCCAGCACGCCGTCGTAGACGGTCGGGTAGCCGCCGGTTACGAACCGCCCCGTGGCGGCGGCCGCCGCCTCGGTGACAATGGTGTTCTGCTGATCGGACACGGGGAGCCAGGGCGGCACCGATCCAGTGGCGAGGAACGCGAAGAAGGCGTCACCCTCGACGAGCACGCTCGGGTCGTAGCGGCCGGCGAGCAGAGCGGCCACCGTCGACTTGCCGGCACCGGGCGGCCCGGTCACAACGATCAGCTCGGCCACCCGAGGATGGTATCGATGGACCTCCTACGAATCCATCCGATTCGATTGTCATGGAACTGACGCTTGTCTGCGGGTCGGCACGAACGTACGTACGCTAGAGTGGTGGCATGGACACCGGGGGGTTCACCAGCAGCACCGGGGTGGGTGACACCGTCATCGAGGCGGGCGCGGCCCGCTACGGGGCCGAGGTCGACCTGACCATGGCGGTGGCCTCGCTGGACGCGATCAAGGCGTGGGCCGCCGATGGTTCACGCTCGCCGATCACGTGGCTGTGCTGGCGCCTGGGCATCACCCGCCTCGACGCCGCCCGGCTGCTGCGCCGGGCCCGCCTGGTACGCCGCCTCGACCGCATCGCTGACGCCCTCGCGGTCGGCAAGCTGTCACTCGGCGCCGCTGACCTGTTGGCGTCGGCGGTGACCAAGGACCGCGTCGAACTGGCCCAACGCGACGAGGAGCTGCTCCTGGAATCGGCGCTGGGGTTGTCGATCATCGATCTGGAGCGGTACCTCGCCCGCTGGCGTGCTCTCGCTGACGACGAGCTGGGCGCCGCCGACGCCGTCAACGGCGCCGACCGCCGCAGCCTGCACCTGTCGCCGAGCCTGTTCGGGCGCGGTGAGCTGCGCGGTGACCTCGACCCCGAGCTGACCGCCCTGCTGGGTGACGCCTTGGAGAAGGCCGAACGCCCAGATCACGACGGTGAGACGAGAACCCCCGCCCAGCGCCGCCACGACGCCCTATGGGACCTGCTTCTCGGCCACATCGGCGCGGTCGATGTCAACGCCACCATCACCCTCGACGTCCTCGCCGGCGACGGACCCCCGGCGTCGGCACCCGCGCCGATCTCGACTGCCAGCCCGTGGGCCGCGCCACCATCGAGCGGATCCTTTGTGATTCGTCGGTGCGGCGGGTCGTCATGCGGGGACGGTCCGAGATTGTTGATGTGGGTAGGAGGACCCGCGAGATCTCTCCGCAACTGCGGGCGGCAGTGTCGGCCCGTGATGGGGGCTGCCGTATCGGTCACTGCGATCAGCCCCCCCGGCGCTGCGATGTCCATCACATCGTCCTGTGGACCAAGGGGGGGCCCACCGACGCCGACAACCTCGTCATGGCGTGCCGATATCACCACTGGCTCATTCATGAGGGCGGATTCCGGCTGATCCGAGGACCCGACGGTGGCCTCACCCTCACCCGCCCCGACGGCACCACCGTCACCTGAACCCCCGCCACCACCAGCACCACCACACCCGGTCACCCCGACCCGCCCCGGTCGGGGCACCGGCGCGCCATGGTCGGAGCCATGACCGATGTCGACTCCAGACTGCGGCCTTGACCTCGGTTCGGGTGATCGAGAACGCAGACGGGCTCCGGAGCGGGGATCTGACGGGGTTCTTCGTGGGCTGGCCCCGGCCACCGTCCGACGAGGACCGTCTCGCCATCATCCGCAGCGCGCCCGTGGCGGTCGTGGCAAGGGGAGACGACGACGTCCTGACCGGATTCGCCACGGCGATCACGGATCACCGGTTCGCCGCCTACATCTCCCTGGTCGAGGTGCTTCCCGAGCACCAGGGTCGCGGCGTGGGAACAGCGATGGTCCGGGCGCTCCTGGCCCGTCTCGACTCCTGCTACATGGTCGACCTCGTCTGCGATGACGACGTCGTACCGTTCTACGAGCGCCTCGGCGGCACCCGGCTGCACGCGGTCGCCTGGCGATACCCGAACCGGTTGCGAGACTGACCGGGCGAGCCGCTGCGCCGCCCGTCGGATCAGCCGTCGGGGATCAGCCCGTCCGGCGGGCTCGCAGCACGATGTCGGGCCTGTCGGGACCGGGGCTTCCCGCCGGTCTGACCCGGGCGCGCTCCTCGTCGGTCTCGATCGTCCAGCCGTCCTCCAGACGCGCGGCGACGTCGGACGGCTGGACGTAGTCACCGGGGTCGAAGCCGCTCGGCCGGTGGCCGGCGTGACCGTCGAGGGAGTGGTGGACGACGATCAGCGTCCCACCGGGCGCCACGGCATCGAGGAGGGCTCGGATGGCGTCGTCGCCGGGGGTGTGGCGGAAGGCCGGATACATGGCGCTGACGAGATCGTAGGAGCCGCTGGGGAGCTGCTCTTCGGGTACGTCGGCGCACACCCAGTCGACCTCGGCCCCGACGCTGGCCGCTGCGGCGCGGGCGCGGTCGAGGGCGACGGCGGAGATGTCGACGGCCGTCACCTTCCAGCCTTGCAGCGCCAGCCAGATGGCGTCGGCGCCCTCGCCGCAGCCGACGTCGAGGGCGGTGCCGGGTTCGAGGTGCCCGGTCTCGACGAGGAGCGCGCTGTTCGGTTCACCACTCCACAGCCGGCGCCCGCCGTCGGCGTAGCGGCGGTCCCAGTCCTCGGGGCCGTCACCGGCGTGGCCCTCCGTCGACCGGTCCGGGGCCTCGACCAATCCTCAGGCCCGCTCGTCGTACGCGGCCACGACCCGGGCGGCGGCGTCGGCCACCGGGAGCTGCGACGTGTCGAGGTGGACGTCGGGGTCGGTCGGCGCCTCGTAGGGGTCGTCGATTCCGGTGAAGCCGGTGATCTCACCGGCCCGGGCCTTCGAGTAGAGACCCTTCGGGTCCCGCTGCTCGCACACCTCGATCGGAGTGTCGACGAACACCTCCAGGAAGGGGAGCCCGGCCTCGTCGTGCACGGCGCGAGCCCGTGCCCGGTCGGCGCGGTAGGGGGAGATCACCGGCACCAGGGCGACGACCCCGGCGTCGGCGAACAGACGGGCCACCTCGCCGGCCCGGCGGATGTTCTCGGTGCGGTCGGCCTCGCCGAAGCCCAGGTCACCGTTCAGGCCGTGACGCAGGTTGTCGCCGTCGAGCATGAAGGCGTTCTGGCCCCGCTCCAGCAGCATCCGCTCGACGGCGGCGGCCACCGTGGACTTCCCCGACCCGGACAGCCCGGTGAACCACAGCGTGGCGCCCCGGGCCGACAGGGCGTCCCAGCGCTGGCGGCGGTCGAGCTCGCCCGCCTGCCAGACGACGTTGGTGCTCCGGGCCGTCGGACCGCTCACCGGGCCTGGCCGATGATCATCCCCGCACCGACGGTGTTGTTGGTGCCCTCGTCGACGAGGATGAAGCTGCCCGTCGTCCGGTTGCGCCGGTACTCGTCGAAGAAGAGCGGCACCGTGGTGCGCAGCTGGACCCGCCCGATCTCGTTCAGACCGATCTGGTTGGCCCGCTCGTCGCGATGGAGGGTGTTGACGTCGAGGCGGTACTGCAGGTCCTTCACCATGGCCCGACCGGTGCGGGTCGTGTGCTTGATGGCGTACTTGGCCCGCGGCGACAGCGACGAGCGATCGTCCATCCAGCACACCATCGCGTCGATGTCCTGACCCACGGTGGGGCTGTTCTGGGGCCGGGCGATCATGTCGCCCCGACTGATGTCGATGTCGTCGACCAGCTCGATCACGACCGCCATCGGGGCGTAGGCCTCGTCGACCACACCCGTCGGGGTGTGGATGGCCTTGATCGTCGACGTGAACCCCGACGGGAGCACGACCACCTCGTCACCGGGCTTCATCACACCGCCCTCGACCGTGCCGGCGTAGCCCCGGAAGTCGTGATGCTCGGCGCTCATGGGCCGGATCACGTACTGCACCGGCAGCCGGGTGTCGATGAGGTTGCGGTCGGAGGCGATGTGGACGTCCTCCAGGTGGTGCAGCAGCGAGGAGCCCTCGTACCACGGCGTGTTGTCGGACCGGTTCACCACGTTGTCGCCCTGCAGCGCCGAGACGGGGATGAACGTGAGGTCGGTCACGTCGAGCTTGGTGGCGAAGGCGCGGAACTCCTCCTTCAGCTCCTCGAAGCGCTCCTGGGAGTAGTCGACGAGGTCCATCTTGTTGACGCACAGCACCAGGTGGGGCACCCGCAGGAGCGAGGCCAGGAACGAGTGGCGCCGGGTCTGCTCGAGGATGCCGTTGCGGGCGTCGATCAGGATGAGGGCCAGGTCGGCCGTCGACGCCCCCGTCACCATGTTGCGGGTGTACTGCACGTGGCCCGGGGTGTCGGCCAGGATGAACTTGCGCTTGGGAGTGGCGAAGTAGCGGTAGGCAACGTCGATGGTGATGCCCTGCTCCCGCTCGGCCCGGAGGCCGTCGGTCAGGAGGGCCAGGTTGACGTACTCCTCGCCGCGCTGGCGGCTGGTGTTCTCGACCGACTCGAGCTGATCTTCGAAGATGGTCTTGGTGTCATAGAGCAGACGGCCGATGAGGGTGGACTTCCCGTCGTCCACCGAGCCGGCCGTCGCCAGTCGGAGCAGTTCCATCTAGAAGTAGCCCTCCCGCTTGCGATCTTCCATGGCGGCCTCGGAGCGACGGTCGTCGGCACGGCTGGCGCCCCGCTCGGTCACCCGGGCGGCGGCCACCTCGGCGATGATGTCGTCATAGGTCGACGCCGGTGACTCCACGGCGGCGGTACAGGTCATGTCGCCGACGGTCCGGTACCGGACGACCTGGTCGAAGGGCTCCTCGCCGTCCATGAGCGAGAGGAACTCGCCGGTGGCCATCAGCATGCCGTCGCGCACGAACACGGGTCGCTGGTGCGCGAAGTAGATGGACGGGATCTCGACGTCGCCCTCCTTCAGGTACTGCCAGATGTCGAGCTCGGTCCAGTTCGACAGCGGGAACACCCGGATGTGCTCACCCATGGCGTAGCGGCCGTTGTAGAGGCGCCACAGCTCGGGCCGCTGGTTCTTCGGATCCCACTGGCCGAACTCGTCGCGATGGGAGTAGACCCGCTCCTTGGCCCGGGCCTTCTCCTCGTCGCGGCGGCCGCCGCCGAAGACGGCGTCGAAGCGGTGCTGCTCGATGGCGTCGAGCAGGGGCACCGTCTGGAGGAGGTTGCGCGACGCCCGCGCCCCCCGCTCCTCGGTGACCTTGCCGCTGTCGATGGCCTCCTGCACCGAGGCCACGACCAGCTGCAGGCCGTACTGCTCGACGGTACGGTCCCGGAACTCCATGACCTCCGGGAAGTTGTGGCCGGTGTCGACGTGCATGATCGGGAACGGCACCTTGGCCGGGGCGAAGGCGCGGAGGGCCAGGTGGAGCATCACCACCGAGTCCTTGCCGCCGGAGAACAGCATCACGGGCCGCTCGAACTCGGCGGCCACCTCTCGGATGATGTGGATGCCCTCGGCCTCCAGCTCCTGGAGGTGGGTCAGCTCATAGGTCGTCGTCATGTATCGCTCGGGGGGATCAGGCGGGTGGTGGGAACACCCGAGGGTACGGGTCGAGGTCGAGGATGTCGTGACGGGCAGCACCGGCCAACGTCGTGGCGGACACATCACGCACAACGACCGGCCACCATGGTGGACCACGGCGCCGGCCCGCCGCGGTCGTCTGCCACACTCGACGGTGATCTCCCGGCCACGCCGCGCCGCCGCAGCGCGGCCGCTCCGGCCCCGAGGCCCCCGACCCCCCGAGGTTCCCCATGGCCGACGCCACGCCCGAAGACCACACCGCCGCCGCCGAGATCGCCACCGCCGCCGGCGAGCTGCTGCTCGGAGTTCGCGAGCGGCTGTTCGAGGAGGGCGCCGACCAGTGGACCGTGAAGGACGAGGGTGACCTCCTGGCCCACCGCTTCATCGTGGATCGGCTGCGGGAGCGCTTTCCCGGTGACGCCGTCCTGTCGGAGGAGGGGGCTGACGACCGGGCCCGCCTCGAGGCCCACCGCACCTGGATCGTCGACCCGCTCGACGGGACCCGGGAGTACTCCGAGGGTCGCCACGACTGGGCCGTCCACGTCGCCCTGGTCGTCGGCGAGCGGCCGGTGGCCGGGGCCGTGGCGTTGCCGGCCGTGGGTCAGACCCTCACCACCGAGCCCGTGGTGGCCGTGGCCGAGCCCGACGACGGCCCGCCCCGCATGATCGTCAGCCGCTCCCGACCCCCCGCCGCCGCCCTGGTGGTGGCCGAGGCCATCGGGGCCCGCCTGGTCACGGCCGGCTCGGCCGGCTACAAGACCATGGCCGTGCTGCGGGGTGAGGCCGACGTGTACGCCCACTCCGGCGGGCAGTACGAGTGGGACTCGTGCGCCCCCGCCGCCGTGGCGCTGGCGGCCGGCCTGCACGTCTCACGCGTCGACGGCAGCGAACTGCGCTACAACCAGTCCGACGTGTGGCTGCCCGACCTGCTGGTGTGCCGACCCGAGCTGGCCGAGGCCTCCCTCGCCGCGCTGGCCCGGGCCATCCGGGGTGAGCTGGCCTGACGTGAGCGACCCGTTCACCCTCAAGTCCACCCGGTGGGAGCGGCGGGGCCGGGTCGGGATCCTCACCCTCGACCGCCCGCACCGGCTCAACGCCTGGACGGGACGGATGCACGCCGAGGTGCTCCACCTCCTGGCCGAGGCCGACGACGACCCCGACGTGGGGGCGGTCGTGATCACCGGGGCGGGTCGGGCCTTCTGCGCCGGCGGCGACGCCGAGGCCCTGTCCGGCCACGTCGACAAGGGCGGCTACGACGCCGGCAACGATCCGGGTGAGCTGGCCCGCCCGGGCTACGGCGTCGACCCCGCCTTCGACGCCGACTTCGCCTCGTTCTTCGGCCTGTCCATCCCCGTCGTCGCCGCCGTGAACGGTCCGGCGGCGGGGGTCGGGCTGGCGCTGGCGCTGTTCTGCGACGTCCGCGTCGCCGCCGAGGGAGCCAAGCTGACCACCGCCCACGGCAAGCTCAACCTGCCGGCCGAGTACGGCACCTCCTGGATCCTGCCCCGTCTGGTCGGCCTGGGCCGGGCCATGGAGATCATGCTGACCAGTCGGGTCGTGACGGCCGAGGAGGCCGAGCGGATCGGTTTGGTCACCGCCGTGTGGCCGCCGGACGAGGTGCTCGACCGGGCCGTGGCCTGGACGGATCAGCTCCTCGCCTCGGTGTCGCCCGGATCGCTGGCCACCACCCGCCGCCAGACCTACACGGACCTGCACGGCGATGCGGCGTCGTCGGTGCGGGCGTTCCGGGGTCTCATCGACGAGATGACCACGGAGGCCGACTTCGCCGAGGGGGTGGCGGCCTGGCGGGAGCGCCGGCCGCCGCAGTGGACGGGGCGCTGACGGCGTCGGATCGCCAGGCGCCGGGCCCTCGGGCGGGTCGGGCTCTGCGCAAGCGGGAGGCAGAGGCGCTGACCGGCCTGGTCACGAACCCGCCGACGGCCCGGGCGGCGGAGATCGCCGGCCTGCGGGACGCACTGGACGCCGCGCTGCGGGCGGTCACCGGCTCGACCGCCACGGGGTGGTCGGCGCTGGTGGCGGAGGTGGCGGTCCGGGCCGGCTGGCCGGCCGGGCGCGCCGCCGACCTGACCCGGGCGGAGCGACCGGAGGCCGACCCCGACCGGGAGGCGACCCGCCACGCCCTGTGGGACCTGCTGGCCGAGCTGGTCGAGCGCCGTCGGCTCTGACCCCGACCGGTCACGGAACGCGAACCCGTCCTCACGACGGTCACGCTCCGACGTGAAGCCGTCATCGTCCGCACGTAGTTGTCATCCTGGGGACGGCGCCGCCCGGTGAGGTGGCGCCGGCTGCCACCCACAGGAGCATCCCCATGACCACGCACCCGTACCAAGCGGCCGGAGCCAGGTGTCGCCCGCTCGCGCTCGCCCTCGTCGTCCTCGCCGCCGCCCTCGGCGCCGTCGGCCTCGCCGATGGGCCCCGCACGATCGAGACGGCCCGATCGGCGCCGTCACCGTCCGAGACCACCCGGACGGAGGTCGCCGACTACCTCGTGGTCGCCGCACCCGGCAGCGCCGACCGGTTGGCCGAGGCGGCCGCCGCCCACGGGGCCCGGGTCGACCGGGAGCTCCCCCTCATCGACGCCGTCGTCGTCACGGCCTCGCCCCGCGAGGCGGCCGACCTCCGGGCCGACGGCGCCGTCGCCTCGGTCCACCCCAACCGGGCCATGCAGCTCACCGGCTCCTCTGGTGACAAGCCGGCCAAGGCGGACGGCGCCCCCCGCCGCGTCGCCCGCTCCGCCGGGGTCACCAAGTTCCGCAAGGAGACCGGCGCCGACGGCGGCGGAGTGGACGTCGCCATCGTCGACTCCGGCGTGGCCCGGGTGCCCGGGCTCGACGATCCGGCGCGCATCGTCCGCGCCGTCGACCTCACGCCCGAGGCCGACGATCCGGCCCGTGCCCTGGACGACGGCTTCGGGCACGGTACCCACCTCGCCGGTCTCGTGGCCGGGGGTGACGCCGGCTGGAACGAGCTGGGCATGGCACCCGGCGCCCGCCTCGTCAGCATCAAGGTGGCCACGGAGGACGGCAGCACCGACCTGGCCACCGTCATCCACGGCATCCAGTGGGCCGTGCGCAACAGCGCCGACGCCGGCTACGACGTCCGGGTCCTCCTACTCGCCATCGGCATCGACGACGCCCCCGCCTACGTCGACGATCCCCTCGCGCTCGCCGTCCAGCGGGCCTGGGACGAGGGCATCACCGTGGTCGTGGCGGCCGGCAACGAGGGCCACGACGGTGGCGCCGTCACGAGCCCCGCCACCAACCCCTACGTCATCGCGGTGGGAGCCTCGGATCACCACGGCACGGGCACCGCCTCCGACGACGACGTGAGCCCGTTCTCCAGCACCGGGGTCGGCGGCACCCGCCAGCCAGACCTCTACGCTCCCGGCACGTCGGTGCTCGGCGCCGCCGCACCGGGCTCGGCGGTGGTGCGCGACAACCCGGGTGCCGTCATCGGCGGGACGATCCTCGTGGGCTCCGGCACCTCCCAGGCCGCCGCCGTGGTGGCCGGTGCCGTCGCCGACCTCCTCCAGTCCCGACCGGGGCTGACCAACGACCAGGTCAAGGCGTTGCTCGTGGACAACGCCGCCAACGGACCGGGCGACGCCCGGCTCCTCCGCCTGGTCAGGACGGAGAAGAGGAAGGTCGGAGACGTCACCCAGGACCACCCGAGACCGGACCCGAGCCTCCTCGAACCGGACCGGCCGGATCTCCTGGGCAACCGCTGGGCCGGCAACCGCTGGGCCGGCAACCGCTGGGCGGGCAACCGCTGGGCGGGCAACCGCTGGGCCACGGCCGGCTGGGACGACGGAAGCGGCCGATGAAGCTCCTGCGCCGCACCATCGACCCCTCCTGGGCCCTGATCACCGGCATCGCCGCCCTGACCGCCCTCTTCGTGGCCGGACCGGTCGCCTCCGCCGCCGTCCCCGCCGACCCCTTCGTCCCGTGGTGGCTGCTGGCCGCCCTCTACCTCGCCGCCGAGACCACCCACACCCGCCTCCCCCTGCGCTTCGGGTCCCATGAGATCAACCTGGCCGAGGTGGCCACCGTGGTCGGGCTGTTCCTCACCACCCCGCTCGGTGTCGTGGCCGCGTTCGTGGTCGGCGTCCTGCCGGTACGGCTGTGGCGCCGCTCGGCCCCGGTGAAGATGGCCTTCAACCTGTCGGTCGGGCTGCTGGAGGTGGCGACGGCCATCACGCTCACCCGCCTCGTGGTCGGTCCGGACGACTTCGGGCCCCTGGCCTGGGTGGCCACCCTGCTGGCCCTGCTGGTGGCCTCGGCCCTCAGCACCTTCGCCGTGGCCGCCATCATCACGCTCAACGGCGGCTCGATCGACCTGCGGGAGATCCGCACCACGTTCGTCCCGGCCGTGGCCGTCAGCGAGTCGACGGCCAGCCTGGCGCTGGCCGCCGTGGCCTTCCTCCTCGACGACCGCCGGGCCGTCGTGCTCTGCATCCTCCCCCTCGTCGTGCTGTACGGCGGCTACCAGGCCTTCATGCGGGAGCGTCGGATCCGCCTCCGGGTCGAGCTGCTGGCCCGGGCCGGTCAGCGGGTCCGGGAGGCGACCGACGTGGACGCCGCCGTGGAGGGCCTGCTGTCGGAGGTGTGCGAGGGCATGCGGGTCGACATGGCCGAGCTGGCCCTGCTGGGCGGATCGGGCCGCTCGACCCGGCGCGACCGGAGCGGCGGATCGGAGACCGTCGCGCTCGACCGTGACGAGCTGCACGGTCTGATCGGCATCCTGCCCGACGGGGGTGGCTCGGCGCTGGTCGGCATCGGCGCCGCCGTCGGCCTCCACCACGCCGGTGAGCTGGTCGGGGTGCTGCGGGTGGAGGGAAGGCCCGACCCCGACGACCGCATCAGCGTCGACGACCTCCGCACGCTGACGACGATCGGCTCTCAGGTGGCCGTCGAGCTGCGTACGGCCGAGCTGACCCGGACCGTCGAGCAGTTGGAGGCGGTACGTGACGAGCTGTCCTTCCAGGCCGACCACGATCCGCTGACCGGACTCCCCAACCGGCGGGTCCTCACGACGCGCATCGACGCCGCCCTGCGCCGCCACAGCGGGCCCGAGTCCGCGACCCACCTGCTGTTCGTCGACCTCGACGACTTCAAGCGGATCAACGACGAGTTCGGTCACGCCGCCGGCGACGACGTGCTGACCGAGCTGGGGTCGCGCCTGCGGGCCGCCGTGCGCCCCGGGGACGTGCCCGCCCGGATCGGCGGTGACGAGTTCGCCGTGCTGGTCGGGGCGGGAACGGCGCCCGCCGAGGTGCGGGCCACCGCCGACCGGGTCCTGGCGGCGGTGGGAGACCCGGTGCGGATTGCCGGCACCCGCCGGCGGATCACGGCCAGCGTGGGCCTCGCCACGGCCCGCCCGGGGAGCGACGCCGCCGCCCGGCTCATGGCACGCGCCGACGTGGCCATGTACGCAGCCAAGGCAATGGGCAAGAACCGGGTCGAGGCCTACCGCAGCGATCTGCCGGCCGAGCCCTACGCCCGGGTGGAGCTGGAGCAGGATCTGCTGCGGGCCATCGGCGAGGAGACCATCAGGGTCGTGCTCCAGCCCGTGGTCGACCTCGACACGGGCTCGGTCCGCACCGTCGAGGCCCTGGCCCGCTGGACCCACCCGGAGCGGGGTGAGATCCCGCCCGCCGAGTTCGTCCCCCTGGCCGAGTCGGGGGGTTTCGTCTCCCAGCTCGGCTCGCTGGTGCTTCGCCAGGCCTGCGCCCGGGCCAAGGAGTGGTGGGACGCCGTCGGCGACAGCGCCCCCGGGGTATCGGTCAACGTGTCCGTCATCGAGCTGGCCCAGCCCGACTTCGTCGGCCGGGTGTGGGGCGTGCTGCGCGACGTGGGCCTGCCCCCGGAACGCCTGACCCTGGAGCTGGTCGAGAGGGTCTTCCTCCCGCACGAGTCCCAGGTGGCGCAACGTCTCGCCGACCTCCACGACCTGGGGGTCCGCATCGCCCTCGACGACTTCGGGACGGGGTACTCCTCGCTCAGCTACCTCCGGTGGCTCCCGGTCGACCAGCTCAAGATCGACCGGTCCTTCGTGGCCGGTGTCACGACCCCGGGACCGGATCGGGCCGTCATCGAGACCGTCCTGACCCTCGGCACGTCACTCGGCATCGAGGTCGTCGCCGAGGGGATCGAGTCACGGCGTCAGCTCGACCTGCTGCGCTCGCTCGGTTGCGACCAGGGTCAGGGTTACGTCACCGGCGGACCGGTCGAGCCGGCCGAGCTGCTGCGCCAGCTGGAGGGTGGCACCGTGTGACGCCGCTGGTTGACTCCGGGGGACATGGTTGACGCACCCCCCACCGCCATCGACCTCCGCTTCGGCACGTTCTCCGACGATCCCTCCTGGACCATCGACCCCGAGCGCCTGGTGTGGCGCCGGGGCCTCGATCGGGCCCGGGCCGAGGCCCGGCGCTCGGTCCCCGAGCTGATCCGTCCGCGCCGTAAGCCCCCCGGTCGCCGGGTGCTCGCCACCGCCCGCCACCTCGGTGGCGCCGTCGGCCGCTGGTACGTGGGCGCCCGCCGGGAGGGGGGCCACGAGAGCAAGGCCGACCTGTCCGTGCGGTTGCGATCGGCGGCGGAGTCGCTCGGGCCGACCTACATCAAGCTGGCCCAGATCATCTCGGCCGGCGAGGGGGTGTTCCCCGACGAGCTGGTGGGAGAGATGCAGCGGTGCCGCGACCGGGTGCGGGCCGAGCCCTTCTCCGCCGTGCGCACCGTCATCGAGGAGGACCTGGGCCAGCCGCTGCGCGACGTCTTCCTCACCATCGACCCCGAGCCGGTGGCGGCGGCCAGCATCGCCCAGGTCCACCGGGCCCGGCTGCGCGACGGCACCGAGTGCGTCGTGAAGGTGCAGCGGCCGCAGGTGGCCGAGCTGGTCCGCCAGGATCTCGCCGTCCTGGGCTGGCTGGCTCCCATGCTGGTGGGGCGCATCCCGGTGGCGGCGCTGGCCAATCCCCCCGCCCTGGTGCGCCTCTTCGCCGAGACCATCGTGGAGGAGCTCGACTTCCGGCTGGAGGCCGAGAACCTGCTCGACGTGGCCCGGGTCCTGCGCCAGCTCGACCAGACCCAGTGGGTCGTGCCCCGCCCCCATCCCGAGCTGGTCACCCGCCGGGTGCTCGTCATGGAGCGGGTGGGCGGCTTCCGCTTCGAGGACGCCTCCGGCATGCGCACGGCCGGGGTCGACACCCACGCCGTGGTCCGCAACGTGATGGTGGCCTTCCTGGAGAGCGCCACGCTGCACGGGGTCTTCCACGGCGACTTCCACGGCGGCAACCTCTTCGTGCAGCCCGACGGCAAGGTGGCCCTGCTCGACTACGGCATCACCGGCCGCCTCGACGACGTGAAGCGGCGGGCCTTCCTCCGTCTGATGATGGGCTCGACCACCAACGACCTGATGGTCCAGATGGGGGCCCTGCGCGACCTCGGCGCCCTCCCGCCCGACACCGACCTGCAAGCCGTCATCGACGAGCTGGGGTTGGAGGACGCGCCGGTCGACCCCACCACGCTCAGCCAGGAGGAGCTGCTGCGGGAGGTGCAGCGGGTGGTCAAGGCCCTGCTCGGCTACGGCGCCCGGATGCCCAAGGAGCTGATGCTGTTCGTCAAGAACATGATCTTCCTCTCCTCCATGATCGACCGGCTGGCCCCCGACCTCGACCTGATCGCCGAGGTGCAACACATCGCCCTGCACTTCGCCGTGGCCCACGGCCGACAGCTCCAGCGCGACTCGGGCCTGACCGTCGACGCCGACGACATCGACCTCACCGGCGTGAAGGCCTCGTGGGGGCTGGAACGCGACGTCGACGCCATCACCTACGCGGAGCTGCGGCGGCGCCGCGAGCTGATCGTCAAGCGTATGGGTGACAAGTCATAGCGGGATTGGACTAGGTTCGCCCCTCACCCGAACCGAGGGAGGGACCCGTGGAGCGAAGGTTCTGGCGGCTGTTGGCCGTCCTGCTGACCGTCGTGCTGGTGGCAGCGGCGTGCGGCGACGACGACGACGAGGACGGCGGCGGTGAGACCGACGGGGGTACCGACACCTCGGTGGCCGCCCCCGACGACGACGACGCCGACGCCGGCGGTGGGGACGACGACGACGTCGACCTGGTCCAGACCGAGGGCAGCATCCTGGCCGCCGTGCAGGAGCGCGGCAGCATCAACTGCGGCGGCAACGACACCCTGCCCGGCTTCGGCATCGTCGACTCGGCCGGCGACTTCAGCGGCTTCGACGTCGACTTCTGCCGGGTGGTGGCCGCCGCCGTGCTGGGCGACGCCGACGCCGTGACCATCGTGCCCCTGACGGCCGAGGCCCGCTTCACCGCCCTGCAGTCGGGCGAGATCGACGTCCTCATCCGCAACACCACCTGGACCGCCACCCGCGACGGCCAGGAGGGCGCCAACTTCCTGTTCACGACGTTCTACGACGGCCAGGGGATGATGGTGCCGGCCTCGACCGGTTTCACCGAGCTGGAAGATCTCGCCGACGCCAACATCTGCGTGCTGTCGGGCACGACCACCGAGCTGAACCTGACGGCGGTGCTCGGCGCCCGGGGCATCCCGTTCAACCCGGTGGTGTTCACCGACAACACCGAGCTCCAGCCCGCCTACGAGTCGGGCCAGTGCGAGGCCTGGACCTCCGACGCCTCCCAGCTCGCCGCCTTCAAGTCGTCCATCGAGGAGGCCGGTGGCGAGGAGCAGTTCATCATGGCCGAGATCTTCTCCAAGGAGCCGCTCGGCCCGGCCGTCCCCGACGGTGACACCCAGTGGGCGGAGGCCGTCGAGTGGGCGGTGATGGGCACGGTGTCGGCCTGGGAGTTCGGGCTCGACTCGTCCAACATCGAGTCCTACGACGGCGACGATCCGAACATCTTGAACTTCCTCGGGCGGGACAACTTCGACCCCGGTCTCGGCCTGCCCCCCGACTTCAACGTGGCGGTCGTCTCCCAGGTGGGTAACTACCAGGAGATCTACGAGCGCAACATCGTGCCGATCGGCCTCCAGCTCGAGGGTTCGCCCAACGACCTGTGGACCAACGGCGGTCTGATGTACGCCCCGCCGTACCGGTAGGAGGAGAGAACCAGGGGCGGGGGCCGGCGCTGGTCACGGACCGGTGACGTTGACGGTGGACGGGGGGCCGGCCGGTGACGACCGCCCGGCCCCCCGGGGGGAGTCGCGGCCGCCGCCGTGGCGCGACGTCCGGGTGCTGCGCATCGTCGGGCAGGTGCTGGCCGTGCTGGCCGCCGTGGCCGCACTGCGGTGGCTGATCGGCAACCTGCTGGACAACCTCGACGCCGCCGGCATCGCCACCGACCTCGACTTCCTCGACGGGCCCACCAACTTCACCCCCGCCTTCGACGAGGGGTTCGACCCCCGCAGCCCGGTGACCGAGATGATCCGGGCGGGGATCCTGAACACGCTCCTCTCGGCCGTGGTGGGCATCGCCATCGCCCTGGTGCTGGGGGTGCTGATCGGCATCGCCCGGCTCTCGACGAACTGGCTGGTGGCCCGCTTCGCCACCGTCTACGTCGAGGTGCTGCGCAACATCCCCCCGTTGGTCATCATCGTGTTCTTCGGGGCGGCGGTGTTCACCAACGGCCCCTTCCCGGTCCTGAGCGGCACCAGCCGGCCCGACACCATCGGCGTCCCCGGGAGCGACAGCACGTGGCTCATCATCTCCAACACGGTGTGGGGCATCCCGTCGCTGGCCACCGACGGCGACACCGTCACGTTCTGGGTGCTCGTCGTCGCCGGCCTGATGGTGGCGGCCGCGGTGTGGGCCTGGCGGACCCGGGTCAACGCCGCCACGGGGGCGCCCCACCACCGGGTCCTCTGGTCAGGCGCCACGCTGCTGGCCGTGGTCGTCGTGGCCTGGATCGTGCTCGGCCCCTACCGGTGGTCGTTCCCGTCGGTGTCGGAGAACGGCCGGCGGATCGAGGACGGCTTCATCGCCAACTTCGGCTACATCTCCCTGACCATCGCCCTCGGCCTGTACACCGCCTCCCATATCGCCGAGATCGTGCGCGGGTCGATCCTGGCCGTGCCCCGGGGCCAGACCGAGGCGGCCGAGGCGATCGCACTCAACGGGTTCCAGCGCTACCGGTTCGTGGTGCTCCCCCAGGCCATGCGCATCGCCATCCCGCCCACCATCAACCAGTTCCTCAACCTGACCAAGAACACCTCGCTCGGCACGGTCGTGGCCTACGCCGAGATCACGGCCCTCACCCTGTCGTCGATCGGCAACGGCCGCCCGGCCGTGCAGTCGCTGCTGATCCTCATGGCCATCTACCTGACGTTCTCGATCGCCATCTCCATCGTGCTGAACATCGTCAACCGCCGCATGCAGGTCGTGGGGCGATGAGCACGACAGCGGTCGAGCGCAGCGAGCTCGGGGGGGCGACGCGGCCTCCCCAGCGGCACGTGTCGCCGGGACGGTGGGTGCGGGCCAACCTGTTCAACTCGGTGCTGAACAGCGTCCTCACCGTGGTCTTCGCCGTCGGGGGCGCCTACGCCCTGTACCGGCTGGGCCGGTTCGTGTTCCTCACCGGCAACTGGGCGCCGGTACGGGCCAACCTCGAGCTGTTCATGATCGGCCAGTTCCCCCGCGAGGAGCGCTGGCGCATCGTGGCACAGCTCCTGCTGCTCGGTGCGGCCACAGGCCTCGCCATCGGATCGCTCCGCACGTCGGCACGGGACCGGGCCGCCGACGCCGGCGAGCCGTGGCAGCCCGCCGGGTGGCGCACCTACCTGGCCAGCTACTGGGCCGCCGTCCTCTACGTCGCCGTCCTACTGACGGCCTTCACCCGCACGCCGGGCCCGTGGCTGCTCGTCGCCGGGGTCGTCGCCGTCGCCGTGGTGGCCCGGTTCGTGGCCCTCGCCCTGCCCCGCCGCCTCCGACTGGTGGGCTGGACGCTGGCCGCCCTGCTCGCCGTCGTGCAGCTCCAGCTCCTCACCGGCACGTTCGGCCTGGCCTGGCTGTTCGGCACGGTGGCGCTGGTGCCGCTCGTGCAGAGCGTGGTGGGCCGACTGGCGGAGTCGGCCCGCACGACCGCCACCGGGCTGGCCGTGACCGGGGCGCTGATCGGCATCGGCGTGCTGGCCATCCGCCGCGACCTCGTGGGCGTCCTCTTCCTGCTGGTCGGGCTGTACGGCCTCGTCGATCTGCGCTCGGGCGACGTCGTCGACGCAGCGCGGGTCGGGGCGGTGATGATCACCGGGGCGGTGGTGTTCGCCGTCTACCAGGCCATCGGGCTGAGCGGCATCGACTGGTCCGACTGGGGCGGCTTCCACCTCAACCTGATCGTGACGGTGGTGGCCGTCATCCTGGCCTTCCCCTTCGGGATCCTCCTCGCCCTGGGCCGGCGCTCCACCCTGCCCGCCCTGCGCGTCCTGTCGACGCTCTACATCGAGTTCTTCCGGGGGGTCCCGCTCATCACGATCCTGCTCTCGGCGCAGTTCTTCCTCGGCTTCTTCCTCGACACCGACTCGCCGTTGTCGCTCCTCACCCGGGCCATCGCCGGCATCACCATGTTCACGGCGGCCTACATCGCCGAGATCGTGCGGGGCGGACTGCAGGCGGTGCCACTCGGCCAGGTCGAGGCCGGCCAGGCGATGGGGCTCGGCCCGCCCCGGATCATGCGCCTGATCGTGCTGCCCCAGGCCCTGCGGGCGGTGATCCCGGCCATGGTCGGTCAGTTCATCTCCCTGTTCAAGGACACGACGCTGCTGCTGATCCTCGGCTCGATCCTCGAGTACCTGAGCGTCCGGGGCATCGTCCACGCCCAGGCCGAGTTCCGCTCGACCGGCATCGCCGAGACCCTGGTGTTCGTGGCCTTCGGGTTCTGGGCCGGGGCCTTCACCATGTCCCGGGAGAGCCAGCGCCTGGAGCGCCGGCTGGCCCGGGCCGATCGCTAGCGACTCCAGGAGAGAACGCCGTGACCGTGAACACCGTCGACAGCGACGCCACCCGCATCGGCACCCGCGACGTCATGATCGAGGTGTCGGGCGTCGACAAGTACTTCGGCGACTTCCAGGCGCTCCGCGACATCGACATGCTGGTGGGCAAGCAGGAGGTGGTGGTCGTCATCGGGCCGTCGGGCTCGGGCAAGTCCACCCTCATCCGCTGCATCAACCGGCTGGAGAAGCACGACCGGGGCCGCATCGTCGTCGACGGCGTCGAATTGACCGACGACGTGCGCAACATCGCCGAGATCCGCCGCGAGACCGGGATGGTCTTCCAGCAGTTCAACCTGTTCCCGCACCTGACCGTGCTCGACAACGTGACCCTTGCCCCCCGCCAGGTGCGCAAGCGGCCCAGGGCCGAGGCCGAGTCGCAGGCCATGGAGCTGCTCACCCGGGTCAAGATCCCCGAGCAGGCCCGCAAGTACCCGGGCCAGCTCTCGGGTGGTCAGCAGCAGCGGGTGGCCATCGCCCGCTCGCTGGCCATGAACCCCAAGGTGATGCTGTTCGACGAGCCCACCTCGGCCCTCGACCCCGAGATGATCAAGGAGGTCCTCGACACCATGCAGGACCTCGCCGAGGGGGGCATGACCATGATCGTCGTCACCCACGAGATGGGCTTCGCCCGGGAGGTGGCCGACCGGGTGGTGTTCATGGCCGACGGTGAGATCGTCGAGGTGGGCCCGCCCGAGCACTTCTTCACCGAGCCGCGCGAAGACCGGACCAAGCTGTTCCTGTCGCAGATCCTGTAGTCGGGGGAACGTCCTGTCCGCCCCGGACTAGACATCCTGTCCGTGAGGCTGGTGGTGGCACGGTGCACGGTCGACTACGCCGGGCGGCTCGACGCCCACCTGGCCGAGGCCGTGCGCCTGGTCATGGTGAAGCGGGACGGCTGCGTGGCCGTCCACGCCGACGGCGGGGCCTACAAGCCGCAGATGTGGTTCGTGGCCCCCAACCGGCTGGTGGAGGAGCCGGGCCGGTGGGTGGTGAGCAACGACCGGGGTGAGCGGCTGACCATCGTCCTGCACGAGGTGGTCTCCGACGTCAGCCACGACATGGGCGTCGACCCCGGGCTGGTCAAGGACGGCGTCGAGGCCCACCTCCAGGAGCTGCTGGCCGAGCAGCCCGGACTCGTCGGTGCGGGCACGGTGCTGGTGCGCCGGGAACACCCCACCGACATCGGCCCCGTCGACCTGCTGTGCCGCGACGTCGACGGCGGTGCCGTGGCCGTGGAGGTGAAGCGCCGGGGCGAGATCGACGGCGTCGAGCAGCTGTGCCGCTACCTGGAGCGCCTCGACCGCGACCCGGCCCTGCGCCCGGTGCGGGGCGTGCTCGCCGCCCAGGAGATCAAGCCCCAGGCCCGGGCCTGGGCCGAGGCCCGGGGGATCACCTGCGTGACCCTCGACTACGACGGCCTCCGGGGGGTGGAGCGCCCCCAGGGCCGGTTGTTCTGAGCTGAGCCTGGATCCCGAAGGACGTCACCAACCTCATCCGTCCACCCATCACTACCTGAAAGACTGTTGTATGCGCACGTTGCGGAGACTTCTCACAGCAAGCGCTGTGACGTTGGCTGCCGCTTCCTGCGGGGTAGGCGGTGGTGACGGCGGCGAAGTTCTCGACAACGTGCACGAGCGTGCTGTTGCGGGTGTCACGGATCTACCGTACTCGAGCTTCGTCAACTTGGCAGACCAAACCGAGACGCGACATGATGATCCGTCCTTCGTACGCAACGGCGGCGCCGAGATCGTCGTGTTGGGCCGTTTCACGGAAGTATCGCCGGGCAAGGCGTTCTCCTGGTCGGCGGACGAGGTGGGTCGAGAGATACGTAACGAACTCCCGTTCACATCAGAATCAGCAATGGTACGAACGTACCACCTTCTGTTCGAGGTCGATGAAGTTGTCGCACCGAAGCATCACACCACCTACGCAGGGGAGAGCATCGTCGTCGGCCTGGCTCTCGACGCCGACGTCGACGTAGGAGCAGTGAGGACTGACTACCTCGACCTGCCCCCCTCCGTGCTGTTCCTCAACCATTCCGCCGTCTTCGACTATGACGGGGACGTATGGGCCATCCTGGGCGACGGCAGCCTCATGCTGACCGTGCAGGACGATGGCGAGGGAGTCCGGTTTCCGACGATGAAGGAGCCAGAGGCCCTACTGGATGGAGCCACTCGCCTCACCGTTGACGACCTTCGAAGGTGAGAGGTTGACCGGACTCAACTGGTCGTTGCAACACCGCCTCCGGGTGGGGAGTGTAAGAGGTCGTCGAGGGCCTTGGCGGGAGTGCGCCAGCCGAGGGTCTTGCGGGGGCGCGTGTTCAGTGCAGCGGCCACGGCAACGAGGACGGCTCGGTCGTCCTCGAAGGGCGACGGGTGCCGGTGCGCCGGCCCCGAGTCCGGACCGCCCACGGCACCACCGAGCTGGTGGTGACCGCCTACGGGCGTACACCGGCTCGGACCTGCTCGACCAGGGGCGTGCCGACGCTCCGTCCCCCGGCGTCGGCGTTCACGCTCACCTGGTCGAGGTGTCCCTCACCGGCGACGTGGGCGGCCAGCTCCGCGTGGTCGGCGGGTCGACGGCGATGAGGTGCGCCGCGTGCTCCGTTGCGCCCATGGAGACGACGCCGCCAAGGAGACCTTCGCGATGTCGTCGATGCCCGGCTCCCTGACGAGCACCTCGTCCTCGACGCAGCCCGTCTGTTCTGAGCCTCAGCGTTCACAGCCGGTGGCGAAGGCGAGGGCGTCACACACCTCCCGCATCCGGGCCGCCGACAGCGTCGTGATGCGGTCGGTCAGAAGGCTCGGTCGCACGACTCGGACGTTGTCGAGAGTGAGCACGCACTCGCTCGGCATGCCGTCGTCGCGATCGAGACGGACCTCGGGGGGAATCCTTTTGATGGTCCGCGTCACCGGAGCTGCCAGCAGCTGCGTCAGCACGGGCACCGCCTCATTCCTGGTCAAGATGAGATGCGGACGACGCTCTTCAGGTTCCTCATGCCACCAGACCTCGCCACGCGCTACCACGAGAGCCCGAGAGCTCGCTCTTCTTCGGCGAGCCGCTGGGCCATCTCGTGGCCGGCTCTGTCACCGGATGCCTGCAGATCGCCCCACTCGTCGGGCTGGCCGGGAGGGAACTTCTCGTACCCCTCGATGTAGCGGCGGATGTTCTGCGCGTGCTCGCTCTCGGCCAGGTGCTTCTCCTACCGGGTGGTCAGGAGGCCGCCGTCGATGACGACCCGCTCCTGGTCCGAGCCCACGCCGGCCAGGGTGCGGAACACGGTGCCGTCGGCCTCGTCCCACATGCGCACCGTCAGGGCCTCGCCGGGGAAGACGGGGGCGGTGAAGCGGGCGTCCATGGACCCGAAGCGCGACGGGTCGCCGCCGCAGCGCTCGTGGAGCAGGGCCCGGCCGGTGAAGCCGTAGGTGCAGAGGCCGTGCAGGATCGGCTTCGGGAACCCGGCCAGCTCGGTGGCGAACCAGGGGTCGGAGTGCAGGGGGTTGCGATCGCCCGACAGGCGGTAGGTGAGCGCCTGGTCGGGGCGGGTGGGGTAGGTGACCTCGGCGTCGGGGGCCCGGTCGGGGGCGTGGACGGTGGGGGCGGTGTCACCCTCCTCGCCGCCGAAGCCGCCCGACCCCCTGATCACGACCGACGACCGGCTGGTGAAGAGCGGCTCGTCACCGTCGGTCAGCCGGGCCTCGATCTCGGTGTCGATGATGGCGTGGCGGCCCTCGCCCTTGTCCCACATGTGCAAGATGCGGTCGGTGCACACCACGGTGCCCTCGGGCGGGATCTCCCGGTGCAGGGTGATGCCCTGCGAGCCGTGCAGCAGCTTGCCCCAGTCGACGTCACCGACCTTGCCCATGGCGCTGCCGGCGCCGAGCACGACGGCCATGGTCGGCAGCACCCGCTGGTCGACGCCGTGGGAGTTCTCGGTCGTGAACTCGAGCTCGGCGCCGGTGGGGTCGACGGCGCCGGCCCCCACCCCGACGGCGTAGAGGAGGGCGTCCTTGGAGGTCCAGCTCCGCTCGTGGGGTCCGCCGGTGGCGCCGACCCCTGACGCGTCGAGACCGGTGCTCATGCGGCCTCGTCTCGTCGGCGGGCTGCTCGTCGGCGGGGCACGTCGGCCTGGACCATCAGTCCAGCCCGCCGTCGGCATCGCGGCCCTGCATGTCGGCGTTCAGGCGGGCCTCGCGCACCAGCCGCCGGGCCACGTCGCCGATCTCGGTCGGGTCGTCGACCGGCTCGGCCGTCGGGCCCCGGTGCCAGCCCTCGGCCACGGCCAGCACCCGGCCGGACGCCTCGAACATGCGGCCGCTGACCCCGGCCGAGTCGACCGACGCCAGCCAGGTGACGATGGGGGCGATCCAGCGGGGGTGCATCATCGCCTGGTCCTCCTCGGAGGCCTGGCCCATGCCGAGATCCTCGGTGAGGCGGGTGAGGGCGCCGGGGGCGATGGCGTTGACGGTGATGCCGTAGCGGCCCAGCTCCCGGGCGGCGATGATGGTGAACCCGGCGATGCCCTGCTTGGCGGCGCCGTAGTTGGTCTGGCCCGGGTTGCCGTAGATGCCCGACACCGAGCTGGTGTTGATGATGCGGGCGTCGGGGGTCGAGCCCGCCTTGGCCTGCTCCCGCCAGTAGGCGGCGGCCCAGCGCGACGGGGCGAACGTGCCCTTCAGGTGCACCTTGATGACGGCGTCCCACTCTGCCTCGGTCATGTTGACGAGCATCCGGTCGCGCAGGATGCCGGCGTTGTTGACGAGCACGTGGAGGTCGCCGAACGACTCCACGGCCTGGTTGATCATCCGCTGGGCGCCCTCCCAATCGGAGACGTCGTCGGTGTTGGCCACCGCCTCGCCGCCCGCCCCGGTGATCTCGTCGACGACCTCCTGGGCCGGGCCCGCCGAGTCGCCGGTGCCGTCCCGCTCGCCGCCCAGGTCGTTCACGACGACCTTGGCCCCGTGCTCGGCCAGCATCAGCGCGTACTCCCGTCCGATGCCTCGCCCCGCGCCGGTGATCACACAGACCCGGCCCTCGCACATCCCTGCCACGGCGTCCCCCTTCGAGGTCTCGTCCCGGCGTGCGTTCCTACCCGGTCCCACCCGCCGTCGCCAACTGGGTGGACCGAACCCCGGGGGTGCCCCCACCGGAGCGGGGCGCCCTCCTAGCATCGCCGGATCGTGGCCGAGCCGTCCCGCACCCTGCCGCTCTGGTCCGTCGCCGTGCTCGTCCCCGCCGTGGCGGTCGTGGCGCTGGTGGTGGCCTCGGTCGTCGACGGCCTGACCCACGACGGCAAGGTGGGCCGCAACGTGGTCCTGGCCGGCGCCACCGTCGGCGGGTTGGACGAGGCCGACCTGCGAGACCTCGTCGCGGGCCTCGCCGACGGGCACGGTCGCACCCCGGTCGAGCTGATCACCCCCGACGGTGTCGTCGACACCACCGCCGCCGACCTGGGTCTCGTGGTCGACGTCGACGCCACCGTGCGGGCCACGCTCGACGCCGGGGACGGGGGCCTGCCCGTGCTGGGCTGGATCGACTCCGTGCTCGGCGAGGAGCGGGTGGCCCTGCGCTTCGCCGTCGACGGCGACACCCTGGCCGCCGCCGCCGACGACCTGCTGGTGACCGAGCCCGTCGACCCGTCGCTCACGGTGGTCGACGGGGTGGTCGAGGTCGACGCCGGCCGACCCGGTGCCGCCGTCGACACCGCTGCGCTGGCCCGGTCCCTCCCCGAGGCGGCGCGGGGTGGTGGACGGCCCCTCCAGATCGAGGTGCCGGTGGTCGAGGTGCCGTCGGACGTGTCCGTCGAGCCGCTCCTGGCCCTGCGCGACGAGCTCGATCAGGTGGCCCGGGCCGGGCTGCAGGTCCGGGTCGGCGACCGGGTGGAGGCCGTCGACGCCGAGACGCTGGCCGAGTGGATCGTGGTCGACCCCGACGAGATCACCTGGAGCCTCGACGAGGAGCGCGTGCTGACCGATCTGGTGTCGCGCTTCGAGGGTGCGGGCACGATCGGCGGGGGTGCCTCCTTCGAGGTGGTCGACGGCCGGGTCGAGATCGTCGCCGCCGAGGGCGGCGAGGTGTGCTGCGCCGACCATGCCCCCGCCGCCGTGCTGGCGGCCCTGCGGGTCGGCGCCACCGAACCGGTCGAGCTGCCGCTACGGGACGCCATGCCGGAGGAGGCCCGGGCCGCAGCCGAGGCGCTCGGCATCGTCGAGCTGGTGGGCGAGTTCACCACCAACCATCAGTGTTGCGAGGGGCGGGTCGAGAACATCCACCGCATCGCCGACATCGTGCGGGGCTACGTCATCGAGCCCGGCGGGGTGCTGTCCATCAACACCTTCGTCGGCCGGCGCACGACCGAGAAGGGTTTCGTGGCGGCGGGCGTGATCCAGGACGGCATCTTCGAGAGCGACGTCGGTGGCGGCATCTCCCAGTTCGCCACGACCCTGTTCAACGCTGCCTTCTTCGCCGGTCTCGACTTCGGCGAGTACCAGAGCCACTCCATCTACATCGGCCGGTACCCCTACGGCCGGGAGGCCACGCTCAGTTTCCCCCACCCCGACCTGCAGATCGTCAACGACACGCCGTACGGGGTGCTGGTCTGGCCGACCTACACCGAGACCTCGATCACCGTGCGGCTCTACTCGAGCAAGCACATCGAGGTCGAGCAGATCGGCCAGATCGAGTCGGCCAGCGGCGAGTGCACCCGGGTGACCACGGCGCGCCGGCGGACCTACCCCGACGGCCGCGCCGTCGACGACAGCGTGGTGGCGTTGTACCGCCCCGGCGAGGGACTCGACTGCGCCGGCAACCCCACCCGCCCCCCGGAACCGGCCCCGGCCCCGGCGCCGCGCCCGCAGCCGACCGATCCGCCCACCCCCGCTCCCCCCCCGCCGCCCCCGCCGGAACCGGCCCCCCCGCCGAGCGAGCCGGCGCCCCCGCCGCCCGTCGACCCGGCCCCGCCGCCCCCCGCTGAGCCGGCCCCGCCGCCCCCCGCGGAGCCGGCCCCGCCGCCGACGGTGACCCCTCCCTCGCCGCCGCCCCCGCCGCCCCCACCCCCGCCGGACGCCACGGTGGCACCACCCCCCACCTGATGCGACGCCGCCGCTTCCTCGGCGGGGCGCTGGCCGTGATGGCGTCGGCGTGCTCGGGCGGGCGGCGCGACGACACGGCGCTGGTACCGACCTCGACCGTGCCGCCGCCGACCGTGCCGCCGCCGACCGTGCCGCCTCCGACCACGACGACGGCGGCGCCGTGGGTGCCCGTCCCGGGCACGGCCCCCTTCGCCACCGGCGTGGCCAGTGGCGACCCGACCGAGCGGTCCGTGCTCGTCCGGACCCGGGTCGACGACGTCGTCGGCGACGTCACCGTGGCCTGGGAGGTGGCCGAGGATGCCGGGCTCACCCGGGTGGTGCGGTCGGGCACGGTGGTGGCGTCGGTGGAGGAGGGGGCAACGTGCGGATCGACGTCGACGGGCTGGACGCCGGCACCACCTGGTACTACCGCTTCACCGTGGGCGACCGCAGCAGCCCGGTCGGACGCACCCGCACGCTGCCCGCGCCCGGCGCCACGGTCGGGACGGCCCGGGTGGCGGTCGTCTCTTGCCAGCACTACGAGCACGGGTTCTACGCCGCCCTCTCCGACCTCGCCGCCGCCGACGTCGATCTCGTCGTGCACCTCGGCGACTACCTGTACGCCGACGGCACCGGTGACGCCGGCGTCCGCCGCCACGAGGGCCCGGCCCCCGACGACCTCGCCGGCTTCCGCCGCCGCTACCGCACCGTGCAGGGCGATCCCGCCCTCCAGGCGGCCCACGCCTCGGCCCCGTGGATCGTGACGTGGGACGACAACGACGTGGCGGCCGGCTGGGCCGGTGAGCACCCCCGCCGGTCGGCCGCCGCCACCGCGCTGGTCGAGCACCTGCCGGTGCGGTCCTGGCCCCGCCTCGGCCGGGCCCGCCTCGGCGACCTCGCCGACGTGCTGGTGCCCGACACCCGCAGCTTCCGGGACCCGCCCGCCGGGCGGATGGTCACCGGCCTCGGTGGTGCGGTCGAGCCCGACGAGGCGATGGCCGACCCGGCCCGGACGATGCTCGGCGCCGACCAGGAGACGGCCGTGCACGACGGTCTGGCCGGTTCCGACGCCGTGTGGCAGGTGCTGGCCAGCACGGTGATGGTCTCGCCGCTACGACTCGGACTCGGCGCGACCGCGCTCGTCAACCCCGACCAGTGGGACGGCTACCCGGCCGCCCGGGCGCGCCTGGCCGGGGCGCTGCGGGCCGCCCCCGCCCCGGTGGTCGTGGCCGGCGACCTGCACGCCCTCGTGGCGGCGCAGGTGCCGGGTCCGGACGGGCCGGTCGCCGCCGAGGTGGTGGGCCCGTCGATCACCTCCCGTCTCGACCCCGTGCGGCGGCTGGGCGTGGAGGTGGCGGCGGAGGCGTCGTCGGCGGTCTCCCACGTCGACACGGCCGGCCACGGGTACCTCCTGCTGGACGTCGGCCGGGATCGGCTGCGGGTCACGGTGCGGGTCGTCGACGACGTGACCGACCCGGGCTCCGGGGTGCACGACGGCGCCGTGTTCGAGCTGACCCCCGGCGACCGGGGACCGCTCACGCCGAGCTGACGGTCCCCCGGGGGCGACGACGGCGGCGCTCGATCAGCCATGCCCCCGCGCCGAGCATCAGCACCACGGGCAGCCAGGGCAGTACGGCGCCGGTCACGACGGCCACGCCGGTGCCCACCGTGACGAGCGCCGACCAGCCGGCCCGGAGGCCGTCGGCGAAGGTCACGTCGTCGCCGGCGCCGGCGGCGAGCAGCTCACCGGGGTCCTCCGGCGTCGGGGTGATGGTGACGGTCACCGTCGACAGGGCCACCCGGTCACCGAGCGAGCGAAGCTGGCCCCGGAGCTGCTCGAGCTGGGTCTCGCGGTCGAGCAGCTCCCGCTCCAGGGCGGCCACCTGCTCGACGCCGGCAGCCTCGGCGAGGAACCCCCGGAGGCGGTCGACGGACACCTCGGCCGTGTCGATGCGGGAGCGCAGGTCGACGATCCGGTCGGTGACGTCCTCCGCCGAGGTGTCCTGCGACACGATCTCGCCCACCTGGCCCAGCTCGGCCACCACCACGCCGAACGCGTCGGGCGGGATCTTGAACGTGAGCACGGCCCGGGGGTCGGCGCCGTCGTAGGTCGTCGTCTCCCCGAACAGGAACCCGCCCGCCGCCGTCACCCGCTGGGTCGCCTCCGACGCCGCCGACCGCACGTCGTCGGCGCGCACCGCCACCTGGGCGGTCAGGATCACGTCGCGCCCCGGCGGGGTGGCGCTGACGGCCACGGGGAGGGCCGGGTCCGGCCCGGTGGTGTCCTCGTCGGGCGGCGGCTCGGTGGGGGCGGCCGGGGCGTCGACGGCCTCGTCGACCCCGGCCGTCACGGAGTCCGCCGCGTCCGAGACCGCCACCGCGTCGTCGTCGCCGGCGGTGCAGCCGGCCAGGGTGACGAGGGCAAGGGTGGCGATGAGGGCCGAGGCGATCCGCATGACCGGTTGGACGTCACACCCCCCGGCGCCGGTTCCCGGCCGGGCGCTCCCTACCCTCGGACGGTGCCCCGCCCGTCCGTCGACCTGGCCGTGGTGGGGGCGGGACCGGCCGGGGTGGCGGCGGCGGCCCACGCCGCCCGTGCCGGACGCTCGGTGGTGCTGGTCGACAAGGCCACCTTTCCCCGTGACAAGTGCTGCGGCGACGGGCTGACCACCCTGGCGCTGCGGGAGCTGGCCGACCTCGGGCTCGACGCCGCTGCCGTGGCGTCGTGGACCGACGTGGACCGGGCCCGCCTCCGCTCCCCCTCGGGTCGGGTCGTCACCCTGCCGCTGCCCGCCGGCCGGGGCCGCTACGCCGCGGTGGCCCGCCGCCTCGACCTCGACGACGCCCTGGTCGAGCGGGCCGCCGCCGCCGGGGCCGAGGTGCGGGAGGGCTGGCCGGTGACCGGCGTCGACGCCGGTCCGGACGGGGTGGTGCTGCGCGGCCCCGGGGCGGAGCGGCTGGCGGCCCGGTTCGTCGTGGCCGCCGACGGCATGTGGTCGCCGACCCGGCGGGGGCTCGGCCTGACGCCTCCGGGCTGGAGGGGCGAGTGGCACGCCATGCGGGGTTACCTCCACAGCGGCACGGCGGCGGCCCGGGACCTGTGGGTCTGGTTCGAGCCCGATCTCCTGCCCGGGTACGCCTGGTCGTTCCCGCTGCCCGACGGTCGGGTCAACCTGGGCTTCGGCGTGCGCCGACACGGGCGCCTCGACGGGAAGGCCCTGGCCCGCACCTGGCGGGAGCTGAGCCGGCGTGCGCCGGTGGCCGACGTCATCGGCGACGCCCGTCCCGAGGGGGGTCACCTGGCCTGGCCCATCCCGGCCCGGGTGCCCCGGGCGGTGCTCCACCACGGCCGGGTGCTGTTCGTCGGCGACGCCGCCGCCGCCTGTGACCCGCTGACGGGGGAGGGCATCGGCCAGGCCCTGGTGACCGGGCGGCTGGCCGCCCGGGCGGTCGCGGCCGATGGTCCTGACGCCGGAGCGTCCTACGCCGACGCCGCCCGGCGGGAGCTGGTCGCCGACCACCGCATGGCGGCCGCCTGTGCTGCGCTGCTGGCCTCGCCGACGGGGGCCCGGGGGGCGCTGCGGCTGGTCGACACCGGGGACTGGACCCGGCGTCGGTTCGCCCGGTGGATGTTCGAGGACGAGCCCCGGGCCGTCGTGGCCACGCCGCACCGGTGGCACCGACGCTTCCTCGACCGGGACGGCGCCTCGCTCTGAGGGTGGCGCCGCCCCGGTACCCTCCGCCGCCGTGCACTGCACGTTCTGTGAGATCGTCGCCGGTCGGTCACCGGCCCACGTCGTCGACGACGGCGAGCACACGCTGGCCTTCCTCGACCTCCTCCCGATGACCGACGGGCACACGCTGCTCGTGCCCAAGCGGCACTCCGTGGACCTGCTCGACCTCCCCGCCGACGACGGGGCCCACGTGATGGCGGCCGCGTCCCGGGTGGCCCGCCTGCTCGTCGACGCGCTCGGGTGCCGGGGCGTGAACCTGCTGAACAACAACGGCAGCGCGGCGGACCAGAGCCAGTTCCACTTCCACGTCCACCTCATCCCCCGCTACGGCGGCGACCGCCTGCTGCACCCGTGGGAGCGGCGCTTCGGCGATCCGCGCCACCTGGCCGACGTCGCCGCCCGCCTCCGGGCCGGGCCCGCCGGGGCCGCCGACCCCGACCGCCGCAGCGCCTGACCAGCACGCTCCCGCAGGAGTGTCGAACCCGTGCGGGGCCACCCCCGGCCGCGACTCCGCTGAGTCGCCTCCGACCGGTCAGCCTGGCCACGCGCTCGCCCACCGGTATCCAGCCCACCGGGATCCCGAGCTGGCCCCGCACGCAGCCAGGAGGAGCAGCCCCCCGGCCCACGCCCACGCCCACCCCCGCACCGCTACTCCCCCCGGAAGACGGGCCTCCGCTTCTCGGCGATGGCCGACAGGGCCTCCTGGTGGTCGGTGGAGCGGAACGTGACCATCTCGAGGGCGGTGGCGGCGTCGAAGGAGACGTTGAGGGCGTTCTTCACCAGCTTGTTCACCGCCATCTTCGTGTACTGGACGGCCAGGGGGGCGCCGTCGGCGAGGCGGTGGGTGAAGGCCAGGGCGCACTCGAACAGCTCGTCGGCGGGCACCACGTGGTTGACGAGGCCGATGCGCTCGGCCTCCTGGGCCGGTACGGGGTCGCCGGTGAGCAGGTACTCCTTGGCCCGGGCCGGTCCGACCGCCAACGGCCAGGCCACCGTGCCGCCGTCGCCGGCCACGATGCCGACCCGCACGTGGGGGTCGCCGATGGAGGCGTTCTCGGCCATGAAGATCACGTCGCACAGGAGGGCGACCGAGGCGCCCAGGCCGGCGGCGTGACCGTTCACGGCGCACACGATGGGGAGGTGGACGTCGAGCAGGTCCCAGATCATCGACTTGGCGTCGAGGCGCAGCGGCTCCAGCCGACCGGGCTCCTGCAGCTCGGGGAAGAAGGCGAAGTCACCGCCGGCCGAGAAGGCCTTGCCCCGCCCGGTCAGCAGCACGGCCCGCGCCTCGCGCTCCCGTCGGAGGGCCGCAAACAACCTGGTGAGGTCGTCGTGCATGTCGGTGTCGACGACGTTCATCTGGCTGGTCGGATGGTCGATGGTGACGATCAGGACGTGTCCGTCCCGCTTGATCCTGAGGTTGACGAAGGGCTCGTCGTCGATGCGCTCCGGTGCGTTCATCAGGCTCTGCTCCACACGTGGGCGCCGATCGGGTGACCTGCCACCGTAGAGGACGGCCTCGGACCTGCGGTTCGGCCTCTACCGTGGCGGGCCGCACCCGAGACGACAGAGGAGATCTCCCATGGCGGAGCTGGGCTACGACGGCAAGGTGGCCATCATCACCGGGGCCGGCGGCGGGCTGGGCCGGGAGCACGCGCTGCTGCTCGCCCACCGCGGCGCGCAGGTGGTGGTCAACGACCTGGGCGGCGCCGTCGACGGCACCGGGTCCGACGAGGGGCCGGCCGCCCGGGTGGTCAAGGAGATCGAGTCGGCCGGCGGCGTGGCCGTGGCCGACGCCAACTCCGTCGCCACGCCCGAGGGGGGCGAGGCCATCGTGCAGACCGCCCTCGACGCCTTCGGCCGGGTCGACATCGTGATCAACAACGCCGGCATCCTGCGTGACAAGACGTTCCAGAAGATGACCGACGACCTCGTCGCCCCCGTCATCGACGTCCACCTCCGGGGCGCCTTCAACGTGACCCGCCCCGCCTTCGCCCTCATGCGCGAGCAGGGCTACGGCCGCATCGTCAACACGTCGTCGAACTCGGGCATCCTCGGCAACTTCGGCCAGGCCAACTACGGCGCCGCCAAGATGGGCCTGGTCGGGTTCACCCGGGTGCTGGCCGCCGAGGGGGCCAAGTACGACATAAAGGTCAACGCCCTCGCGCCCGTGGCCCGCACCCGGATGACCGAGGAGATCCTGGGCCAGCTGGCCGACAAGCTCGACCCGGCCCTCGTATCGCCCGTGGTGGGGTGGCTGGTGCACGAGGAGTGCCCGGTCTCGGGCGAGATCTTCACGGTCGGCGGTGGCCGGGTGGCCCGCTTCTTCGTCGGCATGACGCCCGGCATCTACGCCGACGACCTCTCGGTCGAGGTGGTCCGTGACCGCTTCGAGGAGATCCGGGACCCGGAGGGCTACACCATCCCCCGGGGACCGACCGACGAGTTCGGCGCCATGGCCGCCATGTTCAAGGGCTGACGGGCCCCAGCGCGGCGATCAGGCCGAAGCGGCCGCAGGGGCGCACGGCCCGGTCGCTGAAGAACGGGCCGCCGTCACCGGTGTGGACGGCCATCGTCTCGATGCGTTCCCCGCCCACCCCGGCGTCGACCAGCACCCGGCGGTTCGCCCGGGGCAGGTCGAGCGTGAACCGGCCCGTTCCGTCCGGGGTGATCAGCTCGTCGGCCCCGGCCCCGAAGGCGTCCGTCACGGCGTCGTGGACGTCCGCACCGACCTGGTAGTCGCGGGCGGCGACGGCCGGCCCGATGCCCGCCTCCACCCGGGAGCGCTCCGCGCCCAGGTCGACCATGGCCTCCACGGCGGCGGCGGCCACCCGGGCCACCGCTCCCCGCCACCCGGCGTGCACGCAGGCGACGACGCCGACGGTCGGGTCGCACAGGACGAGCGGCACGCAGTCGGCCACCAGCACCACCAGCCCGACGCCGGGCTCGGTCGTGACGAGGGCGTCGACCCCGTCGACGGCGTCGCCGTCGCTGCGGGTGCCCCGGCCCCGGTGGGACCGGTCGACCACGGCCACCTCCCGCCCGTGGACCTGGCGGGCGAACACCAGGTCGTCGAGGCCCAGCCCGACGGCAGCGGCGGCACGGCGGCGGTTCTCGACGACGGCGTCGGGGTCGTCGCCGACGTGCAGACCCAGGTTGAGCGAGGTGTACGCCCCACCCGAGACGCCCCCGGTCCGGCTCGTCACCGCGGCCGTGAGGGGCCGCCCGGCGAAGCGGAGCCAGGTGAGCACGGGCGGGACGGCACCGTCGTGGTGGGCGGTCGGCACGGGCGCCGACGCTACGGCCCGCGGCCGCCGGGGGACGGCGGGGGGATGGCGCGACCACGACGGTCCCGTGACGTTCGTTACGATCCCGTGTCCATGCTGTCGCAATCGTCGCTTCGCCGCGCCCTCGTCTCCGCCGTCGTCGCCCTCGCCCTCGCCGTCGTCGCCGCTCCCACGGCGGGTGCGTGGGACGGCTGGAGCGACGTCGACCCGTCGGCCGATCAGGTGCGGGGCATCGTGTTCCCCGTCGACGGCGAGAACAGCTACGTCGACTCGTGGCTCGATCCCCGGGGCGGCGGGCGCCGGCATCTCGGCGTCGACCTGATGGCCGAGAAGCTCGTCCCCGTCCTGGCCGCGCGGGACGGCTGCATCACGTTCCTGCGCCACGGAGGCCGGGGGGGCGGCAACATGGCCGAGCTGACCGACGGCGACGGCTGGGCCTACCGGTACATCCACCTCAACAACGACTCCCCCGGCACCGACGACGGGGCCAACCCGATGGAGTGGGCCTTCCCCGGCGGTCTGGCCGAGGGGGACTGCGTCGAGGCCGGTGCGGTCATCTCCTACGTCGGCGACTCCGGCAACGCCGAGGGGACGGCCCCCCACCTGCACTTCGAGATGCGCCGGCCCGACGGCGAGTGGATCAACCCGTACCCGAGCGTCGAGGCGGCCCGCCGGGCCGGTGGTGACAGCCGCGACGGCGTGCAGGAGGCCCGGTCGTGCGGGCCCATCGACGTTCCCGAGGCCGACCCCGACCCCGCCAGCGGGGCCGGGTACTGGCTGCTCGACTCCGAGGGGGCCGTCCACGCCCTCGGCGACGCCGAGAGCTACGGCGATCTCACCGATGCCGACGACGGCCCCGCCGCCCGGCCGGTGGCGCTGCAGTCGACCGTCAGCGGCGAGGGCTACTGGATCCTCGACGCCGACGGTGTCGTGCATCCCTTCGGAGACGCCGTGCACCGGGGCGATATGTCCGGCGTGCCCCTGAACGGCCCGGTGCTCGCCCTCGCACCCCGCCAAGACGGATCGGGTTACTGGCTGGTGGCCTCCGACGGCGGCATCTTCTCCTTCGACGTGCCGTTCCTCGGGTCGATGGGCGGCATCCCGCTGAACGCCCCGGTCATCGCCATGGTTGCGCACCCGATCGGCCTCGGGTACCTCCTCATCGCCTCCGACGGCGGCGTGTTCACGTTCGGCGACGCCGTGTTCCGGGGGTCGACGGGCTCGCTGACGCTGGCCGCCCCCGTCATCTCGGGAGCCCACCACCCCGGCGGCGACGGTTACTGGCTCTACGCCGAGGACGGCGGCGTCTTCTCCTACGGCGTCGACTTCCACGGCTCGGTCCCGGGGCTGGCGCTCTGCGAGCCGGCCGAGACCGTGGCGATGCGCGTGACCGGCACCGGTGGCGGCTACTGGTTGGCCGCCACCGACGGCCGGGTGTTCGCCTTCGGCGACGCCGCCGAGCACGGTGACGTGACCGGCCTCGACGCCGGCGTCGAGGTGATCGACCTCGCCGTCGCGCGCCAAAGGGAAGACTGATCGGCGGCGGCATGCGGGTGCGCGAGGGGGCCGTCCCCCGCCACGGGGGAGTGGTGGGCCATCATGACCGCAGGATGCGTTCGCCCGACCCCTGCCCGTCGACCCGCAGGTCCGTGCTCGCCGGGGTGCTGCTGCTCGCAGCCGGACTGGCGCTGGCCACGGCCCCGACGGTCGGGGCCCAGTCCCGCAACGGCATCGACGACCGCAACATCACGGCCGTGCGGGCCATCACGTTCCCCGTCGAGGGTGCCACGTTCTACCGTCCCGACTTCCTCGCCCCCCGCAGCGGCGGCCGCCGCCACGCCGGGGCCGACATCTTCGCCGACAAGCTCACCCCGTTGGTCGCCGCCCGTGACGGGGTGATCGACCGCATGTCCGGCGCCGACGTCGGCCTGTCGGGCAACTACCTCGTGCTGCGCGACGCCGAGGGGTGGGAGTACCTCTACGTCCACGTGAACAACGACACCCCCGGCACCGACGACGGCGCCAACCCGCCCGAGTGGCGCTTCGCGCCGGGGATCGTGACCGGCGCCACGGTGCGGGCCGGTGCCGTGCTCGGCTTCCTGGGTGACTCCGGCAACGCCGAGACGACCCCGCCGCACCTCCACTTCGAGATGCGCCGGCCCGACGGCACCCGCATCAACCCCTGGCCCAGCCTGCGGACCGCCGAGGGCCTGCCGGTGAGCCGCCAGTGCGTGTGGGGACCCGGGCCCGCCAACCTGCCCGAGCGGGACCTCAGCCGGACGATGCTGGCGGGCGACGACGAGCGAGAGGCGGACGACGACGAGCCCGGCGTCTGGCTCGTCACCGACGTCGGCGAGGTCGTGGCGGCCGGGACCGCACCCCACCTCGGTGACGCCCGCGACCTGCCCCTCAAGGCCGAGGTGGTGGGCGTGTCGGGCACGTCCTCGGGCGACGGGTACTGGCTCGTGGCCGGCGACGGGGGCGTCTTCTCCTACGGTGACGCCGTCTTCCACGGGTCGACCGGCAACCTGGTCCTCAACGAGCCCGTGGTCGGCCTGGCCGCCACCGCGGGGGGGAGGGGGTACTGGCTGGTCGCGTCCGACGGGGGCGTCTTCTCCTACGGCGACGCCGTCTTCCACGGGTCGATGGGCGGACGGCCGCTCAACCAGCCGGTGGTGGGCATCGACCCCACCGCCACCGCCGGGGGCTACCGGATGATCGCCACCGACGGCGGGGTGTTCTCGTTCGGCGACGCCGCCTTCGTCGGCTCCCTCCCCGGCGAGGGGATCCGTGACCACATCGTTGACCTGGCGGCCGGCGAGCGCACCGACGGGTACTGGCTCCTCAACGCCCGGGGCGGGGTCTACCCCTTCGGCGAGGTGGAGTGGCACGGGTCGGTGCAGTCGGCGGGTCTGTGCGAGCCCCACGACGGGGCCGCACTGGCCGCCACCCCCTCGGGCCGGGGCTACTGGGTGCTCACGACGTCGGGGGCCGTCTTCGCCTTCGGCGACGCCGTCGACCCGGGTGTCCTCGACGAGGCGCTCACCGGCCGGGCCGTCGCCCTCGTGGCCCGCGCCACCGGCCCCGACCGGACCATCCTCGGCGGCGACGAGCGGTAGCCTCGGCGACGTGGCCAAGCGGAAGAAGCGTCGTCCCGTCTCGCTGCGGCGGGCGCCCCGCCTCTCCGACCCCGTCGAGCCGGGACTCATCGGACCACGGCGGGCCGTCCCCGCCGACATCGCCCGACCCGACTACGCGCTGCGGGGCATCCCCGGCCCCCAGCGGGGCGAGGCCGTCAAGCCCCCCGAGGTGATCGAGCGGATGCGCCTCGCCGGCCAGGCCGCCCGGCGGGTGCTCAAGAAGGTGGAGGCCGAGGTGGCGCCGGGTGTCACCACCGATCACCTCGACGAGGTGGCCCACCAGGCGTACATCGACGAGGGCGGTTATCCGTCCACGCTGAACTACAACGGGTTCCGCAAGTCGCTGTGCACGTCGGTCAACGAGGTCATCTGCCACGGCATCCCCGACAGCCGACCGCTGCGCGACGGCGACATCGTCAACTGTGACGTCACCATCTACCTCGACGGCGTGCACGGCGACCACAACGAGACCTACCTCGTCGGTGACGTCGACGACGAGAGCAGGCGGCTGGTCGAGGTGACCCGGGAGTGCTTCCACGCCGGCATCGCGCAGGCCCGACCCGGCCACCAGATCCGCCGGATCGGGGCCGCCATCCAGCACCACGCCGAGGCGGCCGGGTTCAGCGTCATCCGCGAGTTCCTCGGCCACGGCATCGGCGAGACGTTCCACATGCCCCCGAGCGTCCCCCACTACGACGACCCGTCGGCCACCACCGTGATCGAGGCGGGCATGACGTTCACCGTCGAGCCCATGATCGGCATGGGCGACTGGCGGGCCCGCATCTGGGACGACGGCTGGACGGCGGTCACCCGCGACCTGTCCAGGGTGGCGCAGTTCGAGCACACCCTCCACGTCCGCGACGACGGCGTCGAGATCCTGACCCTCGAGGCCCACGAGCCCCAGCCCTTCCTCCCCGCCGACACCCACCGTCCCGCCGTCCCCGTGGAGGCACGATGACCGACGTCGACCGCGACGAGCTGCGCGAGCGCCTGACCGACGAGCAGTGGCACGTCACCCAGGAGGGCGGCACCGAGCGGGCGTTCACCGGCGAGTACTGGGACGCCAAGGATCCCGGCACCTACCGCTGCGTCGTCTGCGACACCCCGCTGTTCTCGTCGGAGACGAAGTTCGACTCGGCCTCGGGCTGGCCGAGCTTCTGGGACGCCGTCGATCCCGACCGCGTCGTCACCCACGACGACACCTCCTACGGGATGATGCGCACCGAGGTCCGCTGCGCCGCCTGCGACGCCCACCTCGGCCACGTGTTCCCGGACGGCCCGCAGCCCACCGGCGACCGGTACTGCATGAACTCGGCGTCGCTCCGCCTCGACCGCGACGCCACCGACGACTAGCTCGCCGCGGGCGGCCGCCGCCGGCCTGGTCCTGGCCGCCGTGGTGGCCGTCGGGGCCGGCGGGTGCGCCGAGCGCCGCTACGACCCCGGCCCGGAGGCCCTGCCGACCACCCGCCCCCCCGAGCTGACCGCCCCGCCCCCGCCCGCCCAGGCCGCCCCACCCACCACGTACGTGCTGGTGTCGGGCGACACGCTGTCGGGGGTGGCGGCCCGCTTCGGGACGACCGTGGACGCGCTGATGGCGGTCAACGAGCTCGACGACCCCACCTCCCTCCTCGCCGGCGACAGCATCGTCGTGCCGCCCCCCACCACCACCGAGCCGGAGGGACCGGGGACGGTCTTCGACGGCTTCGACGCCGACGACGGGAGCTGACGGGCAGGGCTGACGGCGGCATCCCCCCGGGATGTCACACCCCCCACCTACCCTGGGGGACGTGGAGCTGCCCCTGCCGTCGTCGCTGTCGCCGAGTCGCATCTCGTCGTTCAAGAGCTGCGGGCTGGCCTTCCGCTTCGCCACCATCGACAAGCTGCCCGAGCCCCCGACGGCGGCGGCCACCACGGGCACGCTCGTGCACCGCGCCCTCGAGCACCTCCTCGGTCGTCCCGGTCCGGAGCGCACCCCGGTGGCGGGCCGGGCCGACCTCGACCGGGCCTGGGCCGAGCTGCGCCACCACCCCGACGTCGTCGACCTCGGCCTGTCCGACGACGAGCTCGGCGCCATGCGCGACCGGGGCGTCGCGCTGGTCGAGCGCTACTTCGAGCTGGAAGACCCCCGGCCCGTGCGCGCCGTCGGTCGCGAGCTGAAGCTGGAGGCGATGATCGGCGGGGCCCGGGTCCGCGGCATCATCGACCGCCTCGAGCTCGACGCCGACGGCGGTCTGGTGGTGACCGACTACAAGACCGGCCGGGCGCCGTCGGCCATCGGCGAGCAGCAGCGCATGCTGGGGGTCCACGTCTACTCCGAGATGGTCCAGCAGACCTTCGGCGTGCGGCCGGTGCTGGTGCAGCTCCTCTACCTGTCCGCGCCGGTGGGCATCAGCATCCCCCCGTCCGACCAGTCGGCCCGGGGCATCGAGCGCCGGGTGGGGGCCATCTGGACCGCCATCGAGCGGGCCTGCAGCCGGGGCGAGTTCCGACCTCGCGCCGGACCCCTCTGCGACTGGTGCTCCTACGCCGCCTACTGCCCGGCGAAGGGGGGCGACCTCGACGCCGCCTGGGCGCTGTCGGCCGCCAATCCCGACGCGGCCCCGGCCGCCACCGCCCCGGCCGCCACCGCCCCGGCCGCCACCGCCCCGGCCGCCACCGCCCCGGCCGCCACCGCCCCGGCCGCCACCGCCCCGGCCGCCAACGCCCCGGCCGCCACCGGGCTCGTCCCCGCCGGGTGAGGAAGGCGCTGCGGGACCACCCGATCGCAGCGCGCCTGGCCGCCGTTGACCGCGTCATCGAAGACGTGGTCGACCGCCACGGCGGTGGTCCCGTCGCCGACCGGATCATGTACGGCGCCTCGACCGCCGCTGACCACAGCCTCCTCTGGCACGGCCTGGGGTGGGCCGAGGCGTTGGTCAGCGGTCGGCCCCGGCGGGCGCTCGGGTTCTCCGTTCTCATCGGTGTCGAGTCGGCGCTCGTCAACGGGGCCATCAAGCCGCTGTTCCGGCGCAACCGCCCCATTCCTCCCGAGGTACGGCCCCACCGCCTGCGCCGGCCCCGCTCGAGCAGCTTCCCCAGCGGTCACGCCACCTCGGCCATGGTGGCGGCGGCCATGCTCACCGCCCGGCGGCCCCGCTGGTGGCCGGTGTTCTACGGTCTCGGGCTCACGGTGGCGGTGAGCCGGGTCTACGTCCGCATCCACCACGCCTCCGACGTCGCCGCCGGTCTCGTGGTCGGTGCCGGGCTGGGCCGCCTCGCCGTGGCCGCCCTCCGCCGTCTGCCGGAGTAGTCCCGGACGGGCCCCGCCCCGCTACGTTCGCAGCCCATGGCCGCACGCCCCGACCGGATGTCCGACGCCGAGGCGCTGATGTGGAACGTCGAGAAGGATCCGTTCCTCAGCTCCAACGTCGGGGCGCTGTCGATCCTCGACGGGCCCGTCGACGTCGGCGTGCTCCGCAACAAGCTGACCCATGCCGTGGCCGACCTTCCCCGGCTGCGGCGACGGGTCGAGGCGGGCGTGGGGCGCCTGGCCCCGCCCACGTGGGTGCCCGACATCGAGCTGGACCTCGACCACCACCTCCGGGTGGTGGGCGTGCCCGGGGGAACCGGCGACGACCTCCTGCACCTGGCCGCTCTGCTGCTCGGCGACCCGATGGACCGCACGCGACCGCTCTGGCAGTTCTTCGTGCTCACCGGGCTCGACGGCGGGCGGAGCGCGCTCCTCACCAAACTCCACCACACGGTCACCGACGGCCAGGGCGGGGTGCGCCTCGCCGAGCGGTACATGGACGCCGGCCCCGAGCCCTCCGATCCAGGACCGCTCCCGCTCGCCGAGGTGCTGGCCCGGCCCGAGCCCGACGAGGACGGCTCGTTACCCCGGGCCGCGCTCGACGTGGCCGCCCACACGCTGCGGCGCAACCTGGGGCGGGCCCGCCGGGCCGTCGGCGAGCTGGCCGTGACCTCGGCCGATCCGCTGCGGGTCCCCGAGGCCGGCGCCGGCCTGGTGCGGGGCCTCGGCGCCGCCGCCGACGAGCTGGGCCCCGCACCGCCCGGCTCCCCTCTGTGGACGGCACGCTCCCGCCGGCGGAGGTTCCTCGCCGCACCGGTGGCGTTCCGGCCGGTGCTCGACGCCGCCCGGGCCCGCGGGGTCAGCCTCAACGACCTGTTCGTGGCGGCCGCCGTGGACGGGGCCAGCCGCTACCACCTCGACGCCGGGGCACCCGCCGACCACCTGAACGTCACGTTCGTGGTGAGCACCCGCACGGCGGCCGACAGCGAGACCTCCAACGCCTTCACCCCGACCCGGGTGCGCCTGCCGGCCGGGCCCATGGAGCCCGCCGACCGGCTGGCCGAGGTCAGCCGCATCCTGGGGGAGCGCAAGACGGCACTGGGCGGACCGGGGGTGGGCCTGAGCGATGTGGCCGGCATCGCCAACCTCCTGCCGACCTCGGTCGTGACCCGGGTGGCCCGGGGTCAGGCGTCGGGGATCGACGTGGCCACCAGCAACGTTCGGGCCGCCCCGTTCCCGGTGTGGGTGGCCGGAGCCCGGGTGCTGGCCACCTACCCGATGGGTCCGGTGGCGGGCACGGCCGTCAACGTCACCATGCTGAGCTACGACGGCCGGTTGGACCTGGGCTTCAACGTCGATCCCGAGGCCGTGGCCTTCCCCGAGGAGCTACGCGACCACGTCGTGGCGGCGTTCGGGGATCTGGTCCGCGCCGGCGGTCAGCAGTCCGAAGAGATCGACAGCCACCTGGGCTGAGCTGGGTGACCGGGGTGGGGTCAGCCCAGCGGTGCCGGGGTCTTGGCCGCCGACAGGAGCGTGCGGACATCGAGGAGCAGGTCGGACACCTCGACACTGGAGACGAGCTCCCGGCCCGACATCGTGAGCAGGGCGCCATCGATGATGGTGAGCGCTTCGTCGAGGACCGCATCGCCGTCGGCGGAGTCGGCCTCGTGCGTCTCGGTCATGATCCTCCGGAGTCTCGTGACCCCCCACCGGACCGAGCCCGGCGAGCGACCTTGGCTTGGTTCACCCTAGCGGGAGCACCCACCGTCGAGCGGGCACTCCCCCACTGGTCATCGACCGTTCACGGCCCCGGTCGAGGACCCTGTTCGACGGTCTTCCCCGTGAACCGTGCCAACATGCACGGTCATGCCCGAGATCGGTGTGACCTTCGCCTCACTGGGCGTCCTCGGCCCAGCCCGAGCCGTCGACGTGGCCCGGGTCGCCGCCGATGCCGGCCACCGGAGCTTCTGGACGGCCGAGGCCAACGGTCCCGAGTCGTTCGCGCTCCTCGGTGCGGTGGCCGCCGGCGCCCCCGGCCTCGCCCTCGGCACGGGGATCGTCCCTCTCCAGGTCCGCTCCCCCGCTCTGACGGCCATGGGGGCGGCCACGCTGCAGACGCTCGCTCCCGATGTCGACGTGCTGGTCGGCGTCGGCGTCTCGTCGCCGGTGGTGGCGGGCGACTGGCACGGCGCCGGCGACCGACTCGACCGGCCCCTGGCCCGGGTGCGGGAGTACCTGACGCTCCTGCGCGAGCTGCTGAGCGGTGAGCCGGTCACGTTCGAGGGTGACTTCTGGTCGGTGCGGCGGTTCCGGCTGGGCGTCCGCCTCGGCGACCGGCGGCCCCGCCTCGTCCTGGCCGCTCTGAACGAGGGGATGCTCCGGCTCGCCGGTGAGCTGGCCGACGGGGTCCTGCTCAACTACCTGCCCGCCTCGCACGTGGGCTGGTCGGTGGACCGGGTGCGGGAGGGCGGCCCGGCCACCGTCTACGCCTACGTCCACGCCGGCGTCGGTGACCCGGAGCGCCACCGTGACGCGGCCCGGCGCGACCTCTACGGCTACGCCGTCGCCGAGGGGTACGCCCGGATGTTCGAGCGGGCGGGCTACGGCGACGAGATGGCCGCCTTCCGGGCCGCCAGGGCCGAGCGCGACCGGGAGGGCGGGCTCGCCGCCATCAGCGAGCGGATGATCGACGACATCGACCACGTGGACGACGAGGACGGCGTGGCCGCCTTCGTCCACTCCTACCGTGACGCCGGTGTCGATCACCCCGTCCTGATGCCGCTGCCCTGGGGTGATGACCGGTGGGCCGTGACCGAGGCCACCATCCGGGCGGCAGCCCGATCGTGATCGCTGCGGCCGCCGGTCACCTTCGCCGCGCCTATCTCTCGACCGCCGTAGGCGAGGAGATCCCGGACGATCGTCCGCCGGGCCTCGACGACCAGGGATGGCTCGACCTCGTGGAGGGGGCCGGGTTCGCGCCGGCCGGTGGGGGCCGGCTCCGTCGGCGGCGCAGCCTGGCCGACACCGTCGCCGACGGCATGACCCTGCTGGTGTGCGGGCTGAACCCGTCGCCGGCGGCGGCCGACACCGGAGTGGGCTACGCCGGCCCCGGCAACCGCTTCTGGCCGGCCCTGCGGGCGGCCGGTCTGGTCTCCGCCGACCGGCGCGCCGACGCCGCCCTCGACGGGCACGGCATCGGCATGACCGACCTCGTCAAGCGCACCACCCGGCGGGCCGACGAGCTGACCACGCCCGAGCTGCGCCACGGCATGGGCCGCGTCGGGCGACTGGTCGCCGCCCTCGCCCCGGGGGCGGTCTGTTTCGTGGGCCTGGCCGGCTTCCGGGCAACCGTCGACGCACGGGCCGTCGCCGGTCCCCAGCCGGAGCCGCTGGCAGGGCGACCGGTGTACGTCATGCCGTCCACCAGCGGCCGCAACGCCCACGCCCGCCTCGACGACCTGAACGCCCACCTCGGGCGGGCCGCCGAGCTGGCCCACGAGGCCGCATGAGCACCGAGGCCGACGTGACCGGCCGCCCTGACACCAGCCGACAAGACGAGGCCGCATGAACACCGAGGCCGACGTGACCGGCCGCCCTGACACCAGCCGACAAGACGAGGCCGCATGAGCACCGAGGCCGACGTGACCGGCCGCCCTGACACCAGCCGACAAGACGAGGCCGCATGAGCACCGAGGCCGACGTGACCCTCCTCCTCGTGCACGGAGCCTGGCACGGGGCGTGGTGCTGGGAGCGGGTGGGGGCCGAGCTGGCCGACCGCGGCGTCGAACACGTGGCCGTCGACCTCCCCGGCCACGGCGACCGCACGGACCGGCCCGGCGCACTCGACGGCGACGTGGCCGTGGTGAGCGCCGCACTCGACGGTCTCGACGCCGGCGTCACGCTCGTCGGCCACAGCTACGGCGGGGCCGTCATCTCCGAGGCGGGCGACCACCCGGCCGTCGAACGGCTCGTCTACGTGGCCGCCTTCGTGCCCGACATCGGGGAGTCGGTCAACGCCCTCGCCGCCCAGGGGCCCCGGAGCCGTCTCGACGCCACGGTGCTCGAACCCCGCGACGACGGGACGGTCACGGTGCGTCCGGAGGCGGTGGGGCCGGTCTTCTACGGCGATTGCGACCCCGAGGTCGTCGCCGCCGCCTCGGCCCGGCTGGTCCCCGAGCAGTTGGCCAAGATGGGCACGCCCCTGCGGGCGGCGGCCTGGCGGGAGCGGCCCAGCACCTACGTCCTGTGCCGTCGGGACCAGGCCGTGGCGGCCGGGCTTCAGGAGCGGATGGCCCGGCGCTGCGACCGGGTCGTCACCCTCGACACGTCGCACTCCCCCTTCTACTCGGCTCCCGGGGCCCTGGCCGACGCCATCACGTCCGATCCGTGAGCACGCGCCCGCCCAGGTGCCTCGCCCACCAGTCGTGGACGATGCGGAAGCGCTCCACCCGGTGCGACGGCCGTCCGGCCCGGGTCAGGTCGTGGTTCGCCCCCGGCACCCGGACCAGCTCGGTCTCGACCCGGCGCACGGCCAGGGCAGCGAAGAGCTGCTCGGCCTGCTCGATCGGACAGCGCCAGTCCTCCTCGGCGTGGACGATCAGCGTCGGCGTGTCGATCCGCCCGGCGTAGGTCATGGGTGACTGCCGGCGGACGGCGTCGACGTCGGTCCGGTTGTCGCCGCCGAGGTACACCTGCGGGAACCAGGGCCCGATGTCGCTCGTGCCCTGCATCGTCTCCCAGTTGGTGACGGCCCGTTCGACCAGGGCGGCCCGGTACCGGTCGCTGTGGGAGACGGCCCACGTCGTCATGAACCCCCCGTAGGAGCCGCCCCCGATGCCGATGCGCTCGGCGTCGACCTCGGGCCGGGCCGCCAGCGCCTCGGTGACGGCCTGAACGTCGAGCCAGTCCGGACCGCCCAGGTCACCGACGATGGCGCGGGCGTGGTCCTCCCCGTATCCGTCGGAGCCACGGGGGTTGGCGGCCACCACCGCGTAGCCCGCCGCCACGGCCAGCTGCACCTCGTCGAGGAAGCCGTGGCCCCACTGGGCGAGGGGACCGCCGCGCACGTACACCAGTCCGGGGAACGGGCCGGCGCCGTCAGGAGGGAGGTACAGGAAGGCGTGCACGTCGTAGCCGTCGGCGGCCGGCACGGTCAGCTCCTCGGGGGCCACCGTGCGGACGCGTGCGGCGAAGGCGGCGGCCCGGTCGGTCACCCGCTCGCCGTCGACCCAGAGGTCCGCCAGCGACGCGGCGTCTCCGGCCACGGCCGCCACCCCGCCGTCGGGGCCCACGTCGAAGGCGGCCACCGACCGGTCGCCCCCGAACACGGTGGTCACCTCCCCGGTGGCGACAGCGACCCGGTCGACGGAGGTCGCCCCCCGGGCGGCACCGAACAGGTAGATGCCGCCGTCCCGCTCGACCAGCGGCGTTGTCGCGCTCATCAGGTTGACCCGGTTGACGTCGCCGCCCCCCGCCGGCTCCGGCACGCCGCCCCCCGGTGGCACCCGGTGCAGGCGGGCGAAGCCGATGCGACCGGCCTCGGGCTGGCCCAGCACCCACAGGGCGCCGTCGCCGCCCCAGACCGGGCGCTGCCACGTGCCGGGCCCGGCCGTCCACTCCCGCGTCGCTCCCCCGTCGATCGGCACCACCCAGATCTGGGTGGTGCCGTCGAGGTCGCTCCCGGGCCGCCGCCCCGCCACGAAGGCCACGAGGGTCCCATCGGGCGACACGGCCGGGTCGCGGTCGTCGACGCCGCCGTCGGTGAGTGCCCGGGGCGCCGGCGGCGGCTCCTCGTCCCCCCCGGGGAGGTCGACGACGGCCAGGTGGGTGCGCCGGTCGTGGACGTAGCCCCGTCCGTTGAACCGGTAGTCGACCGAGGTGATGCGGCGGATGCGGCGGGCCAGCACCTCGGGCTCCACGTCGACCTGGTCGTCGGGCCGGACGGGGCGGACGATCACGAGGCCGGTCGAGTCCGGTCGCCACTCGAGGTCGACCACCCCGTCGGGCTCCTCGGTCACGAGCCGGGCGTCGCCCCCGTCGACCGGCAGCACGGCCACCTGGGGGGCGGACCCCGGCGCCGTCCGGCGGAGGAAGGCCAGCCACCGCCCGTCCGGTGAGAACCGGGGCGTGCCGTCGGCGTGACCGTGGGTGAGGGGACGGTCGCCGTCGGGCGACCAGCCCCGCAGCACCGAGCGGTTGTCGTCGGTGTCCTCGTCGGGCCAGCCCACGACGTAGGCGACCCAGCCGCCACCCGGGTGCCAGGCCGCGTCGGTGACCTGGTGGAGGGCGTAGACGTCGTCCGGCGCCATGGGGCGGGCGGCGCCCACCGTTCAGGTCCCCCGGAACTCAGGGGCCCGCTTGGCCAGGAAGGCGTCGATACCCTCCCGTCCGTCGGCGCTGCGGCCGGCGGCGGCGATGGCGGCCGATTCGCGCTCCATGGCCTCGGCCAGCCCGGCGGTGGCGTTGTCGATCAGCAGCCGCTTGGCGGCGCCGAAGCTGCGGGTCGGCCCGGCCGCCAACCGGCGGGCCAGCGTCTCGGCCTCGCCGGCCACCTCGTCGTCGACCACGACCCTGTTGACGAGACCCCAGTCCTCGGCCGTGGCGGCGTCGAGGACGCGGTTGGTGAGCACGAGGTCCATGGCCCGCTTCAGACCCACGCAGCGGGCCAGGAAGAAAGTGGATGACCCGTCGGGCACCAGGCCGGCGGCCGTGTAACCCATGGTGAACTTGGCCGACTCCCCCGCCACCACCAGGTCGAGGGCGGCCACCAACGACATGCCGGCCCCCCCGGCCGCCCCGGACACGGCCGCCACCACCGGCGCGTCGAGGTGGGCGAACCGGTACAGGGCGGCGTGGAGGTCGATGGTGACGTCGGCCATGAAGGCGGGCAGGTCGTCCTGCCCGGCAAAGGCCTTGAGGTCGCCGCCCCCGCAGAACAGCTTGCCCTGGGCGTCGATCAGGACCGCCCGCACCCCGTCGTCGCCGTCGAGGCGGACGGCGGCCTGGCGCAGCTCCCGGGCCAACCGGTCGTCCAGCGCGTTGGCGGCCTCGGGCCGGGCCAGGGTCAGGCGGGCCAGCCCGTCGTCCGCGATGTCGAGCTCGATCGTCTCGAAGTCCATGTCGTGCTGCCTCTCGTCAGCGGCGGGCGGCGGGGGCGAGGTCGCGCACCGCCTGGGCGTGGTCGATCCCGCCGAAGGGCATGATGGCCAGCGCCGAGGTGTCGACGCCGTTGTCGTGGTAGCGGTCGATGTGCTCCCGGCAGGCCTCGGGGGGCCCGTGCACGATCAGCTCGTCGACCACGCTGTCGGGGATGGCGGCCAGGGCGGCCTTGCGGTCGCCCTCCCGCCAGGCGTCCCACATCCCCTGGAGCCGCTCCTCCCGGCCCAGCCAGCGGTGGAACTCGGCGTACACCGGCACGTTCAGGTAGGCGGCGATGGCGAAGCGGGCCTGCTGGCGCACGGTGTCGCTGTCGGGGTTGGGGCACACGAAGATGCGGCACACCACCTCCCGGCCCCCACCCCCCTCGTCGACGTGGGGCCGGATGGTGGACACGTCGTCGGCCGACAGCCAGTTGATGATGGCCCCGTCGCCCTCCCGCCCGCCATGCGCAGCATCCCCGACCGCAGTGCGGCCACGAGGATCGGCGGCGTCCGCTCGGGCGGACGGGCCAGCCGGAAGCCCCGCACCTCGAACGTGTCGTAGGTCTCGGTGATCTTCTCCCCCGCCAGTGCGGCCCGCAGGAACCGGACGACGTCCCTGGTGCGCTGGTACGGCTCGGCGAACGGGATGCCGTTCCACCGCTCGACGATCACGTTCGACGAGGAGCCCACGCCCATCACGAAGCGGCCCGGGGCGGCCTCGGCGAGTGCCGCCACCGACTGGGCCAGCAGCGCCGGACCCCGGGTGAAGGCGGGGATGATGGCCACGCCCAGACGCAGCTCGGGGGCCCACTGCGACGCCAGGGCGAGCGGGGTGAACCCGTCGGTGCCGTCGGCCTCCGAGGACCAGGCGTCGCTGTAGCCCAGGTCGACCAGCTCCCGGAACCGGTCACGCTGACCGTGGAGCGGCCCGTCGAAGGGAATGGTCATGCCGTAGCGTCGGTCCATCTGGCCCCCGTCCTGGTCGAGACGCCGGCGACGGTACCCTGTCGTCCCACGGTCGGGGGCCGGCGGGCTCATCGAAGCCCCGTGGCATGCCGATGGTGCGAGATGCCGACGCGCCCGGGCGACCCCACCGTGCCGGGACGTGGCGCACCCGACGGTGTGCTGCGCCGGTTCTTCCGGGACGCCCAGGATCTCTTCGCCGTGTACGACCTGCAGGGCCGCTTCCTGGAGGTGAACGACGCCTGGGGTCGCGTGCTCGGCCACGAGCCGGCTGAGCTGATCGGACGGTGCTCGTGGGACCTCGTCGACCCCGCCACCGAGATCGGTGTCCGCAGGGCGGCCGAGGCCGAGCTGCTCGCCCGGGGGCGCACGGATCTCGTCCTGCGCCTCCGCACCCGCGCCGGGGACAGCCGGGAGGTGGCGTGGGTGCTCCAGCTCGACGCCGGGCTCGGGCGCTGCTTCGGCGTGGGGCGCGACGTCACCGAGGTGCGCCGACGCCAGGAGGTGGAGCGCGACAGTCACCGCTTCTTCGAGTCGGCCAACGACCTGCTCCTCGTCCTCGACGAGCGATCCCACATCGTGCGGGCCAATCCGGCCGCCGGCGAGACGCTGGGGTTTCCGGCCGACCGGCTCGTCGGCCGCCGGTTGATCGACCTCGTCCACCCCGACGACCGGGCCGAGGCCGTGGCCAGGGGGAACGAGGCGCTGAGGACGGGCCGGCCGGTGCACCTCACCGTCCGCTGGCTGGCCGCCGACGGCGGCTACCGGTGGATCGACGTGACCTCCGTGCTGTCGGGCCGACCGGGTGACGTCGTCATCCACGTGGTCGGCCGGGACGTGAGCGAGCAGCAGCGGATGACCGATGAGCTGCGCACGCTGGCCTCCACCGACCCGCTGACCGGGCTGGCCAACCGGACGCAGCTGCTGCACCGACTCGACGGGCTGATCGACCGGGGCCGTCCCGCCGCGGTGCTGCTCGTCGACCTCGACCGGTTCAAGGTGGTGAACGACTCGCTCGGTCACGCCGCGGGTGACGAGCTGCTGGTCGCCCTCGCCCACCGGCTCCTGGCCCTGTGCGGCCCCGACGACGTGGCGGCCCGCCTCGGGGGTGACGAGTTCGTGCTCGTGGTCGGGGGGGTCGACTCGGCCGCCGAGGCGGCCCGGCGGGCCGCCGACGTGCTCGACGCGCTGCGGCGACCGCTCGAGGTCATGGGCCGCGAGCTGCACCCGTGCGCCAGCGTGGGCGGCGCCCTCACGAGGGGTCGCACGGCACCGGCGGGCGATCTGCTCCGGGAGGCCGACACGGCGGCCTACCGCGCCAAGGAGCTGGGCCGGGACCGCTACGAGCTGTTCGACGACCGGCTGCGGGCCGACGCCCAGCGACGCCTCGCCGTCGAGGCCGGGCTCCGGGTCGCGCTCCGGGAGGACGAGCTCGACGCCGTCTTCCAGCCCATCGTCGCCCTCGACGGCGGGACGGTCCGGTCCGTCGAGGCGCTCGTCCGCTGGCACCGGCCCATGGAGGGCGAGCCGTGGCTGCCCGGCGCGTTCATGGGGGTGGCCGAGGAGACCGGGCTGGTGGTGCCGCTCGGCGCCCGGGTGCTCGACCGGGCCTGCGCCGCCCTCGCCCGCTGGCGGGCGGCCGGGCTGGACGTGACGGTGTCGGTGAACTGCGCAGCCCGCCAGCTCGCCCTCCCCGACCTGGTCGACCAGGTCGCCGTGCTCCTGGCCGGCCACGGCCTCGACCCGGCCCACCTCGTCCTGGAGGTGACCGAGAGCGCCCTGGTGGAGGATGTGGAGCGCACCCGGGGCCGGATGGAGGCGCTGCGGCGCCTCGGTGTGCGTCTCGCCATCGACGACTTCGGGACCGGTTTCAGCTCGCTCAGCTACCTCTGCCGCCTGCCCGTCGACATCGTGAAGATCGATCGGAGCTTCGTGGCCGACGTGGAGACCAGCCGGCCGACCCGGGCCGTCGTGGCGGCCGTCGTCACCCTGGCGGGCGCACTCGACCTCGAGGTGGTGGCCGAGGGGATCGAGACGGCCAGCCAGGCCGAGGCGCTCCGGGACCTCGGCTGTGACCTCGGCCAGGGCTTCCACCTCCACCGACCCCAGTCGGCCGACGCCGTCCTCGCCACGGTTCTCGCCGGCTCCCGGCGGCCCGAGGATGGGTTGCGCCCCAGGTCGGACGGGGTAGAACCCCTTCGTGGCGAGATGCCCCCGCCCTCCGTGTCACACCCCCCCTTCATACTGACGCCATGACCACCTCCACCTCGTTTCCCACCCCCGTTCCCACCGACCGTGGTGCAGCCGACGCCGGGCGGGCCGACGCCGGTCGGGCCGATGCCGGTCGGGCCGTGGCGCAGCTCAGCCTGGTCCCGTCCGACGACGTCACCCCGGCCGGCCGTCGGTCCCGGGGGTCACCGGTGCACTGGCGCCTCGACGACCGCACCGTCCGGCAGGGTCGGGCCGGCGTGGCCGAGGCCCGCAGGGCGCTGCTCGAGGGTCAGCGCCGGCGTGTGGCCTGACCAGCACCGACCGACCCGCGCCACCCCCGCCGGTAGGCTCCGGTGATGACCGACATCGTGCTCGTCGACGCCGTCCGCACCCCCGTGGGTCGCCGCGGCGGCGGCTTCGCCGGCATGCACCCGGCCGACCTGCTGGGTGAGGTCCAGCAGGCCCTGATCGAGCGCACCGCGGTCGACCCGGCCGAGATCGGCCAGGTCGTCGGAGGGTGCGTCAGCCAGGTGGGCGAGCAGTCCTTCAACGTCACCCGCACGGCATGGCTGGCGCGCGGACTGCCCGACGACGTGGCCGCCACCACCGTCGACAGCCAGTGCGGCTCGTCGCAGCAGGCCACCACCCTCGTCCACGGGTTGGTGGCCGGGGGCATCGTCGACGCCGCCGTGGCCTGCGGGGTCGAGGTCATGAGCCGCATCCCCATCGGCATCAACTCCTCCAAGAAGCTCGGCCTCGGGGTGCCCATCCCGAAGACGTACTTCGGTCAGTACGAGATGACCTCGCAGTTCGAGGGGGCCGAGCGCATCGCCGACAAGTGGGGCATCACCCGCGACGACACCGATGCCTTCGGCCTGCGCTCCCAGCAGCTGGCGGCGCGGGCGTGGGACGAGGATCGCTTCGCCACCCAGATCCACGCCGTCGACGCCCCCGTCCTCGACGACGAAGGCAACCCGACCGGCGAGACGCAGACGGTCGACCGCGACGGCGGGCTGCGCGAGACGTCCCTCGACGTGCTGGGCCAGCTCAAGCCGGTGGCCAGAGAGGACGGCGTCCACACCGCCGGGTCGAGCTCGCAGATCTCCGACGGTGCCGGTGCCGTCATGGTCATGACGGCCGACAAGGCCGAGCGCCTCGGCCTGCGTCCCCTCGCCCGCATCGTCGACAGCTGCCTCGTGGGCTGTGACCCGGTGCTCATGCTGACGGGGCCCATCGACGCCACCCGCCTGCTGTTCGAGCGCAACGGGCTGACGATGGCCGACCTCGACGTGGTCGAGATCAACGAGGCGTTCGCCTCCGTCGTGCTCGCCTGGGCCAAGGAGCTCGACGCCCCGATGGAGATCGTCAACCCAAACGGCGGCGCCATCGCCCTCGGCCATCCGCTCGGCGGCACCGGCGCCGTCCTCCTGACCAAGGCGGTGCACGAGCTGCACCGCACCGGGGGTCGGCGGGCGCTCGTGACCATGTGCTGCGGCGGCGGCCTGGGCACGGGCACCATCCTCGAACGGCTCTGAGGGCGCAGGCGGGGGGCGGGGGCCGGTGTCACGTCTTCGTCCGCCTCGGCGCGCCCGGCTCGTCGCCGCCGTGGTGGGGTCGGCCGTGGTGGGGTCGGCCGGGTGGCTCCTGGCCGGCTGCGGAGCCGGGGGCGACGACGGCCCGGTGACCGGCGGCGCTGCCGAGGGGGCCGACGGGGGCGCCGGCGGGCCCGGGGTCGGCGTCGTGGAGGCGGTGGTCGACGGTGACACCGTCGACGTCAGCATCGGCGGGCGGCGGGAGCGGGTGCGACTGATCGGCATCGACACCCCCGAACCGGTCGGCGGACGCCGCGAGGCCGAGTGCTACGGCACCGAGGCCAGCCGGCGCACCGCCGAGCTGCTCCCGGTCGGGACGCAGGTCAGGCTGGAGCGTGACGCCGAGCCCCGCGACCGCTACGACCGGCTGCTGGCCTACGTGCACCGGGTCGACGGCGAGCTGTTCGTGAACCTCGATCTCGTGGCCGACGGGTTCGCCGACACGCTGAGCATCGAGCCCAACACGACCTACGCCTCGACCTTCGCCGCCGCCGCCGCCGAGGCCCGCCGCAGCGGCCTCGGGCTGTGGTCGGCCTGCGGCGGGGCCGACACCGCCCTCGCCACCGGACCGTGACCGACGTGGTGCCCGCCGAGACAGCACCGTGACCGAGCTGCTGGCCCGGCTCGGGTTGGGTCCCGACGAGCGGGTGGTCATCGTCGCCGCCGACGACCTCGGCATGTGCCACGCCTGCAACGAGGGGGTCTACCGCTCCCTGCGGGAGGGCCTGGCCACGGGATCGGCCCTCGTCGTACCCGCCCCCTGGTCGCGGGCGGCGGCGGCCCGCTACCGGGGAGAGGACGTCGGCGTCGACGTGACCCTCATCGCCGAGTACGACCTGTACCGCTGGGGGCCCCTGACCCATGCGCCGTCCCTGCTCGACGGCGACGGGGGTTTCCCCCGCACCGTGGCCGAGCTGTGGGAGCACGCCGATCCCGACGAGGCCCGGCGGGAGGGACGGGCGCAGCTGGAGCGGGCCATCGTCTGGGGCTTCGACGTCAGCCACCTCGGCTCCCGCCTCGACGCCCTGTGCCTGCGGCCCGAGCTGTTCGACGTTCTCGTCGAGCTGGCCACCGACTTCGGGCTACCGCTCCGGCTCCCCGACACGGCCGCCGAGGCCACCGCCGGGTTCCCGGTCCGCCGCCTCGCCGCCGAGCACGGTGTGCTGGTGGCCGACCACGTCGCCGTGGTCGAGGGGGGTCGGGGCCTCGAACGGGCCATCCGGCACCTGCGGCCCGGCGTGACCGAGGTGAGGCTCCGGCCCGCCGTCGAGACGCCCGAGCTGCGCTCCTTCGAGCCGGGGTGGGCCACCCGGGCCCAGGATCTGCTGGCGCTGACCCAGGATCGTGATCTCGCCGTGCTCCTGGAACGGGCCGGCGCCCACCTGGTCGGCTACCGGACCCTGCGGGCCCTGCAACAGGCCGGCTGAGGCGCCGCCCCGACCCGGGGGCCGACCTCAGAACGCCGTGCGGGCCACGATGGCGTCGGCGAGGGTCCGGCCGTGGTCGCCGTCCAGCCAGCGCAGGTGGTCGACGACCGGACCGGGGTCGCCCTCGATCTTCAGGTCACCCCGCATGTAGGCCACCGCCGCCGCCACGTCGGCTCGTAGGAGGTCGCGGTAGACGTCGGCCGCCACGCTGACGACGAGGTCCGGTTCGCCTGCGGCGCCGTCGCCGATCGAGGCCCCACCGTCGGCCCCGATGGCGAGACGGAACGGGACCCTGCGCTTCCGATCGGCGGCGACGACCACCTCGACCACCACACCACCGCCGTCCTGCCCGGCCCCGGGCGGCCCCTCGGCCCCGGCCAGCCCCTCGACCCAGCCGTCGCCGAGGTACGACGCGCTCACGGGACCGGGACGGGATCGCGCAGGCCGGCGAAGAGGTCGTCCTCGGGGAGCTCCGACTCGACCCGGCTCCGGGCCAGCACGTACTCGTCGAAGGGGTGCAGGTCCCGCTGGACCTCGGGCGGGAGCCCGAACCAGAACGGCGACGTCGGGTCGACCTGGGTGCGGTGTGCCAGCAGCGCCTCCATCCGCACCTGGTTGTCGATGCGGATGCTGGTGGTGATGCGGTGGTCCTGGCTCGGGCGCTCGAACCACTTGGCGTCGAAGGGCGACTCCAACCCCAGCTCGGCGAACTTTTCGTGGGTGGCCACCATGCGGGCCCGGGACCAGACCGTGTAGTAGAGCTTCTGCGGCTCCCACGGCTCACCGGCGTCGGGGAAGCGGTGCGGGTCACCGGCGGCGTCGAAGGCCACCACGCTGATGTCGTGGACCCGCAGGTGGTCGGGATGGGGATAGCCCTTCTGGTCGTCGCCGTAGGTGATGACCACCTGGGGCCGCTCGGACCGGATGAGGGCCACCAGCCGTCCGACCGCCTCGTCGAGCGGCGCCTGGTGGAAGGACTCCGGGTGGGCGTTGGCCTCGGAGTCGGGCATGCCCGAGTCGCGGTAGCCGAGGTCGTGCACGACGTCGTAGCCGATCACCTCGGCGGCGGCGGCCAGCTCGTCACGGCGGACCTCGATGATGCGGGGGCGCAGCTCGTCGGCGTCGAGCTGGGGGTTGAGCACATCTCCGGCCGCGCCGTCGGTGCAGCACACCAGCACCGTGCGAACGCCCTCGTCGGCGTAGCGGCGGACGGTGCCGGCGCCCTTGGAGCTCTCGTCGTCGGGGTGGGCGTGAACGGTGAGCAGGGTCAGCGGGTGGTCGGCCATCGCCGCCTCAAGCTACTGGCGGCCCCCGTTGCTCCCAACGGCCGGTGGAACCGGTGCGCGCACGACCGGGGCTGGTCGGACATGATGGCGTCCGGCGATGTCAGGTCTGCGACAGGCATCGGTGACGGCGACGACGGGAGAGCACCCATGGCCGAGCTGAGTCCCGAGGATGCAGCGCTGCACTTCTTCGACCGGGCCGCCGACCTGATCGACCTGGCCGACGACATGCGCAGGGTGCTGTCGTCGTCGTACCGCGAGACCACGGTCCAGGTCCCCGTGCACACCAGCGACGGCCTGCGCGTCTTCGAGGGGTACCGCGTCCAGCACAACGGTGCCCGGGGTCCGTACAAGGGCGGCATCCGCTACCACCCCGACGCCGACATCGGTGAGGTGCGGGCCCTGGCCCAGCTCATGACCTGGAAGACGGCGCTCCTGCAGGTGCCCTTCGGTGGGGCCAAGGGCGGCATCAAGGTCGACGCCTCCGATCTCGACGAGCGGGAGCGCCAGGAGCTGACCCGGCGGTTCATCGGGTCGATCCACCACGTCCTCGGCCCCTACCGCGACATCCCCGCCCCCGACATGAACACCAACCCCCAGGTGATGGCGTGGATCATGGACGAGTACAGCCGCAGCCACGGCTACACCCCCGCCATCGTGACCGGCAAGCCGTTGGCCTTCGGGGGGGCGCCCGGGCGGTTGGCGGCCACCGGTCGGGGGTTGGTCGACGTGCTGGAGGCGGCCATGAAGCGCTGGAACCAGAGCCTCGACGGGGCCACCGTGGCGATCCAGGGCTTCGGCAACGTCGGCTCGTGGGCGGCGCAGGTGGCGGTCGAGCGGGGGGCGGTGGTGACGGCGATCTCCGACATCCACGGCGGGGTCCACGACCCCACCGGCATCGACGTGGTCGAGGCGTCCCGCCTGGCGGCGGCGGGCGAGCCGGTGGCGAGCGTCGGCGGTGACGCCATCTCCAACGAGGAGCTGCTCACCATCGACTGCGACATCCTCGTGCCGGCGGCGCTCGGGGAGGTCATCCACGAGGGCAACGCCGACCAGGTGCGGGCCCGCATCGTGGCCGAGGGGGCCAACCACCCCACCACGCCCTCCGCCGACGCCGTGCTCGACGACCGGGGCGTCCGGGTCATCCCCGACATCCTGGCCAACGGCGGCGGCGTGACCGGCTCCTACTTCGAGTGGACCCAGAACATCCAGCAGTTCACCTGGAAGGAGGAGCGGTTCAACACCGAGCTGGCCGACCGCCTGACGCGCGCCTTCGACGAGGTCGCGACGGTCGCCGAGCAGCGCAAGGTCTCCCTGCGCCTGGCCAGCTTCGCCGTCGCCGTCGAGCGGGTCGCCACCGCCTCCCGCCTCCGCGGCTACGTCTGATCGGCGAAACTCTCGATCGTGAGGCGGACGTCACCCAGGGGGTAGAGGATCGGGGTGGTGCAGCCGGCCGCCACGTACTGGTCGACCTTCTCCCTGGCCTCGGCGGGGGTGCCGGCGGCGCAGATCATCTGCACCACGTCGTCGGGGACGAGGCGGGACGCCTCCACCACCTGGTCCCGGGTGGCGGGCCAGGTGAGGATCCGTCCGACGTCGTCGAGCAGTGACTGGGGCACCCCCGACGCCTTCATGATGTGGGGCTGCTGGCCCAGGTACTGGGTGACCAGCAGCCGGGCTGCGTCGAGGGCGGCGCCGCGGTCCTCGTCGACGGCGCACACGATCAGCTGGGGCCGGTCGATGTCGTCGAGGGACCGGCCGGCCCGGTCGGCACCGATCGCCAGGCGGTCGAGGGCCACGGCGTCGTACTCCGGGCTGACCAGGTAGTTGAGCACCACGCCGTCGGCGATCTCGCCGGCCAGCTCGAGCATCTGGGGGCCGGTGGCGCCGATGTAGACGGGCACGTCCTTGGGCCGCCGCTCCTGGTGCACGTAGTCGAGCTCGACGCCGTCGAGGTCGACGAACTCGCCGTGGAAGGTGACCGTCTCGTCGGCGAGGAGGGCCCGCACCGTCGTGACCACCTCGCGCATCTGGAGCAGCGGCCGGCGCCGGTCGATGCCGACCCTGCGGGCCAGCGGGTCCCACCACGCCCCGATGCCGAGCTTGACCCGACCGGGGGCGAGGTCGTCGAGGGTCGAGAACGTCGCCGCCAGCAGGGCCACGTTGCGGGTCCACGACGCCACCACCCCCGACCCGAGAGCGATCCGGTCGGTCACGGCGCCGAAGGCGGCCAGGGGGACGGTGGCCTCCCGCACCAGGCGCGACTCGGCCTGCCAGACGGCGGCGAACCCCCGCTCCTCGGCGTAGCGGACGTGGTCCATCGCCTCCCGCAGCGGGTGGGCGTCCTGCAGGTACAGGGCCAGTGGCGTCGCGTCGGTCATGCAGCCTCCAGCCGCTGGAAGAGGGTCAGGGCCTGCTCACGGGCCCGGGCCCGGATCTCGTCGGCGTCGACCCGGGTGGGCCGCCCACCGTCGAGGACGGTCTCGCCGTCGACCACCACCCGCACCGGTGACACCCCGGTCGTGAAGGCCAGGTGCCACGGCTCCATCGGGGCGTACGACCACGTGACCTCGTCGCCCCGCGCCTCGGGGAACAGGTCCCAGCCGGCCGTGACCCACGACCACGCCGTCTCGGGGCCGGCCGTCACGTCGTCTTCGCGGTGGCGGACGTAGGCGAGGCGGAACTCCTCGACCATGTCGGCACCGATGCCGTCGGTGCCGAGCACGACCCGGTTGGGGCGGCGGGCGGGGGCCGCGTAGCCGACGCCGTTGTTCATGTTCGAGCGGGGATTGTGGGCGATGGTGCCGGGCAGAGCACGGTCGAGGTGGACGCAGTGGACGAGGAGCCAGTCGTCGGTGGCCAGCGGGGCGAGGCGGGCACCGGCGTCGGCGTCCTCGGGTCCCTCGGCCACGTGGACGTGCACGCCGGCGCCGAGGTCGGCGCCCAGCCCGGCCGCCGCCGCCAGCGTGTCGTCGGTACAGGTGAAGGCGGCGTGGATCCCGACCCGGCCCCGTCCGCCGGCCCGGAGGAACCGCTCGTTCTCGGCCAGACCGGCCGCGGCGCCGGCCGGGCCGTGCCGGTCGGTGACGCCGTAGGCGCACTCGACCCGGACCCCGACCTCGGCGCAGGCCTCGGCGATCACGTCCAGGCTGCCGTCGACGGCGTTGGGGCTCTCGTGGTGGTCGACGATGCAGGTCGTGCCCCGTTCCAGCGCCTCCAGCGCACCGAGGCGGGCCGACCAGGCGATGGTCTCGAGATCGAGGGCGGCGTCGAGGCGCCACCAGATGTTCTCCAGGATGCCCCGGAACGTCGTGGCCGTCGCCGGTGGCGGGGGCATCCCCCGGGCCAGGGCCGAGTAGAGGTGGTGGTGGCCGCACACCAGCCCCGGCGTCGTGTTGCTCAGCTCAGCGGCCATGAGTGGCCGCAGGAGTGGGAGCTGCGGCGAATCGGTATGTGGAGCGACGCCATGGACGGCGGAGCGGAGCGATCAAACGATCAAACATGGAGCGACGCCATGGACGGCGGAGCGGAGCGATCAAACATGGAGCGACGCCATGGACGGCGGAGCGGAGCGATCAAACATGGAGCGACGCCATGGATGGCGGAGCGGAGCGATCAAACATGGAGCGACGCCATGGACGGCGGAGCGGAGGGATCAGACATCGAGGGGGGCGTGCTTCAGCAGCGGCAGCCGGTTCCGCCAGCGCCCGTCGACGCCCCGCAGCGCCTCGGCCACCGCGCCCGCCGTCGGGACGAGGCCGATCTCGCCGACCCCCTTGATCCCGTAGGGCGAGTCGGGCTGGGGTGACTCCACCAGGATGACCTCGACGTCGGGCATGTCCTTGGCCCGCAGGATGTTCAGCCCCCGCAGCGTCGTCACGGTCGGACGGCCGTCGGCGTCCGTCGGGAAGTCCTCGCTCAGCGCGTAGCCGAGACCCATGTGCACCGCCCCCTCGATCTGGCCCTCGCACAGCAGCGGGTTGACGGCCCGGCCGACGTCGTGGGCGGCGACCACCCGCTCGACGGCGCCGGTGTGCGGATCGGCGATCACCACCTGGGCGGCGTAGCCGAAGGTGGAGTGGATGACGGGGTACTCGACGTCGTCGGACAGCGAGCTGGTCCAGTCGACGGTGTAGCTGCCCTCGTAGTCGACGCCGACGCGGCAACCGTCGGCCACCGCGGCGCGGCAGGCGTCGGCCACCGAGCCGGCGCCCATGAGGGTGCCCCGGCTGCCCGTGGTCTGGCCGGCACCGAGCTCACGGGTCGTGTCGACCACCACCCGCACCCGGTCGGCGTCGACGCCCAGCTCCTCCACCGCCACCTGGAGGGCCACGGTGTGCACGCCCTGGCCCATCTCGGTCCAGCAGTGCCGCACCTCGACCGTGCCGTCGTCGCAGAAGCGGACCACGGCCCGGGCCACCTCCACGAAGCCGTTGCCGAGGCCTGAGTTCTTGAGGCCGAGACCGAGCCCGACGGCCCGGCCCCCGGCGAGCGCGGCGTCGTAGGCGGGGCGGACGGCGTCGAGGCAGGCCCGGGCGCCGAGCGAGCCGTCGTCCATGACCTGGCCCGGCCCCCACACCACCCCGGGGGTGACGACGTTGCGGGACCGCATCTCCCAGCCGGAGATGCCGACGGCGTCGGCCAGCCGGTCGACGATCCCCTCCATGGCGAACTGCGCCTGGTTGGCCCCGAAGCCGCGGAAGGCTCCGCACACCGGGTTGTTGGTGCGGGCCGCCACCGCCTCGACGTCGACGGCGTCGAGGACGTACGGGCCGGAGGCGTGCCCGGCCGCCCGCTCCAGCACCTTCATGCCGACCGAGGCGTAGGGCCCGGAGTCGCCGATCATGCGGGCCCGCAGCGCCGTCAGCCGCCCGTCGGCGTCGCAGCCGGCCCACGCCTCGATCCGCACCGGGTGGCGCTTCGGGTGCACGAGCAGGCTCTCCTCCCGGGAGAACGTGCACCGCACCGGCCGGCGGAGGAGCTGGGCGGCGAGCGCCGTCTGGGCCTGGTTCGACATGTCCTCCTTGCCGCCGAAGGCGCCGCCGTTGGAGACCAGCTCGACGGTGATCGTGCCCGGATCGACGCCGAGGACCGAGGCGATCTGGTCGCGGTCGTCCCACACCCCCTGGCCGCCCGACCAGACGTGGAGGCCCCCGTCCGCCGTGGGCGCAGCCAGCGTCGACTCGGGCTCCAGGAAGGCGTGCTCGACCCGCTGGGTCTCGAACACCTCGTGCACGGTGTGGGCCGAGGCGGCCAGGGCGGCGTCGACGTCACCCCGGGCGTACACCGACCGGGACAGGACGTTGCCGTCGAGGCCCCACACGGCGTCGGGGGTGCCGTCGGCCACCGCCACCAGGGCGTCGACGATCGGCTCGTGGACCTCGTAGTCGACGGCGATCAGCATGGCGGCGTGGCGGGCCGTCTCCCGGTCGGCCGCCACCACCAGCGCCAGCACGTCGCCCAGGTAGGAGGTGCGGCCGCCCACGGGGACGAACACCGGCCAGTCGGTGTGGATGAGCCCGACCCGCAGCTCACCGGGCACGTCGGCGGCGGTGAGCACGGCCTCGACACCCGGCACGGCGAGCGCAGCCGAGGTGTCGATGCCCACCACGTCGGCCCGGGCGTGACCGGCCAGGTGGACGGCGGCGTGGAGCAGCCCGGGGGGGGTGAGATCGTCGATGTAGTCGCGGTCGCCGAGGGCCAGCTCGGCCGCCTCGTAGCGGACCCCCCGCGAGCCCACGCCTCCGGGCAGGGCCACCGGCACCTCCACCCCGCCGGCCAGCGCGTCCACGGCGTCGAGGATCTTGGTGTAACCGGTGCATCGGCACAGGTGGCCGCCGAGGTGCCGGGCCGCCTTGTCACGGTCGAGCGTGTCACCGTGCTTGTCGAGCAGCGCCTTGGTGCGCACCAGGATCCCCGGGGTGCAGAACCCGCACTGCAACGCGCCGGCGGCGGCGAACGCGTCGGCGAGCCGGTCCCGCTCGGCCGTGGCGACGCCCTCCAGCGTCACGAGCCGGCGCCCGGCCGCCTTCTCCAGGGACAGCTGGCACGACACCATGGCCTTGTCGTCGACGAGGACGACGCAGCATCCGCACTGTCCCGACGGCGAGCAGCCGTCCTTGGCGGCGGTCAACCCCAGCTCGTCGCGCAGCGCAGCGAGCACGTGCGGGTGCTGCGACGAGACGGCCACGTCGGACCCGTTGACCGACAGCGTGACGGTCGGGGCGTCGGTGGCGGGGGCTGCGTCGGTCGCGGTCATGGCATCGCCTCCTCGGGTCGGGGACCGACCGGGGCCACGTCACGATGCCACGTGGGCGGGGCCGGCAGCTGTCCGTCGCCGTCGACCATGGTGGCGGCGTAGCGGGCCGGGAAGGCGGCGTACCAGGCCATGGCCTGCACCAGGTCGTCGAGCGGGCACTGGTCGTGGACGGTGTGGGCGTGGATCTCGTCGCCCGGCCCGAAGCCGATGGTGGGGATGCCGAGCTTGCCCATCGAGGCGACCCCGTTGGTGGAGAAGATCCACCGCCCGACCTCGGGGGTGCGGCCCAGGGCGAGTCGGGCCGCCTCCACGCCCGCCCGCACCGACGGGTGATCCTCGGGGGTCGCCCACGTGGCGTACTGCTTGTCCATCCCGAGGGTCCGGCCCGTGAACGAGGTGCGCTCGTAGTGCAGCAGCTCGACCTCGCCCCCGACGGCCTGTACCGACGGCAGCGAGCGCAGCTCCTCGAGGGCCCGGGCGGGCTCCTCCCCGGCGGTGAGGCGCCGGTCGACGTACAGGGTGGCCGTCGACGGAACGGCGTTCAGGCTGGGGGTCTCGCACTCGATGCGGGTGACGGCGATCGATCCGGCGCCGAGGAAGTCGTCCCAGCCCAGCCTGCCGTTGAGCGCCTCCACGTCGGCCAGGATGCGGGCGAGGTCGTAGGCCGGGTTGTGGCCGACGTGGGGCATCGACCCGTGACACGACGACCCCCGGGTGCGGACCAGCGCCTCGACCCGGCCCCGGTTGCCCCGGTAGACGCCGCAGTCGGTGGCCTCGCCCAGCACGACCAGGTCGGGGCGGGGCAGGGTGCGGGTGAGGACGTGCTCCAGGGCGAGACCGTCGCAGTCCTCCTCCTGCACCGAGCCCACCACGTACAGGGTGACCAGCTCGGAGAGGCCCAGGTGGCGGTAGAGGGCCCCGCCCACGACCATGGCGGCGATGCCGGCCTTGTCGTCGGAGGCACCCCGCCCGTACAGGACGTCGCCGTCGACGTAGGGCTCGAACGGATCCCGAGACCACTCCGACCGGGATCCGACGTCGACGGTGTCGACGTGGCTGTCGTAGACGATGCGGATCGGACCGTCGCCGATGCGACCGACGACCGAGCCGAAGTCGTCGACGAGCACCTCGTCGTAGCCGAGATCCTCCATCTGCTGGCGGAGCCGCGTGACCACGTCGGCCTCGTGGGCGGACAGCGAGGGGGTGCGGATGAGGTCGCCGAGGAGGTCGCTGCAGAGCGCCCGCTCGGCCCGGGCGCCGGCGAGGAACGGACTGGACACCGTCGCGACTGTGGGGTGCCTTCAACAGGATGTCAATACTCACGGGCGTCGCCCCGCCATCCCCGGCGGCGCCGCCCCGTCGCGCCGGCGACGGCCCAGCTCACGCAGCCGTCCATGGCTGCCCACGGACCCCCCGGGAGCCGTAGCGTGGCGGCATGGGGACGGTCATCCGGGGCGCGACCGTCCTCGACGGGACGGGGGCGCCGGGCCGCCGGGTGGAGGTGCGCATCGCCGGAGGCCGGGTGGCGGCGGTGGCCGACCGGATCGGCCCCGCCGCCGGCGACGAGGTGGTCGACGCCGACGGGCTGACGCTGTGCCCGGGCTTCGTCGACCTCCACTCCCACTCCGACCTGTGGTCGGTGGCGACGGGGACCGACGGCACGCCGGTCGGCGACGCCCCGAAGCTGCTCCAGGGCTGCACCACCCAGGTGTTCGGCCAGGACGGCATCTCGGCGGCACCCATCGCCGACGGTGACGACGACTTCCGGGGCTTCCAGGCCGGCCTCAACGGCCGGCTGCCGCTGGAGCACTGGACGTGGCGGACGATGGGCGACTACCTGGACGCCGTCCGGTCCCGCTGCGCCACCCGTGCCGTGTCCCTCGTCGGCCACGCCACCGTCCGTCGGGCGGTCATGGGCATGGCCCGGCGGGCACCGACCCCGGCCGAGATCGACGCCATGCGCGACACGCTGGCCGAGGCGTTCGCGCAGGGGGCCCGGGGGTTCTCGACGGGCCTCGTGTACGTCCCCGCCGCCTACGCCACCACCGACGAGGTGCTCGCCCTGTGCGAGGTGGTGGCGGCGCACGACCTGCCCTTCTTCGTGCACGTGCGCTCCGAGAGCGACCAGGTGCTCGAGGCCAGCCACGAGGTGGTCGAGGTGGCCGCCGCCACCGGCTGCCATCTGCACTACAGCCACATCAAGTGCGCCGGGCGGGCCAACTGGCCCAAGGCCGAGGCCCTCCTCGGCCTGATCGAGGCGGCCCGGGCCGACGGGGTCCGCATCACGGCCGACGTCCACCCGTACGTGGCCGGGTCCACGGCGTGCACCATCCTGCTCCCGCCCTGGGTCCACGAGGGGGGCCGGGAGGCGGCCCTGACCCGGCTGCGGGATCCGGCCGCCCGGGCCCGCATCCGCGAGACGCTCCTGCACGACACCACGACGTGGGACAACTGGTGGGCCTTCTCCGACGGCTGGGACGGGCTGAAGGTGGCCCAGGCCGACCGGCCCGGACTGGTCGGGCGGTTCCTGCGGGACTGGCTGCGCGACCTCGGCCACGACGACCTCCACACCCCGGCCGCCTTCGACGACGCCTTCGACCTGCTCGTCGACGAGCGGCTGGAGGTGACCATCGTGTCGTTCAACAACGTCGAGGAGAACGTGGTGCGCTTCTTCTCCCAGCCCTGGTGCGGCGTCGGCACCGACGGGGTCGTGGCCCCCGACGGCCATCCCCACCCACGCCTGTACGGCACGTTCCCCCGGGTGCTCGGCCGGTTCGTGCGGGAGCTGGGCGCCGTACCGCTCGCCGAGGCGGTGCGGAAGTGCACGTCGTTGTCGGCCGACGTCATCCGGGAGCCGGCGCTCGGGCGGATCGCCCCCGGCGGCCCGGCCGACCTCGTCCTCGTCGACGCGTCGCGGATCATCGACCGGGCCACCTTCGAGGAGCCCCGGCTGCTCCCGGACGGCGTCGAGGCGGTGTGGATGGCGGGCCGACCGGTCGTGACGGGCGGTCGACTGACCGCCGCGCCGCCGGTCGGTCACCCAGCGGGAGCACCGTTCGGCTGAGCCGGCATTTCACCACCGAGCGTGGGTGACACCCCACACTGAGAGTCACCCTCGCCGGGCGGCACGGCGACACCGTCTGGTAGGGTCATCACTCGCTGTGGCCGGTGGGCACGGCGGGCGACGTTGGGTGCAGCGATGGGGCAGAGGTACGAGAGCGTGGGTCGCACGACGGAGGCGCATCGCCGTCGGACGCCCCGGTCCGCCCCCCGGGTGCTCTGGGTCGACGGGGCCTCCGGACGCTCGCCGGCACCAGCACCGGCGCTGGCCGACCAGCTCGCCGACGCCGGTGCCCACGTGGTGCCGGGCACCGCGGCGACGTGGGACCAGGACGGGAGGTGGACGGCGGTCGTCGTCGCCGGGGGCGATGCGCACCCGGCGTGGGGCCGGTGGACGATGCTCTGCGCCGCCACCTCGACACCGCTCGTCGCCGTCGTCGACGAGCCCGCCACGGACTCCGGGTGGGACCGGTGGCGTCGCCGGTCGCTCCGGCCGGCGGCCGACGGCTCCTCCCACGCCGACCTCGTGGTCACCGTCGGCGGTCGCGAACGGTCCCGCCCCCGCCTCGGTCAGGCCACGCTGCACCTCCCGGCCCGTGCCGTCGTGCCCCCCGACCGGACGCGCCACCGTGGCGACGCACCCACCGGACATCGTCGGGTGGCGCTCCTGACCGGGAGCCGCTGGTGGCGTCGCACCCCCAGCGTCGACCTGGTACGTCTGCTGGACACCGAGCTGGCCGCCGACGGGGCCGAGCTGTGCGTGATCGGCGAGCGTCCCCGGGCCTGGACGGGCCTGGGGCGCGAACCGCTCGCGGCGACCCGCTTCACGGGAACCTCCGAGGCCGCCCCCGGTGACCTGGCCGCCTGCCGCCTCGGCATCGTGGCCGGCAGCGTCGGCGACCCGGCCGGGGCGATCCTGTCCCTCATCGCCCACCGGGTACCCGTGCTCGCCATGCGGCCGGCCCTGGCCGGTCTGCCCCTCTCCGACGGCTCCGACGTGCTCGGTTTCGACGACGGCGTCGACCTGACCGCCGCCGCCCTGGTCCTGCTCGACGAACCCGCCCACCTCGGGCGCCTGGCCGACGCCGCGGCCACGAGCTGCCGGGAGTTGGTGGGTGAGGTCGACCGGGGTCACCGTCTCCGGCGGGCCATCGTGTCCGTCGCCCGGGCCCGGGCCACCGCCCCGCGCTGGGCGGGTTGCCCGTCGACGAGGGTGGGCCCCCGGCCCCACTAGGGCCCGGCGGGCCGGCCGACCGCAATAGGGTGCCGGGTCGTGGCGGAGCTCAACCTGGCGGCCGTGCACGAGGCCATCGCCGAGGCCGTGCCCGACCGGGAGTGCCTCGTGTTCCGGGACCGGCGCCTGACCTGGGCGCAGGTCACCGACCGGACCCGCCGGCTGGCCAACCACCTGCGGGGCCTGGGGCTCGGGTCGGTGCGGCCCCGGTCGGAGCTGGCCGGCCACGAGTCGGGCCAGGATCACGTGGCGCTCTACCTCCACAACGGCAACGAGTACCTGGAGTCGATGCTCGGGGCCTACAAGGCCCGCCTGGCCCCGGTGAACGTGAACTACCGCTACGTGGCCGACGAGCTCGTCCACCTCCTGACCGACGCCGACGCCCGGGCCGTCGTGTACCACGCCGCCTTCGCCCCGACCCTGGCCGCCGTGCTCCCCCACCTGCCCCGCCTCGATCACCTCGTGCACGTCGACGACGCCTCCGGTCACGACCCCCTGCCCGGCGCCGTCCGCTACGAGCACGCCCTGGCGGCGGCGTCGCCCGATCGGCCCGACGTCGGGTGGAGCGGCGACGACCTGTACATCCTCTACACGGGCGGCACCACGGGCCTGCCGAAGGGGGTCCTCTGGCGCCAGGCCGACATCGCCGTGGCCGCCTTCGGAGTCACCCACCCCGACACCGGTGACGAGTTCGGCAGCGTCGACGAGCTGGTCGAGCGGGCCGAGCGCACGGGCGGGGGGCTGCGGTTCCTGCCCGCCCCGCCGTTCATGCACGGCGCCGGGCACTGGAACGCACTGAGCGCCTGGTGCAAGGGGCACCCCGTCATCGTCCAGTCCGTCACCGACCGGCTCGACCCGGCCGATCTGTGGGGAACCGTCGAGCGGGAGCGGGTCAGCTTCCTCCTCGTCGTGGGGGACGCCTTCGCCCGGCCCCTGCTCGACGAGCTCGACCGGGCGCGCTACGACCTGTCGTCGCTGAAGATCGTCCTGTCGGGCGGGGCCGCCCTCTCCGCCGCCGCCAAGGCGGCCCTGCTCGACCGCCTCCCCGGGGTGACGCTGATCGACGGCGTGGGGTCCTCGGAGGCCGGAGGCCAGATGCGCAAGGTCCACACCGCCGGTGGCGACACGACGACGGGGACGTTCCGACCCGAGCCGGGCACGGTGGTGCTCTCCGAGGACCGCAGCCGGACCCTCCAGCCGGGGCACGACGGAAGCGGCTGGCTGGCCAAGACGGGGCGCATCCCGCTCGGCTACCTGGGCGACCCGGCCAAGACGGCGGCCACGTTCCCGCTCGTCGACGGCGTGCGCCACAGCGTGCCCGGGGACCGGGCCCGGCTCCGGGCCGACGGGGTGGTCGAGCTGCTGGGCCGCGACTCGGTGACGATCAACACCGGCGGCGAGAAGGTGTTCGCCGAGGAGGTCGAGGCAGCCCTCATGGCCCACCCGGCCGTGGCCGACTGCGTCGTGTGCGGGCGCCCGTCGGAGCGCTGGGGCGCCGAGGTGGTGGCCGTCGTGGCCCTACGTCCCGGCACCGCCGCCTCCGACGAGGAGCTGCTGGCCGAGGCCGGTGCCCACGTCGCCCGCTACAAGCTCCCCCGGGCCATCGTGCGGCGCGACACCATCCTGCGCTCTCCCGCCGGAAAGGCGGACTACCGCTGGGCACGGTCCGTGGCGGCATCGGACCCCTCCCCGCCGAACTGACACAAGCACGCGACGCCAGAGCAACGCGTGCTTGTGTCAGTTCGGGGTGGGGGTCACGGGGGGTGGCAGGGCGATGTCGGCGGGGCGGACCGGGACGCGCGTGAGGGGCAGACCGGTGGCGGCCCGGATGGCGGCCACGACGGCGGGGGTGGAGGAGATGGTGGGCGGCTCGCCGACGCCCTTGGCCCCGAACGGGGCGCCGGGCTCGGGCTCCTCGATCAGGGTGATCTCGACCGGGGGCATGTCGAGGGCGGTGGGGATCAGGTAATCGGTGAACGACGGGTTACGGACGAGGCCGTCGCGCACCAGCACCTCCTCCATGACGGCCAGGCCGAGGCCCTGGGCGATACCGCCCTCGATCTGGCCGACGACCTGGGCCGGGTTCAGGGCCCGGCCGACGTCCTGGCCGGTCGTGATCTGCACCACCCGCACGAGGCCCAGCTCGGGGTCGACGTCGACCACGGCCCGATGGGCGGCGAAGGCGTAGGACACGTGGGCGTCGCCCTGGCCGTCGGCGTCGAGGGGTTGCGTCGGGGCGTGGCGGAACTCCATCTCCCGGTGGACGGCGTCGTCGCCCAGCAGGTCCGCCAGCGTGACGACGACCGCCCCGCCGGCGTCGACGACCGCCCCCTCCCGCAGGTCGAGGCCGTCGGCGGAGGCCCCGATCAGGGCCCCGGCCCGGGCCAGCGTGTCGTCCCGCACGGCCCGACACGCCTGCTCGACGGCGCCGCCCGACATCCACGTCTGGCGGCTGGCCGAGGTCGACCCGGCCGAGCCGACGTCGGTGTCGGCCACGTCGACGGTCACGTCGTCGAGGCCGAGCACCTCACGGGCGATCTGGGCGGCGATGGTCACGAAGCCCTGGCCCACCTCGGCGCAGGCCGACTTGACCAGGACGGAGCCGTCGGCCCGCAGCGTGACCGCCGCCGTGGAGTAGTCGTCGAAGCCCTCCGAGAACGCGATGTTCTTGATCGACACGGCGAAGCCGACGCCCCGGCGGACCTGGCCCCGGTCGACGGTCCGCCCCGCACCCCCCGGGAGCAGCATCACGTCGTCGTCGGCCGGGTCGGGCACGGGCGGGAGCGGCGGCTCGGCGGCCGCCCGGATGCAGGCCTCGACCGGTGCCGTCCCCGAGATCACCTGCCCCGTGATCATGCGGTCGCCCGTGCGGTGGGCGTTGCGGAGGCGGAGCTCGACCGGGTCCATGCCGAGGGCGGCGGCCAGGGCGTCCATCTGGGACTCGTGACCGAAGCAGGCCTGCACGACCCCGAACCCGCGCATGGCGCCGCAGGGCGGGTTGTTGGTGCGTACGGCCCAACCCTCGACCCTGGCGTGGGGCACGGCGTAGGGGCCGCAGGCGAACGACACCCCGTTGGCCAGCACGGCGGTGGACGACGAGGCGTAGGCGCCACCGTCGAACAGCAGCCGGGCCTCGACCTTGACCAGGTCACCGGCCGGCGTGGCGTGATGGCGGAACCACAGTCGACACGGGTGGCGGTGCACGTGCCCGTAGAAGGACTCCTCGCGGTCGTAGACCATCTTCACCGGCCGGCCCGTGCGCAGGGCGAGCAGGCAGATGTGCACCTGCAGCGACAGGTCCTCCCGGGCCCCGAAGGCCCCGCCGACGCCGGCCAGCACGAGGCGGACCTGCGACGCCGGTAGACCGAGGCAGGCCGCCACCTGGGCCTGGTCGACGTGGAGCCACTGGGTGGCGATGTGCAGCTCCACGCCTCCGTCGTCGGGCACGGCGAGCGCCGACTCGGTGCCCAGGAAGGCCTGGTCCTGCATCCCGACCTCGTAGGTGCCCTCCACGGTCACGTCGCCCTCCACGGCGTCGGGGTCGCCGTGACGGATGACCTGGTGGCGGAAGATGTTGCCGTCGGGGTGGATCGGGTCGGCGGTGAGCGCCGCCTCCGGGTCGGTGAGGGGGTGCAGGACCTCGTAGTCGACGACTACGGCGGCGGCGGCGCGCCGGGCGGTGTCCGGGTGGTCGGCGGCCACCACGGCGACGGGCTCGCCGACGTAGCGGACGACGTCGCGGGCGAGCACCGGCTGGTCGGCGTGCTCGAGCCCGTAGGTCACCGCCCCCGGCACGTCGTCGGCGGTGAGGACGGCGTGTACGCCCGGCACGGCCAGCGCCGGGCCGACGTCGACACGGCGGATGCGGGCGCTGGCATGGGGCGAACGCAGCGTGCGCCCCCACAGCATCCCCTCCGCCCACAGGTCCGACGAGAACTCGAACCGTCCGGCCACCTTGGCCACGGCGTCGGGCCGCTCGACGTCGTGGCCGAGCCCCCGGGGCGTGGCGGTGCGGTCGACGACGTTCGTCACGGGGAGGCCTGGTGGCGCGCGTCGATGGCGTGGCGGGCGGCGGCCAGGATGCGGCCGTAGCCGGTGCAGCGGCAGAGGTTGCCGGAGATGGCCTCCCTGATCTGGAGGTCGGTCGGGGCCTCCTCCCGGTCCAGGAGGTGTTCCAGGGCGACGACGAGTCCGGGCGTGCAGAACCCGCACTGCACGGCGGCGTGGTCGACGAAGGCCCGCTGCAGGCCGGTCAGCCCGCCGTCGGGGCCGGTGACGCCCTCGACGGTGGTGATGTCGGCGCCCTCCGCCGAGGCGGCCAGCACCAGGCAGGCGCACACGAGGTCCCCGTCGACCACGACCGAGCAGGATCCGCACTCCCCCTGCTCGCAGGCGTTCTTCGATCCGGGCAGGCCGAGCCGTTCCCGCAGGACGTACAGCAGGCTCTCGCCCAGCCACCCGTCCACCACCCGGTGGGTCTCGCCGTTGACCCGCAGCTCGTAGGCGACGCTCTCGCCCGGCCCGCTCACGAGACGACCCGCAGGAGGGCACGACGGGCCATGACGCCGACGGCGTGGCGGCGGTAGACGGCCGTGGAGCGGTGGTCGTCGATGGGCCGGGCCGCCTCGGCGGCGGCGGCGGCGAAGCGCTCGAACACGGTCGGGTCGGGCGCGCTCGGACCGTCCGGTCCCCAGTCGAGCCCCCCGGCGGCGACGGCCTCGGCCTCCGTGGCCCGGATGGTGGTCGGGCCCACCGCGCCCAGCGCGCAGCGGACCGTCCGCCCGGCGCGGTCGACGACGACGGCCACCCCCGCGGCGGAGATGACCATGGCGTTGCGGACCCCCACCTTCAGGTACTCCTGGCCACCGTCGAGGACGGGCACCTCGACCGCCTCGATCAGCTCGCCCGGCGCCAGCGACGTCCGCTTCACCCCGACCACCAGCTCCCGGTAGGGCACCCGCCGGGCGCCCCCCGTCGACGACACGATCACCACGGCGTCGAGGGCGTCGAGGACGGGCAGGAGGTCGCCGGCCGGCGAGGCCGTGCCGAGGTTGCCGCCGATGGTGCCGGCGGCGCGGATCTGGGGTGAGCCGACCGACCGCGCCGCCGCCGCCAGGCCCGGCAGCCAGCCGGCCAGGGGCTCGGCCATGAGGTCGAGGTAGGTCAGCCCGGCGCCGAGGCGGACGGTGCCGCCGTCGCGCCGGTACCTGCGCAGCTCGGGCACGGCCCGTAACCCCACCACCGAGGTGGGCCGGCGCCGGCCGTAGTTCACGTCGACCATCAGGTCGGTGCCGCCGGCCAGGAGGTCGGCGTCGGGATCGGCCGCCAGCGCTGCGTGGGCCTCGGGGAGGCTGCGGGGGAGGACGACGGTCACGGCACGCGAGGATCGGGCGCCCCGGCCACGCTGTCAATCCCCGCCCGCGGACGCCACGTCACGTCCGACCCGGCCCGTCGCCCCGGTGGACCTGCACCGACACGGTCGTGGCCCCGCCGGCCAGCGCCGCCCGCACCGCCGCCCCCACCGCGTCGACCACCCGGTCGCCGTCGCCGGTCAGCGTGGTGCCGAACGGTCCGACCTGCACCGTCACCCCCTCGACCCGGGCGGCGTCGATGGCGGCCGTGACGTGGGGCCCCGGCGCCCCCGCCTCGAACGGCTCCACCGTGAACTCGGCCGTCGTCACCGGTGGCGGGCGTTCAGGTAGTTGTAGACGGTGAAGCGGCTCACCTCGAGGACGTCGGCGATCTGCTCGACCGCCTTGCGCAGGTTGAAGGCGCCCCGGTCGTCGAGCAGGGCCACCGCCACCTGCTTGTCCTCCCGGCTCAGGTCGGCGAGGCGGCCCCCCAGCTCGCGCTCGACACCGGCCACGATGCGGTCCAGCGCGCCGTGGAGGTCGGGGAGGCGCACCGCCACGACCGGCTCCCCGTCGAGGCGGAGCGTCAGGTCGCCGTCGCCGGCGTCGACCAGCGCCACCAGCTCGGCGCCCACCGCCTCGACCAGCGGGCGCACGGCATCGCAGAACGTCTCGGCCGGTACGTCCACGATCAGCTCCACAGGCGCCGGGCGGCCCGGGCGAGGCGGCGGTGGGCGGCGGCGAGGTCCACGCCGAGCACCTCGCCGTCGGTGACCACCGGCCGGCCGGCCACCAGGACGTGGCGGGCGGCCCGGTCGGGTCCGAGGACCAGACCGGCCAGCGGGTCGGCGACGTCGCCCAGGTCGTCACCCGGCCAGACCACCAGGTCGGCGGCGGCGCCCGGCTCGAGCAGGCCGAGGTCGGGCCGGCCGAGGCAGCGGGCCCCGCCGGTGGTGGCGAGGCGCAGGGCGTCGTCCGGACCGAAGGCGTCGGCGCGCCCGGCCCGCAGCCGGGCGACGTAGAGGGCCTGGCGCAGCTCGGGACCCAGGCGGCCCACCTCGTTGGAGGCGGCGCCGTCGACGCCCAGCCCGACGGGGGCGCCCGCCGCCTCCAGGTCGACGACCCGGCACATCCCGGCGGCCAGCCGGGCGTTGGACGACGGGCAGTGGGCCACCCCGACCCCGGCCCGACCCAGCCGGGCCACCTCGTCGTCGTCGAAGTGGATGCCGTGGGCCACCCACACGTCGTCGGCCAGCCAGCCCCAGGAGTCCATCAGCTCGACGGGGCGCCGGCCGAACCGGGCGAGGCAGTCGTCCTCCTCCTCGACGGTCTCGGCCAGGTGGGTGTGGAGGCGCAGCCCGTGCCGGCGGGCCAGGGCGGCGGAGTCGGTCATGAGACCTTCGGTGACCGAGAAGGGCGAGCACGGTGCCACCACCACGGTCACCATGGAGCCGTCGTGGTGGTCGGCCACCAGCCGCTCGGTGGAGGCGAGGATGGCGTCGCGCTCCTCGACGACGGCGTCGGGGGGCAGCCCGCCCTGCGACCGGCCCAGGTCCATCGACCCGCGGGACAGGTGCAGGCGCACACCGACCGCCCGGGCCGCCTCCACGATGGCGTCGAACACGGCGTCGTCGCCCCGGGGGACGAGGTAGTGGTGATCGAAGACCGTCGTGGCCCCCGAGCGGGCCAGCTCCGCCAGCCCCACCGTGGCGGCCACCTCGACGTCGTCCGCGTCCAACCGGGCCCACACGGGATAGAGCTCGGTCAGCCAGCCGAACAGGTCACAACCGACGGCCCGCCCCCTCGTCATCCACTGGAAGAGGTGATGGTGGGTGTTGACCAGCCCGGCCGTGATCAGGTCACCGTCGCAGGCCACCACCCGGTCGTCCGGCCCGGACGGCACGGTCCCCACCGCCTCGATGCGCCCGTCGCGCACGGCCACGTCACCGGGCCAGCGGGCCCCCCGCAGGACGGTCCGGCTCACGTCGCCGGGAGGGGAGCGTGGGCGTCGAGCGGCACGAACAGCCGCAGCCCGGTCTCCTCGTCGTGCTCGACCCGATGGCCGCACCGGCCCGCGAGCAGGTCGACACCCTCCTCGGGTCCGTTGGCGATGAGCAGGTCGCCGGCGGCCAGACGGGCCCGCCCCCGCGGGCGGTAGACGTACCGTCCGCCCCGACGGATGGCGAGCAGGTGGAACCCCGGCTCGGTCTGCAGGTCGAGGTCGCGCAGCACGGCACCGTCGGCCTCCGAACCCGGCGCCACGGGTACGTGCACCACGACGTCGTCGGCGTCGCCCAGGGCCAGCCCGATGATCGGGTGCAGCTCCTCCTTGCGCTCGATGAGCCAGACCATCTGCTGGGCCTGGTCGCCGATGTCCTCGGCCGCCTCGGCCAGCTGGAGCACACCCCGCAGCCGGCTCGGGTCGATGGAGTCCTGCGCCGCCCGCAGCACCCACAGCATGAGCGACGCCTTCATCTGGTCGAGGCGGTCCTCCAGGTGGGTGACCTCGGCGGCCAGGCCCAGGTCACGCAGCACGAGGGCGGAGTAGGCGAGGCCGACGGCCGTCTCGGAGATGTTCTTCATCTCGACCAGGGTCTCGACGGCGCGGTCGAGGTCGGTCGGGACGGGATCATCGGCGGGGACGGGGGGCTCCCACGACGGGGCGGCCACCAGCTCCCGCAGGCGCTCGATGCCGGCGCTCGCCCCCCGGAGGAACAGCACGTCGTCGGGGATGAGGATGGTGTCGCCGCCCAGGTCCTCGATCAGCCAGTCGTCACCCCGGTGGATGGCCACCACCCGCAACCCGACCTGCACCGGCAGCTCGACCGCGGCCAGCGGGCGGTGGGCGAGGTGGGAGCCCTCCCGCACGGCCACCCGGTGGCTGACCTCCTCCGCCGTGGCCAGCTCGGCCAGCAGGGCCCGGGGGATGCCCAGGTCGCGGCTGACGATGTGGGCGATGTCGACGGCGTCGTTGGCGATGCGCTCGACGGCCGAGATGACCTGGAGCACCGACGCCATGGCCTCGGCCTCCTTCGGGTTGCGGACGGCCACGACGCAGACGGACCGCATCACGTGCACGAGGTCCGAGAGCCGGTCCTCCAGGTCCTCCACCTCGTCGGCCATGTCGCCGTCGTCGAAGAACAGCGCCGTGTAGGCCAGGTCGACCATCAGCTCTGACGTGTCCTTGGCCTCGGCCAGCATGGCCTTGAGGTTGCGGGGTCGCTCATCCATGGACGTGCCTCCAGGTTACGCCGGTCACCCCGGGCCCAGGCCGACGAGACCGACCGCCACCACCAGGGCGTAGGCGCCGACCAGGTCGACGGTCGAGGTGACCAGGGGGATGCCGTAGTTGTCGGGGTCGACGCCCAGGCGCACGGCCGCCACCGTGCCGTAGTAGCCGATGACGGCCACCATCAGCGTCGTGACCGACCCGCCGATCAGGACGACGGCGAGGAGGCGGAGGAGCCCCGGGCTGGCCAGACCGCTCAGGTCGGCGGCCAGCTCGGCGAGGAGCCCGCCCAGGAGGAACACCGGGCCGGCCAGCGCGAACGTCTCGACCAGATCGCCCCGCGCCGACCGGTCGGGCAGCGGGGTCGGCTCGCAGATGCCCAGGTGCAGCTTGGAGGCGAGTCGGCTGGAGAGGATGCCGCCCACCGCCCCGGCGGCGGCCAGGAAGGCGGGCACGAGGATGAGCAGCACCGGATAGCGCTCGAACGTGGCCAGCTGCCGCTCGATGGCGACCCCGGCCACGACCGTCAGCACGCCCGCCACCAGCAGGATGGGGACGGACTCGCGCAGGATGCCGTGGAGCAGGGGCAGCCCGCTGCGCAGCACGGCGCCGGTCGCCACGACCAGCCCGATCGTGGCCACCACGGCGAGGGTGGGGGTCACGATGGTGACGCCGGCGGCGAACGTCGCGAGCCACAGGGCCGGCAGGGTCACCACGTCACCGACGGCGGACACCAGGGGCGCCGTCACGTTGTCGAGGTCCCACCCGAACCGGGTGGAGCCGCTCGCCAGCGCGAGGGTGACGCCGAGCACGACCGCCGACGACAGGACGCCGCCCAGCACCGAGATGACCACCAGGTCGGCCACCGAGATGGTGTCGGGCACCCCGAAGGCCACGGCGGCGCCCTTGGCCATCACCCCCAGCGCCACGGCGGTGAACAGGGTGAGGAACGAGGCGGCCAGTACGTTCTGGCCGACCACGGTGTCGGGTCGCACCGACGACGAGAACGTCCCGGTGTGGATCGAGGTCGACAGCCGGCTGCCGAGCGCCCCGAAGATGTTGCCCCGCATGGCGATGGCGGCCGGGACGAGGACGAGCAGGCCCCGCAGCTCGGCCAGGGTGTCGTCGATGGCACCGAGGGTCAGCCCGGCGAGGATGCTCGTCACCGTGGACAGCCCGAGCGCGACGAGGCTCTGGCGGGCGGCGGTGAGGTCGGGCCCGAGCAGGGACCGGAGGAAGGCGAGCGGCGCGGTACGGGTGGCGATCGGTGCAGTCTCCCCCACGCCACCATGGGGCCGTGCGACCGTCACCCCGTCCCGTCCGAGACAGCTTCCGCACGCTCCTGGTGGGCGCCGTCGTGTTGGCGGCGGGGTGTGACACCGGCGACGGGACCACGCTGGCACCCCCCGACGGCACGCCCGTCGACGTGACCGTGGGCGAGTTCGACCCCGACGACGCGACGCTGGCGGCGGGGGGTCTGGCCGTGGTCAGCCCGGAGTTCGACGACGGGGAACCCCTCCCCGCCCGCTACAGCCGTCGGGACGGGCAGGAGGACACACCCCCGCTGCGCTGGGCGGGCGTGCCACCCGAGGCCGAGGAGCTGGCCGTCGTCATGGTCGATGCCGACGCCGACGGGTTCGTCCACTGGGTGCTGACCGGGCTCGAGCCGACGTTGCCCGGTCTCGACAGCGCCGAACCACCCCCCGGAGCCGTGGCCGCCCTGAACGACTACGGCACCGCCGGTTACGGCGGACCCGCCCCGCCCGAGGGCGACCCGCCGCACCGCTACGTGATCACCCTCCACGCCCTCGACCGGCGCCTGGGCCTCGAGGCCGATCTCCCGCCCCGGGAGGCCATCGCCGCGGTGGAGGCGGCATCCATCGCCTCGGCCGAGATCACGGCCACCTACGGCTGAGGGGCAGACTGGCGCCGTGAAGCTCACCAAGTTCGACCCGAACGCCTGGGTGCTGCGCGACCTCGAGGACGTCCGCTGCTACGGCCCGCTAACCGCCGGACCGAACGTTCTGCAGACCAACGGCAAGCTCTACGCCCGCGCCGAGACCTACCGCCTCGCCCTGTGCGGGGTGCAGGCCGGCGGCGGGGCGGGCGGGGTCAAGGTCGACCGCACCCAGCGCGACGAGGCGGTGGCCGGCTGGGTCGAGGCGGCCGCCGGCATGGCCCGCGACGGCGAGTTCCACCCCGACCCCGGCTGGGCCGTCCACGACGATGACCTCGCCCCACTCGGCGAGCTCGATCCCCGCAACCCCCTCGCCCGTGAGCACCGGGAGGCGCTGGTGGCGGCCAGCGCGTCCGCCGTCGCCGCCCGGGCCCTCGCCGGGGGCGGCGACGGGCGGGTGGCGCTGGCCGACCTCTCACCCGCCGCGTTGGCACTGGCCGAGCGGCTCCGGGCGGAGGGGGCGACCATCGTCGCCGTCGACCACGCCGGCGGGGCCGAGGTCGACGACGCCGGCATCGACGCGGAGCGACTGGCCGCCCTCGCCGCCGGCGACGCCACCGGCGACGCGGCGGCGGGCTCGGCCCGGGCCGCCGAGGTCGATCTGCTGGTGGTCCCGGGCCGGCTGCGGGCGGTCACCCATGGCGACGCCGACACCATCCGGGCCCGCCACGTCATGGCCGTCGGCGACCAGACCGTGGCCACCAAGGCCCTGCACACCCTGGCGCGACGGGGCATCACGGTGTGGCCCGATTTCGTGGCCAACCTCGGGCCGGTCGTGGCCGCCCACCGCGACGACACCGACGTCGACGCCCTCCTGGCCGCCGCCCACCAGCGGGCCGCCGAGGTCGCCGACGGGGCGGCCGGCGACGAGGACGGGCCCGTGGTCGGCGCCTGCCGGTTGGCCGAGGAGCACCTCCGCACCTGGCGCGGGGAGCTGCCCTTCGGGCGCCCCCTCCCCTGAGGCCGCCGCTGCCAGGATGGGCCCGTGCCACGAACCCTCCTCCTGCTCCTCGTCACGGCGCTGCTCGCCGCCGGCTGCGGTGACGACGACGCCACCGTGACCCCCACCACGGCGGCCGGGCCCGACGCCACGGCCGACCCGTCCCCGACGGCGGCCCCGGCGTCGGTCGAGACCGGGCCGGTCACCGTCGACGGCGCGCCGCTGCCCCCCTGGAGCCCCGGCGACGTCGATCCCGCCGTCGGGCTCGCTGCGCCCACGGTGGCGGGCGTCGACGAGGACGGCGACCCGGTCACCGTCGCCGCCGGCGAGGGCCCGGCGATGATCATGTTCGCCGCCCACTGGTGCCCCCACTGCCAACGGGAGCTGCCCCGGGTGGCCGACTGGGTGGCCGGCGGCGGGCTGCCCGACGGCGTCGACCTCTACGTCGTGTCGACGGCGGTCGAGCCCGACCGCGACAACTACCCGCCCTCGGATTGGGTCCGGTCCGTCGGACCCGACGTCCCCACCCTCATGGACGGCGAGGACAGCACGGCGGCGGCGTCCTACGGCCTCACGTCGTTCCCCTACTGGGTCGTCCTCGACGCCGACGGCCAGGTCGTCTTCCGGATCGGCGGCGAGCTCGACGCCGTGCTCGGCGTCCCCGTCGACGAGGCGCTGGGTCAGCTGGCCGCCGCCGCGCAGGGAGCATGAGCAGGGCCGGTCCCACCGCCGCATGACCCGACCGGGGCGGGATGGCCGCGCCTCCACCCCACCCCGGTCACCCCACCCCGGTCACCCCACCCCGGTCACCCCACCCCGGTCACCCCACCCCGGTCACCCCACCCCGGTCAGGCTGCGACGGCCAGGCGGCGCCGACGCCCCCGCAGCTCGGTGCGATCGAGGTCGAAGCCGATCACCGTCGTGCCGCCCGGCGCGGTGGGCCGCCCGACCGGGTGCCCGTTGCGACACCTCACCCGGAACGCCGCCCGCACGTCGCGGGTGGTCGTCGGGGCCACGAGGACCAGCACCGACGGGCCGTCCCGGTGGACGGCGTGGTGGCCGTCGCCGAGGGCGGTGCCGTCGAGGGCGGTGCCGTCGACCGGCACGGGCTCGAGCGGCCAGGTGACCGGGTCCTCACAGGTCGAGCAGACGACCTCGAGCAGATCCTCGCGGCGGGCCCGCTGGCCGCTGGCCACCAGCTCCCGCTCCCGGGGGGTCAGCCCGCCGAAGAGACCGAACTCCTCACCCTCGGCGAGGGCGGTCTCAAGGCAGGCCGCCCGGGCCGGGCAGCCGGCGCACACCCGGCGCGCCTCGGGCCAGCGCTCCTCGTCGAAGAAGGCGCCGACGTCGGCACCGGTACAGGCCGCCCGGGCCGACCACGACCGGTCGACCTCGACGGCACGGCGGACGTCGGGGGCCTCGGGCTCCGGGGTGGGCTCTGCGTTCTCCGTCACGACCCGGAGGGGCCGCTCGGTCGCCATCACGCTGGTCACGCCCTACCTGACCGCGCCACCGAAGCGTTGATACGTCCGTGACCGGGATGTGGCGCGCCGGGGCCCTCCGGCACGCGCTGTCCGCCCACCTCGACGGGGAGCGTCGCAGGCGCATCGGCGAGGCCATCGCGCAGGGATATCGGAACACCCCCCAGACCGACGACGAGATCTCCGGCGCCGAGGCCTCGGCCGCCGCCATGATCGCCGAGGAGCCCTGGTGAGCCAGCCCTCCCAGGGTGACGTCTGGTGGGCCGAGATCTCCGAGGCGGGGCGGCGACCGTCGTTGGTCGTGACGCGAGACGCAGCCATCCCGGTGCTGCGTACGTTGATCGTCGCACCGGTTCGCAGCTCAGCAGCCACGCTTCCGGGTCGAAGATCCACACGACCTCCACCCCTCCCGAATGGTCGGTGATCGTGTAGACGCCGTCCCGGTATGAGTGTCGCGCGATCAGCGGGTCAGCCGCTGCTGCACCTCGCTCAGCTGTAGCAACGAAAGACCTCATCATCACCGCAGGCACTCAGAGCTGCGGCGAGGCGAGGGTGGCGGCGACCAGGATCACAACAGACGGGCAGTTGAGTCCCGGGTGGTGGTGTACGGGGGAGCATCCCCCTGACGCGTGATCACCGCGTCTACCTCTGGAAGTGCTCAAGCAACCAGAGAGGAAGACACGGTGATCGACAACACGATGGACGCGCTGGGGTGGCTGCGCAAGCACCTCGACGCCGACGGCAGCGACGTGGTCCGCGAGATGGTGGCTGCGTTCGCGCAGCAGCTCATGTCGGCGGAGGCCGACGCCATCTGCGGGGCCGGTTACGGCGAGGCGTCCCCGGAGCGGGTGAACCGCCGCAACGGCTACCGGGACCGGCGCTGGGACACCCGGGCCGGCACGATCGAGTTGGCCATCCCCAAGCTGCGGGAGGGCTCCTACTTCCCGGACTGGCTGCTCGAACCCCGCCGGCGGGCCGAGAAGGCCCTGGTGGCGGTGGTGGCGGACTGCTACCTGCGGGGTGTGTCCACCCGCCGGGTCGACAAGCTGGTCCAGACCATGGGCATCGAGGGGATCTCCAAGTCCCAGGTATCGCGCATGGCCGCCGAGCTCGACGAGACGGTCACCGAGTTCCGCAACCGGCCCCTCGACGGTGGGCCCTACACCTACGTGTGGGCCGACGCCCTCACCCAGAAGGTCCGCGAGGGCGGCCGGATCGTCAACGTCGCCGTGGTGATCGCGGTCGGTGTCAACGCCGACGGGCACCGAGAAGTCCTGGGTGTGGACCTGATCACCACCGAAGACGGCGCCGGCTGGCTGGCCTTCTTCCGGGGCCTGGTCGCCCGGGGCCTGTCCGGCTGTGCCCTGGTGATCTCCGACGCCCACGAGGGCCTGGTCGCAGCAGTCGAGGCCACCATGCAGGGGGCGTCGTGGCAGCGCTGTCGGACCCACTACCTGCGGAACCTGCTGACCAAGGTCCCCAAGGCATCCCAGCCCATGGTGGCCACCCTGGTCCGCACCATCTTCGAACAACCCGACGCCGCCTCGGCGTGGGCCCAGCACGCCCGCGTCGTGGACCAGCTCGCCGAGCAGTTCCCGGTGGCCGCCGACCACCTCGCCGACGCAGCCGGCGACGTGTTGGCCTTCACCGCGTTCCCCAAGGCCCACTGGCGCCAGATCTGGTCGAACAACCCCCAGGAACGACTCAACAAGGAGCTACGCCGACGAACCGACGTCGTCGGGATCTTCCCCAACCGTGACGCCGTCATCCGCCTCGTGGGTGCCGTGCTCGCCGAACAACACGACGAATGGGCCGTCACCCGCCGCTACATGGCCGCCGAAGGACTCGCCAAAGCCCGCCTCCACATCATCGCCAGCGACGCTGACCAGACCGAGGAGATGACCCCGACGACCACGAGGCAGGTCGTGTAGAACAACCCGCAGAGGCAGACGCGGACGTCACCGCGTACACCACCTCAAGGGGCTTGGCCCGGCCGCCACGGGCAGGGGCTCCAGGCGCTCGGCCACCACGGTGTGGACGCCGCCGTCAGCCCGCTCCAGCTTGCCCCGCACCAGGAGCGCGGCCATGGAGCGGGCCACCCTGCGGTGGCGCTTCCAGCAGCCCACCGACACCACCACGTTGATCAGGCCGGTCTCGTCCTCCAGGTTCATGAACGTGACGCCGCCGGCCGTGGCCGGTCGCTGGCGGTGGGTCACCACCCCGGCCACGACGATGGTGGCCCGGTCGGCCACCTCCCCCAGGCGGTCGGCGGTCACCACCCCCCGCCGGTCGAGCTCGTCGCGCAGGAACCGGGTGGGGTGCCCGTCGGGGGCCACCCCGGTCGCCCACAGGTCGGCCACCGCCTCCTCCCGCTCGTCCATGCCGGGCAGGGTGGGGGCCTCGACGCCGGTGACGATGCCGGGAAGGCGGTCGGGTCGGGAGGCGGCGGCGGCGCCGGCCGCCCACAGCGCCTCGCGCCGGTCGAGGCCGAAGCAGGCCAGCGCCCCCGCCGTGGCCAGCGCCTCGAGCTGGGGGCCGGTCAGCCCCGAGCGCCGGGCCAGGTCCTCGACCGAGGCGTAGGGCCGCGCCGCCACCAGGCGACAGGCGGCGTCGTCACCCAGCCCCCGCACCGAGCCGAGCCCCAGCCGGACGGCCACGCCACCGGCGGAGTCGGCGCACGGTTCGAGGATGGCCGCCGCCGCCGAGCGGGCCAGGTCGGGGGTGTGGACGACCACACCGTGGCGGCGGGCGTCCTGCACCAGCGACTGCGGTGACCAGAACCCCATGGGCTGGGCGTTGAGCAGCGCGGCGCAGAACGCCGCCGGGTGGTGCAGCTTCAGCCACGACGAGGAGTAGACGAGGTAGGCGAAGCTCACCGAGTGGCTCTCGGGGAAGCCGTAGTTGGCGAAGGCGGCCATCTTGTCCCAGATGCGCTCGGCCACCTCGCCCTCCACGCCCCGCTCGGCCATGCCGGCGTGGGCCCGGGCCCGGAGCTGCTCCATGCGGGCCTGGGAGCGCTTCGACGCCATGGCCTGACGGAGCTGGTCGGCCTCGGCCGGGGTGAAGCCGGCCACGTCGATGGCGATCTGCATGAGCTGCTCCTGGAACAGCGGGACCCCGAGCGTCTTGGCCAGCGCCCCCTCCAGCAGGGGGTGCAGGTAGGTGACGGGCTCCTGACCGTTGCGACGCCGGATGTAGGGGTGCACCGACCCGCCCTGGATGGGCCCGGGCCGGATGAGCGCCACCTCGACCACCAGGTCGTAGAAGCACCGGGGCCGCAGCCGGGGCAGGGTGGCCATCTGGGCCCGGCTCTCGATCTGGAAGACCCCCACCGTGTCGGCCCGGCACAGCATCTCGTAGACGGCGTCGTCCTGGGGGAGGGTGGCCAGTTCGACCTCGACGCCCTGGTGCTCGGCCACCAGATCGACGGCGTAGTGCAGCGCCGACAGCATCCCCAGGCCGAGCAGATCGAACTTGACGAGCCCCACCGCCGCGCAGTCGTCCTTGTCCCACTGCAGGACGCTGCGATCTTCCATGCTGGCCCACTCGACCGGGCACACCTCGACCACGGGCCGGTCACAGATCACCATGCCCCCCGAGTGGATGCCCAGGTGACGGGGGAAGTGCTCGACCTCGAGCGCCAGGCGCAGCACCTCGACCGGCACGTCGTGATCGGGACGGCCGAGGTGGTCGGTCTGGCCGGCGTGGTCGGTGACCGAGCCCCACCGGTCGATCTGCTTGGACCAGGCGTCCTGCTGGCCGGTGTCGTAGCCGAGGGCCTTGGCCATGTCACGCACCGCCGAGCGGGCCCGGTAGGTGATGACGTTGGCCACCTGGGCGGCCCGCTCGCGGCCGTACCGCTCGTAGACGTACTGGATGGCCTCCTCCCGGCGGTCGCTCTCGATGTCGATGTCGATGTCGGGTGGACCGTCACGCTCCGGCGACAGGAACCGCTCGAACAGCAGGCCGAGCGAGACGGCGTCGGCGTTGGTGACGCCGAGGGCGTAGCAGACCGCCGAGTTGGCGGCCGATCCGCGGCCCTGGCAGTAGATGCCCGAGCGGCGGCAGAACTCGACGATGTCCCACACCACGAGGAAGTAGCCGGGGAAGCCCAGGGTCTCGATCAGGTCGAGCTCGTGGTCGAGCTGGGCCCACGCCCCCGCCACCCGCTCGGCGTGTCGGGGGCCGTACCTCCGCTCGCCCCCCTCGTCGACCAGCCGACGTAGGAACCCCATCTCGCCGAGGCCGTCGGGGCAGGGGTAGGGCGGGAGCTGCGGGGCCACCAGACGCAGGTCGAAGGCCAGCTCGGCGGCCAGGGCGGCGGCGGTCTCGACCACCCCGGGGAAGCGCTGGAACCGCTGGGCCTGCTCGTCGCCCGACCGGAGGTGGGCCGTGCCGGCGGCGGGGAGCCACCCCTCCAGGTCGTCGAGGCTGCGGCGGGCCCGCACGGCGGCCAGGGCGGCGGCCAGGCGGTGCCGGCCGGGAGTGGCGTAGTGGGCGTTGTTGGTGGCCACGAGGGCCAACCCGGCGCGGGCGGCCAGGGCGGCCAGGGTGTCGTTGCGGGCACCGTCGAGGGGATCGCCGTGGTCCCACAGCTCGACCACCACGTGCTCGGACCCGAAGGCGGACACGAGCCGGTCGAGCTGGCGCCGGGCCGCACCGGGCCCCTCGGTGACGACGGCCCGCGGCACCGCCCCCTTGCGACACCCGGTGAGCACGACCCAGTGCCCGCCGTGGGCGTCGGCTAGGTCGGCGAGGTCGGCCCGGGGCGCCCCCTTCCGCCCCGCCGCCTGGGCCCGGCTGATGACCCGGCCGAGGCGGGCGTACCCCTCGGGGTCACGGGCCAGCACCAGCAGGTGCTCGCCACCGGGGTCGGCCACCCCGTTCTGGGGGTCGGCGAGGCCGAGGGTCAGCTCGGCGCCGAACACGGTGGGCAGACCGACCTCACGGGCCGCCTCGGCGAAGCGGACCACCCCGTAGAGGCCGTCGTGATCGGTCAGGGCGAGGCCGGTCAGACCCAGGCGGACCGCCTCCTCGACCAGCTCCTCGGGGTGGGAGGCCCCGTCGAGGAAGCTGAAGTTGGAGTGGCAGTGCAGCTCCGCGTAGGGGGTGACCGACCGCCGGGACCGCAGCAGAGCCGGCGCCTGGTAGGCCTGACGCTTGCGGGACCAGGCCGGGCTGTCGCCCCCGTCGCCGTCGGGGTGGCCGTCACCCCAGGCCGGTTCGTGCGGACCCCGGCCCGGCACCTCGGGCCGGTCGGACAGCCGCCGCTCGATCTCGCTCCACCGCACCGGTGGGTTCCTCCACCCCATCCGGACAGTGTAGCGAACAACTGTTCGCCATGCACCGCGGCCGGCGACACCGATGCTATGGCTGGTTCACTGGACCCGGCGCAGGTGCCCGAGCGGTGACCGCAGGTCGGGCAACGCCTCCTCGTCGTCGATGATCCCGTCGGCCAGCCAGGCCATCAGGTCGTCGGCCAGGAGCGGTCGCGTCAGGCTGTTGCCCTGGATCTCGTCGCAGCCGATCGAGCGGAGGATCCGCAGGGCCCGGGGGCTCTCCACACCCTCGGCCACGACCGTGAGCCCCATGTTGTGGGAGAGGTCCACCACCGACCGGACCAGCCGGCGGTCGCGCTCCTTCAGGACCAGGTTGAACACGAACGACCGGTCGATCTTCAGCTCGTCGATGGGCAGGTAGCTCAGGTGGGTCAGCGACGAGTAACCGACCCCGAAGTCGTCGAGGGCGAGCTGCACACCCCGGTCGTGCATCTCCACCAGCCGGGCCAGGGGGCGATGGTCGTCGTCGCGCAGGCTGTGCTCGGTCAGCTCCAGCATGAGCGCCTCGGTCGGGAGCCCGATCTCGTCGAGGATCGACGCCACCCGGTCCGGGAGGTCGGGATCGTCGATGTCGCGGCTCGACAGGTTCACCGCCACCGACAGGTCGAGTCCCTGCCGCCGCCACTCCCTGACCTGGATCAGGCTGTTGCGGAGCATGAAGTCGCTCAGCTCCCGCATGAGGCCGACCCGCTCGGCGAGGGCCACGAACTCCTCGGGACCGATGTCACCGAACTCCTCGTCGGACCATCGGGCCAGGGCCTCCACACCGGTGATGCGCCCGTCGAGGATCCGCATCTTCGGCTGGTAGGCGATCTCGATGCTCCCCTCCTCCAGCGCGGTACGCAGCTTGGCCGCCATCGACAGCCGGCGGGGGCTGTTGCTGTCGTGGGTCTCGTCGTAGCGGGAGACGCCGAGCTGGGCCCACTTGGCCGCGTACATGGCCACGTCGGCCCGCTGCAGGAGCATCTCGGGTTCGAGGCCGTCACGCGGCGCCACGGCCAGCCCGATGCTCACCCCGATCTCGGCGCCGACGCGGCCGAGGTGGAAGGGCCGGTGCAGCTCGTCGATGAGGCGTCGGGCGATCGTCAGTCCGGTCTGCTCGTCGGTGTCACGAAGCAGGACGGCGAACTCGTCGCCCCCCAGGCGGGCCACGAGGGACCGGTCGCCCGAGGCCGCCTCCAGGCGCCGACCGGCCTCGACCAGCAACTGGTCGCCGACCCCGTGGCCAAGGGTGTCGTTGACCTCCTTGAACCGGTCGAGATCGAGGAGGAGGACGCAGAACGGGGTGCGACCGAGGGTCGCCTCGACCTCGGCCGAGGTCTCCTGCTCGAAGCGGGCGCGGTTGGCCAGCCCGGTCAGGTCGTCACGGACGGCCTGCTGGCCGAGGCGCCGCAGGAGCACCCCGTTCTGGAAGGCGACGCCCGTGTGGGCCGCCAGCGCCGCGACCACGACGGCGTCGTCGGCGTCGAAGGGCCGCTCGTCGCCGCGACGGTCGGCCACGACCAGGACGGCCTCGAACCCGTCGACGGCGATGGGGGCGAGGACGTGGTCGGTGCCGCCGATCCGACCCAGGGCCCGCCGGAGGGCGGGAGCCACGCCGTCGGAGGCCACCGTGGCGGGCGCGCCCCCGTCGATGACGGCCCGCCAGGCCCCGGACTCCGCCACGGGCCGCTCCGTCACGCCGGACCCGCTCCCGTCGTCGACGTACATGCCCGATGGCACCCCGCCGTCGCCGGCCACCACCAGGGCGGCCCGGTGGGCGGAAGCCGACGAGCGGGCCTGGGACAGGACGCTCGACACGAGATCGCCGATCTCGAGCGAGGTCCCGACCGTGCCGGTGAACCGCTGCACCGACGAGAGGGTCTCGAAGCGCTGGCTGAGCCGGGCCTGATAGCGCAGCGACAGGAACACCGCTCCGAGCGGGAACACCACGAACAGGGCCAGCGGCGGGGACTGCAGCGCGGCGGCGGTGGCGAGGGCTCCCGCCGACACCGTGCCGACGCTCACCATGGTCTCGGTCAGGAACGAGGTGGGGTCGATGCGCACCCGCCAGCGTCCCTCGAACACGGCGATGGCGAGGTGGATCGTCATGAGCCCGAGGAAGGAGACGGCCCAGCCGGTGAACGCCAACGCCAACCAGCCGCCGAACCCGCTCGGCACGGCCACCCCGGCGAGGATCCGGAACAGGTACGCCGCCAACGCCGCCTCGGCGGCGAACATGGCCAGGTTGAACACCACCTTGACGGTGATCCGTCGCTCGCTCCGCAGCGCCACCGCACCCGCCCCGAGCAGGCGCGAGGCCACGAGGAGCAGGGGCGACAGGAAGAGCAGCCCGAGCACGAGGGGCAGCTCTGACAGGGCCACGGCATGGCGGTGGTTCTGGAAGTCGAAGTAGAAGACGAAGCCCTCGGCCGCCAGAAAGGCGACGACGAACACCGCGAACGGGATGCCCGACGTGATGGCCGTATCGGCCCGCGGCGTGACGAGCAGCAGGCCGACGGCGGCGGCCACGAGGAGCGTGGCCAGGAGAGCGATGCGCAGGGTCGGGTGGACGCTGGGGCGCGGCCGCCTCAGCGTGATCTCACCCGGCCCGCTCATCGCGCCCGAAGGTACCCCACGGCGCGGTGCCGGAGGGGGGCCGTGCCACGACGGACCGTCACCGTTCCGCCGGAGGCGCCGCCACCGCCACCCCGGGTCTCAACCCGGGGGGGCGGTGTCGCACGCGGTGGCGCGGAACCCGTTCACGCCCAACGGACACTCGCCCACTCGCCCAACGGACACTCGCCCACCGCACACTCGCCCACCGCACACTCGCCCACCGCACACTCGCCCACCGCACACTCGCCCACCGCACACTCGCCCACCGCACACTCGCCCACCGCACACTCGCCCACCGCACACTCGCCCACCGCACACTCGCCCACCGCACACTCGCCCACCGCACACTCGCCCACCGCACACTCGCCCACCGCACACTCGCCCACCGCACACTCGCCCACCGCACACTCGCCCAGCGGACACTCGCCCAGCGGACGCTCTGCCAGGGGGCGGGCAGGAGGCCCCCGGGAGACGGGGCGTCGAGGCCGGCGGGGCCGGGCTCCCGGTCGCCGACGAGGGCACCTGCGGCAGCGGGCTCACGGTCACCGGCCAGCACGGCGGGCAGGTCGAGCAGACCCGCCCGTCGGGACGACCGGATGCGGGCCCGCACCTCGGCGGGACCGAGGTCGGGCCGGGCCTCCAGCAGCAGCGCGAGGGCGCCGCTGACCACGGCGGCGGCCTGCGAGGTGCCGGTTCCCCTGAAGGTCACCTCGTCGACGAACCCCTCGGGGTGCTCGCGGTCGACGCGGGATCCGGGTGCCCGCCGGCTGGCCACCGACCGCCCCGGCGCCAGCAAGTCGACGTGGTCGCGACCGCTCGAGAAATCACCCAGGACCCAGCCCCCCGCCCCGTCCGGCTCCGCGGCGCCGACGGTCACGACGGCGGGGTGCCAGGCGGGAGCCTGGGGCACGGTCGCGCCGTCGTTGCCGGAGGCCACCACGACCGTGATGCCCGCATCGTGGGCGGCCCACAGCGCATCGTCGAGGGCGTCGAGCTCGGCCGGGGTGGCGGCGCCGACGGCGGCGGCGAGGTTCACCACCCGGGGCGTGAACCCGGCGGCGGGGGCGTCCTCCACCACCCAGCGGAGGGCGGCCACGATCTGCTCGACCGACGTCGCGCCCTGCTCGTCGGCCGCCTTCACCGCGATGAGACGCGCCCCCGGGGCCAGACCCGGTGCGACGCCGGCGCCGGCGACGATGCCGGCCAGGTGGGTGCCGTGGCCGTAGCCGTCGACGCCGTTGCGGGTGGCGTCGACCGCCTCCGGGGTGAGATCCGGGCCGACCACCACCCGGGCCGGGTCGTCGAGGCCGGGCACGGGGGCCACACCGGTGTCGATCAGCACCACGTCGACGCCTCGACCCGTGAGCCCGGCGAGGTGGGCCAGGTCGGCACCCACGGCCGCGGCCACGGTGCCGAGGGTCACGACCAGGCCCGAGATGGGGCCCGCCCCGGCGCCGGGTTCCGGTAGGGTCGACCCCGGCTGCCGAGCGGGGCTGATTGCCGACCTCGAATTGCGCTGCGCTCGCAGACCTTCGTTGACGCGGGCCGACGCACGAGTCGGGTTGGGGGTGGTGATCGTCACGGTGGTACCTCCGCCTGAGGATGTGGTGGGTCAATTGTCCCGATGGGGGACGTACCCCAGGTAATCACTCACCGACCGTGCCGGTGAAACTCCGCACCGAGGCGAACCGCTCGCGGCCGGTGAGGGTCGGGGGTCGTCTGTGCTGGAGCGTCGGGCAACCTTGCCCCGCCACGAACCGCGTTCGAACCTGACCCGGGGGGAGGATGGGGCGGCTCAGCCGTACCGGCCCTCGACGTGCCACCCTGCTCCACCCCGGAACAGGAGCAGGGCGACGCCATCCGCCACGACCACCTGCAGCCGAGCCCCGCGACGGTGCAGGGAGGGGTGCCACCACCGCTCGTCGACGGGCCAGGGCCCGGCCCAGGTGACGACGGGCCGGGGTGGCCGACCGGGCCCGGCCAGGGTGACGGGACGACCGGTCAGCTGGCCCCGGTCGTCGACGTCGATGTGGTGCCCGTCGGCGCCGATCAGCACCACGGCGGGTGGATCCCGGGGTAGGACGGTCGGCGTGGGCGGGGGGAGGGTTCCCGGCCAGGGCTGCTCGGCTCGCCCCGGTGCCCGCACGGGGCGGTCGGGTCGCAGGGTCACCGACCCGGCCGGGATCCGGCGGATCCGCTCACCGGGCGCCCGCGATCCGACCAGCTCGGCCACGGTGACCGCCTCGGGACCGAGCAGGCCGGTCAGGCGGGTCACCGCCCGCCCGACGCGCTCGGTGTCGGCGGCGTCACCGCCCCACAACCCGACCGCCCGTCCCCGGTCGGGCCCGACCTCGACGGGTTCGGCCCAGAGCCGCACGATCCCACCGGTGGGGCGGGCCGGGGGCGGGGCCCGCATCCAGCCGTCGAGCTGCCACCGGATCCGATCCGCGATCTCGGTCGGTCGGAGGGGGCCGTCCTGGCGCCAGCAGCGCTGGCGCTCCTCCCCCGTCACGGTGACCGCACCGATCACGACCGCCGAGCAGGACTCACCGTCGGAGGTGAGCCGGGCCCCCAGCTCGTCGGCCAGGTGCTTGGCCATGAACGCAGCCCGGTCGATGCGGTCGAGGGGCGGGTCGAGCCGGCGCTCGACCCGCCGGGTCCCCGTCGGCTCACGGAGCGCGGGACGTTCGGGGTCGAGGCCCCGGGCCAGGTGACGGGCCCGGTCGCCGGCAGGACCGAACCGCTCGAGGATCGACCGATCCGGCAGGGCGGCGAGAGCGCCCAGGGTGTCGAGTCCGAGGAGCACGAACCGCTCGACGAGGTCGGCGGGGACCCCGTGGTCGACCAGCACCCCGATCGGGAGGGGGGTCAGGAACCCCGCCGTCCCGGCCGGGTCGACCACGAGGACGCGCTCGATCGGGGGGGCGCGGCGGGCGGCCAGGGTGGCGGTGGCCACCCCCACCGCCACGCCCACCCTCGCCCCGATGGACCCGCCGTCGGGAGCGGTGAGCTCGTCGACGGCGGACCGGACCAGGTACGCCAGCGGCCGGTCACCGCCCGCCCAGCGGGAGGCGGCCCGCGCCGGGAAGGTCAGCTCCCCCGGTCGGGTGACCGCCACCCGGGGGGTGAGGGAGCCGACGGTGGCCACCACCGGCTCGAACGCCCGGGCGTCGCGACCGCCGTCGGCGTCGACCAGCCGGAGGTGCGGACACCGCGACCGGGCCTCGCGCCGACGCAGACCCACCTCGACACCCTCGGCCCGGGCGGCCGGGCTCGTCACCGCCACCCGGTTGGCGGTGACGATGGCGGCCGGCTCGGTCGGGGGGACCCCGGCCGCCCGCAACGGCCAGTCGGGACACCACACCACCACCTCCCCACCCGGTGACAGAGGCCCCCCGGTCACGACACCTGCTCCCATCCGGCCCCGGTCACACCGGTGCCGGTCACGCCCGAGGTGACCGGGCGGGGGACCTCGGCCGGGGTCAGCCCACCGGTGGGCCCCGGCAACCAGGCCGGCACCGAGCGCCCCGGGGCCAGCACCCCCCATCCCGTCGCCGACATCGTCACCCGCCGTGCCGTCAACCGCCCGGCGCCGTCGGCCGGACCCACCCATGCCGCGTCCCCGGTGACCAGGGCCAGATCGGTGGGCCCGAGACCCGCCCCGCCGGTGCCCGCTCCGTTCCCGCCGATGCCGACCAGGACCACCCCCCGCTCCCGGCAACGGGCCCGTACCCGGGGTGGGATCGGACGGGAACGCGGTGCGCCCACCAGCACCACGTCGACGGCGTCGACGAGCACCATCAGCGCCTCGGCCTGCCGGTCGGCGGGCGGGTCGACCAGCACGCACCGCCCGAGATCGACACCCAGCTCTCCGGCGGCCGCCAACCCGAGGTCGGCGCCGTCGACCACGGCCACCCACCCGGCCCCTCCCGCCACGACGGCGACCAGGACCATGGCCAACGACGGGGCCGCCGGACCGTCGACACCCACCACCGAGCCCCGCCGGAGGCCACGGGGTACGAGAGCATCGAGGGGAGGCGGGAGCGCTACGGCCCGATCGGCGGCGAGCACGGCGGGACCCACCTCGTCTCGGGCGGCGGGCAGCCGGGCCCGCAGCCGCTCGGCCCGGTCACGCTTGTCGTCGACGCTCAGCCGGGGGGCGACGGCTCCCATCCGGACAGGTTAGCGAACAGGTGTTCCCGAACCAAGTCAGGGCACTAGCTGCCCGTGCCCGCCCCGGTCCCGTAGTGGGTGAACATGCCCTCGATGAGCGTGTCGATGCCGTCGGGGCTCGCCCCCTTCGCCAAGTCGACGGTGACGACGTTGCCGAAGATGTGGACATGGTCGACGTCGCCCCGCTGGAGCAGGGCGCGGGCCAGCTCGTCGGCGGGGTCCTCGGCGCTGCGCCAGTCGTCGGGCGACGAGTACGAGCGGTGGCCCATCCCGGTCAGGGGCCGGTTCGTCTCGAACCGGTACGTACCGGGCCGGCCGGTCCGGTGGACGGCGACGGCGACGGGCTCACCCATGGGCGGGGAGGATACCCGCGCCGCTGGTCGGCCCGGGCGGTTCAGAACAGCTCGCCCTGGGCGCCGGGGCGGCGGTGGCGGACGACGCCGGTCCAGGGCAGCTTGTCCATGAACACCCACGACCGGCGATGGATGGCCGAGGGGCCGTAGCCGGCCAGCGCGGTGCGGTGGCACGGCGACGGGTACCCCTTGTTGTCGTCGAACCCGAAGGCGGGGTGGTCGGGCGCCACGGCCCGCATGATCCGGTCACGGGTGACCTTGGCCAGGATCGACGCCGTGGCGATCGACAGGCAGGTGGCGTCGCCCCGCACGATGGTCTGCGTCACGCCGTTGCCCACGAAGTCCCACGCCCCGTCGACCAGCACGGCGTCGGGCACCACCCCGGTGGCCTCGAGGGCGCGGGCGGCGGCCAGTCGCTGCGCCTCGCTCATGCCCAGGTGGTCGCACTCGACCTGGCTGGCGTGACCGACCCCCCAGGCCACACACCACCCCGTCAGACGGTCGAACAGGCGCTCCCGCTCTGCCTCGTCGAGCTGCTTCGAGTCACGGACCCGGTTGACCCGCCGGTCCCGGGGCAGCACGGCGGCACCGATGGTGAGCGGACCGGCCCAGGCCCCCCGGCCCACCTCGTCGAGACCGACCACCACCTGGGCGCCCCGCTCCCAGCAGGCCTTCTCGTTCCGCAGCGAGGGGGGTCGGGTACGGGCCGACATCGTCGGCCAACCTACCCACACGCGCCGACGGGACCGGGAGGCGCTGCGCGGGCTGCGCTAGACAGGCCCCATGGGAAGCGTGCACAGCGATGCGGGGGTGCTGGCGGCCATGGCCGAGGGCGACCCCGACGAGCCGGTGGTCATGATCAACCTGCTGCGGTACCGGGACGAGGCCGAGCCCGGTCACGGGGTCGACGGCCTGTCGGGCGAGGAGGCCTACCGCCGGTACGGCCAGCGCTTCGCCGAGCTGGGTCCCCGGTTCGGAGGCGAGCCGGTGTGGATGGGCCGGGCCCACCACACCGTGATCGGCGACGAGGACTGGGATGTCGCCATCCTCGTCCGCTACCCGACCCGCCGGCAGTTCCTCGACATGCTGGCCGACCCCGACTACCTCGCCATCGCCCCCATCCGGGCGGCCGGGCTGGCCGACAGCCGCCTGATCGAGACGACCCAGCTCCTCCCCCGGTGACGGTGGCCCGGTTCCGGGGGCTCAGCCCGCGGGGTCGAGCTCGGAGACGGGGGTGTCGAAGTCACAGCGCCCCACGTTGTCGACGCTGCGGACGCCCGACGGGCACACCACCAGCGTGGAGAGGAAGTCGAGGCGGTTCGTGTCGGTGAAGTCGGCCCCGGTCAGGTCGGCCCGCTCGATGGAGGCGCCGTCGAGGTTCGCACCCACCAGCGAGGCGCCCACGTAGCTGCCCCTGACGCCCTCGAAGCCGACCATGGTGGCCTCGTCGAGGATCACGCCGACGGCGTCGGCGTCCTCCCAGTAGGTCTCGGTGAGATCGGCGCCGAGGAGGAAGGCGTCGTCGAACACCGGCCGGTGGAAACCGGTGCCGGACAGGTCGGCCCCTGACATGTCCGCGCCCGTGAAGTCGGACCCGTCGGGCCACACCCCGTGATCGGCCAGGACCACGCCGGTCAGATCGGCGTCGCGGAACGAGCTGGCCTCGACCCTCACGTCGGTGAAGTCGAAGCCGGACAGCACCGAGCGGTCGAGCACCCCGCCGAGCGTGATCCGGTTGAAGTACTCCGGCTCGCTCCCGCAGTCGGGGTCGACCACGACCCCGTCGAGCATCACCTGGGGGCCGACGGTGAGGACGTTGCAGCCCAGCGTCGCCCCGGACAGCACGGCCAGGGTCAGGCCGTCGGGCAGGGTGGTCATCTGCGAGCCCTGCAGCAGCGCCCCGGTGAAGTCGGCGCCCCGCAGATCGGAGTCGAGCAGGTCGGCCCCCCGTAGGTCGGCACCGGAGAAGTCGGCACCGACGGCGACGATCGACAGACGTGCCCCGGAGAGGTCGGCGCCGGAGAGGTCGGCGCCGGAGAGGTCGATGCGGGCCGTCTCGTCGCCGGAGGGGACCTCGGTGGCGGCCGGCCCGATCACCGCGCTGCGCAGATCGGCCCCGGTCAGAACGGCGCAGCGCAGGTCGGGGCCGGTGAACACGTGGTTCGCGAAGTCCTCACCGGCGAGCGGCGACACCTGATCACCGACGTCATCGCAGAAGGCCCGGGCCTCGGCGACGGCGTCCTCGGCCGCCGCCACCGCCATCTCGGCCGGCGTGACCACGGTGGTCTCGACGTCGGCCTCGGCGACGACGGTGGTCTGGGGCGCCACGCCGGTGGTGGGCTCGGTCACGACCTCCTGGGCGGCCCGCAGCCCGGCGGGTGCCGCCTCCTCGGGGTCGGCGGCGCAGGCCGTTCCCGCCAGCCCGAGGGCCAGCGCGAGCGCCAGGTGGCGGCGGACGTGCTTCACCGGTTGTCTCCTACGACGAGCGTGGGGGCGAGACGCCCACTGCCCGTCCCCGTCGGACGATGGACGTCCCAGTTGAGCACCCCCACCGCTGCGGTCACGGCCGCCGATCGTAGTGGCCACCCGGCTCGACGGGCCGGCGGCTGGAACGGGGCCGGTTCCTGGCACACTGGGGGGTCCCGTTCCGCCCCAAGCCCCCCGCCGGGGCGTTGCCAGGAGGCCCCCCATTGTCCGTGTTCGAGGTCGGCGATCACGTCGTGTACCCGCACCACGGCGCCGCTCAGATCACCGCCCGTGAGGTGCGCGAGGCCTTCGGTGAGAGCCGGGACTACTACATCATCGAGACCACCCACGAGGGCCTGAAGGTGGCGGTGCCGGTCGAGAAGGCCGACGACGTGGGGTTGCGCCCGCCCATCGGCGAGCAGGACGTCGAGGACGTGCTCGAGCTGCTGGCCAAGAAGGACGTGCGCGAACCGGCCAACTGGAGCCGACGGTTCAAGAACCACCAGGAGAAGCTGAAGTCGGGCGACATCTTCCAGGTGGCCGAGGTGGTGCGCAACCTCTCGCTGCGGGAGGCCAACAAGGGCCTGTCGGCGGCCGAGAAGTCGATGCTGATGGAGTCCCAGCGCATCCTCGTCTCGGAGCTGTCCCTGTCGTGGGAGGTCACCGAGGACGAGGCCCTCGACCGGGTCGGCGCCGCCCTCACCTGACCTCCCGGAGCAGGGCCTCCCCCCGCAGGTCGCCGGTCGACCAGCCCGCCAGCAGGCCGGGGGCGCTGAGCCGCAGCGTGGAGCGCTCCCGGTGGGGTGCCACCTCCCACAGCAGCGCCGGGTGCTCCCCGTGCCACCGGACGGCGTAGGAGACGGCGCCCGCCGCGGTGGCGAGACCGTGCACCTCGACCGGCTGGCCCCGCCACGCCGGGGGCAGCACCACCAGCACGTCGACCCGATCGTCGTCGGCCACGGCCAACGACCCGAGGGCGGCCAGGGCGAAGGCGGCCATCGCGCCGAGCGGCGCGCCCTCCATGACGGCCGCGGCTGCGGCGTCGAGCTCCTCCGGCGAGGCGGCCGGTCGGGCGTCGGGCGACCCCCGCCGGGCGGCGTCGGCGGCGGCCCGCCGGTCGCCGGCGGCGGCCAGCAGCACGGCGGCGGGACCGGCCAGCCGGGCGCCCGACGGTCCGGCCAGCCCCTCGGCCACGACGTCGACGAGGGCGGCGGCCAGGAACCGGTCGTCGTGGCGGCGCACGTGCGCCGCCGCCGCCGCCAGCACGTCCGGGGCGGGGCCGTGGTCGGCGGCCAGCGCGGCCAGGGCCCCGGCCGCGGTGTCGGCGTGGCCGAGGGCCGACAGCGCGTCGACGACGGCGGCGTCGGCGGCCGGGTCGGGGCCGGCGAAGGGGTCGGCCACGATCCGATCGGCACCCTCGGCCACCAGCAGCGCCCGCCCCGCCCGGGCCAGGGCGGAGGCGAACCGTCCGTCGGGAAGGACGGCGCGGGTGGCGGCGGCGGCCTGTGCGGCGAACCCACGGGCGACGGCCTCGGCGTCGGGTACGTGCGTCGGGGGCTCCGCTGCGGCGTCGCCGAGCGGCACCAGGATCCGCACCCGGCCACCGTGGACGACCGGCCACACCGCCGCCGGTGCGCCCAGGCCCTCGGGGGCGCCGAGGATCCGGCCGGGCCGGCCCGGCCCGTGCAGCAGGGCCACCCCATCGGCGTCGACCCGGGCCCCGTCGACGGTGAGCGTCCGGGCCCCGTCGACGACCATGGCCACCGCCACGGGGACCGGGCCCTCGTCGGCGACGTCGACGACCAGTGCAGGGGGCGGACCGGGCACCACCCAGGCCCGGTGCACGACGTCGCCGCCCCCGGCCCGCAGTCGCGTCTCGACCACGGGGGCGTCGTCGACCAGCGTCTGGCGGGTGCCGGCCCCGCCCGGTGGCGTCCACCGCTCACCGGCCAGGACGGCCCAGCCGAGCGTCGGCCGGCCGGGGCCGAGGTCGATGCGCCCTGCGTCGTCGATGCGGGCCCGCCCGTCGAGGCCCCGGACGCCGAGCCACGTCCACCCGCCCCCGCCGGCCCGCGCCTCCTGCGCCGCCGTCAGTCCGACTCGTGCTCGGCGCCGGCCCGGCGGGCCAGCAGACCGGCGTAGGCCCGCTCGGCGGTGCGCCCCTCGTGCACGACGGCGTGGATCTCCTCGCAGATGGGCAGCTCGACGCCATGACGCTCGCCCAGCTCGAGCACCACCTGCGCCGTCTTGACCCCCTCGGCGACCTGGTTCATCTCGGCCGTGATCTCGTCGAGGGAGCGGCCCCGGCCGAGCTGCTCGCCGACGCCCCGGTTGCGGCTGTAGCGGCTCATGCAGGTGGCCAGCAGGTCACCCATGCCGGCCAGCCCGGCGAACGTCTCGGCCTGCCCGCCCATGGCCACGCCCAGCCGGGTCAGCTCGGCCAGCCCCCGGGTGATGACCATGGCCCGGGTGTTGTCGCCCACGCCGAGACCCTCGGCCATGCCGGTGGCGATGGCGATGACGTTCTTCAGGGCCCCGCCGACCTCGCAGCCGATTGTGTCGGCGTTGGTGTACACCCGGAAGAGCCCCGAGGCGAAGATGGCCTGCAGGGCCTCCGCCACCACCTGGTCGCCCATGCCGATCACGGCCGCCGCGGCCTGGCCGTCCATGATCTCCCGCGCCAGGTTCGGGCCGGTCAGCATGCCGGCCGGGTGGCCGGGCAGCAGCTCGGCGACGATCTCGGTCGGACGCAGCAGGGTCTCGTGCTCGACCCCCTTGGTGAGGCTCACGATCGGCACCCAGGGCCGGACGAAGGGGGCGGCCTTGGCCACGATCTCCCGGAAGCCGTGGGACGGGACGCCGACCACGACGACGTCGGCGTGGCGGACCGCCTCCTCCAGGTCGGCGGTGGCGCGGAGATCGGCGGGGAGTCGGTGACCGGGGAGGTAGTCGGGGTTCTCCCGCCCGGTCTCGATGGCCTCGGCCAGCTCGGCCCGCCGGGCCCACAGCATCGTGTCGGCGTTGCGGGAGGCGAGGCAGGCCACCGTCGTCCCCCACGACCCGGCCCCGATCACCGCCACCCGCATCGGTTGGGTCATCTGCGTCCTCTCGTCACGGGGCCGGCAGGAGCGCCCGTAGACTCCGGCCCCGTGACGGAGGGTAGCCGGGACCCCGCGACGTGACCGGCCCGAGCGCGGCGCCGGCGGCGGCGGTGCTGGTGCCGGTGAAGGACTTCCGTCTGGCGAAGGCCCGGCTGGCCGAAGCGCTCGGCGCCGCCGAGCGGGCCGAACTGGCCCGGACCATGGCCGCCACCGTGGTGGCCGCCGCCGGGACCCTGCCCGTGTTCGTGGCCTGCGACGACCCCGAGGTGTCGGCCTGGGCGCTCGCCGTCGGAGCCACCCCGGTCACCGGTGTCCGCGCCGGTCTGAACCCCGCCGTCACCGACGCCGTCGGGCGTCTCGCCCGGCTCGGGTTCGGCCGGGTGGTCGTCGCCCACGGTGACCTGCCCCGGGCGGGCGACCTCGGTCCGGTCGCCGAGGGCGACGGGGTCGTGCTCGTCCCCGACCGGCACCACGACGGCACCAACGTGCTGGCCGTCCCCACCCGGGCCGGCTTCGTGTTCCGCTACGGGCCGGGCTCGTTCCGGGCCCACCACGCCGAGGCGGAGCGTCTCCGCCTCGGCGTGCGGATCCACCTCGACGACGACCTGGCCTGGGACGTCGACCACCCCGTCGACCTGCCCGCCGTGCGCCCGTGAGCGACCGGGATGACACCAGGCTCACCGTCGACCTGCCGACGCCGGCCAGCGCCCTGGTCGTGGCCGCCCACCCCGACGACGCCGAGTTCGGTGCGGGCGCCACCCTCGCCAAGTGGGCGGCGGCGGGGTGCGCCGTCCATCACCTGATCTGCACCGATGGGGCCAAGGGAACCTGGGACCCGGCGGCCGACACCGCCGCCCTCGTGGCCGAGCGGGAGGGTGAGCAGCGGGCCGCGGCCCGGGCGCTCGGCGCCGACGGCGAGGTCGTGTTCCTGCGTTGGCCCGACGGTGAGCTCGACGACGGGGTCCGCCAGCGGGCCCAGGTGGCGGCCTGGGTGCGGCGCCTCCGACCCGAGGTGGTGCTCGGCCACGACCCGTGGAAGCGCTACCGGTTGCACCCGGACCACCGCCACGCCGGGTTCCTCACCGTCGACGGCGTGGTGGCGGCGCGCGACCCGCACTTCTTCCCGGAGCAGGGCCTCGCCCACCACCGGCCGACCACCCTGCTGCTGTTCGAGGCCGACGAGCCCGATCACGCCGAGGACGTCACCGGGTTCGGCGACGCCCAGCTCGCTGCGCTGGAGGCGCACCGCAGCCAGTTCGAGACCACCATGTACGAGGGCGACGGCGACGACGAGGCCGAGATCGAGGGTTTCCGGCGCCGGATCCGGGCCCGCCTCGCCGAGGCCGGGGCGCGGGCGGGGGTTGACGAGGCGCAGCTGTTCAAGGCCATCCGGGACCTGTAGGGCTCGCGACCCCCCCTACGCGTCGACGCTCCTGGCCTCGGCCTGGTGCCGGCGGCGGGCCTCCCCCCGGGCGGCCAGCTCGGCCCGGTTGGTGTCGTCGACCCGCATGAAGCCGTCGCGCCAGGCGTCGTCGGGCCAGCGCCACGGGGCGGCCACGGTGGTCTGCTGCGTCCACGCCCGCTCCAGGAGATCGAGGCCGGCGGCCACCACCCGCTCCTGGGTGGCGGGGTCGCCGGGGGGACCACAGGGGTTGCCGAGCGGCGTGTCGGAGAACAGGAAGCGGGGCACGGCCAGCTCCTCGGTGATGTCGCGGGCCGACCCGATGATCACCGTCGGGATGCCGGCCGCCTCCAGGTGTCGCGAGACCAGACCCACGGTCTGGTGGCACACCGGTCAGAGGGGGACGAGCACCACCGCGTCGACACCGTCCTCACGGCACCACGCCTCCACCCGGCGAGCGTCCCGCTCCCTCGTCAGGCGCTGGCTGTAGAGGGTTGGGACACCGTAGAAGCGGGGCCCGACGGCGGCGATCCGCCCGGCGTCGCGCAGGCGGCCGAGCGCCCGCAGGGGCAGGAACGTCTCGGTGTCGTCGGTGTGGGTGGCATCGCGGTCCCAGGCGAGACCGCTCGTGTCCATGCGGTCGGGCGGCGGGTCGGACGGGGCGGCGTAGGGCTCGTCGAGGGCGTGGCCGGGCGGTCTCGACGTCGTCACGACGGCCACGGTGGCCCCGGCCAGCGGCGCGCCGAGGGGGGTGAAGGGCGCGTCGTGGTGGCGGGGCCAGGCGTAGGGACGGGGGTAGCCCTGCGCGGCGTAGTGCTCGCGACTGCGGTCGATGTAGCTGACCGCCGTGCGGTGGGTGATGCGTCGTGGGTCGCTCATGGCCCTCCTCGCTGATGGCGCACGCTACTGGAGGGGTGTGACCGGCGTGGGAGGCTGTCCGCTCCGAGGAGGAACCATGCCCCAGCACCACGGCCCCCGCCCCGCCGAGCCCCGCATCCCACCGCTTCCCGTCGAGGAGTGGGACGACTCCGCCCGCCGGGCCGTCCGCCTCGACGACGGCGACGCCGACCGGGCCGTCCCCGCCGTCCTGAACATCTTCGCCACGCTGGCCAACCACCCGGACCTGATGCGCCGCTGGGTCGTGTTCGCCAACCACGTGCTGGCCAAGAGCACGCTCGATCCCCGGGAGCGGGAGATCGCCATCCTCCGCATGGGGTGGAACTGCGGCGCCGTGTACGAGTGGGGCCAGCACGTGGCCATCGGGCGGGAGTGCGGCCTGACCGATGATGACATCGCCCGCATCGCCGCCGGCGCCGACGCCGAGGGCTTCACCGACCACGAGGCGGCCATCGTGCGGGCCGCCGACGAGCTGTGGTCCGACGCCTGCATCACCGACGCCACCTGGGCCGCCCTGGCCACCACCTACTCCGAGGCCCAGCTCATGGACCTGGTGTTCGCCTGCGGTCAATACGCCCTGGTGTCGATGGCCCTCAACAGCTTCGGGGTGCAGCCCGAGCCCGGGCTCGAGGGGTGGCCGGCGGGAGCGGGGTGAGCGCACCACCCGACGGGGGTCGACGTCGACCGGCTCCCGGGGCGCTGGCGGCGGGGCTGAGCGCCCTCGTCGACGCCACCGTCGGCGCCCTGGTGCGCCGGCCGGTGAGCGTGCGGGCCGTCCCGAGCGTGGAGGGGGTGCTGTCCGGACGTCTCGACCGCCTGGAGGTCGACCTGAGCGGGGTCGCCACGGCCGGGCTGACCGTCGACCGTCTGACACTGTCGGCCACCGGGGTGCGCATCCGTCCGGGGTTGCCGCCCCGGGTGCAGGCCGACGACCTGCGGGCGCGGGCCACGGTGACGGAGGCGTCGGTCAACGGGTGGTTGCGGACCGTGCGGGGGCCGGCCCGGGTGCGCCTCGGCGCCGACGGCATGGCGGTGACCGTGAGCGCGGCGGGGATCGACCTGCACGAGGTGCTGACCAGGGTGGAGGTGGACGGCCGCTGGGTCGTGCTGCGCCCTCGGTCGGCCTCGTTCCTGGGGATGGCGGCCCCGGCCGCCGGGCTGTTCCGTGGCTACCTGCCGCTGCCACCCCTGCCGGCCGGCGCCCGGCTGTTGGCCGTCGACCACACCGAGGGCGAGCTGTCGGCCCGGCTGAGCTTCGGTCCGCTCGACGAGCCCCTGGAGCCCGGCCTGCCCGCCCGCCTGCGCCGCCGGTTCCAGCTCGGCCCGACCGTCGTCACCTGAGAGCTGCTCACCCGACGGCGGCGAGCACCTCCCTCGTGTAGCGCACCACCGCCTCGATCTCGGCGTCGTCCAGCACGTCGTCGAAGGCCGGCATCCCGTTGCGACCCTGATGGATCAACTCGACCTGGTCGGCCGGGTCGGGGAACCGCTCGAGCACCCGGCCGTCGTTCAGGCGGGGTCCCCTCCCTCCCGACCCGTCGGGGTCGTGACAGGAGGCGCAGCGGCCGGCCCACACGTCCCGACCGAGGGCCAGCTCGGGCTCGGCGGCACCGTCGATCCCGGGCACGGCCGGCGCCGCCCCCTCCGAGCAGGCCCCCGCCAGCGCGGCCACCGCCGCAGCAGCGGCGACGCGACGGAGGAACCGACGGGGTGCGGGGGGGACCGCGGGCACGGCGGGCACGGCGGGCACGGCGGGCACGGGCGCCGAACGTAGCGGCGGGCCCGACGCGGCCGGCATCACACCGTGGTCTACGGTGCCGGTCGCTTCCCGGTTCCGCTTCCCCTCCACCCCGTCAGAGGGAGCAACCGTGACGCGCCTCGTCGCCGTCCTCGCCGCCGTGCTGGCCGCCGCCTGCTCGACCGGGCAGTCGAGCCTGATCGCCCGAGACCCCGTCGCCCCTGTACCGGTGCCGACGGCTGGCACCGACGTTCCGCCCGAACGACTGGCCGAGGTGGCCCTCACCCCCGGCGACCTCGACATGCCGGACGCAGCGGCAGAGCCGGCCGCCGGCGCGGGCGCAGCGGAGCCGGCCGCGGGGGCAGATCCGGCGCGGTGCGCCCACGTGGTGCCCGACCGCTGCCACGAGGTGCCCGACCGGGCGAGCCCCGCCACGCTGGCCTTCCTGGAGCAGGCGGCGGCCCGGTTCGAGGGGGGCGTGGTGCCCGTGCCCGCCCTGGTGATGCGGGCCGGGAGTGAGGCGTGCGTCACCGCCGATCGGGTGGGCAGCGACACCGACGCCCTCGCCGATGCGCTGGTCGAGCTGGCCGGCGACGACGAGTTCGGCGGCCTCTACGCCTACATGGTGGCGGTCGTGTCGGAGCCCGCCTTCCGCACCCTGTGCCCCGAGCACGCCCCGCCGGGGGGGTAGGCACCGTGTGACACGATCGCCGCCCATGGACGCCAACACCATCGTCTCCGACTTCATCGCCGCGATCGTGGCCCGTGACCTCGACACCGCCGTCGAGCTGCTGGCCGACGACGTGCTGTACGACAACGTCCCCATGGACGACGTCCACGGCCGCGACGGGGTGCGGGCCGCGCTCGGCCCGTTCGTCGAGTCGTGCACGGAGATCGACTGGGTCGTGCACCGCCAGGTCGCCGCCGGTGACGTGGTCATGAACGCCCGCACCGACCGGTTCCAGCTGGGCGAGCGGTGGATCGAGGTACCGGTGGCCGGCTGGTTCGAGGTGAGCGACGGGCGCATCACCCTGTGGCGCGACTACTTCGACGAGGCCACGTTCCGGGATCAGATGCCCGGGAGCTGAACGCCCACTGGCGCTGCGGTGTTCGTGCACCGGAGTCCGAGAGCGGTTTCCCGCTGGCTCGCCTGCGGCCGACAGCAGGCCGCTACCGGGGTTCGGGGTCGTGACGGCGTTCTCGTGGACGGCCGCGCCGGTGCCCCGACCGGGGCGGGTCGAGGTGCCGGGTGTGGTGGTGCTGGTGGTGGCGGCGGGGTTCAGGTGACGGTGGTGCCGTCGGGGCGGGTGAGGGTGTGGGTGCCGTCGGGTCCTCGGATGAGGGTGAAGCCGCCGTCGTGGAGGAGCCAGTGGTGGTAGCGGCAGGCCAGGATGAGGTTGTCGGCGTCGGTGGGCCCACCTTGGAACCAGGGCACGATGTGGTGGACGTCGCAGCGGGCGGGGGGCTGGTCGCAGTGGGCCATGCGGCAGCGGCCGTCTCGGGCCACGATGGCGGCCCGCAGGGGCGCCGAGATGGTCCTGGTCTTGCGGCCCACGTCGATGATCTCGGAGCGCCCGGCGAACACGACCCGGCGCACGTTGGCGTCGCACAGGACCCGTTCGATGCCGGCCCGCCCCACGGGCTGGCAGTCGAACAGGACCCGTTCCCCGGGTCCGGGGGCGCCCTGGCCGGTGAGGGTGGGCAGGGTCAGGGTGGCGGTGACCTCGACGTCGCCGACCTGCTCTCGCAGGAGGTCGGCGAGGGCGTCGTGGCGGCGTTGGGTGGGGGTGCGGGGTGCGAGGGGGTGTTTCGGCGGGTCCGCGACGGGTCGGCACTGCGGGGTTCTTGATGTCCCCCAGGGCGGATCGAGCGGCAGCGAGGTCCGAATGGCGAACGCCAGCGAGCCGAAGGGGGAACGACAGTGTCGGCGAGCTCGTCGTCGGCCAGGGACCGCCAGTGGGCCAGGTACCGCTCGAGGTCAACGATCGACAGGCCCAGGGCGGCGTCGAGGATGACCTCCTGGTCGCGCTCGGCCAGCTCGACCCGGTCACGGGTGACGGCGGCGGCGAGCAGGTCACCGGCCCCCAACGACAGCTTGCCGACGGCGAAGGCGTCAGCGACGCGGTCGAGGCGGCCCATGAGCCGGGCCCGGCGCAGGAGGCGTACGGCGTCGGGGCGGGAGATGTGGCAGTGCCCGGCCAGCCAGGTCACCGGCGAGCGGGCCCCGTCGAGCTGCCAGGCCCGCTCGGCGTCGAAGGCCGCCACGGCCAGGGTGGCGTCGACCTCGGCCCGACTGCGGGCGACCAGGGTGTCGCGCACGTCGTGGCCGCTGCCACCGCCGCTGACGAACCCCCCGGTGTCCATGCCCGCCAAGCTACCGTACGTGTGTTCGTTGCGCCATCCGAGAAGATGACAGTGCCGTTACGAACCGGGTGGCCACTGCGACCGGGTTCCACGCACCCGGTCAGGAGTGGAGCGGCTCCGCCGTGCGCTCGTCGCCTTGGCGGAGAACCCGCCGGAGGGGCTCGGCCACGCTCCGATCGAGTGGTGCTCCCGCCGCCTCCCCGCTGACGACCCCAGGGTGCAGGCGCCTACCGGGGGCCCAGGTTTCGGCGTTCCGGAATCGCCCGGCCGGTCAGCCGGGCACGACTTGCTACGTCGTAGCGCACGGCGTCGCCGACCAACGTCCGGTTCCCGGGTCCGATCGATCAGCGCCTCGCCGCCTATGCCCGCGGCGTCGGCGCCAGGAAGTCGACGGTGGTGGTCGCAGCGCTGGAGGAGTGGCTCCGGATGGAGGCTCATCCGGGCATCGTGTTCGTGAAGACCGTCACCGGGGAACGGCGAGCCGCCCTCGCCGCTGGCCCCCAGGTATCGACCGTTGCCGAGGCCTGGCGTCAGCACTCGGCCCACCGGCGCAGCCCGGCGCAGGTTGCGGCAACACTCGGGCTCAGCGTGCGGGACGTCGAGACCGCACTTGCGTACTGGGCGGACTGCCGGGACGAGATCGACGACCTGATCGATCGGCATCACCGCTCCCAGGACGAAGCTCTCGCTGCGTGGGAACGCCGCCGAGCGCGCGATGCCCTCTGAGCTGACGCCCGGTCGCTTCCTGCTCGACGAGCACTACCCGGGATGGCTGGCCGACTCCCTCTCGACGGGCGGCATCGACACCGTCGCCCTCGTCGCCCATCGACCCGAGCTACGGGGTGTGGACGACGTTGCCGTGCTGGAGGCGGCCAGAGCCGAGCGTCGCATCGTCGTCACCGAAGACGCCGCCACGTTCGTCGCAGCCATCGCCCTGGTGGGCTCCCGGCGCCTCCCCGCTGACGGGGCACCTTCAGGCGGCACCGGGGGTTCAGGCAGCACCGGGGGTTCAGGCAGCACCGGGGGTTCAGGCAGCACCGGGGGTTCAGGCAGCACCGGGGGTTCAGGCAGCAGAGTCGCTGACGCGCCGGCGGGCCGAGGCGGCGTTCTCGTTGTCACCCAGGGCCCACACGAGCGTCCGCAGCAGCGCCAGGGTGGCGGGTCGCACCACCAGGGGCTCGCTCAGGGGCACGACCGGCAACCGCATCATCCGGCGGACAAAGCCGGGCAGCGACGCCACCGCGGCGGCGGCGATCACGGCGTACGGGGCCCGGGCGGCGGGCGGGGCGGGCGGGGCCAGGAGGAAGCGGATGGCGTCCCGGGCCTGGCGGCCCACGGCGAGGTCGGGCCGGAAGCCCTCGAGCCGGGCCCGCAGCTCGCCGACCGAGGTCGGCACCCCGGTCGCGCCCAGGCGCCGGGCCACCTCGGCCATCTCGGCCACGTAGCGGTCCTCCTCGGCAGGGGTCAGCCGGTCCGCGCCGTAGCGGCGGTAGGCCCGCAGGAAGCTGTCGACCTCGGTGACGTGCACCCAGGTCAGCAGCTCGGGATCGTTGGCGCTGTAGGGCCGCCCGTCGGGGGCGGTGCCGACCACCCGCTCGTGGACGGCCCGGACCGCGGCGATCTGGGCCTCGGCCGCCGCCGTCGACCCGTACGTGGTGACCCCCACGAACGCCCCCGTGCGGTGGAGCCGCCCCAGGGGGTCGTGGCGGTAGTCGCTGTGGTCGGCCACGCCGGCCATGGCGAGGGGGTGGGTGGTCTGCAGGAGCAGGGCCCGCAGCCCGCCCACCAGCATGGAGATGTCGGCGTGGACCCGCCACGTGACGCTGTCGGGTCCGAACAGGCCGGGGTCCTCGTCGTCGAGGTCGACCACGGGGGCCTCGCTGGTGCCGGCCAGGAGCCGCCGCACGGCCCGACCCGTCCGCCGTCGGATCTCGTCCACGGGATCGGGGGCGCCCATGGCCCCCAGCATGGCGCCCGGCGGCCCCGGACCCGGCACCGCGTCACGCCGACCGCCGGCCGGGGCGGGCGCATCCGCCGTCGTGGTCACACCCCCGTCGTAGGGTCGACGGCGATGGTGCTGTCCGCTCCCACCCCCCCGGTGCTGTACGGCCTCGACATCGAGACCGACACCGCCGTCGACGGTCTCGACCCACGGGTGGCGCCGGTGCGGGCCGTGGCCATCGCGGGCGGCGTCGACGAGGTGGTGCTGGTCGACGGTGACGAGCGGGCGCTCCTCGTCGCCGTCGACGAGATCCTCTCCACCCTCCCCCCCGGCACGCTGGTGACCTGGAACGGCGGCGCCTTCGACCTGCCCTTCCTGGCCGCCCGGGCCGCCGTCGTCGGTCTCGAGCTGGGTCTGCGCCTCGCCGCCGACGAGCGGTTCCGGGCCCGCTCCTCGCTTCCTGGTCACCGGGGCGGCTACCGGGCCGGGTGGCACCACCACGACCACCTCGACGCCTACCGCGTCTACCGCAACGACCTCCCCCGACTGGTGCCGGTGTCGTGCTCGCTCAAGTCGGTGGCCCGCCTCGTCGGCCTCGACGTGGTGGAGGAGGAGCGCACGTCCCTGCACCTGCTGCCGGCGGAGCGCCTCGCCCGCTACGTGGCGTCCGACGCGCGGCTGGCCCGGGCGCTGGCCGTCCGCCGGTGGACCACCGCCGTCGGGTTCCGCGACCGCCTCCGCCCCTCTCCCGTGGCGGTCTGACCCCCCCCGACGGGCCGGTCAGCCCACCGGCAGGCGGAAGGCCACGGTGCCCCCCGGCCCCGGCTCGGCCCAGATCGAGCCGCCGTGGGCCTCCACCACCCCCCTGGCCACGGCCAGCCCGAGGCCGGCACCCCCGGTGGCCCGGCTGCGGTCGGCGTCGGCGCGGGTGAACCGGTCGAAGGCGGTCTCCACGAAGCCGGCCGCGAAGCCCGGACCCCGGTCGACCACCCGAACCTCAGGACCCCGCTCGTCGACGATCGTGACGTCGACGTCGCTGCCGGCGGGCGCGTACCGGATGGCGTTGTCGAGCAGGTTCCGGACGACCCGGGCCAGCTCCCGCTCGGCCCCGACGGTCAGCACCCGGTCGGCGCGCCGCAGGCGGAGCCGGACGTCGCGGGCCAGTGCCACGGGGGCGAGCGCCTCGACCGCCTCGTCGACCAGCTCGGTCAGGTCGACCCGGTGCCGGTCGAGCTCGAGTGTGCCGGCCTCCAGCCGGGCCAGGAGGAACAGGTCGTCGACCAGGCTGCTCAGCGCGTCGAGGTCGTGGCGCATGGAGCGGAGGTAGCGGCGGGGGTCCTCGGCCACGCCGTCCTCCAACGCCTCGACGGCGGCCCGCAGAGCGGCGAGGGGGCTGCGCAGGTCGTGGCCGAGCGAGGCGAGGAAGACCCGTCGCTCCTCCTCCATCCGGGCCCGCTCGTCCTCGGCGCCGGCCAGGCGGTCGACCATCGTGTCGACGGCGGCGGCCACCTCGCCGAGCTCGTCGTGGCGGACCACGCCGGCCCGCTGGCTCAGGTCGCCGGCCGACACCCGCCGGGCCACCAGGCCCACCCGGTCGAGGCCGTCGAGCAGCGGGCCCGACATGGCGGCGGCCACGACGAACGCCATCCCGAGACCCAGGACACCGACGGCGAGCAGGAGCTGGGCGTCGTGGGTGGACAGGAACATGGCCCGGGCCGACGCCAGCACGGCGCCGAGGGCGGTGAGCACGCCGACCGCCGAGGTGGCGAGGAGGGCCAGGCGCAGGGAGCGGATCCGGGCGAGCGCGGCGGGGGCCGCCACCGCCACCAGGCCGCCGAGCAGCGCCAGGCCGCCGAACAGCGCGATGGCGTCGCGACGCTCGGCCGCCGACGGGTGGAGGGTCACCTCCACCACCAGCAGCGCCACCACCGTGACGGCGCCGAGGGCGACGGCACTGCCGGCGGCGCGCCGACGGGCGCTCACGCTCCCGAGCCCGGGCCATGGGCGGGTGGATCGAACCGGTAGCCGACGCCCCACACGGTGCGTAACACGACCGGGTCCTCCGGGTCTTCCCCGAGCCGGCGCCGCAGCCGGCGGATGTGGACGGTGACCGTCGACGGGTCCTGGTACTCGACCGAGGAGTTCCACACCTGTTCGAGCAGCTCCGCCCGACTGAAGGCCCGCCGGGGGTGGCGGGCCAGGTGCACGAGCAGGTCGAGCTCCCGGGGCGGGACGTCGACGACCTCGCCGGCCACCGAGACCTCCCGCCCGACGGGGTCGATGATCAGCCCCGGGAAGCGCAGCACCGCCTGGGCGTCGGTCAGGCCGCCGGGGCTGCGCCGCAGCACGGACCGGACCCGGGCCACCAGCTCCCGGGGCGAGAAGGGCTTCGCCAGGTAGTCGTCGGCGCCCAGCTCGAGGCCCCGCACCCGGTCGGGCTCCTCGCGCCGGGCGCTCAGCACCACCACGGGCAGGTCACCGGCGGCCCTGATGCGCCCGAGGATCCGCAGCCCGTCGACGCCGGGGAGCATGAGGTCGAGCACGACGAGACCCCAGGGCCCGTCGCGCTCCAGGGCGGTGACGGCGGTGTCGCCGTCGGCGACCACGACGACCTCGTGGCCGTCGCGCCGGAGGTAGCCGGCCACCACCTCGGCGACCATGGGCTCGTCGTCGACGACGAGCACCCGGGTTCCCCGTCCGGCGGCCACGTCAGCGGGCGACGCCGTAGCGGGCCAGGACCCGACGGGCGGCGGCGACGCCGGCGTCACGCAGCTCCGGCGGTGACAGCACGCGACCGCCGGCACCCACCCGCAGCAGGAGCTGCTCCAGCCAGACCTCCCCGGACGAGGCGACGGTGATCTCGAGACCGCCGTCGTCGAGGCGGACGACGTCGTCGGCGGCGTAGGACTCCGTGACCCAGTCCGAGCCGGCGGGCAGCCGCAGGCGGACGGGCGTGGTGCCCGCCACCGGGGCCACCGTGGCCGGCGCCTCGGGCCGGTCGGCGGGCGGGTCGAAGTGCTGGCCGGTCTCCTCCAGCCCCTCGACACGGTCCACCCGGAAGGTGCGGGAGCCGCCCGCCCGGTGGCAGTGGGCGGCGAGGTACCAGTGCCCGTCGGAGGAGAACAGCCGGTGCGGGTCGACCAGCCGCTCGCTGACCTCGTCCCGGGAGGCGGCGTAGTAGCGGAGCCGCAACCGCTCGTGGGCGTCGACGGCGGCGCGGAGGGCGTCCAGCTCCTCGGGCCGGTCCAGGTCCACCTCGACGTCGCCCACCGATCCGAGTTGGGCCTCCAGCTTGGCCAGGGCCCGCCCGAGGGGGGCGGTGTCCTCGCCGGACGGGCCCCGTCCGGGCCGGGCCAGGGCGGTGCGGGCCGTCACCAGGAGGCCGAACGCCTCGTCGGCGCTGAAGCGGAGCGGCCGCTCGAACGCCACCGTCGGCTCGACCAGGATCTGGCCGTCGTCGAACACGGCGATGCCGATGGTGGCGCCGCCGTAGGGGGGGACCTCGCAGCACTGCACGTCGTTCAGGACCCGGAACACCTCGCGCTCGGGCAGGCCGAAGTGCTCCGCCACCTCCGCCACCGAACCTCCCCCCCGCTCGTGCAGCCACGGCACGACGGCGAGCACCAGGGCCAGGCGGTCCTCGGTCGTGGTCCTCACCGGCACGGACCCACCGGGTCGCCGTCGCCGGCGACGATGGCCTCCAGCCAACCGACGACGTCGGCCCGCAGCTCGGGGGGGCCCACCACCTCGGCGCGGTCCCGCAGCGACAGCACCCAGGAGCGGAAGGCGTCGCGGTTGGTGACGGCCAGCTCCAGCTCGACGGCGCCGTCGTCGAGCCGGCGTCGCACGGCGTCGGGCCGGCGCCTCGCCTCGCGCTCGGCCGGCGGTCCGCTCACCCGCACCGTGGCCGTCACCGGCGCCTCGACCCCGATGGCGATGGGGTCACGGGGCAGGTGCGCGGCCAGATCGGCCCGGTCGGGCCGCTCGTAGACGGCGGTCGCGTCGACCTCCACGTCACCCTCGATGCGGTCCACGCGGAACGTCTTGACCGTGCCGTCGTCGTCAGCCACCAGATACCACCGGCCCTCCCGGAACAGCAGACCGTGGCCGTGGACGGTGCGGAGCCGCCCCCGGTACCGGAACCGGACGGGGTGGCGGTCACCGGCCGCCTCGTGCAGGGTCGGCAGCACGCTGTGGGCCGGCAGACGGGTCATCACCTCGGCCGACACCGAGCCCGACCCGAGCTTGCGCACGGCCCCGTCGTCCCACCCCGCCTCCAGGTCGACCAGGGCGGTGGCGAGGGCCAGCGCCGTCCGCTCCTCGGGGGTGAGGTCGAGGGGGGCCAGGTCGTACTCGGCCCGGTCGACGGTGTAGCGGGGCACCTCCTCCCCGGCCCGCTCGACGGTGCGGATGGGGACGCCGAGGCGCTTGAGCTGACGCTTGTCCCGCTCGAACTGCTGTCGGACGCTGTCGTCACGGCCGGCGTAGGCGGGGAGGCGGTCGCCGATCTCGGCCCGGGTCAGCGGGCCGGAGTCGCGCAGCAGCATGAGCAGTTGCAGGCGGCGCTCGAGGGGCCCGGACACGCCGTCATCGTAGGGAGACGGCCGGCCCCGGGGTCGGTTCGGGAGCCGGGGTCGGCTCAGTAGCTGAGGACGCCGGCCGCCTCCAGGTGGTGGATCTCGTTCAGCCGGTCGATGGCCCACTGGCCGTCGTGGTGGCGGAACCGGTGGACCGAGGCGTGGGCGGGTCGGTACACCATGTCGGCCGCGGTCCGGACGATCTCGGCGACGAGCACGTTGATGACGCCGCCGTGACAGGCCACGACGACGTGCTCGCCGGCGTGGCGCAGCGCGATCGCCTCCAGGGCGGTCATGACCCGGCGGCGGAAGTTGCGACCGTCCTCGCCGTAGGGGTACACGTCCCAGCGGCGCTCCCGCACGAACCGCTGGCGCATGGCCGCCAGCGTCACGTCGTCGACGAGGTCACGCATCCGGGCACCCTCGGGTGCCTCGGCGAAGGTGCCGATCTCCCGCAGGTCGCCGATCTCGGTGGGGGTCAGCCCGTGGCGGTCGGCGATGGCGACGCCGGTGTCACGGGCGCGGTGCAGGTCGCTCGAGTAGACGGCCACGGGCGGGCGGTCGGGGGTCGGGAAGGCGACGGCCAGGTGGTCGGCGACCGTCTCGGCCTGACGGCGACCGAGCTCGGACAGGTGGGGGTCGACGTAGTCGGCCACCACCCCGTCGTCGGCGAAATCCTGCTGACCGTGGCGGACGAGGGCCACGTCGGTGACGCCGTCGATGCCGGTCAGGAAGGCGCGGTCGAGGGGGTGCGGGGCCATGGTCCGCCCAGCGTGGCACGCGCCGGGCGGCTCCCCGTCCATGACGGTCATGTGACAACGGTCCCGGTCGACGGGTAGCGTGGCCCCGGCGTCTGGGGCGGGCGCACAGCCGAGACGGAGATGTCACGACCGTGAACGCCGCGCACGCCCTCCCGGGAAACCGCCTCGTCCCGCTGCGCCTCGTCCCTGCGCTGGCCCTGGTCGCCTCGCTGGCCCTGGTCGCCTCGCTGGCCCCGGTCGCCGCTCCCGCCGGTGCCGCCGCCCCCGGCGAGCCGGTGGTCGCCCTCGCCGCCGACGCCTCCGGGGCCCGCTGGTGGGCTCTGCACGCCGATGGCCGGGTGCGCGCCGGCGCCGGCGCCGCCCACCTCGGCCACGGGCGCCCGGGTGCCACCGCCCTCGCCGCCGTCCCCTCCGGCGACGGGTACTGGACGGCCACGGGTGCGGGCGCCGTCACCGCCCACGGCCGGGCCGGGCACCACGGCGACCTGACCGGGCTCCAGCTCAACTCCCCCGTCGTGGCCATGGCCGGGACCGGCGACGGGCGCGGCTACTGGCTGGTGGCCGCCGACGGCGGCATCTTCGCTTTCGGCACGGCCCGGTTCCACGGCTCCGCCGGCGGGCTCCCCCTCGTCGCCCCCGTCGTCGGCATGGCCGCCACCCCCGACGGCGACGGCTACTGGCTGGTGGCCGCCGACGGTGGCATCTTCTCCTACGGGGCGGCCCGGTTCCACGGCTCGGCCGGCGGGCTCCCCCTCGTCGCCCCCGTCGTTGGCATGGCCGCCACCCCCGACGGCGACGGCTACTGGCTGATCGCCGCCGACGGCGGCGTGTTCACCTACGGCACCGCCACCTTCGCCGGTTCGGCCGGCGGGGGCGCCCGGCGCGACGGCGTGGCCGTGGCCCCGACCGGGGACGGGTACCTCGTCGCCTTCACCGACGGCGACCTGCTGCGCTACCCCGGTGCCACCCCGGCACCGTCGCAGGAGGCCGTCCTCGCCCGCGACGTCGCCGCCCGCGTCGACGCCGAGCGGCGGGGCCGCGGCCTGGCGCCGCTGCGGTGGGACGAGGACCTCGCCGACGACGCGTCGGTCTGGAGCCGGACCATGGCCGGGACCGGGCGCTTCGGCCACGCCGACCTCGCCGCCGCCCTCGGCGCGCTCACTCCCGCCTTCGAGCGCCTGGGCGAGAACATCTACTGGGGTTCGGGCGGCGGCGCCGACGCCGGCTCCGCCCACGTGGCCCTCATGACCTCACCGAGCCACCGCCGGGCGCTACTCGACCCGGCCCTCACCCACGTCGGCATCGGCGCCCACTGCGACGCGGACGGCGTGCTCTGGCTCACGCAACGCATCGGGCGCGAGACCGGGGCGCCGCCGGTGCCCTCGGCCCGGTTCGACGCCACCGGCCCGTTGGTCAACGCCGACACGGGCGGGCCGTCCTGCTGAGGGTGGGCGCCGGGGGGCGAATGCTTGTCCGCCGTCGCCACGGAGGGTAGGGTCCCCGGCGGGGACTGAAAACGCTTCCATGCCGACCAGAGGGGGTCAACGGTGGCGACCGTGCAGCTCGATCACGCCGAGAAGGAGTACCCGAACGGTTTCAGGGCCATCGAAGACCTGAGCATCGACATCGCCGACGGCGAGTTCCTCGTGCTGGTGGGTCCGTCGGGCTGCGGCAAGTCGACGGCGCTGCGGATGGTGGCCGGCCTCGAGACCATCACCGGCGGTCAGATCCGCATCGGTGAGCGGGTCGTCAACGAGGTGCAGCCGAAAGACCGTGACATCGCCATGGTCTTCCAGAACTACGCGCTCTACCCCCACATGACGGTCGGGGACAACATCGGGTTCTCGCTCAAGCTGGCCAAGATCGGCAAGGACGAGATCCGGCGCCGGGTGCAGGACGCGGCCCGGGTCCTGCAGCTCGAGCCGCTCCTCGACAACAAGCCCGGCCAGCTCTCCGGCGGTCAGCGCCAGCGGGTGGCGATGGGCCGGGCCATCGTGCGGGCCCCCCAGGCCTTCCTCATGGACGAGCCGCTCTCGAACCTCGACGCCAAGCTGCGGGTGCAGATGCGCTCCGAGATCGCGCGCATCCAGCGTGACCTGGGCGTCACCACCCTGTACGTCACCCACGACCAGGTCGAGGCCATGACCATGGGCGACCGGGTGGCCGTGCTCAACGCCGGTGACCTCATGCAGGTCGACTCGCCCCAGAACCTCTACGACCATCCGAAGAACCTGTTCGTGGCCGGGTTCATCGGCTCCCCGGCCATGAACCTCCTCCGGGCCCGGCTCGTCGACCGCGACGGCGACGTCCGCCTGCAGTTCGGCGACCAGGACGTGCAGCTGAGCGGCGAGGTGTTCGCCAAGCGGGCGGGGCTACGGGCTCACGTCGGCAAGGAGGTCATCGTCGGGTTCCGGCCCGAGCACATGACCGACGCCTCCCTCCTCGACAGCCCCGACCCGGAGCGGACGATCACGTCCACGGCCGAGATCGTCGAGTCGCTGGGGTCGGAGATCCTCGTCCACTTCAAGCTCGATGCCCAGAGCGTGGTGGTCGACAAGGACCTGGCGGCCGAGGGCGGCGACACCGTCATGCAGGTGGCCCGCTTCGAGCCCGACTCGAAGGTGCGGGAGGGGTCGCCCTTCTCCGCCGTGATCGACACGTCGCGCATCCACTTCTTCGACGCCACCACCGAGTCCGTCATCCTCGACTGATCCCCCACCTCCGGGGGTCGGCCTCAGGTCCGGCGGCGGGCCGCCGTGGTGTCCCGCACCACCAGACGGGTGGAGTGCACGAGGTGGCGGGCCGGTTCGGTGGCCTCGCCCTCGAGGCCCGACAGCAGGAGCCTCGCCGCTGCGGCGCCGTGGTCGTCGACCTGCTGGCGCACGGTGGTGAGTCGCACCACGTCGGCCATCGGGTGGTCGTCGAAGCCGATGACCGACACGTCCTCGGGGACCCGCACGCCGAGATCCCGGGCGCAGCGCAGCGCCCCGAAGGCCATCTCGTCGGACATCACGAACACCGCCGTCGGACCGGGCCGCGCCGACAGGAGGGCCGCCATGGCCTCGGCGCCGCCCTCCACCGAGGCGTCGCCCGCCGCCCGCAGCTCGTCGCGCAGCGGGACCCCGGCGTTGGCCAGCACCTCCTCGTAGCCCCGGCGCCGGTCGAGGGGGACCCGGAAGCCGAGCGAGCTGCGGTCGGGAGCCCAGATGAGCCCGACGTGGCGGTGCCCGAAGCCCACCAGGTGGCGGGTGGCCATGGACGCCGCCACCACGTCGTCGATGCCCACCCAGCCGAAGCGCTCCGACCGGTGCCCGACGGTCACGACCCGGGTGCCGTGCCGGGCCAGCGCCTCCTCCTCGTCCGCGGGGAGGGCGATGTCGACGAGGATCAGGCCGTCGACCCGGTTGGCGAACCCGGCCGACGGCCCGAGGAGGCGGCGGCGCTTCGCCTCCGAGTCGATGTTGACCAGGAGGACGTCGTAGCCGTCGTCGGCGAGGACGGCCTCGGCTCCCGCCACGACCGTCGAGAAGTACCAGCTGTCGATCATCGGGACGGCCATGCCGACGGTGCGGGTGCGCCCGGCCGCCAGCCGGCTGGCGTGCGGATCGACCCGGTAGTCGAGCTCGCCGGCCACCCGGCGGACCTTCTCCCTGGTGGAGGGGGCCACGTTCGGCAGGTTCCGCAGCGCCCGGGAGACGGTGGCGACCGACACCCCCGCCCGCAGGGCCACGTCCTCGATGGTGACCCGCCCCGCCCCCACCGGGTCAGTCACCCGCCGTGCCCCCGTCGTCGGCGGCGTCGAGCAGCACCGCCTCGTAGGGTCCGAGGGACAGGGCGCCGTCCACGGTCGCCGGCGGCCGCTGCCCCCGCGTCGAGAACGCCACCCGCCACCGGCCCGCCGGCAGGTGCACGGCTCCACCCCGCCCGCTCGTGTCGAGGGCCACGGCCAGTCGTCCCCGCCGGGCCACGATGGACCGCGCCGGGTCGCTCTCGCCCCAGGCCACCTCGGTCGTGGTCGCGTCGGGCCGCAGTCGGCGCCGGGCGGCCAGCAGGCGGCGGTAGGCGGCCGCCGGTGAGCCCGGGTCGGCGCGCTGGACCGCCACGGTGTCGGCCGCGGTCCGGCCGCCCATCGGCAGCCACGTCCGCTCGGCGGTCGAGAAGCCCAGGTGGGGGCCGTCGTCCCACGGGATCGGGGTCCTCATGACGTCGCGGGCCGCGCCGGCGATGTCGTTGCGGGTGGCCACCGGGTCATGGGCGGCGTCGGCCGGTACGACCCCGTTGGTCAGGCCCAGCTCCTCGCCCATGTAGAGCACGGGGGTGCCCGGGAGCGCCACGAGGAGGGTGTGCAGCGCCAGCGTCCGGGCCCGCCCGACGACCGGGTCGTCGGGTGAGAGCCGGCTCACGGCACGGTCGTCGTCGTGCGAGGAGAGAACCCAGGCGAAGCCGGCCGGCACGGCCCGCAGGGCCCTGCGGATCAGCTCGACGAGGGCGTGCGGTTCCCAGCCGAGGCGGAGGAGCCCGAAGAAGAAGGACTGGTGCATGCCGTCGCCGTCGCGCACGTACCGGGCCACCCGCTCGGGGTCGTCGAGGTAGACCTCCCCCAGCAGGAGGGCGTCGTGGGGGTCGGCGATGCGCCGCCACCGGCGGTAGACGTCGAGGACGCCGGGCTGGTCGAGGTCGGCTCCGTGCTCGTAGGCGTAGAAGGCGAGGCGGGGGTCCTCCCCCGGCGCGACGGGACGGAGCTGGGTGATGGGGCGGTCGTAGGCGCCCTTCACGAGGGCGTGGGCCACGTCGATGCGGAAGCCGTCGACGCCGCGGTCGAGCCAGAACCGGAGCACGTCGTCGAAGGCGTCGCGCACGGCCGGCTCCTCCCAGCGCAGGTCGGGCTGCTCGGGGAGGAACAGGTGGAGGTAGTACTGCCCGCTGGCCTCGTCGAGCGTCCACGCCGGCCCGCCGAAGTGGCTGACCCAGTTGTTCGGGGGCCCGCCGCCGGGGGCCGGGTCGGCCCAGTGGTACCAGCTCCTGCGGGCCGAGTCGGGTGACGATCGGGCCTCGACGAACCAGGGGTGCTGGTCGGACGTGTGGTTCGGCACGAGGTCGACGACGATGCGCAACCCCAGCCCGTGGGCCCGGGCCACCACGGCGTCCACGTCGGCGAGGGTGCCGTAGCGGGGATCCACGCCGGTGTGGTCGGCCACGTCGTAGCCCTGGTCGGCCATGGGCGACGGGTAGAAGGGCGTGATCCAGCCGAAGTCGACGCCCAGCCAGGCCAGGTGGTCGAGCCGGGCGAGCACCCCCCCGAGGTCGCCCAGACCGTCGCCGTCGGAGTCGGCGAAGGACCGCAGGTACACCTCGTAGCCGACGGCGTCGCGCCACCAGGGCGCTTCCTTGGGGCTCACCCCCTCGAATGTAAGCGCTTGCAGGCGGTAGCATCGACCCGTGACCGATCGAGGCGACCGCCGAACCCCCGACGGCCGCCGGCCCGGGGGGCTCACGGTCGTCGACGACGCCGAACCCGCACCCGACGCCGCCGCCAACGGGGAGACGGCGCCGGATGACATCGCCGACGACGAGGCCGCCGCCCGGCTGGCCGCCCTGCACCGGCTCATCGACATGATGCGCCCCGCCGTGCAGGCCGACGGGGGTGACCTCGTGCTCACCCACGTCGACGTGCGGACCGGCGTGGTCGACGTGCAGCTCCAGGGATCGTGCAGCTCGTGCGCCATCTCGGGGGCGACCCTCGAGCAGGGCGTCGAGCGGCTCCTCACGCAGCGGCTCGACTGGGTCCGCTCGGTGCGGGGCAGCGTCGAGGACGTCGACGACCTCGAGGCGTCGGCCGCGCTCGGGCGGGGGGGCTGGCAGCCGGCCGAGACCGTCCCGGACGACGCCACCTCGGCGGGGTAGCCCCCGACCGCGCCGTCATTCGTCGGTCGCGTCGTCGTCCTCGGCGGCGGTGCGGGCGGCGGCCGACACCCGGGCCAGATCCAGCTCGGCACCCTCGGCATCGAACACGGTCACGTCGAGCAGCTCCTGGCCGGGCACGAGGAAGGCGGCCACCCCGTCGACGGGTCGCTGCCAGCGGACCTCGCCGGCGACGGTGGCCGACACGACCGACGCTTCCGGGGGCACGCGGTAGACGTGCAGCCGGCTGCCGGCGGCGGGGCCCTCGGTGACGGCGTGGATGCCGAGCAACCGTCCGCCCCCCACCACGTCCTCCTCGTCGAGGCAGAAGATCACGTCCATGCCCGTCCCGACGGCGCCGGCGCACTCCACGTAGACGCCGTCGCCGCGATCCCAGCGGAACAGGTCGATGTCGGTGCCCTGGAGCCGACCGACGCCCCGGACCGGCCCGGCGAGCTGGCCGTCGGATCGGGGGGCCTCCCCCTCGATGGCGGTCGGGTCGAGGGCCAGGCCGACGCCCAGGCCCGGGGCGTCGAAGACGGGCTCCGGTCCGGGTGTCCCGGGCTCGACCGTCACCTGGTCGAAGACCGGGGGTCGACGCCGGTTGAGCTGGTCGACGGTCAGCTCGGTCAGGCCGTCGGCCAGCTCGACGACCTCGCCGACGGTGGCACCCACCCAGGTGACCTCCAGCACGAGCCCGTCACGCTCGACCCACCACAGGGGACCGGCGTAGAGGCCGGTGGTCCCCCTCACGTCGACGAGTCGGCTGACGGGATCGAGGGCGAACAGCTCCGGCCGCAGCCCCTCCGCCCCTCTGACGTGGGTGACGGTGACGGCCCGGCCGGAGTCGTCGCCCGTCACGACGTAGTTGTCGCTGAGGCGGGCGTACTCCGCCCGGGGCAGGGGTCCGGCCGCCAGCACCTCCAGGCCGGCCGTACGCAGCACCTCGACGGCGGGCGGTGGCGGCTCCTCCCCCGGCGCGACGGGGGGCGGCTCGACCACCGTGGTGGCGGCTGCGATCTCGAGGAGCTGGTCGCGGGTGACACCCCGACCCGCCAGCTCCATGCGGCGGCCCTCGGGCGTGAGCCAGCTCACCCGGATGACGGGATCGTCGGCCACCTCGAACACGAGGGCGGTGCGGGCGTCGTCGAGCGGCACGGGCTCGTTGGGCAGCGCATCCGGATCGAACGCCGGCGCCGGGCCGACGCCGAGCGGGGCCGCCTGCAGGAGGGCGTAGGGAGCCAGCTCCGCGCCGGTGGCCGGCTGACCCCCCAGGGCCACCGCCACCACCCGGGCCGTGGACGGAGGGGTCACGATCTCCTCACGCGAGCCCACCCACTGATAGCTGGGGTCGAGCGTGGTCGGCTCGAACCGCCCGCTCCCCTCGGCGCCGGCATCGGGCGCGGTCGTCGAGGTGGTCGCCACCGGTGCGGTGTCGTCCACGACCGCCGTGGGCTCGGGCCGGGCGAGGCGCGGGGTGAGCCACAGCCCGAGGGCGAAGACGCCGGCGAAGATGACGCCGAGCACGAGGTTGCGAACGGTCTCGTAGCGCACCGAGGGGGTGCGGAACACCGGGCTGCGCCGGCGGCGGGCCGTGGGGCGAGGCGTCGGATCGGCGGGCTCGTCCATCGGCGGCGGCCACGCTACCGGGGGGCGCCACGGCGGAGGTGGCGGCTGGCGGCGCCCGCCTCCACCGATCGGGGGACACCCGCGCGCCACGTCCCGCCGCCATTCGTGCGATGCTGCGGGAGTCGGCGGGCGACCACGTCTCCCTCCGGCGGTACCTCTCGGGCCGACCGGGCCCGTGAACTGTGAAAGGAATGCCCCATGCCAACGGGGACCGTCAAGTTCTTCAACAACGAGAAGGGGTACGGGTTCATCTCCCGGCCCGACGGAGACGACGTCTTCGTCCACTTCTCGAACATCGAGGGGTCGGGTTACCGGTCCCTCGAGGAGGGTCAGAGCGTCGAGTTCGAGGTCGGTCCCGGCCGCAAGGGCGACGAGGCACTGAACGTCCGGGCGATGTAGCGCCCCACCACTGCTGAAGACGACCGCAACCGGCCACGGCCCGGTCCCCTCCGGGGGGCCGGGCCGTCGTCGTGCCCGGCCCCGCACGGGTGCTCCTCAGGCGAGGGTGTTGGCGAAGATCTGCCAGGCCAGCGCGCTCTTGGACGTCAGGCTGAGCACGGCGTAGGCCCCCTCGCCGAAGAGGTAGCGCCGCCACGGCCCCACCCGGCGGTACTGCAGCCACTGGTTCACGGCGAAGCTGTTGAAGAACACGAAGATCGTCAGGAAGATCACGTAGACGAAGCTCGGGACCTCGTCACCCGGCCCGAACAGGTAGATGGCGATGCCGACCCACGGCACGATGCCGATCACGGAGCCCATGACGAACGGGCCCCACCACGTCCGCGGGCCGGGCCGGTTGACGACCTCCATGATCCAGCCGAACAGGATCATGGCGGCGTTGGCGCCGGCCAGGGCGATCAGGGCCACCACGTCGGTGATGCCGGTGATCATGGCGATCAGCACGATCATCAGCGAGGCCGTGATCGAGTACTCCACCCAGCGGAACCGGTTGCGGCCCCGGCGCAGCTCCCGCTCGTAGGAGCCGGCGGCCACGGTGGCGAGGGCCAGGTGGAAGCAGGCCGTGATGGCCAGGAAGGCGGCCGAGCCCCAGGCGATCCGCACGTCGGCCAGCACCTCCAGGCGGGCCGGGTCGAACGACGACGCCGGCGGCCCGTCCCAGAAGGTCGACGTGACCGGCAGGGTGAAGTCGTTGCCGAGGATCACGATGGCGGCGGCGCTGGCCCCGTGGAGGAGGGCGAGCACGCCGTTGGCGGCTCGCAGCCGGCGCATCGTGTCGGGCGGCACCGGCTCGGGCTCGTGCACCTCGCCGGCGGACGAGCGGTCGATGAGGGTGTCGGTCGTCACGTCGGTCCTCGTGGTTGATCGTGTTCCGCCCGGCGACGTGTGAGCATCGCAGGGATGGACGACGGGTCCGGCACCGCACCCTCGACGGCCATCCCGACGGGCATCCGGGCGCTCTTGGCGGTGCGCTTCCTCGTCGCCGCCGCCGTGGTCGGCCAGGTGACGGTGGTCGGCAAGCAGGTGTTCGACATCACCGGCAGCGAGCTCGACCTCGGCCTGCTGGGCCTCGCCGAGTTCCTGCCCACGGCGCTGCTCTCCCCCGTCACCGGCTCGGTGGCCGATCGACTCGACCGCCGACGGGTCATGGCGGCCGGCCTGGCCGGTCAGCTCGCCACCGCCGCCGGCCTCGCCCTCTACGCCACCACCGACCCGACCGCGGTGGGGCCGATCTTCGGTCTCGTGGCCGGCTTCGGCGTGGCCCGGGCGTTCACCAACCCGGCCAGCCGGGCGCTGCCCGTCGACCTCGCCCCACCCCACCTCCTGGAGCGTGTGATCGCCCTGTCGTCGGTCACCCTGCAGGCCGGGGTCATCGTGGGTCCGGTCCTGGCCGGGTTCCTGTACGTGGCCGGGCCTCCGGTCTCCTTCGCCGTGGGCGCCGGCCTGCTCGGTGTCGCCGTGGTCGTGACCTTCGCCCTGGTGCCCAGCTCGTCGGTCGCCCGGCTGCGCTCGACCCCCGGCGCCCGGGCCGCCGTCCGCGACGCCGTCGAGGGCCTCCGCTTCGTGCGGCGGACCCCGCTGCTGTTCGGGGCCATCTCCCTCGACCTGTTCGCCGTGCTCTTCGGCGGCGCCATCGCCCTGCTGCCCGCCATCGCCGAGGAGCGTCTCGGCGTCGGTGCCGTCGGCCTCGGGTGGCTGCGGGCCGCTACCGGCATCGGCGCCGCCGCCACCGGGCTGGTCCTGGCCCGGCGCCCCGTCACCCGCCGGATCGGTCGGGTCCTCTACGGCGTGGTGGCCCTGTTCGGGGTGGGCACGATCGTGCTCGGCCTGACCCGCTCCTACGTGGTGGCCTTCGCCATGGTGCTGGTGTTGAGCGGTGCCGACGCCGTCAGCGTCTACATCCGGGCCACGATCGTCCCGCTGGCCACCCCGGAGGCGATGCGGGGCCGGGTGCTCGCCGTCGAGAACGTGTTCATCGGCGCCTCGAACGAGCTGGGCGCCTTCGAGTCGGGGGTGGCCGGCCACTTCCTGGGGTTGGTCGGCGCAGTGGTGTCGGGCGGCGTGGCCACCCTGGTGGTGGTGGCCGTCTGGTGGCGCTGGTTCCCGCACCTGCGCGACGTCGACCGCTTCCACGACGTGCGTCCCGAGCGGCCCGGCCCGGTCGAGCCGATGCGGCCGGCCGGGACCGACACCCGGATGCGACCGCCGTCGGGTCAGGACACCAACATGGGTGGACCCGACGCGCCGGAGGGCTGACGGATGGACTTCGACTGGCCGACCGAGGACGATCCCCGTCGCCGGGCCGTCCGGGCGTGGCTCGCCGAGCACCCCCGGCCGTCGGGTCGGGAGCTGTCCGGGGCCGGTTACGTCGTCCCCCACTGGCCCGAGCCCTGGGGGCTCGACGCCGACCCCGTCCACCAGGTCATCATCGACGAGGAGCTGCGGGCGGCCGGGGTCGAGGGCCCGCAGGTCACCAACGTCATCGGCGTCGGGTGGGCGGCGCCGACCATCCTCGTCGCCGGTGACGACGGCCAGCGCCGGCGCTTCCTCCCTCCCCTGCTGTCGGGCGACTGGCGGTGCTGCCAGCTCTTCAGCGAGCCCGACGCCGGCTCCGACCTGGCCGCGCTGGCCACCCGGGCCGAGCGCGACGGTGACGAGTACGTGGTCAACGGCTCCAAGATCTGGTCGTCGGGCGCGCACCAGAGCGACGTCGGGATCCTCCTCGCCCGCACCGACCCCGACGCCCCGAAGCACAAGGGCGTCTCCTACTTCCTCGTGCCCATGGATCGGCCCGGCATCACGTTGACACCCATCGTCGACATGACCACGGCCCACTCGTTCAACGCCACGTTCTTCGACGACGTGCGCATCCCGGTCGACCACCGCATCGGCGCCGAGGGCGAGGGCTGGCGTCTGGCCAAGGTGACCCTCGCCAACGAGCGGGTGTCGCTGTCGTCGGCCGGGTCGCTGTGGGGGGCGGGCCCGTCGGCCGAGCAGCTCGTGGCCCAGATCGTCGGGGCCGGCGGGCTGGACGATCCCCGCCTCCGTCAGCGGGCCGCCCGGCTGTGGTGCGACGCCCAGGTGCTGCGTCTCAACCGGCTACGGACGCTGTCGGCCCGGCTCCACGGACGCACGCCCGGCCCCGAGGCCTCCATCCAGAAGATCCTGGGCGACGAGCACGGCCAGGACGTCATGGGCCTGGCCAAGGACCTGGCGGGCGCCGACGGGACACTGGTGGGCTCGGGCGTGGCGGGCGAGGTGCCGGCCCGCATGCAGCGGGGCATCACCGAGGTGCGGTTCCCCCGGGGCCCCGACAGCCGGTTCCCCGACGTCGACCCGATCTGGCACTACGGGTTCGTGGCCTCCCCGGCGCTGACGCTCGGCGGCGGGACGTTCGCCGTGCAGCGCAACATCGTGGCCGAGCAGGTCCTCGGTCTCGACCGCGAGCCCGACGTCGAGCGGGGCCTCAGCTGGGCCGAGTCCCGCCGTCGGGGGTGAGCGGCCCGTCGTCGAGGCGGGCCAGGACGTCGGCGGCGACCTCGTGGGGAGGCGGCGAGGCGTCGGTCACGATGTCGGCCACCGCCCGGTAGGCGGGCTCCCGCCTGCGGGTGATCGCCTCCCACTCGTCGGCGTCGATGCGGCGGCGGTGATGGCCCCTCCGGGCCCGCTCCCTCACCACATCGGCCGGCAGGGTCAGCCACACCACCGTGGCCCGGCGGGCGAGGGCGTCGAGGCAGTGGGACGACTCGACCACCGACGCCGCCGCCGACACGACCATCGGCTCGGGGTGGGCCAGCGCGCCCAGCAGGACCGCCTCCTCCAGACGGTGGAGCACGTCGACGCCGCTCGTGGCCGAGATGTCGCGACCGTGGCAGCCGAAGAGCGCCTCCAGGTCACCGTCGGAGTCCCGCCAGCCCACGCCGAGAGCGTCGGCGAGCCGCTCGGCCGTCGACGACTTGCCGACCCCCATCGAACCGAGCACGGCCAGGTGACGGCGGAGCGGAGGAGGCGGGGTCGGCTCGGCCATGGCCCGGCGAGCCTAGGCGGACCCGGTGCGCGCCCGGACGACGGCTGTCCCCTACACACTGGGTCCGTGAACGACGACCCGGCCGATCCAACGCGCTCCGTCGATCCCGTCCGGGAGCAGGTCGCCGCCGACGTCCAGGCGGGCCGCCACGGTGGCAGGGTGGTGACCCGGTTCCCGCCCGAGCCCAACGGCTACCTCCACATCGGCCACGCCAAGGCCATCCACCTCGACTTCACCGTGGCCGGGCAGTTCGGGGGGATCTGCCGGCTCCGCTTCGACGACACCAACCCCCTCACCGAGGAGGCCGCCTACGCCCGGGCCATCGAGGAGGACATGGCCTGGCTCGGCTTCGAGCCCGACGGTCCCCCCGTGCACTCGTCGGATTACTTCGACCAGCTCCACGACTGGGCCGTCCACCTGATCGAGGCCGGCCTGGCCTACGTGGACGACCAGGATGCCGAGACCATCTCCCGGCAGCGGGGGGGGTTCACGACCCCCGGGGTCGACAGCCCGTGGCGGGACCGGTCGGTGGAGGAGAACCTCGACCTGTTCGCCCGGATGCGGGCAGGTGAGTTCGCCGACGGCGACAAGGTTCTGCGGGCCCGCATCGACATGCAGCACGAGAACATGCAGATGCGCGACCCGGTGATGTACCGCATCCGCCATGCCCACCACCACCGCACCGGCGACCGCTGGCCCATCTACCCCACCTACGACTGGGCCCACGGCCAGTCCGACGCCATCGAGGGCGTGACCCACAGCCTGTGCTCGCTCGAGTTCGATTCGCACCGCCCCCTCTACGACTGGTTCCTGGCCCAGCTCCCCCTGCCCGGCGACCCGCCCCGCCAGATCGAGTTCGCCCGGCTGAACCTCACCCACGTGATGACCTCGAAGCGGAGGAACCGCCAGCTCGTCGAGGAGGGCCTGGTCGACGGGTGGGACGACCCCCGGATGCCGACGCTGCGGGGCGTGCGCCGGCGGGGGTACCCGCCCGCCGCCATCCGCGCCTTCTGCGCCCACATCGGCGTGAGCCGGGTCGACGGCACCCACGAGGTCGAGCTGCTCGAGTCGTTCGTGCGTGACGAGCTCAACCGCACCGCCCTGCGGCGGATGGCGGTGCTGCGCCCGCTGGAGGTGATCGTCGAGAACTGGCCCGACGGGGAGGTCGAGTGGCGCGACGCGGTCGAGAACCCCGAGGACCCTGACGCCGGGGTGCGGCCGGTGCCGTTCACCGGCCGCCTGCTGATCGAGCGTGACGACTTCATGGTCGACCCGCCCCCGAAGTACCACCGGCTGGCGCCGGGTCGGGAGGTGCGGCTGCGGGCCGGGTACTTCCTGCGCTGCGACGACGTCGTGACCGACGACGCCGGCGAGGTGGTCCAGCTCCGCTGCACCTACGACCCCGACACGGGCGGGGGCCACGCCCCCGACGGCCGCAAGGTCAAGGCCACCATCCACTGGGTGTCGGCCGACCACGCCGTCGGCGCCACCGTGGCCTTGTACGACCGGCTGTTCACCGACCCCCACCCCGGTGCCGACGGCGCCGACCCCCTGGCGTCGCTGCACCCCCGCTCGCGTGAGCTCCTCACCGGCTGTCGCCTGGAGCCCGTCCTCGGCGACGTCGCCCCGGGCGAGGTCGTCCAGTTCGAGCGACTCGGGTACTTCTGCGCCGACCTCGACACGCCGAAGCTGTTCCACCGGACGGTGACCCTGCGCGACGAGTGGGCCCGCATCCAGCGCCGGTCCGCCTGACCGACCCGCCGGGACGCGGGGTTTGGCTTGGTACCGTCCTGGGCACGTCGGGCCGGCCGACGACGATCGACGGGGAGACGGCAGTGGTCCTGCGCAGAGCGTTCACGCGGTTCGGGGTTGCCTCGATGCTGTGGCAGGAGCGCGACCGGATCCTGCCCTGGGCCCGGCAGGCGGTGGTGTCGGCCGGCGACGCCCGCCGGGGTGGCGTCGGTGACGCCCAGGCGGGCCTGCGGGCCATGTGGGCGCTGCGCCGGGCCCTCGGCTCCGACGCCGACGGGCTGCGGGCCAGGGTGACCGACGGCGCCGCCACCCTGGAGGGCACCGCGCCCGACGAGCGGACCGTCCACGAGGCGGTGCGGACGCTCGAGAAGCTGTCGTTCATCCGCTCCGCCGCCGCCGACGACGTGCGGGTCCCCCGCCGTCTCCTCGGACGCCAGCGCATGGGTCGCCGCGGGGGTCGCCGGTGAGCGACCATGGCGCCGCCCGCGATTGGCGGGCACCAGAGCGGGGTACAGGCTCCGCCAGCGACAAGGAGACAGTGTGAGCGGAACCAGCTACAAGATGACCAAGCTCGTCGGGGAGTCCTCCGAGAGCATCGAGGACGCCGTGAAGGTGGCGCTGTCCACGTCGGCTGCCCACGTGCACGGCCAGTCCTGGGCCCACGTCGTCGACATCCGGTGCAACCTGGGCGACAACGCCTCGGTGAGCCGCTGGCAGGTGAGCGTCGAGGTCGGCTTCAAGGTCGACAGCTAGTCCCCTTCCGACCGACCCGTTCGGGCGGCCCGACCCGGGGGCACCCTCCCGGGTCGGGCCGCACGATCCGTACCGAGGAGCGTCATGATCGGCTTCCTGCTCTACCTGCTCGTCATCGGCCTGATCGCCGGGCCTCTGGCCCGGTTGCTGGTGCCGGGCCGTGACCCGATGAGCCTGCCCGCCACCATCGCGCTCGGCATCGTCGGATCCTTCATCGGCGGGTTCCTCGGGTGGGCCCTGTTCGGCAACGACTTCGACGAGGGGGCGTTCCAGCCCAGCGGCCTCATCGGCTCGGTGATCGGGGCGGTGATCGCCCTGCTGATCTACCGGGCCGTCAGCCGTCGGTCCGCCGGCACGCGCCGCTGAGCGGCAGCGTGGACGTCACCCGGTGGGCCCGCCTCGGGGCCTGGGTCGTCGGTGTCGGGCGGGTGCTCACCGGTGTCGTCCTGCTGGCGGCACCGGGTCGCCTGGCCCGGGGGTGGCTCGGGACGAACGACGACCGGGGCGTCTACATGATGCGGGCCGTCGGCGGCCGCGACCTCGCCATCGGCGCCGGGATGGTGTGGTCGGTCGCCACCGACCGCACCCCGGTGCCCTGGCTCCTGGCCTCCGTGGCCGGTGACGCCGCCGACACCGCCGGTGCGCTGCGCTTCCCCAGCCCCACCTCGCGCCGGGCCGCCCTCATCGGCGGCGGTTACGGCCTGCTCGGCGTGGCCGTGATCGCAGGCCTGCGCGGGAGGACCTGACAGCCGTCGGTCGGCTCGCTCCCCGGCTCCTCGGTCGCAGCCCGACGCAGGCAGCCGCCGCCTCGCTCTCCGGCAACAGGTCCGCCGCGGACGGGACGACACCAGCCAGCACGGGGCGTCACGGCCCGCCCCCGGCGTCGTCGACGGCTGCCGGGCACAGGTGCGTCCACCTGCCTCACCCGGAGGCCAGGCACGGTCGGTACCGTTTCACGGCGGAGTCGCACACCCCGATATTTCCGTTGCGGAGCCGGCGTGGCAGCCCATACAGGAGGCGCTCCGGGCAGTACCCGGGGAAGTGGGCCCGGCTGCCCGCCCGTCGGCGGGGGAGCCGGGCTCCGCCGTCAGGGCCGAACTTCGACGATCCCGTCGAGGATGGGCTCCACCAGCTTCCGCCCGTACGTGGTGGGCTGGCAGGCGTCGCGATCGCTGCGATCGGACCTGGCCATCGATGCGTTGGAGATGGCGACGTTCAACCGTCAGCGTGCCGGGGCTGATCTCAGCGGGCTCGTGCATCATTCTGATCGTGGTGTGCAAGGCGGATTCAGGTGGTCGTCGCAACACCTCGAGATGGAGGTGGAGTATGGGACGGCAGCCGGGTTGGCTGGTGACGCAGACGGGACGGCCGGCAATGAGGTCGCCTGGGCGTCCTCCCGTTCGTCGGGATGTGGAGCGGGCGTTCTGGGTGAAGATCGCCGAGGGTCTCTCCAGCGAGGACGCTGCAGTGGCGTGCGGGGTGTCAGGGCCGGTCGGGACTCGGTGGTTCCGCGAGCGTGGCGGGTCTACGAACTTGACGCGGCAGGGGGGGTCCCTGAAGAGGGGTCTGGGGTCTGCTCATGCTGGTTGTGTCGAAGCAACCGCAGGAGAGACCCCAGATGGTTCACCACTCTACGGCGCCCGATGGCGCTGAGCTGGCCCGCACCCTGGTTGGGCTGGATGACTATGACGTCCTCGACGCCGATGACGGGCCTGAGGGGTTGGTGGTGCGGGTGCTGCGCCGCCGGGCGGCGGGGCCGTGTCCGGGCTGTGGGACGTTCTCGACGTCGGTGAAGTCCTACCGGACCTCGATGGTGGTCGACGCCGCGGCCCAGGGCCGGCGCTGCCGGTTGGAGGTGGTCAAGCGGGCGTTGCGCTGCACGGAGGAGTGGTGCGGGCGGCGGTCGTTCACCGAGACCACTGACGAGGTCCCGGCTCGGGCCCGGGTGACGACGCGGTGCCGGGCGGCGATGGGTCGGGCCGGTTGGGATCGTTCCACGGCGGGGGTGGCGGCCGAGTACGGGGTGTCCTGGCCCACGGCGTGGCGGGCCATCTCCGACGCCGCCCGCCGGGCGGTGGGGCGCCGGCCGTGCCGGCTGCCCCGCCGGCTGGGCATCGACGAGACCCGGTTCTGGTGGCGACAACCATGGCTGACGGGCCTGGTCGACCTGGACACCGGTGAGCTGGTCGACGTGATCTGCGGGCGCGACAGCGCCGCGGTGACGGCCTGGCTGGCCGGCTTCGGCGCCGGGGACCGGGCCGGGATCTGCGTGGTGGTGACCGACCCCCACGCCGGCTACCGGCGCGCCGTCACCCGACACCCTCGACGACGCCGTCACCGTGGTGGACCGGTTCCATGTGGCCATGCTGGCGGGGCGGGCCGTCACCGAAGTCCGCCGGCGGCGGATCTGGGAGACCCGCCAGCGCCGGGGCCGCAAGGTCGACCCGTCCTGGCGGGCCCGCCGGGACCTGCTCCGCCGCCGGGCCCGACTCACCGCCCGGGGCTGGGACCGGGTCCTGGGCGCCTTCGCCGCCGACCATCCCGGCGGTGACGGCCTCGACGGTCAACTCGCCGCCGCCTGGGCCGCCAAAGAACGCCTGGCCGCCATCTACGACCGCCACCGAGGCAACCGCACCGGCGCCCACCGGGCCCTCCTCTCCTGGTACGGGACCATCGCCGAGCATCCCGTGCCCGAGCTCGTCACCCTCGCCAGGACCATCTCGGCCTGGGAGAACCAGTTCCTGGCCTACTTCGACACCGGCGTCACCAACGGCCGCACCGAGGGCATCAACCGCATCGTCAAACACATCAAGCGCAACGGGTTCGGCTACCGGAACACGCACAACTACAGACTCGGCTCCTCTACCGATGCCGGCCACTACCCTCGGCCCCACCCGGCACGAGCAGACCAGCTGCCGCGTGAAGATCGAAAACCCGGTATGCGCGCTTCGCTGGTCCGACATCGACCTGGCGTCTGGTCTGGTGACCATCGCCCAACTCGGTGGCGAAGGGAGGTGGCGGAGGTGCGGTCATCCGCCAGAACAAGACCGGCGCCGTCGTCCGGGTAGCTGTGAGTGACGGGGTCGTGGCTGTGCTCGGTGCTCTCCTTAGCGGGGCGAGCCAGCTTCCTCAGGCCGCCGGTGGCAAGCTCAGCGCCGACGCCTTCGTCTGGTCCCAAGATGTGTTCGGCGCTCGCCCGGTGTACCCGGACAGGATGAGCGGAGCGTTCGCTCGTCTGCGGGACGGGCTTGGTCTCGGGTATGTGCAGCTCCGGCACTACCGGCCACGCAGGTCCTGGCGGCTGGGTGGGGCGGGCTCGCCGTCACGGGCGACGAGGCTGTTGAGCCCATCGGACAGCTGTGGTATCCTCTGAAGCAAGGTATTCTCTCCACTCTCAGATTGAGCGGATAGCTGAGGAGGCTGGTATGGTCGGTGGGGTTCTGGCTCGATCTATCGCTGCGGTAGCGATGATCGTTGCAGCACTCACTGCTTGCGGAGACTCCGCCGGCGATACGCGATTGGTCACTGCCGAGGTCTCTGTTGCTACGGCGGAGTCGCCCGAGGACGGCGGGCAGCCAGCTGCGGCATCAAGTCCGCGCATTCTTCATCAGGTGTCCTCCCGAGTAGCAGTGCGGTGTAGCGATGACCGGGCTGCTATGGCTGACAACCTTCTGGCTGATTTCGGAGGGCACGTTTCTGTGTCCGGGGCGCTCCGATCTGAGTTTAGCGGGTTTTTGACGGAATCTGATGTTAGTCACTTCGAAGACGTAACGCCGCCTCCTGACGCAGTCGATAGTTCCGATGCCATCCATCTGGCATTGGATCCTGCACAGTTTGATGGACCCGGTTCAGAGTTGCTGGTCACGACCGCCTTCGCAATCGTTATTCCGCTGTCAGATGGTACCTTCGGCGTTAGTCACACCGCCATTTGCGTATCACTTTACGAGGGACAGGCTGAATAGATGCGAACCTCGAGTATGGTCCTCCGAGTCGCCGCCTACTGCTTGGTGGCCATCGTTGCCGCCTCGTCGTTCGGTCTAGACCAGCGACCCTCGGAAGCCCACTCCGCGAGCACCTTCTATCCAGTTCGGTGGAACATCAATATCTTGGATTGGCGGTTCGGTGACCTACAGTTCTTAAATACAGCAGCCGTTCGCAACCGCGTTAGAGAAGGCTTTGCTGAATGGGAAACTGAGATCCTTTAAACTTCGGATGGGACGAAGAACCCCAAAACGGAAGCCTGCAGTTCACCAAAAATACTGAGTGCACGATCAATGATCCTGACGATTTGTGGGTTATCGCACGAACGTGGGATGGGCCTGGCGGCACTGTCGCCACAGTGCGGCGCTGTGCAACCGATAAGCCACTGAATTACCTCGTCATGATTATAGATATCAATGAAGCTTGGTGGACAAGCTCGAGCCTCAGCGTACCGTCTGATCAGTTGGACCTTCTGAGCGTCACAACCCACGAGGGAGGTCACGCGACTGCGTGGTTGGGTCACTTCGGGTCAACTATGTGCAACGAAACCATTTTCGATGAGACAATGTGCCCATGGATCGGATTTGGTGATACGCATTGGCGGACCCTTCGAGACCACGACGTTCATACGTGGCAGGCAGCGTATTGATGACCAGGACGCCCGCTCCTCGTCGGTGATGATGCCGAGGCCTGCGCCCGACGAATGCAACCGTCTCGACGCTGCCGCCTCGCCCACAATGACCAGCTGGCTGGCGAGGTCTGTGATCAGCTGCGAGCGGGGGACTTCCCGGCCGGCACCGCCCACCGTCTCGGCGGCATCGCCCCCGAGACGATCCACCAGGCGCTGTACCGCTGCGGGCTGGCCGTGCGTCCAGCCGAGGTGCTCCGCACCCGCTGCCACCGCCGCCGGGCCCCGGGCGGGCGCCGCCACCGCACACCCATGTCTTGGGCGCCTTCACCCCGATCGCCGAGCGTCCCGCCGAGGTCGACGACCGCGTCGAGTTCGGCCACCGGGAAGGCGACCTCATCATCGGCGCCCGCAACGCCTCGGCCCTGATCACCCTGTGCGAGGGCGTCTCGCGCCGCCAAGTGATCCTGGACCTGCCGGCCAGCTACCGGGCCGAACCCGTCTCTGACCGCCTCGCCACCAGGATCCGGTGGGATCGAAAGGTGACTGCGATAATGCGATGGCTGAGAGCTTCAACGGGCTCTATAAGTGTGAACTCGTCTATCTAGGCGGGCCGTGGCGTGGCCTTGTCAATGTCGAGTTCGCGACGCTGAGAAACGTCGACTGGTTCAACCACCGGCGCCTCCACACCGAGATCCTGGCTGGCCCCCGGATGACAACCCCGGCGGCCCATGAGGCCGCCTACTACGATCAACCCGTCACCACCGACTGGCGGTGACTCAACCCCCAGAGTCTCTACCGAACCCGGGGCGGTTCAGGCCACTCCGATGAGCGGCTCTGACCTGGGTGTTCGGTGGCACCCCCAACGGGATGTGAACCCGTGCCGCCACCTCGAGAGAGCGATCGGGGCCGTCCAGCAGGGTCCTGCCTGGACCGTTTGGCCTGCTCAGCGCCGGCCCGCCATCCGCCTGCTCTCGTCCCGTAGTACCGCTTGCCAACGCGTTCGTTGGCAGGATGGTTGGCAAGGAGGGGACCGACGGCCACTGGAGGGATCCCGGTTCCCGCCTCGGGCCGACCCTTCCACGGCGCTGCGCCGGTCCCGATCCCGTTCGTCCGAGGCACTAGCGGGGCCTCCGTCTCCGCTGGCTATCCTTCCCATCCCGTTCGTCCGAGGCACTAGCGGGGCCTCCGTCTCCGCGCTATCCTTCCCACGATGCCAGACAGGGTGTGGACCGCCGCAGAGCTGGAGCGGCTTACGCCCACTGAGCGAGACGCCATCTTCGACGCCAGCATCGTCACGGACCTGGAGAGCGTTCCCGAGGCGTTCATGGCTCGGGTGAGGGCCCGCGCCGAGGAGCGGAGAGCCGGCGTCGAGCGACCCGATCGGTGACGTCCGGCCGGCGAACGGTCCGAGCCACCGCCGGCTTCTTCGAGGATCTCGAGCCGCAACTGCGCGCCGAGCGTGGACCACGGATGGCGTCCCGACCGTGGCCTCGGCCTCTGATCGGCGACCGTCGTCACCTACGCTCGTCTCCGTGACCGAGAACCAGCAGCGACTCATCGTGCGTGACCCGGCCACATACCACGGCCAGGCCACCGTGCGAGGCACCCGGGTCATGGTCAGCGTCGTGCTCGACAACCTCGCCGCCGGCATGACCGAGGCCGAGATGACCGCCGAGTACCCCGGACTCGACGTCGCGGCATCCGGGCCGCAGCCGCCTACGGCGCCGAACTGGCCCGGGACGAGTACCCAGCCGTCACCCCCGGTTGAGGTTCAAACTCGACCACAACCTGCCAGCCAGCGCCGCGGAGCCGCTGCGCCACGCCGGTCACGACGTCGACACCGTCGCCGACGAGGGACTCGCACGGGCCTCCGACGCCGAGGTTCTGGCCGCCGCCACCAGTACCGGTCGGGCGGTCGTGACGATGGACCGTGGCTTCGGCGACATCCGGGCCTTCCCGCCTGGCACGCACCCCGGCATCATCGTCGCTCGCCTCGACGATCAGTCCGCTGCCTCGGTGCAAGCGGCGGTCGCCGAACTCGTCACCGTCTTCGACGTCGAGGCACTGGCCGGATCTGTGACCGCGCTACGGCATGGACGCTCGCGGATCCGCAGCCCTGGCCAGAGCTGACGACGACAACGGGCTGCCTGGCACGACAAGTAGGTCTCAGGGGGCCCGGCGCAGGTCCATACTCGACCTCGCCTCGGGCCAGCACCCGGGGAAGTGGACCCGGCTGCCCACCCGTAGGTGGGGGAGCCGGGTTCTGCGCGTCAGGGCTGCGTTCGCTGCGTCGGACCGAGATCGATTCGTCGACGAACGCGTCGGTGGGACCGGACCGACCACGCGTCATCGTTCGAGGTCGAGGACCCCGCCGATCACGGTCGCCGCTTCCCGGTCGGCGTCGGCGAGGAAATGGGCGTAGACGCCAGCGTCGTGGCGGCGTTGCGGTGACCCAGCCGTCCCGCAGCGCCGAGGCGGGGTACTCCACGGCGCCGTCCTCGGCCAACTCGGCCGCACCCGCCGGTGCTCGGTGAGCAGGTCCACCGTGGTGGCGTCGAGCGCCACGAGGCGGGCCTGGTGGGTCTTGGTGTCCTTCTCCACCAGCCCATCCCGGCTCCCGAACAGGGACCGCCGGATGTGGACGACGCCGGAGACGAGATCGACGTCGGACCAGCGCAGCGCCACCAGCTCGCCTCGCCGGGCACCGGTCGAGGCGGCCAGGGCGGGGAACACCGCCAACGCTGGATCGTCTCGTGCGGCGAGATCGAAGAGACGGGCCACGCCGGCCGGATCGGGTGGCGCCAGCTCGGAAGGCCAAGCCCCTTGAGGTGGTGTACGCGGTGACGTCCGCGTCTGCCTCTGCGGGTTGTTCTACACGACCTGCCTAGTGGTCGTCGGGGTCATCTCCTCGGTCTGGTCAGCGTCGCTGGCGATGATGTGGAGGCGGGCTTTGGCGAGTCCTTCGGCGGCCATGTAGCGGCGGGTGACGGCCCATTCGTCGTGTTGTTCGGCGAGCACGGCACCCACGAGGCGGATGACGGCGTCACGGTTGGGGAAGATCCCGACGACGTCGGTTCGTCGGCGTAGCTCCTTGTTCAGTCGTTCCTGGGGGTTGTTCGACCAGATCTGGCGCCAGTGGGCCTTGGGGAACGCGGTGAAGGCCAACACGTCGCCGGCTGCGTCGGCGAGGTGGTCGGCGGCCACCGGGAACTGCTCGGCGAGCTGGTCCACGACGCGGGCGTGCTGGGCCCACGCCGAGGCGGCGTCGGGTTGTTCGAAGATGGTGCGCACCAGGGTGGCCACCATGGGCTGGGATGCCTTGGGGACCTTGGTCAGCAGGTTCCGCAGGTAGTGGGTCCGACAGCGCTGCCACGACGCCCCCTGCATGGTGGCCTCGACTGCTGCGACCAGGCCCTCGTGGGCGTCGGAGATCACCAGGGCACAGCCGGACAGGCCCCGGGCGACCAGGCCCCGGAAGAAGGCCAGCCAGCCGGCGCCGTCTTCGGTGGTGATCAGGTCCACACCCAGGACTTCTCGGTGCCCGTCGGCGTTGACACCGACCGCGATCACCACGGCGACGTTGACGATCCGGCCGCCCTCGCGGACCTTCTGGGTGAGGGCGTCGGCCCACACGTAGGTGTAGGGCCCACCGTCGAGGGGCCGGTTGCGGAACTCGGTGACCGTCTCGTCGAGCTCGGCGGCCATGCGCGATACCTGGGACTTGGAGATCCCCTCGATGCCCATGGTCTGGACCAGCTTGTCGACCCGGCGGGTGGACACACCCCGCAGGTAGCAGTCCGCCACCACCGCCACCAGGGCCTTCTCGGCCCGCCGGCGGGGTTCGAGCAGCCAGTCCGGGAAGTAGGAGCCCTCCCGCAGCTTGGGGATGGCCAACTCGATCGTGCCGGCCCGGGTGTCCCAGCGCCGGTCCCGGTAGCCGTTGCGGCGGTTCACCCGCTCCGGGGACGCCTCGCCGTAACCGGCCCCGCAGATGGCGTCGGCCTCCGCCGACATGAGCTGCTGCGCGAACGCAGCCACCATCTCGCGGACCACGTCGCTGCCGTCGGCGTCGAGGTGCTTGCGCAGCCACCCCAGCGCGTCCATCGTGTTGTCGATCACCGTGTCTTCCTCTCTGGTTGCTTGAGCACTTCCAGAGGTAGACGCGGTGATCACGCGTCAGGGGGATGCTCCCCCGTACACCACCACCCGGGACTCAACTGCTCGGAAGCAGGCACCCGGGGCGGTGTCGCGTTCACGACCGGGTTGACCGCCAGCCAGCCCCACTTCACGCCCTGCCCCAGCGCCCGGCGCAGGATGCCGTGGACCCGGCGCACCGTGGCCGGGGCGCCAGACTCCGGCCGTCCCGGCCGCCTGCGGCGCGGAGGTGGGCGTAGAAGCGATCGATCTCACCGGTGCGCAACCGGCTCAGCTTCATCGTCCCCAGCCCGGGCAACAGGTAGCGATCGATGATCCCCCGCGTCTCCAACGCCGTCTTGGGCGAGAACTCGGGCTCAGCGTGGGCGAACCACTCCTCCAGCAGCACCCCCACCGTCTCGGTCGACGACACGACCTTGCCTGCGTCGGCGACGGCGACCATGGCCGCCAGGGCCCGCTCGGCGTCGCGCTTGGTCCCCCGGAACGCTTCGACGAGGTGCGCCGTCGCCCGGTCAGCGGGTCACGGCCGAGATCGACCCTCAGCTCCCATGCCTCGCCCCGCCGCCGCATGAACCCTCTCCCCCGGCCGACGCTCGCCACGCCGCGGTGGCCGATGTAGGCAGACCGGTCGGCGGGCCCTTCCTCTGAAGGAGTCGTCGGGCGAATATATCGCTTCTGACCTGGGGATTCGCTGGCACCCCCAACGGGATTTGAACCCGTGCCGCCACCTTGAGAGGGTGGTGTCCTTGGCCGCTAGACGATGGGGGCTTGGCCTCGGCGTACGGTCCGGCGACCGGGCCGATGCCGAGGCGGCGCAAGTCTAGGGGGCCGCTCCGCTCACTTCCACGCGAACACGGGCTGCTCCAGCCCGGCCACCCGGACGGTGCGGCCGTGGGCGACGAGCTGGTGGAACTGGTGCACGACGGCGGCGGTCGGGGCGTGGATCAGCGAGCCGAGAAGGGGGAGCTGCACCACCGGCCGGTCGCTCTCGGGGATCGTGACGAAGCGGGGGGAGTCGGCCCGGTCGAGCCCGGCCAGGGCCACGACGTGGACGTCGGCGACCTCCCGGGGATCGGCGGCGACGACGCTCGGGCGGGTCACGGCCACCACGACCGGGCTGATGCGGTAGCCGCTGCGGGTGGGGTACTCGTCGAGGACACCCAGCACGCCCTCGGCGGGGAGCGTCACCCCGATCTCCTCGGCCGTCTCACGGCGGGCGGCGTCCACGGCGGACTCTCCCTCGTGGAGGCGCCCCCCGGGCAGAGCCCATTGACCGGCGTGGGCCGGGGTGGCCGGGTTGCGCCGGGTGAGGACGAAGGCGGGCGCACCGTCGGCGTCGGCCACGAGGAGGCACGCCACGGCGGCCGGACGCAGGGCCGGGTCGGCGCACGGATCCGCCACGAAGGCGGCCACCCGGCGGCGCATCTCGTCAACGACGTCGGCCGCCAGCGGCGCCAACGTGACGTGCGGCGCCGTCACCGGCGCCGCACGCAGAGCTCGGGGAGGAGGACTCGAACCCCCAACGACTGGACCAGAACCAGCTGTGTTACCAATTACACCATCCCCGAAGGGCGACGACCCAGCCTAGGGGGTCGCCCCGGAGCCATCAACGCACCGCACCGGTCGGGCCCGCTCACGCCAGCCACGCCGTCAGGCGGCGGTGGCCGACGACCCGGCCGACGGCCATCGCCGCCGTCTCCCTGACAAGCTGGCGGGCCCCGATACCACCCCCCGGTACCGGTGAGACGGCGCCGTCCAGCCCGACCTCGCCGGCCACGGCCAGGGCCCGGGCCGAGTGGTACGCGTCGGACACCAGCACCACGTCGTCGATCCCGTCCCGCCGGAGGAAGCGGGCGGCGGCGGCCAGCGACTCGAACGTGCTGCGACCCTCGACCTCGCGCAGGATGACGTCGTCGGGGACACCTGCGGCCAGCAGGTGCTCGGCCCCCGCCGTGGCCTCGGTCACGCGATCACCGGGCTGGCGCCCGCCGGTGACGACGATGACGGGGGCCACCCCGTCACGCCAGAGCATCAGGGCATGATCGAGCCGGGCCCGGAGCACTGGCGACGGTCGGCCGTCGTACTGCGCCGCACCGAGCACGACGATGGCGTCGGCGGTCGAGCGGTCATCCCACCGGCTGGCCCACCACACCTGGGCGAACGTGAGGACGAGGTAGACCACCACGAGACCGACCACCACCCGGGCCGAGCGCACCACCGCCCGGGCCACGCGCGTCACGGCGACGGGTGGAGTCGCTTCCGGGCCCGATCCAACCGGGCCAGGGTGCGGTCGCGACCGAGCACCTCGACCGACTCGAACAGGGGCGGGCTGACCGTGCGGCCCGTGACGGCCACCCGCACCGGCGCCACCGCCTTGCCCAGCTTGAGGCCCCGGGTCTCCCCCACCGCCCGCAGCGAGGCCTGCAGCTCGTCGGCCCGCCACGGCACCTCGGACCAGGCCGCGGCCGTGTCGTCGAGGACGCCGGCGATGTCGTCACCGGTCATGACCTTCGCCCACGACGCCTCGTCGAACTCGACCGCGTCGTCGAAGGCCCAGGCGATCCAGTCGTCGGCGTCGGCCAGGGTCCGCAGCCGCTCCTGGATGTGGGGCACCAGACCGGCCAGCGTCTCGCCGTCGGTCCGGGCGGGGTCCGACAGGTGGGGCCCGAGGCGGGCCCGCAGGTCGTCGGGATCGAGACGTCGGATCCACTCCGCGTTGACGTGCTCGAGCTTCTTGGCATCGAAGCTGGCCGACGAGGCGTTGACGTCGTCGAGCTCGAACAGGTCGACGATCTCGGCCACCGGCCGGATCTCGACGCCGTCGGGCGGCCCCCAGCCGAGCAGGGCGAGGTAGTTGACCATCGCCTCGGGCAGGTAACCCCGATCGCGGTAATCCTCCACGGCCACGTCGTCACGTCGCTTGGACAGCTTCTTGCGCTGCTCGTTCACGATGAGGGGCAGGTGGGCGTACACCGGGTCGTGCCCGACGCCCAGCGCGCGGCGCAGCAGGAGCACCTTGGGGGTCGTGTTGAGCAGGTCCTCGCCCCGGATCACGTGGGTGATGCCCATCTCGGCGTCGTCGACGGCGTTGGCCACGAGGAAGACCGGGGTGCCGTCGGAGCGGGCGATGACGAAGTCCTCCAGGTCGGCGTGGGCGAAGGTGACCTGCCCCCGCACCACGTCGTCGACGACCGTCTCGCCCTCGTCGGGGCACCGGAACCGGACGACCCGACCCGGCCCCGGGCCGAGACCCCGGTCACGGGACCAACCCCCGTACCCCGTCGTCCCCTCGGACCCGGCGCGCTCGCGCACCTGGTCGGGGGTGAGGTCGCACCAGTAGGCATGGCCGCCGTCGACCAGCGCGGTCACGGCGGCGGCGTAGCGCTCCCCCCGCTCGGACTGACGGTACGGGCCCTCGTCGACGTCGAGACCCAGCCAGTCGAGGGTGCGCAGCACCAGGTCGACCATATTTTCCCGGTGACGGTCGCGGTCGGTGTCCTCGACCCGCAGCACGAAGGTGCCGCCGCAGTGGCGGGCGTAGAGCCAGTTGAACAGCGCCGTGCGGGCGCTGCCCAGGTGCAGGTAGCCGGTCGGCGCCGGCGCGAACCGCACCCTCACGTCGCTCACGGACCCAGGGTCAGCTCGGTGCGCCAGTCGGCGCCCACCTCGGTGGGGCGACGCCGCAGCGTCTCCTCCGGGACCATGCTGACCAGGGCGAGGCGCTCGTGGTAGTGGTGGCCGTCGGCCAGGCCCTCGAACCACCCTGTGCGGTGGCGCAACAGCTCGGGGTCGGGGCTGGCGTCGAGGAACCCGAACAACCCGATCGCCAGGGTGAGGTCGTGGACGACGGGCGCCCGCCCGTACAGCGACGCCCGCTTGGTGGCGACCAGGACGGCGCCGGCCAGGACGTCGTCGGCGTGCTCACCCGGGGCCAGGTGCAGGCGGGGGCGGAACCGCTCGGCCAGCTCGAGGGCGTAGCCCTGATCGGGGCCCTGCCACCCGAAGAACCCCCCCATTGGCACGTCGGCGCCGAGGTCGCTCTCGCGGTCGGCCACCCAGCCGTCGGGGACGTGGTCGGGGCTGCGGTAGCGGCGGGCCACCTCGGTGGGTGGGATGGGGACGAACTCGGGGGCCGACATCAGCGCTCAGGCTACCCGGGGGGTGTGACACGCCCCGGGGGACGGGCCGGTCAGGCGGCGGCGGGCGCGTGGAGCAGGCCGTAGACGAGCGAGTCCCGCAGCGCCAGCCACGACGCCTCGATGACGTTCTCCGAGACCCCGATCGTGGTCCACGTGTCGGTGCCGTCGCTCGTGTCGACGAGCACCCGGGTGCGGGCCCCCGTGGCGGCGGTCGAGTCGAGGACCCGCACCTTGTAGTCGGTGAGGTGGATGCGGTCGAGCTGCGGGTAGCGGCTGCCGAGCGCGGACCTCAGGGCCCGGTCGAGGGAGTTGACGGGGCCGTTGCCCTCCCCCACCGCCACCCGGCGCTCACCTCCGACCACGACCTTCACGGTGGCCTCGGTGTCGAAGGACGAGTCGAGCCGACGGTCGGTCACGACCCGGAACGACTCCACCTCGAAGAAGTCGTTGCTCCACCCCGCCGACTCCCGTAGGAGCAGCTCCAGGGACCCGTCGGCCACCTCGAAGTGGTAGCCCTCGTGCTCGAGCTCCTTCAGGCGTTCGACCACGACCCCCATCTGCACGGGGGTCATCTCGACGCCCAGCTCCTTGGCCTTCAGCTCGATCGTGGCCCGACCCGACAGGTCCGACACGAGGAAGCGGGTGTGGTTGCCGACGGCGGCCGGGTCGACGTGCTCGTAGGAGTCGGCGCGGCGGGCGATGGCCGAGGTGTGCAGCCCGGCCTTGTGGGCGAACGCCGACATCCCGACGTAGGGCTGCTGGTGCTGGAGCGGCATGTTCATGAGCTCGGCGACGTGGTGGCTGACCGCCGTCAGGCGCTCGATGTGACCGGGCGGCAGGGTGTCGATGCCCATCTTGAGCGTCAGGTTCGGTACGAGGACGGTGTTGTCGCAGTTGCCGGTCCGCTCGCCGTAGCCGTTGACCGTGCCCTGGACGTGGGTGGCGCCGGCCACGACGCCGGCCACGGCGTTGGCCACGGCGCATCCCGTGTCGTTCTGGGTGTGCATGCCGATGGTCACGTCGCCGAGGTGGGCCACGACCTCCCCGACGATCCGCTCGACGTCGTGGGGCAGCGACCCGCCGTTGGTGTCGCACAGCACCAGGGTGTCGACGCCGTTGACGGCGGCCGCCTCGAGCACCCGCAGGCTGAACTCGGGGTTGCGCTTGTAGCCGTCGAAGAAGTGCTCGGCGTCGAAGAACACCCGCAGTCCCTCGCCGACCAGGAAGGCGACCGACTCCCCCACCATGGCCACCCCCTCGTCGAGGGTCGTGCGCAGCGCCTCCGTGACGTGGTAGTCCCACGACTTCCCCACGATGCAGACCGTGTCGGTGCCCGCCGCCACGAGGTGGGCCAGGGTCTGGTCGTCGTCGACCCGGCCCCGGGGGCGGCGGGTGGAGCCGAAGGCGACCAGGTTGGAGGTGGCCAGGCGCAGCTCGCTGCCGGCCCGCCGGAAGAACTCCTCGTCCTTGGGGTTCGAGCCCGGCCAGCCCCCCTCGATCCAGTGGACGCCGAGGTGGTCGAGCTGCTCGGCCACCCGCAGCTTGTCGTCGACGGTGACCGAGATGCCCTCGAACTGGACCCCGTCGCGCAGGGTCGTGTCGAAGATCTCCACCGCCGTGGGCCAGGTCGGATCGTGGACCGGACCCCGGTCGACGGAGGCGACGGCGTCGTCAGACATGCTCGTTCCAGTCCTTGTAGCGGTCCTCCTCGCCCCGCACGGCCCGGAAGAACACCTCCTGGATGGCGGTCGTGATCGGGCCCGGCTCGCCGAGGTCGCGGTCGTCGACCGAGCGGATGGGCACCACCTCGGCGGCCGTCCCGGTGAGGAAGGCCTCCTCGGCGGTGTAGAGGTCGGAGCGGAGGATGTCGTTCCACGCCACCTCGTAGCCGAGGTCGCGGGCGATGGTGATGACGGCGTCCTGGGTGATGCCCTCCAACGCCCCGGCCGAGACGGGCGGGGTCCAGATCGTCCCGCCCCGCACCACGAAGATGTTCTCGCCCGTGCACTCCGACACGTAGCCCTGGGGAGACAGGAGGATGGCCTCGTCGTAGCCGGCCCGGACGGCCTCGATCTTGGCCATCTGGGAGTTGATGTACATGCCCGTGCCCTTGGCCGCCGGGGGCATGGCGTTGGGATCGTGGCGCTGCCAGGAGCTGATCTTCATGCGGACGCCGTTGCGGATGCCCTCCTCGCCCAGGTAGGCGCCCCAGGGCCACACCGCGATCGAGACGTTGACCGAGCAGGGAAGCGGGTTGAGGCCCATCTCGCCGTACCCGAGGTAGACGATGGGGCGGATGTAACAGCTCGGCAGGTTGTTGACCCGGACCGTCTCCCGGGTGGCCTCGATCAGCTCGGCCGGGGTGAACGGGATGTCGAGGGCGAAGATCTTGGCCGAGCGGAACAGGCGCTCGATGTGGGGGGTCAGGCGGAAGACGGCCGGTCCGTCGGCGGTCTCGTAGGCCCGGATGCCCTCGAACACGCCGTTGCCGTAGTGCAGGGTGTGGGTGAGCACGTGGATGCGGGCCTCGTCCCACGGGACGAGCTCGCCGTCCATCCAGATTCGCTGCGACGGGGTGATGGGCACGGGTGCTACCTCTCTGCGGCGACGCGCTCGACGAGCGCCTCGGTCGTGGCCTCGGTGGTGTCGTGGTCGGTCGTGGCGGCGCAGGCGGCCCGGATGCTCCCGGCGGCGCCCTCCTCACCCAGGAAGTCCAGCATCATGGCCGCCGACAGCACCGCCGCCGTCGGGTCGGCCACCCCCTTGCCGGCGATGTCGGGGGCGCTGCCGTGGACGGGCTCGAACAGCGACGGGCCGGTGCGATCGGGGTTGAGGTTGGCCGACGCCGCCCGGCCGATGCCCCCGGCCACAGCGCCACCCAGGTCGGTGAGGATGTCGCCGAAGAGGTTGTCGGTGACGATCACGTCGTAGCGACCCGGGTCGGTGACGAGGTGGATGCAGGCCGCGTCGACGTGGTGGTAGGCGACCTCGACGTCGGGGAAGTCGGTGGCCACCTCTGTGGTGGTGCGGTCCCACAGGTCACCGGCGAACGTCAACACGTTCGTCTTGTGGACCAGCGTGAGGTGGCGGCGGGGGCGGGAGGACGCCAGCCCGAAGGCGTACCGGACGCAGCGCTCGACCCCCATCCGGGTGTTGACCGAGCCCTGGGTGGCGACCTCGTGCGGGGTGCCCCGACGCAGGAAGCCGCCCTCGCCCGCGTACGTACCCTCGGTGTTCTCCCGCACGACCAGCAGGTCGAGGCCGTCGCCCGTGAAGGGTCTGACGTTCACGTAGAGGTCGAGGTCGAACCTCGCCCTGAGCAGCAGGCCCCGCTCGATCAGCCCGGGGGGGACGTCGGGGTGACCGACGGCGCCGAGCAGGATGGCGTCGAAGGAGCGCAGCTCGTCGAGCACGTCGTCGGGCAGGACGGTGCCGTCCTCCAGGTAGCGGGCGCCGCCGAGGTGGAACCGTTCGACGTCGAGGTCGACCCCGGCCGCCGCCACCACCCGCAGGGCGGCCTCGGTCACCTCCGGTCCGATCCCGTCGCCGCCGATCACGGCCACCCGGTGTGCCACTCGTCCTCCTCGACGTCGTCCCGGTCGGCACAGCTTGGCGGACCCCGGGGGGTGGGGGCCAGCGCGCCACACCCGCCGCCGGCGCGCCGGGGAGAGCGCCCGCAGGCGCGCCGGGGGCACAGCGCCCTAGCCTGTCGGGCGCCATGGACGACACCACCCGCCTCTCGCAGGCCGCCTTCGATCGTCTGAGCGCGGAGCTCCGTGACCTCTCGACCCGGGGTCGCATCGACATCGCCCAGCAGATCGAGGAGGCCCGGCTCATGGGCGACCTCTCCGAGAACGGCGACTACCAGGCGGCCAAGGAGGAGCAGGGCAAGATGGAGGGTCGCATCCGGCTCCTCGAATCGCTGCTCGCCGACGTCGAGATCGTCGAGTCCGTCGACGGTGACACGGTGGCGCCCGGGGTGACGCTCGAGCTGCGCTTCGACGGCGACGACGAGACCGAGCGCTACCTGTTCGGCTCCATCGAGGAGAACGCACCCGAGGTCGAGGTCCTGACCCCCGGCTCGCCCCTGGGCGAGGCCGTGGCCGGCCACCGGGCCGGTGACACCGTGCGGTACGAGACACCGGGCGGGAGCCTCGCCGTCGAGATCGTGGCCATCAGCACGTAGTGCGTCGACGGGTGGACCGGGTGGGGCTCGGTGAGGTGGAGGTCCGGCTGCCCGGGCGGGGCGGGGTGGCGTGGGCCCGGCTGGGTGGCGACGGCGCGCTGCCGCTGCTGCTGCTGCACGGCTGGACGGCCACCGCCGACCTGAACTGGGGGTCCTGCTACCGGGCCCTCGCCGAGGACCACCTCGTCGTGGCGCCCGACCATCGGGGTCACGGCAGGGGCCCCCGCTCGCGGTGGCGCCCGTTCACCCTCGAGGCCGCGGCCGACGACGCCGCCGCGCTGCTCCGGGCGCTGGGCCTGACCGGCGTGGTCGTGGCCGGCTACTCCATGGGCGGGGCGGTGGCCCAGCTCCTGTGGCGCCGCCACCCCGACCTCGTCGCCGGCGTGGTGCTGGCCGCCACCGCGGCCACGTTCAACGACTCCCCCTCGGAGCGGACCATGTTCCGCACCCTGGCCGGGGTCACGGGGGTGGCCCCGGTCGTGCCCAACCGCCTCCGCGCCCGGGCCGCGGCCCGCATCATGGCCGGACGCGCCACCGACGGGTCGACCGTCGACGCCCGCCACCGGGTCGGTCACGACTGGCTGCAGGTGGCCCAGGCGGGGCGGGCGCTCGGTCGCTTCGACTCCCGTCACTGGATCGGCGGTGTCGACGTCCCCACCGCCGTGGTGGCGACGGAGCGGGATCGGGTGGTGCCGCCCCCGCGCCAGCGCGACCTGGCCGCCCGCATCCCGACCGCCACCGCCCACCCCGTCGCCGGCGACCACGACACCGTCCTGCACCGGACCGGTCCGTTCCTCCCCGTCTTCCGCAGGGCGCTGGCTGCCGTGGTGGGGACCGACCGGACCCCGGGGAGCAGCGCGCATGTAATGTGAAGGCATGCCGCACGTCCAGATCCGCAACGTCCCCGGCGACGTCCACGCCGAGCTGGTGCGACGATCCGAGCGCGCCGGCCAGTCACTCCAGCAGTATCTCGCCACCCAGTTGGCGGTCATCGCGGCAACGCCCACCGTCGACGATCTGTGGGACCGCATCGGGATACGGGCGACGGGACGGCTGACGAGCGAGGAGGCCATCGCCGCGCTCGAGGCCGAGCGTGCTCGTCGTTGACGCATCGGTGGTGGCGCCGGCAGTCGCTGACGGGGATCTGACCGGCTCCCGGCACCGCGACCGGCTGCGGCACGAGACCCTGGCCGCTCCCGACCTGCTCCGCGTCGAGGTCGTGTCGGTCATACGCCGGCAGTCGAGGACCGGCGGACTGGACGACGTCGAGTCCGCTCGCGCCGTCGACAACCTGATGGACCTGCCCATCCTCGTGTACCCGACGGAACCCCTGCTGCGGGAGGTATGGGCCATGCGCCACGACGTCGTGGCGTCCGACGCCTGCTACGTGGCGCTGGCCGAGGTGCTCGCCTGTCCGCTGGTGACCGCCGACGCCCGACTGGCCCGCTCCCCCGGCGTCCGATGTGCCGTCGAGGTCCTCTGACCTCCCCCCCGAGCCGATGGTGACCACGGGACGAGGACGAGGCCGGCCAGGAGAGCGGCGGCGGCCAGCCACCAGCCGGGGTCGGTGTCGAGGCGGTCGACGGCGCCGGCCATGACGAGCACGCCCGCCGTGACGGCGAGGAGTCCCAGAGCGGCGGAGATGACATCGAGCGGGTGGCGGTTCATCCGAACCCTCCCTCGGTCGTCGGGGCGACGGTGACGGCGGGGGCGTCGGGTCCGGGTGGCGCAGCCGAGTCCCGCAGCGCGGCGAGATCGAGCACCTCGCCGCTCGGCGTGATGAGCAGGCTGCGGGGCAGCAGCCGGTACTCGCCGGCCGGGGTGAGCACGTTGACGGCACCATCGCCGGCGTCGAACGACTCACCCACGGCGATCCCGCCCTCCGGGTCGATGAGGGCCGCCCCGCCGGCCAGGACCACCCAGCCGTCGGCGGTCACCCCCACCTGATCGTCGCCGGACACGAGCGGGCCGGCGCCGTCGAGGACGGGGTCCTCGACGGGCCCGTCGAACCGGACCCGCTCGGCCTCGACGGCCGGCGACGTGAACGCCTCGACCGAGCCCCGCCCCACCCGGGCCCGCACGATCACGTCGGGGGGGCCGTCCGGACCGAGCCGTAGGACCCCGTCATCCGACGGGCCGGGGCCAGGGACCCGGCCGTGGTCGACCGTCGCCCGCACCTCGACGGCCACGTCGTCCGCGGCGAAGACCCGCACGTTGCCGACGGCAACCCGGGCGTCGTAGGTGACCGGATCGTCCGGCGCGCCGTCGATGCTCAGCACGACGTTGCCGACCCACGTGTCCTGGCCGAGCGCACCGCCGAGGGAGCCCTCGCCGAGGTAGTCGTACCGGTCGCCCCACGCGACGCTGTCCACGCCGACCCGGGCAGCGGTGCCGGCCAGCCAGCCCACCCCGGTGAACAGCGCGGCGGGCACGATCAGCCAGCGGGCCCGGCCCCTCACCACACCGACCAGCAGGCCCAGACCGCACACCACGGCGCCGGCACCCAGCCACTGCTCGGGATGGAGCCGGCCCCCGTCGGCCTGGTCGATCAGGGCCCCGGCGGCGGCCACGGCGATGGCGAGCCCGAGGGTGGCCCGCCCGAGCACCGACGGCTCGCGCCGGGGACGGGGACGGGGACGGTCGGGCGCCGGCGCCGCCCTGGCGGGAGGGGGAACCGACGCCGTCGAGCCGACCGCCGGCGGACGAGCGTGCCAGAGAGCGAGGGTCAACCCGATCAGCAGGAAGACGACGGCCGGTGCGCCGGTGATCGGCCGCAGGTCGCTGTTGAGGCCGAGGATCACGAAGAGCCCGACTGCGAGGATGGCCCCCCCCAGGTAGCGAAGGGACGGACGCCCCGTCGAGGGCGCGGCGACCAGCGTGAGCCAGAGACCGGCGTAGGCGACCAGACCGACGCCGCTCAGGAGGGCGAGGACGACGAAGCCGATCCGGACCCACAGGGCGTCGACGCCGAGCCGGCCGGCCAGCACGGCGCAGACGCCGCCGATGATACGGCCGGGTTCGGCGGGCGGCGGGAGGGGTGGGGCCGGGTCAGGGTCCGGGGGGGCCTCGTCGTCGATGGTCGGTGTGTCCACGTCCGGCAACGTAGGAGTGGCCCTGCGCCGTGACCATCGGGGATCACCCTGAGATGTCCCCCGACGAACCAGGGTGTCCCCCGATGGGGGAACGGGTGGGGGTATGCGACGATGCCGCCATGAGCGGCCCGCGTTCCCTCCCTGCGGTGGCCCGCAGCCGGGATCGGGTCCTGGCCGGGGTGGCGGGCGGGTGGGCGGCCCGGTGGGGGGTGGAGCCGACGGTGGTGCGGGCCGCGATCGGCCTGCTGACGCTGGCCGGGGGCATCGGGGCGGCGCTTTACGGTGTCGCCGCCCTGGCCTCGGCCGAGCCCGAGCCGCTGACGCCCCGGCCCGACGCTCCCGTCGAGCGGGACGGCCGGCGCGAGCTGGCCCTGGCGTCCGGGACGGCCGCCGTCCTGATCGTGGCCCGGGCCGTCGGGCTGTGGCCCGGCGACGGGGTCATGCTCCCCGCCGCCGCCGTGGCCGTCGGGGTGGCCGTCGCCTGGGCACGGGGGCCCCGGACGGGCCGCAGCGGCCGCCGGTGGATGGGGACCGCGCCACGGGTGACGGCCGGCGTCGGCCTGCTCGCGGCCGGGGTCGCCTCGCTGGCCAACCGCACCGGCGGCCTGGCCGACGTCGGCGCCTCGGCCAGCGCCATCGCCGTCGTCGTGGGCGGACTGGCCATGTTCGCCGTGCCCGCCCTGGGCCGCCTCCTGCTCACCCTCGACGAGGAGCGGGCCCTGCGCATCCGTGAGGACGAGCGGGCCGCCGTGGCCGCCCACCTCCACGACTCGGTGCTGCAGTCGCTCGTCCTCCTCCAGCGCAGCGACGACCCGAACCGCATGGTCCGCCTGGCCCGCCAGCAGGAGCGGGAGCTGCGGACGTGGCTGCACGGGCCCGCTCCGGCGGGCCGGTCCGAGACCCTGCGCGCCGCCGTCGACGAGATGACGACGGAGATCGAGCGCTCCCACGACCTGCGGGTCGAGGCGATCGTCGTCGGCGACCAGCCCCTCGACGACGCCGCCCGCACGCTGGTGGCCGCCCTGCGGGAGGCGGTCGTCAACGCCGCCCGTCACGCCGCCGTCGACCGGGTCGACGTGTTCGTCGAGGTGCAGGGCCACTGCGTGGCCGGGTGCGTGCGGGACGACGGGAAGGGCTTCGATCCGGCCGGCGTGCCCGACGACCGCCACGGCATCAGCCACTCCATCGTCGACCGGGTGCGCCGGGTGGGCGGGACGGCTGCGATCGTCTCCCACCCCGGCACCGGCACCGAGGTCGAGCTGTCGGTCCCCCGGGGGCGGCGGTGACGGTTCGGGTCGCCATCGTCGACGACCACGGCCTGTTCCGGGCCGGCGTGCGGGCCGAGCTGGCCGCCACGCCCGGGCGCCGTCCGGTCGAGGTGGTCGGCGAGGCGGACTGCGTGGAGGACGCCGTCGTCGTGATCCGCTCGGCTCGTCCCGACGTCGTGCTGCTCGACGTGCACCTCCCCGGCGGCGACGGGGCCGCCGTCATCTCCTCCGTCCGTCATGACCCCGCGCCGCCCCGGTTCCTCGCCCTCTCCGTGTCCGACGCCGCCGAGGACGTCATCGCCGTCGTGCGGGCCGGCGCCCGGGGCTACGTCACCAAGACCATCGGCGCCGCCGAGCTGGTCGACGCCGTGGTCAGGGTCCACGACGGCGACGCCGTGTTCTCCCCCCGCCTGGCCGGCTTCGTCCTCGACGCCTTCTCCGGTGACCTGCCCGCCCCGGCCGACCCCGAGCTCGACCAGCTCACCGCCCGGGAGCAGGAGGTGCTGCGCCTCATCGCCCGGGGCTACGCCTACAAGCAGGTGGCGGCCCGCCTGCACCTGTCGGTCAAGACGGTCGAGACGCACGTGTCGGCGGTGCTGCGCAAGCTCCAGCTCTCGAACCGCCACCAGCTCACGGCCTGGGCCAACCACCGCCGCCTGGTCTGAGGAGGGGCGCTCCTACACTCGGCCCATGGACCCCGGCCAGCGCCCTCGGACCCTGCCCGAGAAGGTGTGGGACCGCCACGTCGTGCGCAGCGGCGGCGGGCTCCCCGACCTCCTCTACGTCGACCTGCACCTCGTCCACGAGGTCACCTCCCCCCAGGCCTTCGACGGGCTGCGCCTGGCCGGACGCAGCGTCCGGCGGCCCGACCTGACCGTCGCCACCGAGGACCACAACGTCCCCACCGTCGACGTGCACGGCCCCATCGCCGACCCGGTGAGCCGCACCCAGATCGAGACGCTGCGGCGCAACTGCGAGGAGTTCGGCATCACGCTGTACCCCATGGGCTCGGCCGGCCAGGGCATCGTCCACATCATCGGACCCGAGCAGGGCCTCACCCAGCCGGGCATGACCGTCGTCTGCGGCGACAGCCACACCGCCACCCACGGAGCCTTCGGGGCGCTGGCCTTCGGCATCGGCACCAGCGAGGTCGAGCACGTGCTCGCCACCCAGACGCTGCCCCAGAGCCGGCCGAGGTCGATGGCGGTCACCATCGACGGCACCCTCGCCGACGGCGTCACGGCCAAGGACGTGATCCTCGCCGTCATCGGCGAGCTGGGCACGGGGGGCGGGATCGGCCACGTCATCGAGTACCGGGGGGAGGTGATCCGCGCCCTGTCCATGGAGGGGCGGATGACGGTGTGCAACATGTCCATCGAGGCGGGCGCCAAGGCGGGCCTGATCGCCCCCGACGAGACGACCGTCGAGTACCTGCGGGGCCGTCCCCACGTGGCCACGGGGGCCGGGTGGGACGCCGCCGTGGCCGACTGGGCCACCCTCACGACCGACGATGGCGCCTCCTTCGACCGGGAGGTCGTCATCGACGGCGACACCATCGTGCCCCACGTCACGTGGGGCACGAACCCGGGCCAGGTCGTGCCGCTGTCGGCCGCCGTGCCCGACCCCGACGACCTCGCCGACCCCGGCGAGCGGGAGGCGGCGCGGCGGGCGCTCGCCTACATGGGACTCGACCCGGGCACGGCCATGACCGACGTGGCCGTCGACACCGTGTTCATCGGCTCGTGCACCAACAGCCGCATCGAGGATCTGCGGGCCGCCGCCGCCGTGGCCCGGGGCCGGCACGTGGCCGACGGCATCCGGACGCTGGTCGTACCGGGCAGCCACGCCGTCAAGGTGCAGGCCGAGGAGGAGGGCCTCGACCGGGTGCTCACCGAGGCCGGCTTCGACTGGCGGGAGCCGGGCTGCTCGATGTGCCTGGCCATGAACCCCGACAAGCTCAGCCCCGGCGAGCGGTGCGCGTCGACGTCGAACCGGAACTTCGAGGGACGCCAGGGACGGGGCGGGCGCACCCACCTCGTCTCCCCTGCGGTGGCCGCCGCCACCGCCATCGCCGGCCACCTCGCCACCCCCGCCGACCTGTAGGAGCCGCCACCGTGCGAGCCGTCCGCGCCCTCACCTCCACCGCCGCCCCGTTGCGCCGGTCCGACGTCGACACCGACCAGATCATCCCTTCGGACTGGCTGAAGCAGGTCAGCCGGACCGGGTTCGGGCGGGGCCTGTTCTCGGAGTGGCGCGACGATCCCGCCTTCGTCCTGAACGAGGAGGCGTACGCCGGGGCCGAGGTGCTGGTGGCGGGGCCCAACTTCGGCACCGGCTCCTCCCGTGAGCACGCCGTCTGGGCGCTCGACGACTACGGCTTCCGGGCCGTCGTCTCACCCCGCTTCGGAGACATCTTCCGCAACAACGCCACCAAGAACGGGCTGGTGCCCGTCGAGGTCGACGCCGAGGTGGTCGAGCGGATCTGGGAGGCGGTCGAGGCCGACCCGTCGACGGCGGTGGTGGTCGACGTCGAGCGGCGCCTGCTGGAGGTGCCGTCGATCGGGCTGTCGGTTCCGTTCCCCCTCGACGACGCCACCCGGGAACGCTTCCTGGAGGGACTCGACGACATCGGCATCACCCTGCGCTCCGCTGACGCCATCACCGCCCACGAGGCCACCCGCCCCGCCTGGATGCCCCGGGCCGGCTGACGGCTCAGCCGTCGGGCCGCGGTCCGGTCAGCCAGTCGACCAGCACGGCGCCGGCCTCTTCGCCCCCCGACGCCTCCGCCTGGGCCACGACGTCCGCCGTCGTCACGGCCTGCCCCCTGACCCGGGCCCAGCCCCGCAGGACCCGGGCGAAGGCCTCGGGATCGAGCCGTTCGCGGAGGGCCTGCACGGCGAGCGCCCCCCGCACGGCCACGGCCGGATCGTCCATCCGGCCGGGAGGGGGATCCACCGGGGCGGGGGCGTCGGCGTCGAGGCCCTCCCGCACGAAGTCGGCCACCTCGGCGGTGGGCCGCCCGTCCAGCACCTCCAGCAGGTGCCAGGTCATCCAGGTGGCCCGACCGACCCCGGCCCAACGGTCCCCCACGGTGGCGGGCGGCACGGCGACACCGAACCACTGGGCCGCCACGGCCTGGGCCACGAACGCCGAGGCGCCCCCCTGACCGTCGGCGACGTCGGCGCCGACCACCACCCATCCCGCCCCGGTCAGGGGGGCGGCGACGGCCTCGTCCACCACGGCCAGGCCGAAGGCGGCGACGGGGGACGGCCCGAGGGCGTCGGCGAACACCTCGACGGCGGCCGGCACCACCTCCGCCTCGGCCACGGCGGCGTCGATCAGGGCGGGGGACGCCACCACCCGGATGTCGACGCCGGCCCCGTCGACGGTCCGGGTGACGGCGTCCTCCACCAGCACGACCCCGGCCTCGTCGGGAGGGACGTCCCGCCCGGTGACCCAGCGCCACGTCGTGGCCGCGCCGTCGACCCGCCGGTCGACCAGACGGCCGGGGCCGAGGGCGGCCACCGTCGACGGTGCCGTGAGCGTGAGGGCCACGCTGGCCGGGTCGGCGGGAGTGTCGTTGCCGGGGAACCACGTCGAGGCGGCGCCGGGGCCGGGCACGACCACCGCTCCCCAGCCCCGCCGGGTCCAGCCCACCGGTGACGCTCCGGTCGCCCCGGCCCGCCGGACCGCGCCCCCGCCGTAATCGACGGCGATCTCCACGATCTGGCCGGTGGGGAAGGAGCTCCCCGGCGCCGGTACCCGCAGCTCGTCGCTCCGGCGGACGGCCTCGACGGGCTCACCGTCGACCCGCACGGCGGTGACGTCGAGCCCGCGCAGATCCAGGGAGAGCGAGCCGATCCGCTCGTCGACGCGCACGTCCACCCGCGCCGTGGCGGACAGCTCGACGAGATCAGGGCCCACCGTCAGGTCCAGGTCGTAGTGCTCCACCCGGTAGCCACCGTTGCCGAGGCCGGGTGCGGCGAGGTCCCCTCCGTCGGCGGCGCCGTCGGGCAGCGTCGTGGCGGGAGGTTCGGTGGGGGCCCCGTCGCCGGCGGCCGTGCAGGCGGCCAGGACCAGGCCGAGGAGGATCACGGTCACGACGCGTCGGAGCCGAGGGCGTAGGGTCGGTCGCATGCGCGATGCCCGCCCGGCGGTGGCGATCGGAGTGGTCGTCGTGGGCGCCATCGTCGCACTGGTGCGGCGGCGGCGGCCGGCACGCCCCAAGCTGCGGGTCATCCCCGGGGGCGCGGCGACCGCCTGACGGCCCCGTCCGGGTCGGCGTGGGAAGCTGCCGTGCCCGTCCGCACCAGCGACCAGGAGAGGTCCCACCGGTGAAGATCGAGATCGACTACGACAAGTGCATCGGGATCGGCTCGTGCGAGTCGGTCGCCCCCGACATCTTCGAGGTCGGCGACGACGGCCAGGTCAAGGTGCTGGTCGAGGAGCCCGACGAGTCCCAGCGCGACATCGTCACCGAGGCCGAGGCCTCCTGCCCCACGGGCGCCATCTCGGTGAGCTGACCCCCGAACTGACACAAGCACGCGCTGCCAGAGCAACGCGTGCTTGTGTCAGTTCTCCGTCCGGGGCCACCGCGACCTCGCAACGCAGGACCAACCCCACGGAGCGAGGCCGCGGTCGGGGACGGTCGCAGTACCGTGGAGCGGATGGTCCGGCACCACTGCAACCCGCCCGCGCCCGGCCGACCGGATGAGCGATGACCTCCGTGCTGACCCGTCCCCGACCGGACGTCCCTGGCCGGGCCGACACACCCACCCCGTCCCGCGCCGGACGGATCATCGGGACGGCGGCCGGGTTCGCGGTCGTCGCTGCGGTCGGGATCTTCTTCGGGATCGCCACCGCCACCGGCGCCGACAAGATCGTGCTCGTCCTCCCGTTGGCGGCGGTGGCCGCCGTCGCCCTCGGTGTCCTCGCCATCACGAACTTCGAGGTGTTCGTGCTGGTCGTGCTGGTGGTGCGCTCGACCCTCGACGCACTCAAGATCTCCTCGGGCGGCACCTCCGCCCTGAACCCGGCCAGCCTGTTGTCCTTCGCCTTCCTCATGGCGTCGTTCGTCTGGCTCGCCGCCCGGCGCGCCGACCGGGGCCCGCACCGCGCCAGCACGCTCCAGTGGGTGCTCGGCGCCTACCTCACCACGGCCACCCTCAGCGCCATCGGGTCCATCGCCCTCGGCCAGAGCATCATCGACCTGTCCCGCATCTTCTCGGCCGTCATGATGTTCTTCGTCCTCGACCGGCTGATCGAGACCACGGCGCAGATGCGCCGGGTCGTCTACGCCGTGGTGCTGTCGGCCGTGCTCCCCGCCCTCGTCGGACTGGCCGGAGCGGCCGGCCTCGTCGACGTGTTCGAGAGCAAGGGCGAGTTCGCCCGCCTCACCTCGACGTTCGGGCAGTCCAACGGGTTCGGCCGCTACCTGATGATCGTCCTCGTCATGGCGCTCGCCATCCGCCGTCACCCGCGCGGCACGTGGAGCGTCGCCCACTACGCCCTCCTGCTGGTGGGTGGCTACTGCCTCCTCCTGACCTACACCCGCAGCGCCTGGATCGCCACCCTCATCGGCGTGGTGGTCGTCGGCCGGCTCGTCGACCGCAGGGTGCTGGGCGCACTGGCCGTCGGGGCGCTGCTCCTCGTGCCGCTGGCGCCCTCGGTGGTCGGCCGCTTCAGCGACCTCGGCACCACCGAGGTCGACGTGGAGAGCAACACCGAGGAGGCCAACTCGCTGCTGTGGCGGGTGAGCTACTGGCAGGAGGTGCTGCCGCTCGCCAACGACAACCCGGTGACCGGCATCGGCCTCGCCGCCACCGGCACCCAGACCGACGAGGGCAAGCTGCCCCACAACGACTTCGTCCGCGCCTACGTCGAGACCGGCCTGCTGGGTCTCCTCGCCTACCTCGCCTTCATGGTCACGATGGCCCGCACGACGAAGCGGGCGCTCGACCGGGCCCGGCCCGGTTTCGAGCGACACGCCGCCGCCGGCATCCGGGCCGTGTTCTGGGCGTTCGTGATGGTCTCGGCCGTGGCCAACGTCATGAGCCAGGTCGTCTTCTTGTGGTACCTGTTCGCCCTGGCGGCGGTGGCGAACTTCATCGCGCTCAGGGAGCGGCCGATGGACGACCACGGCACCGTCGTCGCCCCCGCCGACGACGACACCCGCGTGCCGATCCGCACCCGCCCCGGACCGGACCTCGAACGGAGCTGACCCATGGACCGAAACGAGATCTTCCGGGCCCTGCGCCGCCGCTGGTGGGTGGTGGTCGTCGTCACGCTGGTGGCGGCCGACCTCGCCCTGTTCCTGGGTCTGTCCGGCGACGACGAGTACCGCACCTCGGCCACCGTGGGTGTGCCCCAGGAGGCGGTGACGCCGAGTCAGATCTCGCAGTACATCGTCGACTTCACGGGTGCGGCCGAGACCGACGCCGTCGTGCAGGCCGTGGCCGGAGCCGTCGGCCTCACCGCCACCCAGGTCGACGAGCGGGTCGAGGCCAGCCGGGTCGGGTCCTCGGCGCTGGTGCGGCTCACCTACACGTCGACCGACGCCGACGACCCGCTCGCCATCGACGTGCTGGAGAACGTGCGGGACTTCACCCTCGACTTCATGTTCCAGTCGGCACTGGCCACGGCCGACGCCGAGACGTCGACGGCCCAGGCCGACGCCGACGCCGCCCAGGAAGCCGCCGACGTCGCCCAGGCGGCCCGCGCCGACTTCCTGGAGGAGCGGGGCCTGGAGCGGCCGGCCGATCGGCTGAACATCGTCCGCAACGAGCTGTCGAACCTGGAGACGGATCAGATCCGCCACCTGGCCGAAGGTCGGCCCGACGCCGCCGCCAGCCTCGACCCCGCCATCGCGGCGCGCCGGGAGCTGGTGGCGGAGCTCCAGCGCGACGCCCAGCGCTTCGAGGAGCTCACGACGGCCGCCGACGAGGCCGCCGTCGACCTCAGGGAGGCGGAGAACCGCCTCCAGGCCGCCCGTCGGCTCCAGACCGACGCCGTGCCCGACACACCGCTCGTGATCAGCTCGCTGGCCACACCCGTCGACGACACGGCGGCGGTCGTGCAACGGACCATCGCCATCGGGCTCGCCGCGCTCATCGTCAGCTCCCTCCTCGTGGTCGCCTTCGAGCGCTGGCGCCGGACCCGCCGCGACCGGCGCGACGAGGCCACGGCGGACACGGCCGAGGCCGACCCGGGCGCCACCGCCGCCGTCGCCGAGCGGGACCAGCCCACCCCGGAGGACCCTGGGACCTCCCCCGCCGGGCCCGCGGCGGTGGAGCGGCCCGCACGCAGGGCGAAGGGCCCCGTGCGGGAGCCCGACGACGTCCATGCCTGACCTGCTCGGCGGCGTCGATCGCGACGAGGTCCGGTCCATCGGGCGCACCGCCCAGCTCACCTGCCGCCGGGCCCTCGGCCGTCGGCGGCTCCTACCCGAGGTCCTGATCGTCGGCGGGCAGCGCTGCGGGACGACCTCGCTCTTCAACTACCTGGCCGCCCATCCCCAGGTTCGTGGGCCCCTCCGTAAAGAGGTCCACTTCTTCTCCCGCTACTGGGACCGGGGCCTCGGCTGGTACGGCGCCCACTTCCCCACGCCGCCGCTGCGGGGCGCGAGCCCCGTCACGATCGACGCGACCCCCTACTACCTGTTCCACCCCCGGGCCGCCCTGCGGGCCCAGATCGTGCTGCCCGGTGCCAAGATCGTGGCGCTGCTGCGCGACCCCGTCGAGCGGGCGTACTCCCACTACCTCCACAGCGTGAGGCTCGGCCACGAGTCCCTCCCGTTCGCCGACGCCGTGGCCGCCGAGCCGGAGCGCATGGCCCGCGCCGAGGCGCAGCTCGCCGCCGACGAGCAGGCCGACGTGCTCGAGCACCGGGTGTTCTCCTACGTGGCCCGGGGCCGCTACGCCCCCCAGCTCGCCCGGTGGATGGACCGCTTCGACGACGTGCTGGTGCTGCGCAGCGAGGACTTCTACGAGCGCACCGAGGACGAGTACCGGCGGGTCCTCGACTTCGTGGGGCTCGACGCGTTCCGGCCGGACGAGTTCCACCGCTACACCCGCCGCCAGAGCGACCAGCCCTCGGCCGTGCCCGCCCCCCTCCGGGAGCGGTTGCGGGCCGAGTTCGCCGAGGACGCCCGCCAGCTCGCCGGTCTCGTGCCGGCCCCGTTCGCGCCGTGGTGAGCACCGAGCACCACGGTGACGGGCCCCGCCCGACGGAGGCGGACGGCGGTGACCGGGAGGTGGTCGGCCTCGCCCGCGGCGGGGGGCTGAACGTCGTCAGCGCGCTGCTCAACCAGGCCGGCCTGTTCGGCATCTCGCTCGTGCTGGCCGTGTGGCTGGGCAAGGCCGATCTCGGTCGCTACTCCCAGGCCTACGCACTGCTGGCCATCCTGCAGCTCCTGGCCCTGGGTGGCTTCCGGTCGGCGCTGACCCGCTACGTGGCCATCTTCGCCGCCGACGACGACCGGCCGGCGCTCGTGGGCACGGTCCGCTTCGGGCTGACCGTCAGCTCCCTCGTCGGCACCGCGCTCGGCGCGGCGCTGGTGCTCGCCGCCCCCACCCTCGCCGTCGACGTCTTCGACGACCCTGCCCTCACCTCTCCGCTGCGCTTCGCCGGGGTGACCCTGCCGTTCTCGGTGTTCACCGTGGCCGCCATCTCCGCCACCCAGGGCTTCCGCACCATGAAGCCCTTCGCGCTGATCGGCAACATCTTCGAGCCGGTGTCACGCCTCGTGATCGGCATCGTGCTCATCGCCCTCGGCCTCGACCTCGCCGGCGCCATGTGGGCGGTGCTCGTGACGGCGGTGGCCTCGGCTGCGCTGGCCGGGCTGTGGCTGCGGCGGCTGATGGCCGGCCCGACCGTCCGGCCCCGCTACCCGGTCGGCGAGATCAGCCGGTTCGCCGGGGTGAGCTGGTTGTCGTCGATGGCGGCCCAGGGTCTGGTGTGGTCCGACATCGTCGTGCTGGGGGTCATCGTCGACTCGGCCCAGGTCGGCGTGTACCAGATCGCCACCCGGCTCGTGATCCTCGCCACCCTGCCCATGAACCCGCTCAACAGCTCGCTCGCCCCCCGGGCCGCCAACCTCTGGCGGCGGGGCGAGATCGACCAGCTGCGCCGGCTCTACGTGGCCGCCACGAGCTGGATGGTGCGCCTGGCGCTACCGGTGTTCGTCCTGCTCGTGGCGCAGCCCCGCGAGCTGCTGCGCATCTTCGGACCGGACTTCGTGAGCGGCCGGGCCGTGATCCTCATCCTGGTAGTGGGGCTCCTGACCGACATCTCCACCGGGCCGTGCGCCATGGTCCTGAACATGACGGGACGCAACGTCGTCAGCATGGTCGACAACGCCGTCGTACTCGGCCTCAACGTCGCGCTGAACCTGGCCCTGATCCCGTCGATGGGCATCGAGGGGGCGGCGTTGGCGTGGACCCTGTCGCTGGTGCTCGTCAACACGGCCCGGGTCATCCAGGTCAAGCGGCTCGTGCTCGACATCTACCCGTGGTCGACCCAGCTCGTGCCCGCCGCCGTGGCCGGCCTCGCCGCCCTGGCCGTGGCGGTGGTGGCCCGCCTGACCCTGCCGTGGCTCGCCGACGTGATCGTGGGCGCCGTCGCGGCGGGTGTGACCTTCGTCGCCATCGTGGCGGCGTTCGGATTGTCCGAGGAGGACCGGCTCGTGATCGGGGACATGCTCCGCCGCCGTCGCCGACCGTCGCAGGCGGTGCTGTGATGGCGTTGCCCGCTCCGCCCCGCTGGTTCCCGACCCGCAGCCGGCTCCGCTTCTGGCGCACCCACCTCACCGGCCAGTTCGAGCGGGGCCACGAGCCGCTGTCGATCGACCGGCTGGTGAGCCCGCTGCGCTACGACATCGCCATCCGGGGCGACCTGCTCGCCTGGCTGGCCGGTGAGCTGGACGCCGGTGACCACTCCCTCGACCACTACGTCGAGGGGGCCCGTCAGCGGCCCTACGGCGCCTGGTTCGAGCGCATCGCCATCTACCGCATCGGGGGCAGGAGGGGCCCCGACGCCGACGTCGATCAGGCGCTGCGCCGGCGGGTGCATCGCAGCGTCGAGCTGGTGAGGAGCTACACGGCCCACGGTTTCGACGCCCGGTTCCCGATCACCGTGCACCGCTGCCCACCCGTCCTGTTGCACACGGGCAAGCGCATGGGGGCCCGCTACTACCCCGTCGACGGCTGCCACCGCCTCGCCCTCCTCCGCATGAGCGGGGCCACCCACCTCGGCCCCGATCAGTACCTCGTCGATCTCAAGCCCCGCGAGCCCCGCGACAACACGGCGGCGCTGCTCGACCTCCTCACCGGCGACCGGGCGGACTACTACCGGTTCGTCGGCGGCGGCTACGGGCTGGCGTCGGCGCGCACCCGGGGGGAGCTGGTGGACCACGTGGCGGCCAGCGATCCGGCCCGACTGATCGAGTTGGAGTCGGTGCTCGACGCCGACGAGGCCGTGCTCACCACGGTCGGACGAGGAGGTTCGTAGGTGACGGAGTCGACGCCGGCGGGGGCCGGAGCGCCCATCTTCGTGGTCGGCTGCCAGCGGTCGGGGACGACGCTGCTGCGGCTGATCCTCGACTCGCACCCGGCCATCAGCTGTGGACCCGAGACCCGGTTCCTCCAGGGTCTCGCCCCGGTGACCGGGACCGACTGGAAGCGGATGCAGCTCTACGGGTTCTCCCGGGACGACTGGCACCGCCGCTTCGCCGAGCTGTTCGGCGGCTTCCAGCAGGAGTACGCCGAGCGGCGGGGCAAGACCCGCTGGGCCGACAAGACCCCGCTGTACGCCAAGCACCTCGACTTCATCGACGAGGTCTTCCCCGACGCGCTGGTGATCCACGTCATCCGCGACGGTCCCGACGTCGTCCTGTCGCACCGGGACCGCTTCGGCTGGTGGTCGAGCGTCAAGGCCGTCGAGAAGTGGCCGCGCTACATCCGCACGGCCCGGGCCTGGGGACGCACGGCCGGCCCCGACCGGTACCTGGAGCTGCGCTACGAGGACATCGTGGCCGACACCGAGGTGGCCATGCGCCGGGTCCTCGACTTCGTGGGCGAGCCCTGGGACGACGCCGTGCTGCACCACACCGACCACCACCACGACGTCCCCGAGGGCTACCGCCAGTTCAGCGCCTCCCGGCGGTCACGTGACACCGGCGGTGCCGTCTACCGCAACCGCGTCGGCGCCGGCCGCCGCCAGGACCCGCTGTCGAGAGCCCTCATCCGCCTGCGCCAGACCGGGACCCGCCGGGAGCTCGGCTACACCTGAGCCGCCCCCGTCGGGCCCCGTCGGGTCAGCCGAACGGCAGCAGTGCGATACCCCGCTGGGGGGCGTCGCCGACGTTGTGGAACTCGCCGCCCACGAGCAGACCGGCCGGTACCACCTCGACGTCCCACACCCCGAGGGGGCTGTCGGCGGCCGGGTTCCACGGGTCGAGGGAACCGGTGGCGGCCCCGTGGGCCGACAGGCGGCGGCGCTCGATGGTGTCGTCGATGAAGCGCCAGTGGTGGCCGGCGTAGAGCATGCCGTCGTGGTACTGCACCGCCTGGGCGTCGCCGTCGCCCTCGACGTCCCACAGCGGGTCCGACGTGGATGCGTCCCACGCCCAGACCCGGTTGCCACCCTGGCCCGACTTGCCCGAGGCGGCGGCGTACACGATGGTGCCGTCGTCGCTCACGTCGATCTCGAGGGCGGGGGCCTGGCGGCTGGTCAGGTCGTCGGGGGCGAACGGGGTCACCGCCGCGGTGGCGGTCTCGACGGCGCCGACGTTGAAGCGGGTCAACCCGCCCAGCTCGGTGAACTTGCCCGACACGTACAGCAACGACCCGTCGTCGGACAGCTTGACGTCGTAGACGGGACGGTTGGGCTTGGGCTTGAAGTCGCGGTCGCGCACGCCGGTGGTGGCGTCGATGCGGGCCACCTTCCCCGTCCCCTTGCCCTGCACCCGGTTGAACTCGCCACCGGCGTAGAGGTCGTTGCCGTCGATGTCGAGGCCCCACACGTCACGGTTGGGGTCGGGCGTGAACACGGCGTCGACGGCGCCGGTGGCGGCGTCGACCGCGCCCAGGTTGCGGCGGGGCTCGACGCCCAGGGTCTCGAAGTCGCCGCCCACGAACAGGCGGGACCCGTCCTCGGAGAGGAGCAGCTCGCGCACGACACCGTCGGTGCCGGTGGTGAACGAGGCGTCGACGGCGCCGGTGGCGGCGTGGAGGGCGGCCAGGTTGCTCCGGGACACGCCGCCCAGCACGGCGAACTCCCCGCCGAGGTAGACCGAAGAGCCGGCCACGGCGACGGTGAGGCCCCGGTCGCCGGCGCTCGGGTTCCAGCCGTCGGCGGCGCCGCTGGTGTCGTCGACCCGTCCGAACCGGCGCCGCTCGACCCCGCCCAGCTCCACGAAGTCACCGGCCAGGTAGACGGCGTCGCCACCGGGCGTCATCGCCAGATCGTTGACCGGGCCGCCGGGATCGGCGTCCCACGAGCGGGCCGAGCCGTCGCCGGTGGCCACCTTGGCCACGCCCGCCCGGGCCGCGCCGCCGACGGTGGTGAACTCGCCGGCCACGAACACCGACGAGCCGTTGGCGGAGTGGGCGAGATCGTGCACCGCTCCGTCGGGCTCGGGCCGGAAGCCGCTGTCGAGCGCGCCCGCCGTCGACTTGCGGGCCAGGTGGGGACGGGAGGTGCCGTCGACCTTGGTGAAGTTGCCGGCGAAGACGACGGAGGTCTCCGACGGGTCGAGCTCGACCTCGCTGACGGCGGCGTTGGCGCCGCCATCGAAGGACAGGAGGGCGTCGTTGGCGAGGTCGAGGGCCGCCACCCGCTTGCGGCCGACGCCGTCGATGTCACGGAAACGACCGGCCACGTAGAGGGTGGACCCGTCGGCGGTGGCATCGAGGCTGTTCACCAGGCGGTCGGGGGTCGGGTTCCACCCGGTCAGCTCGCCGTCGACGTCGTCGACCACGGCCAGGTACGGCTGGGGGATGTTGCGCAGCGACGTGAACTCGCCGCCGAGGACGACCCGGCCCCGGGCCGCGTCGTGGTGGATGTCGTAGACGGGCCCGTCGGTGCGGGGCGACCACTCGGTGACCTTGCCCGAACCATCGATCTGGGCGGCCCCCTTGCGGAACTTGCCGTCGACCTGGGTGAAGTCACCGCCGATGTACCAGCCGCCGGTGCCGTCGGGCACGGCCACGTAGACGGCGGTGTCGATGTCGGTCAGCTCGACGGGGGCGCCGGATGTGTCGTCGACCTCGACGCCGGGGCCCGTGGTCGGGCCGACCTGGTCGAACTCCCCGGCGAGATACCACCGGTCGGCCGTGCCGGCCACGGCGTACACGGGCCCGTTGGCCGACCACAGGTCGAGTGACGTCTCGGCGAAGGCGCTGGCCGAGCCGGCCGCCCCCACGCCCGACGGCAGCACCGCCGCCGCCACCGCACCTGCGGCCACGACACCCACGAGACGCTTGCGAACCCACCCGACGTCGACCATGTCCATCCTCTTCCGCTCCCACCAGCATGGCCGTCGACGACGACCCGCTCCACCGATCACTAACCTCTCGACGAATCCTACTACCCACCCTGCGTCCCGACCACCCCTTTCTGCGCCAACACGGACACAGACCGGGGTGAACGGCGGTACCGTCGGCAGGTCTTCCCGGTGACCCGGCGATCGAACCGGATCGCCGCCGACCTCTCCCCGAACTCGGAGGCCCCCATGCACCGAGCACCGTCGCTGTCCTTCGTCCTCGGCACGGGCCGCTGCGGATCGTCGGTGTTCCACGAGATCCTGGTGGGCCACCCCGACATCGCCTTCGTCTCGAACCTGGAGGACAACGCCGCCGTCCTGGCCGCCACGTCCCGCTGGAACAGCCGGCTCTACGGACGGGCCAGCCCCCGTACGACCCGCAAGTCACGGCTCCGCTTCGCGCCCTCGGAGGCATACGAGGCGCTGGCCCGGGAGGTCTCCCCCCTCCTCGTCGATCCCGCCCACGACCTGCGGGCCCACGACCTGACCCCGTGGCTGGCCGACCGGCTGGTCGGCTTCTTCGAGCGTCGGCGCGAGAACCAGGGCCTCCCCCACCTCAGCCACAAGTTCACGGGCTGGCCCCGGGCCGAGCTGCTGGCCGCCGCCGTGCCCGACGCCCGCTTCGTCCACGTGCACCGCGACGGGCGGGCCGTGGCCAACTCGTGGCTGCAGATGCCGTGGTGGCGAGGGCACCTCGGCCCGGCCGGTTGGCACTTCGGACCCCTCCCCGACGACCTGGCCGAGCGGTGGGAGCGCGCCGACCGGTCCTGCGTGGCCCTGGCCGGGCTGGCGTGGGTCCTCCTGATGCGGCGGTACCGGGAGGTGCGGGAGGCGATCGGTCCGGACCGCTGGCGCGACCTGCCCTACGACCGGCTGGTCGTCGATCCGGACGGCGCCTTCGCCGACACGCTCGGGCTCCTCGGTCTCGACCCCAGCCCGGCCTTCGACGAGTGGCGGACCCGCTGGCCCATGCGGCCCGAGGCCCGGGAGCGGTTCCGCACCGACCTCGGCCCCGATGCGGTGGCCGTGCTCGACGGGGTCATGGGCGACGAGCTGGCTGCCTGGGGCTACACCTGAGCGGCCGCGGCGTCACCGTGCGCCCGTCGTCCGGGGCGGCCGTGACCCGGCGGTGAGGCAGTGCACGGCACCGGCCAGGGTGCCGATCGAGCGGATGCAGCGCTCGTCGGGGGTGTCGTGGGGGCGGGCCAGCAGCGAACCGCTGGCGACGGCCAAGAGGGCCACGGCCATCGATCCGTCCCGCAGGCCGAGGCTGCCCACCAGGGCCGAGCCCACCGCTCCTCCCGGGAAGAACCCGAGGTTGAAGAGCCCGACGGCGATCCCCCGCTGCTCCGGGGGTGAGCTGCGCGACACCCGGTCGACGAGCGCCCGCTGTGCGAGCCCGAAGCCGGCCAGGGCCGAGGCGAACCCCGCGATCCGCACGGCCGGCGACACGACCAGAGCGGCGGTGACGGCCCCGGCGCCGGCGGCGGCCACCCCGACGCCGGCCAGCGTTGCGGCGGGCCCGCGCTCGCCAGGCGCTTCCCGGCGGCGGACGCCAGCGGTCCGGCCGCCGCAGCCGGGAGCAGCGCCACGCCGATGCCGATGGCGGACCAGCCGCGGTCGGCCGCCAACCGGACCGGAACGGACAGGAGGAGGCTGACGTACACGCGCCCAGCCGCCCCTAGACGGCGGTGATGGCGGCGAACGCCAGGCCGAAGGCGACGAAGACGGCGGCGAGAGCGCCGGTGTCCAGATCGAACCGGTCGCCGATCTCGGGCGCCACCACGGCCGTCGCCGAGCTGTCGATGGCGGTGGGACCGAACAGCGTGTCGAAGAGGACGGGGGCTCTGAGCACCGGCCACCCTCCCGCGAGCACGCGACCCGAGCCGCCGGAGGGCGGACGAGCCGGCGCGTCAGGCGGTGGCGGGCGCTCCCGTTCCGCCGCCCGAGCCGGCCCCCGAGCCGGGGCGGCGCAGCGCCTCCAGCCAGACCACGCCGATGAGGCCGACGGCGAACGCCGCCGCCGCCGCCGCCGCGGTACCGGCCGCCGTCTCGGCCGAGCGGTCGACGGGGACGTCGACGCCGGCGAACGTGATGCGGGCCGTGCGGGTGAGCCGGTCGAGGGCGGTCACCGCATCGTCACGGGCGTCCTCCGCCTCGACCCGGGCGGCCCGGGCCGCCTCCAGGTCGCTCTCCAGGTCGACGATCCGGGCCTGGGCCCGGCCGAGGTCGCTGACCCGCTGCTCGAGCTCGGCCACCGAGTCGCCCAGCCGATCGGCGACCTCGTTCAGACCAGATGCCCGCAGCTCGGCCTGGCGCAGGGTCAACCGGCTCAGCTCGGCGCGGACCACCTCGAGCTCGGCATCGGGCCGGATGAAGCTCTGCGACTCGAGGAAGTCGTCGACGGCGGCGGAGGCGGAGGCCTCGTCGGCCTCGGCGGCGATGAGCCGGTCGGAGGCCTCCTCGAAGCGGGACCGGGCCCGGTCGAGGCCGGACTGCGACATGAACTCGAGCGCCACGTCGACGAACAGCGAGAGCGTCTCGGTGGCCCGCTCGTCGCCGGCCCGGTCGGCGGTGTAGGTCAGGGTCACGATGCCGGACTGGCCGACCCGCTCGGCGGACACCCGCCGGCGCAGCAGCGATCGGGGCACGTCCAGCTCCTCGGCGACGTCGCCCCGGACCGCCCCCGCGTCGACGGCGTTGAGGAAGTCGAGCACCCACTGCGACACCTCGTTGATGGTGTTGATCTCCGCCGGCGCCACCACGGTGGCGGTGGTGCGGTACTCGTCGGGGCGGGCCGCGAGGTAGGCGAACACGGCGACGCCGGCGACGACGGTGGCCACCGCGACCACGGCGAGGCGCCAGCGGATGCGCAGCAGGAACTCTGTGATCTCCACGACGATCCTTCACCCGATCCGGTCAGGGGTGCTGGAGGGACGGTACACCGGGCGTTCCGCAGCGGCCGGTCGCGCCGTGGTCACCCGTCCACTCCCCGTCGGCCCGCAGCCGCTCGCGCTTGAGCCCGGACCGAACTGACACCAGCACGCGTTGCCATAGCAGCGCGTGCTTGTGTCAGGTCGCCGGGGAGGGCCCGGTCCGCACGCGGTAGCCGTAGCGGCGGAGGAGGGGGGCGGTCACGGCGGTCGTGACAAGGCGGGCCCGGCGGTCGAGTCGGTGGCGCCACTCGTCGTCGAGGCGGATGGCCACCGGGCCGGTGCGCATGCGGGACGGGTTGCCGGCCACGGTGTGATGGGTGCCGATCTCGACGGTGGACCCGGTGAGGCGCTCCGGCACGAGGCGCAGCCCCAGCTCGGCGCCGGCGGCCTCCAGCACGGGGCCGGGGTCGGCGGCGAACGCCTCGTAGCGGACCCGGGTGTAGCGACCCGTCCGGCCGGCCCACAGGAGCTCGGTCACGAGGTTCCACAGCAGCCACAGGGCGGCCGACTTGAGGGCGCCGCGCTGCTCCATGAAGCCGGTGGCCCCCTTGTCGGGCTGGCGCCTCAGCCGCATCCAGCTGAAGGCCACGGCCCGGGGGTCCCGCACGAGGTGCAGGATCCTCAGGTCGATACCGGGGGTCACGTCGAGGAGGGCGGCGTAGGTGGGGAGCTTCGAGCTGTCGACCACGACGCCGTCGCGCCCCGCCGCCCCGTAGAGCCCGGCCAGCGTGTCGAGGACGTCCCCGGCCCGCCGCCGCAACCGGTCCGGCCACCATCGAGAGAGGAGCACCACCGGCAGCCGACGGATGCGGGCCAGCGCCGCCAGCCGGCCCGCCACCGCCGCCGGATCGGGCTCGTCGGCGCCGTGGGCGCGCCGCCGGTGGTCACACCAGGTGGGGCAGTCGGCCACGGGCCGGCCGCAGCCGCACAACCGGCCCTCCAGCAGGCCCCGCTGCCAGAGGTACCGGACCTCGCCGAGCGACACCGTCCCGGCCGCCTCGCCGACGACGTTGGCCAGCATGGAGGATCCGCTCCGTCCGGCACCGGCCAGGTACACGACGGTCACCGGGTCGGGCGGCACCGGGTCTGGCCGCACCGGGTCGGGCGGCACCGAGATCGGGGAGGGTTGGCTCACACTTCGGAGGGTACCGATGGGCACACTGCGTGACGGGACAGCCCTGTCCGTGCGTTGGGGGACGCTTGTGGGTGTGAACTCACGCTTCGTGGCAAGGTTGTCACATGACGTCAACACTGACTCCGCGGCGTCGGCGACCCTCGGCTGGTAGTGCTGGAAGGGTGCATCACGCACCGACCTCCCGCCGCCGGCTCCGGGCCTCCGCCATGGCCACGGCGTCGCGGGCCGCCCGCCGGGCCCTCGATGCCGCCATCCCCGGGCCCCGCCTCGCCCCCTCGGTGCTGGTCGTCGGGGGAAAGCGGTGCGGTTCCACCTCGCTGCACGAGTACCTGGTGCAGCACCCCGACGTGCTCGACCCGATGGTGACCAAGGGCACCCGCTACTTCGACGTCAACCACCACCGGGGCCGGAGCTGGTACCTCGGCCACTTCCCGCGCCGGTCGGTGGCCGAGCGGCACCGGCAGCAGACGGGGCGCACCCCGATCACGATCGAGTCGTCGCCCTACTACTCGTTCCACCCGCTGGCCGCCGAGCGGATCCACCGGGAGCTGCCCGGGGCCCGCCTCGTCTACGTGCTGCGCGACCCGGTGGCCCGAACGTGGTCCCACTACCAGTACGAGCGCAGCCGCGGCTTCGAGGATCTCGACTTCCACGCCGCCATCGACGCGGAGCCCGACCGTCTCCGTGACGAGGAGGACCGCATCCGCCGCAACCCGGCCTACCTCAGCCGGGCCCACCGCCACTTCTCCTACCTGGCCCGCAGCCATTACGCCGACCACCTCCGCAACATCTACCGCTGGCACGATCCCGACCGGGTGCTCGTGATCACGAGCGAGGAGCTGTTCGCCTTCCCGGCCGGGACCATGGACGAGGTGTTCGCCTTCTGCGACCTGGCCCCCCACCACCTGACCGACGCCACCCCCCACAAGGCCAACCGGTACGACCGGCTTCCCGAGGGCGTCCGCGACGACCTCGCCACCCGGTTCGCGGAGCCGAACGAGGACCTGTTCGAGCTGATCGGGCGTCGGCTGCCGTGGATCGCTCCGGGTGGCGCCCCGCCGACCGATCCCCGGTACGGCGTGCGATCCTGAGACGATGCCGGTCACCAGAGCCCGCCTCGACGGGGTCATCGAGAAGTCCCGCCGGCACGTCCGGTGGGTCCGTGAGCGTGGCGTCGGTGTCCTGCTGGAGGAGGACAACCTCGATCCCCGCACCCGGGTGCGGGCCTGGCGCAACCGCTCCACCTGGCTCCGCCGCCATGGAGTCCCCCAGGGCGACGCCCGGCCGCTGTGGGTCGTGGGTCTCCAGCGCTCGGGAACGAACATGGTCGTCCGTGGCTTCGAGATGGGCGGACCCTTCGCCGTCTACAACGAGAACAGTGGCAAGGCGTTCGACGGGTACCGCCTCCGGCCCGACGACGACGTCCGGGCGCTGATCGGATTCAGCCGGCACCGCCACGTCCTGTTCAAGCCGCTGTGCGACTCCCACCGGGTCGGACACCTCCTCGACCACGTGCACACCGGCCGACCCGGGCGGGCGCTGTGGGTGCACCGGGGCGTCGACGGGCGGGTCCGGTCCGCCGTCGACAAGTTCGGGCCCGCCAACCGGGACGCGCTCGCCGCCATCGCCGGGGATGACGACGACCGCTGGGAGGCGGGCGGGCTGAGCGACGACAGCCGGGCGCTGATCGGGCGCCTGAGCGGTGACGGCCTGACCCCCCACGAGGCCGCTGCGCTGTTCTGGCTGGTGCGCAACCGCCTGTTCTTCGAGCTCGGCCTCGATCGGCGCGACGACGTCCTGGCCGTCAGCTACGACCGGCTGGTGAGCGAGCCGGAGACGACGATGCGACGGGTCTGCGCCTTCCTCGACGAGCCCGACGACCCGGCTCTCTGGGCCCACGTCGACCAGCGCGCCGTCGTGCCCCGCCCCGTCGACCTGCGTCCCGAGCTGCGCTCGCGGTGCGAGGACATGGAGCGTCGCCTCGACGCCTGTTCCCGATGACCGGCCCGGACGCGTCCGACCCGACCCGCGCTCGCCCCGGCACGTCCCGGGCGCGCCCCGGCATCAACCGCCGGACCTTCCTGCGGGTGGGCGCGGCCGGGGCCGCCGGGGCGGTCGTGGTGGCCTGCTCGGGGGGCGACGACGACGGGGCGGTGCCCACCACGACCACACGTCCCACCACCACCCGGCCCCCCCGCACCCAGCCGGACGAGGTCGAGCGGGCAGCCGAACCGGAGCCGGAGCCCGAGCCGACGCCCGGGGCGCTGACGTTCTCGGAGTCGCTCGAGGACGGCATGGGCCGCAGCAACAGCCTGGCGTGGGATCCGCACCGGGCCGACTGGACCGTCGGTCAGGACGTCAGCGGACCCCACCGGGCCGTCGGTGACCGATGGACGTCCTGGTCGGCCGGGCTCGGCGTCCTCGGTGGCGTCATCGATCCCGCCATGTGGAAGGTGTCCGCCGTCCACGTCCTCGACGACGGCACGACCCTCGTCGGCGTGGGCCGACCCGACCGGGGCGGCCTCGCCCGCCGTGGCCCCGACGACGCCGCCTGGACCATCGCCACCAACGAGGTCTGGATGAGCGGGGCGTCGGCGGGTGGCTCCAGCCGCGACGTCGGCCGGAAGTTCGCCGCCTCGGGCGAGCGGGCCGTGGGCAATGTCCTCGTGGCCGAGGGCCGCCATGGGGTGGCCGTCACCCTCGACGCGGGCCGGTCGTGGCGGGTGCTCGACGCCGTCGAGATCGGCTCGTCGGGCCGCCTCGCCGCCGATCCGGTCGACCGCGGTGGTGCCTTCCTCGCCACCGATGCCCTCGGTGGTCTGGGTGGTCGCCTGGTGCACCTCCCCGACGTGCTGGACGGGGGTGACGCCGCGCCGGTCCGCCTCGACGCGGTCGGCGGTGCCCCCGCCGGCGGGTTCGGCGACCTCGCCGACGTGATCGCCGTCGACGAGGGGGGCCGGACGGCGGTCTACGTCTACGCCCGGGGCGGGGAGGCCGGCCTCTGGCGCTTCGACGTCGAGGGCCGTGCGTGGGACCGCGTCGACACGCCGGCCGAGGTGGTGGCGGGCGTCCCCAACGGCATCACCGCCGTGCACCGTGACGGCGTCACCTCGGTGTTCCTGGTGGCGGGCGCGCCCGACTCGCTGGGCCGCCGCATCGCCGCCCCCGTGGAGGGCATGACGTCCGGACACGGCGTCTGGCGCCACCGCGACGGCACCTGGGAGGGGCTCACCCCGGCCGCCGCCGTCGACCTGCGCGTCTACGGCACCGACGACGTCTGGGTGCGGGCCACGATGGTCGACGCCGATCGCGGCCGCAGCATCAAGCTCCAGTCGCTCCTCGGCGGCACCGGCTACACCGGCTACCAGATCGAGCTCCATCCCGACGCCACCGAGCTGGTGACGGTGGGCAAGGGCGGCGTCTGGCGCACCGAGTCCCCGCTCGGACCCGTCGAGGGGTTGCGCTGGCAGCCCCACGTCCGTCACCTGGGCGCCACCATCCACCGGACCGTGGCCGTGGATCCGGCCCGCCCGGAGCGGGTCGCCGCGAGCGAGGGCGACCACGCCGCCATGGCCTGGGCGCGTGCCGGCGACCAGCAGCCGGCCCAGCTCTGGTCGGTGGCCATGGCCGCCACCGGCTCGGCCGAGGGCACGGTGGTGGCCACCGGACTCGACGGGGTGCTGGCCGGCACCTCCCACGTGCGCGAGAACCGCGACGGCGAGATCCACCGTGCCGCCGGCTTCGGCGCCGACGGACCCTGGACGCCGACGGGCATGGCCGACGACCTGGGCGTCGATCCCCGTCCCCTCGGGCTGGCCGAGTGGCGTGACGCCTCCGGGACGGCGGTGACCCTGGCCGCCCTGGAGGGGCGGGGGGTGGCCCGCCGGTCGTCGGGACCGTGGACCTTCGCCCCCGGCGCGCCCGAGCCCAGTCCCGACCATGTCAACCACTTCGTCACGTCCGAGGGCTCCGACCTGGTCTTCTGGTTCGCCCCCCTCGACGGGCTGTTCCGCAGCACCGACGCCGGGCGGAGCTGGGAGCTGGTGTGGGACGTGACGGTCACCTCCCGACACGCCGGCGGCCTGGCCGGCGATCCCGACGACCCGGCCCGTCTGTATCTGGCCGGGGAGACCGCCGACGGGGCCGACCTCTGGATCGTCGAGGGCGCCGACTCGGGCTCGCTCGACGGCGACGGCTCCACCGTCAGCGGGACCATCTCGGCCTCGCCGGCGACCGGGGCGGGGGGTCCGTTGACGTCGGTGACCTCCGATCCCACCACCGGCGACGTGTACGTGGCCCGGGCGCCGACCGCGACCGAGCCCACCGACCTCCTGCGCTCCTCCGATCGGGGTGCCACCTGGGAGTCGGTGGCGGACACGACCTACCGGGAGGCCGCCATCCACGTCTTCCACCTCGCCGCCGGCGGGGGGACGGTGGCGGTCGCCACCGACGGCTGCGGTGTCCTCCGGGGGGTGACGGCCTGACCGGGGGGTGACGGCGTGACCGGGGGCTGACGGTCCGGGGGCGCGCCGCAGCCGGCGGGTCGGCCCGCCGGCTGCAGCCTCGCGTGTCGATCACGGTCAGGGCGCTCGTGCCCCGACCACACGGTCCGGGCTAGGGCTTGCGCACCTCGCAGCTGGCGTCGGCCTTGTCGTCGCCGGCGCCGCCGTAGCAGCCGTCCCCGGAGCCGGCGCCGCCCTGGAGGGTGTCGTCGCCGGCGGAGCCCCGGAGCAGATCGGTGCCGCCGTTGCCGCGGAGGAGGTCGTTGCCGCTTCCACCCAGCAGCTTGTCGTCGCCGTCGCCGCCGACGATGGTGTCGTTGCCGTTCCCACCCTCGACCACGTCGGCGCCGCCGTCGGCGCAGATGAGGTCGTCACCGTCGAGGCCCTTGATCACGTCGTCACCACCGAGGCCGACGATCACGTCGCGACCGGCCGTGCCGACGAGGACGTCGTCACCGGAGGTGCCGATGATCGTGGCCGTCTCGCTCCAGCAGGTCGCGGTGGCGGGAGGGTTCGGGCCGGGAGGGGTCTGGCCGCCGGTGCCGCCACCGGAGCCGCCCTCGAGGGGGCCGACGTAGCGGAGGATGTCGGCCCGGTTCGGGGCCAGGGTCACCTTCGTCACGACGGTGCCGTCGAGGTTGCGGTACCTCGCACCCAGCTGGACGGTGGCCGTGGCCGTGCCGGCGTTCACGAACGCCGCGCCCTGCGTGTACCAGCGCTGGTAGAGGCCGTCACCCTTGAAGTACGCACCGGTGGGCGTACCGAGCTCGATGTCGTCGAAGGGGTGGTGGGCGGGGGGCTTCCCCGGACCCTCCGGGTTGAAGTAGAGGTACTGGTTGCCGTCGGTGCCGAGGAAGAAGCTGGCGTAGGCGAGACGGCGCCACTGGTCGATCTGGGCCTTGGTGGCCGGCGTCCAGATCTTGGTCATGGCGATCACCGACTTGCCCTGACGACCGGCCTCCACGAGGAGGTCGACGTCCTGGCGCCACACGTCCTCACGGCGGAAGGACGTGACGCTCTGCTCGGCGCCGCGCACCCAGCCCTCGGCGTTGCCGCCGTCGGAGGCGTCGAAGAAGCGCCGGGCCTCGGTGTCGGGGTCGAAGACGACCGAGCCCTTGCTCAGCCCGTTGACGAGGACCATGCCGTCGATCCGGTCCCGCACGTGGGCGGCCAGGCCGGCCGTCTGGGTGATCCACTCGTGGTCGGTGTAATCACGACCGGTGGCGGGGTTGACGGGCCGGCCGTCGAGGTTCAGCAGGTGACCGACCCCCAGGGAGTCGAGGTAGCACCCGTCGTAGTCGCCGGTGGCCATCTTGTCGGTGCAGGTCTGCACGGCGTTGGCGCGCACACCGGGGTGGGCCGGGTCGAGGAGCACGGTGCCGGCGATGCGATCGGCGGTGGCCGTGATCCTGCGGCCCGTCCTGGTGCGGGCGTACCAGCTGTCGGGGTACTCGTTCGGGTTGCTGCTGCGGCTCATGATGATGTTGTCGTAGGCGATCATGTGCAGATCGGGGTTGGTGGCCCGCATCGCCGTGACGTGATCCTCGAAGGTGCGCTGCAGAGCGACCACCAGGTCGTAGCGCCGGGCGATGTCGAGGGCCTCGGCCCGCGAGTAGCTCTGCTCCGACTGCCCGCCACCGTTGGTCGACACCCACGTGCGCAGGTAGTCGGGCGCCGGGCCGGTGGAGGCGTCGGCCGGGACATGGGTCGACGGCGCCATCGTGAACCCGGCCGTCAACACGGCCAGGCCCAGGAAGAGCAGCGCTGATCGCATCCTTCGGGATCGGTTGGTCACTGATCATCTCCTTGTCGGTGGAGCGCGCGACGTCCACGTCGAACGATCCGTCGAGCTCGCCGGGAGCGGGGCCGGTCGCAGGTGTCGCCGCCCTCCGCAGGGCCCGTCATCGGGCCGTGGATGGGTGGTCGACCGGCTCCCGGCCCGACTTGAGCGCGGATTGCGGAGATGTTGCGAACGGGTCCGTGGCCCGGACGCGACGAGCCCCGGACGCAGGCGCCCGGGGCTCACCGATCTGGTTCCGCTCGGCGGCTCGGTCGGCGAGCCGCGTCACGGGAGGCTGTGCGTCGCTACCGCTTCGTCTCGCAGGCGGAGGCCAACTCGTCGCTGTCCCTCCCGCCGTAGCAGCGGTCGGTGCCCTGCTCACCGTTCAGGTCGTCGCGACCCCGGTTGCCCCGCAGCAGGTCGTCGCCGTCGCCGCCCCGGAGGGTGTCGTTGCCGTCCTCGCCCCGGACGATGTCGTCGCCCTGACCGCCGTACAGCTCGTCGTCGCCGGTGTCGCCCTTCACGGCGTCGTCACCCTTGCCGCCGCAGATGAGGTCGTTGCCGCCGCGACCGTCGATGCGATCGTCACCGCCCAGCCCGGCGATCACGTCGCGCCCGTTGGTGCCGGTCAGCTTGTCCTTGCCCTCGGTGCCGACCAGGGTGGCGGCCACCCCCTGGCAGGTGGCCGAGCCCCCGCCGGTGCCGCCACCGCCACCGCCACCGCCGCCACCACCACCACCGCCGCCGCCGCCACCGCCACCGCCACCGCCGCCGCCCGTGCGGACGAGGATGTCGGCGGTGTTGGGCGACAGGGTCACGGAGGTGACGTTCTGGCCGCTCAGGTTCTTGTACGTGCCCCCGAGCGACATCGTGGCCGACCGCTCGGTCGGGTTCACCAGGGCCACGCCGTCGGTGTACCAGCGCTGGTAGAGGCCGTCGGCCTTGAAGTACGCCCCCGTCGGGCGGCCCAGGTCGAGGTCGTCGTAGCGGTGCTTGCCGGGCGGCTTGCCCGGCCCCTTCGGGTTGAAGTAGAGGTACTGCTTCCCGTTGGTGCCCAGCAGGAACGTGGCGTACGTGTAACGGCGCCAGCGCTCCACCCAGCTGCTGGAGGCAGGGATCCAGATCTTGGTCATGGCCAGGATGGTCTTGTTGCGGCGGCCGGCCTCGACGAGGAGGTCGACGTCCTGACGCCAGATCTCCTCGGTGCGGAACTTCCCGATGGCCTGCTCGGCGCCGCGCACCCAGCCCTCGGCGTTGCCACCGTCGGTGCGGTCGAGGAACCGGGAGGCGTCGGTGTTCTTGTCGAAGAACGTGCGTCCCTTGCCGATCCCGTTGACCAGCACGATGCCGTTCACCCGGTCATGGACGTAGCCGGCGACCTGGGAGGTCTGCTCGACCCACTCGCTGTCGGTGTAGGGCCGGTCGGTGCGGGGGTTGATCGGACGCCCCGAGAGGTTCCCGAGGTGCCCGGCCCCGAGAGAGTCGAGGTAGCACCCGTCGTAGCCGCTTGCGCCCAGCTTGGACTTGCACGTCGTGACGGCGTTGTCCCGCACACCCCGGCTGGAGGGCTCGAGCTGCCAGGTGCCCCGGATGCGCTCGGCCGTGCCGATGATCTTGTTGCCGTTCTTGTCCCGGGCGTACCAGCTGTCCGGATAGGTGTTCTTCTCGAACGGGCGGCCCATGATGATGTTGTCGTAGACGACCATCGTGATGTCGGGGTTCTCGGCCCGCATCGCCGACAGGTGATCCTCGAAGGTGCGCTGGAGCGACACCACGAGGTCGTACCGCCGGGCGACGTCGAGGGCCTCTGCCCGGGAGTAGTTCTGGGCGCTGCGGCCCCCACCGTTGGTCGACACCCACAACTGCAGGTGGTCGTCTCCGGGTGCTGCGTCGACGGCGTCGCCCGACGATGCCAGTTGGAAGCCGCTCAGCAGGACCGCCAGCGCCATGACCATGGCCGCGGGCCGCCAACGGCGGGTGCGCATTCTCACTCTGACCTCCAGAGGGTGGACGCGGCGAGACCAGGGGGTGTCGCCGCTCGTGCAGTGCCGGGACGTCCGCCCGTCCCGATGACGAATCCCCCGTCCGTGGGGGATGTGGGGCCCCCGCCAGGGGAGCTCGTGGCCCAGCCGCGCTGACGCGTCAGCCGGATCCGATCTGTTCGGCGTGGTGACCGGGGGCAGTGCCGGTCAGCAGTTGGCGCCCTGGCCGACGCACACGGGACGGACGACCGCCTTGGTCGTGTCCCGTGTGCCGTTGTCGAGCTCGGTCCAGGCCCTGACGCGGTACCGCGTACCGCTCCGGGCCGGGAACTGCGTCTCCCAGTTGCTGAACCACCGGCCCGGCGACGCCAGGCGGGCGTCGTGGTCGACCCGGTCACGGGTCCAGGCTCCGTCCGGGCCGGTCCCGCAACCGCGGGCGCCGCAGTAGAAGTGCCCGGTGGACAGGTCGCGCACGTCGTAGCGGACCCGGGCCACGCCCGGCGATCGCGGGGTGGGGTCGATGGCGGTCCCCTTGACGGTGACGTCGAGGCGCCCGTCACCGCCGGCGGTGAGGGTCTGGCGGGCCAACGGCTGGTTGATGCGGGTGTCCAGCCCGCCCGTCCGGGCGTCGAGCTCGTCGGCCAGCGCACGCCGGGTGGCGGCGTGGGCGGACCGGCCAGCCAGGTTGACCAGCTCGTGGGGGTCGTCGTCGAGGTCGTACAACTCGACCTCGCCCGTCTCCAGCTCGAGGTACTTCCAGTCCTCGCTGACCAGGCCGTAGTAACCGGGCACCCGGTCGTCGCCGACGAAGCTCAGCAGGGTGTGCTCGCGCCACCCGTCGTCGTCACCCTCGATCAGGGGTACCACGCTGTCACCGGGCAGCTCGGCGGGGGGCTCGATGCCGGCCAGGTCGGCCAGGGTGGCGGCGATGTCGACGGTACCGACCACGGCGTCGACGTCGTCCTCACGGGCGCCGGGGTAGCGGATCATGAGCGGGGTCCGCACGCACTCCTCGTAGCCGCACTTCTTGCCATGGAAGCGGTGCGACCCGAACGAGTACCCGTTGTCGGTCATGAAGACGATCACGGTGTCGTCGACGATGCCGAGCTGGTTCAGACGACGCATCAGCCGCCGCATGCCGTCGTCGACGTCGAGCAGCGTCTCGTAGGAGTCCCTCAGCTCGGTCGTGAACTCGGCCCGCTTCGGGCCCCGGATGCGGCCCTTGTCCTGGATCCACGCCGGCTTGTCGCTGACGTTCTCCTCGCTGAAGTTGGGGGGCAGGTCGACGTCGTAGCGGGCGAAGGCCCCGTCGTTGGCGGGAGTGGCGATGCGGGGCTTGTGGGGGGCCTTGTGGGCGATGTAGGCGAAGAAGGGGTCACCGTCGGCGTGGGCCCGGTCGATGAAGTCGAGGGCCAGGTCGGTGAGGACCGGGGTGACGATCCGGGAGATGCCGAACCGCTGGACGCGACCGTCGACGTTGAGCTCGTACCGGACGTAGCGCTCCTTGTCGACGTAGCCGGCCCAGTGCGACCAACCCGGCGGGATGGTGCGCCGGCCCCGGTCCCAGGGCCAGCCGTTGAAGTACTTGCCGAACAGCGCGGTCTGGTAGCCCTCGGCCTGCATCGCCGTGACCAGGGTGGCGTCGGGGTTGAAGAACTGGGGGGCCTCGTCGTCGGAGTTGTGCACGACCCCGTTCGCGAAGGCGTGCTGCCCGCCGAGCAGGGTGGACCGGGTCGGACAGCACAGGGCGGTGTTCACGTAGCCCCGCTCGAAGGTGGTCCAGTCGCCGAACGGCTCGTCGTCGAGGTACGGCATGGCGATCTCGATGGAGTCGTAGGTCTGGTCGTCGGTCAGGACCAGCACGATGTTCGGCCGCGTCGGGGGCCGGGCCGCCGCCCGAGCACCGTCGTCGGGCACCGAGGGCGCGACCACCGCTGCGATCGGCAGCAGGAGGACGGTCAAGGTCGCGACGGCGGCGCGTCGACGTTGATCGGACTGGTGGACCAGACGACTCACGGGTCTCCGGGCGGGTGGACGACGCGGTTTCGCAACGGGTTCGACACGAGTATGTCACATCCGAGCGCAGGCACGACCAGCTCCCCCCCGGACCGGGACCCCCGGCCCACCGGCGACGGGGGCGCGGTGCGCTGCGGAGCCGGCGCCGTCCGGCTCAGACCCGGTACCCCAGCCGACGGAGCGTGGGGGTCTGCACGGCCTCGATGACCTGGCGTTCCGCCTGGTCGAGACCGGTGCGCCAGCCCTCGTTGCGGTCAGGGAAGCTCACCCCGTCGAGGGCCCTGTCCCACGCCGCCGAGGGGCCGAGACCGGCGAACCCCCCGACGGCGGCCAGGGTCGGCCGGGGCGAGGCCACCACGTCTTCGTAACGCAGTCGCAACACGCGGGCCGGCTCGAGCGTGTCGACGGCGGCGTCGATGACGTCGACCTCGCGGACCCAGTGGAGGGCGCACAGCTCGACCGGGTCGCGACCGGCCGCCTCCGCCTCGGCCGGGGTGGCGCCGAGCCACCACAGCTCCCCGTCGGCCCACCAGTCGACCCGTCCGAGGGATCGGGCCACGGCCCGGCCGTCGCGATGCACCACGACGAAGCGGGCCTCGGGGAACACGTCGGCCAGCACGTCGATGCGGAGGTTGTGGGCGATCCGCTTGGAGACCACGACCGGCGCGCCGCTCCAGCGGGCCAGCGCCGCGAACGAGCGCCTGAGCCCCACCGGGTCGACCTGGCCCGGCGGGGTCGGCGCCAGCGTCTCCAGGCCGTGACTGGTGAAGACGGGCTCGCCCTCGGCCGGCATGGGGTAGAGGCGCTCGGCCGCTCCCCGCCGGCGGCCGTACACGTAGGCGTTGCCGCCCTCGCCCCCGAACCAGACCCGCTGGCGCCACCCGGGCGTGCGCCGGGCGATCCGGTTCAGCGCCGCCAACTGGGGCAGACGGGGGGTGCGACGGGTCCAGTTGCTGATCCAGGCCGCCTCGGCGTGCAGGCAGAGCGCCTTGTAGAGCAGCGTCGTGCCCGACCGGGGCGCCCCGATGACGAACACCGGCGCGTCTGGCGTGGCGGTGCCGCCCACCCTCAGCTCTCGGTGGCGCGCGGACTCTGGGCGGCCAGGTCGCCGAAGCGGGCCTTGGCCAGCGGGAGCTCGCCGCTCGCCACCAGCTCGGTGAACCCCTCGACCTCGGTGGCCAGCCGCTCGAAGCGGGTGCCGTGGAGGATCAGGGCCTCCCGGGAGATGGCGTACCAGGTGGTGACGTCGCCCAGCTCCCGCAGGGTCAGGGCGTCGTCGCGCAGGGCCGCCTCGACGGCGTCGACGAACTCCTCGAAGGAGTTGACGGCCCGGAAGCGCGACGTGGGCCGCCACTGCGGATCGGTGGCGAGCACGTCGGCGATGCGCTGCTCGCGCCGGGCCTCGGACTCGCGCAGCCAGGTGTCGACCTGCTCGGCCAGGGCCCGGGTGTCGGCCACGGCGGCGCCGGTGTCCTCGCCGCCGTCGATCACGGGCGCGAGGCGGGCCCGCAGGCCCACGGCGGCGTCGTCGATGGCGACCAGCTCGGCGGCGGTGTCGACGGCCATCCCCCCGTACATGGTGGAGTAGAGGGTGGCGGCCGCCGAGAGGGCGTCGAGATCGGCCCCGAGGGCGGCGGCGGCTCCGTCCTCGCCCGCCTCCAGCTCGGAGGCCCGGGAGCTCAGCGTGGTGGCACCGAGGGCGAACACGTCGAGGATCTGACGCTCGGACACCTCACCCCGCACCAGGCCGACCGGGACCGCAGTGGCCAATCCCTCCTCCGTCGGAGCCCCCGTGACCGGCGGCGCCGTCGTGACCGGAGGGGGGGCCGGCTCTGTGGTCGGGACGGCGTCGTCGGCGCTGGCGTCGTCGTCGCCCCCGTCGACGCCGGTGACGGTCGTCGGCGGCCCGGTCCGGGCGGGCAGTCCCTCGGCCGACACCGACGTGCCGTCGGCAGCGTCGCCGTCGAGCACCAGCGCGTCGACCAGCAGGAACGATCCCACCACGGCGGCCACGACGACGCCCACCGCCAGCAACCGTCGCGCCCAGATCACCGTCGTCGCCCCTGCCCTCGTCGTCACGTCGGAAGCGGTGGACCGCCGGTCCACCGCTCGTCGACGCCCAGGATGCCGTATCCCCGGGCCGACCGGGGGTCGGGGACCACGGGTTGTGCACCCGTGGTCACGCCCTAGGGCGCCGGGGTGACCGGACCCTCCCGGCGCACCCCGCCGGCCACGACGACCAGCCGGTACGACAGCGGGGTCGACCGCATGGCCGTCACCGTGCCGGCGTCGAGCCCGTTGCGGCACCAGCGGCGACGGGTCTCCTGCACCAGGCCCACGGTCCGGTTCGGACCCACCAGCTCGACGCGCTCCCGGTCGAGCTTCTCGCCGAACACGGCGCACACCCGGCCCCGGCTCACCCCCAGACGGACGCCCACAACCTCGGTCGGACCGGTCGTGTGGGCCGCCCCCGGGCCACCGAGGCCGACGGCGTACGGGAAGTCAGGCGTAGCCGGCCGGGGCGGCACGATGTCGACGGACACCATCGACGACCGGGCCGACTCCCGCACCATCAGGTAGCGGTCGGTCGCGGTGTCGATGGCGAGGGCCTCCCCCACGAAGGACGGCAGCAGGCACGGCGCCACGGGCTCGTCGGCGAGGACGTCGTCGATGCTCTGCCCCTGCTGACGGACCCACGCCATCGTCTCCTGGCGGTTCTTCAGGATGAGCAGGGATCCGTCCCGGGAGATGTCGGCGGCGGTGAAACCCCGCGACGACGGTGAGCCGAAGTTCGACTTCACGAACCCGACGGGCTCGGCCAGGTGGTCACCGTCGGCCACGACGTCGGCGAGGTCGAGGCGGTACACGTGGGAGAAGGTGCGGTCGCCGCGGGGCCCGGCGTTCCACTTCTTCTCGAAGATGAACATGGCGTTGTCGACGGGATCGATGGCGAAGGCCTCGACGTCGCGGGACCACGTGGCCGAGGGCTGGTCGGGCCGCTGGTAGCGGACCCGGAACACCTCGATCTGCGACGCGGGGTACTCCGCCATCACCCGGCGGGCACCCAGGTCGACCTTGGGCTCCCGGAACCGGTACAGGCGCACGTAGGGCCGCTTGTAGCGGTTGTCGCCGACGTCGCCCAGGTAGATCCACTCGTCGGAGCCGTCGGGACCGGGGCCGAACGAGATGTCCTCCAGGTTGCCGGCCTGGATGTCGAGGTGGTGCACGGCGAGCACGGCGCCGTGGACGTCGAGCGCCACCAGACGGGTGTCGGACCCGTTGTCGTTGTGGGACCAGTAGACACCGGGGTTGCGGCGGCTGGCCACCAGCCCCGACGCCTCGGTGAGCACACCGTCGGACAGCCGCCCGGTCACGACCGCCGGACGGGCGCCCAGGCAGGACCCGTCGGTCGGGCCGGGCGTCGCCGGCGCCGCCCCCGCCGCCAGCACCGACGATCCGACCATGGTGGCGACCACCACCACGGTCGCCACGAACTTGGACACGAGACCTCGACCCACCGGAACTCCTCCGACCAACAGGGATGATCCCGTCCTGTCGGCCCGACCCGGAGGTGCCTTGACAACTTTCTGGTCGGGGTGTAGCGCCCCGGTGGGGACGGCGTTGTCCGCGCCGTTCGCTCACCCGGCCCGGCTCAGCCGCCGTTGCAGTTGTGCTCGCCGGGGTCGCGCACGCACAGCGGCGTGGTCGTCGCCTTGGTGATGTCGGCCTCCCCGTCGTTGTCGACGGCCCAGGCCGACACCCGGTAGTTGTGCTCGTGGTCGTACACCGGGAAGGTCAGCTCCCAGGTCACCGACGTGGCGCCCGGGTCGTCGACGGGCACCTCGATGGCGGTGTAGTCCGCCGTCCAGGGCACCAGGCCGTGGCCACTCATCACGGAGCAGTCGCCGCAGAAGAACTCGTCGTGCTCGATGTTCTTCACCACCACCACCACGTGGTCGACCCCGGGGTCGGCGCCGGCGGTGTCGACGGCGGTGCCGGTGACGGTGATGGGGAAGCTGGCCGGCGGCGACGGCAGGTTGAACGTGCTCTGACGGGGTGGACCGGTGATGGTCGTGTCGGGCGGGTCGCCGTCGGGGTCGACGGTCACGAACGTCTCCGCCACCGGGACGCTGCGCTGGCCGTCACCGTCGATGGCGTCGGCGTAGACCGACAACCGATGCCCGTCGGTCGACGTCGGCAGCGAGAAGGTCCAGTCGGTGGCACCGGCCCCCGGCGCGGACAGGTCCGCCGGAGCCGACCTGAAGGTCCGCTCCCACGTGTCCGAGTCGGCGTCGTACCACTTGTTGCGGAGGTGGTCCTTGACCGACACCTCGACCGTGCCGACCCCGCCGTCGTCGGTGGCACGGCCGCGGATGGTGAGCGGGCCACCGCCCGGGTTCGGGAGGGTGGCGCCGTCGGCGGGAGAGGTGATGGACACCTCGGGCTGCGCCGAGGCGCCGCCGCCGAGTCGGAACGAGTACAGGAAACCGTCGGAGCTGGCGATGAAGAGCCGGTCGAACGCCACGGCGGCCGAGCCGTAGATGAAACCGCCGGTCTCGTAGCTCCACACCGTCTCGCCGGACTCGACGTCGATGCCGTGGATCCGCCCCGCCAGGTCGCCCACGAAGGCGACCCGGTCACCGGCCGGCCCCGACACGGCCGGCTGGGAGATCACCTCGGTGCCGGTGTCGGTCTGCCATCGCCACCGCTTGGCCCCGGTTGTGGCGTCGAGGGAGTAGACACCCTCGTCGTAGCCGAACATGAGCCGGTTCCCCACCCGCGACGGGGTGCCCCGCACCCCACCGACGCCGGAGTCGGCCAGGCTGTCGAACTCCCACAGGCGCTCACCGGTCCGCAGGTTCAGCGCCGTGATCTTCTTCGTCTTGCCGCTCACGATGGCCAGGCCGTCGGGCTGACCCAACTGTCCCGGCCTCACGATGTTCACGCCCACCTGATCCGAGTCGGGGCTCGAGTGGGCCGGCTCGTAGCGCCAGATCAGCGAACCGGTCAGCGCGTCCAACGCGTACGACGCGTTGTCGGGGTTCGACGCACCGAACACGACCATCGGTCGGCCGTCGCGGTCGTTGGCGAACGCCACCGGGGACCACGACCCCGCCTCGGGCTCACTGCCGGGTGGGTCACCGAAGCGGTTGAACACCCAGCGCAGCGAGCAGTCGGGGGTGGCGTTGCCGTGCACCCCGTTGACGGCCCACACGTTGCCGCCGTCGGCGGACCCGCCGATGCCGTTGTCGCCGAAGTAGACGACCAGGCCGCCCCCCGGGTTGACCACGAGCGGGGGCGAGTTGACCGATCGGCCCGTGTCGAACGAGCACAGCAGGTCACCGTCGGACGCATCGAAGGCGTACAGGAGGCCGTCGGTGCTCGTGATGTAGGCGACACCGTCCACGATGGCCGGCGAGGTCAGGTTGCCGCCCGCCGTGTAGCTCCAGACCTTCTCGGTCGTGTCGATGTCGTAGGCGGCGAACTCGCCGGTGGCACTGCCCGTGTAGATCAGCCGCCGCCCCAGGCGGTCGTCGGCCACCACCGCCGGGGAGGCGTAGTTGCGGGCCCCGGTGTTGATCTTCCAGGCCGGCACCAGGTCACCGGCGGTGCTGGCCGATATGGCCCGCACCCGTGCGGTACCCGAGTGCTGGGCGTCGGCCCCGTACACCGGCCACTCGGGGCCCCGGGCCCCCTGGGCCGGCGCCAGCGTGCCCGCCAGAACTCCGACCGCCACCAATCCCACCACCGCCGCACGGCGCAGTGCGCTCGCCATCGCTCGTCTCCCACCCCGATCCGGACCACGGGCCTGCCGCCGTCGCCCCACGAGGGTGGTGCCACCCGGCTCGGCCTGACGATACCACTGCCCACCCTCCGTAGCGGAGGGATCGTCACGGCACCGGAACAATTCCTCAGGTGAGGAGTGAGTCGTACAGGGCGAGGGTCTCGTCGGCGACCCGGTCCCAGTCGTAGTGGGCCCGGATGCGCTCGGCGGCCGGCGCGGCAGCCCGCTCCTCGGCCCCGGGGTCCTCCAGCACCTGGCCCAGCGCACGGGCCAGGTCGGCCTCGTCACCGGCCCGGCTGATGCGGTGACCCGGACCGCTCTCGTCACCGACGATCTCGCGGTGGGCCGGGATGTCGGTGACCACCACCGGCCGTCCTGCGCCGACCGCCTCCAGGAGCGTGAGGGGGAGGCCCTCCAGCAGCGACGGGTTCACGAAGGCGGCGGCGTGGCGGTACAGCGTGCCGAGCTGCTCACCGTAGACGTAGCCGAGGAGCTCGACCCGGTCGTCGGCGGCCGCCTCCCGCTCGACGGTGGCCGTGAACGCATCGGAGTAGCTGGAGCCGCCGGCGACGGCCAGCCGGGCATCGGTGTCGACGGAGTGGAAGGCCCGCACCAGCTGGTCGACGCCCTTCTCGGGCACGATCCGGCCGACGAACAGCACGTAGGCACCCGCCTCGAGCCCGTGGGCGGCGAGGTACTCGTGATCGTGGCCGTCGGGCACGGTGATGCCGTTGGGGAGGTAGGTGGTGTCCCGGTCGAAGCGCTCCCGGTAGTGGTCCTGGAGGAACCGCGAGACCACCACCGTGGCGTCGGGTACCCGGGCACTGAACCAGGTGCCGACGTTCAGCACGGCGCTCCCGACGCGCGACCACTTGCCCCGGTCGGCGTCGAGGCCGTGGATGGTCTGCACGATCCTGGCCCTCCCCAGGTACCGCGGGATGGGTGAGACGAGCCCCGGGCCGACGGCGTGGAAGTGGACGATGTCGGCGTGGCGGAACAGCGAGTCGACCGACGACAGGGCACTGTGCACGATGGCGTCGAGGTGCTTGGAGGGGATCGTCGGCACGTGACGCAGGCGCATGCCCTCGTGGAAGGACAGCTCCGCCGACACGTAGTTGGGCCGGCAGTAGACGATGACCTCGTGACCGGCCTCGGCGAAGCGCCGGCCGAGCTGGTGGACGTGGTGCTCGATGCCCCCGAAGGTCGCCGGCACCCCCCGCTGGCCGATCATGGCGATCCTCATCGGGCCGCCGCCTCGGCGTACACCGACTCCAGCCGGTCGAGGTGGCGCTCCGGCTCGAAGCGCTCGACGGCGAGTGACCGTCCGGCCAGGCCCATGCGCCGGGCGGCGGCGGGATCGGCGGCGACGGCTGACAGGGCGGCGCCGAGGGCGGAGGCGTCGTCGGCGGGGACCAGCTCGCCGTCGACACCGGGGCGGATCAGCTCGGTGAGCCCACCCAGGCCCGAGGCCACCACCGGGGTCCCGCAGGCGAACGACTCCAGGACGATCATGGGCTGGTTCTCGTACCACCGCGACGGCACGGCGAGCACGGCCGAGGCGCGGAGGAGGTCGTGCAGCTCGTCCTTGGCCAACCGGCCCGTGAAGCGGATCCGGTCGGGGGCAAGCTCGGCGGCGAGGGCCACCAGCTCGGCGCGGGCCGGGCCGTCGCCGGCCACCGTGAGCGTGAGGCCGGGCCGCCCGGCCACGGCCCGCACGGCCACGTCGATGCCCTTCTCGTGCGACAGGCGACCGGCCACCACCACCCCCGCCCCGGGTGTCTCGGCCGCCGCCACCGAGGCCAGGTCCATGAAGTGCTCGACGTGACGCAGCCGGTCGGGGTACACGCCGCCCTCGGCCAGCTTGGCGGCCAGGAAGGCGCTGGGGCAGATGAAGCGGTCGACCCGGCCCCACAGCCCGAGCCCGTGGTGCAGCGTCGACTCGGCCGCCACCAGCGCGCTGCCGGCCAACGAGCCCCGGTTGCAGCGGCGCCGCACGGCCGGGGCGAAGGTGTTGCCGATGCAGGCCTCGCAGATCCGCCCGTGGTCGAGGAGCTGGTAGGTCGGGCACACCAGCTTGTAGTCGTGCAGCGTCATGACGGTCGGCACCCCGTGGCGGCGCAGCGGCCCGAGGATCGACGGCGAGAGCTGGTGGTAGACGTTGTGGAGGTGGGCCACGTCGGGACGGAAGGCCTCGATCACGGCGTCGATGCCCCGCCGGGCCGAGCGCGACCACAGCATCCGGGCCGCCACCCGCACCCGTCCGGTCGGACCGGGCTCGGGCGGGTCGAACGAGAGGTGCGGTGCGAAGTGGGCGGCGTGGTCGACGTCGAGGTTGTCGGGGTGGGCCATGCCGTAGAAGGCGATCTCGTGGCCCCGCCGGCGCTGGAGGTCGGCGACGTCGAGCATGTACGCCTCGGCGCCGCCCTTGCGGTAGACGAACTTGTTGACCTGCAGGATGCGCACCGGGTGGGTCGCCTTCTCGGGGGGTCGCCGCTCAGGCGTTGACGGACGTGACCGAGCGGATGCCGGGGTGGGCCTCGAGGGCGTCGATCAGCTCCGGGGTCGGGGGCTCGTCGGTGCTGAGCAGCATGAGGGCCGAGTCGGCGTCCGGGCTGCGGCCGAGGGCCATGTCACGCACGTTGATGCCGGCCTCGCCGATGAGCCCGCCGACCACCCCGATCATGCCGGGGGTGTCGTCGTTGCGCACCACCAGCAGGTGCTCGGCGAGCGGGAGCTCGACGGCGTGGCCCTCGACCATGACGACGCGGGGGGTCGACGACGCCCCCGTGACGGTGCCGGCCACGCCGTGGGAGCCGCAGCTCACGGTGAGCAGGTTCAGGTACTCCTGCGCCGCCGAGGAGCGGACCTCGCGCACCTCCAGCCCGTGGTCGGCGGCCAGCCGGGGGGCGTTCACGTAGGTGACGTGCTCCTCGGAGACCCCGTCGAGCAGCCCCTTCAGGACCGAGAGGGTGAGGAGGCTGGTGTCGTGGTCGGCGAGCTGCCCGCTGACGGTCACGTCGAGACAGGGGGGCATGCCGCCGGAGAGGCCGCCGTAGAGGACGCCGAGGCCCTCGGCCAGGGGGAGGAAGGGCTTGACCACCTCGGAAGCGGCGCGGGCCCCGATGTTGACGGCGAAGGGCACGAACTCGCCGGCCAGGGCCAGCTCGACCTGCTCGGCGATGGTCATGCCCGCCTTGTCCTGGGCCTCGGTGGTCGAGGCGCCGAGGTGCGGGGTGACGACCACGTTGGGCAGGTCGAACAGCGGTGAGGAGGTGGTGGGCTCCTCGTCGAAGACGTCGAGGGCGGCGCCGGCCAGGGGACCGTCCCGCAGCGCCGCGGCCAGGGCCGCCTCGTCGACGATCCCGCCCCGGGCCGTGTTGACGAGACGCATGCCGGGCTTGGCCCGGGCCAGGCGGTCGGCGTCGAGGAGGCCCACGGTGTCGGGGGTCCTCGGGAGGTGCACCGACACGAGATCCGACACGGCCAGCAGCTCGTCGAGGTCGACCAGCTCGACGTTCATCTGGCGGGCCCGCTCCTCGGCCACGAAGGGGTCGTAGGCGACGAGGCGGGTCCCGAAGGCGAGCATCCGCTGCGCCACCAGGCGCCCGACCCGGCCGAGGCCGACGATGCCGAGGGTCTTGTCGTGCAGCTCGACGCCGCTCCACCGCGATCGCTCCCACCGCCCCGCCGCCAGCGCGGCGTGGGCCTGGGGGATGTTGCGGCACAGGGCGAGGAGGAGGGCGATGGTGTGCTCGGCGGCGGACACCACGTTCGACTGGGGGGCGTTGACGACGAGCACACCCCGGCTGGTGGCCGCGTCGACGTCGACATTGTCGAGCCCGATGCCGGCCCGGCCCACCACGAGCAGGTTCTCACCCGCCTCCAGCACGTCGCGGGTGACCTTGGTGGCCGACCGGATCACCAGGGCGTGGGCGCCCACCACGTCGTCGGCCACCGTCGCTGGCGAACCCGTGACGACCTCGTGGCCGGCCCGCCGCATGCGGTCGAGTGCCGGCTCGGCGATCTCGTCACTGACCAGGATGCGTGCCACGTGGGCCCAGGGTACGGCGGGCTCAGCCCAACAGGGCGGCGAGGCGGGAGAGGCCCTCGTCGATGTCGTCGTCGGCGAGCGCGAAGCTGAACCGGCCGTGACCGGGGGCGCCGAACGCCTCGCCCGGGACGAACGCCACCTTGGCCTGGTCGAGCACGACCCGGGCCAGGTCGAGCGTGGTCGTGACCCGCTCGCCGCCGATGGTGCGCCCGAGGACGCCCTCGAACGACGGGAAGGCGTAGAACGCGCCCTCCGGCTCGATGCAGTCGACCCCGTCGATGGCCGCGAGCTGGGCGTGCATGGTGCGGCGGCGCCGGTCGAAGGCGGCGCGCATCTCGTGCACGGCGGCCAGCGGACCCTCGACGGCCGTCAACGCAGCCCGCTGGGCGATGTTGTCGACGTTGCTGGTCTGGTGCGACTGGAGGTTGGACATGGCCGTGACGACGTCGGCCGGGCCGATCGTCCATCCGACCCGCCAGCCCGTCATGGCGTAGGTCTTGGCCACCCCGTTCAACACGAGGCAGTGGTCGGCCACCGCCGGGACGACCACCGGCAGCGAGTGGTGCTCGGCGTCGCCGTACACGAGGTGCTCGTAGATCTCGTCGGCGACCACCCACAGACCCCGATCGGCGGCCCACGTGCCGATGGCCTCGATCTCGTCGCGGGGGTAGACGGCACCGGTCGGGTTCGACGGCGACACGAACAGCACGGCCTTGGTCCGCTCGGTCACGGCCGCATCGAGCTGGTCGACGCCCACCCGGAACCCCGAGGCGATGGACGTCTCGACCACGACCGGCACGCCGCCGGCCAGCCGCACCGGCTCGGGGTAGGTGGTCCAGTACGGCGCCGGGATGATGACCTCGTCACCGGGGTCGAGGAGGGCGGCGAAGGAGTTGTAGACGGCGTGCTTGCCGCCGTTGGTGACGACGACCTGGTTGGGCTCGACGACGAGGCCCGAGTCCCGCTTCGTCTTGGCCGCCACCGCCGCCCGCAGCTCGGCCAGCCCGCCGGCCGGGGAGTACTTGTGGTTGGCGGGATCACGGCACGCCACGACGGCGGCCTCCACGATGTGGGCCGGGGTCGGGAAGTCGGGCTCGCCGGCGCCGAAGCCGACGACCTTCTCCCCCGCCGCCCGCAGCTCCTTGGCCCGGGCCGTCACCGCCAGCGTGGCCGACGGCTCGATGGCGGCGATGCGATCGGAGAGGCGCTCACCCATGCCCTGTCAGCCCCCCGAGACGCTGGTGATGTCGGCACGGCCGGCCGAGATCCACGGCATCATGGCCCGCAGCTCCTTGCCGACCTCCTCGATCGGGTGGGCCTCACCGGCCCGACGCAGATCCCGGAACCGGGGCTGGCCGTCGACGTTCTCCTTCACCCACTCCCGGGCGAAGGAGCCGTCCTGGATCTCGGTGAGGATCCGGCGCATCTCGGCCCGCGTCTCGTCGGTGATGATGCGGGGCCCCCGGGTCAGGTCGCCGTACTCGGCCGTCTCCGACACCGAGAACCGCATGCCGCTGATGCCGGCCTCGTAGATGAAATCGACGATGAGCTTCACCTCGTGCAGCGTCTCGAAGTACGCCGACTCGGGTTGGTAGCCGGCATCGACGAGCGTCTCGTAGCCGGCCTGGATGAGAGCGGTCAGCCCGCCGCACAGCACGACCTGCTCGCCGAACAGGTCGGTCTCGGTCTCCTCGGCGAACGTGGTCTCGAGCACGCCGCCCCGGGTGCCGCCGATGGCCTTGGCGTAGGCGAGGCCGATGTCGTGGGCCCGTCCCGTGGCGTCGCGGTGCACGGCCAGGAGAGCCGGCACGCCGCCGCCCTCCTCGTAGGTGCGACGGACGTTGTGGCCCGGGCCCTTGGGCGCCACCATCCAGACGTCGACGTCGTCGGGCGGCTCGATGAGCCCGAAGTGGATGTTGAAGCCGTGGGCGAAGGCGAGGCTGTCGCCGCTGCGGAGGTTCGGGGCGATGTCGGCCTCGTAGACGGCCTGCTGGGCCGTGTCGGGCAGCAGCACCATGACGATGTCGGCCTCCGCCACCGCCTCACCCGTGGGAAGGACGGTGAGCCCCGCCTCGGTGGCCTTGGCCGCCGACGACGACCCCTCCCGGAGCCCGACCCGCACGGCGACGCCGGAGTCGCGCAGGTTCAGGGCGTGGGCGTGACCCTGGGACCCGTAGCCGAGGATGGCGACCGTGCGGTCGGACAGCACGGCCAGATCGGCGTCGTCGTCGTAGGAGATGGTGGCGGCCATGGGTTCGTCCTCCGGAGGGTGTCGGTCGAGTCTGCTATCGGCTCAGCGGTTCGGGGTGCAGCAGCCGGGTCTCAGGCCGGGTTGGCGACGCGCAGCCGGGGTGCCTCCCGGTCGAGCGAGGGCAGGGCCACCCGGCCGGTGCGCTGCAGCTCCCGGAACCCGTAGGGACGCAGGAGATCCTCGCAGGCGTCGATGCGGTCGGGGGTGTCGGCCACCATGACGGTGATGGCGTCGTGCCCGACGTCGACCACCTGACCGGCGAACACGCCGACGAGGGCCACGACCTCGGTCCGCTGGGCCGGGGTGGCCCGCACCGAGGCGAGCACCAGCTCCCGCTCGACGGCGTCATCGGTGTGCAGCTCGTTGATACGGATGACGTTGACGAGCTTGTGGAGCTGCTTGGTGATCTGCTCGACCGGGGTCGACTCGGTGTCGACCACGATGGTGATGCGGCTGAGGGTCACGTCGTCGGTGGGCGCCACGGCCAGCGAGAAGATGTTGAACCCCCGCCGGCTGAACAGCAGCGCCACCCGGGCCAGGACGCCGGGCTTGTTCTCCACCAGCACCGACAGGATGTGGGCCTCCCCCGGCCCCCTCACGAGGGGGCCATCCCCCCCCGCAGGACGCTGTCGCCGTCGGGGCCGAGGATGACGTCGTCGTTGGAGCCGCCGGCGGGGACCATGGGGTAGACCTTCTCGGCCGAGTCGCAGCGGAAGTCGAGCACCACGGGTCGGTCGTGGATCGAGTTGGCCTTCTCCACGGCGGGCTCCAGCTCGCCCTCGTGCTCGACCCGGATGCCGACGCAGCCCATGGCCTCGGCCCAGCCCACGTAGTCGGGCAGATCCGGCGACAGGTACACCTCGGAGTAGCGCTCCTCGTAGAACAGCTCCTGCCACTGGCGGACCATGCCCAGGTAGGCGTTGTTGACGATGGCGATCTTGACCGGGATGCGCTCGGCCGAGGCGGTGATGAGCTCCTGGGCCGTCATCTGGAAGCAGCCGTCGCCGTCGATGGCCCACACGGTGCGGTCGGGCCGGCCCACCTTGGCCCCGATGGCGGCCGGCACGGCGAATCCCATTGTCCCCAGCCCGCCGGAGTTGACCCACGTGTAGGGGTGGTTGAAGCGCCAGAGCTGGCTGGTCCACATCTGGTGCTGGCCCACGCCCGAGGCGACGATGGTGTCGTCGGGCGAGCCGTCGCGCACCGCCTCGATGACCTGCTGCGGCTTGAGGGCCCCACCGTCGGCGGGGCCGTCGTAGCGCAGCGGGTGCTCCTCCTGCCAGCGCCGCACCTGGGCCCGCCACGGCTCCCGGTCGACGTCGCCGGCGCCCCGGCGGCGCAGGTCGTCGTTGAGCTTGTCGATGACGAGCCGGCAGTCGCCCACGATGGGCACGTCGGGCCGGCGGACCTTGCCCAGCTCGGCCGGGTCGATGTCGACGTGGATGACCCTGGCGTGGGGGGCGAAGGAGTCGGGGCGGCCGGTGATGCGGTCGTCGAAGCGGGACCCGAGGGCGATCAGCAGGTCGGACTGCTGCATCGACGTGATGGCCGTGAAGTTGCCGTGCATGCCCGGCATGCCGAGGGCGAGGGGGTGGTCGTCGGGGAACACCCCCCGGGCCATGAGCGTGGTCACGACCGGGATGCCCGTCAGCTCGACCAGCTCGGCCAGCACCTCGGCCGCCCGCGCCTTGAGGAGGCCGCCGCCGGCGTAGATCACGGGCCGCTCGGCCTCCCGGATCAGCCGGGCCGCCTCCTTGATCTGGCGGGGGTGGCCCTGGGTGGTGGGCCGGTAGCCGGGAAGGTCGACCGTGTCGGGCCAGTACCACTCCATCTCGGCGTTGGAGACGTCCTTCGGCACGTCGATCAGCACCGGCCCGGGTCGGCCGGTGGAGGCCAGGTGGAAGGCCTCTTTGACCACCCGGGGGATGTCGGCGGCGTCGGTGACGAGCCAGTTGTGCTTCGTGACCGACATCGTGATGCCGGTCGTGTCGCACTCCTGGAAGGCGTCGGAGCCGATGGAGGAGGTCGCCACCTGACCGGTGATGGCCACCATGGGGATGGAGTCCATGTGGGCGTCGCACAGGGGCGTCACGAGGTTGGTGGCCCCCGGCCCGCTGGTCACGACGGCGACGCCCGGGCGCCCGGTGACGTGGGCGTACCCCTGGGCCATGTGCCCGGCGCCCTGCTCGTGGCGGACGAGCACGTGGCGGATGGGCGACTCGATGATCGGGTCGTACACGGGGAGGATGGCCCCGCCCGGCAGCCCGAACACCACCTCGACGCCGGCCATCTCGAGGCTGCGGACGAGCGCCTGGGCGCCGGTCATGCGTTCTGCCATGGGATTCCTCCGAGAGCGGGCGGGTGGGTGGATGGAGCAGGGCCGGGAACGGAAGAAGCCTCCCCGGAGGGAGGCTTCGGGCGCACACGGGTGACCGGGTGCGTCAGTCGATGAGTACGTCTGCGGCCGCGGTCACGGGCGAGAGCATAACCCGCCTCACCCGGTCTCGCTGCGGTGGTCGGGAAGGAGGCCCAACCGGTTCAGGCGCTCGAAGATGCGCCGAACGTCCTCGACGGTGTAGCCGCTCGACTCGTCCGCTCCGGCCGAATCGCCCCCGGCGTCGACGACGACGGATCCGACCCAACCATCATCCGTTCCCGCCATCACCGTCCTCCCTGATCTGGCGCTCGGTGCGGTCGCCGACCCGCTCGCCGAGAATGGCTGCGACGTTCGTCATGAGATGGCGCGTGCCGACGACGCGGGCGACGACCCGGGGTGGCTGGCTCGCCTCAGCAGGCTGTTCTACTGCATCGAGGGCCGCTCAGGGCTCGGTGACGGCGCCCCGCTCGGCGCCCTGGGCCAGGCGGGCGTACTTGGCCAGGACGCCGGTCGTGTAACGGGCCTCGATGGGTTTCCAGTCGGCGCGCCGGCGGGCCAGCTCGGCCCCGTCGACGAGCAGGTCGACGGTGCGGGCGCCGACGTCGACGCGGATGCGGTCGCCCTCCGCCACGAGCGCGATGGGGCCGCCGTCGACGGCCTCGGGTGAGACGTGGCCGATGCAGAACCCGTGGGTGCCGCCCGAGAACCGGCCGTCGGTGATCAACGCAGCGTCGCCGCCCCGGCCGGCGCCCTTCATGGCCCCGGTGATGGCCAGCATCTCCCGCATGCCGGGCCCGCCCTTGGGCCCCTCGTAGCGGATGACGACCACGTCGCCGGGCTCGATGCGCCCGCCGTAACAGGCCTCCAGCGCGTCCTGCTCGCCGTCGAAGACCCGGGCCCGCCCCTCGAAGTGGTCGAACGTGATGCCCGCCACCTTGACCACCGACCCGTTGGGCGCCAGCGAGCCGGACAGCACGACGATCCCCCCGTCGGTGTGGATGGGATCGGCCACGCCCTTCACCACCCGTCCGTCGGGCCGGGGCGGATCGAGGGCTTCCAGCTCCTCCGCCATCGTCCGCCCCGTGACGGTCATGGCGTCCCCGTGGAGCAGGCCGGCCCGGAGCAGCTCGGCCAGCACCACCGGCACCCCGCCGACGGCGTCGAGGTCGACCATGTGGAAGGTGCCCCCCGGGGTCATGTCGCAGAAGTGCGGCACCCGGTCGGCCATGCGGTTGAACGTGTCGAGGTCGAGCTCGACCCGGGCCTCGTGGGCGATGGCCAGGAGGTGCAGCACGGCGTTGGTCGACCCCCCCACGGCCAGCGTGACCGCGATGGCGTTCTCGAACGCCTCCCGGGTGAGGATGTGGCGGGGCCGGATGCCCCGCTCCAGCAGCCGGACGACCATCTCGCCGCAACGGACGGCCCAGTCGTCGCGGCGACGGTCGACGGCCGGCGCCGACGACGACCCGATCGGCGTCATGCCGAGCGCCTCGGCCACCGACGCCATCGTGTTGGCCGTGAACATGCCGGCGCAGGCCCCCTCGGTGGGGCAGGCGTTGCGCTCGATGGCGGACAGCTCGTCGTCGCCGATCAAGCCGTTGGCGTGCGCGCCGACCGCCTCGAACACCGACGTGATGTTGATGGCCCGCCCGTTGACGTGGCCGGGCAGCTTCGACCCGCCGTAGAGGAACACCGACGGCACGTTGAGTCGGGCCGCCGCCATGAGCATGCCGGGCAGGGACTTGTCGCAGCCGGCGAGCGTCAGGAGCGCGTCGAAGCGCTCGGCGTGCACCATCGTCTCGACGGAGTCGGCGATGACCTCCCGGCTGACGAGGCTGGCCCGCATCCCCTCGTGGCCCATCGAGATCCCGTCGGACACAGCGATCGTGCAGAACTCGAGCGGGTAGCCGCCGGCCGCCCGCACCCCCTCCTTGGCCCTGGCGGCGAGGCGGGCCAGCGGCATGTTGCACGGCGTCACCTCGTTCCACGACGACGCCACCCCGATCTGGGGCTTGTCCCAGTCGGCGTCGGTCATGCCGACGGCCCGGAGCATGGCCCGGGCCGGGGCCCGCTGCGGACCCTCGGTGACCTCGCGGCTGCGGTGCTTGGGGAACGGGACCTCGGCGTCGGCCATGGCCGCGACGGTAGCCACCCGTCGGCCGCGACTCCGCTGCGGTCGGCACCATGGCTACCGTGCCCCGGTGCGCGGACCGCTGGCCATCGTCGTCGCGTCCCTGATCGTGGTGGGGGTGGCGGTCGGCGCCGGCGTGGCCGTGCTGGCCGGCGGCGACGGCCTCGACGAGGTCGCCGACGAAGACCTCCCCGTGGGGGCCGTTCCCGGGTATCAGGAGCTGCCCGAGTACCAGCGCGCCACCGAGCCGTGCGATGCGCCGCCCGTGCACGACATCGGCCCCCCGACCGGGCCGGTCCCGTTCCGGCTCGCCCGGGTCACGGCGGCCACGGCCCCCACGGTGCTCGCCCCCACCGCCGACGGCGGCCTCCTCATCGGCGAGCGGACCGGTGAGATCCTCCGGTGGGAGGAGGGGTTCGAGCCGGAGTTGGTGCTCGACCTCTCCGACGACACCGCCGCACGCGGCGACCAGGGCCTGCTGGGCATGACCGTCGGTCCGGACGGGCGGTGGCTCTACACCCACCGCACCGACGGCGACGGCGCCAACCGCATCGACGCCTGGCCCCTCGTCGACGGGGTGCCCGGTGACGACGGCGAGGAGATCCTGACCGTCGAGCAGCCCGGCCCCCTCCACAACGGCGGCGACCTCGTCTTCGCGCCGGACGGCACCCTGTTCGTCAGCCTCGGCGACGGTGGCGGGATGGGCGACTGGTTCCACAACGCCCAGGACCTGTCGACCCCGCTCGGCGCCCTCCTCCGCCTCGAACCCCGTCCCGGTGAGGACCCCGGCTACGCGATCCCGGCCGACAACCCCTTCGTCGGCGACGACTCGGTCGAGCCGCTCATCTGGGCCTCCGGCGTGCGCAACCCGTTCCGCTTCAGCCTCGACGCCGAGACGGGTGAGCTGTGGCTGACCGATTTCGGCCAGGGGTGCGTGGAGGAGATCGACGTCCTCACCCCCGGCGAGGCGGGCGCCAACCTGGGCTGGAGCGTGTTCGAGGGCGACGTGCCCTTCATGGGCTCGCTCGACCCCGGGGAGCACCGGCCGCCCGACTTCACCTACTGGCACACCGACGGGTACTGCGGGGTGATCGGCGGCCACGTCTACCGGGGCGACGCCATCCCGGCGTTGGCCGGCTCCTACGTGTTCGGTGACTTCTGCCGGGGCGAGGTGCTGGTGATGGACCCGGACCGCCGGACGGTGCGGCGCACGGGCCTCGAGGCGCCGTCGATGACCGACGTCACGGCCGGTCCCGACGGGGAGCTGTGGGTGGCCTCCATGGCGGGCCCGATCTACCGCCTCCGCCCCGCGTAACGTCGAGGCCTCGTCCAGCGAGGAGGACCGCCATGGCCGATCCCATCCCGGCCGGTCTCGAGAACCGGATCATCCCGTACCTGCTGGTCGATGGCGCCGCCGACGCCATCGATTTCTACGGGAAGGCGTTCGGCGCCACCGAGACGTACCGGCTGGAGATGCCCGACGGCGGGATCGGCCACGCCGAGATCACGGTGAACGATGCCGTCGTCTACCTGGCCGACGCACCCGAGGAGATGGAGGGCGAGGGCGCCGACCCGAGGAAGCTGGGCGGTACACCGGTGCTGCTGCACCAGTACGTGACCGACGTCGACGCCGTCGTGAAGCGGGCCGAGGGCGCCGGCGCCACCGTCGTGCGCGCCCCGGAAGACCAGTTCTACGGCGACCGGGCCGCCATGGTGGTCGACCCGTTCGGCCACCACTGGTCGCTGCACACCCACGTCCGTGACGTCTCGGCGGAGGAGATGAACCAGGCCGTGGCCGACATGGCCGGCGGGTAGGGCGGTCCGACACCCGGCCAGATGATGCCGATCGCGGGTCGGCACCCGCTCGACGCCCCCATCCTGCGCCTGGCCGGCCCGGCGTTGGGTGCCCTGGTGGCCGAGCCGGCCTACGTCCTGACCGACACCGCCATCGTGGCCCGGCTGGGCACCCCGCAGCTCGGGGGCCTGGCCGTGGCCACCGCCATCCTCCTGTCGGCGCACGCGCTGATGATCTTCCTCGCCTACGGCACCACCGGCTCGGTGGCCCGCCGCCTCGGGGCCGGGGACGACGCCGGGGCGGCGGGCGAGGCCGTGCAGGGCTGCTGGCTGGCCGTCGGCGCCGGCGTGGTGCTGGCCGTCGCCGGGGCGTTCACGGCCGGACCGCTGGTGCGCTTCTTCGGGGCGTCGGGGGAGGTGGAGGGGTTCGCGCTCACCTACCTGCGCATCAGCCTGATCGGTCTTCCGGCGCTGCTGCTGGTGCTGGCCGGGACCGGCTACCTGCGGGGTCTGCAGGACACCCGCACCCCGCTGGTCGTGGCCCTCGGGACGGCCGCCGGGAACCTCGTGCTGGAGCTGGTGCTGGTCTTCGTCCTGGACCTCGGCGTGGCCGGATCGGCCTGGTCGACGGTGGCCGCCCAGTTCGCCGCCGCAGCCATCTACGTGGCCGTCGTGGGCCGCTCGGCCCGGCGCCTCGGGATCTCGCTGGCACCCGATCGGGCCGGGCTGCGGTCGGGGGCGGGGGCCGGGGTGGCCCTGATGGTGCGGACCGCGGCGCTGCGGGGAGCCTTCGTCGTGGCCACCGCCGTGGCGGCCCGCATCGGCGTGGTGTCGCTGGCGGCCCACGAGATCGCCTTCCAGGTGTGGTCGTTCCTGGCCCTCGCCCTCGACGCCCTCGCCATCGCCGGCCAGGCCATGATCGGGCGCGACCTCGGGGCGGGGAGCGCGGACCGGGCCCGGGCCACCACCAGCCGGCTCCTGCAGCTCGCCGTCCAGGCGGGGGTCGTGTTCACGGTGGGTGTGGCGCTGCTGGCGCCCGTCCTGCCCGGCCTGTTCACCGCCGACGACCGGGTGGCGGAGCTGACCCGGTTTCTCCTCTGGTGGGTGGCCGGCATGCAGCTCGTCAACGCCGTGGTGTTCGTGCTGGACGGGGTGCTGATCGGCGCCGGCGACCTCCGCTACCTGGCCGCCGCCATGACCGGCTGCGGGGCCCTGTTCGTGGCCCTCGCCGTCGGCGTCCGCCTGGCCGACCTCGGCGTCGGCTGGCTGTGGGCCGCACTGACGGTCTTCCTCACCGCCCGCGCCATCACCCTCCTAGCCCGCGCCCGGGGCGACTCCTGGCTGGTCGAGGGCGCCGTGCGCCAACCGGCCCCAGGAGGGAACTGACACAAGCACGCGTTGCTATGGCAACGCGTGCTTGTGTCAGGTCGGCCCAGGGGCGGTCAGCCCGGGGGGACGAGGGCGTCCAGCTCGATGCGGGTCGGGGGGTCGGCGCCGATGCGGCTGGCGGTGACGGCGGCCACCCGGGCGGCGAAGCGGAGGGCGGCGGCCCAGTCGTCGGGGTCGAGGCCGGCCAGAGCGGCGGCCGACGTGGCGGCGTGGTCGTGGAGCCAGACGAGCAGGCCGCCCATGAAGCTGTCGCCGGCGCCGACGGTGTCGGCCACCTCCACCGGCACGGCCGCCACCTCGACCCGGTGGCTGGCCGTCAGCACGATTGACCCGTCGCCGCCCCGGGTGACGACCACGGCGGCCGGACCCTGCCCCAGCCACTCCCCCGCCACCGCCTCGGCGTCGGCGTCGGGCCGCAGCCAGGCCAGGTCGGCCCGGCTCACCTTGACCAGGTCGACGTGACGTAACCACCGGGCCAGCCGCCCGGCGAACAGCGCCGGCGTGCCGGCGATGGTCGGCCGGACGTTGGGGTCGAGCGTCACCAGCATCCGCCCTGCGGCGCCGACCATGGTCGCCTCCAGCACTGCGCCGCCCGGCTCGGTGGCCAGGGTGACCGAGCCGGGGAAGTGGGCCACCGTCACCTCGGCGCCGAGCGCGGCGTCGGTGGACCGGAGCATCCGGTCGGCGGCGCCGGTCCCGTGGAACGTGAACCCCGGCTCCCGGTCGGCGGCGCCCGGCTCGACCACGGCCAGCGCGGTGGGCTCGCCACCGAGCGAGACGTATCGCTCCGACACGCCGGCAGCCTGCAGGTGGCCGGCCAGGAGGAGGCCGAACCGGTCGGTCGAGAGCCGCCCCAGGAAGCCGGCCGGGGCCCCGAGCCGGGCCACGGCCACGGCCACGTTCACGGGCGAGCCGCCGGGCACGGCCCGCCACGTCGTGCCCGCGGCGTCGGCCGGGAACAGGTCGACCAGCGCCTCGCCGCAGGCGACGATCACGACGGAGGCGGCAACCGCTCGACCACCCAGTCGATGCAGGCGGTGAGCGCCTCGACGTCGGCCGGATCGACGGCGGGGAACGTGGCCACCCGGAGCTGGTTGCGGCCCAGCTTGCGATAGGGCTCGGTGTCGACGATGCCGTTGGCCCGCAGCGTGGCGGCCACGGCGGCGGCGTCGACGCCGTCGAGGTCCACGGTGCACACGACGGCCGACCGCAGCGCCGGGTCGGACACGAAGGGGCGGGCGAAGGAGCGGTCCTCGGCCCAGCCGTACAGCGTCCCCGAGGAGGCGGCGCACCGCTCCACCGCCCAGGCCAGCCCGCCCTGGGCGTTGACCCAGTCGACCTGCTCGGCGGCCAGGAACACCGTGGCGAGGGCGGGCGTGTTGTAGGTCTGCTGCTGGCGGCTGTTGTCGAGGGCGATGCCCAGCGACAGCGACGCCGGGACCCACCGCTCCGACGCCGCCAGCCGCTCGATCCGCTCGACCGCCGCCGGGGAGCAGGCCGACAGCCACAGCCCCCCGTCGGAGGCCAGGGCCTTCTGCGGGGCGAACTGGTAGACGTCGACCTCGGCCGGCTCCCAGGGCAGACCGCCCGCCGCCGAGGTGGCGTCGACCAGCACCAGGGCGCCGTCGTCGGCACCGTCGGGTCGGCGCAGCTCGGTCATGACGCCGGTCGAGGTCTCGTTGTGGGTGAGGCAGTACGTGTCGACGCCGGGGCGGGCCTCGGACTGCGGCGCCGTGCCGGGCTCGGCGGCGATCACGTCGGGCGCCTCCAGGTGGGGGGCGGCGGCCACGGCGGCGGCGAACTTGGACGAGAACTCCCCGAACGTCAGGTGCTGGCTGCGTCGGTCGATCAGTCCGAACGTGGCGGCGTCCCAGAACACCGTGGTGCCACCGTTGCCGAGCACGATCTCCCAACCGTCGGGCAGCGAGAACAGGTCGCTCAGACCGGACCGCAACCGGGCCACCTGGTCGCGCACGGCGGACTGCCGGTGGCTGGTACCGAGGTAGTGGTCGGCCGCCCCGGCCAGGGCCGCCACCGCCTCCGGGCGGACCTTGGACGGGCCCGACCCGAACCGGCCGTCCTCGGGTAGGAGGTTCGAGGGGATGCGCAGCTCGCTCACCGGCTCATGGTTCCATGCCGCGGGGGTGCAGCCCGGCGGCCCGGTACAGGGCGTCGATCACGACCATGTTGGCGACGGCGTCGGCCCCGCCGGTGGGCAACCAGCTGCGATCACGGACGGCCCCCACCGCGGCGGCGAGCTGGTGGTCGAAGGTCGTCTCACCGGCCACGACCTCGGTGTGGCGGCCGTGCTCGGCCTCCACCCGCAGTTCGTGACCCCGGTGGGGGGCGAGCGGGTTGTCCACCTCCAACCGCCCCACCTCGCCCTCCAGCGTCAGCCGGGCCTCGACGCCGGCGCGCAGCATCGCCGCCGTGACGGTGGCCTCGACCCCGTCGGGGAACCGCAGCCGACCGACCAGCTCGAGGTCGACGCCGGGCGCGTCCGGGTCCTGCTCGACCTGCGCGGACACCACCTCCGGCTCACCGGGCACGAACGTGCGGCACCAGTGCACGGCGTAGCACCCCAGGTCCATGAGCGCACCGCCGCCGAGGTGGAGCACCCGGCGGAAGTCGGTGGGCGCCATCCGGCCCACGGCGAACGTGGCCTCGGCCCGGCGGAGCGGCCCGAGCGTCGGCACCAGCTCGGCGATGCGGGCCGCCAGCGGGTGGTAGCGCCAGTGGAACGCCTCGACCAGCAGCCGGCCGGTCCGCTCGGCGGCCGCCACCATGGCGCTCGCCTCGTCGGCGTTGCGGGCGAAGGGCTTCTCACAGAGCACGTCCCGTCCCGCCTCGACAGCGGCGATCGACCACTCGGCATGCCCCGACGGTGGGAGGCCGACGTAGACGAGGTCGACGTCGTCGGCCTCCACCAGCGACCGGTAGTCGGACTCGGCCCGCCCGATGCCGTGCTCGTCGGCGTAGGCGACGGCCCGGTCGGGGTCCCGGGCCGCCACGGCCACGACCGTCACGTCGTCGCGGCGGGCCGCCGGCCCGATGACGGCGGTGGGGGCGATGCGGGAGGCGCCGAGGACGCCGACCCGCAAGGGCTCACTCCCCAGCCGACGCGCCCTGCAGCTTCTTGGCCTTCTCGGTCGGGGTCTGGTTGGTGACCATCTGGTAGGGGTCGGTGTCGATGCGCTCCAGCTCGATCTCGCCGGCCAGGACACCCTCCTTCCAGGCGTCGTGGTCGCCCTGACGCTCCCGGAACTCGGGCATCACGTCGGCGGCGAAGCGCTCCAGCGACTCGCAGATGTGGTCGTGGCGGTTGTTGCCGATCTGGCCGATGAGGATGACCTGGTCGACGTTGCTCTGCTCGAACTGGCGCAGCTTCCGCCTCACCGTCTCGGCCGTGCCGATGAGCCCGGCCCCGGCCAGCTTGTCGGCCTTGCCCTCCGCCTTCCACGTCTCGTACTCGTCCCACAGGTTGACGCTGCCCGGCACGACCGGGCCGTGGGTGTTGTAGAAGACGAGCGAGAACTGGAAGAACGTCCACCCCTCGGCCCGCCGCTTGGCCTCCTCGTCGGTGTCGGCCAGCATGAACGGGCTGACCACGGCGATGTTGGGGTTGGTCTGGTAGCCGGTGAGCGTCTCGAGGTCGTGGACGAAGGCGTTGTAGTAGGCGTTGACCCAGGCCCGGGCCGCCTCTGCGCTGACGAACTGGAAGCCCAGCGCCCCCATGCCCCGCCGGCCGGCCATCTCGATGGTGTCGAGCTGCGAGCAGGCCACCCACAGCGGGGGGTGGGGCTTCTGGCGGGGCTTGGGCACGACGTTGCGCAGCGGCAGGTCGAACCACTCGCCGTGGTACTCCCAGCCCTCCTCCCAGAACATGGGGAGGGTGGCCCGCACGGCGTCCTCCCACACCGCTCGCTTGTCACGGAACCTACGGTCGAAGGGGTGCAGCTCGGTGACGCTCGACCCCTCCCCGATGCCGAGGTCGACGCGGCCGTTCGAGATGAGGTCGAGGGTGCTCACCCGCTCGGCCACCCGGGCGGGGTGGTTGGTCGTGAGCTGGATGATGCCGTGGCCGAGGCGGATGTTCTTCGTCCGCTGGCTGGCGGCGGCCAGGAACACCTCGGGCGCGGACGAGTGGGAGTACTCCTCCAGGAAGTGGTGCTCGACCTCCCACACGTGGTCGTAGCCGAGCCGGTCGGCCAGCTCCACCTGCTCCAGCGCCTCGTGGATGATGTCGAACTCGCTGTCGTCGGTCCACGGTCGTGGCAGCTGCAGCTCGTAGAACACGCCGAACTTCATGGGGGTCCCCCTCGGGTCGTGGGTGAAGGCTACGGAACGGACGGGTCGTCGGCGAAGACGACGTACCTCGTCTCGACGCCCAGGTCGAGGTCGAGCCGGTCGGCACCGTCGACGGTCTGGATGCGTACGCCCAGTCCGAACGGCACCACCACCACCTCGGCGGCGGGATCGACGTGGATCCGGCGGGCATCGGGGCGCCCGACGCCGCCGAGGTCGACGGTTCGCACCGCGCCGTCGGCCAGGTCGACCACGGCCAGCCCGTCGCCCCGGGGACCGGCCCCGGCCAGCACGGCCCGGTCGCCGGTGACCTGCAGGACGACGGGCTCCTCGGGCCGGTAGCCGAACGGGTCGTCCTGCAGCCCCACCACCGAACCGTCGGGCCTCAGCACCTCGATCCGGCACGACGGCCCGTCCTCGCACCGCTCCCGTAGCAGACCCCCCGGGCCGGAGCCGTAGGGGAGCCCGGTGCCCAGGAACTCGACGGTGCCGTCGGTCGTGACGATGCCGTACTGGCCGGTCGCCAACAGGTGGACGACGGGCCGACCGTCGAGGGTGCCGACCAACGTGAGGTGGGTGTCGGCGGCAGCGACGCCGGTGGTCACGCCGGTGCGGGGGTCGATCCGACCCACCGTCGTCCCGGTGGCGTCCAGCATCGTGGTCCACACGGCGTCGGGTCCGACGGACATCGGCGGCCCGCCGCCCGCGAACCGGATGGCGGGGCCGCCGTCGGACGGGAGGAGGATGGAGGCGCTGGACTCCTGCACGACCGTGCCGTACGGCGTCGCGACGACGCCCCAGGGGTCCTCCACGCCGTACAGGGTCGGTCCGCCGTCCTGCTCGGTGGTGATCAGGTCGGGTCGGCCCACCACCAGCTCGTGGGACCGGGTGAGGTCGGCGCTCCACAGCACCAGCCGCATCCCCCGCAGTGCCTCCGGGACGTCGGTGGGCAGCACGCCGGGCTCCGTGGTGACGGCACCCGGCGGCCCGGTGAAGGGGATGCCGGAGCCCGGTGGGCGCGTCTCGGCCCGGAAGGGGGCCGGGGTCGGACTGGTGGTGGTCGTCGTCGCGCTGGCGACGGGGGGCAGGGAGGAAGCGCCGGCGGCGGGAGGCCCGAACACGACGACGTCGTCCGGTGCTCCGACGTCGAGCACGACCGGAGGGGAACCGTCGAGCGGGATCACCCGGAGCCCGTCCGGCGTTCCGACCGTCGCCGCCCGGCCAAAGGGATCGAGGTGGGTCGTACCCCGGTCGGACGGCAGAGTGCCGGACCCATCGAGCTCGACGGTCCAGGTCGCGCCACCGGCCAGGTCCACGACGTCGAGGGCGCGGCCGGCACCGGGCTCGGCCGGGGCGACGGAGACGGGGCCCAGCATGAGCGGGCCGTGCCCCGGCAGCGGGGGCAGGCCGCCGACGACAAGGATCGAACCGTCGGAGCGGACCAGCTCGATCCGGCACACCGGTCCGTCGTCGCAGCGGGGGATCAGGACGCCGGCCGGGCCGGCGGCGGTGGGCTGGCCGGTGGCGACGAACGTCACCGTCCCGTCGGCAGCGAGCGTGCCGTACCGGCCCGACCGCTGGTGGGCGGCAACGGGTCTGCCACCCAGGTCGCCGAGCAGGTCGAGCGGCTCCCCGGCGTCGAACCTCGTCTCGACGTCGCCCGTGACAGGGTCGAGGCGCACGAGCTGTCCGTACGGGGGGCCGGGCACCTGGGCCCACAGGGAGTCGCCGGCAGCGGTGACATCCACCAGCCCGCCGGGCAGCGGGACGGGCGGACCGCCATCGGCGGGCAGCAGGGTGACCTGCTGATCCCCGCCCTCGACGACGGCACCCAGCGGGGTGCCTCGCACGGAGACCGACGCCGGCACGGCGCCGGGCTCGTGGTCGACGGTCACGACGTCGGGCTGGCCCAGCACCAGCGCCGTCGATCGGCCCAGGTCGGCGCTCCACAGCGTCAGCCGCATCCCCCGGATCGAGTCGGGCACCTCGGTGGGGAGGCTCGGGGCGGCGGTCGTCGTGGTGGCCGGGACCGAGGTCGACGTGGGCGCCGACTCCCCGGCGGGCTCGCCGCCCGTCACCGCCACCACGACGACCGCCGCCAGCACACCGAACCCGGCCACCGCCGCCCAGCGCCGCTGACGTCCGGGGTCGGTCACCCCGCCGGACCCGGCCCGATCACCACGTACCCCACCGGCTGGCCGACCTCCAGCCTCACGGGGTCCGACCCGTCGAGGAGGTGGATCCAGACGCTGTCGGCGAACACGGTGGCGACGACGCGACCGTCGGGGGAGACGAAGAGGTGCTCTCCCCGCGGTGACAGCTCCAGGGGTCGCGCCGACCCGTCGGCCAGGTCGACGACCACGTCGGTGCCCGAGTCCGGCTTGGTGAGGATCGCAGTCTCCGCACCCAGGTACGGGGCCTCGAGGAAATCGTCCGTGGGGAGCAGGTCGTCGGCGAGATCGAGCGTCGAGCCGTCCGGGCGCACCAGCTCGTGGGTACACACCGGCCCGTCGTCGCACCGGAGCTGGATGGCACCGCCGGGGCCGCTGGCGACCGGCTGCCCCCAGCCGACGAACGTGACCGTGCCGTCGCGCTGGACGGTGCCGTACCGACCGGCCCGCCAGTGGACCACCAGGGGACGGTCGCCGAAGGCCCCGACCACGGCCAGATCGTGTCCGGTCTCCAGTCGCCGGACCACCTCGCCCGTGGTCGGGTCCAGCTCCACGACGGACGGACCCTCCGAGCCGAAGGACTGAGCCCAGATGTCGTCGCCGACGACGACGGGACTGTCCACCCCGGCGTCGAGCACCAGGGGCGCACCACCGCCGGCGGGCAGCACGACGGACCGCTGCCCCTGGATGGTCGTGCCGAACACGCCGGTGCGGACCCGCCACACCTCGCCCACGCTGAGGGTCACGGACTCGTGCTCGGTCGTGACGGCCTCGGACTCGCCGACCACGAGCTGCGTCGAGCGGCTCAGGTCACCGCTCCAGACGGTGAGGCGCATCCCCCGCACCGACTCGGGCACGTCGGTGGGGAGGAGCACCGTCCGCGCCGTGGTCGTCGGCGCCGTCGTGGCCGCAACCGCGGAGGTGGTGGTCACCACGGAGGTGGTCGTCGACGCCGTCGTCGTGACCGGGGCGGCCTCGCCGGCGCCGTCGTCGCCGCCCAGCACGGCCACGGCCCCCACCAGGGCCACCAGGGCCAGCCCGGCCACCACCAGTCCCCCGGTACGTCCTGACGACTCGACCACCCGGCCGTCCACGGGCCCACCGTAGGTCGGTGACGGCCGGTAGCGTCGCCGGCCAGTCCAACCGAGGAGAGCGATCGTGGCGACCTGGCAGCGGGCCCTGGTGACGGGGGCGTCGAGCGGCATCGGGAGGGCCATGGCCCTGCAGCTGGCCGCCGACGGCTCCGCCCTGGTGCTGGTGGCCCGGTCGGAGGACCGGCTGCGGGAGGTGGCCGCCGCCGCCACCGGCGTCGACGTCGAGGTGCTCGTGGCCGACCTGGCCGACCCGGCCGACCTCGACCGGGTGGTCGACCGGGTGACGGCCGACCCGGCCGTCGACCTCGTGGTCAACAACGCCGGGTTCGGCAACCGGGGCCGCTTCGTCGACCTCGACCCGGCCGGCGAGCTGGGCCAGGTCGACGTGAACTGCCGGGCCCTGGTGGCCCTCACCCACGCCGCCGCCCGCACCATGGTCCCGAGGGGCCGGGGCGGCATCCTCAACGTGTCGTCGGTGGCCGCCTACCAGCCGTCACCGGGCGGCGCCGTCTACGCCGCCACCAAGGCCTTCGTGACCAGCTTCAGCCAGGGGGTGCACGAGGAGCTGCGGGGGACGGGCGTCGGCGTCAGCGTCCTCACCCCCGGCCTGACCCGCACCGAGTTCCAGGAGCGGGGTGGGTGGGAGATCCCGAGCGCCATGTCGGCCATGTTCCAGAGCCCCGAGGAGGTGGCCGGGGCCGGGCTGGCCGGCGTGGCCCGCAACCGGGCCGTGGTGGTGTCGGGCCTGCAGAACCGGGCCATGGTCGGGATGAGCAAGCTCGTACCCGACGTGGTGAGCCGCCGCCTCGCCGGCCTGGTCAGCCGGGACTGAGACCCGCCAGCCGCCACCACCGGGGGTGTACGTGCATGGTGTATGCATCGGACGAACGTGTACCTGACCGAGGAGCAGGAGCAGGCCCTCGATGCCCGGGCCCGGGAGGAGGGAACGGCGCGTAGCGCCGTCCTGCGCGCGCTCATCGATCGGGGCCTCGCCGAACCGTCGTCGTCGGACCCCGAGCTCGCCGATGCGTTCGGGGAGCTGGCCGATCGCTACGACCAGCTGACGGACGGCCTGTTCGACGCCGATCCGGACCTGCGTATCGACCGATGATGATCGTCGACGACCGACTGTTCCTGGATGTCCTCGCCGGGCGACTGGCCGACCCGGGGGGTGAGCCCACGGCCACGACGTGGGGGTTCCACCACCGCCTCGTGCGGGCGTTGACGGACGAGACCGGCGTTGGATCGCTCAGCCGGGTGGCCACCCCGGCGCTGCGCCGTGTGGCGTCCTCACCGCCCGCCCACCGGCTGACCGTGCTCGATCCTCGCCTCGGCACCGGGAGCGCAGCTCAGTTCGCCGTCCGTCACGGCCTGAACCTTCTCGCCGCCGAGCTGCTCGCCGCGGCCACCCGCACCGGGGCCACGGTGGTGCTGAGCGCCACCAACGTCGGCCGCTCGTGGCCCGAGGTCTTCGCCGCCGAGAACGTGGACGTCCAGGTGCGGACCTGACCGCCACTCCGCTCGGCGCAGGTGACGACCTTCACGGCCGAATGCCGCCGGAACCGGCGGGGAGGCGGCGGCGGCCCTGTTGCACCACGAACCCGACCAGCCATCCGTAGAACACCGCCCCCAGCACCAGACCGAGGGCCCAGGCGGCGATCTGCCGCTGCCCGAACAGTCGCTGGGTGACGGCCACGATGGCGAACCAGATCACCGAGAACAGCGCCGTCGAGACGGCTACCCAGACGAGCCGCAGCGCGTCAAGGGCCAGCTCGACCGAGGCGGTCCGGGATGCGGTCACGTCACCATGATCGGTCACCGCCGCCCCCGCGCCGACATCGGCCGTCACGGTAACCGGGCGAACCAGGCCACCGAGGCGGCGGCGGCGAGCGAGCCCAGGGCGAGGGCGGTGGCGAGGAAGACGGTGTCGATCTCCCGGTCCTCCTCGGCCTGACCGACCGAGGAGCCGAGGTCGCCGAAGGCCTCCTCCAGCTCGTCGGCGGTGAGCGCCTCGAAGAACACGCCGCCGGCGTCGTCGGCGATGCGACGCAGCGCCACCTCGTTCACCGGCACCGGCACCACCTGGCCGTCGGGCAGCGTGACGGTGCCGGCGTCGGTCCCGAAGGCGATCGTGTTGACCGGGACCTCGGCGTCGAGCGCCGCCGCCACCGCCTCGGCGTCGGGGCGGCCCATGGTGGTCTCACCGTCGGACAGCACGACGATCGAGGCGGGGACGTCGCCGCCGTCCTCACCCTCGGCCAGGGTGCGCTCGGTGTCGATGAGGCCGAGCGAGACGAACACCGCCTCGCCGATGCCGGTCCCCTCCCCCAGTCGCAGGTTGTCGATGGCCGCCTCCACCGCCTCCCGCTCGACGGTCGGCGCCACCAGCGGCTGGGCCTGGCCGGCGAAGGCGACGAGGCCGACCCGGATGCCCTCGGGCAGGCGATCGAGGAACGTGTCGGCGGCCTCCTGGGCCACGGCGAACCGGGTCGGGTCCACGTCCTCCGACGCCATCGACAGCGACACGTCGAGGGCGAGGATGACGGTGGCCCGCTCCTCGGGGACGGTCCGGGCCACCGCCGGACGGGCCAGCCCGAGCACGAGGGCGACGAGGGCGAGGATCCAGCCCAGGGCGGGCAGGTGCCGGCGCCAGCGGGGCTGCTCGGGGGCCACCTCGTCGAGCAGCTCCACGTCGGCGAAGGCGACGGCGTACCCCGAACGGCGGCGCTGGGCCACGGCGTAGGCGACGGCGATGACGAGCGGGGCGGCCAGGGCCGCCAGCCAGGCGGGCGACAGGAAGCTCACCGGCGGGCCGCCCGTCGACGGGGGGGCGCCTGCCGGCGGCGGACGAGGTGGCGCACGAGGGCGGCCAGCCAGTCCCCGTCGGTGGACACGACCAGGTGGTCGGCGCCGGCGGACCGCACGGCGGCGGCGGACCGGGCCCGCTTGGCCTCGGCGCCGTCGGCGAAGCGGTCCCGCAGGCGGCGGGAGCGGGTGTCGACGCTGCGGCGGCGGCCGGTCTCGGCGTCGACCACGGTGATGACCCCCACGTCGGGCACGGCGCCGTCGCGGGGGTCGCGGGTCTCGACCACGAGCACGTCGTGGCGCTCGGTCAACCGCCGCAGCGCCGCGGGCCAGGGCGAGGGGTCGAGCAGGTCGGACACGACCACGACGAAGCCCCGCCGGCGGGCGAGCCGTGCCGCCCGGGTGAGCACCTCGTCGAGGCGGACGACGCCTCCCGGCGGGCGGCGGGCGGCGCGGCGCAGGGCGGCGTGGACGTGGGCGGCACCGGTGGCCGAGCGGCTCCAGGTGGTCCCGTCACCGTCGACGGCCAGGACCCGCAGGCGGTTGCCCCGCTGCGTGGCGATGAAGCCGATGGCCGCCGCCACCTCGAGCGCCAGCGCCGCCTTGGTCGTGCGCCGGCTGCCCAGCCGCACGCTGCCCGACCGATCGAGCACCAGCGTGGTCTCCAGCTCGTGGTCGGCGATCGACTCCCGCACGTGGGTGCGCTGGGTGCGGGCCGTGACGGCCCAGTCGATGCGGCGGACGTCGTCACCGGGCTCATAGCGGCGGGCCTCGCCGGCCTCGGATCCGTGGCCCGGGAGGAGGCCGCCGAAGTCGCCCTGCAGAAGGCCGGCGAGGCGGCGCGTCACGACCAGCTCGACGCGCCGGAGGGCGGACTCGACGGGGTCGGACACGCCCGCTACCCGGGGTCGGCCGGGGTGCCGACACCGGCCGGGGCCACGACGCTGGAGAGGATCTTCACCAGCACCTCGTCCACTCCGACCCCGTCGGCCACGGCGTCGAAGGACAGGACCAGCCGGTGGTTGAGGACGTCGTAGGCGATGTCGTAGACGTCCTGGGGCAGCACGAAGGGCCGGCCCCGCAGCACGGCCATGGCCCGGCCCGCCGCCAGCAGGCCGATGCTGGCCCGGGGGCTGGCCCCGAAGGCGACGAGCCCGTCGAGATCGGCCAGCCCGTGGTGGGTGGGCTCGCGGGTGGCGAGGACGAGGCGCACCGCGTAGTCGGCCACCAGCGGGTCGACGTGGACGGCCCGGGCCCTGGCCTGCAGGCGGAGCACGTCGTCGGTCTTCAGGATGCGGGCCGGGTGCACCGTGCCGCCGCCGGCCCGGCGGACGATCTCGGCCTCCTCCAGCGGAGACGGGTAGTCGACGGGCACCCGCATGAGGAACCGGTCGCGCTGCGCCTCCGGCAGCACGTAGACGCCCTCGGACTCGATGGGGTTCTGGGTGGCCATCACCAGGAACGGGTCGGGTACCGGGAACGTACGACCCCCGATCGTGACCTGGTGCTCCTCCATGACCTCGAGCAGGGCCGACTGCACCTTGGCCGGGGCCCGGTTGATCTCGTCGACCAGCACGAAGTTGGCGAAGACCGGGCCCAGCTCGACGTCGAACGCCTCCGTCGAGGCCCGGTAGACGCGGGTGCCGACGATGTCGGAGGGCAGCAGGTCGGGCGTGAACTGCAGCCGGGCGAAGGACCCGCCCATGGTGCGGGCCAGCGTCGAGACCATGCGGGTCTTGCCCAGCCCCGGGGCGCCCTCCAGCAGGCAGTGGCCGGCGGCCAGCAGAGCCACCAGGATGCGCTCCACCACCCGCTGCTGGCCCACGATGACCCGGCGGATCTCGAACAGGAGCTGCTGGATCTGGTCCGCGGTCGGATCGGGCTCGGCGTCGTCGGGAGCCCACGCCCCGGACGGACCGGACGAGGCCTGGTCGTCGGGGGCCCAGACCGACGACGCCGCCACCAGGGGCTCGGTGTCGTCGGAGCGGTCGCCGAGGGGCGGCACCCGGGGCAGGTCGGGTTGGGTGGCCCGGCGGACCGGATCCGGGAAGGCCACGATGTCGTCGTCGGGCTGGTCGCCCACGGGGTCGCTCACGGGTAGGTCTCCAGGGCGGCGATGAGTCGGACGTGGAGGTCGGCGCCGGGCCCGGGCCCGACCACGTCGACGAGGATGCCGTCGACCACGGTCGTGACCCACACGTCGTCGCCGACCGGGTCGACGACCACCTCGGCGCCGTCGACGAACCGGCGCACGGCGCCGGGACGGCCGGCCCGGGCGTCGAGCTGGGCGGCGGGATCGTCCGGGACCGAGGCCAGCACCTGCCAGCGTCCGCCCGGACCCCGCAGGTCGATCCGCTGGGTCCCGACCACGGCGCCGCCCCGCCGCTCCAGCTGGGTGGCCCCGCCGGTGCGGGTGAACCCGGTCGGCACGTCCGCCAGCGCCACGATCCCGTCCGGGAGCAGCTCGTCGAGGGTGGGGCCGTCGGGGTCGAACGGGTCGACGGTGTCGGGATCGGGCGCGGTGTCGGGGCGGTCGGGGAACCGTCGCGGGCCCGTCGGCGGGACCGGGATCTCGACGACCACGTCGGCGGGGGCCTCGCGGGCCAGGTCGAAGGCGGGGTCGAGCCCCAGGGCGTCGCCGATGGGGATGGCGAAGCCGACGCCGTCGTCGCCGCCGCTGCCCGACACGATGGCGGTGATGATGCCGATGACCCGGCCGTGGCGGTCGGCCAGGGCCCCGCCCGAGTTGCCCGGGTTGATGGCGGCGTCGGTCTGGATCAGGCCGTCGAGGGTGACCCCGTCGACGGTGAGGCTGCGGTCCAGGCCGGACACGCTGCCGGCGGTGACCGTCTGCGAGAAGCCGTAGGGGCTGCCGACCGCCACCGCCAGCTGCCCGACGCGCACCTCGTCGACGAACGCCACGTCGGCCGCCTCCAGCCCGTCGGGGTCGACGGCCACGACGGCCAGGTCGAGGTCGCGCTGGCGGGCCACCACCTCGCCGCGGCGCTCGTCACCGCCGGCCAGCCGTACGGCCACCCGGGTGGTTCCCGCCACCACGTGGGCGTTGGTGAGGATGCGCCCCCGGTCGGCGTCGTAGACGACGCCCGATCCGGTGCCCCCGCCGTGGACGATCTGGACGACCGACGGCAGCACGGCGGCGGCGGCGTCGGCCACCGGCTCGGCGGCGGCGCCACGGTCGGGGGGCGGTTCGGGGGGCGGGGCCACCGGCGCGGTCGACGGCGGGGCGACGACCGGTGCCGCCACCGCCGGGGCGGGGTCGGGGGTGACGGGGGCTCCCTCTCCACCCCCGTCACCTCCGAGGACGAGACCGACGGCCAGCCCGGCCACCGCCACCACGGCGACGAGGGCGGCGAGCGGTGCCGTGAGCCGGCCCCGGGCGGGCGGCGTCGGGGTCTCGGTCGGCCGGGCCGGCGGGCGTCGCGGGGGGTCGCCCACCACGGGGGGGCGTCCGGGCAGGTCACGCCATGTGGTCGGCCGGGATCGGTCCAGGGCGTGGGGGTCGTGCTCGGAGGTGTCCACCGCTGGATCGCTCGTCCCGTCTGATCTTCCGGCCATGTCTGCCTACCTCGTGAGGTGTCAAGGCCGTGTCAACGCACCGGCCTGACCCGACCGGCCCTCCACCCGGCGCCCGGGAGTCACCCTACGCGTTCAGATCGGGCCCCAGGGGATCGGGCCGGGCGGGGACGGGACCGGCCGACGGCGTCCGGGGGAGCCAGACGACGAAGCTCGACCCCCAGCCCGGGCGCGAGGTCAGCGTCACGGTGCCGGCGTGTGACTCGGCCACCTGCCGCACGATGGCGAGACCCAGGCCCGTCCCCCCGTCCGACGCCCGCCAGAACCGCCGGAACACGAGGTCCTGCTGCTCGGCGGGGATGCCGGGGCCGCGGTCGCGCACCCCGATCCAGGCCCAGCCCTCCCTCGTCCCGCAGGCGACGGTGACGGTCGTTCCCTCCGGGGCCAGCCGCACGGCGTTGTCGACCAGGTTGCCCACGGCCCGGTGCAGCCCGTCGCGGTGGGCCCGCACCACGACGCCCCCGTCGCCGGCCGCCCGCACGTCGAGGCGACGCTCCGCGGCGGGGCCCCGGTACTCGGCGGCCACCTCCCCGGCCAGGGTGGCGAGGTCCACGTCGACGCGGGCCTCGGGTCCGGGCTGCTGGCGGGCGCCGGCGATCAGGTCGTCGACGACGCCCGAGAGCCGGTCGATGGTCCGGCGGGCCACCGCCACCCGCTCCCGCACGGCCTCGGGGTCACCCGACGGGTCCCGCAGCGCCACGTCGAGGTTGGTGGCCGCCACCGCCAGCGGGTTGCGGAGCTCGTGGGAGGCGTTCTGGATGAGCTGACGCTGGCGGGCGGCGCTCTCGTCGAGGCGGGCCAGCATCGTGTCGAACGTGTCGGCCAACCGCTTCAGCTCGTCGTCGGGGCCGTCGAGGGCGATGCGCCGGCCGAGGTCGGAGGCCTCGATCTCGCGGGCCACGCCGGTGATGCGGTCCACCGGGGCCAGGACCCGGCCCGCCACCAGCCAGCCGATGAGCACGCTAACCGGGAAGAGGGCCAGGCCGCCGATCACCCCGGCGCGGCGCAGGTCGTCGAGCGTCTCGCGGCGCATCTCCTGCTCGGCCCGGGCCACCACGTCGACCACCTCGGCCCGCTCGACGACGGTCAGGTCCCCCATCCGCCGGGCCAGGAGGACGGTGCGGGTGGCGACGTCGTCGTCGAGGGAGCGGCTCACGGCCAGGTAGGTGGCGCCACCGACGGCCGCCGTGACGAGGAAGAACAGCGCCGACGACAGCAGGGCCAGGCGCAGCCGGGCCGAGCGCAGCAGGGCGGTCACGGCCGGGGACCGGCCAGCAGCCGGTAGCCCCTCCCGACCACGGTGTCGATGGGCTGGGTGTCCTCGCCCCCGGCCACCAGCTTGCGGCGGAGGTTGGAGATGGTCACCCGCACGACGTTGGTGAACGGGTCGGCGTTCTCGTCCCAGACGTGCTCGAGCAGCTCCTCGGCGGAGAGCACCTCACCGGGGTGGAGCATGAAGTAGCGCAGGAGGGACAGCTCCTTCACGGTGAGGTCGAGGTCGCGCCCGGCCCGGTCGGCCTCGTGGCGGGCGGCGTCGAGACGCAGGTCGCCGAGCTGGATGACGGCCCCGCCCCGGCCGGCGTCACGGCGCAGCAGGGCCCGGATGCGGGCCGACAGCTCGCCGAGGTCGAACGGCTTGACCAGGTAGTCGTCGGCCCCCCGGTCGAGGCCGGTGATCCGGTCGTCGAGGGCGTCGCGGGCCGTCACCACCAGCACCCGGGTCTCGACGTTGGGCTCGAAGCGCCCCTCCTTCACGTCGGCGCAGATGTCGAGGCCGTCGACGTCGGCCAGCCCGAGGTCGAGCGTCACGACGTCGTAGCTGTTGACCGACAGGCGCTCCCGGGCCCCGGCGCCGTCGGTGCTCACGTCGACGGCGTACCCCTCGGCCCGCAGCCCGACCGCCAGCGCGTCGGCCAGCTCGACCTCGTCCTCCACCACCAGGATCCGCACCCCGCCAGCCTCCCACCCCCACCCCCACCCCCACCCCCGCCCGTTCTGGCACCGCCCCCGCCCGTTCTGGCACCTGAAAGCGACGCATTCGGATGTTTTCAGGTGCCAGAACGGGATGGGGTCAGCCGGCTCGCGACCGGAGGGCGGCGTTGACGGCCCTGCCGTCGAAGCGGGGGCCGAGGGCGTCGCGGGCCTTGCCGATGAAGAAGCCGGCCAGCTTGGCGTCGCCGGCCACGTAGCGGCCCCACTCGTCGGCGTGGGTGGCCACGAGGGCGTCGACCACGGAGTCGACCTCGCCGGCGCCGGCCGCCTCGAACCCCCGGGCGGCGGCCACCCCGGCGGGATCGCCCCCTTCGGCCACCAGCACGGCCAGGACCTCCTTGGCCTGGGTGGCGGTGAGCCGGCCGCCCGTCTCCATGGCCACCAGCGCGGCGAAGGCGGCCGGCTCCAGACGGCCCGTCCCCTCCCCCAGGTGCTGCTCGGCCAGCAGCAGGGCCCGGGCCGGGTCGGCCCCGGCGTCGGCCGCCGCCGTCACCAGCCCGTCGTGATCGCGCTCGACGACCACGGCCACGTCGACGGGAGCGCGCCCGGTCAACTCGGCCAGCCGGGCCCGGCGCGCCGCCGGCAGCGGGGGCAGGTCGGCCCGCAGCCGCTCGATCCAGGCCTCGTCGGGCACCAGCGGCACGAGGTCGGGCTCGGGGAAGTAGCGGTAGTCCTCCGCCTCCTCCTTGGAGCGCAGGGCCCGGGTCCGCCCCGCCGCCTCGTCCCAGTGGCGGGTCTGCTGGGTGGGCGCGTCGCCGTCGGCGTAGAGGGCGACGTGGCGACGGGCCTCGTGCTCGACGGCCCGGCCGAGGGAGCGGATCGAGTTGAGGTTCTTGATCTCGCACCGGGTGCGCAGCCCACCGTCGCCGACCGGGCGCACCGACACATTGGCGTCGATGCGCATCGACCCCTCCTCCATGCGGGCGTCGCTGGCCCCGGTGGCGAGGAGGACGGCCCGCAGCTCGCCGACGTAGGCGCGGGCCTGGTCGGGGCTCCCGATGTCGGGACGGGACACGATCTCGAGCAGCGGGACCCCGGCCCGGTTGTAGTCCACCAGCGAGCCGACGGCGTCGTGGATGCGCCCGCCCCCGCCGAGGTGGGTGGTCTTGCCGGTGTCCTCCTCCAGGTGGGCCCGCTCGATGCCGACCACGCTGCCGTCGGCCAGGGCGAGGTGGCCGTCGGCGCAGATGGGCCGGTCGTACTGGCTGACCTGGTAGTCCTTCGGCATGTCGGGGTAGAAGTAGTGCTTGCGGGCGAAGATCGACGGGCGAATGTCGCAGTCGAGGGCCAGCCCGAGGCGGATGGCCAGCTCGACGGCCCGGCGGTTGAGCACCGGCAGCGACCCGGGCAGCCCCAGGCACACCGGCGTGACGTTGGTGTTGGGCTCGTCGCCGAAGCGGTTGGGGGCGGCGCTGAACAGCTTGGTGGCCGTGTCCAGCTCGACGTGCACCTCCAGCCCGACGACCATCTCGAAGCCGTCGTGCTCCCACCCCCGCTCACCCATCGGCCGCCTCCTCCAGCACGGCAGCGGCCCGGAACATCGTGGCCTCGGCCAGCGGCGGGGCCAGCACCTGCACCCCGACGGGCATGCCGTCGTCACCGACCCCGAACGGAACCGACAGGGCCGGATGGCCGGCGAGGTTCGACGGGATGGTGCAGATGTCGGAGCGGTACATGGCGAGAGGGTCGTCGGTGCGCTCCCCCAGCCGGAAGGCGGTGGTGGGCGACGTGGGCGACAGCAGGAGGTCGAATCGCTCGTAGGCGGCGGCGAAGTCGGCCATGACAGCGGAGCGGAGGCGCTGGGCCTTGCCGTAGTAGGCGTCGTAGTAGCCCGTCGACAGAGCGAACGTGCCCAGCATGATGCGGGCCTTGACCTCGTCGCCGAACCCGGCCGTGCGGGTGTTGACCATCATCTCCTCGACGTCGGCGCCGTCGACCCGCAGCCCGTAGCGGACCCCGTCGAAGCGGGCCAGGTTCGACGACGCCTCGGCCGGGGCGATCAGGTAGTAGGCGGTGAGGCCGTGGCGGGCCGACGGCACCGTGGCCGCCTCCACCTCCGCCCCGGCGGCGGCAAGGGCCTCGGCGGCGGCGTGGGTGCGGGCCACCACGTCGGGATCGGCGATGTCGGTCAGCTCCTCCACCACGCCCACCCGCAGCCCCTCGACGCCCCGGTCGAGCGAGGGGGTGACGGCCTCGTAGGGCTCGGCGATGGAGGTCGAGTCGGCCGGGTCGTGACCGGCCATGGCGTCCAGCGCGGCGGCGGCGCCGGCCACGTCGGCGGCCATCGGCCCGATCTGGTCGAAGCTGGAGGCGAAGGCGATCAGCCCGTAGCGGCTGGTGCGCCCGTAGGTGGGCTTGACGCCGACCACGCCGCACAGGGCGGCGGGCTGGCGGATCGAGCCGCCGGTGTCGGTGCCGAGGGCGAGGGGGGCGAACCCCGCCGCCACCGCCGCCGACGAGCCCCCCGACGAGCCCCCCGGCACCCGCTCGGGATCGAGGGGGTTGCGGGTCGGTCCGAAGGCGGAGTTCTCGGTGGAGGACCCCATGGCGAACTCGTCCAGGTTGGTCTTGCCGACGACGACGGCCCCGGCCGCCCGCAGCCGGGTCACGACGGTGGCGTCGTAGGGCGGGCACCAGCCCTCGAGAATGCGCGACGAGCACGTGGTGGGGATGCGGCGGGTGCACAGGTTGTCCTTGAGGGCCACCGGCACCCCGGCCAGTGGGCCCGGGTCCCCGCCCCCCGCCACCACGGCGTCCACCTCGGCGGCGGCGGCGCGGGCGTGGTCGGCGGTGACGACGTTGAAGGCGTGGATCTCCCCGTCGCCGGCGGCGATGGCCGTGAGATGCTCCTCGACCACCTCGGCTGCGGACCGGTCCCCCGCCCGCACGGCCTCGGCCAGCTCTCTGACGCTCCGGCTCACAGGACCACCGGTTCGCTCATCGCCCACCGGCGGCCGCCACGGCCCAGCCGACACCCACCGCCGGGCCCCACGTCGCTCACAGGACCACCGGTTCGCTCATCGCCCACCGGCGGCCGCCACGGCCCAGCCGGCACCCACCGGCGGGCCCCACGTCGCTTCACATTGCCACCGGTTCGCTCGTCGCCCACCGGCGGCCGCCACGGCCCAGCCGGCACCCACCGGCGGGCCCCACGTCGCTTCACATTGCCACCGGTTCGCTCGTCGCCCACCGGCGGGCCCCACGGCCCAGCCGGCACCCACCGGCAGGCCCCACGTCGCTTCACATTGCCACCGGTTCGCTCGTCGCCCACCGGCCGCCGCCACGGCCCAGCCGGCACCCACCGGCAGGCCCCACGTCGCTTCACATTGCCACCGGTTCGCTCGTCGCCCACCGGCCGCCGCCACGGCCCAGCCGGCACCCACCGGCAGGCCCCACGTCGCTTCACATTGCCACCGGTTCGCTCGTCGCCCACCGGCCGCCGCCACGGCCCAGCCGGCACCCACCGGCAGGCCCCACGTCGCTTCACATTGCCACCGGTTCGCTCGTCGCCCACCGGCCGCCGCCACGGCCCAGCCGGCACCCACCGGCAGGCCCCACGTCGCTCACAGGGCCACCGGTTCCCTCGTCGCCCACCGGCCGCCGCCACGGCCCAGCCGGCACCCACCGGCAGGCCCCACGTCGCTCACAGGGCCACCGGTTCCCTCGTCGCCCACCGGCCGCCGCCACGGCCCAGCCGGCACCCACCGGCAGGCCCCACGTCGCTTCACGGCCACCGGTTCCCTCCGCACCCACGGCAGGCCGCCGCCACGGCCCAGCCGGCACCCACCGGCGGGCCCCACGTCGCTTCACAGGATGGGGGGGACCCGGAAGCGGCCGTCCTCCACGGCGGGGGCGACGGCCAGCACCTCGTCACGGTCGACCGTCTCACCCGCAGCGTCGTCGCGCAGCACGTTGGCCAGGGGCCAGGGTTGGGCGTTGGCCGGCGCCCCGGCGAGATCGAGCGACTCCAGCTCGGCGGCGTGGTCGAGGACGGCGGCGAGGTGATCGGTGAACCGCGTCAGCTCGTCGTCGTCGAGACGGAGCCGGGCCAGGCGGGCCACGTGGGCCACGTCGTCCCGGGAGAGGGCGGTCACGGGACGGCCCTCCCCGCGAACTCGAGGATGCGCTCGATCAGCATGGGGGCGTCGTGGTCGAGGGTGGCCACGTGGTAGCTCCGGTCGAGACTGACCCGCTCGACCGGTCCGGTGACCCCGGCGGCCAGGTGGTCGCTGTCGGCCGGCGGCACGACGTGATCCTCGGGGCTGGTGAGGATCAGCACCGGGCAGGCGATGTCGGCCAGACCGGCCTGCAGCTCGTCGACGGCGTCGAACAGGCCGAGCAGCGGCGGCAGCGGGGTCTCGGCGTAGGCCGACTCGACCACGCCCTCGGCGGCGATGTCGGATCCGATGCCGGGCATGGTCCGCTCCCCCGCAGCGATCATGTCGACCACCATCCGCCGCTCGGCCGGGTCCCGCGGCGCCACGGCGGGATTGATGCAGGCGATGCCGGCCACCTCCGGGTGCCGGGCCGCCAGCCACGCCGTCAGGGTGCCGCCCATCGACAGGCCGGTCACGAACACCTGCTCGCAGCGTGACGCCAGGTCGGCGTAGGTCGCCTCGACGCAGGTCGACCAGTCGTCCCACGACGTGTCGAGCATGTCGTCGACGGTGGTGCCGTGGCCGGGCAGGCGGGGCAGCTCGACGCTCCAGCCGGCCTCGGCGAAGGCGTCGGCCACGGGCCGCATCGAGGACGGGTTGCCCGTGAACCCGTGCAGCACGAGCGCCCCGTGCGGGCCGCCCTCGGCCGAGAACGGCTCGGCGCCGGGCATCAGCCCGCCCGCCTCAGACATTGCCCGCCTCAGACATGGCCTGCCTCAGACATCGACCGCCTCAGACATAGGGGTCCTCGGGGCCGAGGGGCTCGTCCCACCAGTCCTCGGGGGTCTCCCCGAAGTCGGCCGGCAGGGGGTGGATGCAGTCGACCGGGCAGGGGTCGATGCACTTGAGGCAGCCCGAGCACAGCTCCGGGACGATGACCACGTCGATGCCGTGGTTGAAGATGGCCCCGAACTGCGGCGGGCACCAGCGGATGCAGGTGTCGCAGTTGATGCACACGTCCATGTCGATCCACAGGGCCGGCTTCTGCCACTTGGGGCTGCGCGTGCGCGTCTCGACGCGCTCGACCCGGGCACTCGACACGACGGCGATGGTAGCGACGGACGACCGGCTACCGTTCGCCCCCGATGGCCCACGTGTTCCTGAGCGAGGAGTGGTTCGCCGCCGTCGAGGCGCTGCGGGCCGAGTACGAGGGCCGGCTGCCGGATCCGCCCACCGACGCCGTGGCCAACGTCACCGTCACCGGGGTCCCCTTCGACGCCGACCGCATGCACCTCCACGTCGACGCCGCCCAAGGCCGGCTGGCCGTCGGCCGCACCCACCGCGACGACGCCGAGCTGACCATCACCACCGACTACGGCACGGCCCAGGCGCTCATCCTAGAGAGCGACCAGCCCACCGGGGTGCAGGCCCTGACCCGGGCCTTCTTCGAGGGGCGCATCACCCTCCAGGGCGACCTCACCCGGTTCATGGCCCTCCAGGAGCAGGTCGGACAACCCGACGAGGTGACCGCCGAGCTGGCCCGCCGGGTGCGGGAGATCACCGCCCCCACCCCGGCCTGAGGCGATCCGCTACCTCACGAACACGTCGATGCCGGTGCCGGGCGGGTGGCGGCTGTCAGCCTCCTGACCGCTCCCGTACTGGAAGACCCGCCCGTCGTCACCGAACACCGAGCCGAGGGCCAGCCCGACCGACTCCAGCTCGGCCCGGGCCTCGGCCGGGGTCAGGCCCACGAGGTCGGGGACGGCCCGCCGGTCGGGCCCCTGCGAGAGGGTGACCACGATCGCCTCCCCCCGGGCCAGCTCGGTGCCCGCCGGCGGTTGCTGGGAGATGACGCGACCGGCCGCCACGGCCTCGGAGAACTCGGGGTCGGTCTGGGCCAGGGTCAGCCCGAGACCGTCGGCGGCGGCCTGCGCCACCTCCAGGCTGTCGCCCTCCACGTCGGGCACGACCCGCGGGGCCGGGCCGGCCGAGACGACCAGGTCGACCGGGCTGCCCTCGTCGACGGAGAGCGGCCCGGCCACCTCGGACCCGGCGACCAGGACCCGTACCACGATGCCGGCCTCGACCTCCTCGTTGAAGGCCGGCTCGACGGTGCCGACGACGAGGCCCGACTCCTCGACGGCGGCCCGGGCGTCGGGCTCGGGCACTCCCACCAGCGGCGGCACGTCGGCCTGGGGCCTGCCGACCGAGACGACGGCCTCGATGATCTCCCCCGCCTCCAGGTCGGCGCCCGCCGGAGGGTCGGTCGCGATGACGAGGCCCTCCTCCAGGGTCGGGTGGGTCTCACCGCCCGTCCGGAGGACCCAGCCGTTGAGGCGGGCCGCCTCCTCCAGCACGTCGATCGAGCGTTCGGTGTAGTCGTCGACCACCGGTGGCGGGGGCGGATCGTCGACCAGCAGGTAGGCGACCACGGCGGCAGCGGCCGCCAGCACCAGCACGGCCAGGGCGACGGCCAGTCGGCGGGGCCACCGCCGGGGCCGGGGGGCGTCGGACCGGGGCGGCCGCCGGTCCTGCGCTGCGGGCGACGCCCCGGCCCGGGTCGGGCTCGGCTCCCGGCCGGCGCCCTCCCCGGTGACCGGCACGGGACGGGGGAGCGGGCGGGGGGCGTGGTAGGCGGGCGTGTCGGCGATCAGCGTCTTGGCCAGGGCGGCGGCGCTCGGTCGGGCGTCGGGGTCGGGGCGGAGCACACCGGTGAGGGTCCGCCCGAGCGGGCCGAAGACGTCGGGCACCTCGACGCCCTCCCGGCGGCGCCGCAGGACGGTGGCGGCGGCGTCGGTGCCGACGAGGGGCACGACCCCGGTGAGGCACTCGGCCATCACGAGGCCGAGGGCGTAGACGTCGGCCCGCCCGTCGAGGGACCGGGCCGAGCCGGCCTCGGGGGGCAGGTACCGGGCCGTGCCCACCACGCCGTCGGGCTCGGTCAGGGCCGACTCCGAGAGGGCCTGCACGAGGCCGAAGTCGGCCACCCGCACCGCGCCCCGGCCGTCGAAGAGCAGGTTGGCGGGCTTGATGTCGCGGTGCACGAGCCCGGCCCGGTGGGCGGCGGACAGAGCCGCCGACGCCTCGATGCCGATGCGCACGGTCTGCGACGGTGACAGCGGTCCGTGGTCGTCGAGGATGGCGCGCAGCGAACCGCCGGGCAGGTACTCGGTGACGAGGAACGGACCGTCGGCGTCCTCCCCCCAGTCGTGGACGGCGAGCACGTGGGGGTGGTCGAGGGCGGCGGCGGCGTGGGCCTCGGCCTGGAACCGGCGCAGGAAGGGGGCGTCGTGGGCCAGCCCGGCGTGGAGGACCTTGACTGCGACGCGACGGCGGAGGCGCTGGTCGTCGGCCAGGTAGACGCGGGCCGTGCCACCCACCCCGAGGAGGGCCACCAGTCGGTACCGGCCGTCGAGGACCCGCCCGACGCGATCGTCGGTGCTGGCGGTGAGCACCTGCGCCACGCTAGTGGCGGGCCCCCCGCCGATCGTGGCACCGGGGGCGGGCGTCGGCTCGGGCAGGATGGGTCGATGGCGCAGGAGAACCCCCCGTCGGACTGGACGGCGCGCGTCGCCATCGCCGCCGCGGTGCTGGCCGTCGTGGTGCTCCTCGTCCTGGCCGGGGTGGCCGGCGTCACCGGCGGCTCCGACGACGTCGACAACCCGGCGGTGGAGGCCCTCCTGCCGCCGCCAGGCAGCCAGCAGCCCCGCCAGAGCCCCGTCGGCGTCGACCTGGTGGCGGGCTGGACGGCGGAGCTGGAGATCGCCGGTCGGTCCATCCCGCTCGACCAGCTCGACTCGTTCGACCCCGACCTGGGCCGGCCCGACGACCCCCTGGGCCGGATCGTCTTCCACCCCGGCCCCGGCAAGGAGTTCGCCGACCTGCCCCAGGACCGGGTGTGCGTGGTGGCCACCCTCACCCAGCTCGACGGCGACGGGACCGGCGTCGAGCGCTGGTGCTTCGACGCCGTGTAGGGCGTTCCGGGGACCGCGGCCCGCGCCTGGCGCGGGTGCCGGTCCCCACAACGGGCGGCGGGGACAGTGTCACACCCCCCGTTCACCATGGGTCGATGGAACGAGACCGCTGGAGGAGGCTGACCACCCGGGCGGCGGCCCAGTACGGCCTGCTCGCCGCCGACGACCTGCGGGCATCCGGGGTCCGACCGCACGCTCGGGACAATCTGATCCGCTCGGGGCGGGTCGAACGCCACCGGCCCGGCATCTACCGGGTGGTCGGGTCGGCGCCGAGCTGGGAGCAGGAGGTGATGGCGGCCTGCCTGGCCACCGGGACCCCCGGTGCGGCCTCGCATCGCACGGCAGCCCGGCTGTGGGAGCTGGAGGGCTTCGGCGACGAGGCGGTCGAGACGATCGTCCTCCGGGGCCTGCGTCGCCCCCGTTGGCCCGGCGTGGAGGTCCACCGCACCCGATGCGTCGACCTGGCCGACCTCGGCCGCCACCGACGGGGCATCCCGGTGGTGTCGGTCGGCCTCTGCCTCCACCAGTTGGCGGGGAGCGTGCACGCCGCCCGGGTCGAGCAGGCCGCCGACGACGCCCTCCGCCGTCGGCTCGTGACGGTGCGCGATGTCCGATCCGTGATCGAGCGCTACCGGGGGCGGGGACGGGCCGGGGTGCCGGTGCTGGAGGACATCGTGGCGTTCCGCGAGCGGGCGGGCCGGCCGCTCGGATCCCGACCCGAACAGGAGCTGGTCCGGCTCCTCCGTCGGCACGGCCTCCCGGAGCCGGTCGCCCAGTACGAGGTCGTCCTCGACGGCCACCGCCACTTCGTCGACCTCGCCTACCCGGAGGCCCGCCTGGCCATCGAGTACGACGGCGAGGGCCACCACTTCACCCGCCGGGCCTTCCATGCCGACCCGCTCCGCCGCAACCGCTTCGAGGCGGCCGGATGGACCTACCTGGTGGTGACCTCACGCGGCATGCGCGCCCCGAACGACCTCCTGCGCCAGGTGCGACGGGTGCTCACGGAACGTGGTCGAACCGCCGCGTCGTCCTGCTGGGGACCGCCGCCCGCGCCCGGCGCGGGCCTCGGTACCCAGGACGGGATCACCCCTCCTCGGGCAGCTCGCCGGTAGCGAGCAGGTGGGCGAAGCCGGCCTCGTCGAGCACGGGCACCCCCAGCTCCCGGGCCTTCTCCAGCTTGGCCGCCCCCGGGTTGTCACCCACCACCAGCGCCGTCGTCTTGGACGAGACGCTGCCCGGTGACCTCCCGCCCCGGGCCTTGACGGCGGCGGCGGCGCCGTCGCGGCTGTAACCGTCGAGGGTGCCGGTGACGACCACCGTGGCCCCGACCAGCGTGGGCTCGACCTCGGGCGTCTCGACCCGGTCCAGCTCGACGCCGGCGTCCCGGAGCTTGTCGACCAGGCGGCGGTGGTGCTCGTCGTCGAACCAGGCCCGCACGCTGGCGGCGATGGTGGGCCCGATGCCGTCGACGGCGGCGATCTCCTCCTCGGACGCGTCCGCCAGCCGGTCGAGGGTGCGGAACCGGTCGGCCAACAGCTCGGCCGTGGTCGGGCCCAGGTGCTGGACGCCGAGGGCGAAGAGGACCCGGGCCAACGGGCGGTGGCGGGAGGCGTCGATGGCGGCGACCAGGTTGGCGGCCGACACCTCGGCGTAGCCCTCCAGGGTGAGGACGTCGTCGACGGTCAGGGAGTAGAGGTCGCCGGGGTCCGACACCTCCAGGTGGTCGGCGCCGGTGAGGGCGAGGACGGTGCGCTCCCCCAGCCCGTCGATGTCCATGGCGTTGCGGGAGGCGAAGTGGGCGAGGCCCTGCCACCGGCGGTTGGGGCAGAGCGACGGGACCTCGCCGCAGTAGGTGTTGGCGTCGCCCTCGTGGCGGACCAGGGGGGCGTTGCGCCCGCACGGGCACGCGGTCGGGAACATCCACGGTTCGGTGCCCTCCGGCCGCTCCGCCATCACCGGGCCGAGCACCTCGGGGATGACGTCGCCGGCCTTGCGGACGATGACCGTGTCGCCCGGACGGACGTCCTTCAGGCGGACCTGGTCCTCGTTGTGGAGGGTGGCCACCCCGACCGTGGAGCCGCCCACGAAGACCGGTTCGAGCCGGGCGAAGGGGGTGGCCCGGCCGGTGCGGCCGATCGACACCTCGATGTCGCGGAGGAGGGTGGTGCGCTCCTCGGGGGCGAACTTGACGGCCAGGGCCCAGCGGGGCGCCTTGCTGGTGGCGCCCAGGACGGCCCGCTGGTTCAGGTCGTCGACCTTGACCACGACGCCGTCGATCTCGTAGTCGACGTCGTGACGGTGGGCCCGCCAGTGGTCCACGTGGGCGACCACTGCGTCGATCGAGTCGAGCACCCGCACCTCGGGGTTGACGGGCAGGCCCCACCCCCCCATGCGGTCGAGAGCGTCGGAGTGGCGGGGCGGCTCGTCGCCGCTCACCTCTCCGAGGGCGTAGGTCCACAGGCGCAGGCCCCGTCCGGCGGTCACGGTCGGGTCCTTCTGGCGCAGCGACCCGGCCGCCGTGTTGCGGGGGTTGGCGTAGCGGGGCCTGCCGGTCTGCTCCATCTCCCGGTTGAGCACCTCGAACGTCGACACGGGCAGGTACACCTCGCCCCTCACCTCGACCACGTCGGGGGCGTCGTCGGGCAGGTGGTCGGGCACGTCGGCCATGGTGGCGATGTTGGCGGTGACGTCTTCGCCCACCCGCCCGTTGCCCCGGGTGGCGGCCCGGACGAAGCGGTGGTCCTCCCAGCGCAGCGAGATGGCGAGGCCGTCGAACTTGAGCTCACACACCCAGCGGACGTCGGGGGCACCGGCGTCGCCGTCGCCGGCGAGGCGACGGACCACCCGCCCGGCCCAGGCCCGCAGCTCGTCGTCGTCGAAGGCGTTGTCGAGCGACAGCATGGGGACGGCGTGCTCGACGGGGGCGAAGGTGGCGCCGGGGGTGGCACCGACCCGGGCCGTGGGCGAGTCGGGATGGGCCAGGGCGGGGTGGGCCGCCTCCAACTCGCGCAGCTCGCGCAGGGCGGCGTCGTAGGTGGCGTCGGGCACGGTGGGGGCGTCGTCGACGTGGTACTCGTGCTCCCAGCGGGTCAGCCGCTCCCGCAGCTCGCCCACCCGCGCAACCACATCGGCCGGCACCTCGGCCGCCCGCTCACCCTCGACGGCTGCCATCGCCGGCGACGCTAACGGCGCCCCGGGGGCCGAACTGACACCAGCACGCGTTGCTATAGCAACGTGTGCTGGTGTCAGTTCGCCCGGACCTCCGCCGCCGGCCCGCGACGTGGGCCGTCCGGGCGTTCTGGCTGCTGTTGGCGGTGGCGGTGGCCCCGGCCGTGACCGGCGCCGTGTCGGGCGCGTCGACGCCCGTGCGGTGGCTGGCGGCCGTCGGCCTGTGGGCGGCCTGGGCGGGGGGGCTGGTGGCGGCGCTCGTGCCCTCCCCCCTGTCGCTCACGGCGTTGCGCATCCTCACCCCGGCGGCCGTGCCCGTGGTGGTCGCCGCCGCGGCGGACGGCGCCGACCCCGTGGCCGCCGCCGTGGTGGCGGTGGGCGTGATCGTCGTGTTCAGCCCCCTCACCGGCGAGGAGCACGTCGACGCCGCCGCCTACGGTGCCGAGGAGCGGACTCCCCTCCGCGCCCCGGGGCCCCTGCTGCTCGGTCCGATCCCGCTGGCCTGGGCGGGCGTCGTGGCCGGGGCGTCCACGGGACCGTTGCTCCTCGCCGCCCGGCAGTGGCTGGCCGGGGCGCTCGCTACGGCGCTCGGCCTGGTCGTCGCCGCCCTCCTGGCCCGCTCCCTCCACGTGCTGTCGCGCCGGTGGCTGGTGTTCGTGCCGGCGGGGCTCGTGGTCCACGACCCCCTGGCGCTGGTCGACGCCGTGCTGTGCCGGCGGGCCGACACCGTCTCGGTCGGCCCCGCGCTGGCCGACACCACGGCCGAGGATCTGACCCTCGGGGCCCTGGGCACGCCGTTGGAGGTGCGCCTGAGCCGGCCGGTGGGGGTCGTACGGTCACGGCCCGGCCGCTCGACGGCGGAGTCACGGCCCGTCGACGCGCTGCTGGTGGCCCCCACCCGCCCGGGCCGGGCCCTGGAGCGGGCCGCCGGTCGGCGCTTCCCGACCGGCCTGGCGACCTGAGCTCAGGCCGCCTCACCGCCCCCGAGGACGACGTCGGCGTCGTAGACCACGACGGCCTGGCCGGGCGCCACCTTGGCCCGGGGTCGGTCCCACACGACGTCGTCGCCCACCAGGCGGGCCGGGGCGGCGGACCCGTGGGCGGAGGTCTGGACGACGACCGGGCCCTCCGGGCGGGGCCCGGTGAAGCGCCAGCCCACGACGGGCTGGCGGTCGACCAGCAGGTCGGCGGCGGTGCCGACCGTCACGGTGGCGGCCTCCACGTCGACGGCCGTGGCGTAGCGGCGTCCGGGCGCGCCGGCCAGGTCGAGACCGCGGCGCTGACCGACGGTGACCAGCTCGACCGCGCTCACCCGACCGACGACGGCACCCGCACCGTCGACCACCCGGCCCGGCGTCAGGGCCACCCGCCGCCGGAGGAAGTCGGCCCGTCCGCCCCGGGTGACGAAGCAGACGTCCTGGGAGTCGGGCTTGGCCGCCGTCCGCAGCCCGAGCCGCTCGGCCGTGAGGCGCACGTCGGCTTTGGTCATCGCGCCCACGGGGAGCAGGACCCGACCCAGCACCGGCTCGCCGACGACGTGCAGGACGTAGCTCTGGTCCTTGGCCGGGTCGGCGCCCCGGGCCACGTGGCGACGCCCGTGCCGCTCGACGACCCGGGCGTGGTGGCCGGTGGCGACGGCGTCCACGCCGAGCTGGTCGGCCCGGTCGACGAGCACGTCGAACTTCAGGTGCCGGTTGCAGGCGATGCAGGGGTTCGGCGTGCGCCCGGCCCGGTGGTCGTCCACGTACGGGTCGACCACGTGGCGGGTGAACTCGTCGCCCAGGTTGAACACCCAGTGGTCGACGCCGAGCTGCTGGGCCACCCGGCGGGCGTCGTCGACGTCGGACACCGAGCAGCACCCGCTGTCCTGCTCCCCGCCCCACAGCTTCATGGTGACGGCCACCACCTCGTGGCCGGCGCCGACCAGCCGCGCCGCCGCCACCGAGGAGTCGACGCCGCCCGACAGGGCCACCATGACCCGCATCAGCGGGCCGTCACCGGAGCCCGGGGGCGGCGCAGCGCCGCCACGGCCTCGGGGACGACGGCCAGGGCGTGGTCGACGTCGGCGTCGGTCGAGGACCAGCCCAGCGACAGGCGCAGCGATCCGGCCGCCTCCTGGCGGGACCACCCCATGGCGGCGAGGACGTGGCTCGGGTCCATGGCCCCGCTGGCGCACGACGACGCCGCCGAGGCGAGCACCCCGGCTCGCTCCAGGCCGACGAGGAGCACCTCGCTGACCACGTCGTCCAGCACGAGGTGGGCGATGGCGGGGATCTTGGCCTCCCGCCGGCCCGTCTCCCGGCAGCCCGGGACGGTGGCGAGCAGCCCGTCGGCCAGGCGGTCGCGGAGCACCGCCACCCGGGTCGCGGTGGCGGTCCGCCGCTCGGTGGTGACGGCCAGCGCGGCGGCCATGCCGACGATGCCGGCCACGTTGTGGGTGCCCGAACGGCGCTCGCGCTCCTGGCCGCCGCCCAGCAGGAGCGGCGCCACCTCCACGCCGTCGCGGACCACCAGCGCCCCGACACCCTGGGGGCCGCCGAACTTGTGGGCCGCCACCGTGACGAGCTGGGCCGGGGCGGCGTGGGCGGCCACGTCGAGCCACGACACGGCCTGCACGGCGTCGGTGTGCAGCACGGCCCGCGGCGCCCGCTCGGCCACCAGCGCGGCGATCCCGTCGAGGGCCTGGACGGTGCCGGACTCGTTGTTGACGCTCATGACCGACACGACGGCGACGTCATCGCCCAGCGCGCCGGCCAGCGCGTCGAGGTCGACGAGCCCGTCGGGGTGGACGCCGACCACCCGCCCGCCCGACGCCTCGACGGGGTGCAGGACGGCGTGGTGCTCGGTGGCCGGGCACACGGCCACGCCGCCACGGGCCCGGGCGGCGCCGGTCACGGCCAGGTTGTCGGCCTCGGTGCCGCCCCCGGTGAACACGACCTCGCCCGGGCGGCACCCGAGGGCGCCGGCCACCACGTCGCGCGCCTCCTCCACGGCGGTGCGGGCGGCCCGGGCGGCGGCGTGGGCGCCGGAGGGGTTGCCGAAGCGGGAGGTGAGGTGGGGGAGCATCGCCTCGACCGCCTCGGGGTGCACGGCCGTGGTGGCCACGTGGTCGAGGTAGACGGGCTCCATCGCCCGCGAGGCTACGAGCCCGGACCGCTCGCGGGTGACAGCAGCCGACGAGACGCCCACGCTCCCGGGGCGGGCCGTGAGCGGCGAGACTCCGGGGGTGGACGGGTACGGGTCGGACAGCTACGGCGAGGGATTCGCCGACGTGTACGACGAGTGGTACGCCGACGTGACCGACGTGGAGGCCACCGTGGCCGGCGTCGTCGGTCTGGCCCCGGGCGGGCGGGTCCTCGAGCTGGGGGTCGGCACCGGCCGGGTCGCCCTGCCCCTGGCCGGGGCGGGTTGCACCGTCACGGGCGTCGACGCCTCGGCCGCCATGCTCGACCGGCTGGCGGCCAAGCCGGGCGGCGACACCGTCACGACCGTCTGCGGCGACATGGCCGACCGTCTTCCCGACGGCCCCTTCGACGTGGTGCTGGCCACGTTCAACACGTTCTTCAACCTCACCACCGAGGCGGCCCAGCGCGCCTGCCTCGCGCTCGTGGTCGACCGCCTGGCCTCGAACGGCCGCCTCGTCGTCGAGGCGTTCGTGCCCGACGCCGATCCCGACGCCCCCCGGTCCGGCGTCGAGATCCGCCACCTGGGCCTCGACCGGGTGGTGCTCTCGGTGTCCCGGCGAGACCCCCTCGGTCAGACCGTCGACGGCCAGTTGGTCGAGCTGGTCGACGGCCGGTCGGCCCGGCTGCGACCATGGTCCATCCGCTACCTCACCCCCGACCAGCTCGACGCCATGGCCGCTGACGCCGGTCTGCGCTGCGCCGACCGCTGGAGCGACTGGCACGGCAGCCCCTTCGTGGCCGACGACGACATCCACATCTCCCTCTACGAGCGGGCCTGAGCGGGCCGTGCCCGACATCCGCACGTCGGTGCACATCGAGGCCACGCCGGCGCAGGTGTGGGAGGAGGTCCGCCACATCGACCGCCACGTCGGGTGGATGGCCGACGCCGCCGAGATCCGCTTCCACGGCGACCAGCGCGAGGGCGTCGGCACGACCTTCACCACCGTCACCAAGGTCGGGCCGCTGCGCACCTCCGACGTCATGGAGGTGACCGAGTGGGAGCCGGCCGCCACCATGGGGGTCCGCCACTCGGGCGCGGTCACGGGCACGGGCCGGTTCACGCTGGAGCCGGCCGGCAACGGCACCCACTTCGTCTGGACCGAGGACCTCACCCTGCCGTGGTACTTCGGGGGACGACTCGGGGCGGTGGTGGCCAAGCCGCTGCTGGCCTGGATCTGGCGTCGCAACCTGCGGGGACTGAAGGAGCAGGTCGAGGCGACGCTCAATCGCTGAGCGGCGACCCCAGCCGGTCGAGCAGCAGGGCGTTCTCGATCAGACCCAGGTGGGAGTAGGCCTGCGGGAGGTTGCCGAGGGACCGCCCGGAGTCGGGGTCGACCTCCTCGGTCAGGACCCCCGTCGGCCCGGCGGCGGCGCACAGCGAGGCGAACAGGGCCCGGGCGTCGTCGATGCGCCCGACCAGGGCGAGACCGTCGATCAGCCACGACGTCATGAGGTGGAAGCCCCCCTCCCGCCCGGGCAGCCCGTCGTCGTGGCGGTAGCGCAGGACGGTGGTCCCCTCCAGGAGCGAGCGCTCGACCGCCGCCACGGTGGCCACGAAGCGGTCGTCGCCCGGGTCGAGCAGGCCGTAGCGGCCGAGGGCCAGCACCGAACCGTCCAGCTCGTCGGCGTCGTCGTACACGGCCGTGAAGGCGCCCGCTGCGTCGTTCCAGCCCCGGGTGAGGACGTCGGCGGAGATGGCCTCCTCCAGCAGCGACCACGTCTCGGGGGCGCTGCCGGCCAGCTTGCGCTCCAGGCGGATGGCCCGGTCGACGGCCAGCCAGCACATGACCTTGGACGACGTGTGGTGACGGGTGCGGGTGCGCTCCTCCCAGATGCCGTGGTCGGGCTCGGGCCAGCGGACCGCCACGGCGTCGACCATGGCCGCCACGAGGGCGCGCTGCTCGGGCCCGACGGCGGCACCCGACTCGGCCAGAACCCACACGAGGTCGACGATGGGCCCGAACTGGTCGAGCTGCACCTGGCCCTCGGCGGCGTTGCCGATCCGGACCGGACGGGAGCCGGCGTACCCGGCCAGGTCCGACAGCTCGGCCTCGGGCGGCAGGTGGCGGCCGCTCACCAGGTACAGCGGCGAGAGGCGCTCCGGTGCGCCCCGCTGCTCGACCACGCCGCCCAGCCAGGCCAGGTAGGCGAGGGCCTCGGCCGTCGACGCCAGCCCCACGAGGGCCCGGGCGGCCAGGGCGGCGTCGCGCAGCCAGCAGTAGCGGTAGTCCCAGTTGCGGACGCCGCCGAGATGCTCGGGGAGGCTGGTGGTGCCGGCGGCCACGATGGCCCCGGTGGGCCCGTGGCAGAGGGCCCGGAGCAGCAGGGCGCTCCGCCTCACCAGCTCCGGCTCGGTGTCGGGCAGACGCAGCCCCTCCGCCCAGTCCGACCAGTGGGCGTGCGTCTCCCGGCGCCGCACCGGCTCGGGGCGGGCGTCGGCGTCGAGCAGGTCGGTGCCGCCCCGCAGCTCCAGCACGACGGTGCGGCTGGTGAGGTCGACCTCGGCCACCGCCTTCTGGTGGAGGCCGTCGTCCTCCACCCACCACGTCACGCCCGGCGACCGCAGCACGAGCTGCTCGTTGGTGCCCACCGCCACCAGGCCGTCTCCCCGCACCTCCAACCCGGTGGCGACCCGGCCGAAGTCGAGACGGGGGGCGAACTCGACGCGGACGCTGCCGTTGCCCTCCAGCACCCGGATCAGGTCGCTGCGCCCCGCCACCTCACCGGCCCGCCCGCCGCTGGTGTCGAGGTAGTCGGTCACGGTGAAGGTGGGGAACGTCGTCTCCAGCACCATCGAGGCGCCGAGGTAGCGCTGGCGGGTGGGCGGGCCCCCGTCGATGGGACACACCGCGAAGTAGCCGGCGGCAGGACCACCCACCAGCTCGGCGAACACGGCGGCGCTGTCGACCCGGGGCAGGCACAGCCACGTGATCCTGGCGTCGGGGGTGACGACGGCCAGGGTGCGCTGATCGGAGAGGACGGAGTGCTCCTCCAGCGCCACGATGCCGGCGCCGGTGAGCCACTCGCCCCGCAGGCGGGCGAGCTGGGCCAACACCCGGGCCACGTCGACAGGATCGTGCACCCGGTGGGTGGCGCCCGTCTCGCCCGGCCCGACCTTGACGCCGACGTCGGGTCCGGTGAGGGTGGCGAACGCGTCCTCGTCGGTGAGGTCGTCGCCCAGGAACAGCACGGCGCTGGCCCCCACCCGGCGCCGCAGCCCGTCGAGGGCCCGGCCCTTGTCGGTCTCGAGCACGGCCAGCTCGACCACGTTGCTCAGCCGCCGCAGGTGGGTGCCGGGGAAGCGTCCCGGGCCGTCCGCCAGGCGGGCGGCCAGGGCCTCGGCCGCCGCCGGATCCGCGACGTTGCGGAGGTGGACGGCCACGCCCGCCGGCTTCTGCTCGACCATGGCCCCGGGCGTGGCCCCCGCGATGCGGCGGGCCTCCTGGCCGATGAGGTCGCGCAGGGCCCGGAGGTCGGCGTCGAGGGTGTCGGCGAAGTCGACGTCGAGCTCGGAGCCATGGCTGCCGACCAGGTGCACCTCGTCGGGCAGGCGGCTCAGCACGGCCAGGTCACGCAGCGACCGGCCCGAGACGACGGCCACGTGGGTCTGGGCCAGACCGGCCAGCTCCCGGATGGCGGCGATGGTCTCCCGGCGGGGGTGGGCCCGGCGGGGGTCGTCGACCAGCGGCGCCACCGTGCCGTCGTAGTCACAGGCCACGAGGAGCTGCGGCACCCGCGACAGCTCCACCAGGCGCTGCTCGAGATCGTCGTCGAGGTGCGGCCCCATCACCCCTCCGGTCGGCGGCGCACGCACCAGCTTGACGGGTGTCCGACGACTTCCGCCGCGCCGCTCACCACCGGTCGTGACGGCCCTTCACGCCAGGTCACCGAGGAGCCGGTCGGCGGCGGTGTAGGGGTCGAGCCGCCGGGACGTCACGGCCTCCTCGACGGCCTGTACGCCCTCGGTGCCGAGCCGGGCCTCGACGGCGGCCTCGAGGCGCCGGTGGACGATCTCGGACAGCTCGTCGAGGGTCCGGCGGCGACGGCGCTCGGCCAGCTCACCGGAGTCGGTCAGGTGCCGGCGGTGCTCGGCCACGGCGGCCCGCAGATCCTCCACCCCGGTCCCGTCGGTGGCCACGGTGCGGACGATGGGAGGGCGCCAGGCGCCGAGCTGGGAGAGGTCGAGCATCTGGAGCAGGTCGCGCTCGGTCTCCTCCACGCCCCGCCGGTCGGCCTTGTTGACGACGAACACGTCGGCCACCTCCATGAGACCGGCCTTGTTGGCCTGCACGGCGTCGCCCCAGCCCGGATTGACCACCACGACGGTGGTATCGGCCGCCCCCGCCACCTCCACCTCGACCTGGCCGACGCCGACGGTCTCGATCACGACCCAGGGCCAGCCCAGCGCGTCGAGCAACCGCACCGCCTGGGGGGTCGCCAGGGCCAGCCCGCCGAGGTGACCCCGGGTGGCCATGGAGCGGATGATGACGTCGTCGTCGGTGACGTGGTCCTGCATCCGCACCCGGTCGCCGAGGATGGCACCCCCCGAGTACGGCGAGGTGGGGTCGATGGCGAGGACCGCCACGCGGTCGCCGTGCGCCCGCAGCCGGCCGACCAGCGCGCTGGTGAGGGTGGACTTGCCCGAGCCGGGGGCGCCGGTGACGCCCAGGGTCCAGGCCGACCCGGCGTCGGGGTGGGCCAGGCGGCCCACCTCCTGCGCCTCGTCACCCCCCCGCTCGACCATCGACAGCAGCCGGGCCAGCGCCCGCCGCTCCCCCTCCCGGGCCATCCCGACCAGCTCACCCGGGTCACGCGTCATCGCCGCCACCCGGCTACGGCCTCCGTTCGATGTCGGCGCCGAGGCCGGCCAGGCGCCCGACGAGGTCCTCGTAGCCCCGGTCGACGTGGTGCGTGTCGGCCACGACCGTCTCGCCGTCGGCGCCGAGCCCGGCCACGACCACCGCCGCCCCGGCCCTGATGTCGTGGGCCCGCACCGGCGCCCCCGACAGGCGGGGCACGCCCCGCACGACGGCGTGGTGGCCCTCGGTGCGCACGTCGGCGCCCATACGGCGCAGCTCGTCGACGTAGCGCCAGCGCCCCCCGGAGTAGATGTTCTCCGTCACGATGCCCACCCCGTCGGCCACCGACAGGGCCGCCACCAGCAGGGGCTTGTAGTCGGTGGCGACGCCCGGGTAGGGCAGCGTGACCACGTCGACGGACCGCAACCGCCGGGGCACCGACGCCCACACACCGGACGCGTCGGGCGAGATGCGCATGCCCATGGCGCCGAGCTTGGTCATGAGCATGGTGAGGTGGCCGGGGACGGCGCCGAGCACGGTGATCTCCCCGCCCGCCACGGCCAGGGCGGCCAGGTAGGTGGCCGCCTCGATGCGGTCGGCCACCACGGTGTGGTCGGCCGGCACCAGCTCCTCGACCCCCTCCACCACCACCGTGGACGACCCCGCCCCCAGCACCCGGGCCCCCATCCGGTTGAGGAAGGCGGCCAGGTCGGCGATCTCGGGCTCGCGGGCGGCGTTGTCGATGACGGTGCGTCCCTTGGCCAGCACGGCGGCCATCATGAGGTTCTCGGTGGCGCCGACGCTCGGGAACTCGAGCAGGACCTCCGCCCCGGTCAGGAGGTCGGCCCGTGCTTCGATGTACCCGTGCGACGAGGTGAACGTGGCCCCCAGCCGCTCCAGTCCGGCCAGGTGCATGTCGATCGGCCGTGGCCCGAAGTCGTCGCCGCCGGGCAGCGCGATGCGGGCCACGCCGTGGCGGGCCAGCAGGGGTCCGAGCACGACGATCGAGGCCCGCATCGACTCGACCAGCTCGTAGGGGGCCTCGGGGATCGATTCCTCCGGCGTCGTCACGGTGAGCAGCCCGTCGGCGAACGAGGTGGTCGACCCGGTGGCGGCCAGCAGGTCGCGCATCAGCGCCACGTCGACGATGTCGGGCACGTGGTGGAGGTGGTGCTCGCCGGGGGCCAGCAGGGTGGCCGCCATGAGCTTGAGGGCGCTGTTCTTGGCGCCCGAGACCGGCACCTCGCCTTCGAGGGGTGGGCCCGGCCGCACCACGATCGACGGCATCGGTCGATTGTGACAGAGGCCGTCGGTTCCGCCGCGAACCCCCCACCTCCGGGGTGACCACCCTCACCTGGCAGGGGGTGGTCGACGCGGACGAGCTGGCGGCGCGACGGCGCCAGCGTGACGACATCGTGGGCGAGCGGGCCATGGGCGACGACCGGTTCGTCGGTGTCGACGGTCCGTTCGAGCGGTGGGAGCGGACCCTCGACGTGACCCCGCTGGCCGACGGACGCTTCGGGGTGGCCGAGCGCATCGACTACCGCCTCGCCGTCCCCTACTGGCGGCCGTTGCTGGCCCTGCCCGTGCGCATGGGCCTGCGGCGGCCCCGCCCCGACGGTCGCCAGCCCTGGTGGGCGCCCGCCGACCGGCTCGACGCCCGGTCGGCATCGGTGCTGTCATCGTTGGCCGTGCTGGCCGTGGTGGCCGGGTACCTCGGCACCCTCGTCGGCCAGACGATGACCTTCGCCGCCGACGAGTTCGGCGCCTCCGACCAGGCCCAGGGGGTGGCCCTGGCCACCGTCCGGATCGGCGTGCTGGTGGCGCTCGGGCTGTCGGTCGTGGCCGACCGTCGTGGCCGGCGGCTCGTCGTCGTGGGCGCGGCGGCGGCCGGGATCGTCGTGGCCGCCTCCGGGGCCCTGGTGCCCTCGCTGGCCTGGCTGACCGGGAGCCAGGTGCTGGGTCGCTCGTTCGCCACCACGCTCGGGATCGTCGTGCCCATCGTGGCGGCCGAGGAGATGCCGTCGGGGTCGCGGGCCTGGGCCCTGTCGGTGCTGGCGCTGTGCGGGTCGCTGGGGGCGGGCGTGGCCGTGGGCTGCCTGCCCCTGGCCGACCTCGGCGACCGGACGTGGCGGCTCGTGTACCTCGTCCCCCTCCTCGCCCTGCCGGTCGTCGTGGACCTGGCCCGCCGGTTGCCCGAGAGCCGCCGCTTCGAGCGTCACCGCGCCGCCGCCGGTGCCGCTGGTCGGTTGCGCGACCACCGCCGCCGGTTCACGCTGCTGGCCGTGACCGCCTTCCTGGTGGCGCTGATGGTGGCCCCGGCGGCTCAGTTCCGCAACGAGTTCCTGACCGACGAGCGGGGCTTCTCCGCCCTCGGGATCACCCTGTTCGTGTACGCCACCAACACCCCCGCCGGGGTCGGGGTGCTGGTCGGGGGCTGGCTGGCCGACCGCCGGGGCCGGCGGCTGGTCGGCGGAGTGGCCCTCTCGCTCGGAGCGGCGGGGACCGGCGTCGCTTTCCTGGCCTCGGGTCCGTCGCTCTGGGTGGCGTCGCTGGCTGCCTCGATCGTGGGGGCGATGGCCATCCCGGCCCTGCAGGTCTACGGCCCCGAGCTGTTCCCCACCGGGCTGCGGGGCCGGGCCAACGGGGCGCTCAGCGCGGTGGGGGTGACCGGCTCGGCCATCGGCCTCCTCACGGCGGGGGCGCTGTCGAGCCGGCTCGGCGGGTTGGGCGTCGCCATCGCCGTGCTGGCCGTCGGGCCGGTGCTGGCCGGGCTCCTGATCGTGGTCGCCTACCCCGAGACGGCCCGCCGGGAGCTGGAGGACATCAACCCCGGCGACGCGGTCGGGGCAGCGCCCGAACCCAGTCGGCCACCACCGCCGCCACCTCGGCCTCCGTCCTCCGGCCGGCCAGGTCGTGACGCTTCCCGTCCACCGGGTGGAGGGTGACCGGCCCGGGGATCGTGGCGGTGTGGTGGGCCAGCTCGTCGGGGGTGGCGAACGGGTCCCGGGTGCCGCTCACGAACAGGCAGGGCACCTCCAGACGGGACAGGTGGGCGGCGCGGAGCTTCTCCGGTCGGCCCGGGGGGTGCAGGGGGTAGGCGACGAGGACCAGCCCGGCGGCGGGCAGTCCGTCGGCCACGGCCAGCGAGCACACCCGCCCGCCCATGGACCGGCCGCCGAGCACCAGGTCCTCGGGTGCCAGCCCGGTGCGGGCCGCCAGCGCCGTGGCAGCGGCGACCACCTCGGGCGTCAGCGTGTCGGCCCGGGGCGGGAAGCGCCGCCCCGCCGCCCGGTAACCGAAGTCGACCCGCTCGACCGGCAGGGGGCCGAGCGCCGCCTCCATCGCCATCAGCGACGGATGGTCGGCGCCCGACCCCGCCCCCGGGAAGAGCAGGACCGCCCGGTCGTCCACGACGCCCAACGTAGGGGCGGACCCGCGTGCTACGTTCGCCGCACATGGATCTCGTCCCCATCCGTGAGCTGCAGCAGCACGCCTCGGCCGTGATCCGCCGCGTCCGGCGGGGCGAGCGGGTCGGCATCACCGACCGGGGAGCGTTGGTCGGTGTCCTGTCTCCCCCGTCGACCGCCGCCGGCGCCGCTGCGCTGCTGGCCGCCGGACGGGTCCGCCCGGGCACCGGATCGGTCAGCGATCTGCCGCCACCGGTGTCGTCCCCCGTCACGACGACCGAGGTGCTCGACGAGCTCCGGACCGATCGCTAGGTTCCCGCGCTGCGGTACCTCGACACGTCTGCGTTCCTGAAGCTGCTCGTCGCCGAGGAGCACTCCGAGCCGCTCAGGGCGGCACTCGGGCACGAGATGACGTGGTCCAGCTCGCTCCTCGACGTGGAGGCCCACCGCGCCGGGCGTCGACTCGGGCTCGATCCCGGCGTCGTCGCCAGGGCCGTCGGCGTCGTGACGTTGATCGTTCCGACCGAGGAGACGCTGGTGAGCGCCCGCTCGGTCGGCTCGACCTCCCTGCGGACCCTCGATGCGCTCCACCTCGCCGCCGCCCTGGAGCTGGGCGACGACCTCGACGGCGTCGTCACCTACGACCGTCGGCTGGCGGCCAGCGCCGCAGCGGCGGGGTGCACCGTGGTCAGCCCGGGTCTCGGCGACGGGTGGTGGGAGCAACGGGGCGACTGACCGCCGGTTCGGGTCAGGGCATGCGCACCCGGCCGAACACCTCGCGCTGCCAGCCGATCCGCACCGTGGACCCGTCGGATGCCTCGGCGAGCAGCGGCTCGGTGTCCATGGTGAGCAGGATCAGCCGGGCCCCCGAGTCGCACGTGAGGCGGTGCAGGATCGTGGCCTGGCCCGACCCGTTCCCCCGGATGCGGCCGGTGCAGGTGCCCAACGGGTCCCCGAGGTCGATGGTCTGGGTGCCCTTGATGAAGGCGAAGCGGTCGGCGGGGTCGCCGGTGACCAGGTTGACGATCGTGTCGAGGCCGTCGCCGGTCCCGCTCAGCGCGAGCCCGTCGGCGTCGAGATCGACGGTCACCTCGACGGGGACGTCGCGCACGATGGTGCGGCGGGGCCGCTCCACGACCTCGGCCGGCGGGCCGGCGAACGTGATGGTGCTGGTCCCGCCGACGGGGACCCACTCCCCCGCCGCCAGTGCGTCCTCGGCCGTCCGGGCGGTCGGACCGGTGTCTGACCGTGCCGGCGTCGCCACCGTCGTCGACCGGTTCGCGGCCGGTGGCGTCCAGTCCGCCGGGGGCCGGACCCGGGCGGTCACGCTGCGCACCCACCCCGCCGTGAAGGGGGTGCCGTCGGGCAGCTCGCCCAGGATCCGCTCGGTGTCGGTCGTGGTGAGGATCACCTTGGCACCGGAGTCGCAGGGCAACCGGTACACGAAGACACCGCCGGGGAGGTCCGAGGAACCCACCCCATCCCGGTGGGCGTCGATCCGTGGGAGGTCGTCGTCGACGGTGTCCCGCTGGCGGAGCTGGTCGTCCGTCTGGCGCTTCCCACCCTCGACCTCGACGACTGAGCGCTACCTTCCACCTCCATGAGCAACCCCGCCGCCGACGTACCCTGCCGCCGTTCGGCTCTCCGACGAGACGAGGCGGTCCAGTGAGCATCGTGCTGGTCGACGTGTCCGAGCGGGTGGCGACGATCACCCTCAACCGTCCCGAGGCCCGCAACGCCCTGTCGTCGGAGGTGCTGCACCGGGTCCCAGAGGTGGTCCGCGAGCTGGAGGCCGACGACGCCGTCGACGTGATGATCCTGACCGGGGCCGACCCCGCCTTCTGCGCCGGGCTCGACCTGAAGGAGCTGGGCTCGAGCGGCGCCAACCTGGGAGCGTCGGGAAGCGACCACCGGGGACCCTTCCCGCCCCGCACCAAGCCGCTCATCGGCGCCGTGAACGGTGTGGCCGTCACGGGCGGGCTCGAGTACGCGCTGGCCTGTGACTTCCTGCTGGCCAGCGAGCGGGCCCGCTTCGCGGACACCCACGCCCGGGTGGGCGTCATGCCCGGCTGGGGTCTCACCGTGCTGCTGCCGCAGGCCGTCGGGGTCCGCCGGGCCCGCCAGATGAGCCTGACCGGTGACTACCTCGACGCCGCCACCGCCCTGTCGTGGGGGCTGGTCAACGAGGTGGTCGCCCACGACCGGCTGCTCGACCGGGCCCGGGAGGTGGCCGCCGCCATCGTGTCGAACGACCAGCCCGGAGTGCGGCGGATGCTGGCCACCTACGAGGAGACGGCCGCCACGACGGTGGCGGACGGCTGGCGCGCCGAGGCCGAGGCGGCCAGGTCGTGGACCATCTCGACCGACGAGGTGGCCCGGCGTCGGGCCGCCATCCAGGAGCGGGGCCGGGCCCAGACGGGCTCGGGCTAGGGCGCGGCGCCAAGGAGGATGCGGCGGGCCTCGGTGAGCTCCTCGATGCGGGCGGCGGCCTCGTACTCGTCGCCACCGTGGTCGGGATGGGCCGCCACCAGCAGCTCGCGGAACCGGCGCTGCACGTCGCGGCGGTCGGCGTCGTCGGCGTCGACGCCGAGGATGTCGCCGGCCCACACGAGCGGGTTGCCGACGGCATGGCTGACGATGCGACCGGCGCCGGCCCGGTCGGTGAGGAAGCGCACGAGTGGCGGCCCGGTGTCGCCCACCCACGCCGTCGCCCGGCGCAGCAGGTCCATGACGGTGCGGCGCGGGCCGGGGTCGAGCTGGCCCACCCGGTAGACGGCGGCCAGGACCTGCGGAGCCGGGGGCGCGTCGGCGGCGATGTCGAGGTGCAGCTCGTCGCCCGCTCCGACGAGGCGGTGGGTGACCGACGAGAGCCCGATCCGGTCGACCTGCAGCCGGTAGCGGAGCCGGGGTTGGGCGATGCGGCGCCCGGCCTGGAGGTCGTCCATGAGGCCGTACAGCTCGGCGGCCATGTCGTCGTCGAGCTCGCCGACGTAGGCGGCCACGACCCCTCCGAGCAGCAGCCCGCCGAAACCCGGCGGTGGGTCGAACCCCAGGCGGGAGGGACCGACGGCCACCCGGCGGGTGGGCGTGAACGGCCGCGACGAGAACACGCTGAACTCGGCCAGGACCGCCACCCGGGCAGCGTAACGGCCGCTCCGGAGGAGGCGAAGCCGGCCTCCCCACCCGTCAGATCAGCGGGGCCGGTCAGACCAGGGGAGCGAGGTGGGCGCGCAGCTCGGTGGCGGTGTCCTGGATGGTGAAGGGAAGGTCGCCGGAGATGAGCCGGGCCCGCAGGGTCTCGCCCAGGGCGCGGGCCCGCATCCACGTCTCGGGGTCGACGCCGTAGGGGACGTCGGCCACCTCCGCCGACCGCAACGCAGCGGCCAGGCGGGCCGTCGCGTCGGCGTCACCGGGATCGCGCCTCAGCCGATCGGCGGCGAGGAACAGCTCGCTCAGCACCAGGGCGTCGTCACCCCCGTCGTCCTCCTCGGGGGCGAGCGCCTCGGGGTGCTCCAGCCCGTCGAGGATGTCGTTCACGGCGTCGACGTCGTCCTCCCGCACGACCAGCTCGCTGCCGTACTCCCAGCCGTGGCGGATGCCGGCCTCGTCGAGGCGCCGCTCGGCCTCGGCCCGCACCGCCTCGGTCCAGTGGGCGAGGTCGTAGGCGGTGTCGCTGTCGGGGACCGAACCCCGCCCGTCGTCGTCGATCCCGAAGGCGGTCTCGACCAGGGCCACCAGCTCGTCGACCTCCTCCTCGTCGTCGGGGTCGACGTGCAGCTCACCGTCGTCCCAGCCGTGGCCGAGGCCGGCGGCGTCGAGGTGCTCCTGGAGGGCCACGACGGCCCGCCGGGGCCACGAGCCCAGCTCGTAGACGACCAGCTCGTCGGTGTGCTCGTCGGTCTGCGGCTGGCCGGTCACCCGCTCGTAGGACACGGCCCGACACTGTACGACCCCCCAGGTGGAGCCCCCCGGCTCCGGTGGCTACCGTCGTCGCCATGTCCGACCGCGTGTCCGCCAGCCCCGACCGCAACCTGGCCATGGAGCTGGTCCGCACCACCGAGGCGGCGGCCCTGGCGGCGGCCCGGTGGATGGGGCGGGGCGACAAGCTCGGCGCCGACAAGGCCGCCGTCGACGCCATGCGCAAGGCCCTGGGCGACGTGCCCATGGACGGCACGGTCATCATCGGCGAGGGCGAGAAGGACGACGCCCCGATGCTCTACAACGGCGAGCGCATCGGCGACGGGTCACCACCCGTCTGCGACATCGCCGTCGACCCCATCGACGGCACCACGCTCACCGCCCTCGGACGCGGCAACGCCCTGGCCGTCATCGCCGTTGGCGACGGCGGGTCGCTGTTCGACCCCGGCCCGTGCGTCTACATGGAGAAGATCGCCGTCGGCCCCCAGGCGGCGGCGGCCATCGACATCACCCGCCCGGTCACCGACAACATCGAGAACGTGGCCCAGGCGCTGGGCAAGGACGTCCGGGCCATGACCGCCGTCATCCTCGACCGCGACCGCCACACCGACCTGATCGCCGAGGTCCGCGAGACCGGGGCCCGCATCCGCCTCATCCCCGACGGCGACGTGGCCGGCGCCATCGCCACCGCCTGGCCTGAGGCCGGTGCCGACATCCTCATCGGCATCGGCGGCACCCCCGAGGGCGTCATCACGGCCGGGGCGCTGCGCTGCATGGGAGGCGAGATCCAGGGCCGCCTCTGGCCCCGCAACGACAAGGAGCGCCAGGCCGCCGTCGACGCCGGCTACGACCTCGACAAGGTGTACACGACCCGCGATCTCGCCTCGGGGCCGAACAACTTCTTCGCCGCCACCGGCATCACCGACGGTGAGCTGCTCCAGGGCGTCCGCTTCACGGCCTCGGGCGCCACCACCCAGTCGTTGGTGATGCGTTCGAGGTCGGGCACCGTGCGCCTCATCAACGCCCAGCACCCCCAGCGCAAGGTGCGGGAGTACGCCGACTCGTTCTAGGCGGAGCCGACCGCCGCCGGTGCCTACGCCGCCGGGTTCAGGCGGGACAGCACGCCGCTCACCACCCGGGAGGGGCGCTGCTGCTCGCCCAGGCGGGCGCCGAGGACGATGTCGGTGCCGACCAGGGCCGGGATCACCCACTGGAGCACGGCCTGCTGGCGCAGGGCGCTGGCCACCTCGTCGGGAGTGTCGTGGGTCGGCGTGGTGCCGTCGCCGAGGGGCACCGGGCCGGCGTCGCTGATGCGCTTCCCGAGCCAGCCCGAGTAGGTGGCCGCCCCCAGGGCGCCGAGCATCACCGCCGACTTGGCCGTCGACGTGCTGGCCACCCCCTGCTGGCCGACGAGGCGGCCCCGGTTGGCGGCGGTCAGGCGGAGACCGCCGAGCACGTGCATGGCGGCGAACATCAGGTTGACGAGCCACCAGCGCCGCCACACCCCGTTGACCATCCGGCCCCGCTCGCGGGGATCCGACACGTCGGCGGCCGCCCGGTTGACGGCAATGGCCCCCATGACGAGTCCACCGAACCAGCCGGCGGCGCCGAGGTCGTGCATCGATCGGGCCACGAGGTTGTCGGCCATGGGGGGCTCCTTCGGAACGCGTCGACCGGGACCTTCCCGGCCAGCTCCCTGGCTACCCCACCCCCCCGGATCCGCGAAACCACGAACCGTCGGAGGTCAGTCCCAGCGGGACTCGGCCACCCTGACCCGGACGTCGGCGTACCGGGCCGCCTCCGCCAGGGCGTCGTCGTCGGGGGAGGAGGCGGCGGCCGACCGGGCCGACTCGGCCTCGGCGCGGGCCTGGGCGGCGTCGATGCCCCCGGCCGGCTCGGCGTCGTCGGACAGGATCGTGACCCGGTCGTCGGACACCTCGACGAACCCGCCCCGCACCGCCGCCGCCGTCTGCGTGCCGTCCACCGTCCACAGCCGCACCGCGCCGGGGGTCAGGACCCCGATGAAGGGGGCGTGACCGGTGAGGAAGGCGATGTCGCCCTCGGTGGTGCGGGCCAGCACCTGGGTGCACTGACCCGAGTAGAGGAGATCCTCGGGCGAGACCAGCTCGACCTGGAGGGCCACGGCGCTACGACTTCTCCAGCTCGCGTGCCTTGGCCATCGCCGCGTCGGCGCTGCCCACGTTCAGGAAGGCCTGCTCGGGAAGGTGGTCGAGGTCGCCCCGCACCAGCATCTCGAACGACTCGACCGTCTCGGCCACCGGCACGAACACGCCGGCCAGGCCGGTGAACACCTCGGCCACGAAGAAGGGCTGGGACAGGAAGCGCTCGATCCGGCGGGCCCGGTTGACGGCGAGGCGGTCCTCCTCCGACAGCTCGTCGAGGCCGAGGATGGCGATGATGTCCTGCAGCTCCTTGTACCGCTGGAGGATCTCCTGCACCTGGCGGGCCACGTCGTAGTGGTGCTGGCCGACGACCTCGGGGGTGAGGATGCTCGACGTCGACGACAGGGGGTCGACGGCGGGGTAGATGCCGAGGGCGGCGATCTGGCGGGACAGCTCCGTGGTGGCGTCGAGGTGGGTGAACGTGGTGAACGGGGCCGGGTCGGTGTAGTCGTCGGCGGGCACGTAGACGGCCTGCAGCGAGGTGATGGAGTGACCCCGGGTCGAGGTGATGCGCTCCTGCAGCTCGCCCATCTCGTCGGCCAGCGTGGGCTGGTAGCCGACGGCGGAGGGCATGCGCCCGAGCAGGGTCGACACCTCGGACCCGGCCTGCACGAAACGGAAGATGTTGTCGACGAACAGCAGCACCTCCTGGCCCTGCACGTCGCGGAAGTACTCGGCCATGGTCAGCGCCGACAGGGCCACCCGCAGGCGGACGCCGGGCGGCTCGTCCATCTGGCCGAACACGAGGGCGGTCTTGTCGAGGACGCCCGACTCCTGCATCTCGAGGAACAGGTCGGTGCCCTCCCGGGTCCGCTCCCCCACGCCGGCGAAGACGGACACGCCGCCGTGCTGGGAGGCGACCCGGTTGATCATCTCGGTGATGAGGACGGTCTTGCCCACCCCGGCCCCGCCGAACAGGCCGATCTTGCCGCCCTCCACATAGGGCTCCAGCAGGTCGATGACCTTGATGCCGGACTCGAACATGGTGGCCCGGGGCTCGAGGGTGTCGAAGTCGGGGGCGGGGCGGTGGATCTCCCAGCGATCGGCCACCTCGCCGAGCTCCTCGCTGGTGACGTCGAGCGGCTCGCCGAGCACGTTGAACACGTGGCCGAGCACGGCCGGGCCCACCGGGACGGTGATGCCCCGGCCCGTGTTGCGCACCGTGGCCCCCCGGGACAGACCGTCGGTCGGCTTCATGGTCACGACGCGGACCCGGTTGTCGCCGATCTGCTGGGCCACCTCGCCGACGATGGTGACGGTCTCGCCACCGACCTCCACGTCGACCTCGACGGCGGCGTTGATCTCGGGGATGCCGTCGGGCGGGAACTCGGCGTCGACCACCGGCCCGGCGATGGCGACGACCCGGCCGTCCTTCAGGTCCTGCTCGGTGGCGGTCATGCGCTCCTCCTTCGGAAAACGTCCGGACTGCGGCCCTCGATGCGGTCCTCCAGGAGGTCCATCGTGCCGCCCCGCTGGGCCTGCTTGAGCGCCTCGGCGCCGCCGACGATCTCGAGGATCTCGGTGGTGATGGCGTCCTGGCGGGCCCGGTTCATGACCCGCCGCAGGTTGGTGATGAGATCCTCGGCGTTGTCGGTGGCCGCCTTCATGGCCCGCTGGCGGGCGGCGTGCTCGGACGCCGCCGACTCGAGCAGGGCGGCGTAGAGGCGGGCCTCGGCGTAGCGGGGCAGGAGCGCCGACAGGATGCGGTCGGGGTCGGGCTCGAACTCGTAGGCGGCGGCTGCGCCGTCGCGCTCGCCGGCCGCGGCCGTATCGGCGTCCGAGGTGTCGAGCGGGACGAAGGGCACGACCACGGGCACCTGCACGCCCATCGACTCGAAGCGGGTGTAGGCCAGACGGATCTGCTGGACGGTGCCGTCGTGGAACAGCGCCAGCGCGGCGTCGGACACGGCCTTGGCGTCGGCGTAGCTGGGGGCGTCGGAGAACCCCTGGAAGTCGGCGTGGATGCGGTACTTGCGGAACCGGAAGTAGCCGAGGGCCTTCTTGCCCGTGACGACCAGCTCGTAGCTGCGGCCCGACACCTGCTCGGCCTGGACGGCCCGCTCGGCCAGGCGGAGGATGTTGTTGTTGTAGCCGCCGGCCAGACCCCGATCGGCGGTCACCACGATGTAGGCGACCCGCTCGACGTCGGCCGGCGGGGTCAGCAGCGGGTCGTCGCTCCCCGCCCCCCCGGCGGCCAGGTTGGCGATGACGTCGGTGAGCCGCTGGGCGTAGGGGGTGGCGGCCCGCACCCGGGCCTGGGCCTTCACGATCCGCGACGCGGCGATGAGCTCCATGGCGCGGGTGATCTTCTTCGTGGCCTGGACGCTGCGGATGCGTCGTCGCAGGATGCGCTCCTGACCACCGGCCACGGCCGGCTACGCCGTCTCGTTCGAGTCGGCCACCGCCGCCACGGTCCCGCTGGCGTCGGCACCGGCCGTCGGGCGGGGCTGCTCGGCGGGCGCCGAGGACGTCGCTGTGACCGCCGCCCCCCCGTCGGGATCGGCGCCGACACCCGACGGGGTCGCGGTGCGCTGGAAGCTGGCCTCGAAGTCGCGGATGGCCCGGTCGACGAGCTCGGCGTCGGGAGCCTGACCGGTGCTGTCGATGGTGTCCATGACGTCGCGGTGGCGGCCCCGGAAGAAGTCGAGCAGCTCGCGCTCGTAGCGCTTGACGTCGCCGACGGGGATGTCGTCGAGGTGGCCGTTGGTGCCGGCGTAGATGGAGACGTACATCTCCGACACCTGCATCGGGGAGTTCAGGGGCTGCTTGAGCAGCTCGGTGAGCCGGTAGCCCCGGTCGAGCTGGGCGGCCGACACCCGGTCGAGCTCGGAGCCGAACGTGGCGAACGCCTCCAGCTCACGGAACTGGGCCAGGTCGAGCTTGAGCGTGCCCGACACCTGCTTCATGGCCTTGGTCTGGGCGGCGCTGCCCACCCTCGACACCGAGATGCCGACGTCGACGGCCGGCCGCACGCCCGACTTGAACAGGTCGTCCTGGAGGTAGATCTGGCCGTCGGTGATGGAGATCACGTTGGTCGGGATGAAGGCCGACACGTCGCCGGCCTTGGTCTCGATGACGGGCAGCGCGGTGAGCGAGCCGGCGCCGCGCTCGTCGCTCAGCTTGGCCGCCCGCTCGAGGAGCCGACTGTGGAGGTAGAAGACGTCGCCGGGGTAGGCCTCGCGGCCGGGCGGGCGGCGGAGCAGCAGCGACATCTGGCGGTACGCCTCGGCCTGCTTGGACAGGTCGTCGTAGACGATGAGGGCGTGCTCGCCGTTCTCCATCCAGTGCTGGCCGATGGCGCACCCCGAGTAGGGGGCCACGTACTTGAAGGGGGCGGGGTCAGAGGCGGGGGCCGACACCACGACGGTGTAGTCCATGGCCCCGTGCTCCTCCAGGGTGGCGACCGTCTGCGCCACCGTCGAGCCCTTCTGACCGATGGCGACGTAGATGCACTTCACCCCCTTGCCCTTCTGGTTCAGGATGGTGTCGACGGCCACGGTGGTCTTGCCGGTCTTGCGGTCGCCGATGATCAGCTCGCGCTGGCCCCGGCCGATCGGCGTCATCGAGTCGATGGCCTTGATGCCGGTCTGGAGGGGCTCGTGGACGGGCTGACGGCCCATGATCGACGGCGCCTGGATCTCGACCCGGCGGCGGATGCCGCCGACCAGCGGGCCCCGGCCGTCGATGGGCTCGCCGAGGCCGTTGACGACCCGGCCGAGGACGGCGTCACCGACCTCGATGGAGAGGATGTCGCCGGTGCCCTTGACCGTCTGGCCCTCCTCGATGCCGTCGACCTCGCCGAGCACCACGGCGCCGATCGACTCCTCGTCGAGGTTGAGGGCGAGGCCCATGGTGCCGTCCTCGAACTCGAGCAGCTCGTTGACCGACGCCTTGGGCAGCCCGCCGACCCGGGCGATGCCGTCACCGACCTCCATCACCCGCCCGACGGTGGAGGCGCCGACGGACACGTCGAAGCCCTCCAGGTTGCGCCGGATGGCGGCGGCGATCTCGTCGGTGTCGATGGTGACGTCTGACATCTCTGCTCCTCGGACGGACGGGTCTGGGGTGACGGAGTTAGCGGCGCTCGCGCATGCGGGCCAGGCGGGTGCGCACGGAGCCGTCGATGACGGTGTCGCCGATCTGGGTCACCACGCCCCCCATGACGGAGGGATCGACGATGACGCGCACGTCGACCTGCTGACCGGTACGCCGGCCGAGCGCCTCGGCCAGGCGGCTGCGCTGATCGTCGGTGAGGGGCTCGGCCACGCGTACCTCGGCCACCGCCTTGGACTTCGCCTCGGCGGCCTGACCCACGAGGGTATCGATGATGGCCGGCAGGTCCCGGGCCCGACCGGCGCCGACGACGAACGACACCAGGTTGGCGGTGACGGGATGGGCGCGTGAGCCGAGCAGGTCCTCGACGATGGCCTCCCGGCGGCCGGCCGGGATGGCCTGGTCGGTGAGCGTGCTGCGCAGCTCGTCGGACCCCTCCAGCGTTCGGGCGAACTGGAACAGCTCGTCGGACACCTGGTCGAGGGCCCCCTCCACCTGGGCCACCTCGAACAGTGCGTTGGCGTAGCCCGAGGTCCGGTCGTCGGCGGCCGTCACCATGGGAGGAGTCCGCTCATGAGGTCGCCCCCACCTCGGCGATGTAGCGCTCGACGATCTGGCGGTTGGTGGCGGGGTCGAGGTTGGCCTGGACCACCCGCTCGGCCGCTCCCACCGCGATCTCCGAGATCTGACCCTGGAGGTCGGCCATGGCCTGGGCCTTGGCCGCCTCGATGTCGGCCATGGCCGACCGCCGGCGCTCGGCCAGCTCCGCGTCGAGCTCCTCGATACGGCGGGCCCGCACCGCCTCGGCCTCCTGGCGAGCCTCGTCGACGATGCGGTTGCCCTCGGCCCGGGCGTCGGCGAGCTGGGCGTCGAGCTGGGACTGTGTCGTCTGGGCCTCGGTCCGGGCCCGCTCGGCGGCGTCGAGGTCGCCCCTGATCTTGGCCGTGCGATCGGCCATGGCCTTCTTCACGGCCGGGTAGCCGAGCCGGTAGAGGAGACCGAACAGGATGAGGAAGGCCAGCGTGCCCCAGATGACCTCGTTGATCTCGGGGACGATGGGGTTGTTCTCCTCCTCGGCCAGCTCGACGATCTCCTCGTCGCCCTCGGGCGTGACGGCGACGATCTCGCCCTCGTCGTTGAGGAAGATGTCGTCGATCTCCAGTTCTTCGACGAGCGGTAGCACTGCCATCGGCCGGCTCAGGCGAACTTCAGGAGGATGAACACGACGAAGCCGATGAGGGCCAGCGCCTCGGTGAAGGCGATGCCGAGGAACATGGTGGTGCGCACCATGCCGGCCGACTCGGGCTGGCGGGCCATGGCCTGTACGGCCTGACCGACCAGGTAACCGATGCCGATGCCGGGACCGATGGCGGCGAGGCCGTAGGCGAAGCCGGCCGAGATGGCCTCGCCGAAGCCGATGAGTTCGTCACCGGTGGCCTCGATCTGTGCAAGCAGCTCCATGTCGCTCATCTCTCTCTTGTGCTCGGGGGGACCTGTCGACGCACCGGGCGCTAGTGCTCGGGGTGCATGGCACCGCCGATGTAGACGGCGGCGAGGATGGTGAAGATGTACGCCTGCAGGAAGCTGACCATCACCTCGAACCCGATGAGCAGGATCAGCATCAGGAACGGCAGCGGCAGGAACACGGCGTACCAGTTCAGCGTCCACAGCGCTGCCGTCAGCACGGCGAACGTGACCAGCAGGATGTGGCCGGCCAGCATGTTGGCGAAGAGTCGCACGGCCAGCGAGAAGGGCCGGATGAGGAAGGTCGAGATGAACTCGATCGGCACGACGAGGATGTACAGCGCCTTGGGCACGCCCGGGGGGAACAACGAGTTCTTCAGGTAGGCGCCGCCCTGGTTCTTGAAACCCACCACGATGAAGATCACCCACACCAGGAGGGCCAGCACGGCCGGCATGGCCATGCGGGCGGTGCCGGGCATCTGCCAGCCGGGGAGGATCTCGAACAGGTTGGCGAAGAGGATGAAGAAGAACAGTGACAGCAGGAACGGGTTCCACTTGCGGCCCTCGGGGCCGATGGTCTGGTCGATGATGCCCTCGTCGATGAAGTCGATCGAGGCCTCGGCCACGTTCTGCACGCCGGTCGGCACGAGGTTGCCGGAGCGGTAGCGGCTCCCGGCCACGGTGAAGATGAGCAGCGTGAAGAACGTCGACAGGAGGAAGCTGAGGCCGATCTTGTTCAGACCCCAGGAGTCGTCGCCGAAGAAGACGGGCCACTCGACGAGGTGGCCGATGCTGGGGAACTCGAAGCCGAGGATCACCGGGAGGTCTCCGCTGGGGTCACGGGGGTGCGGGTAACGGGGGTGCGGGGGCGGGTGGCGGCCCGCCGCCCTCTGGGCACGAGGCCGGGGAAGGCCAGGGTGGCCGACACGTACCGGGTCTCCCAGGCGAGGAGCCCGACGTGGGAGGTCACCAGCGTGAGCCCGAGCGGCCACCACTCGACCCAGCCGGCGTCGCGCACCACCAGGACGACGCCGAACATCAGACCGAGGCGGGCCACGAAGCCGAACAGGGCGGCCGCCATGAGGAGACCGAGGGAGATGCGGGCGGCGGCCGCCAGCGTCCAGGCCGAGGCCATGAAGTTGGCCAGCACGAGGGCGAGGGCGAAGGCGGCCGAGGCCACCCCGGCCCAGCCCCAGACGGCGCCGCTGACGGCCAGCAGCACAGGGGCCACCGGCACGGCCCGCCGCAGCAGGTCGCGCCCGATGACCAGCTCCGGACTGTCGCTCCCCCCCGATGCCTCGTTGCGCTCTCGCCCACCGGCTGACGACCCCGAGCCGCCGACCGGAGACCCGGCGGGCCCCACGTCGCTCACTGACCGCCGCCCTGACGGCGGAGGGCGAAGGCGGCCTCGTGCTCACGCATGGCGGCGTCGTAGGCGTACCACTCCCGGATGCCCATGCCCACGACGGCGAGCGCGAAGACGCCCAGCGTGAACACCAGGGTCGTGCCCACCAGCCGGTCGATGAGGAAGCCGAGGGCGGCGAACACGGCCGGCGTCAGGGCCAGCTCGAAGGCACGCGAGAGCCCGTCACCGAAGCCCTTGTTCAGTTCGCGTCGGGTGGGAGCGTCCAAGTGCGGTGCTTCGTCCGGTCGTCAGGGGGCCGCCGGGCGCGTCGGTGGGGGCGGCGTGCGGGGGAAACGGGGCGCAAGCTACCGGGAGGGTCCCCGGGCCGCAAGTTCGGTGTCAGGAGGGCCGCCGGGGGTGACCCCGAGGAGCCGGTCCCGCAGCCGCGACACGAGCGGCAGGACCGTGAAGCCGGCCAGGGCCACCGCCAGCAGGCCCAGCGGGAGCAGGATCGATCCGGCCGCCGCCGACGCCGGGTACAGGGCCAGGGCGGACAACAGGAGCGTCCACGCCCACAAGATGGCCACCGAGCGACGGTGGTTGTGGCCGAGGCGCAGGAGGCGGTGGTGGAGGTGGTCCCGGTCGGGCGTGGCGATGCCCTGGGCCCGGCTGGCGCGACGCAGGACGGCCAGGAGGGTGTCGAACACGGCCACGCCGAGGATGAGGAAGGGGATGACCACGGGGGCGAAGAAGAAGTAGTTCTGGCCGACGAACTGGTCGTTGGCCCGCCCGCCGATCACGATCGTCGCCGCCGCCATGAGCAGGCCGAGCAGCATCGACCCGCTGTCACCCATGAAGATGCGGGCCGGGTGGAAGTTCCAGGGGAGGAAGCCGACGCAGGCGCCGAGCGCGAGCAGCACCACGAGGGGTCCGATGTTGCCGGTGCCCAGCTGGCCCTCGTCACCCAGGAGGTCGGCGTAGACGAAGAAGGCGCCGGCGGCGATGGCCACCACCCCGGCGGCCAGTCCGTCGAGCCCGTCGATGAGGTTGACGGCGTTGGCCATCAGCACGACCCACACCACCGTGACCAGGGGGGCGAGGTCGGCCGAGAGCACCACGAAGTCGCCGAAGGGGACTCGGAAGAAGAACATCGACACGCCGGCCAGAGACAGCAGGCTCCCCGCCAGCACCTGGCCGGCCACCTTGGCCGGCGCCGACACGGGGCGCACGTCGTCGAGGGCCCCGATGACGACGATCACCAGCGCGGCGGCGAGCACGCCGAGCGGCTCCGACGAGGACCGGAAGACGTCCTGGTAGGTGTCGAGCCGTGACGCCACCGCCACCCCGGCCGCCACCCCGGCCAGCATGGCCAGCCCGCCGAGCGTCGGCGTGGGACGCTCGTGGACGCGGCGCTCGTCGGGGGCCACCACGGCGCCGAGACGGCGGGCGAGGAGACGCACCGCCGGCATCGCGACGAGGGTGACGGTGCTGACGACGGCGAGGACGATCAGGTGGTCTCGCACGCAGCTCCTGGGCGCGGGACGGCGGTGTCGGTGGGCGACCCTACCGATCCGGCCCCGGTCCGAGTAGCATCACGGGCGCCGGGACGATCCCCTCACTCCCGTCGTTCACGCAGTGTTCACGGACAGCGTTTGAACAACCACCTTGCGCAGTAGGATGGGGGGCGCATACGCTGCCGATCGGAGCTACAACCGAGGGGGTCGAAGCAAGACCCCCGGACGGAACCTTCCGGTGGCGCGAACGGTGGATGGACTCGAGGTGGACATGTCGACGGTTGCCGTCGCGAGAACAACGGAACGACGAGGGGTGCGCCAGCCGGTGACGCCGTTCGATCCCAGTCGCATGCCGCCGCCCGTGCGGGGGCGCAACCGCCTCCGCCGCGTGCTGGTGGCCGCCGACGTCGCCGCCATCGCCTCCGCCTGGCTGTTCGCCCTGATCGTCGTGGGCCAGATGGTCGGCACCGACCGCAGCGTGGTCGAGAGCGTGGTCGACGCCGCGCTCGCCACGGCCATCGGGGTGGCCATCGCCTCCCAGCAGGACCTGTACCTGTCCCGGGTGAGCAGTGTCCGCACCGCCGAGATCGCCGGCCTGTTCCGGGTGGCGGCCTGGATGACGGTGGTCGTCGCCATCGGGCTCGTCCTGTTCGACCGGCCGTTCCGGGGTGTCGTGCTGGCCATGGGTGGCCTCACGGCCATGTGCACCCTGCTGGTCGCCCGCGGGTGCTACCGGGTGTGGCTGTCGAACCGGCGCAAGAGCGGCGCCTACCTCCGCGACGTGGTCCTCGTGGGGGCCAACGAGGAGGCGGCCGAGCTCATCGAGATCATCGGCGAGCACCCCGAGTTCGGCCTGCGGGTCAACGCCGTGCTGGGCGACCGGGCCGATGCCCACCTGCACGGCCTCGCCAACCTGTGGGCCGGCGACATCGACGACGCCGCCGAGACCATCGGCCGCCTCCAGGTGACCGGCGCCATCGTGGCCGTCTCGGCCGTGCCCAGCGCCTCGCTCAACTCCTGTGTCCGCGACCTGATGCGGGCCGGGGTGCACGTGCAGGTCACCAGCGCGCTGCGGGGTATCGCCCACCGGCGACTGCGCGCCCAGCCCATCGCCCACGAGCCGCTCTTCTACCTCGAGCCGGCCACGCTGTCGGGATGGCAGCTCTTCGTGAAGCGGGCCACCGACGTGGCCGTGGCGGGGACGCTCCTGCTCGTCACCGGACCGGTCATCGTGGTGGGCGGCCTGCTGGTGCGCCTCCACGACGGGGGGCCGATGTTCTTCCGCCAGGAGCGGGTCGGTCGCAACGGTGAGCGCTTCCGCATGGTGAAGATCCGGACCATGGTCGTCGATGCCGAGCAGCGCCTCGAGGAGGTCAGGGCGGCCAACAACGAGCGCAGCGGCCCACTGTTCAAGGACGAGAACGACCCCCGCTTCACCCGGGTCGGCCGGTTCCTCGACGCCACCAGCCTGAACGAGCTGCCCCAGCTCTGGAACGTCCTGCGGGGCCACATGAGCCTCGTCGGTCCCCGGCCGGCGCTGCCGTCGGAGATCGCCAGCTTCGACGACGCCCTCCACGCCCGCCACCAGGTCAGGCCCGGCATCACCGGCCTGTGGCAGGTCGAGGCCCGTGACAACCCGGCGTTCTCCGCCTACCGCCGCTACGACCTGTTCTACGTGGAGAACTGGTCGGTGGCCTTCGATCTCGTGATCATGCTGGCCACGGCCGAGACGGTGGTGGCCCGGCTGTCCCGCATGGTGGCCCGCCGGACCTCCGACGCGGCCGCCCCGGCCGAGGCCTCGGCCCGCACCTGAGCAGCTGGTCGCCCCGGTGACCGGGACCGGTCGGGAGGGACCCCGTGAGCTCGGGACCGGTCGGGTGCTCGTGACCGGGGCCTCGGGTTTCATCGGTCGCCACGCCGTGGGGGCCCTGGCCGACGCCGGTGCCACGGTGGTGGCGACGAACCGCGGCGGCGCTCCCGTCGCCCGGGCGTCGACCACCGTGGCCGCAGACCTCGCCGACGACGCCGACCGCCGCCGGCTGGTCGAGGAGGCGGGGTGCTCGCACCTGCTCCACGCCGCCTGGTACGCGGGCCGGGGGGCCGACCGCTGGCACGGCGTCGAGAACCTGCGCTGGGTGGAGCGGTCGCTGCTCCTGGCCGACACGTTCCTCGCCGCCGGCGGCTCGCCGGGTGGTCGGCGTCGGCACCTGCGCCGAGTACGACTGGGCGACCGGCTGGCTCGACGAGTCCACCCCCCTGCGGCCGGCCACCCGCTACGGCGCGGCCAAGGCCGCCGTCGGCGTGGCGTTGCCGGGCCTGGCCCGCTCGGTCGACGCCACCGCCGCCTGGGCCCGGGTGTACTTCGTCTACGGCCCCGGCGAGGGCGGCGAGCGGCTGGTGCCGTCGGTGGCGGGTGCTCTCCTGGCCGGGTGCCGGGTCCCGACCTCGGCCGGTCACCAGCGGCGCGACTTCCTCGAGGTCGGTGACGTGGCCCGGGCGCTGGCCGTGCTCGTCGGTGCCGACGTGAGCGGGCCGGTCGACGTGGCCGGCGGTGACCCGGTTCCCGTGCGGCAGGTCGTCGAGTCGGTGGCCGGGCTGGTCGGCCGCCCCGAGCTGGTGGGGTGGGGCGAGCGGCCGGCCGACCCCGACGACGCCCCGGTCATCGCGTCGGAGGCCCGCCGCCTCCGTGCCCTGGGGTGGGGGCCCGAGGTGCCGCTCGACGAGGGCGTCGCCCGCTACGTCGGTCACCTGCGCACCGAGCACGAGGCGCGGCGGTGACGGCCGATCCGACCATCATCGTCGGCACCGGAATGGCGGCGTGGGGGGCGGCCGAGCGGTTCCGGGCCGAGGGGATCGAGCCGATCCTCTACGACCGGGCCGACGCGCCCGGCGGTCACACCCGGTCCTTCACGGGCCCCGACGGGTTCACGTTCGACGACGGGCCCCACGTGTCGTTCACGTCGGACCCCGGGCTGCAGGAGCGGCTGGCCGCGGCCGTCGACGGGGAGTACGAGGTCATCCAGACCTACGTCGACAACCACTGGAAGGGGCACTGGATCAAGCACCCGGCCCAGGTCAACCTCCACGGGCTACCCGACGACCTCGTGGTCGACTGCATCTCCGACATGGTGGCGGCCCGCCACGGGCCCGAGCGGGAGGTCCGTACCTACGAGGACTGGCTGCGGGCCCAGTTCGGCGACACGTTCGCCGAGACCTTCCCGATGGTCTACGGCGAGAAGTACCACACCGCCCCCGCCTCGCAGATGAGCACCGACTGGCTCGGGCCCCGCCTCTACCAGCCCGATCTGCGGGAGGTCCTCCACGGCGCGCTGAGCCCGGTCACGGCCGACGTGCACTACGTCGACCACTTCCGCTACCCGAGCCGGGGCGGTTTCGAGTCGTACCTGCGCCGCTTCCACCAGGGCGCCGACCTGCGCCTCGGCCGGGAGGTCACGGCCGTCGACCCGATCGGTCGCACCCTCACCACCGCCGACGGGTCCACCGCCTCCTACGAGCGCCTCGTCTCGTCGGCGCCGCTGCCCGAGCTCGTCCCCCGGGTGGCGGGCGCCCCCCCCGACGTACTCGCCGCCGCCGCCCGCCTGGCCTGCACGACGTGCGTGATCGTCAACGTCGGCGTCGACCGGGAGGACCTCTCCCCCGCCCAGTGGCGCTACGTGTACGACACCGACGTGGTGTTCACCCGGCTGAGCTTCCCCCACCTGCTGTCGCCCCACACCGTGCCGCCGGGCTGCGGCAGCGTGCAGGTCGAGTGCTACTACTCCGACAAGTACCGCCCCCTCGACGTGGCCCCCGAGGCCCTGGTCGAGCCCGTCGTGGCCGACCTGCGGCGCCTCGGCATCGTGCGCGACGGCGACCGCATCCTGCACCGCAGCGTCAGACCGGTCCGCTACGCCAACGTGATCTTCGACCTCGACCGGGCCGAGGCGCTGGCCACCGTGCACGGCTGGCTCGACGAGGTCGGCATCGCCTGGTGCGGTCGCTACGGCGAGTGGGGTTACCACTGGACCGACGAGTCGTACCGCAGCGGCGAGGCGGCCGCCACCCGCACGCTCGACCGCGGCCGGTGACCGTCGGCCCGGCACTCACGGGTGACCGTCCCCCGGACCGCCCATCTGGACTTCGTCCCGTGGCTGGCCCACGAGGCGACCTGCGGGCAGCGCCGCCACGAGCTGGTCGGCGGCGACGTCCACGCCAGGACGGCGGGCACCCGTCGCCACGACCTGCTCACCCTCGAGCTGGTCAGCCGGCTCCGTCGGCGGGCCCGTGACGAGGGTTGTCGGACCTACGCCGACGACGTGGCGCTCCGGGTGGGGGACGACGGTTAGCACCCCGACGTGATGGTGGTGTGCGACGAGCCCGTCCACGACCGCGACGAGACGGAGCCGTGCCTCGTGGCCGAGGTGCTCTTCCCCTGTCCCCCGGACCGCCCGGGGGGTCGAGCAGGCGCTCAGGCCCCGTCGCCGGGACCGCCCGGGGGGGCGGGGTTGACGCACCGGCTGCGGTGGTGGAACCGGTCGAAGGTCCCCTGCACCAGCAGCAGGTACAACGACCCCCACAGCACCGAGGCGGTCACGTCGGTGAGCCAGTGGGCGCCCTTGTACACCCGGGCCAGGGCCACGGCGACGACGATGGCGACACCGGCCGTCGCCGCGAACCACCACAGGACCCGGCTCCCCCGGTAGACGGCCACGACGGCGGGCAGCAGCCCCCAGAACGACACCGCCGCCAGCGGATGTCCGCTCGGGTGGGAGGGGCCGGCGAAGTCGTTGAGGGGGGCGATCTGGGGGCGGCTCCGGTCGATGAGCGCCTTCAGGACGAACTCGAGCCCCGGGCGGACGAGCGCCGAGCCCACCACCGCCACGGCCAGCACGTGGCAGCGCCGCCAGGTGACGGCGGCGACCAGTGCGGCCAGGGGGAAGACGGTCCGGTTGTCGCCCAGGCGGGAGGCGGAGTCGAAGAACCGGGTCCACCCCTCCGTGCGATGGTCGGCCACCCACTCGGCCACCGGCCGGTCGACGGTGAGCAGGACGCTGCCGCCGTCGACGGCGGCCAGGACGGCCAGCACGGCGACCGCCGCCCCGACGAGGCCCACCACCACCGGCCGGCCGGCGAGCACCGAGCGTGGCGACAGGGGTGGGTTCCGGTGGAAGACCGACACGGCGGGGCGGGAGCGGGGGGTGGAGACGGCCACCCGCACCTTCCTACCGGGCCGTCACCCAACTGACGCCCAAGCATCGTCCGGGTTGACGCCAGCTGAACACGGGGCAGATACACACTGTGTCAATGGGTGGGCCGATCATCGACCTCGACGACCCCGCCGCCGGTGAGGTGGCCGTGGCGGGGGGCAAGGCCGCGGCCCTCGCCCGGGGGGCGCGGTCGGGGCTGCGCACCCTGCCGGGTGTGGTGCTGACCACGGCGTTCAGCCGGGCCGTCGACGAGGGCACCCCTGTCGCCGGGCACCCCGCCCTGCGCGAGGCGGTCGAGCGTCTGGGCGGCCCCGGCACGGCGCTGGTGGCCCGCTCGTCGTCGGTGGTGGAGGACGCCGCCGCCTCGTCCAGGGCGGGCCAGTTCGCGTCGGTGATCGGCGTCACCGGGGTCGACGAGCTGGCCGCCGCCGTGCGCGAGGTCCTCGACTCGCGCCTCCGGGCCGATGCCGCCGACCAGCCGATCGCCGTCCTCGTCCAGCCCCTCATCCGACCCCGCTCGGGCGGTGTGCTCTTCGGCGTCGACCCGGTGACCGGCCGCTCCGACCGACGGGTCGTCACCGCCGTCGACGGCGGGCCGGAGCCGCTCGTCAGCGGCGAGGTCGACGGTTCCCGCTACCTCCTCGACGCCGACGGCCAGGTGATCGAGTCGACGCCGACCGACGAGGGCCGCCTCGACGGCGCCGACCTGCGCCGGCTGCACGAGCTGTCGGAACGGGTCGAGGGGATCTTCGGCGGACCACAGGACGTCGAGTGGGCCATCGACGGCGACGGTGAGCTGTGGGTGCTCCAGAGCCGACCCGTGACGACCGAGGTGGCGGGCGTCCCCCACGGTCCCGTCTACGGGCCGGGTCCGGTGGCGGAGACGTTCCCCGAGCCGCTCAGCCCCCTGGAGGTCGACATGTGGGTGCAGCCGCTGCGGGAGGCGGTCCGCGAGGCCGTGCGCCTGGCCGGCGCCGCCACCGACGCCGACCTGGAGCGGACCGAGGCGGTCGTCACCGTCGGCGGCCGCGTCGCCATCGACCTGCGGCTGGCCGGGGTGACCGGCGACGACCCGTCCGTGCTCGACCGGCTCAACCCCCTTCCCCGGATCCGTCGGCTGCGCAGCGCGTGGCGGGTCGGGAGGCTGCGGGCCGCCCTGCCGACGTTGGCCGACGATCTCCTCGACCGGGTCGACGTCGACCTCGAATCGGTGCCACCGGTGGGCGAGCTGACCAGCCGGCAGCTCATGGCCGTCATCCGGCGGGGCCAGCAGGCCCTCCGGTCACTGCACGCCCACGAGATGCTGATGGGGCTGCTGACCAAGCCGGCCGATCACCAGCTCACGGCGGCGTCGGCGGCGTTACGGGTCCTCTCCGAGGCCCGGCGCGACGGCATGCACGACGACGAGATCCTGGCCCGTAGCCCGGTGGTGCTGGCGCTCACCGCCCCCCGCGTGAGCGGCTCGGTGTCACTGCCCCCCGACTCGGGCATCGTCGACCTGCTTCCCGACGGTGACGAGCCCGGCAGCCACGAGGCCGTGCTCCGGGAGGCGCTGCGGCTGCGGGTGCGCTGGCTCCAGGAGCTCACCGCCCGCGCCGCATGGGAGCTGGCGATGCGTTTCACCGCCGCAGGGGCGCTGGCCCGGCCCGACGACGTCCGACATCTCGACCTGGCACAGGTCGAGGCGTTCGCCACCAAGCGGGCCATGACCACCCCGGAGCTGGTCGTGCTGCCGGCCGCCGACCCGGGCCCTCCCCTGCCGGCCCGGTTCCAGCTCACCGACCGGGGCCGGCCCGTCATGGTCCGCACCGGGTCCGATGCCGGCGGAGGAACGGGTGCGGGCGGAGGGAGCGCCACGGGCGTGGTCACCCACGACCCCGACGACCCGCCCGACGGTTCGGTGCTGGTCACGACCACCCTCACCCCCGCCCTCGGACCACGGCTCGGTCGCCTGGCCGGCATCGTGGCCGAGACCGGCTCGGTGCTCTCCCACCTCGCCATCCTCGCCCGGGAGTCGGGGGTGGCCATCGTGGTGGGGTACCCGGGAGCCGTGGCCGAGCTGGCCGAGGGGTCCCGGGTCACCGTCGACGGCACGACCGGCGACGTCACCGTCGAGGCCGACGGGGTGGAGCGGGCCGCCGGGCGACACGCCGACGAGGAGCTGGCGGCGTGAGGGCGGTCGCCTGGCTGGCCGGGGTGGCGACCCTCCTGGTCGGGTTCGTGTACACCGTCCTGTCGCTCAACCGGTGGGAGTGGAACCGGGCGCTGTTCTTCGGGCTGATCGTGCTGGTGGCCGAGGTCGGTCTGGCCACCGCCCTCGTGCTCCGCAAGCTCGGCGAGCTGGCCGATCGCCCGGAGATCGACCCCCGGGTGCTGCAGGCCCTGGAGGAGCACCGGCCGCCCCGGCCCAACCGCTTCGCCTGGCTCGACCCGGCCGACGGGCGCACCAACGTGTTCATCACGTTCCTCGTCGGCGGCGGCGTCGCCGTGTCGGCGGTGGCCTGGCTCGTCGACCAGATCGCCTCGCGGACGGGCTCGGCGGCCCGGGAGCGGCAACTGGCCGAGCAGCTCGGACGGATCAGCTACCCGGCCGACGGACTGGTGGCCGACGACGTCACCGCCCTGGCCCAGACCGTTCCGGGCGGGCGCGACGACCAGCTGGCAACCCTGCTGCGACGCTCCCGGCGGCGGGGGGAGCGGCGGTGAGGACCCTGGCCGTGGCGACCGCCCTGGTCGTGGCGGCTCTGCTGGTGTGGTTCCTGCGGGAGGCGACGATCTCGCGCCGCGTCGCCGTCGCACCGGACTCCCGCATCGAGCTGGTCGTGCGGGGCCGCCAGCACCTGGGTGAGCCCGATCAGGACCTCGCCGAGCGGGTGGAGGCGGTCATCCTCACGTGCCGGATCGAGACCGGCTCGGACCTCGTCGGCGGCATCAGCCCCCTGGAGGGGTCGATGTTCAGGGCCGTGCTGGCGCCGTCCATGGACCGCACCGACCAGCGTCAGTTCCGGGGTTGCCTGGAGGACTGGCTCGTCGACGGCGTGCTCCTCGACGTCGAGGTGCTCGAGCCGCTGTAGCGGGCCGGCCATGATGGGCCGGTGACGGACCTGCCCCCCGCCGACGACGTCGGACGGTACAAGCGGGAGCTGGTCGAGGAGCTGGCCCCCGGGGTGACCGGGCGCTGGGCCTACGGGACACCGCCCGCCGCCGCCGCCGCTCCCCTGGCCACCCGCCTGCCGAGTGGCGGCATCGTGGTGGGCGTCGGCCTCGGGGCGAAGCAGACCGCCGGCGGCATCAGCGGCGAGCTGGCCGTGCGGGTCTACGTGCGCACCAAGCTCACCCGGCGCCAACTGGCCGCCGAGGGGGTCGTGCCGGTGCCGGCCGAGGTCAACGGTCTGCCCACCGACGTCGTGGCCGTGGGCGACGTGACGGCCCGGCGTCCGGTGCTCTGCGGCGGATCGGTCGGGCACGTCGACGTCGGCGCCGGCACGCTCGGCTGCCTGGTCGACACGGGTGAGGACGTGCCGGCCATCCTGTCCAACAACCACGTGCTGGCCGACGTGAACGCAGGCGAGGTCGGCGACGTGATCGTCGAGCCGGGCCCGGCCGACGGCGGCACCGACCCGATCGCCCTTCTCGCCGACTACGAGACCATCGCCTTCGAGGGCGTCGCCAACGCCATGGACGCAGCCGTCGCCCGGCTGATCGACCCCGGCGACGTGCTGCCGGAGATCATGGTCATCGGGGCCGTGAGGAACCCGGCCGTCCCGGCCCGGCTGTACCAGTCGGTCCGCAAGCACGGCCGCACCACCCGCCACACCGTCGGGGTCGTCATGGACGTGAGCGCCGACCTGTGGGTCGACATGGGTGGCCAGCGCCGGGCCTGGTTCGAGGACCAGCTCGACGTGGTCGGCGCCGGCGGCGACTTCAGCCAGCCCGGTGACTCCGGCTCACTGGTGGTCGACGCCGTCGAGCGATCGCCCGTCGGCCTGCTGTTCGCCGGCGGCAGCGGCCACACCTTCGTCAACCCCGTGGCTCCCGTGCTGGAGCGCTTCGGCGCCACCGTCCTCTGACCCGTTCTGGCGCCCATTCCCCACACCGTGGCGGGCCGGTCGGGCGCCGGCACGAGCGGGGTGGGTAGCGTCGGCGGGATGACGGGGCCCGACGACGAGGCGCTGCGGGGGGCCAAGGCGCAGGCCCGGCGGCTCGTCGACGAGGTGCCCGGCGTGTGCGGGGTCGGGATCGGTGACGGGACGGTGCGCGTCTACGTCGAGCGCGCCGACGTGGCCGCCCGCCTGCCGCCGACGGTGGCCGAGGTGCCCGTGGAGGTGGTCGTCACCGGGGTGCCGCGGGCGCTCGACGGGGCTGGTTGAGGGGCCAGCCGGCGTCGGAGGGTCCGTCGGCCCGAACCGCTGCGAGTCGGCGATGGGCGTCGTCGACGTCGGGCACCGTCCCGGCCGGCATCCACCAGCACACCGTGGCGGGACCGTCGGTCGGCTCGAACCACTCCCGTCGCCGACGCAGGTAGGCCACGTGGCCGCTGCGGAACACGAAGTGGCGCAGGGCGTCGAGGTCGCGCCAGACCGACAGGTTCACGATCTCGAGCGGGTCGTCGACGCCCGCCACCGGCACGTAGCTCGACGACCGGCCCTCGTCGTCGGTCAGGCGCCACACGAACCCCGGGGAGACCTCGGCCAGGGCGTTGACCGGGTCGAGGGCGGCCACGAACTCGGCCGTGTCGACGTGGTCCAACCGGCGACGGAGCCGGGCGGCGTTGAACTGGGCGAGGTGGTGCTCCACCCCGGGGACGCTACGACCGGGGGAGGTCTCAGCCCACCGGCGTGCGGGGGCGGAGCTGGGCGGCCAGCTCGACGGCGACGGCGCGGCCCTCCCGCAGCACGTGTCGCTTGTAGCGCCAGTTGCGCAGCTCCCGGAGGCAGCGGGCCGTCTCGACGGCCGACAGCGGGGCCCGGGCGATGGCCGCCAGCTGCTCCTTGCCCAGCCGCCAGTGCGGGGCGTAGAAGCTGCGGTCACCGGTCGACGGGTCGTAGTGGATGGCCTGCTCGCGGTGCGAGGTGTGCTTCTCGGTGGAGATCCCGGGGTGGAGGCGACGGTGGAACAGCTCGTCGGGGACCTCCACGAAGGTCCCCCGCAGCACCAGCTCGGCGAGCAGGACCGTGTCGGCCCGGAAGTAGGCCCCCATCAGCCGGGTCCGGCGGACCAGGTCGGTGCGGATGACCCCGAACAGCGGGTTGACCTGGCGCACGTTGACCAGATAGCGGCCGTAGCGCGCCGACGGCCGGGGGTCGACCAGGTGGAGGTCGTCGTCGTGCGGACCGACGTAGGTGCCGTGCTCGTCGATGATGCCGGTGCGGGGGTAGACGATGGCCACGTCGGGTCCGACCTCGGCCACGGTCTCCATGCAGACCCGGTGGTTGTCGGCGAGGAACAGGTCGTCGTAGCAGACCCAGCGCAGGTAGGGGCTCTCGACGTGATCGACGATCCGGTTCCAGTTCCAGGCCACCCCCCGGTTGGCGTCGGCGGGGAGCAGCCGCACGCGGCCGTCGTGCCGGGCGGCGTCGCGGACGATGTCGACGGTGCCGTCGGTCGAGGCGTTGTCGGCCACGAGGAGGGTGAAGTCGCCGTCGGTCTGGTCGAGCAGCGTCCGGAGCGTCTCGGCCAGGTAGCGCTCACCGTTGTACACGGGCAGGCCGATGGTGGCCGGCGGCACGGCCTCAGCCATCACCGTCGGTCCAGACCTTCCACGGCGCCTTGCCGTCGTCCCAGAGCTGGTTGAGCTGGGTGTACTCGCGGTACGTGTCCATGCCCATCCAGAAGCCGGTGTGGGTGCGCATGTGGAGCTGCCCGTCGTGGGCCATCCGCCGTAGCGGGGCCCGCTCGAGCATCTCGCCCGGGTCGCCGCTCATGTACTCGAACAGCCCGTGGTCGAACACGAAGAAGCCGCCCGACACCCAGCCCCCGGCCACCGGCTTCTCGGCGAAGTCGCGGACCAGGCCACCGTCGACACCCAGCTCGCCGTAGCGCGACGCCGGGCGCACCCCCGTCACCGTGCCGACACCGTCGTGGCCGTCGTGGAAGGCGAGCAGGGCCCGGGCGTCGATGTCGGCGATGCCGTCGCCGTAGGTCAGGACGAAGACGTCGCTGTCGAGGTGGCGCCGCACCAGCGGGACCCGTCCCCCGGTGCCGGACGTGAGCCCGGTGTCGACGCAGGTCACCTCCCAGTCGGGAGCGCCGGAGTGCTCGAGGTGCACCGTGCCACCCCGGGCCAGCTCGACGGTGAAGTCGCTGTTGTTCTCCCGGTAGCGCAGGAAGTACTCCTTGATGTCCCAGGCCTTGTAGCCCAGGCAGAGCACGAAGCGGCGGTAGCCGTGGTGGCCGAACACCTTCATGATGTGCCACAGGATGGGCTTGCCCCCGATGTCGATCAGGGGCTTGGGGAGGCGCTCCGACGCCTCACGGATGCGGGTGCCCATCCCACCGCACAGGATGACGACGGGCGTCTCGGCCGGATCGTGTGCGCTCACGGTCTCTCCTGTCGGCGGGTCCGGCGTCGACCTGCGTGCTCAGCCGATCGGACCGTCGGCCAGGACGACGTCGTCGAGGAACAGTCGCGACGGACGGGGCGCACCCTCGGCGCCACCGTAGAAGAAGTCGAACCGGATCTCGTTGATGCCGAGCCCACGGTGGGCGTTCGTCCGGTATATGACGTTCGCTGAATCGACCACCATGTCGCCGTTCAGCCAGGCCCGGTGGACCCCGTCGCGTCGACCCGGCGTGTTCATCCGGTAGTGCAGCCCGATCGTGTTCCACTCGCCCTTGCGGAGCCGGGCCGGGGTACCGTCGGGGCGGGTCCAGGGCGGACGGAACCCGACGTAGCGGCCATCGTCGTTGCGCCGGTCGGTGAAGGGGACGGCCCCCATGCGGTCGACGTAGAGGTAGCTCACCATCCGGCAGTCAGGCGCCCACATGATCCGACCGGACCACGCCGTCCCGTCGTAGGTGCCACCGCCGGCGCCGCTCGAGGGCGCCTCGACGGCGCGGGGGTTACCGGCGAGTCCGGGCAGCTTGCCGCCGGTCGTCTCGCACGGGAAGTCGTCGGGCACGAACAGGCGGTACTGCAGGTACGCCTCGTCACGCATCTCCGCCCCGAGGCCCATCGACTCGAACGCCGTCGACCAGCGCACGCCGAACTGGGCGTCGTCGCTGCGGATCCGGGCGTTGCCGTCGGGGTTGAAGTCGATGCGCAGCGCGTCGCCCCGGCCGAAGCCGGGGGCGGGGACGGGCCGGAAGCGGCGGCTGTCGAGCGTGCCCCGCTGATCCTGCGGGCCCCAGGTACGGGTCAGGCCGTGGTGCTCCCACCAGTCACCGTCGTTGTCGAACGTCGCCACCCACAGCGTGTCGTCGTCGGCGAGGTGGGCGGGCACCACGGTGGCTGTCCCGGCGTCGCCGGCGATCCCCTCGGCCTGCGCCGCCGGGCCCGTGGGGGCGGGGCGCACCGGGTCGTCGTCTGGCGCGTCGACCGGCTCGGCGGGCTCGGCGTCGGCCGACCCGGGGCCGTCGACCGGTTCGGCCCCGGCCGGCGCGGGGTCGACGGGCTCGATCTCGAGGCTGATCAGCTTGGTGTCGCCCCGCCCCCGGGGCGACAGCGTGAGGCGGCCGTCATCGACCTGCACCACCCGCTCCGCCCTCAGCGTCGGGCGGACCGGGGTGGGCTGCCACCCGATCACCGCCGTGACACCCTCGATGTCGATGTTCTGGTGGTGGCCGGCGGGCTCGACGTCGCCGACCGTCACCGCCACCTCGTAGCGGCCCGCAGGCACCGCCACCTCGAAGGCGGACGGATCGTACGGATCGTCGTTGCCACCCGGACCCCGGTCGAGGCGCACGTGGGTGCCCGCCGGATCGCGCCCGTCGCGGCGGACGGCCGAGCCGCTTGGACGGTCCTCGGGGCGGCCCGAGGCGGGGTCGACGAACCCCATCCCGCTCGCCTCCCGGAACTGGCCGGTGCCCCACCGCACGTGGCCCGGCGCCGGCGCCACGCCGACCGGGCCGAAGTCGACCCGCACCGGCCCGGACGCACCGGCGTCGGAGCCGCCCGTCGCCACGGCGGCGACGACCGACACCATGGCGGCGGCGAGGAGGACCGCCCCGCTGCGCCGGCGGCGACGGCGACGACGGCCGACCCGGGGGGACCGGTCGTCGTCGGACACCGTCTCGTCGGGGGCCATCATGCTCCGGGCTCGTCGATCGTGATGCGGTCGGCGGCGGGCGCCACCGGGTCGTGACGACCCCACCACCGCGCCCACGGCCGACGAGAGCTGCGTCGGCGCCACCCCGTCGACGAGATGCCCGGCCGACGGACGGTTGCGCCCCACCGCACTGTTCCGGCACACGGTAGCGGACGGGTGTGACCGTGTCCGGTCGCCCCCCACCCCATGGTGGGGGCGCTACCGCCCCACCAGGCGGGGTTCGGGCACGGGCACGAGGAAGCGACCGCCCCGGTCCAGGTAGGCGGCCTCCTGCTCGACCAGCTCGTCGAGGAAGTTCCAGGCGCACAGGAGCAGGACGTCGGGCTGATCGGCGGCGATCCGCTCGGGCCCGACCACCGGGTTGTGGGTGCCGGGCATGAGCAGGCCCTGCTTGTTGGGGTTCCGGTCGGCGACCCAGATCGGGATGCGACCCTCGTCACCGAGGGCGTTGAGCATGACCGCGCCCTTGGCCGCGGCGCCGTAGGCGGCCACCGTCAGACCCTCGTCGCGGAGCTGGCGCAGCATCGCCCGCACGTCGTCGAGCAGCGTCTCGACCCGTCGGCCGAAGTCCCGGTAGAAGGCGACGTCGGCGATGCCGATGTCGTGCTCCTCCGTCAGGATGTCCACGACGGCGGCGGTTGGGCTGGCCGACCCGGGGTGCCCGGCGAAGATGCGGAGGCTCCCACCGTGCATGGGGATGCGCTCGACGTCGACGACGACCAGACCGACCCGCTCCAGGAGCGCCGCCATCGACGACAGCGAGTAGTAGTAGAGGTGCTCGTGGTACACGGTGTCGAACGCGAGCTGCTCGACCAGGTCGCGCACGTAGGGGGTCTCGATCACGACCACACCGTCGTCGCGGAGCACCTCGGCCATCCCACCCAGCACGCCCAGCACGTCGGGCACGTGGGCGATGACGTTGTTGGCGTGCACGACCGACGCCCGCCGGCCCTCGGCGGCGAGGCGCCGGCCGACCTCGGACCCGAAGAACTCCACCAGCGTCGGCACCCCCCGCTCGCGGGCGGTGTCGGCGATGTTGCGGGCGGGGTCGATGCCGAGCACCGGAACGCCCCGCTCCACGTAGGAGGCGAGCAGGTACCCGTCGTTGCTGGCCACCTCCATGGCCAGGTCGTCGGGACCGAGGCCGCGCTCGCGCACCAGCCGCTCCACGAGCCCGCCCGCGCTGTCGAGGATGGTGCGGGAGTACGACGAGAAGTAGAGGTACTCGCAGAACAACGCCTCGGGCGGCACCGACACGGTGAGCTGGAGCAGTCCGGTCGCCCCGCAGAAGCGCACCGCCAGCGGGTAGGTGCGCTCGTCGGCCGTCGCCTCCGGTCGCACCAGCGAGTTGGCCAGTGGCATCTCGCCCAGGTCGAGGACGATCTCCGACGACGCCGAGCCGTCGATGCAGTCGAGGGGGCGGGCCTCGACGGTGCCGGATGTCGATGCGGGTGCCGAGGTCATGTGACCACCTCCAGGGGGAGCTCGATGCCGAGCCGGTCGGCGAAGTGGGCGACGGTCGGGGTGAGGCCCTCCCGCAGCGACACCTCGGGGTGCCACCCGAGGAGCCTCGCGGCACGGGTGATGTCGGGCCGGCGACGGGTCGGGTCGTCGACGGGCAGCGGACGGTTCTCGGTGCGCACCGGCCGTCCGGTCACGTCGGCCACCGTCTCGGCCAGCTCGGCCACGGTGAACTCCATCGGGTTGCCCAGGTTGACCGGTCCCGGCTCGTCACCGTCGAGCAGGGCCAGGATGCCCCGGACCAGGTCGTCGACGTAGCAGAAGCTGCGGGTCTGCGAGCCGTCACCGAACACGGTGAGAGGCAGGCCCTGCAGGGCCTGCACCACGAAGTTCGAGACGACCCGCCCGTCGGCGGTGCGCATCCTGGGGCCGTAGGTGTTGAAGATCCGTGCGATGCGGGTCACCAGGCCGTGGGCGTGGCGGTAGGCGGTGGTCATGGCCTCGGCGAACCGCTTCGCCTCGTCGTACACCCCCCGGGGCCCGATGGGGTTGACGTTGCCCCAGTACGACTCCCGCTGCGGGTGCTCCTGCGGGTCGCCGTACACCTCGCTGGTCGACGCCAGCAGGAAGCGGGCCCCCTTGGCCCGGGCCAGGCCCAGGCAGTTGTGGGTGCCGAGCGAGCCGACCTTCAGGGTCTGGATGGGCAGCTCCAGGTAGTCGACCGGGGAGGCCGGGCTGGCGAAGTGCAGGACGGCGTCCACCTCCCCCGGCACCCACACGTAGTTGCTCACGTCGTGGTGGGCGAACGTGAAGTCGCGGCGGCCGAACAGGTGGGCGATGTTGTCGGTCGACCCCGTGACGAGGTTGTCGACCGCCACCACGTGGTCGTCGCGGGCGAGCAGCGCGTCGCACAGGTGCGACCCGAGGAACCCGGCCCCGCCGGTCACGACCACTCTCATCGACAACCCCCCCGATCCGATCGCGCCAGCGATCGGGCGAGCGCAGCGAGCGGGGGGGTAGTCACGACGGCACCCCGACGACGCGGGCCTCGAAGCCGTGGCGCCGGAGGGCGTTGCGGTCGAGGAGGTTGCGGGCGTCGACCACGCGGGGCGTGCCCATCCGCTTGGCCACCTCGGCGAGATCGACCCAGCGGAACTCGTCCCACTCCGTCAGCACCAGCAGCACCTCGGCGTCGTCGACCGCGTCGAGCGGGTCGGCCACCACCTCGATGCCGGGCAACGGCCGCGACACGGCGGGGTCGTGGGCCCGCACGAGGGCGCCCATGTCGACGACCCGGCGCAGCACCTCGAGCGACGGCGACTCCCGCAGGTCGTCGGTGCGGGCCTTGAAGGTGAGGCCCCAGGCCGCCACCCGCACGCCGTCGAGCGACCGGCCGACGAGCTGCTCGGCCTTGTCGACGATCCGGTCGAACTGGCGGTCGTTCACGTCGATGGCCGCCTGCAGCAAAGCGAAGTCGTACCCGCTCGACCGGGCGATCTGGTGCAGCGCCCGGGTGTCCTTCGGGAAGCAGGAGCCGCCCCAGCCCGGCCCGGGCTGCAGGAACTTGTGACCGATGCGCTGGTCGTAGCCGATGCCGAGCATGACGTCGTTGACGTCGGCGCCGACCTGCTCGCAGACGGCGGCGATGGCGTTGGCGAACGACAGCTTGGTGGCGAGGAAGGCGTTGGCGGCGTACTTGATGGTCTCGGCCGAGGCGGGGTCGGTGACCACCACCGGGGCGGGGATGCCCAGGTAGAGCCCGGCGACCCGGGCGGCGGCGGCCCGGTCGTCGGCGCCGATCACGACCCGGTCGGGGTGCAGGAAGTCACCGACCGCGGAACCCTCCCGCAGGAACTCGGGGTTCGACACGACGGCGACGTCGGGCCGGTTCAGGGCCCGCTCCACGACGATGGTGGAGCCGACCGGCACCGTCGACTTGTTGACCACGACGGCCTCGGGACGCAGGTGCGGTCCGATCTCGCCGGCCGCGGCCCGGATGTAGGACAGGTCGGCCGAGCCGTCGTCGTTCTGGGGGGTCGGCACGCAGAGGTAGGCGAACTCGGTCTCCTCGACGGCGACCGCGCCGCCCACCACGAAGCTCAGGTTGCCGTCGGCCAGCCCCGCCCGCACGAGGTCGTCGAGGCCCTGCTCGAGGATCGGCACCTCCCCCCGGGAGAGCGCCTCGACCCGGCCCTCGTCGATGTCGGCGCAGACCACGCGGTGGCCCAGCTTGGCGAAGCACGCCGCCGTGGTCAGCCCGACGTAGCCGGCGCCGATGACGGCGACGCCACCGCGGGAGGGGGTCTGATCGGTCATGGTGCGGCGCGCCTCTGCGTTCGGTGTTGGTCTGTCAGCATGGACCGGTGGCCGCTCGCGTCCTCGTCCTCACCAAGTTCGCCCCGGACGGCCCGGTGTTCGGCGGCCTGCAGCGCACGACCCGCCTGCTCGCCGCGCTCCGGCGCCGCTTCGAGGTCGAGGTCATCGGCTTCTCCGAGGACGGCGAGCCGGCCCCGCGGAGCAGGCCGTCGTCGTTGGCCCGATCGATCCGGACCGGACTCCCCTACCAGTGTGCCCGCTACGACACCCCATGGCTCCGGGCCCGGCTGGGCGAGGCGCTGCGACGCGGGCCCGACGCCGTGATGGTCGACTACGTGAACCAGACGCCACTGGTGTGGGACCTCGACCTGCCGCTCGCCGTCGACCTCCACAACGTCGAGTCGGGGCTCTCCCGCGGGATCGCCGAGACCAGCCGCTTCCCGACCTCGGTGCTGGCCGGCCGCGACGCCCGGCTGCTGGAGCGGGTCGAGCAACGGGTGGCCGAGCGCTTCGCCCTCGTCACCGTGCCGTCCGCCCGGGAGGTCGAGCGCATGCCGGGCGAGTCGTTCGTGGTGCCCAACGGGATCGACCCCGGCGAGGCCCCCGGACCGGTCGAGATCGACCGCGACGCCCTGTGCTTCGTCGGCACCTTCTCGTGGGCGCCCAACATCGACGGCGCCGAGTGGATGTGCCGCGAGGTGATGCCCCTGCTCCCCGACCACCTCCACCTGAACGTGGTGGGCCGCAGGCCGGTGCCCCGGGTGCGGTCCCTGGCCGGGCCCCGGGTGACGGTGACGGGTGAGGTCCCGTCGGTGCTCGACTGGGTGGCCCGCGCCGGCGTGGTCGTGGCGCCCCTGCTCGCCCCGGGCGGCACCCGGTTCAAGATCCTGGAGGGGCTGCTGGCGTCGCGCCCGGTCGTGGCGACCCCGGCGGCGGCCGACGGGCTCACCGACCTGGCCGGCGACGGGCTGGTGCTCGCCGACGGCCCGGTCGCCTTCGCCCGCGCCGTCACCGATCTGGCCGCCGATCCCGACGGGTGCGACCGCCTCGGCCGCCTCGGCCGGGCCGCGGTGATCGAGCGCTACGACTGGGCCCGCTCCCAGGAGCGCTGGCTCGACCTGATCGAGGAGCGGCTGGGCCTCTCCTAGCGTGGTCACCAGCACAGGCCCCGGTAGTCGGCCACCACGTGGGCCAGCTCGGGCCGGCCGACCAGGTCCACGACGGCCTTCGGGGCACGCTCCGACACCGCCGCCACGGCCACGTCGGCCTGTCCGGCCACCACCACCGTGTCAGCGTGGGCGACCACGTCGGCGGGCCGGGACACGAGCAGGCGGGCCAGGTGGGGCAGGTGCTGCTCGACGTAGGCGCGGTTGGCGCCGACCAGCCGGGCGGCGTTGACGAGGTCGTCGTGGATCCGCAGGTCGTACCCCCGGCCGAGGAGGTGCTCGGCCAGACGGACCTGCGGGCTCTCCCGGAGGTCGTCGGTGCCGGACTTGAACGCCAGGCCGAACAGGCCGACGGAGCGGTGCCCGGCCGCCTCGACCAGCCGGATGGCGCGGTCGAGGTGCCGGTCGTTGCTGGCCAGCAGGCTCTCGAGCAGCGGGAGGTCGAGATCAGCGCGCCCGGCGGCGTGGGTGATGGCCCGCACGTCCTTCGGCAGGCACGAGCCGCCGAACGGGCCGCCGGGGCGGAGGTAGCTGTCCGACAGGTTCAGCTTCGTGTCGGCGACGAAGACGTCCATCAGCTCGGCGCTGTCGACGCCGGAGACCCGGGCCAGCGACCCGATCTCGTTGGCGAAGGCCACCTTGGTGGCGTGCCAGCTGTTGTCGACGTACTTGGTCAGCTCGGCCACGGCGGGGGCCACGGAGAAGACGGGCCCGGTCCGATCGCCGTAGAGGCCGATCACGGTGTCGGCGTCGGCGGGGTCGAGGCTGCCCACGACGGTCTTGGGCGGGTCGTGGAAGTCGGCCAGCGAGGATCCCTCCCGCAGGAACTCGGGGTGCGCGCACAGCCCGGCCTGCTCGGGGACCCGCAGACCGCTCGCCCGCTCCAGGCGGGGCCTGACCGTGCCGAGCAGGGTGCCGGGCAGCATGGTGGACCGCACGACGACGACGAACCGGCGGTCACGGGGCAGGGCGGCGCCGATCTCGTCGGTGACGCCGACGAGGGCCTGCGTGTCGAGCGCCCCCGTCGGCGACGACGGGGTGCCGACGCAGACGAAGGCCAGGTCGGTGGCGGCCACGGCGGCGGCGGCGTCGGTCGTGGCCCGCAGCCGACCATCGGCCACGACCCGGGCCACCAGCTCGTCGACCCCGTCCTCGACCACCGTCGCCCGGCCGGCCGCGACGAGGTCGACCTTGGCCGGGAGCGCGTCGACGCCGATCACCTCGTGGCCGGCGTCGGCCAGGCAGGCGGCCGACACGACGCCCACGTAGCCGAGGCCGAACACGCTGATGCGCATCGGGGTCCACGCCGACGGGCTCACGTGAACCGGGGGGCGATCTGGTCGCGCACCCACTTGTAGGTGCGCTCCAGACCGTCGCGCAGCGAGATGGACGGTGCCCAGCCCAGCTCGCGCTGGATCATGGTGTTGTCGCTGTTGCGGCCCCGCACCCCCTGGGGAGCGCTCAGGTCGTGGACCCGTTCCAGGCGCACACCGGCGATGTCGGAGACGATGTCGACCAGCCCGTTGATGGTGACCAGCTCGTCGCTGCCCAGGTTGACCGGCTGGCGCAGGTCGGACCCGATGATGCGCCGCATGCCCTCCACGCAGTCGTCGACGTACATGAACGACCGGGTCTGCTGCCCGTCACCCCACACGTCGATGGTCGACCCGCCGGTCAGGGAGGCGATGGCCACCTTCCGGCAGATCGCCGCCGGGGCCTTCTCGCGGCCACCCTCGAAGGTCCCGTACGGCCCGTAGACGTTGTGGAAGCGGGCGATGCGGGTCTCGAGGCCGAAGTCCTCGTGGAAGTGGCGGGCCATCCGCTCGGAGAAGAGCTTCTCCCACCCGTAGCCGTCCTCGGGCATGGCCGGGTAGGCGTCCTCCTCCCGGAGGGCGGTGACGTCGGGCGAGTCCTGCTTGCCGGCGGCGTAGACGCAGGCCGAGGAGGCGTAGAAGAAGGTGCGCACGCCCTCGTCGAGCGCCGCCATGAGCAGGTGCGTGCTGGTCAGCGAGCTGAGCATGCACCGGGCCTTGTTGTTCTCGATGAACCCCATCCCGCCCATGTCGGCGGCCAGGTTGACGACGACGTCGGCGCCGCGTGTGGCGTGGCGGGCGGCGTCGGCCAGTGAGAGGTCGGCCACCTCGTTCTCGGCGTCGCCGTGGAGCTGGAACCAGTCCTCCGTCGGCTTGCAGTCGACGCTGCGGACGTCGGTGTGACCACGGGCGATCAGGTCACCCACGACGTGGCCGCCGATGAAGCCGCCGCCACCGGCGACGACGATGGTGTCCGACGGATGAAGGGTCGTCGTCTCCACGGTGTCCTCCTGGGTCGAGGGCGGGAGCGGCGACGGGCCGGGCCCGGGGGGGTGGACGATGCCACCCCGTCATCCGCCCCTGGGATACTCAGCGTAGCCGAATGCTTTCTCAGGGTGAGGCAACTCCCCGACAACCGATGGTGCGCCCGCACCGGGCGGCTGCGCCAACCATGCCTCCACGGGCAGGATGTAGGGGGCGATGCGGTCACGGTCGGCGGGAGTGAGTCGCTGGGCGTGGCGGGTGATGCGGGACGGGTCGACGTCGCCGGCCAGCCGGGTCACCAGGTCGGGGTCGGCCCGCAGACCGCAGAAGGCGAGCACCCGGCCCACCGCCGTCCGGTCGAGCTCGTCCAGGCGCAGCTCCAGGTACCGCTCCGGCGGGAGGGCCCGCCCGAACGTGGCGGCCCGCTCGGTGCACAGCCGCCACTGGGTGGCCGCCGCCACCAGCTCCCCGCGGTCGCGGGCGATCTCGCGCAGCCCGGCCACCCGGGGGCCGTAGAGCTGGCGGCCCCGGCCGTCGCCGGGCAGCAGCCGCCGGGCCAGCTCGGGCAGGTAGCGGGGCGCCCGGCGCAGCCCGACCTCGCGCCACCGCTTGACCAGCTTGGCCCGCTGCCTCGGATCGGTGACGCCGGAGGCCCGCCGGCCCCAGAACTCCGCCATGGCCGGCACGGCGTCCCACCCGTCCCGGATGATGTGCAGGTACCGGGCGTCGGGGAACACGGCGTCGACGAAGCCCGGTCGCAGCGAGCTCGACGGCGTCTTCTCCGCCAGCCGGGACCGGCCCGACGCCGCCAACCTGGCCCCGAAGACCGTGTGGATGTGGTCGACCACCTCGGGCCGGGCGTCGGCCGGGTCGAGCTCGTCGGACCTGGTGTCGTTGCCCCACCTCCAGGTCAGCCGGGGCTCATTGAGGAGCAGCACGTCGGGGTGACCGCCCAGGATGTGCGCCAGCACCGTCGTGCCAGAGCGCGGCGCCCCCAGCACGATGACGGGGTCCCGCACCTCCACCCGGGGGAACGTACCCGGGCGGGGACCGCGACCGGCCGCAGGCCGGCCCGGTCCGTCCCGTGTTGGGCGCAGCGTGTGGGGAGTGAGGGCTCCCGTCGGGGGGGAACCCGTACAGTCGGCTGGGACCCCCCGTCCCGAACAGCGCGGCCCATGCTCGTCCTCGTCGTCCTCCTCATCGGTGTGCTCGCCGCCTCCGGCGTGTTCGCGTATCTCCTGTCGACCCAGCGTCAGGGCCGGCCCGAGGTGGCCGTCCACCTGCTGGTGGTGGCGCTCGTGGCCGAGTCGCTCCTCTACCAGCGCCAGGGCGAGATCCCCGTCGGCCTCTTCCGGCCCGGGCCGCTGCGGCTCTCGGAGCTCATCCTGATCGCCGGCGTGGCCGCCCGGGTGCTGGCCCGGCCGCTCTCGCCGCGCCTCACCCGCACCGGCCTCCTGCTCACCGTCTTCCTCGGCTGGTACGCCACCAACGTCGCGCTCGGCTTCCTCGACGGCCACCGCGAGGCGCTGGTGCTGTTCCAGGCCAAGCTCCTCATCCACCTCGGGCTCGGCTACGCGCTGGTGGCCGGGGTCCCGGCGCACCGCCTGATCGAGCGCCGGGCCGTGCGCCGGCTGGCCGCCACCGTCGGCGCCGCGCTCGTCGTGCTGATCCCCACCTCGTACCTGGTGGTGAACGTCGACGTGCCCATCCCCGGCCTGCGGGTGCCGTCCCTCGGCACGCTGCACCCCGACGGCGGGACGTTCCTCATGGCCCTCGGCTTCGTGGTGCTCCTGGTCGAGGGGGCGTCGCGCCGGCGTCGGACCGTCGTCGTGCTGTCCGCCGCCCTCATGCTGGCCTCGCCGTTCGTCGTCGATCAGCGCGCCGCCGTGGTGGGCCTGGCCGTGTCGGTGCTGGCCCTCCTGGCGGCGTCGCGCACCCGGCGGTGGCGGACCACGATCCGGTTCACCGGCGCCGAGATCGGTCTCGTCATGACCGGCATCGCCTTCGCGATCGTCCTCGTGTCGTTCATCTCGGTGAGCCAGGGTCAACCCGACCCCCTGATCGAGCTCTACGAGGACACGTTCGAGGGCACCGAGCTCGACCTCTCCACCCAGGCCCGGGGCCAGCTCCGAACGGCCGGGGTCGATTTCATCTCCGAGCGCCCCCTGCTCGGGTGGGGCATCGCCCAGGAGTTCGAGATCCGCAACATCTTCGCCACCTCCGACGTGAAGGAGGGGGGCGACTACCACAACGTCCCCATCGACGTCGCCGTGCGCACCGGCCTCCTCGGACTGGGCCTGCTCGTGGCCGTCCTCGTCTCCGCCGCCGTCGACGGGACGGTGGCGTGGCGGCGGGCCCCGCCCCGCGTCGCCGCGCTCGCCATGGCCGCCCTGGTCGTGCTGGCCGGATGGCTGGTCAAGGCCCAGGTCGAGTCGATCCTCGAGAAGCACAAGCTCGGCACGCTGCTCGGGCTGCTGCTCGGCGTCCTCACGTCGACCCGCCTCGCGGTCGACGGTGGGGACACCGGCCCCACCACCGCCCCCGACCCAGAGAGAGGCCTCGTTCCATGGACCTGAGGGACGTCCTGTTCACCATCCGGCGGCACTGGCTGCTCGCCGTCCTGGCCTTCGACCTGTTCGCCGGACTGGCCCTGGCCGCCGCCTTCCTGCCCACGCCCCGCTACGAGGCAACCGCACTCGTCCTCGGGTCGTCGCGCGGGCAGGGCAACGCCATCCAGGAATCGGCCTTCGAGATGCCGATCATCGAGCGCAACATCCGCAGCCGGTCCCTGCGGGAGATCACCCGGGAGAACGTCGGGCCGGAGTTCTCCGACGCCGCGGTGAGCATCGGCAGCGCCACCGTGCCCGGCTCGGCCGTGGTGGAGGTGCAGGCCCGGTCGACGTCGCCCGAGGCGGCCGCCGCCTGGGCCACCACCGCCGCCCGCCAGCTCGTCGACGAGCACAACGGGCGCGAGACCAACCTGCTCGACCTGCGGGTGAGCGACCCCGCCACCGTGCCGGGCGAGCCGGTGAGCCCCAACCAGGAGCCGATCCTCATCGCCGGTGTCGCCCTCGGGCTGATGGCCGCCGTGATCGTCCCGGTGGGCTTCTCCCGGCTCGGCCAGGTCCTCGACTGGCGCCGGGAGATCCAGGAGCGGGCCGATGCACCCATCCTGGCCGAGGTGCCGAGCCTCCGGTCGCTGCGGCGCGGACGGTCCCCGCTCGACCTGTCGGCCCGCGACCACGCCGCGTTCACCGAGTCGATGCAGATGCTGCGGGCCGCGCTGGAGGTGATCTTCCTGGCCCGGGGCGGTCGGCTGCTGGCGGTGACCTCCGGCGGGCAGCGGGAGGGCAAGACCACGGTGACGGCCGGCCTGGCCACGGCCCTCGCCACGGGGGGACGGCGGGTGCTGGCCGTCGACACCGATCTGCGGGCGCCGGGACTCCATCGCCGCTTCGACGAGCCCCTCCACGCCGGCATGGCCCAGCTCGACGAGGTTCCCGACGCCCGGGAGCTGGTGGTGGCGACCACCGTCCCGAACCTGAGCATCGTCACGGGCGGCATCCTCCACACCCACCCGGCCGACGTGCTGGCTCCCGGGCTGCGGCGCCTGGCCGAGGAGACCCACGGCGACCGGGACGTGGTGCTCTTCGACACGCCGACGCTCGGCCTGGCCCCCGAGATGCCGCTCATCCTGTCCGCCGCCGGATCGGTGGTGCTCGTCCTCGACCAAGCCAACCTGCAGCTGCGCGACGTCGAGCGGGAGATCGAGCGGGTGCACGCCCTCGGCGCCGAGGTGGTCGGCGTGGTCATCAACCGGGCCCGCTTCGGGTGGCGCCGGCGTCGGCAGGTCGACCAGCGCAGCACCCGCCGGGCCGGTCGCAGGGGGCGGGCCGCCGGGTCCGACGCCGGCGACCCCGACCCCGTCGCCGTGCCGGCCTGACCCGGTGGCGGGCGAGGCGGGCGTCGACGCCGACCACGAGCGCAGCGACATCACCCCCGATCGCCGCACCGCCGCGCAGTCGGCCAAGTGGACGTTCCTGGCCGGCACGGGTTCCCAGCTCGTGCGGGTCCTGTTCGTCCTGGTGCTGGCGTTCTTCCTCACCCCCCGCGAGTTCGGCATCGGCGTCCAGGGGACCATCTACATCACCCTGATCCAGCTCCTGCTCGAGCAGGGCTTCGAGCAGACGCTGATCCAGCGCCCGGCCGTCGAGCCGCTCCACTACCGGACGGTGGCGACCGTCAACATGGCCCTGGCCGTCGTCGGCACCGCCCTCACGTTCGTGTTCGCCGAGCCGCTGGCCCGGGCCTTCGACACCCCCGAGCTGGCCGACGTGCTCCGGGTGCTCACGCTGGCTGCGTTCTTCAAGGCGGCCCAGATCGTCCAGGTGGCCAAGCTCAGCCGACGCCTCGACTTCAAGCACCTCGCCTTCAGTCAGCTGACGGCGCCGCTCATCAGCTCGGCGGCCGGCATCGTCGGGGCCATGGCCGGCATGAGCTACTGGGCCGTGGTCCTCCAGGCCGTGCTCCAGCAGGCGTTGACGCTGGTGTTCCTCGTCCGGTGGGCCGGGCCGGTGTCGTTCGGCTGGTCGACCCGGCACCTGCGCGACCTGTCGGGCACCGGCATCCGGCTGTTCCTGTCGCGGGTCCTGGCGTTCGTCGGCTCCAACGCCGACAACATCCTCGTCGGCCTCTACCTCGGCGCCAGGGCGCTCGCCTTCTACGCCCTCAGCTACCGGTTCATCACCCTCGCGCTGCAGACCGTCGGTCGCATGGTCAACGTGGTCGCCCTCCCCCTGTTCAGCCGTCTCCAGGACGACCCGGCCCGCATCGGGCGGGGCCTCCTGATGGCGACCTCGGCCGTGGCGACCGTGTCGTTCCCGGGCCTGATGCTCCTCATCCTCGTCGCCCCGGTGGCCGTGCCCCTGACCTTCGGCCCGGAGTGGGAGCCGGCGGTCGTGCCCATGCAGATCCTCGCCGTGACGGCCATGCTGCGGCTGGTTCTCAGCCTGATGGGGCCGCTGGCGGTGGCCATCGACCGGGCCGACCTGGTGCTCAAGTTCACCCTGGCCATCGTGGCGGCCTCGCTGGTGGCGTTCCGGGTGGGCCTCGAGTGGGGCATCGTCGGGGTGGCCATCGCCTACCTCGTCGTGATCGCCGGGTCGTATCTGCCCAACGCCATCGTCGTGAACCGCCGGATCGGCCTGCCGCTCCCCCACTGGATCGGGGCCCAGGTCCCGTCGGTCGTGGCCACCGGGGCGATGGTGGCCGTGTACTTCGCCGTCCTGGCCGGTGTCCGGGCGGCCGGTCTGGCCGAGGTGCCGGCCGTGGTCGTGGCCGGCCTGGCCTCCACGGTCGCCTTCGGGGCGGTGATCCTCGTGGCCTTCCCCCGGACGTTCCGCCAGCTGAGGGAGCTCGTCGGCCTGGCCGTCGCCCGAGCGGGCTAGTGCCCCGTCGGCGCGGTGGGGGTGAACTCGGCCCGTAGGTGCTTGACGCCGTGGATGAAGCTGGCCTGGAGCGGCTCGGGCTCGCCCGTGGCCTCGATGTCGGGGAGGCGGCCGAACAGCTCCCGGAACATGACCGTGATCTCGCGCCGGGCCAGGTGGGCGCCGAGGCAGAAGTGCGGTCCGGGCCCGCCGAAGCCCACGTGGGGGTTCGGGTCGCGCCGCACGTCGAAGCGGTAGGGGTCGTCGAAGACGGCCTCGTCGCGGTCGGCCGACAGGTAGAACATGCACAGCTTGTCGCCCTCGGCGATCTGGCTGTCGCCGACCGTCGTGTCCTGCGTGGCGGTGCGGCGCATGTAGGTGACGGGGCTGGCCAGCCGCACGATCTCCTCCACCGCCGTGCCCGCCACGCCCTCGAAGTCGTCGGCCCAGATGCGGCGCTGGTCGGGGTGGTCGGTCAGGTACTTCAGTCCCCAGCTGATGGCGTTGCGGGTGGTCTCGTTGCCGGCCACCACGAGCAGGATGAAGAAGCTGGCCAGGTCGGCGTGGGAGAGGCGCTCGCCCTCCAGGTCGGCGTTGAGGAGCATGCTGGTCAGGTCGTCGCCGTTGCCACCCTCCTTCTCCCTGGCCACCTCGTACATCAGGTTGGCCAGGTCGCCGCCCGCCGTGAGCAGGGCGGTGAGGATGTCGGACTCCTGGTCGACGTACTCCGGGTCGGACGCGCCGAGGATCACGTTGGTGCGGTCGAACACGAACCGGTACTCGGACTTCGGGATGCCCATGAGGTCACAGACGATCTCGAGCGGGAGCGCGGCGGCCACGTCGACCACGAAGTCGACCTCGCCCCGCTCGCACACCTCGTCGACGATGCGGGTGGCCACCACCTGGACGGTGTCCTCGAGCTGGCGGAGCATCCTGGGGGTGAAGCCCTTGGCCACCAGCCGGCGGAGGTGGCCGTGACGGGGGTCGTCCATGGCGATCATCGAGCCGAAGAACTCGTTGAACTCGGGCGGGGAGTCGGTGACGGTGATGCCCGCCGCCGAGCTGAACACGTCGGTCTGGCGGGACATCCGCACGATGTCGGCGTGGCGGGTCACGGCCCAGTACCCGGGGCCCTGCGGCATGGGGATGCCAGCGGGGACCGGCGGCTCGGGGTGGAACGAGACGGGGTGCTCGCGCCGCAGCAGCTCGAGGTCGGCGTCGATCCGTCCGGGTTCGCGCACCCAGAACTCCGGCATGATCGGGTTGGGCAGGTCGGTCGTGACGGCGGCCATAGGTGCAGCGTAGGGGCAGCCCCCGGGAGGTTTCACGCCTCGGCCGGCGGCGACGGGGGTGCTCTGGCCTCCCCGTGCCAGCATCGGGGCCGTGGCCCCTCCCCTGCCCGAGCTCGGCTTCTACACCCTGGCCGGCGCGCCGGGGTCGCCCCGGGAGCTGTACGACGAGGTGGCCGACGCCGAGCGGCTGGGGCTGGGGTCGGCGTTCATCTCCGAGCGGTTCAACGTGAAGGAGGCCGCCACCCTGTCGGGGGCGGTGGCGGCGGCATCGACCCGCCTCGGCATCGCCACCGGTGCGACCAACCACACCACCCGGCACCCGATCGTGACCGCCTCCTACGCGACCACCATGCACCGCCTCACCGGCGGGCGCTTCGCTCTCGGGCTCGGCCGCGGCATCCGGCCCCTCTCCGACGCCCTCGGACTGCCCCCGATCACGACAGCGCAGCTCGAGGACGTGGTCGGGCTCCTGCGGCGACTGTGGCGGGGCGAGACGGTGGTCGGCCACGACGGGCCGGCCGGGCGGTACCCCCGGCTACGGCTCGACCCCGACTTCGACGAGGACATCCCCCTCCTGCTCACCGCCTTCGGGCCCCGGTCGCTCGACCTGGCCGGGCGGGTGTTCGACGGCGTGATCCTGCACACGTTCTTCACCGACGAGACGCTGACGCGCTGCGTCCGGACCGTGAAGGAGGCGGCCGAGCGGGCCGGCCGCGACCCTGGCCGGGTGCGGGTCTGGTCCTGCTACGCCGTGGTGGGCGACCACCTCGACCATGACGTCCGGCTGAAGAAGACGGTCGGTCGGCTGGCCACCTACCTCCAGGCCTACGGCGACCTCATGGTGCGCACCAACGGCTGGGATCCGGCCGTGCTGGAACGGTTCCGTGCCGACCCGTTGGTGGCCGGTTTCGGGGGCGCGCTCGACGCCAAGGCCACCACCGCCGAGCTGGAGCACGTCGCCGCGCTCCTTCCCGACGAGTGGCTGGCCCCGGCCGCGACCGGCTCGGCCGGCACCTGCGCCGAGGCCGTTCTCGGCCAGCTCGACCTCGGCGCCGACGGGGTGATCTGCCACGGGGTGGCGCCGGCCGACCTCGAGCCGACGTTGGCCGCCTACCGGGAGCTCCGCCCCCCCGGCCGCTTCGACGGCGCCGCCCCCAACCCGGGTCGCCCGCCGACCTGACGATGCACTACCTGACGATCACCACCGCGCCGGGGTCGAGGGCGTCGAGGCTCTCCAGCAGGGCACGGGCGCCCTCCGACACGAGGACGGCCCCGCTCGTGGCGGCCGGTACCGGTGCGGCGGCGGCCACCGCGACACCGTCGGAGGTGAAGAAGGCGGGGTCGTCGAGCGACCCGAAGCGGGTGCTCTGCATGACACCGCCGAGCGCGACCAGCACGGAGAACGACCCGGCCGGCGTCGGCGTGGCCGGAGCGCCGACGGCGGCGTTCACCACGTGGCGGGTGGCGCCGCCCCGGACGACGTAGAGGACCCCCACGTCGTTGCGCACGATGGCGCCGTCGCCCAGAACCACGGGGGGTGCCGGGCGCGAGGCCGCCTCCAGGGCCCGCAGCGTCTCGGGTCCGGCCACACCGTCGCGCTGGGTCAGGCCGGCCACCTTCTGGAAGGCGAGAACGGCCTGCCTGGTGTTGACGTCGTACAGCCCGTCGACCCGTCCCGGCCAGTACCCGAGGGCGTCGAGCCTGGCCTCGACGGCGCGCACGGCGGTGCGTTGGTCGCCCTCCTCCAGCGTGATCGCCGAGCCGTGCAGCACCCAGTACCCACCGGTCGGGCGCAGGGCCATGCCGATGGACGGGCTCTGGGGCCACAGCTCGCCCGCCGCGCCCGACGGGGTCTCGGCCAGGAACAGGTTGAAGGCGCTGACCCTGCCGTCCCGGTGGAGGAGGGCGTAGCCGGTCGCCGAGGCGGCCAGGTCCGTCGTGCCGCTCGCGTTGACGCCCGCCGCCGACCCGAGGAACGGGGCGTCCCCGAAGGCGAAGACACCACCGTCGGCCGCCGCCATGAGGTACCCCTGGCCGCCCGCCGTCGGAGCCATGGCCACGATGGGCGAGTTGAGCGTCATGTTGCCGAGCGACCCGTGGAAGGCCGCGGTGCCGAAGGAGAAGACGCCGCCGTCGGATGCCACCAGCCAGTAGCCGCCCCCGTCGGGCGTCGCCGCCATCCCCACGATGGGCCGGTTGAGGGCGATGCCGCCCATCGACCCGTGGAACCGGGCCGTCCCGAACGAGAAGACCCCCCCGTCCGACGCCACCAGCCAGTAGCCGCCCCCGTCGGGCGTCGCCGCCATGCCCACGATGGGCCGGTTGAGGGCGATGCCGCCCATCGATCCGTGGAAGGGCGCGGCCCCGAAGCTGAAGATGCCGCCGTCGGCGGCCGCCACCCAGTAGCCGTCCCCCCCGGGCCAGGAGGCCAGATCGATGACCTGCCCGGTCGGCAGCGGGTCGGCGGGCCCGAGGTCGGGAGCACCGTCCCAGCCGGTGACGGTGCGGGGCCGGGGCTCGGAGGCGGCGCCGGCGGGTGTCGGGGTCGCCACCGAGGCGGCCAGCAGCAGGGCGAGCAGGGTCAGGGTGGTGCGTCGCACCCCCCGATGCTCGCCCCTCCCGCCCCCGCCGGCAAGCGCCCCCGACGTCCTGTCACCGACGGCGCGGGGGTCAGTACCCGAAGGCGGTCAGGACGTCGGCCAGCCGGTCGTCGAGCTGCGCGACGGTGTCGGGGCGGAGCTTGCGGGCGTGGTCCCCGGGGGTGACCTGGCGCCGTTTGCGGGTGGGGTCCTCCGCTCCCGCCGCGCCGGGGGCGGCGGCGGCGGTCAGCTCGGCCCGGGTGGTGAGGTCGAGGGTCCACCCGCAGAACGCCGTCACCTCGTCGAGCCAGGTCCCCAGGTCACCGACGAGGTGCTCGTAGCGGGCCAGCAGCACACCGGGCCGTCCCACCAGCCCGTCCCGGTAGCGCCGGTACACGTCGCCCACGTCCTCGCACCGGTCGAGCGCGTACCGGTCCACGTCGACGGTCAGGGCGTGGCGGCGGTCGGCCTGGAACTCGTCGTTCTTCGCCGCGCCCGGGCGGGGGTGGTGGTAGGCGGTCGAGTAGTAGAGCGACGTGAGCACGTCGCGGGGGTCGCGCACCACCAGCAGCTTGCGGTAGGCGTCGAAGTCGGGCACACCCTCGATGAGCCCGCCGAACACGCTGTAGAGGTAGCCCTCGGGGCGGAACAGGTGGGCGTGGGCGCGCACCTCGTCGGGGTCGAGGTGGTCGAGGTACGGGAACGAGCTGTAGAAGGCGTACTCGTTCAGACGGAGGTGGCGCACCCCGTTGTCGGCGCCGACGCGTGCCAGCAGCCGCTTCACGTACTGGGTGGCGGCCTTGTTGACGCTGAAGTGGAAGAGGCTGGGGGAGGCCCCCGAGGCGGGCAGCTCCCCGGCGATGGCCCGACGCTCGGGCCGGTAGCGGGCCCAGGTGACGGCCGGGCCGACGCCGGGGAGGCTGTGGGCCCGGTGGCCGATGCGCTTGACGTCGGCCCCCCCGGGCAGCCTCACCGGGGGAGGGGGACGGCGACGGGCGCCACCACGACGGCGCCGGGCGCCACGTCGTCGACCACGACGGCGTTGGCCCCGATCGTGGCGCCGTCGCCGATGCGCACCGGTCCGATCAGCGCGGCCCCCGCTCCGAGGAGCACGTCGTCACCGACCACGGCCACCCCGGGGCGCGACGACGACTCGCCGATGGTGACGTTCTGGAAGATGGTCACGTCGTCGCCGATGACGGCGCGGCCGTGCACCACGACGCCGGTGGGGTGGGGCAGCAGCAGCCCGCTGCCGAAGTGCGGCGTCATGAAGTCGCAGGCCAGCCAGTCGGCCAGCACCCGCCACGCCGCCTTGCGGAGGCGATGCTCGATCTTGCGCACGAGCGGCCGTCGGGCGTGCGTGGCGCCCACCGCCAGCAGCAGCAGACGCACGGCCGCACGGTTGCGCCGGGCCGGGTCGATGCCCCACTCCCGGCCGTCGTCGCCGCGCACGATGCCGGGGCGGGGGCGGTGCGGCGGAGGCTGGTCCGCCGTGGCCGCGTTCTGCGGGACGGTGCTGGCCAGGGCCGTGCTCCTCGGTACCGGGGACGGGGTGGCGAGCCGACCGGCACGACCACCGCCGGTACCCTCGCGACTACATGGGCCGAGGGTACCGCTCGTTCTGGCGCCGGAGCCATCAGGATCTCCCGACGGATCGGGCACCGGAACGCGTCGAGCCGGACCGGTCGGTGCGGCGGGTGGCCGTGTGCGTGTGCACGCTGGGGCGGCCGGTGGGGCTGCGCCGGCTCCTCGACGGGCTCCTGGCCCAGGAGGATCCGGGGGTGGAGTGGTCCGTCGCCGTGGCCGACAACGACGCCGCGGGGTCGGCCCGGGCCCTGGTCGAGGAGGCGGCAGCCGTCAGCCCGGTGCCGATCCGCTACGTGGTCCAGCCCGAGCGGGGCATCCCCTTCGCCCGCAACGCCGCCGTGGCGCTGGCGCCTGACGTCGACGCCTACTGCTTCGTCGACGACGACGAGGTGCCGGCCCCCGACTGGCTGGCGGCACTGGTCGCGGCCCGGGCCCGCTACGACGCCGACGTGGTGCACGGCCCCGTCGACCCCGCCTTCGACGAGGAGCCGCCGGCCTGGATCGCGGCCGGCGGCTGGTTCCGGGCCCGTCGGCTGCCGACCGGCACCCGCCGGACGTTCGCCGCCACCCACAACGCACTGGTCCACCGGCGGGCGCTACCCGGGGAGGGGATGGTCTTCAACGAGCGGCTGGGCCTGAACGGGGGTGACGACACCGAGCTGTTCATGCGCCTGCGGGACGAGGGCCGGCTCATGGTGTGGTGCGAGGAGGCCCGGGTCACCGAGCACGTGCCCGCCACCCGCACCGGGTGGCGCTGGCTGCTGCGGCGGGAGTTCCGGCGGGGCAACACCCTGTCACTCTGCCTCCGGGAGCTGCACGACGGTCCCTGGCGGCGGTTCCGGCGGGTCGTGAAGGCGGGGCTGCACGTGGTGCGCGGTCTGCTCCGCACGGTCGTGGGCGTCCGTCGGGGGCGGGCCGGAGTGGTGCTCGGCCTGCAGGAGGTCGCGCTGGGGGCCGGCCTCTTGTCGGGGCTGTTCCTCAACTACGGGGAGTACGCCACGGTGCACGGTCGCTGACACTGCGTGACAACCCGCGTGACGTAGCGTCACCGAGCGTGCTAGAACACATCGCCGAGCGAGCGTGGAGGCGGGCAGTGCGGGGAGGTGCGGGACTGGTGGGAACGTTGGCCGTCGTGGCGTTCACCGTCGCAGCCGTGGCGATGCCGGCGCCGCCGGCCGGGGCCCAGCAGGACGTGACCAGCATCGTGATCCTGGGTGACTCGATCACCGAGGGTGACGACGACCCGAGATCGGACCCGACCTTCCGCCGGTCGCTCCACGAGCAGCTCGACGACTACGCCAGCGGCGCCATCGACTTCGTCGGGACCCGCACCGGCACCTGCACCGGTGACCCGCTCCCCGGGGGGTGGGACCAGGACCACGAGGGCCACGCCGGCTACCGCACCGGCGAGATACTGAACGGGCGCCCGGCGGGCCAGAGCTTCTGCGGCCGTGGCCCCGACCCCGACGAGCGCCTGGCCACATGGGCCCCGGCGTGGGGGGTCGTGCCCGACGTCGTGGTCATCCACCTCGGCACCAACGACGTGCGCAACGGCACCGCCGAGGGTGTCACGCTCGTCAACCTCCGCGCGATCGTCCGTGAGATCGGTGAGCTGGTCGAGGCGGGAGAGCCCCCGATCGACGTGGTCCTGGCCCAGATCATCCCCAACGGCTTCGAGGACAAGACCCGCCGGGTGAACCGGAGCATCGGCTCCATGGACTGGACGGCGGTCCCCGGCGTCGAGGTCCACGTGGTCGACCTCAACTCCGGCTACGACCCGGCCTGGAACTACGACGGCATCCACCCCGGCCCCGCCGGTCAGGCCTTCATCGCCGACCGGCTCTTCGAGGCGGTGGCACCGTTCGTCCCGGCCGGACCGCCGGCGCTGCGCCTGGGCGACGTGACCGTGGCCGAGACCGACGCCGACCGGTCGGTGACCGTGCCCGTCACCCTGGCCGGGCCGGCCCCGGCCGAGGTCCGGCTGGCGGTCGAGCTCACCGGCGGCACGGCCACGGTGGGCGACGACATCACCCTCGACACCACCCGGATCACCCTGGCCGCCGGCGACCGGGGGGCGAGCATCGGTCTCACCGTCCGGGGCGACGACGTGAGCGAGCCCACCGAGACGGCCACCGTGACGGTGTCGCTGCTGGCGGGGACGGCGAACCTGACCGACCCCTCCGCCACCGTCACCATCTCCGACGACGACGAGCTCGACCCGGGCGGCACCGGTGATCCGGATCCTCCCGCCGGCGAGCTCGGCTACCTCATGCTGGGCGCCGGCGGCGTCCTCTACCCGTTCGGCGACGTAACCCCGCTGGCGACGACCGGGGCGGCCGGCGTCGACGTGGCGCTGACCGCCGACGGCGACGGGGCCTGGGTGCTCGGGGCCGACGGCGGTGTGCGGGTCAGGGGCACGGCCCGGTCGTTCGGCGATCTGACCACGGCCGGCGTGGCCCTGCGGCCCGGTGAGACGCCGTCGGCGCTGTCGGTCACCCCCGCCGACGACGGGTACTGGATCTTCACCGACCGGGGCCGGGCACTGGCCTTCGGCGCCGCCGTCGACCACGGCGACCTCTTCCGGGTGACGGGCCCGGGCGGGCGGCCCGTGGCCGACGTCCTGAACGGGCCCGTGATCGCCTCGGTGGCCACCCCGACCGGCGACGGGTACTACATGATCGGTAGCGACGGCGGGGTGTTCAGCTTCGGCGACGCCGAGTTCCACGGGTCGACCGGCTCGCTGACGCTGAACCAGCCCGTGGTCGGCATCGCCCCCGACCCCGACGGGAGCGGCTACTGGCTGGCCGCCGCCGACGGGGGCATCTTCGCCTTCGACGCCCCCTTCCTCGGGTCGCTGCCCGCCATCGCCCCGGTGCTCAACCAGCCGGTGGTCGGCGCCATCCCGTTCGGCTCGGGCTACCTGATGGTCGCCGCCGACGGGGGCATCTTCAACTTCTCCGACCTCGCTTTCCTCGGCAGCCTGGGCGGCACCCCGCTCCCGGCCCCGATCGTGGCCGTGGCCGCCTTCGCCTCACGCTGACCCGCTTGCTGTCGTAGCCATTTTGTAGTAGTACAGACTAGGCGAGGGTCGGCTCCGGCGATCCGGTCTCTCTCCCGACCAACCGCGATGCCGCCGGTCCCGAACGCCGACAGGAGGAACCTGATGCTCAACGCCCCCATCGCGAGCGCCCGCCGTGGCGCCGCCCTCGTGCTGACCGCCGCCATGGTGCTCTCGTCGCTGGCCCTGCTGGCCCCCGGTGCGGGGGCCACGCCCGGCGTGACCGACATCGTGTTCATCGGCGACTCGATCACCGAGGGTCCCGGCCCGGGGCCGGGCGGGGGGCTCGACCACCGCGCCCTTCCGACGTGGCGCCAGCAGGTGTGGGAGGACCTGGAGGACTGGGCCTCCCCCGGCTCGATCAACTTCGTGGGCTCGCTCACCGGCACGTGCAAGCAGATCATGCCGGGTGATTGGGACCAGGACCACGAGGGCCACAGCAACTTCAGCGCCGATCAGATCCTGACCGGCGGGGGCGCCTCCAGCTGCCCCGGCAGCGACGCCGGCAACCTGCAGACCTGGCTCGACGGCTACGGGCTGCTCCCCGACGTCGCCGTCGTCCACCTCGGCAGTAACGACGTGTTCCGGGGTGAGGACAACGCCACCACCGTGGCCGAGATCCGCGACGTCGTTACGACCCTGCAGGACCAGGGGGTGTCGAACGTGGTCGTGGCCCTCATCATCCCCATGACCTCCGGCGGCAACGTCGACGACACCAACGACCTGAACGGCAAGCTCGTCACCGAGTTCACCAACCCGCCCGACGGTGCCGGCGAGAGGAACGACGGCGTGTCGCTCGTCGACCTCGAGACCGGCTTCGACCCGGCCTGGCTCTACGACGGCATCCATCCCGACTACGACGGCCAGACCTTCATGGCCGCCCGCATCTTCGACGCCGTCCGGGGCTTCACCCAGCAGAAGCCCCGGCCGGTGGCCAATGCCGGCTCCGACATTACCACCAGCGTAGTCGGCCAGCCCGTCAGCCTCGCCGGCTCGTTCACCCACAGCGGCAACAGCTCCGGGACCGGCTTCAGCTGGGAGCAGCTCTCCGGTCCAGAGGTCACCCTGGAGGGTGACGACGCGGCCACGCCGTCGTTCACACCCGGCTCCCCCGGCGTGCGGGTGTTCGAGCTCACCACCTTCCAGGGCAGGCCGCTGCGGTTCACGACCGACACGGTGGCTGTTACCACGACGGGCCGGGCGAGGAGCACCGACGGACTCGTCGTCCGCTACGATTTCGACGAGGGATCGGGTAACGTCATTTCCGACACGTCCGGCGTGGGCACCCCCCTTGACCTGACCATCGGCTCGACCAAGCGGGTCACGTGGCTGCCGAGCGGTGCCCTGCGCATCGACGCCGTGGCCGAGATCGCCTCGCCCGGTCCGGCCGACAAGATCGTCGACGCCGTCACGGCCTCGGGCCAGCTCACCCTGGAGGCCTGGGTCGACCCCGCCACCGCCGACCAGAACGGCAGCGGCGGACTCAAGGAGCAGACGGCCCGCATCGCCACCGTGTCGGCGTCGACGTCGACGCGCAACTTCGCCCTGGGCCAGCTCGACGACAACTACGACGTCCGGGTGCGCACGACCACGAACGACAGCGGCTTCTCCCCCTCGACCCTGTCCCCCGACGACCAGGCCCTCCGCGGCCTCGACCACGTCCTCTACACGCTCGACGCAGGCGCCGGCACGGCCCGGCTGTGGGTCAACGGAGAACTGGTGAAGACCGAGTCCGTCGACGGGTCCCTCAGCGCGTGGTTCCGCGGCGCACCCCTGCGCCTCGCCTCCGACAAGGACGCCCGGTCGGCCTGGCTCGGCACCCTTCACCTGCTGGCCGCCTACGACCGGGTGCTCACCGACGCCCAGATCGAGAACAACTACCTGGCCGGCCCGGAGGGCCCGGACGAGGGTGACACCGCCCCGCCGCCCGGCCCCGGCCCCGGCCCGGGCGGTCCCGGCGGCCCCGGTCCCGATCCCGGCGCCGACGGCGTCGGGTACGTGATGCTCGGCTCCGAGGGCGCCCTCTACGAGTTCGGCGACACCGCCGACCTCGACGACCTGGCCGCCTCCTCCCTCGACCTGCAGCTGACCGCCGACGGTCAGGGGGCGTGGGTCCTCGGAGCCGACGGTCGGGTCCGCACCCAGGGCAACGCCGGGTTCCACGGCGACCTCTCCGACGCCGGCGCCCCGACGCTCGACCCCGGGGAGGCACCGGCGGCGCTGTCGGCCACCCCCGACGGCGGCGGCTACTGGATCTTCACCAACCGGGGCCGGGCCATCGCCTTCGGGGCGGCCACCGACCACGGTGACCTGTTCCGGGTCACCACCCCCGACGGCACCCCCATCGCCGACATCCTGAACGGACCGGTCATCGCCTCGGTGGCCACCCCGACCGGAGACGGCTACTACATGATCGCCACCGACGGCGGCGTGTTCAGCTTCGGTGACGCCGAGTTCCACGGATCGACCGGATCGCTGGTGCTCAACCGGCCCGTGGTCGGCATCGCCCCCGACCCGGACGACACCGGGTACTGGCTGGTGGCCGCCGACGGCGGCATCTTCGCCTACGAGGCCGAGTTCCAGGGCTCCGTGCCCGGGGTCCTCGCCGAGGGCGTGACCCTCAACGCCCCCGTCATCGGTGGCATCGCCTTCGGCGACGGCTACCTGATGGTCGCCAGCGACGGCGGCATCTTCAACTTCAGCCCCCAGGAGTTCCTCGGCAGCCTCGGCAACAACCCGCCCCCCAGCCCGATCGTGGCCGTGGCCGCCTTCGTCGCCTGACCCGTCGGGCCCGGCGGTCGCCCCCCTTCAGCTTGGAGCACGCGTGCGCATCCTGGTTCACGACTACTCGGGCCACCCCTTCCAGGTGCAGCTCAGCCGGGAGCTGGCCCGGCGCGGCCATCAGGTCCTCCACGTCCACTGCTCGTCGTACCGCACCGGCAAGGGCGCGGTGGAGCAGCGCGACGACGACCCGGCCGGCTTCGAGGTCAGCGGCATCGAGCTGGGCTCCCTCTTCGATCGGTACAACCCGTGGAAGCGTCAGGCCCAGGAGCGGGAGTACGGGCGCCGCTTCGTCGAGCTGGCCGAGCGTTGGGGCCCGGACCTGGTCATCTCGAGCAACGATCCTCTCCTGGCCAAGTGGGTGGCGGCCCGCTGGTGCAACCGGCGGAAGGTTCCCTGGGTGTTCTGGCTGCAGGACGTGTACAGCGTGGCCATGCGCCGGACCCTGGCCCAGCGGCTGCCGGGCGCCGGTGACCGCATCGGTCGGTTGTTCGAGCGCATCGAGCGTCGGCTCGTCCACCGGGCCGCCGCCGTCGTCACCATCACCCCCGACTTCGACGAGACCCTGCACCGTTGGGGGGTGGGGCCCGACCGGGTGACCGTCATCGAGAACTGGGCCCCGCTCGACGAGCTGCCGGTGCGGGCCCGGGACAATCCGTGGAGCCGGGCCCAGGGCTTCGCCGACGAGACGAGGAACGTCCTCTACTCGGGCACGCTCGGGCTGAAGCACAACCCCGAGCTGCTGGTGGCCCTGGCCCGCCGGCTGGGCGAGCGGGGTGACGCCCGGCTCGTGGTGATCTCCGAGGGGCTGGGTGCCGGCGTGCTGCGGGAGGCCAAGACGGCCGAGCGCCTCGACGCCCTGGTGTTGCTGCCGTTCCAGCCCTACGACGTCTTCCCCGAGGTCCTCGGGTCGGGCGACGTGCTCGTCTGCATCCTCGAGCCCGACGCCGGCATCTTCTCGGTGCCGTCCAAGGTGCTGAGCTACCACTGCGCCGGCCGGCCCATCCTGGGGGCGATCCCCGAGACGAACCTGGCCGCCCGCATCATCGAGAAGAACGACAGCGGCGCCGTGGTCTCCCCCGCCGACGCCGCCGGGTTCGTGGCCGCGGCCGAGAAGCTGCTCGACGACGACCGGCGTCGCGAGCGGTGCGGCCGCAACGCCCGCCGCTACGCCGAGGACACGTTCGATCTCGACGCCATCGCCGACCGGTTCGAGACCGTCATCGCCCGGGTGGCGTGAGCGGCCGGTGAGCGACGTGGCGCCCGACCCGTTCTGGCACCCAGGAGCGACCAGTACGCAGACTTTCAGGTGCCAGAACGGGCGGTCCGGCGGGTGAGCGCAGGTCCCGTCGCCTTCCTCCTGAACGGCGACGAGGACTACGGGGTGCTCACCAGCACCATCGACTTCGCCACCGCCGCCGCCCGACGCCAGCGGCTGGCGTCGGTCGTGACGGTGGGCCCCGGCGCCGCCGCCGACCGGGTCCGGGCGGCCGGACTGCCCGTCGTCGTGGCCGCAGACCGGTTCGTGCCGCGGGCCGACCGGGGCGTGCTCCGCTCGATCGTCGAGCGTCGCCGGTTGGCCGCTCCCCTGGGTCGGGCCGTCGCCGTCCGCCTCCGGGAGGTCGGCGCCGCCAGCGTCTACTTCCGGGTCCCGCCGCTGCTGCCCCTGGCGGGCCGGGCGGCGGCCGAGGTGGGGGTGCGAGCCGTCTGGCACCTCCCCAACGCCATCGGCGACCGCTACCCGTTCGGGCTCAACCAGCGCATCTACCGGAGCACGCTCGACCGTCTGGGCGTGACGGCGGTGGCCAACTCCGAGCACACGGCCCGGTCCCTGCGGGAGGTCGTGTCGGAGCCCCCCGTCGTCTACCCGGGCATCGACACCGGCCGGTTCGATCCCGCCCGGATCACCCCGGCCGACCGGGCTGCGCTGGGCATCCCCGCCGACGCCATCGTGGCCGTGGTGGTGGGCCGCCTCGACCCCACCAAGGGTCAGGACCGGGTGGCCGCCGCGCTCGGGCGCGGGCCGGCCTCCGGGGTGCACCTCGTGCTGGCCGGGGAGGGGAGCGTCGCCGACCGGGCCCGGATCGAGAACGCCGCCCGCATCGCCGGCGCCGGCGACCGGGTGCACCTCGTCGGCCGGGTCGACGAGCCCGAGCGCTGGTACGCCGCCGCCGACATCGTGGTCAACGCCCGGATCGACCCCGAGCCCTTCGGGCGCACCCTGGTCGAGGGCATGGCGGTGGGGCGGCCGGTGCTGGCGCACGCCGCGGGGGGGCCGACCGACATCGTGGTCGACGGCGCGACAGGATGGCTCGTGCCCGAACCCACCGTCACGGCGTGGCGCAGCGGGCTGGGCCGGGCGCTGGCCGACCGGGCCCGCTGGGCCGAGCTGGGCGCCGCCGGACGGGCCCGGGCCCGTGAGCGCTACGACCTCGAACGCAACGCCGACCGACTCCTCACCATCCTGGACGGATCCCGACCGTGACCTCCTCCCCCACCCGCCCCCTGGCCGCTGCGCTGACGGCCGTCCTGCTGGTCCTGGCCGGCTGCGGCGACGACGACGACACCGTCGAGACGACGGCCACCACGGTCGAGGCGGCAGCGCAGCCGGCGACCACCCTGGCCCCCGTCGCCGACGATGACCCGGACGCGGCGGCCGCCGTGGTGGGCGGGACCGAGATCACCAACGCCCGACTGGCCGAGGAGCAGGAGGCCGCTGCCGCCTTCGCCGACGCCAACCCCGACGTCGGCGCCGGTTTCGCCCCCGGTGACGACGGGACCTTCCCGATCGAGACCACCCGCTTCCTCCTGGGCGAGCTGATCCAGGGAGAGCTGCTGGCCACCGCCGACGCCGAGGTCACCGACGCCGACCGGGCCGAGGCGGAACGCCTCGTCGAGGGGCTCGAGTCGGCGCCCTGGCTGGAGAGGTTCGTCGAGCGTCAGGCGACCCTCAACGCCCTGAGCCGGCGGGCGGCCGAGGCCCAGGGCGTGGCGGCCACCCCCGAGGCGTGGTTCGAGGCGCACCGCGACGAGCTGGTCTGCGCCCGTCACCTGCTGGTGGCGTCCGAGGAGGAGGCGTCGGCCGCCCGCGACCGGGTGGTCGACGGCGGTGAGGACTTCGGGGCCGTGGCCGGCGAGGTGTCGACCGACGAGGGCAGTGCGGCGCGGGGCGGCGAGCTGGGGTGCGCCCCGGCATCGCTGTTCGTCCCCGAGTTCGCGGCCGCCACCCTGGGCCAGCCCCTCGGTGAGGTGGGCGAGCCGGTCGAGACCCAGTTCGGCTGGCACGTGATCGTCGTCGACGAACGGGGCGACTCCGTCGAGTTCGAGGAGGCGAGGGAGGCGGCCGAGCTGGGGTTCCAGAACGAGATGGCGGCCGTCATCTCCACCACCCGGGCCGGGTTGCTGGAGGGAGCGGAGATCGAGGTGGCCCCCGCCTACGGCGTGTGGGACCCGACCAGTCTGTCGATCGTCGATCCCGCCACCCTGGCGCCCCCCGCCCCGGACCAGCCCGCGCCCGAGGATCCGGACTCCTAGACGCCGGGCCCCCGGGGTCCTCAGCCGACGACGAGGTCGAATGCCGACGGGGGCATCACCACCGTGAAGTAGTGCTCCTCGGCAGCGGTCCAGCGGGCCTCCCACTCGGGCTGGTAGTCACGGCCCTCACGGCGCCGCACCCGCTCCCGGCGCACCTCGGCGGGCACGGCCAACAGCACCCGGAGGTGGACCAGGTCGGCCAGCTCGGGACGGGCGCTGTAGACGCCCTCCAGGATCACGACGTCGCCCGGACGTCGCACCTCGGCCCGGTTGGTCAACCGCCCGTCGTCGGCCTCCCAGTCGTAGGGATGCCAGCGGGCCGGCCGGCGCTCGGCCAGCGCGGTCAGGACCGGGCGGAGGCGCCGCCAGTCGATGCACCGCTCGACCCGCTCGACCGGCGTCATGGCGTCCCACTCCGCAGCCGTCGCTCCGGCGTAGAAGTCGTCCCCGTCGATGACCGCAGCACCCGTCCCGGCGGCGACGGCCGCAGCCAGGGTGGACTTGCCCGCCCCGCTTCCCCCGTCGATCGCCACCACGAGCGGTGTCGGCCGATCTGCGCTCAGGGTCAGGATGTGCTCGACCAGCGGACCTGACACAAGCACGGGTTGCTATAGCAGCCGGTGGTTGTGTCAGTTCCCCGCGATCAGGTCGATGACCGCGTCCGCGCCCGGTGCGGCTGACGTGATCTCGACCCGCACCGACTCCTGGGTCCGGGACGTCGCGATCGTCAGGAACGAACAGCACGCCGCCTCCCGGGCGGCCAGGTCCTCGGCGGCGGCGGCCACGTCGGGCGGGAACGAGAGCGCCACGCCCCCGGGGACGCGGCGGGCATCGGTGGCGTGGAGGCGGAGCTCGGCCCACTCCGACACCTGGCGGGTGGCCTCGTCGGCAGGGAGCGAGCAGGCGACGGGTTCGGCGTCCATGTTGCGACGCTACGCCGGCGGAGCCGGGTCAGCCCTCCCGGCGACCGGCCACCACCACCGTGTAACCCTCCGGGCCGCGCACCCACACCTCCCACTGGCCGGCGTTCGGGTTGCGCAGCGGACCGTCGAGCACGTCGACGTGCGCCCGCTCGACCCGGTCGACCACGGCGTCGAAGTCGTCGGTGGCGAACCACAGCAGCACACCGTTGCCCCGGGAGGGATCGTCGGGGTCACCGAGGTGGGGGTGCTCGTCGGCCTCCCAGTGGTGGAGCTGGGCCACCAGCTCGTCGCCGTCCATCAGCATCTCGTACCCGGGCCCCCCGTGACCCGACCGCAGGCCGAGGACGTCGCGAAACCAACGCGACCCGGCCTCGACGTCGGACAGCGCGATCAGCGGCTGCGGGCGCATCATCCCGGCGAGGGTAGGCACCCTCACCAGCCGCCCTTACCAGCGGGGGGTGGCGCCGTCGTCGACCACCGAGCCCGACGCGAGGACGGTGGTCATCACCTGCACGGGGGAGGGGTCCACCCCGAGATGGTCGGCGAGCGCGCCGGCGAGTCCCTCCTGGAGTGACACCCCGTCGTCGTCGGATCACGACGACGGGAGGTGGAGCCACACCACGGCGTCGTACCCCTTCCCGCCGACCGAACCGACCGTCACGGCCACGGTCATCGCGTCGGCACCGACACCGGCGCGCTCACCCCACGTCAGGGCCACCCGATCGGCATCGAACCCCTCGGCAAGGTGGGCCACCGAGCGTCGGTCGTGACCGACAGGGTCTAGCGGAGGCGGACGAGGCGGATGCGGTCGAGGAGGGCGCCGTCCTCGCGGAGTGACACCGTCACCTCGTGCGGCCCGGCGGTGAGGTCGAGGACGACCGGGTCCTGGACACCCTTGTCGTTCACCTTGTCGCCGACCCACATCCGGTTGCGCAGCACCCACTTCCACGGGCCCTGACCGTCGACGGACACGAAGAACGAACGGGACCGCCGGTCGGGCGCGGCGGTGAGGCCCTTCAGGATGTAGCGCCCGTCGCGGGGCGCCTCGAGGCACAGGGTGACCGACCCGGCGGCGGGGTCGGGGGCGACGAGATCACCTGACCCGTCGGGCGATCCGACGGCGGCGCCGCCGTCAGCGGCGGGGTCGGTGACGACGGCGAAGCTGCCGGTCAGGACACCCGACTCGGCCTGCGCCCACCGGCGCTCGCAGGCTGCGGTGAACAGCCCGGCCCCCTCGACGGCGGCACCGAACCGGTCGGCGATGAACTGCTGGCCGGCGGCGGCGGGGTGGACGCCGTCGGGTGACCACGCCGGGTCGTAGCCGGTGTGCAGGTCCACGGTGTGGACCCGGGCCCGGGCGCCCACGGTGTCGCGGATGTGGGCGTTGACGGCGACGATCATGGCCGGGACGTCGCCCGGATCGCCCCGGTCGTCGGCGATGGGCGGCAGCTCGGCCACGAACACCAGCCCGCCGGGCGTGTCGGCCAGGATGCGGTCCACGATGGCGTCGATGTTGGCCTCGATCTGGGCCTCGGTGGGCCCGAACGTCTGCTGCGACTGCACCACGTCGTTGACGCCGATCAGGAGGAGCGCGGCGTCGGAGTCGGTGACGGCCAGCCAGTCGTCGAGGTCGCCCCGGAAGCGCTCACCGCTCTTGCCGGCCAACAGGTGATCGGTCCGCCAGCCGGCGTACCCGTCGTGCTCGCGGTCGGTCCAGTCGCCCGGCAGCGTCTGCATGCCGGCGAACTGGTCACACCCGGCCCCGGAGCGGGTGCCGACGAAGTCGACCGCCCCGCGGGCGCGGAGCCGCTGGAACAGCGGGTGGCGGTAGGACGGGACGAAGTGGTCGGGATCCCGGTCAGGGTTCGGCGGGTCGAGGCTGTTCGGGGCCGACGAGTCGAAGCTGCACCCCTGCGTGAGGGAGTCGCCGTAGGTCGCCACCCGCACCGGTCCGGCCGCCGCCGCCGGCGGGGCCGACACCACCAGGGCCAGCAGCGGCCCCAGGACCGCCGTGCCGACACCGGCCGCGATCGTCCGCTTCCACCCCCGCGCCCGCTCCACCTGATCGCCACCCTCGTTCCGGGGCGCCACCGCCGCGCCCGAGCGCAGGAGAGTAGACCCTGGCCCCGGCGGGCGGGACAACCGGACCACAACCTGCGGTGGCCGGTCGGGCCACCCGGTTCACGGCGACAGATCGATCTCGTGGCGGCCGTCGTCGTCGTACTCCCGCCCGTCGACCCGCCACCGCGTCTCGGGCTGGCGGGCGGTCGGCTCCAGCCGGATGCCGGCGGCGTCGGCGGGCAGGGTGAAGCGGACGGTGCGTTCCCGGCTCTGACCGGGGGGCACCACGACGGCGCCGCTGATCGCCTGCGTCGGTCCGTCCGGCCCCGCGGCCACCACCTCGTCCCCCTCGAAGCGGACGTCGCGGGCCGCGCCCGGCACGTTGACGGTCACGAACCCGGAGTAGGTGCCGTCGCCCTGGTGGGAGCCGAGGATGATGCCCGGCAGGTCGTCGCGGCCGTCGTTGGTCACCCGTACGGTCACCTCCACGGCGACACCGTCGGGGGTCGGCTCCGAGCGCACCCGGGTGGTGAGCCGGGTGAAGCTGTCGAGCTTGTCGCCGCCCCGGTTGACGAGGGCGACGGCGAGGGAGCGCTCGCCCAGGTCGCCGTCCATGCCGACGGCGGCGAACGCGTCGGCCACGACCGGATTCCGGGACCAGCCCAGCAGGTGGCGCCCGGTCACGGCCGGGCCCATGGCCTCGATGGCCTGCCGCGGTTCGACGTCGACGGCCGACAGGCGGCGGACCACCGTCGTGGCCAGCGACGCCTCGGCCAGCCGTCGGGCCAGGTTGTCGCGCTGCGCCTCCACCACGGCGTACTGCTCGACGAGCAGGTAGTCGAGCAGCTCGGCGGCGTCGACCCGGCGTCCCTGGAAGGGCACGGGCCCCGACAGGTCGATGATGAGGGCCAGGGCCACGGGGTCGACCACGATCACGCCGTCGGGGGGCTGGCCCTCGGCCCACTCCCACATCCGGGCGGCCAGGTCGGCCGAGGCCGGCAGCCTCGGGCTGAGGGCCAGGTTGCGCCACTCCTCCTGCGGCTCGGTCCACCCCCACAGAGCGGCCAGATCGGCGTCGCCGATGGGCACGGCGCCGTCGGGTGGGTTGCGGTCATAGCTCTGGCGGAGGTCGACGACGGCGAGGTCACCGTCGTCGATCGTGAGGAGCCCGGCCTGCAGCCAGGTACCCGACCCGGCCCGCATCTCGGCGTTGTTCGCCGCCACGAGCACGTAGCGCGACGGCCCCCGCAGCAGCTCGGCGAACCCGGTGGTGGCCCGCTCGGCGTCGGCCAGGGAGGCCCGCACGTCGGTCAGCTCCGTGTCGAGCTGCGCCCGGGCGTCGGCCAGGGGGGCGAGCAGTGCCTCGTCGGGTCCGAGGTCGACGCCATCGAGCGCGACGCTGGCGTCGGTCACCACGTCGGCCAGCGTCTCGACCAGCTCGACCCGGCCCGCCCCCGTCAGGTCGCCGTCGTCCACCGCGGCCCGGGTGCGGGCGACGGCGCCGAGCCCGGTGTCGGCCAGGGTGACCGCCGTGTCGGCCAGGGCGTCCGCCGATCGGAGCTGACGACCGACCACGGGCAGTGACCGGGCCGGGGCCATCCAGAACGGCCCGATGGCGTCGCCGGCGGCGGCGAAGTGCTCACGCACCTCGACGAGCCGGGGTTCGACGCTGCCGTCGAGCACGTCGTCGAGGGTGGCGTCCCGGAGGCCCTCCACGGCGGTCTCGCCGGCACGGGCCTCCCGCTGGGCCCGCACCACGGCGAGCGCCACCGCCACCGACCACGCCGCCACCAGCACCAGGGCGACACCCACGCCCCACGCCACGAGGCGCCACCGGCGGGGGGAGCGGCGGCGCCCCGGGGAGACGGTGGGTGGGCTCAGCACGAAGGAGCCGGACCCGCCCGCCGGTCCGCGATCGGCGCGGTCGGGCCCGGGGACCGTGGCGCTCAGGCGGAGGACCCGCTGCGCCGGCGGCTGGCCAGCACGAGCACCGTGCCGGCACCGGCCAGGGCGACGCCGAGCACGGCGAGGCCGACGGCGTCGCCGCCGGTCACCGGCAGCGATCCCCGCCGGGAGGCCCCGGCCTGGGAGTTGCCGACCTGGCCGCCCCCACCCGAGCCGCCGCCACCCGAGCCGCCGCCACCGGAGCCCCTGCCGACCGAGCCGACCCCACCGGAGCCGCTACCACCCGAGCCGGAGCCGGAGCTGGTCGTGGCGGTGGTGTCCCGGGGTGTCGTGCCGACGGCGCCGGTGCTGGTGGTGCTGGTGTCCTCGGTGCCCACCCCGCTCTGGTCGATGGTCGAGGTGGGCGTCTCCTCGGCCGTGGTGGTCGTGTTCTCACACGTCGGGTAGCAGGTCTCGACCTCGGTGTCGCCGTCCTGGGCCACGGCGACACCGGCGGAGACGAGTAGGGCGATGAGAGCGATCGTCAGCGCGGCGACGAGCCGGCGGACGATGTACGGGAGCGTTGCGGCCATGAACGTGAAGATACCCCGGGAGGTCACCTGGGGCAAGGAATTCAGCACGGTCCGTGGTCGGATTGACCGCTCATTGTCCAATGGCGACGGAGCGGGGCGTATCAGTACGGAGGGTGGTCGGCGCAGAGGAGGCCGACCGAGCGGCGGACCGCGGCCAGCCCGTCGTCGTCGTCAGCGCGCAGGGCGCCGACGATGAGCTCGGCGATCGTCGCCATCTCCGACGGTCCCATCCCCTGGGTGGTGACGGCGGCCGTGCCGAGCCGCACCCCGCTCGTCACGAACGGTGACCGGGGGTCGTCGGGGATGGTGTTGCGGTTGAGCGTGATGCCGGCCCGGTCGAGCACCTCCTGGGCCGCCTTGCCGGTGAGGTCGGGGTCGAAGGACCGCAGGTCGACCAGGATCAGGTGGTTGTCGGTACCGCCCGACACCAGGCGGAAGCCGTGGGCGGCCAGCGCCTCGGCGAGGGCGGCGGCGTTGTTCACCACCCGTGCGGCGTACCCGGCGAACGACGGATCGGCCGCCTCCCGGAAGGCCACCGCCTTGGCTGCGATGACGTGCTCGAGGGGTCCGCCCTGGCTGCCCGGGAAGACGGACTTGTCGATCGCCTTGGCCAGCTCGTCGGTGCAGAGGATGCAGCCACCCCGGGGCCCACGGAGGGTCTTGTGGGTGGTGAAGGTGACCACGTCGGCGTGACCCACCGGGTTGGGGTGAACGCCCCCTGCGATCAGCCCGGCGACATGGGCGGCGTCGAACAGGAACCGGGCGCCGACCTCGGCGGCGATGCTGGCGATCGGCTCGGGGTCGATGATGCGGGGGTAGGCGGTGGCGCCGGCCACGATCAGCTTGGGCTGGTGCTCCTTGGCGGCGATGGCGAGCTGGTCGAGATCGATCCGCTCGTCGCTCGGCGTCACGCCGTAGGAGACGAAGTCGTAGAGCAGGCCCGAGGCGTTGACGGGCGACCCGTGCGTGAGGTGACCGCCGTGGTCGAGGCTCATCCCGAGGACGGTGTCGCCGGGCTCGAGGAGCGCCTGGTAGACGGCCATGTTGGCGTTGGCGCCGGAGTGCGGCTGCACGTTGGCGTGCTCGGCGCCGAACAACGCCTTGACCCGGTCTATGGCGAGCTGCTCGGCCTCGTCGATGACGGCGTTGCCGCCGTAGTAGCGCCGACCCGGGTACCCCTCGGCGTACTTGTTCGTGAGCACCGATCCGGTGGCCTCCATGACCGCCGGGGAGGTGAAGTTCTCGGAGGCGATGAGCTGGAGGGTGGTGACCTGACGTCGACGTTCCCGGTCGATCAGGTCGAACAGCTCGCGGTCACGGTCCGCCGGCCAGCCCATGGGGGCCATGATGCCCTACCGCCCGGTCCAGGAAGGGGCCCGCTTCCCGAGGAAGGCGGCGATGCCCTCGTGGGCGTCGTCGGCCATGGCGTTCGACACCATCACACCCCTGGTCACGTCGTAGGCCTGGCGCTCGTCGAGGTCGATCTGGCGGTGGAAGGCCCGCTTGCCCATGCCCACGGCGAGCGGACTGGCGGCGGCGATGCGGGCGGCCAGGTCGGCCACCTCGTCGTCGAGGCGATCGGCGGGAACGACCCGGTTGAGGAGGCCCCACTCCGCCGCCGTGGCCGCCGGGATCATGTCGCCCGTCAGCAGCATCTCCATGGCCCGCTTGCGCCCGACGGAGCGGGTGATCGGCACCATGGGCGTCGAGCAGAACAGTCCGATGTTGACCCCCGGCGTGGCGAAGCGTGCATCCTCGGTGGCGACGGCCAGGTCGCAGGCGGCGACGAGCTGGCACCCGGCCGCCGTGGCCACCCCGTGGACCTTGGCGATGACGGGCTGGGGCAGGTCGTGGAGCGCCTGCATCATCTCGACGCAGGTGCCCAGCAACTCCTCGTAGAACGCGACCTCCCGGTGGGAGGCCACCTCGGTGAGGTCGTGGCCGGCCGAGAACGCCGGCCCCGCCCCGTCGATGACGACGACCCGGGCCTCGGCGTCGCGACGGACGGTGGCGAGGGCGTCGAGCACCTCTTCCATGAGGGCCAGGCTGAGGGCGTTGCGCCGCTCGGGCCGGTTGAGGGTGATCCCCGCCACGGGCCCGCCGGTCTTCAGGATGATGTGCTCCACGGGACCACGGTAGCGGCGGTCCCCGGTCCCGGTCAGCGGGGACGCCGGGCCACGAGGGCCCGGGGGCGACCGGCGAGATCGTCCTCGATGCGGGCCGATCGCAGGCCGGCCCGCTCGGCCAGATCGAGGGCGGCGGCGGCCTGGGTGGGGGCCAGCTCGACCACGAGGGTGCCACCGGGGGCCAGCCACGAGGGTGCCCCGGCGACGAGCTGGCGCACGGCGTCGAGGCCGTCGGGCCCGCCCCGGAGCGCGCCGGCCGGCTCCCAGTCGGCCACCTCGGGAGGCAGGGGCTCGTCGTCGGCCACGTAGGGCGGGTTGGAGACGATCACGTCGATCCGCCCGGCCACCTCCGGCGGCAGCGCCTCGAACCACGACCCCGACCGCAGCGTGACCCGCCGTCCCTCCCGGCTGCCCACTCCGGTGGCGTTGGCGCGCGCCACGGCCAGGGCGGCGGCGTCGACGTCGGTCCCGATCACCTCGACGGTCGGGTGCTCGGCCACCATCGACAGGGCGATGGCGCCCGAGCCGGTGCCGAGGTCGACGGCGAGGGGGGTCGAGCCACGCACCGCCGGGGGCAGGGCGTCGACGGCGAGGCCGGCGACGACCTCGGTCTCGGGTCGGGGGATGAGCACCCGGTGGTCGACCATCAGGTCGAGCGACCGGAACGACCACCGTCCGAGCACGTACTGCAGGGGTTCACCGGCCAGGCGCCGGGCCACCATGGCGTCGACGGCGGCGAGCCGCTTCACGGTGGCCGGCCGGTCCCAGGCCGACGGATCGAGACCGCACGCCTCCTCGACGATCCAGCGGACCTCCCGCGGGGGCAGGCCCATGGCGGCGGCGGCGGCCGCCACCTCACCCCAGGTCGTGGTGCCCGAGGCGACGTCGCTCACGTCGCCTCGGCGAGCTGGCGGGTGCGCTCGTCGGCCAGGAGGGCGTCGACCACGTCGTCGAGGTCACCGGCGAGCACCCGGTCGAGCTTGTAGAGGGTCAACCCGATCCGGTGGTCGGTGACCCTGTTCTCCTTGTAGTTGTAGGTGCGGATCTTCTCCGACCGCCCCCCTCCGCCGATCTGGCCCCGGCGGGCCTGGCTGAGCTCCTCGGCCTGGCGGTCCTGCTCGGCCCGCAGCAGCCGGGCCCGCAGCACCTGCAGCGCCTTGGCCCGGTTCTGCAACTGGCTCTTCTCGTCCTGCATGGCCACCACCAGCCCCGTCGGCCGGTGCGTGATGCGCACCGCCGAGTCGGTCGTGTTGACCGACTGCCCGCCCGGCCCCGACGAGCGGTACACGTCGATGTCGAGGTCGGCCGGATCGATGGCCACCTCCACCTCGTCGGCCTCGGGCAGCACCGTGACGGTGGCCGAGCTGGTGTGGACCCGACCCTGGGACTCGGTGCGGGGCACCCGCTGCACCCGGTGGGGCCCGCCCTCGTAGCGCAGCCGGGACCAGGCGTCGTCGCCCCGCACGAGGAACGTGACCTCGGCCAACCCGCCCATCTCGGACGGCTGGGAGCCCAGCACCTCGATGCGCCAGCCCCGGGCCTGGGCCCAGGCCGTGTACATGTCGTACAGGTCCCGGGCGAACAGGTTCGCCTCCTCGCCCCCCTCGGCCCCCCGGATCTCCACGATGACGTTCTTGCCGTCGTTCGGATCGCGGGGCAGCAGCAGCACCCGCAGCTCGGACTCCAGCTCACCCAGGCGGGCCCGGGTGGCGTCGGCCACCTCCCGCCACTCGTCCCGGTCGCCGCCGGTGGTCTCCTGGGCCATGTCCCGGGCCGTGACCAGGTCGTCGACGAGGCCGAGGTACTCCCGGGCCGGGCCGACCACCTCCTCCAACTGCTTCCACCGACGGGTGACCTCGACGTAGCGGCGCTGGTCGGAGACCAGGGCAGGGTCGGCGAGCTGGCCGCCCACGACGGCGTGCTCCTCGACGATCTGGACGAGGCGGTCCTGCACGGTGGCAGGGTAGGCCGGGCCGGCCCAGGGGCGGTCGAGGCGGCCGGAGGCCCGATCCTCCCGTGGTTGCCTCGACACTCTGGGTACCATGGCGACTCCGTGCCGTCCCCTCGAGATTCCGCCGACATCCTCACCGAGGACGCCGAGCGCGTCGTCGCCGCCGTCGATCGACGGCTCCGCGCCCTCGACGGCGCCGACCTGCTGATCACCGGCGGCGCCGGGTTCGTCGGCTACGAGATGATCGGCGCCCTCGTCCACCACAACCGCACCCGGGGCGGTGACGTCCGCATCACGGTGGCCGACAACCTGAGTCGGGGCGAGCCGGCCTGGCTGCGAGCGCTCGTGGCCGACGGAGCGGTGCGCCTCGTCCGCCACGACGTCCGCGACCCGCTCCCCGCCGGGCTGCCGCCCTTCGCCTACGTCGTCCACGCCGCCTCGATCGCCTCGCCCAGCTTCTACCGCCGCCGCCCCATCGAGACGATGGACGCCAACGTCGTCGGCCTCCGCCTCCTTCTCGACGACGCCGCCGCCCGGGCCGACGGACCCGACCCGGTCCGATCCATGCTGTTCTTCTCGACCAGCGAGATCTACGGCGACCCGACCCCCGACCAGATCCCCACCCCCGAGACGTACCGGGGCAACGTGTCGTGCACCGGTCCCCGGGCCTGCTACGACGAGTCGAAGCGCTACGGCGAGACGCTGTGCGTGAACTTCTGCCGTTCCCGAGGTGTGCCGGTGGCGGTGGCCCGGCCCTTCAACAACTACGGCCCCGGGCTGCCGATGGGCGACGGACGGGTCATCTCCGACCTGATGAGCGACGTGATCGAGGGCCGGGACATCGAGCTGCTGTCGGACGGTTCGCCGACCCGCACCTTCTGCTACGTGAGCGACGCGGTGACCGGCTACCTCCAGATCCTCCTGGCGGGCCGTCAGGGTGAGGCGTACAACATCGGCGCCGAGGCCCCCGAGATCTCGATGCTGGAGCTGGCCGAGCGGGTGGCGGCCACGGGCAGGGAGGTGGCCGGCTACGAGGGCCGGGTGGTCACGGCGGTCAGCGACGACGTCGAGTACCTGGCCGACAACCCCGTGCGCCGCTGCCCCGTCATCGACAAGGCCCGGCGCGAGCTGGACTACGAGCCCGTGGTCGAGCTGGGCGAGGGGCTGCGCCGCACCCTCCACTGGTACCTCCACGACGCGGAGCGGACCGGACCCCGACTGGGCAGTCACCGCACATGAGGATCTCCGTCGTCGGTACCGGTTACGTGGGGTTGGTCTCGGGGGCCTGCCTGGCCGAGGTCGGCCACGACGTCATTTGCGTCGACCTGTCGGCGGCGCGGGTGGACGAGGTCAACGCCGGCCGGGCGCCCATCCACGAGACGGGCCTCGACGAGCTCCTGGCCGACGTCGTCGGCACCCGCTTGCGCGCCACCACCGATCTCGCCGCCGCCGTCGCCGACACCGAGCTGACCATGCTGGCCGTCGGCACGCCCGACGCCCCCGACGGCATCGACCTCACCCAGATCGAGACCGCCTCACGGGAGATCGGCGAGGTCCTCGCCGGGCTCGACCGCTACCACGTCGTGGTGGTGAAGAGCACCGTCGTCCCGGGCACCACCGACGGGCTCGTCGTCACCGTGCTGGAGGAGGCGTCGGGGCGCCGGGCCGGGCCCGACCTCGGCGTCGGCATGAACCCCGAGTTCCTCCGGGAGGGTCACGCCGTGGCCGACTTCCGGAACCCCGACCGCATCGTGCTGGGTGGCATCGACGCCCGGACGATCGACACGATGGCCCGCCTCTACGAGCCGTTCGAGGGTGTGGACATCGTCCGCACCACCCCCCGGGTGGCCGAGATGATCAAGTACACGGGCAACTCGCTCCTGGCCACGCTCGTGTCGTTCAGCAACGAGATCGCCGACATCTGCGCCGCCGTCGGCGACGTCGACGTGACCGAGGTCATGCGGGGGCTCCACCTCGACCGGCGCCTCAGCCCCGTCGGGCCGGACGGTGAGCGGGTGTGGCCCGGCATCCTCTCCTACCTGGCCGCCGGGTGCGGGTTCGGCGGGAGCTGCCTGCCCAAGGACGTGCGGGCGCTGGTCAGCCACGGCCGGCGCCACGGCGCGCCCGTGCGCCTGCTGGAGGTGGTCGAGGAGGTGAACCGCTCACGGCCGGCGCAACTGGTCGACCTGGTGGCCGACGGGCTCGGCGAGCTGGAGGGCCGGGCCGTCACCGTGCTCGGGCTGGCCTTCAAGCCCGACACCGATGACGTCCGCTACTCGCCGGCCCTGCCGGTGGTGGCCGGCCTCGTCGAGCGGGGCGCCGTGGTGACCGTCCACGACCCCGTGGCCAGGCCGACGCTTCCCCCCGGGGTCCGCGTCGCCGATGACCTGGCCGGAGCCGTCGCCGACGCCGAGGCGGTGATCCTGGTCACGTCGTGGTCCGACTACGCCGCCGTGCCGAAGCTGCTGTCGGGTCGGGCCGGCCCGGCGCCGCTCGTGGTCGACGGCCGCCGCATGCTCGACCCGGCCTCGGTCGACCGCTACGCGGGCATCGGCCGGTCCTAGCGGGCCGCACGCCTGCGACAGGGGGCGTCGTCGGAGGTGCGGATCCGAGAGCTCGTCGAGGGGGAAGCCGACCGGCTGCTCGCCCTGTTCGCCGCCGTGCCTGCCCGGATCGCCGACCGCCACCCTGGACCGACTCGACGAGCCCGAGGCGTTCCTCCGAGATCCGAGCTCTTTCGCCCTCGGCGCCTACGTCGACGGAACCCCCGTCGGGCTCGCATGGGGCGTGCAGATGCGCTCGCCGAGCGGGCGCCTCACCACCTACGTCCACGAGCTGGACGTGCACGAGAACTGGCGGCGACGAGGCGTCGCATCGACCCTGGTCACCGAAGCAATGGCCCTCGCCCGCCGGCGCGGCTCGACCAGGCTCTGGCTGTCGACGGGCGGGCACAACGACACGGCGCAGGCGCTGTACGAGTCGCTCGGCGGGGACCGCAGACGACGCGGCGACGTCAACTACTGGTGGGTCCTCGACTGATCGGAACAGGCCGGCCTGATCTCGGCGGCGCTGCGCCCGGACCGCTCGAACTCGCCACCCGGACACCACCCACCCCGACACCCCGCCCCCGCCCCCCGCCCCCCGCCGCGCTCCCGCGAAAACGACTCCGCGGAGTCGCGCCCGGCCCACGCCCGAACCCGCCACCCGGACACCGCCCACCCAACACCCCCGCCGACCGGCACCGCGCTCCTCCGGAAACGACTCCGCGGAGTCGCCCCCCCGGCCGACGCCCGAACCCGCCACCCGGACACCGCCCGGCGCTGCGCTCCCCAGAAGCGTCGACGGTCCTGCGACTCCACGAGGTCGTCCCCATCAGCAGAGCCGCACCCACACGAGAGCGACATGTCGGTCGCCACGGAAGGTCGATCGCTGCCGGCCGACCGGCTCCAGTTCGCCGCCAGCGCTCCGCGTGTCGCCGGCCGGACGTGTCGCCCGGGTACCGGTCGTCGTCCCAACGCGTGTTCCCATCGTCCTCTCGCCCACGCCTCCGTGGTGCAGTGCGTCACCGACTCGACGTCAGCCGGGCCAGGACGATCGGCGGACGCAACTGGCCCAGCCCGGGTCACGCCGCCCCTCCGACGCCGGATCCAGGTCAGCAGTTCGCGACGGCGTCGAGGGCCTGACAGATATGGCGTCGGCCACCGACGCCGAGTTGGCCGAGCCGGGTGGTGAGCACCGACTTCGGGACAGTGGCGAGGTTGTCGAACGTGGCGACGCTGTCGTGTTCGAGTCCCTCGTCGGAGCCGACCGGGATGCAGGTCGGAACGGCGCGGATCGTGCTGGTCACCGGGGCCACGACCACGTTGTTGAGCACCGGGATGACCTCGTCCCGGGTGACGACGAGCACGGGACGGCGCTTGGAGTTCGGCGTCTCCATGAGCCACAGCTCCGTCTGCGCTACCACGGCTCGGCCTCGGTCATGGCGATGGCGCTCGCCATCGCCAGCTCGTCGTCCTGTGGGGTCTGGGGAAGTTCTCGGTACGAACGGGCGATGGACTCGCCGATGCGGGCGCGGCGGACCGTGTCGGCGAGAAGGTGGAGTCCGCGTCGGATCACCTCGGAGCGGCTGTTTCCCACGCCATCGTCGACGAGCTCGTCGATGAGTGCGAGCTCGTCATCGGTGAACCTCGTGGGCACCGGAGTTGTCATACGATGCAGTATACGAATCGTAGACAGCGGTCCGCCACGGGAGATCCGGTGGTCCCCTGCACCGCCGAGTGGGACGCCCCAGGGCCGGGAGCTAGCCCAGCGCCCGCCAGTCGCCGGGCAGCGCCAACAGGTCGGCCGGGTCGGCCAGCCACTCGATGAGGGCGCCGGTGACAGGGTGGGCGTCACGGGCCGGCACGGCGAGGATCAGGCGGGGCGAGCGGGGGTCGAGGGCGCGAGCGTCAGCGGCCACGGGCACGAGCGACAGGTCGATCCCGGTCGAGAACGCCACCAGCAGCGGCGCACCGTCGGCGTCCTCGCCGGCGGCCAGGCAGGGCGCCGGGTCCTTCAGGTTGGTCCGGGGCTCGGGCGGCGGGACAGGGGCCAGGTGGGCGGCTCCGACCACCGACGGCTGCCGCACCACCAGCGCCCGCAGCCAGCGCTCCGCCCCGAGGCGGTTCAACGGGTGGGGGTCGGCGCCCGGCCGGCGGTGCTCGGCGACCCGGCGGACGACCTCGGCCAGCGCCGCCCCCGTGGGCCGGTCGCCGTGGATGATCTGGAAGGCCTCCCGGTCGTGACGCCCGACGCCCACCTCGACCCGGCCGCCGCCGCCGTCGTCGACCACCCGGGCCACCTCCAGCCCCATGACCTCGCCGACCACGGTGCCGTGCTCGACCAGCACGTCGGCGCCGGCCTCCTCCATTACCGACGCCACTTCGGCCAGCCCCGGGGCGACCGGCCTCGGAGCGGGCGGCTGCACCGGAGCGGCCCGACTCAGACTGCGGCCGTCGACCCGCCACACCGTCGGGGGCGGATCGAACAGCGCGGCCCGGCGGGCCAGCCGGCCGGTGGACCGCTCGGCGAGCACGTCGAGGGTGCGGGTGCCCGCCCCGACGGCGGCGGCGAGGGCCTGACCGAGCCCCTGTCCCCGCTCGTCGTCGGACAGGAAGAAGGCCCGCCCGTCGGCCCGGCCCGAGGCGCCGCCGGCCAGACCCCGGGTGTGGTCGAGGGTGACGTCGAAGTTGTCGCGGACCAGCGCCCCGAGCTTGGCGGCCAGCAGGGCCCGCCGCCGATCGTCGTCGACTGCCACCGGCGGGGCACTAACTCCCGGTCGGGGCCTTGGCGATCTCGGCCAGGAACTCGTCGTTCGACGCGAAGGTGCGCATGCGGTCGATCAGCAGCTCCAGCCCGGCGCCGGGACGGCCCTCGCCGTCACCGTTGAGCCCGCTCAGGACGCGGCGCAGCTTCCACACCATGTTGAGCTGACGCCGCTCGAACAGCAGCTCCTCGTGGCGGGTGGAGGACTCGTCGACGTCGATGGCCGGGTAGATGCGCTTGTCGGCCAGCTTGCGGTCGAGGCGCAGCTCCATGTTGCCCGTGCCCTTGAACTCCTCGAAGATCACCTGGTCCATCCGGCTGCCCGTCTCGACCAGCGCCGTGGCCAGGATCGTCAGCGAGCCGCCCTCCTCGATGTTGCGGGCCGCACCGAAGAAGCGCTTCGGCGGGTACAGGGCGCCGGAGTCGACGCCGCCCGACATGATCCGCCCGGTGGCCGGGGCGGCCAGGTTGTAGGCCCGGGCCAGGCGGGTGATGCCGTCGAGGATGATGACGACGTCCTTGCCCTCCTCGACCATGCGCTTGGCCCGCTCGATGGTCAACTCGGCCACCTGGGTGTGCTCGTCGGAGGGACGGTCGAACGTGGAGGCCACGACCTCGCCCCGCACCGAACGGCGCATGTCGGTGACCTCCTCGGGCCGCTCGTCGACCAGGAGGACGATGAGCTCCACGGCGGGGTCGTTGGCCTCGATCGACTGGGCGATGGTCTTCATGACCATGGTCTTGCCGGCCTTGGGGGGCGAGACGATCATGCCCCGCTGGCCCTTGCCGATGGGGGAGATCAGGTCGATGATCCGCGACGTCATGTCGGCCGGTTCCCCGGGCCGCTCCAGGCGCAGCTTCTCGTCGGGGAACAACGGCGTGAGGTCCTCGAAGCGGGGCCGGCGCCGGGCCTGCTCGGGGTCGACGCCGTTGACGGTGTCGATGCGGATCATGGCCGGGTTCTTCTCGCTGCGACCGGCCGGGCGGGCCGTGCCGGCCAGGAGATCACCCTTGCGGAGCACCATCTGTCGTACCTGCTTGGCCGACACGTAGACGTCGTCACGGCTGGGCAGGTACCCGTTGGTGCGCAGGAAGCCGTAACCCTCGTCGCGCAGGTCGAGCACCCCGTCGACCGGGACGGGCTCGGCGCTGGTCTGCTCCTCCTCGTCGCGCTGGTCCCGGTTGCGACCCCGACGGCGCCGGCGGCGGTTCCCGGGCTCACCGTCGTCGTCACCCCGGGCCTGGCCGCCGCCGCCCTGCTGACGGTCGTCCTGCTTCCCCTGGGACTGACCCCCGCCGCCCTGCTGGCGGTCGTCCTGCTTCCCCTGGGACTGACCCCCGCCGCCCTGCTGGCGGTCGTCCTGCTTCCCCTGGGACTGACCCCCGCCGCCCTGCTGGCGGTCGTCCTGCTTCCCCTGGGACTGACCCCCGCCGCCCTGCTGGCGGTCGGACTGCTTCCCCTGGGACTGACCCCCGCCGCCCTGCTGGCGGTCGGACTGCTTCCCCTGGGACTGACCCCCGCCGCCCTGCTGGCGGTCGGACTGCTTCCCCTGGGACTGACCCCCGCCGCCCTGCTGGCGGTCGTTCTGCTTCGCCTGGTCAGCGCCGTCCCTCAGGCCCTCCTGGGCCTCCTGGGCCTCCCCGTCGGGCTCACCGCCCTGGCCCTGCCGGGCCTCACCGTCATGCGAGCGGGCCCGGTTCCGGCCGTCCCGCCCGGCCCGATCGTCATCCTGTCGGTCCCCACGGGCCCGACCCTGCCGGTGGTCGTCGTCCCGACCGGCGTCGGCCTGCTCGTCGTCCCGGCCACCGGCGTCGCCCCCGCCGGGCGACGCAACCCCGGCCCCCTCGGCGGGTCCGTCGTCGGACCGGCCCGTGGTGGCCCGGTCGGATCCCTCGTCCGGCGGCGACCCGCTCCCGTCGTCGGTCTCCTCGGCCGGGGCCCGGTCGGTCGTGGACTCCCCGCTCGTGGCGGTGGAGGTGTCGGCGGCGCTCCCGTTGGGCTCCACCGATGCCTGCCCACCCGGGGCCGATCCCGTCTGGCCCGACGTCGGGGACGCCTCGGGGGCGCCATCCGGGCCCGAGAGCCCGGCGTGGGCCAGGATGGCCTCGACGATCTCGGCCTTGCGGGCCCGTGACCCGGGCCGGGCCCCGATGGCGGTGGCGATCGCCTGGAGCTCGTCGCGAGCCTTCGCCTCGAGGACCGATCGTTCCAGAGCCTGCGGCTCAACGCTCATGTGCGAGCACACCTCACTGTTCGCAGTGGTGCCGGCGGGCGCCGGCGTCACGGGGACGCCGGGGAACCGCCGGGGGGTGCACTGGGCCGAAGCTCGACGCAGTGCCGGAGAGACTGCACCGGTGCGGGAGACCGTCGATCGAACGGAGAACCGATCAACCGATCACACACGACCCCCGACCGGACGTCACCGTGATCGTACAAGGCCCCTCAGCCCGCAGCAACACCGGGCCGGGCGCCGCTCAGGGTCTGGCGTCCCCGGCGCCCACCGCCGTCGGCCCCTCCTGCGCTGACGGGGCCGTGCCGTCACGGCGCCAGAGCCACACGGCCACGGCGGCGAGGACGGCGCCGACGCCCACGATCATCATGAACCCGAAGACCGTCGACGCCGTCCCGCCCACCGGCTCGGCCACGTCCTCCACCAGGACGCCGGTCGTGGCGATCGGGTTCGTGGTGGTGATCGTCACCTGCCAGTCGCCGGGCCCGGGGGGCACGACGTCGAGCACGTAGCGGCCCGGCCGGTCGCCCCGGGTGTAGTCGTCGGCGCGGGCCACCTCCCGCCCGTCGGCGTCTTCCACGAAGGCCAGGATGAACAGGTCGTCGGCGGGGAGCACGGGGTCGAGATCCTCGTAGAACAGGTCGACCACGATCCGGATGCCGTCGGTGGTGCCGCTCACCCCCGCCACCCGCACCTCACCGTCGCCCCCGTGCGCGGCGGCCGGGGCGGCGAGGGGAACGAGGGCGGCCAGGGCGGCGGCGATGAGGATCAGGATGCGACGCACGACGGGCTCCAGTCTGTCGGCCCCGGGCAAGAACCCGGCGTCAGGCCACCGACCGGACGAAGTCCTGCACCATGACCAGGTCGGGGTCGACCACGGTGACCAGCTCGTCCCTGTCGAGCAGGTCGGCCAGGTGGCTCGGCAGGGGCGGCCGGATCCCCGTGGCCCGCTCGACGGCGTCGGGGAACTTGGCCGGGTGGGCGCAGGCCAGCACGACCATCGGCACGGCCCGGTCCCCCCGCCTGCGGCCCGCCACGTGCAACGCCACGGCCGTGTGCGGATCGACCAGGACACCGTGGCTCTCGTGGACGGCGGCGATGGCGGCCAGGGTCTGGTCGTCGTCGGCCCGGCCGGCGTCGAAGAGACGCCGCACCGACGCCACCGCGTCGTCGCCGACGGGCAGCACCCCGCTGCGCCGGAACTCGAGCTGGGCCTCGCCCACGGCGGCACCGTCGCCACCCAGCACCTCCCACAGCAGCCGCTCGAAGTTCGACGACACCTGGATGTCCATGGCCGGGCTGAGCGAGGGCTCGACCTCGTCGACGCGCATCTCGCCGTCGCGGACGAAACGGGTGAGGATGTCGTTGCGGTTGGTGGCCAGCACGAGGCGGTCGACGGCCACGCCCAGCCGCCGGGCCACGTGGCCGGCGTAGGCGTTGCCGAAGTTCCCGGTCGGCACGCAGAACGACACCGGCCCGCCGAGGGTGGCGGCCGCCGTGGCGTAGTAGGTCACCTGGGCCGCCACCCGGGCCCAGTTGATGGAGTTGACGGCGCCGAGGCGCAGCTCGTCCCGGAAGGGGCGGTCGGCGAACATGGCCTTCACCAGGTCCTGGCAGTCGTCGAACGTGCCCCGGACGGCGACGTTGTGGATGTTGGGGCTCTCGACGGTGGTCATCTGCCGGCGCTGCACCTCCGACACCCGACCCTCGGGATGCAGCATGACGAGCTGGATGCCGTGGCGGTCACGGCAGGCCTCGATGGCGGCCGACCCGGTGTCACCCGACGTGGCCCCGACGATGGTCACGGTGGCGTCCCGGCGGGTCAGCTCCTCCTCGAAGAGCCGCCCGACGAGCTGCAGCGCCACGTCCTTGAACGCCAGCGTCGGCCCGTGGAACAGCTCGAGGAGGTGCACGCCTTCGTCGAGGGGGCGCAACGGCACCACGTCGGGGTGGTCGAAGGTGGCGTAGGACGCCTCCACCATCGGGCCCAGGTCGTCGCGGTCGGCGAACGCCCCGACCACCCGCTCCGCCGCCTCGGGGTAGGAGCAGCCGGCCAGGTCCACGTCGACGGCGGGGAGCGCGTCGGGGACGTAGAGCCCGCCGTCGGGGGCCATGCCCGACAGGAGAACGTCGGCGAACCCGAGCGCCGGGGCGTCGCCCCGGGTCGACACGTACCGGGTCACCCCTCCCCCACCACCCGCAGGGGCCGGCCCACGGCGTGCACCACGTCGAGGCGCTCCAGCTCGGCCAGGGTGGCCTGCAGGTCGGCCCACCGGGCGGCGTGGGTGATGAAGTCGATCCGGGCCTCGCCACCCTCGCCCTGCTGCTCCATGGAGCGGATGCTCACGTCATGGGCGCCGAACACACCGGCCACCTCGGCCAGCACCCCGGGACGGTCGGCCACGTCGAGGCGCAGGAAGACCGCCGTGCGGTCGTCGTCGGGGGGCCGGAGCCGGGCCGGGGCGAGGTCGCCCAGCCCGGGGCGGCGGGCGCCGTGCCCGAGGCGCGAGGCGGCGTCGATCACGTCACCAAGTACGGCGCTGGCCGTCGGCCCGCCGCCCGCTCCCGGGCCGTACAGCATGAGCTGGTCCGCCGTCTCCCCCTCGACGAACACGGCGTTGAAGCTGTCGTGCACCGCCGCCAGGGGATGGCCGGCGGGGACCATGGCCGGGTGCACCCGGGCGCTGATGCCGGTGGAGTCCTGGGCCACCACGGCCAGCAGCTTGACGACGTGACCGAGCCGGCGGGCCGCCTCGATGTCGTCGGGGCCGAGGTGGCTGATCCCCTCCACGGCGACGTCGTCGGCCACCACCACCGCCCGGAAGGCCACCGTGGCCATGATGGCCGCCTTGGCCCCTGCGTCGTGACCCTCGACGTCGGCGGTCGGGTCGGACTCGGCGTAGCCCAGGCGCTGGGCCTCGGCCAGCACGGTGGCGTAGTCGGCACCGTCGTCGGTCATGCGGGTCAGGACGAAGTTGGTGGTGCCGTTCACGATGCCGAGCATCCGGTGGATGCGCTCGCCGGCCAGGCTCTCCCGGAGCACCCGGATGAGGGGGATGCCACCCGCCACGGCCGCCTCGAAGGCCAGGTCGACACCGGCCGTGTCGGCGGCGGCGAACAGCTCGGCGCCGCAGCGGGCCACCAGCTCCTTGTTGCCGGTCACCACCGGCTTGCCGGCCCGCAGCGCAGCGAGCACGAGCCGGCGGGCGGGCTCCACCCCGCCGATCAGCTCGATCACGAGATCGACGTCCGGGTCGGTCACCACCCGGTCGGGTTCGTCGGTCAGCACCCCGTCGGCCAGCACGACACCGCGGTCGGCGGTGAGGTCGCGCACCGCCACCCTGCGCACGGTCAGGTCGAGCCCGGTCCGGTCGGCGATGCTGGTCCGCTCGGCGGCGAGGTTGGCGACGAAGGCGGACCCGACGGTGCCGCACCCGAGCAGACCGAGGCGAACGGCCCTGGCCGGTGACCCCACCGCTACGCCTCGACGATGTCGGTGGCGAGCAGGTCGTCGTAGGTCTCCCGCCGGACGGCCAGCCGGGCCTGCCCGTCGCCGACGAACACGGCGGCGGGGCGCAGGACCTTGTTGTAGTTGGACCCCATCGACAGCCCGTAGGCGCCGGTGACGGGCGTGGCCAGCACGTCGCCCACCCGGAGGTCGTCGGGCACGTGGGCCTCGGGCACGAGGAGGTCGCCCGACTCGCAGTGCTTGCCCACCACCCGCACCCGCCACGGACGGGGGGCGTCGGTGGCCCGGGGGAGGAACGCCTCGTAGCCCGAGCCGTAGAGGACCGGACGGGGGTTGTCGCTCATGCCGCCGTCGACGGCCACGAAGGTCCGGACGCCCGGGATCTCCTTCACGACGCCGACCCGGTAGCAGGTGACGGCGGCGGCGGCGGCGATGGCGCGTCCGGGCTCGGCCGTGACCCGGGCCGTCACCCCGGCCGCGTCGGCCGCCTCGTGCACGGCGTCGGCCCACTCGGTGATGGTCGGGGCCAGCTCCCCCTCCACGTAGGCCACGCCGAGGCCGCCGCCGATGGACAGCTCCTCGACGTCGAGGCCCTCGACCGTCTCGGCCACGACCGTCATCGCCTTGCGGAAGCTGTCGACGTCGAAGACCTGGCTGCCGATGTGGGTGTGGATCCCGACCAGCTCCACGCCCGGCGACGACCGCGCCCGCACGACGGCCTTGGCGGCGTCACCGGAGCTGACCCCGAAACCGAACTTCGAGTCGGCCTGGCCGGTCATCACGTACTCGTGGGTGTGGGCCTCGACGCCGGGGGTGATGCGCAACAGCACCTTGGGGGCGGCGAACCCCTCGGCCACCAGCTCCTCGATCCGGTCGAGCTCCTCGAAGGCGTCGACCACGATCCGCCCGATGCCGGCGTCGAGGGCGATGGCCAGCTCCAGCTCCGACTTGTTGTTGCCGTGCAACACGAGCCGGTCGGCCGGCACCCCGGCCCGCAGCGCCACGTGGAGCTCCCCGCCGGTGGCGACGTCGACGTGGAGGCCCTCCTCGTGGGCGAGGCGGGCCATGGCGGTGCAGAGGAAGGCCTTGCTGGCGTAGGCGACACCCTCGCCGAAGGCGGCCCGGGCCTCCCGGCAGCGGGCCCGCAGGTGGGTCTCGTCGTAGACGAACAGCGGGGTGCCGAACTGCCCGACCAGGTCGAGCACGTCGAAGCCGCCGAGGGAGAGGCGTCCGTTCGACGCCACCTCGGCCGTGTCGGGCAGGAGGTGGCGGGGGAGCGGCCCGGCCACTACATCGACTCCGGCGCCGAGACGCCCAGGAGATCGAGGCCGATGGCGATGCCGATGCGGGAGGCCTCGACCAGCCACAGACGGGCCTGGCGGACCGACTCGTCGAGGTCGTCTCGCAGCACGGGGCAGTCGTGGTAGAAGCCGTGGAACGCACCGGCCAGGTCACGCACCCAGGTGCTCACCCGGTGGGGGGCCCGGTCGGCGGCGGCGCCCGCCACCGTCGCCGGCAGCGTGGACAGGTGGCGCAGGACGTCCAACTCCCGGGGATGGGTCAGCACGCTCAGGTCGACGTCGCCTGACGGCTTGCGCTCGACGCCCCGCCGCTCGGCCTCCCTCCCCACCGAGTGGATGCGGGCGTGGGCGTACTGCACGTAGAACACGGGGTTCTCGCTGGCCTGGGTGCGCAGCACGTCGATGTCGATGGTCTGGGTGGTGTCGATCGACTGGAGCAGGTAGGCGAATCGGGCCACGTCGGGGCCGACGGCGTCGACCAGCTCGGCCATCTCGATCATGGCGCCGGTCCGCTTCGACAGCTTCACCTCGGCCCCGTCGCGCACCAGCGTCACGTTCTGACCGACGATCATCTCGACGTCGGCGTCATCGTGGCCGAGGGCCTGGAGGGCGGCCCGCATGCGGCCCACGTAGCCGTGGTGGTCGGCGCCGAGGACGTCGACGAGGTGATCGGCGCGGGTGAACTTGTCACGGTGGTAGGCGATGTCGGGAAGGAAGTAGGTGGGCTCGCCGCCGGAGCGGACGAGCACCCGGTCCTTGTCGTCGCCGAAGGTGGTGGTGCGCAGCCAGACGGCGCCGTCGGCGTCGTAGACGTGGCCGGCGTCGCGCAGCTCGGCCAGGGTGGCCTCGATGGCGCCCGAGTCGACGAGGGCCCGCTCGCTCGTCCAGCGGTCGAAGCGGACGTGCAGGGCGGCCAGCGCCTGCTCGACCTCGCGCAGGGCCCGGTCGCGGCCCCACGCCACCGGGTCGGCGTCGGCCGGCATCTCGGCCGCCCACTCCGTCACGTAGGCGCCCCGGTACCCGTCCTCGGGGGGCTCGCGGCCCTCTCGGCGGGCCGCCAGCGAGCGGCCGAACAGCTCGGTCTGGGCGCCGCGGTCATTGACGTAGTACTCCCGCTGCACGGCCCAGCCGCACCGCTCCAGCAGCCGGGCCAGGGAGTCGCCGTAGGCGCCCCAGCGGCCACCGCCGGCGTGGAGGGGACCGGTCGGGTTGGCCGAGACGAACTCGAGGCTGACGCTCCGGCCGGCACCGGTGGCGGACGTCGCGTAGGTGTCGACGCCCTCGTCGACCACGGCCGTCAACACGTCGTGGAGCCAGGTCGGAGCCAGGTGGAAGTTGACGAAGCCCGGTCCGGCCAGCTCGACCCGCTCCACGTGGTCGGGCGGCTCGGCGGCCAGGGCGTCGGCCAGGGCCTGGGCCAGCTCCCTCGGGTTGCGGCCGGCGCCCCTGGCCGACACCAGCGCCACGTTGGTCGACCAGTCACCGTGCTCCCGCCGGGCGGGACGCTCCATCACGACGGCCGCCGGCGCCTCGACCCCCAGGTCGGCCAGGGCGGCGACCACGGCCGCCCGGAGGTCGTCGTCGATCATGACGGGGCAGGGTACGCGAGCCGACGAGACGTCCCCACCGGCTATCTTGACCCACCCCGCCCCTGTAGCTCAGTGGATAGAGCAGTGGCCTCCGGAGCCATGTGCGCAGGTTCGAATCCTGCCAGGGGCGCTGGTGAGGACCGTGTTCACACCGGCGGGTGACGAGTGGGAGGTGGGCGTCGAGTGGGAGGCCCGCCACCTGTCCCGACCGGGCTCCCGTCTGCGCGGCGCCCGGGACCGCCTCGGCCGGTGGCGCCGTCGGCGGGGTGACTCGACGGCCGAGGCCGCCGGCGAAGGGATCTTCGCCCTCGCCGATGTCGGCGTCGGGGCCTACGTCGGCATCGCCATCCTCGTGCTGGCGCTCCTGTGGTTCGTGCTGCCCATCTGGACGGTGGCCATCGTGGCCGGGGTCGAGCTGAGCGTGATCGTGGTGCTCTGCGCCCTGGCCTTCGTGGCGCGCACCCTCCTGCGCCGGCCCTGGACGGTGGTGGCCCGTACCCGTGGTCCCGGCGACGACGTCCGCACCTGGCCGGTGGTGGGCTGGCGGCGAGCCCGCCGCCACGCCGACGCCGTGGCCGACCAGCTCGCCCGGGTGGGCACGACCCCTCCGGCCCCCTCCCCTCCGGCCCCCTCCCCTCCGGCCCCCTCCCCTCCGGCGACCTGACACAACCACGCGTTGCTATAGCAACGCGTGGTTGTGTCAGTTCGCTTCGGCGGTCGCCGCCCTGCACCGTCCGTTGACCTGGCTGCTCACCGCCGGCATGGTCGGCATGGCCGCCGTCGGCGCCCTGCTGGCCTGGCTCCTGCTCGACGTCGACCCGGCGCTGGCGTGGTTGATCGGCGCCGTCCTCGCCCCCACCGACCCCGTCCTGTCGTCGAGCATCGTCAGTGGCCGACCCGCCGAGCAGGCCGTGCCCGAGCGGCTGCGCGGACTGTTGTCGGCGGAGTCGGGCGCCAACGACGGCCTGGCCTTCCCCCTCGTCGTGCTGGGCGTGACCCTCGTCCGGGACGAGCCGATGCGTGCCTTCGCCGTCGAGGGCGGGCTCGGCTTCCTCGTGGCCGTGGCCGTCGGCTTCCTGATCGGGGTCCTGGCCGGCCGGGTGCTCCGGAGCCTCGAGCGGGCCCACGAGATCGAGCACTCCGCCTACTTCGTGTACGCCCTGGTGCTCGCCCTGTTCTCGCTGGCCGCCGTCAACGGGCTCGGCGGCGACGGGGTGCTCGGCGTGTTCGTGGCCGGGCTGGCCTACAACCGGACCGTGGGCGAGGCCGTGTTCGCCGAGGAGCGCCAGGTCGAGGAGGGCATCAACCGCGTCCTCGTGCTCCCCGCCTTCGTGCTCCTGGGCGTGGTGCTGCCGTGGGACCTGTGGACGGAGCGGGCCGGCGAGCTGGCCCTGTTCACGGTCGGTGTGCTCCTGATCCGCCGCCTTCCCGTCATCGCCGCCCTGCGGCGCCCGCTCCATCTCGACGGGGCCGGCACGGCCTTCTACGGCTGGTTCGGTCCGATCGGCGTGGCCGCCCTGTTCCTGGCCACGTTCGCCCACGAGCAGGGCGTCGACGACCCGATCGTCTGGTCGGCCACGACCGCCGTCGTGGCGGCGAGCACCGTCGTCCACGGCGTGACGGCCGCACCAGGGCGGGCCCTCATGGGACGGGTCGGGGGCGGCCCGCCCTAGCGCTCAGGCGGTCCAGGCGCCGGCCCGCATGATGGTGCGACCGACGATCTCGGCCTCGGAGTTCCAGGCGTGGGCGAGGCGGGGCGTGAGGATCAGGAGCGAGCAGGCGTCGGTCTCGTCCCGGGGGTCCCAGCCGACCCGGTCGACGTAGGTCCGGACGAGGGCGGCGTCGGCCTCGGTGATGGGGACCGCCTCGGCCCGGGTGTCGGCCACGACCACGTCCGCCGTGCTCTCCAGCGCCACCCGGGCCCGACCCGTGGCCTCGACGTTGCGGACCGTCGGAGAGTCGCTCGGCGTGGCCAGCAGGATCCGCTCACCGTCCCAGGCCAGCGAGAGCGGGATGAGATGGGGTCGTCCGTCGGCCGAGGCGGTGGCGATCCAGACACCGGGCTCGGACTCCAGTCGGCGCAGCGCGGCGGCGATGCGATCGCCGGCGCTGCGGCCGCTCACGGCGCGTCGACCACCAGGGCGTAGGAGCCGAGCGAGCGGATGGCCGACGCCTCGACGCGGCCCTCGCTCGTCTCGACGGCGGTCAGCTCACCGGTGGCCGGGTCGAACTCGACGTCGTCGACCCGCCCGTGCTCGAAGCCGTGGGTGGTCAGCACCCGACTGCCCCGGGCCGAGATGTTGCCCTTCACGGCGTCGATCTCGTGGTCGTCGGCCACCCGGTGGGCGGCGTCGACGGCCTCGACGATGACGGCGTCGGTACCGAAGGACCGCACCGACGACCACGGCACGACCTCGGCCTTCTTGCCCCGGCCGGCCACGTGAACGCCGTCGATCCGGCGGGCGCCCCGGTCGAGGACGAACTGCTTCACCTCGCCGATCTCGTCGGCCGTGTCGGCGGCGATGACGGTGCGCCCATCGGCCCCCGAGAACGTCTCGCTCATCGCTTCCCCCTCCTGGTGCTGGCGCACCGGGCCGGGAGGCCCCGCTCGCTCCGCTCGCTCATCGCTTCCCCCTCCTGGTGCTGGCGCACCGGGCCGGGAGGCCCCGCTCGCTCCGCTCGCTCATCGCTTCCCCCTCCTGGTGCTGGCGCACCGGGCCGGGAGGCCCCGCTCGCTCCGCTCGCTCATCGCTTCCCCCTCCTGGTGCTGGCACACCGGGCCGGGAGGCCCCGCTCGCTCATCGTGACTCCCCCAGTCGGGCCCGGTAATCGTCGACGGCGGCGCCGAAGCCGGCCAGGTCGTCGCGTACGAAGTCGGTGGCCCCCTCGGGCAGCAGCAGGTTCGTCGCCGACAGGGCCATCTGCGCCGAGATGGGTACGAACATGGTGTCGCTGCGGTCGTCGGCGGCGATCTCGTAGCCGACGGCCCGGTGCTCGTCGCCCGTCTCGACGACCACGCCGACCACCTCGCCCAGCACGTTGCCGTCGGCCGTCACGACCCGGTTGCCGACGATCGGCATGGGCTCTCCCCCACCGGCGAGGTCGTCGGCCCCACCGGGGGCGGGCGCGAGGTCGGACTCGCCGGCCACCATCACGGCGTCGGCGCCGATGGCCTCCACCGAGGAGGCCGGGAGCGCATCCCGCATCCGCCCGGCCAGCAGCCCCCGCTTGTTGAGCGTGAACCCGAGGAGACGGTGCTCGCCCCCGTCGTACAGGACGTCGCGGATCTCGGCGATGTCCTCACCGCTGTCGATCGACACCACGGGCAGGCCGATGATGTCCGAAGCCCGCATGACGTGGCTCATGCCGCCTTCCGCCGCCGGCCCGAGGGCTTCGAGGCCAGGATGGTCCCGCTCCGCCGTGACCGCCGCAGCAGGAAGAACGCGATGGCCAGCACCACGATCACCACCGCGACGATGATGACCACCGTCAACGCATCCATCCCGCTCCTTCGTCTCCCGTGTCGGCGGCCATTAGATCACGTTCCCCGGCCGGTGGATTCCTGCAGACGCTCGATGTGCTGGGACGCCTCGGCCTTGGTGAGCCCGGCGATGTCGATCTCCTCGCCCGCCTCCCGGGCCAGTGTCTCGAGGTAGGACGCCTGGGCCCCGGTCAGCGGCTCGTCGCCGGTGACCCACTCCTCGGCCGGCTTCTCGGTGGTCGGCTGGACGTGTTCCTGCTCGGTCGGGTCTGGATCGTCGCTCATCGTGCCAGTATGCCCGAACGAGTGTTCCTCGACACCCCGCCGAGGGCCTCGTCGAGCAGTTCCAGGGGGTGGCGGACGGTCACCCCGGCGGCGGCCAGGTGCAGCGCGCAGCCCGGGTTGGCGCTCGCCACCACGTCGGCCCCACTCCGGACGACAGCGGCCAGCTTGCGGTCCCGCACCGCCCCGGCCAGCTCGGGTTCGACGGCCGAGAACGCGCCTCCGGCGCCGCAGCACAGGCCGTCGTCGTCCAGCTCGACCAGCGCTGCCACGGCCGGAGCCAGCACCGTCCGCACCGGGAGGTGACGACGCTGGACGTGGCGCAGGTGGCAGGGGTCCTGCACCGCCACCCGCACGTCGAGCCGGGTCGTGGTGGCCAGGTCGCCCATCCGGGGGGCCAGCCACTCGTGCACGTCGAGGACGCGGGCGGCGAAGCGGCGGGCCTCGTCGGTGCCGAGCAGGTGGCCGTAGTCCTTCAACGCCGCCCCGCAGCCGGCTGCGTCGACTAGGACGGGTGCGTTACCGGGCAGACCGGCCATGACCCGGCGGGCCAGGGCCCGGGCCTCGTCGGCCAGTCCGGCGTGGGTGTGGAGCGCTCCGCAGCACGGCGCCGCCCCGCCGGTCGGGCGGACGCCGACGCCCGAGGCCTCGATCACCCGCTGGGCGGCGCGGTGCACGTCGCGCTGCCAGGCGTCCATGACGCAGCCGGTGAACAGCCACACGTCGTCACCGGAGGCCACCATCGGCCGGTGCCGCACGGGGAGCCGCTCCGGCAGGCCCAGCCGGCGGGACGGGACGAGGCGCAGCCGCTGGGCCACGGCCAGCGCCGAGGTGCCGGCCCGTAGGAGTCGGGGCCGGGACAGGATCCCCATGGCCCAGCGCTGCCAGCGGGGCGTCACGGCCCCGGCCCGGGCCAGCGCCTCGCGGGTGCCTTCCATCAACCGGCCGAAGGGCACGTCGCTCGGGCACGCCGGCTCGCACCCCCGGCACTGGATGCAGGTCTCCATCGACCGGACGATCTCGTGGGTGGGGGCCACGCCGTCGTCGTGGACGGCCCGCATGAGCGCGATCCGGCCCCGGGGCGATCGGGTGTCGTCGCCGGTGACGCGGTAGGTCGGGCAGTGGGGCAGGCACAGTCCGCAGGACACGCAGGCCGAGAGGTCGTCGTCGGCGACGAGGAGGTCCACCTCAGCGCCTCGCCGGGTCGCGGCCCGGGTTGAGCCGGCCGGTGGGGTCGAAGGCCTGCTTCAGCCGGTCGGCGATGGCGGCCACACCCGGGTCCGGGGCGGGCCGGGGGGTCGCCCCGGACACGTGGACGGTGCCGACGCCCAGCTCGGCCAGGAAGGGCCCGTCCTGGTCGGGGTCGAGGGCGGCGGCGGCCGACGGCGTGAGGTGGTACCGCGCCGGGGGCACCGGCGGGGGGCCGGGGGCATCCTCGACCGTGCCGGCCGACGACACCAGCTCCTGCTCGGCCTCCACGTCGGCCAGCACCCCCTCCAGGTGGAGCCAGGTGGTACGCCCGTCGGTCAGCGCCGCCGACGCGGTGCGGAGCCCGGCCACCACACCGGGAGCGACCTCGCCGGCCAGCCACCGGGACACGGGCGGGACGGGCTGGGTGCGCACGATCGCCTCGACCACGAGGCCGAGCGTTCCCAGGCTGCCCACCACCAAACGGCACAGGTCGAAGCCGGACACGTTCTTGACCACCGGCCCGCCCGCCGTCACCAGGCGTCCGTCGGCCGACACATAGCGGACCTGGAGGAGGGCGTCACGCACCCGGCCCCGGCCGCGTCGGTGCAGGCTGTCCTCCCCCACCACGAGCGCTCCGCCGACGGTGCCGCCGGGGCGCTTGGGGAGCGCCGTCCGCTGACCCACCCCCGCCAGGGCGGCGTGCAGGTCGGCCACCGTGGTGCCGGCCCGCACGGTGGCGGTCATCTCGTCGGGGACGATCCGCACGATGCCCGCGGGCGCAGCCAGCTCACGGGTGCCGGCCGCCAGCGGGCCGCCGGTCTGCCAGCGGGTCGAGCCGCCCCGCACGCCGATCGCCCCGGACCCCCCCACCTCGGCGGCGAAGGCGTCGAGGGCCGGATCCCGGTTGGCGAGGACCGGCACCGGCGTCGTCGGGGCGGCGCTCACCCCCACACCCCGGCGGGGACGACCCGGCTCAGCGCCTGGATGTCGGCGCAGGAGTGACCGGTCGGCAGCACCTTGCCCGGGTTGGCCCGGCAGAACGGGTCGAAGGCCTGGCGCAGCCGGTTCTGGTGGTCGAGGTCGTCGGGGCCGAACAGGTGCTCCATGTAGTCGCGCTTCTCGACGCCGATGCCGTGCTCGCCCGACAGCACGCCCCCGGCGGCGAGGGAGGCGGCCACGATCTCGTCACCGGCGGCGTGCACCCGCTCCATGACCCCGGGCTCACGCCGGTCGAACACGAGGAGCGGGTGCAGGTTCCCGTCACCGGCGTGGAAGACGTTCATCACCAGCAGGTCGTGGCGGTCGGCGATCTCGTAGACCCGGGCGAGCACGTCGACGAGGGCCGAGCGGGGCACGACCGTGTCGTGGAGGTAGTAGTCCGGTTTCACCTGGGCGATGGCCCCGAAGGCGCTCTTACGACCCTTCCACAGCAGCTCCCGCTCGGCGTCGTCGGCCGCCTCCCGAACGCTGGTGGCCCCGGCCGCCCGGGCCAGCTCGGTGATGCGGACGGCCTGCTCGGCGACACCGTCGGGCAGGCCGTCGACCTCGGCCAGCAGCACGGCGGCGGCGTCGGTCGGGTAGCCGGCGTGGACGAAGTCCTCCACGACGGCCGTGATGCGCTGATCCATCATCTCCAGGGCGGCGGGCACGATGCCGCCGGCGATGACCGCACCCACGGTGGTCGCCGCTGCGCCGACGTCGTCGAAGGCGATCAGGAGGGTCCGCACGGCCGGCGGGTTGGGGGTGAGGCGCACGGCCACGGCGGTGACGACGCCGAGCATCCCCTCCGATCCGACGAACGCGCCCCGCAGGTCATAGCCGGCCGTGTCGGCCTCGACGCCGCCGAGCCGCACCTGCCGCCCGTCGGTCAGCACCACGTCGAGGGCGAGGACGTGGGCGCTCGTCACCCCGTAGAGGAGGCAGTGCGGTCCGCCGGAGTTGTTGGCCACGTTGCCGCCCAGCGTGCACACCTGCTGGCTGGAGGGGTCGGGGGCGAAGTGGTAGCCGAGGGGGCGGAGGTGGCGGGACAGGTCGAGGTTGACCACACCGGGCTCGACCCAGGCCACCCGGTCCTCGACGTCGACGGCGAGGATGCGGTTCATGCGGGTGGTGGAGATGACGATCGGCGCACCGAGGGGGACGGTGCCCCCGGCCAGGCCCGTGCCCGCCCCCCGGGGGACGATGGCCCGGTCGTGCTCGGCGGCCACCCGCACGCAGGCGGCCACGTCGTCGGCGCTGGTCGGGAAGCAGATCGGCCCGGCCACCCCCCCGGCGTAGACCGAGGCGTCGCGCGACGCCAGGTGCCGGGCCGCCCCGTCGTCGCGCACCTTGTCCGCGCCGATGGCCGCCCGCAGGGCCGCCACGCACGGGTCGCTCCCCTCGTCGTGGCGCCCGGCGCGGTAGTAGCGGCGCACGTACCCGGCGAGCGAGGCCATCTGGCGAGCGTAGGTCGTTCTGGCACCCATCCGCCCCCCGCATGGGGCTCGGATGGGTGCCAGAACGGGTGGGGGGTCAGCCGATGCCGGCCAGGCGGACGGCCTCCAGCAGCGTCGTGGCCACCGGGTGGCCGGCGGCGGCGAGGGCGTCGGGCCCGTGCTCGCCCCCGGCGTAGAGCACGATCCGGGCCCCGGCCGCCTCGGCGGCGTGGGCGTCGTCGAGCGTGTCGCCGACCATCACCACCTGCGAGGGACCTAGCCCGAGGCCGGCCAGGTGAGCGACGAGGTGGGGCGCCTTCGACCCGCCCCCCTCCCCGCGCAGGCCGTCGATCCGCACGAAGTGCTCGGCCACGCCCAGCTCGGTGGCGAAGGGCACGAGCCGGTCGTGGTGCCACATCGACAGCAGCGACTGGGTGCGCCCGGCCGTCCGCACCCGGGCCAGCGCCGCCAGCGCGTCGTCGGCGAGGCCGCCCGTCGTCATGATCGAGTGGTAGTGGGCGTGGAACGCGGCGTCGATCCTCGTCCACGTGACGTCGTCGACGACCCGCTCCAGGACCAGCTCGTAGAACGACCGCACCGGCCGGGTGAAGCGGGCCCGGTACGTCTCCTCGTCGATGGCCGGCCCGCCCACGGCCCGGCTGGCGTGGTCGGCGGCGGCCAGGATCAGCCCGAAGTCGTCGAACAGCGTGCCGTTCCAGTCCCAGACCACGTGGGTGGGCCCCGGTGTCACCCCCCGAAGCGGGAGTTGAGCTGACCGCTCGACCTCATCTCGGCCGCCCGCTCGGACATGACGTCGAGCCACGCCTCGTGGGTGATGATCCAGAACCGGTCCTCGGTCACGGCGTCGTGCACGAGATCGGCCACCTCGGCCGGGGACTTGCCCCGGGTGGCGAGCATGGTGCCGGCCCGCTCCTTGAACATCCGGCTTGCCTCGGCCGAGGCGGGGTCGGGCACGGAGGAGGCGGGCCGGTTGCGGTCACTGTCGACGATCCGGGTGTTGATGGCCCCCGGGCACAGCACGGAGGCACCGACGGCCGAGCCCTCGGCCTGCAGCTCGCGCCGGGTGGTCTCCATGACGGCCACGACGCCGAACTTGGCCACGTTGTAGGGGCCGATGTTCGGCGCCGCCTGGAGTCCCGCCACCGACGCCGTGGAGACGATGTGGCCCTCGCCCTGCTCGCGCAGGAGGGGCAGGAACGTCCGCACGCCGTGGATGACCGACCACAGGTCGACGTCGAGGACCCAGCGCCAGTCGTCGACGGACAGGTCGGCCACGCCGCCGGCGCTCACCACCCCGGCGTTGTTGCACACGACGTGGGCGGTGCCGAAGCGGTCAACGGCGGCGTCGCGCAGCGCCGTGATGGCGGCGGCGTCGGACACGTCGGTCGGCACCCCGACCGCCTGTGCTCCGCCCGCCTCCAGCTCGGACACCACCCGCTCGAGTCCGTCGGCGTCGATGTCGGCCGCCACGACGTCCATGCCGGCGGCGGCGAACCGTCGCACCAGGGCCTCGCCTATCCCGCTGGCCGCGCCGGTGACGACGGCGACCCTTCCCTCCAGCTCCTGCATGGGCGGCGACAGTAGTGCGCCCGGGGTGTGGGACTTCGGGCCGCCCGGACGATGGAGGGGCGATGAGCGGCACGTCCCAACCGGTCGTCGACCCCGGGTCGGGCTGATCGAGCTGTACGACCGCGCCCTGCCCGAGGTCTACGGCTACCTGGTGGCCCGCACCGGCTCGGCCCCGGTGGCCGAGGATCTCACCTCGGAGACGTTCCTCGCCGCCGTCGACGCCGTCCGGCGCGACGCCGTGCCGTCGCTGACGGTGGCGTGGCTCGTGGGGGTGGCCCGCCACAAGCTGGTCGACCACTGGCGCCGTCGTGAGCGCGAGGCCCGCTCGCTCACCGTCGTCGGCGGCGACGCCCGCCGGGACGCGCTGGCCCACGCCGATCGCATGGGACGCCCACCTGGACTCGATGCTGGCCCACCAGACCCTCGATCGCCTCGGCGCCCACCACCGCAGCGCCCTGACCCTGCGCTACCTCGACGGACTACCGGTCAGGCGGGTGGCCGAGGTCCTGGGGCGGACCCACGGTGCGACCGAGGTGCTGCTGGTACGGGCCCGGGCCGCCTTCCGGCGCGCCTACGCCGTGACGACGGCCGCCGAGGAGGACCAGCGATGAGCGCACCGGACCCGTTCGAGGCGCTGCGGTCGCCGACCGGGACCCGGGCGCCCGACCCGGCCTTCGCCCGACGGCTGCGGGCCCGCCTCGTGGCCGCCCTCGACCTGCCCGCCCGACCCGAACCCGACGAGGAGACCCCCATGACCACCACCCCGAACGCCGGCACCCCGGCGCCGACCGCCACCGCCGTCACCCCCTACCTGACGGCCACCGACGCCACCGCCGCCCTCGACTGGTACGTCGAGGCGTTCGGGGCCGTCGAGCAGTTCCGGGTGGTCGGCGACGACGGCCGGCTCGGCCACGCCGAGTTCGAGGTCGGGGCGGCCCGGTTCATGCTGTCCGACGAGTACCCGGAGATGGGCGTGGTCCCGCCGACGACGCTCGGTGGGTCGGCCACGGCGCTGCACGTGGAGGTGGCCGACGTCGACGTGCTCTTCCGGCGGGCGGTCGCAGCCGGCGCCACCGCCCAGGCGGAGCCCGAGGACCAGCCCCACGGGGCCCGGCACGGCACCCTCGTCGATCCCTACGGACACCGGTGGATGCTCTCGCAGTCGACCGAGGCGTTCGACCTCGACACCTACGCCCGGCGGTCGGAGGGATCCGCCTCCACCGTCGAGGCCGGCCCGGCGGCGGGACCGGCCCGCCAGGACGACGGCGGCATCTGGGCCAGCGCCTACTACACCGATGCCCGGGCCGGCATCCGGTTCCTCATCGAGGTGCGCGGGTTCACCGAGCAGCTCGTCGTGACCGGCGAGGACCCGGACACGGTGGTGCACAGCGAGCTGCGCTGGCCAGAGGGCGGCATCGTCTCCCCCGGCACCTACAACCCGGACAACCCGTTCGTGCGCAGCCTCGCTCCCGGCGCCCAGTCCCTCTACGTCATCACCGCCGACCCCCACGCCGTGCACCAGCGGTGCGTTGCCGCCGGCGTCGAGGTGCTGCGGGAGCCGGAGGAGCCCCCCTACGACCCTGGCGGCATGGCGTTCGCCGTCCGCGACCCCGAGGGGAACATCTGGAGCTTCGGCACCTACGCCGGCAGCGGCTGACGCGGGCTACGCCTTCGGCTCTCCGCCCATTCACGCCTTCGGCTCTCCGCCCACCTACGCCTTCGGCTCTTTGGGCAGGCCGAGGACGCGCTCGCCGACGATGTTGCGCTGGATCTCGGCGGTGCCGCCCCAGATGGTCTCGGAGCGGCTGAAGAAGAAGGCCGCCTGCATGGGCGAGACGGGATAACCGGGCGTGCCCCGCCGGCGCCCGACCCCGGCCACCGACGCCTCCTCGCCGTCGCCGTTCAGGAGCTGACCGAGGCCGCCCTGGATGCGGGTGTACAGCTCCATCACGTCGCGGTGGTACTCCGACCAGTTCATCTTGTTGAGGGCGCCGAGGGCGGCTGACCGCTTGTCACCGTTCAGCACCGACGTGAGCGACCGGTACCCGTTCACCTGCATGATCTTGATCTTCGACCACGCCCACGCCAGCTGCTGGCGCACCACCGGATCGTCGAGGCGACCCCGCTGCCGGGCCTCGTCGACGATGGCGTCCCACTCCTTCTCGAAGCGCCGGTGCGAGGTCGTGGCCGACATGCCCCGCTCGAAGCCGAGCGTGGTCATGGCCACCTTCCAGCCGTTGTTGACGCCGCCCACCACGTTGGCCTCGGGGCAGCGGGCGTCGCTGAAGAAGACCTCGTTGAACTCCTCGGAGGAGTCGACCTGCTTGATGGGCCTGATCTCGACGCCCGGCTGGTCCATCGGCACCAGCAGGTAGCTGATGCCGGCGTGCTTGGGCGGGCCGGTGCGGGCCAGGAGGAAGCAGTAGTCGGCGTTCTGGGCCTGGGTGGTCCACACCTTCTGGCCGTTGATGACCCACTCGTCGCCGTCGAGCTCGGCCTTGCACGACAGCGAGGCGAGGTCGGAGCCCGAGCCGGGCTCGGAGAAACCCTGGCACCACGACGTCTTCCCCTGCAGGATGCCGGGCAGCCACTGGCGCTTCTGCTCCTCGGAGCCCCACTGGAGGATGGTCGGCCCGACCAGCGTGTCGCCGAAGAAGTCGGCCCGCAGCGGCGCCTCGGCCCGGGCGAACTCCTCGTTCAGGATCACGCCCTGCATGGTGGACAGGCCCTTGCCGCCGTACTCCTCGGGCCAGGTGGCGCAGATCCAGCCGCCCTCGTAGAGGCGCTCCGGCCACTCCCGGTTGAAGCGCTCGCGCTCCTCGCCATCGAGCTGGAAGTCGGGGTCGCGCTCGCCGTCGGGTCCGAACCAGCCGTCGGGCAGGTTCTTCTCCAGCCAGGCCCTGATCTCGCTGCGGAAGGCCTCGGCCTCGGGGGGGTAGGTGAGGTCCATGGCCGTCGACGCTAACGCCCGGATCGGGCCGACAGCTCGGCGGCGATCCAGTCGTCGAGGTCGAGCCAGCGGTCGAGGATCCACCGCCTCCGCTCCTCGTCGCCGGCGGGCACGTCGGCCCGGGGGTAGCGGCGGACGATCACCCGGACGGGAAGTCGGAACGGCACCGAGCGCCACAGCCCGGCGAAGGAGTCGAGCCCCTCGAAGCCGACGTGGCCGACCACCACGACATCGAGGTCGGGTGCGGTGGTCAGGACGGCCAGCGCCCCACCCGGACGGGGCGGCAGCAGGTGGCGGAGACGACCGGCCCGCTCCCGGATGACCGGGTCGCCGTCGGCCAGCCGGGCCAGGGCCCGTTCCCGCTTGGCCTCGTTGAAGCGGGTCCCCTCGGGGAAGATGCACACGGCCGTGTCCGGACGGGGGTCGACGGCCAGCGCGCCCACCGCCGCCACCTGGGCAGCGGAGTCGACACCGGAGCGGTCGACGAAGTGGTTCGGCAGGCGGCTGGCCACCACGTCGAGCACCGGGTCCGACAGCAGCTCCTGCTTCAGGACGAAGCGCAGCTCGAGGCCGTGGCGCACCCCGATCAGGTGGGCGCACACCACGGAGTCGACGAGGGAGACGTGGCGGCCCAGCACCAGGATCGGCCCGGTGTCGAGGGCGCCGTCGCCGCTCACGTCGAGACGGAGGTTGAGGAGGCGGTGGGCGGCGTCGTACAGGAAGCCCAGCCACCAGACCTGCAGCCGGCGGTGGGCGGCGAGCCAGCCGGCCCGGTCGCGGCGTCCCCCGAGGTGGAGGAGGTCGAGGCCCAGGGCCGTACCCAGCCCCACCAGCTCGGCGGCCACGTAGGCGAGGGCGAAGCCGTAGCCCCGCAGCGCCGGGCGGCGACGGGGGGCCGTCACCAGGTCGGCGAGCGCGGCGGCCGGGACGAGGACGGGGGCCAGGATCACCAGCGCGACGCCGGTCGCCACCACCGCGGGGATGGTGACGGCCCGTCGTCGCAGCGCACCGGGTGCCATGGGCGGAGCATGCCACGGCGCCGTCGCGGTCCGACCCGCCACCCGCCGGGTACTGTCCGATCCATGACGGCGACCGAGGCCCCGACCGACGAGCAGGCGGCCCCGAAGCAGCGGGAGCGCTGGACCCACCAGTGGAAGGAGCTCTACGCCGAGGTCATCACGTCGGGCCTCTGCACCGGTTGCTCAGGGTGCGTCATCGCCTGTCCCCACGACGTGATCGGCTACGACCACGTGCAGGGCGGGTTCACGCCCTACCACCTCGAGGACGAGCTCGGCCCCGACAACTGCATCCACGGCGAGAAGGGGTGCACGAGTTGCACCCGGGCCTGCCCCCGGTTCCGCACCTGGGAGGTCGAGGCCGACGAGCTGCTGTGGGGACGAACCCGGTCGGCCGACGAGGTGTCCGGCGTCTACAAGGACGTCATCCTCACCCGGGCCTCCGACGACTTCGTCCACGAGATCGGCCAGGACGGCGGGCTGGTGTCGGCCATCCTCATCTGGGCGCTCGAGCACGGCTACATCGACGCTGCGCTGACCTCCTACCTCGAGTCCGACGAGGGGCCGGCGCAGTGGACGGCGGTGCCGGGCGTGGCCCGCACCCGCGACGACGTGCTGCGGGGGGCGGGCAGCCGCTACACGTACTCGGCCAACACCCTCGCCTACCCCGAGGCGGTCGAGGGCGGCGCCGAGAAGATCGCCCTGGTCGGCATGAGCTGCCAGACCTCGATCCTGCCCGTCATGACGACCCGCAAGGTCGGCAAGGTGGGGCGCCGGTTCGCGCTGAACATCGGGCTCCTGTGCTCGAAGACCTTCGACGAGGCCATCTTCGAGGAGCTGTTCTGGACCAAGTACGGCCTGCGCCGTGAGGACATCAAGAAGACCAACATCAAGGGCGTGTTCCAGATCTGGGACACCGAGGGCACGTACTACGAGGTGCCGCTCAAGGAGTGCCACGACTGGACCCGGGACGGGTGCAAGCTCTGCCCCGACTTCGCCGCCGAGCACGCCGACATCTCCACCGGGGGCATCGGCAAGGACAACGACTGGACGCTCACCGTCGTGCGCACCGACCTCGGCCGGGAGATCATCATGGCCATGCTCGCCGACGGCAGCCTGATCGGACGGCCCGGCGAGGACGACCCCGCCGCCATCGCCCTCATGGACCGGCTCTCGGAGAAGAGCCGCAAGCGCTGGCCCGAGTGGGCCCACCCGGTGCCGGCCGTCATCGGCTGACCCCGGCGCCGGGGCCGATCGGGCCGCACGGTGACGGGCGTCACAGTTTGGCGGATCCATTCACTGGTAAAACTCGTCGGGATGGATACCTGCCCCAGCGAGACCGACGACTGGCGCGACGGGGCGCCCTGCCGTGGCCGTACCGAGCTGTTCTACGACCGGCCGAAGGAAACACCCGTCCAGCGGCTCCGGCGGGTGGCCGAGGCCCGGGTGCTGTGCGCCACCTGTCCCTCGATCGACATCTGCCGCATGGTCGGCCGCATGAACCGCGAGCACGGCATCTGGGGCGGCGAGACCGACGAGGAGCGGGCTGCCGCCGGCTTCCTGCCGTTGCGCTCGACGAGCCGCCGGATCCGTGCCGCCTGGCGCCCGCACCGGCTGGAGCGCAGCGACAGCGGTCACACGACACAGAGCGACACCGGTCACACGACGCACAGCGACACCGGTCACACAGCGCTGGACGACGTCAGCGACCCGGCGCTGGACGACGCCAGTGACGTCGCCTGATCCGGAGGACTCCGTCGGCGGGGAACCGGCGCTGCGGTTGGCCGAGGCGGCCGAGCGGGCGGGTGTCCACTACAACACCATGTACCGGTGGGTGCGGGCCGGACGCCTGACGGCGCACCGGGTCGGTGGGGAGTGGCGGGTGGAGCCGTCCGACCTGGCCTCCGTGACCGGGGACGACGCCGAACCCCCGTCGCCGGGACGGCGGGGAGCACCGGCCTGGGACCGGCACCGACTGTCGCTCCTCGGGCCGCTCACGTCCGGGGACCTCGAGGGGGCGTGGTCCGTCGTCCAGGCCACGATCCGGTCGGGCGCCGACGCCGAGGCCGTGATGCTCGACCTGGTCGCCCCCACGCTGTCCGAGGTCGGGCGGCGGTGGGCCGAGGGCGCCGCCACCGTCGAGGACGAGCACCGGGCCACCGCCGTGGCGGCCCGGGTGCTCGGGCGACTCTCGTCGTCGTTCGCCCGCCCGGGCCGCAAGCGCGGCACCGTCGTCGTGGGCGGTGCCCCCGGCGACCAGCACGCGTTCGCCTCGTCGCTGGTGTGCGAGATCCTCCGGGGTCGGAGCTGGCGAACCGTCGAACTGGGCGCCGACGTGCCCGTGGCCAGCTGGGCCCGGTCCGTGGCCGGCGTCGACGAGCTGGTGGCGGCCCTCGTGGTGGTGGGCGCCGAGCAGCACGGTCCCGCCGCGGCCGACACGACCACGGCCATCCGCCGGACGGCTCCCGGCACCCTCGTGGTGGTGGGCGGCCCGGGTGTGCCCGATCACCACGTCGCCGCCGCGCTGGGCAGCGACACGTTCGCTGCGGACCTCCGCGACCTCCACACCCAGCTCACCGAGGCTGCCACCCTCCGTCGCTGAGCGGGTGCCCTCCTCCGACCTGACACAAGCACGCGTTGCCAGAGCAGCGCGTGGTTGTGTCAGTTCGCTCCGGCCAGCTCCCTGGCCCGGATGAGGACGGCGTCGAGCATGGGTGGGGTGAGGCGGCCGGTGAAGGTGTTCTGCTGGCTGGGATGGAACGTGCAGACGACGAACCGGCCGTCGTCGAGGGCGACCTCCACGCCGTGACCGAAGCGGGGGCGGGGCCGGAGGCCGAGGTGTCCGGCGAGTGCCTGGTAGCCGAACTGGCCGAGGGGGACGAACACCCGGGCCCGGTCGAGCAGCGCCAGCTCCCGGGTGAGGAACGGGCGGCACCGGTCACGCTCGTCGGGCGTCGGACGGTTGGCCGGCGGGGCGCAGCGGACCGGCGCCGTGATCCAGGCGTCGGTCAGCGTGAGCCCGTCGTCGGCGGACACCGCCGTGGGGCGGTCCGCGAACCCGGTGCGGTGCAGGGCGGCGAAGAGGAAGTCGCCCGACCGGTCGCCGGTGAACATGCGGCCCGTCCGGTTGGCGCCGTGGGCGGCGGGGGCGAGGCCGACGAGCACGACCCGGGCGTCGGGGTCGCCGAAGGCGGGGACGGGCCGGCCCCAGTAGGTGTCGTCGCGGAACGCAGCCCGCTTCTCGACCGCCACCCGCTCCCGCCACTCCACCAGCCGGGGGCAGGCCCGACAGCTCGTGATCTCCGCCTGCAACGCCGCCAGCCGGTCACCCCGTTCCACGGCCCCGACGATAGGTTGGGCCGCCCGTGGCGACGAGGCGACGATCCCCCAAGCCGACGGTGGTGCTGTTCGTCCGCCATGGGGCCACGCCGACCACCGGTGCCCGCCTGCCCGGGCGGGCCCCCGGCCTGCACCTGGCCGACCAGGGCGTGGCCCAGGCCGAGGCGGCGGCCGAGCGAATCCGCCCCGTCGAGGTGGCCGCCGTCTACGCCTCGCCCCTGGAGCGGACCCGCGAGACGGCCGCCCCCATCGCCAAGGCGGTCGGCAAACGGGTGAGGATCGACGAGGGCCTGCTCGAGCTCGACGTCGGCGACTGGACCGAGAAGCGCCTCGCCGACCTCCGCCGCCGCAGCGAGTGGACGACCGTGCAGCGCTACCCCAGCGGCTTCACGTTCCCGGGGGGTGAGAGCTTCAGCGCCATGTCCACCCGCATCACGGAGACGGTACGTCGCCTCGTCGGGAAGCATCCGGGCGAGACCATCGTGTGCGTCTCCCACGCCGACCCCATCCGGGCTGCGCTGGCCGACGCCATGGGCACCCACCTCGACCTGTTCCAGCGGATCGTGGCCGCCCCCTGCTCGGTCAGCGCCGTCATGTACGGACCGGGTGGTCCGGCGGTCCTCGCCGTCAACACCACCGACGGCTCACTCGACCGGATCGGCCTCGCGTGACGGCGGCCGTGCCCCGGTGGTCGGCGTGAGCGGGGAGAGCCACCGCTTCGACCTCGTCGACGACTTCACCGCCGGCGCCGTCGGCCGGCCCGGGTCACGGGTGTTCTACCTCCAGGTCGTCGTCGGGCAGCAGACCCTGTCGTTCAAGTGCGAGAAGCAGCAGGTGGCCGGGCTCGGCACGGCGATGAGCCAGCTCCTGGAGGACCTGCAGCCGGCCGAGCCCGACGCCGCCACCGCCGGTGATCTGCACCGCCCCGTCGAGCAGGAGTGGGTGGTCGCCGGAGTCGGTCTCGCCTACGACCGCGAGTCCGACCGGGTGGTCGTCTACTTCGAGGAGCTGGTCGACGACGAGGACGACATCCCGGCCTCGACGCGGGTCGGCCTCACCCGACCCATGGCCCACGCCTTCGTGCAACGGGCCGCCACCGCCGTCGAGGCGGGCCGACCCGACTGCATGTGGTGCGGGCGGCCGATGGATCCCGACGGCCACGCCTGCCCCCGCATGAACTGAACCGTGTCGTCGAACCCGGTCACCCTCGACGCCCAGCTCCGGTTGCTGACCGGGGCCGACCTGGAGATCGAGGGGCGCATGCCGTGGTCGTCCAACGGCACCTACCTCGTCCGGGTGGGCGGCAGCGTCCGGCTCGACGGGTCGCCCGACCGGGCCATCTACAAACCCCGCTCCGGCGAGCGGCCGCTGTGGGACTTCCCGGCCGGGCTCGACCGCCGCGAGGTGGCGGCCTTCGAGCTGTCGCGCGCGCTGGGCTGGAGCGCCATCCCCCCGACGGTGCGGCGCGACGGTCCGCTCGGACCGGGCAGCGTGCAGTGGTTCGTGCAGCACGACCCCGAGCAGCACCACTTCACGCTGGTCGAGGACGAGCGCTGGCACGATCAGCTCCGGGCCATGGCCGCCTTCGACATCGTCGCCAACAACACCGACCGCAAGAGCGGCCACTGCCTGCTCGGCGCCGACGACCGGATCTACGGCATCGACAACGGCCTCTGCTTCGCCGCCGACTTCAAGCTCCGCACCGTGATCTGGGAGTTCGGCGGCGAGCCGATCGCCGACGCGCTGCTGGCCGACGTCGAGCGGGTGGTCGGATCGGTCCCGCCCGTGCTGTGCGAGCTGCTCTCGCCCGACGAGGTCGAGGCGATGTGCGCCCGGGGCCGGTGGCTGCTGCGCGAGGGCGTGCTGCCGAGCGACGACGGCGGCCGCCGCTACCCGTGGCCGCTGGTGTGAACCGGGAGGACCGCTTCCGTAGCCTGATGCAGCAGGGTGACCTGGACGAGGTCGTCCGGGAGGTCGACCGCCTGGCCGAGCGGGGCGACTGGGAGGGCCTCGTCGCGTTGCGCCGGGCCTGTGCGGCGGCCTGGGATCTCGGCCACCAGCTCTGGCCTGCGTCGGCGTGGGCCGCTTACCGGCTCGTGCTGGAGGCCGACCCGGCCGTGGCCTCACCGGTGGCCGTTGAGGACGTGGCCTTCACCCCCGGTCCGCTGACCGAGGTGCTCGCCTCCCGGGCCCACTGGGGAGACGTCGGCCCCCACCTGCCCGACGGACCGGGCCGGGCGTGGGTGGCCCAGGAGCGGGTCGTGCGGGGGGAGGCCGTGACCGAAGCGTTCCCGGCCGAGCTGGTCGAGGTGCACCTGACGCCGGCCGACTGGGAGCCGACCTGGCCGGTAGCCCGCTACCGCGTCGAGGGGGCCGACGCCGACGGTCCCCCCGTCGTGGCGCTCGGTCGGGTCGAGATGGGACCGGGCGGACGCGCCGACGACGCCGCCGGGCCGGGGGTCGAGGCGCTCGATCGGGTGACCCGTCGCTGGTGCCGCCTGTCCGACGCCCGCTCGGCGGTGGCCGGCGTGCGGGGCGATGCTCCCGAGGCCGTCGCCGCGCTTCCCGGCCGGGCCGGCACGGGGGTCGCCTGGGCGGAGGTCCCCGCCGCCGACGGGCTGGCCCACCTCGCCTGGGCCGCCTCCACCGGGGGCCGCCGGGGCCGACGGGCCGGGGCCGCCGTCGGGCGGGTCGAGGCGCTGTGGACGCTGGCTGCGCTCGCCGACCTCGCCGACGACTGGCCCGTACACCCCGACGACCTGGGTCGCGCCGCCGCCCAGCTCCGGTGGTATCGCTGGGAGCCGCATGACGCGGAGCCGGGGTGGTCGCTGCGCCTCGCCGTGGCCGACCCCGACTTCGACCTGGCCTGGGCCATCGAGACGGTCGACCCGGAGCCCTGAGGATCGATCCCCGGAGGATGCTTCGGCCCGACCCGTGGTCCGGGGCGAGAGCCTCGACGGGCCGGGACGGGACCGGCTCGGGGCCTGCGGGCCCGTATCGGCTGGTGTCGCAGCGGTTCTACGCTCGGCCCATGGCGACGGTGGCGTCTCGCGAGCTCCGCAACCGGAGCCGGGCCGGCGTCCTCGCCGCCGAGAGACCTCTCCATCCGGGAACGACGGCTGACGACCTACACCTCGGCGCTCGCCCTCGACCCGATCCCCGTCGACACGGCCGTCGCCGTGCAGTGGGCCCGCCTGAGGGTCCTGCTCCGGGATCGGGGTCTCCGTATGGGGGTCGACGACTCGTGGATCGCCGCGACCGCGCTGGCGCTCCGGGTGCCGGTGATCACCCGGGACGAGGGGTTCCCGTCGCCCGACGGACTCGAGGTGCTCGAGGCCTGACCACGTTGGCACGTGTACGCATCGCGGTCGCCGTGGTCTGGTGCATCGGCGTTGCGACTGGTTGTGGTGGAGACTCCTCCTCACCAGCGTCGCCGGCGGCTGACATCGGCCCGACAGCGACCGCCCCGGCCGCCTTGCCCACCGTCGAGGTTCGGGTCGACGAGCTCGGCCCCTCCTCTGTCACCGAGTTGGTCGAGGTGTCCGACGTGATCGTGGAGGCCGAGCTGGTCGCGGTCGACGCCGGCGCCCGTTTCTACTCCTCGGGCGACGAAGATCCCGATCCACGGTGGTTTGAGGACGTGCTCGCTCGCTTCGAGGTTACGGAGGGCCTGAAGGGCAAGACCCCCGACGACGTATCCGTGGCGTGGCCCGCCTACACCCGAACCGCAGGAAGCGAGAACGCGGAACGGGTCGAGACGATCGAGTACGAGGGGCTTGTCTTGACCGAAGCGAGCGTCGGCACGAGCTACCTGTTGTTCCTGCACCGGCTGTCAGGGTCCGACGAACTCGACCTCGTCAACCTGAGCGACAGCATCCAGCCGCTGACTCCCGACGGGCGCCTGGCCGGGCGGGATCACGCCTCCCTCTTCGCCGGCGAGGTCGGGTCCGACGTCGCCGAGGTGGTCGTCGCGAGCTGACAGTCCCGGAGCCCTGATTCGTTCTGGCGCCCGTCTGGGCCCGACAGTGAGCCGGATGGGCGCCAGAACGGGAGCGGGGTGGGTCAGCGGCGGAGGCGGGCCAGGGCGGCGAGACCGTCGGCGAGGGGGTCGAGGCGGACGAGCTGGGGGCGGGGGGCGCGCCCCACCAGGAACCCGACCGTGCCGGCGAGCGAGGTCGTCGCCATCGTCACCACGAGCAGCGTCATCACCCAACCTCCGACGGATCGTCCGCCCGCTCCTGTCGGCCGGGCCGGCTCAGAGGAGAGGGGAACGGGCCGCAACGTCACCGAACCGCAACGAGCAGGGCTCCGGGCACGTCACGACTTGGAGTCGAGCGCCTCCTGCAGGGCGGGCATGACCTTGTGGGCGTCACCCACGATGCCGAGATCGGCGATGCCGAAGATGGGGGCCTCGGGGTCCTTGTTGATGGCGATGATGTGCTTGGACCCCTTCATGCCCACCAGGTGCTGGGTCGCCCCCGAGATGCCCACGGCGATGTAGACGTTGGGCTTCACGACCTTGCCCGTCTGGCCCACCTGCTTGGCGTAGGGCACCCAGCCGGCGTCGACGATGGCCCGGGAGGCGCCGGTGGCGGCCCCGAGGCGCTTGGCCACGCCCTCGACCAGGTCGAAGGCCTCGGCCGAGCCCAGCCCCCGGCCACCCGAGATGACCACCTCGGCCTCGTCGAGCTGGGGTCCCTCGCGCTCCTCGACGTGCACCTCGAGCACCCTGGTGCCGCCCGCCGACCCGAGGTCGGGGACCTCGAGCGCGCCGACGGTGGCGGCGCCCCCGCCCGCCGGCGCCGCCACGAACGACTTGGGCCGGACCAGCACCGTCTTGACGCCGTCGTTGCGGAAGGCGGTGATGACGTTCTGGGTGCCGCCGAAGACCGGCTCGACCACCCGCACCTCGTCGCCGTCGACCTGCAGGTCGACGCCGTTGGTGAGGACGGGCTGGTCGACGAGGACGGAGAACCGGGCGGCCACGTCGCGGCCGTCGTAGGTCTGCCCCAGGAGGAAGAGGTCGGCCCCCTCGCCGGCCTCCACCCTGGCGGCCAGGGCGGCGGCCACGGCCGGCCCGGGCAGGTGCTCGCCCAGGTCACCGGTGGCCAGCACCGAACCGGCGCCGTGCTCGCCGAGGGTGTCGGCCACGGCCTCACCGTCGCCCGCCATCACCGCCTCGACCGTGCCGCCCAGCTCGCGGGCCTTGGCCAGCAGCTCGAGGGAGATGGGAGCGACCACTCCGTCGGTCGCCTCGACGAACACCCAGATCCTGTCGATCGCCACGTCCACGCCTCCCTAGATGACCTTGAGCTTCTCGAGCATGGCCACGATCTTCTGGTGGCCCTCACCCTCGTCCTCGACGATCTCGCCCGCCTCGCGCTCGGGGGCGTCCTCGACCGTCACGATCTCCTGGCGGGCGCCGCCCCAGCCGACCGCCGAGGAGTCGACGCCGAGATCGGCCAGGGTCAGCTCCTCGACCGGCTTCTTCTTGGCCGCCATGATCCCCTTGAACGACGGGTAGCGCGGCTCGACCACACCGGCGGTCACCGAGACCACGACCGGCAGCGGCGCCTCGCACTCGTCGTAGCCCAGCTCGGTCTGGCGCTCGGCCTTGATCACGCCATCGCCCACGGAGATCTTCTTGGCGAAGGTGATGGACGGGACGCCCATGACGGCGGCGATCTGCTCGGGTACGGTGCCGGTGTAGCCGTCGCTCGACTCGGTGCCGGCCAGCACGAGGTCGGGCTCGACCCGGCCGATGGCGGCGGCCAGCACCTTGGCCGTGCCGAGCGCGTCGGAGCCCGACAGCGCCTCGTCGCTCACCAGCACGGCATCTTCGGCCCCCATGGCCAGGGCGGTGCGGAGGCCCTTGGTCCAGGAGTTGGGGGCCATGGAGACGAGGTGGACCGAGCCACCGCCGGCCGACTCGACCAGCTGGAGCGCCATCTCCACGCCGTAGCTGTCGGACTCGTCGAGGATGATGGAGTCTTCCGGGCGGACCAGGGTGTTGTCCTCGGCGAGAGAACCCGGGTTGGCCGGATCGGGGATCTGCTTGACACAGACGGCGACCTTCATAGGGGCGTCAGTCTGCCGTGAGCGTCGTCCCGGACCAAACTGCCCCCGCCATGAACGTCGCCCCGCCCCGCCCGTGCCCGTGAGGCTGCTCCTGCTCGTCAACTCCTCGGCGTCGTCGGTCACCGCCCGGACCCGGGTCATCATCCAGAAGCTGCTGAAGCGCGACCACGACGTGGAGGTGGCCGAGACCGGGCGGCGGGGACACGCCATGGCCCTCGCCCGGGGTGCGGCCAACCGCGGCGTCGACGTGATCGTGGCCCTCGGCGGGGACGGCACCGTGAACGAGGCCGCCAACGGGGCGGCCGGCACGGCCACGGCCCTGGGCGTGCTCCCCGGCGGGTCCACCAACGTCATGGCCCGCACGCTGGGACTGCCCGACGACCCGGTCGAGGCGGCCACGGTCGTGGCCGGTGCGCTGGCCGCCGGCGAGGTGCAGCGGGTCGGTCTGGGTGCGGTCAACGGGCGGTACTTCGTCTTCCACGCCGGCCTCGGCTTCGACGCCGCCGTGGTCGAGCAGGTGGAGCGCCGGTCGGGGCTCAAGCGCTACGCCGGCCATCCCCTCTTCGTGTGGGCCGCCGTGCGCACCTGGTCCCGCCACTACGACCACCGCCGCCCCCGGATGCGGGTCGACCACCCCGACGGGACCTCCGTCGACAACTCCCGCTTCGTGGTCGTCCTCAACACCGACCCGTACACCTACCTCGGGAGCCGGGGCCTGCGGCTCGATCCCGCCGCCACGATGGAGCGCGGCCTGTCGTCGGTGGCGGTCCGGTCGCTGGCCCCGGTGCCGCTCCTGCGGATGGTGGCCTCGGCGCTCGGCTCGGGTCGCTACCTGCGGCGCTCGCGCCACGTCGAGCGCCACCACGACCTCCGCGGCCTCGACGTGCACGGGTACGGACCGTTCCCGTACCAGGTCGACGGCGACTTCCTGGGTGAGACCGACCACCTGCGGTTCGAGTGGCGGCCCGACGTGCTGTCGCTGGTGCGGCCGGGTCTGGCGTCGCACGACTGCACCGCCGCCCCGGTCACGGGGGGCCGAGGGTGGCCCGGCCCACGTCGACGACGTTCGTGACGATCGCATCCACGCCGGCTGCGGCGAGGCGACGCATCCTCCCGGGGCGGTCGACCGTCCACGCCGCCACGAGCAGGCCGCGGGCGTGGGCGGCCCTGACCCACCGGCCGGTCACGGCCCGGTGGTGGGGAGCGACGGCACCGTGGCCCCGGTCGGCCACGGCGGCGAGATCGGGCAGGCCGGTGGCGAGCTGGCCCGTGACCGGACCGGGCAGGGCGGCGCGGACGAGGTCGAGGGCGCCGGGATGGAAGGACGTGACGAGCAGCCCCGCGGGGTCTCTCGCCGACAGCACGACGGCCACCGCATCGACCAGCCGCTCCACGGGGCCGGTCCCGGGCTCGGCCGGGGCGTGCTTGAGCTCGACGTCGACGAGCACGCCGTCGGCGGCGTCGAGCGCCTCGTCGAGCGTCGGCACGTGCTCGGGCAGCGCCGCCGCCATCGTGTGACCCACCACCCGCCCGTCGGACAGCACCGGGTCGTGGTGCACGACGACGTGGCCGTCGGCGCTGAGCCGGACGTCCATCTCCACGCCATCGGCACCGAGTCCGACGGCGAGGGCGAACGCCGCCAGCGTGTTCTCGGGAGCGGCGGCGCTGGCCCCCCGGTGGGCGACGACGAGGGGCGCCCGACCGGCTCCGGTCCGCCACCCCGGGCCCGTTGGCTGTGACATCGGTCACCCCCTTGTTACCGTCAGGTAAACCGACTACGGTCCGTGCGTTCTCCTCACGGACGCCGACCCCTGGTCAGGCTGGTGCCCGGCGGGAGGATCCGTAGCAACCGAGCGTGCCACGCCGACCGGGGCACCGTGGCGGGGACCACGGTGAAGCGGACGGCTCAGGTCCAGATCAGGAGGGAATGCGTGGGTCTCAACGTCGCAGCTTTGGTCCCCGGGGCGGATCGCTGGCGTGACCACGCCAGCTGCCGCGACACGAGTCCGGACCTCTTCTTCCCCGTCGGCTCGACCGGGCTCGCCGTCGACCAGATCGCCGAGGCCAAGCAGGTGTGCGGCGAGTGCCTCGTGCAGGACGACTGCCTGGAGTTCGCGCTCATCACCAACCAGGACGCCGGGGTCTGGGGCGGGCTCTCCGAAGACGAGCGCCGCTCGATCCGCAAGGCCCGCCGGGAGGCGGCCCGCTCGGCCGGCTGACCCACGGCGCAGGCCCTCCTCAACGCCTGTGGGCGCCGAGCGGCACCCGCAGCCGGGCCACGGCGCCCCCGCCGTCGGAGCGGTCCTCCAACGCGATCTCCCCCCCCAGGTCGCTGCCGACCAGGGCCCGCACGATCGACCAGCCGAGCCCCGAGGCCGTCTCGACCGAGAGGCCCTCGGGCAGCCCGACGCCGTCGTCCTCCACCTCCACGACGAGGTACTCGTCGGCGTCGGCGCCGGCGACGGCCAGGCGCACCACCACCTCCGGGTCGTCGGGCCAGCCCGTGGTGTAGGCGTGGTCCACCACGTTCTGGAGCAGCTCGTTCAGCACCACCGCCACCGGCGTGACGACGGAGGCGGGCACGATGCCGGGGTCCCCCTCCACCGTGATGCGCAGGGGACGCTCGGGGGCGGTGGCGGAGTCCTCCACCAGGCGGATGAGGTTGCGCACCACGCCCACCAGCGGGACGTCCTCACCGGCCTCGTGGGCGAGCGTCTCGTGGACCACGGCGATGGAACCGATGCGTCGCACCGACTCGCCGATGACCTGCTTGGCCTCGTCGCTCGTGATGCGCCGGGCCTGGAGGCGCAGCAGCGACGAGATGGTCTGCAGGTTGTTCTTCACCCGGTGGTGGATCTCACGTATGGCGGCGTCCTTCGACAGGAGCAGCCGGTCGCGGCGGCGCAGCTCGGACACGTCGCGCAGGATGACGAGTGCCCCCCTCACGGCGTCGTCGCCGAGGATGGGGATGGCGAGCACGTCGACGACGGTGTCGTCGCCCCGCTCGACCTCCTGGTTGACGGGGACCCGGTCGGTGTAGGCCCGCCAGACGACGGTCTGCTCGACGCCCATCTCGGCCAGCCGCAGCCCGAGCACGTTGCCCCGCACGCCCATCCGGTGCACGGTCGACAGCGCGTTGGGTGACCCGTACCGGAGCCGGGCGTGCTCGTCGAGCAGCAGCACGCCGTCGCCCACCCGGGGGGCCTCCTCCAGGTCGGTCTCGTCGGTGGCGAACGGGAAGGTGCCGTCCTCCACCATGCGGGCGAAGTGGTCGAAGACGCTGAGGTAGATCTGCTCCAGCTCACCGAGGCGGCGGGAGAGGTCGGGGCGACCCTCACGGGTCAGCACGGCCACCACCCGGCCCCCGCACCGCACCGGCACGCTCAGCACGCGGGCCCGTCGCCGGGTGCCGGGCAGGGTGATCTCGCCCTCCACCGGCCGCCCCTGGTGGTAGGCCCGGGCCACGAGGGGACGCTCCCGGTCGGCCACCGACTGGCCGACGATGTCGGTGTAGTAGAGCGTCTGGCTGGTGGTCGGCCGCATGTGGTCGACGACCCGGAAGCCCTCGGTCCCGTCGGTCTCGGGCACGAACAGGAGCAGGTCGGCGAAGGAGAGGTCGGCCAGCAGACCCCACCACGCCACCAGCCGGCGGAGGTGCTGGCCCTCGTCGGGGCTCAGGTCGCTGTCGTGCAGACGCTCGGCCAGCGACCGGGGCTCGTGGGGGGAGACGACCGCCTGGTCGACCACCGGCTCCTCCCCGAGCAGCGGGTCGAGGCGGACGGGATCGGACACGGGGCCAGCGTAGGTGCGGCCCCGGCGGGTGTCGCTCCTATGGTCAGGCGGCATGGACGCCCTCTTCCGCCCCGACGGACCCGACCGCTTCATCCCCTCCGACGTGACCAGGGGGCCGTGGGCGGAGACGGCCATGCACGGGGGCCCACCCGCCGCCCTCCTGGCCACGCTGCTGGCGCAGGCGGGCGACCCCGGTGACCAGCGGGTGACCCGCCTCGCCGTCGAGCTGCTGCGACCGGTCCCGGTCGAGCCGCTCACCACCACGGTGGTGGTCACCCGCCCGGGCCGCAAGGTCAGCTTCGTCGAGGCGTCGCTGGCCGACGCCGGCGGCACGGTCGTGGCCCGGGCGTCGGCGTGGCGCATCCGGACGCAGGACGTGGAGCTGCCCGCCACGGCGGCCGGCACGGCGCTGCCCGCCCCCGGTCCGGCGGGCGAGGGGGCCGGACCACGGCGGTGGTCCCGGGCCACGTGGACGCCTGCGTTCGTGACCGACGGCGTCGAGATCCGATTCGTGGCCGGGCAGTTCGACCAGCTCGGCCCGTCGACGGCGTGGTTCCGGCTGCTCGTCGACGTGATCGAGGGGCAGCCTCCGACCCCCCTGGCCCGGGCCGTGGCCGTGGCCGACTTCGGCAACGGCATCAGCGCCAGTCTCCCCGCCGCCGAGGGCTGGTCCTTCGTCAACCCCGACCTCACCGTGGCCCTGCACCGCCACCCCGCCGGCGAGTGGGTCTGCGTCGACGCCGCGACCGTCCACAGTGACACCGGCATCGGGCTGACCCGGACGGTGCTGCACGACGGGCAGGGGGAGATCGGCCGTGCCCTGCAGACCCTGGTGGTGGAGCCACCCCCCGCCGGCTGATCACCGCCAGACGTGTGCCCCCAGCTCGGCGAGGGAGGCCACGTCGGTGACGTCACCGACCATGAGTGGCACCTCGGCCACGACGGCGCCGCCGGCGGCGAGCGGGGAGCGCTGGTCGGCCTCGCGACGGGCCACCAGCGACAGGTTGAGGAAGCCGGCCGCGACCTCCCGCAGCACCCGGGCGACGGTCACGGGATCCTCCCCGTCGAGGGCGGGGGCCAGGCTGGCGGCGATGACGGCAGCGTCGTCGCGCAACCGGGCGGCGCGGCCGGCCGTGTCGGGGTCGCGCAGGTAGCCGGGCAGCGTCCGGTTGAGGACGACGGCGCCGAGGTGCAGGCCCCGCCGCTCGAGGGCGTCGACGAAGTAGCGGGCCTCCCGCACCGGGGCGATCTCGAGCGTGGAGACGACCACGAACGTCGTGCGCCGGTCGCCCAGCACCCGGGAGACGGCCCCCGCCCGCTCGACGAACCCGTCGTACATCGACTGGAACAGGAGGAAGAACTCGCCGATGTCCTCCAGGAACTGCGAGCCCAGGATCCGGTCGGCCATCGTGTAGAAGGGCCGGCTGGCGGCGGTGAGGAAGCGGCTGCTGGCGGGGGTGACGAGCCACCGCAGCAGGCGGCTGCCGAAGAACTCGGCCATGCGGGCGGGGGCGTCGAGGAAGTCGAGGGCGTTGCGGCTCGGCGGGGTGTCCACGATGATCAGGTCGTAGTCGCCCGACGTGTGCAGCTCGTAGAGCCGCTCCATGGCGATGTAGTCGTGGCTCTGGACGAACCGGCCGGAGATGTTGGCGTAGAGGGCGTTGGCGAGGATGCGGTCGCGGGTGGCGTCGTCGGGGGCGTGGCGGCGGACCAGGTCGTCCCACGACGCCTTGGTGTCGAGCATGGCCACCCACAGCTCACCCTGGGGCCGCAGCCCCGCGGCGGTGAGGGCGCGGTCGTCGACCCGGGTGGCGGTGTTGCCAACGGCGCTGACCCCCAGCGCGGTGGCCAGCCGCCGGGCCGGGTCCACGGTGAGGACGAGCACCCGGCCCCCGAGGTGGGTGGCGGCCATGACCCCGGCGGCGGCCGCCGTGGTGGTCTTGCCGACCCCGCCCGACCCGCAGCAGATCACGACCTCCCGGGCCGACAGCAGCTCCTCGAACGTCCGGGCGCCCGGGGTCACGTCAGCTCCGCCTCGAGGGCGTCGGCGACCCGGGTGGCCGACCGGAGGCCGCCGGTGCGGCCGAACTGGTAGGGCACGTACGCGAGCGGGGCGCGACCGGTGAGGCCGTCGCGGAGGCGGCTGATGTGCGCAGCGCGTGACCGGCGCAGCCCGACGGCCAGGGCCGCCCCGTCCAGGATGGGCTCCGCGTCGCCGCCCACTCTCTCCGCCAGCCCGCCGGCGGGCCCGGGCTCCCGCAGCCGGTCGAACACCGCCTCCTCGGACCGGCCGAACAGCTCGGGCAGCACCCCGTTGACGATGACACCGGCCAGGTCGACGGTGGTCTCGGCGTCGAGCCGGTCGACCAGCTCCAGGGTCTCGGTGACCGGCATCTCCTCCGGCGTCGACACGACCACGACCCCGGTGGTGGCCCGGTCGCTCAGGATGTCGAGCATCCACTGGGTCTGGTTGCGGATGGGCCCGACGCTGACGAGCTGGCGGATGCCCTGGGGGGCGGCCAGCAGGCCGACGACGTGGCCGGTGGCGGGACCGTCGACGATCACGGTGTCGTAGTGGTCCTCGCGCACCTCCCAGGCCAGCTTGCCGACGGTGAGGATCTCCTTGACCCCGGGCGCGGCCGTGGCCACGTAGTCGAGGCTGCGGGCCAGAGGACCGATGCGGGTCACGAGCGGCAGGCGGAGGTGCAGCCGCAGGTACTCCCGCAGCGACGCCTCGGTCTCCATGGCCATGGCGTCGAGCCGCTCGGCGACGGTCCGGGCGTCGAAGCGGACCGGGCCGCACTCGTAGACGTCGGCCAGGTCACCCTTGGCGTCGACCTCGCACACGAGGGTGCGGCGTCCGAGGCGGGCCGTCAGCAGCCCGAGCGACGCGGCCACCGTGGTCTTGCCGACGCCGCCCTTGCCCGTGACGAACAGGAGCCGGCGGTCGAGCAGCGGGACGGTCGCCGCTGCGGGCACCCCTACTGGGAACCGAAGCCGATGCGGGGCTCCGCCTCGGGGGAGCTGATGAACAGGTAGGCGAGACGATCGGTCGGTACGCCGACCTGCTGGCCCCGCCGGTCGGTCAGCCAGAACATCGTCGTTCCGTCGCCCTCCACCGCACCCGCCACCTCCTGGCGCAGGGCGGCCGTGTCGGTGTCGTCGTCGAGCTCGACCTCGAGCTCGCGGGCGACGTTGGTGACTCCGATTCGTACACGCACGGGCGCCAGCGTACGGGTGCGCCCCGGAGGGCCGACATCCCGCCTGCGGCGCCCGGACCGCCGCTCTAGCGTGCGGCCGATGGATCGTGAGCTGTGCTGGTCGTCGGCCATCGAGCTGGCCGCCCGCATCCGCAGCGGCGAGGTGTCGTCACGCGAGGCCACCGACGCCGCCCTCGACCGGATCGACCGCCTCGACGACGACCTCGGGCTGGTCGTGACGCTCGACGCCGAGCGGGCCCGGGCCGAGGCCGCCGCCGCCGACGAGGCGCTGGCCGCCGGCTCCGACCTCGGTGCCCTCCACGGCGTTCCCATCACCGTCAAGGACTCGTTCCAGACGGCGGGGATGCGGACCACGTCGGGGGCGCCGGAGCTGGCCGACCACGTCCCCGAGACCGACGCCGACCCGGTGGCCCGCTACCGCGAGCTCGGCGTGGTCGTCATGGGCAAGACCAACCTGCCCATCTACGCCGGTGACGTGCAGAGCTACAACGACGTCTTCGGCTGCTCGAACAACCCGTGGGACCGGTCCCGCACGGTGGGGGGGTCGAGTGGCGGGTCGGCGGGCGCGCTGGCGGCGGGGTTCACGCCCCTCGAGCTGGGCTCCGACATCGGCGGCTCGATCCGCAACCCGGCGCACACCTGCGGCGTCGTCGGCCACAAGCCCAGCTACGGCATCGTGTCGGCCCGGGGCCAGATCCCGGGGCCGCCCGGCACGCTCACCCAGGCCGACATCGCCGTGGCCGGCCCGATGGCCCGCACGGTGGCCGACTGCCGGCTGGCGCTCGACGCCCTGTCCGGGCCCGACGCCTGGCAGCGCAGGGCGTGGCGACTCGAGCTGCCGCCGCCCCGCCACCACGACCCGGCCGACCTGCGGGTGGCGGCCTGGCTCGACGACCCGGCCTGCCCCGTCGGGTCCGAGGTCCGGCCCCTGCTGGAGGCCGCCGCCGTCGCCCTGGCCGACGTCGGCGTCCGGGTCGACGCCGACGCCCGGCCCGACGGCGTCACGCTGGAGCGCTCCATCGACACCTTCGAGCGTCTCCTCGGCGCCGCGCTGGCCGGTGCCCACACGCCGGCCGAGATCGAGGAGATGGCGACCCGGGGCGACGGCGTCGAGGGCGACCTGGGCGCCGGCCACGCCGCCCTCCGCCACCGGGCCTGGCTGTCGGTCAACGAGCGACGCCTGCAGCTGCGGGCCCGGTGGGCCGGGTTCTTCGAGGACTGGGACGCCGTGCTCATGCCGGTGGCGATCGCGCCGGCCATCCCCCACGACCACAGCTCGCCGCTCAGCGCACGCCGCATCACCGTCGACGGTGTCGAGCGGCCCTACCTGGAGCAGACCCACTGGGTGGGCGCGGTGGGCGTCGTCTACCTACCCGCCACCGTGGTGCCCATCGGGCTCACCCCCGCGGGCCTGCCCGTCGGCGTGCAGGTGGTGGGCCCGTACCTGGAGGACCACACCTGCCTCCGGGTGGCCGAGCTGCTGGAGGTGGCCCTGGGCGGGTTTCGGCCCCCTCCCGGACTCGTTGACGACTGAGTCAGCACACATCGCCACCAACGGCGCGAAGCGACCTCGCCAGGACCCGGTCCGTGAGGGATCATCTGGGGGTGACGATCATGCGACGCCGGCTGCTCCCCCTCCTCGCCGCCGTCGCCCTGGTGGCGTCGTCCATCGCGGCCGGGGCGGGCGGTGCGGCCGCCGTCGAGGCGGCCGCCGTCGAGACCGGCGGCGGCGGTGCGTACACCGGCGCCATCTGGTGGGGCGACCGGGTGGCCAACGACATCGGCGCCGTCGAGCTCGGCCTCGGGGGCAGGCAGAACTGCACCGGCACCCTGGTCGAGGCCACGTGGGTCCTGACCGCCGCCCACTGCGTCGTGTTCGGCGACGAGGTCGTCGTGCCCGGCTACGTCGACCGAACCCGCGACGTCTCCAACGACGGCACCGGTTCCGGCTACGAGGTCCGGGCCGCCGTCGAGGTCGTCGTCCACCCCACCTACGCCGGCGACGCCGTGGGAGGCCTCGATCTCGCCCTGGTGCGGATCGATCGCCCCTTCGACGACCCGGGTGAGCTGCTGGCCTTCGCCTTCGGCCCGACGGAGCCCGACTACGCCTTCACCCCGGCGGCGGTCGGCGGGTACGGCCAGAACGAGCGGGGCGGGGTCGACTACGACTTCCGGGTGGCCTACGGGGCCCTGACCCGGCCCGGCAACGACTCCCTGTGCTCGGCTCCCGACCAGGCCGTCTGCTTCGTGTCGGAGGCCCTGTTGGGCGGCGACGGGGGCGGGTTCCCCTGCTTCGGCGACTCGGGCGGGCCCGTCGTGACCCGCCACGGGTCGGGCACACTGCTGCTCGTCGGGGTGACGACCTACGTCTTCCAGACCGGCACGGCCTGCGACACGCAGCTCTACACGGGCGTCACCCGGGTGGCCCCCGCGGCGGGATGGATCACCGACGTCACCGGTGTGCTCGGGTTCGGCGAGCAGCCGACCGACCCGCTGCCCCCCGACCAGGTCAGCCTGGGCCGCCCGTCGACCATCGCCGTGCTCCCCGACGGGACCGGCTACTGGATCTTCACCGATCGGGGCGAGGCGCTCGCCTACGGAGCCGCACCGTTCCTCGGCGACCTGGCCGGCGTCCCGCTGAACGGGCCGATCGTGGCCTCCGCGCCGACGCCGACGGGTCGGGGCTACTACCTGGTGGGCGCCGACGGCGGCATCTTCACGTTCGGCGACGCCACGTTCCACGGCTCCATGGGGGGTGTACCCCTCAACCGACCGGTGGTCGGCATCGCCCCCGATCCCGACGGGGTCGGGTACTGGCTGGTGGCCGCCGACGGGGGCATCTTCTCGTTCGAGGCGCCGTTCCGGGGATCGCTGCCGGCCATCGCCCCCGTCCTGAACCGACCGGTGGTGGGGGCGATCGCCCACGGTGACGGGTACCTCATGGTGGCGAGCGACGGTGGCGTGTTCAACTTCTCGGACCAGGACTTCCTGGGGAGCCTGGGCGACCGGCCGCCGCCCACCCCGGTCACGGCCGTGGCCGCCTTCCCCGGCGGTGACGGTGGGCCCGGCGGGTACTGGATGACCGAGGCCGGCGGCGGCATCCACGCCTTCGGAGCCGCCACCGGACACCCCGGGGGCGTGCACCTCGGCGAGACCGTGTCGGCGGCCACGACGCCCGACGGCGACGGCCTGTGGCTCCTCACCGACGTCGGCGAGGTGGCGACCTTCGGAGCCGCCACCTGGCTGGGAGGCGCCGTCCCCGCACCGGAGGCCTGAGGGGCGCCGCTCGGCCGGTCCACGTCAGACCCGGGCGACGCGGACGCCACGACGGACTCCGCGTCCCGGCCCGACCCGCCCGACGATCCGGGTCCACGACCGACATCACGACGCGCTGCTGCGGGGCGCAGGTCCGGGGTCGGGGTGCACGTGACGCCTCAGGGCGGGGGCCGGCCGGCGACTCCGCGGAGTCGCCCCCGCAGGAGCGCAGGTCCGGGGTCGGGGCCCGGGTGACGCTTTCCGGTGGTGCGGGGCTGCCGGGGCGCCGGCCGGCGACTCCGCGGAGTCGCTCCCGCGGGACCGCAGGTCCGGGCCCGCGGCCCGGGTGACGCCTCCGATGGTCCGGGGCTGCCGGGGCGCCGGGCGACAGCGGCAGCGGCAGCGCACCGACCAGCCCCCCGCCGACGCCCCACTCAACCGGTCGTGACGTCGGGCCGGTCGTCGAGAGCGGCCTCGACCTCGCCGATCAGCTCGGCCAGCCGACCCAGCTGCCCACCGGCGTCGCCGTACTCCTCGCACTCGAGGCCGAGCGCCTCGGCCACGCCGACCCACTCCTCCACCAGCGGATCCACCGTGGCCCGGGGGGAGGGGATGAGCTGCTCGCGGTCGGCGCGGGTGATTCGCAGCAGCACATCGCACACCGGGCGGGTCAGACCGGCCTCGCTCTCGGGCACGACGGCCGTCGCCTCGTCCCAGACCGCCCGCCACTCGGCCTCACCGGGTCGGGGTTCGTCCTTCCCGCAGGCGGCGGCCAGCAGGACCAGGGCCGCCACCACGACCGGGCCCACAGCGCGCACGGCGGCCTACAGCAGCTTGAGCTCGGGATGGTGTCGGCGGGTGGGGGCCAGCTCGTCGGCCACCCGGGCGGCCACGGAGGCGAACACGGTGGCCGCCTCCGAGGTGGGCTCGGCCACGACGATCGGAGTGCCGACGTCGCCACCCTCGCGCAGTGCGGACACGAGCGGGATCTCCGCCAGGAGCGGCACGCCGAGTCGCTCGGCCAGCTCGGCGCCGCCGCCCGAGCCGAACAGCTCGTAACGGCGGCCGTCATCACCGGTGAACCACGACATGTTCTCGATCACGCCGCGCACCTCGATGCGGACCTTCTCGGCCATGGCGGCGGCCCGCTGCGCCACCGACTGGGCGGCGGGCTGGGGGGTGGTGACGACGAACAGCTCGCCGCGGGGCAGGAACTGGGCCAGCGACAGGGAGATGTCGCCGGTGCCGGGGGGCAGATCGACCACGAGGAAGTCGGGCTCGTCCCACCACACGTCGGTGAGGAACTGCTCGAGCGCCTTGTGCAGCATGGGCCCCCGCCAGATGACGGGCTGGTCCTCGTCGACGAAGAAGCCCATGGAGATGCACCGCACGCCGTGGGCGCGGGGCGGCACCAGCATCTTGTCGATCACGAGGGGCGCCCGGTGCACCCCCAGCATCCGGGGGATGGAGAACCCCCACACGTCGGCGTCGACCACGGCCACGGAGTGACCCCGCCGGGCCAACGCCACGGCGAGGTTCGCCGTCACCGACGATTTGCCCACGCCCCCCTTGCCCGAGGCGATCATGAGGGCGCGGGTGCGGGAACCGGCCTCGGCGAAGGGGATGGAGCGGCCCTCGGCGTGCCCGTGGCCGGCGTGGCTGCCCGCTGTCTCGGCGGGCTCGCCGATGAGCTGCACCCGGAGACGGTGCTGCTCGGCGGCGTCGAGGACGTCGAACTCGACGCGGACCTCGGCCACGCCGGCTCCGGCGACGGCGTCGCCGACGAGCTGGCCGAGCGGCTCTGCGTGCGTGTACCCCTCGGCGGGCAGGGCCACCCGCACGTGGGCGGCGGCGCCGTCGACGGCCACCCCCCTCACCAGGCCCAGCTCGCCCAGCGTGCGGCCGATCTCGGGCTCGACGACGGCGGCGACGGCCTCGGTGGCGGCGGCGGTGGTCACGCGGGCTCCTCGGGCGGGGGGACGGGTCGGTGCACCGGGGCGGAGCGGTCGCTCCGGATTTCCCCTACGGGCATAGGTAGAATACCGGTCATGGCCGCGGCCGCCCCCGATGCTCCGATGACCCCGGGCGACTTCTCCGCTGCCGTCACCGCCATCACCTCGGCGTTCGGCGACCCCACCCGCCGCGACATCTACCTGTGGGTGCGCGAGCAGGACGAGGGCGCCACCGCCTCGGGCGTGGCCCGGCACTTCGCCCTCCACGCCAACGTGGCCCGCCATCACCTCGACAAGCTCGCCGCCGGCGGCTACCTGCACGTGGGGGTCGGTCGCTCCGACGGCGGGGCGGGCCGGCCCTCCAAGCGGTACGTGGCCGGGGAGACCGACATGCGCATGGAGTTCCCCGTCCGGCGCGACGACCTCATCCACACGCTCCTCGGCCGCGCCCTCGCCCTGCTCCCCCGCGATCAGGCCGAGGCCCTCGCCGAAGACGTCGGCGCCGACTACGGGCTGCACCTGGCCGAGTCGATGGACCCCTCCGCCGCCCAGCGGTCCCTGGCCAGCGCCATGAGCGCCGTCGCCGACGCCCTCACGTCACACGGGTTCGCCGCTCGCTCGGAGGGCAGCGGCCTCGCCCTGCGCATCGTGTCCGAGCACTGCCCGTTCGGCGTCGCCGCCATCGACCACCCGGTCCTGTGCGCCATCGACCGCGGCCTGGTGCGGGGCATGCTGGCCGGCCTCCACGGCGACGCCAGCCCCGAGACGGTGGCCTCCCGCCCCGGTGGCGCCACCCACTGCATCACCCGGGTGTAGGCCGACCTGACACAAGCACGCGTTGCTATGGCAACGCGTGCTTGTGTCAGTTCGGTCCGGGGGTTGCCCTCGGGGCCACGATGGCCCGGTGGGAGATGGCGGCGGCGGGGGTGTCGTCGGCCCGCAGCTCGACGTCGAGGTCGCAGAAGACGTGACCCGAGCGCTCCCAGGCCGAGGCGACCCGCGCCCGGGCCTCCCAGGGGACCCCGGCGGGGGCGGGGCCGAGGAACCGGATGGTGCTCTCGACGTGGATCCACGGTCCCAGCGCGACGTTGTCGGCCAGCACGACGTTGGCGGCGTTGAGCATCCAGCCGGGGTGCACCCGCCCGCCGCCGGCCAGCGGTGCGACCGTCTCGTCGACCAGGGCGGCGTAGGCGGCGACGTCGTCGGGGTCGAGGCGGACCCGCAGCGGATCGAAGCCGGGCCGGGGGGCGAGCGCCTCGACGGAGGGCGGGTAGCGGCCACCCGACCGGGACCCCGCCGCCACGTCGCGCTGCGGCTCCTCCGCCGGCGCCAGGTCGACGATGGCCAGCACGTCGTCACCCCGGCGCACCTCCACCACCTCGTCGCGGTCCGTGGCCACCACCTGCAGCCGGTCGCCGTCGTAGGCCGGTCCGACCAGGCGGACCCGGGCGGCACCGTCGTCGAGCCAGCCCTCCCCCCGCTCGGCCACGATCGCCGAGGCGGCCCAGGCGAACACCGTCGCCCCGGGCACGAGCCCGCCGGCGAAGCCGTAGCGGCGGGCCACGGTGTCGTCGTGCATCCGGTTCTCGGAGTCGGGGTGGGTGTTGACGGCCCGCAGCTCCCGCAGCACCGCGCTCACGAATCCCCCCAGTGGCGCTGCTCCCGCCACGGGTCGCCGTAGTCGTGGTAGCCGTTGCGCTCCCAGAACCCGGGCTGGTCGGCGCCCACCAGCTCGATGCGGCGCACCCACTTGACCGACTTCCAGAAGTAGAGGTGCGGCACGACGGTGCGGACCGGCCAACCGTGCTTCGGCTCGAGCGGCTCGCCGCCGAAGGACCACGCCACGACGGCGTCGTCGCCCGTGACGTCGGCCAGCGGGAGGTTGGCGGTGTAGCCGTGCTCGGCGTGCTGCACGACGTGGGTGGCGAGCGGGTCGGCGCCCCCGGCGGCGGCGATCAGGTCGCGGATGCGCACGCCCTCCCAGTCGGTGTCGAACTTCGACCACTTCGTCACGCAGTGGATGTCGGTCCGGACGGCGACGGTCGGCAGGGCCCGCAGCTCGTCGAACGTCCACCTCGTCGGCCGACCGACGAGCCCGTCGACGCCGAGCGTCCACGTGGCGAGGTCGATGGTGGGGACGTCGCCCACGTGCAGGACCGGAAACCGGTCGGTGTGGTACTGCCCCGGCGGCAGGCGGGCGGGATCGATGCCCCGGGCGGCCAGGGCCTTGCGGTTCCGGTGGAAGAAGCCCATCGGGATCACCCTAGGAGAACCGGCCACTACGCTCGCCCCGCTCATGGTCCTGCACCTGGTCCGCCACGCCGACGCCCTGCCCCGATCGGCCTGGGGCGACCGGGACTCGCTCCGGCCGCTGTCGGCCCGGGGCAAGGCCGAGGCCCGCGGGCTGGTCGACCTCCTGGCCGACGGGTCCGGCGTCGACGCCGTGGTGTCGAGCCCGGCCGTGCGCTGCGTCGCCACCGTCGACCCGCTGGCCCGCCATGTCGGGGTGCCGGTCGACACCGACGCGCTCCTCTACGAGGGGGCCGACCCGAGCGCCGTGCTGGAGCGGTGGTACCGCCCCGACGCCGACGAGACGATGGTGCTGTGCAGCCATGGTGACGTCATCCCGGAGGTGGTACGGCTCCTGCGCCTGCGGGGCGTCGACGCCGGCACCCACGGCGCGGGCCGCTGCGCCAAGGCGTCGGTGTGGACGGTGGCCGACGGCACGGCCCGCTACCACGGTCCCCCCGTGGTGCCGGCCGACGGCGCGCACCCTGACCCGGCCGACGGCACACACCCTGACGCAGCCGCCGACCCGGTCAGCCGGCGGCGATCTCGGCGTCCAGCTCGGCGATCTGGTCCTCGATGACGGCCCGGGGCATCGGAAGATCCCGGTCGACGGCGAGGAGCTGGCGGTAGCGCTCCCGGGCGTCAGCGGGCTGACCCTGCACCCGGTGGGCGAGGCCCCGGAACAGCAGCGCCACCACATGATCGGGGTCGAGTCCCAGCGCCCGGTCGAGGTACGGGACGGCCTCGCCGACGAGGCGCTCGTCGCCCACCCGCATGAGCAGCGCCCCCCGCCGGGCCAGGGCCTCGACGTTGTCGGGGTTGCCGGCGAGGATGCGGTCGTAGGCCTCCAGGGCGTCGATGACCTCGCCGGCCGCCTCCGCCTCGGCCGCCTCGACGAGCAGCTCGGCGCTGCTCTCCCGCCCCGACCCGGAGGCGAGGTCGCCGCTGCCCCGCTCACCCGAGGTGCGGGCCAGCCAGACCCCGGCCGCCACGGCGAACACGGCCACCGCGGCGACCACCAGGAGGCGGTGGGACCGGCCCGGACGGGCCGGTGCAGGAGCCGGCTCGGGCGGGGTCGCCCCGTCGATGCGGCGAATGAGGGCGGCGGCCCGGGCGGTGTAGTCGTCGTGGAGGGTGTGGAAGTCGGCGTCGTCGATGTCGCCCCGGGCGTGCTCGGCCTCCAGGTCGTCGAGGGAGCGCAGGAGGAAGTCGCGCTCCTCCTCGAGCGTGCTCACCGTTCCCCCGTGCTCGCTCGTCGCCCATGCCGTTCTGGCACCCGCCAGCACCGCCATGCCGCGGCTCCCAGGTGCCAGAACGGGCCGGGCACCACGTCGCTCACGGGGCGGCGCGGGCGCGGTCCACGAGGGCGCGGTCGGCGGCGCTCGCGCCCCGCCCGTCGCGGACCCGCCAGCGGGCCAGCGTGAGTCCGAGACCGGCGGCCGCCACCGCCACGCCGACGACGGGCAGCACCCACACGAGCCCGGTCACACCGTCGCCGGCCGGTTCGAGCACGACGAAGTCGCCGTAGCGGTCGGCGAAGAACGCCTGGATGTCGGCGTCGCTCCGACCGGCCGCCACCTGTCGCTCGATCTGGGCGCGGATGCGGGCGGCGATGGGGGCGTCGGACTCCACCACGCTCTGGCCGTTGCACACGGGGCACTGGATGGTCTCGCCCACGGCGCGGGCCCGGTCGGTGTCGCTCACGGGACCCCGGTCGTCGAGCACGCCGACGGTGAGGGCGGCCACCACCACGACGACCAGGGCCATCCACCCCAACCGGGCCGTCACGAGCCGGGCCCGGTGCCGTAGAGGGCGGCGCTGGCGGCGGCGATGGTGGCGTCGAGCCCGTCGGCGGTCACGCCGCCCCGGACCAGTTCCACCACGAGACCCTCGGGCGACACGAGGAACGACTCCGGCACCCCGGTGACGGCCAGGTCGACGGCGATGTCACCGTCGGGGTCGGTCAGCACCGGCCAGTCGCCGCCCTCCTCGGCGAAGAAGTCCCGGACCGTGTCGGCCGGTTCGTTGAACACGACGCTCACGACGGCGGCGTCGTCGGCGGTCTCGTGGCGGCGGGCGAACTCGACCAGCTCGGGGTGCTCGTCGACGCAGGGGGGGCACCAGGTGGCGAAGATGTTGACCACCACCCAGCGGCGGCCGTCGACGAGGGCGTCCAGGTCGAACGGCTCCCCGTGCACCGTCTCGGCACGGATGGCCGGCACCGGCTCACCGACCACCGACTCGATGCGGTCACCGTCGCCGCCGAGCTGGAGCAGCGCCACCAGCGCGGCGAGGACGACGGCCACCGCCACCGTGGCCCACAGGATGGGGCGCGACCCGCCCGGGGGGCGCGGCCCCGCCCTGTGATCCTCGACGGAGGGCACGGCGGTGGGGGCGTCAACCAACGCCGGCCGGCTCCCGTGTCGCCTCGGGCGGGGCGGGCTCGTCGTCGGGCGCGGACGCGACGGGGGCCGGGCGGCGTCGGGCGCCGGGGACGGCGGCCAGCACGGTGCCGACGGCCATGAGGATCCCACCGGCCCAGATCCACGACACCAGTGGCTCGACGATGACCCGCAGGAGAAGCGGATCGCCCGGGTCGGCCGGAGGCGAGATGATCGTCAGGTAGACGTCCTCGGTCGGCCCGGTCCGCACGGACGGCACCCCGACGGTCTGGCCGGTCGGGAACAGCTGCACGGCCGGCTCGTGGACCCGCCCGTCGACGTCGACCCTGACGATGGTGTCGACCCGGCCGGCCCGTTCGACCTCGGCCACGTCGAGGTAGGTCACGTCGTGGCCGACCACCGTCGCGCTCTCCCCGGGCCGCAGGGTCAGCTCCCGCTCGTGGGTGTAGCTGGAGCTGGCGGTGAGGCCGACGGCCAGCACGACCACGCCGAGGTGGACGATCATGCCCCCGTTGCTGCGGCCGACGAGTCCCCGCCAGCCCGTGCGGCGGACGGCGAGGATCACCTGGCGGGCCGCCGCCCCCCCGGCGAACCCGGCCAGCCCGAACCCGAGGAGGGGGGCCAGGCCGCGGGCGCCGAGCACCACCGCCGCCACCAGCGCGACCGCCCCCAGCCAGGCCGGGACGAGGGCCCGGTCACGCAGCAGCTCCCCCGACGCCCGCCGCCACGGCAGCAGCGGTGCCACGGCCATGAGGAACAGCAGGGTCAGCCCGATGGGCATCGTCATGCGGTCGAAGTACGGCCCACCCACGGCGATCCGGTCACCGTCGACGGCCTCGACCACGAGCGGGAAGACCGTCCCCAGCAGCACCACGAAGGCGAACCCGGCGAAGAGGAGGTTGTTGAGGAGGAAGCCCCCCTCCCGCGACAGCGGTGAGTCGATGCTGCCCGGTGACCGCAGCCGGTCACCCCGCCAGCCGATGAGGCCGAGGCCGACCAGCAGCACGGCCCCGAAGAACCCGAGCAGCACCGGGCCGATCTGGCCCTCGGTGAAGGCGTGCACAGATGCGATCACCCCGGAGCGGGTGAGGAAGGTGCCGAAGATGGTGAGCGCGAACGTCGCCATCAGCAGCGACAGGTTCCAGACCCGCAGCATCCCCCGGCGCTCCTGCACGACCACCGAGTGCAGGTAGGCGGTGCCCGTCAGCCAGGGCAGGAACGACGCGTTCTCGACCGGGTCCCAGGCCCAGTAGCCCCCCCAGCCGAGGACCTCGTAGGACCACCACGCCCCCAGCACGATGCCGAGGGTCAGGAAGCCCCAGGCGAACAGCGTGAACCGGCGGGTCTCCACCAGCCACCCCTCCCCCAGCCGGCCCGTCACCAGCGCGGCCACGGCGAAGGCGAACGGCACCGTGAATCCGACGTAGCCGAGGTACAGCATCGGCGGGTGGATGGCCATGAGGGGGTGGTTCTGCAGGAGCGGGTTCGGGCCGGGACCGTCGGCGGGCACCGCCCCCGCCACGGTCGTGAACGGGTCGGCCGGGCCGAGCATCAGGCCGAAGAAGAAGGCGCTCACGACCAGCATGGTCAGGAGCGCCCACGACACCATGCGGTCATCGAGGCGGGCCCGGAACCACCACGCCGCGAAGGCGATGTAACCGGCCAGCACCAGGGTCCACAGGATGATCGATCCCTCCAGCGCGGCCCACAGCGTGGCCACCTTGTAGAGCAGCGGCGTGGCCCGGGCCGAGTTGGTGGCCACGTAGGTGAGGGAGAAGTCGTCGCGGAGGAGGGCCACCTCCATGGCCCCCGTCGCCACGACCGCTCCGACCAGGGCCAGCACGACGTGCACCCGGCCCAGCCGCTGGAGACGGGGGGCCCGCTGGGCGAGCCCCGACCCGATGGTGGCGATGCCGGCCAGGGAGGCCACGAAGCCGAGGAGGACGCCGGCCGAGCCGAGGGTGGCGGTCAGCGTTCGCCCCCCTCGTCGGCCCGATCGAGCCGGTCGCCGTAGTCGGCCTCGTACTCGTTGGTGTGCTTGACGATCATCTCGGAGGACTCGAACCAGCGGCCCGTGTCGTCCCACTGGCCCTCCAGGACGACGGGGATGCCCCGCTGGAACAGCTCGGGCGGGTCGCCGGTGTGGCGGACGGGCACGGACACGTCGTTGAACACGACGGGGAAGGCCACGACGCCGCCGCCGGTGACCGGCTCGTCGCCGACGAGGCCCTGGAGGCGGAAGCGGCTGGTGCCGAGGTCGTCCTGCTGTGCCACGGCCTCGTCGGCGTTCAGGAAGAACAGCGAGGCGCTGCCGACGAACTGCACGAGCAGGAACCCCGCCACGGCCACGACGGCCACCCCCAGCAGGGCCAGGCGGGTGGTGGTGCCCCGGCGACGCTCGCGCCGGACCTCGTCGGCCACCGCGACGTCGCGGGGCGTGAGGTCGAGGCCGTCGTCGACACCCAGGTCACCCCACTCGGACCCACCGTCGCCCTGCTCGGGAGGAGGCCCGCTCACCGGTCCACCTCCGCGTCGGCCCGACGGATGCGGGCCCGCAGCCAGCCGACGTAGAGGGCCAGCACGGCGCCGACCACCACCCAGCCGGCCACGACGTAGGCCCACACCTCGCTCACGTGGACGCCCCCGCCGCCGTCGTGGGCTCGCGCCGACGCTCGGCGATGGCCCGATCCAGCGCCCGCTCCTCGGCCCGCTCCTCGAGTGCTTCCAGACGCACCCGGTGCACCATGAACCAGGCGAACGTCAGCGAGAAGGCGAGCAGCGAGAACAGCAGCGTCTGGAGCATCTCGCCGGTGATCTCCGGCGACGGGTCGGGCCGGGCGATCGACGCCTCCTGGTGCAGCGTGCGCCACCACTCGACCGAGAAGTGGACGATGGGCACGTCGACGAAGGCGATGAGGGCGGCGATGGACGATCGACGGGCCCGCACGTCGGGATCGGACGGCACCCGGCGCAGTGCCAGGTAGCCGAGGTACAGGACGAACAGCAGCGCCGTCGTGGTCAGCCGGGCGTCCCACTGCCAGAACACCCCCCACGTGATGCGACCCCAGAACATGCCGGTGAGCAGGCACAGACCGGTGAACACGACGCCGATCTCGGCCGAGGCGCCCGCGATCCGATCCCAGCGACGGCTCCGGCTCTTCGGGCGCAGATACATCACGCTGGCCACGGCGGTGAGGAGGAAGGCCCCGTAGGCCACCCAGATGGCCGGCACGTGCACGTACATGAGACGCACGGCGTCGCCCTGGACGACGTCGGCCGGTGAGATCACGAGCCCGAGCAGGACGGCGGTCGCCAGTGCGGCCGCCGCGGTGACGCCGAGCGCCCTCGTCAGCGGGCTCGACGTCGGCAGCGGGCTCCTCGTCGGCAGCGGGCTCCTCGTCGGCACGGACATCACGCCTCCTCCAGGAGCGGGCCGTAGGACACGGCACCGGCGCCGCCATAGACCACCGCGATCACGGCCAGGAGTCCAACCCAGCGCCAGCCCGACACCGTCGACACGTCGAGAGCCCGCTCGTGGGCCCGGGTGGCGGCCAGCAGCACGGGTGCCACGACCGGCACCAGCAGCAGCGGGAGAAGTGTCTCGCGCATCCGCAGTCCCAACGACAGCGCGCCGTAGATCGTTCCGGCCGCGGCCAGGGCGACGGTCGCCACCACGCAGGTCACGACCCATAACAGGAGGTCGCCCACGGCCACGTCGTAGAGCACGACCACCCCGACACCGAGCAGCACCTCCAGCACGGCGAGCTGGGCCGCCACCGCCGCCGCCTTGCCGAGGAACAGCCCGGCGGGATCGAGGCCCGACAGGCGCAGGGCGTCGGGGAGGCCGTCGGGCCGCTCGACGGCCACCGACCGCTGGACGGCGAGGACGGTGACGAGCAGCACCGCCACCCAGAACAGCCCGGCGGCGAACGGTCCGAGCAGGTCGGAGCGGGCGTCGGCGGCGAAGGCGAACAGGACGAGGACGGTCAGGGCGAACGGGGCGACCTGGTTGGCGGTCACCCTGGCCCGCCACTCGAGGCGCAGGTCCTTGCCGGCCACCAGGGCGGCGTCACGGAGCACGGAGCGCTCCGACGGGCGGACGCGGTGACGGGGCGGGCCGGTCCGCAGCCGGGTCGGGCCGGGGGCGGCCGGGGGGTGGCGGGGGGACGGCGGGCTCGGCGACGCGGCCGCCGGCCACGTCGACCGTGCGGGTGGCGACCGTCCCCACGCGGTCCAGGTCGTGGCTGGCCATGAGCACCGTGGCCCCGGCGCTGGCGGCCCGTCGCACGAGGTCGTCGAGGCGGTCGCGGCCCTCGGCGTCGAGGCCGGAGTGGGGCTCGTCGAGCAGCCACAGGCGGGGTCGGCGGGCCACCACCACGGCCAGGGCCACCCGGCGCCGCTGACCGGCCGACAGCCGGTGGACGATCACGTCGCCGAGGCGGCCGTCGAGCCCGACGGCGGCGAGGGCGCGGTCCGGTCCACCGGGGTCGACGCCGGCGGCGCGAGCCCAGAACGACACGTTGTCGGCCACGGTCAGCTCGTCGTACAGGTGCGTGGCGTGGCCGAGGTAGCCGACCGAGGTGCGCACCGCCCGCCGGTCGGTGCGGAGGTCGACGCCGAGCACCCGCGCCGTCCCCGCCGACACCGCGACGAGCCCGGCGCAGGCCCGCAGGAGCGTCGACTTGCCGGCGCCGTTCGGGCCCCGGAGATGGACGATCTCACCGGCGTCGACGGCGAGGTCGACGCCGGCCAGTGCCGGGAAGCGGCCCAGCAGCACGACGGCGGAGCGGAGCTCGACGAGCGGGTCCATGGTCGCCGTGCAGGCTACTGGCCCCACCCGTCCCGGCCCCGGGCGCCATGACGGCCCCGTGCGCCTCCCGTACCGTTGAACGGGTGCAGACGGTGCCCTGGCGTCCCCTGCTGGGCGGGCTGGGCCGGGTGCTCCTGGGGGCGGGCGTGCTCGTGCTGTTGTTCGTGGCCTACCAGCTGTGGGGCACCGCGCTGCACGAGGCCCGGGCCCAGGACGACCTGCGCTCGGAGTTCGCAGCCGCCCTCGAGGCCGCGACCGTGGCGCCCCGCGACCCGTCACCGGCCCCCGACCCGCCCGTCGGCTCGGCCTCCGCCCCCACCGCTTCCTCCACCTCGGCTCCGTCGACCACCCCGGTGGCGCCCGTCGCGACGCCCCCCGACCCCGAGGCAACGGCACCCTCCCCGACGGCGGTCGCCTTCCTGGCCGACCTCGACGAGGGCGACCCGGTGGCCCGCATCGAGATCCCCGCCGTCGGGGTCGACAAGGTCGTCGTCAGCGGCGTCGGGGTGGAGGAGCTGAAGGCCGGGCCGGGCCACTACCCGAACACGCCGCTGCCCGGTCAGGCCGGCAACGCCGCCATCGCCGGGCACCGCACCACCTACGGTGCCCCCTTCGCCCCCCTCGACGAGTTGCGCCCGGGCGACGGGATCACGGTCACGACCGTGCAGGGCCGGTTCGCCTACCGGGTACGGGAGACGACGGTGGTGAGCCCCGACGCCGTCGAGATCCTCGACCCCACCGACGACGACCGGCTCACCCTCACCACCTGCCACCCCCGCTTCACCGCCCGCGAGCGGCTGGTGGTCGTGGCCGACCTTGTTTCTACCCCCGGCCGGGCTGTGCCTCCTACCCCCGGCCTCGCCCCGTCGCTGCCCAGCCAGACCGTGCCACAGGCGGAACCCGTGCCTTCCACCCCCGGACCGGCTGTGCCTCCTACCCCCGGACCGGCCACTCCCCTGCCCAGCCAGACCGTGCCACAGACGGACACCGTGCCTCCCACCCCCGGCCTCGCCCCGTCGCTGCCCAGCGAGACCGTGCCACGGACGGAACCCGTGCCCGCGCCCGACGGGACCGTGCCACAGGCGGAGGCCGTCCCGGCGCCGGTGCCGGCGGTGACCGCCAGCGGACCGCCCGAGGCGGGCCTGTCGGGGGCCTCCGCCGCCCGCACCCCGGTGGTGACGTGGGCCGTCATCTGCGCCGCGCTGGGTCTCGCCGTCTGGCTGGTGGGGCGGGCCTGGCGACGCTGGATCACCTACCTGATCGCCCTCCCGCTCGTCGTCGTCGCGCTCCTCAACCTGTTCGAGAGCGTCGCCCTGCTCCTGCCCGCCAACGCCTGACCGGCGCCCGGGGGTCGACCACTCGCGGGGCGCCGGACGTTAGCGTCGGAGGGGATGCAACTCGCCGCCATCGGTCTCCTCGTCGGGGTCGTCGCCGGCATCGTCGCCGGCGGTCGGCCCTCCGTCGAGCGGCTGCGCGCCATCCGCCACCCCTGGCTGCTCGCCGCCGCCGCCGTCGCCTACGCACTGGCCTGGCTGTGGACCGACCTGGCCGGCGAGCCCACTCTGGTGGCGTTGGCCGTCGGTGCCGTGCTGGTCTGGACGGTGGCCAACGGCTGGATCGTCGGCGCCCCGGTGCTGGCCCTCGGCCTCGGGCTCAACCTGGTCCCGCTGGCGCTCGACGGGGCCACCCCTGTCGACCCCGCCGCGGTCGTCACCGCCGACGGGACCGAGCCCGGTGACGTCGCTGGCGCCGACCTCGGGGTGGGCCGGCGGCTCGAGCGCGACGAGGACCGCTTCGTCTTCCTCGGTGACGTCATCCCGGTGGAGTGGACCGGCTGGGTGATCAGCTTCGGCGACCTGATCGCCGGGGCCGGCGTGGCCAACATGGCGTTCCGCCTGCTGCGGCCCCCGGCCCCGCGCCGCCGCGACGAGGAGCTCCAGCCGGTGGCGGTGGGCGCCGACCCGTCGGTGGGCGGTGAGGACCCATGGACGGCCATGCTGCGGGGGGACATCTCGGAGGACACCTACCGGCGGGCCACCGGGGAGCACCGGTTCGGCTTCTCCGACGACACACCGTCCGGGTCCCGCCGCCAGGAGCCCCTCCCGACGGGACCGATCGTGGTGACGGGCTCGTCCGACGCCAGCGACGACGACGTCGACCTGACCGTCCTGTCGTGGAAGGCCGCCGACGCCGATCCGCCTGCGGCGCCCACCCCGGCGCCGCCCGTCAGCGACGCCCCGCCCGAGCCCCCGGCCGGGAATGGCGGCGACGCCCCACCCGTCAGCGACGCCCCGCCCGAGGCCCCGGCCGGGAATGGCGGCGGCGGTGGCTTCGCCCCGCCCGGGCCGCCCGCGACCGATGACGGGCCCGCCGCAGGTGACGAGCAGGCCGCCGTCCCGGCGCCACCCCCGCCGGCCGCCGACGCCTCCGCCGTACCCGATCCGGTCACCCCACCCGCCCCGGTCGAGGAGGCGGCCCCGCGTGCCGCCGACACCGGCCCGATCGAGGTCGGCGAGCTGGACCGGCTCCTGGCCGATGCCACCCCCGCCCCACCCGCGGCCCGGTCGACGCCGCCGCCCGGCCCGCCCCAGCCCGACGATCGCCCGGCGAAGGTGCCCGCCGACGAGCCCGCACCGGTCCGCAGCGAGTTCGAGCGGGCCCTCGCCCGCTTCGACCAGCAGCGGACCGGCCGGCGGGGCCGCGCCGAGGCCAAACCCATCTTCGACACGTCCCACGACGGCTGACCGGAGCTCAGCGAAGGAACCGGCCGGCGGCGACGGCGGCCAGGCCCGTCCACGACTGCGGGGCGACCCCCAGGCCGGCGCCGTCGTGGGGTGACCAGTGCTCGTTCCAGCTCGAGGCCACCGCCCCCCGGGCCAGGCCCTCCGCCACCGATCTCGCTGCGTCGGTGTGGCCCCGCCGGTCGAGGAGTACGGCCACTAGCCATCCGAGCGGCGGCCACACGTCGCCGCGCCAGTAGCCGACGGAGCGGGTCGGTTCCCCGGCGGCCACGAACACGGGACCGTACGGCGATCCGAACGCCCCGGGGTCCACCACGGCCGCCGTTGCGGTCGCGGCCGCCTCGCCTCCGGTGACGAGCCCGGCCAGGGCGGCGTCGAGGGTCCGGACCGGCGCCGCCCCCCCGTCGACCAGCCCCCCGTCGATCGCCCCCTCGTCGGCCAGCGTGGCCCACTCCGGTCGCCAGCGGCGGGCCAGGGCCCCGGTCAGCTCGTCCGCGATGGCGGTCAGGTCGGCGTCGCCGGTCACGCCGGCCAGCTCGCCCAGGCTGAACGCGGTCAGCGCCGTGAACCCCACCGAGCCCACCGAGAACGAGGCATCTCCCCCCGCCCCCGGGGCACTGCCCTCGGGCTGACCGTGGGCGTCGAGGCGGACCGCCGCGGCCATGGTGTTCTTGTGGGACCGCCACCGGTCGCGGTCCCACGTCCCACCGGATCCGGCCGTCCAGCGGGGGCTGTCGTCCATCCCCGTCTCCCACGGGTGCCACACCGCCAGCAGCCCCGACGGCCGCAGCCGGCGCTCGATCAGATGGGTGAAGGCCCCCACCGCCCGCTCGACCACCGACGCCGGCACCTCGCCACCGGCCCGGGCCCACTCGGCGAGGGCATGGCCCCACAGGGGCGGCTGGGTGAGGAAGGACCGGTCGTCGTGGCCCCACAGGTCGCGGTGCGGTGACGGCCCGTCGTAGCCCATGTGGGGCACGAACCCGTCGGGCGTGGCCCGGGCCAACAGTGACTCGACCTCGACCAGGCCCCGCTCGTCGCCGAGGTGGGTCCAGATCACCGAGTGGAGGCACGAGTCCCAGAGGAACTGCTGCGGGTACCGGCCCCGGTGCGGCACGGCGTACCCGTGGGGGGTCCAGTGCGCCTCGAGCACCCGGCGGGCCCGCGCCCGCAGGGCCGCCGACCCGTCGGGACCGCGTACGGTTCGCTCGGTCATGTCCCGGGTCACGTTCGTCTCGTTCCGGCTGGGGGGCTCCGACGGGGTGGCCGTGGCGGCCCGGGCGTGGATCCGGGCCTTCGAGCGCCTGGGGTGGAGGACCCGGACGGTCGCGGGCTCGGGCCCGGTCGATCATCGCGTCCGGGGCCTCGAGCTGGGTGCCACCGCCGCCCCCGACCCCTGCGCCGTGACGGCGGCGGTGGCCGACGCCGACCTCGTGGTGGTCGCCAACCTCCTGACCATTCCCCTCAACCTGCCGGCGTCGCGGGTGGTGGCGACGGCGCTGGCGGGACGGCCGGCCATCCTCCACCACCATGACCCGGCCTGGCAGCGTGACCATCTCGCCCACGTGACCGAGTTGCCCCCCGACGACCCGGCCTGGGCCCACGTGACGGTCAACGCCCTCACCCGGCGGGAGCTGGCCGAGCGGGGCATCGACGCCACGGTCGTCCGCAACGGCTTCGACGTCGACACCGCCCCCGGGGACCGGGACGGCACCCGGGCCCGCCTGGGTCTGGCGCCGACCGACCGCCTGGCGTTGCACCCCGTGCGGGCCATCGAGCGCAAGAACGTTCCCGCCGCACTCGGCATCTGCGAGCACCTCGGCGCCACCTACTGGCTGCTCGGTAACGCCGAGGACGGGTACGGGCCGACCCTCGACTCGTTACTGTCGACGGCGCGGTGCCCGGTCGTGCGGGGTGATCACGGTGTCGGGGTGGACGACGCCTACGCCGCCTGTGACCTCGTGGTGTTCCCGTCGCGCTGGGAGGGGTTCGGCAACCCCCCTGTCGAGGCGGCCCTGCGCCGGCGGCCCGTCGTGGTCGGCGACTACCCGGTTGCCTCCGAGCTGCTGGCCTACGGGTTCGGTTGGTTCGGACCCGACGATCTCCACGCCGTGGCGGCTGCGCTGACCGCCCCCGATCCCGCCCGCCTCGACCGCGACCGGGACATCGCCCGCCGGTGGTTCTCCGTCGACGCCGTGACGGTGGCGCTGGCGGCGCTGCTCGAGGAACGGGGCTGGACCGGTGACCGGTGACCGGTGACCGCTGACCCCGTCCGGGCGGCCCGGGCCCGGTGGGCGAGGTGGGGACGGCGGGCCAAGCGCCTCGGCTACCTGGCCTGGCTGGTGGCCGCCGTCGTGCTGATCGTGGGCCTGGCCACCGACCTGACCGCCGGGGTCACGGCGGCGGTGACGGTGGCACTGCTGGTCGGCGGCGCGCTGCTGCTGCCCGCCATCATCGTCGGCTACGCCGTACGGGCGGCCGAGCGCGACGACCGCGAGCACGGCCGCTGACCAGGCCATGGGCCTTCTAGGCTCGGCGTCGTGGTCGCCGTCCGCCTGCCCGCCCCCGAGCGCCGCCGCCAACTCCTCGACGTCGCGCTGGCGTCGTTCGCCGACCAGGGCTTCCACGCCACGTCCATGAACGACCTCGCCGACGCGGCCGGGGTCACCAAGCCCGTGCTCTACCAGCACTTCCCGTCCAAGCACGAGCTCTACGTCGAGATACTCGACGACGTGACGGCTCGGCTGGAGGCCACCATCCGACACGCCGTCGACGCGGCCGACGACGAGCGGAGTCGACTGGTGGCCGGGCTGCGGGCCTACTTCAACTTCGTGGACGACGAGCGCGACGCCTTCGTCCTGGTGTTCGGTGGTGGCGCTCCGCGCGATGACGACGTGGTGCGCAACGTCCGCCGCACCGAGGCCCGCATCGCCGCCACCATCGCCGATCTGCTCGGCCCCGACGTGGACCCGGTGAGGGCGGGCTACGCCGCCGCCGGCATCCTGGGTCTGGCCCAGGGCACCATCCGCCACTGGTCCCACCAGCACGACGGCATGGACGTCGACACCCTGGCCGAGCTGACCGCCGACCTCCTGTCGGGCGGGCTCCAGACGCTGCGCTGAGGCCGCCACCGTCACCACCGGTGGGCCGCTGCGGTCAGGTCGGCCCAGCGGCGGGACACGTTCGCGATGACGACCCGGTCGTCGAGCAGTCGCGGTCTGGCCGGTCGGGTCCAGGCCAGCGCGGACACGACCGCGGCGACGGCGGCGACGGCGACGTAGGCGGCGAAGAGCCCCCCGACGTCGAGGAAACCCGGTTCCCGACGCAGCTCCCTGTCGACGTGCACGATGAGCAGGGTGGACGGGACCAGGGACCACCCCAGTAGCCCGATCACGACGACCGACCACATCACGGCCGTGTGGAGCCGGGTGACGCGCGCCCCCCGGGCCGTCATGGGCAACCGGACCGGCACCGCCCGTTCGGCGCCGACGACGCGGCAGTAGATCAGCACGCCGACGAGCCCGATCGGGCCGAACCCCACCAGCAGCATCCACCACCGGAACACCCGGGGCCGGGCGCCCATGGTGACCAGCTCGGCCGTGGGCTCACCGGTGACGAGGCAGACACCGGGCAGCCGGCCGGCCTCGGCGGCGGCCCTCCCGACCGACACCCACAGCCGGGGACGTTCCCTCTCCACCCTGATCTCGGCGTCGCCCACGTCGAACCCCTCACCGGTTCCGGAGCACGCCGCCGCCCGGGGTCTCCGGGCCTCGCGTGGAGACGGAGATCATCGCGCCGGGCCGGGCCCCCGTCACGTCACCCCTGTCGCCGGCGTCAGCTCCGGCCGGCGAGGATGTCGGCCACGACCGGGCTCACCTGGGGGGGCACGCCGAGCACCCGGATCTCGAAGCCCGACTCGGCGGCGTCGTCGGCAACACGCCGGAGCGTCCGGGCCCCCGAGTAGTCGACCCGACCGAGGCCGGACAGGTCGATGTCGACGTGGGTCACCTCCGGGTGGCGGGCGAGGATCCCGACGATCAGGTCCTCCAGCCGGTTGGCCGAACCGAACCACAGCACCCCCTGGGGTCGGATGGTGCAGCGGTCACCGTCGACCCGGCGGGACACGACGATGCGCAGCTCCCGCCACAGGTGCACGAGCACGGCCATGGCCACCCCGCCCACCACCCCCCACTCGACCCGGGGGCTGGCCGCCACGGTGACCGCCACGGTGCCGGTGGCGACCACGGCCTGGAGGACGCTCTCCCGCCAGAGGCGGACCAGGGCCCGAACCCGCACGAGCGACACCACCGACGCGATGACGATGGCGCCGAGGACGGACCGGGGCAGCGGCTCCAGCACCGACGCGAACGGCACGAAGGCCAGCACGACCACGCCGGTCACCGCGCCGCTCCACGGTGTTCGGGCCCCGGACAGGCGGTTGACGGCGCTGCGGGAGAACGAGCCGCCCACCGGCAGCCCGCCCGTCACCCCGGCGACCAGGTTGGCGGCACCCTGGGCCACCAGCTCCCGGTTGGCACTCCACGGCCGGCGGTCGGCCGTGGCGTACAGGCGGGCGATCGAGGCGGGCTCGGCGAAGCCCACCACGGCGATCACGACCCCGCCGACGACCAGGCCGCCCAGCTCGCCCCACGGCAGCGCCAGCGCCGGGTCGGGCCACGGCGAGGGCAGCGAGCCGATGGCCGGGCCGGCGTCGCCCGCCGCACTCCACACCAGACCGACGGCCACCGCGGCCAGCACCCCCGGGAACAGGCGGTGCAGCCGGCGGCCGCCGACGACCAGCACGACGGTCAGCGCCGACAGCGCCAGCGCGGACACCGACCACGAACCCGGGTGGGTCAGGGTCCACCCCGCCCGGGCCAGCACCCCGTCGTCTCCGGGGGCCGGGGCGGCGACGGCCGTCGGGAGCTGGGAGGCCACGATCAGGACGGCGGCGCCGGTGGTGAAGCCCACGAGCACCGGGTCGGACATCAGGTAGGCGATGACCCCCAGCCGGGCCAGGCCGAGCGCCAGCCGGGTGATCCCGACCACTAGCGCCAGCAGCGCCGCCGCCCCCACCAGGTCGCCGCCCCCGTCGCGCACTCCCTCCAGGGCGCCGAAGGTCAGGAGGGCGGTGACCGCCACCGGGCCGGTCTGCAGGTACGGCGACGAGGCGAACACGGCCGCCGCCACCAGCGGTAGCGAGGCGGCCACCAGCCCCGTGCTGGTCGGCAGGCCGGCCAGCTCGGCGTAGGCGAGGGCCTGGGGGACGAGGACGAGCGCCACCGAGACCCCGGCCAGCAGATCCGCCGGCCGGGGGCGTTCCGGACGCAGCGCGGGCAGGCCGGACCGGCTCCTGCCGCGTCCGGCGCCGATCAGTCCTTCTTCAGCCGGTGGTTGCCCCGCCGTGGTCCCCCGATCCAGTTGCACAGCTGCGGGTCGGCCTCGCGCACGTCCCCCTCGACCCAGCTGCCGTCGCGGCGGAAGCGACCCCACCGCCCGTCGGCGTCGGTGACCCGGACGGTGCCCGCATCGTCGTCGTCGACCTCGTAGAGGTAGCGGGTGAAGGGATGGCGGATGCCCAGCATGGCTACTCCCCCGTCTCGTCCTTCTTGCCCCGGGCCACCCACTCCCCGAGGAGCTGGTGCAACCAGCGCACCTTGGACTCCTGGTAGTTGGCCAGGGTCACGCCCTGCTTGCGGGTGGCCTCCAGGCCCCGCTGCACCTGCTCCATGTTGAAGAAGTCCTGGTCGAAGACCTTGGCCAGGATGCCGAACTCCTCGACCGTCGACCACTCGTCGGCGAAGTCGAGCCAGCGCACCGGTGCGTCGGGAGGACGCTCACCCTCGGGGAACGGCGCCAGCCAGATGACCTCCATGATCGAGGTGCGGTGGTCGTCGCCGTTGGGGCGGAACCGGTACACGATCCGGTTGTAGGCACCCCACGGGTGGAAATTGGGGAAGAGCGTGTAGTCGATGGAGTCGAGGAACTCGGCGTCGGCCCACCCGTCGACCCCGTCGCCGACGACGGGCCGCCAGCGCTCCCGGGTGGCGGCCGCCATCAGCTCACGGGCGGTGGTGCCCTCGGGGATCTCGAGGGGCATGTCCTCGTCGAGCCGCAGGTCGAGCATGGCCCGGGCCATGTCCTCCTCGGAGGGCTCCCAGTCGAGCAGGGGCGATGGTGTCAGCGAGGGGGTGATGACGCGTGAGAAGGTGTCCCACACGTCGATCTGGGAGTTGGTGTCGCCGAGGTAGGCGCTGACCTCGGGGTGGGTGGCGTTGACGTGGAACGCCTCGCAGAACGCCTCCTGGGCCACCTTCCAGTTGCAGCGGTTGAGCTTGGCCACGTGCAGCTCGACGTAGCGGTCCTCGAGCGCCCACCGCCGGAACTGGTCGTCGAGTCCCCCGATGAAGTCCTCGAGCGGCCCGGCGGCGGGGTCGGGGTTGATGAACACGAACCCGGCCCACGTGCCGACCTGGGCCTCGGGCAGGTGCCACTCCCCGGCCTCGACGTGGGGGAAGTCCCAGCGGGCCGGGATGTCCTGCAGGTCACCGTTCAGCTTCCAGGCGAAGCCGTGGAACGGGCAACGCACCTCGCTGCACCGCCCGTCGTACTGCTTGAGGCGCCGGCCCCGGTGCAGGCAGGCGTTGACGAACGAGCGCAGGACACCGTCGTCGCCCCGCAGCACGAGGTAGGAGCGGTCGCAGATGTCGTAGACGACGTGATCGCCCGGCTCGGCCACCTGGCTCTCCCGGCACACGAACTGCCAGGCCCGGTCCCAGACGTAGGCCTTCTCCTCGTCGTGCCACCGGCGGGACGTGTACCGCTCGACCGGCACGTCCTCGTCGCCGAGGAAGCGGGGGGACTCGAGCCGCAGCACGTCGGGCACGGGATGGGAGTCGGTGTCGAGCAGCTCCTGGTAGCTGATACCGGGCGAGCGTGCCGTTCCCGGATCGGTGGCGGTCATGGCCAGAAACTACCCGAACCGGACCGGGCGGCCCGGGTGCGGGCCGCCGTCGGGCCTACTGGCTCATGTGCCAGCCGCCGTTGGGTGAGAGGACCTGGCCCGTCACGAAGCCGGCCTCGTCGCTGGCCAGGTAGACCGCCGCCCAGGCGATGTCGTCGGTGTGGCCGAGGCGCCCCATCGGCGTCTGGAGGGCGATCATCGGCTTCAGCTCCGCCATGGGGCCGAGCAGCTCGGTGTCGACGAAGCCGGGGGCCAGCGCGTTGACCCGGATGCCCCTCGTCGCCGTCTCCCGGGCCAGCGCCCGGGTGAGCCCGAGGATGCCGGCCTTGGCCGCCGAGTAGGCCGGGCTGCCGGCGCCGCCGGTCGTACCCATGATCGAGCCCATGTTGACGATGGCGCCCGACCCCTGCGGGCCCATGATCCGCAGCGCCTCCCGGCAACAGAAGAACGTCCCGTCGAGGTGGACGCCCAGCATGCGGCGCCAGTCGTCGTCGGTGGTCTGCACCGTCACGTCGGGGTGCGTCTCGACGGGGCCGCCGGCGGCGAGCTCCTCGGCGGCCTGCAGCGAGCGCTCGATCCGACGCTGGTTGCGCTCGGGGTCGGACTCCCAGCCGCTGATGCCGGCGTTGTTGACGAGGATGTCGAGGCGGCCCACCTCCTCGGCGACCCGGGCGAACATGGCGCCGACCGCCTCGGAGTCGGCGACGTCGGCGGCCACGGCCAGGCCGCCCAGGTCGTCGGCCACGGCCCGGGCCCCGTCCTCCCGCAGGTCGTTGACCACGAGACGGGCGCCCTCGTCGTGGAACCGGCGGGCGATGGCGGCGCCGATGCCCCGTCCGGCCCCGGTCACCAGCGCCACCTTGCCGTCCAGCCGTCCGGTCACCCGGGCTCCCCTCGGTCTCGAACCGGCCGGCACGCTACCGTCGCCGCGGTGACCCGTTCGCTTCGTCTGCGCTGGGCCGAGGGTGACACGACGCTCGGCTGCTGGTGCATCCTGCCCGAACCGCTGGCGGCCGAGGCCCTGTCGCGCTCCGGCTTCGACTACGTGTGCATCGACACCCAGCACGGTGCCATCGACCGGGCCAGCGCCGCCGCCATGCTGGGCGCCATCGCCCACGGCGACGCCGCCACGGTCATGCGGGTGCCGTGGAACGACCCGGGTGACATCGGCGTGGCCCTCGACGCCGGGGCCCTGTCGGTGATCGTGCCGATGATCGACTCGGTGGCCGACGCCGAGGCGGCCGTGAAGGCGGCCCACTACGCCCCCGGCGGCCAGCGCAGCTTCGGGCCGAGCGTCGTGTCGATGCGGGAAGGGGCCGACTACTTCGAGCGGGCCACCGACGAGGTGGCGGTGATCCCCATGATCGAGACGGCCGGCGGCCTGGCCGCCGTCGACGACATCGTGGCCCTGCCCGGTGTCGAGGCCGTCTACGTGGGCCCCGCCGACCTGGCCGTCAGCCTCGGCCTGCCCCCTCGGGGTGCCGACGACGAGCCGGTGTTCGTCGAGGCGCTCGACAAGGTGGTGCGGGCCTGTGAGAACGCCGGCGTCGTGGCCGGCATCCACACCACCCGGACACTCGCTCCCCGCCGGATCGAGGAGCGCTTCCGCATGATCACCGTCGACGCCGACCTGCTGATCCTGCGCGACGGCGCCTCAGCCACCCTGGCCGGCCTGCGCGACGGCGGCGACGCCGACCCGGTGAGCGGTCCCTCGGCCATGTACTGAGCGGGCGGCCCCGTCGTCGGTCCTCGAACGGGGGCCCTCCGGCCGCCGTCCGACGCCCCTGGCGGTGGACGAACGGCTCGGCGACGGTGCCGATCAGCAGCCCGGCCGCCGTCGCCCACCCCGACGGTACCTGCCGGCGCTCGACGGGCGCCAGCGTCGCGGCGGTGGCCGCCAGCATCAGCAGCAGGCCGAAGCTGAGCAGTGTGGCGAAGCTCTGCTCGACGTCGGCGTCGGTGACGAGCGCCGGGTCGTCGCATACCGGGAAGTCGCCGAGTGGAACAGGTTCGTGCCATCTCCACGACCCGTCTCGTCGAGCGTCTCGGACGCCTCGACGCCCCGAGCCGCCACACCGTGGACGAGATCCTCCGCCAGGCCCTACGCCTGCACTGAGCCGCCACCGACCGGGCGAGGCGGCTGCCGAGCCCAGTCCAGACGAACCGACCTCGTGGAGGTGAGCGGATTCGAACCGCCGACCCCTACGTTGCGAACGTAGTGCTCTGCCAACTGAGCTACACCCCCGTCGGGCCGGTCAGCCTACCGGCTCGGCCCGGGCGGCCGGCGGGATCAGCCCCCGGAGGAGGTGCGGACGAGCTGGCGCTCGGCGCGGGGTTCGGCGGCGACCGGGTCGACGCCGAGGGAGCGGACCTTCTCGGCCCGCTCGGCCACGGTCCGGCGGTGCTGCACGACCAGGGTCGCGAACGCCGCCAGCGCCAGATCCACGGCCACGTGGAGCGCGCCGAGCAGGAACCACCTGGTCACGTACCACCCACCCAGCGTCACCACGGCGGCGGCGGCGAGGACGCAGATGACGTCGCGACGGCGACGGCCGGCCTCCGACGGCGTGGCGGGCATGGCGGCGGGACGGGGCGGCGCCACGTACAGCCCGGGCGCGGCGCCGTGGGGCGGACGGGCGCCGCCCAGTCGGGTGGCCGGCGCCACCACGGGCGCGGTTCGTCCGAGCACGGTGAGCTGGGAGCGGAACGACCGCACCGGGTCACGCCGACGGCCGATCTGCTGTCGGCTCCCCAGGAACCGGGGAACCAGGACCGCCGCCCACATCGCCGCCAGGATGACCAGCACCACGAAGTTCACGCTCCAGATCGCCCTTTCGGTGAGGACCGTAACGCCGTCGGTCACGGTGGTGGTGGATGCGCCTGTCCGAGCTGGAGGACGCTGCTTCGTTGCAGCGCGGTGACAGGTGCCGATGGACTATTGCGTTTCTACTACGAAACGGCCCGGCCGCAAAGCCGACCGACACGATCCGGCAACCTGGCGTCAACCTCCGGACCCCCACGAGCGGGCGCCGGGCAGCTACAGATCGAGGTCGTCCAGCTCCTGCACCGGCTCGAAGCGCTCCGTGGCCAGGCGCTCGAGCGTCGCCTCCACCGTCTCCTCCCGCCGGTAGGTGCCCGACCGCCCGCCGGCCTTCTCCCACAGCGTCAGGCCCCCGATGACCATGCCCCGGTCGCTCGACTTGCACATGTCGTAGATGGTGAGGGCCGCGACCGAGCAGGCCGTCATGGCCTCCATCTCGACCCCGGTGCGGTCGACCGTCTCCACCTGGGCCTCCACCTCGACGTGGGTCTCCTCGATGGTGAAGTTCACGAACACCGAGCCCACCAGGAGCGGGTGGCACAGCGGGATCAGGTCCGACGCCCGCTTGGCGGCCTGGATGCCGGCCACCCGGGCCACGGCGAGCACGTCACCCTTGGCCACGGCCCCCCGGGCCACGGCGGCGGCCGTGGCGGCGCTCATGTGGACGCTGCACCGGGCGATGGCGCGCCGGTGGGTCGGCTCCTTGGGCGTCACGTCCACCATGCGGGCCCGGCCCAGCGGGTCGAGGTGGGTGAAGCGGTGCTCGCTCGCCATGCCCGGGGAGGGTACCGGCGACCGTCACCGTCCCCGGCGGGCGTCCCGTCGGCAGCGCTCAGCCGCCGATCTGGCTCATCGACCGCCGGGGCTGGATGAAGTGCACCTGGCCGATCTGGTGGCCGGCCCACTTCGTACCGACGGCTCCGGCCACGATCCCGGCCAGCTCGTCGTCGGAGGCGCCGGAGCGCAGCGGCGTGCGCAGGTCGACCTCGTCGTGGGCGAACAGGCAGGTGCGGAACTGACCCTCGGCCGTGATCCGCACCCGGTCGCAGTCTCCGCAGAACGGGCGGGTGACCGATGCGATCACCCCGATCTCGCCGGCGCCGTCGGTGTAGCGGAACCGCTCGGCGGGGGCGTGGCCCCGGGCCACCGGCTCGATGGGGTAGGCGGCGCCGATGGCGGCCACGATCTCGTCGGCGGGCACCATCCGGTCACGGCTCCACTGACCCTGCGCGTCGAGGGGCATGAACTCGATGAAGCGGACCGTGACGCCCCGCTCCCGCCCGAACGTGGCGAAGTCGACGACCTCGTCGTCGTTGATGCCCCGCATGAGCACCACGTTGAGCTTCACCGGGTCGAGCCCCGCCTCGATGGCGGCGTCGATGCCGTCGAGGACGCGGTCGAGCTCGTCGCGCCGCGTCAGCTCCGTGAAGCGGTCGGCCCGCAGCGAGTCCAGCGACACGTTGATGCGGCGCAGGCCGGCGGCGGCGAGCGGGGCGGCGGCGGTCCGCAGCGTGGCGCCGTTGGTGGTGAGGGCGAGATCGACCCCGAGGCCGGCGAGCATCTCGACCAGGCGGGGCAGGTGGGCCCGGACGGTGGGCTCGCCGCCGGTGAGCCGGATGCAGTCGAAGGCGAAGCGCTCGACGCAGACCCGGGCGAACCGGTGGATCTCCTCGAAGCTGAGGATCTCCTCCCGCGGCAGCCAGGTCATCCCCTCGGCCGGCATGCAGTACTGGCAGCGGAAGTTGCACCGGTCGGTCACCGAGATGCGCAGGTCGCGCACCGTCCGCCCGTGCGGGTCGACGAGGTCGGCGGCGGCCATGGCCGCCCAGCCTACGGGGGCGCCCCCCGGACCGCCGGTCCCTACCGGTCGGTGGGGTGGCGCAACACGAGGAGGTCCACCGGCTCGCCGACCGTGACCCCGTCGCCGTCGGGCACGACCGCCAGGGCGTCGGCGTGGGCCATGGCGTTGAGCATGTGTGATCCCTGCCCACCCGCCGACCGCGCCTCCAGAACCCCGTCCGCCGCCACCGTCAGAGCGACACGCACGAAGTGGGTCTTGCCGTCGGGCGCGCGCCGGAGGTCCTGCCCGGCCCGGCCCGGGGTCGTCGGCCGGGCCGGAGCCGGGTGGCCCATGAGCGACCGGATGCCCGTCCGGGCGAGCAGCTCGAAGGACACCATCGACGACACCGGGTTGCCGGGCAGGCCGAAGACGGGGACGCCGTCGACGGTGCCGAACGCGAACGGCTTGGCCGGCCGGATGGCGATCTGCATCCACCGCATCTCACCGATCTCGTCGAGGACGACCTTCACGTAGTCGAAGTCGCCCATGGACACACCCCCCGAGCTGATCAGGGCGTCGCAGACCGCGACCCCCCGCCGGAGCACGGCCTCGATCTCGCCGCGGTGGTCGCGCACCAGACCGAGATCGACGGGGACGGCCCCGGTCTCGGCCACGAGGGCGAGCAGCGTGGCCCGGTTGGAGTCTCGGATCTGCCCCCGTCGCAAAGGCGACCCGTCGTCGACCAGCTCGTCCCCGGTGGAGAGCACGCCGACGCGGGGCCGGGGTCCGACCCGCACGGTGGTGGCGCCGAGGCTGTGCAGCACGCCGATGGCGCCGGCCCGTAGCACCGTGCCGGCGGCCAGCACCTCCTGACCCGCAGCCACGTCCTCACCGCTGCCCCGCACGTGGTTACCCACCGGCACCTCGACGTCGACGGTGACCCGCCCCCCGGCCACCGAGGTCCGCTCGACCATCACCACCGCATCCGCGCCCGGCGGCAGGGGCGCCCCGGTCATGATCCTCGCCGCCGTGCCCGGCGCCACCTCGACGTCGCCGGGGTCACCGGCGGCGATGGTGCCCACCACGTCGAGGCTCACCGGGGCGCCGGCCGTGTCGGCCGCCCGCACGGCGAACCCGTCCATGGCCGTGTTGGCGAAGGGCGGGACGTCCTCGGGGGCCATCACCGGCGCCGCCGTGACGAGACCCCCGGCGTCGGCCACGGCCACGTCCACGGGCGGTGCCGGCGGGCAGGTGTCGAGCACCAGGCGCCGGGCGTCGTCGAGGGGGATCACCGGACGCCGAAGCTACCCAGCCGGTCAGCCGTCCTGGAGCTTGACGAAGTCACGCAGGAACTGGACGAAGTCGCGGCCCAGCTCGGGGTGGCGGGCGGCCAGCTCCACCACGGCCCGGAGGTAGTCGGCCTTCTGACCCACGTCGTAGCGGACGTCGTCGAACACGACGCCCCGCACCTCACCCCGGGCGGCCAGCTCGGCGATGGCGTCGGTGAGCTGGATCTCGCCCCCGACACCGGGATCGGTGGCGTCGATGGCGTCGAACACCTCGCCGGGCAGCACGTAGCGCCCGACCAGGGCCAGGTTGGACGGGGCGTCGGCCGGGTCGGGCTTCTCCACCACGCCGTGCACCTGGACGACCTCGCCGTCGACGGGGCCGACCCGGGCCGCCCCGTAGGACGAGATCTGCGAGCCGGCCACCTCCATCAGGGCGAGGACGGCGCCACCGTGCTCGCGGTGCACGGAGATCATCCGCCCGAGCAGATCCGACGTCGGGTGCATCAGGTCGTCGGGCAGCATGACCGCCACCGCCTCACCGGCGGCGAAGCCCCGGGCGCAGCCGACGGCGTGACCGAGCCCCAGCGCCTCGCCCTGGCGAACCGCCGTGACGGTGACGAGGGCGGCCAGGTCGCGCACGACGGCGCTGAGCTCGTCCTTGCCCTTCGACGCCAGCAGCGCCTCCAGCTCGGCGTTGCGGTCGAAGTGGTCCTCGACGGCCGCCTTGTTGCGGGCCGTCACGAGGCACACGTCGGTCACGCCGGCCCGGGCCGCCTCCTCGACCACCCACTGGATGGCGGGCTGGTCGACGACGGGCAGCAGCTCCTTCGGGATCGCCTTGGTGGCGGGGAGGAAGCGGGTTCCCCAGCCCGCCGCCGGGATCACGGCCTTGGTCACCTGTGAGGTCATCTGGTCTCCATCGGCAGATCGCCGGTGCACGGGAGGCGGACGTCCTGCCCGGCCTGCGCCCAGTGTGACAGCGCCACCGCCGGTGGGCCATCACCGCTCGCACACATCGACCACGATTCGTGGTCGTCGCCGGCCCCGGTACCGCCCGTGGGCTGGCAGTCACCTCGGTAGACTGCCATGTCGTCCTGTTCCCCACCCGAGGCCCCCATGCCCACCTACGACTACCTCTGTCAGGCCTGCCAGCACCGCTTCGAGCGGGTGCAGCCCATGACCGCCGATCCGATCCGGGAGTGCCCGGAGTGCGGTGAGGAGCACGTCACCAAGGTGTTCGGCGTGCCCGGCATCTCCTTCCGGGGATCGGGCTTCTACAAGAACGACAGCCGGGCCGGCTCCGGCAAGGGTGGCTCGGGCAAGTCGGCCAAGGAGGGGACCTCGTCGGGCGAGGGATCGTCGGACGGCTCCGGGGGAGGCAAGGACACCTCCACGGCAGGCAAGGACGCCGGTGGTGGGGGGAGCAGCACCGACAAGGCCGCTGCGTCGAGTGGGAGCGGGAAGGCGGGCTCGTCCAGCTCGGAGAAGGCCGCCTCCTAGGTGGAGGTGCCCCCGGCGGCCCGGCGCGCCGACGTGGGGGTCATCGGCGGGTCGGGGCTCTACCAGCTGCTGGACGGGTCCGACGACCTCGACGTGCCCACGCCCTACGGACCCCCGTCGTCGCCGATCGCCCTCGGCCGATCGGGCGGGCGCACGGTCGCCTTCCTGGCCCGCCACGGCCGCCGCCACACCATCCCACCCCACCGCATCGACTACCGGGCCAACCTCTGGGCGCTGGCCTCCCTCGGCGTGCGGGCCGTGGTCAGCCCCTTCGCCTGCGGCTCCCTGCGGTCGGGGCTGGATCCGGGTCACATGGTCGTGGTCGACCAGCTCGTCGACCGGACCCGCCACCGGGTCGACACGTTCCACGACGGCCCCGACGTGCGCCACGTCTCCTTCGCCGACCCCTACGACCCCGCGCTGTCCGCTGTCGTGGCCGACGCCGCCGAGGCGGCCGGCGTCACCGTGCGGCGGGGCGGGACGGTGGCGGTGATCGAGGGACCCCGCTTCTCGACCCGGGCCGAGTCGCGCTGGCTCCGGTCGCTCGGGGCCGACGTCGTGAACATGACCCAGTATCCCGAGGCGGCGCTGGCCGCCGAGCTGAGCCTCCCGTTCTGCGGGATGGGCCTCGTCACGGACCACGACAGCGGGCTCGACGACCGTCCTGACGTGAGCGCGGTGACCATGGACGACGTGCTCGCCGTGCTGGACGCGAACGCCGTCACGATCCGTCGGGTGCTGACCGACGCTCTCGCCGAGCTGCCCCTCCACCCCGCCTGAGGTTCGCCCCCGGGGCGAGCTAACGTCGGTCCGATCGACGGGTCCGGACCCGTCCTCCGCAGGGTCGGAGGCACGGTGGGTCAGAGAAACCTGGTGGGTCAGAGGAACCTGGTGGGTCAGAGGAACCTGGTGGGTCAGAGGAACCTGGTGGGTCAGAGGAACCTGGTGGGTCAGAGGAACCTGGTGGGTCAGAGGAACCTGGTGGGTCAGAGGAACCTGGTGGGTCAGAGGAACCTGGTGGGTCAGACGCGCCTGGTGGGCCAGACGCATCGCGTCTCCGGGTCACGGTCGTGATCAGCGTCAGGTACGGGGCGTGGCGGGCATGGCGCCGGCCCCTGACGGTGGGAGCGGTGGCCGTCGTGCTGGCCGTGGTCACCGCCGCCTTCGTCGTCAGGCTGCTGGGTGAGGCCCGGGCCGCCCGTGACGCCTACGGCGATCGCGTCGAGGTGGTCGTGGCCGCCGTCGATCTGCCGGCCGGTGCGGTCGTCGACGCCGGTGCCGTCACCGTCGAGGCCCGACCCCGGGCCCACGTCGCCGCCGACGCGCTGCGGGCCCCGCCCACGGGCGAGCGGGTACGGGTCGCGATGGCGGCGGGCGAGGTGGTTCTGGCACGGCGCCTGGCCCCCGCGGGCACCGGGGCGGTGGCGGCCCGGCTCCCGCCCGGCACGGTGGGCGTCGGCGTCCCGCTGCCGCTCCCCCTGCCCGTCGAGCCCGGCGACCGGGTCGACGTGATCGACGCCCTCGGCGTGACCGGCACCCCCTCGGGTCGGGACCTGCTGGTCGTGCACGTCGACGGCGACGTCGTCACGCTGGCCGTCCCGGTCGACGAGGCGGCGGCGGTGGCGACGGCGGGGCTGGCCACCTCGGCCGTGCCGGTGCTGCGGGCGGGCTCGGGGTGACGGGGCCAGGGTGTCACACTGGCCGGCCATGGAGCTCACCGACGAGCAGGTCAGGGTCCTCTGCTGCCTCGTGGAGAAGCAGCAGACCACCCCCGAGCAGTACCCGCTGTCGTCGAACGGGCTGCGGGCGGCCTGCAACCAACGCACCAACCGCCACCCGGTGGTCGACTACGACGAGACCACCGTCGATCAGGCCGTCCTCGGGCTGCGGGAGGCCGGCCTGGCCCGGAGCCAGCGGGGCGGGCGGGTGTGGAAGCACCGCCACGTGCTCGACGAGGCGCTGCGGCTCGACCCCGTCGCCCAGGCCGCTCTGGCCGTGCTCGGCCTGCGGGGTCCCCAGACCGCAGCCGAGGTCCGGGCCCGCACCGAGCGCTACGCCGCAATGAGCGCAGGCGGTGGCGGCGGGGAGGACGGCGACGGGGAAGACGGCGTCGACGTCGACCGGGTCCTCGCCGCCCTGGCCGCCCACGACCCTCCGCTCGTCGTCGAGCTGGCGCGGACGCCGGGGCGGTCACAGACCCGCTGGGCGCACCTCCTCACCGGTGAGGCGGCCACCGTCGCGGAGCCGGCCGACGCTCCGGTGGCCGACCACGCTGGCGCCCCTGCGCCCGCCCGCGCCGCCGGGCCGTCGGTGGCCGACCGGCTGACCGCGCTGGAGGAGCGGGTCGGCCGGCTGGAGGATGCCCTCGGCGTCGACGACGGGGAGCAGCCGGTCTGAACTACCGGAAGCCGACCGCCACCAGCCCCAGCACGGCCAGTCCGGCCACGACCCGGTAGGCGACGAAGGGGGCGAACGTCCGGCGGCGGACGAACTGGAGCATCCACCACACCGCGAACCAGCCGGTCACCGCCGAGGCGACCATGCCGGCCACGAAGCCGGCTACCAGATCGTCGGGGACGCCGCCGTCCTGCACCACCGACACGGCCCGGAACAGACCGGCCCCGGCGATGATGGGCAGGCTCATGAGGAAGGCCAGGCGGGCGGCGGCATCGCGGGTGAACCCCAGGAACCGGCTGACGGTGAGGGTGACGCCCGAGCGGCTCACCCCCGGCTGCAGCGCCAGGGCCTGGCCCCCGCCCATCAGCAGCGCGTCACGCAGCGAGAACGACGACTGCTGTCGCACGCCCGGGAGCCGGTCGGCCACCAGCAGCAGCAGCCCGAAGGCGATGAGCATGACGGCGATGAGGGCGATGCGGCCGGAGAGGTCGAAGATCACGTCCTCCAGGAGCACCCCGGTGAGCGCGGCGGGCACGGCCGACGCCACCAGGAACCAGGCGATGCGGCCGTCCTGGTCGAGGTCGCGCCGTATCAGCCCACCGACCCCGGCCGAGGTGTAGCGCACGATGTCGCGCCACAGGTACGACGCCGCCCCCACCAGGGTCCCGATGTGGAGGGCGACGTCGAAGGCCTGCTCCAGCTTGTCGTCGGCGAAGTCGTCCCAGCCGAAGAGCCACGGCACGAGCTCCAGGTGGCCGCTCGACGAGATGGGCAGGAACTCCGAGAGACCCTGCACCACGCCGAGGACGATGGCGTGGAGGATGCTCACTCAGGCGTCGCCGGACACCGACGGCACGATGCGGGGCCGCCAACGCCGGGGGGCGTCGTAGTGGTGGCCGACCAGCCGGCCGCCGGCCAGGGCGGCCAGGAAGGAGGCGGCGCCGTCGAAGTCGTCCATCTCGACGTAACCGGCCCCGATCGCCTCGGCCACGTGGGCGTCGCTGCCGGCACCGACGGGCAGCCCGGCGTCGACGGCGACCTCCCTCGCCCGCCGGTTCAGATGCTCGAGGGAGGTCTTGGCGTTGTGGCCTTCCAGCGCGTCGATCAGCCCGGCGTCGACGAGGGAGTGCAGGGCCGACTCGTCCAGGCACCGCCTCATGGGGTCGAAGGGGTGGGGCACGTAGACGACGCCGCCCTGATCGCGGATGCGGCGGGCCGTCTCGTCGGCGGCGAGACCCTGGGGGATCCGCTCGGTCAGGAACAACCCGATCAGCTCGCCGGCGTGGGTTCGGACCTCCTCGCCCACCACCACCCGGCACGGCAGCCGGTCGGCCAGCTCCACCGCGCCCGCCACGGCGTGGTGGTCGGTGACGCACAGCACGTCGATGTCGGTCTCGGTCAGCACCTCGATCAGCTCGTCGGGGGTGGTCGTCGAGTCACCCGACCACATGGTGTGGCTGTGGCAGTCGACCCGCACGGTGCCCGGTGTCCGGGGCGCGCCGAGGTGGGGATGTCGCTCGACGGCACGCACGGGCGCTCAGGGTAGAGGTCGGCCGGCCGCTGGCCCCGGCGGTCAGCGCCCGCTCAGCGAGACGTCGACGATCAGCAGGGAGGCGGCACCTCCGCCACCCCCCCGGAAACCGAGGTCGGAGCCGACCTCGGCGAGGTCGAGGAGCATGCGTTGCAGCGTGGAGGCGATGGTCGCCTCCCGGATCGGCTCGGCCACGTGACCGCCCCGGATGCGCCGGCCCTCGATCCCCACCGAGAAGTCGCCGCTCACGGGGTTGACGCCGGAGTGCAGGCCCGACACCGAGGTGATGAGCACGGCGTCGTCGAGGTCGGCCACCATCTCCTCCGGAGTCCTGACCCCGGGTCGGATCTGCAGCGCCCGCACGCCCGGGCTCGGCGTCGACCGGGTCCCCCGCACGGCCGACGCCGTCGAGCGGGCCCCGAGACGGCGGGCCGAGGTGCTGTCGTGCAGGTGGGCCCGCAGGATCCCGTCGTCGACGAGGACGTTGCGTCGGCTGGCCAGGCCCTCGTCGTCGTGGGTGTCGGCGCCCAGGTGGCGGGGGTCGGTGGGGTCGTCGACCAGGGTGAGCAGCGGCGACCCGATGGTCTCGCCCAGGCGGTCGGCGAACGGGGTCCGGCCCTTGGCCACCCGCTCGCCGGTGAGCGTGCCGGCCACCAGCGAGAGGAACGAGGCCGCCACCCGCCGGTCGAGCAGCACCGGGAGCCGGGCCGAGTCGGGCTTGGTCGCGCCGAGCAGGTCGACGGCGTCGCCGACGGCCCGTGCGACCACGTCGTCCATGTCGAGGTCGTCGGGGTCGCGGCTGGCGTCGAACCCGCTGCCCATCCGCATCTCGCCGTTGTGGTCCGCCAGCGCCGACACCGACAGGCTGGCCGAGGTCCCCTCCGACCAGGCGGCCAGCCCGGTGGAGGAGGCCACGGCGGCCTCGCCGTAGCCGTCACCGTAGGCGGCCACCCTGACGCCGGAGATGCGGGGATCGGCGGCGAGGACCCGTCGCTCGAGCTCCAGGGCGACGGCCCGCTTCTCGTCCGCATCGCGGCGGGTCAGATCGGCGACGACCAGATCGAGGTCGGGCGGGGCGACCCCGTCGTCGTCGGCCAGGCCGACGGCCGGGTCCTCCTCGCTCAGCTCGGCGTTGTCGCGGGCCTGGCGGACCACGTCGTCGAGCACCTCGTCGTCGAGCGAGCCCGCCCAGGCGAAGCCCTGGCGGGTGCCCCGCAGCACCCGCACCCCGGCACCGGCGCTGGCCCCGTGGCGGTGCTGCTCGATCTCGCCCCGCGACGCCCGGATCGACGTCTGCTCGGACCGCGCCACGTACGCCTCGATCCGCTCCCCCGAAGCGGCCCGCCCGACGATCCGCGCCGCCAGGTCGGCCAGCTCTGGGGTGCTCATGCGTTCTGGCACCTGAAAATCGCGGATGGGGGCGGTTCCAGGTGCCAGAACGGGCGGGGGCTCATGCCGCCGTGCCGCCCACGGTGAGGCGGGCGACCCGCAGGGTGGGCTGGCCGTCGCCGACGGGCACGCCCTGGCCGTCTTTGCCGCAGGTGCCGGGGGACCCCATCTCGAAGTCGTTGCCGACGACGTCGATGTGACGCAGCGCCTCGGGCCCGTTGCCGATCAGGTTGCCCTCCCGCAGCGGCTCGGTGATGCGCCCGCCCTCGATCAGGTACGCCTCACGCATCCCGAACACGAAGTCGCCGGTGGCCGTGTTGACCTGGCCGCCGCCGAGCTGGGCCACGTAGACGCCATGGTCGGTGTCACCCACGATGTCATCGGGATCCTCCGTGCCGTTGGTGACGAACGTGTTGGTCATCCGCACCATGGGCAGATGCCGGTACGACTCCCGGCGACCGTTGCCGGAGGGGCGCCGGCCGTCGTTGCGGGCCCGCAGCCAGTCCCACAGGTAGTCGGTGAGCACGCCGTTCTCGATCAGCACGTTGCGCTGGGCGGCGTGGCCCTCGTCGTCGACCCCGATCTCGCCCCACTCCCCCGCCATGGTCCCGTCGTCGACCAGCGTGACCAGCGGGGACGCCACCTGCTCGCCCATGCGGTCCCGGAACACCGACGCCCCCTTGCGGACGAGGTCGGCCTCCAGACCGTGGCCGCAGGCCTCGTGGAACATCACGCCCCCGCCCCCGGACCTGATCACGACGGGCACCTCACCGCTCGGGGCGGGGCGGGCGCCCAGCTTGACCATGGCCCGCTCGGCGGCCCGGCGCGACAGATCCTCCACGTCGACGGTGTCGAACAGCTCGAAGCCGACCGATCGCCCCACCGTCTCGACGCCGGTCTGCATGCCGGCGTCGCCCCGGGCCACGCAGCTCACCGAGAACAGCGTGCGGACCTGGTCGTCCTCGGCGAGACGCCCCTCGGAGCTGGCCACCAGGATGCGGCGCCTCGACTCGCCGTAGCGGGCCGTGACCTGACCGATGGCGGCACCGGCGGAGCGGGCGGCGGCGTCGGCCCGGCGCAGCAGGTCGACCTTGGCCGCCTTGGCCACCGTCTCGGGCAGCACGTCGGCGCCGGGAGCGGACCGGCCCCGGCGCTCGTCGAGGTCGACGCTGCGCTGGCCCGCCTCACCGACCGAGCCCACGGCGGCGACGGCCCGGTCGGCGGCGGCGCAGAGACCCGCCCGGCTGAGGTCGGAGGTGTGGGCGAACCCGGTGGCGTCGCCCACCACCACCCGGATGCCGGCGCCCCGGTCGCGCCCGTCGGAGAGCGCCTCCACCCTGCCGTCGTCGAGGACGGCGTTGCTGGAGCGGCGGTCCTCGGCGAACACCTCGGCGAAGGCGGCCCCCCGGCGGGAGGCTCGGTCGAGGACGTCTCGGACGAGGTCGGGATCGAGCACGGGCCCTCCGGTCGGGACGGTCCGCCGTCGGGCTGGACGGCGCAACGGATGGGCGGCGTAGGGTACCGCCATGCGGCCACGAGTGGCGACGACGGGCCGGCGCCCGTGATGCCCGAACCAGGTGTGTCCGGCACGGTCTCGCACCAGGTCACCGAGAGCGACACCGCCGTCGCCATGGGGTCGGGATCGGTGGCGGTGCTGGCCACCCCGAGGGTGCTGGCGCTGGCCGAGCAGGCCAGCATGCGGGCAGTTCCCGACCTGGGCGCCGGGCGGACCTCGGTCGGCATGAAGGTCGCCCTCGACCACCTCGCACCGACCGCCGTGGGCGAGACGGTGACGGTGATCGCCTACCTCGACAAGGTGGAGGGCCGGCGCCTGGTGTTCAGCGTGTCGGCCAGCGACGAGCACGGCCTGGTGGCCGCCGGCCGGGTCACCCGGGCCGTCGTCGACGAGTCCGACTTCCTGGCCAAGGCGGGCGGCCCGCCGGCCTGAGCCTCGTTCTGGCATCCACCAGCGACGCTCCCGGGTCGCTGGTGGGCGCCAGAACGGAGTAGTGGGTCAGCCGAAGGCGCCGAGGAGGGCGGGGTCGAGTTCGGTGGCGTCAGCCGGGGCCTCGATCAGGAAGTCGCCGTCGAGGTCGTAGATCTCGGCCTCGATCGACACGGTGTCGGTGCCGTCGGTGACCGTCGCCGTGAGCTTGCGGACGAGTCCGTCGGCGTCGATCCAGACGTCGACGGGCAGCTCGGACGCCATGCCCTCGGGCAGCTCGACGGCACCAACGTCAGCGTCACCCAGGTCGTCGCCGGCCTCGGCCGCCCGGGCCGCCACGGCCTCCAGGTCGACGGTGGCCCGCACGTGACGGGTGGCGACACCCCGCACCTCTTCCTCGCCGAGATCCTCCACCTCGGCCACGTCCTCCAGCATGTCCATCAGCTCGTCGGCGCTGACCGGGACGTCGAGCTGGTCGACCGGCGAGCCTCCGCTCTCCTCGATCGGCAGGGCGACCCAGTCGGAGCCGGCCAGCGCCTGGCCGAGCGAGCCGGCCCGGGCGTAGAGCACGTCGTCGACCACGCGCACCTCGACGGGCTCGTCGCCGAGCATGCCGAGCATCGGGTCGCCACCGTCGCCGGTGTCGAGGCCGGACAGGTCGACCTCGATCTGGGCCGCGAGCGGATCGGTGCGCACGGCACCGGTCACCGACAGCGTGCCGTCCATCGCCCCCTCGCCGGTCAGCGACACGTCGAAGCGCAGCGACTCCAGCTCGACGGTGCGCACCGCGGCGGTGGTGATGAAGTCGGGCGACGTGACGACGGGCAGCTCGGCGGTGGTGGTGGTGCCGTCGTCGGAGCCGCAGCCGGCCAGCACGACGAGGGCGCCGGCGACGGCGGCGCACCGCCTCAGGCGGGAGCGGGTGGTTCGGATCATGGCGTCAATCCTCCATCACGGGCGGGCCATCCGCCCGTCACCCCGCTCCCGTCGACCGACGCAGGCCTCGCTGGAGGAGCCGCCTGACCACGTCGGGCGGCGGCGTAGAGTTGCACGCTCACGGGAGGTGACGAGGAGATGGCGGCATCATCGGGCGCGTCGACGACGGCCCGGGCCTCACGGGGACCGTCGTGGGCGCCGATGTGAGCGAGGTGCTGACCCGACGGCCGACCGAGCGTCCCCACCTGCGGTGGTGGCGCGAGGCGGTCTACGTCGCCGTCTTCTACGTCGTCTACTCGGCCATCCGCAACCAGTTCGGCTCGGCCTCCGTCTCGCCGTCGAACGCCCTGCGCAACGCCGAGTTGGTCATCGAGGCCGAGCGGGACCTCGGTCTCTTCTTCGAGCTGCGGCTCCAGGAGGTGTTCCTCGGCGTGGGCTGGTTCCTGCGGGCCTGGAACATCTTCTACGGGACGTTCCACTTCGTGGTCACGCCGGCCGTCATGATCTGGCTCTACGTGCGCTTCCCGGCCCGCTACCGGGTGTGGCGCACCATCCTGGCCTGGACGACCGGCCTGGCCCTGGTCGGCTACGCGCTGTTCCCTCTCATGCCGCCGCGCCTGCTCGACGCCGGCGGGGAGTTCGGAGCCCGCATGGGGCGCTACCCGTTCGTCGACACGCTGGAGGAGGTGGGCGGGCTGTGGTCGTTCTCGAGCGGCGGGATGGCCGCCGTCTCGAACCAGTACGCCGCCATGCCCAGCCTGCACGTGGGCTGGGCCCTGTGGTGCCTGTTCGCCCTGTACCCCGTGCTGCGGTCGTGGTGGGCCCGGGCCACCCTGCTCGCCTACCCCGTCGTCACCTGCTTCGCCATCATCGTGACCGCCAACCACTACTGGCTCGACGCTGCCGGCGGGGCCGTCGTCCTCGGCGTGGGCTGGAGCGGAGCGAGGGCCACGCTTCGGCTCCTGCCCCCTCCCGCCGACATCACCCCCCGCACCGACGACGAGCCCATCGCCCACCCGCCCGAGGTCCTGGAGCACGGAAGATCCCGCGCCGGTTGAACCATCCGCCCCCGGACGTCGTCTGGCTGGACGACCGACCCGGGAGCGCAGATGGACATCCCCTCGACCACATCCGACGAGACCGGTGCGAGCCGTCGGACGGGGGTGGTCAGCCGTCGTCCCGGTCGCCTGCTGTTGGCCATGCTGGCGGTGGTCGTGGCGGCGGCCGGGTGGGTCGTCGTCGCCGGAGGTGATGCTGACGACGACCGGGTCCTCGTCAGCGACGCCGAGGGGACGGTCAGCCTCCTCGACCCCGACGCGTCGGAGCCGGTCTTCTCCGTGGACGACGCCGTCGTGCTCCCCGACCGGTCGGCCATCCTGAGCACCGTTCCCGACGGTCCCGACACCATCCTGTCGACCGTCGACGCCGAGACGGGTGTGGTGCGCGACGCCCGTCGGCTCACCGGGCGGCTCGCCGTCCGGACCATCAGCCCGGGCGGCACGGCGGCGGCGCTGCTCGCCCCCCGCGCTCAGGGCCTCGGCCTGTACGAGCCCGAGCCCCGGCTGACCACCGAGATCACCGTCGCCTACACCGACGGCGACCGGTTCCCCGTCCTGCACCGGCTCGACGGCAACTTCGAGCCCGAGATATTCAGCCTCGACGAGCGATCGCTGTACCTCCTCGAGTTCTGGCCGCCCGAGGAGCCCGACCGGTACTTCGTCCGCCAGCTCGACGTCGCCACCGGTGACATCACCGACGTGGAGACCCCCCAGGTCGACCTCCAGCCCGAGATGCGGGGCGTGGCCCGGGCCCAGGCGCTGCACCCGGACGGCACCTTCCTCTACACGCTGTACACCGTCCCGGCCGGCGCCGAACCCGTGCACGACGTCGCCGCCGACGACGGGTCGAGCGAGCGGTGGGCGTTCGTCCACGTCCTGAACCTCGACGAGGGCTGGTCGTTCTGCATCTTCCTGCCCTTACCGGTCGGCACCGCCGACGAGGCGTCCGTCGGGCTGGGCCTCGACCCCGACGGTTCGACCCTGTGGGTGGCCGACCCGTCCACCGCGACCCTGGCCCGGGTCGACACCGCCGAGCTGGCCGTCACCGAGGTGCGCACCGTCGAGAGCCTCCGCCCGTCGGAGGACGGGGCCCGGGCCGAGCTCGCAGTGGCGCCCGACGGCGTCGTCTACGTGGCATCGGGGCCGACCGTGGTGGGGATCGATCCCGGGACGTGGGAGCCGGTCGACGCCCTGGCGGCCGGGGCGACCGTCACCGGCCTCGACGTGTCACCGGACGGATCGACGCTGCGCCTGGCCCGGGGCAGCGTCGTCGTCGTGGTCGACCGGGAGAGCGGGGCGGCGGTCGGGACGCTCGTCGCTCCCGGTGACTCCCTCCAGCTCCTCGGCCCGCCCGGCGACGTCGGGCGGTTCCCGCTGGAATGTGCCTGTTGAGTCCGACCAAGCTGCATCGTCCAGTCGCGCCCTCCGGTGAGCGGGCCACGAGCGGGGACGTCCATGCGAGAACCCGATCCCGGTGTCGTGCGGGCGGCGGCCCGGGGTGACGTGGCCGCCTTCACGGTGCTGGCCCGTGAGGCGCAGCCCCACCTGTGGCGGTTCCTGCGCCACCTCACCGGCGACGCCGAGCTGGCCGCCGACCTCACCCAGGAGACCCTCCTGCGGGTGCACCGGTCGTTGCGGACCTTCCGGGGGCGGAGCCGGTTCACGACCTGGCTGTTCCGCATCGCCCGCAACGTCGCCCTCGACGAGCTCAGGGCCCGGGAGCGACGCCCCCGCACGGTGGAGGCCGACGAGCGGATCGCCCCACCGTCGGCGGGTCCGGCCTCGAGCGTCGAGATCCGGGCGGCGGTGGCGACCCTTCCGCTGGCGCAGCGGGAGGCGTTCGTCCTGGCCGAGGTCTACGGCCTGCCCTACCGGGAGGTCGGCGAGGTGCTCGGCGTGCCCGTGGGCACCGTGAAGTCGCGGGTGTTCCACGCCCGGCGGCGTCTGGTCAACTGGTTCGACGCCGACGAGGGGCACGACCACCCGGAGGCCGACGATGGTTGACCGACGGGAGGACCGCCTGCGGGCGCTGTCGGCCGCCCTCGACGGCGAGGCCGAGCGGCCCGCCGACCTCGACCCGGCCGAGAAGCGCTTCGCCGCCGCGGCGCTGCGGCTCCGCGAGGCCGTGCGGCTGGAGCCCGCGGAGGTGCCGCCCGACGTCGTCCCCGCCGTCCTCGCCGAGCTGGGCCGGCGCCGGACGCCGGCGCGACGGTTCCGGGGGGCGGTGGCGGTGGCGGCCTCGCTCGTCGCCGGCGCCCTGGTGGCGGTGGCCTTCCTGGCCGGCCGGGGCCCGGGCGGCGACGACGTGGCCGCCGCCGACGTGGTGGCCGACGTGCTGGCCGCCCAGGCTCGCGTCGAGCGCTTCGACGCCGAGCTGCGGGTGGTGGAGCGGGGTGCCCACCCCGACGTCGCCGTGCGCACGTACGAGGGGACACTCCGCTACGAGGCCCCCGAGCGCCTGCGGCTGACGCTGCGGGACACCACCTCCTACCCGTCACCGGCGTGGCCGCCGAACGACGTGGAGCTGGTGGTCGACGACGACACGGCCTGGCGGCGGGGCGGCAACCGCTGCCCGGTCACCGACCAGCCCGCCTGCCTGCGCCCTCCCTCCCTGCGGGCCATCACCGGTCGGGCACCGTTCGCACCGGGCTGGGCGGCGCCGCTCGACCTGGTGGTGCCCACCGGCGGTCTGGCCTCGGCCGACATCGGTGAGCAGGGCGACGCCCTCACGGTGACCACGACCGTCGGGGCCGCCCCCGACCTGATCGACGGGCTCGTCGGGCTGGGGTCCTTCCGCCTGCTCCACGCCGACGACCGTCTCGTGGTCACCGTCGACGCCGTCACCTCGACACTGCGGTCGGTCGAGGTGCGGGCCGCCGCCACCGAGGCCCGCCGCCGGTGGGCCACCACCTGGGGTTACGACGACGCCGCCGGCCAGGAGCTGCTCGTCGTGACCGTCACCCCCCTCGAACCGGGGGAGGCGACCCTCGACCTGGCCGCCGCCCCGCCCGGCTCGGCCGTGGACGGTGGCTTCATCGACGGTCCCGATCCCGTCGCGCCGGTTCCCGCCGACCTGCCCGCCGGGTTCGAGCCGCATCGGCACGGGACGACCCCGGCGGCCGGCACCTCCACCGACACCTGGAGCAACGGGCGGGCCTGGGTCGCCGTACGCCGCGGCACCGGGCCGGCGCCGTTGCCCCCCCTCGGCCGGGAGGTGGCCGTCGGCGACGGGGTGGGCACCGCCACCGTCGACGGCCGGCGGATCGTGCTCGTCGACGGGACCGGGTGGGTCGAGGTGGCCGGCTCGGTGGCGGTCGGCGAGCTGATGGCCGTGGCCGAGGGGCTCGGGGTCGACGGCCGTCCGGTCGATCAGCAGGCCCGGGCCTTGCCGGCGAGCGCGCTGCGCCCTCCCGGTGAGCACGTGGCCACCGTCGACGACGAGGGAGCCGTCACCGTCGCCCTCGTCGACGAGAGCGGTCGGCTCGCAGTGGTGGAGCAGCGACGGGCCGACGTGGCCCCGCCCCCCGACAAGGGCGACGTGGTCGGTGTCGCGCTGCGGGGGACGGTCGGCCGGTACTCCCCGGCCCTGGGCGCCCTCACCTGGTCGGAGGCGGGCTGGACGATCCGCGTGCACGCCGACGGTGCCACCGCCGGGGACCTGGTGGCGCTGGCCGAGACGCTGGTGACCGGGTGAGCGCAGGACGGCGCCGGGGCCGGGGCCGGGCCCTGCTCGTGGCGGTGGGGCTGGTCGGTTTCGCCCTGGGCGCCGTGCTCACCGCTCTCGGACGGGGGACCGGCGCCGACGCCGACCGGGCCGGCTCCCCGACCGTGCCCGGCACCCCGGCCGTGTCTGGTACCCCGGCCGTGCCTGCCACGCCGGCCACCACTGCCCCGGTGACGTCCGTGCCGCCGACCCCCGCCCCCTCCACCGCTCCGGCCTCCGAGGGTGTGCTGCTGGTCTGGTCCTCGGGCGGCCTTCCCGACAGGATCGCCGACCGGGTGACCGAGCTGAACGGGGTGGCGGCTGTCAGCGAGGTGGCCGGCGACGAGGTGGCGCTGCACTCGACGGCCGACGGGCGGGGGGTCACCGTCGAGGCGTGGGACGAGCCGTGGCACGTCCCCCTCGACGCCCTCGTCGTCGACCCGGCCCGGCACCGACCCTTCGTGACCGATCCCGCCGACGCCGAGACGCTGGACCGGCTGTCCCCCGGCCGGGTGGTCCTCACCGACACGTCGGCTGCGCTGCGGGGCCTGGGCCCCGGCGGTCACCTGCGCATCGGCGGCGCCGACCTCGTGGTGGCGGGCGTCGTCGGTGACCGGTCCGGGTCGGGGGCCGAGGTCCTGGTCCACCCCGACGACGCCCCCGCCGCAGGGGTCACCACCACCCGCTTCCTGCTCGTCTCGCACCGGGGCCATACCGTGGTGCTCCAGGACCAGATCGCCACGCTGTTCGACCCGCCCCGTCCCGTCCGCTTCCGGACGGGGGCCGAGACCACGTGGTGGCGCCATGGTGACGCCGTCGTGCCCCCCGCGCTGATCAAGGTGGCCTACGGCGAGTTCGCCGTGGCAGACGGGCGGGGCCGGGAGCTGAGCGTCGATCCCGCCTGGCGCGACGAGGTGATCGTCACGGCCGAGGTCCCCCTGCTCGGCAGGGTGACCTGCCATCCGGACACGGTCACCGCGCTCACCGACGCCATGGGCGCCCTGGAGTCGGCGGGGCTCGGCCACCTGGTCGACCCGGCCGCCTTCGCCGGTTGCTACGCCCCCCGGCGCATCGCCGCAGGCGGCGCGGTGTCTCGCCACGCCTGGGGCATCGCCGTCGACCTCAACGTCGGCGACAACCCCCGCGGGTCGTTCTCGACCCAGGACCGGCGCCTCGTCGAGGCCATGCGCGACGCCGGGTTCGGTTGGGGCGGCACCTGGCTCGTGCCCGACCCGGCCCATTACGAGCTGCGGGGCCCATCCTGACGGACCGTCAGGCACCGCTCCCGGTCAGGACGGGGAGGAGCGCCCGGGCGACCTCGGCCGGACGCTCCTCCTGGCAGAACAGCCCGGCGTCGTCGATGACCTCCAGGCGCGCGTCGGGGAAGGTGTCGACCATCTCCTCGGCCCAGGCGACGGGGAAGAACGGGTCATCACGGCCCCAGACGAGCTGCACGGGCACGTCGATGCGCCGGTGGACGGCGGCGAGCTCGCGCACGTCGCGACGGTCGAAACTCGCCAAAAACCGGACGGCGGCGCCGCGGCGCTCGGCGTCTTCCGCGATGGGCCGGAGGAAGAACTCGTCGAACTCCCCGTCCAGGTGCGACCGGTCCGCGAACGTCCCGCCGAGCACCAGCGGGTTGCGTCGGAGGCGGGGTGAGCCGAGCAGCAGCCCGAGCGCACGCCCGAAGCCGGGGAGGTGGCGGGCGACGAGGAACTGCTGGAACCGCCACGTGAGGCCCTGGGGCTGCTCGGTGTCGAGGAGGCCCAGGGCGCGCAGGCGGCGGTCACCGGCGAGGGCATGGCGGGCGAGGAGCCCGCCGCTGTCGTGGCCGACGACGGCCAGACGGTCGAGGTCGAGGTGGTCGAGCACACGACGGAGCGTCTCCACGTGCTGGTCGACGGTGATCACCGTGTCGGGGGCGAAGCGGCTGGAGCCGGCGCCGGGGAAGTCGATCACGTGGCAGGTGATGTGGTCGGCCAGGTGGGGGAGCAGCCCCCGGAACGTGGCCCCGCTGACCGGCCAGCCGTGCACGAACAGCACGTCGGGCCCGCTCCCGACCCGGCGGTACGCCACCTCGCCCTCGCCGACGTCGAGATACCGGTCGGGCTCCCGTCGGAACAGGTCGACGGCCTCGTCCCGGGTGATGGACATGCGCCCGACCCTACGGCGCGCTCGCCGCGGCGCTCGGCGTGGTCAGAACAGGGTGTAGCCGCCGTCGACGACGAAGGCGTCGCCGGTGTGGTAGCGGCTGGCGTCGCTGGCCAGGTACACGGCGATGCCGGCCAGGTCGTCGCCCGCTCCCCACCGCCGCATGGGCACCCTCGGCAGCACCTTGTCGACGAAGCGGTCCCAGCGCAGGGTGTCGTGGGTGAGGTCGGACTCGATCCAACCGGGGATGAGCGAGTTGGCGGTGATGCCGTGGCGGGCCAGCTCGACGGCCAGCGCCTTCACCATGCTCACCACCCCGCCCTTGCTGGCGGCGTAGGCCTCCCCCCGCTGCTGGCCCATGATCGTGGCCGTGGAGGAGGTCGCCACCAGCCGACCGCCGTCGCCCTGGGCCAGCATCTGGCGGGTGGCGGCCCGCAGCGTGAGGAACACGCCGTCGAGGTTGACCCGCAGCACCTCCCGCCACCGGTCGAGGCTCTGCTCATGGAACGGCACCGACCCGCCCGAGACCCCGGCGTTGGCGAAACAGGCGTCGAGCCGCCCGAACCGCTCCACCGTGGCGGCCACCAGCCCGTCGACCTGCCCCTCGTCGCCGACGTCGCAGACCCAGGCCTCGGCGTCGCCTCCGATCTCGTGCAACCGGGCCAGGGCCCGCTCGTTCTTGTCGGCCTTCCTGCCGCAGATCGCCACCGCCGCCCCGGCTCCGGCCAGGCCCTCGGCCATTCCCAGGCCGATGCCCGAGTTCCCACCGGTCACCAGGGCCACCCGCCCGTGCAGGTCGAACAGATCCGCCATGGGCTCAACCTAGGCCGAGGGCCACGCCCCGGCGGCCGGACGCCCTCCCGAGAGTCCGATCGAACCGTGAGAGCCCGCCGCAGGCCGAACCGCCACGGTGGCCGCACCGGGTCCGCACACGGGCGGCGGTAGGCTGGTCGGGTCCCGGCCCTACTCGGGAGATCCCCGCGCATGCTCCTCGATTCGATCTCGTCGCCGTCGGACCTGCGGGCCCTCGACCGGGACGAGCTGGAGCGCCTGGCCGGTGAGATCCGTACGTTCATCGTCGAGGCCGTGGCCCGCACCGCCGGCCACCTGGGCTCCAACCTGGGGGCGGTCGAGCTGACCCTGGCCCTGCACCGGGTCTTCGATTCCCCCCGAGACGTCATCATCTGGGACACCGGCCACCAGGCCTACGTCCACAAGCTGCTCACCGGACGCAAGCCCGACTTCGAGCGCCTCCGCCAGGCCGGTGGGCTGTCGGGCTATCCCAGCCGCGAGGAGTCCGAGCACGACTGGGTGGAGAACAGTCACGCCTCCACGTCGCTCAGCTGGGCCCATGGCCTGCGGACCGCCCTCGACCGACAGGGGGGGGCGGACCGCCAGGTCGTGGCGGTCATCGGCGACGGGGCGATGACGGGCGGCATGGCCTACGAGGCCCTGAACAACCTGGGTCACAGCGGCCGCAACGCCATCATCGTCCTCAACGACAACGGGCGGTCCTACGCTCCGACCGTCAGCCGGCTGAGCGAGGAGATCATCCGCCTCCGGCTCGACCCCCGCTACGTCCGCAACCGCCAGCGGGTGGGCAAGCTCCTCAGCCGGGTGCCCATGGGCGACCTGGCCCAGCGGGGCCTCGACGGCGCCACCGCCGCGGTGCGGGAGATCTTCGAGCCGCCCGCCTTCTTCGAGAACCTGGGCATCCGCTACACCGGCCCCATCGACGGCCACGACGTGGAGGCGCTCGAGCACGCCCTCGGTCACGCCGCAGAGCACGACGGGCCGATCGTGGTGCACGTCCTCACCACCAAGGGCCTGGGCTACGAGCCGGCCCTGCGCGACGCCGAGAAGCACCTGCACGACGCCGGCCCGTTCGACCCGCTCACCGGTGAGGCGGCCGCCCGCTCGGGCCCCGACTTCACGGCGGCGTTCAGCGAGGTGCTCCTGGAGCAGGCCGAGCGCCGCGACGATCTGGTGGCCATCACCGCCGCCATGCCCGGCTCGACCGGGCTCCTGCCGTTCCAGGCCCGCTTCCCCGACCGCTGCTTCGACGTGGGCATCGCCGAGCAGCACGCCGTCACGATGGCCGCCGGTCTGGCCTCGGGTGGGCTACGTCCGGTCGTGGCCGTCTACTCGACGTTCCTCGCCCGCGCCGTCGACCAGCTCCTCTTCGACGTGGGGCTCCACCGCCAGCCGGTCGTGTTCTGCCTCGACCGGGCCGGCGTCACGGGGCCCGACGGGCCGTCGCACCACGGCCTCTTCGACCTCGCCCTGTGCGCCCGGGTGCCGGGCATGACCATCCTCGCCCCCAGCTCGTACCAGGAGCTGCAGGCCCTGTTCCGCTCGGCCCTCGAGATCGACGACGGCCCCACCGTGCTGCGCTGGCCGAGGGGCGGTGCCCCGCAGGTCGACGAGGGCGAGGTCGGCATCGGGCTCTCGGCCCGCCAGCTCCGGTCCGGTACCGACGTGTGCCTCGTCGGCGTGGGGCCCCTCGTGTGGGCCGCATGCGCCGCCGCCGACGCGCTGGCCGAACAGGGCATCTCGGCGTCGGTGTGGGACCCGCGCTGCGTGCGCCCGATCGACCCCGTGCTGGTCGAGGCGGCCACCGAGCACGCCGTGGTGGTGACGGCCGAGGACGGCGTACGGGAGGGGGGTTTCGGCTCTTCGCTGCGCGACACGCTGGCCGACCTCGATCTGGCCGGTCCGCCTCCCCCGGTCGTGGCGCTGGGCGCTCCGACCGCCTACCTCGCCCACGGCGAGCGCAGCGCCATCCTGACCGAGCTGGGCCTCGACGCCGACGGCATCGCCGCAGCGGCGTACAAGGCCCTCCGGCGCACACCGTGAGGACCCGCCCCCTCATCGCCGGAGCCGCCGTCACCGCCGTCACCGCCGCCGCCGCCGGGGGCGTCGCGCTGGCCGGACGCCGACAGCTCCAGGATCTGGCCTCCCACGCCGACCCGAACGTGGTGGAGGACTTCGCCCGGCCGACCGGACACGAGGTCGACGTCGAGGTGGCCGACGGGACCGTGCTCGCCACCGTCTCGGTCGGCGACGGCCCCACCATCGTCCTGGCCCACGGCTGGACCGCCGACGTGCGGGCCTGGGCGCTCGTCGTGCCCCATCTCGTCGCGGCCGGGCACCGGGTCGTGCTGTTCGACCAGCGCGGCCACGGGCTGTCCACCGTCGGCGCCGACGGCTTCAGCGTCGACGCGCTGGCCGACGACTACCGCGCCGTCCTCGAGACCCTCGACCTCCACGACGTGGTGGTGGCCGGCCACTCCATGGGCGGCATCGGCCTGCAGTCGCTGCTGCTCCGCCACCCCGGGGCCGCCGGCCGGGTCCGGGCCTGCGCGTACGTGGCCTCCATCGGGCGGCCGCCACCGGCACCCCGCATGATCGCCCTCCAGCGCGGCGTGCTGGGTACGAGCTGGTTCGACCGGCGACGGCGGGGGCCCCGGTTGGGCACGCTGTGGGCGCTGTGGGCCTTCGGCCGAGACCCGGCGCCGTCGCACGTCGAGGCGGCCCGGCGCATCTTCGTGGACTGCCCGATGACGACCGCCGTCGGGTTCGCCGAGGCGCTGCGCGACTTCGACTTCACCGACCGGCTGCACACGCTGACCCAGCCGTCGCTCGTGCTGTGCGGCACCGAGGACCGGGTGACGTGGCCGGCCGGCAGCCGCGAGCTGCACGAGCGGCTGGCGAACGCCACCATCGAGTGGTTCCCCAACGCCGGCCACATCCTGCCGTTCGAGCGCGCCGACGAGACGGCCAAGCTCATCGCGGACCTCGCCGCCCGTGCGGCCGCCCCGGTCTGAGCCGGGACGCCCGCACGGCGGGCGCTGGGATCAGGCGTCGCGCTCGGTTCCGACGACGCTCACGAACGACACGCAGGCCCCGGGGGCGCCGCCCAGGTTGTGGGTCAGACCCATGGTCTTGCCCAGCTCGGTGACCGACCGGATCTGGCGGTCGGCGGGGGCCTCGCGCCGGAGCTGCAGCCAGCACTCGAACAGCATCCGCAGACCGGAGGCGCCGATCGGGTGACCGAAGCTCTTCAGCCCGCCGTCGGGGTTGACGGGCAGCTCACCGTCGAGGTCGAAGGTGCCGGCCAACACCTCTTTCCAGCCCAGGCCCCGCTCGGCGAAGCCCAGATCCTCCATGAGGACGAGCTCGGTGGGCGTGAAGCAGTCGTGCACCTCGGCCATGGCCAGCGCGCTGCGGGGGTCGGTGATACCGGCCTGCTCGAACGCGTCGGTGGCCGAGCGGACGACCTCGCGGAAGGTCGTGTAGTCGTAGGTCGTGTCGGTGGGCCCGGCGGCCGGGCCGGCGGCGAAGCCGAGGCCCTTCACGAACAGCGGCTTGTCGGTGTAGCGGTAGGCGTCCTCGGCCCGGCACAGGATGGCGGCGGCCGACCCGTCGCTCACGCCCGAGCAGTCGAAGATGCCGAGCGGACCGGCGATCAGCGGCGAGGCGCAGACGGTCTCCTTCGACACCTCCTTGCGGAACTGGGCCCGGGGGTTGCGGGCGCCGTTGTAGTGGTTCTTCGAGGCGATGTGGGCGAGGACGTCCTTCAGCTCGGCGTCGTCGACGCCGTACTTCTTGGCGTAGGCGGGGGCCAGGAGCGAGAACATGGCCGGCGCGGTGAGGGCCGACTCGGTGCCGTCGGTCGGGGGCTTGGAGCCGGTCAGCCCGGAGAAGCCCGAGTCCTTCAGCTTCTCGACGCCGACCGCCATCACGAGGTCGTAGGCGCCGCTGGCCACGGCGTAGGCGGCGTTGCGGAACGCCTCGGAGCCGGTGGCGCACATGTTCTCGACCCGGGTGACCGGCTTGTAGTCGATCTTGAGGGGGCGGGACAGGGTGAGCCCCGAGACGCCGGAGCCGAGCGTGCCCAGCCAGAAGGCGTCGACGGCGTCGATCTTGACCCCGGTGGTGCTGAACGCCTCCTGGGTGGCGTCGACGAGCATGTCGTCGACGCTGCGGTCCCAGTGCTCGCCGAAGGGCGTGCAGCCCATCCCGACGATCGCAACCTGGTCGCGGATCCCGTTGCTGGCCATGTGACGAGCCCCTTTCGCCCCTACGTGTGGCCCGAGGCTACCCCTCCCGCCCGGCCGTGGCACCAGTGCCGCTACGCGGACCGGGGCACGAGCCCGAAGCCCTGCACCGAGGCCGCCCGTCGGAGCTGGCCGTCGAAGCAGGCCATCCGGTCGCATTCCGGGTCGACCCGACGGGCGCTCACCGCCGATGCGAGTTGCACGGCGTCGTAGGCCCGGCGCGGCAATCGCGAGATCAGCTCACCGGCGACCTCCAGCACCCCATCGGTGTCGTCGACGACGCCGACGAACCGCGGCGCCGGATCGTCGAACCAGTCGGCCGTGAACCCGCCTCGAAGCGTCTGCAGCGTCGGGGCGTCGATCTCGCCTCGGCGATGCTTGCGGTGCAAGGCCGACAGCACCTCGACCCGGGTCAGGCGGGAGACGAGCAGCGTGTCGAGCCGGCGCACCGAATCGGCGCCGGGCTCGTCGGCGTAGAGCTTGACGACAGCGGAGGCGTCGGCGAAGACGGTCAATCCGGCTCGTCGACCGGGCCGCGCCCCTCCGAGACGTACTCCGACAACGGGCGACCCCGCCCCGCCGCCGACCGGGCGGTGGCCAGTGCCTCGGGCGACGGACGGCGAACCGGTTGGTCGGTCCGCGGGGTGGCCAGCAGACCGGCTCGGGCCAGCCGCTCCCTGACACGCCCGGCTTCGTCGCCGGCGAGGTCGGGGTCGACCACAGCCTGCAGCACGCCGACGATCCAGGCGTTCAGGCTGGCCCCGTGCTCGCAGGCGGCGCGCTTCAGGTGGGCGATCGTGTCGGCGTCGGTGCGGATGGTGAGCTGCGGCACGCATGCATGATAGCAATCGTGCCTACCCCGGCAGCGGCTGAGACTGCTGGTCTTCGACGACGAAACCGTGCTGGCGCTCGCCCGACCGTCGCACCCGCAGCACTACAATTATTTTGGCCCACATCGCCGGCCGGATGCTGCGCCGGAGAAAGGGAGTGACGGTGCTACCGTCGTCCCGACAGCGGACCGGTGCCGGGGTCACCGATAGCCACGTTGGTGCGGTTGGCGGCCACAAGGGGGCTGACGAGATCGTCGTGCTCACCAGCGATCCCGATGACATGGCGGCCATCGCCGCCCCGGCGGGGATCAGCGCCGTCCGCATCTGCCGCCCGCCACGACACAATAGCCGCCACTCGTAGGACGGCCCTCGATCAGATCGGAGTCGGTCCGCAGGGAGCGCGGCCGATCAGCGGCACAAGGGTCCCCCGGAGGGCCAGGTCGGAATGGTGATGCACGAAAAGGCGTAGGCGCTTCCGTCTCGGGTCACCAGCCAGTACGCGTCTCCCGATGGCGTCGCTGCCATGGCCACAACTGGATGACCGCCCGATGGGATGCCACCGAAGCCCCCGAAGAACGTTGCATCGCCGTAGGCGAACACCCCAGCGTCAGCAGCAGCCAACCAGTAGCCATCCCCTGACGGCGTCGCCGCCATCGCCACCACCGGCTCGTTCAACGCCACGTCCCCGAGGCCGCCGAGGAAGGCAGCGTCACCGAACGCGAACACCCCTCCGTCAGCAGCAGCCAACCAGTACCCCCGCCCCGACGGCGTGGCCGCCATGGCCACGACGGGCTCGTTGAGCGAGAGGCCGCCGAGACTGCCATGAAAGGCGGCGTCGCCGAAAGCGAAGACACCGCCGTCGCCGGCAGCCAGCCAATACCCCTGACCCGACGGCGTGGCCGCCATCGCCACCACCGGCGCCTGCAACGGCACCTGCGAAGCGTCCCCGAAGTGACCGGCACCGCCCGAGACGCCCACGGCGCCGGTCGCCGTCGCGGTCCACATCGCCGCTGACGGTCCGTCCAGCGCAGCGGTGGCCACCACCGGCGTCACCGGCGACGAAGGGACGTCGTCAAGGTTCACGCTGGTGATCTCGCCTGAGGCTTTGATCAGGCGTACACCCGCCGCTGTCGGGGAATCTACGGCGACGAACACGCCCAGCGATGCATCGGGCTCGTCAAAGACGATCACGGCCCCCATCTCATCGGAAGCGTCGCCAGAGTGAACGCATGATGCGCCGAGGAACGTCTCGCTCGCCTCCTCTTGGTCTGAGAGCGTCACCACCGGCATGACGACCTCCACCGAGAACTCGCCGTCCTCGCCGACAGTGCCGAGCCCGACCGGCGCCCCGCTGACCCGCACCCGAACGGGTGCGCCCGGGTCGCATCCCTCACCCGCAACGGTAAGGATTTGCCCCATGTCAAAGCCAGCCTGGTCGGGTGGCGTGATCAGGCTGGGCTTGGCGTCGTCCCGCTCTTCGCTACTCGCGTGGGAAGCCGGTGCGCTCACCATTGAGAACAGCATGGCCCCGCCGAACAGGCCGGCGCCGACTCGCCGCTGAACGCGGCGTTCGCCTCGTCGAGAGAGCATCAGAACGTCCACACCACACCTCGAGCATCCATGAGACCGTACCTGTTGTTGGCGTACCGATAGATCGATACGAATGGCTTGCTGCTATTGCCGAGACCATTGCCGCGGTAGGGTGCGTTGCCGAAGGCGAACACACCCCCGTCGGAGCCGAGCATCCAGTACCCGTCGCCAGTCTTCGTAGACACCATGTCGACGATGTTGTTCACGTGGACCCCGACGCCAGGCAGGGAACCGTGAAACGGAACGTTGAAGGCGAACATGCCCCCGTCGCTGGCGGTGACCCAGTACCCATTGGCGTTGTCTCGCGTCTCGATCGCTACCGCAGCCGTCGGCCCCGGTGCGATCCACTGCTGGGCCGACCCGTAGAATGGCGAGTTGTGAGCGAACACGCCTCCGTCGGAACCAACCATGTAGTAGCCACTACTATGACGGTTGGCCGATATGTCGGTGACCAGAGATTGCAGATTGAGGTGGAACACGTCGCCGCGATGGGGCACGCATCCGAAGTCGTAGACCTTCCCGCGGTCGGTCGCCACCCAGTACCCGCAGTTGTTGGTGCGATGAGGAGCCATGGCGACGGCCGACTGGGCCAGCATGTTCGCCTTCGGCTCACCCCGGTAGGGTGCTGAACTCCCTCGGATGTCGCCATCGGAGTCGAGGCGCCACCGGCCGCCGCCGTCGGGGTCCCCCTCGGCGTCCGTGTAGGCCTGCGTGTCCTGGTTGAGCTGCGTCCACCAAGACGTCTGCTTCTGGGCGCCCTCGTTGGAGAACGAGAAGTGGACATGATCGCGATGGCACTCCGTGGCACCTCCTCCCGGGCAGTTGTAGTTCATGGCCGCAAACTGCTGGCCCCAGTACGACCGGTAGATCGTGTGGTTCCAGATGATGTACTGCAGCCCGAGGCGGCGAGCGGCAGCGTCCTCATGACCGAACTGATCCTCTGCGAAGAGGAACCGGAGCATCTCGTAGGCCATCGCTCGTTCTGAGGCGACCCATGTCCTCACACCCCAATCCCAGGCCCGGCCGGACCAGTGGTCGCTCGGGCTTCCCTGGGCGCACGATCGCACAATCCCGGAGTTGCCGGTCCCGGGATACTCGGCCAGCACGCGATTCTTGAAATCCACGGTACCCGGCTTTGCCGTCGGCGAGCAGGTGATGCCGTCGAGCTGCTGGTAGGGGTCGATCCCCGGCCCGTAGGCCGCCGTCGGCAGGCTGGCGCCGCTGAAGTCGACCGCTGAGGTTTGGCCCGGCGTCGGCGGGGTCTCTCCTGACGAAGGATCAGGCCCAGCAGGAGCGGGCTCGGCTGGCTCCCCGTCGGCGAGGTTGTCGGCCGGGTCTTCGAAGACATCGCCCGGTAGGAAGTCGAGCAGCCATTGGTCCTGCGGGCCCTTCGGGTCTCGCACGACGACGAATCCATGATGGAACCCGCCGCACTCCAAGGACCCGACGAAGAAGGGAGTGCCCAAGGGCTGATCGTCAGTGTACCAGGCTCCCTTTCCTCCCGGAGCGGGTTCTCCGAGTTGCACCGTTGCAGGTGCGCTCTCCGGGCACGAGGAGATTGCGCCGTTGCGCAGGGCCTCGACGCGGAACCGGAGAGTTTCGGTAGTGACGAGGTCGGTTTTGACGAACGATCGCGCCTCGTCGACACCCAGCGGCTCGCCGCTCGCCAGCGAGAGGATAAACTGGGTTTCGCTGCCGACGTCGACGATGTCGACCTCGGCAGCTACCGCACCATCGCGCTCAACGGCATCGACGCCTCCGGCTGCGACACCGAGTATCAGGACGACGACAACCGCAACCGAACCGAACCGAACCGAACCGAACATCGCCTGCCCCCGCTCCCCTGCGGCGCTCCCCCGAACGCCGTCGGTGGAAGACTAGACAACCGTGCCCAGGAGTCAAGCAAAAGATGCACCATCGAGCCCTCATGTGTCGATTGAATGACGCACCATTTGAGGTTCGATGAACGAACCGCAGGGAGACGTCGCTAGTTCACTCAACGCCGATGACCCAGCATTCTGATGCCGTACAGAGCAGGCACGAGACGGCTACTTGGTCCTCCTCCAGCAGTGGCGGCCGTTCGGTCGGGGCCGACGCCGTCGGACCGGGAGCGGGCTGGGTCCACACTGGTGGGGCGCTGGAGCGAACTGGGCTCCCGTGCCACTGCAGAGGTTTGGCGTTCCAGCGAGTCGTCGCATGGGCGCCGTCGGCCGCCGACGATCGGTCGGCACCAGGCACTCAGTCGAGCGGCTTGGCCTTCCAGAAGTAGTTGTGCACGCCGTCGGCGGTGTAGAGGCGGCGGAAGGTCATGCCGACCCGGTCACCGATGGCCACCGCCTCGGGGTCGACGTCGGTGATCTCGCACTGGAACCGGCCGCCACCGTCGAAGTCGATCACGCCCGCCACGACCGGCGGCGACAGGGAGAAGGCCAGCCGGTCGACGGTGTAGGTCACGATGGTGGCCGGGACGTCAGCCATGGGCACGGGCACCATGTCGTCGACGGCGCCGCCGGTCATCGACACCCGGGCCGGCGGCAGGTGGATGGCGCCCGACGAGCGGTCGCGGGATCCGACGAAGCCGTACTTCCAATCCTCGGTGCGCAGCGCGGGCGGTGCCGCCGGGCGCTCGGGGTCGGGACGCCGGGGCGGCTCCCGGTCGAGGAAGCCCCGCCAGGTCAGGTACAGCGGGTAGTCGAGCGAGTCGTTGCCGGCCTCGATCTGGCTGGCCAGGGTGGCGGCGGGCGTGAACGACGACACGGCGTCGGTGGTGCGGAACAGCAAGACGTCGCAGCCGTCGGCGAGCTGCACCACGGCGATGGTCTGACCGGGGGTGGCCTCCTCCAGCACCGACGTCAGCACCAGCCAAGGGTGGGCCGCGCCGGTGTTGCCGACGGTGGCGGTCAGGTCGTCGGCGACGTGCTCGCCGAGCGGTCCGAGGGCCCGCGCCGAGCTGCGCACCGCCCGGGGCGACAGCCCGGTGAGCACGGTCCGGTCGACGTCGCCGGCCTCGATCCCGGCCCCCTTCAGCGCCTCGCCGAGCGCCTGCTCGACGAGCGGCAGGTAGGCGTGCTCCGAGAACCGCTCCTCCCACACCTTCGACGCCGGCGCCCCCGGCACCCGCCAGCGGTCGAGGAACTCCGCCGTGGACGACCCGGCCCCCAGGTACTCGGCCAGGACGGGGCCGTCGTCGTCGGAGCCGATCAGCAGGGCGGCGGCGGCGTCACCGCCGTTGGCCTCGTCGGCCGATCCGGGGAGCCCGGTGCGGACGTCTGCCGCCACGAACAGCGTCGAGCTGCCCCCGCGGAGGGGGCCCAGCACCGCGCCGACCCCCGACCGGGCCGACCCCACGAAGTCGAAGGCGGGCGTCGCCCCCGGCAGGCGGAGGGCGGCGTGGACGGTGTTGGCGTTGGTCTTGTCGGCGTAGGGCGGGGCCGTGGTGGTGAACGTCAGCACCGACGGCTCGACGTCGGTGGCCCGCCGCAGGAGCCGACCGGCCTCGACGGCGAGGGTGTTGGCATCCTGGTCGTAGCTGGCCACGGCCCGGGTGCCCCGGCCCCCGCCCTGACCGAGCGTGTCGGCGATGGCGCTGCGCTGCAGCCGGTAGTAGGGCAGGTACGAGCCGTAGGCGATGATACCCCTCATGGCGGCGACGCTAACGCCGTGGCGCCCCGCGCGGCCAGACGGGGGTCCCGGCGGGAGACCTCAGACGGGGTCGCGCCGGCACAGCTCGTCGACGAAGCCCCGCAACCGGGCCAGCACCTCGGTGTCGGTCGGGCCCCGGCGGGCCAGGGCCGTCTTGATGCGCTGGTAGTCCTCGGCCGTCATACCGCACTCCCGGCAGATGTCGAGGTGCTCGGTGACCCGCTCGGCCAGCTCGTCGCTGTCCAGCTCGGCGTCGAGGTAGTGCTGGAGCACCTCGCCGACGGCGGCGCACTCGGGCGGGCGCCGCATCATGAGCCCACGGAGGGAGAAGCGCATCAGTACCTCCTCCGGGAGAAACCGGACCCGGCCAGGTGGTCGCGCATGCGTTTGCGGGCCCGGTGCAGCCGACTCATGACGGTGCCCAGCGGGATCTGCAGCGCATCGGCGGCCTCCTGGTAACTCCTGCCGTCGATGTCGACCAGCTCGACGACCGATCGGAACCGGCCCGGCAGCGCGTCGAGGGCGGCCTCCACCTCGCCGTCGAACCCGCTGTCGACCACGGCCAGCTCGGGGTCGACCTCCACGTCGATCCCGGCCGGCAACCGGTCGAACGTGGCGTCGGGATCGTCGAGGAGCACGGGCCGCTTGCGCCGGGTCCGGTTGATCTGGGTGTTGCGCAGGATGGTGAGCAGCCACGCCCGGGGGTAGCGGCCGTCGAACCGGTCGAGGGCGCGGTAGGCCCGCACCAGCGTGTCCTGCACGAGGTCCTCGGCGTCGGCCCGGTTGCGGGTCATCGACATGGCGACGCGGAACATCACGTCCAGCTCGGGCTCGACGTAGGTGTGGAACGCGTCCTGGCGATCGGCGTCAGGGGCGGTCATGACGTCGGCCACGCAGGCGGGAACGAACGCTGCCCGGACGCCATTCCCGGCCCTCTACTCGAAGAACGGGTTCTCCCCGGCGCCATGGTCGGTGACGTCGACCACCCGGTCGATCTCGGGGACGTGTTCCTTGATGGTCTGCTCGATGCCGGCCGTCACCGTGGCCCGGCTCATGGAGCACCCCTGGCAGCCGCCGTGCAGCCGGATCTCGACGGTGTCACCCTTGACCGCCACCAGCTCGGCCCACCCGCCGTGGGCGGCGATGGCCGGGTTGACGTGGGCCTCGAGGAGGGTCTGGACCTTCTCGCCGGCGGTGCCGCTCAGGTCGAGGTCGGCGGCGGCGGGCGGCGTCGGGCGGTTGGGGTTGCGGAGCACGAGGCCGTTCTGGTGGCCGCCGGTCGGCAGGTCGAGCTCGGAGCCCCGCAGCCGGTCGACGTCGGCACCGGGGATGACCACCGGGATGCCGGCGTCGACCACCACGTCGTCGGGGTCGCGCTCGTCGACCACCTCGAACGCGAGGTCGTACACGTAGTCGGGGCCGCGGACGCCGGTGATCTCGATGCGGAGACCGAGGCCGTCGGCGTCGCCCTCCTCGGCCCGCAGGTCGAGGATCCTGGCCAGGGCCGGCTCGGTGATGGAGAAGACCGGGGTCACCGTCGTCGTCGTCACGACCATCGATCCTACGGCGACGCCGCGGCGGTGCGACGGACGGCCAGGACCAGGCTGTCGAGGGCCGTGACGGGGCCCCCGGGGGTCTCGACGGGGCGCTCCACCACCCGTGCCGTGGCCACGTCGAGGCCGTCCAGCTCGCCTGCGACCTCCTCCGCCGTGGCCAGCACGGCCGGGTCCCGGGGCCCGCCGTGGCCACCGTCGAGGTTGGCCCGGTCGTGGGCGACGTAGAGCAGCGTGCCGCCGGGCGCCAGCGCGGCGGCGGCCCGGCTCAGCACGGTCCGCCGCAGCTCCTCCGGGAGCTGGAGGTAGAAGACGAGGACGAGGTCGAACGCCTCCGCCGGAGGCTGGTGGGCCACCACGTCGGCGACGGTGAACGTCGCCTCCACCCCCCGCTCGGCGGCGAGGGCCCTGGCCCGCTCGACGGCCACGCCCGAGAAGTCGACTCCCTCGACCTCCCATCCCTGCCCGGCCAGCCAGATGGCGTTGCGCCCCTCACCGCAGGCCAGGTCGAGGGCGCGGCCCGGGGTCCACCCCAGCGCCTCGGCCTGCTCGACCAGGAACCGGTTGGGGCCGGCCCCCCACAGCAGGTCGGATCCGGTGTAGCGGGTGTCCCAGTCGTCGGCGTCCACCCGTCTACTGCTGCCCGCCGCCGTCGACGTAGAGGCGCTCGCCGGTGAGGTAGCCGGCGTCGTCGGAGCACACGAAGGCCACGACCCGGGCCACGTCCCCGGGTTGGCACACCCGGCCGAAGGGCATGGTGGCGTCGAGGTCCCGGAGGTCGTCGACGTCGCGCAGGGCCTTCATCAGCCTGCGCCCCATCTCCGTCTCGACCAGGCCGGGGGCCACGACGTTGACGTGGACGCCGTGGACCCGCTCCTCCTTGGCCAGCGTGAACGCCAGCGCCTCCATGGCCCCCTTGCCCATGTTGTAGGGGACTCCGTTCGGGCCCCAGGACCGGGTGGCCACCGACGAGATCATCACGATGTCGCCCCGGGGCCGCTCCCGCATGGCCGGCAGCACCAGCCGGCACAACCGCGCCGGACCGACGGCGTGCACCTGCAGGAGCCGCTCGATCTCGGCCGGGTCGGTGTCGACGAGGGCCGACCCCCGACTGGCGATGCCGGCGTTGTTCACCAGCAGGTCGACGGGTCCGAGGGCGCTCGCCGTCTCGGCCACCATGCGCTCCTCGTCGTCGGGCAGGCCGACGGCCCCCTGGACGGCGACCGCGGCCCGGCCCAGCTCCTCGACCGCCGCCACCACCTCGGCCGCCTCGTCGGCCTGGCGCCGGAAGTTGACGGCCACGTCGGCGCCCCGGCGGGCCAGCTCGACGGCGATGCCGGCGCCCACCCCCCGGCTCGCCCCCGTCACCAGCGCCACCCGCCCGTCCAGCTGCATGGGCCGACGGTACCCAGCGGTGCGATCGCCAACGGTCCGAACCACGGTCGGTGGTTGTTGTGGGAACTCGACCTCACGATGCGTGATCGCCAGCCCGATGGACCGGAGGACGGACGGATCCGGCCTCGGAGGGAACATGGACGTGAGCGCTCGGAGGCGGACGGGGACGGGAGCGTTGGCCGCGCTCCTGGTCGGGGCGGTGCTGGCGGTGGGCCTGGCCCTGCCGGCCGGGGCCGCCGCGGGTCGGGCCGAGCGGTGGGTCGGCGTCGTGCGCCACCCCGACGGTTCGCTGCGCACGTCGGTCATGACGGTGCCGGCCGGGTCCCGTCCGATGATGGCCGCCGCCGGGGAGGTCCTCGCCCTCGAGCCGGAGATCACCGTCACGGCCTTCGGTGATCCCCGCCGGGACGACCAGTGGGCCCTCGACGCCACCACCTTCGAGGCCGCCGCCGGGGTCACCGACGGGGCCGGCGTGACGGTGGCCGTGGTCGACACGGGTGTGCGCACCAGCCACGAGGACCTGGCCGGCGCCGTCGTGGCCGGTTTCGACCTCGTGGCCGGCTCCGGTGACGGAACGGCCAGCGACAACTTCCACGGGTCCCACGTGAGCGGCATCGTCGGGGCGCGGTCCGGCAACGGGGTCGGCGTCCACGGCGCCGCGCCGGGCGTGTCGATCATGCCCGTGCGGGTGCTGAACCAGAACGGCTCGGGCAGCTCGGCGGCGGTGGCGGAGGGGATCCTGCGGGCCACCGACGCCGGCGTCGACGTGATCAACCTGAGCCTCGGGTCGACGGTGCCGTCCCAGGCCATCGGGGTGGCCGTCGACCACGCCCTCGACGAGGGGGTGGTCGTCGTCGCCGCCTCCGGCAACTCCGCCCACCTCGGCAGCCCCGTCATGTACCCCGCCGCCCAGCCGGGCGTGATCGCCGTCGGGGCGGTCGATCGGTCCGGCGTCCGGCCGTCGTTCTCCGGCTACGGCCCCCATCTCGACCTGGTGGCGCCGGGTGCGTCGGTGGTGTCGCTGGCGGCGCGGTCCGACGACGCCTACACGATGGCCTCGGGCACGTCGATGGCGGCCCCCCACGTGGCCGCGGCCGCCGCCCTCGTCCGGGCCGTGGACCCCAGCCTGAGCCCGGCCGAGGTGGTCGACGTGCTGCGGTCGAGCGCCGTCGACGTCGGCCCCCCGGGTCGGGACGACCGGTACGGGTGGGGGCTCGTCGATCCGCAGGCCGCCGTGGCCGCAGCGGCGCTGCGCCGGTCCCCGACCGGCGGCGGACCGGACGGGGGCGGGCCCGCGACACCCGCCGAGCCGTCGGCGGAGAAGCCCGAGCCGACCCGCAGGCAGCGTCAGCCCCGGCCCGTCGCGCCCGGCCAGGGCTACGCCGTCGTCACCGACGGGGGACGGATGGCCGGTGTGGGGGCCGATCGGACGGGTGGCACGCCGTCGGCCGGGCTGCGGGCCCCGGTGGTCGATGCCACCCCCACCCCCGGCGGTGACGGGCACCTGCTCGTGACGGCGGTGGGCGAGGTGGCCGTCAGCGGGAGCGCCGCCCACCTCGGCGACCCGTCCGGGCTCTCCCTCAACCAGCCCATCGTGGGCGTGGCCGCCACGACCTCGGGCCGGGGGTACTGGCTGGTGGCCGCCGACGGCGGCGTGTTCACCTACGGCGACGCCGCCTTCCGGGGATCGACGGGCGGCATGCGCCTCAACTCGCCCATCGTGGGGATGGCGCCCACCCCCGACGGGGAGGGCTACTGGCTGGTGGCCGCCGACGGCGGAGTGTTCGCCTTCGGTAGCGCCGCCTTCTTCGGCTCGGCCGGCAACCTGACCCTCGTGTCACCGGTGGTGGGCATGGCGGCCACGCAGGCGGGCGACGGGTACTGGCTGATCGCCGCCGACGGCGGGGTCTTCGCGTACGGGTCGGCCCCGTTCCGGGGGTCGACCGGTGGCGACGTGGGCGCCGGCCCGGTCAGTGACGCCCTCGTCGACGTGGACGGCAGCGGCTACCGGCTCCTGCGGGCCGACGGCCGGGTCGTGGCGTTCGGCGACGCCCGCCACGTCGGCGACGCCACCCTCGTCCCCGGTGAGCGCGCCGTGGCCCTCCTCCCACGCTGAGCAGCGGGCGGGGCGTCTCCCGGCGACCTGACACAAGCACGCGCTGCTATGGCAACGCGTGCTTGTGTCAGTTCGGTCTCCCGGCCCGCGTCCGGACCGGGCGGGCCAGGTCGACGTGGGGGATGCCGTCCTCGTCGTAGGGGGCGCTGACGGGGGTGAAGCCCCGGCGGGCGTACCAGTCGACGAGGTGGGCCTGGGCGGCCATGGCGAAGGGGCCGGGGCGGGTGGCGAGCACGTGGTCGAGGAGCCGGCCGGCCAGACCCCGCCGGCGGGCGTCGGGCCGGGTGACGATGCGCCCGATGCGGGTGGCGTCGGGGTCGACGAGCACCCGTAGGTAGGCGGCCAGGCCGGCGGCGTCGTCGATCCAGCAGTGGCGGGACCCGGCCTCGACGTCACGTCCGTCGAGCTCCGGGTAGGCGCAGGCCTGCTCGACCACGAACACGTCGACCCGGAGACGGACGATGTCGTGCCACCGGCGGACGCTCAGCTCGGCGAAGCCGGCCTCGACCACCCCGGCGGAACGGTGGGCGCCCCCGGCCGACGCGGCCGTCAACCGAAGATGATGACCAGCGCGGAGGCCAGCGGGGCCAGCAGCAGCAGGGCGGCGATGGCGATGGTGATCCAGTAGGCGACCGGCTGGCGGTGGCGGAACGTCTCGGCCCGCGTCGTTCCCGCCGACGGGCCCCCCCGGCTCCGCTGCGATCGCCGTTCCACGACCGGCGATCCTACCGAGGCGGTGCGGTCACCGGCCGCCCTCGGCCTCCTCGGCCAGCGCCAGCCAGCGCTCCTCGGCCGCGGCCAGCTCGGCCTCGACCCGGGCCAACTCGACGGCGGTCGCCTCCCGATCGGCATGACCCACCCCGGCCTCGCCCAGCTCGCGGACCAGGTCGTCGCGCCGCGCCGTCAACCGCTCGACCTCCGCCTCGGCCGAGCGCAGCAGCTTGGCCAGGTGCGACGGGGCCCGGCGGCGGCGGGCCGACCCGCCCGACCGCCCGGGGCGACCTCCCCCGCCGCCGTTGCGGCCCGGTGCCTCGGCCGGGGAACGCGCCGATCCGGCCAGGGCCTCGTCGAGGGACGCGACGGGCCGTACCGACGCCCCCTCGACCAGCACGAACCGCTCGCAGGTCCGCTCCAGGAGGGTGCGGTCGTGGCTGACGACCACGACCGTCCCGGCGAACGCCTCGAGGTGGTCCTCGAGCGCCCGGAGGGTGTCGAGGTCGAGGTCGTTGGTGGGCTCGTCGAGGAGGAGCACGTTGGGCCGCCGGGCGAGCACCAGCAGCAGCTGCAGCCGCCGGCGCTCCCCGCCCGACAGCGTGCCGACGGGTGCGGCCCGGGCGTCGGCGTCGTACCAGAAGCGGTCCAGGAGGTCGGTGTCGCGGTGATCCGCCCGCCGGGCACCCCCGGCCACGGCGTCGCGCACCCGCTGATCGGGGTCGAGCTCCACGCCCCGCTGGTCCAGCTCGGCCACCTGGACGGTCGTGCCCCGCACCACCTCCCCCCCGGTCGGCGTCAGCCGCCCCGACAGCAGGCCGAGGAGGGTGGACTTGCCGCTCCCGTTGGCCCCCACCACCCCGAGCCGGTCCCGGGGGGCCAGGTCGAGGTCGACGCCGTGCAGCACCTCGGTGCCGTCGGTGTGGACGAAGCCGGCGCCGTGCAGCTCGACGACGGTCCGACCCAGCCGGGGGGTGCCGAAGGCGGCCAGGTCGAGGTCACCGTCGCGGGCCGCCGCCTCGGGGCCGCCCCCCAGCACGGCGTGGGCCGAGGCCAGACGGGACCGGGGCTTGCGCCGACGGGCCCGGGCCCCCCGCCGGAGCCAGGCCAGCTCCTGGCGGGCGAGGGTGCGCCGGGCCGACTCGGCCCGGGCCGCCTGCTCCTCCCGGTCGACCCGGTCGGCCAGCCAGCTGGCGTAGCCGCCGTCGTGGAGGTGGGCCCGGCCCCGGTCGAGCTCCACCACCCGGGTCGTGAGCCGGTCGAGCAGCCACCGGTCGTGGGTCACGATCACCAGTCCGCCCCGGAAGCGGTCGAGCTCGGTGGCCAGCCAGTCGACGGCACCGAGGTCGAGGTGGTTGGTCGGCTCGTCGAGGAGGAGGAGGTCGGCCTCGGCCACGAGGGCACGGGCCAGCGCCACCCGGCGCCGCTGACCGCCCGAGAGCGTGCTCACCGCCCGGGCGAGGAGCGGGGTCATACCCAGACGGTCGAGCACCGCCTCGACCCGCCACCCCGATCCGACGGCGTCGAGCACGCTCGTGTCGGGCAGCTCGGCCTCCTGGTCGAGCACGGCCACCCGGACGTCGCGGCCCCGCCGCACTTCCCCGTCCTCGGGCGACGAGAACCCGGCCATCACCCGTAGGAGCGTGGACTTGCCGGTGCCGTTGATGCCCACCACGCCGATCCGGTCACCGTCCGACACCGTCAGCGACACGTCTCGGAACAGGTCCCGCTCGGGTCGGCTGGCGGCCACCCCGTCGACGTCGAGCAGGATCACCGGTCGAGGCTACGAGTCAGGGGCTCGGCACGTACCGGCTGGCAGGGCGGATGAGACGGTTGCGCGCCACCTGCTCCAGGATGTGGGCGGTCCATCCGATCATCCTGCTGACCGCGAACGTGGGGGTGAACTGCTCCCTGACGAGGCCGGCACCGTCGAGCACGACGGCGGCCCAGAACTCCACGTTGGTCCGCAGCGGTCGGCCGGGGTACCGCTCGGCCAGGGCGGCCAGGGCCACCCGCTCGACCTCGGCGGCCAGCGTCAGCCGGGGGCCGTCCTGCGCCGTGGCCACCTCCCGCAGCAGGACGGCCCGGGGGTCCTCGGTGCGGTACACCCGGTGTCCGAAGCCCATGAGCCGCCGGCCGGCGTCGAGGGCGGCCTCCACCCAGGGGCCGGCCCGCTCGGGGTCGTCGACCTCGTCGAGCATGTCGAGCACCAGCGCCGGGGCCGAGCCGTGGAGCGGCCCCGACAGCGCCCCCAGTGCCGCCACCACCGCCGCCCCCGGGTCCGCGCCGGTGGACGTGACGACCCGGGCCGTGAACGTCGAGGCGTTGAGCCCGTGGTCAGCCGTCGACACGAGGTACGCCTCCACCGCCCGCACGTCGGCCTCCGGCGCCGAGCCGGTGAGCATCCGCAGGTAGTCGGCCGCCATCGGGGCGTCGGGGTCGGGGTCGACGACGTCGCGACCGGCCCGGAGCGCGGCCAGGTGGGCCACCAGCGTCGGGGTCACGGCCACCAGCCGCTCGACGGCGGGGGCCACGCCGGCGGGGTCCCCCGTCCACGGCCCCAGCCCCAGCACCCCGCCGGTGAGGGAGAGCGCAGTGCGGAGGTCGGTCGTCAGGTCGGGTCCACTCCCGGCCACCGCGGCCAGGGCCCCACCGATGCCGGCGGGCAGCACCCGACCGCGGCCGGCCCGCTGCGTCAGGCCGGCCCGCTCGGCGTCATCGGGCAGGCGACCGTGGTGGAGGAGGAACCACGCCTCCTCCAGGCTCCGGGTGCGGGCCAGGTCGGCAGCGTCGTGGCCGCGGCAGTGGTATCGACCGGCCCCGCCCAGCACGTCCCCCACGCCGGTCTCGGCCACCACGACGTCGTCGAGACCGGGGTGGACGTCTGCGGTGGCCGTTGTCATGGGCTCATCTTGATCGACATAAATACATTGATCAATCTTGATCTATCGTCAACGTATGGATGCACCTGTCGCGGACGACCGGGGACGACGTCTGCTCTCCACGGCCGAGGTGGCCGAGCGGTTGGGGGTGAAGGTCACCACCGTCTACGCCTACGTCAGCCGTGACGTGCTCCACCCCCGGACGGTCGAGGGCCGCCGGGGCAGCTTCTTCGACCCCGCCGACGTGGAGGCCGTGGCCCGTCGGGGGCGCTTCACGCCGAGCGGACCCGGCCTTCGGATCGAGACCCGGGTCACCGACCTACGCGACGGCGTCGTCCGGTACCGGGGGCGCGACGCCGTCACGCTCAGCCGCGACCACCGCTACGAGACGGTGGCGTGGTGGCTGTGGACGGGCCAGTGGGACGAGCGGGAGCCGGCCCCGACCCGGGCCGATCTGCTGGAGCGGGCCAGGCGGGCGGTGGGCGTTCTGCCCGAGGGGGCCTGGCCCATCGAGCAGCTCCGGGTGGCGGCGGCGGTGGCGGCCGGGGATCCGCTCCGCCTCGACGCCCGGGCCTCGGCCGTCCCCCAGGCGGCCGAGGAGTTGGTGGCGCTCATGGTCGACGCGCTCCCCGTCCTGGGCGACGCCGCCCCCGACGGCGCCCCGGTGGCCAGGCGGCTCTGGAGCGCCCTCACGACCCGGCGGGCCTACGCCGACGAGATCACCGTGCTCGACGCCGCCCTCGTGCTCCTGGCCGACCACGAGCGGGCCGGCTCGACGTTCGCCGCCCGCATCGCCGCCTCGTTCGGCGCCGATCCGACCTCGGTGGTGGGCGCCGGCCTCGGTCCGATGGCCGGCACCCGCCACGGTGCGGCGTCGGTCGACGTCGAGGAGTTGCTCGCCGACGCCGGGCGCGTCGGCGTCGACCGTGCCCTCGGCGACTGGCTCCGCCAGCACGACCGCCTGCCCGGGTTCGGTCACCCCGTGCACGAGGGCGGTGATCCCCGCGCCGCCGAGCTGCTCGACCGGCTCCGGGCCCTCGGCCCCGACGACGTGCAACACGACGCCGAGGCGATCCTCGCCCGGGCCGGCGCCCGCCGGCTGCCCGCCCCCAACATCGACTTCGCCCTCGGGGTCATGGTGCGGCGCTTCCGCATGCGCCCGGCCGCGGGCGAGGGGGTGTTCGCCGTGGCCCGCACGGCCGGCTGGCTGGCCCACGCCCGGGAGGAGTACGAGTCGCCGTCGGACCTCCGACCCCGGGCTCTCTACGTCGGCCCCTGACCGGCGCGCACGGCCGTCGCTCGGTACGGTCGACCATGCCCACCTCCGCCCCGGCCCGGCGACGAGCCGGCGTGGCCCTGCTCGCCGCAGCGGCGCTGCTGGTGACACTGGCCGGCTGCGGCGACGGCCCGGCCGCCACGACATCGGTGACGACCGACGACGGCCCGGCGGCCGAGGCGGCGGTGACCACCGTCGACGAGGCGGCCGTGACGACCGCAGCGGTGACGGCGGTGTCGGCGGGCGGGCCGGCGGAGGGGACCCGGGTGATGGTCGTCGAGGCGCCACCCCTGCGTGACCTCGAGAACTTCGAGCGGGCCGACCGCTACGTGACCGCGCCGCTCGTCCTCGACACCGGTACGGGCATCCGGGCCTGCTGGACCTGGGGCGACAGCGCCCCGCCCAGCTGCGACGGCATGGCCCTGCTCGACGTCGAGCGGGCCGATGTCGAGCCCGTCCACGACACCGAGCTCGGCTGGTACACCGAGAGTGAGTCCGTCTGGATGGTGGTCGAGCCGGTCGGCGACGCGCTCCGCTGGCTGGGCCCGGCCCGACCCGTCGACGTCACGACCCTCCTCGGGTACGAGGCTGCGCCCGATCTGCCCTGTCGGCCGGCCGACGGCTGGGTCGACGTCGACCCGGCCGTCGTCGCCGAGGAGCAGCGGTCCGCCGCCTTCCGGTGGTTGGGAGGCGACGGTGCTGGGCCGGTCCTGGCCTCGTGGCAGGCGCTCCCCGAGCCCCTGGGTGACTTCCCCCCCGCCGACGACCCGACCGCGCGGGACGAGTGGTTCCGACGGGCCGACGCCCACCACGAGTGGGTGGTGGTGGTCCGGTCGTCGGAGCCGCAGCGGACCGCCGACGAGCTGGCCGAGCGCTGGCCGGGACGGGTCTGCGTGGTCGGACCGGTGCCGGGCGTCGACCCGGTCGACGGCGATCCCCTGGCCGTGGTGGACGAGTGGCTGGACGGTGACTGGGGCGGGTCCCGCGACAACCGTTCGGGCCGGTGGGAGCTGGGCACGACGTTCCCGGCTCCGGAGCTGGCCGCAGAGCTGGACCACCGCTTCGGACCGGGCACCGTCGAGCTGTTCCCCTCGCTGGTGGCCCTCGACCGAGCCGAGGCTGTCGGCGGTGGGTTCCTCGACCAGCACCCCTGAACGGGGGACACCGGTGACTCCAGGTGGACCCCGGAGGCGACGATGATGGGGGTTGGGCCGGGGTGGGAACGGAGCCCGCGCCGTTCCTGCCCCCGCCCGTGCGGTCAGGGCGTCAGATCGACGGCTGCTCGACGTAGCGGCCGAACACGTCGGCCAGGGTCGAACCGATCTCGCCCAGGGTGGCCCGGGCCTTGGCGGCGTCGATGAGGGGTTGCATGAGGTTGTGGGTGGGGTCCTCGGCCGCCCGGCGCAGGTCGGCGAGGGTCCGTTCGAGCGCGTCGCTGTCGCGGTCGGCGCGCACGGCGCCCAGCCGCTTGATCTGGGTCTGCTCGTCCTCGTTGCTGATCCGCAGCAGGTCGATGCGGTCTGTGTCGTTGCCGGCCGTGTAGGCGTTGACGCCCACCACGATGCGGCGGCCGGCGTTGATGCGCTTCTCCAGGTCGTAGGCGGCGTCGGCGATCTCGCGCTGGTACCAGCCGTCCTCGGTGAGGCGCAGGTCGCCCTCCAGCATCGACCCCTCGCCGACCTCGTCGACGTGGGCGAAGATCTCTTCGGCCCGGCGCTCCATCTCGTCGGTCAGCTCCTCGACGAAGTACGACCCGCCCAGCGGATCGGCCACGTGGACCACGCCGGTCTCCTCGGCGATGATCTGCTGGGTCCGCAGCGCGATGCGGGCCGCCTTGTCGGTGGGCAGCGCCATGGCCTCGTCCATGGAGTTGGTGTGCAGGCTCTGCGTGCCGCCGAGGACCCCGGCCAGCGCCTCGATTGCGGTGCGGGCGATGTTGATCTCGGGCTGCTGGGCCGTGAGCGACACGCCGGCGGTCTGGGTGTGGAACCGCATGGTCATGGCCCGCTCGCTGGTGGCGCCGTAGCGCTCCTTCATCCAGCGGGCCCAGATGCGCCGGGCGGCCCGGTACTTGGCTATCTCCTCGAAGAAGTCGATGTGGGCGTTGAAGAAGAAGCTCAGCCGGGGGGCGAAGGAGTCGACCGACAGCCCCCGGTCGCGGGCCGCCTCGACGTAGGCGAACCCGTTGCCCAGCGTGAACGCCAGCTCCTGGGCCGCCGTCGAGCCCGCCTCGCGGATGTGGTAGCCCGAGATCGACACCGGGTGCCAGCGGGGCATCTCGTGGGTGCAGAACTCGATCGAGTCGGCCACCAGCCGCATCGACGGCCGGGGCGGGAAGATCCACTCCTTCTGGGCCTGGTACTCCTTCAGGATGTCGTTCTGGAGGGTTCCGCCCAACCGGGCCCGCTCGGCGCCCTGCTCCTCGGCGTTGGCGATGAACATGGCGAAGATGGCCGCCGCGGGGGCGTTGATCGTCATCGAGGTGGTGATGGCCTCGAGGTCGATGTCGGCGAACAGGTCGGCCATGTCCTCGATGGTGTCGACGGCCACCCCGCAACGGCCGACCTCGCCGAGCGACATGACGTCGTCGGAGTCGATGCCCATGAGCGTCGGCATGTCGAACGCCGTCGACAGGCCGGTGCCGCCCGACTCGAGGATCTCCTTGAACCGCTGGTTGGTGTCGAGGGCCGTGCCGAAGCCGGCGAACATCCGCATGGTCCACGGCTTCGACCGGTACATGGAGGCGTAGGGCCCCCGGGTATAGGGATACTGCCCCGGGAACTCACCGTCGTCGGGTCCGTAGACGGGCTCGAGCGGGAGGCCCGACATCGTGGTGAAGTCGGCGTCACGCAGGCGAGCGGAGCGGTACTCCTCGTGCCAGTCGTCGCGAGCGGTCATGCCTTGTGCTCCTCGTCCGTCGTCGTCCCCCGACGGCCACCGCTGACCGGCCGGTCGGTAACCCACTCTAGGGGCTCGCTCCGGGGGTGGGCCGGAGCGGGCGGCGTGCCATGCTGCGGGCGAGCCGAGACGAGGGGATGGCACCGTGGCAGCACCACTGGACGGGATCCGGGTCGTGGAGTTGGCCACGTGGATGGCGGCGCCCTCGGCCGCCGCCGTCCTGGCCGACCTCGGCGCCGACGTGGTGAAGATCGAGCCCCCCGGCGGTGATCGCATCCGGGGCATGGTGAGGCCCCCCCGCAAGGAGGGCTGGACGTCGGTCGACGAGGCCTTCCACGTCAACAACCGGGGCAAGCGATCCGTCGTGGTGGCCGTCGACACCGACGAGGGGGCCGAGCTGGTGCGACGGTTGGTCGACGGCGCCGACGTGTTCGTCTGCAACATGCTCCCCCACCGCCAGGAGCGCTACGGCCTCGACGCCGACACCCTGCTCGCCCGCCAGCCCCGCCTCGTGCACGCCACCCTCACCGGCTACGGCACCGAGGGCCCCGAGGCGTGGCGGCCGGGTTACGACGTGACCGCCTTCTTCGGGCGCAGCGGCCTGTCGCACGGGCTGCAGGAGGGCGACGGGCCCCCGCCGCACCCCCGCCCGGCCCAGGGCGACAACACCACCGGCCTCGCCCTCGTGGCCGCCGTGCTCGCCGCGCTGCGCCTCGTCGACACCACCGGTGAGGGACAGGTCACCGAGGTCAGCCTGTTCCACACCGCGGCGTGGACCCTGGCCACCGACCTGGCCTCCCCGCTGATCGACGGGCGCCAGCCCACCGTCCGCGCCCGCCACGAGCTGATCACGCCGCTCTCGAACCGCTACCCGTGCGGCGACGGCCGCTGGGTCGTCCTCAACATGCCCGAGCTCCACTGGTGGCCGAAGTTCTGCGCCACCATCGACCGCAAGGAGTGGATCGACGATCCGCGCTACGCCACCCTGCGGGACCGGTTCACGCACATGGCCGAGCTGGTCGACGGCATCGACGAGGCGCTGTCGGTCCACAGCCGCGACGAGTGGGGCGAGCGCTTCGACGAGGCCGGGCTGATCTGGGGGCCCGTGCAGTCCATCGCCGAGCTGGTCGACGATCCGCAGGCGGCGGCGGCCGGGCTGTGGGCCGAGATCGACCACGAGGACGTCGGCCCGTTCCGCACCGTGGCCGTACCCATGCGGTTCCGGACCGCGGAGGTGGGCCCCCGACGCCGCGGCCCCCACGTCGGCGAGCACACCCGCGAGGTGATGGCCGACCTCGGCTACAGCGACGACGACGTCGACCGGTTCCTCGCCGCCGGCGTGGTGGCCGAGGGTGTCGCCACCCCCGGCGAGGTCAGCCCCTGAGCGCTCCCTCCACGGTGGGGATCGTGGCCAACCCCCTCGCCGGCAAGGACGTCCGCCGGTTGACGGCCAAGGCGGCGGTCACGCCCATGGACCACAAGCGGGCGTCGGTGGCGCGCGTCGTGCTGGCCGCAGCCGAGGTGGGGGTGGAGCGGGTCGTGCTGCTCCCGTCACCCTTCCGGGTCAGCGAGCGGGCGGCCGAGGAGGTGGCCCACCGGGTCGGCGCCGAGATCGTGTTCGCCGACGTGACCGTGCGGGGCGGCAGGACCGACACCGCCGCCGCCGTGGCGGCCATGCGGCGAGACGGTGTCGGCGCCGTCGTGGCGCTGGGCGGCGACGGCACCTGCCGTGACGTGGCGCTGGCCTGGCCGGACGCCCCGCTGCTCACCCTGTCGACGGGGACCAACAACAGCTTCCCCGAGATGCGGGAGGCGACCGTGGTCGGCGCCGCCGCCGGGCTGGTGGCCACGGGGGCCGTCCCCGTCGACGAGGTCTCGGTGCGGCCGCCGGTCGTGCGGCTGCGGGTCGACGACGCCGACGACGACCTGGCCCTGGTGGACGCCGTGGTCACGGCCGAGCACCTGGTGGGCTGGCGCGACCTGCCCGACCCGGACGACCTCCGGCTGGTCGTCACGGCCCGGGCCCGGCCCGCCTCGGTCGGGTTCGGGGCCGTCGCCGGCCTGCTGGCCCCGGGCGGGACCGACGCCGGTGGAGGCGTGGTCGTCCGCCTCGGCCCGGCCGCCGACGCCCCCCGCCGGGTTCGGGTGCCGGTGGCGCCGGGCCGCTACGACACGATCGGCGTGCACGGCGTCGAGATCGTCGAGGCGGGGGTGGAGGTCGGCATCGACGTCGACGGGGTGCTGGCCTGCGACGGGGAACGGCAGCGTCGGATCCACCGCCGGGTCGTGGCCCGGGTGGTGCCGGATGGTCCCCGGGTGATCGACGTCGACGCCGTCCTCGACCGCGCCGCCCGGGCCGGCGCCTTCGGCTGAGCGCAACGGCCCCCGCCGCGTTCTGGCGCCCATCCGGCCCCGCGAGGCGCCAGATGGGCGCCAGAACGCAGATGTCGCTACCGTCACTGCCGCCGCCCGAGCGAGGGGACGTTGCCATGACCGATGTGACCGACGAGGTCGCCGAGCGGGTCAAGGTGCCCCGTGACCGCGACGACGACTTCACCGCCGACATGGCGACGACCCGCCGGGACTTCGTCCGGGAGCAGACCGGCGCGCGGCTCGACCACATGGGCCGGTACTCGTTCGACCCCGCCACGATGCGGGGGAACGTGGAGATGTTCGCCGGCGTGGCCCAGGTTCCCGTCGGCATCGCCGGGCCCCTCCGCATCACCGGCGAGCACGCCCGGGGCGACTTCTACGTGCCCCTGGCCACCACCGAGGGGACCCTGGTGGCCAGCTACAACCGGGGCATGCGGTTGCTGTCCGAGAGCGGCGGCGTAACGACCACCGTGGTCGAGGACCACATGCAGCGGGCGCCCGCCTTCGTCCTCGACGACGCGCTGCAGGCCCGGGACTTCGGCGACTGGGTGCGGGACCGGTTCGACGACATCAAGGCGGCGGCCGAGACGACCACCAGCTCCGGCAAGCTCCTCAGCATCACCCAGCACGCCGTGGGGCCGCTGCGCTACCTGCGCTTCAACTACTCGACCGGCGACGCCGCCGGGCAGAACATGACGGGCAAGGCCACCCACGCCGCCTGCGAGTGGATCCGGTCCACCCACCCGGCGCACCCCCGCTACATCCTCTCGGGCAGCATCGACACCGACAAGAAGTACTCCGGCATCAACACGCTGCTCACCCGGGGCAAGCGGGTGGTGGCCGAGGCGACGCTCCGGGCCGACGTCCTGCACGACCTCATGGGCGTCACGGCCGAGGCGCTGTTCTGGTGGCGCCAGGTCGGCAACGCCGGATCGTTCATGTCGCAGTCGGCCAGCAACGCCGCCCACGCCGCCAACGGTCTGACGGCCATGTTCATCGCCACCGGCCAGGACGTCGCCAACGTGGCCGAGTCCCACTCGGCCATCGCCTACACCCAGCTGCTCGACGACGGCGACTACTACTGGTCGGTCACGCTGCCGTCGCTCATCGTCGCCACCTACGGCGGCGGCACGGGCCTCGCCACCCAGCGGGAGGGACTGGAGATGCTCGGCTGCTACGGGGCCGGCAACGTCGACAAGTTCGCCGAGATCTGCGCAGCGGTGGTGCTGGCCGGGGAGACGTCGCTCAGCGCCGCCATCATCCACGGCGACTGGGTGACGAGTCACGAGGAGCACGGCCGCAACCGCTGAGGCGTTCCGGGTCCTGGCGTCACGCCAGGCGACGAGGAGGGGATCATGAGCTCGACGACGGTCATCCGAGGGGGCACGGTGGTCGACGGCACGGGGAGCCCCGGCCGTCGGGCCGACGTGGCCGTCCGGGACGGGAGGATCGTCGAGATCGGCGAGGGCCTCCGCGGGGAGGTCGAGCTCGACGCCTCGGGTCACGTCGTGGCCCCCGGGTTCGTCGACATCCACACCCACTACGACGCCCAGGTCTTCTGGGACCCGGCGCTCACCCCCTCCTGCTTCCACGGCGTCACGACCGTCGTGGCCGGCAACTGCGGGTTCTCCATCGCGCCGACCCGGCCCGGTGACCGCCAGACCATGGCCGACACGCTCCAGAAGGTCGAGGACATGGATCCGGCCTCGCTGATGGCCGGCATCCCGTGGGACTTCGAGTCGTTCCCGGAGTACCTGGCCTCGGTCGAGCGCCGGGGGACGGTCCTCAACTTCTCGGCCTACGTGGGCCACACACCGCTGCGGCTCTACGCCATGGGACCCGAGGCATCGGACCGGGCGGCCACCGTCGACGAGATCGACCGCATGGCCGCGCTGGTGGCCGAGGCCATGGACGCCGGGGCGGCGGGTTTCGCCACCAGCTTCGCCGTCACCCACCTCGGTGCCGACGGCCGCCCGATCCCGAGCCGCCTCGCCGACCGGGACGAGCTGCGGGCCCTGTTCGCCGCCGTCGGCCGCTCGGGCCGGGGGGTCGTCGGCGTCAACGGCGGGCAGGGACTGGGCCTGCGCGACGTCTACGCCATGCAGCCCGAGATGGGTGCCCCGGTCACGTACACGGCCTTCCTGACCCAGCCCAACGGGTCGCACCTGAAGGCGCTCGCCATCCACCGCGACGGACTCGCCGCCGGCGCCGACGTGTGGCCGCAGGTGTCGTGCCGGCCGCTGTCGTTCTCGATGGTGATGACCGAGCCGTTCACGCTCAACACGAACCCGGTGTTCGCCGAGCTGATGCCGGTCGGACCGGAGGGTCGACGGGAGGCGTACGCCGACCCGGCCTGGCGCCAGCGGGTGCGGGCCGCCTGGGACGCCGGGCAGGGCATCCGTCCCGAGTGGGACACGTTCGACGTGATGATGTCCGAGGCGCATCCCGAGCGCGTCGGACGCACCCTGGCCGAGCTGGCCGCAGGGGCCGGCACCGACCCGCTCGACGTGCTGCTCGACACGACCGTCGACGAGCCCGACCTCGCCCTGCGGGTGCGGGCGGTGCTCGCCAACGGCGATCCCGACGGCATCGACGTGCTCCTCCGGGCCGAGCACTGCACGATCGGCCTCTCCGACGCCGGGGCCCACGTCGGCCAGCTCTGCGACGCCTCGCTGCCCACCGACCTGCTGGGCAACTGGGTGCGAGAGCGGGGCACGCTCACGCTGGAGGACGCCGTCCACAAGCTCACCCAGGTGCAGGCCGAGCTGTTCGGCTTCGCCGACCGGGGGGTGCTCCGACCCGGCGCCTGGGCCGACGTGGTGGTCTTCGACCCCGACACCGTCGACCCCGGGCCCCTGCGCCGGGTGGCCGACTTCCCCGCCGGGGCCGAGCGGTTGACCGCTGACGAGCCGGCCGGGATGCGCCACCTCCTCGTCAACGGCGAGGTGGTCCGACGCGACGGCGTCACCGACGACGATGCCCAGGCGCGGCGCCCGGGCCAGGTGGTGCGACCGGCCCCTCGTCGGTGACCGACGGCGGGTGCGCGGCCCGGGTCCGTGGCCTCGGCTGAGGACGCCGGCGCCGGGCGGGCCGTCGAGCACCGCCCCCGGTACCTGGCGATCGCTGCGACCGTGCTGGTGGCGGTGGTGGCGGCCGTGGCCGTGCTGGGCGGGGGCGAAAGCGGCGACCGGGCCGATCCGACCACCACCACCGCCCCGCCCCCGCGGCCTCCACCGGCAGCGACGGCCAGCTCGGCCCGCAGCGGGGTGCAACCCGACATCACCGTGACCGGGCCCGTGCCCGAGGGCCTGACGGGCCTGTCGCTCCTGGTGGGTGACGCCCCCGGGACGCGGGTCGGCCTCGGGTCCTCGCCGGAGCCGGTCGCCTGGCCGCTCGAGTCGACCACGGCCCGGGCCGTTGTCGGCCGGCGTGGCACGGTGCTGGTGGATCCGTCGGGCGTGGCCGCCCTCGTCACGGGGGGCGCCAGCCGTCTCCTGGGACGGGCCGACCGCGGCGTCGCCCCGGCGGCCGACGGCTGGTGGACGGCGGCCGACGACGGGTCGTCGACCCTGCTGCGGCGCTTCGACGCCGACGGTGCGCCGGTCGCCGACCGGGTCCTGCCCGGCGTGGTCCGGTTGGTGGGAGCCGGGGCGGACGGCCCGGTCGTGACGGTGGCCGGCGCCGCCGGAGCGTTCCGGTCGACCGACGACGGGCTCCGCCGGGTCACCGACGGCACGGTGCTCGCCGTCGGCAGCACCGCCGTGCTCGCCCACACCTGCGACGACCGGCTGCGGTGCCAGCTCGTCCTCGTCGCCGCCGATGCCGCCGCGCCGCTCCCGCTCGGGATCGCCTCGGCCGACGGCCCCCTCGGGTGGGGCACCGTGCTGGTCGACCCCGTCCGGGACCGGGCGCTCGTCCCCTTGTCCGGCCCGAACCCGACGTCGATCCTGGTCGACCTGCGGACCACCGACGTGGTCGAGGCGCCTGCCCTACGCACGCCGGAGGGGCCGATCGATGACTCCGCCCGCGTTCCGACCGGCATGGTGTGGGGTCCGGACGGATGGCTCCTCTGGATGGACGACGGCGTGCTGCGGGGGATCGACGCCGACACCGGGGAGCGCTACCAGCTGACCGTGGGCGCCCCGGGCAGTCTCGTGGCTCCGCACTGAGGCGACCGCATCGGGCTCGGGCCGCACCGGGCTCGGGCCGCACCGGGCTCGAACCGTACTCCGCCGACGACAACGGGGTCCCGGACGACGTCGAGCAGGCCGACGGCACCGACCCTGACGATCCGACCGACTTCGCCGACACCGACGACGACGGGCTGAGCGACTACGAGGAGGGGCGGCGCGGATCGAACCCGCTCAGCGGTGACTCGGACGGTGACGGCGTACCCGACGGGGTCGAGAAGACCGACGGCACCGACCCCGACGACCCGGCCGACTTCACCGACACCGACGACGACGGCGTACCCGACCACGTCGAGCTGACCGACGGCACCGACCCCAACGATGCCGACTCCGACGACGACGGCGTACCTGACGGCGACGAGAAGACCGACGGCACCGACCCCAACGACCCGGACAGCGACGACGACGGCGTCACCGACGGCGACGAGAAGACCGACGGCACCGACCCCAACGACCCCGACTCCGACGACGACGGCGTACCCGACGGCGACGAGAAGACCGACGGCACCGACCCCGACGACCCCGACACCGACGACGACGGTGACCCGGATCTCACCGATCCCGACGGCACCGACCCGGAGGTGCGGTCTGCGCTCGTGTACGCAGTGGCCACCGGGGGCGGGTCCGTCCACGCCTTCGGCGCCGACGCCGAGCGCTTCCTCGGCGGGGGCCTGCCTGACGAGCTGGGTTCTGGTCCGGGAGCGAGGCGGGTGACCGTTCCCCTGCCGTCCGGCACCGACGTCGTCGCCGTGCAGACCGCGTCGGGCACCGATCTCGACGACGCCGGCGCATGGATCCTGCGATCCGACGGCGTGGTCATCAGCCTCGGAGCCGTCGAGGCCCACGGCAGTGCCGACACCTCGGCGTTCCTCCCCGACGAGCGGGTCATCTCGCTGTCGGCCATGCCCGACGGCGAGGGGTATTCCATCTTCACCAGCCGCGGTCGAGCCCTGCCGTTCGGCTCCGCCTCCGACCTCGACGACCTGCTCGACCTCCCCGCCCCGGGTGACGACGGGCCGGCGATGGGTGAGATCCTCACCGCGCCGGTGATCGACTCGACGCTGACGCCGGACGGCCGGGGCGCCTACCTGGTCGCCGCCGACGGCGGCGTGTTCGCCCTCGGCGAGGCGAAGTTCCACGGATCGCTCGGCGATCTGGCGCTGAACGCTCCCATCGTCGGCATCGCCCCCGATCCCGACGGGGACGGATACTGGCTGATCGGTGCCGACGGCGGGGTGTTCAGCTTCGCCGCCGACTTCTCCGGATCGATACCGGGCCTGTCCATGGCGCCGCTCAACGCAGCCGTCGTCGGGGGCATCGCCTACGGAGACGCCTACCTGCTGGTCGGCGCCGACGGTGGCGTCTTCAACTTCGCCGGGGACCGTGACTTCCTGGGGAGCCTCGGCAACCGCCCTCCCGAATCGGCGGTGGTGGGCATCGCCTCACCTGCTCCGGCCCCTCGCCGCTGAGCTCCGGCCGGCGTCGCCTACAGGCCGCGGCGGGAGAGGCGGGCCTCGACCCGCTCCAGGAACGCCGCCCGCTCCAGGTCGGTGGAGGCGTCGACCCCGTAGAGGGCGATCCAGCGGACCCGGGCCAACGGGTGCACGAGGGCCCGCAGGGTGCGGCCCACCAGGCGCCGTCCCGGCTCCCCCTGCACGACGTTGATCCAGCGGGGGCTGCCGTGGGTCGTCACCACGACGAGGCGGCGGATGTGGCGTAGCCGGGGGCGGGGCCGGCCCGAGCCCGTTCCGGGGGGCAGGTCGTAGGCGACCCCGGTGGTCCACACCCGGTCGAACCAGCCCTTCAGGATGGCGGGCTGGCCGCCCCACCACGTGGGGTGCACCAGCACGACGGCCCGGGCGGAGCGGAGCCGGCGGGCGTGGTCGACGACGTCCGGGTCCAGGTCGAACGGGTCACGGTGGGCCCCCCAGGCTTGCTCCGACAGTTCGGGCCGGAAGCCCTCCGCGTACAGGTCGATGGCGTCGACGTCGTGGCCGCCGGCGCGCAGGCCCCGCAGCGCGGCGGCGTGGACGGCGGCGCCGAACGAGTCCGCCCGGGGATGGGCGAACACCACCAGCACCCTCACCGGGAGCGGCGGGCCGGCACGATCGGACGGCGTCCGGGCCGGGCCAGGCGGCCCTCGACCCTCTCCAGGAACGCGGCCCGCTCCTCGGGGGTCGATGCGTCGAGGCCGTACATGGCCAACCAGTTCGACCGGGCCAGGGGGTGGCACGACAGCCGCAGGGTGCGCAGCACCGTCCGCCGCCCCCCGTCGGCCTGCATCCACACGTCGAGGCGGGGCGAACCGTGGGTGGTCACCCCGGTGAGGCGCCGCACCTGCGTGAGCCCGGGTCGGACCCGGCCGGTGGCGGGATGGAACGTGAACGCCACGCCGGGCACCAGCACCCGGTCGAACCAGCCCTTGAGCTGGGCCGGCAGCCCCGACCACCACGTCGGGTACACGAACACGAGATGCTCCGCCCAGCGGACGTCGTCCACGTGCTCGGCCACCACCGGGTCGATCACGGGCTCGACCCCGTGGTAGGCGGCCCGCTCGTCGGCCGTCATGGTGGCCCGGAACCCCTCGGGCCCGAGCCGGCGCACCCGCACCTCGTGGCCTGCGGCCTCCAACCCCCGAACGGCGGCGTCGCGCACGGCGGCGCTGAAGCTGGCCTCGCTCGGATGGGCGTGGACCACCAGGGCGCGCATGACCGCGAGCGTAGGACCAGCCGTCGCCGCGGCCGGGCCCAAATCCGACCGAACTTGTCGACATTCGGCCGACCGACCCTATGCTGACGCCGGACACCAGGACAGCGAGCACAGGAGCGTGACGACATGGCGATCCGTCTGGGAGACGAGGCGCCCGACTTCACGGCCGAGTCGACCGAGGGCACGATCAACTTCCACCAGTACCTGGGCGACGGGTGGGGGGTGCTGTTCTCCCACCCGGCCGACTTCACGCCGGTGTGCACCACCGAGCTGGGCCGGGTGGCGGCGCTGAAGCCCGAGTTCGACCAGCGCAACGTCAAGGTGATCGGTCTGTCGGTCGACGGCGTGTCCGATCACGAGGCCTGGTCGCGCGACATCGAGGAGACGCAGGGGACGGCGCTGAACTTCCCGCTCCTGGCCGACCCCGAGCGCAAGGTGGCCGAGCTGTACGACATGATCCACCCGAACGCGCTGGAGAACCTGACGGTGCGGTCGGTGTTCGTGATCGGTCCCGACAAGAAGGTGAAGCTCACCATCACCTACCCGGCCTCGACGGGGCGCAGCTTCGAGGAGATCCTCCGGGTGATCGACTCGCTCCAGCTCACCGCCGACCACAAGGTGGCGACCCCGGCCGATTGGACTGACGGCGACGAGGTCATCGTCGTGCCCGCCCTGTCCGACGACGAGGCCAACGAGCGCTTCCCCGACGGCTTCCGGGCCGAGAAGCCCTACCTGCGCTACGTCAAGCAGCCCAGCCGGGCGTGACCACGCACGACGTCAGTCGGCCCGGCCGAGCGTGACCACGGCGGTCGTGCCCCGGCCGGCCTCCGATCGCAGCTCGATGGCGCCGCCCATGGCCTCGGTGAGCTGACGGCACACGGCCAGACCGAGGCCGGTACCGGCCACGTCGGTGCCCTCGGCGCCCAGACGGTCGAAGGGCTCGAAGGCCCGACCCAGATCCTCACCCGTCATGCCGGGGCCCTCGTCGGCCACCGTGACCGTCACGCCGGACGGTCCGGAGGAGGCGGCCACGGTCACCGAGCCGCCCGGCCCGCCGTACTTGACGGCGTTGGTGAGCAGGTTCGTGACGACCTGCACGAGCCGACGCCGGTCGGCCCGCGCCACCAGGTCCTCGCCCTCGGCCAGGTCGAGGCGCACGCCGGTGCGCGCCGCGTGGCCGCCGACCAGCTCGACCGACTCGACCAGCACCTCCCGGACCCGCACCGGCCCCACGTCGAGTCGGAGCTGACCGGCCTCGATGCGTCCGATGTCGAGGAGATCCTCGACGAGAGCGAGGAGCTGGCGACCGGCGGTCAGGATCTGCTCGACGCTGTCGGCCGTGGTGGGCTCGGCCGTCTCGAGCTGGATCAGCTCGGTGAACCCGAGGATGGCGTTGAGGGGGGTCCGGAGCTCGTGGCTGACCCGTGACAGGAAGTCGGTCTTGGACCGGTTGGCCCGCTCGGCCCGCCGGGTCTGCTCCCGCAGCTCCCGCACCAGCGTCGACACCCGCTCCCGGTCGGCCACCCGGTCGGTGATGTCGCGCAGGAAGGCGGTGTAGCCGACCTCGTCGTCGATGGGGGCCCGCGCCAGGGTCAGCTCGACCGGGATGGTCTCGCCGCTCGGTCGCATGAGGCGCCACTCCGAGCCCCGGGTGAGGACGCGACGCTCGCCACCGGAGTCGAGGAGGCGACGGAGCTGGTCCACGAACGAGCCGGAGAACAGCTCGACCAGGGGGAACCCCAGCAGGTCGGCGCCGTCGCGGTCGAGCAGCTCCAGGGCGGCCTCGTTGGCGACTGTGATGCGTCGGGCCGAGTCGAGGCCGAGGATGGCGACCGGGGCCGTCTGCAGGAGGGCGGTGGTGCGGGCCCGACTGCGGTGCAGCTCCCGCCGGAGGGCGGAGCCGGCCCACGCCGGCAGGTCGGCGCCGGACCGGCCCGGGTCGGGCTCCCCGGCATCGGGGTCGCCACCCAGCGGGATCTCACCGGACCAAGCCACGGGGGCTACCGGACCAACGGGTGCGGCGTCGGCGGGGCGGAGGGCGCAGCCGTCCGGGCGCCGCCCGCCGGCAGGGCCAGGTCGAAGGCGGCGGGGCGGAGGTCGATCGGGCCCTCGAGCTCGAGCAGCTTGGTCGCCACCACCAGGGCGGCGTCGAGCTGCCAGCGGTGCACGGCGAGCTGCTGGGCCCGCTCGCCGGCGGCCAGCAGGCGCCGGCCGGGGATGCGTCGCCGCCGCACCATCGACAGCAGCGTGAACGTGGTGGCCCCCACGACCACCAGCACGGCCAGACCGACCTGAGGGGGCACCGTTTCCATGGCCGGTCCCGTCGACCGGCCATCCCCCGGATTGAGCCCCCGACGCGAACCGGCGCCCACCTGACCCCGGCAGGGGGCCAGATGGGCGCCGGAACGGAGCGAAGGTGGGTCGTGCCTTCCGTCTGGTGACGGCTGCGGGGACCTGCCGCAGGACGGCCCACCCCGGTGGTCCGAGTTGACGTCGCCACCGATGGGCCCGACCGGGGTTCCGGTCAGGCCCGGGAGCGACCACCCGAGCGGCCGCTCAGCGCTCGGCCACCTCCGAAGTCCTGTCGTAACTCATGCGCTGGACCACCTCCTTTCTTCGGTAGCGCGAGCTTGGCACAGCGCCGGCCCGGGAGGCATGCCCTTTCGACGCAGACTGGGCCGGTGGACGCCCTCTCCTTCGCCGGCTCCGAGGGCCGGGTCGTGGTGCACCGGTGGGATCCGGCCGGGCGGGCGACCCGCGTCGTCGTCGTGGTCCACGGCTACGCCGAGCACGGTCGCCGCTACGACCACGTGGCCCGGCGCCTCTCGGCCGATGGCGCCGTCGTCTACGCCCCCGACCATGTCGGCCACGGCCTGTCCGACGGCGAGCGGGCCGTCATCGCCGACTTCGAGCACGTCGTCGACGACCTCACCACCCTCGTCGACCGGGCCGAGGGCGACCACCCGGGACGACCGGTCGTCATGGTCGGTCACTCCATGGGGGGCCTGCTCACCGCCCGCTTCGCCCAGCGCCACCACGGTCGGCTGGCCGGGGCGGCCTTCCTCGGGGCGGTGATCGGTGACTGGGCCTGGGCCCGCGACGTGCTCGCCCTCCCCCAGCTGCCCGACGCCGACTCCGATCCGTCGGGCATGAGCCGCGATCCCGCCGCCTGCCGGGCCTACGCCGAGGACCCGCTCGTCTACCACGGCCGCTACCACCGTGTGCTCCTGGAGGCCGAGGTCGAGGCGCTCGACCGCTACGCCGCCGAGGTGGACCGCCTCGATCTGCCGGTCGTCCTCCTCCACGGCACCGACGACCCGTTCGTGCCGTGGCAGACGTCACACGACGCCGTGGCCGCCATGCCGACCGACGACGCAACCTTCCACGTGTACGAGGGCGCCCGCCACGAGCTGGTGCACGAGACCAACGCCGACGAGGTGCTGGCCGACCTGGCCGCCTTCGTGGCCCGGGTGACCGGTCAGGACGGGTCGGGCCCGACCCCGTCGCCGTCGACCGGTACGGCGTAGACGACCACGTTGTCGGCGTAGGACCGCTCCCCCCGGTCGAACTCGCCGCCGCAGGTGACGAGGACCAGCCGGGGCGGGCCGTCGGCGGCGAACACCTCGTCGGCGGGGAGCTCGGTCTTGGCGTACTGGCGCCGCGCCGCCACCCGGTAGCGGTGGACCGAGCCGTCGGCTCCCTCGACATCGACCCCGGCGCCGATCGGCAGGTCCCGCAGCCCGAGGAAGACGCCGGGACCCTGCTCGGCCGAATCGACGTGGGCGGTCAGCACGACCGAGCCGCTGCCGTCGTCGAGGTCGGAGCCGAAGCCGTACCAACCCACCCGGTCGACGTCGTGGGGGATCTCCAGCTCGGCCGTGCCCGCCACGACACCCACCTCGTCGACGGGGGCGGCCACGTCGAGGGCGGCGATGCGCAGACCCACCGGTACGAGCGGGGTGTGACGGGGAAGGTGCTCGGGGCGGGCCGAGCGGGTCCCGGGCCGGGGGATGCTGGGCGGCGCCGCAGTGGGCGGCGGCACGGTCGGCGGCGCCGCTGCGGTGGGCGACGGCGCCCCGGCGACCGCGGTCGTCACCGGTGCCCGGGTCGTGGCGACGGGGGTCGTCGTGGGCGGACCCGCCGTAGGGGCCGGCGCAGCGGCGGGGGCGTCGGCCCCGAGCACGGCGGTCAGGTCGCCGGCGTCGACCCGGTCGGGTCGCGACGCCACCGCCGCCCACCCGAAGGCGGTCGTGGCGGCGAGCGCCGCCACCAGCACGACGGCGAGCGCGGGGCGGGGCAGCGCCCTCCGTGCCGGCCGCCGTCGTCGCACGTCGGTGCCTACCGGCTCCGGCGCAGGGCCACCCCCGCGGTGGCGGCCACCAGGGCGGTGGCGGCGGCGGCGGCCCACCAGACACCGGCCGCAGCGCCGTCGTCGGCCAGCCCGCCCGAGCCGGCGTTGACCTGGGCGGGGGCGCTGGCCAGCCCCGAGACGGTCTGGACCAGGGCGGCGAGGTTGCCCGCCTGGGCCGAGCCGACGGCGTAGACGTAGTAGCCGGTGCCGGCGTCGAGGGTCAGGTCGAGCGGGCCGATCAGCGGGTCGGTCGATCCGGTGGCGGCCACCGCCACCTGGTAGTCACCGGCGGGCACCTCGGCGCCGGACTCACCCGGGTTGGCCAGGTTGGTGACCACGGCGTCGCCGCCGGCCAGCACGTCGACGGGTGGCGCCGCCGCCGTGTGCCGGGCCACCAACCGGGTGCTGCCGGGGGCGATGTCGGACGTGTCGTTGGCGTAGACGTCGAGGGCGGGGTTGCCGTCGGGGTCGAGGTGGGCGACGATCGATGCGTTCATGTCGTCGGCCACGGTGACGGTCTCGACGACGACCGGGTCGCTCTCGGGCGAGGCCCCGGCGGGGCGGATCTCCACCTCGTAGTCACCGGCGGCGAGCGAGATCGGCTCGGTGATGTCCATGGGCTCGAAGTTGGAGACGGTCAGCTCACCGTTGAACCACACGTCGGCGGTCAGGTCGGGGATGCCGTGGACCAGCGTGACCTCGGCTGGCGACTGCGCCCCGGCCGGTGCGGCCAGCAGCGCGGCGACCAGGACAGCGGTCAGACCGATCAGCGTGCGTTTCATGGGGTACTCCTCCGTCGGTGCACACCGCCGTCTGGTGCTGGCGGTGTCGTGGCCGGTGCCGGGGCGGGGGTCGCCCCGATCGTGTTCGTCGCCACCGTCTGCCCGGATGGTCGCAGGTCGGCGGGTCCGGGGGGTAACGCCGTCGGTACCCTCGGCCCGTGGCCAGCCTCCCCCAGACGGTCCTGGTGCGCGTCTCGGGCCCCGACCGCCCCGGCCTGACGGCCTCGCTCATGGCCCTGCTCGACCGGGCCGGCGCCACCGTGCAGGACGTCGAGCAGGTGGTGGTCAGGCGTCGCCTCACCCTGGCCCTGGCCGTCGAGGTGCCCGACGACCGCGACGTCCTGAAGGAGCTGCTGCTGTTCGGCTGGGAGCACCGGGTGGAGGTCGACTTCGAGATCGTCGAGGCGGCCGCCACCGTCCGTTCCCCCGCCGTGGTCGTCACGGTCATGGCGCCCGACGTGGGTCCCGGCGATCTCGGCGCCGTGGCCGGGGCCATCGCCGGCGCCGGGGGCAACATCGACCGGATCGTGCGGCTGTCGCGCTACCCGGTGGTCAGCTACGAGCTGGTCGTCACCGGGGGCGATCCCGACGGGATGCGCCACGACCTGTTGGCCCTGGCCGACGAGCGGGGCGTCGACGTGGCCGTCCAGCGCGACGGCCTGGGTCGTCGGGCCAAGCGCCTCGTCGTCCTCGACGTCGACTCGACCCTCATCCAGGACGAGGTGATCGAGCTGCTGGCCGATCACGTCGGCTGCGGGGCGCAGGTGCGCGACATCACGGCCCGGGCCATGGCCGGCGAGCTCGACTTCGAGGCCGCCCTGCGGGAGCGGGTGGGGCTCCTGGCGGGCCTGCCCGAGTCGGAGCTGCTGGCGGCCAGGGACCGGCTGCGGCTCACCCCCGGCGCCCGCACGTTCGTCCGGACCCTCCGTCGCCTCGGCTACAAGCTGGCCATCGTCAGCGGGGGTTTCACCGTGTTCACGGAGGCGCTGCGGGTCGAGCTGCGCCTCGACCACGCCTACGCCAACCAGCTCGAGATCGTCGACGGGGTCTGCACCGGGAGGCTCGTCGGCGAGATCGTCGACCGGGAGCGCAAGGCGGAGCTGCTCGGGCGCATCGCCGCCCAGGAGGGCATCCTGGTCGAGCAGACGGTGGCCGTGGGTGACGGCGCCAACGACATCGACATGCTCGCCGCCGCCGGCCTCGGCATCGCCTTCAACGCCAAGCCGGTCGTCAACCAGGCCGCCGACACGGCCGTGCGGGTCCCCTACCTCGACGCCGTCCTGTTCCTCCTCGGGGTGAGCCGAGAGGAGGTCGAGGCGGCCGACGAGGCCGACCTCCTCGTCAATGGTTGATCAACCATCGACGGTCATGTCCACCCCGGACGGATGAGGCCCGCGGGGCTACGGTCACCGCCCATGAGCGAGCGACAGAACCGGCACCTCGTCCTGGCCGAGCGGCCCGACGGACCCGTCACCGACACCACCTTCGAGCTGCGGACCGAGCCCGTCCCCGACCCGGGGCCGGACGAGATGCTGATCCGCACGGTGTGGGTGAGCTGTGACCCCGCCCAGCGGGGCTGGCTCAACGACGTCCGCTCCTACGTCCCGCCGGTGCAGATCGGCGAGACGATGCGGGCCGGCGGGGTCGGGCGGGTGGAGGCGTCGAACCTGGACGGTTTCGCCCCCGGTGACTGGGTGCAGGGCTCGCTCGGATGGAGGGAGTGGATGCTCACCGACGGCACCACTCCCCTCGGGCGCATCAACAAGGTCCCGCCCTCGGTGCCGGACCCCAAGATGATGCTGAGCGTGCTGGGCGGTACCGGCCTGACCGCCTACTTCGGGCTTCTCGACCTGGGTCGGCCCGCCGACGGCGACGTGGTGTTCGTGTCGGGTGCGGCCGGGGCCACCGGATCGGTGGCGGGCCAGATCGCCCGCATCAAGGGCGCCACCGTCATCGGCACCGCCGGCGGTCCCGACAAGTGCGCCTGGGTGACCGACGTGGCCGGCTACCACCACTGCATCGACTACCGGTCCGACGACGTCGGCGCCCGGCTCCGATCGCTCGCCCCCGACGGGCTCGACGTGTACTTCGACAACGTCGGCGGGGAGATCCTCGACGCCGCGCTGGCCAACCTGGCCCAGTCGGCCCGGATCGTCCTGTGCGGGGGCATCTCGTCGGGGTACGGCGCCGGCCAGCCGCCGCCCGGGCCCCGCAACTACTTCCAGCTCGTCATCACCCGCAGCCGCATGGAGGGGTTCATCGTCACCGACTACGCCTCCCGGTTCCGTGAGGCGGTCGACGAGCTGGCCGGCTGGGTGGCCGACGGGTCGCTCCGCTACACCGAGACGGTCACCGAGGGCCTGGAGCAGGCCCCCCAGGCGCTGCAGGGCCTGTTCGAGTCGAAGAACCTCGGCAAGCAGCTCGTGCAGGTGTCGGAGCCGTAGGCCCTCAGGCGGGCTGTGACGGGCCGGCGGCCCCGGCGGGGTCGGGATCGGGCGCGTCGGCCCCGGCGGGCCGGGCCCGCTCGTCGATCCGCCTGCGGGCCCAGGCCCGCTCGGCCGAGGCGGCGCCGAGGATGAACCAGCCGACCATGGTCGTCCACAGGCCGCCCACCCCCTCGGCCCACACCAGCTCGGCCAGGCCGGCGGCGATGACCACGGCGCCGAGCACCCGCCCTGCGGTCCCGGCGCGGGCCGTGGCCAGCAGCCGGTCGCCGCTGCGCCACCACAAGGCCGACTTGAGGATGCGCCCGCCGTCGAGCGGGGCGGCGGGCAGGAGGTTGAACACGGCCAGCACCACGTTGATGAGCGCCAGCCACGCAGTCAGCGCGCCGGCGAGTCCGGTCAGCGGCATCGACACGGCACCGAAGGCGGCGGCCAGGGCCACGCTGACCCCGGGGCCGACGGCGGCGATGCGCAGCTCGGCACCGGGGGTGTCGGCCTCGCGCTCGAGGCGGGCCACACCACCGAGCAGCCACAGGGTGATCCCGTCGACGCCGATGCCCTCCCGGCGGGCCATGAGGGCGTGGCCCAGCTCGTGGGCGAGGACCGAGGCGAGGAAGGCGACCGCACCGACCACCCCGGCGGCCAGCAGGGCGATGTCGGACGCGCCCGGGCTGGCGGGCGGCAGGAGGTTCCCCGACAGCGCCAGCGTGAGGACGGCGGCGACGGCCAGCAGCGACCAGTGCAGGCCGACGCGGACGCCGGCCACGGATCCCAGTCGGATGCTGTCTCGCATCGGTGCTCCTCGGGTTGGTTCGGTCCGTTGGAAGAACGATTCCGCGGACCGGGGGGTTCCGCCCCGGGTCAGCTGGGCGGGTCGTAGCGGACCTGGCAGAACCCGTGGTTGCAGTAGCCCATGGGGTTCTTGGCCAGGTACTGCTGGTGGTGGTCCTCCGCCCACCAGAACGGGCCCGCCGGGGTGATCTCGGTGGCGATGTCGCCGTAGCCGTTGGCGCTCAGCTGGGCCTGGTAGGCGTCCCGGGAGCGCTTGGCCGCGTCGAGCTGGGCGTCGGTGTGGGTGTAGACGGCCGACCGGTACTGGGTGCCGACGTCGTTGCCCTGGCGCATCTCCTGGGTCGGGTCGTGGTTCTCCCAGAAGGCGGCGAACAGGGTGTCGAGGCTGACCTGGTCGGGGTCGTAGACGACGAGGACGGCCTCGGTGTGACCGGTGCGGCCCGAGCACACCTCCTCGTAGGTGGGGTGGGGGGTGTAGCCCCCGGCGTAGCCGACGGCGGTGGTCCACACCCCGTCGAGGTTCCAGAAGATGCGCTCGGCACCCCAGAAGCACCCCATCCCCACCGTCAGCTGCTCGAGGTGGTCGGGGAAGGGCGGGCGGATCGGGTTGCCGTTGACGTGGTGCGTCTCGGGCACGGTGAAGGGGTACCCGGACCGGCCCGGCAGCGCCTCGTCGGGTCCGATCAGCTCCAGCTTGCGTCGTCCGAAGGCCATGGCTCCAGGCTAGGCCGGATGCATCTGCGAGCATCGGGCGTGGCCGTGATGCTCGTCGTCCGGGTCGGCGACGCCACCGGGGCGGACACCGTGTCGGGCCGCCTCTGGGCCCTGGGAACGACCGGGATCGAGGAGCGGCCCGGCCGGTTGCGGGCCGTCTTCGACGACCCCGACGCGGCGTCGTCGGCCGCAGCCGAGCTGGGGGGCGTGGTCGAGGCCGTCCCTGAGGTGCGGGGCCCGGAGCGACCCTTCGCCGGGGTGACGGTGGAGGGACCGTTCCTGATCCGGCCCCCGTGGCTGGTGGGTCCCCGCTCGGGCCGACGACACGACCTGATCGTCGACCCGGGCGACCGGTTCGGCCACGGCGGCCACGTCACGACCCGGCTGGCCCTCCGCCTCGCCGCCGGGGCGGTCGCACCGGACGACCGGGTCCTCGACGCAGGTACCGGCTCGGGGGTGCTCGCCCTCGCCGCTGCGGCCGTGGGCGCGACCGTCACCGCCGTCGACGACGATCCGGTGGCGGTCGGGATCGCCCACGCCAACGTGGCCCGCAACGGCTGTGAGGAGCGGATCGAGGTGGCCCGTGCCGACGTGGCCACCGTGACGGGCCGCTACGACGTGGTGCTGGCCAACCTGCCCGCCCCCGTCTGGCGCCGGGTGGGTGCCCACCTCGGCCGGCGGGCGGCGTGTGTGGTGGCGGCAGGATTTCTCGACGACGTGGCCGACGAGGTCGCCGCCATCGTCGGCGGACGGGTGGAGGAGCGGGCGGGTGAGGACGGGTGGACGGCGCTGACGCTCAGACGCTGACGGCGGCCAGCGCTCCGTCGACGTAGTCGGCCACCTCGGTGTCGAGGCGCTGGCGGTGGAACGAACGGCTGGCCACGACCCGGGCGCCGGTGCGGTCCTCGATCAGGGTGGCGAACTTGTCGGCGGCCCGCCCCGGGTTGACGGCGTGGGTCAGGAAGGCCGCCACCGGGCGGTCGTGGAGCAGCGGCAGGTTGCGGACGATGCGACCGGTGTCACCGGGGCGCTGTCCGAACAGGATCATCCCGTCCACCCAGGTGCCCACGAAGATCAGGTCGGCGGCGGCCACGGCGTCGAGGTCCGGGCGGGCCACCGGTGACACCGACACGTCCGCCCCGACCTGGTGGGCGGCCCCTGCGATCCAGCGGGCCGCGCTCGACGTGTGACCGGTGCGGCTCTGATGGACGACGGCGACCCGCATGGCTCCTCCTCGGCGTTCGGCCCGGCGAAGTTACTCCGTGGGCCCGGCGGAGGGCAGCAGCCTCGTCCGCAGGAGGTCGAGCACCCGGTCGAGCCCCTCCCGGGTCGGCTGGCCGGGCTCGTCCACGAGGTCGCCGGTCAGCACCGAGTGGTGCCGGGGCTGGGGGCTGTCGGGGTGGCCGTCGGCCTGGTCGATCTCGACGGCGACGAAGGCGTCACCGAGCCGGTCGCGCAGCATCGAGAAGCGCTCGGCCGGCACGAACGGGTCGTCACGGAAGCGGAGGCCGAGCACGGTGAGCCCCTCGTGGGCGCAGCGATCGGCCACGCGGTCGAGGGCGGCCGGCGAGCAGTCGATGGCGCCCCGCCGGCTCCTCGTCACCGGCAGGGGCAGCGACGGCTGGGACAGCACCGGGGCCAGGACGCGGTCGTCGACGGCCATGGCCAGCGCGAACCCGCCGGTGAAGCACATGCCGACCACCCCCACCCCCGGCCCGCCGCAGCGCTCGTGCTCGGCGGCGGCGAGGGCCCGCAGCGACTCGACCACCGGCGACGAGCGCCCGGTGGCGAGGGCGGTGAAGCGCCGGCTGACACAGGCGCCGGCGAAGGTGCGCACGGCGTAGGCGGTGTCGGCCACCCGGGCGCCGCTCTCGGGGTCCCGACCGGGCTCGCCGAACAGGTCGGGGACGACGGCCGTGCAGCCCAGGTCGACGATCCGATCGGCGAAGCCCAGCACCATGGGGGTGATGCCGGGCAGCTCGGCCGTGATGACGACGGCGGGGCCGTCACCCTTGCGGTACACGTCGGCGATGCCGGCGCCCTGGGTGAAGGAGACGCGCTCGTAGGAGGACAGGTCGCCCGACGGCGCCCGGGCCGGGGTGCTCACGACGGCGCCGGCTCCTTGGGCAGGCCGAGCAGGCGCTCGCCGATGATGTTGCGCTGCACCTGCGACGTGCCCCCGGCGATGCGCCCGCCCGGCGCGGCGAGGAGGGGGGCCGAGGCCGTGCCGTCCAGCATCGCCGCCGCGCCGGCCACGTCGGCCCGCAGCGTGGCCGCCGCGAATCCCATCTCGGTGATGCCGAGCTTGTTGAGCGACGACGCCACCGAGGCGCCCCCCTGGCGTTGCCCGAGGAGGTGGTAGGCGCGACCGGCCGAGAGCAGCCGGGTGAGGCGCTGGCGCTCCGGTCCGTCGAGGCCGCCGCCCAGCGCGGTGAGCTGGTCGAGTCGGCGGGACATGGTGACCGCCGAGGCCCCGATCGAGCCCCGCTCGTTGGTGAGGATGCTCATACCCACCCCCCAGCCACCGTGCTCCGGTCCGAGGAGGGCGTCGGGGGGGAGCACCACGTCGGTGAGGAACACCTCGTCGAACTCGGCGTCGCCGGTCATCTGGCGCAAGGAGCGGGTCTCGATACCGGGGCTGTGCATGTCGACGAGGAAGAAGGAGATCCCTCGGTGGCGGGGGGCGTCGGGATCGGTGCGGGCCATGAGGATGCCCCAGTCGCTGATGCGGCCGCCGCTGCACCACACCTTCTGGCCGTTGACGACCCAGCCCTCGCCGTCGCGGGTGGCGGCCGTGCGCAGCGAGGCGAGGTCGGACCCGGCGCCCGGCTCGGAGAAGAGCTGGCACCACACCCGCTCGGCGGTCAGGATCCGCCGCAGGTGCCCTCGCTGCTGGGCCTCCGTGCCGTACTGCTGCACGCCCTGGCCGGCCAGCACGACACCCACCATGTTGATGAACGGCGGCACGTCGGCGAGCGCGCACTCCTCCAACCACACCGCCTGGTGGGCGGGCGTGAGACCGCGGCCGCCGTGCTCGACGGGCCAGTGGATGCCGGACCACCCCTCGATGTGGAGGAGCTGCTGCCACGTCACCCCCCGGTCGGCGAGGTGGGGCGGCATGATGGCCCCGTAGTTCGGGGGCGCCTCGTCGGCGTGGGCCGCCAGCCACGCCGACGCCTCGGCTCGGAAGTCGTCCAGACTCGTCGTCACGCCCTTCATCCTCGCCGATCGGTGGTCGACCGCCCCGGCGGGATGGCTCAGAGGCACTCCCCCACCAGGGCGGGCTGCAGCTCCAACAGCGCCGGGCCGAGCTGCTGGGCGCCCGGGTCCTCGGGGTCGAGCAGGTCGATGTCGGCCTCCAGCAGCTCCTCGGGGTACCGCTCGATCAGGGTCGTGCCGATGCACTCGACCTGCTCGTCGTCCAGGCCCAGCTGGGCCAGCTCGGTGCGGCTCGTCACCACCAGCACCGCCAGCACGAACGCGGAGGAGGCTGCGCTCTCCTCGTCCAGGTAGCGGTCGGCGTCGTCGGGGAGGCAGGCCGTGAGGGTGACGTCGGTGCCGTCGTGGGCGACCTCGAAGCCGTCGACCTCGCCGAGTGCGTCGGCGGCGGCGGTGGCCGATCCCTCGTCGACGAAGCCCATGGCGGTGGCACCGCACGCCGTGGCGTCGTCCCGTCGGTAGAGGACGCCCTGGTCGCCGAGCCAGCCGTCGACGATGACGGCGGCCTGACGGGGGCCGACGATGCGAGCCAGCAGATCGAGGGCGCTCAGCGGCCCGAGGATGTCGCCCCGGTCGAGCTCCGTGGCCCCGTCGGGCAGCGGCGGCGCCTCGGGGACCGCGGCGTCGTCACCGGGGTCGGTGGGGTGCAGGATGAGGCGGGTGGCGACGGGCGGATCGCGCAGCACCTCCCACACACCCTCGGGACCGGGGTCGAGCACCTCGGCCAGGCCCGGCCCCACGATGTAGGGCGACACGAACGAGCGGAACAGCGCCGGCGGCACCTCCCGCAGGGCGTCGAGGTCGAGCTCGCTGCCGGCCTGGGCCTGGGCCAGCTCGGCGATCTCGGCGGCCCGCTCCGGCTCGGCTGCCGCCCAGCGGTTGGCGACCGCCTCCGCCTCCCCCTCGATCAGGATCTGCACCAGCTCGGCCGCTCCGTCCACCTCGTCGCTGTCCTGGATGGCCTCGAGGTCGAGGTGCTGGTCCTGCAGGGCGTGGACCAGCTCGTGGACGACGGTGAGCTGCACGAGGGTGTCCAGCTCGGCCCCCCGCACCACGAGGTCGCCGTCCTCCGGGCGGTAGAAGCCGGCCGTCCCCTCCCCCGCCACGACCTCGAGGGCGGCCACGAGGTCGGAGCCGGGCGGGAGGATGCCGAAGGCCCGGACGGCGAGGGTGATGTCGTCCAGCTCCTCGCGGTCCTCCTCGGTGAGCTCCTGGGCGGAGGCGATGGCCTCCCGGTACCCGGCGTCGTCCAACCGGCGGACCTCGACCGGCTCCAGGAACCCGACCCCCATCTCGGCCTCGACGAACTCGACGAAGGGGAGGATGTCCGGCTCCCAGTCCAACTCGTCGGGATCGGCGGGCTCGGCGGGGGCGGTGGTGGCGGGCCCGGTGGCGGTGGTCGTGGCGGGGGCGGTCGTGGTGGGGGCCGACGTGGTGGCCGGCGCGGCGTCGTCGTCGGACCCGGAGCAGGCGGCGGCGAGGACCGCCAGGGCGAGGAGGACGGCCCGGCGCATGGGCGGCGACCGTACCGGCCGGGTGCGCGTCGGCCGGGTCGGGGCCCTCACCGGAGGAGGCTGAGGATGAGCACCAGGACGAGGGTCAGGACCAGCGACACGACGAGTGAGCCGGCGCAGCCGAGGCGGTTGGAGAAGAAGAAGAACACCGCCGCTCCCTACCCCGGTCGCAGCCGGGTGACGCCGGTCGGCGGGAGTAGCGTCGTGGGCGGTGAGACCGCAGCTGAACCACACCATCGTGGCGGCCCGTGACGCGGAGGAGTCGGGGGCGTTCCTGGCCGAGGTCATGGGCTTCGACGCCCCCAGCCGGTTCGGGCACTTCGTGGTGGTGGAGGCGGGCAACGGCGTGAGCCTCGACTTCGTAGACGCCCCCGCCGGCGCCGAGATCCGGTCGCAGCACTACGCCTTCCTCGTCACGGAGGCCCAGTTCGACGAGATCTTCGGTCGCATCCGGGCCCGGGACCTGCCGTACTGGGCCGACCCCGGCCAGCGCCGCCAGGGCGAGATCAACCACAACGACGGCGGCCGGGGCGTCTACTTCCCCGACCCCAGCGGCCACCTCCTGGAGATCCTCACCCGCCCCTACGGCAGCGGCCCGACCGGCTGAGGGGCTTGCCGGCCCTACGATGGCCCCGCCTCACCGCCCGCCCCGAGGGGCCCCGGTGGGGGCGAGCCCCCGTAGCTCAGGGGATAGAGCGTCGGTTTCCTAAACCGTGCGTCGCAGGTTCGAATCCTGCCGGGGGCGCTACAGAAGCCCAGTTCAGGACCTCGACGACTTCTACGCCCGGCTGCATCGGTCGGGCTGCGCGCCGGCGACGATCCAGCGCTACCACGCTCTGCTGGGCTCCGCCTTCCAGCACGCCGCCTGGGGATGGGTCCCCCGCAACGTGGCCCGGCTGGCCACCCCTCCGTTGGCCCGCAGGTCCCGAGGGAGGTCCCGCGTCCGGCGGCGGTGGCCGGGCTGCTCGGGCGGCACAGGCCCGCTCAGGCTGCTGGCCGCGACGGGGATGCGCCGGGGCGAGGCCTTCGGGCTGCGCTGGCGCCCGCCGACTCGGCGCTTCTGCCGGCGAGCCGACGTCCGGTCAGGGGGCGGCGACGGCGACGACGGGGGTGGTGGGCGGGCGACCACCGAGGCTGCCGAGGAAGGGCCGGTCCGAGAAGGAGAAGATGCCGCCGTCGCTCGCCACCATGAGATAGCCGTCGCCGTAGGGGATGGCTCCGATCACGGGGGCGTTCAGTGACGTCCCCGGGGGGATCCGGCCCGGGACCGACCCGGCGAAGGGCGCATCGAAGGCGAAGACGCCCCCGTCGGCGGCGACCAGCCAGTACCCGGCGCCGTCGGGATCGGGGGCGATGCCGACGACGGGCTCGTTGAGGACCATCGCACCGGTCGAGCCGTGGAACCGTGCCGACCCGAACGCGAAGACGCCACCGTCGGCGCCCACCATCCAGTAGCCCCCGCCGTCGGGGGTGACCACCGAGGCGATGACCGGGCCGTTCAGCAGCGTCGCCATCGGACGCCCGCCGGGGCCGGGAACGTCGAACAGGTCGCCGTGATGTCGGGCCGACCCGAAGGCCAACGCCCGACCCCGGTCGGTGAAGACCCAGTAGCCGGCGTCGTCGGGGTGAGCCGAGATGGCGGCCACCCGCTCCCCCGCCACGGGATCGTCGATGCGGACGTCACCGTGGTGAGGTGCGTCTCCCAGAGCGATCACGGTCCCGTCGGAGGCCAGGAGCCAGAGGCCCTCCCCCGTCGACGTGGAGGCGAGCGCAACGCTCTGCACCCCGCCGGTGAGCGGCGGCGAGAGGTCGGCCACCGATCCGAACCGGTGCACCCGCCCGCCCGACTCGGCCATCCAGTACCCGGCGCCCGGTGTCGCGGCGGCACCGGGGGACGGTGGGGTGGGAACGATGGCCGGCCCGGGGGTCCGCGGCGCCGTCGTGGCCGGCGGGACCGTCGTGGCCGGCGGGACCGTCGTGGCCGGCGGGACCGTCGTGACGGGCGGCGCCGGCGTGGTCGTACGGGCGGCGCCGTCGTAGTACGAGGCGGGGCCGTCGTGGCCGGCGGCGCCGTCGTGGTCGGCGGCGCCGTCGTGGCGGGCGGGGCCGTCGTGGTCGTGGAGGTGGTGGGCGGTGGCGGCGGCTGGCCGACCTCGACGACGACGAGATCGTTCCATCGCTGGACGACGACCACGCCGGCTCTGGCCGACGCAACGACCGCCGAGGCCCGATCGACCTGGTCGAGCAGGGTGATCGCCCCCGTCTCACGGTCGATCAGGTGGACCGGGTCGACGGAACCCGGCCGGGGTGGGCGCGACCGTACGACGATCGTCGACCCGCCGTGGAGGAACCGGGGTGAGCTCGGGTCGATCAGCTCGGTGAGCTCACGCGCCCGGTTCGGTCGCGCCCGGTCGTGGATCACCACCCGATCCCCGATCACGGAGACGACGGCGGTGGCGTCGGGAGCGACGTCGACGCCCACGCCGACGTCGCCGCCCAGCACCTCGGGCTCGCCCGCGAAGGTCCGGTCGGAGGAGACCACGTCACCGTCCACGACCGAGACGATGCGCCCGGCCACGATCTCGGTCCGCTCGTAGCGACGGGGGACGTCGTCAGGACCCAGGTGGGGACGGTCGGGGATGCGCTCGACGGTCCGGAGGCGCCCGAACTCGCCCCCGAACCCGGAGGGGAACAGCGACACGAGCAGCTCTCCGTCGGCGGCCACGAGCCGCTCCGGCCGGGTGCGCTCACCCGAGGCCACGTCGTACAGGTACGTCGCCCACCCGTCCTGCCCGTGCGGCCCGGCCTCGTCGTAGGACCGGTAGACGACGTGGCCCCCGTCGCCCGACAACGACCCCTCGTACACGTACTGGCCCCGATCCACACGAACCGTCGCGTCCTGTGTGCGGTCGCGGAGGTAGAGGTGACTGCCCCACCCCGGTCCGTCGGCGACGAGATCGGTCCCCGTCGAGGTGAACAGGACGAAGCGCCCGTCGTCGGAGATGTCGACGGCGCGATGGCTCCCCCGGGCCGCCGAGCCGTCGGGACGCACGTTGATCAGCTCCTGCTGTTCGGCGGCGGCGGACGGCAACAGCGCAGCCGCTGCGACGAGACCCACGGTCGCCAGCAGGACCGCACCGCGGAGAGACGAGGCTCTGGAGGACACGGGGTCGACCGTAGGGATCCACCCCCCAACGCAGGCCCAACCCGTCACAACACCCGGCCACGCCCGCCCGCCGGGCGGGGTCGGCTCTCTACCGTGGCCGTGTGCACCGCCTTCTCGTCGCCGTCGTCGTCGGAGTCAGCCTGTTCGCGTCGACGGCCGGTGCGTCGCCGGCGTCAGCGCCCGCCGCCATCGAGGGCACGGTGACCGACGATCGCGGCCAGCCGGTGGTCGGGGCCGTGGTACGCGTCGAGCCCCTCGGCGGACCGGAGGTGTCGACCACCACCGAGATCGACGGGTCCTACCGGCTCCCCGGGGTCACGGCCGGTACTGCGCAGCTCACGTCCAGGCTCGCCGGCTACAACTCGTTCGACCGATCCCGGCTCTACCGCGAGACGTGGCACGGGTTGCGACTGGAACCGGGGGACGTCGAGCGGATCGATCTGGTCCTCGTGCGCAGCGCCACGCTCCGCGGGACGATCCGGGAGGCGGACACCGGACGACCGGTCAGCGGCGCCTGCATCCAGGTCGACGTGCCCCTCGCCGACTGCCACGCCCGCTCCGGCCCCGACGGCACGTACGAGGTCCTCGCTCCGGCGGGCGTCGAGCTGTCGCTCCGGGTGGAGCACGACGGAAGGGACCACCTCGACGCGACGACGGGTCCGTTCACGTTCGCACCCGCCAGCGCGAGCACCGTCGACGTCGGCCTGCCCCCCGTGCCCAGGATCGCTGGACGTGCCCTCGACCGCTTCGGACGTCCCGTGGCCGGCGAAGCGCGCAGCATCCGCGGGTCCGCCTACGACAGCATCACCCCGCTCGGCGACGACGGGGGGTTCTCGTTCCGGCTCGACGAGCACCGCACGGAGGTCCGGCTCGAGATCGCCCCGACCACGCCGGGGCTGCGGCGCACGGCGTCACCGGTCATCGAGGTCGACGGCGCCGCCGACCTCACGAACGTTGACGTGAGGGTCGACGCCGGCAGGAACACCGAGGGGACGACCGACCCGTCGGGCGACGGCGCCACGCCGGGCGACCCGATGCAGGCAACGACCGCAGGAGACCGGCACCTTGGAGTCGGGCCGTCGCTCGGTCCGGTGGCCGACGGCTACGTGCCGGTTCCGTACGTGGTCGAGGTCGGCCCGCCCGGCGCCGTCCCGCGGCCCGACACGCTCCGGATGACCGTCGATCGATCCGTGCTGCCCGACGGGGTCGACCCGTCGGACCTCGTCGTGTTCGGCCCTGACGGAACCCGCCTCCCGGCTTGCGACGGCGGCCAGGCGTGCGTGTCCGACCTGTCGCTCCGCGGTGACGACGTCGTCGTGACCGTCGAGATGACCGACGCCCCGATCGGCACGGACCACCCCATCACCCGGTTCGACACCTACTCCCTCGCCGTCCCCGTCGAACGACTGGCCGACGGGTGGACCTGGATCGCCACCCTGAGCCCCGCCGCTGGTCCCGGCGGCGGCCTCTGGCGGTCCGACCTCGACCTCCGGTCGGCGGTCATGGGGGGATCGTTCACCCTCTCCGACAACCGCTCCTGGTTCCGGCCGACGGTGACCTCGGGCGAGGGCCCGGCCCGCATCGGCGTCGACATCGACACGTCCGGCCTGCGGGTCGGTGACCACGACGTCCGGCTGCGCATCGTCGACGATGCCGGCCGGGAGTCGACGGTGGTCGTCACGGTCACGATCACCGGGGAGCGCTGAGCGCCCCCGGCCCCTGCGCCCACGAGAGCATGGTCGCCGTGGGTGACGCACGCACCGAGTACGACGAGCTCGGCCTGTTCCACGAGAACGCCGGCACCTGGTCCCCGCTCTCGTACGCCTCGAGCTCCCGGCGCTAGGTCGGTCGATCCGGGCGGTGAGGTAGTCGGACATGAGCCGGTGCTGGGGGTGGATGTGCTCGACGTGGTGCGGCGCCGTCGCCGACCTCGGGCCCGGGCGGCGCTTCGGGGAGGGGGTGGCACGGCCGTGCGCCGGTAGCGTGCCGGCCCGTGAACGCCGCCGTGCTGTTCGACGTCGACGGCACGCTCGTCGACACCAACCACCTGCACACGCTGGCCTGGGTGCGGGCGCTGCGGGACCACGGGCACGAGATCGCCGCCTGGCGGGTGCACCGACTCATCGGGGCGGGATCGTCGGTGCTGCTGCGTGAGCTGATCGGCGAGGCCGACGACGCCGTGAAGGACGGTTGGCGAGCGCGCTTCGAGGAGCTGACCGACGACATCCGGGCCCTGCCGGGGGCGGCCGACCTGGTGCGGACGGTGCGCCGACGGGGGGTCGGGGCGGTGCTCGCCACGTCGTCGCCCCCCGACCTGGTCGACCACCACCTCCGGGCCCTCGGTCTCGACGAGGACGACGTCGACGCCGTCACCACCGACGGCGGCGTCGACGAGGCCAAGCCCGACCCCGAGCTGTTCACGACGGCCATGGCCCGGGTCGGCGCCGATCCGGCGCACACCGTCGTCGTCGGCGACTCGGTGTGGGACGTGCGGGCCGCCAACCGGGCCGGTCTCGACGCCGTTGCGCTGCGGACCGGCGGCGTCCACGAGGCCGACCTCACCGCCGAGGGCGCGGTGGCCGTCTACGACGACCCGGCCGACCTGCTCGCCCGCCTCGGCGGGTCCCGGCTGGGGGCCCTGCTCGACTGAGGCCGCCGGCCGCCGCGAGCATGGTCGGATGAGCGCAGAGCGCATCGACTACGACGAGCTCGGCCTGTTCCACGAGAACGCCGCCGAGTTCGGGCTGCCCTACGACGAGCCACCGGCCGTGCGCCGCGAGGAGGTCGAGGTCGGGCCCGGCCGGATGCTGAGCGCGCTGATGTGGGGCGAGGGCGAACCCGAGCTGGTGCTGCTCCACGGTGGGGCCCAGAACGCCCACACGTGGGACACCGTGGCCCTCGCCCTGCGGCCCCGGTCCCTCGTCGCGCTCGACCTGCCCGGCCACGGCCACTCCGACGGGCCGCCGCCCGACCAGCGCCCCCGTCAGTCGCCGGTCGGGGCCGCCGCCGACGTGGCCGTCGCCGTCCGGGCGCTCGCCCCCGACGCCGGGGGGATCGTCGGCATGTCCTTCGGCGGGCTGACGACCATCGCCCTGACCCGGGTCGCCCCCGAGCTGGTCCGCCGCGTCGTCCTGGTCGACGTGCTCCCCGGTCTCGACGCCGAGCACGCCCGCCACATCGTCGACTTCGTGAACGGACCGGCCACGTTCGACAGCTTCGACGACCTCCTGGCCCGGACCGTCGAGTTCAACCCCACCCGCTCGGAATCCTCGCTGCGGCGGGGCATCCTCCACAACGCCGTCCAGCTCGACGACGGGAGCTGGGCCTGGCGCCACGCCCGCGGGCGGGTCGGAGACGACACTCCGGACCCGGCGCCCGACGGCGACGGGAGCGTGGGCGACGACCTGCTGGAGGATCTCGGACGGATCGGCGTGCCGTTACTGCTGGCCCGGGGCATGCGGTCCAGCTCGGTCCTCCGTGACGGCGACGAGGAGGAGCTGCGCCGCCGTCTGCCGTCGGCCGAGGTCGTCCGCTTCGACGAGGCCGGCCACAGCATCCAGGGCGACATGCCCGTCGAGCTGGCCGAGACCATCGACCGCTTCATCCCCTGACGGACGGTCAGGCGCCGTCGCCGAGGTCGGCGCGGGGCAGCACGTCGACGATGTCGGGATGCCGCTTCCAACCCGGTGTCGGCGGCTCGTGGCCGACGGCGGGAACGTGGGCCGAGATGGCGTCGGGCGGGTGGATGTAGCGGCCGCAGTTGGGGAAGGCACGGACGACCGTGACGACGAGCACGGCCTGGCTGCCGACGTGCTGCGCCGTGTCGGAGGGGTCGGTGGACACCCGGCCCCGGCCGTGGATCCGCAGGCGCCAGGGCCGGCCGGGGTCGACGAACAGCAGTGCCACCCGACCGTTGGCGACGACGTTGCCGAGGGTGCGGAACATGCCGTTGCCGTCGTAGCTCGGGATGCGCAGCTCGGTCGGACCGGTCACCCGGACGAAGCCCACGTCGCCGCCCTTGTACGACACGTCGGGCCAACCGTCGCCGTCGACGGTGGCGATCCACACCGTCGACTGGGCCCCGATCAGCGCCCGGTCGTCGTCGGTGAGCGCGTCGTGCAGCGTGATCTCGGCCAGGCGGTCGGCCAGCCGCCTCGTGTCGAAGTGGTCCTGGAGCGCACGGGACCCGTCGCCGTACATCGGGCCCACCCCGTCACCGCTCACCCGGGCGGACCCAGTTCGGCCAGGATCTCGTCGTCGTGCTCGCCCAGGTGCGGCGCCCGGCGGCTGATCCTCCACGGGGTCTTCTCGAACCGGTAGGGCGCACCGGGGTAGCGGACCGTACGGTCGAGATCGTCGTGGTCGACCTCGACCTGGAACCCCCGGGCGACGAAGTGCTCGTCCTCGAACGCCTCCTCCGGGGCGTAGACCACCCCGACCGGGATACCGACCCGCTGGGCGCCCAGGAACATGGTCATGGCGTCGACCCGGCTGGCCACGAGGGCCAGCGCCTCGCGGGCGGCGCCGAAGCTGGCCGTCACCTCGTCGTCGGAGCCGATCAGGCCGACGTCGATCCGGTCCCGGTCGGCCGCCGCCTCCAGGAAGATGGCCTCGGGCAGCTCGTCGCGCAGACCCAGGTCGCCGAGCCAGTCGAGCAGCCCCCGGAACTGCTGCGGGGTCCGGGGGAGGCCGGCGGTGTTGACGTAGCGGCCGTCGGCGCAGCGGAGCTGGGTGGGCATGGTCGGGTTCTCCATGGCGTGGCGCCCGGTCTGACGCCGCACCGTCGTCTGCTGGATCAGCCAGTGGTAACTGGCCATCTCGGTCGTGACGTTGGCGGCGGCGTGCTGGCTGACGTCGACGAACTGCCCCCTGCCCGAGCCGAGACGATGGAGGTAGGCGGTCAGGACGGCCATGACGGCGTAGTGGCAGGCGATGTTCCATCCCTGGAAGCCGCCACCCCGGATGGGCGGCAGGCGGTGGTCGCTGTAGCCGCAGCTCCAGACCGGTCCGCCGCCGGCCAGCACGGTGAGATCGGTGACCGGGTCGCCGGCCCGCTCGCTCGACTGCCCGAAGGCGGTGACCGACGCCTGGATGAGCGCCTCGTGGTCGGCCGCCAGCGAGGCGAAGCCGAGACCCAGGGCGTCGAGCCGGCCGACGGGCTCGGCGTCGAGGAGCACGTCCGCCGTCGCCACCAACCGGCGGAACAGCGCTGCACCCTCGGGCCGGTCGAGGTCGATGGTCACGCCCCGCTTGGACGTGTTGTGGTGCCACCAGGCCAGGCTGGCCTCGGGGTCGGGCTCGTCGTGGGCGAAGGGGGGATGGTGACGCGTCGGCGACCCGGCGGGGGGCTCGACCACGATCACGTCGGCGCCCATGTCGGCCAGCAGCTTGCCGGCGAGGGCGCCCGCCTCGCTGGCCACCTCGACGACCCGGATCCCGGCCAGGGCCGTCACACGACCCCGTCCGCCCGCAACCGCTCGACCTCGGCCTCGTCGAGACCGAGCACCCCGGTGAGCACCTCGGCGGTGTGCTCGCCGAGGCAGGGTCCGCCCCGCTCGATCCGCCAGTCCGTCTCGGACAGGTGCACGGGCAGACCGTCGCAGCGCACCTCGCCCATCTTGGCGTGGGTGACGGTCGGCCAGAGCCCGAACCCCTCGGTGTCGGGGTCGGCGTCGACGCGCTCCTGCGGGGTCTGCACGGCGGCGGCCGGCACACCGGCGCCGATCAGCGCCCGCTGGACGTCGAACTTGTCCCGACCCGCCGTCCAGCCACCGACCAGGCGATCGATGTCGTCCTCGGATGCCTTGCGGCCGGCCACGTCGGCGAACCGCTCCTGACGGACCCAGTCCTCACCGACGATCCCGCCGAACGCCCGCCAGTCACGGTCGTCGCGGCAGGCGATCGCCACCCACCCGTCGTCGCCCCGGGCCGGGTAGACGCCGTGCGGTGCCATGTCGGGCCCGAGGCTGCGGTTCCCGTTGGGCATGCCCGGGCGCCGGGTCGGCCGCCCGTTGACCGTCCAGTCGAGCAGGGCCGGACCGTGCAGCGTCAGGCCGGCCTCGGTACAGGCCATGTCGACCCACTGGCCCTCGCCGGTCCGCTCCCGGTGGATCAGCGCCATCAGGATGGCGATGGCCATGTACATGGCCCCGGTGTGGTCCATGTAGGAGTAGCCCCAACCGGCGGGCTCCTCGTCGGGGAGACCCGACGTGAACGTGAGCCCGCACACCGCCTGCACGATCGGGCCCCAGGTCTTGAACGACGAGTACGGGCCGGTGTGACCGAAGCCGCAGTTCGAGACGTAGATGATGTCGGGCCTGATGTCCCGGAGCGCCTCGTAGCCGAGGCCCCACCGCTCCAGCACGCCGTGGGCGAAGTTCTCGGTCACGACGTCGGAGGCGGCCACGAGGTCGCGCAGCAGGTCGCGGGCCCGATCGGTGCGCAGGTTCAAAGTGATGCCGCGCTTGTCGGTGTTGTGGTTGAGAAAGCCGCCGCCGAAGTCGACGCCCCGACGCTCGTCGACGTGGGGCGGGAACGTGCGCAGGATGTCCCAGCGGCCCTCGGTGACCGGATCCTCGATGCGGATCACGTCGGCCCCGAAGGCGGCCAGCCACTTGGTGGCACCGGCACCGGCCAGCTGCCCGGTGAAGTCGCAGATCCGGTACGGCCGAGGGCCCGCTGCTCGACCCCGGTCGCGCTCACGGGGCCATGTCTACCCCGCGTCCGGGCACCCCGTCCGCCCTGACGAGCGGGGCGCGGCTGCATGATGACATGCATCTACGCATGTAGCCTGGCGTGGTGGGCAGGACCATCCAGATCAGGGACCTCGACGACGAGGTGTATGCAGCCCTCCGCTCCCGCGCCGCCGAGGCGGGTCTGACCGTGCCCGAACTCCTCCGCCGGGAGGCGGCCCGTCTCGCCGCCCAGCCCACGATGGCCGAGTGGCTGGAGCGGACCCGCCGCCGACCCAGCCGTACCACCACCCAGGAGGTGCTGGAAGCGCTCGACGAGACGCGCGGCCCCTGGCCCGATGCTGGTCGTTGACGCCTCCTGCCTGTACGAGGTCGTGGCGGACACCCCTGACGGTGAGGCGGTCCGGGAGGCCCTGGCGGCCGACCAGATGCAGGCCGCACCCCACCTCGTCGACGCCGAGGTGCTCGGCGTGATCCGGCGTCGTCATCTCGCCGGTGACCTCGACGAGACGGCGGCTCACCAGGCCGTCGAGGATCTTCGAACATGGCCGGCTCGCCGCTATGACCACCGCCTCCTGGTCACCCGGGCCTGGGAGCTACGCCCGAACGTGCGGACGTGGGATGCCTTCTACGTCGCGCTGGCCGAGGTCCTCGGGGCCGACCTCCTCACCCGCGACCGCCGCCTCGCCGCCGCCACGGGTCCGACCTGTCGGATCGCGGTCGTCTGACGGGTCACGGGACCGTGTCTGCCCTCTGCCCTGCCCCGGTGCGCCCTCACGAGCGCTTCGGCTGCCGGGGCTGGTTGGCCCGGATGCCGCTGGCGGCCAGGCGGGCCGTCTCGTCGATTCGCCTCCGGCGGGTCTCGTCCCGCTTGGCGCCGAGGATCCACTCGAGGATGCCCCGCCTGGTCGACCGGGGGAAGCCGTCCCAGTGGCGGCGGGCGTCAGGATCGGCGTCGAGGGCGGCGGCGAGGTCGTCGGGCTCGATCAGGTTCTCGACGTCGTCGAGGGCCGTCCACGACCCGTTGCCCCTCGCTGTGTCGACCGCGGCCCGGCCGGCGTCGGTCATGAGCCCGGCCTCCTCCAAGCGCTCGACCCGCTCCTTGTTGAGGCGCGACCAGTTGCTGGAGGCCTTCCGGGGGGTCACGAGCAGCTGCGACCGCACGTCGTCGAGCTTGCGGGGCAGGCTGTCGACCCACCCGTGGGCCACGGCTTCCTCGGCGATGTCGTCATACGGCACCGACGGGCCGTCGGCGTGCTTCTTGTACGTGACGACCCACACGCCCGGCGACGCGTCGTGGTGCTCGGCCAGCCAAGCCCTCCACTGGCCCCGGCTGGTGATCTCGACCTGCTCGTAGCGGTCCGACACTGCGCCGATGGTGCGCGGCGGGAATCGACCCGTCAAGACCGGCGCCCATGTCGCGCTGGTCCGCGCCTTTCGGCACGTAGCGTGGCGCCCGTGGGCTCGGACACGGGATCGAGGTCGTCTGACCGCTGAACCCGGCCCGCCGACGGGTGGCGCCCTGCCGGGCGGGCTGGCCCTGGCGCTCGTGGCCGGCACGTCGGCGGCCGTGCTGGTGCTGGAGATCCTGGCCGGTCGCCTGCTGGCGCCCTACGTCGGCGTCAGCCTGGAGACCTACACCGCCATCATCGGCACCGTGCTGACGGGCATCGCCGTCGGCGCCTGGGCCGGGGGCAGCCTCGCCGACCGCGTCGACCCCCGGCGGATGCTGCCCGTCCTGCTCCTCGCCGGCGGAGCGCTGGCGCTGGCCACCATCCCCGTCGTGCGGGCCCTCGGCGGGACGGCCGGCCCGGGGGGCGCGCTGTTCCTGGCCGCGCTCGGTTTCCTGCCGTCGGCCACCGTGCTGAGCGCCGTCCCCCCGGCGGTGGTGAAGCTCCAGCTGCGCGACCTCGACGCCACCGGCACGACCGTCGGCTGTCTGTCCGCCGTCGGGACGGCAGGAGCCATCGTCGGCACGTTCCTCACCGGGTTCGTGCTGGTGGCCTTTGCCGCCGTGACGACGCTCATCGTCGGCGTCGGACTGATGTTGGTGGCCGCCGGGGTGGCGCTGTGGGCCACCGGGCCACGACGCCGAGCCGCCGAGTTGTCGGCGCCCCTCGGGCTGGTCGCCCTCTCGCTGGTCGGGGTGGCGGCCGTCGACGCCCCCTGCGACACCCGCACGGCCTACTACTGCGTCTCGGTCCGGGCCGATCCCGACCTCCCCTCGGGCCGCACGCTGGTGCTCGACGACCTCCGCCACAGCTACGTGGACCTCGACGACCCCACCCACCTCGAGTTCTGGTACGTCCGCCGCCTGGTCGACGCGGTGGAGGAGCTGGCCCCGTCCGGACCGCTCGACGTCGTGCACCTCGGCGGCGGCGGGTTCACCGTCCCCCGCTACCTGCGGGCCGCCCGGCCCGGCAGCGAGCAGACGGTGCTGGAGATCGACGGTGATCTGGTCGACGTCGTCACCGACGAGCTGGCGTTCCGCCCCGGTGACGACGTGGAGGTGGTCATCGGTGACGGTCGGCTGAGCCTGGCCGACCTTCCCTCCGAGTCGGCCGACGTCGTGGTGGGTGACGCCTTCGGGAGCCGGGCCGTGCCCTGGCACCTCGCCACGGCCGAGTTCGTCGCCGAGATCGCACGGGTCCTGCGTCCCGGCGGCATCTACGCCGTCAACGTCATCGACGCCGCGGAGCAGCGGTTCCTGCGGGCCGAGGCCGCCACCATCGCCGCCGTGTTCCCCCACGTGGCCGTCGTGCTCGGCCCCGACGCCGCCGCCGGGCGGGTCGGCAACTCGGTGATCGTCGCCAGCGACGGGCCCATCGACACCGCCGCCCTCGAACGCCGCCGGCGCGAGGCCGGCGATCGGGGCGAGCTGGTCGCCGACCTCGACGCCTACCTCGACGGCGCAGCCGTCCTCACCGACGACCGGGCCCCCGTCGACCAGCTCATCTCCCGGGGGCGCTGACCGGCCGGACCCGAGCCGGGCCGACGGTCAGGCCGATGACGCCCACCCGGGTCCGGTAGACGGCGGCGCCCACGTCGGCGGGCGCGCCCCGGTCGCCGGTGACCACGTAGAGGTCGTTCCGGTCCGCACCCCCGAAGCAGACGCTCGTGACCATCGGCACCTCGACCTCCACCCGGTCGACCACCTCGCCCCCGGGTGACAGCACGAGCACCTCACCCCCCGACGCCATGGCCACCCAGACGGTGCCGTCCTCGGCGACGGCCAGACCGTCGGGGTCGGCGTCGTCGGCCCGGTACAGCGTCCGGCGGGCGCCCAGGCCGCCATCCGGCGCCCGGTCGTACACCCACACCGCGTGCGCCCCGGTGTCGGCGTGGTAGAGCCGGGAGCCGTCGGGCGAGACCCCCAGGCCGTTGCTCAGGCCCACGTCGTCGGCGACCACCCGCACAGAGCCGTCGAGGTCGATCAGGAACAGCTCGCCCGGGGAGGGCTCTCCGCCCTCGTCGAAGGGGTCGATCTCCAGCGACCCGACGTAGATGCGGCCGTCCGGGTCGGTGGTGAGGTCGTTGAAGCTCTGGCCGTCGTGCTGACGGTCGAGGAGCACGACGGTGTCGTCACCCCGCTTCCAGGCGACGTTGCGGCCCGACACGACGTAGCCACCGTCGGCGTGGACGGCCATCCCGCCGATGCCCCGCCGGTGGGCCAGCACGTCCTCGACCGTCCCGTCGGCGAGGAGGCGGCGCACCCCGCCCGTGAACACGTCCGAGAAGAGGAGCGCCCCGTCGTCGAACGTCGGCGCCTCGATGAGGCGGTAGCCCGTCGCGAGCCGTTCCATGCCAACCCTCCCCGGTCGTCCGTCGGCGGCCATGATGAGGGGCCGGCGACAGGAGGATCATGGCCGTCACCGAACCGACCCACCGCATCGAGATCGAGCCGCTGTCGGGGGTGATCGGGGCAGTGCTGCGCGGTGTCGACGTGTCGACCGACCTCGACGACGAGACGGTCGCCGAGATCCGCCGGGCCCTGGTCACCCACCACGTGCTGGTGCTCCCGGACCAGGACCTGACCACCGAGGCGCAGATGGCGTTCGGGCGCCGCTTCGGTGAGCTCGACACCCACCCCTTCGTGGAGGGTCAGGACGAGCATCCCGAGGTGCTCGACATCGTCACCGAGCCCGACGACCGGGCCAACTTCGGCGGCGGCTGGCACACCGACGTGACGTTCCTCGACGAGCCCGACCTGGGCTCGATCCTGTACGCCGTGGACGTGCCCCCGGTCGGGGGTGACACCCTCTTCGCCAGCCAGCACGCCGCCTACGACGCCCTGAGCGACACCATGCGGGCCTTCCTCGACGGCCTCGTCGCCGTCCACTCGGCCGGCCCCCAGTACGGCGCCGGCGGCTACTCGACCCGCTCGTCGGCCATGGCCACCCGCGACGCCGACCTGGCGGCGCGCACCGTCGAGCACCCCGTCGTGCGCACCCACCCCGAGTCGGGCCGGCGGGGCCTCTACGTCAACGAGGCGTTCACCATCGCCGTCAAGGGTCTGCGCCGGGACGAGTCGCAGGCGGTGCTCGGCTTCCTGTTCCGCCACGCCGTGAAGGAGCCGTTCACGTGCCGGGTCCGGTGGGAGCCCGGGATGCTGGCCATGTGGGACAACCGCAGCGTGCAGCACTTCGCCCTCCACGACTACGCCGGCCACCGCCGCCACATGCGCCGCATCACCGTGCAGGGCGACCGCCCGGTCTGACCGGCGGGGGCCCGGTGGTGCATGCTCGACCCATGCGGCGCATCCAGCTCTACATCGACGAGGACCTCGACCACGTCCTGTCGGGGGAGGCGGCCCGCACCGGTCGAACCCGCTCCGAACTGGTGAGGGAAGCGGGTTCGGACATGGGCTGCGGACAGGCTCGGATCCCGGCCGGACGCCGCCGACGCGCTGGTGGGCTCGGTCGACATCGATCCTGTGGACGACATCGACGCCGTGACTACGACTAGTGCGGTTCGCCGACACCTCGTTCCGGATCGGGCTGCAGGTGCCTCGCGACCGCCGGCACGCGATCCCTGTGGTTCTGGGACGTGGCGAGGCGATGGCGTTCGACGGCGACTTCTCCGCAGCGGGCTCCGTCGAGGTGCGCCCGGCCCCTGACCCGGTGCGGTGCCGTCAGGGGCGGAACTGCAGCGGCCGCGGACCCAGGCGGCCCGGCTGGCTGATCACCCGGTAGGCGGTCTCGGCCCACTCGCACACCAGGGGGCGGGTGTGGCGGGGGTCGGCCATCTCCTCGACCTGGAACCGCGACAGCGGGCCGAGCGGACCCCGGGCGCTCTCGATGCGGGCGTTCAGCTCGGCCCGCAGCGCGGCGGGATCGTCGGCCTCGGCCAGCTGGCGCTTGTAGGCCGCCTCGATGCCGCCCTCCGGTGGGATCCCGCCCACGTCGGCCGCCGGCCACGCCACCCGCACCGAGGGGCGGGCCCTCGGGGTCGCGTAGTTGTTGCCGGCCACGCCGAAGCTGCGCCTCATCAGCACGGTGAAGATCGGCACGGTGGTCTGCGCGAACGCCACCATCCACTCGCCGCCCCGGCGGATGGTGCCGGCCATCTCGTGCTCGATGCCGACGGCGAAGCCGGGGTTGTCGACCAGGTTCAGGACGGGGAGGTGGAACAGGTCGCACAGGTCGAGGTGGCGGGTCAGCTTCGAGCACCCGTCGGCGGTGAGGGCGCCGCCGTTGACGTGGCGGCTGTCGGAGGCGATGACGCCCAGGGGCCGGCCCCCGAACCGGACGAAGCCCGTCACCTGGTCGGTGCCCCACAGCGGCCCGATCTCGAGGAACGAACCCCGGTCGGCCAGCAGGTCGATGACCCTGCGCACGTCGAAGGTGGTCGTGCGGCGGCGGGGGATGATGGTGGACAGCTCGTCGTCGGGGCGCTCGGGTGGGTCGGTCGGGTCGGGCGCCAGCACGGGTGGGACCTCGCCGACGTTCGACGGCAGGTAGGAGAGGAAGGTCCGGGTCAGGGCGACCGCCTCCTCCTCGCTGTCGGCCAGGTTGTCGACCGACCCGTTCCGACAGTGGATGGGCCAGCCGCCCAGCTCCTCCTTGGTCACGTCGTAGCCCATGGCGTGGCTGACGACGGGCGGGCCGGCCACGAACAGCTGGGCGATGTCACGGACCATCACCGAGAAGTGCCCGAGGACCGCCTTGGCGGCGCCGATGCCGACGACGCTGCCGAGGAGCAGGTTCACGACGGGCACGGTGGCCAGCTGCTCGGTGTACTCGGTGCTGCCCAGGTGGCCGGGCAGGAAGGACCCGCCGCCGCCGGACACCCGGGGCCGGCCGGCGGCGATGGCCCCCGTGCTCTCCTCGGCCCGGCTCTCACCCGCCCGCTTCTGCTCGGGCACCATGGCGGCCACGCTGCCCCCGCCCGAGGAGCCGTCGAGGAGCCGCACCGACGGCACCCCCAGCTCGACCGACAGGCGGTCGAGGTGCATGCTCTTGGCCCCGATGGCCCCGTCGGCGTGGCCGCCCCGGGAGGTGAAGTCGTCGGCGCACACCACCGTCGTGCGGCCGTCGATGGTCCCCCACCCGCCGACGTGGTTGGCCGGCGTGAAGGCGCTGACCCGGCCATCGTCGTCGTAGGAGGCGAACCCGGCCACGCTGCCCACCTCGTGGAACGACCCGTCGTCGAGCAGCAGGGCGATCCGCTCCCGGCAGGTCAGCTTGCCCCGGTCGCGCTGGCGTACGACACCCGGATCGTCCGAGCCCGGCGCGAGGCGGGCGGCGGCCAGGTCCTGGATGGCGGCGATCTCGTCCAGCACCGACGTCCACGGGGCCTGCGGAGCGGCTCGGGCCGCGCCGTCGCCGCTGGCGTCGACCACGGCCACCACGTCACCGGGGGCGACGCTGTCACCGGGCCCGAGCGACAGCGCCGACGTGACCACGCCGGCACACGGGGCGGCCAGCACGGTCTCCATCTTCATGGCGCTGACCACCACCACGGGGTCGCCGGCGGCCACCGTGTCGCCCTCGCCGGCCACGACGTCGACCACCGTGCCGGCCACCGGGCACACCACGGCCTGCTCCCCCGGCCCGGGCTGCAGCGTCGCCGAGGCACCGGGAGCGGCCGGTCCCGCCTCGGCGAGGTCGGGGTTGTCGGCCAGCAGCGTCGTGCGGGCGTCGCCGGCCCGGACGGCGGGGTGGTCGAGGACGGCCCGCAGCAGAGCGAGGTTGGTGTCGACCCCGTCGACCACGAACTCGTCCAGGGCCCGGCGGGTGCGGTCCAGCGCCGAGGCGAGCGAGCGGGCCGAGCCGGACGAGCCGATCACCTTGGCCAGGAGCGGGTCGAACTGCGGGGGCGGTGCGTACCCGGCGTAGCCGCTGCCGTCGACCCTGACGCCGGGACCGGTCGGCTCCTGGTAGCCGGTGATCGTCCCCGCCCCCCGGGTCACGACCCTCGCCTGCACGGCGAACCCCCTCGGTGCCCGCACGGCCGCCTGATCGCCCAGGCCGAGCGCCTCCAGGGTCGCCCCGGCCGCCAGCAGGAACTGCGCCTCGACGATGTCGATGCCGGTCACCTGCTCGGTGACGGTGTGCTCGACCTGGACCCGGGGGTTGACCTCGATGAAGTGGTGCTCGCCCGCCTCGGGGGAGACCAGGAACTCGACGGTGGCGGCGTTGACGATGCCGGCGGCGGCGGCCAGCTCGACGGCGGCACGCTGCATCGACTCCCGTACGGCGTCATCGAGGGCGGGGGCGGGGGCCACCTCGACCACCTTCTGGTGGCGGAGCTGCACCGAGCAGTCGCGGTCGTGCAGGTGGACGACGTGACCGGCGGTGTCGGCCAGGATCTGCAACTCGACGTGGCGGGGCCGGTCGACCAGTCGCTCGACGAAGAGGGCGCCGTCGCCGAAGGCGGCCGCCGCCTCCCGCTGGCAGCTCTCGAACGCGGCGGACAGCTCGCCGGCATCGTCGACGCGCCGCATGCCCCGCCCACCACCGCCGGCGGCCGCCTTGAGCATGACCGGGTAGCCGATCCCCGCAGCGACGTCGGCAGCCTCCCCGGCCGAGCCCACCGCCCCGTCGCTGCCGGCGAGGACGCCGATGCCGAGCGAGCGGGCGAGGACGCGGGCCCGCACCTTGTCGCCGCACAGGGCGAGTGCCTCGGGCGAGGGGCCGACGAAGACCAGGCCGGCGTCGACGCACCGGGCGGCGAAACCGGCGTGCTCGGCGAGGAACCCGTAGCCGGGGTGGACGCAGTCACAGCCATGGTCGAGGGCCACCCGCACCAGGGCCTCGGCGTCGAGGTAGGCGGCCACCGGATCGCCCGCCTCCCCGCCCCCGGTGATCTCGACGGCCCCGGTCGTGAGCCGGAGGTGCGCCGAGCCTGCGTCGGCCGGGGCGTACACCCCGACGGACTCCATCCCGAGCCCCGCTGCGGCCCGGGCGATGCGGACCGCGATCTCACCCCGGTTGGCGATCAGGACGCGGCGGGGAGGCGACGGTCGTCCGGGGCTCACCCGGTCATCATCGCGCCGGGGGCCGCGGGCCCCCGGACCGCTAGCCGGTCGGCACCGGCGCGCCGCCCAGGCGGAGCAGCGCCGCCGGTCCCGGCCGGGCCAGGAGGAACCCCTGGAGGGCGTCGACGCCGGCCTCGCGCAGGAGTGCGGCCTGCTCCTCGGTCTCGACCCCCTCGGCCACCGTGCGCAGGTCGAAGCCGGCGGCCAGATCGACGACGGTCCGCACCAGCAGGAGGGCACGCGGACCGACCCCCAGGCGCGACACGAGCGACCGGTCGATCTTCAGCACGTCGGCGGGAACGGCCCCGAGCTGCCCCAGGGAGGAGTAGCCGGAACCGAAGTCGTCGACGGCCACGCTGACGCCCTGGCGACGGAGCCGGTCGAGCTGGCGGCCGACCTCGGCCAGGTTGCGGGAGAGCTCGCTCTCGGTGATCTCGATCTGGAGCGCCTGGTGGCCGAGCCCGTGGCGGGCACAGGCCTCGGCGACGACGTCGACGATCTCGGGCCGCTCCAGGTCGGTGGGTGAGACGTTGACGCTCACCCGGGGGATCCCGACGCCCGTGGCGGCGGCCGGCCACCGTGCCCGGTCACGACAGGCGCGGTCGATCACCCACGAGGTGAGCTCCCACATCAGGCCCTGCTGCTCGGCCACGGCCACCATTTCCCCGGGCCCGATCCGATCCAGGTGGGCGGGCCATCGCAGGAGCGCCTCGGCCCCGATCACCCGGCCGTCGGCGGCGGCCACGATGGGCTGGTAGTGCAGGTCGAGGCGGTCGCCGTCGAGCATCACCTTCAGGTCGCCCGCGAGGGCCCCCAGCCGGTTCGACCGCTCGTCGAGGGCGGTCGACCACCCGGCGGCCCGGTTGCGGCCGCCCGCCTTGGCGGCGTACATCGCCACGTCGGCCCGTCGCAGCAGCTCCTCGCGCCCGATGGGTCGGTCGGTGAAGGCCATGCCCACGCTGGCGTGGACGAGGAGGTGCCGACCGTCGACGGTGACCGGCTCCTGCAGCGCGGCCACGATCTCACCGGCGCGCTCCCACAGCCGGGTCGGGGTGACATCGGGCATGGCCACGGCGTACTCGTCGCCCCCGAGCCGACTGGTGAGATCGTCGGGCCCCGCCAACCGGTCGAGGCGTCGGCCCACGACGTGCAGGACGTCGTCGCCGACCAGGTGCCCGAAGCGGTCGTTGATGGCCTTGAACCCGTCGAGGTCGAGGAGCAGCAACCCGAGGCGGTTGGTCGCGTCGGCCAGGGCCACGTGGTGGTCGAGGAACTCCCGCAGCGCCGGCCGGTTGGCGAGGCCGGTGAGATCGTCGACGGTGGCGCGCCGGCGGAGCTGGGCCTCCAGCGCGCGCTGGTCGGTCACGTCGTGGTAGTTGACGACGATGCCACCCACGTTCTCGTCGTGGAAGCGGTTCGTGACCGTCAGCTCGAAGTACCGGGAGCGCCCCGAACCGTCGGTGAGTCGGGTCGTGTCGGTCAGGGACTGGCCGGGGTGCGCGACGCTGTTCTCGAACAGCCGCCGCAGGTGGGCCCGGTCGTCGGGATGGAGGGCGTCGCTGGCCCGTCGCCCGATCCACTCGTCGGGGTCGAACCCGAACAGCCGCAGCGCCGACCCGCTGAGGTAGATGATGCGGGCCTGGGCGTCGAGCACCATGAGCACGTCGGAGCTCGTCTCGATGAGCGCCCGGAAGTGATGGCGGACGCGATCCGCCGCGTGCAGACCATCCCGGATGGCCTGCGCCACCGCTGCGAGCACGTCGCCGACCCGGACCGTGCCGACCCGCCCGTCGGCTCCGCGCACCGCCAGCCTGGCCTCGCTGTCGACGTGACCCGACTCGACCAGCGCCACGCCCACCTCGACGGCGTCCGCGTCGGCGGCGACGGGGGGCGGCGACGCGACCCCCGCAGGCCGTACGGCGACGCCGTCGCCGTGCCATGGCCCGTCCAGGTCGTCGCACCACACGGTGAGGTCGGCGATCGACGGGCGCACCTCTTCCCGGTCGGCGCCCCCGGGTGAGACTTGACGGGTCCCGGGGGCTGTGCCGCCTGGTCGCGACGACCTGCGGCACGGCTCTAGGGTGGCCCCGAGCAGGGGGTGGACGATGGCGGAGTCTGCGGGATCGGGCAGGCGCCACCGTCGGCGGGTCGGCGGGGGCCGGGCGTGAGCGACGACGGGCCGGTCGGCTCGCCCGACATCGGCCTGTTCGAGGCGATGTACACCTGCCGGGCCATGCGCCGGCTCCGCCCCGACCCGGTCGACGAGGCCCTCCTGCTCCGGCTGATCGACGCCGCCCAGCAGGCGGCCTCGGGTCGGAACCTGCAACGGGGACGGTGGATCGTCGTCCGCGACCCCGCCCAGAAGCAGCGCCTCGCCGACCTCAACCGACGCGCCAGCGAGGACACCGTGCGGGCCCGCCTCCTGCACGACGAGTCGGTACCCCACCACGACGCCGCCGCCCGGCGCCGGATGTGGGAGGCGGTGCTCTGGCAGACCGAGCACCTGCACGAGGTCCCTGCCCTGCTCGTGGCCTGCGCCCTGCTGGATGAGCCCGGCCAGGACCCCGACCGCTTCGCCAGCTCGATCTGGCCCGGTGTCCAGAACCTCCTGCTGGCGGCCCGGGCGCTGGGCCTGGGCGCCGTGGCCACCACCTGGGTGCTGCGCTTCCGGGAGGAGGTCGAGGAGGTGCTCGGGCTGCCGGCCGACGTCGCCGCCCAGGCCGTCATCCCGGTGGGCTGGCCAGCGGGGCGGTTCGGCCCCGTCAGCCGCCTCCCCGCCGAGGAGGTCACCCGATTCGACCGCTGGGACTGACGGTCCGGGTCGACAGCGTCAGATGGAGAGTCCGCCGTCGACCGGGAGCACGACGCCGGTGATGTAGCCGGCCTCCTCCGAGGCGAGGAAGCCCACGGCGGGTGCGGCCTCGGCCGGGTCGGAGAAGCGCCCCATCGGGATGCCGGCCCGCAGCTCGGCCAGGTGGTCGGCCGGGATCGACGCCACCATCGCCGTCTCGGCGTTGGGGGAGATGGCGTTGACCGTGATGCCGAACCGGGCCAGCTCCTTGGCCGTCGTGCGGGTGAACCCGATGATGCCCGCCTTGGCCGCCGCGTAGTTGGCCTGGCCGACGTTGCCGTGCAGGCCCGTGTAGGACGTGACGTTCACGATCCGCCCGTAGGCCTGCTCCCGCATCACCGGCACGGCGGCCCGCGTCAGGTGGAACGTCCCGGTCAGGTGAACGCCGAGAACGGCGTGCCAGTCCTGGTCGCTGAGCTTCCAGACCACCTTGTCCCGCAGGATGCCGGCGTTGTTCACGACCACGTCGAGGCGACCGGTGCGACCCACCACGTCGTCGACGGCGGCGGACACGGCGGCGGGGTCGGACACGTCGGCGACGACCGCGATGGCACCGTCGAGGCCGTCGCCCGACAGCTCCCCGAGGGCGCGCTCGTCGACGTCGACCACGGCCAGGTCGGCGCCGGCCTGCCCGAAGAATCGCGACAGGGCCAGCCCGATGCCCTGGCCGCCGCCCGTCACGAGCACGGTGCGGCCGGTGAAGTCGAAGGAGGCGCTCACGCCCGCTCCAGGATCCGCACGATGCCGTTCGAGCCGTCGACCTCGACCAGGTCCCCGGTCCTGATGGCGGCCAGGGCCCCCACGGCGCCGACCACGGCGGGGATGCCGAGGTCGCGGGACACGATCATGGTGTGGCTCAGCTCGCCCCCCATCTCCGCCACCACCCCGACGGCGCCGACGAAGAGGGGCATCCACCCCGGGTCGGTGATCGGGGCGACCAGGACCTCGCCCGGCTCGGTGGGCTCGTCGGTGTACGCCCGGCGGATCACCCTGGCCCGGCCGGTGGCCCTGCCGGGGCTACCGGCTGCGCCGGTGATCTCGGTGGTGTCGGTGTCGGGCTGGTCACGGTCGACCCGTTCCCACTCCTCGACGGGCGGCACCTCGCCGGCCCTGACCAGCAGCGGCTCCCGGTACCGCTCCAGCTCGGCGATGGTGGCGCTCCGCCGCTCGATGGCGTCGCCGTCGACCACCCCGTCGGTGGCGGCGGCCGTCAGCTCGTCGAGGGTCATGCGGTAGACCTGGTCGGCCCGCTCCAGCCGCCCGTCCGCGACCAGGCGCCGGCCGATCTCGAGGGCGTCGAGGCGCTGCTCGTTGATGGTCAGCACGCACGTGGCCTTGGTGCGCTCCCGGATGCCCATCCACACCCGGCAGCGCTCCAGCCAGAGGTCGAGGTCGGCGAACCGGTCCCGGACCCCGTCGGCGTCGAAGCGGTCGAGGGCGGCCCGGCGCACCGCATCGGGGTCGCGCTCGACCCGCCCCTCGCGGACCGCCTCCACGGCGCGCCGGAGCGCGTCGGGTCGGATCTCCCACGACGGTGCGGCGATCTCCCACTCGTTGACGCCCCGGAAGCCGTACCGCGCGAGGACCTCCTCGAACGCCGCCTCCAACTCGTCGCCGTCGAGGTCGGCCAGGTGGGCGACCGCCGCCGCCGCATCGGCGGACTCGATGCCACCCACACCGGCGACGACCTGGCGGCCGAGGTCGTACCCCTCGTCGCCGTACACCTCGACGAGGCCGGCCTGCAGCGACCCGAACGCCACGGGGCTGACCGACGAGCCCATGAACAGCGTGACGAAGTCGTCCTCGTTGAACTGCCGGAACGACCGGATGCGCTCGATGAGCTCCGGCGAGCTGCGCCCGGCCCGGTGGGCCCGGCCGTCGCGGCGCCGCTCCTGGGCCGCCTCGTGCTCCCGGGTGACGCGTTCGACGGGTGGGTCCTCCAGCATCGAGGCGGTGGTGGCGGCGATGCGCTCGCCCCGCTCGGCGTACCCCTCCTCGTCGGGGGGCTCGTAGGGGTCGATCGCCAGGCCGATCGAGAAGAAGTTGCGGTCGATGTCCTCCGGGCTGGTGCCGGGGGTCAGGTCGGCCAGCCGGCGGAAGGCGGAGATGTTGATGTAGAAGCGCCCCCCGACGATCGGCGCGAACGTGGTCGGGCAGTCGGGCCACTCCATGACGTCCCACGTCTCGGTGAACGAGCGCCGCCACCCCCGTTCGAGGGGCGGGAAGAACACCGTGGCCGACAGGGGCGAGACGATGTCGGGCATGATCTCACCGGCGTTGCCCCGCGTCAGCAGCGGGTGGTCCGGGTCGAGGCTCGTGTCGAACTCGTAGGTGGTCAACGACGATCCCCCCTGTTCCGTGGGCCCACCCGGTCAGCGGGCACCGGACCATAACCCGCCGCTGCGGCCGGGGTCAGCGGCCGGGGTGGTCAGCGGCGGAGGGTCACCGTCGCCGCCGGGGTCTCGACGTGGGCGAACGAGGCACGCGACGCCGTGAGGAGATCGGCCACGAGGGTGATGGGGACGCCGTCGTCGTCGAGGTGGTAGTCGAGGGCGGGCGGACCGGCGGCGTGGGTGGCCTCGACGTCGGGGGCCGGGACGAGGTACCGCAGCAACAGCTCCTCGTCGGTCATTGTCCGATCGCCGTACTGCTCCTTCAGCTCACCGACGGTCGGCTGGGGCGGCTCCCACGCCCGGATCTCCTCACCCCGGTCGGTCGACAGCATCCGGTCGAGGACGTCGGGATCGATGGGTGCCGGCGGGGTGCCCAGGTGGCCGAGGACGTAGACGAGCACCTCGTCGGGCACCACCCCGTAACGCTCGCCGGTCACGACGTTGAGCACGGCCTGGATGCCCATGAGCTGCGAGAAGGGCGTGGCCGAGATGGGCAGCCCGAGGTCCTCCCTCACCCGCACCACCTCCTCCAGCACCTCCTCCAGCCGGTGGCCCATGTCGTGCTGGGCCAGCTGGGCCTTGAGCGTGCCGGTCATGCCCCCCGGGAGCTGGTGGTGGTACGGGAACACGGAGTACTCGTTCGGCACGCCGACCGGGTAGCCCTCCTGGCGCGCCACCCGGGCCATGTGCGCCCCGACCCTGCGCACCCGGTCGAGGTCGACGCCGGTGTCGTGGCCCCTCCAGCCGAGGTTCTCGACGGTCCGCTCCGTCGACGGCACCGACGGGCCGTTGGCCATGGGGCCGACGGCGGTGTGCAGGATGCGCACGCCGGCCTCCACCCCGGCCAGGTAGTTGACGGGCGCCATGCCGGTCGTGTTGTGGCACTGCATCTCGACGGGGACGTCACCGGCCGCCTCGACGAGCGCCGGCATCAGCGTGCGGGCCCGCTCCGGCTCCATGATGCCGGCGGCGTCCTCCACGTAGATGGCGTCGGTGATGCCCCACCCGACCATCTCCCGGACCCGGTCGGCGAACCACCCGTCGGTGTGCACCCGGCTGATCCCGAACATGACGGCCGGCACCACCTCGCACCCCGCCTCGTGGACGGTGCGGCACAGCCGCTCCATCCTGTCCATGTTGTAGAGGCAGTCGTAGATCCAGAAGCTGTCGATCCCGTGCCGGGCCAGCGTCCGGATCCACAGGTCCATCAGCGAGTCGGGGGTCAGCCCGAACTTGGCGATGCAGTTGCTGCGCGACCCCGCCCGCAGCCGGCTGGACGGCATCCACGTCCGCCACACGTCGAGGCCGACCCACGGATCCTCCCGGTTGTAGCGCATCATGCACTCGAAGATGGAGCTGCCGGTCAGGTCGACGACCCGGTAGCCGCTCCGGTCGATGTCGTCGGCCACGGCGGCGAGCTGCCCCACCCGCATGCGCATGCCCCACAGGCTCTGCTGGCCGTCGCGGAGGGTCTGGTCGACGATGTCGACGTGGGCCATGTCAGGGGGCTCCTTCGGTGGAGGCCGGGGTCGACGCCGCCCCGGTCAGGAGGGTCTGCTCCAGCCACCGGGTCGTGACGGCGCCGGCGGCGAAGTCGGGGTGGCCGACGATGCGGCGGTGCAGGTCGATGGTGGTGTCGATCCCCTCGACGGCGAAGCCGGCCAGGGCGGTGCCGAGGGTGGCGAGGGCGGCCGACCGGTCAGGTCCGCCGGCCACGAGCTTGGCCAGCAGCGAGTCGTAGAAGGGCGGCACCTCGTAGCCACGGAAGGCGTGGGTGTCGAGGCGCACACCGTCGCCTCCGGGGGGCCGCCACCGCTCGATCCGCCCCGGCGACGGGACGAAGTCGGCGTCGGGTGACTCGGCGTTGATCCGACACTCGACGGCGTGGCCCGAGACGGTGACGTCGCCCGGCCCGAACGACAGGGGCTGGCCGGCCGCCACCCGGAGCTGCTCACGCACGATGTCGACACCGGTCACGACCTCGGTGACGGGGTGCTCGACCTGGACCCGGGTGTTGACCTCGAGGAACGAGAAGTCGCCCCGGTCGCAGTCCACGAGGAACTCGACGGTGCCGGCGCCGACGTAGCGCAGCTCGCGACCGATGGCCACCGCCGCCTCGGCCAGGCCGGCCCGCAGGTCGTCGGGCAGCGACGGGGCGGGGGCCTCCTCCACGACCTTCTGGTAGCGGCGCTGGACCGAGCAGTCGCGGTCGCCGAGGTGGGCGACCGTGCCGGTGCGGTCACCGAGCAGCTGCACCTCGACGTGGCGGGCCCGCTCGACGAACCGCTCCACGTAGAGCCGGCCGTCCCCGAAGGCGGCGTCGGCCTCGCCCGACGCCACGGCGAACCGCTCGGCCAGCGCGGCGGCGTCGGCCACCATGACCATGCCCCTCCCGCCACCGCCGGCGGCCGCCTTGAGGAGCACCGGGTAGCCGACCTCGTCGGCCACCCCCCGGGCCTCCGCCACCGTGGCCACCGCCCCCGAGCCGGCGCCGACCGGCACCCCGGCGGCGCGGGCCAGCTCCCGGGCGGCCACCTTGTCACCGCCCCGCCGGATGGCGTCGGGGCTCGGGCCCACGAAGATCAGGCCGTTGGCCGCGCACGCCTCGGCCAGCTCGGGCCGCTCGGAGAGGAACCCGTAGCCGGGGTGCACGGCCTGGCAGCCGGTCAGGAGCGCCCCGGCCACGATCTGTCCGACCCGCAGGTAGCTCCGGGCCGGGGGCGGCGGTCCGACGTGGACGACGTCGTCGGCGAGGCGGGCGGCGAGGGAGTCCTCGTCGGCCTCGCTCACGGCCACGATCACGCCGAGACCCTCGTCACGGCAGGCCCGGACGATGCGGACGGCGATCTCCCCCCGGTTGGCCACGAGGACCCGACGGATGGGCCCGGTCACCGGTCCCCGGCGGCCGGGTCGACGGCGAAGAGGGGCTCCCCCCTGGCCACGGCCACGCCGTTCTCGCCGAAGGCGTCGACCACGGTGCCCGCCACCCCGGCCTTGACGTGGCTCATGAGCTTCATGACCTCGACGATGCAGAGGGTGGAGGAGGCCTCCACGTGGTCCCCCACCGAGGCGAACGGGGGCGCGCCGGGCTCGGGTGAGCGCCAGAAGATGCCGGGCGACGGCGACACCACGACGTGGGCCCCGGCCACCGACGGCCGGTGGGTCCCGGTCCGCTCCGGAGGGGCGGCCGGGGCGGCGTCGGGGTCGGTCACCGTCGGGGCGGCCGGGGCGGCGTCGGGGTCGGTCACCGTCGGGGCGGCCGGGGCGGCGGGGGCGGCCGGCGCCGGTGTCCCGGTCGAGAGGTGGATGCGGAGGTCACCGGAGCGGACGTCGATCTCGCTCCAGTCGGAACGCTCGAACGCATCGATCACCCGTCGGACCGCGTCCAGGTTGCTGCTCACCACCGTCCCTCCGGACGAGATCGTCTGCTCATCCTCGGGGTGTCCGACGTCCCGACGCCCGGCCGTCAGCCCGCCGGGACAGTAGCCGGACCCGGCCCTGGCCACCGTCATCCACGAAGCGCTGCCGCCGGCGGTGAAGGAGCTGATCGAGGTTCGCCGTCAACCGTCGGCGCGGCCCCAGAACGAGACGAGGCCGTCGGCCGCCGCCCCCGGATCCTCGAACATCCACCAGTGACCGCGGTCCGGCAGCGTCAGGACGTCGGCGCCCAGCCGTTCCGCCACCGGGCCCACCAGCTCCGACCCGACGTAGGGGTCCGCGGTGGCGTCGATCAACAGGGCCGGTCGTCGCTCGGCCGCGGCCAGCTCGTCGCCCAGCTCCCGCAGGGCCGGCTGCCTCGCCGACCGGTACAGGCTCAGGATGCAGCGGCCCATCGTGTCGTCGAGCGCGGCGGCGATGTCGTGGGCCATCCGCTCGGGCACGGCCATGGCGGCGGCCAGCTCGTCGCCCCCGACCGCGGTCATGAGGGCGACGGACTCCTCGCCGTCGCCGGGCGTCTGCCAGGTCTGGGCGGCGGCGTGCCACTCGTAGTCGGGATGCAGGAGGCCGGCGCAGTCCGCCGCCCACGACCGCAGCAGGTCGGGCCGGTGGGCGGCCACGGCGAAGACGTGCCCCGCTCCCCAGTCGTGACCGACGAGATCGACGCCGCCACCGAGGGACTGGAGCTCGCCGACGAGCCAGTCCCGGTACTCGGTCCGCGTCGCCCCGAAGCCGTCGGGGACGGGTGCGCCGAAACCCGGCGGGGCCAGCAGCACGACGTCGTCGACGCCCCGCTGCTCCAACGCCGGCACGAGATCCGACCAGACGGACGTCGTCTCCGGGTTGCCGTGCACGAACACCTTGGGCATGGTCGCCTCCCTCGCTCGGGCCCGCCCCCTCAGGCGGGATCGGGGTCGACGGGCGGGGGCTGATCCCGCTCGGCATGCCCGGGTGGGACGTTGAGTGGACCGGCGTCCCCGGTGATGTTGGGGTCTTCGGTGCCGACGCCCGAGCCACGGATGCGGTCGATGAGACGTGCGAGCAGACCGTTGCGTCGAGCCACTCCTGGCTCCCCTCCGTCGTGCGACTCCGGTGGGCAGCATCGCACGCCGGCCGGGTCCCCGAGCCCCCCGGGGTTTCGGGTCCGGGAGTCGGAGGGGACACCACTGACCGAGATTCGCGATCGAGAGCGGGGACAGAGGTGCGCGGAAACGGCAGCCAACCGGGCCGGGGCGGGCCACGGAGCGACCGGTTCGAGCACATCGCCGTCCTGCATCGTGGGCCCGGCGACGCAGCACAGCGGATCGTCCACGCGGTCGACGCAGCCACGGCGGGGGGTGACGCCTGCCTGGTCTGTGTGGGCCCTCCCATCGCAGCTGCGCTTGGCGGGCGGTGCGACCCCCGCTCCGGGGTGTCCGTCGTCGACCCGTCCGTGCAGTACGCCCGGCCCGCGGCGGCCCTCGCCGCCATGGCGGAGGCGGCCCTGGCCGCCGTGACGGGCGGTGCGAGCCGGCTGACCACGCTGTGGGAGGTCCCCGTCGGCGCCACCGGCCTCGACCCCGACTGGCACCGGTACGAGGCGGCCGTCAACGACGTGCTCGGCGATCTCAGCCTGCGGGCGCTGTGCCTCTACGACACCGGGTCACTCCCCCCCGAGGCGCTGACGGCCGTGCACGGAACCCACCCCCTCGTCGACACGGGCGAGATGGTGAGCCCGTCGCCGTCGTACGCCGACACCACGACCCCGTTCCCGTCACCGCCGCGCCCCCGGCCGGAGCGGCCCCCGGACCTCGAGGTGATCGGGGTCGAGCGGCCCGCCGACGCCCGCCACGCCGTCGAGCAGGGCGTCGTCGGATTCCTCGACGTCGAGCAGGCCCACGACCTGAAGGTGGTCGTGAGCGAGCTGGTCACCAACGCCCTGCGCCACGGTGACACCCCGGCCGATCTGCGGCTGTGGATCACGGACGACTCCATCCTCGCCGAGGTGACCGACGGCGGGGGCCTCCTGACCGACCCGTTCCCCGACCTGCGGCCGCCCCGCTTCGACGGGCGGGGGTTCGGCCTGTGGCTGGTCGGCCAACTGACCCGTCGGGTCGGCATCGAGGTCGAGCCGGGGCGGACCACGGTGCGGGCCGTCCTCGCGTACCGGTAGCGCGACGCCGCCGCCGTTTGCCTGCGCTCACCCCGGGTACGGTGCGAAGATGGCCGACCGGAACGACCACCCCGACCGCGCGTCGTTGCGCGACGCCGTGACGACCCCGTCGACGTGGGCCTCCGTCGCCGTCTCGGCCCCGAGCGCCGTCGCCGACGCCGACCAGCGCCTCGACATCCTCCTCGACGACCTCGCCCGCGATCTCGGCCAGCGCGACCTCGACGACAACGCGGTGCAGCGGCTCGTCGACGAGCTCGGCGCGTTCGGCCACGACGAGGGTCGCTCGCTCCTCGGCTGGCTCGACGCCGCGTCCGGTCGGGTGCTCACGGCTCCCATCGGGGTCGTCCTCGAACGCCCCCTCGCCCGGGTCGACACGCTGCCCTCGCTCGGTCACTACCTGGAGTGGCGCCAGACCCTGATCCCCCACGTCGTGGTCACGGCCGACCGGGCCGGCGCCGACATCATCGAGAGCGCCGACGGTCGGACGCTCGACGCGACGACCGTCGAGGGTGACACCGACGTGATCCACCGGGGCTCGGCGGGCGGGTGGTCCCAACGGCGCTTCCAGCAGCGGGCCGAGAACCAGTGGGACGACAACGCCGCCGAGGTGGCCCGGGCCGTGACCGAGTCGGTGGAGCGCACCGGCGCCCGCATCATCGTGGCCGCGGGCGACGTGAGGGCCCTCGGGATGCTGCGCGACCACCTCTCCCCCGACGACGCCGCCCTGCTCCACGAGATCCCCGGGGGCCGGGCCGACGGCGTCGACGAGGACGCCATGGTCGACGACATCGACACCGCCCTGGCCGACGTGGGCGCGCGCGACGTCCGCGACCTGCTCGGGCGCCATGCCGCCGCGGCCCCCTCGGGGCAGGCCGTGGCCGGACCGGCCGACACGCTCGAGATGCTGGGTCAGGGACGCGCCTCGCACCTCCTCGTCCACGACGACCCCGACGACGACCGCCGGGCGGCGTTCCTCATCGACGGGCCGGTGAGCGCTCTCGACACCGCTGCCCTGGAGGGACTGGGGAGCGATCCGGCCGAGGGCCGCCTGGTCGACGTGGCCATCCGCGCCGCCCTGCTGACGGGGGCCGAGATCGTGATCGTGCCCCCCACCCTCGACGGCGCCATCGGCGCCCTACTGCGCTGAGCAGGAGGACCACCGTGACAGATTCGATCATCCCCGACCCGGACCCGAACCCCGATCCGACGCCGGTCATCCCCGACCCCGACCCGAACCCGGAGCCGGCGCCGATCATCCCCGAGCCGAGCCCGGACCCCTCACCCACCATCCCCGAGCCGAGCCCCGGCCGACCCACCCCCGGCCCCGACCCCCTCCCCGCCTGACAGCCCCCGCCCGGGGCCCTGGACGGGGTCAGATCTCCTCGGCGTCGTCCTCGGCCTCCTCGGAGGCGCGGACCGCGGCGGGGGTGCGGGCCTCACCGACCTCGCCCCGCTCCGACCGGACGGCGGCCACGGCGGCGGTGACGGCGGCGGTGAGCGGTACGGCCAGGAGCGCGCCCACGATGCCGGCGATGGCGCCACCGGCCGTCAGCACCACGAGGATCACGGCCGGGTGCAGCGAGACCTGGCGGCGCATGATCATGGGCATGACGATGTCGCCCTCGACCTGCTGCACGACGAGGGTCAGGCCGGCGACGAAGAGCGCGTCGGTCGGGCCGTTGGCCACGAGGGCCACGAGGGCCGCCAACGCGCCGGCCACGGTGGCCCCGATGACGGGGAAGAAGGCGGCGAAGAACGTCAGGACGACGAGCGGGATCACGGCCGGGACGCCGATCACCCACAGGCCGATCCCGATCAGCGCAGCGTCGATCACGCCCGTGATGGCCACGCCCAGCAGCCAGCCCCGCAGCGCCCCGAACGCAGCCTGACCCCCGGTGTCGACGGCCTCGCGCCGCTCGGGGCGGACGCGGGCGGTGATCCAGCGCCACATGGCCGGGCCGTCCTTCAGGAAGAAGAACGTCAGCACGAACGTGAGGAGGATGCCGGCGATGAACTCGGCGCCCCGCCGCAGGTTGGAGAGGGCCTGACCGCCGGCCCCGCCGACGGCGACGTCGCGGACGGACCGCTCGAAGTCCTCGATCTGCTCACGGCTCAGGTTGAGCGGCTCGTCCTGGAGCCACTGGCGGGCGTCCTCGACGGCGGTGTCGAGGTTGTCGCCCAGCCCCGAGAACTGCGACGCCAGGGGTGGCACGACGAGGAAGCCGAGGCCGACCATGAGGCCGAGCAGGGCGAGGAGGACGGCCCACACCGCCAGCAGCCGGGGCACCCGGGAGACGATCCAACGCACCGGCACCGAGAGCAGCGCCGACAGCACGAGAGCGATGAGCACCGGCAGCACCACCACCCGGAGACGGAGGTAGAGCTGGCCGAGGAGGTACACGGCGGCCGCCACCACCAGGATTCGCCAGCCCCAACGGGCGCCGACGTCGAGGAAGCGGGGAACGGTGGAGGCGGCGCGGGCCGGAGGGTTCGTCGTGGGGGCACCGTCGCCGCTCGGTGGCGGGTCGCCGGCGATGCCCCGATCCGCTTCGTCGGCGGTGGGCGAGCCCTCGGGGCGGTCGGTCGTCGTCACCGGCGCGCCGGTGCCCGCTGCGCCGTCGTGATCATCGGCGACGCAGGAACCTACTGACCATCGACGAGAGGCCCCCGCCCGACGACGTACGGGTGGAGGAGCGGGTGGTGTTGCTCCGTCCTCCCCCGAAGGTGGACAGCAGGCGACGGATGATGCTCATGGACGGGACCTCCCCCGATCGTGCGGACCGGCCCACTCCCGGCGGGCCGTGGGGCCATGGAATGCCCGACGCCGTACTGGCCCAAACCCGGTCGTGGTCACAGCCACCCCGCCCGCCGGAAACGCCAGTAGAGGAAGGCGCTGGCCCCGATCATGGTGACGATGGCGAGCGGGTAGCCGAACAGCCACCCGGTCTCGGGCATGTGCTCGAAGTTCATCCCCCACATTCCGGCCAGCAGGGTCGGCAGCAGGAAGATGGCGGCCCAGGCCGACATCTTGCGCATGTCCTCGTTCTGGCGGACGCTGATCTGGGCCAGATTCGCCTCCAGCGCCCCGGTGAGCAGGTGGGAGTGCTGCTCGAGCTGGCCGACGGCCTGGCGGAGGTGGTCCTCGACGTCGCGGTAGTGGTCCCGCAGCTCGTCGGGGACGGGGGCGGTGCGGCTGTCGACGAGGAGATCGAAACCGGCGAGCAGGGACGACGTCCGACGCAGGAAGGCGAGCACCTGGCGCTTCAGGAAGTAGATGCGGGCCGACGGGTTGGAGTCGTCGGGGGCGAAGACCTCCTCCTCGACCTCCACGATGTCATAGCCGAGGGCCCGCACGGCCACCTCGTAGTCGTCGACGATCCGGTCGACCAGGACGTGGGCGGCCTCGGCGGGGGACGACGGTGACCACCGGCCGGTGGCGAAGGCCCGGTTGAGCCTCCGGACCACGCCGAGGTCGGGTGGAGCCACGGTGACGAGCGAGTCAGCGGCCACGAACATCCGGAGCTGGAGGAACGCGAGCTGCTCGGTGTCGTCGTCGTACTGGACGGCGTCGGCCACGACGAACACCCCGGTCTCGTAGTCCTCGACCTTCGGCCGCTGGCCGGCCTCGACCATGTCCTCTCTGACGAGGGCAGGCAGATCGGCGCCGGCGAGCTCGGCTGCGCTGCACCCCGCGGTCAGCACGACCCAGCGGAACGGCGGCGTAGCGCTCGCCGTGTCGAGATCGCCGACGGCGACCGTGTCGGCCATCAGCACCCCACGTCCGGCGTCACGGCGAGCACCGTGACCAGGGTAGTGGCGGCCGGGCGGACGGAGCGGGCGGTTGCGCAGCGGTTGGCGCCGGGCCGGCGGTCCTGCGACGCTGGCGCCCGATGACAGCATCGTCCGACGACGAGAAGATCGCGAACGCCGGAAGCGCTGCGAACGCCGGAAGCGCTGCGAACGCCGGAAACGCTGCGGGCGACGCCGATGACGCGGGCGACGCCGATGTCGTGCACGGTGGTCAGGACGGCACGGCCGTGACGACGTCCGGTGAGCGGGTGCCCGACCCATCCGGTGACGACGCCGAGACGATGGCCGAGCACCGCCGAACCGCCGAGGCGCTCGAGGAGCCCGAGGCCGACGCCGGTCCGGTCGACACGAGCGATCAGGGAATGTCGACCACGCCGCCCGACGGCGACGACCCCGGCAGGCCCGGTACCGCCCCCACGGGCCCGACCGAGCCGTCCGGGCGCTAGCCCTCGCGGCGTCGGGGCGGGCCGCTCAGCGGCCGCGCCACCGGTCGATCCGGCGGCGATCGCGCTTGGTGGGTCGGCCCGCCCCCCGGGTCCGGCCGGCGACGGGCCCGCCCAGCGAGGGGTCGTCGCGGTCGGGTGGGGGTGGGCTCAGGTCCTCGTAGCAGGTCACCGCCACGGGGGCGCCGACCCGCCGGTCGATCAGCTCACCCACCCGCACGACGATCAGGCGGCGGTCACGCTGCACGCTCACCACGTCGTCGATCCGCACCCGACGGGCCGGCTTGGTCGGCTCGTCGTTCACCTGCACCCTCCCGGCGGCGCACGCCTGGGTGGCGGCCGAGCGGGACGGCGCCAGACGGACCGACCACAGCCACCGGTCGACCCGCACGCCATCCGCCACCCCGCCAGTCTGCTCGCCGGGCGCCCCGGCCGGTCAGCGGGCCCATACCTCCTCGCCCCCGACCCAGGTGCGCAGCGGCGCCAGGTCCCCGTCGAGGGCGACGAGGTCGGCGCGGGCCCGCACGGCGATGCGGCCCCGGTCGGTGAGGCCGAGGACCCGGGCCGGGGTCGTCGACGCCGCCGCCACGGCCTCCGCCAGCGGCACCCCGCAGCCGCGCACCACGTTGGCCACGGCCCGGTCGAGCGGGGTGCTGCTGCCGGCCAGCAGGCCGTCGGCGCGCCGGGGGGCACCGTCGGCGTCGGCGGCGTCGGCGAGGCGGCCGGCCCCGACGGCCACGGTGTCGCTGACCAGTGCCACCCGCCCCCCGGCCGCCCGGAACACCAGCGAGACGACCATGGCGTCGACGTGGACGAGGTCGGCGATCAGGGAGACGGTCAGGCGGTCGTCGGTGAGCGCCACCCCGACCGGACCGGGCCGGCGATGGTCGAGGGAAGCCATGGCGTTGAAGAGGTGGGTCACGAGCGTGGCCCCCCGGTCGACGGCGGCCGTCACGGTGGCGGCGTCGGCGGCGGTGTGGCCGACGGAGACGATCCTCCCCGCCGCGCTGAGGTCGGCGACGGCGTCGAGGGCCCCGGGGCGCTCCGGGCCGAGCGTCACGATCCGCACCACGTCCGGCAGCGCCGCCAGCCAGCGCCGGTCGGGGTCGACCACGTGGTCGGCGTCGTGCGCTCCCGTCCGGTCACCGAGGAAGGGTCCCTCCAGGTGGGCACCCAGCACGACGGCGCCCCCGCCGGGATCGGCGGCCACGGCGGCGATCGCATCCAGCGGTCGGCCGTAGCGGTCGAGGGGTCGGGTGACGAGGGTCGGGCACCATCCCGTCACGCCGTGGGCCAGCAGGTCCCGGCCGAGGGTGCGCAGCCCGTCGGGGTCGGCGTGGGCGACGTCGACGGCGCCCCCGCCGTTGACCTGCAGGTCGAGGTAACCGGGGACGAGCACGACGTCGGGGACGGCACCGACGGCGGGGCTCAACGCCGCCACCCGGCCGTCGGCCACGGTCACCTGCACCCTGTCGAGGAGGGCGCCGTCGACGACGGCCCGACGGGCCCGGATGCGTGCCACGGCCCCAGTCTGGTCGTCACGCGAGGATGGCGGTCATGGCGACGTGCGGCTTCATCGGGCTCGGGGTGATGGGCTTTCCCATGGCCGGTCACCTGGTCGGGGCCGGCCACGAGGTCGTGGTGCACAACCGGACGGCGTCTCGGGCCGTCGACTGGGTGGACCGGTACGGAGGCCGGCGGGCCGGCTCACCCCGGGAGGCGGCGGAGGGGGCCGACGTGGTGTTCACCTGCGTCGGCGCCGACGACGACGTGCGCGCCATCGTCCTCGGCGACGGGGGCGCCCTGGCCGGGTTGGTCGACGGCGCCGTGCTCGTCGACCACACCACGGCCTCGGCGGGACTGGCCGAGGAGCTCCACGGCGTGGGCGGCGGGCGCGGCGTGGCCGTGGTCGACGCCCCCGTCTCGGGGGGGCAGTCCGGTGCCGAGGACGGGACCCTCACGGTGATGTGCGGAGGTGATCCGGCCGCCTTCGACCGGGTGGCGCCCGTGATCGACGCCTACGCCGCGACCTGCACGCTGATCGGTCCGCCCGGCAGCGGCCAGCGCGCCAAGATGGCCAATCAGATCGCCATCGCCGGCGTGCTGCAGGGCCTGGCCGAGGCCGTCGCCTTCGCCGTGCGGGCCGGTCTCGACGTCGGCACCGTCCTCGACGTGATCAGCCGGGGCGCCGCCGGGTCGTGGCAGATGGAGAACCGGGGCAGGACGATGGCCCGCGACGAGTTCGACTTCGGGTTCGCGGTGGCGTGGATGCGCAAGGATCTGGGCATCTGCCTCGAGGAGGCGGCCCGCCATGGTGCCCCGCTCCCGGTCGCCTCCCTGGTGGCGGGGTACTACGACGAGATCCTGGCGGCCGGCGGCGCCCGCTGGGACTCCTCCAGCCTGGTGCGTCGCCTGCGTGACGACGTGGGCGATCAGCCGGCCGACGTCTCCCCTCCTGACGACCTGACGCCCGACCGGTCGTAACCTGACGGCCGTGTCGATCCGGCCTGGCAGCGCTGGGCCCGATGCCGCTCTCCGGACCGTGGGCCACCTCCTCGGGGTGGCGGTGGCCGTCGTCGACAGCGAGGGTGTCCTGAGATCGGCCAACCCGGCGTTCGCCCGGCTCTACGGCGTCCACCTCGACGACGTGCTGGACCGGCCCGCCGACGACCTGGCCCGCACCCTGACCGGAGCCGACGGCGACGGTCACGCCGACGCCCTGTTCCCGCTGGCCGGCGCAGCGCAGACGGGGGCACGGGTGCTGGGACCGTCACAGTGCCGGTTGGACGTGGACGGATCGACCCGCCACGTGAGGGTCAGCGCCGCCCCCGCCGACGATGCGACCGGAGCGACCGTGTTCACCGTGGTCGACCTGACCACGGAGGTCGTCGACGGGGGCGACGGGGATCACGATCATCGCCGCCACCGGGAGCTGGCCACCATCGTCGAGCAGACCCACGACTTCATCGCCATCGTCGACCTGGCGCCCTTCGAGCTGGTCTACGCCAACCGGGCCTGCCGTCACCGCTTCGGGATCGGCGAGGACGCCCTCCCGACCGACGCAGCGCGGTTCTTCCTCCCCAGCTCCCTCGACCTGATCGGCGACGAGCTCTGGCCCGAGCTGCGCCGGGAGGGGCGCTGGGCCGGTCGGCTCACCTGCGTGACCGCCTCGGGTGAGCAGCTGGAGATCGCGTGGACGGTCAACACCGTCCTCGACGGCAGCGACCACCGGCTGGTGGCGGTGGGCCGTGACGTCACCGTCCAGACCCGTCTCGCCGCCGAGCTGTCCCACCGGGCCAGCCACGACCCCCTCACCGGCATCGCCAACCGACCCCACTTCCTGGAGCTGGCGGCGTCGGCACTGCGCGGCGGTGACAGGTCCACGGCCCTCCTGTTCCTCGACCTCGACGGTTTCAAGGCCGTCAACGACGAGCTGGGTCACGACGCCGGCGACGCCGTGCTGCAGGAGGTGGCGGTCCGGCTGAAGGAGGCCGTGCGCCCGCCCGACGTGGTCGGCCGGCTCGGGGGTGACGAGTTCGTGGTGCTGTGCCCGGGGGTGGGTTCGCCGGGCGAGGCGGTCGCCGTGGCCCGCCGGGTACGGATCGCGCTCGCCGACCGGCCGTTCGAGGTGGCCGGCACCGTCCAGCCTCTGACGGCCAGCGTCGGGGTGGCCGTCACCGACGGAAGCGCCCACGTCGACAACCTGCTGCGGGAGGCCGACGCCGCCATGTACCGCGCCAAGGAGAACGGTCGCGACGGCATCGAGGTCTACGACGCCGCCGTGGCCGCCCGGCGCTCCGCCCGCCGGGAGCTGGCCTCCGACCTGCGCCGGGCCGTCGAGCAGCGGGACCTCACGGTCGCCTACCAGCCCATCGTCGAGCTGGCCACGGGCACCGTCGTCGCCGTCGAGGCCCTGGCCCGGTGGCGGCACCCATCCATCGGGGAGGTGGCCGCCCTGCGGTTCGTGCGTCTCGCCGAGCAGCACGGCATCATCGACGCGCTGGGCGCGTTCGTCGTCGACGCCGCCGTCAGGGAGGCGGCCACGTGGCCCGGCGCACCCGCCCCGGCGCTGTCGGTGAACGTGTCGGCCCAGGAGATCGGCCCGGGCTTCACCGGCCGGCTGGGCGACCTCCTCGACGGGACGGGCCTCGTCCCCGAGCGCCTGTGGCTGGAGGTGACCGAGAGCGCCATCGTGGCCGACACGGGCCGGGCCGTCCGGGAGCTGCGCACCCTGAGGGAGCGGGGCGTTCGCCTCGCCATCGACGACTTCGGGACCGGGTACTCGTCGCTCAGCCAGCTCCGCCGGCTACCCGTCGACCTCATCAAGATCGACGAGTCCTTCGTCCGCGGCCTACCGGGGGACGGCGGCGACGAGGCCGTCGTCACCGCCATCGTCAGCCTGGCCCGGGCCCTTCACCTCGACGTCGTGGCCGAGGGGATCGAGACGGCCGACCAGCGGCACCGGGCCGCACTCCTCGGGTGCCGGCTGGCCCAGGGCTTCCACCTCGGCCATCCCCTCCAGGCGGACGGGATCCGACGCCGCCTGACGCAGGCCAGCATGGAGCCGTGACCGACGCTCCGAGACCGGTGACCGACACCCCGGCCTGGACGGCGCTGGCCGACCACCACGCCGCCATGGGCGACCGCCACCTCCGCCACCTGTTCGCCGAGGACCCCGACCGGGGCCTGCGCATGACCGGGACCGTGGCCGACCTGTACGTCGACTGGTCGAAGCACCGGGCCACCGACGAGACGATGGACCTCCTCGTCGAGCTGGCCCGCACCGCCGATGTGCCCGGGAGCATCGAGGCCATGTTCGCCGGCGAGCGCCTGAACGTGACCGAGGACCGGCCCGTCCTGCACGTGGCGCTGCGCATGGAGCGCGACGAGTCCCTCGTGGTCGACGGGGTCGACGTGGTGGCCCAGGTACACGAGGTGCTCGACCGGATGGCGACGTTCGCCGAACGGGTCCGCTCCGGGGAGTGGACGGGGGCCAGCGGCGAGCGCATCACCGACGTCGTCAACATCGGCATCGGCGGGTCCGACCTCGGACCGGCCATGGCCGCCCGGGCCCTCGCCCACCGCCTCGACGCCGGCATCGCCCTGCACCACGTGTCGAACGTCGACGGGAGCGACGTCGCCGGCACCCTGGCCGGGCTCGACCCGGCCCGGACGCTGTTCGTGGTGGCGTCCAAGACGTTCACCACCGCCGAGACCATGACCAACGCCCGGACCGCCCGGCGGTGGCTGACCGACGCCCTCGGTGACGAGGCCGTGGACCGGCACTTCGTGGCGGCGTCGACCAACGCCGACGAGGTGGCCGACTTCGGGATCGACACCGACAACATGTTCGGGTTCTGGGACTGGGTCGGCGGGCGCTACTCGCTGGACTCCGCCATCGGCCTGTCACTGATGATCGGCATCGGTGCCGACGACTTCCGGTCCATGCTGGGCGGTTTCCGGGCCGTCGACAGCCACTTCCGGGAGACCCCGCTGGCGTCCAACGTCCCCGTCGTCTCGGCGCTGCTGGGCATCTGGTACGCCAACTTCTTCGGTGCCGAGACCCATGCGGTGCTGCCCTACAGCGAGCACCTGGCCCGGTTCCCCGCCTACCTCCAGCAGCTCGACATGGAGAGCAACGGCAAGTCGGTCGACGTCCACGGCCGCCCGGTGACGACCAGCACCGGCCCCGTGGTGTGGGGTGAGCCCGGCACGAACGGCCAGCACGCCTTCTACCAGCTCCTCCATCAGGGAACCCGCCTCGTTCCGTGCGACTTCGTCGTCGTGGCCGAGCCCGAGCGCGACCTGCCCGGTCACCACGACCAGCTCGTCGCCAACGCGCTGGCCCAGGCCGAGGCCCTCGCCTTCGGCCGGACCGCGGACGAGGTGGCGGCCGAGGGGGTGGCCGCCGAGCTGGTGCCCCACCGCACCTTCCCCGGCAACCGGCCGTCGACGACCATCCTCGCCCCCCGCCTCGACCCGGCCGTGCTGGGCCAGCTCATCGCCCTGTACGAGCACCGCACGTTCGTCCAGGGGGTGATCTGGGGGATCGACTCGTTCGACCAGTGGGGTGTCGAGCTGGGCAAGGTCCTCGCCCGCCGCATCCTGCCGGAGCTCGAGGCCGCCGATCCGCCCGACCTCCACCACGACTCCTCCACCGACGAGCTGATCCGCCGCTACCGCGCCGCCCGCCGTTCTGGCACCTGAAAACGACCGCATTCGCGGTTTTCAGGTGCCAGAACGGCGGGCAGCCAGGTCGAGCTGGTCGAGGGGGCCCCGGCCGGCCCCCAGGCGCCACCCGGCCGAGCGGGCCAGGGCGGCGGCGACGTAGCGCTCGGCGCCGTGGACGGCGGCGGCGACGTCGTGGCCGAGGGCGAGGCGGGCGGTCACCGCAGCGGCGAACGTGCAGCCGCTCCCGTGGTCGTTCACCGTCTCGATCCGATCATGGGCCAGCGGCGACGCCTCGCCCCCGCCGGCGGGGACGAGAACGTCGACCGCGGCATCCCCCGGGTCGGTCCCCGACCCGCCCGTCACGACCACGGCCGGGCCGCTGGCGGCCAGGGCCTGCGCCGCCTCGGCGGCGGCGGCGACGTCGCCGACCGGTCGACCCGTCAGCAGGGCGGCCTCGGCCCGGTTGGGGGTGATCACGCTGGCGGCGGCGAGCAGTAGGGGGTAGGCCGCCAGCGCGTCGTCGGCCACGATCCGGTCACCCCGTCGGTCGACGAGCACCGGGTCGACCACCAGTTTCGGCAGCCGACCGGCGACGGCCAGGTCGGCCACGGCGGCGACGGTGGGAGCCGCCAGCAGCATGCCCACCTTCACGGCCCGCACGTCGAGGTCGTCGAGCACGGCCTCGATCTGGGCCACGACCAGGTCGGCGTCGACGGCGACGGCGCGCCGCAGCTCGGCGGTGTGCTGGGCCGTCACCACGGTGACGGCGTGGGCGCCGTGCAGACCGTGGGCGGCGAACGTGCGGAGGTCGGCGGACAGGCCGGCGCCGCCCCCGGAGTCGCTCCCGGCCACGGTCAGCGCCACCGGTGGAGTCGTCGACACGGCCGGGAGGCTAGGGCGAGCCGCTCTCCAGCCAGGCCCTGACCCTGGCCATGGCGCCGGGCAGGTCGGCGACGGACCGCTCGACGGGGCCCGACCGGTGGCAGAACACGAAGCGGCAGTCGGCCACGGTCAGCCCGGTGGCAGCCTCCAGCGCCACGGCGTAGGCCGCCCCCTGCAGCTCGTAGGTGGCCAGCTTGGCGTCGATCTCGGCCTCGGACGACACGGCGTCGGTCTTGTAGTCGACCACCACCAGGCCGTGGGGGGTCTCGATCAGGAGGTCGACGTACCCCTCGATCACGCGCTCCCCCACCGGTGCGGCCACGTACAGCTCCCGCCGGTGGGGGTGTGCCCGCGCCAGGGCCACGGCCTCCGAGCGCAGCGCCGACCGGGCCAGCGCCGCCACCGTGTCGGCCAGATCGGGAATGGCCTCGATCTCGGCCTGGTGCCGGCTGAGCACGTCGACGGGGTCGCCGGCCCCGGGAACCGTTCCGGGGTCGGGATGCGGGTCGGCCGGGTGCGTGGCCGGATCGGCGGGGACTGCGCCGAGGTCGGTGAGCTGGAGGGTGGCGTGCACGGCTCGGCCCACGGCCGTACCGGCCCTCCCCCGGCGTCGTGACGCCCCGGCGGCCTCGTCGTCGGGCTCGCCCGGATGAGCGGGGCCACCGGGGTCGTCGGGGTCGTCGGGGCTGCCGCGATCGGCCGGATCACCGGGGTCGGCGCCCGACAGCGACGCGGCGAGCGCCGTGGCCGAGAGGACCCGGCTGGTCCGCTGGGGGGCGAGGAGACGCTCTCGGGCTGTCACCCACCCGTCGCGGTCGTCGCCAACACCGGGGTCGGAGCCGAACAGGTCGAGCTCACCCTGGACGGCCTCGGCGCCCGGGACGGGCTCGCCGGGATCAGTGGCCGACCCGGTGCCCGCCGACCCGGTGCCCCCCGGCCCGGTGTCGTCCGGCCCGGTGTCGGACGGCCCGGTGTCGGAGGGCACGGCGGGGTCGATGCGGGCCAGATCGGCGTGCTGCTGCGACGCCTCCCAGAGGCGGCACCCGTAGGAGCCGTCGGTCGCCCTGTGGTGGCCGGACACGACGAGGTGGTCCCGGGCCCGGGTGCACGCGACGTAGAGCAGCCGCAGCTTCTCGTCGGCGTCCATGGCCGCCTCGAGGTCGGCCCGGGGCTCGTAGCCGACGGTCTGCACCCCTTTGCGCAGCTTGACGTCGGGCGGCCCGTCGTCGGGCCATGTCACCTGGACGCCCCGCTGCGGCTTCGCCGGTTTCGTGGTCAAGCCCGAGAGCACGGTGATCGGGAACTCCAGCCCCTTGGCGCCGTGCACCGTCATGATGCGCACGGCGTCGTGGTCGGTCTCGGGGAGGACCGGCTCGTGGACGCGCGCCGTCTCCGACGACTGCAACTCGGCCCAGTCGAGGAAGGCCCGCACACTGGTGTCGCCACCCGCCTCCTCGAAGGCCCGGGCCTGGTCGACGAGGAACCGCAGCCGATGCCAGATGTCGCGCGGCAGCGCCCCCGGGCGGACGGCGCCGAACGCCAACAGGCCGGCGTGGCGGTCGGTGAGCAGGCGGCCGAGGAGGACCGACGGGGCGGTCCACCACCGCTGCTCCCACAGCTCGCGCAGGTAGGCCAGCGCCGACGGCACCGGGTGGTCGGCGGGCAGGCCGGCCGGCGGCTCGTACCGCACGTCGAACGTGCCCCCCGCCTGGCGGAAGGTGAACAGATCGGTGTCGGCGCAGGCGAACAGCGGCGAGCGGAGGGCGGCGACGACGGCGAGTCGGTCGGTCGGATCGTCGACGGCCCGCACGGCGGCGAGGACGTCGCGCACCTCCTGGGTGTCGTACACGAGGGAGCCGCTGTCGAGCCGGTAGGGCACCGACCGTTCGTCGAGGGCGTCGCGCAGGAACGGCAGGGAGAGCCGGGTCGGGACCAGGATGGTCACGTCGGCGAGCATCGCCGGCCGCCACCCCCCCGCCGAGTCGTCGTGGACGGGCCACGCGCCGGGCCGGTCGCGCACGTCGGCCACCACCGCGGCCACCTCGGCCGCCTCGACCTCGCGCAGTGCCGCCGCCCGCAGGTCGTCGTGGGGGCCCCCGAGGAGCAGCGGGCGGTGGTCGACGTCGACGTCGGCCGGTCCGCCGTGGCGCCGGGCCGCCAGCGGCTCGTAGGCCGGCTGGGACCCGTCCTTCGCCTCCATCAGCCCGCCGAAGACGGCGTTGACCCAGGCCAGGACGGGCTCGACGGTGCGGAAGTTGGTGGACAGGAGCACCAGGTCGTCGCCCCGCCCGAAGTGGGACCGGGCGCAGAGGAAGAGGCCGATGTCGGCCCGTCGGAACCGGTAGATCGACTGCTTGGGGTCACCCACGAAGAACAACCGGCCGGACGCCACCGGGAGCTGGTGCCACGGCCCGGGACGGTCGTCGCCGACGGCGCCGGCGATGAGGACGGCCAGCTCGATCTGGAGGGGGTCGGTGTCCTGGAACTCGTCGAGGAGCAGGCAGCGGTACCGGTCGTGGAGCCGGCGACGGACGTCGGCCCGCTCCCGCAGCACGCGGCGGGCCAGCACCAGCAGGTCGTGGAACTCGAGCTGACCGTCGGCCTGGCGCGCCCGGGCGGCGGCCAGCACCTCGTCGGCCACCCGCACGAGGAGGGCGCCCAGCACCTCGTCGGCCACCCGTCCGACCACCGTGTCACGGGCATCGGCCAGTGTCACGGCCGCCTGCCGCACCGACCTCACGTCGGACCAGTTCGCCTTCTTTCCGAAGTTGCCGACTCTCGGGATCACCGCACCCTTGACGCTGCGGAGCTTCTGGTGCGGGTCGGCGATGCCGACGACGTCGAGAAGCGGCGGAACGGCCTCGTCGAGACGGGCGCACAGGTTGTCGCTGGGGTCGAGACAGGTCGACCGGAAGGCGTCGAGCGCCTCGACGGCGTCGTCGAAGGGTGCGAAGTCGAGCGGGCTCAGTCCGGCGTCGACGGGTGGGGTGTCCTCCAGGCGATCCCAGCTCTGGTCGAGCTCCGCGGCCACCTGCTTCAGGGTGACCTGGCCCCGGTATCGGGGCTCGAGGTCGACACCGACCAGGGCCGCCCGCGTGAGCAGCTCCTCGTCGGCGGGGTCGTCGTAGAGACCGTCGACGAACCGCTCCCACCGCTCCTCCCGGGCCAGCTCGGACGTGATCTCGTCGGCCACCCTCAGCCGGGGGGGCAGCCCCGCCTCGACGCTCACCTCCGCCAGCAGCCGGTGGGCGAACCCGTGCAGGGTGGAGACGGAGGCCCGGTCGAGGTCGGCGACGGCCGCCCGGGCCCGACGGGACCGCTCGTCGGGCCCCTCACGGCCGGCGCGCTCGAGCCGGACCCGGATGCGGGTCCGCAGCTCCGCGGCGGCCGCCTCCGTGAACGTGATGGCAGCCAGCTCGGTGACGGGCACGCCATCGTCGAGCACGAGGCTGGCGATCCGCTCGACCAGCTGGGTCGTCTTACCCGTTCCCGCCCCGGCCTCGACGAACAGGGTGCGGTCGAGGCCCCCGGTCGTGACCAGCGACCGGGCCGCCTCGTCGGCCAGCGGGCCCGGCGCGCTCACGACGCCGGCTCCCCGGCGGCGAGCACGGCCCGTACGGCCAGCTCGGGGGCGGCCCGCTTGCGCTCGGCCTGCTCGTCGCGGTCGGCCGGACAGACCCGGTCGAACTCGCAGTACCGGCAGTTGTCGAAGCTGCGGTGGAAGCCGCTCCACTCCCCGGGCACCATGGGGAACGCGCCGGCCTCGATGCCCTCGACGATGCCGCCGACGACGTCGGTGAACCGCTGGCGCTGGGGCTCCTCCCACGCGTAGCCCCGTCGGGCGTAGCGGGCGTCCGGGTTGACCATCCAGTAGGCGACGTCGACCTCGTCGGCGCCGAGGTGCTGGCGGACCGCCTCGGCGTAGACGCCGAGCTGCAGCGTGGTGCCCCCGTCGACGGGGTCCTTCGCGAGCTTCTCGTAGCCGCCCTTGCCCGTCTTGTAGTCGGACACCACGAACCGGCCGGGCCCGGCCTCGTCGACCCGGTCGATGCGGCCCCGGAAACTCACCCGCCGACCGGTGACCTCCACCTCGACCGGGGGGCGATCGTCGAGTCCGAAGGCCAGCTCGACCCGGGAGGGCCGGGACCCGAGCGTGGCCCTGACGGCGTCGTCGTGGGTGAGGAAGTCGTCGACCAGCAGCGCCAGCTGGGTGCGGGTCAGGGCCCACCGCAGCGGGCGGCCGGTGCGGCCCCGGGCCTCGTAGTCGGCGAGGACCTCGTCGACGAGCTCACCGGCCCGGGCCCGCTGTGTCGCCGACCAGGGGGTCGCCGGGGCGATGCCGCCGGCGTCGATGACCTCACCCACGAAGCGCTCCAGCACCGCGTGCAGCGCCGAGCCCCGGTCGATCGGGCTCAGGTCGACGATGCGGGTGGGGTCATCACGCTCGGCCAGACCGAGCACGGACCCCAGGAGGTAGCGGAACCCGCACCCGGCCCAGCGCTCGAGCCCGGTGGGTGACATCGGCGCACCGGTGGCGGGGCTGGGGACGACCAGCCCGGCCAGGTTGCCGTCCCACCCGGTGAACGCCGGCGAGGAGCGGCCCGCCTGGGCGGCGAGGCCGCGACCCACGAGGTCGGCCAGGGCGTGCTCGACGGCCGAGCCGCCGTCCCTCACGTGGCGGGCCAGGACCCCGACGTCGCGCTCGGCCAGGTCGACGGGCGCAGCAGCGTCGACCACCCCGGCGGCGTGGGATGGGACCACGTCGACGACCGGCGCCCCCAGCCCGGCGAACTCGGTGGCGTACACGGTGCGCCCCGCCAGCGCCGACGCCGTGTCGAGCAGCCAGCGGGAGGGCAGCGCCTCCCGCCCACCCCGCAGGTCACCCCGGGGAGCCGTGAGGATCCGGCGGGAGGGTGGCGCCGCCGCCAGCGCAGCGAGGAGGTGTCGGTGCTGGTCGTGGAGCGCCTCGGCGGCGATGGGCAGCTCGCCGTCGAGCTCGGCCCGGGCGGTGTCGGGGATCAGCGGGTGGTCGCGGCGGGGGGCCGGGCAGCGACCCTCGACCAGCCCGACGACGAAGATGGCGTCGAGGTCGTGACCGGGGGCGCCGACCAGCGGCCCGTACACCACGCCGTCGCCGAAGCGACCGTCGCGACCCCGGGACCCGTCCAGCTCACGGACCAGCGCCCGCCGGAACACCTCGACGGCGGGATCTCCCTCGATGCGGTCGAGGACCGACAGGCGGGCCAGGGCGTCCTCGACCCGCTCGGCCGCCGCCACCTCGGCCTCGGGCCACCCGTCGCGTCGGCGGCCGGGCCCGAGCAGGGCGTGCAGCAGATCGGTGGCGGCGCCGACCGCGCCCGCCCACCCGCGGGCGTCCGACACGGCGGTCACCCGATCCGCCACCCCGGTGACGAAGGCGTCGAGCGACGCCAGGTCGGCGCGCTCACGCTCGACGGCGGCAGCCGCCGCCGACCCCGGGTCGTGGCCTTCCGCAGCGCGGGCCAGCCCACGGCGCCGCCCGTCGAGCTTGCGGTGCCAGTCGGCCAACCCAGCGACCACGCCGGCCCGGCGTGACAGGGCCTCCCAGGTGGCCGGCCGGACGGCCTCGCCGTCGTGGAGGACCGGCCCCCCGCTCACGAGGGCCATGACCCGATCGCGCCGCCACCGCTGACCGGGCAGGTCGAGGGCGGCCAGCAGGGTGCGACCGGCCACGCTGTCGGCCAGGCGCTGCTGCGACGGCCCGTTGGCCGGGACGCCGGCTGCCGCCAGGTGCTGACCGAGGAGGCGGACGTACGGGTCGGCGACGGGGTAGAAGACGCCCATCCGATCGAGGCGGACGCCGGCCTCGGCGTGCTCGACGATCTTGCGCACGACCGTGCGGACCTCGTCGTCGGGATCGGTGACCGACACGATCGCGGAGCCCGTCGGGGCGGGCGGCGGGCGAACGTCGGACACCTCGACCCCGGCCCGCCGGCACACGGCCGCGACGGCGGCGTCGGCTGCGGCGTCGCCCGTGAGCCCGACCACCACCTCGGCGGGCGCGGCCCGCACCACCGCCGCCATCATCGCCACGAGCCCGGGAGTGGTCGGGCCGGGCAGGTGCCACAACACCGTGCCGAGGGGTGCGACCACCTCGGGCACGGTCAGACGCCCGGTCGCAGCGGCGGCCACGTCGGCCTCGTCGTGGTAGTCGGCGTCGAGCCGGGCCGCCACCGCCCGCACCACCTCGACGGCGGCGGCGGTCACCGGGCCGCCGCGACGGCGGAGCCGGGAGAGCCCCTCGGCCGAGACGTCGCTCAGCTCCCGGTAGAGGTCGATCATCGCCGCCTCGGTGGCGGCGTGATCGGCCACCGCCGCCAGCGGACCGGGCGTCGCCGCCAGCGCAGTGCGGACGGCGGCACCGAGGATCGGATCGGTGAGCGGCAGGCGCCCCCGCAGGCCGTCACCGGCCAGCAGCTCGGCGAGACGGAAGGGGGTCACGACGTCGACCCCGGCCAGCCCCCCCGGCCCCACCTCGCCCGACCCGAGGAGGCGACGGACGGTGAGACCGGCCAGGTTGGACGCCACCACCACCGTGACCGCCGCCAGCGGCGCGCCGGCCCGGGCCCGCCCCACGGCGTCGGCCAGCGCCTCGGTCGCCGGTCGCCCGTAGCTCGTCACCTCCACCCGTTCGATCACGGTGTCGAGCGTAGAGGGGGGGTGTGACACGGTCCGGGGACCGGCCGCAGTAGCGTGCGCCCCACAACCGAAGCCGTCGACCGCGCACGGGAGAGTCCCCGCCCCGGCGGGGCGCCGAAGGAGCAACCGCCCCGGAACCTCTCAGGCAACGAGGACCGTGCGACCGAGGCACCTCTGGAGAGCGGGCCGTCCGCGGCCCCACCGACGGGGAAACGGCCGCCCGCCGGCCCGAATCTCTCAGGTCCCGTGACAGAGGGGGCGCCCGCACCCGCCCCCCGACGCGCCGGAGCCAGCCGTGGAAGATCCGCTCGACGACACCGACCTCGCCCCCGGACCGGGGCCCGCCGGCGGGCACAGCTCGTTCGTCGACCGCCACGTCGGCCCGTCGGCAGCCGACACCGAGGCCATGCTGACCGCTCTCGGCCTCACGTCGACCGAGGACCTGGTGGCGGCGGCCGTCCCCGCCTCCATCCGCGACGACCGCCTCGACCTCGACGACGCCCGCAGCGAGGAGGAGGTGCGGGCCGAGCTGACCGCGCTGGCCGCCGCCAACGTGGTCCGACGGCCCATGATCGGCCTCGGGTACCACGCCACGATCACGCCGCCGGTCGTCCGCCGCAACGTCCTGGAGAACCCGGCGTGGTACACGGCCTACACGCCCTACCAGCCCGAGATCTCCCAGGGTCGGCTGGAGGCGCTGCTCAACTTCCAGACCATGGTCGCCGACCTCACGGGACGGGAGCTGGCCAACGCCTCCCTCCTCGACGAGGCCACCGCTGCGGCCGAGGCCATGGCCATGTGCCGGCGCCTGGTGCGGACCGGTGACCGGTTCGTGGTCGACGTCGACGTCCATCCCCAGACCCTCGCCGTGCTCCGGACCCGGGCGGAGGCCATCGGCATCGAGGTCGTCGTCGGTGACCTCACCGGGGGAGGGTCGTGCGACGGGGCCTTCGGGGTGCTCGTCCAGTACCCGGCGTCCAGTGGGGCCGTCGTGGACCCGACCCCCGTCATCGACGCCGCCCACGAGGCCGGAGCCCTGGCCGTGGTGGCGAGCGACCTCCTCGCCCTCTGCGTGCTGACCCCGCCCGGTGAGCTGGGCGCCGACATCGTCGTCGGGTCGGCGCAGCGCTTCGGCGTGCCCCTCTTCTTCGGCGGTCCCCACGCCGCGTTCGTGGCCGCCCGTGACGAGCACCGTCGCGTGCTGCCCGGTCGCCTCGTCGGCGTGTCCGTCGACGCCCGGGGCGAGCCGGCGCTGCGCCTCGCCCTCCAGACCCGCGAGCAGCACATCCGGCGGGAGAAGGCGACGTCCAACATCTGCACCGCCCAGGTGCTGCTGGCCGTGGTGGCGGGGCTCTACGCCGTCTGGCACGGGCCCGACGGGTTGCGCCGCATCGCCGCCCGCACCCACGCCGCCGCCTCCCGCCTCGCCGCCGGGCTACGGGTGGGCGGGGTCGAGGTGATCCACGAGGAGTTCTTCGACACCGTCCGGGCCCGGGTGCCGGGCCGGGCCGGGGTGGTCGTCGACGCGGCCCGGGAGGCGGGGGTCGAGCTCCTCCACGTCGACGCCGACACGGTCGGGGTGGCCTGCGACGAGACCACCACCGCAGCCGACCTCGCCGCCGTGCTGGGCGCCTTCGGGGTGTTGGGCGCCCTCCCCGACGCCGGTCCCCGCCTGCCCCCCACGCTGCGCCGCTCGACACCGTTCTGCGAGCACCCCGTGTTCGAGGCGCACCGCTCCGAGACGGCCATGCTCCGCTACCTGCGGCGCCTCTCGGACCGCGACCTGGCCCTGGACCGGACCATGATCCCGCTCGGCTCGTGCACGATGAAGCTCAACGGGACCACCGAGATGGAGCCGGTGACCTGGCCCGGCTTCGCCGACCTGCACCCCTTCGCTCCCGCCGACGCCAGCGCCGGCTACCGCCGCCTGATCGCCGATCTGGAGGCGTGGCTGGGCGAGATCACCGGCTACGAGGCCGTCTCGGTGCAGCCCAACGCCGGCAGCCAGGGAGAGCTGGCCGGCCTGCTCGCCATCCGCGGCTACCACCGGTCCCGGGGTGACGACCAGCGCACGGCATGCCTCATCCCGTCCTCGGCCCACGGCACCAACGCGGCGTCCGCCGTCATGGCCGGCTTCGAGGTCGAGGTGGTGGCCTGCGACGAGCGCGGCGACGTCGACCTCGCCGACCTGGCGGACCGTGTGGCCCGGCTCGGTGACCGGCTCGGCGCCATCATGGTCACCTATCCGTCGACCCACGGCGTCTACGAGGAGGGCATCGGCGAGCTGTGCCGCATCGTGCACGACGGTGGCGGGCAGGTCTACCTCGACGGGGCCAACCTCAACGCCCTCGTCGGCCTGGCCCGGCCCGGTCACATCGGGGCCGACGTCTCGCACCTCAACCTCCACAAGACGTTCTGCATCCCCCACGGCGGAGGCGGGCCGGGTGTCGGGCCGGTGGCGGCCCGGACCCATCTGGCCCCCTTCCTGCCCAACCACCCCCTCACCCCGGCCGCCGGGCCCGGCACCGGTCCGGGGCCGGTGAGCGCCGCACCCTGGGGTTCGGCGGGGGTGCTGCCCATCTCGTGGGCGTACATCCGACTGCTGGGCGCCGCCGGTCTGCGCCGGGCCACCGTGGCGGCCGTGCTGGCCGCCAACTACGTCGCACACCGGCTGCGGGACCACTACCCCGTCCTGTACCGCGGGCGGAACGGCTTCGTGGCCCACGAGCTGATCCTCGACCTGCGCCCCCTGGTCCGTGCGGCCTCGGCCGAGGACGTGGCCAAGCGGCTGATCGACTACGGCTTCCACGCCCCGACCATGTCGTTCCCGGTGACGGGCACACTCATGGTGGAGCCGACCGAGTCGGAGTCGAAGCGGGAGCTGGACCGGTTCTGTGACGCCATGATCGCCATCCGGGCCGAGATCGCGGCCGTGGAGGAGGGACGCTGGCCGGCCGACGACAACCCGCTCCGCCACGCGCCCCACACCGCCGCCGTGGTGACCGCCGACCCGTGGGAGCACCCTTACTCCCGCACGGAGGCGGCGTTCCCTCCCGGCGTGCACCCCGCCGACAAGTACTGGAGCCCCGTCGGCCGGGTCGACAACGCCCACGGTGACCGCAACCTCATGTGCTCGTGTCCGCCCCTCGAGGATCTGGCCACATGAGCCCCACCGGTGGGGCGCGGGACCTCCCCCGGCCGCAGCGGGGCCTCATGGCCACCCTCGGCCGGCCCGGCCCCTGGGAGCTGCGGGCCGGCGTCGAGGTCGGTCGCCTGCTCTCGTCGCCCCTCTGGCGGCGCGGCGCCCCGGCGGCCGACGGCCGGGCCGCGGTGCTGGTCGCGGGCTTCCTGGGCGGGACCGCGAGCCTCGACCTCTTGTCGAGGTGGATGGTTCGGGGCGGCTGGGACGTGGAGGTGGCCCGGATCGGCGCCAACGCCGGTCCCGGTCATGCCATGGGCACGGGCGTCGACCGCGCCGTGTCGGTCGCCGCCGATCGCAGCGGCGCCCCGGTGACGCTCGTCGGCCACAGCCGCGGGGGCCAGGTGGCCCGGGTGGTGGCCGCCCGCCGTCCCGGCGACGTCGAGACCCTCGTCACGTTGGGCGCCCCCCTGCGCCAGCCCATCCCCCAGAACCTGGCCGTGCGGGTGCCGGTCGAGGTGCTGCGCCTCGTGCACCGCCTCGGATGGTCGGGGACCGTGGACGACGATGCCGAGCGTCGCTTCGAGGCCGACCTGACCGGACCGCTCCCGCCGGGGATCGACTACGTGTCGATCTACTCCCGGCGCGACGGGGTGGTCGACTGGCGGGCCTGCCTCGACGCCGACGCCCGCTGCATCGAGGTGAGCTGCACCCACCTGGCCATGGCGGCCGACGCCCGCGTCTACCGGGTCCTGGACGACGTGCTGGCCCGCTGAACCGCGCCCCGACCCGCTGGGTGGTGGCACGATGGCGCCATGGCCACGGTGGCGGTCCTGAACCAGAAGGGCGGGGTGGGCAAGACGACGGTCACGCTGGGGCTGGCCTCGGCGGCGCAGGCGGCGGGGCTGACGACCCTCGTCGTCGACCTCGATCCGCAGGCCAACGCCACCTACGCGCTGCGCCCCGACCCGGACGAGGTGGGCCCCACGCTGGTCGACGTGCTCCGTTCCGGGGAGTCGGGTGCCGCCGCCGACGCCGTGCACCCGAGCGGGTGGGGCCTGGAGGTCGACGTGATCCCGGCCGGTGGCGAGCTGATCCGCTGGGAGGGGGCCATCATCAGGCGTGACCCCGACGGGCGGCTCCGCAGCGCGCTCGACGGGGCCACCGGCGACTACGACCTCGTCCTGATCGACTGCCCACCGTTCCTCGGCCGGCTGGCCGCCAACGCCCTCGTGGCCAGCGGCAACGTCGTGGCGGTGACGGAGCCGAGCGCCATGGCCCTCCTCGGCGTCGAGGCCGTCCGCTCCCGGGTGAGGGAGCTGCGCGATCAACGGCCCGACCTGCGGGTGCTGGGCGCGATCGTCAACCGGGTGCCGTCCCGCAGCACCGAGGCGGACCGCCAGATCGACCGGCTGGCCGACGCCGTCGGGCGGCGGATGGTGTGGACGCCCTACCTCCCCCGCCGGGTGGTCCTGGCCGAGGCCCTGGCCGACGGCACCCCCATCCACTGGTGGGGTTACCGGGCCGGTGAGCTGCCGGGCCTGTTCGACACCCTGCTGGCCAAGCTCCGCCGGGCGGCGGCGTGAGCGACCCCGAAGCCCATCGCAGGGGGTCCCTCCGCCTGGCCGTGCCATCGCGAGCTCACGGGACCGTGTCACACCCCGTCCGTACGTTGGGGCCGTGCCCGATCCGAGCGAACCCGCCGACGGCCCCCCCGACGAGGTGCGCTATCACCTCGACGAGGCCCTATCGCTGCTGGCCGCCCTCGAAGACGCACGAGACGCCCTGACCGCGAGCAGCCACCTCGTGGTCGTCATGTCGATCGAGGAAGAGGTCCGCATCCTCCCCCGTAGACTCGGTTTCGGCGATGCTCCAGGAGGTCCGCATGTCTGATGCCCCACTGCGTGTCAGCGAGGCGGCGCGCCAGCTCGGCATCCCGACCAGGGAGCTCCTTGCGCTGATCCACGGTCGCCGGATCGACTACGTGATGCAGGACGGCATCGCCCACGTGCCCGCCGACGCCATCGAGGGATACCGGGCCCGGGGCTCGTAACCGGATCCGCTCGCCCGACCGGTCACGAACCGGTGGTCGGTTTCGTCAGAACGGGGTGAGGGCAGCTCCGACCCGCCCCCGCCGATCCGGCCTCGCCTCGACCTGGGTGACCGCGGCGCCGGCCGTGCTGGCCGTCCCCAACCTGCTGGCCATGAAGGCCCGGGTCAGCCGGGCCGGCGACGCCGCCGACATCGTGCGCCTCACCGACCACCTGGGGCTGACCTCGCCCGACGAGGTCGAGTCGGTGGCGACCGAGGTCTTCGGGGAGCCGCTGACGGATCGACAGCGACTCTTCGTGGGGGACGTGCTGGCGGCTCGGTAGGCCGGTCGCATCCCTTGCCGGACCGGGCCACGCCACCTACGGTCCGCCCGGGTGGACCCAGAGCGGTGCGACTCCTGCGGCTTCGACGCCGACGACTGGAACGACCAGGACACGGCCAACACCATCGCCCTGGCCCCGACGCTGCTCGGGCTGTGGGCGACCGGTCTCGACGACGTGGCCGACCAGCGCCCGGCGCTCGGGGTCTGGTCGGTGGTCGAGTACGTCGACCACGTCCGCGAGACGTTGTCCGGAGCCCGGTTCGTCTCGGACCTGGCGGTGGCCGAGCCGGGACGGGACCTCGGACCCACCCTGGCGCCCGGCCCCGCCGGGGAGCACCGCCTCCTCGACCTGGCCGGCCGCCTCGGCGCGGTCCGGACCGAGGCCCAGGCTCTCTCGGGCGTGCTGGCGGCGATGGGCGACGACGGCTGGGACGCCCACGTGGTCCTCGACGGACGGCCCCGCACGGTCCGGTCCGCGTCCCGCCACGCCGTGCACGAGCTGTGGCACCACCTGACCGACGTCGCCGCGCTACGCACCGCCCTCGGTCGGGGCGTCCCCGCGGCCGCCGGCACGGTGACCCAGGTGAACGTCTCGGGCGGTGGGGTGCCCAAGCGGCCGGTGGAAGCGGCCGACGTGACCAGGCGGGGAGTGGCCGGCGACGTGCAGAAGGTCCGCCGTCACCACGGGCGGCCGTGGCAGGCCCTCTGCCTGTGGAGCGCCGACGTGATCGAGGCGTTGGCCGGCGAGGGCCACCCCATCGCGGCCGGGTCGGCCGGTGAGAACGTCACCGTCGGGGGGCTCGACTGGTCGACGCTGACCGCCGGGGCCGTCCTGGAGATCGGCGAGGTCCGCTGCCAGCTCAGCGCACCGGCCGTGCCCTGCGCCAAGAACGACCGCTGGTTCGCCCACCGTGACAGCGGGCGCATCGACCACGACCGCCACCCCGGCTGGAGCCGTTGGTACGCCTCGGTGCTGCGGCCGGGGCGTATCGCCACCGGCGACCCGGTCGCGCTGCGACCGCCGGGGAATCACCTGTCACAGGAGGCCCCCCTGTCCCGTCAGACGGGGTGATGGCCGCTCCGACCCGCACGCCGCAGCGTCTCGATGCTCCCTGGATCACCGTCGCGCTGGTGGTGCTGGCCGTGCCCAACCTCGTGGCCGGCGTCTGGGGGGTGGTCGCTCCCGAGCACTGGTACGACCACTTCCCGGGCTGGGCGCCCCGGCTGGTGGCGGCGTTCCCTCCCTTCAACGAGCACCTCGCCTCCGACGCCGCCGCCGGTCTCCTGGCCACGGGAGTGGCGGCCGCCGCCGCGCTCCGGTGGCGCCGGCGGGAGGTGGTCGTCGCCGCCATGGCCGCCTACCTGGCCTTCGCGCTGCCCCACGCCGCCTTCCACCTGGCCCACCTGTCCGAGGCGCTCGACGGCGTCGAGAACGCGGTCAACACGGGCTCGCTGTGGGCAGCGGTGGCCGTGGCCGGCGGCGTCCTGGCGGCGGCCGTCCGCAGCGGGGACACGGCATGAGCGCGCTGGCGGCGCTGCGGGTCCTCCGGCGGGGACCGCTCCTGCCCGCGCCGTACCGGGTGGCACGCCGGCACCTCCCCACCCTGCTCGGCAAGCTGGCCATGGAGCGCTGGGTCGCCGTCAGCCGCAGCGTGCCGGCCGACCTGAAGGCGCTGGCGTCGCTGCGGGCCAGCACGCTGGTCGGCTGCCTGTGGTGAATGGACATCGGCTACGCGTCCGGCCGTGAGCTGGGCATCGCCACCGACAAGATCGACGCCGTCGCCAACTGGCGGACGTCGCCCCACCTGAGCGACGACGAGCGCCTCGTGGTCGAGTACGCCGAGCAGCTCTCGCTCACGCCCGCCACCGTGTCCGACGCCGTCCATGCCCGCCTGCGCCGCCGGTTCAGCGAGCATCAGATCGTCGAGCTGACCCACGCCGTCGCCTGGGAGCACGCCCGGTCGCGGTTCAACCGGGCTTTCCGCATCGGGGCCGATGGGTACACGTCCTGATCCCGTCACGGTGTTCGAGTCCGAGCGTCGGCGGCTGTTCGGGATCGCCTACCGGATGCTGGGCGTGGTGGCCGACGCCGAGGACGTGGTGCAGGAGGCGTGGATCCGCCTCCAGGGGGTCGACCACGACATCGAGCGGCCCGAGGCGTTCCTCACCACCGTCACGACCCGGCTGGCCATCGACCGCCTCCGCTCGGCCCAGCGCAACCGCGAGACCTACGTCGGGCCGTGGCTGCCCGAGCCCGTCCTCACCGATCTCGACCCGGCCCGCATCGTCGAGCTGGACGAGTCGGTGACGCTCGGCTTCCTCCACGTCCTCGACCGCCTGGCCCCGGTGGAACGGGCCGTGTTCCTCCTCCACGACGTCTTCGACACCGGCTACGGCGACATCGCCGCCATGATCGACCGCACCCCGGCCGCCACCCGCCAGATCGCCAAGCGGGCCCGGGACCGGGTGCACAACGGGCGGTGTCGGACCGATCCGGACCCCGGGCCCTCCGGTGAGCTGCTCGCCGCGCTGATGACCGCCGTGGCCGGTGGGGACGAGGCCGAGGTCAGACGGCTGCTCGCCGACGACGTGGTCCTCACCTCCGACGGAGGGGCCGAGCGGCCCGCCGCCCGGCGCCCCGTGGTCGGCGCCGACCGGGTGGCCCGCTTCATGGTCAACCTGGCCGCCAGGCTGGGGGACGCCGCCGCCGTCCCGGCCGAGGTGAACGGTGCCCCCGGGGTCGTGATCGTGATCGACGGCCGGCCCGACACCGTGGTCGACATCTCCGTCAGCGGCGGACAGGTGACGGCGCTGCACTTCGTCCGCAACCCCCACAAGCTGCGGGCGGTCAGCGAGGTGTGGCCCGCCTAGCGTCGGCGCCATGGTGCAACTCGGAGCCCACATCGGCCAGCAGGACCTCGACATGGACGCGCTGCGGTCGCTGTGGCGCCGCCTCGACGACGCCGGGCTCGACTGGTTGTCGGCGTGGGATCACCTCTACGAGGCGCCCCCCGACGGCGGCACCCACCCCCACTTCGAGGCGGTCGCCACGCTGGCCGCCATGGCCTGCGAGACGAGCCGGGCCCGCCTCGGCTGCCTCGTCTTCTACGTCGGCTACCGCAACCCGGGCCTGCTGGCCAAGGCGGCCACCACCCTCGACCACCTGTCGGGGGGGCGCTTCGAGCTGGGTCTCGGCGCGGGCTGGCACGAGGTGGAGGCGGCCGCCTTCGGCTACGACTTCCCGCCCGTGGGCCGGCGCCTCGACATGCTGGAGGAGGCGATCCCCCTCATCCGCTCGCTGCTGACCGAGGATCGCACCACCCACGACGGCGCCTGGTTCCGAACCGAGGACGCCTCCTGCCTGCCCCGGCCGGTGCAGGACCGACTGCCGATCTGGGTGGGCGGCGTCGGCGAGCGCCGCACGCTGCGCCTCGCCGCCCGCGAGGCCGACGGTTGGAACGCCGCCTACGTCAGCCCCGACGAGTACCGCCGCCTGGGCGGCGTGCTCGACCACTGGTGCGAGACCGAGGGGCGGGACCCGGCCGAGGTGGAGCGCAGCGTCAACCTCCTGTTCCTGCTGGGATCGACCGAGGCCGACCTGCGGGCGTCGTGGGGCGATCTGGCCGACCGGGTGATCGGCGGGGCGCTGCTCGGCTCGACCGACGAGGCGGTCGAGCGGATCCTCTCCTATGTCGACGCCGGGGCGCACGGGGTCAACGTGGCGCTGCGCGCCCCCTGGCCCCCCGAGGCCCTGGACCGCTACCTGGAGGAGGTCGTCCCCGCCGTGCGGGGAGCCGCCCCTCAGGCCCGGTAACCCTCGACCAGTCCGGTGAGCCCGGTGGGCTGGTGGGGGCCGATCACGAGCTGCTCCAGCACGCCGGTCCCCTCGACCCCGTCGCCCCGCCGGGCCCGCACCACCGCCTGCACGTGGACGTGGTCGGCCCGCTCGGGGTCGAGGTCGTCGGGGCGCCACGAGTCCGAGCCGACCTCCGGGCCGTCCCCGTGCCACGACCCGTGGCGCCAGGTGGGGTGGCCGTAGCCGATGCCCTTCATCTGGAACAGCAGCACCGGCTCCAGCTCGATCACCTCCGGCTCGTCGCGCCACGGGTGCAGGGTGAGGGTGGCCTGCTCGGCCCGGCGGGTCCCGGCCGCCCAGGTCACGTCGACGTCGACGGCTCGCATCCGCTCGGGCTCGGCGTCGGGTCCGAACGTCGGCCCGTCGCCGAGGAGCGGCACCACCGCCCCGGCCTCGTACCAGGGGCGGCCGTCGGCGGTGTCGTTGAACGCCACGTGGCGGGCGCCGTCGGGGAAGTTGAGGGGCGCCCACAGCCAGAAGAACTGGGGCTGACCGGGAGCCGGGCCAGGCTCCGGCTCCCCGGTGCGCCTGATCCCCCAGCTCCGGTCCCGGCAGCCGAGCACCCGGTCGGGTCGCAGCTCGACCGGGGTGTCCCCCCCGATCCGCCCTGACCACGACCCCCACTGGACGAGGCGGGTGTAGTCCATGACGGCCCGGGTGGCGTGGGCGTCGCGACGGAAGCGGGGCTCCTCCAGCACCGGGGTGCGGGCCTCGAACGTGGCGTCCACCTCCACACCGTGGTCGGGGGCGTCGGCCACGACCCGGAACCGGCGGAACGGTTCGATCACCTCGACCCGCAGCGGGCCCACCTCGGTGCGGGTCCGGTCGAGGGGGACCCGGCCCGAGGCGTACACCGAGCGCTGCCGGCCGTCGACGATCACGCTGACGGCGGCGTCGATGACCTGGCGGTTGGGGTAGACGCCGAGCGCAGCGGCCAGGAACACCCCGGCCTCGGCGTCGTAGCCGTTGAAGAAGTAGCGGTCGTAGTGGTTGAGGTCCCCGGTGGCGGGGTGGGCCAGTGGGGCCGCCGTCTGGTGGACCGGGTAGTCGTCGTGGGGAGTCAGCACCACGGCGACCGTAGACCTGCGTGTCACACCCCGGCGCGAGGATGACGCCATGGCTGCCACCGATCTGCTCCAGACCGGCGACGACGGCGCCGTGCGCTGCTGGTGGCCGGGTGGGCACGCCGACTACCTCGCCTACCACGACGACGAGTGGGGGCGGCCCGTCGTCGACGACCGCCGCCTGTTCGAGAAGCTGTGCCTGGAGGGCTTCCAGTCGGGCTTGTCGTGGCTCACCATCCTCCGGAAGCGCCTGCGGTTCCGGGAGGTGTTCGCCGGCTTCGACCCTGCCGTCGTGGCCCGGTTCGGCGACGCCGACGTCGAGCGTCTCCTCGGCGACGCCGGCATCGTCCGCCACGGAGGGAAGATCCGGTCCGCCGTCAACAACGCCCACCGGGCCCTCGAGGTGATCGACGAGCACGGTTCGCTGGCGGCGCACCTGTGGGGGTTCGAGCCCGGCGGCCAGGGTCGCGATCCGCCCGCCCCGCCCGACCCCCAGGCGACGACGACACCGGCCGCGACCGCCCTCAGCCGCGACCTGAAGCGGCGGGGGTGGACGTTCGTCGGCCCCACCACCGCCCACGCCTTCATGCAGGCCGTGGGGATGGTCAACGACCACGTGGCCGGGTGCGGATGGCGGGAGGTGTGCGCCCGGGAGCGGGCTGCGCTGGTCCGGCCGAGGCGGTCCCCGTGAGCGACCCGGCCGGGGCGAGCCCGGTCGAGTTGATCGTGCGGGGCGAGGCCGTGGTGCCGATGGGAGGCGACGCGCCCATCGACGACGGTGCCGTGGCCGTCGGCGCCGGCCGCATCGTGGAGGTCGGCCCGGCCGCCGGGGTGCTGGCCCGTCACGCCGGCGCACGGGTGGTGGGCGGACGGGGCCGGGTGGTGGCACCCGGCATGGTCGACGCGCACGTCCACGCCTCCCTGGTGGCGGTGCGGGGTCTCGCCCTCGGGCCCGGCAACCCGGTCTACGACGTGATGTGGCCCATGGAGGGTGCCCTCGACGCCGCCACCGCCCGGGACCTGGCCCGGCTCGGCCTCGCCGACTGCCTGCTGTCCGGCACCACCACCGTCAACGACCACTACTTCTTCGCCCACGAGACGGCCGAGGCCGCCGTCGACCTCGGCATCGGCGCCGTCGTCGGACACACCGTCATGACCCACGACGGCCCCCGCACCGGACCGGACGAGCTGGCGGCGGCCCTCGCCCTGCTCGACGGCTGGGCGGCCCACGACCTGGTCCGACCGTGTGCCGCCCCCCACGCCGTCGACACCGTCGCCGACGAGGTGCTGGTCGAGCTGGCCGAGGCCGCCCGGGGGGCGGGGGTCATCGTCCACCTGCACCTGGCCCAGACCGAGCGCGAGGTCGGATCGGTGCGGGCTCGCACGGGCCGGTCACCGGTGGCCCACCTCGACCACCTCGGCCTGCTCGACCGTGCCGTGGTGGCGGCCCACTGCACGTACGTCGACGACGACGACATCGCCCTGCTGGCCCGGGCCGCCGTGGTGCCCGTCTACTGCCCGACCGTGCACGCCCACGACGGCCGGGTCCTGCGCGCCGCCGAGCTGCACCGGCGGGGGTCGGCGGTGGCGATCGGCACCGACGCCGCACCCACCCACTCCCGCTCGGTGCTGGCCGAGGCGGCCGCCGCCCTGGCCGGCCAATCCCAGCTCGAGGGGCGGCGGGCCGTCCTCGATCCCGCCACCGTCCTCGGGTGGGCCACGACCGGCAACGCCGCCGCGGTCGGCCTCGGCGACACGATCGGCCGGCTGGCCCCGGGGTTCCGGGCCGACCTGATCTCGGTGCGGACCGACACGGCCGGCACCGCACCCGCCCCCGACCCCCACGCCGCCCTGCTGGCCGCCGGCGACCGCTCCGCCGTGGCCGACGTGTGGGTGGCCGGCCGCCACGTCGTCCGCGACGGCGTACTCGCCTCGGTCGACGAGGCCTCCGTGGTCGCAGCGGGGACGGCGGCGGCCCGGACACTGCGCTCGGCGGCCGCCAGACACTGACGGCGCCATCGGGCGGGCCGACGCGGACCGCCCGGGTCGCCCGGATCGCCGTCCGGCGCTACGGTGCCCCCATGGGCCGTATCCCGCTCGTCGACTCGTCCGATCCCGCCGCCGACCCGAGGGCCCGCGACGTGCTCGGCTCCGTGGCGTCCCGGCGGGGGCGCACGATCGAGCCCAACGTCTACCGCGCCATGGCCAACCACCCCGAGGCGCTGCGGTCGATGGTCGAGTTCGGCACCGTCGTCTACTTCGACAACTCCATGACGCCGGCGCAGCGTGAGCTGGCCTACCTCACGGCGTCGGTGACCAACGACTGCCACTACTGAATCCCGACCCACGTGCTGCTCGGTCGAGCAGCCGGTCTGACCGAGGAGAAGCTCGCCCACCTCGGCGACGACCCCCTCCCCGACGGCCTCTACGAGCCCGACGAGGCCGCCATCGTGCGCTACGCGCAGCGCTCGACCCGGCTGGACACCATCGACGACGCCACCTACGGCGCCCTGCGCGAGCACTTCAGCGAGCAGCAGATCATCGAGATCTGCTTCACGGTGGGCCTCAGCAACATGATCAACCGCTTCCACGCCACGTTCCTGACCGAGCTCGACCCGAGGACGCAGGAGGCGCTGGCCCCGAGCTGTCCGCTTCCGTTCCCGGCCCCGGTCACGGACACGGTCACGGACTCGGGCGACCGAGCCGACTCCGCGGAGTCGCGCCCGGGCCCGGCTCAGGCCTCGACGTAGAGGGCGTGCAGCTCGCGGGCGATCTCGGCCAGCCGCCGGCGCACGTCCGGCGGTGAACGCACCTCGACGGCCCCGCCGAGGCCGGCCAGCGGGGCCACCACCGACTCCACCGACCAGCCGGCGACGACCACGGTGAACCGGCCGTCGGGCTGACGGTCACCCACGTCGAGCCGGTCGCCGAGCGCCCAGCGCAGCGGCCCCAGGGCCGACGCCTCGGCCACGGCGTGGGCTCGCACCGCGCGCGTACGCTCGCCGAACGAGGTGGTGATCTCGTCCCAGGCCGCCCCCAGGTCGAAGTCGGGGGGACGCTCGACGGGGTCGTCGAGCAGACCGACGTCGGTGACCCGGCTGACCCGGAACGTCCGCTGGCCCCGGTCGGTGCCGGCCACCACGTACCAGACCCCCGCCTTGGTGACGAGCCCGAGGGGGTGCACCACCCGCCGACTCGCAGCCGTGTCAGGCCCGGCGTAGCCCAGCTCGACCCGGCGGCCCCGCACCACAGCCTCCTGCAGCGCCTCCAGGTGGACCGGATCGTCCCCGGTGCGCCGTCGGCCCCAGGCGGCCGGGTCGACCACGACCGCCTCGGCCGCCGAGGTGGCCTCCCCCCGGAAGGTCTCGGGCAGGGCCTGGACCAGCTTGCGGACGGCGGCCCGGAGGGAAGGGGAGGCCGCCGCCGAGCTGCCCACCGAGAGCAGGAGGGCGTGCGCCTCCCGGTCGGTGAACCCGGTCAGATCGGTGCGGGCCCCGCCCACCAACCGCCAGCCGCCCCCACGACCCCGCTGGGGGTAGACCGGGACGCCGGCGACGGCCAGCGCCTCCAGATCGCGCCGGGCCGTGCGGACCGACACCTCCAGCTCGGCGGCCAGCTCCGCCGCGGTGACCCGCCCCCGGGCCTGCAGCACCAGGAGGGCCGCCAGCAGCCGATCCGCACGCATGTCACCAAGTTCCCACGGGAACAGGCCACAAGGTGGCCACTTCACCCTGTGAGGGTGTCGCCATGAGCACCACCGAGCAGCAGCCCATCACCGATCCCCGCCCCGACTTCGAGCGGGCCACCGACATCGCCGCTGGCGTCCTCGCCCGGGTCGGGCCCGAGGACCTGCGCCGCCCGACCCCGTGTGACGCCTACGACGTCGGTCAGCTGGCCGGCCACCTGGTGAGCGTGCAGCGCAAGGTGGCCGCCGTGGCCAGGGGCGAGGACCCCCTCGACATCCCCCTGGTGGCGCCGGGCCTCGAGCCCGACGGATTCGCCCCGGCGTGGGCCGACGCCACCGCCGACCAGCGGGCCGTCTGGAGCGACGACGGCCTCCTCGGGCGGGTCCTCGACCTCGGCTGGGCGCACCTTCCGGGCGCCGTGGCCCTGGCCATCTGGGTCAGCGAGGTGACCGTTCACACCTGGGACCTGGCCACCGCCCTCGGCATCGGCGTGGACTGGGACCAGGGCCTCACCGAGCGCTCCCTGCTCGGCATGCGCGTCGGCCTGCCGGCTGAACCACGGGGCGACGACGTCCCCTTCGACCCGCCCGTCCCGGTGGCCGACGACGCCCCCGCCATCGAGCGGCTGGTGGCCTGGGTCGGCCGCAACCCGCGTTCTGGCACCTGAAAAGCGCGAAATGCGGCAGTTCCAGGTGCCAGAACGAACGGGGTGGGCTCGCTCAGGAGGCGAGGAGCTGCTCGGCGGCGGCCCGCAGCCCGTCGGCGTCGAGGGAGACGACCTGGGCCTGCATGGCGCCGGTGTCGTCGATGAAGGCGTAGGCGGGCTGGTAGTCGAGGCCGAAGCTCTCCCGCACGGCGCCGTCGGGGTCGGCCACGTGGACGATGTCAGCCACGCCGTGGTCGGCGAGGAACGACTCCATGTCGTCGACCGGGCCGTTGGACCCCACGCCCACGATGTTGACCCGACCCTCGTACTCGGCTGCGACCGCAGCCACGTCGGGAGCCTCCCGACGGCAGGTCGTTCACCAGGGCGACCAGAACCACACGATGGTGTCGGTGCCCGCGTAGCCCCGCAGGTCGACCTCACCGCCGCCCACGGTCGGCAGCGACCGGTCGAGCTGGACGGGCGTGATCTCTGCGGCCGGCCCGTCCGTTGCCGGCCCGGACGCTGCCGCTGCATCGCCCTCGGCCGTCGTCGGGACCGACGCCTCGGGCAACGTGGCCACGGCCCCGGTCACCTCCGGGGCGGTCACCACGGTCGGATCGTCGTCGTCGTCACCGCAGGCGGCGAGTACCAGCCCCGCCACCAGGACGACGGTGCCCAGCCGGTGCCTCACAGGGTCGATCACACCGGTCAGCATGGCAGGCCGTCGGACGGCGTCACGGTCACGGGCTCCGTCGTTCCGGAGACGTTCACCACCGTGCTCACCACCCCAGGGTGCCCGGGGCGCCCTTGAACGGCCCGACCACCCGGCTCGTCACCCAGCCGCCGTAGAAGCCGCCGGGCTGCGGCTCGACCGCCTCGCCGTCGACGGTGCAGTCGAGCAGGCGGGGATAGAAGGCCAGGTAGCCGGCGATGGGCACGAAGGCGGGCGTCGGCTCCGGGTAGGACCAGGCCGCCTGCTCGGCCCGACCGCCGGGGGTCGCGACCGTCCAATACCGGGCCCGGCCCTTCCACTCACAGATCGACCCGCCCCCGGCCGGCTCCAGACACGATGCGTCCACGTCACCGGGCGGCAGGTAGTAGCTGGGCGGGTGGCTGGTCTCGAGCACCCGGTAGGCACCGGTGGTGCGGGCCACCTCGGCGCCACCGAGCGACACCACCACCTGCTCCGACGTCGGCTCCAGCCGGGGCGGCCGGGGGTAGTCCCACACCGACTCGCGGTCACCCACTACAGACCCCGGCGGGTGGGTTCGACCACGGCGGGCAGCGCCGTCTCGCCCATCAGGGCCCGGTCGAGGTGGGCGGCGCAGGAGCGGCCCTCGGCGATGGCCCACACGATGAGCGACTGGCCCCGGCCCATGTCGCCGGCCACGTACACGCCGGGGACGGTCGACTCGTAGCTGTCGGAGCGCACGACGTTGCCGCGGGCGTCGAACTCGCACCCGAGCGCACCGGCCACGCCGCCCTCCTCGGCCCCGGTGAAGCCCATGGCCAGCAGCACCAGCTCGCAGTCGAGCGTCTCCTCCGTGCCGGGCACGGGCTCGAAGCGCATGCGTCCGTCCTCGACGATGCGCTCGACCTCCTCGAACACGACGCCGGCCACGCCGCCCTCACCGTCGTCAACGAAGGACTTGGTGTTGACCGAGTAGACCCGCTCGCCGCCCTCCTCGTGGGCCGACGACACCCGGTGCACGAAGGACCACTCGGGCCACGGGTTCTCGGGGGCCCGGTCGTCGGGCGGGCGGGGCATGATCTCGAACTGGTGGACCGACACCGCTCCCTGGCGGTGGGCCGTGCCGAGGCAGTCGGCCCCCGTGTCGCCGCCGCCGATGATGAGGACCCGTTTGCCCTCGGCGGTGATCGGCGGTTGATCGACGTCACCCTCCTGCACCCGGTTGGCGTGAGGCAGGTACTCCATGGCCTGGTGGATGCCGTCGAGCTCGCGCCCGGGCAGGGGGAGGTCGCGGCGGACGGTGGCCCCGCCGGCCAGCACGACGGCGTCGAACCCGGCCCGCAGCTCGTCCGCGCTCACGTCGACGCCGACGTCGACACCGGTGCGGAACTCGGTGCCCTCGGCCGCCATCTGGGCCAGCCGCCGCTCGATGTGGCGCTTCTCCATCTTGAACTCGGGGATGCCGTACCGGAGCAGGCCGCCGATCCGGTCGTCGCGCTCCAGCACGACCACGTCGTGGCCGGCCCGGGTGAGCTGCTGGGCGGCGGCCAGCCCCGCCGGTCCGGAGCCGACCACGGCCACCCGCCTGCCGGTGCGGATCTCGGGCGGCACCGGGGTGACCCAGCCCTCGGCCCAGGCCCGGTCGATGATCTCGACCTCGACCTGCTTGATGGTGACCGGGTCGGCGTTGATGCCGAGCACGCAGGCCGCCTCACAGGGCGCCGGGCACAGTCGGCCGGTGAACTCGGGGAAGTTGTTCGTGGCGTGCAGGCGGTCGATGGCCTCCCGCCACCGGTCCCGGTACACGAGGTCGTTCCAGTCGGGGATGATGTTGCCGAGCGGGCACCCGTTGTTGCAGAAGGGAATGCCGCAGTCCATGCACCGCCCCGCCTGGCGCTGCACGTTCTCGACGCCGAACGGCTCGTAGACCTCCTTCCAGTCACGGAGCCGGACCGGAACCGGCCGCCGTTCCGGGAGGTCTCGCTCCCACTGCAGGAACCCCGTCGTCTCGCCCATGGCGGCGCTACCCGTGGGCGGCGGCCATGACCGCCGCGTCGACGTCGTCGCCCTGCTCGAGCGCGACCCGGGCCGCCTCCAGCACCCGCTTGTAATCGCGGGGGACGACCTTCACGAACAGCCCGATCGACTGCTCCCACTCCGCCAGCAGCTTGTCGGCCACCGTCGAGCCGGTCTCATCGAGGTGACGCCCGATCGTCTCCCGCAGGAACGCGTCGTCGTCGCCGTCGATCGGGTCGAGGTCGACCATCTCCACGTTGACGAGCGACGGGAACCAGCCGTCGCAGTCGAGCACGTAGGCGATGCCGCCCGACATGCCGGCGGCGAAGTTGCGGCCCGTCGGGCCCAGCACGATCGCCCGTCCGCCGGTCATGTACTCACAGGCGTGGTCACCCACCCCCTCCACCACGGCCAGCGCCCCGGAGTTGCGGACGCAGAACCGCTCCCCCACGACGCCCCTGACGAACACCTCGCCGGCGGTGGCGCCGTAGAGGATGACGTTGCCGGAGATGACGTTCTCCTCGGCCACGAAGGGCGAGTCCTCGGGGGGCCGCACGACGATCCGCCCGCCCGAGAGGCCCTTGCCCAGGTAGTCGTTGGCGTCGCCGATCAGGCGCAGCGTGATGCCCCGGGGCACGAAGGCCCCGAAGCTCTGGCCGGCCGAGCCCCGGAACGTGATGTCGATGGTGCCGTCAGGCAGGCCCTCGCCTCCGTGGGCCCGGGTGAGGCGGCTGCCGAGCATGGTGCCGACGGTGCGGTTCACGTTGGCGATGGGCGTCTCGAACCGCACCGTCTCGCCCCGCTCCAGGGCCGGGGCGGACCGCTCGATCAGCTCGTTGTCGAGGGCACGGTCGAGGCCGTGGTCCTGGCCCTTGGAGTGGTGCAGGTCCTGGTCGAGGATCACGGTCGGGCGGTGCAGGATCGGGCTCACGTCGAGGCCGGCCGCCTTCCAGTGGTCGACGGCGCCGGCGAAGTCGAGCACCTCCACGTGACCGATGGCCTCGTCGAGGGTCCGGAACCCGAGCTGCGCCAGCAGCTCGCGCACCTCCTCGGCCACGAACTCCATGAAGTTGACGACGAACTCGGGCTTACCGTCGAAGCGCTCGCGCAGCACCGGGTTCTGGGTGGCCACTCCGACGGGGCAGGTGTCGAGGTGGCAGACGCGCATCATCACGCAGCCCGACACCACCAGCGGGGCGGTGGCGAAGCCGTACTCGTCGGCGCCGAGGAGGGCGGCGATCACCACGTCGCGGCCGGTCTTCAGCTGGCCGTCGGTCTGCACGACGATGCGGTCGCGAAGCCCGTTGAGCAGCAGCGTCTGCTGGGTCTCGGCCAGGCCCAGCTCCCACGGCGAACCGGCGTGCTTGATCGAGTTCAGCGGCGACGCCCCGGTACCGCCGTCGTGGCCGGAGATCAGCACGACGTCGGCCTTGGCCTTCGACACGCCGGCTGCGACCGTCCCCACCCCCACCTCGGAGACCAGCTTGACGTGGACGCGGGCCTCGGGGTTGGCGTTCTTCAGGTCGTGGATGAGCTGCTTCAGATCCTCGATGGAGTAGATGTCGTGGTGGGGCGGTGGCGAGATGAGGCCGACGCCGGCCGTCGAGTAGCGGGTGCGGGCGATCCAGGGCCACACCTTGCGCCCCGGGAGCTGGCCCCCCTCGCCCGGCTTGGCCCCCTGGGCCATCTTGATCTGCAGGTCGTCGGCGTTGACGAGGTACTCGCTGGTGACGCCGAACCGTCCCGACGCCACCTGCTTGATGGCCGAGCGGCGCAGGTCACCGGAGGGGTCGGCCTCGTAGCGATCGGCGTCCTCGCCGCCCTCGCCGGTGTTGGACTTGCCGCCGATCCGGTTCATGGCGATGGCCAGCGTCTCGTGGGCCTCCTTCGAGATCGACCCGTACGACATGGCCCCGGTGGAGAACCGCTTGACGATCTCCGAGACCGGCTCGACCTCGTCGATGGAGACGGGCTCGCGCTCGCCGTCCCGGAAGCGGAACAGGCCCCGCAGCGTGGCCATGCGGGCCGACTGGTCGTCGACCATCTTCGTGTACTCCTTGAAGATGTCGTAGCGGCCCGTCCGGGTGGAGTGCTGCAGGCGGTACACCGTCTCGGGGTTGAACAGATGGTGCTCACCCTCGCGCCGCCACTGGTACTCGCCGCCGTAGTCGAGGTCGCGGTGGGCCACCTCGGCCGTGTTCTCCAGGAAGGCCACGTGGTGGCGGCGGGCCACCTCGGCGGCGATCTCGTCGAGACCCATGCCCTGCAGGCGGCTGGTGGTGCCCGTGAAATAGCGGTCGATGACCTCCTGGCGCACCCCGATGGCCTCGAAGATCTGGGCCCCGGCGTAGGAGGCCACCGTCGACACGCCGATCTTCGACATGATCTTGATGACGCCCTTCGACAGCGCCTTGACCAGGTTGCGGTGGGCGGTGGGCTCCTCGACACCGTCGAGCTGGCCCTCGCCGATCATGTCGGTGATGGAGTCGAAGGCCACGTACGGGCACACCGCGCCGGCCCCGTAGCCGATGAGCAGGGCCACGTGGTGGACCTCACGGCAGTCACCGGACTCGACGATGAGACCGATCTTGGTGCGGGACTTCTCCCTGATGAGGTGGTGGTGCACGGCCGCCGTGAGCAGCAGCGACGGGATGGGAGCGTGGCCGTCGTCGGCGCCGCGGTCGGTGAGGACGAGGATCTTGGCTCCCCGCTCGATGGCCTCCGAAGCCTCGATGCACACCCGGTCGAGGGCGACGGCCAGGGCCTGACCCCCGCCGGACACGTCGTACAGGCCCGACAGGACGTGGGCCTCGAACTCGGGCCGGTCGCCGTCCTCGTTGACCCGCACGATGGTGCCCAGCTCGTCGGTCGTGATCACCGGGTAGGGCAGCTCGATCTGGCGGCAGGCGGTCGGCTCGGGGTGCAGCAGGTTGCCCTCGGGCCCGATGGACGACGTCATCGACGTGACCATCTCCTCGCGGATGGCGTCGAGGGGGGGGTTGGTGACCTGGGCGAAGAGCTGCTTGAAGTAGTCGTAGAGCTGACGGGGCCGGTCCGACAGCACGGCCAGGGGGGTGTCGGTGCCCATCGAGCCGATGGGCTCGGCGCCGTTGCGGGCCATCGGCCCGAGGAGGATCTTCAGCTCCTCGTGCGTGTAGCCGAACACCACCTGCTGCTGGCGGACCTCGGTGTGGGCGGGGATGTGGTGGGCCCGCCGGGGCAGGTCCTCCAGGGGGACGAGGTGGCGCCGCAGGTACTCGCCGTAGGGTTCCGCCGCGGCCAGCTCGGCCTTGATCTCGTCGTCGCCGATGATGCGACCCTGCTCGGTGTCGACCAGGAACATGCGGCCCGGCTCGAGCCGGCCCTTGTGGACGATCTGGTCGCTCGGCACGTCGAGCACGCCGACCTCGGACGCCATGATGACCCGGTCGTCGGCGGTGACCCAGTAGCGGGCCGGGCGCAGCCCGTTGCGGTCGAGCACGGCGCCCATGACGGTGCCGTCGGTGAAGGCGATGAACGCAGGCCCGTCCCACGCCTCCATGAACGACGAGTGGAATTGGTAGAAGGCCCGCTTGGCCGGATCCATCGTCTCGTGGTTCTCCCACGCCTCCGGGATCATCATGAGCACAGCGTGGTGGAGGGGCCGGCCGGCCAGGTGCAGGAGCTCCAGGCACTCGTCGAAGCTGGCCGAGTCGGAGGCGCCGGGGGTGATGACCGGGAAGATGCGCTCGAGGTCGCCGGGCAGGACATCGCTGCGCATCAGCGCCTCGCGGGCCCGCATCCAGTTGCGGTTGCCCTTCAGCGTGTTGATCTCGCCGTTGTGGGCGATGTAGCGGTACGGGTGGGCCAGCGGCCACGACGGGAAGGTGTTGGTCGAGAAGCGGCTGTGAACCAGGGCCAGCGCCGAGGTGAGGCGCTCGTCGGCGAGGTCGGGGTAGAAGTCGGCGAGCTGGGGGGCGTTGAGCATGCCCTTGTAGACGAGGGTGCGGGGCGACAGCGACGGCAGGTAGACGCCGACCTCGTGGCGGATGCGCTTGCGGGCCATGAACACCCGCCGCTCGAGGGCGATGCCGTGGTCGTCGCGGCCCTCGGGGGCGCCCACGAACACCTGGCGGAACGACGGCATGACGTCGCGGGCCAGGCTGCCGATCATCGAGTCGTCGTGGGGGACCTCCCGCCACCCGAGCACCCGCAGCGCCTCGGACCGCACGACCTGCTCGATCCGGGCCGCCTCGATGTCGGCGTCGTCGCGGTCGGCCGACAGGAAGGCGGTGCCGACGGCGTAGTGGCCGTCGTCGGGCAGGTCGAAGTCGACGACCTCGCGGAGCAGCCCGTGGGGGACCTGGATGCTGATGCCGGCCCCGTCACCGGTGTTGGGCTCGGCTCCGGCCGCGCCGCGGTGCTCGAGGTGCAGGAGGGCACGCAGGCCCTGGGCCACCATGTCGTGGCTCCGGCGGCCCCGCAGGTCGACCACCGCCGCGACGCCACAGGCGTCGTGCTCCTGCTCGGGGTCGTAGAGACCCTGGGCGGGCGGCAGGTCGGCGCGCTGCGGACGGGACATGCGTCTCCTTCACTCGACCGTCGACGACGGGGGGAGGACGGGACGACGCTGGCCCGTCGGGGGAGCTGACAGGTTACCGCCTGCCCGACGGGCGGGGACAACGACGGCGATGACAGAGCGGTGTCAGGTGCAGCGCGACTACCGTCATCTCGTGGCGGGCGGGGACGGACCGGTGACGGGGGCGGACTCCCGGACCGCCGGCAACGACGTGGCCGGCCTGTCGTACCTGATCGTCGGGGCCACCGACCTCGGCCGTTGGCGGGCGTTCGCCGGGGACGTGCTGGGCCTGCAGCCCGTCGACCACGACGGGGACGGGCTCCGGTTCCGCACCGACGGTCAGGCCTGGCGGTTGGCCGTCGTCGACGGCGACGACGACCTGACCGCCGTCGGATGGGAGGCGGCCGACGACGACGCCCTCGACCGCCTCCGGGGCCGGTTGGTCGACGCCGGGGTGCCCGTCGAGGTCGCCCCGCCAGCGCTCGCCGAGGACCGGGGCGTCGAGCGGCTCCTCACGTTCACCGATCCGGCCGGGATCCCGACGGAGCTCTGCGTCTCGCCCCGGGAGGCGGCCGCTCCGTTCTCGTCGCCGCTGGTGGACGGAGGGTTCCTGACCGGGGACCTCGGCATGGGTCACGCCGTGCTGGCCGCCGACGACCTCCGCGCCAGCACGGCCTTCTACCGCGACGTCCTCGGCATGGGGCTGAGCGACGTGGTCCACGAGGTGCTCTCGGAGCGGTTCACGCTCGAGGTGGCCTTCCTGCACACCAACCGGCGCCACCACTCCGTGGCCTTCGCCAACGCGCGTGGGCCCAAGCGCATCCACCACTTCATGCTGGAGATGGCGACCATCGACGACGTCGGCCGGGCCTACGACCGCTGCGTCGACGGTGATGTCCCCATCAGCCTGACCCTCGGTCGCCACGTCAACGACCGGGCCGTGTCCTTCTACGTGCGATCGCCGTCGGGTTTCGACGTCGAGATCGGATGGGACGCCCGGGTCGTTGACCCCCACTCCCACGAGACCGGGCGGTTCGCCGACCGCAGCGCCTGGGGCCACCGGCCACCGGTCACGGCGTCCTGACGTGGCGGAGGAGCCGGAGCCCGGCGGGGGCAGGCGGTTCCCGGCCGTGCACACCGCTGACGAGCGCACCCTGCTCGCCGGGGTGCTCGACTGGTACCGGGCGGGGGTGCTGGCCAAGGTGGCGGGGGTCGGCGCCGAGCACGCCTCGACCCGCCCGTTCCGCTCCGAGACGAGCATCGCCGGCCTGGTGAAGTTCTCTCCTGCTGCTGCCGGCGGTGTCGCTCATCTCGGCTCGCGAGATGGGGGGTGGACGAGAGCACGAAAGAAGAATCGTGACTGCCGCGACCAGCTGGTCAACCTGTGTCGCCGACGCCGCTCCGTGCGTCAGGCGGCCTTGAGGTCGGCCACCACCTGGGTCCAGGTGTCCGACGAGGACTCGTAGGGGGCATAGAAGCTGAACCGGTCGACGACGTCGCCGAAGCGGCTGGTCAGCTCGGGGGCGAGCCGGTCGGGCTCGGCCACCACGGCGAACGTGTTCAACATGTCGTCGTCCACCAGGCCGGCCATCTCCTGCCACTTGCCCTGCTTCGACATGGCGTTCAGCTCGCCCTGCAGCTCGCCCCAGCCGTGGTGCTCGAGCACGCCCCGGTAGGCGGGCGTCGACCCGTAGAAGGCGATCTGGCCCTTCACGCCCGAGGCGGCCGCCTCCATCTGCTCCTCTGACTCACCGGTCACCACGAACCCGGGGTAGCTGATCTCGAAGCCCTCCATGGTCTTGCCCGCCTTCTCCCGACCGGCGGCGATGGCCGGCAGGGTGACGTCACGCAGGTACGCCTCGGTGGTGAAGCCGTGGACGAGGATGCCGTCGCACACCTCGCCGGCCACCTCGGTCATGCGGGGCCCGACGGCGGCCAGCATCACCTTCGGATCGCCGTGGGGGTTGGGGCCGGGGTCGAAGAAGGGCGTCATGATCTTGTGGGTGTAGAAGTCGCCCTCGAAGCTCAGCTTGGTGCCGTTGTTCCAGCAGTCCCAGATGGCCCGCACGGCCGAGATCATCTCCCGCATGCGGTCGGCCGGGCTCGACCACGGCATCGAGAAGCGCTTCGTGATGTGGGGCTTGATCTGGCTGCCGAGGCCCAGGATGAAGCGGCCCTCGGAGTAGGCCTGCAGGTCGTAGCCGATGTTGGCCAGCAGCATGGGGTTGCGGGCGAAGGCGACGGCGATGGACGTGCCCAGCTCGATCGTGTCGGTGTGCTCGGCGGCGAGGACGTGGGGGAAGAACGGGTCGTGGCTCGTCTCGGCCGTCCACAGGCCGTCGTAACCGTCGGCCTCGGCCTTCCTGGCCGCCTCGGCCACCTTGGGGAGGAACGTTCCGGTGCTGGTGTCGACCTTCATGGGCCCAACGTAGGCGGTGGGCGGCCGTAGCGTGGCCGGCCATGACCCACCCCTTCCGGTTCGGCGTGCAGGCCTCGACCGTCCACGACTCGGCCGGCTGGACCGGGCTGGCCCGGGGCGTCGAGGCGGCGGGCTACTCGACCCTGCTCATGCCCGACCACTTCGACGAGCAGCTCGCCCCGATGCCGGCCCTGGCCCACGCCGCCGCCGTCACCACCGACCTGCGGGTCGGCGCGCTGGTGTGGGACAACGACTACAAGCACCCGGTCGTGCTGGCCAAGGAGGTGGCGACGCTCGACGTGCTGTCGGGGGGGCGGGTCGAGATGGGCCTCGGGGCGGGCTGGATGCGCACCGACTACGAGCGCTCCGGCATCCCCTATGACCCCAACGCCGTGCGGGTCGACCGCTTCGAGGAGTCCCTCGGCATCTACGACGCCATCTTCGCCGGCGAGACCGTCGACCACGAGGGCGAGCACTACCGGCTGTCCGGCTACGTCGGCCACCCGGCCCCGGTACAGCGGCCCCGCCCGCCCCTGCTGATCGGCGGGGGCGGGCCCCGGGTGCTCGGCATCGCCGCCCGCCACGCCGACATCGTCGGCATCAACCCGAACCTGCGGGAGGGCGAGGTCGGCGCCGGGGCACTGGCCGACGTGGTGCCCGACGCGGTCGACACGAAGGTGGCCCGGGTGCGGGAGGCGGCCGGCGCACGGTTCGCCGACATCGAGCTGAACCTGCGGGTGTTCTTCGTGCAGGTCACCGACGACCGGGACGGCGCCCTGGCCGGGATGGCCGAGATGTTCGGGGTCGACGCCGAGGTCGTGGGGTCGTCCCCCTACGTGATGGTCGGCACCACGGACCAGATCGCCGACCGGTGCCGGGCGGTCCGTGACCGGTGGGGGTTCAGCTACCTCGTGTTCGGCGCCGACGTGTGGGAGGCGCTGGCCCCGACGGTGGGAGACCTGGCCGGCACGTGAACCCCGGCGAGCGGTCCCCGTGGGCGCCGTCGCTTCCTTCCTGGCCTGACGGACCCGGTCCCGGGGCGGACCGCCTGTCGGCACATACGCTCACGGTCGTGGAACCTGATGTGCTCGTGCGCGCGATGCGGACCGACGCAGGGCTGTCGCTGCGGGCGCTGGCCGAGGCGGCGGGTGTCGCCACCAGCACGGTGCACCGGATCGAGCAGGGCCGGCTGCGCCCGACGGTCGAGACGCTGCGACGACTGGCCCAGGCTGCCGGTGCACGGTTGGAGATCGAGCCCCGGCCCGATCACGCCGCCAGCGTGGTCGGTCTGGCCCGCGCCATCCGGGACGCCGACCCCGGCGACCGGGTCGACGCCATCCGCCTGGCCGCCGAGCTCGTCGGTCGCTTCGACGCCGCCGATCGGAGGGAGCAGGCCCGGATGGTGACCGCCGAGCCGCTCCCAACCGGCGACGACCGCTGGGACGCGTTCGTGGCCGGCCTGGCCGAGTGGCTGACCGTCCGGGCCGGCATGCCGACGCCGCCCTGGACCCAGGCACCCGGACGCTTCCTCGATGGGGGCTGGTGGGTGACCCCCCTCGCCTCGATGCGGGCCTGGGAGTACGCCGGCACGCCCGTATCGCTCCAGCGCCGGGGCGTGTTCCTGCACCGTGACTCGCTGACCAACGTCTGAGCCGGCATGTTGACCCGAGCGCGCATCCTCGCCCTGTTCGCCGAGTTGGACGACGAACTGTGCAGCGCCGGGGTCCGTGGAGACGTCTTCGTCGTCGGCGGAGCGGCGATGACCCTCGCCTACGACGCCCGCCCCGCCACCAGGGACGTCGACGCCATCTGGCAACCGGTCGCCGCCGTCCGTGCTGCCGCCGAGCGGATCGCGGTGCGCCACGACGACCTCGCACCGGACTGGCTGAACGACGGCGTCAAGGGCTTCCTCCCCGGTGACGATCCGGGCCCGCGACCGGTGGTGTACGACGGCTCAGTGCCTCACCGTCTCGGCCGGATCACCCGAGTACCTGCTCGCCACCAAGCTCCTCGCCAGCCGGGTCGGGCGCGACGAGGACGACATCGTGCTCCTGGTCGGTCGTTGCGGCATCACGTCGGTCGACGACGGCATCGAGCTGGTGCACCGCTACTACGGCGACCGGCCCGTGGAGGCCAAGGCCCGGTTCCTGCTGGAGGAGCTGATCGGGGGGACGCCGCCCGGTTAGCGCGAGGCGCCCTGCAGATCTCCCACCGGTCGGCGAGCACATGGCCGGCGTGGCCGGTGAGGGTCTGGAGGCCCGCTCGGTGGAGCGGGCGATCTGGCCGCCGGGGCGGATCAGGTCGGGAGTCCCGTACCGTCGGAGGGGCCACCCTCCTGGCGGAGCACCTCGTAGGCCGGTGAGCCCTCGACGGCGCGGCTCAGGTGAGCGACGTGATGGCGGTCACCGCCGCCACGAGTCCGGCGTTGCTGGCCAGCATCCACGTGATGAAGCGGTTGGTCTGGTCGAGGCGGGCCTCGATGGCCTCGAAGCGGGCGTCCATCGACTCGAAGCGGGCGTCGATGGCCTCGAAGCGGGCGTCCATGTGGTGGCGCAGGCCGTCGAGATCACGGGTCCTCACGACGTCGGACCAGCCCACCGGCGCCAGCAGCTCCATCATCGTGGCCGCCTCCTCGTCGCCCAGCCGCTCCCGCAGCGTGTTGTACAGGTGGTTGCGCTCCTGCTCGGTGACCGCCATGCACCATCCTCCGCCGGTGGCAGGGAGGGCACCGCTGCCAGGCGCCGAGCCGCCCGGATGCTACCCGCCGGGGCGGCCCGTCGACGGCCCACCAGAACGGCAGGGCGAACGGGTCGGGGATGGGGTCGTCGGGTGGAATCGTGCCTGCTGGCGGCCGCCGTCGCGCTCAGCCCTGGGCCTGCAGCTCCCGCAGGTCGGACAGCACCTCGCCGGCGTGACCGGTGAGGTCCTGGTGGCCCTCCAGGACGTAGGAGCGGGCGATCTCGCCACCGGGTCGGATCAGGTAGGTGATGCGCTTGGGGATGCCGTACTCGAAGTACGGATCGCCCTCGGACCGGAGCACCTCGTAGGCCGTCCCCACCTGCTTGTCGGCGTCGGACAGCAGCCGGTAGGCGAAACCGTGCTCGGCGGCGAAGGCCTGCTGGTCGTCGACGGTGTCGAACGACACACCCAGCACCTCGCAACCGGCCTCGGCGATCTCGGGGGTTCGATCACGGAACCCCTGGGCCTCGAGCGTTCAGCCGGGGGTGGCGGCCTTGGGGAACCACCAGAGCATCACCCACGTGTCGGACAGGCCCGAGAGGGTGACCTCGTCACCGTCCTGGTCGCGCAGGGTGAAGTCCGGCGCATCGGTGCCGGGTGCGAGCATGCGGGGACCCTAGCGGTCCGCCGGCGATCGCTCGGACGAGTGGCTCAGGCGAGCGACGGGATGACGGTTCGGACCAACCACCGGCGGCAGCAGCTCCATCATCGTGGCCGCCTCCCTACCCGCCGGAGGGGCCGAGGAACGACCGGACGGCGTCGGCCACGTCGGCGGGGCGCTCGTGGGTGACCATGTGACCGGCCCCGTCGAGCCGAGAGGACCGGGCGTCGTCGATCAGTTCGACCCAGCGCCCGGCGTGGGAGGCGGGGACGAGGCGGTCCTCGGCCCCCCACACGACGAGGGTCGGGGCCGCCACCCGGTGCAGGCGACGCTCGACGTGGCGGCAGGGCACGGGGAACAGGACCCTGCCGGCCATGCCCATGCTGCGGGCCCGACGGACGAGGTAGTCGGTGAGGGCCGAGTTGTCACCGAAGTCGGTGCCGGCGGTCAGCAGCTTCTCGCCCGCGGCAGGGTCGGCGAAGAGGGCCTCGGCCAGCTCGAAGGGCAGCATGGCGAACGGGTCGGGGAGGGGGTCGGCGTCGTCCCACAGCCCGTAGGGCGCGATCAGGACGAGACGGGACAGGTCGTGGCGGGCCACCGCCGCCATCTCGGCGGCGATCATCCCGCCCAGGTCGTGACCGACGAGGGCGGGAGGCTCGTCGAGGCCGAGGGAGTCGACGAGATCCCACCCGTGGAGGGTGAAGTCCAACATGTCGAGGAGGCGGCCCTCGTCGTCGGACCCCTCCCCGTAGCCGGGCCACACCGGCGCGAAGACCCGGTGGTCGCGCCCCAGCGCCTCCAGCAACGGCTCCTCGGCCAACAGGCCGGTGATGCCGTGCAGGTAGACGACCGGCGACCCGGCGTCACCGAACGTGCGCCAACCGCTCACGGGCGCTCGACCCGGTCGCGGGCGTGGGCGGCGGTCTTGGTCACGTCGACCCGACCCTCGACCGGGTGGCACCACCAGCGGTCGTCGTCGGCCCACTCGGTATCGGCCCACACGTCGCGGAGCGACGGCATGACCTTGTCCGCGAAGAGCTGCGACGACCAGCGCACCTTCTCGTCGGGCATGTCGCCCATGTGCATCAGACAGAAGCAGGTACCGATGCGCAGTGTGCGGATCATGTGCTCCATGCGCTCCCGGACGGTGTCGGGGCTGCCGGCGATGACGTAGCCGTCCTCGACCAGGTCTCTCCACGTGAGGCGCTTGAACTTCTCCTGGTTCTCCTTGCGGAGCTGGTCGAGCACCCCCGCCTTGACCGTCTCGACCGTGCGGTACCCGGGCGGGTCGGCGAAGCCGGGGTGCACGTGCAGGCAGCGGTTGAAGAAGTAGAGGATGTGGTCGGCGTACAGGCGCTCGGCCTCGGCGTCGGAGTCGGCGACGCAGATGATCTGGGCGAAGGCGGCCCGGAAGGGCGACTCGTCGACCCCCCGCTCGGCCACGCGGTCCCAGTAGCCCCGCATGAGCTTCTCGCCGGCCTTGTAGCCGTTGAAGGACAGGTACGAGTAGTTGTAGTCGTGGTCGAGGCAGAAGTCCCACGTCTCGATCGAGCCGCCCCCGGGGATGTAGATGGGCGGGTGGGGACGCTGCACCGGCCTCGGCCACAGGTTCACGTAGCGGAGCTGGGTGTACTCGCCGTTCCAGGCGAAGGGCTCGTCCTCGGCCCACGCCTTCATGACCAGGTCGTGCGCCTCGCCGTACTTGCGGCGGGTGAGCGAGGGGATCTGACCGTAGGTGAAGTTCGTGTCCATCGGCGTTCCGACCGGAAAGCCCGCCAGGAGGCGACCGCCGCTGATGCAGTCGAGCATGGCGAACTCCTCGGCCACGCGGGTCGGTGGGTTGTAGAGGGCGAGGGAGTTGCCGATGACGGCGATGGCGGCCCGGTTGGTGCGCCGGGCCAACCCGGCGGCGATCAGGTTGGGGGACGGCATGATGCCGTAGCCGTTCTGGTGGTGCTCGTTGACGCCGATGGCGTCGTAGCCCAGCTCGTCGGCGAACTCCAGCTGGTCCATGTAGGTGTTGTAGACCTCGTTGGCCCGCTCGGCGTCGAACAGCGACCGGGGAATGTCGACCCACACCGAGCGGTGCTGCTCCCGGAAGTCGTCGGGCAGGTCCGGCCAGGGCATGAGGTTGAACCAGCAGAACTTCACGAACCCCTCCTCGTCGTCGCCGCCCCCAGCATGGCCTACCGCAGCGCCGCCGCCACCGCCCGCACCCGGTCGACGAACCGCTCGCCCCGATCGCCCTCGATGGGTCGGTAGGCGGGCACCAGCATCCGGTCGGTCACCTCGTCGGCCTCGGCCAGCAGGCGGTGGTCGTCGTCGGTCACCTCGACGTCCTCGGGCCAGCCGAACTGCTCGCGCATCTCCGGTCGGCGGATCTGGTGGGCGACCCGGGGCGACAGCCCGGTGGCGAGGACGGCCACGAGGTGGACGCTGCCCCGCAGCTCCCGCAGGGTGACCAGGAGGCGCATGGCCCGGCCCGGCGGATCGTCGGGAAGGGGCTCGGCGGCGATGCCGGCGAACAGCGACAGACCGGCCGGGTCGGCGGCGTCGACCACCGCCTCCGCCGCCCCGCACAGATCGTCGAGGCCCTCGACGTCGCCGAGCCGGTCCCGCCCCAACGCCGCCGCGCACTCCAGGTACTCACGGGCGGCCGGCCGGGGCTCGACCTTCTCCTTGGCCGACGTCCAGATCTTGTCGATGGTGGCCGGGCTCCACCACCCGAAGGCGGCGGTCACGACGGGCGCCTCGACGTCGCCCAGCACCCCGGCCCGGCCCAGCAGGTAGAAGCGGAACCCGTCGAGGCCCAGCTCCTTCCCCCGGGCCAGGGTGTCGGGGTGGAAGTAGCTGGCGGCGCCGATGGCCCCCACGGGCTCGGCGGTGGCGGTGACGACCTGGGCTGCATCCATGGTCGGGGGACCGTAGCCTGGCGGGCAGCTCTCAGGGGGAGGACCGCCCATGGCACCGTCACCGCTCTACGACGCCGACAGCCACGTGATGGAACTGTCCGACTGGTTGGTGGCCCACGCCGACCCCGACCTGCGGGACCGTCTGCGGCCCCTGGCGCTCGGCGGGGCGGGCAAGCTGGCCGACCAGGCCGTCACGGCGGCGGAGTCCCGCCGGGGCGACGAGGCGGCCGCCACCCGGCTCGAGGAGCAGGTCTGGACCGAGAAGGGATGGGCCGCCCTGGGCGCCTTCGATCCCGCCGAGCGCAGCCGGGCCCTCGACCTCATGGGCGTCGACGCCCAGCTCGTGTTCAGCACGTTCGCGGCCACCCAGTTCACCGGCGACGACGTCACCCTCGCCTACGGGGGCGCCCGCGCCCACAACCGGGCCATGGCGGCGTTCTGCGCCGACGACCCCCGACTCCTGGCCGTGGGCCTGGTCGGCTTCGGCGTCCCCGAGATGACGGTGGCGGTGGCAGCCGAGGCCATCGACGAGGGGTGCGCCGCCATCCTCGTCCCGTCGGCGGCGCCACGGGGCGTCTCGCCCACCCACCCCGACTACGACCCGTTCTGGCGCCTGCTGGCCGAGCGCGACGTGCCGTTCATGGTCCACATCGGCGGCGGCGGCCGTCCCGTGGCGCCGGCCTTCCACGACAACGGCCGTCCGGTCACCGACTTCCTGGGGGGCGGCGAGAACATCCGGTCCAAGGACTACGCCGCCATCCACCACCCGCCCGAGATCTTCCTGTCCTGCCTCGTGCTCGACGGCGTCCTCGACCGGTTCCCCACGCTACGGGGCGGGTGCATCGAGATGGGGGCCATGTGGGTGGTGCCCTGGCTGCGCCGCCTCGACCTGGCCCAGTCGACGTTCCGGCGCACGGAGCCCACCCTCGCTGAGCTGTCGCTGCCGGCGAGTGAGTACGTGCGGCGCCAGCTCCGATTCACGCCGTTCCCCACCGAGCCGGTGGGCTGGATCGTCGAGCAGGCCGGGCCTGAGCTGGTGCTGTTCTCGACCGACTACCCCCACCCCGAGGGTGGTCGGGACCCGCTGGGCCGGTTCGGCGCCTCCGTGGCCGACCTGTCCGACGACGACCGCGACCGCTTCTACCACCGCAACTTCGCCGACCTGATGGGCAGCCAGCTCCCCGTCACCGGCGTGTCGGCGGGGTAGCCCCGTCGTTCTGGCACCTGCTACCCGCGAATACGGGTGCGCGCAGGTGCCAGAACGCAGCGGGGCGGTTTAACGTTCGGGGCATGACGCCGCCCGACTTCCTCGACCTCGACGCCGGCCTCCCCGACGAGGAGGTGCTCATGCGCGACACCGTGCGCCGCTTCGTCGAGGACAAGTGGCTGCCGATCGTCGGCGATCACTACGAGGCGGCCACCTTCCCCGACGACCTGGTGCCGATCATCGGGGAGATGGGGCTGCTCGGCATGCACCTGGAGGGTTACGGCTGCGCCGGCATGTCGGGCACCGCCTACGGGGTGGCGTGCCGGGAGCTGGAGCGGGGCGACTCGGGGCTGCGCAGCTTCGTGTCGGTGCAGGGGTCGCTCTGCATGTTCCCCATCTGGCGCTACGGGTCCGAGGAGCAGAAGCAGCACTACCTGCCCGACATGGCCGCCGGCCGGTCCGTCGGCTGCTTCGGCCTCACCGAGCCCGACCACGGCTCCGACCCGGCCGCCATGACCACCCGGGCCGTGCGCGACGGTGACGACTGGGTGCTCAACGGGACCAAGCGGTGGATCACCAACGGCTCCATCGCCGACGTGGCCATCGTGTGGGCCCGCACCGACGACGGCATCCGTGGGTTCCTGGTGGACCGGGGCACGCCCGGTTACGAGGCCCACGACATCGAGCGGAAGCTGTCGCTGCGGGCCAGCCACACCAGCGAGCTGGTGCTCACCGACGTGCGGCTGCCCGAGAGCCAGCGTCTGCCCGAGGCGGCCGGGCTGCGGGCGCCACTGTCGTGCCTGGCCGAGGCCCGCTACGGCATCGCCTGGGGCGCCGTCGGCGCAGCGCAGGCGTGCCACGAGGCCACCGTCGACTACCAGCTCGGCCGACCCCAGTTCGGCCGGCCCCTGGCCGGCTTCCAGCTCAACCAGGCCAAGTTCGCCGACCAGCTCACCGACATCACCCTCGGTCAGCTCCTGGCGTCGCGCCTGGGCCAGCTCAAGGACGCCGGCCACGTCACCGCCGAGCAGATCTCGATGGGCAAGCGCAACAACGTGGCTATGGCCCTGCGGGTGGCCCGGGAGTGCCGGGCCATGATGGGCGCCAACGGTGTGAGCCTCGAGTACCCGGTCATCCGCCACATGACCAACCTCGAGTCGGTCTACACCTACGAGGGCACCCACGAGATCCACGCCCTGGTGCTCGGCCAGCACGTGACCGGCCTCTCCGCCTTCCGGGGTTGAGAGAGGCCGCGGCGATCGGGACCATGATCCTGATCGTCGCGGACCCGGTACGGCGGTGCTGGGGGCACGGACGGGGTTCCTGGGTGATGCGGCCGTGCTGGCCGTGGCGCTGGCGTTCGGGCTCTCGCTGCTGGTGCGGCCTCTGCCGTGGGCCCGATCTCGGCACGCCACATCGACCCGGCCGTGACCCCGGCGTTCCGGGTGCGGCGCGAGATCGACACGGCGCCGGTGCCGTTCCACCTCGGGGGGCAGGCCGCCGGGGCCCTCGTGGGCGCACCGGTGGTTTTCGTGCTCGCCAAGGGTCAGCCGGGCGGGTTCGACGCCGCCCCCGGAACCTTCGCCGCCAACCTCCGGGGGAGGAGCGCGGGTTCGCCGACTACGGCGCCGTGGCGCTGAGCGACATCCTGCTGACCGGGGTGCTCGTGCCCGTGGACCCTCGGCCCTGACGGCGTCGCCGGCACGACCCCCTGGGCGCTCGGGTGGCCGCCGGGTGCGACATCTCGCCCCCGACCCGACCCGGACGCTGATGGCTACGGCTCGGGGGTGACCGGGACCATCAGCTCGGAGAGGTCGATGCCGCAGGTGTCGGCGGCGGCGGCGAGGGCGTCGGGGTCGACGGTGACGTCGGAGGCGAAGGCGTCGACGGGATCGATGCCCAACTCCTCGAACAGACAGCTCGACTGCCCGGCGTCGATGTCGCGGCCGGCCGGACCCTCCCCCTGCTCGGCGACCGTCGGGGTGGGACCGAGCGTGGCGGGGGCCGGCGCCGGGGGCAGGTCGTCGTCACCGCAGGCGACCAGGCCCACGGCGGCCACCAGCCCGAGCACCGCCGCCCACCTCACGGGGTCGGAGCGGCCCGCCCGGCCGGGGTCACGAGCGTGCCGTCGAAGAGCTCCACCAGCAGGTCGGCCACCCGGCCGTGCACCTCGGTGTCCCCCTTCTGGACCGAGAAGTCGGCCAGGCCGAGGGTGAGGGCGGTGAGGAGGTGGACGACGTCCTGGTCGTCGACGGCGGACGACAGCTCCCCCGTGGCCCGCCCCTCGGCCACGATGCCGGCGAAGAAGCGGGCCGCCTCCCGGGCCTGGCTGGAGCGGGCCGGGGCCAGCTCGGGGTGGCGGGCCGCCTCGCTGGCCACGCCCACCGTGAAGGCGGCGATCGTCGGATCCTGGCCGTTGAGGCGCACGGCGGTGTCGAGCACGGCCCGCAGCTGGGCCACGAACCCGTCGACGCCGGCCACCGCCTTGGCGAAGGCGCCGAAGACGACCTGGTCGACCTCACGGTGCACGGCCAGGTACAGCTCCGCCTTGGAGTCGACGTAGTGGTAGATCGCTCCGGTGGTGATGCCCACGTCGGCGGCGACGTCCCGGTTGGTCGTCGGGCCGTAGCCGGCGGTGGCGAACCGGCGGCGGGCGGCGTCGAGGAGCCGGTGACGGGTGGCGCTGCCGTCGGCCGACGGCGGGCGACCGAGCCGACGCTCAGCCACCGGCTCCACCCGGCGCCGGCGGGGCCGGAACCGGGTCGGTGACCGGAGCCGAGCCGGGGGCGGGAGCCGGGGCCGACCCGGGCGTGCGCTCGAACAGGTTGGACCGGTTCATGCCGCCGGGGTCGACCGGCATGCCGTGGACCTGCTGGTTGTGGGAGTGGCCGAGCTGCTGGAGCGACATCGCCGCCTGCAGGGCCGTCCACAGGCCCATGGCGTCCTGGGCCTGGTTCACCGACTGCTTGGCCAGGGTGAGACCCATCGACGGCTTGGTGGCGATGCGCTCGGCCACCGCCATCGTCTCGACGGCCAGGTCGTCGCGGGGCACGACCCGGTTGACCATGCCGAGCTGGCGGGCCTCCTCGGCGCTCAGCGTGTCGCCGAGGAACAGCATCTCCTTGGCCTTGCGGACCCCGACCTCCCAGGGGTGGGCGAAGTACTCGACACCGTTCACGCCGAACGCCACCGTCGGGTCGGAGAACTCGGCGTCGTCGGCGGCGATGATCAGGTCGCACACCCAGACCAGCATGAGCGCCCCGGCGATGACCTTGCCCTGGACCTCGGCCACGGTCGGCTTCGGGATGTTGCGCCAGCGCCAGCACATCTGCAGGTACAGCTCCTGCTCGAAGTGCAGGTGCCCCTCGGCGCCGGGCTGGCGGTAGGCGCCCCAGCCGGAGACCCGCTCGTGGTCGGACATGCGGCTGCGGTCGCGCATGTCGTGACCCGACGAGAAGTGGGGCCCCTCGGCGGCGAGCACGACGACCCGGACGTCGTTGTCCTGACAGGCCCTGTCGAAGGCCGCGTTCAGCTCGTAGGTCATCGTCTTGTCCTGGGCGTTGCGGGCCTCGTCGCGGTCGAGGACCACCCGGGCCACCCCCTCGGCCGGTCGCTCGTAGCGGATCCGCTCGAAGGTCGCCTCGCGCTCGGTCATGGGGCCGAACCTAGCGGGGTCAGGACTCCCGGTAGTCCTCGAAGGGACGGTCACGCTCCGACAACGCCCCCTTCACCCCCTTGTCGCGGAAGGAGCGCAGGTACGCCCTGGACGGCTCCTGGTGGAACCCGAGGGGCTGGATGTCGGCCGTGGCCCGCACGCTGTTGCGCATGCCCATCTGCTCCATGGCCCGCCGCACGACCCGCTTGTTGAGGGCCAGCAGCTCGATCGGGACCTTGACCACCCGTCCGCAGGCGGCGAGCACCCCGGCCTCCAGCTCGTCGACCGGGAAGGCGGCGTTGGCGACGCCCAGCTCGACCGCCTCGGTGCCGGTCATGGAGTCACCGGTGAGGACGTACTCCATGGCCTTGCGCATGCCCATCAGCCACGGCTGCCAGGTCATGTCGGGAGGCGACATGAGGCGCACCGGGGGATAGCCGATGCGGGCGTCGTCGCTCACGTAGAGCAGGTCGCAGGCGGCGGCCAGCTCGGTGGCGCCGGCCAGGCAGTAGCCGTGCACCTGGCCCACGACGGGGGTCGCCATGTCCCACATCTCGAGCCAGCCCTCGACGACGTGGCGGGCCCACCAGCCGTCGAGGGGGGCGGCGGGGCGGGCCGGCGGGTCGGCCGGATCCTGGGCCAGGTCGTAGCCGGCCGAGAAGTGGTCACCGGCCCCACGGACGACGATGGCCGACACGTCGGCGTCGGCGTCGGCCTCCCGCAGCCGGTCGAAGAGCTGGCGGCGCAGCTCGTTGGAGAGCGCGTTGCGCTTCTCGGGGCGGTTGAGCGTGAGGCGGCGCACCTTCTCGGCGGGCTCGTCGACCAGCACCAGGGAGGAGGGGCTCACGGCGAGACCCCCTCCCAGTAGGGGGCCCGCAGGCGCCGCTTGTTGACCTTGCCCATGGTGTTGCGGCCCACGTCGTCGACCAGCTCGCCCGACCGCGGGCACTTGTAGGTGCTGAGCCGCTCCCGGCACCACGACAGGAGCGCGCCGACGTCGGGCGGGTCGTCGGGGCGCTCGGGGACGATCAGGGCGTGGAGCTGCTCGCCCATGTCGTCGTGGGGGATGCCGATGCAGGCCACGTCGGCCACGTCGGCGTGGTCGATCAGGATGCCCTCGGCCTCGGCCGGGTAGATGTTGACGCCGCCCGACACGACCATGTCGCTGTCGCGGTCGGTGAGGAAGATGAAGCCCCCCTCGTCCATGAAGGCGATCTCCCCCAGGGTGAAGACGCCGGGGGCGATGTTGGCCCGGGCCGTCTTGTCGGCGTCGTTGGGGTACACGACCCCGCGACCGGTCGAGTCCTCGAAGAAGAGGCGCCCCTCGGTGCCGGGGCCGACGGGCCGGTCGTCGGCGTCGAGGATCCTGGCCGTGAAGGGCGCGATGGCCCGCCCCACCGAGCCGGGGTGCTCCAGCCACTCGACCGAGTCGATGGTCGCCACCGTGCCCACCTCGGTGGCGCCGTAGGCGTCGACGAAGATCGGCCCCCACCACTCGATCATCGACCGCTTGACGTCGACGGGGCACTTGGCCCCGGTGTGGGCCACGTACCGCATCGACGACACGTCGTAGCGGTCGCGCACCTCGGGCGGCAGCGCCAGGAGTCGCTTGAAGTGGGTGGGCACCATCACCGCCGTCTCGGTGGCGTGCTCCTCGATGGCCCGCAGCGTCGCCTCGGCGTCGAAGCGGTTGCGGATCACCGAGGGGACCCCGGCGGCGAGGAGCCTCGCCCCCGACAGCGGGCCGGTGTGGTACATCGGCCCGACCACGAGGTGGGTGCCGAACTCGGCGAACCGGTTGACCCGCAGGCCCTCCAGGTGCTCGGCGATGTCGCGACCGGCGGCGAACATGGTGGGCGGCAGCTCGGTGCCCTTCGGGCGCCCGGTCGTGCCCGACGTGTAGAGGAAGTTGGGGCGGGGCACGACGTCGGTGGGCGGCTCGGCGGGCGAGGCGGCGGCCAGCCAGTTCTCCCAGTCCTCGGCCGCGCCCCGGCGGCCCGACCGCCAGGCCACCACCATGGCCACGGTGGGGACGTCGGCGGCGGCCCGCAGCGCCCGGTCGAGCGTCTCGGGCCCGCAGAACACGAGGCGGGTGTCGGAGTCGTCGAGGATGTAGGCGACCTCCTCGGCGGTCAGGTGGAAGTTGACCGGCACGACCGAGCAGGAGCCGAGCAGCCCGCCCAGGTTGGCGAGCGCGGTCTCGACCGCGTTCTCGGCGAACACGGCCACCCGGCGCCGCTCCCCGAGGTCGGCGGCGAGCAGGGCGTTGGCGGCCCGGTTCAGCGTGTCGTCGACCTCGCCCCAGGTGAGGGCGCGGTCGGGGTCGCGCAGCGCGACGGCGTCGGGGGCCTCATCGGAGCGTGGGGCCGCGAACGTGGTCACCGGGGGGGCTCGGGTCGACGGACCATGGCCCGAGTATCGTCGCTTCCCAGCCGCCGCTTCGCACGAGCCCGTCACCAGGGCCTTCAGGAAGGACCGACCGTGGCCGAGACCGACACCCAGCCCGATCTCGGGGAGTGGACCCAGAAGGCGCGGGCCTGGCTGGAGGAGCACGCCGAGCCCCGGTCCACCGACCCGACCGGCGAGGAGCCGTGGGGCCGGGGCCCCTTCGACGTGGCCGTCTTCCAGACGATGACCCACGACGAGGAGCGGGCCCACCTCGACCGGATCATGGCCTGGAACCAGCAGAAGCACGACGCCGGCTACGCCGCCATCCCCTGGCCCGTCGAGCAGGGCGGCCAGGGCCTCACCTCCGACCACGAGCGGGCCTTCCGTCGGGAGGAGGTCCGCTTCCAGACCCCGGGCGCCCACGAGACGCCGGGGGTGACCATGGGGCTCATGGCCCCGGCCATCCGCGCCTTCGGCACCGACGAGCAGAAGGAGCGCTTCCTCCGGTCGTTCCTGCGCACCGACGTGCTCTGCTGTCAGCTCTTCTCCGAGCCGGGGGCCGGTTCCGATCTCGCCAACCTGTCGATGCGGGCCGAGCGCGACGGCGACGAGTGGGTGCTGAACGGCCAGAAGGTGTGGTCATCGGGCGCCCAGTTCTCGGAGTGGGGCGTGGCCATCTGCCGCCACGACCCGACCGTGCCCAAGCACAGGGGCCAGACCGCGTTCATCGTCGACATGACGCTGCCCGGTGTCGACGTGCGGCCCATCAAGCAGATGAGCGGTGGCTCGTCGTTCAACGAGGTGTTCTTCGGCGACGTGCGGGTGCCCGACTCGATGCGACTCGGCGACGTGGGCGACGGGTGGAAGGTGGCCCTCACCATCCTCGGGTTCGAGCGGGGCTCGGCCGGCGGGGGCGGCGAGGGGTCGGGCGGGAGCTGGCGCCTCGTGCGGGCCCTCGCCGAGCACGAGGGTGTCACCGGTGACCCGCTGCAGCGTCAGGCCCTGGCCCGGCTCTACACCCACTACCGCCTCATGCAGTGGGGGGGTCAGCGCACGGCCGCCCGGCTGCGGGCGGGCCAGACCCCGGGCCCCGAGGGCTCGACCGGCAAGCTGTTCTGGGTGCAGTACCTCACGCGCATCAGCGACACGGTGAGCGCCATCCTCGGCGCCAAGCTGACCGCCGACTCCGGCGAGTGGGGCACGTTCGGCTGGAACGAGCACATCGAGGGCGCCCCCGGCTACCGGATCGCCGGCGGCTCCGACGAGATCCAGCGCAACATCATCGGCGAGCGCGTCCTCGGCCTCCCCGGTGAGCCCCGGGTCGACAAGGGCATGCCGTTCAAGGACGTGCCCCGCTAGCGGCGGCCACCCAGCGCCGTGCCATGGTCGTGCTATGTTCGTGGCATGCCGCGGACACGGGTGAGCACGACGGTCGACGGCGGGCTCCTGGCGGCGGCGAGAGCCGTGCGAAGCGCCACGACCGACGCGGCGTTGTTCGACGAGGCGCTCGGTGCGCTGCTGGCCCGCCACCGGGCCGGGAAGATCGACGCGAGCTACCGGGCCTACGACGATCATCCCCTCGACGAACCCGATGCGTGGGGTGACCTCGCGTCGTGGCACGAGGCGGCAGCGTCGTCGTGACCTCGCCCCCCCGCCGGGGTGAGGTCTGGTGGTGCGAGCTCCCCGCCGTCGCCCGGCGCCCGGTCGTCGTCCTGTCGCGCGACGCCGCCATCCCCCGACTGCGTCGAGCCCTCGTGGCGCCGTGCACGACGACGATCCGCGGGCTCGCCAGCGAGGTCGTCCTCGAACCCGGTGAGGAACCTGTGCCCCGTCGGAGCGCCGTGACCCTCGACTCCGTCGAGAACGTCCCGGTGGCGACGTTGACCGATCGGCTCGGGTTCCTGAGCGATCAGCGGATGCGGTCCGTCTGCGTCGCCCTCGCCGCCGCCGTCGACTGCGACCTCTGACGCGCGGCCCGGCCGGGCTGGAGAACTCACCGCCCGATCACTTACGGTGCTCCGCCATGTTCGACCGGGGGGGCGATGTTCGATAGGGCGGCGATGCCGGGCCGGCTCGCCGCGTTCCTGCAGGAGCGGCGGGACGACGTCGACGACGTGGAGTGCGTCTCCTACGAGCCGATGGCGGGCGGGTACTCGCGGGTCATGGCCCGGGCCCGGGTCCGCTACCGGCAGGGTGACGTGACGCTGGAGGAGACCGTCGTGCTCCGCGGCGATCCCCCGCCGGGGGCGGCCATGATCGAGACCGACCGGCAGCGGGAGTGGTCGGTGCTGGCGTCGCTGTCGGGCCGGGGCGACGTCCCCACCCCTCGGGCGCTGCACTTCGACGCCACCGGTGAGCACCTGGGCACCCCGACCATCGTCATGGAGTTCGTCGAGGGCGGGTCGCTGCAGGCCACCATCGAGCCGCTCGACGACCTGGCCCCCTACGTGGAGGACATGGCCCGCCTCTGGGCCCGGGTCCACCTGATCGAGCCGGACGAGCTGGGCGACCTGTTCGAGGCCCCCGGGAGCTGGGAGGACCACGTCGACGGGCTGGTGCAGCAGTGGCGTGACATGGAGGCCGAGCACGTCAACCGCGACCCGACGTGGCGCTACTTCGCCGCCTGGCTGGAGGTCCACAAGCCGGAGCCGCTCCCCTTCCGGCTCACCCACGGTGACCCGCAGGCGCCCAACGTCATGGTCCACCCCGACGGGTGGCGCATCGTCGACTGGGAGTTCGCGTCCGTCGGCGACCCCCGGGAAGACCTCGGCTGGTACAACCTCTACTCGTCGGTGGCCGGGCCGAACCTCTACGCCGTCGACCCGGAGCGCTTCCTCGCCGCCTACCGGGAGGTCACCGGCTTCCCCGGGTCCGCCGTCAACCAGGCCACCGTCGGCTACTTCTCGATGCTGGGCTCGGTGAAGGTGGCGCGCACCATCGTGCAGGCCATCGACGGGCTGGCCCGGGGCACCAACGCCGGCACGATGACGGCCTTCAACATCAACTCGATCATGTTCGGCCACGGCAACTTCCTGGAGGCCATCGCCGGGTTGGAGGCGGCCCTGGCCGACGCCGGACAGGCGGAGGCGTCGGCGTGATCCCCCGACCCACCACGGCCCAGATCCTGCGGGACTGCCGCCGCGAGCTCTCACAGGTCATCGCGACCGAGGTGACGAGCGAGACGGCGCAGGTGTCGCTCCAGCAGCTCGACGCCATCCTCGAGAACTGCGCCGTCCGGGCCGAGCACGAGGTGGCCTGGATGGTCGACGAGGCCGAGTCCGGACTGGCCTACGCGGCGGCGGTGGCCGACGCTCTCGGCGACGACGACCTCGCCTCGTCCTGCGCCGAGGCCGGGGCGGCCCGGTCGGGCTCGCTGCACCTGGAGGACGTGATCGGCGACCTCGACCGGTCCAACGCCGTCATGTCGCGCGCCATCGAGGCCGCCGTCGCCGCCGACGATCGGCCGCTGATCGACCGGGGCGCCACCCTGTTCGGCGAGCGGGCCGCCCGCGAGCGCCAGGTCATGGCGGCCTGGGGTCTGGTGGGACGGGGCTGACGGCCCGTCCGACGCCGGCGCCGTGGAACACTGGGACCGACTTCGAGGGAAGAGGCAGCAATGGATCTGGGACTCAGCGGCAAGAAGGCCATCGTCACGGGCTCGACCAGGGGCATCGGCCGCGCCATCGCCGAGCGGCTGCTCGACGAGGGGGCCAGTGTCGCCATCGGGGCCCGCAGCGCCGACGACGTGACCAAGGCGGTCGAGGAACTCGAGGGCCGGAGCTCGGGCCAGGTGTGGGGCGCCCCCGTCGACGTGGCCCAGGGCGAGGCGTTCACGTCCTGGTGCACGACCGCCGCCGAGAACCTCGGAGGGTGCGACGTCTACGTGTCCAACACGTCGGCCGGCGGCGGCGGCGCCAACGAGGAGAAGTACCGGGCGCTGTTCGAGGTCGACCTCCTGGGCCTCGTCCGCGGCGTCGACGCGTTGAAGGGCCACCTCACCAGCTCCGGCTCGGGGGCCATCGTGGCCATCTCCACCACGACCGCCGTCGAGGCCGGCCCGGGCTCGGGCGCCTACGGCGCCATGAAGGCGGCCGTCATCGCCGCCGTGGCCGACATGGCCAACTCCATGGCCGGCGACGGCGTGCGGGCCAACGCCGTCTCCCCCGGGCCCATCTACATCGAGGGCGGCGCGTGGAACATGATCAAGGACAACATGGAGGGCTTCTACGACTCGACCGTGAAGGCCTCGCCCCACGGGCGGCTCGGCTCGGCCGAGGAGGTCGCCAACGTGGTCGCCTTCCTGGCCTCCCCCGCCGCGTCGTGGGTCACCGGCGAGAACATCGTGATCGACGGCGGGTTCACCAAGCGGGTGGCGTTCTGATCATGGGCACGCCGTGAGCTACTCGGCCGAGGACCGGATCGACGTCCACCTGGTGTGCGGGGGGCGGTGGCACGACTTCGACTACGCCCGCCAGCAGCTCCTGAACCTGCTGGCCGAGGATCCTCGACACCGGGTCACGGTCCGCGACGACTACGCCGACCTGTACCACCTGACCCAGGCCGACATGCTCGTCACCTACACGTGCGACGTGCGGCCGACCGAGGAGCAGCAGATCGCTCTCGGGCGCTGGGTGTCCGACGGCGGGCGGTGGCTGGCGCTGCACGGCACCAACGCCGCCATCGAGCAGCGCCCCGAGGGGTTCGCGTGCCCCCGCGTCCTCGGCCCCGTGGCCAAGGTCCTCGGCAGCCAGTTCGTCTCGCACCCGAGGTACCCGGCCGAGCCGTGGCCGGTCGAGGTGGTCGATCCCGGGCACCCGCTGGTGGCCGGGATCGAGCCGTTCGAGGCCAGCGACGAGCTGTACCTGTGCGAGCGGCACGACGCCTCCGACCAGACGGTGCTCCTGCAGACCCACTGGACCGGCGACACCGGGCCCGGCTTCGTCGAGCACGAGTTCCCCGACGACGAGCCCCGGCCCGTCATGTACCTGCGGCCCTGGGGCGACGGCTGCGTGCTCTACAACACCCTCGGCCACTGCCGGGGGCACTGGGACATGCAGCCCATGGTCGACTTCTACCCCGCCGTCGAGCGGGGGTCATGGGAGCTTCCCGTCTTCCACGAGCTGCTCCGGCGCGGCATCCGCTGGGCCGGCCGCGACCCCGAACTGGAAGGAGCCACCCATGGCTGATCCGACCCCTGAGATCCTGCGCGATCTCCACCGCCGCATGGTGCGCATCAGGCGGTTCGAGGAGTCCACCGGTCGACTGTCCGAGGCCGGCAAGCTCCCCGGCTTCCTGCACCTGTACGTCGGCCAGGAGGCGGTGGCGGCCGGGGTGTGCGCCAACCTGACCGACCGCGACCAGATCACGTCCACCCACCGCGGCCACGGCCACCTGATCGCCAAGGGCGGTGACTTCGAGCGGGCCTTCGCCGAGCTGTTCGGGCGGGACACGGGCTACTGCCACGGTCGGGGCGGATCCATGCACATCTCCGACCTCGACCTCGGCATGCTCGGCGCCAACGGGATCGTCGGCGGTGGCATCCCCATCGCCGTCGGGGCCGGCTTCGCCGACAAGTACCGGGGGGAGGGTCAGGTGGCGGTGCCGTTCTTCGGCGACGGCGCCTCCAACATCGGCGCCTTCCACGAGGCCGCCAACATGGCCGCCGCTCTGGAGCTCCCCGTCGTGTTCGTCTGCGAGAACAACGAGTTCGGCGAGTTCACCCCCCGCCACAAGACGATGAAGATCACCGACGTGGCCACCCGGGCCGACGCCTACGGCATGCCCGGTGTGATCGTCGACGGCATGGACGTCGTCGCCGTGTGGGAGACGGCCCGGGAGGCCGTCGAGCGGGCCCGGGCCGGGGAGGGCCCTACGTTCGTCGAGGCCAAGACGTACCGCTTCTATGACCACCACGGCGTGAAGGGCCTCGGCGTCAACTACCGCACCGACGACGAGGTGCTGGAGGCGAAGCAGCGCGACCCGATCGTGCGGATCGAGAGCCAGCTCGGCGAGCACGCCGGCATGAGCGACGACGACATCAAGGCCGTCCACGACGATGTGCAGGCCGAGATCGACGCCGCCATCGAGGCGGCCGAGGCGGCACCCCTGCCCGACACGGCCGGCCTCCTCGACAACGTCTACACCGGAGCGTCGGCGTGACCGCCACCGAGACCGCCACCCGCAAGCTCTCCTACGGCCAGGCCGTCAGGGAGGCCATCGCCCAGGAGATGCGGGCCGATCCCGACGTGTTCCTGGCCGGAGAGGACGTGGCCGGTTACGGCGGGGTCTTCCGCACCTTCGCCGGGCTGCTCGACGAGTTCGGGCCGGGACGGGTGGTCGACACGCCCATCAGCGAGCAGGCCATCGTGGGCCTCGGAACCGGCTCGGCGGTGACCGGGCTCCGGCCCATCGTCGACCTCATGTTCATGGACTTCATGGCCGTCGCCTTCGATCAGATCCTCAACCAGGCGGCCAAGATCAAGTTCATGTTCGGCGGGCGCGCCACCGTCCCCCTCACCATCACGACGTGGGGCGGCGGCGGGCTCGGCGCCGGAGCCCAGCACAGCCAGAGCCTCGAGGCGGTGCTGTGCCACGTGCCGGGGCTGAAGGTCGTCATGCCGTCGAACCCCCACGACATGAAGGGACTGCTGACCGCGGCCATCCGGGAGGACAACCCCACCTTCGTGGTGGGCGTCAAGGCCCTCATGGGGATGTCGGGCGAGGTGCCCGAGGAGCAGTACGCCATCCCCCTCGGGGAGGCCCACGTGGCCCGGGAGGGCGGCGACGTGACGCTCGTCGGGGTGGGCCGGATGGTGAACGCCGCCCTGGCCGCCGCCGACCAGCTCGCCGGCGACGGCATCGAGTGCGAGGTGATCGACCCGCGGACGCTGCAGCCCTTCGACACCGCCACGGTGGTCGAGTCGGCCCGCAAGACCAACCGGGTCGTGGTGGTCCACGAGGCGGTCCGCTTCGGCGGCATCGGCGCCGAGATCGCCGCCCAGGTGCAGGAGCTGGCCTTCGACCACCTCGACGCCCCCGTGGTCCGCCTGGGGGCGCCGTTCGCGCCGGTGCCGTTCAGCCCGCCGCTGGAGCAGAGCTACTTCCCCGACGCCGCCTCCATCGCCGAGGGCGTGCGCGAGGTGCTGGCCCGCCCGGGGGTGTGAGCGGTTTCCTCGGCGTCCTGGCCAACCCGGCGGCGGGGCGTGACATCCGGCGGCTGGTGGCCCACGCCACCCCCACCAGCGACGCCACCAAGGTGTCGATCGTGCGCCGGGCCGTCATCGGTGCGGTGGAGGGCGGGGCCACCCGCATCGTCTACCTGCCCGACGCCCACCATCTGTGCGAGCGGGCCACGGACGGGCTGGATCTCGACGTCGAGCTGGAGCCGGTCGGCACCGCCATCGAGGGCGACGGTGGCGACACGGCCCGGGCGGCCGCGGCCATGGCCCGCCTCGGCGTCGGGGCGCTGGTGGTGCTGGGCGGCGACGGCACGCACCGCCAGGTGGCCCGGGGGTGGCGCGACGCTCCGGTGGTGGCCGTGTCGACCGGTACCAACAACGTCTTCCCCCGCTGGGTCGAGGCCACCTCGGCGGGTCTCGCCGCCGGTCTCGTCGCCGCCGGCACCGTCGCCGTGGGCGAGGCGGCCCGGGCGGCCAAGACCGTGACCCTCGCCAGCCATGACGACCTGGCCCTGGTCGACGCCGTGCTGGTCGAGGGACGGTTCGTGGGCTCGCGCGCCGTGTGGGAGCCCGACCGGCTCCGTACCGCCGTGGTGGCCGTGGCCGAGCCCGACACGGTGGGCCTGTCGAGCCTCGCCGGACTGCTGGCGCCCTGCGGGCGCGACGAGCCGGGCGGGGTGGTGGTCGAGCTCGATCCGGGGGCGAGGGAGCGGGCGCGCTTTCCGATCGGGCCCGGCTCGTTCGCCGAGGTCGGGGTGGCCGACGTGCGCACCCTCGACGAGGACGAGCCGGTGGCCGTCGAGGGCCCGGGCGTGCTCGCTCTCGACGGCGAGCGCGAGCGTGTGCTCGGCGCCGGTGAGGGGGCCAAGCTGACGGTGCGGCGGGACGGCCCCCGCGTGATCGATGTCGCGGCGACCTTGCGCGTCGCAGCCCGGGAAGGAGTGTTCCGATGGCGACCGAGGTGAAGATCCCGAAGCTCGGGCTGACCATGCAAGAGGGCACGGTGGCGAGCTGGACCGTGCCCGACGGGGGCACGGTGGAGACCGGCCAGCAGGTGTACCTGCTCGAGACCGACAAGGTCGAGACCGAGGTCGAGGCCGAGGCGGGCGGCACCCTCCGCCATGCCGTGGCCGAGGGCACCACCCTCGAACCGGGCTCGACGGTGGCGTGGATCCTGGCCGAGGGCGAGGCCGCGCCGGAGGGCGCGGGGGCCGGTGACGCCGGCGGCGCCGATGACGCCGGCGGCGCGGATGACTCGGCGGTGACGGCCCCGCAGGTCGCTCCGAGCCCGGCCGAGACGGGCGGGGCCGAGGTCGGTGCGGCATCATCGGCCAACGGACGGTTGCTGGCCTCCCCCAACGCCAGGCGCGTCGCCCGCGAGATGGGTGTCGACCTGGCCTCGGTGCGCGGCACCGGCCCGGGTGGTCGCATCGTGAGCGAGGACGTCGAGGAGGCGGAGCGCCAGGGCACTCCGGCCGGCGACGAGGTCGCCCCCACCGGATCGCCGGACGGGGCTTCGGAGACTGCGGCCCCGGTGGCCCGGCCGGGGGCGCGCCCGGTGTCGCCCATCGTCCGCCGCCTGGCCGCCGAGCTCGACGTCGACGTCGCCGCCGTCACCGGCAGTGGGCCCGGGGGTCGTGTGCTGCGGGCCGACGTGGAGGCGGTGGCGGCGGCCGGCAGCCGGGGCACGCGCCCGCGCCCGCCTGCCGGGGGTGGCGGTGCGGCGCAGGCCCCTGCGTCCCGGCCCGGTCCGCAGCCCGGTGACGTGGTGCCCCTGACCGGGATGCGCCGCACCATCGGTCGGCGGATGCGCCAGTCCCTGCAGGAGATGGCGCAGCTCACCCTCACGAGCGACGTCGACGCCGGCGCCCTCGTCGCGCTGCGCGAGCAGCTCAAGGCCGAGTGGGGCGGCGCCGGGACAGGGGTGCCGGGCTACTCGGACCTCGTGCTGAAGGCGGCCGCCCTGGCCCTGCGCGACCACCCGGTGCTCAACGCCACCCTGGGCGACGACGGCCTCGAGCTACACGGGACCATCGACGTCGGCTTGGCCGTGGAGGTCGACGACGGCCTGGTCGTGCCGGTGATCCGGGGGGCCGACGGGCTGGGCCTCGACCGTCTCGCCGGCGAGACGACCCGGCTGGCGGGAGCGGCCCGGGAGGGCACGTTGGAGCTGGCCGACATGGAGGGCGCCACGTTCTCGGTGTCACCCCTCGGCATGTTCGGCATCGACGCCTTCACGCCCGTGGTGAACCCCCCCAACGTCGCCATCCTGGGGGTCGGGCGCATCCGGGAGGCGGTGGTCCCCGACGGCGACGGCGGCGTCACGGTCGGGCGGCTGATGACCCTCAGCCTGACCATCGACCACCGGGCCGTCGACGGCGCCCCCGGCGCCCGCTTCCTCCAGTCCGTAACCGCTCTCCTGGCCCATCCCCTCCGCCTGCTGACCACCTAGCCGGCGACGAGGTTGCCGCGGGGGGTGGCCACGCGGAGCTCGAACTCCGCCACCGGGAGGGGCTCGGCGTAGCGGTAGCCCTGGCCCCGGTCACAGCCCAGGTCGAGGAGGATGGCCTCCTGGGCGCTCGTCTCGATGCCCTCGGCGATGACCGCCAGCCCGAGGGCCCGGGCGATGGCGATGATGCCCGCCGTGATGGCGCGGTCGCCGCCGTTCTCGGCCAGGTCCCGGACGAAGCAGCGATCCACCTTCAGCGTGTCGACCGGGAAGAAGCGGACCCGGTCGAGGTTGGAATGGCGGGTACCGAAGTCGTCGATGGCGAGCGAGATGCCGTCGGCCTTCAGGTCACGCAGCCACTCCCCCACCGCCTCCGGGTCGCCCACCAGCGCCTCCTCGGTGATCTCCAGGCACAGGCTGCCCGGACGCAGGCCGGCGGCCCGGACCATGCGGCCGACCTGCTCCCGGGAGCCGGGGTCGTCGAGCAGCGGCGTGGTGACGTTCACGGCCAGCGAGAACTGCGGTCCGACCGCGCCGCTGGCGATCCAGCGTGCGAGCTGGTCACAGGCCCGCTCGAGGACCCAGCGGTCGAGGGTCGGCATCAGCCCGGCGGCCCGGATCTGGGGGAGCATGTCGACGGGGGTCAGCAGCCCCCGCTCGGGGTGGCGCCAGCGGATGAGGGCCTCGGCCGAGATGATGCCGCCGGCCCGCAGGTCGACCACGGGCTGGAAGAACAGCTCCAGCTCGCCCCGCTCCATGGCCCCCCGCAGGTCCAGCTCGATCTCGGCGAACGGGTCGGTCAGGTCGGTGGCGCCGGCGTGGACGATGCGATCCCGGCCCCTGGCCTTGGCGCGGTACATGGCGGCGTCGGCCTCGCGCAGGAGCCGATCGGGGCTGTCACCGGGCTCGGCCACGGCCACACCGATGGAGACGCCGATCACCGCCTGGTGGGCCCCGAACACGATGGGGGTGTCGAGGCTGTCACGGAGCTGGTGGGCCAGGCGGTCCACGTCACCGACCAGCTCGTCGCCCGTGACGACCAGGATGAACTCGTCACCGCCGAAGCGCGACAGCATCCCGACCTGGCCCACGGCGTTGTGGAGACGGCGGGCGGTGAGACGCAGCACGCTGTCGCCGGCATCGTGGCCGTACTCGTCGTTGACGGCCTTGAAGCCGTCGAGATCACAGAACAGGAGGCCGAGCCGGTCGGTGCCCGCACCGAGAGCGTCCTCGAGGTGACGCCGGAGCTGGGTCCGGTTGGGCAGGTCCGTCAGGGGATCGTGCAGCGCCTGGTACGACAGCTCCTCCTCGGCGGCCCGGCGGCGGGCGATGTCGGTCGACAGCGAGCCGGTCATCCGGTCGAAGGCCCGGGCCAGCTGCCCGATCTCGTCGTCGTTGGGATCCCGGATGCGTCGGTCGAGGTCTCCGGCCGCCACCCGCTCCGCCTCCCGCGTGATCCGCCTGAGCCGGTCGACGAAGGAGCGGACGAGCAGCGACGCGATGATCACGACGCCGAGGCTGGCCACCCCGAGGGTGGCGAGCAGGAACCGGCGCAGGTCGGCCACGGCGCTGAGCGCCTCGCTGCGATCCAGCTTGACGACGAGGCCCCAGTCCATCCGGTCGATGGGGACGGTGACCGCCAGCACGTCCTCACCCCGGTAGTCGGCCGCCTCGAACACGCCGGCCGGACGTCCCCCCACCAGGGCCCGCCGGGCGAGGACGTCGCGTCGGATGTCGAGACGCCCGTCCATCACGATGTCCGTGCCGAAGCGGGGTGGCGTGACGAACTCGGCCCGCTCGGCGGACGCCCGCCGGACGAGATACACCTCCCCGGTGTCGCCCAGACGGTCGTGGCGGGCGACGGCCTCGACCACCGGGGCGATGTCGAGGTCCACGAGCAGCGTGCCCAGCCGGTCCCGGCCCGCCGCCCCGACCTGCCAGACCGGTGCGGCCGCCAGGATCCGGTGGTCGTCGGGACCGACCCGGCGGGCCCGCCCGAAGCTGATCCTGTCGCCCGTGGCGCGGATGAGCTCCTCGGCCCCGGGCAGCGATCGGGTGGAGGTGAGCACGCTGCCGTCGTTGCGCAGCACGGTCATGCCCCACACCCTGACGCCGAAGCGGTCGTTGACGATGGCCCGGGACAGGTCGGTGCCGGGCGGTGCGTCGCCGGCGATCAGCGCCTCCTTGAGGACCAGGATGCCGGCCATCAGCTCGGCCTGGCGGGCGAGGTCGCCGAGCTCTCTGTCGACCCGGTCGGCCTCGAGCTGGGCGGTGACGATCAGCGTCTGGTCGATCTGACCCCGGATCTCGGACTCGGCGTAGCCGACGGCGAGCAGCCCGCCGATCTCTGCCGGGATCAGCACCACCATGAGCCCCAGGAGGAGCTTCGACCGCATGGACACCCGCTCACCTCCCCTTCAGCGCCCTGCGTGGTTGAATGACAACGCAGAGCGTACAAGAACGCCTCGACGGCCCCACCGCGGCCGCCCCCGGCCGGCACCGGATTTAGCATCGGCACGGGCAGGTGACCGCCGGGCGACCTAGGGTGGCGGGACGGCGGGCCCTGGGGGGGTCCGTCCCGCCCGACCACCGAGGGGGTCCTCATGTCCAAGCTCCGCTTCGGCACCTTCATGGCGCCGTTCCACGACCCGCGCGGCAACCCCAACGCCGCGCTGCACCGCGATCTCGACATGCTCCGCCACCTCGACGAGCTCGGCTTCGACGAGGCCTGGGTGGGCGAGCACCACAGCTGCGGGTCCGAGATCATCAGCGACCCGTTCGTGTTCGCCGCCGCGGCGCTGGAGCGCACCCGGACCATCAGGATCGGCACCGGGGTCTGCTCGGTGCCCTACCACCAGCCCCTGTGGATCGCCGATCGCTGTCTGCTGCTCGACAACCTGAGCCGGGGCCGTTTCATGTTCGGCGCCGGGCCCGGTGCTCTTCCCACCGACGCCCGCATGATCGGCATCGAGCCGTCCGAGCAGCGCCGCATGCTGGAGGAGGGGATGGAGGCGATCATGCACCTCCTCACCAGCGACGAGCCCCTCACCATGGCCACCGACTGGTTCGAGCTCCACGACGCGAAGTGCCAGCTCCCCGCCTACAGCGATCCGCTGTTCGACTGCGCCGTGGCCGCCATCGCCTCTCCGTCGGGGCCCCGGTTGGCGGGTCGCCACGGCATCGGGATGCTCTCCATCGGGGCCACGCTCCAGGCCGGCGCCGACGTGCTCGGCATGCACTGGAACGTCCTCGAGGAGCAGGCCGCCGAGCACGGTAAGGCCGCTCGGCGGGAGGACTGGCGCCTCGTCGGCGTCATGCACATCGCCGAGACGCGTGAGCAGGCGGTGGCCGAGGTCGAGCACGGCATCCAGCACTGGTTCGACTACCTCCAGCACACCGCCGCCGCGCCGCAGTTCTGCCCCGAGGGCGACACGCTGCAGGAGCGCATCGAGTGGGCCCACGCCTCGGGCGTCGGGGCCATCGGTACCCCCGAGGACGCCATCGAGCAGATCGAGTCGCTCTGGAAGCAGTCCGACGGCGGCTTCGGCGGTTACATGACCATGCACCACGACTGGGCCGACCCGGCCGCCACCAAGCGGTCCTACGAGCTGTTCGCCCAGTACGTGATGCCCCACTTCCAGGGCACGAGCCAGCAGCTCCTCGACGCCGAGCGCCGGGCGCAGCAACAACGTGAGGAGCTGAACGCCAAGCAGGCCGAGGCCATCGCCACCTACACCGAGCAGCACGGCTCGGGGAGCTAGCCCCCTCGTTCTGGCACCTGGGAGCGCCCCATGTGTGTGTTTTCAGGTGCCAGAACGTCGGGGGGGGGTGGGGGGGGTGGGGCTACGGTCGGGGTCATGGACGACGAGCTGGCGCGGATGCTGGACGAGCGGGCCATCCACCGGGCGCTCACCGACTACTGCCGGGGGATCGACCGGGGTGACGCCGAGCTGGTGGCCAGCGCCTACCACGACGACGCCACCGACGACCACGGACGGTTCAAGGGGCTCGGCACCGACTTCGCCACCTACGCGACCGAGGCGCTGAACGCCCACGCCCGGGCCACGCACCACGCCATCGCCAACTGCACGATCGACTTCGACGGGGCCGACACGGCTCACGTCGAGACCTACGTGCTCGCCACCCACCGGGTCGGCACCGATGCGGCCGAGCGGCTGGAGCGGTTCGGGGGCCGCTACGTCGACCGGTTCGAACGGCGCGACGGCCGCTGGGCCATCGCCGACCGGGTCTGCGTGCACGACTGGGACACCGTCGAGGACGTCGGGTCGACGTTCATCGACCGTGACGTGTTCACCGGGGGGAGCCGCGACCACGGCGACATCTCGTACCGGTCCCAGTAGGTTCGCCGGGTGCTGATCGCCATCGGGGCCGACCACGCCGGCTTCGACCTCAAGACCCATCTGCTCGGCGTGCTGGAAGAGGCCGGACACACCGTCGACGACCTCGGCACCACCTCGACCGAGCCGGTCGACTACCCGCCCATCATGGCGGCCGTCGGTCGGGCCGTGGCCGGGGGCGGGGCCGAGCGGGGCATCGTGGTGGGCGGCAGCGGCCAGGGCGAGCAGATCGCCGCCAACAAGGTGCCCGGCGTGCGGGCGGCACTCTGCAACGACCTCTACACCGCCCGCATGGCCCGCCAGCACAACGACGCCAACGTCCTGTCGCTCGGGGCCCGGGTGGTGGCGGCGGCGTTGGCCGAGGAGATCGTGGCGCTGTTCCTCTCCGTCGACTTCGGGGGGGGTCGTCACCAGCGTCGCGTCGACCTGATCACCGGGCTCGAGGCCGGGCGCGTCGGTGAGACGATGAGCATCGACGAGGCCATCTACACGACCCGGGCCATGCGGCGCCTGGCCCCCGATCCGATCCCCGACGACGCCGTGGCGGCCATCCTCGACGCCGCCGTGCGCGGACCGAGCGGGGGCAACCAGCAGCGGTTCCGCTTCCTGACCGTCACCGACCCCGGCACCAAGGCGGTCGTCGCCGAGCACTACCGGGCCGGTCTCGACGAGCTGCACGCCACCGCCTACGCCGACGTCCAGGCCCGCATCGCCGAGGCCGCCTCGGCCACGCCCGACGCGGTCGATCCGGAGGTGGCCCGGTCGGTGCGCATCGACTCGTCGGCCCGCTGGCTGGCCGACCACCTCGACGAGGCACCCCTGCTCCTGTTCGCGTTCGGCAAGGAGCGGGGCGAGTCCTCCACCTTCCCGGCGCTGTGGAACGCCTGCCTGAAGGCCCGCTCGCTGGGTATCGGCTCGACCATCACCACGCTCCTGCGGTCGCACAAGGTTGAGGTCGAGTCGCTGCTCGGCGTGCCCGACGACGGTGAGTGGCACATGCACGCCATGGTGCCGATGGGCTATCCGACCGGTCGTTGGGGCCTGGCCGAGCGCCGCCCGCCGCAGGAGGTCACGTTCGCCGAGCGGTGGGGCCGGCCCGTCGGGTGGCGGGTCGACGAGCCGCTCTGGACCGCACCGTGAGCGGCGGCACCTCGTCCGACGGTCAGCCCGACGACCGGCCCGAGGCGGTCGTCTTCGATCTGGGCGGTGTGTTCACGGCGTCGCCCCGGCAGATCTTCCGGGCCGTCATGGCCGAGGCCGGGCATCAGCTCGACGACGCCCGACGCATGCCCTGGGACGACTACGTCGGCAGCACCGACCACCCGATGCACCGGGTCGAGCGGGGCGAGCTGCCCGTGGCCGACATGTTGGACGAGATGACCAGCCCCTTCGATCCGTTGGTCATGATGCGCCGGGTCATGGCGCCCGAGACGTTCCGGCCCGAGATGGTGGCGGTGGCCGAGGAGCTGCGCGACGCCGGCGTCCGGCTGGCCATGGTGACCAACAACGTGCGGGAGATGCGGGAGCACTGGTTCGCTCTCCACGACTGGGCGTCGCTGTTCGAGGTCATCATCGACTCGTCCGAGGTCGGGCTTCGCAAACCGGAGCCCGCCATCTTCCGTCTCGTCCTCGACCGGCTGGGGGTCGACGACCCCGCCGCCACCGTGATGGTCGACGACTTCCCCGAGAACCTCGAGGCCGCCGCCGCCCTCGGGATGCGCACCGTGCACGTCGACGACGACCCGACGGACGCCATCGCCGCCCTGCGCGCCCTCGTGTGACGACCCGGTGCCGTGACCGTGCCGCCCGGCCGGGGCCCGCGGTGGCCGGGGCCGGGCGACTGCGACCACGACGAGCGGCCGGCGTTCAGCGCTCGGTCACCGGGCGGCCACGGACGGGGGCCCCGGGGCCGTAGCGTCGGCAGGGTGAACGACGGCACGCAGCGGTGGCGGCTCGGGCCCCTGCACCACCCGGTGCGGGGGCTGATGGACCTCACCGCCGCCGCCGTGGCCGTGGCCGGCGGGGTGGTGCTCGTCACCGAGGCGCACGACGCCGGCAGTCGACTGGCCATCGGGGTCTACGCCCTGTGCCTCGTCTTCCTGTTCGTGGTGAGCGGGCTCTACCACTCGATCCCCTGGCCGGCCCGGTACAAGCGGGGCATGCAGCTCCTCGACCACTCGATGATCTTCCTGCTCATCGCCGGCACCTGCACCCCCGTGGCCGCCCTCCTTCTCGACGGCGCACAACGCTCCGTCGCCCTCGTGGCGCTGTGGACGGTGACGTCGGTCGGGGTCGCGCTCCGCTGGGTGCAGCGGGGTGGCGGCAACGTGGTGACCATCGTCTTCGTGACGGCGCTCGGTTGGGTGGCGGGGCTGATCCTGGCGCCGGCCGTGCACCGGCTCGGTGGCGGTGGCGTGGTGCTGGCCGTGGCCGGTGGCGTTCTCTACACGGTCGGCATGCTCATGCTGGTCACCCGCCGGCCCCGCCTGTGGCCCCGGGTGTTCAGCTACCACGAGGCGTTCCACGTCCTCGTGATCGCCGCTGCGTTGTGCCACTGGTCGATGCTGCAGTGGCACGTTCTGCCCGCGGCCGTCTGAGCCGGGTCGATGAACCACCCCGTCGCGGTTGCACGTGTCGGTTCCGTGGCGACCCTTGACCAGGGCAGCCCCGCCGCCGACGGGATCGCCGACCCCCGGAGGAGGTGGACCGTGCGCACGGTGATCGACGAGCTGGGCGAGCGGGCCATCCGCTCGCTGCGCATGGAGAACGAGGGCCCGGAACACCGCCGCCGGTGGTGGATCAGCTCGGCCGCGCTGCTGGCCGAGCTGTCGCTGGGCCCGGGCGACACGGCGGTGACCGCTCCCCCCGCCGCCGCCCCCGCTCCCGCCTGACGCCCGGCGGGGGCGGCCGTCGGTAGCCCACGGCCGAACCGCCGCCTGTCCCCACCGGGGTCGCACGTCGTCAGTCCACGGCCGGGAGCCCGCCCGCGGTGGCGCCCGATCCAATGGCGCTGCCCGCTGGTGTCAACTCGACCAGGCAGCCACCACCCCCCGTCACCCCGCCGGCCAGCGCGCCGGCCACCGCCCGCTCCTGGGTGAACACGACGACCTGACGCTCGGTCGCCAGCGCGCCGAGCAGCTCGCACAGGGCCGCCGCCCGCTCGGCGTCGGCGTGGACGGTCACATCGTCGAGCAGCAGCGGGACCGTCTCGCCCGGAGCCACCAGCGCGTCGGCCAGGGCGATGCGGGCCAGGAGGTGGACCTGCTCGGCGGTGCCGTGCGACAGCCGGTCGGACTCGACCCAGCGGGGCCCGCTCCGCACCCGCACGGTCAGATCGGCGGGGTCGACGAGAACGGCGTCGTAGCGCCCGGCGGTGACCGTCGCCAACGGCGGGCCGATGCGGGCCGCCAACCGGGGGGCGATGTCGCGGTGGGCGGCGTCGCGGGCCGCGGTCAGCAGCCGACCGGTCTCGTCGAGGGTGTGGGCCAGGGTGCGGAGACGACCCAGCGCACGATCGGCCTCGTGTAGATCGGCCTCGGCGTCGGCCAGGGGGACACCGACCGAGCGGAGGCCCTCCAGGGTGGCGGCCGCCTCACCGGCGGCCCGGGCCGCCCGCTCGGCCCGGCGCTCGGCCTCGACCGCCGCCCGCTCCAGGTGAGCGACGCCGGCGTCGTCACCCGGCCGCGTCCGCTCGGCGACGCTGTCGGTATCGCCGCCGTGGCCGCCGGGGTGCGGACCGAGGGTGGCCAGCTCGGCCTCGACCCGGGTCAGCTCGGCCCGGACCTCGGCGTCGGGACGGGTCCGGCGGTGGTGGGCGAGGCGCAGCCAGCGGTCACGGGCCGCCGCCAGCGCGACGCGCTGGCCGCGCCGGCGCACCTGCCAGCCGCCCAGCCACTCGTCGGCGTCGCCGGCGGCGAGGCCCTCCGGCCCTCCGACGGCCTCGACCGCGTCGGCCAGGGCGTCGACGGCGGCCCGGTGGGCGGCGGCGGCCCGGGCGGCCACCTCCTCGACGTGGCGGGCATGGGCCAGCTCCCGCTCCAGCCCGGGCCGCTGCGACGCCGTCGCCGCACGGTGGGCCGCCTCCTCGCAGGCGGCCCGCAGCGAGTCGAGGCGACCGGCCGGCGTGGGTCCCGGCGGGGCACCGTGGCGGTCGAGCCCCTCGTCGGCCCACCGGCGGGCGCGCTCGACGGCGTCACGACGCGCCACCAGGTCGGCGGCCAGCCGCCCGGCCAGGTCGACCTCGGCTCGGTGGTCCGCCGCCGCCCGGTCGAGCCCCTCCGTCGTCACCGGCAGGCCGAGGCCGGTCAACCGGTCGATCGCCCACCGACGGCTGCTCTCGACCGCCGCCCGGTCGCGCCGGTGCCGCCACCACCCGGCCAGCGCCGCCGCCGCGGCCAGCCCGCCCACGACCGTCACGGCAGCCGAGCCCACCGCCGCCCCGGCCCCGGCGACCACCAGCGCCAGCACGACCGCCGTCGCCAGCCCCACGCCGGCCTGCGACGGGGCTTCCTCGGCGGCGAGGGCCCGGCGCAGGGCCGTGGTCTCGTCGGGCGGGCACGGCCACACCGGGGCCGGGCGGGCCGCCTCCCGGGCGTCGGCCCAGGATCGCTCGGCGGCGGCGAGATCGGTCACCGCCTCGACCACCTCGGCTGCCACGGCGGTGGGATGGGTGGGCGCCGACGGGAGCGCCCGCAGCTCGGCCTCGACCTCGACGCTGGAGCGGGGCGGTGGTGACACGGGCTCGGCCCGACCCGACCAATGGGCCCGGGCGTCGGCCACCCGGCCGTCGAGGTCGTGGTCGGGCTCGGGCGGTGGACCGTCGGGGAAGGCGGCACCCTCCTCGTCGGAGTAGCGCAACCACGCCCGCAGCTCGGCGGCCCGGGCCGCCGCCCACCGCCGCCGGGCGTGCACCGCCGCGTCGGCGGCGTGGTCGGCCTCCCGACGGAGCCGGCGCACGTCGGCCACCCGCCCGCGCCGATCGTCGTGGGCGCGACGGGCGTCGTCGACGGAACGGACGGCGTGCTCGCGGGCGCGGACCGCGCTCATGAGCGGCTTCATGCTGTTGGCCCGCTCGCCGCCGACGCGCTCGCCCCGGAACCGGGCGATGCGGTCGAGCGCCTCCCCGGCCGTTCCCGAACCGCCCAGCTCGGTGGCGGCCCGCTGCAGGTGGTGCTGGAGGGCGTCGGCGTCGGACGCGTCCCACCGCAGGTCGGCCTGGCGGACGCTGGCCGTGGCCACCAGGGCCCGGCGGTCGAGCCCCACGAGCAGGCTGGGGTCGGTGGCACCGTCGTGTTGGAGCTCACCGGTGAGGGCGGCCCCGGTGGCGGCGTCGCGCACCTCACCGGTGCGCGTCACCAGGTCGTGGCGGACGTCGAGCCGGCGCCCGTCGGCCGTCACCACGTCGGCCGACACCGCCCAGCGCTCACCCTCCCAGGGCTGGTGTCGGCGGGCCAGGCGCTCGTCGTCGGCCCGGCGCTTGCCCCGGCCGCGACGCACGCCCGTCAGCACGGCGGTGCAGGCGGCGTGCCAGGTGGACTTGCCGGACTCGTTCGGCCCGACCACGACGTTGAGCCCCGGACCGAGCACCAGGTCGGCGTCGACCAGCGCACCGAATGCCTCGGCCCGCACCCGTTCGAGGTGCATCACGCCACCTCGAGGTCGGCGTGGCCGTCGAGGGCCCGCAGCCCGCAGGTGAGGACCCGGCGCTGGGTGTCGGCGTCGTAGCCGGCATCGAGCACGGCCCGCACGAAGCGGCCCCGGACGTCGTCGGCGGAGCCCAGCTCGTCGAGGTCGTAGGCGGGACGGAGCTTGTCGCGCCGGACGACCACGGCGTCGGCGGCCGGGGCGTGGCGGGCCAGGAGGTCGGCGTCGGTGGGCAGGCCGGGGGCGAGCTCGCCGTCGAGGGTCAGCCGCACCACCCCGTCGAGCCCGTCGAGGACGGCGGCCGCCCGGGCCAGCAGGTCGGCCTCGTCGGCCACGCCGGTGACGTCGAGGGTCCGGTCGTGGGCCGGTGACGCCGCCACGGCATGGCGGGTGACGGTGACCCGGCCGTCGTCGCCGACGTCGACCAGGACGGCAGAACCCGGCTCGTCGAGCCCGAAGTCGAGCGGCATGGGGCAGCCGGGGTAGGTGTAGCCGTGTCGGTCGTCGTCGCGGGGGCGGTGGTAGTGGCCGACGACGGCGTAGTGGAGGCCGGTCGGGCGGATCTCGGCTCCGTCGAAGGGGGCGTGCGGGGCCTTGGCCGTGCCCTCCTGGGCCAGCCCCCGACGCTCGGCGCCGTGGAACAGCCCGACGTGCACGCCGCCGCCCTCGACCCGGAACCCGTCGAGGAAGTTGCCCGTGCCGGCCGTGCTCAGGTGGGCGCCGCCCCACACCGTGAAGCCGTCGGCCAGGCGGTACGGGACCAGCCGGTCGTGGTCGAAGACGTGCACCCGATCGCTCCACGCCGCCTCGGCGTAGACCGAGTCGGGCGTGCACGGGTCGTGGTTGCCGGGGGCCAGCAGGACGGGGACCCCGGCCTCGTCGAGGACCCGGGCCAGGAAGGCGGCCGTATCGGGCGCCACCCGCTCGTGCTCGTAGAGGTCACCGGCGCAGAGGAGGGCGTCGACCCGCAGCTCGCCGACGAGGGCGACCACGTTCTGCAGCGTGGCACGGAGCTGGGCCCGGCGCCGGCGGGCCACGGCGGGGGTGGCCCAGGCGAAGGCACGGTCGAGATGGAGGTCGGAGAAGGCCAGGAGCCGCATGCCCCGGACGGTACCGAGGGGGTGTGACACGTTCGGGGGATGGGGCCCGTCGCAGGCCCCCTGACGTGGTCTTCTCCGCCGGCCGGGCCTACGAGGGGCAGGTCCGGTCGGCGGGGACGACGGCGGTCACGAGGAACTCGCGCGCCGCCTCGGCGATGCACGGCGACCGGCCCACGGCGGTGTGACCCTCCCCCTCCCGGGTCAGGAGGGCGGCACCGGGGATGGCCTCGGCCGTGGTCACCGCCCACCGGTACGGGGTGGCGGGGTCACCGGTGGTGCCCACGACGACGACCGGCACGTCGGCGGTCACGTCGACGCGGCGGGGGTCCTGCCGGCCGGTCACGGGCCAGGAGGCGCAGGGCGCCCCGAACCAGGCGGCGCTGCCCGCCACCCGGAGCCCCTCGTCGTCGAGTCGGCGGGCCAGGGCCTCGATCTCGTCGATGGTGAGCGGCCCGTCGTCGAGGCAGTTGACGGCGTAGAGCGCCTCCCAGGCGTTGGACGCGAACCTGCCGTCCTCGCGCTCGGTGAACAGGTCGGCCAGGAGGAGCAGCACGTCGCCGTCGCCCAGCTCGGCGTCGGCGAGACCCTGGGCCAGGACGGGCCAGGTGGCGGGGTTGTAGGTGGCGGCCAAGATGCCCAGCTCGGCCAGGCCGGGGCCGACCGGGCGTCCGTCCTGGGTGAGCAGCGGCACGTCCTCGACGCGGGCCAGCAGGTCGTCGAGGGCGGCGCCGGGGTCGGCTCCCCCGAACGGGCACCCGTCGTCGGCGGCGCAGTCGGCCAGGAAGGCTTCCACGGCGGCGTCGAAGCCCCGGGCCTGGCCGACGGCGAGCTCCAGGCCCGGCAGGGTGGGGTCCACGGCGGCGTCGAGGACCATGGCCCGGGCCCGGTCGCCGTACGCCTCCAGGTAGCGCACCCCGAGCAGGGTGCCGTAGGAGAAGCCGAGGTAGGTGAGTTGCTCCTCCCCCAGCGCCCGCCGGATCAGGTCCATGTCGTCGACCACGTCGGCGGTGGCCACGTGGGCCAGCAGCTCGCCGGTCAGCTCCAGGCAGCCGGCGGCGAACCGCTCGGCCCGGTCCAGCAGCTCGGCCCGCTCGGCGGCGTCGTCGGGGCCGAGGTCGACGGCCAGCCAGGCGTCGAGCTCGTCGTCGGCGAGACAGTCGATCGGCGTGCTGGCGCCGACCCCTCGGGGGTCGAACCCCACCACGTCGAAGCGGGGGGCGACGTCGTCGAACAGCCCGCCGGCGGAGCGGACGAAATCGACGCCCGAGCCGCCCGGCCCCCCCGGGTTGACGAGCAGGTGCCCGATGCGGTCGGCGGCGGTGGCGGGACGGCGGACGAGGGCCAGCTCGATCGTCTCGCCGGCGGGGTCGGCGTGGTCGAGGGGCACGGTGAGGGTGGCGCAGTCGACACCGTCGCCGCAGGGCTCCCACACCGGGGATGCCGGCTCGAACGGCGCCACCGTGGTAGCGGGCGTCGTGGTGGGAGCCACCGTGGTGGGAGGCACCGTGGTGGCGGGCGTCGTGGTGACCACCGGGGCGGCCGGAGCCGGACCGTCGTCTCCTCCCGTGCAGGCCGCCAGCAGGGCCGGTGCCAGGAGCACGACCACGCCCGTTCCGACCCGTCCCACGGCGCCGCACCGTACCGACGGTCCCGGCGGCGCCGGGGTCACCCCGCCAGCGCCCGCTCCAGGTCGTCGATCAGGTCGGCGGCGGCCTCGAGGCCGACCGAGAGGCGGATCAGGTCGTGGGGGACCTGCAGCGGTGACCCCTCCACCGATGTGTGGGTCATGAGGCCGGGCAGCTCGATCAGGGACTCGACCGCGCCCAGCGACTCGGCCAGGGTCCACAACCGGGTGCCGGCGGCCACGGCGGCGGCGGCGTCGGGCCCCCCGTCGACCCGGAACGACACCATGCCCCCGAAGCCCCGCATCTGGCGGGCGGCCACGTCGTGGCGGGGATGGTCGGGCAGGCCGGGCCAGCGCACCTCCACCACCCGGGGGTGGCCGCAGAGCGCCTCGACGACGGCCCGGGCGTTGACCTCGTGGCGGTCCATCCGCACCGGCAGGGTCTTGAGGCCCCGCAGGACGAGGAAGCAGTCGAACGGCGACGGGACGCCCCCGGCGGCGTTCTGGACGAAGCCCACGTCGGCGTCGATCTCGTCGTCGTCGGTGGCGACGAACCCGCCCACCACGTCGGAGTGGCCGCCCAGGTACTTGGTGGTGGAGTGCACCACCACGTCGGCGCCGAGGGCGAGGGGCCGCTGCAGATAGGGCGTGGCGAACGTGTTGTCGACGATTAGCCGGGCCCCGCCCGCGTGGGCCGCCTCGGCCAGGGCGGCGACGTCGACCACGGTGAGCAGCGGGTTGGTCGGGGTCTCGGCCCAGACCATCCGGGTCCGGTCGGTCATCACCCCGGCGAGGGCCGACGGGTCGGACAGGTCGGCCGCCGTCCAGGTCACCCCGGCCCGGGACAGCACCTTGTCGATGAGTCGGAACGTGCCCCCGTAGGCGTCGTCGCCAGCACCACGTGGTCGCCGGTGCGCAGCGACCGCAGGACGGCGTCCTCGGCGGCCATCCCGCTGGCGAAGGCCCGGCCAAAGCGGGCCCCCTCCAGCGCGGCCACGGCCGTCTCCAGCGCGGCGCGGGTCGGGTTGCTGGTGCGGGAGTACTCGTAGCCCCGGTGCTCGCCCACGTCGAGCTGGGCGTAGGTGGAGGTGGCGTAGATCGGCACGGTGACGGCGCCGGTGGCGGGATCGGCGGCCTGGCCGGCGTGGACGGCCAGGGTCTCGGGTGACGTGTACTCGGTCACGACCCGCTGCCCGTGGAGAGGAAGGCCAGCACGTCGGTGCGGGCCAGCACGGCGCTCGGCCGGCCCCCGGCCAGCACCAGCAGGGCCGGCGCCGTCTCCAGGTGCTCCACGGCGAGGGCCACCGGCTCGCCCACGCCGATGGTGGGCAGCGGTGGGCCCATGATCTCCTCCACGGGGCAGTCGAGCACGGAGCGGTCGCTGTCGAAGGCCAGGTCCATCAGGCGCAGCTCGCTCACCGAGCCCATCACCTCGGCGGCGGCGATCGGCATCTCCCCCTTGGCCACGGGGAGCTGGCTGACGCCGTGGTCGCGCATCAGGGCGACGGCGTCGCGGGCGATCACGTCGGGCGTGACGTAGACGAGGGGCGGGACGTCGCCGCCCCGGGCCGCCACCACGTCGCCGACGACCGGTCCGTCGCTGTCGAGGAACCCCATCGACGCCATCCACCGGTCGTCGAAGACCTTGGTGAGGTAGCCCCGCCCCGAGTCGGGCAGGAGGACGACCACGAGGGCGTCGGGACCCTCCTCGCCCACGACCTGCAGCGCCGCCTTGACGGCCGTACCGCAGGAGCCTCCGATCAGCAGCCCCTCCTCGTGGGCGACCCGGCGGGCGGTGAGGAAGGAGTCCTCGTCGCTCACGGCGATGACCCGGTCGGCGATCTCGAGGTCATAGGTGGGCGGCCAGAAGTCCTCCCCCACCCCCTCGACCAGGTAGGGGCGGCCCGACCCCCCCGAGTACACCGATCCCTCCGGGTCGGCGCCGACGATCTGCACCTCGGGGTTGCGGGCCTTCAGGTAGCGGCCGACGCCCGTGATGGTGCCGCCCGTGCCCATGCCGGCCACGAAGTGGGTGATGCGGCCGTCGGTCTGCTTCCAGATCTCCGGTCCGGTGGACGCCTCGTGGGAGTCGGGATTCACCGGGTTGAAGTACTGGTTGGGTCGGAACGCCTTGGGCGTCTCGGCCACCAGCCTCTCGGCCGTCGAGTAGTAGGAGGCGGGGTCGTCGGGCGCCACCGCCACCGGGCACACGACCACCTCCCCGCCGTAGGCCCGCAGGAGCGCCACCTTCTCGGCGCTCACCTTGTCGGTCATGACGAACACGCACCGGTAGCCGCGCTGCGCCGCCACGATGGCGAGGCCGACGCCGGTGTTGCCCGAGGTCGGCTCGATGATGGTGCCGCCCGGCTCGAGGAGGCCGTCGCGCTCGGCGGCGTCGATCATGGCCACGGCGGGCCGGTCCTTCACGCTGCCGCCCGGGTTGAACAGCTCCGCCTTGGCCACGAGGGTGGACGGGAGGCCCTCGCTGATCCGGGGGAGTCGCACCATCGGGGTGCGGCCCACCAGGTCGAGCACCGAGTCCGCGATGTCCATGGCCCGAGACGGTAGCGGCCCGGCCCCCCGCCCCCCGGGGCCGGCACCCGGGCGGCACTAGGTTCGGCCGATGGCCGCCGAGAAGCTGAACGCCGTCCTGCCCGCCGACGACCTCGCCGGCGCCGTGGCGTGGTGGTCGGAGCTGCTCGGGGTCGAGGCCACGTTCGTCGACGGCGACCGCTGGGCCCAGTTCGACCTCGGCGGCGGCCGCCTCGCCCTCGCCGGCGCCGACCGGGCCTCGGACCGCGCCGGGGTCATGGTCAAGGTCGACGACCTCGACACCGCGGCGGCCGCCCTGGCCGGCTGCGGGCCCGTCGAGGAGGGCCCCCACGAGCGGCGGGCCACCGTCATCGGCCCCGACGGTACCCCGGTGACGCTCTACCAGCCGGCGCCGACCGGAGCCCGGCCGGCGCGGTAGACGCCCTCGTACCGCTCGGTCATGGCCGTGATCGAGCAGTGCCGCTCGGCCCGCTCCCGGCACTCCCGGCGCGACAGGGTGCCGGCGACGCGGATGGCCTCGGCCAGCCGCTCGACGTCGTCGGCCGGGGCCAGCGCCCCGGTGCGGTCGTCGACGATCTCGCCGATGGCACCCCGGTCGAAGGCGGCCACCGGCGTGCCGGTGGCCAGGGCCTCCGCCACGACGAGGCCGTAGGGCTCGTCCCACACCGGGGTCACGACCGCGCAGCGGGCCGATCCGACCACGCCGACGAGCTCCGTCGTCGTGAGGTGGCCGAGGTAGGTGACACCGTCGCCGAGACGGGGGCCGACCTCCCGGTCGAAGTACGTCAGGTCGTGGGCCGGCCCCGCCAGCAGGAGGTCGAGCCCGGCGCGGCGGGCGGCGTCGATGGCGAGGTGGGGGGCCTTCTCGGGGACGAGTCGTCCCGTCCAGACGGCGTGGTCGCCGCCGCCCCGTCCCGGCGCCCACCGTGTCGTGTCGACCCCGTTCGGCACCACCAGGTCGACCAGGTCACCCCACGCCGCAGCGTTGGCCACCGAGACCGACGTCACGACGTCGCCGGCCCGGGCCCGGCAGGCGAAGGCGCTCTCCAACCAGGGCGTCGGCGGGCTGTGGAGGGTGTGCACCATCGGCGTCGGCAGGTCGAAGGTCGGCGGCAGGTAGTGCAGCGAGTGGTTGTGGAGCACGTCGAAGCGGCGGCTCCGCAGCTCCACGGCGAGGCGCAGGTAGGCGTGGTGGTCGTCCATGAACCGCTCCGGGGGCATGGTGACGTCGGCCCGGGCGGTGGCGCTGGCCCGGAACCGGGTCCGGGTGAGCGGCTGCACCCGGTAGCCGTCGCGCTCCCCCGCGGCCGACCGGCCGGCGAACACGGTCACGTCGTGACCGCGGCGGGCCAGGCTGCCGGCCAGGGTCGCCACCAGCGTCTCGAGGCCCCCGGCGAGCGGCTCCTCCAGGCCGAAGCGGGATCCGCCGATGATGCCGACCCGGAGGGCCTCCGTCTCCCCCCGCCGCCGCTGCGTGCTGGCGTGCACTCGCTCCATCACCTACCTCGGGTCGGGGACACCGGCAGGAGGACTACCCCCCTACGGCCCCCCCTACCCCCCCACGACCCCCGCTACCCCCCCCCACGGCCCCCCCCACCCTCCGGGTCCGCACCGGTCCGTCGCAGGACTCCCGCCCCGGGCTCGAACACCACCAGACCCCGGCGGGCGAACTCGTCGAGCCAGCCCCGCATCGGCCACGTCGACCACTTGGCGTGGAAGCGGACGGCGTTGTCGACGATGTCGGCCAGGTGACCGACCGGGGGTACGGCGCTCTCGTGCCACTGGTGGAAGGCGGCACCCCGGGCCAGCCACCACAGCGGGACCCCGAGACGGCGGGCGGTGCAGGCAAGGTCGGTGTCCTCGGCCCCGTAGCCCCGGAAGCGCTCGTCGAAGCCGCCCAGGCGGTCCCACGTGGCCCGGTCGAGACCGAAGCTGAGCGACCAGAACAACTCGTACCGGTCGTCGGCGATGTCGGTGGCGGGCGCCGGTCGGAGCGGATGGGGGCGGCTCCGGTCCTCGAGCCGGGCGGGGTCGAGGCCCGTCGGCGGATCGTCCCACCCCCGACGGAGGTAGCGGACCGGACCGCAGGCGAGCACCCCGGCGGGGGCCCGGCGGTAGGCACCGACGAGGTCGGGGGCGGGAATGCAGTCCACGTCGAGGAACACGAGGGAGCCCCCTTCGGCGGCGGCGGCGCCGGCGTTGCGGGCCCGGGCCAGCGGCAACCCACCGGACCCGTCGACGGCCACCACCCGGACGGCGAACGCCCCCGCCGCGGCGCCGACGGCGACCGGGCCGGGGTGCTCGGCCGAACCCATGTCGACCACGACCAGCTCACCTGGGGGCGGGTCGCAGCGGGCCAGGCCGCGGACGAGGTTGGCGAGGTGGGCGGCCCGGTCGACGACGATGGTGACGACCGACGTCACCCGGGGGCCTCCCACCGGCGGTCGTGGATCCCCTCCAGCCAGCGGGCCACCCGGGCGGGCGACGCCTCGGCCGCCCAGGAGGCGAGGCGCCCCCCGCCCAGGGCCAGGGCCCGGTCGACCACCGCCGGCCACTCCCCGGCGCGGGGCCAGCCGTCGCAGACCACGGCGGCACCGGCGGCGGCCAGGAGCCGGCCCCGCCGGACCTGCTCGTCGTGGGGGCGGGGCTCGGGCACGCAGACGAGGGGGCGGGCTGCGGCGGCGACCTCCGCGACGAGGTTCGTGCCGCCGTGGCCCGCCACCACGTCGGCGGCCCGGAACCAGGGGAAGGGGTCCTCCACCCACCCGAGGCAGCGGACCCGCCCGCAGGACGGACCCTCGACGCCCAGGGCCACCACCTCCCAGCCGGGGAGGTGGTCGCCGACGGCGGCGACGTCGGCGGGCCGCAGGGCCGAGCCCCCGGCGCCGACGGCCACCACGAGGAGCCTGGCCCGGGGTCCGACGCCGACCCACCGTCGGGCGTCGGCCCGATCGAGGCACCGTCCGCCGTAGCGGCTGATCAGGCCGGCGTAGTGGGTGCGGGCCACGTCACCGGGCGGCGTCGACGGGTCCTCCAGCTCGACCGGGTAGGGGGCGAGGAAGGCCTCGGCCAGATCGGCGCCGGTGCGGTGGGCCCGGTCGGTGCGGTCGCCGGGGAGCCGGACGGCCACGGCGGCCACACCGCACAGGCGGGCCAGCACGATGGCCTCGACCGACACGTCCACCACCAGCAGCCCCGCCTCGGGACGGGTCAGCCAGTCGACGAAGGCCCGGGCCCGGCGCTGCGCGGTGGCGCCCCGGGGCACCCAGTGCAGCGCCCCACCGCCGGCCGGGTCGTCGTCGGGGTCGGGGTGGGCGGGCACGTCGGTCGGCAGCGGCACCAGCTCGACCCCGCCCGGGAGCCGCCCCGGATCGACGGTCAGGCTGGTCACGACGGCGGCCGGCTCGGCCAGCTCGGCGGCGATGGTCAACGCCCGGGTGAGGTGGCCGGACCCGTGGTGGTGGACGTAGAAGCCGATCATGGGCGCCGTCGGGCTACCCGGGGGGCTGCGTCCCTACCCCCGGTGCCCGCCCCCGTCACCCGCCCCCGTCGCCGCCGCCGGCCGGGTTCGGCCGAGGGGGCGTCGGGTAGGGCCCCGCCCATGCTCGCACCGGGTCGGACCACCACGGTCCTGTCGATCCCCGGCGGCCACCCCTACGTGCGGGCCGTCGTCCCCGACTCGGTGCGGGTGCTGCCCGATCCGACCGACCCCTGGTGGCCCCACCCCGCCCTCGACCCCGGCCACCTCCGCCGCCTCGACGGCGCCGTCGACCTCGTGCACCTCCACTTCGGGTTCGAGCACCGGAGCGTGGCCGAGATCGAGGCGTGGCGCGACACCCTCGCCGAGCGTCGGCTGCCGCTCGTCCTCACCGTCCACGACCTGGAGAACCCGAACCTCCACGACGGGCGTCACCACCTCGCCCAGCTCGACGTGCTGGTACCGGCGGCCGCCGCGCTGGTGACGCTCACGGGCTGCGCTGCGTCCGCCATCGGGCGACGCTGGGGTCGACGCCCGGTCGTGGTGCCCCACCCGCCCCTGCTGGCGCCGGCCACCGGGCTGCCCCCGACCGAGGCCGGGCTGGTGGGGGTGCACCTGAAACGCCTCCGCCCCAACGTGACGCCGGTCGACGTCCTCGTGCCGGCGCTGGGCGAGGCCGTCGCCGCCCACGGGGCCCGGCTGGAGGTGCGCATCGACCCGATCGCGGGGGCGGGGGCGGTGGCGCGGGTACGGGAGCTGGCCGCGCCGTCGATGGCCCGGGTCGTCGTGGCCGGCCGGCTCGACGAGCGGGACTTCGCCGCCGAGCTGGCCCGCCTGGAGGTGGCCGTGCTGCCGTACCGGTTCGGGACGCACTCCGGCTGGCTGGAGGCGTGCCGTGACGTCGGGACCCGGGTGGTGGCGCCCCACTGCGGCTGCTTCACCGACCAGTGGTCGGAGGTGGTGCCCTACGCCGGTGACCGCCACGGCCTCGATCGCGCTTCCCTGGCCGAGGCGGTGGGTCGGGCCCTGGCGCTGGGGTCACCGCCACCACCCGACCCGGTGGGGTCGGACCGCCGTCGCCGGGAGGCGGCCGCCGCCCACGCCCGCATCTACGCCGACGTCCTCGCTGCGCAGTGACCGAGGCCGACGTACCCCGACACCGACCAACCCGTCGAGCAGACCAGGCCAACCCGTCGAGCAGACCAGGCCAACCCGTCGAGCAGACCAGGCCAACCCGTCGAGCAGACCAGGCCAACCCGTCGAGCAGACCAGGCCAACCCGTCGAGCAGACCAGGCCAACCCGTCGAGCAGACCAGGCCGACCGGTGAGCACCGAGGCCGACGTACCCCGACACCGACCAACCCGTCGAGCAGACGAGGCCGACCCGTCGAGCAGACGAGGCCGACCGGTGAGCACCGTCGTCGGCTTCGCCCACATCGGGCCGGAACGGCACGGCGTCCGCCGCCACGGTGAGCTCATCGCGTCGGGGGTGGCGGAGCTGGCGCCGGTGGCGGAGGTGACGGTGGAACCGGGCGCCGACCTCGGCTCGCGACTCGACGCTGCGCTCGACCCCGGGCGGGCCCCGGTCTGGCATCTGCAGTTCAGCGACCACCTGGTGTCCGACGGCTCGTACGGACCCGAGACGCTGGAGGAGCTGGGCCGCCGACGAGCCCGGCGGCGGCTGGTCGTCACCCTCCACGATCTCCCCGGCGTCGGCCACGACGACGCCGCCCGCGACCGGACCCGCACGTCCGCCTACGCCCGGGTCGTCGACGCCGTCGACACCGTCGTGGTCGCCAGCGAGCACGAGCGACGTGCCGTGTGTCGGTTCCGTCCGACCGCTCCGGTCCGGTTGGTCCCGCTGCCGGTCGAGCACCGCTGCCTCCCCCCACCCCGCCCCCCGGGGCCGGTACCCACCGTCGGGATCCTCGGGTTCGTCTACCCGGGCAAGGGCCACGCCTCGGTCCTGCGCGCCTGCGCCCGGTTCGACGGTCCGGTGGAGGTGGTGGCCGGGGGCGGGCCGTCCGACGGTCACGACGACCTCGTCGCCGACCTGTCGGCGCTCGCCGATCGCCTCGGGGTGGCCTGGCGGGCCACCGGGTGGCTGTCGCGCCAGGAGCAGGGCCGGTGGCTGGTCGACACCGACGTGCCCGTGGTCGCCCACCCGGCGCCGTCGGCGTCGGGCTCGTTGGCGGCGTGGCTGTCGGCCCGTCGGTCGCCGCTCGTGGCCGACAACCCCTACGCCGCCGAGATCGCCCGCACCGCGCCGGGTGCCGTCCGTCGGTACGACCCACACCACCCGACGGCGCTCCGGGACGCCATCGCGGCCGCCATCGCCGCGCCCGCCACCACCCTCCTCGCCGACGAGGCCGTCCTCGTTCCCTACGCACCCGTACGGGTGGCATCGGCTCATCTGGACCTGTACCGGACATGACCCCGCTGAGCCCGCTCACCCACCACGTGCCCGTGACGCAGAACCGGTGGGATCTCGTACCCCCGCCGGCCACGGCCCCCACCGTGTCGGTGGTCGTGCCCTACTACGAGCAGGCCGACGACCTCGACCGACTCCTCGCCGCCGTCGGGGTCCAGCGGGGGCCCGCCGACATTCGGGAGGTGGTGGTCGTCGACGACGGCTCGCCCCGCCCGCCGGAGGTACCGGACGCCGTCGGCGGCATCCCGGTCGTGCTGCTCCGCCAGGCCGACGAGGGCATCCGCCCGGCGGCGGCACGCAACCTCGGCGTGACCCGAGCCACAGGGGACGTGCTCGTGTTCCTCGACGGCGACACCGTTCCCGGTCCGGACGCCGTGGCCCGCCTCGCCGCCCTTCCCGCCGTCACCCCCGACGCCATGGTGGTCGGACGCCGGTTCCACGTCGACCTGGAGGGGTGGAGCCCGCAGCAGACGGCGGCCTGGCTGACCGGGGACCGCCCGACGGCGCCCCGCGCCTTCGAGGACCCGGCCTGGTTGCGGGACGGCTACCGGGCCCGACGCGACCTGATCGACCTCGACGATCGCTCCTACCAGTGGGTCATCGGCGCCATCATGGGCACGTCCCGGCGGTTCTTCGGCGAGCTGGGGGGCTTCGACGGCTCCATCGTCTGCTACGGCGGCGAGGACTGGGAGATCGCCTACCGGGCCCACGCCGCCGGCGGGGTGCTGGCCCACGTCGCCGGGGCGGAGGGGTTCCACAACGGCCCGTCGTGGGCCGAGCTGCACGACCACGCCGGCGTGAAGAACCCCGAGCGGCTGGCCTGGCAGCGCACCATCCCCGGCCGCGACGACCCCCTCTGCGGCCCGTTCGCCCTCACGACGGTCACCCTGGCCGCGGCGGGATGGTCGCTCGACCACACCGTCGCCACCGTCGGCGACGTGCTGCGGGCGGGGGGCACGTCGGTGCGGGTGGGCGTCGTCGGCGGCCCCGCCGGGATCGAGACCGTCGTCGCCCACGACGGCCGGGTCGGCACGGGCCCGGTCGACGGGGCGGTCGAGGCCCGCAGCCTGACCCGCATCGAGGTGCGGGCCCCCGTGGCCGTCGGTCCGGAGGGGTTGGACGTGGTGGCGGCGCTGGTGGCCCCGGGTGGTCCCGGCGTCGTCGAGGTGGCCGACGACCACGGGCCGCTGCTGGCGGTGCGGTCGAGCCGGGCGCTGGCCCGGTCCCGGCGCTGGGCGGGACGGTTCGGCGGTGAGGAGGCGGCGCTGGACGAGCTGTTCGGGCGGGGCCGGGCCGACGCGGCGGGACTGCCCGTGGAGCGGCTGGGCGAGGTGGTCGACCTGTCGCTGCGCCTACCCCGCTGATGCCGGTCCTCGTCCCGGGCCATGGGGTGATCGTGACGGCGGCACCGGGGACCGGCAGCACGACGCTCCTCGCCGTGGTGGGCGCCTGGCCGGGCGCCACCCCCGTCCCGTGCGCCGACGTGGTGGTCGACGGCGTCACCCGGGTCGACGCCAAGCACGCCACCGTGGCCCAGCTCACCGAGGCCGGGCTGCTGGCGCCGGACACGGTGCCGACGATCGTCACGTCGACGCGCAACCCGTTCGACTTCTGGGCGGCGGAGTGGGAGCGGACCCGCACCCGGTGGGTGGCCGAGCTGCGGGATCCGGTGTCGTGGGTCCACCGCCAGCCGGGCATGGTCGGCCGCATCGTCGACGCCGTCGAGATGGACTTCGACGTCTGGGTGCTGCACGCCCTCGGACCCGACCTGGAGGCCGGCCGCACCCGGCACCTCAACGACGGACACGTCGCCGAGGCCGACGCCGTGGTGCGCATGGAGGACCTGGCCGACGACCTGGCCGCCGTGCTCGCCGGGGCGGGGGTCGACGCGCCCGTGGGTCCGGTGCCCCACCTGAACCCCACCCCCGGCCGCCGCCCCTACTGGCAGCTCTACTCGCCCGAGGCCCGCGCCGCCGTCGAGACCGTCTTCGCCCCCGACCTCGAACGCTTCGGCTACCGGTTCTGACACCGGCCCGGACCTCGGCCAGGACGGAACTGACACCAGCACGCGTTGCTCTGGCAACGCGTGCTTGTGTCAGTTCGCCGGAGCGCGATCAGCTCAGGGCGGCGAGGGCGGCCTCGGACAGGCGGTCGACCTGGTCGCGGAAGGCGTCGGGGTCGGCGTCGGGGTCGGCCATCTGGCCGCCGAGGTAGCGGGCGAGGACGCCCTCCACGATGGCGGCGAGGCGCCAGTACTGGAAGGCCCGGTAGTACCCGACGCCGCTCACGTCGCGCCCGGTGGCCGCGGTGTAGCGGTCGAGCAGCTCCTGGCGCGAGGGGAAGCCGCCGGCCGCCACGGCCCCCGGCTCCCGCCCGATCGGCACCTCGTCGGGCCCGTCCCAGTGGTTCATCAGGTAACCCACGTCGGCCATCGGGTCACCGAGGGTGCACAGCTCCCAGTCGAGGACGGCGGCGACGCGACCGCCCGGATCGGCGAGACAGTTGCCGAACCGGTAGTCGCCGTGGACGATGGCCGCCCCCTCCTGGCCGGGGATGTCGGCGGAAAGGCGACGGTGGATCTCCTCCATGGCCGGCAGCTCCCGGGTCTTGGACTTCTCCCACTGCCCCGCCCAGCGCCGGAGCTGACGGGCCACGTAGTCGGTCTTGCGGCCCAGGTCGCCGAGCCCGACCCGATCGGGGTCGACGGTGTGCAGCGCCGCCATCACGTCGACGAGCGACCGGGCCAGCGCGGGGCGGGCCTCGGGCGCCACGTGGGCGTCGGTGGTCTCGGCGTCGTGGAGGACGACGCCGTCCACGTGCGCCATGACGTAGAAGGGGGCCTCGTTGACGTCGCTGTCCTCACACAGGCCGATGGCGGCCGGGACGGGAACGTCGGTCGGCCCCAGCGCGGCGATGATGCGGTACTCGCGCCCCATGTCGTGGGCGCTGGCGAGCAGGTGGCCGGTGGGCGGCCGGCGCAGGACCCAGGACCGCCCGCTACCGGCGTCGTCGACCCGGTAGGTCAGGTTCGAGTGCCCGCCGGCGAGCAGCTCGAACCCGAGCGGTCCGGTGGCGTCGTCCACGTGCTCCTCGAACCACCTGCTCACGGCGTCGGGTCGGATGCCCTTGGGTGCGTCGGCAGCCATGGGGCCGCACTGTAGAGGCCCGACCGCCGGCCCCATCCCGACCGGTCCGCCGTTCCGGCACCCGGACGATCAACCCTTCAACAACGGGGCGGCCCGTCCGATGGTGTGGCATGCAGACGACGATCGGGGCGCGAACCGCCCACGTGCTGGTGGTGGAGGACGACGCCGCCATCGGGGAGCTCATCCGCCGGGCGCTGACACCCGACCAGGTCGAGGTGCGGGTCGAGACCTCCGGGCGGGAGGCGCTGAGCGCGCTGGCCCAGGGGCGGGTCGACCTCGTGGTCCTCGACATCGGCCTGCCCGGCATGTCCGGACTGGAGGTGCTGATGGAGCTGCGCCGCACGTCCGACGTGCCCGTCGTGCTGCTGACCGGTCGCAGCGACGAGGCGGACCGCATCGCCGGCCTCGACCTCGGCGCCGACGACTACGTGGTCAAGCCGTTCTACCCGGGAGAGCTGGCCGCCCGGATCCGCTCGCTGCTGCGCAGGATGCGCCCGGTCGACGCCGACCGCGTCGAGGTGGCCGACCTGGCCGTCGACGGCGGGACCCGGGAGGCGACCATCGGCGGGGCGCCCGTCGAGCTGACCACCAAGGAGTTCGACCTGCTCGCCTTCCTGGCCCGGACGCCGCGACGGGTCTTCACCCGGGAGGAGCTGCTACGGGAGGTGTGGTTGTCGTCGAGCGCGTGGCAGGACCCGGCCACCGTCACCGAGCACGTCCGGCGGGTGCGCAACAAGCTGGCCGCCGGTGGTAGCGGGGTCCGCATCGTCACCGTGCGGGGCGTCGGCTACCGCCTGGAGCTGGTCGACGAACCGGTGGCGGCCGGGCAGTAGCGGTCGACCAGGGCGAGCAGCTCGCCGACCGAGTAGGGCTTGGCCAGGAAGCCGTCGGCACCCCCGGGGCGCTCGGCCTCGGCCCGGGCCGCCACCGGGTCGGCCGACACGACGACGACGGTCGGGCGGGCGGCCCCACTCGGGGGGAGCCGGTCGAGCAGCTCGCGACCCCCCGGGCCCTGCAGGTTGAGGTCGAGCAGGACGAGGTCGGGCACCGGTCCCCCGGCCAGGGCCGCCACAGCCCCGTCGACGGTCGACACCGACCGGAGCGTGACCGCCGGGCGGTGGCACAGGATGCGCTCGACCAGGGCCACGTTGGCGGGATGGTCCTCGACCAGCAGCACCCCCGCAGACGGGACCGGTCCCGCCGGCGACGGGGCGGGACCGGCGTCGAGAGCGGCGTCGAGGACGGCCGTCATCTGCTCGGCCGCCTCCCGGATCCGACCGGCGTCACGGGCCGCCTCCCCGTCGAGGTCGGCCTCGAGCAGGGCCGCGAACCCGAGGACGGCGTTCAGCGGCGAGCGGAGATCGTGGGCCAGCTGCCGCAGTGGGGACGCATCATCGGTCACGTCACCCAGAGTGTCAGACTGCGTACGCCCTGCGTCGGCGGGCGGTCAGGCGGCGGCGCGGGCGGCGTCGATGGCCCGCCGGACGGCGGCGGCCACCTCGTCGGCGGTGGCGCCGGGCGTCAGGATCTCGGCCACCCCGGCGTCGTGCATGGCCCCGACGTCGTGGTCGGGGATGATGCCCCCGAGGATGACGGGCGCGTCCGACCCGGCCCCCCGCAGCTCGCCGACCACCAGCGGCACGAGTGCCTCGTGCGCGCCCGACAGCATGGACAGGCCGACGGCGTCGACGTCCTCGTCGACGGCGGCGGCGGCCACCGTCTGAGGGGTCTGGAACAACCCGGTGTAGATCACCTCGAAGCCGGCGTCACGCAGGATGCGGGCGACCACCTTGACGCCCCGGTCGTGACCGTCGAGGCCCACCTTGGCGATCAGCACACGGTCCGCCATCGCCGCACCCTACCCCGGGGGGGTCGCACCTCCGGGACCAGCTACTCGACGACGCGCGGCGGTGCGGTGCGCCCCGACGCCGCCACGTGGAACACCTGCTCCCAGCCCCGGAGCTCGACCCCGAGGTCGCCGAGGCGCGCCTCGACGGCGAGCCGGCGGTCGAGCGCGTCGGAGTGGCCCGACACGTCGAGGACGACCGCCTCGGCCAGATCGACCACGGCCCGGGTGAGTCGGCTGTCGGTGGCGTCGGCCACCGCGCCGGCCCGGGCCAGGTAGGTCCCGGCCCCTGCGGCGTCGCCCCGGGCGACGGACGCCAGGGCCGCCGCCGTCAGGGCGTAGGTGCGGTCGAGGAAGGTGGCCCGCTCGTTGCCGACCACCCCGGCCACGACGGCGAGGGCCCGGTCGGGCCGGCCCTCGACGGCGGCGGCCAGCCCGAGCACCGACTCGAGGTGGGCGGTGGGCTGGTCGGGGTCGGTCTCGGCGCACGCCCGCTCCAGGTCGGCGAGCACGCTGCGACCGCTCTGCAGGGCGGCGAGGGCCGTGCTGACCTCGTAGTCGGCCGCGCCCAGCTCGCCGGGCGGCTCCTCCACCGTCTCCCAGACGTGGGCGAGCGCCTCGACCCGCTCGACGTCGCCGGCGTGGGTGGCCGCGCCCAGCTCGGCCACGGCCACCAACCGGTCGAGCGGCCGCTCGGGCATGGCGGCGGCGATGCGCCGGGCCTCCTCCAGGCGCCGCCAGCCGTCGGCGGTGGAACCCGCCGCCACCAGGGCACGGCCCATCACGGCCAGTGACTGCACCCTGCCGAAGTCGTCCTCGATGGCGCGGAAGCGGTCGAGCGCGGCCTCGGCCCACCCGACGGCGTCGCGGCACCGACCCGACCACAGCGCCGTCGAGGCCAGCAGCACGCTCATCAGCCCGTGGCCCCAGCGGTCACCGCGACGCCCGGTGTCGTGCTCGACCTCGAGGGCCAGCTCCTCCGCCTCCTGACGGTGGCCCTGGTAGAAGCGGATGTAGGCCATGAGACCGCTGGCCCAGCCGATACCGGGCCGGTCGCCGATGCTGCGGAACAGCTCGATGCTCTCCCGCAGCCGCTCCTCGGCCCGGCGGACCTCACCCCGCTCGAAGGCCGACCAGGCGAGGTTCTGCAGGCACCACGCCTCGCCGGCGCGGTCGCCGATCCGGCGCGAGATGTCGAGCGCACCGAGGAAGCTGCGCACGGCGTCGTCGGTGGCGCCCTCGCGCAGGTGGATCATCCCGGACTGGCGCAGGCCCTCGGCCAGGCCGGGCTCGTCGCCGGAGCGGCGCCACAGCGCGAGCGAGGCCTCGATGGTCGAGCGGGCCGCCACCAGCTCCCCCCGGATCTGCTCGACCTCGGACCGCAGGACGAGCGCCCGGGCCTCGGCGGCCACGTCGCCCACCCGGCGGGCCAGCTCGAGGGCGGCGTAGATGTCGTCGTCCGCGGCCCGCAGCTCGCGCAGGTCGAGGCTGGCGCCGGCCCGCCCGAGGTGGGCGGCGAGGCGACGGTCGAGCTGATCGGCGGGGGCCAGCTCGAGCAGGCGGTCGTAGGCCTTGCGGGTGGCGAAGTGCGAGTCGGCCCGGCTGGCCAGATCCCCGAACTCGTCGAGGGCGGCGAGGGCCCGCTCGGTGAGGTCGGCGGGCAGCCCGTCGACGTCACCCAGCTCGCGTCGGAGCCGCTCGGCGTAGGTGTAGTGGTAGGCCCGCCGGCTGGCGCTCCGGAGCTGACCCGCCCCCGGGTCGCGGTGCTCGTCGAGCCACCTCGCGATGTCGGCGTGACGGCGGGCCCGGTCGGTCTTGGTGAGCGTCGTGTAGGCCACCTCCCGCACCAGGTCCGAGCGGAACCGCCAGCCCGTGCCGACCGTCTCGAACAGGTCCTTGGCCACCAGCGTCGAGAAGACCTGCTCCGGCGCCTCCTCCCCCCGCGTCGCAGCCATCAGCAGCAGGGCGTAGAGCGGCCCGTCGCGGCCCACCACCGAGGCGTCGTCGACCATGGCCCGCTCGCTGCGCCCGAGCCCGTCGAGGCGTGCCGTCACGAGCCCCCGCAGCGTGTCGGGCAGCTCGGTGGACGCCCCGTCGGCGAGTCCCCGCTCGCCGGCCTGACCGGCCGTCTCCGACAGCAGGTTGGCCAGCTCCTCCAGGAAGAAGGGGTTGCCCCCCGAGCGGGCGTGGAGCTGTCGGGCCAGGTCGTCGGACACATCGGTGCCGAGAAGGGCGGCGGCGAGCCGGGCCGTGGCGTCGGCCTCGAGGGGGGTCAGGTTCACGATCACCGTGTTGTGGCGGCCCGGGGGGACGGTCCAGCGCTGCTCGTCGACCTGCCACCGGCTGGTGGCCATCACCGCCAGCGGCTCGGCCCGCAGCTCGGCCAGCAACTGCTCGACCACCTCCAGCAGCGCCCGATCGGCCCAGTGGACGTCGCTCAGGGCGAACACGACCGGGCGGCGGGCGAGGAGGGCCCGCAGGAAGGCGATCAGCTCGGCCACGGCGGCGTCCCGGTCGCGCACGACGGCCGACGCGGCGTGGCCGTCGTCGACGAAGAACCCGAGCCCGGCCACGACCCGGTCGACGGCGTCGGCGTCGGCGTCGAGCGTCTCGGCCACCGTGCACCGCAGCCGGTCGGCCACGACGTCGGGCGGGTCGTTGGGCTGAGCCCGGGCGTACTGGCGCAGCGCCTCGCCGATGGGCCAGAAAGGGCTCGTCTCGCCGTAGGGGAGGCAGCGGGTCTCGAGCACCACGACGCCCGGATCCACCTCGGCCCGCGACCACACCTCCTCGACGAGGCGCGACTTGCCCATCCCGGCCTCACCCACGACGAGCATCAGGTGGGCGTGGGAGCGCCGCACCGCCGCACCGACGGCGGCCGTGAGCAGGTCGAGCTCGGGGTCGCGTCCCACGAGCGGGGTGCGGACCCGGCGGGGACGACGACCGGGCGGGTTCAGCTCGCTCAGCGCGGCGTGGACGACGACGGCGCCGGTCCGGCCCCTCACGGCCATGGTCCCCCGGGGCTCGTACGCGATCACGTCGTGGGTGGCGGCGTGGGTGGCCGGCCCGACCAGCACCTCTCCCGGAGCGGCCGCCGCCTCCAGACGGGCGGCCAGGTTGACGGTGTCGCCCATGGCCGTGTAGTCGCCGCCGCCCCGGGTGGCCCCGACCAGCACCTCGCCGGTGTTGACGCCGATCCGGAGCCGCACGGGGAGGTCGAGCTCGGCGGAGAGGGTCGCCATCGTCTGCTGCATGCGCATCGCCACCCGGGTGGCCCGCTCGGCGTCGTCCTCGTGGGCCACCGGGGCGCCGAACAACGCCACGATCCCGTCACCGACGATCTTGTCGACGCTGCCCCCGAACGACGTGATGTCAGCCACCAGCCGCTCGAAGCAGCGGTCGACGAGGTGCTTGACCGTCTCGGGGTCGAGGGACTCGGCCAGCGTCGTGAACCCGACGAGATCGGCGAACAGGACCGACACGACCCGCCGCTCCTCGACCGTGCTGAGCAGGTGACCGCAGTTCGGACAGAAGCGCGCCTCCTCCGGCACATCGGCCCCGCAGGCCTCGCAGATCACGTCATCACTCTACGAACGACCTGGGCCTGCGTGGCCGGCCCACCGGCGCGGTGGGGGCCCACCGGCCCGGTCAGCTCCCCCCGTCGGCCTCGGCCACGGCCCGCTCGGCCGCCTCGAAGCCGAGCCCTGAGTGTTTCCCGTCGCAGAACGGCTTGTTGGTGGAACCCCCGCAGCGGCACAGCGCCACGGTGTCGCGGTCGATCTCGTAGCGGGCGCCGTCGGCGTCGGTGAACGAGGCCGGGCCCCGCACCAGGAAGGGTCCGTTCTCGGTGGCGGTGATCGTGACGTCGGCCATGGTGGCTCCTCCGGACGGGGATGGTCGGGGGTCAGCCTGGCACGGCGGGAGACCTCAACTGCGTCGACCGCCGCGCCGAAGGAGGTGGATGGGCGAGGATGGTCGAAGGGCCGGGTTCCCCGCCGGCCTGCTGGCCGTCGGCGTGAGCCTCACCGTCGTCCTCGGTCTGATCGTCCTGCGGAGCGCATCGGAGTCGGCCCGGGTCGCCGACGCCATGCAACACCGCTACGTCGCGGTCCATCAGCTCAGCGGCACCATCGCCCACCTCGACGAGGTCCTCACCATGTCGGCCCGGATGGCGGCCGTCACCGGTGACCTGGCATGGGAGGACCGCTACCTGGCCCACGTCGACGGCCTCGACGCCGCCATCGCTGAGTCCCGTCGCCTGGCCGCCCCGGTGCTCGCCGACGACGCCCTGGCCCGCACCGACCGAGCCAACCGGGCCCTGGTGGCCATGGAGACGCGATCGTTCGACCTGGTGCGCGCCGGGCGCGCCGACGCGGCCCGCAGCCTGCTCTCGGGCCCCGGCTACGAGCACCAGAAAGATGTCTACGCGGCCGGCCTGCGGGAGCAGCTCGTCGGTCTGGAGCGCCACGTCACCGCCGAGGTGGACGGGCTGGAGCGGCGGGCCGAGCGGTGGGCGTGGGGGGCGGTCGCGCTCCTCGCCGTGCTGCTGGCGACCTGGCTGGCCGTCGTCCACCGCCTCACCCGCTGGCGGCGGGCGCTCCGGTCGGCGGAGGCGGCGCGCGACGACGCCGTCCGCGCCAGCGAACGGGACCGGTTCCGCGCCCTCGTCCGGAACTCGACCGACGTGATCGGTGTGGTGGACCCCGACGGCATCCTCACCTACCAGAGCGCGTCGGTGGAGACGATCTTCGGTCACGACCGGTCCGACGTCGTCGGCCTCCACCTGCAGCAGGTCGTGCACCGCGACGACCGCGACGCCGTCCGCGCCATGCTGCAGGCGCCCCCGGGTGCGGTCCCCGCGAAGTTGATCGTCCGGCTCCCGCACCGCGAGCTGGGCTGGAGGGTGGCCGAGAGCAGCATCCAGGACCGTCGGGACGACCCGTTGGTGGGCGGCTTCGTCCTGAACACTCGCGACGTCACCGAGGAGCACGCGCTCGCCGACGAGCTCCGCCACCGTGCCTCCCACGACGAGCTGACCGGCCTCGCCAACCGCGCCCGCATCCTCGACGTCCTGCACCGTGCCGTCTCGACCGACCGGGCCGTCGGGTTGCTCGTCCTCGACCTCGAGGGCCTGAAGGCGATCAACGACGCCTACGGCCACCGGGCCGGCGACACGGTCCTCGTGACCGTGTCGCAGCGACTGGGTGCCCCCCGACCCGGGGTCGACCTGGTCGGGCGCATGGGGGGCGACGAGTTCGCCATGGTCCTGTCCGCCGTCGACGACGCCTCGGTCTCACGACTGGCCGACGCGGTGCTCACCGAGCTGGCCCGACCGATCGATCTGCCCGGCGCCGTCGTGCGCGTCCCCTCGGTGGCCGGGATCTCGATGCACGTCCCGGGGCCGGCGAGGGGGGCCACCGGCTCGGCCGATGCGCTGGTCCGCAACGCCGACCTGGCCCGCCACAGCCTGAAGCGCCGGGGCGGGACGGGCTGGCAGCGCTTCGAGCCGGCCATGCACACCGAGGCCGTCGATCGCCTGGTCGGGGAGTCGGAGCTGCGCACCGGACTGGAGCGGGGGGAGCTGGCGGTGCGGTACCAGCCGACGGTGCGCCTCGCCGACGGGTGTGTCGTCGGGGCGAGGCGCTGGCCCGGTGGCAGCACCCACGCCGGGGTCTGCTCGCGCCGGGTGAGTTCATCCCCCTCGCCGAGGAGACCGGGCTGGTGGCCGAGCTGGGCCGCCAGGTGCTCCGACAGGCCTGCCGGCAGGGTCGCCGGTGGCACGACCTCCACCCCGACCGGGCGCTGACCGTGGCCGTGAACCTCTCGGGCCACCAGCTCCTCCACGCCGACCTCGCCGCCGAGGTCGCGACGGCGCTGGCCGACAGCGGTCTCGCCCCGGCCCGGCTCGTCCTGGAGGTCACCGAGACCGTCGTGGTGGCCGACGTGGCCCGTGCCGTCGCCACCCTCGGGTCCCTGCGGGACCTGGGCGTGCGGGTGGCGCTCGACGACTTCGGGACCGGCTACTCGTCCCTCGGGATCCTGGGGCAGCTCCCCGTCGACATCCTGAAGATCGACCGCTCCTTCGTGGCCGAGATGACCCGCTCCGAGGCCGGTATGGCCCTGACCCGGGCCGTGGTGGAGCTGGGCCGGGTCCTCGGTCTCGAGGTGCTGGCCGAGGGCATCGAGACCCCCGAGCAGCTGCTCGCGCTGGAGCGCCTCGGCTGCGACACGGGCCAGGGGTACTACTTCGCCCCGCCCGTCGAGGCGGCCGAGGTGGAGGCGCTGGTCGAACGGGCCCTCCACCCGACCCCGGTGGGGGCGGGGGGCTGAGCCGGGGTGTTCCCCCCGGTCCCGTCACGGCCGAGCACAGGGGCGTGGCGTCACTAGCCTGCCGATCGTCACTCGCAGTCACAGACGGAGGTCGGCGTGACGAGCACGCAGAGCGGGGTGCGCGCCCCCGCGAGCATCGCGGCCCGGGCCGTGGACGCCACCAAGGTCTACGGCCGGGGCGACACCGCCGTACGCGCCCTTGACGGTGTCAGCATCGACTTCGGCGAGGGACACTTCACCGCCGTCATGGGCCCCTCGGGGTCAGGCAAGTCGACGCTCATGCACTGCATGGCCGGCCTCGACACGCTGACCGAGGGCCGGATCGTCATCGGCGACACCGACCTCACCACGCTGAACGAGAAGCAGACGACCCGGCTGCGACGCGACCGGATCGGCTTCATCTTCCAGGCCTACAACCTCGTCCCGACCCTCACCGCCCGGGAGAACATCACCCTGCCCGCCGATCTCGCCGGTCGCGACCTCGAACCCGAGTGGTTCGACTCCGTGGTGCGCGCCGTCGGCCTCGGTGACCGACTCGGCCACCGCCCCGACGAGCTGTCGGGCGGCCAGCAGCAGCGGGTGGCCGTGGCCCGGGCCCTGGCGGGCCGGCCCGAGATCGTCTTCGCCGACGAGCCGACCGGCAACCTCGACTCGGCCACCGGCATCGAGATCCTGGAGTTCATGGGCCGGGCGGTACGGGAGCTCGGCCAGACCATCGTGATGGTCACCCACGACCCGTCGGCGGCCGGGTACGCCGAGTACGCCGTGTTCCTCCAGGACGGGCGCATCGTCGACGACATGGTCGACCCGACCGCCGAGCGGGTCCTCGACCGGATGAAGCGCTTCGGCGAGTCGTCGTGACCCGCCTGACCCTCCGGGGCCTCCTCGCCCACAAGATCCGCTTCGCCCTGACCACCTTCGCCGTGGTCCTCGGCGTCGCCTTCGTGACCGGTGCCTTCGTGCTGACCGACGGACTCCGCGCCACGTTCGACGACCTCGTCTCGGAGGTGACCGCCAACATCGACGTGGAGGTGCGGGGCGAGGTCGAATTCGACGACGGCACGGGCGTCACACCACCGGTGCCGGTCGACGTGGTCGACACCATCGCCGCCGTCGAGGGGGTCGACCGGGTGGCGGGCGTGGTCGAGGCGAACCCGGGCGCCGTCGTGCCGGTGGCCGCCGACGGCGACGCCGTGCAGACGCTCGGCCCGCCCATCCTGGCCTTCAACTGGACCGGTGACCTCGGACCCACCTCCGTCACGGCGGGCGAGGCGCCCGACGCTCCGGGCGAGTTCGTGCTCGACGAGACCACCGCCGACGACGAGGGGTTCGTCGTCGGCGACACCTACGACGTGATCGTCCCCACCGGTCGGGTGGAGGCCACCCTGGTCGGGACCATCTCCTTCGGGGCGGAGAACGCCCTGGCCGGCGCCGTCCTCACCCAGTGGGAGACCGGCCAGCTCCAGGAGCTGCTCGACAGGGAAGGGCTGTTCGACTCGATCGACGTCTCCGCCCGTGACGGGGTCGTCCCCCAGGAGCTGGCCACGGCGGTCACGGCCGCACTGCCCGACGGTTTCGAGGCGGTCGGCAGCGAGGAGGTCGTGGAGGAGCAGGCCGGCGACTTCGACACGGTCATCGACATCTTCGGCAACATCCTGCTCGGCTTCGCCGGGGTGTCGCTGTTCGTGAGCGCCTTCATCATCAACAACACGTTCACCATCGTGCTCGGGCAGCGGGTCCGGGAGCTGGCCCTGCTCCGGGCCGTCGGCGCCGCCGCCGCCCAGGTGCGTCGGTCGGTGCTGGGTGAAGCGCTGGTGGTGGGGCTGCTCGCGTCGGTGCTCGGCCTGGCCGGCGGGTTCGGGCTGGCCATCGCCATCCGGGCCCTCCTCAACGGCTTCGGGTTCGGCCTGCCCCCCGTGCAGTTCGGCCTCGCCCCCCGGACCGTGATCGCCGCCTTCGTCATCGGGCTCGGCGTCACCCTCGCCTCCGCCATCGCCCCCGCCCGCAAGACGACGTCGATCCCCCCGGTGGCGGCCATGCGCGACGGGTTCGTGCTGGGCGCCGGCGAGGGGACCCGGCGGGTGATCGCCGGCGCCGTCCTCCTCTTCGTCGGCCTGGCCGCCATGGCCTGGGGCGTCTTCGGCGACCCCGAGGGCTTCTCGCTCCTCGTGGCCGTGGCCGGCGGCGCCGTGGCCGTGTTCGTCGGGGTGGCCATGCTCAGCCCCCTGGTGGCGAGCCCGGTGGCCCGGGTCCTCGGCGCCGCCCTCCCCCGCCTGCCGTGGCTCGGCCCGGCCGGCCGGCTGGCCCGGGAGAACTCGGCCCGCAACAGCCGGCGCACGGCCGCCACCGCCTCCGCCCTGATGATCGGGCTCGCCCTGGTGGCGGCGGCCACCGTGCTCGGGACCTCGCTGAAGCAGGACTTCCGCGACACGCTCTCGAGCTCGGTGCAGGCCGACTACTTCATCACCGACGAGAGCTTCGCCGGGTTCAGCCCCGAGCTGGCCGCCAGCATCGAGGCCGATCCCGCCTTCGGGGCCGTCACCGCCTTCCGCTTCGGACGGGTGCGGATCGACGATGACACCAAGGACGTCGGGGCCGCCGACCTGGCCGAGCTCCCGCAGCTCATCGACGTCGACGTCGTCGAGGGCGACGTGGCCGACGGCGCCGGCGGCGGCGGGATCGCGCTGTTCACCGATCCCGCCGACGACCTCGGCGTGGGCGTCGGCGACACCGTGCCCGTGGCCTTCGCCGACGGCCGGACGGAGGACCTCCGCGTGGTGGCCGTCTACGACGACGCCTCCATCCTGGGCAACTACACGATCGACCTGGCCACCTGGGACGCCCACTTCCCCCAGAACGTCGACGTGTTCGTGGCCGCCTCGCTGGCCGCCGATACCGATCCGGCCGCGGCCAGGGCCGGGATCGACGCCCTGGCCCGCGAGTTCGACGCCACCGTCGAGGACCGCGCCGAGTTCCAGGCCAGCCAGGAGTCCCAGCTCGACTCCCTGCTGGCCATCATCAACGCACTGCTGGTGTTCACCATCCTCATCGCCCTGCTCGGCATCGTGAACACCCTGGCCCTGGCCGTGTTCGAGCGGACCAGGGAGATCGGCCTGCTGCGGGCGGTCGGGATGAGCCGGCGCCAGGCCCGGAGCATGATCCGCTGGGAAGGGGCCATCGTGGCCGCCTTCGGCGCCATCCTCGGCACCCTGGTGGGGGTGGCGTTCGGCTGGGCGGCGGTGCGGGCGCTGCCCGACTCCATCGTGAACACGTTCGCCGTGCCCGTCCCCACGCTGCTCGGGTACATCGTCGTCGCCACGCTGGCCGCCCTCGTCGCCGCGTCGATCCCGGCCTGGCGGGCGGGCCGCCTCAACGTGCTGGACGCCATCTCCCACCTGTAGGGGTCATCGCCCACCTGTAGGAGCCATCGCCGTCACCCCGTCACCCCGTCATCGCGTCACCCGGTCGACGGGTCGCCACCGGTGGCGTACCCGGCCGGTGGTGCGGTCGAGGGTCCAGTAGTGGCCCTGGCCCGGCTGGTCGTGAACCCGGCTGACCTCGAGACCCTCCAGGTGGCAGAGCAGCAGCGTGCCGACGGCGCCGTGGCCGACGACGACCACCCCGCCGGAACCGGGGGTGGGCGTGAGCAGATCGGCGAGGGCGGTCACGATCCTGCGTTGCGCGTCGACAGCCCGCTCCCAGCCATCGGCGGAGCGGGCCGGCTCGGCGAAGAACCGGTCGGTCAGCTCCTTGTGTCGGCCGGCCGGAACGTACCCCGTGGCGCTCCGGCCGGTCTCGCCCGTGTCAGCGCGCACCTCGGCCACGAGACCGAGGTGGTTCGCGAGGAGGCCGGCCGTCTGGCGGGCCTTGGCCTCGGGGCTCGTCACGATGCGGTCGACCCGGGGAATCCACGGTGGCGGAGCATGGCCCCGGCCCGGGTACGGCCCCGGTCGCTCAGCGACCACTCCGGTACCGGCTGGTCCGGGTCGACGATGACCTCGGGATGGGTGACGTAGCGCAGCACGGGATCGCTCACCACCCGGCGAGGGCGAGGCGGTCGGCGAGGGCGAGCATCTGACGGCCGACGGGCTGGAGGTCGATCCCGGTGGCGATCAGACCGGTCGAGACCCGTTCGACCACTCCCCACTCCCAGACGGCTGCGGCGTCGAGGCCGCCTCGCTCCGCCAACCCCCGGGACCGGCGGAGCACGGCGTCGACGTCGGCCCGTTCGACCGGGTCCTCCCGCAGGACGACGCCGAGGTCGTACGCCGGCTCGGCGAGCAGACCGTCGGGATCGATCAGGAGCCAGCCCCGGGGCGAGCGCAGCGCGTTCCACTGGTGGACGTCACCGTGGACGAGCACGGCCCGCTCGTCGTCGTGGGCCGCCCGCCGCCGACGCGCGCAGGCCACGGCGTGATCGACGGTCCGCTCGGAGCATGGCCGGTCGAGCGCTTCCCACGCCGCCACGATGCGGTCGACCAGCCAGACCGCCTTGTCGGCGCCGGTCGGGAGGCCGCAGCCGACGGCCGGGCGCCACAGGCGCGACGCCGCGTCACACAGGATCCGGTCGCGCTCGTCGACAGCGACTCCGATCTCGAACAGCGACGGCCCCAGGCGCTCCATGAGCAGGGCACCCCGCTCCTCGTCGTGGCGGTACAGCTCCGGGCACCCGTCACCGCCCACCAGCGCCAGCACGGTCGCCTCCCGACCGCCGGCGAGGCCCTTGCGGGGCACGGCCAGCTTCAGCACGGCCGGCGTGGCGTCGTCGAGTCGGACCTCGGCCACGTACGCCTCGGTCCCGTCGGTGAACGGGCGCCCCGGCGTGAACCCCCACTCCGAGGCGAGGTCGCCGACCAGGCGGGGGAGGCCCTCCAGCCAGGTGTGCGCACCGGCCTCGGCCGCCCTGTTCCGCACGGCGGCGGGAATGTCGATCGCCGGCCCGCCCGCCACCCCCAGAGGATGGCACCCGGCCGGGTCGGCCGCCGCTACGGTCGGAGCGGTGTCCGGCCCCGGCGAGCTCGGTGCGGCGGCGCTCGCCTTCCTCGCCGAGCGCCGCATCGCCACCCTCACCCTGGTCACCCCGGGGGGACGGCCCCACGTGACACCGGTCGGGGTGACCTGGGACGACCAGACGGGACTGGCCCGGGTGATCACCTGGTCGGGCAGCGCCAAGGCCCGGCTCCTCGACCGCCACGGGTCCCTCCGGGCCGCCACCAGCGAGCACGACGGGGCGCGGTGGATCACGCTGGAGGGCACGGCCAGCGTGACCGGCGATCCCGGTCGTTGCGCCGAGGCGGTGGCCCGCTACGCCGCCCGCTACCGACCACCCGGTGACCGGGGCGACGAGCGTCGGGCCATCGAGATCAGGGTGGACCGGGTGCTGACCAGCCGGTCCCTCCGCCCGGGCCACGGCGGTGGCCCGCGCCCTTGACCGGGGGGCCCCGTGCGCCGATGGGGGCCGATGCGGCAGCCCCGACCCACGCCCGGTGCCCGGGGGACGAGGCTGCTCGTGGCGGCCGTGGTGCTGGTCGGTGCGGCGGGGGCCGCCCTGGCGTACCAGCGGATCGAGCGGTCGGAGCGGTCCCGGGAGGCCGACGCGCTGGCCGAGCGGGCGGAGCGCCTCGACGCCGCGCTCGAGGCCCGGGTCGAGGGGTGGGCGGTCGCCATGGGGACGTTCCGCACGCTCGGCCCTGACGGCGTCGACCGGGACACGTTCCTGCACGCCGCCGAGGTCTCGCTGGCCGACCGTGACCGCGAGGGCCGACCGACGGGCACGTGGGCCGGGATGACGTCGCTGGCCTGGATCGAGACCGTGGCCCCGGGAGACGTCGACGGGCGGCTGGCCGACCTCCGGGCGGAGACAGGGTCCGCCCGGAGCACCTCGCCGGCCGCCGACAACTTCCTCCTGACCTACCACAGTGACCCCGCGCTCCAGGAACGGCTGGGGGGCATCAACCTGGCGCCCCTGCCGAACCGCCTCCCGGCGCTGACCGCCGCTCGCGACACCGGCGACGCCACCCTGACCCAGTTCTTCGTCCCCGCCGCCGACTTCGACCTGCCCCCGGCGGAGCGCCGGTACGCCGCCAGCCTCTACGTCCCCGTCTACGGCGGCGGTCCGGTGCCGCTCTCGGTGGCGGAGCGGCGGGCCGGGCTGACGGCGGCGGCCACCACCACCCTCAGGGCCGACGAGCTGCTCGCCGACGTGGTCGCCGGCGAGGACGGTCTCGCCGCCGAGCTGGTGGCCGAGGCCGAGGGACTCCAGCGGGTGGTCGGCCGGGTGGGCCCGGTCGTGGACACGACGACGGTGCGCGACGTGTGGGCGCTCGGCCACTGGTGGCAGCTCCGGGTCGGGGCGGCCGACACCCTGACCTCCCCTGGCCCGCTGATGGCCCGGCCGGGACCCGTGGCGGCGGCCACGCTGCTCGGCGCCTCGGTGGTGGCCGCCGTCATCGGCCTGCTCTCCCGCGACCGCCACCGGGCCGAGGCCCTGGCCACGACCCGGGCCGCCGAGCTGCGGGCCACGGAGGGATCGCTGCGGACGCTGGCCGAGAGCCTGCCCCTCGGGGTGGTCGAGATCGGCGACGGGACCTACGCCAACGAGGCGTTCCGGGTGATGACCGGCCAGACCGAGGGAGAGGGGATCGTGGACGCGTGGATCCGTCACGTCCACCCCGAGGACCGCTACCGCATCGTGCCCGCCATCGAGGCCGCCGTCCGGGGCGAGTCGTGCCTGCACGTGCACTACCGCGGTACCACGCCGAGCGCTCCGTGGATCGACGCCGTGGCGACCCCGGTGGCGACCGGGCCGGGCGTCGGCCGGGTCGTGGCCGTCCTCCGCAACGCCGGCGCCGAGGTCGAGCTGCAGGATCGCCTGCGCCAGGCCCGCGACGAGGCGGTGGCCGTGTCGGGGCTGAAGGACAGGTTCCTCGCCAACATGAGCCACGAGATCCGCACCCCGATGAACGGCATCCTGGGCTCGGCTGAGCTGGCCCTCGGCGACGACCTCGACGAGCGAACCCGCGGGCGCTTCCAGATCATCAGCGACACCGGCCGCCAGCTCCTCTCGGTGCTCGACGACATCCTCGACCTCACCAAGGTGCAGGCGGGGGAGATGCGTTTCGTCTCCCGGCCCTTCTCGGCCGTGGCCGTGGCCGACCAGGTCGTCAGCCTCCACTCCCCACGGGCTGCGACCGGCGTCGTGCTGCGGGTCACCGTCACGTCGGCGGTCCCGGCCGCGGTGGTCGGCGACGAGGACCGCACCCGCCAGATCGTGGCCAACCTCGTCTCCAACGCCATCAAGTTCACCGCCTCGGGCGAGATCGTGGTCGGGCTCGACTGGCGGGACGGCGCGCTCGTCATCACCGTGACCGACACCGGGATCGGCATCGAGGCCTCCGACGTCGGGCAGGTGTTCGACGCCTTCCGCCAGGTCGACCCGTCGAGCCGCCGGGCGGCCAGCGGCACCGGGCTCGGACTCGCCATCTGCCGGGAGCTGGCGGAGCACATGGGCGGGACCATCCGGGTGCGGAGCTCACCCGGGGTGGGGTCGACGTTCACGGTCGTGCTGCCCGCCCCCGCCAGCGCCGAGGGAGCGGTGCCCGTCACCGCCGGCCTCCGCGGGCAGCGCCCGGTGTGGTCGGGGGGGCGGCACCTCCTCGTGGCCGAGGACAACGACGTCAACCGGCGCGTGGCCGTCGAGGCCCTGGAGCGGCTGGGGTTCACGGTGTCGACGGCGACCAACGGCTTCGAGGCGCTGCGGATCGTGGCCCGTGAGCCGATCGAGCTGGTGCTGATGGACTGCCACATGCCGGAGATGGACGGCTTCCAGGCCACCGTCCGCCTCCGCTCGGACCCGGCCTACCGCCACCTGCCCATCGTGGCCATGACGGCCGCCGTGTTCGCGGAGGACCGGGAGCGGTGCCGGGCGGCCGGCATGGACGGCTGGCTTCCCAAGCCGTTCACCACCGACTCCCTGACCGCCGCGCTCGCCGCCCACCTGCCGCCGGACGCCATCGCCGACGCGGATCCCGTCGCAGTCGACACCGGGCCTGCGCCGGGACCGGGGCCGGCCGACAGCGGGCCCGTGCCGGGACCGGAGCTGGTCGCCACCGGGCCGGGAACCGTCCCCGAGCTGGTCGACCCGGTGCGGGTGGCGTCGCTGCGGGCCGACCACGGCGACCTCTACGCCGAGCTGGTCGACGCCTTCGCCGCCCAGGTCGACCCGATGCTGGCCGACGCCGCGGTCGGCGACGACGCCACCGCCCTGCGCTGCGTCCACACCCTGGCCGGCTCGGCCCGGGCGCTGGGCGCCACCGGCCTGGCGGCGCTCCTGGCCACGCTCGAGGCCGACCTACGCGCCGGACTCGACCACGTCGACCGGGTGGCCCGTCTCGCCGAGGTGGAGCACTCGGTGCGGGCCGGCCTGGCCGAGCTGCGCCGCCTCTCCGCCCCCGCCCTCACCTGACGTCAGGGCTGACGGGCGGCACGTCACGTCGGACCTGACACCCGTGGTGGGGGCCATGGCCCCCACCACGGGTGTCAGGTCGGCCCGAGGGTCAGATCTGGCAGCGGGGGCAACGGTAGGTGACCCGGTCGAGGCCGCCCTGGCGGTCGCGCACGATGCGGGCACCGCAGCGGGGGCACGGGCGCCCGTCGCGGCCGTAGACGGCCACGCCGGTGCGGTAGGTGACCCGCCGGGACCGGGTCAGGTTGCGGCGCAGCAGCCGGTGGGCGGTGGCGTAGCACCGGCGCAGGATGTCGTCGTCGAGGGAGCCCAGCCGTCGGCGGGGGTCGACCTCCTCGGCCCAGCACACCTCGGACTTGTAGACGTTGCCGATCCCGGCCGCCACCCGCTGGTCGAGCAGCACCTCGGCCAGCTCGGTGCCCTCCGGCAGCCAGCGGGCCCGGGTCACGGCGGCGTCGAGGTCAGGCCCCGGGTCGCAGAGGTCCGGACCGAGGCGCTCCCACGGCCTGGGCCCGGGGGCGCGGGGGTGCCACAGCCGCACCACCGGCGTCGAGAACAGCACGGCCAGCCGCTCGGGCACCTCGACCACGGCCCGCATCGCCCCCTCCGGCTCCCGCCAGCGCTCCCCGGGCCGGTACAGGTGCCAGCTCCCGTTCATGCGCAGGTGGCTGTCGAGCACCCAGCCGGCCGTGAACCGCACCAGCAGGTGCTTGCCCACCGAGTCGACGGCCTCGACGGCGCTCCCCTCCGGTAGCCCCGGGCCCCGGTGGCGGTGCACGTGCCAGCGGCGCACCGGCCGGCCGACCAGCTCGGGGCCGAGCCGCCGGGCGGCCCGGTGGATGGTGTCACCCTCGGGCACGATGCAACCGCTGCGACCGGGTCAGCCCCGGTAGGTGGGGCCCTTGTACCCGGGCTGGAACCCCTCGTCGAGGAGCAGCGGGGTCACCGGCGACTCCCCCCACTCGACCCCGTCGATCTTGGCCAGCTCGATGCTGCGCACCCGGCCGTTCTTGACCAACTCACGCAGGCCGGACGTCCATCGGAGGTCGTCCGCCGCCCCCTCGAACGTGGCCAGGCTGCGCGCCCCCCTCTCCAGGTAGGCCAGGGGCACCCCGTCGACCAGCAGCACGTGGGCCCCCGCCGAGCGCGACGGCCGCCCCGGGCTCGGCGGCCACGGCAGCGCCGCCCCGTAGGGCTGGGCCGGGTCGGTGGCGGCCAGCGCCAGCACGACCTCGTCCTCGCCGCGCTCGCGGTGGGAACGCAGCCGGTCGACCGCCCCGGGCAGCGCGAACTGCGCCGCCCCCAGTCCGGCCACGAAGTAGCCCCGCCGGGCCTGGCCCCGCTCCTCCAGTGCCCGCAGCACGGCGTAGACGGCGGCGAAACCGCCGGGCAGCCCCTCGGCCAGCACCCCCTCCCTGGTGACGACGCCCTGGCGCTCGAGGAGCTGGAGAGCGGCGGCGTGGCGCAGCTCGGTCGGGCTCGGTCGGGGTTCGAGCACGGGTGCGACCGAGCTCCACCGCCCCGCCCCGGCCGGCGGACCGACGGCCCGCAACCGGCCCGGGCGGGGCCGCCCTCGGCGACCTTTCGTGCGCCTGCCCCCCGACCCACCGGCCAGCACGGCCCGCAGCGGGTGCAGGGTGTCGTTGGAGACCTCCCCCGCCCACACCAGGTCCCACAGCGCCGTCAGCACCGCCGCCTCATCGGCCGTGCCGGTGGCCCGCACCAGCTCCGGCCAGAACGACGCCCCCGCCGACGCCAGGTGATCCCGCAGCGCAGCGTGCAGCTCGCCGTCGGGCCGGGCCTCGTCGTCGCCGTCGATCGGAGGGATCAGCAGCGGCGCCTGGTCACGGAAGGCCAGGCGGATGCGCCCGTCGTTGGCCCCCAGCCCACCGGCACCGGCCCACACCACCTCGCCCGCCGCCAGCAGCGCGTCGAGCGCCGCCGGGGTGTAGCCGTCGACCCGGAGGGGGAGCACGTCTGCCTCCAGGACGCTGGCCGGGATGGCGGCCCCCTGGAGCTGGCCCACGGCGTCGAGCAGGGCCTCGGTGCCCCGACGGGTCCGGTCGGCGCCGTGCCAGGCGGGCAGGAAGCGGGCCAGGGCGGGCCCGTCGACCGGCTCGACCTCCGACCGCAGCCGGGCCAGCGACCGGCGCCGGAGCGAGCGCAGCACCTCGACCTCGCACCACTCCCGGGTGGTGCCCCCGGGCCGGAACTCGCCCCGCACCACCCGGCCCCGCTCGGCCAACCGCCGGAGGACGGCGTCGATCCGGCTGACGGGGACGGCCAGGCGGGCGGCCACGTCGTCGGCGACGAAGGGGCCGTGGGTACGGGCGTAGCGGGCCACCAGGTCGCCGAGGGGATCGTCGACGGGATCGGTGAACGCCGCCGGCAGCCCCACCGGGAGCGCGCAGCCGACGGCGTCGCGGTAGCGGGCGGCGTCGTCGGCGGCGATGAAGCGTTCGTCACCACCGATGCGCAGCGCCACGGCCCGACGCTCCTCGGCCAACGCCCGCAGGGCCGGGGCGGGGTCGATCTCGGACCGGGCGTCGACCTCCTCGACCGTGAGGTCACCGAGCAACCGCAGGAGGTCGTGGATCTCGTCGGCGTCACGGGCCCGGCGCCCGTCGACGAGGCGGGTCAGCTCCAGCTCGAGGTCGGCCAGGGCGTCGGCGTCGAGCAGCTCCCGCAGCTCCTCGGCGCCCAGCAGATCGTTGAGGAGGTCGCGGTCGAGGGCGAGGGCGGCGGCCCGGCGCTCGGCCAGCGGGGCGTCGCCGTCGTACATGTACTGCGCGATCCACCCGAACAGCAGCGACTGGGCGAAGGGCGAGGCGCCGTCGGTGTCGACGGGCACGGCCCGCACCTTGCGGCTGCGGAGGTCGCCCAGCAGCTCCTTGAGGGCGGGGAGGTCGAACACCTCCTGCAGGCACTCCCGGCTGGTCTCGATCAGCATCGGGAACGACGGGTAGCGGGCCGCCACGGTCAGCAGGTCGGCGGCCCGCTGGCGCTGCTGCCACAGGGGCGTGCGTTGACCGGGGCGCCGGCGGGGCAGCAGCAGGGCCCGGCCGGCGATCTCCCGGAACCGGCTGGCGAACATGGCCGTGGACGGGAGCTGGGTGACGACGATGTCTTCCACCTCCTCGGGGGCGAGGAGCAGGTCGTCGAGGTCGACGCGGTCGTAGGCCTCGGGGAGGCGGACGACGATGCCGTCGTCGCTCCACAGCAGCTCGACGGGGGCGTCGAAGCGCTCCTGGAGCCGGTGCTGGATGGCGATGCCCCACGGGGCGTGGACCCGGGCCCCGAACGGTGTGAGCAGGCAGATGCGCCAGTCGCCGATCTCGTCACGGAAGCGCTCGACCACGATGGTGCGGTCGTCGGGCACGACACCGGTGGCCGACCGCTGCTCGACCAGGTAGGCGAGCAGGTTGGTGGCGGCCAGCTCGTCGAGGCCGTGCTCGGCCCGGAGCCGGTCGAAGGCGACCTCGCGGTCGTCTGCCAACAGCCCCCGGGTGAAGGCGCCGATGGCCCGCCCCAGCTCCAGCGGCCGGCCGGGCTTGTCGCCGTGCCAGAACGGCATCTTGCCGGGTTGGCCGGGCGCGGGGGTGACGATCACCCGGTCGAAGCCGATCTCCTCGATGCGCCACGTGGTCGCCCCGAGGAGGAACGTCTCCCCCACCCGGCTCTCGTAGACCATCTCCTCGTCGAGCTCCCCCACCCGCTTGCCGTCGGGCAGGAAGACCCCGAACAGGCCCCGGTCGGGGATCGTGCCGGCGTTCGTCACCGCCAGCCGCTGCGCCCCGGAGCGGCCCCGCAGCCGGCCCTCGATGCGATCCCACACGATGCGGGGGCGCAGCTCGGCGAACTCCTCGGACGGGTAGCGCCCGGCCAGCAGGTCGAGGACGGCGACGAGGGCGGCATCGGACAGCTCGTGGAAGGGGGCGGCCCGCCGTACGAGGGCGGCCACCTCGTCGACGTCGCGCTCGTCGAGCGCGCACATGGCGACGATCTGCTGGGCGAGCACGTCGATCGGGTTGCGGGGGTAGCGCATCGACTCGACCAGGCCGTCACGCATCCGCTGCACGACCACGGCCGCCTCGACCAGGTCACCCCGGTGCTTGGGGAAGATGCGGCCCCGGCTGGGCTGGCCCACCTGGTGGCCGGCCCGGCCGATGCGCTGCAGGCCCCGGGACACCGCCCCGGGGGACTCGACCTGCACCACCAGGTCGACGGCGCCCATGTCGATGCCCAGCTCGAGGGAGCTGGTGGCCACGAGCGCCCGCAACCGGCCGGCCTTCAGGTCATCCTCGATGAGCAGGCGCTGGTCACGCGACAGGGACCCGTGATGGGCGCGGACCAGCTCCGCACCCTCGGCCGGGGAACGACCGTCGCTCTCGCCGGCCCGGTTCTCGTCGTCGGCGTACAGCTCGTTGAGCCGGGTGGCCAGCCGCTCGGCGAGGCGCCGGGCGTTGCAGAAGATGAGCGTCGACCGGTGCTCCAGGATGAGGTCGAGCAGCCGGGGGTGGATGGCGGGCCAGATGCTGCTGCGGGGCTGGTCGAACCCGACCTCGCCGCCAGGTCCGTCGGGACGGCTGCCCAGGTCGCCCATGTCCTCGACCGGGACGATGACCTCCACGTCGAGCTGCTTGGTCGAGCCGACGTCGACCACCCGCACCGGCCGGGGCTCGCCCGTGTCGTCGTAGCCGCCCAGGAATCGGGCGATCTCGTCGAGGGGGCGCTGCGTGGCCGACAGCGCGATGCGCTGGGGCGGGGTGTCGGTCAGCTCGGCCAGCCGCTCCAGGCTGAGGGCCAGGTGCGAGCCCCGTTTGGTGGCGGCGACGGCGTGGATCTCGTCGACGATGACCCAGCGGACGCCCCGAAGCGTCTCCCTGGCCTTCGACGTGAGCATCAGGAACAACGACTCGGGCGTGGTGATGAGGCAGTCGGGCGGGTTGCGGGCGAGGCGCTGGCGCTCGTCGGCGGGCGTGTCGCCGGAGCGGATGGCCACCGTCGGCTCGTGCACGTCGACACCGAGGCGCTCGGCGGCGAGCCGGATGCCCCGCAGCGGCGCCCGCAGGTTCTTCTCGACGTCGACGGCCAGGGCCCGCAGCGGTGAGATGTAGAGGAGGCGGCAGCGGCGGTCCTTGTCGGGGGCGGGCTCGGTCATCAGCCGGTCGATGCCGGCCAGGAAGGCGGCCAGCGTCTTGCCCGAGCCGGTGGGGGCCAGGATCAGGGTGTGGTCGCCGGCGGCGATGGCGGGCCACCCCTCGGCCTGGGGCGGCGTCGGCTCGGCGAAGGTGGTGGCGAACCACTCCCGCACGACCGGGCTGAACGGCAGCTCGGCTGCGGTGTCGGCCATGGCGGGCACGCTACCGAGGGGGTGTGACACGGGGCAGTCCGGGGGGCCGGAGCGGGGGCTCAGCGGGTCCGGCCTGCGGTCCGGGCATCGGTCACCAGCTCGGCGATCTCGTCGTCGATGACGAGCCGCAGCGAGAGCGGCACCGCCGCCGCGCTCCCGCCGGAGCGTCCCATCGCACCGCCCCCGGGCGCGACTCCGCGGAAGCGTCCGGGCGCCGGGCGCCCACCCCACCCGGACGGAAGTGGCGACCCCGCCAGCCACCTCCGGCTCGACTCCGCGGAGGCGCCACCCCGCCGGCACCCCCCGGCCGGGAGCGTCCCCTCGCGCCAGCCCCGGCAACCAGGGGCGGCGCCGTCGGCCCCGGACACCGGACCCGGACCTGACGCAGGCCACGGTGAGGCGTCTGCGATGCGCACCGCCTCTCCCCACGGTCGGCACCCTGCCTGCGTCCTCAGGCGTGTCCCCGACCGTCGGCCGCCGCGGTGTCAGACTGGGCCGGCCGACGACCACGGACGGCAACGGGAGGCCCGAATGGACGTACTCGCCTGGATCACCGGGGTGATCCTCATCCTCGGGTTCGCCGCCGCCGGACTGGCCAAGATCCTCCGTCAGTCGGCCATGGTCCAGGCCGCAGGACACTTCGGCTTCCCGGTTCCCCTGTTCCAGCTCATCGGCGTGGCCGAGGTGGCGGGCGCCATCGGCGTCCTCATCGGCCTGCTCGGCGTGGAGTGGCTGGGCATCGTCGCCGCCGCCGGACTGGTCATCGTGGGCCTCGGGGCCGTCTTCTTCCACCTCCGCGCCGGCGACCCACCCCCCGCCTACGCCCCCGCCGGCCTGCTCACCGTGGTCGCCATCCTCTACATCATCGCCCTGGCGTCCCGCTAGAGGCGGCGACCCGGGTCCGGCGGGCGGGTCACCAGGAGCCGGCCGGCGGCGGTCCGCTCGACCCGCCACGCCGCCCCGCCCTCGGAGACGAGGCTGACGGCGCCGTCGGCGTCGACCTCGGCGCGGAACGGTCCGCCCACCTCGGCCTCGAGCACCCGCCGCTCGGTCCGCACCGCCTCCAGCAGCAGGTCGAGCCCCTCCCGTTCCAGCACGTCGAGCTCGGGCGGGAACCAGTCCTCGAACCGGGCCGACGCCCCCGTCATGGCGCGGTGGGTCGGAGGACGTCCGGCAACGGCCGGGCGTGGACGATGGTGAGCCGCTGCGTGGCCCGGGTGACGGCCACGTACAGCGCCCGCAGGCCCCGGGGGTCGTCGTCGACGATGCGGGCCGGCTCGACCACCACGGTGGCGTCGACCTCGAGCCCCTTCACCAGCCGCACCGGTACCAGGGTGGTGGGATGGTCGAGTCGCAGGCTGGCCCCCAGTCGGGCGTGGTCGATCCCGGCGGCGTCGAGGCCCGCTCCCAACGCGGCGATGAGATCCTCGGGGGCGATGATGGCCACCGACCCCTCCCCCACGGCCCGGCGCTCGGCCCGCGTGGCGTCGACGACGGCGGCGGTCAGGTCGTCGGTCGGGACCAGGACGGGCTCGGCGCCACCCGAGCGCACCGACGACGGGGGGGCCAGGTCCGGCTCGGCGGCGGCGAGGACCCGGGCGGCCAGCGCCATGATCGGACCGGGGATGCGGTAGCCGAGGGTCAGCTCACGACGACGGGCTCCCGAGCGGGGCCCGAGCAGGTGGATCACCTCGTCCCAGGACGTCGTGGCACCGGCCGAGGTGGCCTGGGCGATGTCGCCCACGACGGTCATGGAGCCGTTGAGGGAGCGCCGGCCGAGCATCCGCAACGCCATGGGTGAGAGGTCCTGGGCCTCGTCGATGACGAGGTGACCGTAGGTGCGGACCTCGGCCTCCTCGGGCCGCTGACCGGGACGGGGGCCGAGCAGCCGGTGGGCCTCGTCGAGCAGCGGGAGGTCGGCCTCGGTCCAGGCCACCTGCTCCGCCGCGGCCGACCGGGACCGCACCAGGGCGGCCGCCTCGTCGGGCGCCAGGGCACCCCGTCCGGCCGAGCGGACCAGGGCCTGGGATCCGAACAGGTCGTGGAGGAACTGGCCCGGTGTGAGCACGGGCCACATCCACTCGAGGGCGGCCCGCAGCTCGGGGGACCGGCGCAGCCGCCGCCGCAGGACGTGGACCTCCACCTCCCCCCGCCGGGCGCTGGCGGCGAGGGCGGCGAGGACGGCGTCCTCGACGAGGGCACGTCCCTGGTTGTGGGTCCGGGCGCGGCGGCGGGCCTCGGCCACGATCTCGGCCGACCGTTCGACGCCGAGGCGCAGCCGCTGAACGCCGAAGGCCACGACGAGGGGCTCTCGCAGCGGCCGCTCGCGGTCGCGGCGGGCCCGCTCCAGGATCCGGACCATGCGCAGGTCGCCCTTGATCCGGGCGGTCGCGGCCGGGTCGACGGTCGGCGCCAGCCCGGCGGGCACGTGGTCGGCCACGAGGTCGGCCAGCACGGCCAGCTCGGCGCCCGCCTCCCCGAGCGACGGCAGGACCCGTTCGATGTAGCGGAGGAACAGCCGGTTGGGTCCCACCACCAGCACCCCCTGTCCCTCCAGCGGGAAGCGGTGGGTGTAGAGGAGGTAGGCGGCCCGGTGCAGCGCCACGACGGTCTTGCCCGTGCCCGGCCCGCCCTGCACGACCACGATGCCGGGCAGAGGGTCGCGGATGATGTCGTCCTGCTCGGCCTGGATGGTGCCCACGATGTCGCCGAGGCGGCCCGTACGGTTCTGCTCCAGCGCGTCGAGCAGCGCCCCCTCACCCCGCAGGCGCCCGTCGGTCGTGGCGTCGCCGAACAGCTCGTCCTCCAGTCCGAGGAGGCGGGGGCCGCGCACGACGAAGTGACGGCGGCGGCGCAGCCCCATCGGTCGCCGGCCGGTGGCCCGGTAGAAGGGCTCGGCCACCGGAGCCCGCCAGTCGACCACGAGCGGTTCGTCGTCCTCGTCGGAGACCGCCACCCGACCGATGTGGAAGGCGTCGTCTCCCTCGGTGTCGATGCGACCGAAGACCAGCGCGTGCTCGCCCAGCTCGAGCTGGCCCAGCCGGTCGCGGATCGTGTCCTCGATCACCTCGGCCTCGACCCGGGCCTGGGTGGTGCCCCCCTGGCCGACCTCGACCATCGACCGCAGGTTGAACGCACGCTCCCGGGCGCCGTCGAGCGCGGCGTAGGCCCGGTCGACGTGGCGCTGCTCCCGTTCGAGCTCCGACGGGTGGTCTGCGCTCACGTCTCCGCTCGCCCCTCCGGGTCCGTCTGCGCTCACGTCTCCGCTCACCCGTGTCCACACCGTGACCGGTCCACGTTATCCGCTCCGACCTGCGCCGACGGGGCCGGACGGGCCCTGATCAGGCCATGAGGCGGGACCGCAACGCGTCGTCGACGAACCGGTGGACGGAGGGTTCCATCGGGAAGGACAGGTGCCCGCCCTGGTACCAGCAGACAGCGGGACGGTCCCAGTGCTCCCACAGCGCGTGCACGTTGCCGGGCCGCACCCAGCGGTCGACGAGCCCGGCGAAGATGAACCGGGCCTCCGGGGCCACCACGGCGTCCATGGCCAGGGGCGACACGACCCGGTGGACCCGCTCGAAGGGCAGCCACGACAGGCCCCACTGCTCGTAGTGGGGCGGCAGGAGGGCCTCGACGTTGCGTCGCATCCCCCGCACCAGGTCGGCCTCGGGGATGCCCGCCATGACGAGGTCGAGGTCGGGGTCGAGGCAGGCCACCAGGGCGGTCACGAACCCGCCGAGGGAGAGGCCCATCACGCCCACCCGGGGGGCCCGCTCGATCTCGCGGATCCACGACAGGAGGCGGCGGACGTCCCACGCCGACTGGGCGGCGGTGTGGATGGTGTTCATGGCACCGGCGAACATCACCCGGTCGCCGCTGCGGCCCTGGCGCCGGGGCCCGTGCAGCGGCTGGACGGCCACGGCCACGTTCAGCCCGAGGTGGCGGTGCAGGTGGTCGGCCCGGAAGGCCCACAGATCGCCCGCCGGCTCGCCTGTGCGGTAGCCGTTGACGCACAGGATCCACGGTCGGGGTGGGCCCGGATGGCGCAGGACCCAGGCGTGGGCCGTGGCGTTGCGGCGGTACGACCGCCAGCGATCCCCGCCGGGCTCGCCCGGGGTCGGCTCCCAGCCGCTCGGGAACCGGACGTGCTCGAAGCCGACCCGTCCCACCCGCAGGTCGCGCACCTGGGGGTCGACCAGCGGCGGGGGGTCGCGGTGGTAGCGGCGGGGCTCGGCCAGAACGCCGTCGGCCTCGAAGTGGTCGAGGGCGTCCTCCAGCTCGGAGCGGAGCCGACGCCTGAAGGTGGGGTCGGGGAGACGGGCCCGGCTGCGGGCCACCTCGGCCCGGAGGGTCACCTCGTCGAGGGCGAACTTGGCCACGAGGCCCGCCGACCACCGGGGCGGGGGCAGGTCGGCGACGCGGTGGCCCGTGAGCCAGGAGCGCAGCGACGCCGGCGCCCTCATCCTCCGTGGTCGGTGAGGTGGCGAAACGGGCGTGGACGGTCGTTTCGGTCTCATGACGGCCACGCAGTGTCGCCGACCCCGCGGGCCGGCGCAACCGGGGATGCGTCGATGTCACACCCCCGGGGCAGACTACGCAGGACCGCCTCCGCCCGGGGAAGCCCGTGCCCCGAGGAGCCCGTTCCCGGAGAAGCCCATGCCCGACCGTCAACCCGTCCTCGTCACCGGAGCCAACTCCGGGATCGGACTCGCCACCGCCGTCGAGCTGGCCCGGCGGGGCCACCGGGTCACCGGCACCGTCCGCTCCGAGGCCAAGGCCGAGCCGCTCCAGGCCCTGGCGCGCGAGCGCGGCGTCGAGGTGGCCTGGTCGCTCCTCGACGTCACCGACGCCGACCGCTGCGCCGAGGTGGTCGATGAGGTCGCGCCCACGGTGGTGGTCAACAACGCCGGCTACGGCATGACCGCGCCGGTCGAGTTGGTGCCCGACGACGACGCCCGCCACCTGATCGAGACCATGCTGGTGGCGCCCGTGCGCCTGGCCCGGCTGGCTCTCCCCCACCAGCGGGCGGCCGGCGGGGGGCGCACGGTCATGGTCTCGTCGATCCTCGGCCGGGTCACGCTGCCCCTGACGGGCTGGTACCAGGCGAGCAAGCACGGGCTGGAGGCGGTGTCCGACGCGCTGCGCACCGAGCTGGCCGACGACGGCGTGCACGTGATCCTGGTCGAGCCGGGGTTCTTCCGCACGGGCATCTTCGACGACCTCCAGCGTGATGCCGAGCGCTACGACGACGGCCGCTACGGCGCCGCCTTCGAGCGCATGGAGCAGGGCATGCGACAGGTGGAGTGGGCCATGGGTGACCCCGCCAAGGTGGCCCGGGTCATCGCCCGCGCCGTCGACGCGCCCCGGCCCCCGGCCCGCGCCCTGGTCGGCCCCGACGCCCGCTGGCTCGACGCCGTGACCCCGTTCGTCCCGACCGCCGTCCGCGACCGGCTGGCCCGCCTCTCGATCGGGCGGTGACGCACCGCCAGAGTCCGGACCCCGGCCCCCGCACCGGCCCGGGGCTGGGCCTGGCCGCCGCCGCCTTCGTCGCGCTGGGGCTGCCCGACGGCGCCATCGGCACCACCTGGCCGGCCCTCGCAGACGATCTCGGCACTCCCGTCGAGCGCCTCGGCGTGGCGCTCGCCGTCCTCACCGCCGCCTACCTGATCACCGCCGCTCTGCACGGTCCGATCGTGGCCCGCCTCGGGCTCGGCCCGTCGTTGCGGATCGCGTCGGGGGCGACGGTGGTCGGCGCCCTCGTCGTGGCGGCCGCCCCGGCCGTCGTCGTCGTCGGCGCCGGCCTGGCGCTGATCGGCGCGGGCGGTTCGATCATCGACGCCGGCTTCAACACCGTCGTGGCCCGCACCGGCGACCTGCGGGCCATGCACCGCGTCCACACCGCCTTCGGGCTCGGGGCCACCGTGGCGCCGCTCGTCGTGGCGGCGCTCCTCGGTCTCGGCCTGTCGTGGCGGGTCGCCTTCGTGCTGATCGCCGTCGCCCAGGGGCCCCTCTGGTTGCGCTACGGCCGCCTCCGCAGGCGTCACGCCCACGGCGGCGGCGACGACGAACGCCCCGACCACGGGCCGGTCCGGTCCCGCTCGCTGGTGGTCCGGTCGCTGGTCGGCTTCGCCCTCGTGGTGGGCCTCGAGGTCACGGCCCTGCAATTCTCTCCGTCGCTGCTGGTCGAGCGGGGGTGGTCGCCCAGCGCGGCCGGCCTGTGGGCGGCGAGCGCATGGGGGGCGTTCACCCTCGTCCGGCTGGCGGGCTCGGCCGTGGGTCACCGGGTACGCCCGGCCCGCACCCTGCTGGCGGGCACGGCGGTGGTGCTGGCCGGTGCGCTGGTGCTGTGGTCCGATCCGGCCGGCCTCGGCGCCCCGGCACTGCCGTTCGTCGGGGCCGGCCTCGCCCCCCTGTTCCCGGCGCTCGCCTCCCTCACGCCCGAGCGGGCCGGACCCGACCGCACCTCCACCGTCATGGGCTGGCAGCTGGCGGCCTCGTCGGTCGGGATGGCCGGGCTCCCCCTCCTCGTGGCCGCGCTGGCCGGAGCCCACGGACTGGGGGTGCTGGGGCTGGTGGTGGCGGGCGGGGCGGCCCTCCTGCTGATCCTCGAGGCCGGGCTGCCCGCGCTGCGGGCGCACCGGGTCGAGGCGCCGGCCTGACCGACCGGTACGTTCGCAGCGGTGCCGCCCGCCGACCACCCCAGCCATCGTCTGCGCGACAGCCCGTACCTGCGCACCGCCCGGGGGGAGCGGGCCGACGTGGTGCCGGTGTGGTTCCAGCGCCAGGCCGGGCGCTCGCTGCCCGAGTATCACGCCGTCCGGGGGGAGGGCTCGATCCTCGCCGCCATCCGCGACCCGGAGCGCGCCGTCGAGATCACGCTGCAGCCCGTGCGCCGCTACGGCGTCGACGCCGCCGTCCTGTTCTCCGACATCATGACGCCGCTCGACGCCATCGGCGCCGGAGTCGACATCGAGCCCGGGGTCGGTCCGGTCACCGACCCGCCGGTGCGCCGGGCCGCCGACCTCGCCCGGCTGCGGCCCCTCGAACCCGACGACGTGGCCCACGTCACCGCCACCGTGTCGGCGCTGACCGACCAGCTCGACGTACCGCTGATCGGGTTCGCGGGCGGGCCCTTCACCCTGGCCAGCTACCTGATCGAGGGCCGGCCGTCGCGCACCCACGGACGCACCAAGGCCATGCTGCATGGCGAGCCGGCGCTGTGGGACGACCTGTGCGGGCGCCTCGTCGACCTCGGCCTGGCCTTCCTGCGGACCCAGGTCGAGGCGGGCGCGTCCGCCGTACAGGTCTTCGAGTCGTGGGCCGGGGTGCTCGACCCGGCCACCTACGAGCGGGCCGTCCTCCCCCACGCCCGTCGCCTCCTGGCCGGCCTGGCCGACCTGGGGGTCCCCCGGGCCCACTTCGGGGTGGGCACGGGCGAGCTGCTCGGCCTCATGGCCGGCGCCGACGTCGAGGTGATCGGGGTCGACTGGCGGGTCCCCCTCGACGACGCCCGCCGCCGGGTCCCCGCCGACGTCACCCTCCAGGGCAATCTTGACCCCGCCCTCGTGCTCGCCCCCCTGCCCGTGCTGGAGGACGCCGTCCGCGACGTGCTGCGGCGGGGCGGCGGCGAGCGCCACATCTTCAACCTCGGTCACGGCGTGCTGCCCGAGTCCGACCCCGAGGCCCTGGCCCGGGTGGTGGAGGTCGTCCACGCCCATCCCGTCGCCCGACCGGGGTGAGCGGGCCGCCCCGGTGAGGGGCTCGGTGGTCGTCGTGGGTGGGGGCATCACCGGGCTGGTGGCGGCGTGGCGCCTGGCCACGGCGCCCGACCCACCGGCGTCGGTGACCCTGGTCGAGTCCGAGCGCCGGCTCGGCGGACGCATCCGCACCTCCCCGGTCGAGGGGATCGCCGTCGACGAGGCCGCCGACGCGTTCCTGCTGCGGGTGCCGTGGGCTCTCGACCTGTGCCGGGAGCTGGGCCTGGCCGACCGGCTGGTCCACCCCGCCACACGGTCGGCCCTCGTCGTGCGCGACGGGGCGCTGCTCCCCTTTCCCGCCGGCCACCTGCTCGGCGTGCCGACCGACCTCGACGCCCTCCGCCGCTCCGGGGTCGTATCGGACGCCGGGGTCGAGCGGGCCGTCCTGGACCTGGAGCGATCCGACCCGCTCCCGCCCGACGACGATCCGGCCGTGGGCGCGCTGATCCGGCGGCGGCTCGGTGACGAGGTCGCCGAGCGGCTGGTGGGACCGCTGGTGGGCGGCATCAACGCCGGGGATCCCGACCGGATGTCGGTGCGGGCCGTGACGCCCCAGATCGCCGTCGCGGCCGGTGACCCCAGCCTGATCGCCGGCGCCCGCCGGTTGCTGGCGGCCGGGGGTGGCCGGCGCGGTCACCCCGTGTTCGCCACCCTGCCGGAGGGGATCGGGCACCTCGTCGGCGTGGTGGCCGACCGTGTCGTCGCCGCCGGGGTCGACGTACGGGCGGGGGTGGCGGCCGAGACGGTGGTGCCCGGGCGGGTCACCACGACCCAGGGCACCCTCGTCGCCGACGCCGTGGTCCTGGCCACGCCGGCACCGGTCTCGCTGGGGCTGCTCGCCCCTGACGCCGACCCCCGGGTGACCGCTGCGCTCGGGGCCGTGCCGACGGTGTCGGTGTCGCTGCTGACCCTGGTGTTCGACCGGGCCGCCGTCGGCCACCCCCTCGGCGGGTCCGGCTTCCTCGTCCCCCCGGCCGAGGGGGCCGGGGTGACGGCCTGCTCGTTCGGGTCGTCCAAGTGGCCCCACTGGGCTCCCGACGACGGTGTCCTCCTCCGGGTGTCGGTGGGCCGCGACGGCGACCAGGTCACCCCGGCCCTGCCCGACGACGAGCTGGTCGACGTGGTGGTGGCCGACCTGACGCCCTGGCTCGGGCTGACCGACGGACCTCGCACGGTGCGGATCAGCCGGTGGGTCGACTCGTTCCCGCAGTACCGGCCGGGCCATCTCGATCGGCTCCGGGGCCTGCGGGCCGCGCTGACCGAGTCCCGTCCCGGCCTGTTCGTGGCGGGCGCCAGCTACGAGGGGGTGGGCGTGCCGGCCTGTGTCGACCAGGGCGAGCGGGCCGCCCGGGCCGTACTGCGGCACCTGGCCTGACCCGCACCCGATGGCCGCCCCGGTTGGCGGGCTGCTACACCGGGGCGATGGAGGGACGGTGGGGCGCCCGGGCCGGCGCCATCGCGGCCGGCCTGGTGCTGGCTGCGTCGGGGCTGGGCGCGGCCCGGTGGTCCGACCGTTCCGCCGACGCCGGACCGGAGGCGTCGCTCGTCAGCGAGCTGGGTCGGCGCCCTGCGCCGGACCGCCCGATCGTGGTGGTGCCGCCCACCAGCACGGCGCCGGGGACGAGACCGACCCCGCCGGCGCCCTCGACGTCGGCCACGCCTCCCACCACGGCGCCTCCCACCACGGCGCCTCCCACCACGGCGCCTCCCACCACGGCGCCTCCCACCACCTCGGCCCCTGCCGTCCCGCCCACCTCGGTCCCCCCGACGACGCTGGCGCCGGCCACGGGCACCGCCGCCCCGCCACCCCCGTCGGAGGCCCCGGTTCCCGACGACCCCGTCGCCAGCCTCGCCCGGGCCGCGTCGCCCGGCCCGGCGCTCCCGGTGCCGGCGCCCGCCCCGACCGAGGCCTACTTCCCCGAGGAGCTGATCGACCTGGGCCGGATCGACATCCCGGCGCTCGGTGTCAGCGAGGACCTGCACCAGGGGATCTCACTGCACAACATCGACCGGGGCCCGTCGCACTGGCCCGGCACGGCCCTGCCCGGTGAGATCGGCAACGTCGTGGTGGCCGGGCACCGGGTCACCCACGGCGGACCCTTCCGCCGCATCCACGAGCTGACAGCCGGCGACGAGGTCATCTTCGAGGTGGACGGGGTCCGCTCGGTGTACCGGGTCACCGACGCCGAGGTCGTCACCCCCGACGGCGTCCACATCGTCGACCAGACGGCGGCCCGCACGGCCACCCTGTTCGCCTGCCATCCCCCCGGCTCGGCCCGGTTCCGCTACGTCGTCCACCTGGTCCTCGACGAGGCGCCGACCTGACCCACCGACCGGTCAGTCGATGCGGGCGCCGATGGGCTTCTCGGCGATGACGACGTCGTCGAACCAGAGCCGGGTGTGGCGGTCGACGCCGGCGGCGCCGCCGTAGAAGGCGTCCATGCGCACGACGTTGATGCCCCAGCCCGACCTCTGGTGCTTGGGGCCGTAGAAGGTGACGGGCAGGTCGATGGACTCGATGCCGTTGAGCCAGGCCGTGATGCGCCCGTCGTGGCGGCCCGGGGTGTTCATCCGGTAGTGGATCTCGACGGTGTTCCACTCGCCCTTGCGGAGCTTGTTGAGGGACCCGTCGGCGTGGCGGAAGTAGGGGTCGATGCCGACGTAGCGGCCGTTGGAGAGCCGCCCGTCACCGATCTTCTCGCTGCCGGCCTGGGCCACGTAGAAGTAGCCGGCCACGGCGCAGTTGGAGCGCCACATGAGCCGACCCGACCAGGCCCACTCCCAGTAGTCACCGCCCCCCGACCCCGAGCCGGGGTGATCGGAGGCGTGGGGGTTGCCGGCCAGGCCGGGGAGCTTGCCGCCGACGGTGTCACAGCCGAAGTCGGCGGGCACGAACACCCGGTACCGGAAGTAGAGCTCGTCGTCGTGCTCGACGGGCATGCCCATGCGGTCGAAGGTCTGGTGGTAGCGGGCCCCGAACTTGGCGGAGTCGGTGTGGGCGGCCTGGCGGTCGGGGTTGAAGTCGATCTGGAGGCTCTTGCCGGCCGAGCCCGACGGGCCGGCGGCGGGGCGCATGCGGCGCCCGTGGAGGGTGCCGCCGGCGTCGGCGGGACCGAACGTGCCCGACACCCCGTAGTTGGCCCACCAGTCCCCGGGTCGGTCGAACGTGCCCATCCACAGCACGTCGGGCCGGTCCACCAGGCGCCGCTCCGCCGTGGCCAGGTCGGCGTCACCCCGCACCCGGGAGGGCGGAGGGGTCGTCGCCGGCGGGGGCGGAGGTGGCACCGTCGTCGGCGGGGGCGGGGGGGGCACCGTCGTCGGCGGGGGCGGGGAGCTCGCCGGAGGCTGCACCGCCGGGGGCGGCGTGCCGCCCGGGCCGGCCGGTGCCGGCAGCGGTGTCCCCACCCGGGCCAGGACGAGCTGGGTCAGCTTGGTGTTGTCGCCGAGGCGACCGTCGCCGGCGTCGACCGTCAGGCGACCGTCGTCGACCCGCACGGTCGTGTCGACCCGGAGGAACGGCCGGGACTCCGACGTCTCCGTGGCGGGCAGCACGACCCGGCCCTCCACCCGCACCTGGTGCACGGCGTTGGGGTGGGTGGCGTCGCCCACCACCACGGCCACCCGGTAGTCGCCGTCGGGCACGGCGGCCTCCCACCTGAGGGGGGCGATCTCGCTCCTCCACCTCCCACCCTCCTGATACCAGCGGCGGGTCAGGTGGGCCATCCCGGCCAGTCGCTCGTCGACCGGGGAGTCGCGGTCCATGGTCCGCTCCCGGGCGTCGACCGGCTGGCCGCGGTCGTCGACCCAGCCGAAGCCCCGGGTGTCCGAGAACGGGCGGCCGACGTCGGAGCGCCAACGAGGCACCATCACCCTGGTGGCACCGAACGACACGGCCAGGGTGCCGCGCCGCTCGACGGGTCGGGCCACCGCTTCGGCCTCGGTCACCGCCACGCCGCCGGACAGCACGACCACGGCGGCCAGGGCGAACGCCGACTTCCTCACGGTGGACGACACGACGGGACCTCTCCGGTTGCCGGTGACGGGGCGGGGGTCCGCGGGAACGGATCGGCCGCCCGCCGCAGACCACCCGCGCTGCGCCGCCCACGGCGGCGACCGTGATCCCATCGGCGCCCGCCGCGGTCACTTGAGCGCCCGTTGACCGACGGTTGCGGAGGGGGCGCGACCACCGGTGGTCCGGACCGGTGTGCGACGCTCGTCGGCCATGTCCGTGGCCGACGCGACCGCCTCCGCCCCGGCGGGTGTCACGGGACGGCGACCGCGGACCCGCCGGACGACGGGTGTCCTCGCGGTGGTGGCGGGCGCGGCGATGGCGCTGTCTCTGCCGCCGTGGGGGTGGTGGCCGCTCGGTCCGCTCGGCGCCGGCGCCCTGGCCGTCGCGTTGGTCGGGCGCCGGGCCAGGACCCGCTTCGCCGCCGCCTTGCTGGCGTTCGTGGTGCTCTACGCCGTGTCGATGTGGTGGGTGGTCGACCTGCATGCCGGGGGGTACGCGATCGTCGTGCTCGGCGAGGCCCTGCTCATGGCCGCGATCGTGGGCCTGACGCCGCCGGGCCGGTCGGCCGCCGTCGGGTTCCCGGCCGTCCTGGTGCTCGCCGAGGCCGTCCGCTGGTCGGTGCCGTTCGGGGGTGTGCCCGTCTCCAACCTCGCGCTCGGTCAGGTCGGCGGTCCCCTGATCGACACCGCCCGTCTGGCCACCGCCCTGACCGTCGTGTCCGTCGTGGCGCTGCTGGGCGCAGCCCTGGCGCGCGCCACCGCCGCCGACCGGAGGGCCGCCGCCGGGCTGGTACTGACCGCCGCCGCCGTCGTGGCCGCCGGTCACCTCGCCCCCCGCGGCCACGAGGTGGACACGCTCGAGGTGGCGGCCGTGCAGGGCGGCGGGCCACTCGGCACCCGGGCCCGTGACACCGCCGAGGGGATCGTGTTCGAGCGGCACCTGGCCGCCACCGCCGGGGTCAGCACCCCCGTGGACCTGGTCCTCTGGCCCGAGGACGTGGTCGGCGTCCGGGGCAGCCTGGTCGGGTCGCCCGAGGCCGACGAGCTGGCGGCCGTGGCCCGCTCGCTCGACGCCGTGCTGGTGGTGGGGGCGGTCGAGAGCCTGACCGACACCTTCCGCAACGCCGCCGTGGTCGTCACCTCCGACGGTCGCATCGGGGACCGGTACGACAAGCGGAACCGGGTGCCGTTCGGTGAGTACGTCCCGTTCCGTTCGTTCGTCGACCGGTTCGCCGACCTGTCGTTCGTACCCCGCGACGCGCTCGTCGGCCCCGACCCCACCTCGCTCGACACCCCCCTCGGTCGGTTCGCCGCCCCCATCAGCTTCGAGCTGTTCTTCCCCCGCCGGGCCCGCTCCGGGGTGCAGGAGGGCGCTGTCCTGCTGCTCGGGCCGACCAACGCGTCGTCCTACACGAACACCATCATCCCCGAGCAGACCCTGGCGTCGAGCCGGCTGCGGGCGGTGGAGAACGGGCGGTGGCTGGTCCAGGCCGCCCCCACCGGCTACAGCGCGGTGGTCGACGAGGAGGGCCGTGTCCACGAGCGCACCGGGCTACGGGAGGCCACCGTCGTGCAGGGCACCGTCGAGCTGCGCCGGGGCGACACCTATGCCACCCGGGTGGGGCGGGTCCCGCTGCTGTGGGCGGCGGCGGTGTCGCTGGCCGGGGCGTGGTGGTGGGAGCGGCGCCGCCGTCGACTCACACCTCGACCAGGAGGGTGACTGGCCCGTCGTTGGCCAGCTCCACGACCATGTGGGCGCGGAACCGGCCCGTGGCCACCGTCGCCCCCCGCTCGACCAGGGCGGTGGCGAACCGCTCGATCAGCGGCTCGGCCTGATCGGGCCGGGCCGACGCCATCCACGACGGACGTCGGCCCCGGCTGGTGTCGCCGTACAGCGTGAACTGGGACACGACGAGAATCCGACCCCCCGCCTCGGCCACCGACCGCTCCGGGCCACCGGCGCCTGCCCCACCCCCCGCTCGCTCGTCGCCTCCGAAGACGCGTAGGTGCCAGACCTTGTGGGCCAGGCGATCGGCGTGCTCGGCGCCGTCCTCGTGGGTGACGCCGACCAGGACGCACAGGCCCGGCCCGATCTCGCCGACGGTCTCGTCGTCGACGGTCACCCGGGCCCGTGTCACCCGTTGCACCAGTGCTCGCACCCCGCCACTCCATCATCTCCCGGGGTCGGCGAGGACCACAGCCACCCCACGCCGGGGGACGCCCGGAACGGGGGACGTCGACGGCGACCGCTACCCTGCGCCCACCCTGACCCGGCCCGGAGCCCCGATGACCGAACGTCCCCTGCGGATCGCGCTGCTGACCTACCGCGGCCACCCCTACGTCGGCGGGCAGGGCATCTACGTCCGCCACCTGAGCCGGGAGCTCGTCGAGCTGGGCCACGACGTCGAGGTGCTGTCGGGCCAGCCCTACCCGGAGCTCGACGCCCGCGTCCGCCTCACCCGGCTGCCCAGCCTGGATCTGTACCGCTCACCCGACCCGTTCCGCATCCCCCGGCTCCGTGAGTTCGCGGACTGGACCCACGTGCTGGAGTACGCCGTCACCGCCACGGCCACGTTCGCGGAACCCCTCGCCTTCAGCGTGCGGGCGTACCGGGAGCTGAGCCGCCGACCCGCCGCGTTCGACCTCGTCCACGACAACCAGTGCCTCGGCTACGGCCTGCTCGGCATCCAGCGGCGGGTCGCCCCCGTGCTCGGCACCATCCACCACCCGATCACCATCGACCGACGGCTGGAGACGGCCCACGCCCCGACGAGGTGGAAGCGGTTCACGAAGCGGCGCTTCTACGGCTTCGTCGCCATGCAGGGTCGCGTGGCCCGCCGCCTGTCCCGCATCATCACCGTGTCGGCGTCGAGCCTCGACGACGTCGTCGCCACCCACGGCGTCCGCCGGGACCTCCTGCACGTCGTCCACGTCGGCGTCGACCCGGAGCAGTTCCGACCCCGTCCCGAGGTCACCCCCGTCCCGGGGCGGATCATGACGACGGCGAGCGCCGACGTCGCCATGAAGGGTCTGCGCTTCCTCCTGGAGGCGGTGGCCAAGGTCCGCACCGACCACCCCGACGCCCACCTCGTCGTCATCGGGGCGCCGAAGGACGACAGCGCCACCCGTGCCCTGATCGCCACCCTCGGCCTGTCCGAGCACGTGTCGTTCGTGACGGGGGTGACCGACGATCGCATCGTCGAGCTGTACGCCGAGGCCCAGGCGGCCGTGGTCCCGTCGCTGTACGAGGGGTTCTCCCTGCCGGCCATCGAGGCCATGGCCTGCGGTACGCCGCTCGTCGCCTCCACCGGGGGGGCGCTGCCCGAGGTCGTCGGTCCCGACGGGATCAGCGCGCTGCACGTTCCGGCCGGTGACGCCGAGGCCATCGCCCGGCGGCTCCGGGAGCTGCTCGACGATCCGACCCTCGGCCGCCGTATCGGGGCCGCGGGACGACGCCGGGTCGTCGGGAACTACTCGTGGCGGGCCACCGCCGAGCGCACCGTGGGCCACTACCGGGCGCTGCTGGCCGACACCGCGACACCGTGCTGACGGTCGACTACGAGCGCCTGGGGGTGCGGGCCGGTGAGCGCGTGCTCGACCTCGGCGCCGGAGCCGGACGCCACGCCTTCGAGGCGCTGCGACGGGGCGCGCTCGTCACCGCCGTCGACGTCGACCCGGCCGAGCTGGCCGCCGTGCGGGCGACGGCCGACGCCATGGCCGACGCCGGGGCGGGCGGCGCCGTCGAGCTGGTGCGGGCCGACGCCGTGGCCCTGCCGTTCGCCGACGCCCACTTCGACCGGGTCATCGCGTCGGAGGTGCTCGAGCACGTCGACCACGACCTGGCCGCCGCCGCCGAGCTGGTGCGGGTGCTGCGCCCGGGTGGGACCATCGCCGTCACCGTCCCGTCGTTCCTGCCCGAGCGCATCTGCTGGGCCCTGTCGGACGACTACCACGCCCCGGCCGTCGCCGGCGGCCACGTCCGCATCTACACCCGCGCCGAGCTGGCCACGCTGCTCGGCCGGGTCGGGCTCGACGTGACCGGCGCCGACCGGGTCCACGGGCTGCACTCGCCGTACTGGTGGCTGCGCTGCGCCGTCGGACCGACCGAGGCCGACCACCCGCTGGTGCGCCCCTTCCGGCGGCTGCTGGAGTGGGACATCGTGGCCCGCCCCGCCGCCACCCGGCTGGCCGAGCGGGTCCTCGCCCCCGTCATCGGCAAGAGCCTGGTGCTCTACGCCGCCCGGCCGGGGGTCGCAGATGCGGCCTGAGCTCACCGTGCCGGGGGTGTTCGACCGGCACGAGGTCGAGGCCACGGCGGGCTCGATCCTCGACTGCCAGCTCGACGGCGGGCTCATCCTCTGGGCCCCCGGCGGCCACGCCGACGCCTGGAACCACGTCGAGGCGGCCATGGCCCTCGACGCCGCCGGCCACGGGGAGGCCGCCCTGGCCGCCTACGACTGGCTACGCCGCCACCAGCACGCCGACGGCTGGTGGCACCACTACTACGTGGCCGACGGCGTCGAGGACCCCAAGATCGACACCAACGTCTGCGCCTACGTCGCCACCGGCGTGTGGCACCACCACCTCCTCACCGGCGACCGGTCCTTCCTCGAGACGTACCGTCCGGTAATCGAGCGGGCCCTCGACTTCGTCCTCGGCCTCCAGAAGCCCCGGGGCGAGATCATCTGGGCCCGCCACCGGGACGGCACGCCCTGGTCGTTCGCGCTGCTGACCGGATCCTCGTCCATCCTGCACTCCCTCCGGTGCGGGATCGCCGTGGTGGGGGCGCTGGGCGACGAGCGGCCCGACTGGGAGCGGGCCGCCGCCCGGTTGGCCCGGGTCATCGCCCGCGAGCCGGACGCCTTCGAGCCCAAGGACCGCTGGGCCATGGACTGGTACTACCCGGTGCTCGCCGGCGGGGTCCGGGGCGAGGAGGGACGGGCCCGGCTGGCCGCCCGGCGCCCCGACTTCGTGATGGAGGGCCGGGGCGTGCGCTGCGTGGCCGACCGTCCCTGGGTGACCGCCGCCGAGACGGCCGAGTGCGCCCTGGCCCACGTCGCCGTCGGTCTGCGAGAGGAGGCCGTCGAGCTGTTGCGCTGGGTCGCACCTCACCGTCGCCCCGACGGCGCCTACCTGACCGGACTCGTGCACCCCGAGCTGGTGTCCTTCCCGGACGGCGAGTGCACCACGTACACGGCCGCCGCCGTCGTCCTCGCCGCCGACGCCCTCAGCCGGGCCACACCCGCCGCCGGCATCCTGACCGACGACGCCGTGGTCCCGGCGCTGGTCGACCTGGGCGCCGACCCCACCGCATCCCGGTAGACGGGGCTCAGCGGTCCGGCAGCCGGAAGAACGGCGCCGGCACGAGGATCGACGTCTGCTGGCCGAGGTGGCGGATCTACGGTCCGAGCCCGTGCTCCTCGTAGAGGGCGAGGTACGACCCCATGGCGCCGGGCCGGAGAGGGTAGGTCCGGTGGTCGAAGATCATGGCCGGACGCGAGGGCGAGGTGCCTCCACCCGGCCCGGTCGGCGGAGCACGCGCAGGCTGCCGCAGGCGGCCACCTCCTCGAACCCGTCCCGGAGCGCCCGCTGGTACAGCTCGTAGGGCGGGCGGCCCCCGTCGGCGGGATCGGGGAACACGTCGTGGAGGGCCAGGCTCCCACCCGGCGCGATGGCGGGAACCCACCCGTCGTAGTCGGCGTGGGCCGGCTCGGTACCGTGGCCGCCGTCGACGAACAGGAGAGCCACCGGGGTGGACCAGTGGGCCGCCACCGTGGCCGACGCGCCGACCACGGCCACCACCAGGTCCTCCAGCCCGGCGCCCGCCAGGGTGCGGCGGAGCTCGGGGAGGGAGTCCATCCGGCCGTCGGCGCCGACCAGGTCGGCGTGGTGGTGCTCCCAGCCGGCCTGCATCTCCTCCGACCCACGGTGGTGGTCGACGGTGAACACGGTCCGACCGGCGGCCCGTGCGGCAGCACCCAGCCACACGGTGGAGCGGCCGCAGTAGGAGCCGATCTCCACCACCGGGCCCGCCACGGCAGGGGGCAGGCGGAGCACGGCGTCGTGCAGCGCCCGCCCCTCGTCGTCGGGCATGAAGCCACGGGTGGCCCGGGCCACCCGCAGCAGGTGCTCATCCACCCGTGAGGGGGCGGACCCGTCCGAACAGCAGGCGGTCGAGCACGAAGAACTTGGCCACCCACAGCACGCAGAACGCCACCAGGTTGGCGACGGCGGGGGCGAGGCTGCCGCCCCACACCCGGTCGGCCCAGGCCACCACGGCGGTGGAGACGACGAGACCGAGGACGGCGTAGGTCCAGAACGGCACCACCTCCTTCCACAGGTGGTTCTCGCCCCGCTTCTCCCACACCCACCGCCGGTAGAGGACGTAGGCGGGTAGCGCGGCCAGGGTCACGGCCACGGCGTTCGCCACCCCGCCGCTGAGCCCGAACACGGTGATCCCGACGACGAGGAGTGCGGTGGTGACGACGACGTTGACGACCGACACGCCGCAGTAACGGGCGAAGCGGATCATCCCGTCGGAGAGGGGCAGCCGTGTCGTCGGGTCGGCGGGAGCCGTCCGGGCCGTCGTCATGGTGAGCGGAGGGTATCGGCGGGCCGGTTCCGGACCCCGTCGGGGGCGCCGCCGGGGCGGGCCCGGGGCCGGACACACTGGTGCGGGATGAGACCCCCCCGCCTCCTCCTCGCCGCGTTCGCGCTGGTGGCCCTGGCCGCCTGTGGTGACGACGACGATCCCGCCGCCACCGCGCCCGCCCCGACCGCGACCGCCGCCGAATCGACCGGAGCCGCCCCGACGTCCGCCGTCGCGCCGACTCCCACGGTCACCGCCCGGGACGAGCCGGGGGCAACGGCGGCTGTCCCTCCGCCACCGGCCACGGGCGACCCGGCCGGGGCCGAGGTCGCGCTCGCCCCGGTCGGCTCGTTCGAGCAGCCCACCGACCTGACCTGGTGGGAGGAGCGCAGCGCCATGCTGGTGGCCGAGAAGACCGGCCGCCTCTGGGCCGTGGGCGCCGACGATGGCGAGCCCGAGCTGGTGGTCGACCTGAGCGGCCTGGTCAGCACCGAGAGCGAGCGGGGCCTGCTGGGGTCGGCCGTCTCGCCCGACGGCGCCCGCCTGTACGCGTCGTGGACCGATGTCGACGGCACCAGCCGGGTGACGAGCTGGGAGCTGGGCGACCTGCCGCTCGATCCCGGTGAGCGGGTCGACGTGCTCTCGGTGGCCCAGCCCTTCGCCAACCACAACGGCGGCAACCTCGCCGTCGGTCCCGACGGGTTGCTGTACCTCGGCCTGGGCGACGGCGGCTCGGCCGGTGACCCCGAGGGCAACGGGCAGGACCCTGACACCCTCCTCGGCACGATCCTGCGCATCGACCCCCGGCCCGAGGGCGGCTACGACGTTCCCGTCGACAACCCCTTCGCGGACGGCGGCGGCGCCCCCGAGGTCTACCTGTGGGGGCTGCGAAACCCCTGGAAGTTCGCCTTCGACCCGGCCACCGGTGACCTGTGGATCGGCGACGTGGGCCAGAACGACCTCGAGGAGATCGACGTCGTACCGGCGGGCGTGTCGGGGCTGAACCTCGGCTGGGACTGCTTCGAGGGCGACCGTGTTTTCGCCGGGTGCGAGGTAGACGACCACCTCGGGCCGATCCATACCTACGGGCGCGACGACGGCACCTCGGTGACGGGCGGGCTCGTCTACCGGGGCACGGCCGTGCCGGCCCTGGCGGGCAGCTACCTGTTCGGCGACTTCGGGTCCGGCACGGTGTGGGCGCTCGGCCCCGGTGATCGGGAACGGGTCGAGCTCGGCGTCGACGTCGAGGGCCTGACCTCGTTCGGGGAGGACGGCGACGGGGAGGTGTGGGTGGCCGGCATCGGGGGCGAGGTGCAGCGCCTCGTTCCCGCCGGCTGAGGCCCGCCGCCCGCTACGGCGAGGCCGACTCCGCCGGCGGTCGGTAGAAGATGCCGACCTGCACGGCACCGGCGAGCAGCCCGACCCCGGCGGCGATCAGGAGCCCGACGACGCCGTCGAGGGCGTCGGCGATCCCCAGCGCCTCGTCCACGCTCCACTGCCCCGGACCGGTGGTGGCCACCCCGACGGCCAGCGCGGCGAGGATGAAGGTGTACTCCCACCCCTCGCCGACGATGAAGAAGCCGTTGCGACGGTGCACGGTCCAGCCCGCCACCACCATCACGCCGACCATGCCGGCGGCGGCGAAGGGGGTGAGCAGGCCGAGGGCGAACAGCACCCCCGCGCCCATCTCGGTGAAGGCGGCGGCACGGGCGTGCAGCCAGCCCGGCCGCATCCCCATCGAGTCGAACCAGCGGGCCGTCCCGTCCAGCCGCCCACCCCGGAACACCTTGGCGTATCCGTGGGAGGCGAACGTGAGCCCGAACACCACCCGCAGGATGAGCAACCCCAGGTTCACCTCGTCCATGACCGCCTCCTGCGCTCTCGCTCGTTCAGTTCGATCGGACGTCGTCGGGGAAGTGCCGCAGCCGACGCAGCGGCCCGGTCTGGCGGCCCAGCACCTCCCGCCACTGCTCACCGGGATCAGGGCAGAACGGATCGTCGGGCGCAGCCGGGAGCACGAACCAGGCCCGCTCGGCCAGCTCGGCCTCGAGCTGACCGGGACCCCACCCGGCGTGACCGCCGAAGATGCGGATCGTCTCGATGTCGGCCTCGACCCGATCGACGTCACTGTTGAGGTCGACGACGCCGACCCGGTCGACGATCAGGTCGGTGGCCGAGCCGCCCACGTGGTCACCGACCCGGCCGAGGGCCACGGCCACGTCCGGGCTCACCGGCCCGCCGACGAACACCATGGCCGGCGGTGCGGCCAGGGGCGCCCAGGCCGGGACCGGATCGGTCACGGGCAGGCCACCGGGCCGGTTCAGGACGACGCCCAGAGCGCCGTCGTCTCCGTGGGCGAGCAGGAGCACCACCGTCCGATGGAAGTTGGGGTCGGCCAGGTCGGGGGCGGCGACGAGCAGCTGACCCCGTAGCGACGACCCCGGCACCCGGCCATCGTCGCACGCCCGCCGCCTCCCCCGGAGGTTGTCACACCCCCCTGGGAAGATGGTCGGCACCATGACCGACGACCGTGCCGCATCCATCCCCCCCGCCGCCGAGCCCGCTGCGCTTCGGCCCGACCTCGGCCAGCCCGTCCCGATCGACCGGGCCCCGTCGCTGCGGTTCGCGCTGGCCGCCCGCCAGCTCGGCGACACCTGCCGCCGCCTCGGCCTCGATCCGCCGTCGTTCCGCTCCCCGCCGTCGCTGCCGGGTGTCGACCGCACGCTGCACCGGCGGGGGTCGTCCTGCGTGGTGGCGGTCCGGGTCAGGGGGCGACCGACCGAGGCCGTCACCGCCGACCTGATCGAGGGGGTCGTCACCGCCAACCGTCTGGTCGGCCCGGCTGCGTCGCACGCCCGGGCCGAGCTGTGGGCGGTCGCCGTGGCGGCGGCCGAGGCGGCCTGATGGGTACCGGGCGCCGTACCATCCGGGGTCCCCCACCTCGAGGAGTCCGCGTGATCGTCCACGAGAGCCCCCTGCCCGACGTCACCATCCCCGACGTCACCATCACGGAGTTGACGCTCCGCCACGCCACCGACGACCCGGCGCGGGTCGCGCTCGTCGACGGACCCACCGGTCGGACGATCACCTACGCCCAGCTCGACGAGCAGATCCACGAGCTGGCCGGCGGGCTGGCGGCGCGCGGCTTCGGCCCCGGGTCCACGTTGGCGCTGATGGCCCCGAACATCCCCGAGTACGCCGTCGTCTTCCACGGGGCCGCCGTGGCGGGGGGCACGGTGACGACGGTCAACCCGGTCTACGGGGCGCGCGAGGTCGCCTTCCAGCTGCGCGACGCCGGCGCCTCGATCGTCGTGACCGTCGGCGCCTTCGCCGCGACGGCCACCGAGGCGGCGGCGGAGGTCGGCATCGACGGGGTGTTCGTCATCGACGAGGGCGCCGGCACGCCGATCAGCGAGCTGATGGGCGAGGCGATCACCCAGGTCGGGGTCGACCCCCGTGAGCACGTGGTGGTGCTGCCGTACTCGTCGGGCACCACCGGGCTGCCGAAGGGGGTCATGCTCACGCACCGGAACCTGGTGGCCAACATCGTGCAGACCGAGTCGGTGATCCGCACCACCGACCACGAGGTGGCGTTCGCGGTGCTGCCGTTCTTCCACATCTACGGCATGCAGGTGCTGATGAACTTCATGCTGGCCCAGGGGGGCACGATCGTCACCATGCCCCGCTTCGACCTGGAGCAGGCGCTGTCGCTGACCCAGGACTGGAAGGTCACCCGGTTCTTCGCCGTGCCACCCATCGTGCTGGCCCTGGCCAAGCACCCCGCCGTCGACCAGTACGACTTCTCCTCCGTCAAGCAGGTCTTCTCGGGGGCGGCACCCCTCGGCGCCGAGCTGGCCGCCGCCGCCGCCGAGCGGCTCGGTTGCGAGGTGGTCCAGGGCTACGGCATGACCGAGCTGAGCCCGGTCAGCCACTCGACGGTCGAGGGCCAGGCCCGGGCCGGATCCTGCGGGGTGACCGTGGCCAGCACCCGCACCCGGATCGTCGACACCGACACCGGCGATGATCTCGGCGTCGGCGAGGAGGGCGAGCTGCTGGTGGCGGGTCCCCAGGTGATGACGGGCTACCTGAACAACCCGCAGGCCACGGCGTCCACCATCGACGACGACGGCTGGTTGCACACGGGCGACGTGGCCCGCGTCGACGAGGACGGCCACGTGTTCATCGTCGATCGCGTGAAGGAGCTCATCAAGTTCAAGGGCTTCCAGGTGCCCCCGGCCGAGCTGGAGGCCCTGCTCGTCACCCACCCCGCCGTCGCCGACGTGGCCGTCATCGGTGTCCCCGACGACGAGGCGGGCGAGATCCCCAAAGCGTTCGTGGTGCGCGCCCCCGGCACCGACGTCGATGCCGCCGCCCTCCAGGCCTTCGTGGCCGACGAGCTGGCCTCCTACAAGCAGGTCCGTGTCGTCGAGTTCATCGACGAGATCCCCAAGTCGGCGGCAGGCAAGATCCTCCGTCGGGAGCTGCGCGACCGCTGACCCCGGGCGGTGCGCCGGCCCGGGCCCGGGCGCGGGCGGGCCGGTAGCCTGCGGCCATGTCGAACCAGGCCGTGCCGTCCGAGCTCCCCGATGCGCCCGACTGGCGGGGCGTGAACCACCTCGCCCTGGTCACGCCGGACATGGACGGGACGGTCCGCTTCTACGCCGGCGTTCTCGGCATGCGGGTGGTGGGCACGCTCATGGCGGGCCCGATGCGGCACTACTTCTTCGAGATCGCGCCCGGCAACACCGTGGCCTTCTTCGAGATCAACGACATGGGCACGTTCGCCAAGCCCGCCGGCGCCCCGCCCGATCGCGACATCCAGCTCGACCACCTGTCGTTCAACGTGCCCGACGAGCACGCCCTGGAGCTGCTGCGCAAGCGGCTCATGGCGGCTGGTTCGGAGGTCACCGCGGTGGTCGACCACCGGATCTTCCGGTCGGTCTACTTCACCGACAACAACGGCATCGCGCTGGAGGCGTCGTGCTGGGTGACCGACCTGACCGGGCGCCCGACCGACCTCCACGACGCCACGACGTTCGCCGACCCCGATCCCGTGCCCGCCCTGGCCGAGCTGTCGTCGGGCGGGTCGATGGGGCTGCCGGCCACCGAGCTGGCCTGATGGCCGGACGCCTGGGCTCCCTCGACCGGGCCGAGCTCGACGACGAGCAGCGGTCGCTGCTGGAGGTGATCGAGTCGGGTCGGGGTCGCGCCGGGATCGGTCTCGCCGGCCCCTTCGGCGTGTGGGTGCGCCAGCCCCACGTCGGCCGTCCCGCTCAGGCGCTCGGCGCCGCCGTCCGCTTCGCCACCGACCTCCCCGAGAACGTGAAGGAGGTCGCCATCTGCACGGTCGGCGCGCACTTCCGTTCCAGCTTCGAGTTCGCCGCCCACCGTCGCCTGGCAATGGCCGCCGGCGTCGACGAGGCGGCGCTCGATCGCCTGCGGTCCGGGGACCCACCCGGCCTCCACGGCGACGAGGCGCTGGCCCACGACGTGACCGCCCAGCTCCTGGGGGATCACCGGATTCGACCCGACACCTACGCCACGGCGCTCGACGCCCTCGGCGAGCAGGGCACGATCGAGCTCGTCACGATCGTCGGCTACTACTGCCTGGTCTCCCTCACCCTGAACGCGTTCGAGATCCCCGTCGCCGACGACATGGACGACCCCTTCCCGCAACGCTGACACCGGGCCCGGGTGGCGGAACAGGCAGACGCAGAGGGCTTAAACCCCTCGGATCCCACGGGATCGTGCGGGTTCGATCCCCGCCCCGGGCACCGCTCACGAGGGCTGGAGCGGGACGTGGTCGGCCAGCATCGAGCACCGCTACCAGGCCCCGGTGCCAAGCTCCGCCACGCCATCGGTCGCCGCCACGATGGCCTCGCCCGCCATGTCGTCACCGAGCGACCCGAGTGGCTGATCTCGAGGAACCCCTCATCCGACCCGTGGTGTCGACGAAGTGACGCCACAATCTCAGGGTATGTCTGTGGTGAAACAATCCTCGTCATTCGAACCCCCAAGTTCGCAAAACCGGTACCTGGCGTCGGCGATCAGGAAGTCGGCGGGCAGAGTGATCGTCTGCGGACCCTCGCCTTCGTACCCGATGTCCTCGCAGCCGAATGTCGTCGGGTCAGTGGGAGGGTCGGCTCTGGGGCGGTCCAACGCACGACCGATAGAGTGCGCGGTCGCAAGAAACGGATCAACCCACTGTGATCCGTTCCACCGCTCTCCGACCCAGCAAGCACCTCGGATCACCGAGAGTGGGGGGCCGAAGGTGACCGTGATGACGGCAACGTGGTCGCCGAAAGCGATCGTTGCCTCGGTGGCCTCCTGCGAGGTGGGTGTGGCACGCTGAACCGGGATCGCAACCCGCTGCTGCACGTCAGAGCGAGATTCCCCGTCACCGCCAGCCACGACTTCGGGCCTATCTCCGTCGATGATCAGGGCGACGACGCCTAGCGCTCCGACAAGGGCGACGACCGTAGCCGCCACCAGGAATAGCTTTCGGCTGCGCCTCACCGAGTGTGCCTCGGCGGGCGCAGCATCGGCGCCCCGAACGCTTCGAGCATCTCGCCGAGGTTCTCGTCGAGGCGGCCGGCCACCAGCCAGCGCAGCCAGTCGTCACCACAGGCCGGGCACTCCTCCGTCGGAACGTCGAGCACGACCGCAGCGCGGTGATGAAGCTGGGCCGGCTTGGCCCGCCGGACCGCCACACGGTCCCCTCGATCACAGCGTTGGCAGCGCATCAGCGCCTCGGACAGTACCCGCCTCCCTGAGCCGGCGTCGGGCTCGTCGACGCTCACGATCCGCTCCTCCTCTCGCCGATCGTCGACCACCACCACGACGTGCAGCGGACGAGGACGTTCTCAGGGGCTTCACCAGCAGCCTGTGAGCCCTCCGATGCGACGGCGCCCGGGGGTCGACCTCGGCCCCTGATCGCCTCACCGGAGCGGAGGGTGGGCGCGTCGCCCCGGCGGGTACGGCCGCGGTCATGAGCGACGAGCAGGTGGAGACCCGCAAGGAGTTCCGGGAAGCGGTCAACATGAGCCCGTCCGAGCTCGAGGACTGGCTGGAGACCGAGGAGTCACGCTCGGTCGGCGACGACGACACGGGGGAGTCGACGGGCCACGAGTACGGCCGGTGGATCCTCGAGCTGCAGGACAAGAATGTCGACGAGCTGACCGACGACGACCACGAGGCGATGCGCAAGGTGACCGGGTACGTGCACCGGCACCTGGCCCAGCGTCCCGACGGGGACGTGTCCGACACGAGGTGGCGCTACTCGCTCATGAACTGGGGTCATGACCCGCTCGAGAGCTGAACGGAGGCCCGCCGCAGGGGCGTGGGCGGACCGGATCAGCGGTCGTCGACGCTGCCGTGCTCGGGGTGGAGATCGGCAAGCCGCCGGGCGGTGTCGAGGGTGGCCGACAAGGCGTCACGGGCCGTCCCCGGGGTGAGCCGGTAGTAGGCCATGCGGCCCTCACGACGGCGGCTCACGAGGCCGGCGGTACGCAGGATGCGGAGGGCGTAGGACACGGAGTCGTCGCTGGCGTCGAGGGCCAGGGCGAGGTCGCCGACGCACAGCTCCTCGACCACGTCCAGCGCAGCCAGGATGCGGGCCCGGAGCGGGTCCGACAGCAACGTCAGCAGCGAGCCGACCGACTGGGCCTCGACCTCCCCCAGCCCCCCGGCCCGCACGGCCCCGACCCGCTCGGGGTCGACGGGGTGGTCGTGGTCGGTCACGGCGGCAGATAACTTACCCGCACACTCGTACGGGTGTCAGGGTCGTCTCACAGAGGAGGTGGCGACGATGCGGACCCGAGGCGTGACCCGGCCCATGAGCCTGCGGGAGCTCGACGACGACCTCGCCAGCGGTGACGGCAACGGCGACGACGATCAGCAGCCGACCACCCGGGAGGTGCTGGAGGTCCATCACCGTCACACCCTGTGGATCCCGTGGACGCTGATCCTGCTCGGGGTCTGGACGCTGCTGGCGCCGGTCACGTTCGGGTACCTCAACGAGGGACTCTGGACGGTGCCGAGCGGCGGACGGGGGGCGTGGTTCTCCGGCGACACCCACGACTCGCTGCGGGCCTGGTTGATGGTGTGGTCCGACGTCGTCAGCGGTCTGGCCCTGATCGTGCTGGGCTGGCGGGCGCTGCGCCCGGACCGGCCGGTGAGCTGGTGGGCGGCCTGCTTCGTCGGGATCTGGCTCGTGTTCGCGCCCGTCGTGTTCTGGTCTCCGGTGGCGTCGGGGTTCTACAACGACTCCGTCGTCGGCCTGCTGGTCATCGCCCTGACCATCCTCATCCCGGGCATGCCCAACATGGCGGCCTACATGCAGATGGGCCCGCCCCAGCCCCCGGGATGGTCCTACAACCCGTCGAGCTGGACCCAGCGCTCGGTCCTCATCGCCCTCGGCTTCGTCGGGCTCCTCGTCTCCCGTTACATCGCCGCCTTCCAGCTCGGCTACATCGACTGGGTGTGGGACCCGTTCTTCGGGTTCGAGTCGGGCACCGAACCGGTGCTCAACAGCCAGATGTCGCACTTCTGGCCCATCTCCGACGCCGCCCTGGGCACCGTGGCCTACAGCTTCGAGTTCCTGATGGGCTACATGGGCGGCCCGGCGCGGTGGCGGACCATGCCCTGGATGGTCACCATCTTCGGGATCCTCGTCATCCCCCTGGGCCTGAGCCACATCGCCCTGGTGATGTCCCAGCCGGTGGTGGTGCACGAGTGGTGCACGTTCTGCCTGCTGGCGGCGGCGGTGATGCTGCCCATGATCCCGCTCGAGATCGACGAGGTCGTGGCCATGGTCCAGCACGTCCGCGACTCCAGGCGGCGCGGTGACCGGGGCGGGTCGCTGTGGCGGATCTTCTGGAAGGGCGGCTCGGGTGACGACAGCACCCCCGACGAGCGCACCCCCGACATCGGCCTGCTCCACGACCGGCCCGCCACCGTGGCCCGGGCGTCGCTGTGGGGCATGAGCGTGCCCCCCACCCTGGCCGCCTCGGCCGCGCTCGGCCTCTGGCTGCTCGCCGCCCCGGCCGTGTTCGACGTCGACATCACCTCCGGCGCCGCCGACGTGGCCCACCTCGGCGGGGCTGCCGCCGTGGTCGTGGCGGTGGTGGCCATGGGCGAGGTGGTCAGGGCGCTCCGGTACCTCGGTGCCGCCGTGGGCGTGGCCGTCACCGCCCTGGTCTGGACCACCGGCGCCGACACCGCCTACTCGGTCGCCATCACGGTGACGGGGCTCGCCCTCGCCGCCCTGGCCGTGCCCCGCGGCAGGATCACGGAGTCCTACGGCGACTGGGACCGGTTCGTCGTCTGAGGAAGTGGTCGAGTACCCCCGAGGGGTATACGATGGCACCCATGACAACCGCCACCTTCGACGTGACCGGGATGACGTGCGGGCACTGCGTCCGGGCCGTGACCGAGGAGGTGTCGGCCGTGCCGGGGGTGACTGCCGTCGACGTCGATCTCGACGCCGGTCGGGTCCGGGTGACGGGCGACGGGAGCGTCGACGATCGGGCGGTGCGGGCCGCCGTCGACGAGGCCGGTTACGAGGTCGTCGACCGGTGAGCACGACCACCGATCATCCCGGCCCCGTCGAGCTGACCATCGACGGCATGACCTGTGCGTCCTGTGCAGCCCGGATCGAGAAGCGCCTCAACCGGCTCGATGGCGTCACCGCCACGGTCAACTACGCCACCGAGCGGGCCCACGTCGACGTGGGCCCCGGGCTCGGGCCCGACGACCTGATCGCCGAGGTCGAGGCGGCCGGGTACGGCGCCCAGCTGAGCGGATCCGACACCGAGGACGGCACCGCCGCCGGGCGCCCCGACCACGACGACGACGATCCCGCCGCCGCGCTCCGCCACCGGCTCCTGGTCTCCGCCGCCCTGGCGCTGCCCGTCATCGTCCTGGCCATGGTGCCCGCCCTCCAGTTCGACCACTGGCAGTGGGCCTCGCTGACCCTCGCCGCGCCGGTGGTCGTGTGGGGCGGAGCGCCGTTCCACCGGGCCGCCTGGACCAACCTCCGCCACGGCGCCGCCACCATGGACACCCTCGTCTCGATGGGGACCCTGGCCGCCCTCGGGTGGTCGTTGTACGCGCTCTTCCTGGGCGGGGCCGGCGACCCCGGTTTGCGGCACGGATTCTCGTTCACGCCCGAGCGGGGCATGGCCGACCGCCAGATCTACCTGGAGGTGGCGGCCGGGGTGACCCTGTTCCTCCTCGCCGGCCGCTACTTCGAGGCCCGGGCCAAGCGGCGGTCGGGCGCGGCGCTGCGGGCCCTGCTCGAGCTGGGGGCGAAGGACGTCGCCGTCCGGCGCGACGGCACCGAGGTCCGCATCCCGGTCGACCAGCTCGCCGTCGGCGACCGGTTCGTCGTGCGCCCCGGTGAGAAGGTCGCCACCGACGGCGTCGTGGAGGAGGGCACGTCCGCCCTCGACGCCTCCCTCCTCACCGGCGAGAGCGTCCCGGTCGAGGTCGGGCCCGGCGATCACGTCGCCGGCGCGACCGTCAACGCCGGCGGCCGCATCGTCGTGCGGGCCACGGAGGTCGGCGCCGACACCGCCCTGGCCCGGATCGCCCGGCTGGTGCAGGACGCCCAGAGCGGCAAGGCTCCGGTGCAGCGCCTGGCCGACCGGATCTCGGCCGTGTTCGTGCCCGCCGTCATCGTCCTGTCCGTCACCACCCTGGTGATGTGGCTGCTGGCCGGGGGCGGGGCCGCCGCCGCGTTCACGGCGGCGGTGGCCGTGCTCATCATCGCCTGCCCCTGCGCGCTCGGTCTGGCCACGCCGACGGCGCTCATGGTCGGCACCGGTCGGGGCGCGCAGCTCGGCATCCTCATCAAGGGGCCCGAGATCCTCGAGTCCACCCGCCGGGTCGACACGGTCGTCCTCGACAAGACCGGCACCGTCACCACCGGCCAGATGGCGCTCGTTGACGTCGTCACCCCGGCCGGGACCGACCCCGACGAGGCCCTGCGGGTCGTGGCCTCGGTCGAGGACGCCTCCGAGCACCCCATCGCGGCGGCCATCGTCCGCGGCGCCCGGGGCCGTGGTCTCGACGTCTGGTCCGTCGAGGACTTCGCCAACACCCAGGGCCTGGGCGTCACCGGCACCGTCGACGGTCGGCAGGTGCGGGCGGGCCGTCCCCGGTTCGTCACGGAATCGACCCCGCACCTGCCCGCCGACCTGGGCGCCGCCGTGGCCGACGCCGAGGCAGCGGGCCGGACGGCGGTGCTGGCGGCGTGGGACGGCGAGGTGCGGGCCGTGCTGGTCGTGGCCGACACCGTCAAGCCCACGTCCGCCGAGGCGGTGGCCCGCCTGCGGGCGCTCGGCCTGCACCCCGTGCTCCTCACCGGCGACAACGCCCGGGCCGCAGCGGCCGTCGCCGCCCAGGTCGGCATCGAGAAGGTGGAGGCCGAGGTGCTCCCCGAGGACAAGGTCGACGTCGTGCGGCGTCTCCAGGGCGACGGGCGGGTCGTGGCCATGGTCGGCGACGGGGTGAACGACGCCGCCGCACTGGCCCAGGCCGACCTCGGCCTCGCCATGGGCTCCGGTACCGACGTGGCCATCGAGGCGTCCGACCTCACCCTGGTGCGCAGCGACCTCCGCGCCGCCGCCGACGCCATCCGCCTCTCCCGGCGGACCCTGCGCACCATCAAGGGCAATCTGTTCTGGGCCTTCGCCTACAACGTGGCCGCCCTGCCGCTCGCCGCCGCCGGGCTGTTGAACCCGATGATCGCCGGGGCCGCCATGGCGCTCTCCAGCCTGTTCGTGGTCAGCAACAGCCTGCGGCTCCGTCGCTTCAGGGCCGGCGCGGCTGCCTGAGGTCGGTCAGGACCGGACCAGCCGCCCGATGGCCCGGGTGGCCTCGGCCACCATCTCGTCGGCCCGCTCGGCGTCGTCGCCCCGGGCCGCGTCGCGGACGCAGTGGCGGACGTGCTCCTCCAGCAGGCCCACGGCGACGCTCTGCAGCGCCCGGGTGGCCGCCGACACCTGGGTCAGGACGTCGATGCAGTAGGCGTCCTCGTCGACCATCCGCTGCAGGCCCCGCACCTGGCCCTCGATGCGACGGAGCCGCTTCAGGTAGGCGTCCTTCTCGCCGGCGTAGCCGCGGGCGACGGCATCGGCCTCTGATGGTTCCATCCCGACACGGTACCCGCCGGGGGTACCGGCGTCCGCGCCGGGGAAACGTCGGTGGAGAGGCCGACGTGACCCGCCGCGCCGGCGCCGGCCGCCGGGACGAGGCCGACCAGGGAGTCCGGACGCGACAGGATGGCGGGCCATGAGGACCGAACTGCTCATCGGCGGGGAGTGGCGCGAGGGGGCCGGGGGGGAGCGGTTCCCCGTCACCGATCCGGCCAGCGGTGACACCCTCGCCGAGGTGGCGGCCGGGACCCCCGCCGACGCCACCGCCGCCTGCGACGCCGCCGACGGGGCCCAGCCGGGCTGGGCCGCCACCGCTCCCCGCGACCGGGCCGAGGTGCTGCGGGCCTGCTGGCAGGCGATGGTCGACCATACCGACGAGTTGGCCGACCTGATCACGGCCGAGAACGGCAAGCCCCGGGCCGACGCCCGGGCCGAGGTCACCTACGCGGCGGAGTTCTTCCGGTGGAACGCCGAGGAGGCCGTCCGCATCCGGGGCACGGTCGGCCTGGCCCCGGCCGGTGGCAACCGGATGATCGTGCACCACCCGCCCATGGGCGTCGTGGTCATGATCACCCCCTGGAATTTCCCGGCCGCCATGATCACCCGCAAGCTGGCCCCGGCCCTGGCCGCCGGCAACGCCGTGGTGGTGAAGCCCCCGGCCGAGACCCCCCTCACCGCCCTCCGGCTGGGCGAGCTGCTGGGGGAAGCGGGCGTGCCCGCCGGGGCGCTCAACGTGGTGCCGACCCGCCGCTCGTCGGACTGGTTCGACGCCGCCGTCGACCACCCCGCCACCCGGATGATCTCGTTCACGGGCAGTACCGAGGTGGGCCGGGTGCTCCTGCGCCGGTCGGCCGACCGCATCCTGAAGGCGGTGATGGAGCTGGGCGGCAACGCCCCGTTCGTGGTGCTCGCCGACGCCGACCTCGACGCCGCCGTCGAGGGGGCCATGGTGGCCAAGATGCGTCACTCGGCCGAGACGTGCACGGCGGCCAACCGCTTCTACGTGGAGGCGGCGGTTGCCGACGAGTTCACCGAGCGGCTGGCGGCGGCCATGGACGGCGTCGTCCTGGGCGACGGGCGCGACGAGGGCGTCACGTGCGGTCCGCTCATCAACGCCGACGCCGTCCAGTCGGTCGACGGTCTGGTGCGGGGGGCGATCGACGAGGGTGCCACCGCCGTGGTGGGCGGGGCCCGGGTCGACCGGCCCGGCTTCTTCTACCAGCCGACCGTGCTCGGCGGGGTCGAGCCCGACGCCGAGATCACCCGCCACGAGATCTTCGGTCCGGTGGCGCCCGTCATCTCCTTCGGCGACGTCGATGCGATGGTCGGCCACGCCAACGACACCGAGCTGGGACTCACCGGCTACGTCTACACGGGCGACCTGGCCCGGGGCCTGGCCGTCAGCGAGCGGCTGCAGGTCGGCATGGTCGGCCTCAACCGGGGGGCCGTCTCCGACCCGGCGGCGCCGTTCGGGGGCATGAAGCAGTCCGGCCTCGGCCGGGAGGGCTCCACCGACGGCATCTACGAGTTCTGCGAGACCCAGTACATCGCCACCGACTGGTGACCGCCACACCCCGGGTCCGGCGGCCCCCTCCCCCGTTCCGCCCGGTGACCGTGGCCGGCGCCGAGGCGCTCGGTCCCCGCATGCGACGCGTCACCCTCACCGGGCCCGCGCTGGACGGTCTCGCCGTGGCGCAACCGGCGGCCAGCGTGCGGCTGCTGCTCCCCTCAGCGGGCTCCGACGAGCTGGTGATGCCGACCTGGGAGGGCAACGAGTTCCTCCTGCCCGACGGGAGCCGGCCCGTCATCCGGACGCTCACACCCCGCCACCGGACGGGCGATCGGCTCGATGTCGACGTCGTGCTCCACGGCGGCGGTGCGCTGTCGGACTGGGCGGAGTCGGCGCCGGTCGGTGCGCCGGCGGCGGTGTCGGGACCGGGCCGGGGCTACGACGTCGACCCCGACGCGCCCGCCTACCTGCTGGCCGGTGACGAGACGGCGCTGCCCGCTATCGCCCAACTGCTCGAGACCATCCCGGCGACGACCCCCGTGGGCGTCATCGTCGAGGTGGCCCGGCCCGAGGGTCGCCTCGACCTCCCGGACCACCAGGGGGCCGAGGTCACCTGGCTGGACCTCGACCCCGGCGCCTCTCCCGGCGACGCGCTGGCGGTGGCGGTGACGGCGGCGACGATCGTGCCCGGCACCCGGGTGTGGGTGGCCGGGGAGGCGGCGGCGGTGCAGCGCATCCGCACCCACCTGTTCGATGAGCGCGGACTGGACCGCCGCGCCACGACCGTCCGCGGCTACTGGAAGCGCACCTGACCGGCGCTCAGGAGGCGGCGCGCTCCAGGACGTGGACGCCGCAGGCCGAGCCCAGCCCGATCACGTGGGCCAGACCGACGGCGGCCCCCTCGATCTGACGCTCGCCGGCCTCACCCCGGAGGTGGTGGCAGACCTCCCAGATGTTGGCGATGCCGGTGGCCGAGATGGGATGGCCCTTCGACTGCAGGCCGCCCGACACGTTCACGGGCTTCCTGCCGTCACGCCAGGGTGCCCCCGACTCGAAGAAGTCGACGGCGCCGCCCTCCTCGCACAGCATGAGGTTGTCGTAGTGGACCAGCTCGGCGGTGGCGAAGCAGTCGTGCAGCTCGACCAGGTCGAGGTCGTCGGGCCCGACGCCGGCCTGCTCGTAGGCCTGGGCGGCGGCGTTGCGGGTGAGGGTGTTGACGTCGGGCAGGATCTGACACGACTCGGTCCACGGGTCGGTGGTGAGCACCGAGGCCGACACCTTCACGGCCCGGCGCTGCTGCTCGCCCGACAGGGTCCGCAACCGCTCCCCCGACACCACGACGGCCGCCGCCGCCCCGTCGCAGTTGGCCGAGCACATGGGCCGGGTGTTGGGGTAGGCGATCATGACGTCGCCCATGATCTCGTCGAGCGACATCTTCTTCGAGTAGGCGGCCAGCGGGTTGAGCGTCGAGTGGGCGTGGTTCTTCTCGCTGATGCGGGCGAACAGCTCGAAGCTGGTGCCGCCGTAGCGGTGGCCGTACTCCATGCCGACCTGGGCGAACACGCCCGGCATGGTGTCGGTGCCGATCCGTCCGTCGGTGGGCGCCACGGCGCCGTAGCGTCCCGACGGTTCCCACGTGTCGTCGTCGGACTTCTTCGACCCGCCGCCGCCCAGGAGCCCCGCCCCCGACAGCTTCTCGACGCCGACGGCCAGGCCCATGTCGCACTCGCCGGCCTTGACCGCCATGATGACGGTGCGCAGGGCGGTGGCACCGGTGGCGCAGGCGTTGGCCACGTTGTAGACGGGGATGCCGGTCTGGCCGACCTGCTTCTGGAGCTGCTGGCCGAGCCCGCCCCGGCCCATGAGGTTGCCGGCCGCCATGATGCCCATGTCACCCATGGTCACGCCGCCGTCCGACAGCGCCGCCATGGTCGCCTCGGCGGCCAGGTCGACGCTGTCGAGGTCGGGGTGCTTGCCGAACTTCGTCATGTTGATACCGAGGATCCAGATGTCGTCGCTCACGTCGCTCTCCTGTTCTGGCCCTCAGGCCTGGATGGGTGCGAAACCGAAACCGACGGCCTCGGTCCCCTCGCTGTCCTCGCCGATCGGGAAGGTGGTCAGGCGGACCTTCATGCCCAACGTGACGTGCTCATCGTCGGGCTCGACGTCGACGAGGTTGCCCCGCACGCTGGTGCCGTCGCAGTCGACCACGGCGGCCACGAAGGGGGTCGGCACCCCCGGGGCGGCATGGGCCACGATGGTGAAAGCCCGCACCTCCCCCTCGGTGGCCACGTCGACGGGTCGGAACCCGGTGCCGAAGCAGGAGGCACAGGCGTTGCGCCGGTCGAAGAACCGGGCCCCGCAGCTCGTGCACTCCCGGGCCACCAGGTGGGGCTCGTCGTCGAGCACGAGGTAGTCGACCAGCGGAACCGTCTCGGACACTCGATCACTCCCTTTCCGGTCGGAAGCTTAGGCCTCGTCGCTCGGCTCACGTCGCAGCCCCCGCCCTGGTGGAGCTCCGCCCGCCGAACCACCAGCGAGCACCCTGGGTGAGACTGTCCCTCCGCGACATGGTTCGACCACGACACGTGGCAGGCTGGTGGTCATGACGACCACGACCAGCCGTCGCCCGACCCACGTCGGTGACGCCCTCCCATCCGATAGCGGATCCGGCGCCGAACGGGTCACCGTGACGCAACGCCGTACCCCTCTCCTGCTCGCCTCGGCCGTGCTGCTGACGCTCGCCCTCGGCGCGTGTGGTGACGACGACGGCGCCGCCGATCCCGTGGTCACCACGGCCGCACCGCCGGTCACCGAACCGCTCACGACCGACCCGGAGACCACGGACCCGGTCACGACCGAACCGGCCACGACCGCGACGCCGGACACCGCGGCACCCGAGGCCGGCGGCGCGGGGGAGGTGACGGTCGTGGACTTCGCCTTCGACCCCGAGACGGTCACGGTGGCGCCCGGCACCGAGGTCACCTGGACGAACCAGGACGACCTCAACCACACCGTCACGTCCGGAGAGGGCTCGCCGGTCGAGTTCGACTCCGGCAGCTTCACCGGTGGTGAGACGTTCTCCATGTCCTTCGACGAGCCCGGCGAGTACCGCTACTTCTGCGCCATCCACAACCAGATGACGGGCTCGGTCACCGTCGAGGGCTGACCTCCCCCGCCCCCGGGCGGCCCCCTGATCACCGACGAGAGGCACCCGGACGAAGATCCGCCCCCTGATCTTCCGGCGCGCCGCCGAGGAGGTCGACGAGCTGCACCGTGCCTCCATGGCCACCTTCCAGGACGACACGGCCGAGCTGCACGCCCGCACCGAGCCGGCCGCCTTCGCGCCGTCCCGGCGCACGTTCCTCGTCGGTGCCGGGCTCGGCGGGGCGCTGGCCTTCGGTCCGGCGCTCATCCCGTGACCCGCCTCCTCCCCGGCGCCGGCGGCCCAGGGCGAGCTGACCGACGTCGACATCGGCGTGTTCGCCGAGTCGGTGGAGCTGGCCGCCGTGGCCGCCTACGAGGCCACCGTCGGCACCGGCCTGCTGTCGGACCCGGTGGTCGAGGTGGGCACGATGTTCGCCCGCCACCACACCGAGCACGCCGCCGCCTTGGCCGGGCTGGTCGGCGACGCCGCCACCGGTCAGCCGAACCAGGCCGCTCTCGACGTGTTCGCGCCGATGATCCAGCGCGCCGCCGACGAGGCCGCCCTCCTGGAGATCGCCCTCATGCTGGAGGAGGGGGCCGCCGCCACCTACCACTTCGGTCTGGGGATGATCATGGACCCCGAGATCGCCAAGGCGCCGGCGCAGATCCTGCCCGTCGAGAGAGCCAGCACGCCGTCGTGATCTCCCAGCGCTGGGCATGGACCTGACCGGGTACGTGCCGCCCTTCCAGACCAGCGGCGCCGCCCTGAACCCCGCCGACTTCCCCGTCGGCTGACGCGCCACCGAGAGGACGAACTCGTGAACGACTGCTCCCACGACGAGGTCCGCCGCCTCCTGCGCAGCGCCGACCGGGCCCAGCGCAGCGCCCTGCCGACCGTGTGCGGAGGGTCTGCGGCGGGGACGAGCCCGACGCCGCCCCGGCGACCACCGCCGCCACCCCGACCGACGGAGAGATGACGGGCGGGGAGGAGATGGACCTGAACCTGCTCCGCACCGCCTCGTCGCTGGAGCAGGCCGCCGTCGACGCCTACCACTGCCTGTCTCCACCACCGAGGAGCTGGGCGGCGAGGGCGACACCCAGGCCAACCCGTTCCTCGCGGAGAACGTGGTGATGCCGGCCATGGAGGGCCTGACCGACGAGGAGAGCGTCGTCCGCTTCGCCTTCGTGCTCGAGAACGCCGCCGCCCAGACCTACACGCTGGCGGGGGGCCTGCTCAACACGCCCGTGCTGCGCCAGGCCATCCTCTCGATCGGCGGCGTCGAGGCCCGCCACGCCGCCGTGCTGAACGGCGTGCTGGGCGAGCCCCAGGTACCCGACGTCTTCCTGCCGACCGACCAGGCGGCGCCGCCCGAGTCCTTCGTCGGCGCCGCCTGACGCCTCCTCGGCCGTCCGGGTGGCATCCTTCCTGCCCGGACCGCCGAGAGGGGCCGGAATGCAGATCGAGGTGATCGTCGAGATCCCCAAGGGGTCCCGCAACAAGTACGAGATCGACCACCGCACGGGCGACGTCTGGCTCGACCGGCACCTGTTCACGGCCACCGCCTACCCGGCGGACTACGGCTTCGTGCCCGACACGCTGGCCGAGGACGACGATCCCCTCGACGCCCTGGTCCTGCTGGAGGAGCCGACGTTCGCCGGCTGCCACATCCGGGCCCGGCCCCTCGGCATCTTCTGGATGCGCGACGACGCCGGCCCCGACGCCAAGATCCTCACCGTCCCCGACGGGGACCCCCGCTGGGACCACCTGCGCGACATCGACGACGTGCCGAACCACCTGCGGGCCGAGATCGGCCACTTCTTCGAGATCTACAAGCAGCTCGAACCCCACAAGTACGCGGAGGTACGCGACTGGGAGGGGCGGGAGGCGGCCGAGCGGGAGATCGCCGACGCCCGCCGACGCTTCACCGACGAGGGCGGAGCCGGGGCCGGCTGAGCGGCGAGCGCCGGCCGCGTACGCTCACCCCTGTCCGACCAGGGGAGAAAACATGGCCGACGTGACCGAGCGGATCGACACGGGGACCGAGGACCTGCTGGCCGAGGTGCGGGGCCGGGTGGGTGTGCTCACGTTCAACCGGCCCGAGCGGCGCAACGCGCTGTCAGAGGAGATGTACCCGGCCTTCCGGACCGGGCTCGACGCCTTCGCCACCGATCCCGGGGTCAGGGTGGTCATGGTGACCGGGGCGGGCGGGGCGTTCTGCGCCGGCGGCGACGTGAAGGGCATGAACGAGCGCAACCAGGCGGGGGGCGACGGCGCCGCCGCCACGCCCGAGGAGGCCGTGGCCCGGCTCCGCCGCCACCAGGAGTGGGTGTCGGTGGGCCTGCACCGTCACCCCAAGCCGGTCGTCGCCGCACTGCCGGGGCCGGCCGCCGGGGCGGGCCTCTCGATCGCCCTGGCCGCCGACGTGCGGATCGCCGCCGAGCGGGCCGTGCTCGTCACCGCCTTCTCCGGCGTCGGCGCGTCCGGCGACTTCGGGGGCAGCTGGTTCCTGACCCAGTTGGTGGGCCCGGCCAAGGCCCGCGAGCTGTACTTCCTGTCGCCCCGGTTGACGGCCCGGGAGGCCGAGGAGCTGGGCATCGTCAACCGGGTGCTGCCCGACGAGGGGTTCGACGAGGCCGCCCTGGAGCTGGCCGAGGAGATCGCCGGACGCCCCCCGCTGGCCCTGCGTCACCAGAAGGAGAACCTCAACCGGGCTCTCACCGCCGACCTGCGGGAGTGCCTCGACGCGGAGGCCCTGGCCATGGTGCGCACCATGTCGACGGCCGACCACCGGGAGGCGGCGGCGGCCTTCGTCGGGAAGCGGGAGGCCCACTTCGAGGGCAGGTAGCCAACGAGGCAGGGCGCTCTCGGCGGCACGGGGGTCGACCGGCGGCCCGGGCCCCCGCCCACCCGGGGGCCCGGGCCGCAGACGTGAGCCGCCTCAGGCGGAGGGACGGCCCATGTCGAACGTGGGGAGTTCGTACCCGGCCGCCGTCCGGATGGGACGAGCCGCAGAAGTAGTGTCCGGGCGTCCATGCCGCCCCCCGCCGTGCCGCCCCCCGTCGTGACCGTGGTCGACCACCCGCTCGTGCAGCACAAGCTCACCCTGATGCGCCGGCACGACACGAGCGCCACCGAGTTCCGGCGCCTGCTGCGGGAGACGTCGATGCTGATGGCCTACGAGGCCACCCGCCACCTGCCGCTGACGACCGAGACGATACGGACGCCGCTCACCACCATGGACGCACCGGTGCTGGCCGGTTCCAAGCTGGTGGTGGTCACCATCCTGCGGGCCGGCAACGGCATCCTCGACGGGGTGCTCGACATCGTGCCGGCCGCCCGGGTGGGCCACGTCGGGCTCTACCGCGACCCCGACACGCTCCAGGCCGTCGAGTACTACCTGAAGCTGCCCGAGCGCATGGCCGACCGCCAGGTCATCGTCGTCGACCCCATGCTGGCCACCGGCCACTCGGCCGTGGCCGCCCTCGACCGGGTGCGGGAGGCCGGATCGGGTGATCTGACGTTCCTGTGCCTCCTGGCCGCCCCCGAGGGCATCGCCGAGCTGCACCGCCACCATCCCGACGTCGAGGTGGTCACCGCCGCCGTCGACGAGCGCCTCGACGACCACGGTTACATCGTTCCCGGTCTGGGTGACGCCGGCGACCGGATCTTCGGGACGAGGTAAAGCCATCTCCACCGCCGGGACCGACCGCTACCGTCCCGCCGGTGCCCGCCGACACCGCGCTCGTCGAGGCCAGGGGGCTGACCAAGCGCTTCGGTGACGCCGTGGCCGTCGACGGCATCGACGTCGAGGTCCGGGCCGGGGAGGCGTTCGGCTTCCTCGGTCCCAACGGCGCTGGCAAGTCGTCCACCATGCGGATGATCGGCTGCGTGTCGCCCCGATCCGGCGGCGAGCTGACCGTCCTCGGCATGGACCCCGACCTCCGGGCCGCCGACATCAAGGCCCGCCTCGGGGTCGTCCCCCAGGAGGACACCCTCGACCAGGAGCTGACCGTGGTCGAGAACCTGCGGGTCTACGGCCGCTTCTTCGACCTCGACCGGGCCACCATCGCCCGGCGGACCGAGGAGCTGCTCGGCTTCGCCCAGCTCACCGAGCGGCGTGACTCCCGGGTCGATCAGCTGTCGGGGGGCATGAAGCGCCGCCTCACCATCGCCCGGGCCCTCATCAGCCAGCCCGACCTCGTGCTCCTCGACGAGCCCACCACCGGCCTCGATCCTCAGGCCCGGCACCTGCTGTGGGAACGGCTCTACCGGCTCAAGCAGGAGGGGGTCACCCTCGTCGTCACCACCCACTACATGGAGGAGGCCGAGCAGCTCTGCGACCGCCTCGTCGTCATGGACCAGGGTCGCATCGCGGCGGAGGGCTCTCCGGGCGAGCTGATCCGGCGCCACTGCCCACGGGAGGTGGTCGAGCTGCGCTTCGGGGTGGGAGGCCCGGACGGTCACGTGCGCGCGCTGCAGGCGGTGGCCGACCGGGTCGAGGTGCTGCCCGACCGGGTTCTCGTCTACGCCGACCACGGCGAGGAGGCACTGCGGGCCGTGCACGACCGGGGTGTCGAGCCCGAGAGCGCGCTGGTGCGGCGATCGAGCCTGGAGGACGTGTTCCTCCAGCTCACCGGACGCAGGTTGATCGAGTGATCAACCCTGTATCAACGTTGACGGAGCGGGTCAATATCGTCAACACGCCCCGGTTCTGGCGGATGGTCGAGTACCGCCTCGCCGGCTACCGCCACACCTGGCGGGGCAGCGTCGTCACGTCGTTCGCCAACCCGCTGCTGTTCCTGCTGGCCATGGGCTTCGGGCTCGGATCGCTGGTCGACGACGGTGCCGGATCCGGCACGCTCGGCACCGACTACGTGAGCTTCCTGGCGCCGGGGCTCCTGGCCACGACGGCCATGCAGGTGGCCGTCAACGAGGCGTCGTATCCGATCCTGGGCTCGGTCACGTGGTACCCCGTCGGCTTCGCCCAGGTGGCCACACCACTGCGGCCGGCCGACATCGCCCTCGGCCACCTGACCTGGATCGGGCTGCGGCTGACCATGGCCGCCGCCGCCTTCGCCCTGGTGACGGTGGTGCTCGGAGCGGCGGAGTCGGTCTGGATCGTGGCCGCCGTCCCGGCCGCCGTGCTGTGCGGCCTCGCCTTCGCCGCCCCCATGGCCGCCTTCTCGGTGACACGGCGGCGGGACCACGCCCTCCCGGCGGTGGAGCGCTTCGTGATCGTGCCCCTGTTCCTGTTCAGCGGCACGTTCTTCCCGGTCAGCCAGCTCCCCGGCCCCCTGGAGGCGGTCGCCGTCGTCACGCCGTTGTGGCACGGCGTCCGACTGTGCCGGACGCTGTCGCTGGGCGAGGCCACGCTGGTCGGCAGCCTGGGCCACGTCGCCGCCCTCGTCGCCTACCTCGCCGTCGGGGTGGCGGTGGCGCTGTGGGCCTTCCGTCGGCGGCTCACGCCGTGAGCCTCACCCCCGCCGCCGCCCTGCGGACCACGCCGCCCGTCGTGACGTGGCGGGTCCGGCCCGTCCTGGCCCGCAACGCCACCGTGGCCCGGGCCTGGTTCTGGGTCGTCGTGTCGGGGTTCTTCGAGCCGCTCTTCTACCTCCTGACCATCACCGTCGGCCTCGATGACCTGGTCGGGGTCGTGACCGACGGCGACCGGGTGGTGGACTACGCCACCTTCGTCGCCCCCGGCCTGCTGGCCGCCTCGGCCATGAACGGCGCCGTCTACGAGAACACGGCCAACATCTTCGCCAAGCTCAAGTGGCAGAAGGTGTACGACGCCATGATCGCCACCCCGATCAGCCCCCGCGACATCGCCGTGGCCGAGCTGGTGTGGGGTCAGCTCCGGGGGGCCGTCTACGCCGCCGCCTTCCTGCTGGTGGCGGTGGCCATGGGTCTGGTCGGGAGCTGGTGGGCGGTGCTGGCCCTGCCGGCGGCCTCGCTCATCGGGGTGGCCTTCGCCGGCGTGGCGCTGGCCGGCACCACCTACATGCGCACCTGGCAGGACTTCGAGATCGTCCCGCTGATCCAGCTCCCCCTCTTCCTGTTCTCGGCCACCTTCTACCCGCTGTCGACCTACCCCGAGGCGCTCGGGTGGGTGGTGCGGGCCACGCCGCTCTACCACGGCGTGGCGCTCGAGCGGCAGCTCCTCGTGGGTGACGTGTCGTGGACGGCGCTGGTCCACGTCGCCTACCTCGTCGTGATGGCCGCCATCGGCCTGTCGGTGGCGATGCGCCGTTTCGACGTCCTCCTGCGAACCTGACCGGGTGACTCCCCAGACCTTCCGGGTGCTGACGTGGAACGTGTGGTGGCGCTTCGGCGACGACCCCGACGCCCGCCAGGCCGCCATCGCCGCCGAGCTGGCCCGCTGCGACGCCGACGTGGTGTGCCTCCAGGAGGTCTACGGCGCCGACGACGGGCGCGACCAGGCCGAGGAGCTGGCCGGTCCGCTGGGCATGGGCGTGGTGCGCACCCCGCACGAGTTCCACCGGGGCTGGTCGTTCGGCAACGCCGTGCTCTCCCGCTGGCCCGTGCTCGACTCGGTGGTGGAGCCGTTGCCCCGGGGCGACGGTGCGCCCGGGCACCGCAACGCCGTCCTGGCCCGCCTCGACGCCCCGTTCGGACCGCTGCCCGTGGTCAGCACCCACCTCGCCTACCGCTTCGACGAGTCGGCGCTGCGCTCCGCACAGCTGCGGGCGGTGTGCGAGCTGGTGGCGGCCCACCGGGGCGACCCCGAGACGACGCCTCCGCCCGTCGTCTGCGGTGACCTCAACGCCGTGCCCGACAGCGACGAGGTGCGGGCCGTGACGGGGCTTGCCCCCGTCCCCGTCCCCGGCCTGGTGTTGTCCGACTGCTGGCCCCAGGTGCGCGACGACCCGGGCTGGACGTGGTCGGCCGACAACCCCTACCAGGCCGACACGACCTGGCCCCGCCGCCGCCTCGACTACGTCCTCGTCGGCTGGCCCCGACCCCGGCCCCTCGGCAACCCGGTCCACGCCGAGCTGGTGGGCGTCGACCCCGTCGACGGCATCGTTCCGAGCGACCACTACGGCGTGCTGGTCGACCTGTCGGGGGGGTGACCCCATCGTTCTGGCACCTGAAAACCTCCGGATGGGGCGCTTTCAGGTGCCAGAACGGAAGGATCGGGGGGGCTCGCCCGTCGAAGGGGTGTGGAGGTGCTCACCATGAGGCGTCGGGCGGTGGGCGAGCGGCCCGACGACGCCCGCCGTTTCGGGGCGCTGCTGCGGGAGCACGACGACCGGATGCGGGCGCTGGCCCACGGCATGGTGGGGTCGGCGGCGGCCATGGACGACGTCCTCCAGGACGCCTACCTGCGGGCCTGGCGGGCCCGGGACCGGTTCCGGGGCGACGCCGCCTTCTCCACCTGGCTGCACCGGATCGTGGTGAACACCTGCATCGACCACCTGCGGGGACGGCGGCCGGCGGTGGCCCTGGAGCTGATCGACCCGGCCGACCCCGACCCGGGAGCGGCCGAGCGGGTGCCCGACCGTGACGCCCTGACCCGGGCCCTGGCCGGACTCCCCCCCGACCAGCGGGCGGCGGTGCTGCTGGTCGACGGTGACGGGCGCTCCTACGCCGAGGCGGCCGGGATCCTCGACGTGGCCGAGGGGACGGTGGCCTCCCGCGTCCACCGGGGCCGGGCCGAGCTGCGTCGGCTGCTGACCGGAGGGGACGAGTCATGAGCGACCACGAGCGCGACCCCGAGCTGGAGCGGGCCTTGGCCCGCCGCCGGGTGCCGGATCACCGGCCCGGTTTCTGGAACGAGCTGGAGAGGCACATGACCGACGAGACGAGCCCGACACGATCGATCCCCCGCTGGGTCCCGCTGGCGGCGGTGGCCGCCGCCGTGGCCGTGGTGGCCGGGGTGGGAGTCGTGCTGGCCCGCGACGGCGACGACGGCACCGACGTGCGGGTGGCCGGCACGACCACCACGACGGCGGCGGTGACGACCACGGCCGGACCCGCCACCCCCACCACGACCGCACCGGCGCCGACGGCCCCGTCTCCCACCTTCTTCGCAGGAGGGGCCGACCTGGGCACCGGGCGGCTGGCCGGGGTGGCCGACGACGCCAGGTTGGCCTGGGTCCTCGACCCCGACCCGGCCTCCGACGAGACCGGCTGCGAGGGCGCCCCCGTCGACGTGCTGTGGGCGGTCCGGGCCGACGGCCAGCGCATCCCCGCCACCGACGACCCGGCCGTGGCCGGGCTGGTCGTCACCGGACCCGACGACCGGGTGGCCGTGGTGGGCCAGTGCGAGGAGTTCACCCAGGGGATCTGGGTCGGCACCCGCGACGCCGACGGGACCCTCGACGTCGAGCCCGTACCCCTCGACGACCTGACCACGTCGCTGGTGCGGGGCTTCAGCGTCCGCTTCGCGCCGGACGGTCGCCTCACCGCCGTGGTGTCCGCCGAGGAGGTGGGCGCCCCGGCCCGGTTCGCCACGCTCGACCCCTCCACCGGGGAGATGACGGTGGAGCGTGAGGGTCGCTTCCTCGACGCCGCGCTGCTCGGCGACGACGTGATCGTCACCGTGGAGGCGGGTGGACCGGTGACCGTCGACGGGACCGAGGTAGGGCGTCTGTCCGAGACCAACGTCTTCTCCTACGCCATCGGCGGTGACCGGGTGGCGTTCAGCGATGGAGGCGATCTGGTCCTCGTCGACGCTTCCGCAGCAGAGGTCGATCGGCTCGGTCTGGGGGGCCCGGCCCGGGAGGTCGCCCTCTCGCCCGACGGCCGCGTGGTGGGCGCGCTCACCGACGTCGCCCTGTCGGTGGCCGGGCCGTCTGGTCGTAGCGCCATCCAGCCCCCGCCGCTGGGTTTCGGCCTCGCCGTCACCGACACCGCGCTCGCCCTCGGCAGCACGATGAACGGCCGGGTCGTCACCGTGAGCCCCGTCGCCGAGGTCGGCCAGGGGGTCGGCCCCCCGACGACCACGACCATCCCCGGGGAGGGGGCGGACCTGGCGGGGGAGCCCTTCGACGGCCCCCGGCCCGACGCCGGTGACCGGGTGATCGTGGTGGGGGTGGCCGCCGACGACGGGCTCAACGTGCGGGCCGGGCCCGGCACCGACGAGCCCGTCCTGTTCCAGCTCGCCCCGCTCGGCGTGGCCACGGCGACGGGGTCGGCCCGGCTGCTGCCGGAGTCCATCTGGTACGAGGTCGACGGGCCCGAGGGCGTCGGCTGGGTAAGCGCCGCCTTCGTTGCCGAACCGGGCCGGACCGACGACGCCACCGCCGGGATCGTCGACACCTTGGGCGCGACCCCGACGGCCGAGACGCTGCTCGACCTGGCCCGCACGGTGGCAGGCACCGCCGCCGCCGACGAGCCCCCGAGCGACGTGTCCATCGTGGCCGGGCCCGACGTCGGCGATCTCGGTGAGGTCACCGTTGACGTCACGAACCTCCCCGACGACGCCCTTTACGGTGTGCGCCTCCACGTGTTCGCCACCGAGATCCCGAGCGGTGAGGGCTTCGAGCTGCGCACCGTCGAGCGCACCCTGCTGTGCCGACGGGGGGTCACCGACGACGGGTTGTGCACCTGAGCCGGCGGAGGGACCTCTAGCCTCCCCGCCCGTGGACGACGCCGACGCCGCGCACTACCCCGGGGCCCGGGCCCCGGAGCGGACCAGGTCGGTCGACTCCGGCGGCCTGCGGCTGGCCGTGCACGAGTGGGGTGAGCCCGACGCCCCGCCCCTGCTCCTGGCCCACGGCGGGTTCGACTTCGCCCGCACCTACGACGTGTTCGCCCCCCTGCTGGCCGAGGGTGGCTGGCGGGTGGTGGCCTGGGACCAGCGGGGCCACGGCGACTCCGAGCACGCCGCCCTGTCGACCTGGGAGGCCGACGTCCGCGACGCCTACGCCGTCATGGACGCCACGACCGGCGAGGCGTGCCCGGTCGTCGGCCACAGCAAGGGCGGCGGGCTGATGATGCAACTGGCCGAGGCCATGCCCCACCGGGTCACGAAGGTCGTCAACCTCGACGGGCTGCCGTCGAAGCGGACCGTCCCCGACGTGGCCGACCACGAGCGGGCCCGCATGCTCGGCGCCGACCTGGAGGCGTGGCTGGCCCACCGGCGGCGGGCCGCCGACGCACAGCGCAAGCCCGGATCCCTGGAGGAGCTGGCGTCGCGCCGGGCCCGCATGAACCCCCGGTTGCCGATGGACTGGCTGCGCTACCTGGTGACGGTCGGCGCCCGCCACGACGCCGACGGCTGGCGCTGGAAGCTCGACCCGGCCATGCGCTTCGGCGGGTTCGGTCCGTGGCGCCCGGAGTGGTCCCTGTACCGGATGCCGGGCCTGCCCCAGCCGCTGCTCGGTGTCCTCGGCCTGGTGGTGGAGGAGATGGGGTGGGGCACCCGTCCCACCGACCTCGAGCCGTACCTCCCGCCCGGCGCCGTTCTCGTCCCGATGCAGGACACCGGCCACTTCGTCCACATCGAGCACCCGCAGCGGGTCGCCGACCTGACCCTCGACTTCCTGAGCTGATGGTTCCGCCGCCCCACCCGGGGCGTCCCCTCGCATGACGACCTACCTCACCCACCTCCGCGTCCAGCTCGCCCTGCACGAGCTGCGGCCCGGTCGGGGTCGGCCCCTCCTGCTGCTGCACGGCCTGGGCGAGCGGTCGAGCGTGCATCGCCTCGACACCGTCGACGCCTGGCCCGGCCCCATCGTGGGCCTCGACTTCACGGGCCACGGAGCCTCCACCGTCCCCGTCGGCGGTGGGTACTCCTGCGAGGCGCTGATGGGCGACGCCGACGCCGCCATCGGGCATCTCGGGCCGGTCACCATCCTCGGCCGGGGCCTGGGCGCCTACATCGCCCTGCTGGTGGCCGGGGCCCGGGCCGCCGACGTGTGCGGGACCATCCTGACCGACGGGCCCGGCCTGACCGGAGGCGGCTCGGGGCCGCAGCTCCACCCGCCGTCGTGGGTGCCGACCGGCCCCCGCCGCGCCCCCGATCCCCACGCCCTGACCGAGCTGAGCCGGGACGTGCGCCCCGCCGACTACGCCACGCAGTTCACCCGCCTGGCCACGTCGATGTCACCCCTCGAGTTCCCCGTGACCATCGCCGCCGTCACCCGCCCGACGTGGCTGCGGGCCGTCGGCGACGAGCACGGCGTCGTCACCGGCACCGTGACCGAGGCCATCGAGCGCTACCGGGAGGCTACGTGACCACCTATCGACAGACCCGCTACCAGGCCCCGCCCGGTGCCACCGAGCTGCTGGTGGTCCGCCACGGCGAGTCGGCCCCGGCCGACCCCGACACGTCCTTCGAGCTCGTCGACGGCCAGGGTGACCCTGCGCTGTCCCCCGAGGGCCGGGAGCAGGCGGACGCGGTGGGGCGTCGCCTGGCCGACGAGCCGGTCGGCGCCATCTACGTGTCCAAGATGCGCCGCACGGCCGAGACGGCGGCTCCGTTGGCGGCGGCGCTCGGACTCGAGCCGGTGGTCGACCCCGACCTGCACGAGGTCCACCTGGGCGACTGGGAGGGCGGCCTGTTCCGCAAGTACGCCGCCGAGAACCACCCCGCCTACCTGCAGATGCACGCCGAGGAGCGCTGGGACGCGATCCCGGGTGCCGAGCCGGCGGATGACTTCCGGGAGCGGGTGTGGCGGGGCTTCGGTCGCATCGTCGACCGCCACCCGGGGGAGATGGTGGTCGTGGTCGTGCACGGCGGTGTCATCGGTGCCTTCCTGTCGCAGGCCGCCCGGAGCCGCCACTTCGCCTTCAACGGCGCCGACAACTCCTCCGTATCCCACGTCGTGCACGTCGACGGCAAGTGGTTCCTGCGCCGGTTCAACGACATCACCCACCTGGGCGGCCGGCTGACGGCGGGCGCCGAGCGGCCCACCTGACCGGCCCCGTCAGGGCTGGTTGACCAGATGGGTGGCGGCCATCCCGAAGTAGTCGAGGAGCTGGGTCCGCTGGTCGGCGGTGGCGGTGGACGCCTCGACGGCAGCGGTCATGTGGTGCAGCCAGGCGTCCCGCTCGGCCGGACCGATCCCGAAGCCGCCGTGGCGCATCCGCAGCCGGGGGTGGCCCTTGCGGTCGCTGTAGTCGGTGGGCCCGCCCCAGTACTGGACGAGGAACTCGGTCAGGTCGCGCCGGGGTCCGGCCAGGTCGTCCGGGTAGAGGGGACGTAGGTTCGGGTCGGCGGCCACGCCGTCGTAGAACCGGTCCACCAGCGCCCCGAAGAAGGCGCCGCCGCCGACCGCCTCGTACATGGTGGTCACCGGGACGCCCCGTCGTCAGCGGGGACCACGACGAGACCCGTCTCCAGGGCGGCCGTACGAAGACGCCGATCCCAGACGACCAGGATCGGATCGGCGTCGGCCAGCGTCAGCGCACTGGCCAGGTGCACGGCGTCGGCGCCGCCGAGGACGTGTCGGGTGGTCAGCGCCGCAGCCGACGCAGCCACGCCCGCGGTCAGCTCGACCACTCTCGTCGCCGACCACAGCTCGCTCCAGTGGCGACGCGCCTGCCGCTCACCGGGTACGTCGATGCGCCCGTCGCGCCGGGCTGCGGCGAGCGCAGCGCCGACCTCCGGATAGGCCAGTCGGCTGGATGCGACGGCATCGGCCTGATCCCAGAGCCGGGCCGCCGTCTCGCTCCCCTCCTCCTCGACCAGCAGCTTCACGCTGGCGCTGCTGTCGAAGCACGCAACGGTCAGCGCTGACGCCGGAGGTCGGTGACCAGATCGCCACGGCGGCGGTGGCTGGCACACGAGCCCGACCCGTGGCCCGTGGCCGATCGGACCGCTCCGGACGGGTGATGACACCGTCTCGCTCCAGTCGCTCGATCAGCCCCGCCGCGTCGACGGCGACCAGACGGGCGACCGGCACACCGCGTTCGGTGATCACGACGTCGTCGCCGGCGCGGGCGCGATCGACCCACGCGCGCAGGTTCGACCGCAGCTGACTGATGGGGACATCGATCCCCTCACCGTACAGCTGCCGAATCGGGTGATGTACGACGCTCAACCCAGCCGGTGGCGGTAGACGTTGGTCTCCCGACGGTCGAAACCGAGGCGCTGGTACAGCCGGTTGGCCGCCTCCCGGCTCGGGCGCGACGTCAGGTCGACGGTCCGGGCGCCGAACGAGCGGGCCCGGTCGAGGGCGGTCCGGTTGAGCAGCTCCCCTATCCCCCGCCCCCGGGCCGCCTCGTCGACGACGACGTCCTCGATCCAGGCCTTCGCCCCGGTCGGGATCGGGAAGACGGCGAGCGTCAGCGACCCGACCACGACACCGTCGAGCCGGGCCACGAACACGGTGCACGCCTCGTGGTCGACCACCCGGCGGAGCCCGTCGGCGGTGAGCGGGGCGGCCGAGCGGGACAGCTGCGGCACGAGGTCGGCCAGGGCGGCCGCCACCGCGTCGACGTCGGCGGGGGTGAGGATCTCGACGACCGGGTCCGCCACGGGCGCGACGCTACCGCCGCCGCAGCGGACCCGACCCCGAGGATCAGGCTCGGCCCGTCAACGCCCCGCAGGTGGCCGGGACGGTGGCCTCGAGGGGCAGGCTCGGATCGAGCGAGCTGCGGGCCTCACCGTCGTAGGCGCCGCTTCCGTCGAGGTCGATGCCGTGCTGGACGATGGCGTAGAGCCCGATCTCGCTGAGCGACAGCTCCGACAGCACGAAGGTCCGCTCGTAGCTGACGTCACCGTTCTCGTCGGCCACGGGGAAGCTCCCGACCTCCTCGGTGAGGGGCAGCAGGATCGGCCCGTAGGCGGGCAGGCCCTCGGCCACGGTGATGATGCCGTCGCCGTTCTCGTCGGCGGTCGGCCCGGGGCAGGTGTTGTCGACGCCCCGCTCACCGTGCAGGTGCTGGGCGTGGGGCAGCCCGGGGGTGAGACCCGACGCCGTGATGCTGACCCGCACGGTGCGGGCCTCCGGGTCGAGGACCGTCAGCGTGGCCCGACCGGTGGCGCCGGAACCGTTCAGCGGGTCGAGCGTCGTACCGAACCGCTCGAGCCGGGACTGCGGGTCGGCGGGCGGCGCGAACTCGTCGAGGAACGTGCTGACCTCGGCCTGGAACTTGTTGCGGCTCTTGTGCAGCGTGATGGCGTGGCCGGTGGCGTTGATCACCGCCGTGCGCACGGCGGGGCTCGACGTGAACAGGTCGGCCTGCTCGGGAACGGCCGGGGGCGGGAAGAAGGCGTCCTTCTCACCCGCCACCACCAGGACGGGCACGTCGATTCCACCGACGTTCTCCAGGTTGGTCTCGACGGCCGCCATGAACGACAGCAGGTCGCCGCAGGGGTTGATGTTCTGCATGTCGGCGGTCTGGCGCACCACGGCGGGATCGGCGTTGCCGGTGTTGAAGTGACCGATGACGAAGTCGACGACGTCACGCCCGTAGGGGGCGTAGCCGGCGACCCCCGACTCGTTCTCGCGTCCGCCGTCCCGGCAGATCCCGGCGGCGATGCCGGCGTACTCGAGGGCGAGGTCCGAGACGACCACGTCGGAGTACGACATGACGATCAGGGCGTCGGCGTTGCCGAAGGAGTAGGCGGTCGCCTCGACCAGCAGGCCGCCGACCGAGTGGCCGGCCAGCACGACCTGGTCGAAGGACGGGGTCTCGATGCCCTCGACGGTGTAGTCGCCGATCCGCAGGTCCTCGATGACCTGGTGGGCCATGTCGGCCTGGGAGCCGAGGCAGATGTCGAACCCGTTCGGCTGGTCGCTGTCCTCGTAGCCGAGGCGGTCGATGGCCACCGTGACGTGACCGTCGCGGGCCTGCTTCTCCGCGAAGTCGTAGCCCGGCACGGCCTCGAAGGTCGAGAAGAACTCGCCGTAGCCGAGGCCGTGCAGCATGAGCGTGACGGCCTGGTCACCGGACGCCACGAACCCGGTGGCGGGGGCGGTGATGGTGCCCCGCAGGGTGTAGGTCCCGCCGTCGGCGTCACAGGGGATGGCCGACCGGTTGACGTTGGCGACCTCGAAGGACACGTCATGGCGGACGGTGTCGGTGCGGAGATCGTCGGCCGCCACCGGACCTGCCGGCACCGCGACGACCGCGGCCACGAGCGCGGCCAGCGCCAGGAGGCCTCTGCGACGCCAGCCGGGGCGCGCGAGGAGGGAAGAGGAGTACGTCACGGTGCCACCCTTGATCCGTTGGATTGTCGCAGCGTCCGCTACCCGGGGGGCGCCCCGGTCGAAACCCCGAGCCCGTCCCGGGGACACGAACGAGTCACCCGGACAGGGCGACCGCCCACTGCGTGCTGCGGGCGGCCAGCAGGAGGACCGGCTCGGTCCCCTCCTCGACGCCTGAGGCCGACAACAGGTGACCCAGGGCGGCGACGGGATCGAGGCCCCGGCGGAGGTGGGCCGTGAGCGTCTCGGTGGCGTCGTCCAGCGTGGCGTCGTCGCTGCGGGCCCGTCGCAGCGCCGCCGCCGGACCCGACCGGACCGCCAGCAGGTCGAGCTCGACCGCGAACGCCACCGGCGGCGACAGCCCGCCCTCCGTGACCAGGCACACGGCGTGGTCGGCGCCCGACGCGCCGGCGGCCAGGGCGCGCAGCGCCAGGTCGACGGCCTCGCGAACGGAGTGATCGGGCCCCGCCCCGAGCGCCGCGGCCAGGGTGCCGGCCACGGGCTGACCGGCGATCGGTGCCGCCGGTGTGGCCCGGCCCCGGGCGGCCAGCGTGGGGATCAGGGCCGCCGCCCGCCGGGCCTCGGCGGCGGGGTCGCCGGTCGGGTCGGCGGCCAGCGACCGCAGACCGACGACGACGGCAAGGTCGGGGCGGACCGGCCCTGGCCCGAGGGCGTCGAGCGCCGTCCGGATGGCGGGCGGCGCCGTCCGCAGCTCGTCGATCTCGGTGAGGAACGCCTCGACGTCGGCCCCGGTGTGGCCGCTGAGACGGGCCCACCGGGCCTCCAACGAGGCGTCCTGCAGGACCTCGGCACCGGTGCCCGCCACCGCCCGGACCGCCACCGGGTCCCGCACGTCCACGGCGCACTCCAGCAGATCGCCGAGCGACACCACCCCGACGAGCCGCCCGTCGGCGACGACGGGCAGGTGCCGGCGCTGCTCGGTGCGGCCGAGCATGGCCGCCTCACCGACCGGCATGGCGGGGGGTACGCACACCACGTGGGCGTCGGCCCAGGCCCCGACGGTGGCGTCACCGGGCGGGCGGCCGCTGGCGGCGTGGCGACTCACGTCACGCTCGGTGATGCTGCCCACCACCTCGTCGCCGTCGAGGACGACCAGGCAGCCGACCCGCCAGCGGCGCATGCGGGCGGCCGCCTCGGCGAGGGTGTCGCCGGCCACGGCGGTCACGGCCGGCCGGCCCATCACGTCGCCCACCGTGGGTCCCGGAGCGACCGCCCCTGGTTGCCGGTAGGTCGGCGCTCGGTCGTCGTTCACTCACCCTGAGTCTACGAAACGTTCCCTCTCCGCGCGCAGGAGGACGACCGATAGCGTCGTGGCCATGGAGCACGTCCACTGGACGGACCGTCCCCGACTCCGGGACCCGATCATGGTGGCGGCGTTCGAGGGCTGGAACGACGCCGGCGACGCCGCCACGACGGCGCTGCGCTCGCTGGCCGACGTCGCAGGCGCCCGCACCGTCGCCAGCATCGATCCCGAGGCGTTCACTGACTTCGCCGTCTCCCGGCCCTACGTGCGCCTGGGCGGCGGAGGGGAGCGCACCATCGAGTGGCCCCGCACCGACCTCCTGGCCGGGTCGCTCCCCGGCGGTCGTCGCGACCTGGTGCTGATGATCGGCCCCGAACCCCGGTTGCGCTGGCAGACCTACTGCGGGGTCGTGCTCGACGTCGCCGGATCGCTCGGGGCCCGCACCCTCGTGACCCTCGGAGCCCTGCTCGCCGACGTCGTGCACACCGCGCCCGTGCAGGTGGTCGGCGGGTCGAGCGATCCGGCCACGGCGCTGCGACTCGGCCTCCGCACCTCCCGCTACGAGGGCCCGACCGGGATCGTGGGCGTCCTCGGTCACGTGGCCCGCGAGCGGGGCATGGACATCGTGAGCATGTGGGCGCCGGTACCGACCTACGTGCCCGGCGCCACCTCGCCCAAGGCGGCGCTCGCCCTGGTGCGGTCGGTGGCGACGTACCTCGACGCGCCGGTGGCCGACCCCGACCTGGAGGAGGCCGCCGCCGAGTACGAGCAGTCCGTCGACGAGCTGGTGGCCGCCGACGACGAGCTGGCCGACTACGTGCGCCAGCTCATCCTCGCCATCGAGGACGAGCCGGAGATCATCGAGGACCAACTCCCCGACTCCCCCGGCGAGCTGGTGGCCGAGGTCGAGCGCTTCCTGCGGGACCAGAAGCGGCCGCCGGGGGGCTGACGGCGCCGGCCGGGGGGCGGTCGGGCCGGCGCTCTCTCAGCCCGTGGCGTGGGGGTGGTTCTCCCGCACCCCGTTGGAGGTCACCCGCACGAAGGTGGCGTGGCGCTGGAGCTGGGCGATGTTGCGGGCGTCGAGGTAGCTCATGGCGCTCTTGACCCCGGCCAGGAGGCTGTTGACCACCCGGGCGGCCTCGCCCCGGTAGGGCACGGTGCCCTCCACGCCCTCGGGGGCGCGCTGCTCGAAGTACTCGTCGTCGACGGGGGCCCCGTGGCGTGCGGCCCGACGGGTCACCGCCTCGAACGAGGCCATACCCCGCACCCGCTTCACCAGCCCGGCGCCGGACTGCTCGGTGTCACCCGGCGACTCCTTGGTGCCGGCCAGGAGCGACCCGATCATGACCGTCTCGGCCCCGGCCGCCAGCGCCTTGGCGATGTCACCGGAGTGGCGGATGCCGCCGTCGGCGATGATCGGCACGTCGAGCCCGGCGTCGGCCACCGCCCCGATGGCGGTGAGCTGGGGCACCCCGACGCCGGCCACCAGCCGGGTCGTGCACACCCCGCCCGGTCCGACGCCCACCTTGACGGCGTCGGCGCCGGCCTCGGCCAGGTCGAGGGCCCCCTCACGGGTGGCCACGTTGCCGGCGATCACGTCGAGGTTGGGCAGGCTGCGCTTCAGCTCGGCCACGGCGGCGAGGGCGTGGTCGGCGTGGCCGTGGGCGATGTCGAGGACGATCACGTCGACGCCCGCCGCGCTCAGCGCCTCGGCCCGTGACACCAGGTCGTGGTCGGTGCCCACCGCCGCGCCGACCCGCAGCCCCTCGCCCTGCTTCTTCACCAGCTCGACCTGGAGGCACTGCTCCTCGACGGGCAGGAAGCGGTGGAGGATGCCGATGCCGCCCAACTTGGCCAGGGCGGTGGCCATGGCGGACTCGGTGACGGTGTCCATGTTGGCCGACACGACGGGGATGTCGAGGCTGACGTTGCGGGTCAACCGGGTGCGCAGCGACACGTCCTGGCGGGAGCGCACCGACGATCGTCGGGGCACCAACAGGACGTCGTCGAAGGTCAACGCGGTCGGGAGATCATCGAATCGACCCACCTGGGGTCCTTCCGGTCACGAGTGGTCCGCCTCACCCCGGCGGCCACGGGATGCTACCCCCGTACCCCCCTCGTCACTCCTCGTGTTCGGAGGGTGGAACCGGGCGCGGTGCGTCCCACACCACCGGCGGCCGCTGCCCCCGGATGGCGGCCCAGGCCTGCTCACCCCAGCGCTCGTACCCGACGACGGGCTCGGGCAGCTCGTGCTCGTGGAACCAGCCCACGTCCCTCGTCTCCAAGGGGTGGGCCCGCAGCTCGCCGCCCGTGGCGCGGCAGTGGAACACCACGGAGTAGAGGGGGATGCGGGTGAAGCCCATCCGCATGCCGTCGAGGACGGAGAGGACGCCGACCGGCTCGCACTCGACGCCGGTCTCCTCGGCCACCTCCTTGACCGCCACCTCGGCCGCCGAGTAACCCACGTCGGCCCACCCGGTCGGGTACAGCCAGACGCCGGAGTCGGCCCGCTGCACGAGGAGCAGGCGGCCCTCGTCATCACCCACCACCGCCCCGACGGTCACCTTGGGGGTGACGTAGCCGGCCACGCCCTCCCCGACGCCCCGCATCCACTCGGCCACGACGTCGGCGGGGTCGTAACCCCGGTCGACCGACGCCCGCATCTCGGCCGCCACCTTCAGGACCTCCTCGAAGCGCTCCTGCTCGTAGAGGCTCTCGGTGAAGCCGAGCCCGGTGCGGGCGATGGCGGCCAGCGCCTCGCTCCACCGCCTCAGATCCTGCGGTGTGGGGGCCCCCTCCATGGCGCTCAAGCTACCCGCCGGCCCCGCCCTCGCCGATGGCGTGGCGGACGGCCCGGATGACCTCGGCCACGTGCTCGTCGTCGAGCCGGCCGCCGCCGCCGGACGGGGTGACGTAGAAGCTGTCGACCACCTCGTGGCCGAGGGTCTGGACCTTGGCGTGGCGGATGTCGAGGTCCAGCTCGGAGAGCGCCTTGGTGAGGCGGTAGAGGACACCGGTGCGGTCGGCGGTGCGCACCTCGACGATCGACTCGCCGTCGCTGTGGTCGTTGGTGACCTCGATGGCGGTGCGGGCCGGGACGGCGGCGGAGGGGATGCGGGTGCGGTAGAGCCGCTCCCGGTCGGCGACCCGGGCGTCGAGGGCGAGACGCCCCCCCAGGGCCGCCAGCACGGCCCCGCTGACCGCCTCACCGTCGGGCCGTGAACCGGGCACGGCCGGGGTCACCCGGAAGACGGCGAGGGCGTTGCCGTCGGCCGAGCGGGCCGTCGCCTCCAGGACGTCGAGGCCGGCGAGGGCCAGGGCTCCGGCCACCCGGCTGAACGTGCCGGGGCGGTCGTCTGCCACCACCGCGATCTGGTCGTCGTCCACGGCGACCCGGGTGGGGCCGAGCTCGAGCAGGGCGCGCTGGGCGTCAGTGAGGTGATCGTCCAGCTCGAGGGCCTGGCCCGACATGAGGTGCTCGACCCGGTCGACCAGCAGCTCGACCAGCGAGGCCTTCCACGAACCCCACGCCGAGGGTCCGGTCGCCTTCGAGTCGGCCTCCGTCAGCGCGGCGAGGAGCTGGAGGCGCCGGCGGTCGCCCACCGCCGCCGCCACCTGGCGGAGCGTCGTGTCGTCGCCGAGGTCGCGGCGGGTGGCGACGTCGGGCAGCAGCAGATGGTGACGGACCATGTCGGCGAGCACGGCCACGTCGGCGGGCGGGAAGCCCATGCGGGGTGCCACGGCCCGCATCAGCTCCACGCCGGTTTCGGTGTGGTCGCCCGGGTAGCCCTTGCCGAGGTCATGCAGCCAGGTGCCGACGAGCAGGAGGTCGGGCCGGTCGACCCTGGCCACCAGCCGGCTGGCCTCCACGGCGGCCTCGTGGAGGTGCCGGTCGACGGTGTAGCGGTGGTAGGCGTTGCGCTGGGGGCGGCTGCGGACGGGCTCCCACTCGGGCAGGATCCGGGTCAGGACGCCGACGTGGTCGAGCGCCTCCAGCACGGGAACGGCCCGCCGCCCGGCGGCGAGCAGCTCCACCAGCCGCTCGCGGGCGTCGCCCGGCCACGGCGTGGGGTAGTCGGGTAGCTCCTCGGCGAGACGGGCGAGGCTACGGCGGTCGATGTCGGTACCGGCCCGGGCCGCGCTGGCGGCCGCCCGCAGGGCCACGGCGGGGTCGTCGGCGGGATCGGCCACGATGTGGACCCGCCCGTCGCGCAGCAGGACCCCAGGGGCGACGGGTCGGTCGCGGCGGGCGGGTGGGGCGGTGGCGTGGTGGCGGGCGCGGCGCCAGGTCTCGTCGCTGATCCACGCCACCGACCGGGCGGTGGCGGCCAGCTCGGCGACCAGGGCGTCGGCGTCGGGGTGGTCGAGAGCGGCGGCCACGGCGTCCTGCTCCTCCAGCAGCAGCCGGTCGTCGGCCCGCCCGCTCGAGCGGTGCAGCTCGACCCGGACGCCGGTCAGCACGAGGGCGGCGGCGTCGAGGACGAGGCGGTCCTCGGCGTCGAGGACGGGCCGGGCGGCATCGGCCCAGCGCAGCGCCTGCACGTCGCGCAGGCCGCCGCGGCCCGACTTGAGGTCGGGCTCCAGGAGGTAGGCGACCTCCCCGGCGGCGTCGTGACGGCGCTCGACGGCGTCGGCGAGGCGTAGGAGCTGCCGCTCCGCGTCACCCCGCCACCAGCCGTCGACGGCGACCCGCAGCGCCTCCACGAGCGCGGCGTCACCGGTGACCCGCCGGGCCGACAGGAGGGCGGTGGCCACGTCGAGGTGGGCGACGGCGAGGGTCAGCGCCTCCTCGACGGTGGCCACGCTGTGGCCGAGCTTCAGGCCCTCGTCCCACACCGGGTACCAGAGGCGGTCGGGGAGGCCGTCGAGCTCGCGCTCGGGGGCGTGCAGGAGGAGCAGGTCGAGGTCGGAGCCGGGGAACAGCTCGCCCCGGCCGTAGCCCCCGGTGGCGACCAGCGCCAGCCCGTCGAGGTCGTCTGCGGCCTCCTCGAGGATGCCGGTGAGCCAGGCGTCGGCGGCGGCGCTGTACGCCCGGGTGAAGTCCGCCCCCCGGAGGCTGCGGTCGGCGAGCAGCCCGTCGCGGACGTCGGTCAGCCCCATCCACCCCGACGCTACCCGGGCGGACCCGGGACGGACCCTGACGGGCCCGGGACGGACCCTGACGGGCCCGGGACGGACCTGACACAAGCACGCGTTGCTATGGCAGCGCGTGGTTGTGTCAGTTCCCGGTTCGGTACGGCCGCGGCCGCGCAACGGCGCGGCTCGCCTACGCTCCGGCTTCGCTTCCCCGCCTGGATCACGAGGAGACGGACGGGTGGCAGCGAACGAGATGCGGCGCATCGCCGAGCGCCAGGGCGGACATGTCCATGAGGTCGACCTGCGGGGCCTCCGGGCCGCGGAGGTGCGGCACGAGTTGTCCACCTCCCGGTGGGAGCGGGTGGAGCCGGGCCTCTACCGGCTCGTAGGTGCGCCACGGCACGGCGAGGACGCTCTTCACGCCGCTGTGCTCCGGGCCGGGGTCGGGGCGCTCGTCAGCCACGAACCCGCCGTCCACGTCTGGGGCGTTCCGGGTTACCTGGCCGATCCGCCTCACGTGACGGTCGTCCGCCGCCATCGTCGCCACGACCGGATCACGGGAGTGGTCATCCACGAGCGGCGTCGCCTGCCCGACGAGCACCGAACCGAGGTCCGGGGCCTGCCCGTGGTGACGCCGGAGCAGGCGCTGATCGACGTGGCCGCCGGGTCACACCCGGACCGCACCGAGCGGCTGTTCGACGTGATGCTGGCCCGCCGGCTGACCACCCCTCAGCGCTGCGTCGACGCGCTGGCCCGCCTCGGACACCGGGGTCGGCGGGAGGCACCCGTCATCGCCCGTCTCGCGTTGGCTCGCCTGGGTGGCTACGGCCGCCGACCACGTCCCTCGAGGCGCGGATGGCCCAGGTGCTCCGGGAGGGCGGACTCGATGGATTCGTGGCGCAGGTCCACCTCGGCGGTGATGCCCCGGTGGGACGGGTCGACTTCGCCCATGAGCGCTCGCCCGTCGTGATCGAGGTGCAGTCCGAGCTGTTCCACTCCTCGGCGACCGCCCGGGAGGACGACCGTCGGCGCCACGACGACCTGCGGGCCGCCGGCTTCACCGTCGTGGCCGTCGACGAAGTCGACGTCTGGCACCGGCCCGCCCGCGTCCAGGAGGCCGTCCGACGGGCCGTCCGCACCCGCCGGCAGCGGGCCGTACGGCCGAACTGACACAAGCACGCGTTGCTATGGCAACGCGTGCTTGTGTCAGGTCGCCGTGGGGTCCCCCGTCAGGGTGCGGATCCGGGTGAAGAAGCGGGAGCGGGGGAGGGCCTCGATGCCGGCGGCGGCGGCGTCGGCGAGGACGGCGTCATCGACGTGGGGGGCGAAACCCATCACGGGGACGGTCACGCCGACGAGGCCCTCCAGGACACCGGGTCGGGACAGGTCGACGAGGACCAGGTCGGCGCCGGCGTCCGTGACGGCGTCGGCCAGGTCGGCGGGGGCCTCGACGAGGACCACCCCGGGCGGGAGGCGGGAGCGGTCCATGAGGTCCGGCACGTGGGCGACGATCCTCACGGCGCCGCCCGGGGGCGGTGGCGGGCAGGACCGTGGCGGGCAGGGCGGTGGCGGGCAAGGTGGACCTTGGCCTTGGCCGCCCCCCACGCCATGCCCACCCCGGTGAGGCCCGGCCCGAGGTCGGCGAACCCGGCCGGGGCGAGGCCGTAGACGTCGTCGGGGAAGCGCTCCCGCTCGAAGTCGTCTCGCACCACGGGCGGCACGCCGGCCCGGGACAGCACCTCCGTCGGCCAGCGGGCCGCCCCCCGGATCAGGCTGAGCGGGTTCGTGCGCTGCCCGTCGATGTCGCGCCCCAGCAGGTCGCCGAGCCGCCGGTCGAGGGCGGCGGCGGCGGCGGCGCCGGCCTGCTCGGCCTCGACCCGCACCGCAGCCGGCGTCGACCCGGCCCAGGCGTCGTGGATGCGCTCGACCGAGCGGACCACCCACCCGGGCGTCGCCGCCACGACGTCGACCCGAAGCCGCTCCGACAGCGCCCGGAAGAGCGCCTCGTCGTCGGCCGGCCCGTCGGCCTCGTCGGTCGACACCCTCAGAGTCGGTCGGCGGGGATGGCGAACAGTGGATCGGGCCCGGCCAGCACGGACGGGACGAGGCCCCGGGCCTGGGGCAGGATCTGGTCGGCGTAGACGCGTGCCGTCGCCACCTTGTCGGCGAGGAAGCCCTCCGGGTAGCCGCCCCCGCCGGCGTCCGTCAGCCGCCTCGCCACCAGCGCGGACCGGGCCAGGTCGGCCCCGCCCTCGACGATGCCGAAGAGCCGCATCATGGGCGTGGACCCGGCCGGCCCGGCGGTCGGGTCGGCGCCGAGGCCGGCCACCGCCTCCTCCAGAGCGTCGACGGCGTCGGCCAGCCGGACCCCGATCGAGGCCAGCGTGCCCGAGTCGTCGTCAAGCTCGCACCCGGCCAGATCGGCGGCGACGCCCCGCATCCGCTCGATCTCGGCCTTCACCACGGTCCCGCCGGCCATGCCCAGCTTCCGGCTGACCAGGTCGAGCGCCTGGATGCCGTTGGTCCCCTCGTAGATGGGCGAGATGCGGGCGTCACGCCAGTGCTGGGCCACCCCCGTCTCCTCGACGTACCCCATGCCCCCGAACACCTGGATGGCGAGCGACGTCAGCTCGACGCCGAGGTCGGTCCCCCACCCCTTGGAGATCGGCGTCAGGAGGGCGGCCTCCGCCTCACCCCGGGCCCGCTCGTCGTCGGTGGCGCCCCGGTGGGACCGGTCGAGGGCGGCGCCGTTGCGGTAGTGGACGCAGCGCATCGCCTCGATCTGGCACCGCATGAGCAGCAGCATCCGCCGCACGTCGGCGTGGTCGACGATCGGCGACGCCTCCCCCCGGGGCCGCCCGCTCTCGGGCGCCCGGCCCTGGCGCCGCTCCCGGGCGTGCTCGACCGCCTGCTGGTAAGCCCGCTCGGCCAGCGCCAGCCCCTGCAGCCCGACCGACAGTCGGGCGTTGTTCATCATCGTGAACATGTAACGCATGCCCTGCTGCTCGTCGCCGATGAGGTAACCGACGGCGTCGTCGTAGTCCATGACGCAGGTGGGGCTGGCGTGGATGCCGACCTTGCGCTCGCTCGACACGGCGGTGACGGCGTTGCGCTCCCCCGGCGACCCGTCGGCGTCGAGCAGGTACTTGGGGACGATGAAGCAGGAGATGCCGCGGGTGCCGGGGGCGGCGTCGGGGGTGCGGGCCAGGACGAGGTGGACGATGTTGTCGGTCAGCTCGTGCTCGCCGTAGGTGATGTAGATCTTCTGGCCGGTGATGCGGTAGGTGCCGTCGCCGGCCGGGACGGCACGGGTGCGGACGGCGCCGACGTCGGAGCCGGCCTGGGGCTCGGTGAGGTTCATGGTGCCGGTCCACTCGCCGGAGATCATCTTCTCCAGCCACGTGGCCTTCTGCTCGGCCGAGCCGTGGGCGCTCAGCATGTCGACGGCGCCCTGGGTGAGGAGCGGCGCCAGCGAGAAGGACATGCACGCCGACGTCAGCATCTCCTGCACGGCCAGGCCCACCACCCACGGGAGCCCGCCCCCTCCGAACTCCGGGTCGAACGGGATGGCCCCCCAGCCGGCGTCGACGTAGGCCCGGTAGGCCTCGGGCCAGCCGTCGGGCAGCACGACCCGGTCGCCCTCGACCCGTGCCCCCTGGGTGTCGCCCACGACGTTGAGGGGGGCGATCACCTCCTCGAAGAACGGGGCCGCCTCGGCCAGCAGGCCGACCACCGTGTCGAGGTCGGCGTGCTCGAAGCCGTCGAGCCCGCTCAGCTCGGCCAGACCGGCGACGTGCTCCAGGACGAAGCGCTGGTCCAACAGGGGCGCCCGGTACTCGGTCATGGACGAGAGGCTACGACGCCCGCCGCCGGCCCGACCGGCGCAACGGTCAGGGCACGAACTGCACCGACGGCAGCTCGGCCGGCTGCACCTCCCGGTCGAGGAACCAGACGGCGAACGGCCCGGCCTCCACCCGCTCCCACGACACGCCGAGTCCGTCGAGCCCGGGCCCGAGGTTGGCGTCCTTCAGGGAGCCGGCGTGGACTGCGATCACCCTGGCGTCCGCCTCGTCCACCGTGCGTGCGTACGGCGGGTAGCGGACGTGGCCGAGCGGTGTCGTGATGACGTCCTCGGCCGTCTCGAACGACAGCCGATAGGAGATCCAGTAGTCCGCGTACGCCGCGTCCGCATCGCGGGCGTCGAGCACGTCGACCAGGGGGCCGAGCTCGGGGGCGGCGACGTCCCAGTTGCCCGTGCGATCGCCGGCCCAGGCGTCGAGACCGTGCACTCCCCACCAGGACAGGCCCCCCATCGCGAGGACCACGGCGAGGGTGGCCCCGGCCCTCGCGGGCGGGGCCGCGACCCGACCGACCAGCGGCGCCAGCCCGGCGCCGACCAGCACGGCGAGTGCCGGAGCGAGGAAGATGCCGTAGCGGGGCTCGGCCACGTACCAGCTGGCCGACGGGACCGCCCACACGAACGGGTACCCGACGACGACGGCGGCCGGGAGTGACAGACGTCGGCGTGAACGCAGGACGACGACCACGAGCGCAGCGACGACGACGGGGTAGAGCACGAGGCCGGCGCCACCGACGATCCAGTCACCCGAGCCGGGAGCCCGTAGACCCAGCACCCGGGGCAGCAGCTCGGGGAGGTAGCGGCCGAGCCTCTCGACGTAGGTGCTCTCGAAGGTCACCGTCTCGTCCAGGCTGAGGAAGTCGTAGCGGAGCTGGAACGCCCACCACGGGGCACCGCCCACGACCACACCCGGCACGACGAGCCACCACCGGCGCCACCGGGTGCGGTTGCGCACGGCGTACCAGACCCCGGCCGGCAGGGCGGCGTAGAAGACGAACACGGCGGTCCAGAGTCCGAGGCCCACCAGGACACCCAGCAGGAGCAGGTCACCGGTCTCCGCCCGACCACCGGTCGACCCGCTCCGCCGACGATCGTCGAGTCGTGCCACGACCAGCATGACGAGGGCCACGAGGAGCAGCGCCGCCCCGTAGTAGAGCCGGGCCTTGGTCGACAGGACGACGAAGTGACCCGGCAGGAGCCAGAGAGCCGACCCCGCCAGCACGCCGGCCGTGGTGCCGACGAGCCGCCGGGCCAGGACGCCGACCGTCACCGCCGCCGCACCCGCCAGCGCGATGGGAACCGCTTTGGCGGCGACCGTTCCGGTGCCGACCACGGCGAAGAGGACGGCGGTCGGGATCGCCTCCACGGTGCCGCCGTGCACGTTGCCCCAGAGGAAGGTCTGCCACTCGAGGTCGTGCAGCATCCGGTGGGCGATCAGGGCACCGACCGCCTCGTCCGAGTCGATCACGCCGAGGCGGGAGGTCAGCACCCACGCCCGCAACGCGAGCCCGATCGCCGCCGCAGCGAGCGCCACCAGCACGGGCGTCGCCCGGACGGACGCCCGGCACCGGGCGAGCACTCCCACCGCGGCGCAGGCTACCGAGACGCGCCCGGGCCGGAGCCCCCGCGCTGACGGCTACGGGGCGTCGAGAGCGACGATCGGATCGTCGGGTGGCGATCCCCCGAGGCTGCCCCTGAAGTCGCGATCGCTGAAGACGAAGGCTCCACCGTCGGAGGCCACCATGGCATAACCGTCCCCGTACGAGATGGCGCCGATGACGGGGGCGTTGAGCCGGGCTCCGGCCGGGAGTGCACCGGGCACGGAGCCGCGGAAGTCGGCCTCGAAGGCGAAGATGCCGCCATCCGCGGCCACCAACCAGTACCCCTTCCCGTCCGGATCGGGCACGAGGTCGACGACCGGTTCGTTCAGGTGCCGTCCGCCCATCGACCCGAGGAAGCGGGCGTCACCGAAGGCGAAGATGCCACCGTCGGAGGCGACCATGTAGTACCCGTCGCCCGACGGCGTGGCGCTCGACCCGAGAACCGGTCCGTTGAGTGGCAGGTCGGACACGTCACCGAGGTCGCGGGCGCCCCCGAAGGCCAGCACCCGACCCCGGTCGGTGAACACCAGGTACCCGTTCGGCGTGGCCGAGATGGTGGTCGGGGATTCGACCGGACTCAGGATGTCGAGGTCCACGTCGCCGTGATGGTCGGCTCCACCGACGGCGTGGATGCACCCCCGGTCGTCGAGTATCCAGTAGCCCTGTCCGTCGGGCGTCACCTCGAGGTCGACGGAGGTGGCGAGACCGAACCCGCCCCGCCGAGCCGCGCCGCCGTCCAGGTCGGCCACGTCGCCGAACGCGTGCACGGTCCCGTCCGATTCCAGCATCCAGTAGCCGTCGGAGCCGGTCGATGCACCTGCGTCTCCGGACCGGGTGCACAACCGGGCGGGCCACCCGCCCCCCGCTCCCCGGAACTGGGGCCAGTGGGACGGAGCGCCGCTCCGGGGGAGCGCGTACGTCTGCACCACCTGTCGGCGGTCCGCCAGGGCGTAGCCGGAGGTGACCAGGAGGCGGCCGCCGTCGGGCGTGCCCATCACCGCCGAGCCCGAATCGTTGGACAGCCCGATGGAGACCTCCGCGAAACGCCCGCCGGTTCGTCCGTCGAGCAGGTGCACCGACCATCCCGACCCGATGGCGACGTCCTGGTCTCCGTTGCCGTCGAGGTCGGAGATCACGGGGTGGCCGGAGAGCCGGTCGAGCGACCGGCTCGCCGGGTTGCAGCAGATCTCCGTCCGCCACAGCAGCGAGCCGTCACCGTTCCAGGCGTAGACGTGCCGATCCCAGCTCCCGGCGACGACCTCGGGGGCCCCGTCTCCGTCCAGGTCACCCACGGCGACGCTGCCGAGGATCGTGTCACCGGTCTCGACCGGCCAGCCCGGCACGTCGGTGCCGTCGTCGGCATGGAAGGCGAGCACGCGGCGGGTGTCGCTGTCGAGGGTGTTGCGGGTGGTGGTGACGAGCACCTCGACCCGACCGTCGTCGTTCAGGTCGACGACGGCGACGGCGCCCATGACCGACTCGTTCGGGTGCCGCTTCCACAGCGGCACGACGGTGCCGTCGCGCCAGTCGAGGGCGTGGAACTGGCCGCCGGCGAAGTGACCGGGGATGCCGGGTGTGTCGTCACCGCCGATGAACACCTCGTCGCGCCCGTCGTCGTCGACGTCGTACAGGACCGGTGAGGAGAAGATGGTGTCGACGTTGTCGAACGGGAACCCGGGCAGCTCCCGACCGGTCCGGCCGTCGAGGGCGTGCACCAGGTGGTCCCACCCCCCGAAGACCACGTCGGTGTGACCGTCTCCGTTCACGTCACCCAGGGATGCGGTCGAGAAGACCCCCTCGCACCACCCGTCCGACGTCTCACCCACGCTCGGATCCCAGACGTTGAAGATGTCGGTCGCCGGTGCCCACCGCCACCTGACGGTGCCGTCTCCCTCGAACACGATCAGCCCACCGTTCTGGTTCGGGACGTACACCGATCCCATCCCCACGATCACCTCGTTGTCACCGTCGCCGTCGACGTCGTCGATGACGGGGCTCGAATCGATGGACGTGGGGGTCGACTGCGGTCGGCAGATCGGATGAACCGCCGGCACGGCCGGTGCGGCCCAGAGCAGGTCGTCGAGGTCGCCGTGGCGGAACACGCGGAGGATGCCGTCCTCGGCGCCGATGGCGAGGTCGTCGTGGCCGTCACCGTCGACGTCGCCCACCGAGGGCTCGGAGTTGCGGGCCAGGCCCAGGGTGAGCGCGTCCACGCGGGGTGGATCGGCGGCTGCCCCCACCGCAGCGGAGGCCGGAGCCATGGCGCCGAGCCCGGCCACGAGGGCGGCGGCGAGGAGGACGGGGAGGAGGCGGCGCAGTTGGTACGTCACCCGATCCGACCGTACCGAAGGCCGGGTCCGGGTGGGCGTCGGCGTACAGCGTCCGGGTCACCGCTGGTAGAGCTGGATGCCGGCCTCGTCGTAGGTGAGGCGGAAACCCTCCTCCTCCCGGAGCTCGTCGAGGACCTGAGCCTCCAGGGGGCCGTAGATGGCGCCGAGGGCCCGCTGGTCGATGAGCACGTGGTCGATGGAGCGGACCCGCTCGGCCAGCGACACGGGGTCGGCGATGAGGCCGATGGCGTCGGCGAACGGGCGGGGGTAGGTGAACACGACGGTCCGGTCGGCGGCGTAGGGGAGGAAGCCGATGTGGGCCGACACGGCGGCGTCGTCGGGCAGGCGATCGACCGCCTCCAGGAGGGCCCGGTCGGCGGCGTCGCGCTCCGTCCAGCGGTCGAGGTCGGCGAAGGGGATGGCCGAGGCGTAGAGGTAGAACGACGCCGCCGCCGCCACGGCCAGGAGCACGGGAACGCGCCGGGGCCGGCCGACCTCGTCGTGACGCACGACCCGGCCGAGACCCATGGCCGCCGCCACCGCTGCGAAGGGGACGAACGCCGTCGTGTAGTGGCCCTCGATGGTGTGGGCCAGGTCGACGTTGCTGATGAGGTACACGACCTGGAGGGGGACGGCGGGGAGCAGGTAGCGGGGCGCCACCAGCGGCAGGAACAGCAGCGGAGCCAGGAGAGCCACGACCGTCTCGACGTTGGTGCGGGTCGCCAGGTCGAACACGACGTCATGGGGGTGGGTCAGCATGTTCCAGACGATCTCGCCCGTCGAGTCGCCGAACTGCGGGAGTCGCAGCGTGGCCTGGACGTACTCCCCGTCGGCCAGGGCGCCCGAGATCCCGGCGGCGGCGGCGAACCAGGTGGCGGCCACGGCGACGGTGACGAGCCCCTCCCGTCGGCGGCCCTCGATCAGCAACAGGAGGCCGAGGCCGGCCACGACGATGGCGAGGTCCTCCCGGCACAGCAGCACCCACCCGACGCAGGCGCCGTAGGGGAGCCACCGGTCCGAGAGGGCGAACAGGACGGCACCGACCAGGGCCGGCACGGCCAGCGTCTCCGGGTGGAAGTCGGCCAGGTTCACGTTGTGGAGCGCAGGATGGGCGGCGTAGGCGAACAGCACGGCGCCCGTTCCCCACGCCCCGAGCCCGGCGTGACGACGGGCCAGGTGGTGGAGGGGTACGACGGCGAGGGCGAGAGCGGCCGCCTGGAGCCCGAACATGGTCGGGAGGTCGGGCAGCACCCGGGTCAGCCAGCCCACCGGGAACATCACCAGGTAGAGGTGATCGGCCAGCAGCGGCAGGCCCCGGATGGTGATGTAGGGGTCCCGGCCCTCGGAGATGAGGAAGGCGGCCTGGCGGAAGTAGCCGGCGTCGTAGCGCGCCTCCAGACCGTGGTTGCGCAGCAGCGCCAGCGTGAACAGCACGGCGAACAGGGCGGCCGCCCCCGCCCAGGGCGCCAGCCGGGCGGCGGTCGTGCGGCGGGCGGACACGGGGCCCGCTCCTCGCATCCGCCGAGGGTAGACGGACCCCTACGATGCGCCGGTGGCAGACGGGGCGGCTCCGGACGAGGCAGCGTCCCGGCGGGTCCGCCTGCTCGTGGTCGAGGCGGTCGACGCCGCTGCCGAGCTGATGGACCGGCCGGTGGTGGCCGAGAGGTGGGACGAGCCCTCCGCCCTCGCCGGCATGACCGTCGGGGCGCTGTCGGCCCACCTGGTGCGGGCGGCCGGGGCGACGCTGGCCTACCTCGACCGGACCGACCCGGAGCGTGAGCCCGAGGGAGAGCTCCTCACGCCGGTGACCTACTTCCACGCCGCCGTCGACTCGCCCATCCACGAGCAGATCAGGGACGTGTCGGCCGACGAGGCGGCCGCCGGTCACGCCGCCACCGTGGCCCGGTGCCGGGACGTGGCCGAGCGGATGCGCGGCCGCTTCGCCGACGAGCCCCCCGGTCGGCTGGTCGGTGCGCTGGGCGGCCGGATGCTGACCCTCGACGACTTCTGCCGGACCCGGCTCGTCGAGGTGCTGATGCACACCGACGACCTGGCCACCAGCGTCGACGAACCCCGGCCCGTCACCGACCCGGACGGGCCAGCCGTCGTGGTCGACGTGCTGGTCGGCATCGCCCGCCACCTCCACGGCGACTGGGGGGTCATCCACGCCCTGGGGCGGGCCGAGCGGCCCGGTGCCGACGGGGTGTTCCCCGTCCTGTAGCGGGCCGCGACCGGGCGGTAGCGTCGGCTCCCGTGTCCTCGACCCGCACCGACGACCCGGCGCGCACCGACGACCCGGTCGTGGTAGCAGCGGCGGGACGGGGGCGGTGGCGGGCGCTGGTGGGGCTGGTACGGCCCCGGCAGTGGGTGAAGAACGTGCTCGTGCTGGCCGCACCGGGCGCGGCCGGCGTGCTGACCGAGGCCAACATGGCGGCCCGCACACTGGTCGCCTTCGTGGCGCTCAGCCTCGCCGCCAGCGGCACCTACGCCCTCAACGACGCCGCCGACGCCGAGGCCGATCGGCTCCACCCCGTGAAGCGGCTCCGGGCCGTGGCCTCGGGACGGGTGACGGTGGGCACGGCCCGCCTCCTCGGGGCGGTGCTGCTGACCGCCGGGATCGGGTTCGGCTTCCTCTCCGGCACCTGGCAGCTCCCGGTGGTGGTGGCCTGCTACGTGGCCCTCACCACGGCCTACTCGCTCGTGCTCAAGCACGTCCCCGTGTTCGACATCGCGGCCGTGGCCGCCGGGTTCGTGCTGCGGGGCCTGGCCGGCGCCGCCGCCACCGGCGTGCCCGTGTCGGACTGGTTCCTGATCGTGGCCAGCTTCGGGTCGCTGCTGATGGTGGTGGGCAAGCGCGAGACCGAGCTGCGCCTGATCGGCGAGGGCGCCACCCGGCCCATCCTGGCCCGCTACCCCGAGCCGTTCCTGCGCACGGTGCGGACGCTGGCCGCCACCGGGGTCCTCCTCTCCTACGCGCTGTTCGCCTTCGAGCGGGCCGGCGAGGCGACGGCGGCGCTGCCCTGGTTCGAGCTGAGCTTCGTGCCGTTCACGCTGGCCATCCTGGTGTACCTCCTCCGAATCGAGGAGGGCCTGGCCGCCGAGCCCACCGAGGTCGTGCTGCGGGACCGCTCGCTTCAGGCCATCGGGCTCGTCTGGGCAGTGGTGTTCGCCCTCGGCGTGCACCTGGCGTGAGCCCCGAGCGCCGGCTGCTGGCCGGATGGGGGCGCACGGCGCCGTCGGCGGCGCGGCTCGTGGCCGTCGGCGACCGGGACGGGGCGGTGGCGGCGGTGCGGCAGGCCGGCCGGCGGGGGGTGGTCGGGCGGGGCCTCGGGCGGGCCTACAACGACGCCGCGCAGAACGCCGGCGGCCTGGTGGCCGACGCCACAGGGCTCGGCGCCATCGCCTGGCACGACCGCCCGGCCGGGCTCGTGCGGGTCGGGGCCGGGGTCAGCATCGACGCCCTGATCCGGTGGGCGCTCACGCAGGGATGGTTCGTGCCGGTCAGCCCCGGCACCCGCCAGGTGACGGTGGGCGGCGCCATCGCCGCCGACATCCACGGCAAGAACCACCACCGCAGCGGGTCGTGGGGGGCGCACACCACCGAGATCACCCTGGTCGACGGAGAGGGCGGCGTGCGGGTGCTCGGCCCCACGACGACGCCCGGCCCCTTCGGCGCCACCGTCGGAGGCCTCGGGCTGACCGGCCTGGTGGTCGAGGCGGTCCTCCGCCTGACGCCGGTCGCCACCAGCCGGGTGACGGTCGATACCGAGCGGGCCGCCGACCTCGACGACGTCCTCGACCGCATGGCATCCCGGGACCACGAGTACGCCTACTCCGTGGCGTGGATCGACCTGCTGGCCCGGGGGGCGTCCCTCGGCCGGTCGGTGCTGACCCGGGGTGACTTCGCCTCCCCCGCCGACCTCCGCGACGGCGACGATCCGCTCGCCTTCGACCCGCTCGGACCGGTGCCGGCCCCGCCCTGGGTGCCGCCCGGGCTGCTCAACCGGGCCACCATCGGCGCGTTCAACGAGGCGTGGTTCCGCCGGGCACCGGTCGAGCGCAGGGGTGAGCTGCAGACCGTCGGCGCCTTCTTCCACCCGCTCGACGCCGTGGAGGGGTGGAACCGGTTGTACGGCCGGGCCGGCTTCGTGCAGTGGCAGGGCGTCGTGCCCTTCGCCGCCACCGAGACGCTGCGGGAGGTGGTGGGTCGGCTGTCGGCGGCTCGGGTGCCGACGTTCCTCGCCGTGCTGAAGCGCTTCGGCCCCGGCTCGGACGCACCGCTGTCGTTCCCGGCCGAGGGTTGGACCCTGGCCCTCGACGTGCCGGCCGGCGTCGACGGGCTGGCCGGCCTCCTCGACGGCCTCGACGAGCTGGTGGTCGGGGCGGGTGGGCGCCTCTACCTGGCCAAGGACGGCCGGGTCCGACCCGAGCTGGTGCCGGTCATGTACCCGCGCCTCGACGAGTGGCGCCACGAGCGGGCCCGGCTCGACCCCGAGGGCCGGTTCCGCAGCGACCTCGGCCGCCGGCTCGGCCTCGTGTGACGGGGTCCGCTCAGCGGCGGCGCGCCCGGTTGCGGGGGTGGTCGCGGGCCACCCGCTCGTTGCCGCGCCGGTAGTTGCCCGTGACCCGGGCCATCAGCTCCTGGCCGTCACCGCCGGCCTCCACGTCGGCCAGGAAGCGGGCCGCCGAGCGGCCCCGAAGCCGGGTCGCCACCCGCCCACGGTGCGAGATGACGACCGTTCCGTCGCTGTCCACGGCGTAGCTGAACCCCTCGGCCACGCCCACGGCGACGAGTATCGCCGGTCCGGGTCCCGCGTACGCTGGTCGGTCGTGCGCGACGCCCTCGGCCACCCCCAGACCTGTCTGCTGGTGGGGGGGACGTCGGAGATCGGACTCGCCGCCGTGCGAGCGCTGGCCACCGGCGGCCGGCTCCGGAGGGTGGTGCTGGCCGGGCGCAACCGCGCCACGCTGGAGGCGGCCGGCGACCGGCTGCGCGACGACCTCGGCGTCGAGGTGGCCGCCGTCGAGCACGACGTCCGCGACACCGAACGGGCCGCCGACGTGGTCGCCACCGCCGTCGAGTGGGTGGGCGATCTCGACGTGGCCATCGTCGCCGCCGGGGTGCTGGGCGACCAGGAGCGCTACGAGCGGGATCCGTCCGCCGCGGTGGACGCTGCGCTCACCAACTACGTGGGTCCCATGGCCGTCGCCCTCCACGTGGCCGCCCGGCTGCGTGACCAGGGCCACGGCACACTGGTCGTGCTGTCGTCGGTGGCCGGCGACCGGCCCCGGCGATCCAACTTCGTCTACGGCTCGACCAAGGCCGGCCTCGACGCCCTCGCCACCGGCCTCGGCGACGCGCTGGCCGGCAGCGGCGCCCGGGTGGTGGTGGTGCGCCCCGGCTTCGTCCGCACCCGCATGACCGAGGGGCTCGACCCGGCCCCCCTCGCCACCGACGCCGACACCGTCGGCGAGGCCATCGCCCAGGCGGTCCGCTCCGGCGACGAGCTGGTGTACGTACCGGCTCCCCTCCGCTACGTCATGGCCGGCCTGCGCTCCCTCCCCCGCGCCGCCTTCCGCCGATTGCCTCTATGACCCCCCAGGTCGGCTTCGCCGACCCGATCGCTCCGCGATCGGCCCCCACGGGGGAACGTGCTCGGCATGACCTACCCAGCCGGGAGGCGGCGGGGGACGAGGGTGGCGTGGTCGGCCCGGGTGAGCAGGGCGGCGTCGCCGGCGGAGTTCCCGTAGGCGTGCAGCTCCACGTCGGCACCGTCGAGCCACTCGTCCAGGCGGCGGACCTTCTCGTCGCCCCGGCAGTTGGCCCCGTCGTAGCGGCCGGTGAGCCGTCCCCCGGCGGCCTCCAGGCGGGTGGCCAGCACGGCGTCGACGCCCAGCCGCTGCGCCACCGGCCCCACCCACAGCTCCGGCGAGGCCGAGATCACCACCACCCGGTGGCCGTCGGACCGGTGGGCCCGCAGCCGACCGAGCGTGTCGGAGCGCATCCCGCCCCGGACGAGACCGTCGGCGAACCGCTCGGCCACGGCGGTCAGCTCCGCCACCGGCCGCCCGCCCAGGGTGGCACCGAGCAGCAGCTCCTTGGCCCCGTCGCGGTCGCGCCGTCGCATCCGGCGGAGCAGGCCGGGCGACGCCAGCGCGGCGGGTCCGATCAGTCGGCGTCGGCCGCAGGCGGCCAGGAGGAAGCCGGGCAGGGTGTCGCGCCGGGTGAGGGTGCCGTCGAAGTCGAAGGCGGCGACGACCCCGTGGCTGCGGGTCACGTGTCGTGGAGACGGACCCGCAGGCGCTTGTTGCCCTTGCCCTTCGACTCGGTCTTGACCACCTCGAAGCGGCCCACCTCACCGGTACGGGCCACGTGGGTGCCGCCGTCTGCCTGCCTGTCGAGTCCGACGATGTCGACCACCCGGATCTCGCGCACCGTCTCGGGGATGAGGTTCACCTTGGTGCGGATCAGGTCGTCGTCGCCGACGGCCACGTCACGGGGCAGGAAGCTCACCTCGACGGGTCGGTCGGCGGCGATCTCGGCGTTCACCAGGGCCTCGACCCGCCGGGCGAACCCGTCGGGCAGCGGGTCGAACTCGAAGTCCATCCGGGCCGTCAGCGGCTCCATGTTCCCGCCCGTCACCGCCGTGTCCCACTCGTTCCAGATGACCCCGCACAGGATGTGCAGCGCGGTGTGGGTGCGCATGAGCTGGCGCCGCCGCTCGACGTCGAGCCCGCCCGTCACGGCCGTCCCCTCGGCGGGGCCCGGCCCGGCGAGGGTGTGCCACACCAACGGACCGTCCTTGCGGACGTCGGTCACGGCTGCGTCGCCACCTGCCCAGCGGAGCCGTCCGGTGTCGTGGGGCTGACCGCCACCCGTCGGGTAGAAGACGGTCCGGTCGAGGGCCACCGCCCCGTCGTCCCGCGCCGCCACGACGGCCGCCTCCATGGTCGTCGCCTCGGCGTCGCGCAGGTACAGCAGGTCGGTCTCCACGGCCGGCCAGCGTACGGACCGCGATCCCTCCGGGGCGGCCGGTGGTCACCGCGGCACGGCGCCGCCGGCCGGTATACGGTCCGCCCGGCGCGGCGGGATCAGGCGACGACGAGGGGAACCCACCAATGCGACACGACCACTTCCACCACCACCTCACCCGGCGCGACGCGCTGAAGTGGGGCGCGGCCGGCGCAGCCGCCGCCGCCACCACCGGGGCCATCGGCACGGCCGCGGCCGGGGCCGTCGAGGAGGACGGTACCGACGCCGCCGCCGAGACCCAGCGCCACATCCGCTTTCCCGACGCCTTCTACGACGACGAGATGTTCGACGTCGACGCCGTCGCCGCGGGTGGGTACTGGGTCAGCCCCTACGGGCCCACCGACGAGCGGGGCACGCTCAACGAGCTGACGCCCAAGAACACGGCCCAGGCGCTCCGCCGGCTGCAGCGCAACCGCCAGGTGAAGACCTACCAGCTGGGCGAGTCGATGTTCAACGGCTTCCCCGCCTTCCCGTCGGACCCGCCCCGCCTCCATGAGATGTTCCTGTTCGCGAGCGGCTACGACGCCGGGCCGAACTTCGAGGAGCGGGGTGGCATCCAGGGCGTCACCGAGGGCATTGGTCCGAACCGGATCGTCGGCAACGAGGAGCGCTTCGACCAGAACTTCACGTTCCAGATCGGGTCGCAGCTCGACGGGCTCAACCACGTCGGCATCGGCACGGCCGACAACGACGCCCGCTTCTACAACGACTACTACGGCCGCGAGATCGCCGAGCCCACCGGCACGACCCGGCTCGGCAACGAGACCATGGGCCCGATCGTGACCCGGGCCGTCATCCTCGACGTGGTGGGCCTGAAGATCGCCGACGGCAAGACCGACGACTGGTTCCTCGCCCCCAACGGTGAGCCCGTCCTGCGGGACGACTACCGCATCACCATCGCCGACATCCGCCACTGCCTGCGACGCCAGCGCATCCGCAAGCCCATCGGCGCCGGTGACGTCGCCATCTTCCACACCGGTTGGACCCACCTCGTGCGCCCCGACCCGGCCCGGTACCTGGCCCAGGAGCCGGGCATCTACCTGGCCGAGTCCCGCTGGTTCATCGACCGCCGGGTGGCCGTCGTGGCGAGCGACACATGGGGCCTCGAGGTGCTCGATCCGGAGGTGACCGGCGGCAACCTGTTCCCCGCCCACCAGGAGCTCCTGGGCCGCGTCGGGGTGCGGATCGGCGAGTCGTTCATCACCGACGATCCCCTCCACGACCACGTCTACGAGGGCGTCATCTGCATCACGCCCGAGAACGTGCCCGGCGCCACGGCCGGTTCGACGCCCCCGGCACTGCTCGGCCAGCCCGGCCAGGCACCCCGCGACCACCGCTGAGGCGGTCTCGATGACGGCCCGCACCCGTGACGACCTGGTGGCCCTGACGGCCGCCTTCCTCGACGCGTTCAACCGCAACGACCTCGACGCCGTCGTCGCCGCCATGGCGCCCGACGGGGTGTACGAGGAGTTCGACGGCACCTGCAGCCGGGGCCGTGACGCGGTGCGGGCCGCCCTCGAGCCCCAGTTCACCGGGGCCTTCGGGGACATGCGGTTCGACGACGAGGATCTCGTCGTCGACGAGATCGCCGGCAAGGTCATGGCGTCGTGGCGCTGCTCGCTCGAGGTGCGGGGCCGGCGCACCGCCTGGCGGGGCCTCGACGCCCTGACCTTCGGCGGCGACGGCCTCGTCACCCGCAAGCTCACCTACGCCAAGGCCAAGGTGCCACTGTTCGACGAGGACTCGACGGTCCCGTGAGCCTGCCCCTCGACGGCGTGCGGGTGGTCGAGCTGGCCACCATGATCGCCGGACCCGGCGCCACCCACCTGTTGGCCCAGCAGGGCGCCACCGTGGTCAAGGTCGAGGACCGCGCCGTGGGGGAGCCGCTGCGCCCCTTCGGCAGCGGCCGGGGCGGCATGTCGACGTGGTACGCCAACGCCAACGCCGGCAAGCGGTCGGTGGCCCTCGACCTGGGGACCGACGCCGGCCGCGACGTGATGATCGAGCTGCTGTCCGACGCCGACGTGTTCGTGCAGGGGTTCCGGCCCGGCGTGGTCGAGCGGCTGGGCCTCGGGCCCGACGAGGTGCTGGCCGCCAACCCCCGGCTGGTGTACCTGTCGGTCAGCGGGTTCGGCCCAGACGGCCCCTATGCGTCGGAGCCCGTGTACGACCCCGTCATCCAGGGCTACGCCGGATGGGCCGGGCTGCAGACCGACGACCGGGGACCGGCGCTCATCAAGAGCGTGGTCAGCGACAAGGTGACCGCCTACACGGCCGCCCAGGCCCTCACCGCCGCGCTGTTCGAGCGGGAGCGCACCGGACGGGGCCGTCACCTCACGCTGGCCATGCTCGACGCCAACGTGGCCTTCCTGTGGCCCGACGCCATGATGCACTGCTCGGCCCTGGCCGACGACGCCGTCCACATGCCGAACCTGCTGGCCGGCTACCGCACCGTGGCGGTGGCCGACGGTCATGTCGTGGTGGTGGCGGCCACCGACGCCCAGGCCCACGGCCTCTGCGCCGCCTTCGACCGGTCCGAGCTGGCCGAGGACGAGCGCTTCGCCACCATGGCCGTCCGGGCCGGACACTTCGCAGCATGGACCGACGCCATCGGGGAGCTGATGGCACCCTTCGGGCGGGAGGAGGTGCTGCGCCGGGCCCACGCCCACGACGTGCCGTGTGCGCCGGTGCTCAGGCCCGACGAGGTGGCCGACGACCCGCAGGTGCGCCACAACCGGACCGTGGTCGAGCTCGACCATCCGGTCATCGGCCCCTACCTCGCCGCCGCCCCGGCGGTCCGCTTCGGGGAGGTCGACCTGTCCCCCGCCCCGCTCCTCGGCCAGCACACCGACGAGGTGCTGGCCGAGCTGGGCCGCACCCCCGACGAGGTGGCTGCGTTGCGGGCCGCCGGCGCCGTGGGCTGAGCGGTGGGGGGGCCCGCCGGCAGCACGGGCCGGGACCGGTACCGGACCCCGCTGCCGGCGCCAGACCGGGGTGCCGTCGAGGCGTTCTGGGAACGCTTCCTGGCCGCCGGCGGCGGTCCAGCAGACACTCCGGTGCCCGGCGTGTCGCCCTTCGGCGACACCGTCGAGCTGGCCGACGAGCTGATCGACCTCGTGCTCGACGGCCCCAAGCGGGCCACGGCCAGCGCCCTGGTGGAGTTCGAAGCCGACGGCGAACCCGTCCCGGTGGTCGGCAACCGCTGGATCGCCGTCGACGGGTCGGGCCGCCCCCGGACGGTGCTCGAGACCACCGAGGTTCGCGTCGGTCCGTTGTCGTCGGTCGACGATCGCTTCGCCCGCGACGAGGGGGAGGGCGACCGGACCCGGGCGAGCTGGCTCGACGACCACACGGGGTTATTCGGTCGCCTCTACGACCGGCTCGGGCTCGCCTTGCACCCGCACATCGACGTGGTGTTCGAGCGGTTCGACGTCCGCTACTCCGAACCGTGAATCGGACCACCGGCCCCGGAAGCGATCCCGCAGGAGCGACTCCGCGGAGTCGCCTCCGACCCGTGTCCGCAACGTCAGGAGCCACGCCCGCACCCCGAGCTGCGCCCCGGCGGCAAACTCCTCGGCGTCGTCGACGAGCCCCAACGCAGGGAGCGTCACCCACACCCCGCGTTGCGCTCCTGCGGAAGCGACTCTGCGGAATGACCCCAACAGAAGGAGCATCACCCCACCCGACGCCGGACTGCGCCCCGGCGGCAACGACTCCGCGGAGTCGACGACGAGGCCCAACGCAGGGAGCGTCACCCACACCCCGCGTTGCGCTCCTGCGGAAGCGACTCTGCGGAATGACCCCAACAAAAGGAGCATCACCCCACCCGACGCCGGACTGCGCACCGGCGGCAACGACTCCGCGGAGTCGCCGACGGGCCCCCAACGCAGGCAGCTGTCAACCACAGCCCGCGTTGCGCTCCTGCGGAAGCGACTCTGCGGGGTTGACCCCCCACCCGACGACCATCACCCCACCGGACCCCGAGCCGGCACCCCGACGCGCTGCGCTCCCGCAAGAGCGCGCCAGCACCCCGCCGACCCCGCCCCGCCCCGCGGCATCACCCTCCCGAGCCCGGCCCCGGCGGTGGCGGGCCCGCCTCAGGCGCGGGGGGCGACGTGCTCGTTGCAGACGACCCACAGGTAGTGGTCCTCACCGGCGGCGCGCTCGGGGGCCATCCACTTGGGTGACTTGGCGCAGGTGGCGAACGAGCACCGCTCGGCCCGGTCGAGCTCGTCGCCGCGGAGGCGCTCGACGAACCGCTCGTGGTCGAACGGCACCAGGCCCCGGATGGCCGCCTTCTGGCGGGCCGGACCGGCCAGGGTGGCATCGCGCTCCTCGTTGAGGATCCGCAGCGCCTCCGGGTCGAGGGTGTAGCCCCGGACCCCGGGGGCGGGGTTGGCGGTGCGGGCCGTCCGTGACGCCGGGCGCCGGGTGCGGGTGCCACCCGTGCCACCACCGCTCCGGGCGGTCTCGGCGGGCGGGGGACCCTGGCGGCGGCGCTGCTCCTCGGCCCGGGCCGCCACGGCGGCGTCGCCGCCCTCGCGCTGGCGCAGCTCGACCCGGTCCCGGGCCGCCCGTCGCCGCTGCTCCCGCCGCTTCTCCGCATCCACGCCCATCACGGTACCGGTGCCTCCCGTCGGCACCCGGGGCCGTCGGCACCCCCCGTAGCGTCACCGGCGTGGACGGACCGGTCGACCTCGTCGACGCTGCGCTCTCGCTCGTCCTCGTCGCCATCGCCGTGGGCCTGTCGGCCTGGCAGGGCCTCGGCATCGGACGGTCGGTGGCGTGGGCCTGTGCCCGGGCCGCGGTCCAGCTCGCCGCCGTCGGGCTCGTGCTCCGGCTCCTGTTCGAGGCCCGGGCCGACCTCGTCCTCGCCTGGGCCTGGGTGGCGGCCATGGTGGTCGTGGCCGGCGAGGTGGCCCGCCGCCGGGCGTCCGACGTGCCCGGCCTGCGTTCCATCTCCGTCGCCGTGATGGGCCTCTCGACTGGGGTGGCCATGCTCGTGCTGTTCGGGCTCGGCATCTTCGCCCACCAGGCCGTCACGGTGGTCGTCATGGCCGGCATCACCATCGGCAACGCCATGCCCAGCGTCGTACTGGGCGTCGACCGCACCACGGCCGCCTTCCGGGACGGCGCCGGGCGGATCGAGGAGCTGCTCTCGCTCGGGTTCGATCCGGGCGGCGTGATCCGGGTCGTCCTCCCCGGCGTGATGCGCACCGCCCTCATCCCCCAGGTGGAGCGGACCAAGGTGGTCGGCCTCATCGCCCTCCCCGGCGCCATGACCGGACTGCTGCTGGCCGGCGTGGACCCGGTCGACGCCGTGCTCGTCCAGGTCGTGGTCATGTACCTCGTGCTCGGAGCGGCCGCCGTGTCGGTCGTGGCCGTGAGCTTGGCCGTGGCCCGCACCGCCTTCACCGGCGACCTCCGCCTCGCCCCCTGGGTCAGGGCCGCCAGCCAGCCTTGACCAGCACCATCTGGACGACACCGATGTCGCGCTCCGCGAAGCCGGCCGCGCAGTAGGCGAGGTAGAAGCGCCAGAGCCGGCGGCGCCACTCCGGGACCTCGGCCCGGTCGAGCTCGTCGCCGGCGGCGTCGAGGCGCTCCCGCCAGCACCCCAGGGTCCGGACGTAGTGCTCCGTCAGGTCCTCGACGTCGCGGACGCGCAGGTCGCTCACGGACGTGGCGGTGGACACGATCCGCTCCAGCGACGGGAGGCAGCCGCCCGGGAACACGTGGGCCTTGATGAAGTCCTGCGATGTCCGCGCCCGCTCGTAGCGGGCCTCGTCGATGGTGATGGCCTGCAGCGCCATACGTCCCTCGGTGGTCAGCAGCCGGGCGCAGGTGGCGAAGTAGTCCTCGTGGTCGCGCCAGTCGACGGCCTCGATCATCTCGATCGACACGAGGGCGTCGTAGCGGCCGTCGAGGTCGCGGTAGTGGTCGCCCCGCACGTCGACGAGGTGGTCGAGGCCCGCCTCGCCCACCCGGCGGCGGGCCGTCTCCAACTGGGCCGCCGACACCGTCGTGGTGGTGACCCGACAGCCCCGGGTGCCGGCGGCGTGGAGGGCGAAGCTCCCCCACCCCGACCCGATCTCGACCACGTGGTCGTCGGGTCCGAGGTCGAGCTTGGCGCAGATGCGCTCCAGCTTGGCCCGCTGCGCCGCCTCCAGGCCGCCCTCGTCGCCGTCGTCGCCGTCGAACACCGCGCAGGAGTAGGTCATGGTCGGGTCGAGGAAGCTGGCGAAGAACTCGTCGCCCAGGTCGTAGTGGGCCCGCACGTTGCGGCGGTCGCGCTCGGGGTCGGGCCGGCGGCGGCGGCGGATCGGGTCGGCCACGGGGGCGGTGGCCCGGTAGGCCTGGTCCCGCAGGCGGTTGAGCCCGTCGAGATTGCGCCCCAGCGTCCGCAGGAACGCCACCAGGTCGGGGGTGTCCCAGAGCCCATCGGCGTAGGACCGGCCGAGCCCGGCGCTGCCGCCCCGCAGCAGCTCGCGGTAGGCGTCGGGGTGGTGGACGGTGACCTCCCCCGACACCGGGCCGGGGCTTCCGTAGGTCGCCTCGCCGTCGGCGTCGCGGATCACGAGGGTGCCGTCGCGCACCCGGGAGGCAAGGGCGTGGCCCAGGCGCCGGGCCATCCGGTCGCCGACGCCGCTCACGGCCGGCGCCCCCCGCCCGGGCGGCGGTGGACGGGAACGCCCTTGCGCCACAGCCGCAGCGCCTCGACGTGGATGCCGGCCGTGGTGCGCTGGGGCATGAGCGGCCGCCGCAGCGTCAGCCGGGTCATGGCGGCCCGGTCGAGGGGGCGGCCGACCATGTCGAGGTCGGCGTCGAGCACCACCCGGCCACCGTCGTCGACCACGTCGATGCCGACGTCGAGCCGGTCGCCGGGGGCGCCGCCCCGCATCCGCCACGTGAGGTCCATGGGCAGGAAGGGCGACACGTGCAGGTCCTTGCGGAGGTCGGCGGCCCATGCCCCGGGGTCGCCGCCCACGTCGATCCCGTGGACGGTGCGCTCCCCCCAGGGCGTGTTGCGCACCTCGACCAGCACGGCGTCGACCCCGTCGTCGGCCACGGCGTAGGTGAGCGAGATGGGGTTGAAGCACCAGCCCCACGTGCGGGGGTGGGCGAGGAGGAGCAGCCGGCCCCGGGGCGGGCGCCCGAGGGCGTCGGTCATGGCGGCCCGGGCCCGCTCGGCCAGGTCACCGGTGCGGTCGGGGTGGTGGTCGTCGGGGCGGTAGCGGACGGGGTGGGCGCGGCCACGGCCCCAGGCCGGATGCCGGGCGAGGACGGCGTCCAGGTCGTCGAGGTCGACCAGCGGCATCGCCACCGGGTACCGCAGCTCGTGGGTCTCGGGCGTGTAGCGGCGGTGCCGGACCCACCCCTCGTACAGCCGGTTCACGAAAGCGCCCCGACGGCGTCGGCCGCCTGGGCGCCGCTGCGGGCGCCGTCCTCGTGGAAGCCCCAGCCCGCCCAGGCACCGGCGAACCAGGTGCGACGACTCCCCTGCACCTCGGGGAGCCGGCGACGGGCATCCTCCGAGCGGGCGTCCATCACCGGGTGTTCGTAGGTCATCGTGGCCAGGATGCTGGCCGGGTCGATCCGGTCGGGCCGGTTGAGGGTCACGCACACCTCGGCCCCGACGTCGAGGCGCTGGAGCCGGTTGAGGTGGTAGGTCACGGCCACCCGGTCCGACGGGTCGACCGGCACCCGCACGTTCCAGGCCGCCCACGCCCGCCGGGCCCGGGGCAGCACCGAGTCGTCGGTGTGCAGGACGGCGTCGTTGCGCTGGAAGCCGAAGCCGCCCAGCACGTCGCGCTCGGCCGGGGACGGGTCGACCAGGAGGCCGAGCGACGTGTCGGCGTGGCAGGCCAGCACCACGGCGTCGAAGCGCTCCATTCCGGCCGGCGAGCACACCTCCACGCCCTCGGCACCGCGGCGGACGGACCGCACCGGGCACCCGAGGCGCACGTCACCCCGGAGGTCGGCCAGCACCGCGTCGACGTAGGTGCGCGACCCGCCCACCACCGTCCGCCACCGGGGTCGGCCCCGCACGGCCAGCAACCCGTGCTGGTCGAGGAAGCGGAACAGCGAGCGGGCCGGGAACCGGTCGAAGGTGGTGGGGTCGGCCGACCAGATGGCCGAGCCCAGGGGCACCAGGTAGCGGTCGACGACGGGACCACGGAAGCCCTCCCCGTCGAGCCAGTCGGCCAGCGACGGGTCGGTCCCGGCGTCGTCGGCCAGCAGGGTGCGGGCCCGGCGGTTCAGCCGCACGATGTCGACCAGCATCCGCGCGAACCAGGGGCGGGCCAGGTTGGTCGGCTGGGCCAGCACCGCCCCCACCGAGTGGCCGGCCCACTCGACGCCGTCGACCTCGGTGGCGACCCCGAAGCTCATGTCGCTCTCGATCGTCTCGACCCCCAGGTCGGCGAACAGCTCGCCCACGATCGGGTAGTTGACGTCGTTGTGGACCAGGAAGCCGGTGTCGACGGCGATCCGGCGGCCGGCCACCTCGACGTCGTGGGTGTGGCTGTGCCCACCCGGGCGGGTGTCGGCCTCGAACACGGTGACGTGGTGGTCGCCGTCGAGCCGGCGGGCGGCGACGAGGCCGGCGATGCCGGTCCCGACCACCGCGACTCGGTGGAGCGGACCGGCCGGGTGCATCATGGTGATGTTCGCACCGTCCGGTCGTCCGGTCGGTATCACCTCGGCGCGCGCCGGGGAGGAGTCCCCCCTGTGGTCCAGGTCACCGCCCGTCCGCCCGACACCGCCCGTCCGCCCGCCACCGCCCCGGCCGACGACGCCCCCGCCCCGACCGGCGCCTCGCTCCGGCTGGGCATCCCCTTCGTCGGCGTGCACGTCGCCGTCCTGGCCGTGGCCGTGGTGGGGTGGAGCCCGACCGCCGTGGGCGTGGCGGTGGCGCTCTACCTGGCCCGGGCCTTCGGCATCACCGCCTTCTACCACCGGCTCCTCACCCACCGGGCGTTCCGTACCGGGCGGTGGGTGCAGTTGGCCGGCACGGTGCTGGCCGCCGCCGCCGCCCAGCGGGGCCCGCTGTGGTGGGTCGGCCACCACCGCATCCACCACCGCCTGACCGAGCAGCACGGCGACCCCCACTCCCCCCGGGTCATGGGGTTCTGGCGGGCCCACGTGGGCTGGCAGTTCGACCGGGCCAACGACGCCACCCCGCTGACGGCCGTCCGTGACCTGGCCGACCTGCCCGAGATGCGGTTCCTCGACCGCTACCACCACGTCGTACCGGTCACGCTGGCCGCCACCTGCTTCCTGGCCGGCTGGGGTCTCGGTCACCTCCGCCCCGGCCTCACCGACGGGCCGCAGCTCCTCGTGTGGGGTTTCTGCGTCTCCACGGTGGCCCTGTGGCACGCCACCTTCGCCGTGAACTCCTTCGCCCACCGCTTCGGGCGGCGCCCCAACGACACCGACGACGACTCCACCAACAACCCCATCGTGGCGCTGCTGACCCTGGGTGAGGGCTGGCACAACAACCACCACCGCGCCCCCCGGGCCGCCCGCCACGGGTGGGGCAGGGGTCAAGTCGACCCGACGTGGCGGCTCCTGTGGGTCATGGAGCGCCTCGGCCTCGTGCGCGACCTCCGGCCCGCCCCGGCCACCGTGCGGGGCTGATCCCGGCCGACCCACCCGGGACCCGTGGCGGCCGGGGCCACGACGGGGCCCTGTCTACACTCGCCCCGTCGTGGGCCGCCTCCGCACCGTCGTCGCCGTCCTGGTCTGCGTGCTCGCCGCCCTGGCCGCAGCCGAACCAGCGGGAGCCCAGGACGACGCCCCCTCGATCCGGGGGACGCTGCGGTCCATCGACGGCCCCGATCGCACCCCCGTGCCGGGCGTGGCCGTGGTGGTCACCGTGGACGGCGCCGAGGTGGGCCGGGCCGAGAGCGACGCCGACGGCGAGTGGGAGGTGGCGGTGCCCTCGGAGGGCACCTACACGGTCGCACTCGACACCTCCACCCTGCCCGAGGACGTGGCCCTCACCGACCCGGCCCGCGTCCAGCTCGACGCCGTCGACGTGCGGCCCGGCCAGCGCAAGACGGTGGCCTTCCCGCTGGGGCCGGGCATCAGCACCGACGACGGCACGCTCGCCCGCCTGGCCGACCTGGCCTTCCTCGGCCTGAAGCTGGGCGCCATCATCGCCCTGTCGTCGATCGGTCTGTCGCTCGTGTTCGGCGTGACCGGGCTGGTCAACTTCGCCCACGGCGAGCTCATCACCATGGGGGCCGTGCTCGCCTACCTGTTCCACGTCTCGCCGGTGGGACCGCAGCTCGCCCTGCTCCTCGCCGCCGTACCGGCCGTGGTGCTGGTGGCGGCCTCCGGGGGCGTGCAGGAGCGGCTCATCTGGCGACCGCTGCGGGCCGTCCGGGCCGGCAACATCGCCATGCTGGTGATCTCCATCGGGCTGAGCTTCGCCATCCGCAACGTGATCCTCATCATCTTCTCCGGTGAGCCCCGCTCGTTCGACGACTACGCCGTGCAGCGCGAGATCGACGTGCTCGGCGTCTCGACGGTGCCCAAGAACGTCGTGATCGTGCTCGCCTCGGTGGCCATCCTCGTGGCCGTGGGCCTGTTCCTGCAGAAGACCCGCACCGGCATCGCCATGCGGGCCGTGGCCGACTCACGGGACCTGTCGGAGTCGTCCGGCATCGACGTGCAACGGGTCGTGCTGGTGACCTGGATCCTCGGCGCCGGCCTCGCCGGGCTGGGCGGCGTCTTCTTCGGCGTGTCCGAGCAGATCACGTGGGACATGGGGTTCCGCCTGCTGCTGCTGGTGTTCGCCGCCGTGGTGCTGGGGGGGCTCGGTACCGCCTACGGCGCCATGGTGGGCGGGTTCGTGATCGGCGTGGCCGTGGAGATGAGCACGTTCGTGATCGACACCGAGCTGAAGAACGCGGTCGCGCTCGGCGTGCTGGTGGTCATGCTGCTCGTTCGGCCCCAGGGCCTGCTCGGCACCCGGGAGCGGATCGGGTGAGCCGCTGATGGACTGGTCCGAGATTCTCCTCGACGCCGTGACGGCGGCCGTCGGACCGGTGGCCGCCGCCTACGCGCTGGCCGCCATCGGGCTCAACCTCCAGTTCGGCTACACCGGGCTCCTCAACTTCGGCCACGCCGGCTTCATGCTGGTCGGCGCCTACGGCCTGGCCATCACCGTCGACCAGGGAGGCTCGTTCTGGCTCGGACTGCTGGTCGGGATCGCCGCCGCCTGCTTCCTCGGCGTGCTCCTGGGCGGACCGACGCTGCGCCTGCGCGCCGACTACCTCGCCATCGTGACCATCTCGGCGGCGGAGATCCTGCGTCTGGTGGCGCGGTCGGGCTGGGCCGAGCCGCTGACCAACGGGGTGTTCGGCATCCAGGCCTTCGCCGGCTCCTTCTTCGACCTGAACCCCTTCGACGCCACCGGCAGCTACGACGCGGGCGGGATCCGGTTCCAGGGCCGCCAGCTCTGGGTGCTGGTCGTGAGCTGGTCGCTGGTGGCGCTCGTCACCCTGCTCATGTGGCGGCTCATCCGCAGCCCGTGGGGCCGGGTGCTGAAGGCGGTGCGCGAGGACGAGGATGCCGCCCGGTCCCTGGGCAAGAACGCCTTCCTCTACAAGATCCAGACCCTCGTCATCGGCGGCGCGCTGGCCGGCCTGGCCGGCATGCTGCTCGTGGTCGAGCAGCAGAACGTCAACTCCGACGCCTTCCAGCCCCGGGTCACGTTCTTCCTCTACGTCATCGTGATCCTGGGCGGTGCCGGCTCGATCCTCGGGCCGGTGGTGGGGGCGGTGGTGTTCCAGTTCCTCTTCTTCTTCTTCGACGGGTTCATGAAGTCGGCCGAGCAGGAGGGGTGGTTCGGCGACCTGATCGACGCCACCGGCGCCCAGCAGGTCAAGCTGGTGCTGGTGGGCCTCGGACTCATGATCCTCATGTCGCTGCGGCCCCAGGGCTTCTTCGGCCGCCGCGAGGAGCTGCTGGTCAGTGACGACTGACGCGCCGTCGCCGTTCGCCCCCGGCGGGGCCGACCGTGGGGACGCCCTCGTGGGCGTCGAGCCGGTGCCGGGTGTCCTCAAGCCGGACCCGATCCTCGTCGTCGACGGGGTGACCCGTCGCTTCGGTGGCCTCACCGCCGTCGCCGTCGACCATCTGGAGGTGCAGCGGGGCACGATCACGTCGCTGATCGGACCCAACGGTGCCGGCAAGACCACGTTCTTCAACCTCCTGACCCGCTTCGACGACGCCGACGAGGGGTCGTGGCACCTGAACGGCGACAGCCTGGTGGGCATCCCGTCGTACCGGACGGCCCGCCGGGGCATGATCCGCACGTTCCAGCTCACCAAGGTCCTGGCCCGGTTGTCGGTGCTCGAGAACGTGATGGTGGGGGCCAAGGACCACCCCGGTGAGACCCTACGCCGGGCCGTGATCGGGGGGTGGGGGTCGGCCGAGCGTCGGGCCGAGGAGCGGGCCCGGGCCCTGCTGGAGCGCTTCGGCATGACCCACATGGCCGACCAGTACGCCGGCGGACTGTCCGGGGGCCAGCGCAAGCTGCTGGAGATGGCCCGGGCGCTGATGGTCGAGCCCGACCTGGTGATGCTGGACGAGCCGATGGCGGGCGTGAACCCGGCGCTCACCCAGTCGCTGCTCGACCACATCAAGGGCCTGCGGGACCGGGACGGCCGGACGGTCATCTTCATCGAGCACGACATGGACGTCGTGCAGGAGATCAGCGACTGGGTGGTGGTGCTGGCGGAGGGGTCGGTCATCGCCGAGGGCCGGCCCGGTGACGTCGCCGCCAATCCCGCCGTGATCGACGCCTACCTCGGCACGACCGGCGGCCTGTCGTGACCGAGGTGGTGCCGGCGGCGGGGGCGCTGCTGCGGGCCGAGGGTGTGGTGGCCGGGTACCTGCCCGGCGTCGACATCCTCACCGGCATCGACCTCGACCTCGCCGACGGGGAGATGGTCGGCATCATCGGGCCCAACGGGGCGGGCAAGTCCACGCTGCTGAAGGCCGTCTTCGGGCTGGTGCCGGTGCGGGCCGGTCGGGTGCTCCTGCGGGGCGATGACATCACCGCCCTCGCCGCCCACACCCTGGTCGCCCGGGGCGTGGGCTACGTACCCCAGCGCGAGAACGTCTTCCCGTCCCTGTCGGTCGACGAGAACCTGCAGATGGGCCTGTACCTGCGCCCGGAGGCGTGGGAGGAGCGGCGGGCGGCGGTGGTCGACCTGTTCCCGCTGCTGGCCGAGCGTCGGGGTCAGCGGGCCGGGCTGCTGTCGGGCGGCGAGCGCCAGATGCTGGCCATGGGCCGGGCCCTCATGATGGACCCGTCGGTCCTGCTGCTCGACGAGCCCTCGGCGGGCCTGTCACCCGCCAACCAGGACCTCGTGTTCGCCCGGGTGCGGGAGATCTGCGACTCGGGGGTGTCGGTGGTGATGGTCGAGCAGAACGCCCGCCGGTGTCTGCAGATCTGCGACCGGGGCTACGTGCTCGACCAGGGCCGCAACGCCTACACCGACACCGGCGAGTCGCTGCTGCACGACCCCAAGGTCATCGACCTCTACCTCGGGACCCTGGGCCGCCCGACCGGTTGACGTGTTCTGGCGCCCGTCCGTGCCGGATACGGGCACGGATGGGCGCCAGAACGCGGGGTCGGGGGGCTAGACCTCGACCTGGTCGTCGGTGACGGAGTTGCCCTCGGCGTCGTAGGTGTAGACGTCGTACACGCCGCCGGAGGGCTCGCCGGCGTCGACGAACTCGAGGGGGCCCGAGGCGCCGTCGTAGTCGATGTCCTCGCCCGCCTCGACCAGCTCGGCGCACTCGGCGTAGGTCGAGCACTTCGTGCCGTCCTTGGTGACGCCGACCATCTCGTCGACGAACACGGCCGGGTCGTCGCTACCGGCCACGAGCGAGGCCAGGGCGATGACCATCAGGCAGTCGTACTTGTGGGCCGAGAAGATGGTGGCCGTACCCGGGGCGAACGCCTCGAACCGGTCGAGGAAGGTGGCCTCACCGTTGGGCGGGGCCGCCGAGGGGGCGGTCCCGCGGATGCCCTCCAGCACGGCCGGGTCGTCCGGGCTGACGGCGTCGGCGGACACCGAGTCACGGAAGCCGTCGGCCACGTAGATGGGGATCTCGTCCGGGCCGACACCGGCCTCGATCATGGCCTGCAGGAGCGAGGCGCCCTCGGCGAAGGTGATGATGGCCACGGCGTCGACACCGGCCGCCGCCACCTGCGACACCTCGGCGTCGAAGGACGTGGCGTTCGGGTCGTAGCCGACGTTGGCCGCCACCGTCACCCCGTTGGCCTCGAGGGCGCTGGCCAGCACCTCGCTGAAGCCGGCGCCGTACTCGTCGTTGCGGTAGACGATGCCGACCGAGGTGGCGCCGTCGTCGGTGATCACGTCGGCCAGGGCCGGGCCCTGCAGCGTGTCCGACGGTGCCGTACGGAAGTAGAAGCCGCCGTCGTCGTAGTCGGTGAAGGTGGCGGCGGTGTTGGAGCCGGAGCACTGCACGATGCCGGACGACGTGATCTTGTCGATCACCGACAGCGACACGCCCGAGGCGGCGGCGCCGATGATGGCGTCGACGCCGTCGTTGATGAGCGTGTCGACGTTGGTCGAGGCGACGTTCGGGTCGGTGCCGGAGTCGGCGGGAACCAGCCGGATCTGCCCGCCGGCCTCCTCGATCTCCTCGACGCCCATCTCGAGCGGCCTCACCAGCGCGTCGATGATGGTGGAGAGCTGGCCCGTCTGGGGCAGCAGGTAGCCGACCACCAGCTCACCGGTGCTGTCGACCGGCGCCACCGCCGAGGTGTCAGGGGCGGCGGTGGTGTCGGCCGACGTCTCCGGGGGGTCGGTCGTCTCGGCCGCCTCGGTCGTCACGACCGGGTCGTCGGCCGGTGCCGTGTCGATGTCGGCGTCGTCGTCGTCACCGCACGCCGCGGCGACGAGGGCGAAGCCGAGGAGCACGGCGAGCAGGCGCCAGATGGCCCGACTCTTCATGGGTATCCCTCCGTGGTCGATGGACGGCCCGCAGGGTCGGGCCGTGCCGTCGCCGGGCAGCTTACGACGACGGGCCGCCCGAGGTCCGGGCACCGCCTCCCGGCCGCAGATCAGTCCCCGTCGAGGCCGACCTCGCGCAGCACGTCGTCGAGGGGGGCGACGAGCCCGGTCACGAAGGGCCCGAACTCGGCGTACAGCGCCGACGCGGTGTCGAAGCGCATCGAGTAGACGCAGTCCTTCAGGTCGTCGAGGTGGCGGCCGAACAGCGTGACACCCCACTCCCAGTCGTCGACACCGGTCGAGCCGGTGATGAGCTGCACGATGCGGCCCCGGAACTTCCGGCCCGACGTGCCGTGCTCGTACATGAGGTCGCGCCGGTCGTCGAAGGGCAGCGTGAACCAGTTGGCGTGGCCCTCCCGCCGCTTGGACATGGGGTAGAAGCACCAGGCGTTCAGCCCGTCGGGGGGCAGCTCGGGGAAGAGCCGCATCTGCTTCATCTCGTCGGGTACGCCGGCGGCGTACTCGCTCACCTCGGTCATGGACACGAAGCTGTCGACGATGACGAGCCCGGCCCGCTGCAGGTCGCGCTGGAGCCGCCGCAGTCGCCAGAGGTCCGGACCGAGGGCCAGCACGGCCAGGTCGGCCTTGTGCCCGAGGGTGGCCACGGTCACGACCTGGTGCCGGTCGTCGCGGTAGCCGTCGACGGCGCATCGGATGGCGTCGGGGTCGACGGCGGCGCCCGGCTGGCAGAACAGGTGCAGGCAGCCCTGCCCCGACTCGGTCGTGACGGGCTCGACGCTCATGGGCGACGAGCCTACGAGTGCGCCCCCGCCTCGTACATGCGCGCCTCGCCGCCGCGGGCGAAGCCGAGCAGCGTCATGCCGGCCTGGCGGGCGGCGTCGACGGCGAGGGCCGACGGTGCGCTCACGGCGACCACGGCCGGGAACCCCGCCGCCCACGCCTTCTGCACCATCTCGAAGGACGCCCGGCCCGACACGAACAGCGCCATGCCGTCGGCGGGGAGCCGGCCGTCGAGGAGCAGCCGGCCGACCACCTCGTCGACGGCGTTGTGACGGCCGATGTCCTCCCTGACGACGACCACGTCACCACCGGGGTCGACGGCGGCGGCGGCGTGGACGGACCCCGTCCGGTCGAACAGGCGCTGCGCCTCCCGGACCCGGTCGGGCACGGACACCAGCACGTCGAGCGGCGGCGGCGCCGGGGCGCGCAGGGGCCGGAGCCGCTCCCGCAGCGAGTCGATGGCGGTCGAACCGCACAGCCCGCACGACGACGACACGTTGCCCAGCCGGGGCGTCGGCGTCGGAGCCGCCCCGCCGGTGTCGACGGTGACGGTGTTCAGCTCGTTGCCACCGGGCGGGGCACCGGTGCAGTAGCGCACGGCCCGGACGGGAGCGCCGGCGAGCAGCCCGTCGGCGTGGCAGAACCCGACGGCCAGCTCGAAGTCGTGGCCGGCGGGCGTGCGCATGGTGGTGGCCACGGTGACACCGTCGAGACGGATCTCCAGCGGCTCCTCCACCACCAGGTCGACCGGCGCCGCCGTGGTGGAGCCGTCGCGGGCCACCGTCCGGGCCAGGAGCTGCGACGACGGGCGACGGGGCACCGGGCCAGGCTAGGGCGGGCCCCGCCGGAGTACGGTCCGCCCATGAGCACGCTGAAGGTGTCCGCCGATCCCGCCGAGCTGGGCTTCGACGCCGACCGCCTCGACCGGATCCCCGCCCACTTCCGCCGCTACGTCGACGACGGCCTGCTGCCCGGGTTCCTCGTGGTCGTGGCCCGCGACGGCGAGCCCGTGCTGGTCCACACGTACGGCCAGCGCGACATGGAGGCCGGCCTGCCGGTCGAGCTGGACACCGTGTTCCGCGTGTTCTCCATGACCAAGCCCATCACGTCGGTGGCGGCCATGATCCTGCACGAGGAGGGGGCCTTCCAGCTGAAGGACCCGGTCGCCCGGTTCATCCCCTCCTTCGCCGATCTGCGGGTCTACCGGTCGGGCAGCTCCCTGGCGCCGGCCACCCAGCCCCTGTCGGCGCCCATGCAGATCTGGCACCTGATGACCCACACGTCGGGCCTGACCTACGGCTTCCTGCGGGCCCACGCCGTCGACGCCATGTACCGCGACGCCGGCCTGGAGCTGGGCACCCCGCCGGGCATGGACCTGGCCGGCGTCTGTGACCTGCTCGCCACCCTCCCCCTCGTCTTCCAGCCGGGCACGGAGTGGAACTACTCGATGGCAACCGACGTGCTCGGCCGGGTGGTCGAGGTGGCGTCGGGCCAGCGCCTCGACGACTTCTGCCGGGAGCGCATCCTCGAACCGCTCGGCATGACCGACACCGACTTCCACTGCCCGCCCGGGTCCCACGACCGGCTGGCCGCCCTCTACCAGGCCCAGCCGGGCACGCTGCGACCGGTCCGGGTCGACCAGCTCGGCGACCGGGTCAAGCAGGCGCCGGAGTTCCTCGGGGGTGGCGGCGGCATGGTGTCGACCGCCGACGACTACCACCGCTTCACGACCATGCTGCTGCGGGGGGGCGAGCTGGACGGCGTGCGCATCCTCGGCCCCCGCACCGTCGAGTACATGGCCACCAACCACCTTCCCGGCGGTGCGGACCTGGAGCAGTTCGGCCGGCCCCTCTTCGCCGAGACGGCCTTCGACGGGGTGGGCTTCGGCCTCGGGTTCTCGGTCGTCATCGACCCCGCCGCCGGCAAGGTGCCCGCCTCCATGGGCACGTTCGCCTGGGGCGGCATGGCCTCGACGGCGTTCTGGGTCGACCCGGTGGAGGACGTGACCGCCCTGTTCATGACCCAGCTCATGCCCTCGTCGACCCATCCCATCCGCCCCCAGCTCACCCAGCTCGTGAGCCAGGCCATCGTCGGCTAGGACGCGGCCCGCCCCCGGGTGCGGACGTCGGGGGCGCCGAGGCGGGTGGCGTCGGCGGTGCGGTCGTCGGGCTTGGTCTGGGACTCCCGCTCGGCCGCCACCCGCAGCCGGTAGTGCTCGAGCTCGCGGCGGCGGGTGTCGGCGTCCCAGGCCAGCACACCGCCCATCAGGTCGGCCACCTCGGGGGCGGCGGCCAGGCCCCGGTCGAAGGACGTGACCGACACCCGGGTCCGCCGGGTCAGGACGTCCTCCAGGTGCAGGGCCCCCTCGTGGCTGGCGGCGTGGACGATCTCGGCCCGCAGGTGGTCGTCGGCCCCGTCGACGGGCCGGCCCAGGGACGGGGCGGCCTCGACGAGCGCCAGCACCTCGTCGATCCGGGAGCCGTAGCGGCCCAGCAGCGACTCGATCCGGGCGGGGTGGAGGCCCGACGACTCGGCCAGGCGGGCCCGTCCGTTCCACAGGGCCTGGTAGCCCTCGGCGCCGAGCAGCGGCGTCTCGTCGGTGACCGACGCCGGCACCCGCACGTCGAGGTTGCGGGCGACGACGTCGATGGTGTCGGCGGCCATGATCCGGTAGGTCGTGTACTTGCCCCCGGCCACGGTGATGAGACCCGGCACGGGCTGGCTCACGGCGTGTTCCCGGCTCAGCCTCGACGTCTGCTCGCTCTCGCCGGAGAGGAGGGGCCGCAGCCCGGCGTAGACGCCCTCGATGTCGTCGTGGGTGAGGGGGGTCGACATCACCTCGTTGACCCGCTCCAGCAGGTAGTCGATGTCGGTGCCGCTGGCGGCCGGATGGGCGAGGTCGAGATCCCAGGCGGTGTCGGTCGTGCCGATGATCCAGTGCCGGCCCCACGGGATGACGAACAGCACGCTCTTCTCGGTGCGCAGGATCAGGCCGGTGTCGGCGTGGATGCGGTCGCGGGGGACCACGAGGTGCACGCCCTTGGACGCCTGCACGTGGATGCGGCCCCGGCCGGCGAAGCCCTGCACGTCGTCGGTCCAGACCCCGGTGGCGTTGACGACCTGGCGGCCCCGGACGCGGAGCCGGCGGCCCGTCTCCAGGTCCTCGGCCTCGACGCCGACGACCCGCACCCCCTCCCGCAGCACGTCGGTCACCCGGACGCTGGTGGCCAGGGCGGCGCCGTAGGCGGCGGCGGTGCGGGCCACGGTCAGGGTGTGGCGGGCGTCGTCGACCTGGGCGTCCCAGTAGAGGATGCCACCGGTGACGGCGCTGCGCCGCAGCGATGGGGCGATGCGCCCGATGCCCCGCCGGGTGAGGTGGCGGTGCCTCGGCAGCGGGTTCGGCCGGGGGCCCAGGCGGGCCAGCAGGTCGTAGAGGGCCACGCCGGCGCCGACGTAGACCCGCTCCCAGACCCGGTGCTGGAGCGGATAGAGGAACGAGACGGGCTGGACGAGGTGGGGGCACAGCCGCTCGATGAGCAGGCTCCGCTCCCCCAGGGCCTCGACGACGAGGGCGAAGTTGAGCTGCTCCAGGTAGCGCAGCCCGCCGTGGATCAGCTTGGAGCTGCGCGACGACGTGCCGGCGGCGTAGTCGCGCTGCTCGACCAGCGCCACCGACAGGCCCCGGGTGGCCGCGTCGAGCGCGCACCCCACCCCGGTGACCCCCCCGCCCACGACCACCACGTCGAACGTCTCGGCCTCCATCCGGTCGAGCGATCGGCGGCGGTGCTCGGGGCCGAGGGCGGCGTCGTCCATCCGGCGACGCTACCGACCGGCCCCCCGGGGCACCCGGACACGACCGGACAGGTGCGCAGAGAGACGGGTCGGCACGGTCCGGGGCGGCATCGCCGGCGGGCCCGGCCGGGGCGGCCACAATCGCAGCCGTGAACGACTCCGGCACCGGTGGCGGCACGAGCTGGCTGCGGTCCGGGCGGGCGCTGGCAGCCGCCGGCGTGGTCCTGCTCCTGGTGGCCGTGGCGGTCGTGGTGTTCCTGCGCCGCGACGGCGAGCCCGCCCCGGAGGCCACCGACACCGGTGTCGCGCCCGGCGCCGGGGACTGGGCGGCGCCGCTGCGGGCCGACGGGCTGCCCGCCTGCGGCGACGACCTCACCGCCGGGACGGTGTGCCTCACGGGCGACGACGTGTCCCGCACCCTCTGCGGTGAGGGTGGCGGCGACGAGCTGGCGTGGCGGCTGTGCATCGGGCGCACCGACGACGCCACCGTCGTGGCCGAGGCCGACCTGCCCCCCGCCACCCTCCTGCGGATCGGCGGTCCGGGGTTCGGCGTGGCGGACCTGCGGGCGGATGCGTCGGGGGCGGTCCCGGCCGGGGCCGGGGTGGCCGACTCCGAGGGGGGTGCGGCGGTGACGGTGGCCACCGCCGACGGCTACGTCATCGGCACGCTGGGCTCGGGGGCCACCCCGCCCCCCGAGACGATGGAGGTGTCGATGTTCGCAGGGCGCGACAGCGGGGTGGCCTGGGAGCTGCGCCGCACCGAGGGGCCCGTCGACGTCCTCGACCGGTGCCCGATCCTCAGCCGGCGGCGGCCCGACTCGGTGACCGCCACGACCGTCTGCCCGACCGACGAGGACGACCGGATCGTGGCCGAGCGCACCAACCAGGGTGGGCTCGACGCCGTGATCGGCTGGCTGGCCGCTGACGCCGAGGACCCGACCCCGGGCGCCCCCGGCGACCTCCGCATCACGCCACCTCTGGGCCCGACCGGCAGCCGGATCTTCATCTTCCTGCCCGACGACGACGCCACCGAGGTGACCCTGACATCGGACGGTGACGAGGTCACGCTGCCCCCCGTGCCGGCCACCCCGTAGACGCGTCGAGGGGGCCGGCCCGAGCCGACCCCCTCGACGCGTGTAGCGCCGGGTCGCCGCTGCGACCCGGCGTCGTCGTCTCCTAGAAGTCCATGTCTCCCATGCCGCCGCCGGGCATGCCGCCGCCGCCCTTCTCGGGCTCGTCGACGATGACGGCCTCGGTGGTGAGGAACAGCGCGGCGATGGAGGCGGCGTTCTGCAGTGCCGAGCGGGTCACCTTGGCGGCGTCGATGACGCCGGCGGCCACGAGGTCGCCGTACTCGCCGGTGGCGGCGTTGAGACCGTGGTTGGCGTCGGGCAGCGACTTCACCTTGTCGATGATGACGCCACCCTCCAGCCCGGCGTTCTCGGCGATCTGCTTGATCGGCGCCGCACAGGCCTTGGCCACGATGCGGGCCCCGGTGGCCTCGTCGCCGGACAGCTCGCCGGCCGCCTTGTCAACGGCGTCCTGGGCCCGGAGCAGGGCCACGCCGCCGCCGGGCACGACACCCTCCTCGATGGCGGCCCGGGTGGTCGACACGGCGTCCTCGATGCGGTGCTTCTTCTCCTTCAGCTCCACCTCGGTGGCGGCGCCGACCTTGAGGACGGCGACACCACCCGACAGCTTGGCCAGGCGCTCCTGAAGCTTCTCCCGGTCGTAGTCGGAGTCGGTGTTGTCGATCTCGGTCTTGATCTGCTTGATCCGGCCGCTCACGTCGCCGCTGTCGCCGGACCCCTCGATGATGGTGGTCTCGTCCTTGGTGACGACCACCTTGCGGGCCTGGCCGAGCATGTCGAGGGTGACACCCTCGAGCTTCAGGCCGACCTCCTCGGAGACGACCTGGCCGCCGGTGAGGATGGCCATGTCCTGCAGCATCGCCTTGCGGCGGTCACCGAACCCGGGGGCCTTGACGGCGACCGAGGCGAACGTGCCCCGGATCTTGTTGACGACGAACGTGGCCAGGGCCTCGCCCTCGACGTCCTCGGCGATGACGACCAGCGGCTTGCCGGCCTGCATGACCTTCTCGAGCAGCGGGACGATGTCGCGCACGTTGGTGATCTTCGACGCCACGAACAGCAGGTACGGGTTGTCGACCACCGCCTCCTGGCGGTCGGGGTCGGTCACGAAGTAGGGCGAGATGTAGCCCTTGTCGAACCGCATGCCCTCGACCAGCTCGATCTCGAGCCCGAAGGTCTGGGACTCCTCGACGGTGATCACACCGTCCTTGCCGACCTTGTCGATGGCCTCGGAGATCATGTCGCCGATCTCCTGGTCGGCCGACGAGATGGCCGCCACCGAGGCGATCTTGCCCTTGTCGGAGGCCACCTCGATGGACATGTCGCGCAGCGACTCGACGGCGGCCTCGACGGCCCGCTCGATGCCCTTCTTGAGCGACATGGGGTTGGCCCCGGCGGCCACGTTGCGCAGGCCCTCGCGGACCATGGCCCAGGCCAGCACGGTGGCGGTGGTGGTGCCGTCACCGGCGACGTCGTCGGTCTTCTTGGCGACCTCCTTGACGAGGTCGGCGCCGATCTTCTCGTACGGGTCCTCCAGGTCGATCTCCTTGGCGATGGAGACCCCGTCGTTGGTGATGGTGGGGGCGCCCCACTTCTTGTCGAGCACGACGTTGCGGCCGCGCGGGCCGAGGGTGACGCGGACGGCGTCGGCGAGCTGGTTCATGCCGGACTCGAGGGAACGGCGCGCCTTCTCGTCGAAGGCGATCATCTTGGCCATGGGTACTCTCCCGAGCTCTCGTCGAGGGTGGGGTCCGGCGGGGGGCCGCCGGTGCCGGAGCCCGTCTCCGGCAGGCGCATCGTAGCGGCGTCCGCAGGGGATTGGCACTCTCGTGGCGCGAGTGCCAAGCCGGTCAGACCAAGCCGGTCAGACCGGGCCGGCCGACCCCGGGCCGGCCGACCCCGGGCCCGTCGACCCCAGCCACCCGGCCACCGCCTCGGCGAGGCACGCCGCCGGCTCGGCGTGGGCCCGCTCGCCGAAGCGCCCCACCAGCGACACGGTCGGCACCCGTCCGGCCACGGCCTGGTCGGCGGCCCCGACGGCGGCCAGCACGGGCACGCCGACCTCGGCCGCCAACGCGACGACCCCGCCGACCGTCTTGCCGTCGAAGGACTCCTCGTCGAGGTGACCCTCCCCCGTCACCACCAGGTCGGCGACGGCGATCGTCTCGTCGAGGTCCACCTCGTCGGCCACGACCTCGAACCCGCTCACGAGGCGGGCGCCGATGGCGGCGAGGCCGCCGGCCAGCCCGCCGGCCGCCCCCGACCCCGCCAGGTCACGCACGTCGACCCCGTAGGTCTGCTCGTACACGGCGGCCAGGCCCTCCAGGCGGCGTCGCAGCAGCTCCACCTGACCGGGGCCGGCCCCCTTCTGCGGACCGAACACGGTGGCGGCGTCGACGAAGCGGGTGCGGACGTCGCAGGCCACGACGATGCGGACGCCGGCCAGCCGGGCGTGGGGTTCGAGGGCCCGCAGCGCCCCGAGCCCGCCGTCGGTGGTGGCCGAGCCGCCCACCCCGACGAACACCGTGCGGGCGCCGGCGTCGCGGGCGGCGGCGATCAGCTCGCCGGTGCCGGTGGTCGTGGCCGACACGGGCGCGTTCCGGTCGGCGCCGCCCACCAGGGCCAGCCCCGACGCCCGGGCCATCTCCACGACGGCCGTACGCGACCGCCCCAGCCGCCAGCCGGCCTCGACCGGGTCGCCCAGCGGACCGCTCACCAGCGTCGTCCGGTTGGGCCCGCCCAGCACGTCGAGGAAGCCCTCCCCGCCGTCGGCCATCGGCTGCTCGACGCAGGTGGCGCCGACCCGGGCCACCCCGGCCGCCACCGCCGCGCACGCCTCGGCCGCCGTCAGCGTGCCCCGGAACTTGTCCATGGCCGCCACGACGTGCACGCGGGCGAGTGTGGCACGACCGGTCGGCCGGACCCGGGCCGCTTGCGTAGGGTCGGCGGCCGTGAGCGCCGTGACGTACGAGAAGCGGGGTCCGGTGGCCGTCGTCACCATCGACCGGCCCGAGGCCCGCAACGCCATGGACCCCGAGGTGCTCGTCCGGCTCGACCGGGCCTGGGCCGACGTGGCCGCCGACGACGAGGTGCGGGTGGCGGTGCTCACGGGCGCCGGCGACCGGGCCTTCTGCTCGGGGGCCGACCTGGGCCGGTTGATCCCCCTCATGACCCGGGCCCGGGAGCCCGAGGACGAGTGGGACGAGGCGCTCCTGGCCGACGACGACCTCGGCGATCGGGCCAGCCTGCGCCGCAGCGACCTCGACAAGCCCGTCATCGCGGCGGTGAACGGCGCCGCCATCGCGGGGGGCATGGAGCTGGTGCAGGGCACCGACCTGCGGGTGGCCGCCGATCACGCCCGCTTCGGTCTGCAGGAGGCCCGCTGGGGTCTGTTCCCGGTCGGCGGCTCGTCGGTGCGCCTACCGGCCCAGCTCCCCTACGCCGTGGCCATGGAGGTGCTGCTCACCGCCCAGCTGTTCGACGCCGAGCAGGCCCTGGCCTGGGGTTTCGTCAACCGGGTGTGCCCGGGCGGGGCCGTGATCGACACCGCCCTGGAGCTGGCCGCCACCATCGCCGCCAACGGGCCGCTCGCCGTGCGGGCCATCAAGGCGTCGGTCAAGGAGGCGCTGGGGCGGCCCGAGGACGAGGCCCTGCGGATCGAGTCGCGCCACGCCGCCCCCGTCTTCGCCTCCGCCGACGCCCGGGAGGGGCCGCTCGCCTTCATGCAGAAGCGGGCCCCCCGCTTCACGGGCCGATGACTGCGAAGCGGGCCCCCCGCTGCACGGGCCGATGACCGACGACGCCCCGGCCCTCATCGCCTCCAACCGGGGGCCGGTCTCGTTCCGCGAACGCGACGGTGAGCTGGTGGCGGCCCGCGGCGGCGGGGGGCTGGCCGCCGGGTTACGACCGCTCCTGGCCGGGCGGGGGGTGCGGTGGCTGGCGGCGGCCATGGACGACGCCGACCGTCGTGCCGCCGCCGAGGGGGTCGAGCTCGACGACTTCGACCTCCGGCTGGTGGTGGTCGGGCCCGACGTGTTCCGGGCCGCCTACGACGTGATCGCCAACCAGACCCTCTGGTACGCGCTGCACGAGCTGTGGGACCGACCCCGTCGGCCGGTCTTCGACCGGGCCTGGCGGGAGGCGTGGTCGCACTTCGAGACCTACAGCCGGGCCTTCGCCGACGGGATCGCCGACAGCGCCCCCGACGGCGCCGTGGTGCTCGTGCAGGACTACCACCTCGTCCTGGTCGGGGCCCTGCTGGCCGAGGCCCGGCCCGACGTGAAGGCCGTGCACTTCTCGCACACCCCGTTCTCGGGGCCCGACGCCTGGCGGGTGCTCCCGCAGCGCACCGCCCACGCCGTGCTGGAGGGCATGGCCGGCTTCACCGCCGCCGGGTTCCACACCCGTCGGTGGGCCCAGCGCTACCGTGAGTCGTGCCAGGAGCTGATCGGGGTCACGTCCCCGACGTTCGTGTCCCCCCTGGCCAGCGACCCCGACGCCCTCCGTCGCGACGCCGCCGGGGAGGCCGTCGAGCGCCATCTGACCGAGCTGACGGACCAGATCGGCGATCGGGCCGTGATCGCACGGGCCGACCGCATCGAGCTGTCCAAGAACGTCGTGCGGGGCTTCCGGGCCTTCGAGGACCTGCTGGTCGAGCACCCCGACCTGCTCGGTCACGTCGTGTTCTGCGCCAACGTCTACCCGTCGCGGGAGGGGGTGGCCGACTACCTCGCCTACCGCCAGGAGATCGAGTGGGAGGCCGAACGGGTCAACCGCCGATTCGCCACCCCCGACTGGACACCGGTCCTGTTGTCGGTGGCCGACGACTTCCCCCGCACGATGGCGCTGCTGCGCCGGGCCGACGTGGTGCTGGTCAACCCCATCCGCGACGGGCTGAACCTGGTGGCCAAAGAGGCGGCCATCGTCAACGAGCGCGACGCCGTGCTGGTGCTGAGCCGTGACGCCGGGGTGTCGGACGAGGTGGGCGGGTCCGCCATCGGGATCAACCCCTACGACGTCGTCGAGACCTCCGATGCGTTGCACCGGGCGCTCACCATGGCCGTCGACGAGCGGCGGGACCGGGCGCTTCGGTGGCGCTCCCACGCCGAGGGCCGCCGCCCCGAGGACTGGCTGACCGACCAGATGGAGGCGGCCGGCCGGTAGGGACGCGTCCCCGGTGTGCTCCGGTGGCTCAGCCCCCGGGGGGACCGTCGGCCAGCGCCTCGAGGAGTCGCACGGCGTCGTCCTGATCGGCCAGCACCAGGTCGGCGGCGTCGGTCAGCTCGACCGGGGTGGCCCCCGTCTCGACGGCCACCTTGAGCACCTCGCGCCCGCTGCGGGAGAGCTCGTCGAGGGCCAGGAAGCCGGACAAGTCGCCGACGTCGTCACCCAGGTAGACGACGGCGTCGAGGGTCTCTCCCTCGGCCCGCAGCACCGACCCCTTGTCGACCTCGATGGGCGGGTGCAGCTCGATCGACATCTTGGCGGGGCGGGCCACCAGCCCCGAGCGGCGGGCCTGCACCGAGGCGAACTCGGTCACCGCCCCGGCCAGGTCGGGACGCTCCCGGTAGTGGACGGTCAGGCTGACCGCCTTGTCTTCCACCCGGACGCCGTCGGCGATCTTGCGGCGGGCCAGCTCGGCCACGTCGGCCACCGTCTCGCGCCAGGCCCCGGCGTTGGGGTGGTGTCCGAGGCGGCCCGACCGGCGGTACTCGAGGCCGTAGAGGCCGTGGAGGTCGACCCGGGGGTCGGGAACGTGGCGGGCGAGGAAATTGACCGGACGACCGGAGACGACCCCGACCCGGGCCCATCGCCGCAGCAGGTGGGCCAGCGCCTCGACCGCGCCCTCCACAGGCGTCGCCTCGTCGGGCACCTCCACGATGGGGGCGAGGACACCGTCGAAGTCGGTGAACACCCCGCCGGCGGCGGCCCGGGCGCTCAGTCGCTCGACGTGGTCACCCCGCCGCCCGTCCACGGCGGGGTCAGCCGGCCGGGGCCTGGTTGGCGCCCAGCAGGATCAGGATGTTGGGGTTCTCGTAGCTGTCGACCAGCGAGGCCGGGTCGGCGGTGGGCAGCGGCTGGACGGCGTCGGGCCCGAGGCCGAGCTCCTGGGCCACGATGGTGGCCTCGGCCAGGTAGCCCGACTCGAAGTGGACGACGGAGTCGCCGGGCAGGTCGAGATCGAGGGTGTTGGTGGGCGTCCCGGTGACGTAGCCGAGGGTCTGGAACGTGTCGGTCACCCGCCCGGCCGCGCCGGCCACCCCGGTGCCGGCGTTGGCCACCTGGACGTTGACCTCCTCGGTGGGCCGGACGTCGACGGGGGTCGGGTCGACGGCGGTCTCGGGGTCGGTGCCGTCGGGATCGGTGGCGGGGTCGGGGTTCGTCGTCTCGTCGCCGTCAGTGGGGGTCTCGACCTCGGTCTCGGTGACCGTCGCCGTCTCGACGGCCTCGGTGCCGGCCTCGACCGGGTCGTCGACAGTGGTGCGCAGGAGCAGCAGGCCGATGACGACGGCCACGGCGACGATCACCAGCCCGCGGGCGGCGGCGCCGCCCGAGGCCCGGCCGGCGGAGTGGGGGGAAGCGGCCATGCGCGCACCCTAGACCCCGGGCCGGAGCGGGTGGGGGCACACCCGCCGCCCCCCTTCCCCGGTGGGATTCGAGCCCGAGGTGGGAGTCGAACCCACGACCTGACGCTTACAAGGCGCCTGCTCTGACCGGCTGAGCTACTCGGGCGGGAGGGCCGGCGGCCCCCGGGCATCATCGCAGCCCCGCGGTGGCCACCGCCCCCAGCCGATCGTGCACGGAGCGCACGGCCGAGGAGCCCTCCCCGACGGCACCGGCCACCCGCTTCATCGACCCGGCCCGCACGTCGCCGATGGCGAACACGCCCGGCAGCGAGGTCTCGAACGGGAGCGGGTCGAAGGCCAGCGCGCCGACGTCGAGGTCGCGGTCGGTCCGCACGAAGCCGCGGTCGTCGAGCTGGACGGTGTCGGGCAGCCAGTCTGTGAAGGGCACGGCGCCGATGAAGGAGAACAGCCCGGTGCAGGGCTGTTCTCGCCGATCGCCGGTGCCGGTGTCCTCGAGCACCACCGCCTGCAGGCGGCCGTCGCCGCACAGGGCCACCACCTCGGTCCGGGCCCGCACCTCGATGGCGGGATGGGCCTCGATCCGGTCGACGAGGTAGCTCGACATCGACGTTGTCAGACCGTCGCCCCGCACCGCCACCGTCACCCTCGACCCCCGGCCGGCGAGGAAGACGGCGGCCTGGCCGGCGGAGTTGCCCCCGCCGATCACGATGACCGGGTCGCCGGCGCAGACACGTGCCTCGAGATCGGTGGCGGCGTAGTACACGCCGGCGCCCTCGAACCGCTCCAGGCGGTCGAGGGGCAGCTTGCGGTACTGGACGCCGAGGGCGAGCACCACCGAGCGGGCCACGAACGTGACCCCGTCGGCCAGACGGACCCGGTACCCGTCGCAGATGGGCTCCAGACCGTCGACGGCGCAGGGGGTGGTGAGGCGGGCCCCCAGCCGCTGGGCCTGCAGCGCGGCCCGCTCGACCAGCTCGCCCCCGGAGACGCCGGCGGGGAAGCCGACGTAGTTCTCGATGCGGGAGCTGGTCCCAGCCTGACCGCCGACGCCGGTCCGGTCGAGCACGATGGTGGAGAGACCCTCGGACGCCCCGTAGACGGCGGCCGCCAGTCCCCCCGGCCCGGCCCCCACGACGACGAGGTCGAAGATCTCGTCGCTGGTCGGCTGGTACACGAGCCCGAGGTGGGCGGCCAGCTCGCCGACGGTCGGGTGGCGCAGCACGCCGCTCCGGGTGACGACGACGGGCGTGTCACCGGTGCGCACGCCGATGCTGTCGAGCAGGACACCGACGTCGTCGACGTCGCCACCGTCGAGGTCGATCCAGGTGTGGGGGATGCGCTGGCGCCGCACGTAACCCCGCAACGCGAGCGCGTCGGCGGAGAAGCGCGACCCGATGATGCGCATCGTCCCCGCTCCTTCCCCCCGCTGGAGGATGCTCCGCCGGGCCACGAACGCCCGGAAGACGAGGTCGGCGAGGTCGGTGTCGCTCGCCATCAGGCGTCGCAGCTCGGCGCGGTCGAGGCGGCGGACCACCGTCGGGATCGTGGTCCGGGCGGCCAGCGTGGTCCGCTGACCGGTCAGCAGGCTCAGCTCACCGAGGAACCGCCCGCTGCCGTGCCGGGCGATGATCACCTCGTCGTCGTCGTCGGTCGACCGGCGCACCACCTCGGTCTCGCCGTCGAGGATCACGACGAGGTCGTAGGTGTCCTGGCCCTCGACGAACAGCCACCCCCCGGCCTCGACCTCCTCCACGGTGCCGTAGGCGTCGAGGCGTCCGAGCTGGTCGGGGGTGAGGGTCGGGTGGGCGGCGTCGGGCGGGAGGGCGTCGGTGTCGGCGGTGTCGGTGTCAGTGTCGGTGTCGGCGGTGTCGGTGTCGGCGGTGTCGGTGTCGGCGGTGTCGGTGTCGGCGGTGTCGATGGCGTCACGATACGGAGGGGGGCGGCCGGAGCGCCGGCGGTCAGGCGCGGGCCCGGACGACCTCGTAGATGGCGAGCGCTCCCGCCACCGACACGTTCAGCGACCCCGTGGCCCCCCGCAGCGGGATCGAGACGAGAAGGTCGCAGCGCTCGCGTGCGAGGCGGGACAGGCCTCTGCCCTCCGCCCCGAGCACGAGGGCGACCGCCTCGTCCGCCACCTCCATGCCGAACAGCGACCGGGGCGCGGTGCCGTCGAGGCCGACGGTCCAGACGCGACGGTGGCGCAGCTCGCCGAGGGTGGCCGGGATACCGGCCACGACGGCGAACCGGAGGTGCTCGACGGCGCCGGCGGCGGCCTTGGCGGCGGTGGGGGTGATCCGCACGGCCCGGTGCCGCGGCAGCACCACGCCCGTCACGCCGGCCGCCTCCGCCGTGCGCAACAGGGCGCCGAGGTTGCCGGGGTCGGTGATGCCGTCGAGGACGACGAGGAACGGCTTGCCACCTGCGGCATCGAGCAGGTCGTCGAGATCGACCGGGCGCAGGGGCGCAGCCCGGGCCAGCACCCCCTGGGGCGCCTCGCTCGTGGCGGCGGCGTCGAGGCGGCGTCGGCTGACGGTCTCGACAGGCACCCGGCGCTCGCGGGCCAGGTCGGCGATCTCGGCCAGGATCATGCTGTCGCCGCCGTCGGCGGCCACCCACACCTCGTGGACCCGGCGGCGGCCGGCGGCCAGCAGCTCGCGCACGGCCTGACGCCCCTCCACCTGGTCGCCGCCGAGCCCCGGGCGGTCGCGGGCCGCCTCCGCGCCCGGCGCCTGCCCCGTGCTGCGGGTCGGGCCGCCGCCCTCGTCGGGCCGCCTCCGACGCCGGTCCTGGCGCCCCGGTCCCGGCCGGCCCGGCCTGCCCCGGGGGCGACGTCGCCCGCCGCTCACGGCGCCGTCACCAGGACGACGGCGATGGCCATGACCCCCTCGCCCCGCCCGAGGGCACCCAGGCCCTCGGGGCGGCGGCCCTTCACCCTGACGGGCGCGCCCACGATCCGGCTGAGCCCGGCCTCCATCTCGGCCCGCCGGGGGGCGAGGCGGGGGGTGTCGGTCACGACCGTGCAGTCGGCGTTGGCCGCCCGCCACCCCGCCGCGGTGGCCCGCCGCACGGCCTCGGTGAGCAGCTCGATGCTGTCGGCACCGGCCCACCGGGGGTCGTCGTCGGGGAAGAGCTGACCGATGTCGGGCTCGCCGACGGCGGAGAGGAGCGCGTCGGCGAGCGCGTGGCAGACGGCATCGGCGTCGCTGTGGCCCTCCAGCCCGGGGCCGGGGAAGGTCAGGCCGCCCAGGACCAGCGGCCGGTCGGGGTCCGACGAGAAGCGGTGCAGGTCGACACCCTGCCCGATGCGGAGGTCCGTCACGGGCGCTCGTGGTCGGACCAGCCGGAGAGGGCCACCACCCGGGCCTCCAGGACGACCAGGTCGTCGGGAACGGTCAGCTTGTGCGCCTGGGGCTCGCCCGTCACCACCGCCACCCGGCGCCCGGTCCGCTCGACCAGCTCCAGATCGTCGTAGCCGTCGTCACCGGCGGCGTGGGCGGCCCGGAGCGCAGCGGCATCGAAGGCCTGCGGCGTCTGCACGGCCACGAGCTCGGTGCGGTCCACGGCCCGCGCCACGCCGTCGGCGGCGATGCGCTTGAGCGCGTCTCGCACCGGCAGGGCCGGCGCCACCCCCGCCACCCCGGTGGCGTCGTCGTCGAGCGCCCCCAGGACCAGTCGGAACAGGGCCGGGCTGGCCAACGGACGGGCGGCGTCGTGGACGGCGATCCGGGCGGCACCGCCGTCGACGGCGGCGAGTCCGGCCCGCACCGATCCGCTGCGGCTGTCGGCGCCGGCCACCGTGCGGACCTCGGGGCCGTGACCCGGCTCCTGAGCGGACCCGGGGTCACCGATGCCGTCCGGGCAGCCGTCGTTCCGGGCCGGTGTCCCCACGACGACCACGCCGTCGCTCACCGCGGCGGCCGCTGCCATCGCCCAGGCCAGCACGCTGTGGCCACCGACGGTGGCGCCCACCTTGTCGCCGCCGAACCGGGTGCCCGCCCCCGCCGCCAGCACCACGGTCCAGACCGGAGCGGCGGACGACATGGCCCCATCATCGCCGACCGGCGACCTGACACCAGCACGCGCTGCCATGGCAACGCGTGCTGGTGTCAGGTCGCGCCCGGGGACCCGGCGGAACCCCGCTCGCAGGGCCGGGCGGGCTCGGCCAGGACGGCGAAGAACATGCGGCCGACCGAGGTGCGGACGCTGGACGCCACCTCGACCTCCACCGTCGAGCCGACCCGGTCGGCGGCGTCGCCGACCACGACCATGGACCCGTCGTCGAGGAAGCCGACACCCTGGCCGGGCTCGCGCCCCGCCTTGGCGAGGACGAGCTCGACCCGGTCGCCGGTGTGCACCATCGGGGCCAGCGACTCCGCCGCCCGCTGCAGGTCGATGACGGGCAGGCCCTCGGACCGGGCCAGACCCCCGAGGGGCCCGTCGACGGTCAGGAGCGCGGCACCGTGGGCTCGGGTGGCGGCGAGGAGCCCGGCGTCGACGTCGCCGTCGGGCACGCCCCCGCCGTCGACGACGTGCACCCGCAGCCGGGGATCCGCGGTCAGCGATTCGAGGCTGTCGAGGCCCCGACGGCCCCGACGGCGGCCGGCGGGGTCGCTCCCGTCGGCCAGGGCCCGCAGCTCGGCCGTGACACCCCGGGTGACGACGAGGTGGCGGCGCAGGAACCCCTGCCGGGACAGAGCCACGACCCGCCCGTCGACCAGCGCCGAGGCGTCCACCACGATGGCCTCGCCCGCCTCCGGGCCCGGGGGTGCCGGGGGCGGTCCGAGGACCGAGCCGGCGCGGGCCAGCTCGTCGCTGCGGCCGGCGCCGATCCGGAAACCGGCGGTGGCGGCCACCCATACGACGAGCAGCAGGATGGGCCATCCCCAGCGGTGGGGGAGGAACAGCACGGCGGGGAGTCCGACCGTCACCCCCAGCGCGCCGGTGGCGAGGGACCCGACCGCTCCGAGCAGCAGCTCGATCGGGCCGATGCGGCGGGTCCGGGCCTCGACCCGCCCGAGGGCGCGCAGCGTCGAGCGGCCCACCACCCCGCCCACGACGTAGCCGCCGGCGGCGCCGAGCAGCGCCCCGGGGACGGCGGCACCCGGACCGGCCAGCTCGTAGCCGGCGGCCGTCGACATGAGCACGATCAGCAGGCGGACGACCTCGACGAACACACGCACCTCCGGTCCGTGGGCCCGTCGACCACGCCACCCACGGGTGAAGCGCCGACCGTCCGTCCCGTCAGGGGTACGATCCGCCGACGTGACCGACGTCACGGTCCTGCGGACCGTCCCGCTGTTCGAGGAGCTCACCGACGACGAGCTGAGCGCGCTCGGCGAGACCTCCCGGGTGCGCGACCTGGAGCGTGGTGACGTGCTGTTCCGCGAGGGGGACGAACCCGACGAGCTGCTGGTCGTCCTGGAGGGGCGGGTGGCGATCATCCGGGGCTTCGTCGACGGCCGGGAGTCGGTACTCGCCCTGATGGAACCGGGTGCCTGCTTCGGGGACATGGGGTTGTTCAGCCGGGACGGTCGGTCCACCGACGCCCGCGCCCTCGAACCGAGCCAGGTGCTGGCCATCCCCTACTCGTCGCTGCGGGAGATCTACGACCAGCGACCGGCGCTGCTGTGGCACGTGGCCGAGGTGCTCACGGACCGGCTCCGCACCACCGACGAGGCGCTGTCGGACTCGATGTTCCTCGACGTGGCCGGGCGCACGGCCAAGCGGCTGATCGAGTTGTCCAACGGGGACGACGCCTTCACGCTGCCGGTCACCCAGGAGGAGCTGGCCGGCATGGTGGGCGCCAGCCGGGAGCGGGTCAACAAGGCGCTGGCGTCGTTCGTCAAGCTGGGGTGGATCACCCAGACCGACCGCCGCTACGCCCTGGTCGACCGCGAGGCCCTCACCCGCCGGGCCAACTGAGCCCCCGCCCCCGCGCCCTCGCGCCCCGCGCCCGCGCCCGCCCATGCCGTGGGCGGGGTCAGCTCAGGAAGGCCGCCAGTCGGGACCAGGCGTCCTCGGCGTCGGCGGCCCGGTGGGCGGGCCGGGCGGGGTCGTGGACGAACCCGTGGTCGGCGTCGGGGTAGCGCGCCACGGTCACACCGGCCGCCTCCAGCGCCTCCACGTCGGGAGGGGGCGTCCAGCGGTCCTGCCCGCCCACGATGGCGAGCGTCGGACACGCCCCCGCCCCGCCCACGGCGTCGAGCGGTTCGCCCTGCCCCTCGCCCCGCCACCCCTCGGGCAGGCGGATCATCCCGTAGAACGCGACGGCCCGGTCGAAGCGACCGTGACCGGCGGCCTTGAGGGCGTACATGCCGCCCATGCAGAAGCCGGTCACCGCCACCGGTTCGACACCGAGCAGGTCGGCGGCGTCGACCAGGTCACCCAGCACGCGCTGGTCGCTCAGCGTGGCCACGACGGATTCCAACCGGTCCTCGACCGACGTGTCCTCCGCGCCGGGGAAGGGCTCGACGGCGGCCACCGCCCAGGTGTGCTCGGCGGCCAGGTGCTCGACCATCCCGTCGAACAGCGGCCGCAGCCCGGCGATGTCCGGGCAGATCACGAGGCCTCGCACGGCCCCGTCGGGGACGAGTGACGAGACGGGGGTGCCGGACGGCAGCGTCGAGCGGGTGGCGAGCATCGCCCCAGTCTGGCCCGCTCTCCGCCACCCAGCCCACCGCAGCCCAGCCCGCCGCGGCCCCGTCCCGCCGCCGACCGCCCGCCCGCCGGGCGAGGCTGGTTCAGGAGTGCTGGCGCAGGATGGTGACCTCGGCCAGGCGCCGCAGCCCGTCCTTGATCGTGGACGCCTGGGTCTCGGTCAGGCCCCCGACGTCGACCAGCTCGGCCACGGTGGCCCGCATGATCTTCTGGATGTCGCCGAAGGTCTGGACCGACCGCTCGACCACCGGCCACGGCAGTCGGGGGATCTGGGTGAGCAGGCGGTAGCCCCGCGGTGTCAGCGGCTGGTCGAGGTCGTCGGAGCCCATGGGCAACCCCAGACGGCCCGCCACCACCTGGTCGTCGACGAGGTCGGCGTCGCGGAGGGCGCCCAGCACCCGGAGGGGGTTGTCGCGGCTGTCCTCGTCGGTGACGTAGTCGGCCACGACCAGGCGGCGGAGGTTCTCGACGCCCGCCATCAGCTCCCCGACCTGCAGGTCGACCAGGCGCCCGTCGACGCCCAGCTCGATGATGTCGCCGTCGAGCTCGGTCGAGATGCGGACCATCGTCTCGGTGAGCTGGAGGAGGTCGACCACGTCGCGCAGCGTGACGACATCTTCGATCTCGAGCGTCGACAGCTCGGCCGCCTCCCGGTCGAGCCGGTCCCGGTAGCGCTGCAGGGTCTGGAGCGCCTGGTTGGACCGGTCGAGCAGCCGGGCGGTCGAGATGATCGGGTGCTTCTCGTCGCGTCGGTAGACCGTGATGACCCGCTGATCCTCCGACACGGCGATGACGGGCACGTCGATCGAGCGGGCCACCCGCTCGGCGGTGCGGTGGCGGGTACCGGTCTCGGAGGTGGGCACGTTGGGGTCCGGCACCAGGTGCACGTTGGCCCGGGCGATGCGGCTGGCGTCGGAGGCGAGGATGATGGCGCCGTCCATCTTGGCCAGCTCGGACAGACGCTGGGGGCTGAAGGCGGCGTCGAGGAGGAAGCCGCCCGAGCAGATGTTGAGCACGTCGGGACCGTCGCCGATGATGACGAGGGCGCCCATGTTCGCCTGGAGGACCCGATCGACGCCCTCGCGCAGCGGCCGCCCGGGCGCCACCGACGCCAACGCGTCGAGGAGAGCCACGCTCCGTGATGCGACCACTGCGTCACTGTAGCGAACGGGGATCGTCGACACCGGAGGCGGCCCCGGCAGGGCAGGCCGGCCCGCCCTGGGCGGGCGGTTCCGCCGGTGGCGGCGACGGTCCGGTCAGCCCACACACGGTGAGCGCCTCGGTCAGGGTTCGGACCCTGACCAGCTCGAGGCCGGGCGGCGGGTCGGGCGCTGACCGGGGCACCACGGCGTGGCGGAAGCCGAGCCGCCCCGCCTCGTGCAACCGTCGCGACAGCTCCGCCACCTGCCGCACCTCTCCCCCGAGGCCGACCTCGCCGCAGGCCACCATGTCGGCGGGCAGCGGCTGGTCGGCGCCACCGGATGCCAGTGCCAGGGCGAGTCCGAGATCGGCCCCGGGCTCGGACACCCGTACCCCGCCGGCGGCCGTGGCGTACGCGTCGCGACCGGACAGGGCGAGCCCGCACCGCCGGTCGAGCACCGCCAGCATGAGGGTGAGCCGGGAGGCGTCGAGACCCTGGGTGACCCGCCGGGGGGTCGGGAGCCCAGAGTCGATCAGCAGGGCCTGCACCTCGATGAGGAGGGGACGAGCCCCCTCGACGACGGGGACCACGGCCGAGCCGGCCACCCCGGGCCGCCGGTCGGCCAGGAACAGGCGGCTCGGATCGGCCACGCCGACGAGACCTTCCCCGGTCATCTCGAACAGACCCAACTGGGCGGTCGGGCCGAAGCGGTGCTTGGTGGCCCGCAGCAGCCGCAGGGCGTGGTGGCGGTCGCCCTCGAACGACAGGACGGTGTCGACCAGGTGCTCGAGCACGCGCGGGCCGGCGAGCCCACCGTCCTTGGTCACGTGGCCGACGAGCAGCGTGGCGATACCACGCTCCTTGGCCACTCGCACGAGACGCTGCGCGCACTCCCGGACCTGGCCCGGAGAGCCCGGGACGCCGGTGGCATCGGCGACGTGGACGGTCTGGACCGAGTCGAGGACGAGCACGTCGGGACGGACGTCGTCGAGCTGGGCCATGACGTCGTCGAGGGTCGTGGCCGAGGCCAGCCACAGCCCACCCACCACCGCGCCGAGGCGGGCGGCGCGGGCCCGCACCTGGGCCGTCGTCTCCTCGGCCGATGCGTACAGCACCCGGCAACCCTGGACGGCCAGGCCGGCCGAGAGCTGGAGGAGCAACGTCGACTTCCCGACCCCGGGGGCGCCGCCCACGAGCGTGACCGAGTCGGCCGTGAGACCGCCCCCCAGCACCCGGTCGAGCTCGCCCACCCCGGTGGCGAGGAAGGGATGTTCGTCGGCGCCGACATCGCCGATGGGTGTGGCCGCCGGTGCCCGGGCCCCTCCGCCACGACCCGGGGCGGCGGCCGCCGCCCGATCGATCTCCTCGAGGGAGTTCCAGGCGCCGCAGGCGGGACACCGCCCGGCCCACTGGGGCGCGGTGGCGAGGCAGTCGGTGCAGCGGTGGACGGTGGCGGTCGGCATGGCGGTCAACCTACGGGTGGGGTGTGACACGATCGCCGGCGTGACGTCGTACGCCCACCGCCACCAGGTTGTTCGCGGGGGGCCGCCGTGCGGCTGACCACCGCCCTGTTGTGCGACTTCGCCCAGGTCCGTGACGGGCTGCTGTTCGTGTCGTCGGGCGCCGTCAACCGACTCTGGCGGCCGGCCGTACCCGCCCGGCTGGGGGTCATGCTGGCCCTGGTCGTGATGGTGGAGGGTGTCGACGAGCTGTCGTCCCGCCACGAGGTGCGGGGTGACATCGTCGACGGGGCGTCGCTCGAGCCGGTGGCCTCCTTCACCGCCGCACTGGCGGCCAGGCCGGAGCTGGTCGAGCGCAACCCGGCCGGTGAACCCGTCCTGCTGCCCATGCCGGTCGATCTCCGGCAGGTGGCCATCCCCCGCTTCGGCAGCTACCGGATGGCGCTGCACGTCGACGGCGCCCTCCTCTCCGAGCTGCCCTTCGCCATGGCCCCCCGGCCCCGACGCCCGCCGTCGACGTAGACACCCAGGTCATGGCCCTGAGCACGGGTCATGACCGACGATGTCACACCCCGGCGCTAGAACGGCGGCATGGGAACGAGCAACCGGCAACGGCGGGCCGACAAACGACGCAGACGAGCGCGGGCAACGCGACGGCGCATCGCGCCGCGGTGGCGGCCGGCAGCGGGACGGCTGGGCCCGGGTCGACCCGGGGCGCAGCGAGCCCTCCGATCTGTTCGTGGGGGCCGTCTTCGCCTGGCGTCAGCGCGACGAGGAGGTGGTCGACCTCTTCGTCAACGAGCTGGCGTCGCTCCCGCCACCGGAGGTCGCGCGTGCCATCGGGCGGTGGGTCGAGGGGCGGCTGGCGGAGGCGTGGCGGACGGGGTGGCAGCCCGCCGATGTCCATCGCCTGGTGGCCCGCCAGCAGGGGCCGTCCGAGCTGGCCGTCGTGCGCAGTGCCCTGGCCGCCGACGCCGCCGACTACGACCAGCTCGGACGGGCCGTGGCGCCGGCATGGATGGCCCAGCTCGACAGCCTCGGCGCCGAGCGCTGGTGGGCGCAGGATCGACCGTACCTGGTGCAGCTCGACGACGATTGGGCCGGGGTGGTGCGCGCCTCGATCCGGGTGGCGGGCCTGCTCGACGCCCTGCCCGTGCTGCCGACCCTTGCGCCCCCACCCCACCAGTGGCGCGCCGGTGTGGCCGCCGACGTGGCCTCCTCGATGCCGACGGGTCTGCTCGACAAGGTGCGGGCCCTGCTGGCCAAGGCGGAGTCGTCGACGTTCGAGGCCGAGGCGGCGGCGTTCACGGCCAAGGCGCAGGAGCTGATGACCCGGCACCGCCTCGACCGGGCCGTCCTGGGCGCCACCGACCACACGGGCGAGGCGCCGGTGGGGCGGCGGGTGCCCGTCGACGATCCCTACGCCGGCGCCAAGGCGTGCCTGCTGGTCGAGATCTGCGAGGCCAACGGGACCCATGCCGTCTGGAGCAAGTCGCTCGGCTTCTCGACCGTGATGGGGTTCGCCGACGACATCGACGCCGTGGAGGAGCTCTACACGTCACTGCTCGTACAGGCGACGGCCGCCCTCGTCCGGGAGGGTTCCAAGCAGGACCGTTCCGGCCGCAGCCGGACCACCCGGTTCCGGCGGTCGTTCCTCCTGGGCTTCGCGACGCGGATCGGCGCCCGGCTCTCGGCTGCCACGGCCGACACCGTGGCCCGGGCCGACGACGGCGCCGGGGGAAGGTTGCTGCCCATGCTGGCGGCCCGCGACGACGAGGTGCGAGCGGCGACCGACCGAACGTTCCCGGAGGTGACCAGATCCCGCTCGTCGGGGGCGAGCGACGGTGAGGGATGGTTCGCCGGCACCCTGTTCGGCGATCGGGCCGATCTCGGCCTCGGGCCGATGGTCGAGCGGGAGGCGTCATGACGGACGGATGGTGACCGTGCGGTCCGTCACGCTCACCGCCCTCGTGGTCGGGATGGCGCTGGTCGCGTCGTGCGGCAGCGAGGGCGGTGAGCCGCTTGCCGAGCAGCAGCTCGTCGACGGGTTCGTGACACCGCTGCGCGACGCCGGGCTGGCCGTGGAGGTGGTCTCCACCTGTCACTACCCGGCCCGGGTGTACCCGCCGCCGGCCGAGCCGACCAAGCGGACGCTGGTCGCCCACCTGACCGTCGACGCCGGCTCGGAGCGGGTGGGAGAGGTGCTGGCGGGCGAATCCATGGTCGTGAGCGCGGCGTCCGACGGCGTCGTCCTCCAGCAGTTCCCCGGTCAGCCGAGGCGGGGATGGAGCGGCGGCATGGATCCCGGCGAGGGCCCGGTGCGGATCGATCTGGTCAAGAACGGTGTCGACGTGACCGAGCGCGACGACCTGGCCTGGATGCCGGTGTGCCCCGAGTCGATCCCCCGGGACGACTGACCGGCGAACGGTCGCTGATCAGGAGCGGTCGAGCGGGAAGCCCTCGTCCCTCCAGCCCTCCACCCCTCCGATCATCTTCTTGACCGGCCGACCCAACCGGGCGAGGCGGGCGCCGGCCCGATCGGCGCCGTTGCAGTGCGGCCCGGCGCAGTAGACGACGAACACCGTGTCGGACGGGAACCGGTCGAGGTTGCGCTCGTCGATGCGCCCGTGGGGGAGGTTGACGGCGCTCGCCACGTGACCGGCGGCGAAGTCCTCGGGGCTGCGCACGTCGAGCAGCACGAAGCCCGCCAGGCCGGAGGTCAGGTCGTGATGGACGTCCCAGCAGTCCGTCTCGACGGCCAGGCAGGCCTCGAAGTGGGCCAGTGCCTCGGCGGGGGGCGCCGGCGGTGTGTCGGTGACGCGTGAGCGGGTGGTCGGATCGGGCATGGCAGGTCTCCAGCGTGCGGCGTACAGGCCATGCTGGCCGACCGCGGGGGGGCGGACCAGCGACCAGGGACGCGAGGCCGGTCAGGCCGGGTCGAGCGCGGTCAGGCCGGGTCGAGCGCGGTGGCGAGGTCGACGGGCACGTCTCCGGGGCCGATGCGGCCGACGAGCCGCAGGTCGAGGCGACCACCGTCGGCGCGACGGAGCGTGAGCTCGTCGACGTCGACGCCGTGGCGGACCGAGCCGACCACCACCTCGGCGTGGGGGGCGGCCCCGGTCCGGCCCACGGCTCGCACCACCCCGTCCATCCAGGCCCTCCGCTCGACCAGCCCGGGCTCCCACGTCGACGGGTCGCCCGGGTCGACGGCGGAGAACATGGCCAGCCGGGCCTCCACGACGATCACGTCGCTGCGACGGGACCACGTGCCGCCGTCGGCCACCAGCACCCGGGCCGGCGGTACGGGCACCGCCACCCGGGTCGGCGGGGAGGGGCCGTCGTCGGGATCGAACGGAACGTGCTCGGGAGCCGGGACCGCCTCCACCGTGGCCACCCGGCGTCGCCGACGGCGGCGCATCCACAACAGCCACGCCCCCACCAGCAGCACCGCCCACCCGGCGATGGCCACCCAGGCCAGCCGGGCCCTGTCCCGCAGATCGTCGGCCCGCTCCCGCAGGGCGGCCGCGGTGGGGTCGCCCACCACCGAGCGGGGGTGCAGCTCGACGGCCTCGGTGCCCAGGGTGCCGCCCACCTCCGTGGGGCCCGTCACCTCACCGGGGAGGGTGGCCAGCAGCGTCACCTCCACCCGGTCCTCGAGCGGGCCGCCGGCCGCCTCCTCCAGATCGGCCCGGTCCGCCCCGAGCGCCCGACCGTCGAGGAGCGCCTGCAGCTCCGGATCGGCGAGGTCGTCGAGGGTGCGGCCGAGGTCGAGGCGCAGGTCGACCCCGTAGGCGACCCGGCTCTCCCCCGGCTCGACGATCACGGGTCCACCGCTGACCAGCCGCCCGGCGCCCCCGATCTCGGCCAGGACGTCGGGGAGCGCCCCGGGTGCGGCGAACCGCTTCTCGAACCGGAACGTGAGCCCGTCGGCGGAGTCGATCGGGTCGGCCACCGACCACCCCGCATCGACGAGGTCCGCCGTGCGCACGAGCCGCTCGGGCTCGGGCAGGGCCCGGCGCAGCTCGTCATCGAGGGTGACCTCGACCGCGACCGTCCCGGCGCCGTCGGCCTCGACGGCCACCTGCACCACCACGTCGGCCCGACAGGCGGTGGCGCACAGCCCGAGGAACGCCACGAGGACAGCGAGCCGGCGCGACCGCACCCGACCCCCCGACGCCAGGCGGGAGGCCGGCCGGCGGCGCCCCCGCGGGTTCCGCTGCGCCGGACGGATGCGACGACCCGGACGCGGGACGGCCCGGGGCGCTCGTCCCCGGGCCGTCACCCCCCGCTGTGTTCTGCTCGCCGGGAACGGACTCAGTCGGTGGTGGCCGCCTCCGGGCCCCCCGCCTCGACCGTCTCCAGCTCGGGCGGCGTGAAGCCGTCGACGGCCCGGAACTCGAGCTCGTCGGCGTCGTCGGCCACGTCGACCACGACCAGCTGACCGGCCCGGAACTCCTTGTAGAGGATGCGCTCGGACAGGCTGTCCTCGACGAAGCGCTGGATGGCCCGGCGCAGCGGTCGGGCACCGAGGGTGGGGTCATAGCCCTTGCGGGCCAGCCACGACTTGGCGTCGTCGGTGAGCTCGAGACCGAGGCCCTGGCTCTGGAGCTGCTCCCGGGTCCGCTTGATCATCAGGTCGACGATCTCGCGGACCTCGGCCTGGCTCAGCTCGTGGAAGACGATCACGTCGTCGATCCGGTTGAGGAACTCGGGCCGGAAGTGCGCCTTCAGCGCGTCCGACACCTTCTCCTTCATGCGCTCGTAGCTGACCGCCTCGTCGTTGCGGGTGAAGCCCACGTTGGCCTTGCGCAGATCCTGTGTGCCGAGGTTGGACGTCATGATGAGCACGGTGTTGCGGAAGTCGACGCTGCGGCCCTGGCTGTCGGTCAGACGGCCCTCCTCCAGGATCTGCAGGAGGGTGTTGAACACGTCGGGGTGGGCCTTCTCGATCTCGTCGAACAGCACCACCGAGAACGGCTTGCGCCGCACGGCCTCGGTGAGCTGGCCGCCCTCCTCGTAGCCGACGTACCCGGGGGGTGAGCCGACCAGTCGGCTCACCGTGTGCTTCTCCATGTACTCGCTCATGTCGAGGGCGATCAGCGCCGCCTCGTCACCGAAGAGGAACTCCGACAGCGTCTTGGCCAGCTCGGTCTTGCCGACCCCCGAGGGGCCGAGGAAGATGAACGATCCGCCCGGGCGCTTCGGGTCCTTCAGACCGGCCCGGGTGCGCCGGATGGCCTGGGAGACGGCCTTGATGGCGTCCTGCTGGCCGATGATGCGCTTGTGGAGCTCGTCTTCCATGCGGAGGAGCTTCTGGGTCTCCTCCTCGGTCAGCTTGTAGACGGGGATGCCGGTCCAGATGGACAGCACCTCGGCGATGGCCTCCTCGTCGACCTCGTCGAAGAGGTCGACGCCCTCGCTCTTGGCCGTGGCCTCCATCGACGACCGCCGCCCGAGCAGCTCCTTCTCCTTGTCGCGGAGCTGGCCCGCCTCCTCGAAGTTCTGGGACTCGACGGCCTGCTTCTTCTGCTCGACCACGGCGGCCAGCTCGTTCTCGAGCTCCTTCAGGTCGGGCGGGGCCTGCATGCGCTTGATGCGCAGGCGCGAACCGGCCTCGTCGATGAGGTCGATGGCCTTGTCGGGCAGGTGCCGGTCGGAGATGTAGCGGTCGGCCAGGTTGGCCGAGGCCACCAGGGCCTGGTCGGTGATGGTGACCCGGTGGTGGGCCTCGTAACGGTCGCGCAGGCCCTTCAGGATCTCGATGGTGTGCGCCACCGTCGGCTCCTCGACCTTGATGGGCTGGAACCGCCGCTCGAGGGCGGCGTCCTTCTCCAGGTGCTTGCGGTACTCGTCGAGGGTCGTGGCGCCGATGGTCTGCAGCTCACCCCGGGCCAGCATGGGCTTGAGGATCGAGGCGGCGTCGATGGCGCCCTCGGCGGCCCCGGCACCGACGAGGGTGTGCAGCTCGTCGATGAACAGGATGATGTCGCCCCGGGTCTTGATCTCCTTCAGGACCTTCTTGAGGCGCTCCTCGAAGTCGCCGCGGTAGCGGGACCCGGCCACCAGCGCGCCCAGGTCGAGCGTGTAGAGGTGCTTGTTGGTGAGCGTCTCGGGGACGTCGCCCGTGGCGATGCGCTGGGCCAGGCCCTCGACGATGGCGGTCTTGCCCACGCCGGGCTCGCCGATCAGCACCGGGTTGTTCTTGGTGCGCCGGGAGAGGACCTGCATGACCCGCTCGGTCTCGCGCTCGCGGCCGATGACGGGGTCGAGGCCCTTGTCGTGGGCGATCTGGGTGAGGTTGCGCCCGAACTGGTCGAGGACCATCGAACCCGACGACGAGGCACCGGACTCGCTCGACTGACCGGTGGTGGCGCCGGCCGTCTCTTTCCCGCCGCTCGCCCCCTGGGGGCCGCTGTAGCCGGACAGGAGCTGGATGACCTGCTGGCGGACCCGGGACAGGTCGGCCCCCAGCTTGACGAGGACCTGGGCGGCGACGCCCTCGCCCTCGCGGATCAGGCCGAGAAGGATGTGCTCGGTGCCGATGTAGTTGTGCCCGAGCTGGAGGGCCTCGCGCAGTGACAGCTCGAGGACCTTCTTGGCGCGCGGGGTGAAGGGGATGTGCCCGGACGGCGATGCGCCGCCCTGGCCGATGATCTCCTCGACCTGGCTGCGCACGGCCTCGAGGGAGATGCCGAGTGACTCGAGCGCCTTGGCGGCGACGCCCTCGCCCTCGTGGATGAGCCCGAGCAGGATGTGCTCGGTGCCGATGTAGTTGTGGTTGAGGAGCCGCGCCTCTTCCTGCGCCAGGACGACGACTCGGCGGGCCCGGTCGGTGAACCGTTCGAACAAGACACCCTCCCGAGGAGTAGGTGGGGGTGCAGACGAGTGTACCGGTGGGCGTCCTTCACCCGTGGCGTCCGGTCGACACCCCCGGATGCGTCGACCGTACGGGTGACGGGTGGTGGTGGGAGGGTTGCCGGGGCGCTCACCGCCACGGGTAGCGTTGGCCCGTGGCATCCGTCAACCCGCTGCAACGCCACGCCGACGCCGCCACCACCATGGAGCGGGTCGAAAAGGCGCTGCGCTCGGCGGTCGTGGCCGACGACGCCTTCCTCACCGAGGTGGCCAGCCATCTGCTGATGGCGGGGGGTAAGCGGCTACGGCCCGCCTTCGTCGCCGCCGCCGGCACGGTGCGTGACGGGTCAGCCCGGCCGGCCGACGGGCTGGTGGCGGGGGGCGCGTCGGTCGAGCTCGTACACCTCGGATCGCTCTACCACGACGACGTGATGGACGAGGCTGCCCTGCGCCGGACCGTCGACACGGTCAATGCCCGCTGGGGCAACTTGCGGGCCATCCTGGCCGGCGACTACCTCCTGGCCCGGGCCTCGGAGATCGCCTCGTCGCTCGGCACCGAGGTGGCCGGGCTCCTGGCCGCCACCATCGCCCGCCTGTGCGAGGGCCAGGTGCGTGAGCTGCAGGGCATCTACGACCCCGGCCGCACCGAGGAGTCGTACCTGTTGGCCATCGACGGCAAGACGGCGGCGCTGTACGCCACCGCCTGCCGCATCGGTGCGATCGTGGCCGGCCTCGACCGGGCCGACGTCGACCGCCTGACCGAGTTCGGCACCGCCTACGGCATGGCCTTCCAGATCGTCGACGACGTCCTCGACGTGGTCGCCACCGAGGACCAGATCGGCAAGCCGGCCGGCAAGGACATGGTCGAGGGCGTCTACACCCTCCCCGTCATCCGCATCCTCGCCGGGGAGCCCGACGGCGACCTGGCCGCCCTGCTGGGTCGACCCCTCGACGACGCCGAGCGCGACAAGGCCCGCGACCTGGTCCGCGCCCACCCGGCCGTGGCCTCGTCGGTGGCCACCGCCCGGTCCTACTGCGAGCGGGCCCACGGGCTGCTCGAACCGTTCGGTGAGACCCCGTCGGCCGAGGGCATGCGGGCCGCCACCTTCGGCCTGCTCGAAGCCATCCCGACCTGAGTGGTCCACCCCTTCCTCGACCACCCGCTGCCGCTGGCCTTCGCCCACCAGGGGGGCGGGCGGGAGCGGGTCGAGAACACCTGGCCCGCCTTCGAGCACGCCGTCGACCTCGGCTACCGCTACCTGGAGACGGACGCCCAGGTGACGAGCGACGGGGTGGTGATCGCCTTCCACGACGACACCCTCGACCGGCTGACCGATCGGACGGGGCGCATCGCCGACCTGCCGTGGGCGAAGGTGCGTCGGGCCCGGACCCGGGACGGGGACCACGAGCTGGTCCGCATCGACGAGCTGCTCGACCGCTGGCCCGACCGCCGGTTCAACATCGACGCCAAGACCGACCCGGCGGCGCCCGCTCTCGTGGACCTGGTCCGGCTGGCCGGCCGCTTCGACTCGGTGTGCCTGGCCTCGTTCTCGGACCGTCGCATCGCCCGGATGCGCTCCCTCGCCGGGGATCGGGCGCTGTGCACGAACACCGGCCAGCTCGTCACGGGGGCGCTGCGGCTGGTGTCGCTGCTCCCGGTGCGGGTGCGGGTCCCGCTGCCCGGTGACGCCGCCCAGGTGCCGCCGTCGGTGCGGGGCGTCCCCCTGGTCGACACCCGGTTCGTGGCCGCCGCCCACCGCGCCGCCAAGCACGTCCACGTCTGGACGATCGACGACGCCCCCGAGATGACCCGCCTCCTCGACCTCGGCGTCGACGGCATCATGACCGACCGCCCCACCGTGCTGCGCGACGTGCTGGTGGGCCGGGGCGCCTGGACGGGTGACCCGCAGCCGTAGAGCCCCCGGTCCCGCTCAGGCGGCCCGGCGCAGGGTCTCGCCCAGATGCTGCGCTGCGTCGAGCGAGCGGTCGAGCTCCTCGGCGGCGTGGCGCAGTCCGTCGCGGGCGCCGGCGGCGGCCACCTCGGCCAGGGCCAGCACGGCCCTCTCGCCCTCGGCGTCACCGACCAGCTCGGCGATGGCCGCCGCGGCGGCGGCCGGATCGGTCGGCACGACCTGGCCCAGCCGGGTCATCGCTCCGCCGAGGAGCGCCATGGCCACTGGGCGGCGATCGAGCAGGCCGTCGGGTCGGTCGTTGCCGTTCCGGTCGGAGAAGGCGTCGAACAGGGCACCCAACGAGGAGTCGTCTCCGACCATCGAGGCCAGCTCCAGCACCGCCTCGGTCACGGCCGGCGGGCCGCTCACGTCCTCCAACCGGGCGGCCACCGCCTCCCCCACCGCGACGAGCTGGTCGAATTGAGGGTCTGGGAGGGGAGGGATCTCCTCCACCAGCGGCCACCGCAACCGTTCCACCACGAGGTGGCCGATGAACCAGCACCGCACGACCGTCCGGCGTCGCAGCCAGCGGGCGATGTTGCGGAAGTAGGCCCGGATCTCCTCGTATTCGGGGGTCGGGTTGCCGCCGCCGTCGTAGAGGCCGGAGGGGGCGGTGCCGTCGGCCAGCAGCCCGGAGCCGGTGCCGTTGAGGTTGATGTTCAGCCAGTGGTGCCAGGTCGAGTCGACGACGACCCGGCCGACGCCGGTGTGACCGGGGCCGGCTCGGTGCCCGTCGTAGGCGCCGACGACGCCGAAGAGCTGGGGCCGCACGGCCACCTTCGCCGACCCGTGGTCGAAGGCGGCGCCGGCGGACACGGCCCAGGCGACGATCTCGGGAGCGACACCACCGGGGAACTCGGTGGGGTCGAGCGACGACGGGACCACGCACTTGCCCTCGTGGGGGTGGTCGGGCAGGTGGGTGACGGCCCGACCGGGACCGGCCAGGAGCGGGTGGGGCAGTGAGCGGAAGATGCTGCCGTCCTCGTACCAGGTCGGGTAGACGCGCTGGGGGTGGGCGTCGGACTGGTTGTCGAAGTCGTTGCCGGTGACGGGGTTGGGGACGTTGGTGTCGATCCGCTCCTCGCCGCCACCAGGGGGAGCGATCCGGTCGGCCGGCACTCCGCTCGTGAACCAGTTGCGCATGGACCGGACCCTGGGTACCTGCCCGCACATGCCCGCGCCCAGCTCGTCGTGGTCGCCGGTAGCGAACACCCCACCCCCGCCGTCCATGAACTGGCCGAGGGCCTGCAGCTCGGAGGCGTCGAGGCCGGCCGTGCGGCCCATGATGCCGAACATCCACACCTCGTCGTAGGACAGGGCGCCGGGCGCGTCGAAGCGGAAGCTCTGGATGTCGGCGGTGCCGCCGCCCCGGTGGGCGGTCGTGATCGACACCGGGTGGAACAGCGTGCCGGCGCCGGCCACGATCGACACGGCCTCGGACAGCCCGAACCCGCCCGTGCCGAAGTCGAGGCCACCGTCGGCCACCATGAGGATGCGGGTGGTGCAGCGCCACTTCACGACGATGTCCTCCCACCAGGGCTCCCGCAGCTCGGGCAGGCGGAAGTCGCGGACCGGTGTGATCTCGGGCATGTCTCGCTCCGTTGTCGAATGGGGGGTCGCCCCTGCGACGACCCCTCCGTCCCTACCCGAGCGGTCCGGCGGGTTGGTGATACGTCAGGGCTCCCAGACGTCGAGGACGACGCCGGCCACGGCGCCCGTGTCGTCGAGGAAGACGTCGACGGCGAACCAGTCGAGGCAGGAGTCATCGGTGCCGGGGGCGGCCTGGAGCCAGACCCGGGGCCGGCCGGCCAGCTCGACGGGGATCGGCGCCGGCGGGCCGGCGCAGTGGGGGTGGGGCCCGGTGCCGACGACCGTGTCGGCGGCGGCCAGCAGGTCGAGGGCGTCGAGCGGCCCCACCCGGGCCCCGAAGCCGCCGAAGTCGATGGTCCAGGCGTCGGGGTCGGCGGCCAGCGCTGCGCCGGGTACCAGGGCCACGACGCTGGGGCCGGCGGCGAGGGCCACCTCATCGGCGAACCGGAGGTCACCGGGGCCCGCGCCGGCGGCCAGCTCCTGCAGCGCCCGGGCGGCGTCCGCCAGGGCCGCCTTCTCGACGTCGTCGGGGCCGAACCAACTGCGGATCTCCCTCTCGGAGTGGCCGATCGTCGCCTCGGGAACGGCGGGCTCCGTCAGGTCGATGTCGGCCAAGTCGATCACGATGTCGACCAGACGGCCCGCCGGCCCCGATCCGTCGGATCCCAGACGGTCGACCACCTCGACCCCCAGGGAGGGGGCGATGTTCACGGCCACCTCGACCAGTTCGTCGCGGCCGTCGGGCGACAGACGGCCGTCCAGGACGAGGTGGTCGGCGGTGAGCTGGACGACCACCTCCGTCGGCGTCACTACTGCGTCGAGCGTTACCTCGGAGGAGCCGTCGGCGTCGATGCGGACGGAGACCGGCAGAGTATGGCCGATGGCGGGCGAGGGCCACCACCAGGTGCCGTCGACCTCCAGGAACGGCAGGCTCAGGGCGCTGCGCAGCCGGCTCCACCCGTCGTCGTCCCAGGCCCCCGTGTCGGCGGTACCGAGGACGGTGCGGTCGCACCGGGTCACGCCAAGTGCGATCCGCTCGAACGCGTCGACCACGGCCTCGGGCGGCCCGTCGGGTGGGTCGACCGGCGGTGTGGCCCAGGTGTCGCACCCGCCCACCCCGGGGCGCTCGGGGGTGGCGGTCACGTCGGGACCGACCAATGCCACCGATCCAGGGTCGGCGCGGAACCACTCGGTGCAGCCCGGGCAGGACAGGTCGACGTACACGTGGTCGGCGGGCTCGGCGACCGCCGACCGGGCGGCGGCGATCAAGCGGCGACCGTCGAAGTCGACCACGTCGACCTCGTAGTGCCTCCGGTCCACCGACGGCGAGATCGACCGACCAGCTCGTTCCGTCGGCGTCGAAGCACCTGCACTCGACCGGGCTCGACACCCATGGCCGTCCACCCGTTGGCGGCCGTGCGCACGCTGACCTCGGGCGGGGGCGGACTCTCCCGGGGCACGCTCTCGTCCCGGCGCACCGGGGCCGCCGCCCCCGGCGACCAGCGCCACGAGCTGCCCGGCTCATGGAATATGATCGCTCCGCCCGGCCTGCGCTGCACCGTGGGGAGGCCGTCAGAGGCCGGCTCGCCCTCCCACACCTGCGTCCCGGCGTCGGTCACCAGTCCGTCGGGGCCGTGGACCACCCACCGGGCCCCCGCCCACGGGTCGGGCGGCGGGATCGTTGCCCCCGGGGTGGTCGCCGGCCCGGCCACGACCGACTCCGCGGAGTCGTCTCCGGTGGCCACTGCCAGCCCGACGCCGACCAGGGCCAGCGCAACGACGGCCACCCCGCCCAGCGCCAGCACCCGGCGCCGTGCCCGCAGCCGCCGACCCCGAAGCATCACCGCCCCGACCGGCGCCGGCGTCGGCCCACCCCCCGGGGAACGCAGGCCCGTCAGCGGATCCTCGGTCACGACGCCTCCTCGGGGGTCAGCTCGGCTGCGGAGGCGGGTCCGGGCCCGGGACAGGGTGGTCGCCACCGTGCCGCGGGACACGCCCATGATCCGGGCCACCTCGGCCTCGGGCAGGTCGGCGACGTAGCGCAGCACGACGGCGGTCCGGGTCCGCTCCGGCAGTCCGGCCACAGCCGCCCACAGGGCCTCGTCGGGGAACCCCGGGGGCAGGACCGACGCCGGCCCCGCCACGGCCGGGGCGTGCCTCCGCTCCACCGCCAACCGGCGGAAGCGTCCCCGTACCTGGTTGATCGCCACCCGCACCACCCATCCCTCCGGTGAGTCCATGGCCGACACCCGGCCCCAGCGGGCATAGGCCCGGGCGAACGCCTCGGCCGTCGCCTCCTCGGCCCGGCCCCGGTCGCCGACGACGCCGGCCACGGTGGCGGTGAGTCGCCCCGCCTCCTGCTCGTACCAGGCCGCGAACCCGGTGTCGTCCGGTGGGTGCCGCATCTACTCCCCCCAATGCGCCGGCCGCCCCCGATGTTGACAGCCCCCGTCGTCAGGGCGAGGGGGCCTCGGGGCGCAGGGTGGGGAAGAGGATCACGTCGCGGATGGAGGTGACCCCGGTGAGCAGCATCACGAGGCGGTCGACGCCGATGCCGATGCCACCGGTGGGAGGCAGCCCGTACTCGAGGGCGCGGAGGTAGTCCTCGTCGACGACCATGGCCTCGGCGTCGCCGGCGGCCCGGCGGGCGGCCTGGTCCTCGAAGCGGGCCCGCTGGGTGTCGGGATCGACCAGCTCGCTGAAGCCGTTGCACAGCTCCCGCCCGCCCACGATGGCCTCGAACCGCTCGGTGACGCCCGGCCGGGACCGGTGGCTCCGGGCCAGCGGCGACACCTCCTCGGGATACTCCGTCACGAACACCGGCCCCCACAGCTCGGCCTCGGTCGTCTTCTCGTAGATCTCGAGCACCAGCTTCCCGGGCCCCCACCCCTCCTGTACCGCCACGCCGAGCCCGGTGGCCACCTCGGCCAGGCGGGCGACGTCGTCGGTGACCGACACCTCCACCCCGGCGTGCTCGGCGATCAGGTCGACCATGGTGGCCCGCCGCCATGGCGGGACCAGGTCGAGGGACCGGTCGTCCCAGGTGACCGTGGTCGACCCCGTCAGCTCGACGGCGAGGTGGGCCACGAGCTGCTCGGCCAGCGCCATGAGGTCGGTCCAGTCGGCGTAGGCGGCGTACAGCTCGAGCATCGTGAACTCGGGGTTGTGCCGGGTCGACATGCCCTCGTTGCGGAACACCCGGCCGATCTCGAAGACCCGCTCGATGCCGCCCGCCACCAGCCGCTTCAGGTACAGCTCGGGGGCGATGCGGAGGTAGAGGTCGACGCCGAGCGCGTTGTGGTGGGTGGTGAACGGCTGGGCGGCGGCCCCGCCGGGCAGGGGCTGGAGAATGGGCGTCTCCACCTCGACGTAGCCCCGCTCGTCCAGCCAGGTCCGGGTCAGCGTGAGGAGGCGGCTGCGCCGCAGGAGCGTCTCGCGTGCCTCCTCGGTGACCCACAGGTCGACGTAGCGCTGGCGGTACCGGGTGTCGGGGTCGGTGATGCCGTGCCACTTGTCGGGGAACGGGCGTCGGGTGGGGGCGAGGACGGTCCAGTCGTCGACCCGCACGCTGAGCTCGCCCCGCCGGGTGGCCATGACCTCACCGGTGACGGCGATCCAGTCGCCCAGGGTCAGGGCGGTGAACTCGTCGAACCGGGGGGTGGTCGCCGACGGGGCGAACAGCTGGAGGCGGCCGGCGCCGTCCTGCAGCGTCCCGAAGGCCAACCTGCCCTGGGCCCGCCGCAGCATCAGCCGGCCCGCCACGGTGACCGTCTCGCCCGTCTCGCGCCCCGGCCCGATGTCACCGTGGGCGGCGCGGACCTCGGCCGTGGTGTGGGTGACGTCGTGGCGGTACGGGACGCTCATGCGCCGACGTTCTTGGCGTGGACCAGGCGGAGGCCGTGCAGCGTGAGCCACGGTTCGTAGTGCTCGATGCGGCGCGACAACCGGGCGATGAGTCCGCCCAGCCCGCCGGTGGCGATGACGGTCGACGGACCCAGCTCCTCCTCGAACAGCTCGCACATCCCGCCCACCATGGCCACCGCCCCCCACACCGTCCCCGACTGCACGGACTCGACGGTGGAGCGGCCGATCACGGCCCGGGGCTCGGCCAACTCGACGGTGCGCAGGGCGGCGGCCCGGTCGGCCAGCGCCTGCAGGCCGATCTCGATGCCGGGGAAGATGGCGCCCCCGAGGTACTCGTTGTCCCGGGAGATGGCGTCGAACGTCGTGGCCGTGCCGAAGTCGACGCAGATGGTGGGGCCGCCGTACAGGTCCACGGCCCCGACGGCGTTGGCGATCCTGTCGGCGCCGACCTCCTTCGGGTTGTCGTACAGGACCGGGATGCCGGTGCGGACCCCCGGCCCGATGACGACCGGATCGATGTCGAGGTATCGGTGGGCCATGGCCCGCAGGGCCTGGGTGATGGGCGACACGCCCGAGGAGATGGCCACGCCGGTGATGTCGTCGACCCCGAGGTCGGCCAGGACGACGAGCTCGCGGAGCACCAGCAGCAGCTCGTCGCGGGTCCGGTCGGCGCGGGTGGCGATGCGCCAGTGGTGCGCCAGCCCGGAGTCGGCCGACGTCAGCGGGGCGTCGGGATCGTAGAAGCCGACCACCGTGTGGGTGTTGCCGACGTCGATGGTGAGCAGCATCTCGGGGGGCGGTCCTCAGGGCTCCGGGCGGCGCCCACCATCACCGTCGCGGCCGGCGCTGTCCAGTCGGATCGCGCCGGTCGGGGCGACGACGCCGACGTTGTCGATGAGCCGCGCCGCCCCCAGCCGGGCCGCGCCGAGGAGCCGCAGCTCCCCCTCGCAGCGGTCGGGCACCTCCAGCGTGGCGGCGTCCGCCACGGCCAGGTAGCCGGTCTCGAAGCGGGGCTCCCGGGCGAGGCGCTCCTCCATCACGGCCCGCACCTCGGCCGGATCGTCGACGCCGGCCCGCACCGCCTCCGCCCCGGCCCGCAGCGCCTCGTGCAGGGCCGACGCCACGGCCCGCTCCCCGGGTGTCAGGTAGGCGTTGCGGCTGGACAGCGCCAGCCCGTCGGGCTCGCGCACCGTCGGGCAGCCGACCACCCCGACGGGAAGGGACAGGTCGGCGGCCATGCGGGTCACGACCCGGAGCTGCTGGTAGTCCTTCTCACCGAAGTAGGCCCGGCCGGCCCCCACCACGGCGAACAGCTTCGCCACGACGGTGGCCACCCCGGCCAGGTGGGTCGGCCGGGCGACGCCCTCCAGCGTGTCGGACAGTCGCTCGACCCGCACGACCGTCAGCGGGGGCCCGTCGGGGTACATCTCGGCCACGTCGGGGGCGAAGACGATGTCGACGCCGGCCGCCTCGCACACCGCAGCGTCGGCGGCGAGGTCGCGGGGGTAGGCACCCAGGTCCTCGGTCGGGCCGAACTGCAGGGGGTTCACGAAGACGGAGGCCACCACCACGTCGTCGCGGCGACGGGCCTCGTCCAGCAGGGAGCGGTGCCCGGCGTGCAGCGAGCCCATGGTCGGGACCAGGCCGACGGTGCGCCCGGCGGACCGGTGCCCGTCGAGGAGGGTGCGCAGCTCTCCGATGCGCTCGACCACGATCACGGCGCCGCCCCGGTCCACGCCGCCACCGGGGTCGGCCGTCCGGCCAGGCGGGCGCACTCGTCGGCCATAGCCAGGTAGGCGGCCCGGTCGTGATCGTCCAGCCCGGCCAGGTGACGGGCCACCGTGGCGGCGTCGCCCCGGGCCACCGGGCCGGTGAGGGCGGTGGCGGGCCCGCCGGCGGCCACGTCGTCGACGACGCCCCGCACCATCGGCAGGTAGGCGTCGAGGGGGACGCCGGCCTCACCGGCCAGCCGCTCCACCTGGGCCAGCAGGGCGACGAGGTGGTTGGCGGCCACGGCGGCGGCGGCGTGGTAGACGGCCCGGTCGGCGTCGGCCACCCGGAACGGGCGTCCCCCCAGATCGGTGACCAGGCGCTCGACGATGGCGTCGCCGGCCACGGCGAACGAGACGCCGGAGGCGAGCCGGCGGGCGCCCGTCTCGGCGTCGGGCAGGCTGACCAGGGGGTGCAGCGCCGCGACGGACTCCCCCCGCCCGGCGCCGCCGAGCACGTCGAGCCCGAGCGAGCCGGCGAGGTGGGCCACCACCCCGTCGCCCGGCCCGATCCTGCCGGCCACCTCGGCCACCGCGGCGTCGGGCGTGGCGATCACGCACAGCGCGACGCCCCGGGCGGCCTCGGTCGGATCCTCACCCCGCCGCACCGGCTCGGCCACCTCCCACCCGGCCCGGGATGCGGCCAGGGCCAGTGCCCCGCCGGCCCGCCCCGGCCCCACCACCCGCAGCGTCCGCCTCACCACCCACCCCCCGTTCTGGCACCTGGGAGCGCCCCAAGTGCGTGTTTCCAGGTGCCAGAACGAGGCGTTGGGCGGCGGCTCACAGTTCCCCCGCCGGTTCGATGCCGCCGGGAGGGAGGCGGGCGTCCCAGCCGCACGGGGCCAGCTCGGGGGCGAGGTCGGCGAGGGGGGTCAGGACGAAGCGGCGGTCCCCCATGCGGGGGTGGGGGATGGTGAGATCGTCGTCGGACACGCGCTCGTCGCCGTAGAGGAGCCAGTCCACGTCGAGGGTGCGGGGCCCCCACCGTTCGCGCCGCTCCCGGCCCGACGCCGCCTCGATCCGGCGTCCGATCCGCAGCAGCTCCCGGGGACCGAGGTCGGTGGCCAGCTCCACCACGCAGTTCAGGTACGGGCCCTGGTCCGGACCGCCGACCGGATCGGTCTCGTACACCGGTGACACCGCCACGACCCCGGGCAGGCGCTCGACGGCGACCCTGAGGTGGGCCCGCCGGTCACCGAGGTTCGAGCCGAGGCCCACGAAGACGCGGGTCACCGCTCCCTCGTGACGCGCACCGCCGATGCGACCAGGTCGCTCGGCACCGGGGGCCGGAGCTTGCGCACCTCGACCGTCACCGCGTCGACGAGCGGTTGCGAGCGCAGGAGGGCGGCCGCGATCCCCTCGGCCAGCCGCTCCAGGAGCAGGTGGCTCTCGCCGGTGACGATCCGCTCGACCTCGGTCACGACGGCCCCGTAGTCGACCGTGTCGCTCAGGTCGTCGCTGGCGCCGGCGGGGGCCAGGTCGAGGTGGAGGTCGACGTCGACCTCGAAGGGCTGGGCCCGGGCCCGCTCCTCGTCGAGCACACCGTGGACGGCCACGATTCGCAGCCCCTGCAGCCGGATGCGGTCCCCACCGCCGCTCACCGGCTCACGACACCGTCCGCAGCTCGTTGGCGAGGGCCACCAGCTCCCGTCCCCGCGGGCCGATCTGACGCGTCACGATCCGCTCGACGATGGAGATGGCCTGGGGACCGTGGGGCACCATCCCGCTCCACACCAGGTAGCCGGCGAAGAGCCCGCTCAGCCGGTCGCCGACCTCCTCGCCGTGGACGACCAGCTTCCGGCCCCCGCCCAGCAGGGACTGCAGCTCGGGGTAGAAGCCGGTCACGAAGTCACGGGCGTCGTCACCGGGCGAGAAGGGACGGTGCAGGTACTCGACGCCCAGCTCGGTGTAGTTGTGCAGGTTGTGGGGTGCGGCGATGAGCGAGACCACCAGGTCGAAGCCCTGCTGGCGGATCCAGATGATCTCCTCCTGGCGCCGGACCCGGCGGTGGTTGTCGCCGTAGCCCCCGGGCCGCTCGCACACGGCCAGCCGGTCCTTGATGACCCAGGCGAAGTTGCGGGGCACGATGCCCTCGGCCCACTTGCCCCTCACCGGGCCGATGCTACCCGGTCCGGTGCAGACGCCCGCCGGACCGGCGCACCCCGATCCCCCCGGCCAGCTCGGTGGCGACGGCCTCGCCCCGGGCCACGCCCAGCACCCGCTCGACCGCGGCCCCGTCGGGGGGCGGTTCCCGCAGCCAGGTCCGCACCGCCCGCCGGGCCACCGCCACCGGCGCCGACGTCACCTCGGCGGCGTCGGTCACGTCGAGGTCGGCGGCCAGCCCGTCCAGTAGTTCGGCATCGGCCCGCAGGAGGGCGCACTGGCGGGCGATGACGGGCACGACGTCGCGCCCGGCCACGTCGCAGAGGACCGGGAGCACCTCGTGGCGCACCCGGTTGCGCCGGAAGCGCGGGTCGAGGTTGCTGGGGTCACGGACCGGGTCGAGGCCGAGCGAGCCGCACAGCACCGCCGTCTCCGTGCGCCGCAGGCCGAGGATCGGTCGGCGGGCGGGGTCGATGCCTGCCAGGCCGTCGAGGCCGGCCCCCCGCAGCAGCGCCAGGATCACCGTCTCGGCCTGGTCGTCGGCGGTGTGGCCGGTCAGCGCACCGGCGGGGAGCACCGACGAGCGAGCGGCCCGGGCCCGGGCCTCGAGGTTCGGCCCGGGTGCGACGTGGACCCGCTCGGCCCGGAAGCGGGCCCCGAACCGGTCGGCCGTCGCCGCCACGATGCCCGCCTCGTCGGCCGATCCCTCCCGGAGACCGTGATCGACGTGGACGGCGGTGACCTCGCAGCCGGCGGCGGCGGCGAGCACGAGCAGCGCCAGCGAGTCCGCTCCCCCGCTGACGGCGCAGGTCACCGGGGTGGCCGGAGGGGGGAAGCCGCACCGGGGAAGCAGCTCGCCCGTGCCCGCCACGGCCCCGGCCCTCAACCGAAGGCGGCCACCCCGGGTGACGGGATGACCCGGTCGAGCCAGGCGTCGGGGTCGCGCACCTCGGCCAGGGTGGGGAGCCGATCGGGTGCTTCCCAGAGGACGTCGATCGCCTCACGCCCGCGGCGGGCCTCGATGGCCCGGAGGAAGGCCTCACCCTGCTGGTACTGGGCCAGCTTCGCCTCCAGTCCGAGCAGGCGCTGGAGGAGGCGCTGGAACGGCGAGCCCTTCTGGCGGCGCTCGTGCAGTACACGGTGGAAGCGGGGGGCCGAGGGCAGGAGCCCGGCCCCGGCCCGCTCCATGGTCAGGTCGCCGTGACCCTCCAGCACGCTCATGAGGCCGCCCAGGCGGCCCATCACCTCACGCTGCTCGTCGGACGCGAAGAGGGTGGCGAGGCCGCCCTCGGCCAGACGCTCCCGGCGGTCGTCACCGTCGCGCAGGCGCTTCAGCGAGGCCAGGAACCGCTCCGGGTCGGGCTCGACCCCGTCGACGAGCTCGTGGACCATGCCGAGGAAGTGACCCCGCAGCCATGGGACACCGGTGAACTGGGCCCGGTGGGTGACCTCGTGCAGCGCCAGCCACAACCGGAACTGACCGCGGGGGAAGTCATGGCGCTTCTCCAGGCCGAGGATGTTGGGCCCCACGTAGTACACGAGGTCCTGGTCGTCGGCGTCGACGTCTTCCACCACCAGCAGGTCGTACTGGCCGAGCACCCGGCGCGACATCCACCCCAGCACGGCGCCGACCTCGGCTCCGGCCACCTTGCGGGTGACGGCCGCCACCGGGCCCGACCCGAGCTGGTCGCCGAGCTTGTGGGTGAGCGGCCCGAGGAGCCGCTGGAAGGAGGCGACGTTGGCGGCCACCCACTCGGGCCGGTCGATGACCCGACCCCGGGCCGCGCCGGTGGCCGGGACCAGACCGGTCTCGGCCGTGACCAGCTCCTCGGCCCGGGCCGTGAGGACCTCGAAGTCGGGGGCCAGCGCGTCGGCGTGGTACGACTCGGCGAAGGGCTCACGCCCGCTGAGCCGGGCGCCGATGCGGGCGGCGACGTCCCAGTCGACCGGGTCGGTCACCGGCGGGGGTAGCGCGGCGCGACGACCTTCACCACGTAGCCGATGGCCAGTGCCACGACCAGGGCCACGGCTCCGGCGAACAGGGGGATGGCGATCCAGGCGTGCCAGACACGGGCGGCCATGACCAACATGGGTGTCATCGTAGGCCCCGGTGCCCCGGCCGCCGCCATCGGGCCGCGCCGGTCAGCTCAGCTCCTCTGACAGCATCCGCCGGATGCGGTCGCGCAACCCGGGGGGGACCTGCTCCCGGCAGCGCCGGCTGACCAACGCCCGCAGCTCGCTCTCGAAGCCGTAGGCCTCCAGGCAGTGCGAGCAGGCGTCGACGTGGGCGCTCACCCGTGCCCGGCGGTCGGGTGTCATCTCGCCGTCGAGGAAGTCGTAGAGGCGCCGGATGGCCTCGTCGCAGTCGGTGGCGGCCTGCTGGCTCGGCTCGGTCATGGCCTCGGCACGATCCTGGCGGGGGGTGCGGTCAGGGACAGCCGACCTGGGTGGCCTCGTCGTCGTCGACGAGACCACGGTCGGCGGCGAACCCGAACAACCGCCTCCGGAGCTGCTTTCTTCCCCGGTGGAGGCGGCTCATGACGGTGCCGATGGGGATGTCGAGGATCTCGGCGATCTCCTTGTAGGCGAACCCCTCCACGTCGGCGAGCAGCACGGCGAGACGGAAGTTCTCAGGGAGCGCCTCGACGGCGTCCTTCACCTCGGCCTCGCTGACCAGGTCGAGCACCTCGTCCTCGGCGCTGACGCTCAACCGGGCGGCGTCGATCCCCCCGATGCGGCGGAAGAGGTAGAGGTCCTCGACCTCGCCGAGATCCGTCTCGTCGGGCCGACGCTGCCGGGCCCGGTACTGGTTGATGTAGCTGTTGGTCAGGATGCGGTAGAGCCAGGCCTTCAGGTTGGTGCCCTCCTCGAACCCGCCGAACCCCCGGTAGGCCTTCAGGTAGGTCTCCTGCACCAGGTCCTCGGCGTCGGCCGGGTTGCGGGTCATGCGCAACGCCGCCGCGTACAGCGAGTCCATGAAGGGCATCGCCTGGTCGGCGAACGACGCCTGACCGGCCATGGCGGGCGACCCTACAAGAGGGCCGTGACCCCCACCCCCACCGGCGGCCGAGGGGTGCCCCCGGCGCGACCGCACCCACCGCTACCGTCGCGTCCGGCCCTGCCTCCCGCCCCCGGGGCCGTCCCACCCATGCCCGACGCCGATCCCTCCTCCGCCGCCGACGACTTCTGGGCCCGCGCCCGTGCCCTGCCGGGGCCCGCCGACGGCCAGCCGCAGCGCCACAGGGGCGCCGCCCCGGCGCGCCGCCCCGATCGCCCGGCGGCCCGTGCGGCCGGCACCATGGTGATGCCGTCGCCCCCGCAGGCCCCCCCGTCGCCGGCCCGGCCCGCGCCGCACCCTGGCGCCCCGGGGCCAGCCCGCCGGCGGCGTCCGCGCCGTCGTTGGCCCTGGGTGCTCGCCGCCCTCGTGCTGGTGCCCGTCGTCGCCGGGGCGGGGCTGTGGGCCTACCTCACCTGGCAGATGAGCCGCTTCGACCAGGTGCCGGTCGGCTCGGTGCTGGCCGGCAGCGCCACCGGTACGAACGTGCTGCTGGTGGGCAGCGACTCCCGGGAGGGGGTCGACCCGAACGCACCCGACGCCGGCTTCATCGTCGGCGACAGCGTGGGCGGCCAGCGGGCCGACACCATCCTGGTGCTGCGCATCGACGACCAGGGCAGCCGCTTCCTCTCCCTCCCCCGGGACCTGTGGCTGCCCATCCCCCCGACGGGGCGCGAGCAGCGCATCAACGCCGCCTACAACGAGGGTCCCGAGACGCTCGTCCGTACCGTGCAGGAGTCACTCGGCATCCCGCTCGACCACTACGTCGAGGTCGACTTCGTGTCGTTCGTCGGCCTGGTCGACGCGCTCGGCGGTGTCACCATCGACTTCGCCCACCCCGCCACCGACGCCGACTCCGGCCTCGACGTGCCGGCCGGACCGGTCACGCTGGACGGCGCCCAGGGGCTCGCCTACGTGCGGTCCCGCAACTACACCGAGCAGGTCGACGGGTCGAGCCGGGTCGACCCCCGCGGCGACCTCGGCCGGGTCGTACGCCAGCAGACGTTCCTGCGGGAGGTGCTGTCGGAGGCGTCGGCGGCCCGCAACCCGCTCACCCTCAACCGGGTGCTCGGCGCGCTGTCCGCCGGCGTGCGCATCGACGACGCCACCGGCGTGGGCGAGGCCCTGCGCATCGCCCGTGGTCTACGGGGCCAGGCGCCGGAGACCGTCGAGCTACCCGTGTTCGGCTTCACCACCGCGGGCGGGGCGGCCGTGCTGGGCCTGGCCGACGGGGCCGGGACCGTCCTCGCCTCGTTCCGGTAGCCACCTGGCGGGGCGGCCCCGGCTCGCTACCCTGATCCGCTCACGCCGGGGTAGCTCAGTTGGTAGAGCAGCCGCCTCGTAAGCGGCAGGCCACGGGTTCGAATCCCGTCCTCGGCTCGGCGACGCTGCGATCATGGCGGCCGTGTGCCGCAACATCACGACCCTGCGAGGCCTCGAACCGGCGGCGACGCCCACCGAGATCGAGGCTGCCGCCCGCCAGTACGTCCGCAAGGTGAGCGGCGTGACCAGCCCCTCGGCCGTCACCGCAGGGGTGGTGGACGACGCCGTGGCCCGGGTGGCGGCCGCCACCGCCGATCTCCTTCGGGCCCTGCCTCCCCGGAGGAACCCACCCCCGACCCTGCCCCCGCTGCGGCGGCGGGCGGTGGGCACGGCGTGACGGCGCCCGGGCTCAGGCCGCGTGCACGACCACCCGCTCGCCCGTCACGGTGAGGTCGACGGCCAGGCGCTGGCGGTCGGGGTGGAGCTGGCGACCGAGGAGCAGGTTGCGCAGACCCCACCCCGTCACCCGCCACAGCGCCTCGGCCACGATCCGGGACCGCATCTTCGACCGGCCCGCCACCCGCTCGGTGAAGGCGATCGGCACCTCGGCCACCCGGAAGCCCCGCTGGCGGACCAGCTCGGTCATCTCGATCTGGAAGCAGTAGCCGTTGGAGCGCACGTGGCGGAGATCGCAGGCCTCGAGGACCGTGCGGTGGTACGCCCGGAACCCGGCGGTGGCGTCGCGCACCCCGAGCCGGAGGGCCAGCGACACGTAGCCGTTGCCGGCGCGGGAGATGAGCTGGCGGGTCACGGGCCAGCCCACCGTGTAGCCGCCCGACGTGTAGCGCGAGCCGATCGCCACGTCGGCGTGGCCCAGGGCGGCCAGGAGAGCCGGCAGGCGGTCGGCGGGGTGCGACAGGTCGGCGTCCATCTCGACGATGGCATCGTGGTGGCGGGCCAGCGCCCAGGCGAACCCGCCGCGGTAGGCGGCGCCGAGGCCCTCCTTGCGGGACCGGTGCAGGACGTGCACCCGGGGCTCGGCCCGGCTGATCCGGTCGGCCAGGGCGCCGGTGCCGTCGGGGCTGGCGTCGTCGACGACGAGAACCTCGGCGTGGGGCACGGCGGCCAGGATCCGATCGACGGCCTCGGCCAGGTTGTCGATCTCGTCGTAGGTGGGCAGCACGATGAGCGGCCACGCCGGCGCGGGAGCCGCGAGGGCGGGGGTCGGCTCGTCGAGCGTGGTCACGGGGCGGGTCCTCGGGTCAGGGGCGGAACCGGTGGGCGGTTCCTTCCCAGGGGACCGTCACCGTAACCCCGTGGGTGACAGGCTGGGCGCCATGGGGTTCGCCGACCCGGTCCTCGTCGACGCCGCCGTTCGCTGGCGGGAGGACGGCTACGTGGTCCTGGCGGGGTTCCTGGCCGGCGACGAGCTCGACGCCGCCGTGCACGACCTGCCCACCGTGTACCCCACGGCGGAGCGGTACCACGCCGGCGGGGGCGACGGCCGGTTCGAGGGGGACCCGTTCGCCGGGCTGCGGCGCTTCCCCTTCCCGACCCCCGCCCTCAGCCGGCTCGCCGTCCACCCCCGCCTGATCGACCTGGCCGAGGCGCTGTTCGGCCACGCCGACCTGCGGATGTACCTGGCCGAGCTGTGGGCCAAGTACACGGGGGCGGCCGACTACGAGCAGGCCCACCACCGCGACTTCCTCAACCACACCCCGCTGGTGCCGGTGGGCGAGCCGACCGGCGGGGCCCTGGAGGTCTTCGTGCTGCTGAGCGGGGTGGACGAGGCCCACGGGCCGACCCGCATCGTCCCGCTGGGTCGGACCCGGCACCTCCCCGTCCTGCCCGCAGCGCGCCCGAGGCGCGACGACCCCGACCTGTACGACGCCGAGGTGGCGGTGTGCGGCCCGCCCGGCACGGTCCTCGCCTACACCTCGGCCACGTTTCACCGGGGCAGCGCCATGACCGCACCGGGCGGCGCCCGCTTCACCCTTCACGTCAACCTCCGCCCCGCCCACGCCGAGTGGTACGGGCGTCAGGGGTGGGGCCAGCAGGCCGACGAGCCGGGTTGGGACGGGTTCTTCGAGACGGCCTCGCCCCGCCAGCTCGCGCTGTTCGGCGTGCCACCTCCCGGCCACCCGTTCTGGACGCCGGAGGCCGTCGCCGCCATGGCGCTGCGCTACCCGGGCCTCGACCTCGACCCGTGGCGGCCCTGACGCCCGGTTCCTCCCCGGTGGATCGGTACGATCGGCCGCTTCCATGCGCATCGACTTCAACGCCTCGCCCCGCCCGACCCTGGGTGTCGAGATCGAGCTGAGCCTGGTCGACAACGAGACCCGGGCCCTGACGTCGGTGGCGACCGACGTGCTCGCCGCCCTCGCCCACGGTCCCGACGGACAACACCCCAAGGCGAAGCACGAGCTGTTCCAGTGCACGGTCGAGGTGATCACCGGGGTCTGCGACACGGTCGACGAGGCGCTGGACGACCTCACCTCGACGCTGGCCGAGCTGCGGGCCGAGGTCGACGCCCGGGGGGTGGGCCTGTGCTGCGCGGGTACCCATCCGTTCTCGCGCTACGAGGACCAGAGCGTCAGTCCCGACCCCCGCTACCTCGAGCTGGTCGAGTCGATCCAGTGGCCCGCCCGCCAGCTCGCCATCTACGGCGTCCACTTCCACGTCGGCGTGCCGGGAGGGGAGGCCGCCGTGCAGATCGTCAACAGCCTGGCGTACGCGCTGCCGCTGTTCCTGGCGCTCAGCGCGTCGAGTCCCTACTGGCTGGGCGAGGACACCGGCATGGCGTCGTCGCGCACCAAGGTGTTCGAGGTGCTGCCGACGGCGGGCCTGCCGCCCGAGCTCGAGTCCTGGGACGACTTCGAGCGGTTCATGGGCACGCTCATGCGGGCCGAGGCGATCACGTCGATCCGGGACGTCTGGTGGGACGTGCGACCGCACCCCGACTTCGGGACCGTCGAGCTGCGCATGTGCGACGGCATCCCGACCCTGGCCGAGCTCGGCGCCGTCGCCGCGCTGGCCCAGTCGCTCGTCGCCCGCCTCACCGAGCGCTTCGAGGCGGACGACCCCCTCCCGACAGCGCGCCCGTGGACGATCAAGCAGAACAAGTGGCTGGCCTGCCGGCACGGGCTCGACGCCATGCTGCTCGCCGAGGGCGGCCTCCGCCGGCCCGCCCGGGAGTGGATCGAGGAGACCGTCGACGACCTGGCCGTCACCGCCCGACGCCTCGGGTGCGCCGACGAGCTGGCCGACGTGCGCCGCATCGTGGCGGGCGGCGCCTCCTACGCCCGCCAGCGGGCCGTCGTCGACGAGGGCGGCACCCTGGAAGACGTGGTCGACCACCTCGTGGGCGAGCTGGCCGCCGGCACACCGGCCACCTGGTGAGCGGCGAGGTGTGGTTCGACGGGCTGGTCGACACCCACGAGGCCGAGCTGGTGGCGTTCCGGCGCCTCCTCCACCGAGAGCCCGAGCTGAGCGGGCGGGAGGTGCGCACGACGGAGCGCGTCGTCGCCCGCCTGCGGGCCGCCGGACTCGACCCCCAGGTGCTGCCGTCGGGCACGGGGCTGTGGTGTGACGTCGGCGAGGGGGAGGGCCTGCGCCTCGCGCTGCGGGCCGACCTCGATGCGCTGGCCATGTCCGACGAGAAGGACGTCCCGTACCGCTCGGGCGTGCCGGGGGTCGCCCACGCCTGCGGGCACGACGTCCACACCGCCATCGTCCTCGGCGCCGGCCTGGTGCTGGCGGACGCGGCGCCGGGCCAGGTCCGACCGGTGCGGCTGGTGTTCGAGCCCTCGGAGGAGACGATGCCGGGCGGGGCGCTCGACGTCATCGCCGCCGGCGGACTGGACGGCGTCGGCGACATCCTCGGCGTGCACTGCGACGTCAGGTTCGCCGCTGGCGTGATCGGCGCCCGGGTGGGGCCCGCGAGCGGCGCCGCCGACCGGGTCGACATCGTCCTGCACGGTCCCGGCGGGCACACGGCCCGGCCCGAGGAGACCGTCGACCTGGTGGCCCTGGCGGGGCGGATGATCGTCGAACTGCCGGCGGCGGTGCGGCGGACGTGGCCGTCGCTGGCGCTGACCTTCGGCGCCGTGCACGCCGGCGACGCCGTCAACGTCATCCCCACCCGCGCCGAGGTGGGTGGCACCCTGCGGACGCCGGACCTCGACGCCTGGGCGGCGGGGGGCGACGCGGTCAGGACGTCGGTCGAGGCGATCTCGGGTCCGGCGGGGGCGACCGCCGAGGTGTCCCACCTCCGGGGTGTCCCCCCCGTCGTCAACGACGCCGGTGTCGTGGCCCGCTTCTCGGAGGCGGCCCGGCGGGCGCTCGGCGACGGTGCCGTGGTGGAGCCGGCGAGGACCAAGGGGGGCGACACCTTCGCCTGGTACCTCGAGCACGTGGCCGGCGCTTACGTCCGCATCGGCGCCGCCCCGGCCGACGGGAGCCCCCCACCCGGCGACCTGCACGCCGGCACGTTCGACGTCGACGAGCGCTGCATCGCCGTCGGCGTGCGAGCCCTCGTGGCCGCCGCCACGTCGTAGGCGGCGTCGGGCCGCCGGCCGGTTCCGCTGGTGTCGCCACGCCCCGGGCGGGGCTCGCTACCGTCGGGGTCGGTGGGCGACGACGACGGGCACGGCCACTCCCACGGCGGGCTCGCCGGAGGCTGGTCCCGCTGGCTGGCCCACCCCGGTCTGCGGGTGATCCTCGCCGTCCTGGCGCTGGCCGCCGTGGCCACGGTCGTCGGCGTCGTCGCCCTGTGGCCCGACGGCGAGGGGCGGCGGGCCATCGGCGAGCGGGCCGACAGCCTGGGCCTCGCCTCGGAGCGGTTCGAGGCGACCGTCTCGTCGGTGACCGAGGGTCCGTGCTCGTACAGCACCGACGACGACCCCGCCCTGTGCCGCACCGTGGTCGTCGTTCCCGCCGAAGGTCCCGACGAGGGGGCCCTGCTGGTGCTCGGCGAGTACGATCTCGGTCAGCTCGGGTTCGCCCCTCCCGTCGACCCAGGCGAGCGCATCATCATCGGCTACGAGCCGTCGACCGGGTTCACCTTCTACGCCGACCGCGACCGGCGGACGACGCTGTTGTGGCTCGTCGGCCTGTTCGCCGTCGTCGTCGTGGCGTCGGGCCGGCTCCGGGGCGCGCTCGCCCTGGCCGCCATGGGCCTCACCATCGTCGTGCTGGTGGGGTTCGTGGCCCCGTCCGTCCTCGACGGTCACGACCCGGTGCTCGTCGCCGTCGTCGCCTCGGCGGCGATCGCCTTCGTCAGCCTCTACCTCACCCACGGGTTCACGCCGACCACGACCGTCGCCCTCGTCGGCACGCTGGCGGCGCTGGGCCTCACCCTCGGGATCTCGTGGCTGTTCGTCGAGCTGGCCGGCATCACCGGGCTCGCCACCGAGGAGGGGCTGACCCTCCCGATCGTGGCGGACCGGATCGACCTGTCCGGCCTCGTCCTCGGGGGGGCGGTGATCGGGGCGCTCGGCGCGCTCGACGACGTCACCGTCACCCAGGTGGCCACGGTGGCCGAGCTGCGGCACCGGAACCCGGGCCTGGGTGTCGCCCAGCTCGTCGCGTCCGGGGTGCGGGTGGGCCGGGAGCACATCGCCTCGACCGTGAACACCCTCCTCCTGGCCTACGCCGGGGCGAGCATGCCCCTGCTGCTGTTGTTCGCCGTCGCCGACCAGTCGCTCGTGATGGTGGCCAACTCCGAGATCGTCGCCGTCGAGATCATCCGCACGCTGTGCGGTTCGATCGGCCTCGTCGCCGCCGTGCCGCTCACCACCGTGCTGGCCGCCACCCTCGTCGCCGGGGGGGAGGGTGACGGGGGCACCGGCGCGGAGAGCGCCGACCGGCCGCCGTCGTGGGACGACTTCGCCCCCCGTGACGGGGTCGAGTGAGCCGGTGGGTCACCCCGGCCGACGGAGGGCCTACCAGTCCCCGGCGAGGTCACGGGTGCCGCGGTCGGAGGATTCGGCGGCGTGGAGCATGAGGTTGCGGGCCATGGAGCTTTCCTGGTCGGCGGCCCGGGCCCGGTACACCTCGGCCCGGGCGCCGTGGGCGGCCGACGACGCCGGGTCGGCCCACACGGCCTGCTCGACCAGGTGGCAGGCCAGCCGCAGGTCACCGTCCGCGGCCAGCTCGCGGGCCCGGGCGAGGACGACCTCCTCCCCGCCGGCCAGGCGCACCCACTCGGCGGCCTGCTCGGATCGGGGGGCGGGCAGGAGCTGGTCGGCCTCGCCCGTGTACCAGCCGCCGTAGCGCCGCCAGACGTTGCGGATCAGGAACTGCGGGTGGTCGTAGACGGGCCGGAGGTAGGGCTTGGCCAGCAGCCGCTCGGGGATCTCCACGCCGTGGAGGGCGGCGTCGAGCGGGGCGCCCGAGTTCATGATGGCGAGGGTCTGGGCCTCGATGGTCTCCAGCAGCTCCGCCGTGTCGGTCAGCGCGGCCACGACCCGGTCGGTCCCGAAGATGGGCAGGCCGTGGCCCGACAGCATCAGCTCCGGTTCGAGGCCGGCCATCTGGCGCAGCGCGGCGGCCCAGTCGGACAGGTAGCGCTGCACCTTCTGCGGGTTGCCGGCGTTGGGGACGGCCCAGATGAACAGGTCGCCGGGGTGCAGGATGCGCTTCTCGGGCACCCACGTCCACGTGGCGTCGTCGGTCTCGCCCCGGGCGTGGCGCAGCTCGAAGGTCAGCTCGCCCCGGGTGAACGTGAGGCGGTCGTGGTAGGTGACGTCGGGGTAGCGGTAGTCGTCGGGCCAGGAGAAGTTGTCCACCGGCAGGCCGAACTGGCGCTGGTTGATGGCCGTGTTCCAGCCCAGGGTGCGCTCGTAGCGGCGGAAGTGGTCGGGCAGCTCGGCGTGGGCGTACACCACCGGCTGCGTCCAACCCCGCTCGGCCGCCTCGGCCTCGAACCGGCGGGTCCCGAAGACGTGGTCGACGTGGTGGTGGGAGTAGACGGCACCGGCCAGGGGGGCGTCGGGCCGCCACCCCCGCACCGCCTCGTACAGGGCGTTCATGTCGAACTTGCCGCCCGTGTCGAGCATGACCAGCCCGTCGCCGGTGTCGACGGTGTTGGCGCTGGCCACCGACACGAAGGCCTGCACCCCGTCCGCGATCTCCTCCCCGAACCGGTGCGTCGGCTTGACGGGATGGTGCTCGTGGACGAGGTCGGCCTCCCCGTTCCACCAGCGCTCGGCGTCCTCTGAGATGGTCCCCATGGGGGGACGGTAGGTCAAGGTCGTCGGCCCTCGCGGACCTCGTCGACGATCCCGAGCCGGCGGGCCGCGTCGGCGTCGTGGACGGCGCCCTGCTCGAGCTCGGCCGCGGCCTCGTCGTCGGACAGCGCGGTGGCTGCGACCAGCGCCTCCCGCACCCGCCGGCGGACGGCGTCCAGCTCGGCCACCCGGCGGGCCACGTCGTCGCTCGACCCGCTCACGTCCTCCACGTGACGGCACCGCAGCGAGACGCGGGAGTGGGGTCCGGCCCGCCGCCGGCCGGTGGCGCAGGCCAGCACCACCGCCGCCGTCCCGCCCGCCTCGCCGAGGCAGGTGGCGTCGACGGGGGCCCGCATGACGGCCATGACGTCGAGGACGGCCGACACGGCGTCGAGCGGTCCGCCCGGGGAGCTGACCAGCAACTCGACCGGTCGGGCCGAGGTGCCGTCGAGCGCCATCAGCTCGGCGCACAGGGATGTGATCCGGGGCGCGTCGAGGACCCCCGAGACCATGACGGTGCGCCGCTCGTGCAGGGCCCGCAGCGGATCCGGATCGGGTCGGTCGACCAGCGGCACCGCCGGCGGGGCGGGTGCCGGCCCGGGGACGGGGTGGCGATCGGGGGGGAACGGGTACGGCACCTCGATCGGGGCGTCAGGCATCGTGGGCTCCGGGGGCATCGTGGGCCCCGGGCGGGTCGTCGGTGCGCAGGGTGAGACCGACCTCGGCGCCGACCGCGGCGGCGTAGCGCTGGAGCGTCGCCAGGCGGGTGTCGGCCCGGCCCGCCTCCAGTCGGGCCACCGCCGGCTGCGACGTGCCCATGGCGGCGGCCACGTCGCGCTGGGACAGCCCCCGGTCCCGGCGGCGGGCCACGAGACGGGCGACGACCTCGTGGCGGGAGGCGGCCAGCCCGTCGAAGCCGGGGAAGGCGGTCGGCCGGTCCTCCTCCGGGTCCATATCGTCGACGATATCCCGGGTCGGGGGCCGTAGTGCCGGCGGACGTACAGTGGGCGGGTGCGAGGGGCCCGATGACCAGGATCGGCGTGGTCGGCGGTCGCGCCGTCCTGGTGGCCGACGACCGGTGCCTCGACGTCGAGCGGGCCTCCGACGGTCGCTTCGGCCCGTCGGTGACGGCGCTGTGGGCCGAGATCGGCGCCGTGACCGACTGGGCCGGGTCGCTCGGGGCCGACGCCGACTGGGCGCCGCTCGACCGGGCCCGGCTGGGCTGCCCCGTCTCGGCCCCGTCCCAGGTGTTCGCCGTCGGCCTCAACTACCGGGCCCACGGTGACGAGATGGGGCGCCCGCTGCCCGAGCACCCGCTCGTGTTCACGAAGTTCCCCTCGTCGCTGGCCGGCCCGAACGACGACATCGTGCTGCCCAGCGACCACTGCGACTGGGAGCTCGAGCTGGTCGTCGTCGTCGGGCGGGGAGGGCGCGACATCCCCCTCGACCGGGCCCTCGACCACGTGGCCGGTTACGCCGTCGGCCAGGACGTGAGCGAGCGGGCGGTGCAGATGCGGGGCGCGCCGGCCCAGTTCTCGCTGGGCAAGAGCTTCGCCACCTTCGGCCCGGTGGGTCCCTGGGTGGCGGTCACCGACGAGATCGCCGATCCCACCGACCTCCGGCTCACCTGCCGGGTCGACGACGAGGTCGTCCAGGAGGCGAGCACCGCCGACATGATCTTCGGCGTGGCCCCCCTCGTCGCCCACCTGTCGTCGATCTGCGAGCTGCGGCCGGGCGACCTGATCTTCACCGGTACGCCGGCCGGCGTCGGCGCCGGCAGGACGCCACCCCGGTACCTCCGGCCCGGCTCGACCCTCACCTCCACCATCGACGGGATCGGCACCATGACCCACCGCTGCGTGGGCTGAGGGACGCCGTGGCGCACATCACCGTCGAGTACTCGGCCAACCTCGACGACGCCGTCGACGCCCGGTCGGTGGTCGACGCCGTCCACACCGCCGCCCTCGCCCACGGGCTGGCGGCCCTCGACGCCCTCCGCACCCGGGCCGTGGCCCGCACCTGCTACCGCATCGCCGACGGTGACCCGGCCCACGCCTTCGTGGCGGTGGCGGCCCGGATCGGCCCCGGCCGCGGCGACGACGACAAGCGCACGTTCGTGGCCGCCCTCCTCGACGCCGCCGAGACCGCCTACACGCCGGCCGGTGATCGTTTCGCCATCGCGTTCAGCGCCGAGCTGACCGAGATCGACGCCGCCTTCCGCATCAACCGCAACCACGTGCGCACCCGGCTCGGAGGTCGACCGTGAGCCTGTACTACGTGCAGAAGTTCCTCTACCGGCTCAACCGTGACGAGCGCCTCCAGGAGGCGTACCGGGCCGATCCGGCCAACGCCCTCGACGGTTACGAGCTGACCGACGCCGAGACGGCCGCCCTCGTCGACGCCGACATCGGCTACCTGTTCCACCTCGGCGTGAACGGCCAGATCCTCATGCACTTCGCTGCGCTCCACGGCATCGAGTGGAGCGACTACCTCCAGCGGATGCGCGACGGCGTCGCCACCCACGGACCGGTCCGGGAGGGCGTGTACGCCGTGACCGGTTACGCCGGCGTCGACGCCCCGAGGCCCGACGGCCCGCCGTCGGTCTCGACCTGAGGGTCGCCCAACGGCGTCACATCGGGCCCGGAAATCCGGCTCGGGCAGTTGACGATCGCGAGCACACCGGTTAGGTTCACTCCGTCGACGCCTCAGGTGTGGGGTGTCGACGCGTAGCACACGTCGTCGCGGGCGGGTGCGTGTCGAGGATGCGGTGGGTCCGCGTCTGGCCTCGACACCTTCCTGGCGTCGACCCTACCCGCCCGGTCACCAATGTGGCCGGTGAACGGAGACGTCAGATCATGGTGGCACTACGACGGCTGTTCGCGCTGATTGGCGCGCTTCTTCTCGTATCCGGTCTGCTCGCGCCCGTCGCAGGCGCTCAGACCGACGACACACCCCCTCGGGGTTCCTTCACCGCTCCGGCCCCCAACGCCACGGTCCCCGTGGGGTCGGTGACGCTCGAGGGCGAGGCCAGCGACGACGTCGGCGTCGACCGCGTCGAGGTCGGCGTCCGCAACCGCGACACCAGCGAGTGGCTGCAGGACGACGGCACGTTCGGGCCCGGGTTCAACCGCGTCGACGCCGACCTGGCCGATCCCGGCGCCACCGCCACCGACTGGACCCTGGACGCCCAGCTGGCGGAGGGCCTCTACGTCGCCACCGCCAAGGTCCGCGACGCCGCCAACAACTCGGCCCGGACGCCGACCCGACGCTTCAAGGTCGGCCCCGGTGACAGCGCAGCGCCGTCGGTCTCCATCGACGAGCCCGCCGAGGGCGAGACCGTCACGGCCGGCACCGTCGACATCTCCGGCACCGCCGGCGACGACACCGGCGTGAAGCGGGTCTCGGTGTGGGTCAAGAACAAGGCCACCAAGGAGTTCCTGCAGGACGACGGCACCTTCGCTCCCGGCTTCAACCGCGTGAACGCCGACCTGTCCGCCCCCGGCGCCACCGCCACCGAGTGGACCGTGACCGCGCCGATCCCCGAGGGGCGCTACCGGGTCAACGCCCGCGCCGTCGACAACGTGAACAAGGCCCGCGGCGTGATCGCCAACTTCGAGGCCGCCGACGGCGGTGGCGACGACACCACCGACCCGACCATCACCATCACCGCCCCCGCCAACGGCTCCGACCTCTCCAGCCCCGTCACCGTGGAGGGCACCGCCAGTGACGACACCGGCGTCGCCGACGTCGTCGTCGTCATCCGCGACACCAACTCGAAGGACTACCTCCAGGCCGACGGCTCCTTCGGCCCCCAGCGCACCGAGCTGCCCGCCGACCTGGGCTCCCCCGGCGCCACGACCACCGACTACTCGTTCACCATCGACCTCCCCGACGGCCGCTACCGGGCCATCGTCCGGTCGGCCGACGCCGCCGGCAACCGCAGCCCCAACACCAACACCGACTTCACCGTCACCACCCCCGCCGGCGGCACCGCGCCCACCGTCGACCCCATCGCCGACCTGAGCGTGGCCGAGGGTGGCAGCGACTCCGTCGCCGTGACCACGACCGAGGCCGACGGAGACCCCGTCGCCCTCACGCTGTCGTCGAGCCCCGATGCCAGCGCCTTCGTGGCCCTCACCGACAGCGGTGACGGCACCGGCACCATCGACATCGCCCCCCGGGCCGGCGACGCCGGCACCTACACCGTCACCGTCACCGCCACCGACGCCGACGGCTCCGACGACGAGACCTTCACCCTCACCGTCGACCCGGCCCCCGCCCCTGAGCTGGGCGCCACCGTCACCGTCACCGGGAACGGCGGCCTCGGGGCCTCCACCTTCAGCGGGGGCGCCTTCGAGATCACCAACGGCACCGACGGCGCGGCCCAGATCACCTCGGTGACGGTCGACCTGTCGACGGCGGTGTTCCCCGACATCGTCTTCGACCCCAACGGCACCGCCGGTGACGAGGCGGGCAAGTGCTTCATCGCCAACTCCGGTGCGGCCGCCACCGGGCTCAGCTCACCGAACGGGTCCGCCGACGGCTGCGACTCGCCGCCGTTCACGTCGCCCCACGACGGTGACGCCGCCGACGGCTACGACGGCCTGCTCATCGAGTTCGACGACTTCGACAGCGGCGAGACCTTCACCTTCTCCGTCGACATCGACCCCACGTCGATCAAGAACCAGACCGGCACCGGCTCGGCCGGCTCCGTGTCCGGCTTCGAGCTGGCCGGCGCCACCGTCACCGTCACCTTCGACACCGACGACACCCTCACCGGCCAGCTCTTCGGTGACGGCTCCCAGGGCGGCTCCGCCCTCCTCGTGCCGGCCCCGGCCGGCCCGGCCCCCGCCCTCGGCGTGCAGGGCGTCAACCTGGCCCCGGCGCTGGGCACCGGCATCCACGACGCCGCCCAGGTCACCGAGGCGGCCCAGACCATCACCGTCGACGGCCCCGACGGCGCCGACGTGACCCTGGTCGCCATCGACGCCGCCCTCCTGGCCACCCCCGGTTACGACATCGAGCCCTTCGAGGCCAACGAGAACCAGGGCGCCACCTACACCCCGGTCACCCTGACCGGCGGCACGGCCAGCGTCCCCGTCACCCTCGTCGACGGCCTCAACTACTTCATCGCCACCGTGGACGACGGCACCGCCACCGGACCCACCTCCAACGTGGTCGTCCTCGAGCTGGTCGACGCCCCCGGTGACGTGGCCGCCACGCTGACGGCCAACGCCGGTGCCGGTATCGGCGCCTCGACGTACGGCAACGGCTCGTTCGTCCTCACCAATGACACCGACGGCGCGGCCCAGATCACCTCGGTGACGGTCGACCTGTCGACGGCGGTGTTCCCCGACATCGTCTTCGACCCCAACGGCACCGCCGGTGACGACCTCGGCAAGTGCTTCATCGCCAACTCCGGGGCGGCGGAGACGGGGCTGTCCTCGCCCAACGGCTCGGCCGACGGCTGCGACTCGCCGCCGTTCACGTCGCCCCACGACGGTGACGCCGCCGACGGCTACGACGGCCTGCTCATCGAGTTCGACGACTTCGACAGCGGCGAGACCTTCACGTTCTCCGTCGACATCGACCCCACGTCGATCAAGAACCAGACCGGCACCGGCTCGGCCGGCTCCGTGTCCGGCTTCGAGCTGGCCGGCGCCACCGTCACCGTCACCTTCGACACCGGCGACACGGTCGTGGGTCAGCTCTTCGGTGACGGCTCCCAGGGCGGCGGCCTCGTCCTCGTCCCCGCCCTGGCCGGCCCGGCGCCGACCCTCGGCGTGCAGGGCGTGACCCTGGCCCCGGCGCTGGGCACCGGCATCCACGACGCCGCCCAGGTCACCGAGGCGGCCCAGACCATCACCGTCGACGGTCCCGACGGCGCCGACGTGACCCTGGTCGCCATCGACGCCGCCCTCCTGGCCACCCCCGGTTACGACATCGAGCCCTTCGAGGCCAACGAGAACCAGGGCGCCACCTTTACCCCGGTCACCCTGACCGGCGGCACGGCCAGCGTCCCCGTCACCCTCGTCGACGGCCTCAACTACTTCATCGCCACCGTGGACGACGGCACCGCCACCGGACCCACCTCCAACGTGGTCGTTCTCGAGCTGGTCGAGGCGGGCACCCCGCCGACGGTCGACGCCATCGGCGATCTCGCCGTCGAGGAGGGTTCCTCCGACTCGGTCGAGGTCACCACGAGCGAGGCCGACGGCGACCCCGTCACGCTGACGATCGCGTCGACCCCCGACGCCAGCGGGTTCGTGACGCTCACCGACGACGGTGACGGCACCGGCACCATCGACATCGTCCCCGAGGCGGGCGACGCCGGCTCCTACGACATCACCGTCACGGCCAGCGACGCCGACGGCTCCGACGACGAGACGTTCACGCTCACCGTCACCGAGCCCGGCGACGGCCCGACCGTGGTGCTCCGGGTGAACGCCGGCGGCCCCGAGGTGGCCGCCACCGACGGTGGTCCGGCGTGGTCCGAGGACCAGGCCGCGGCCGGCGGTGACGCCGGCGGACCGGCCGACCCGGGTACCCCGTCGCCGTTCTTCGCCGCCGGTGAAGACAAGACCTACGGCACCAACGACGCCGTCGACGTGTCGGACCCCTCCGTCCCGGCCGGCACCCCGTCGGAGCTGTTCCAGACCGAGCGGTACGACCCGGCCGGCGGCGAGGAGCTCCTGTACGAGCTGCCGGTCGCGTCGGGCGTGGCCTACGAGGTCGACCTCTACTTCGCCGAGATCTTCCAGACGACCGACGGTTCCCGGGTCTTCGACGTGACGGTGGAGGGCGAGACCCCGCCCGCCCTCGACGACCTCGACGTGCACGCCCGGGTCGGCCACGACGCCGGCCTGGTGATCACGCTCACCACCCCGGTCATCGGTGACGACTTCATCTCGCTCGAGTTCCTCCACCAGACGGAGAACCCGAAGGTCAACGCCATCGAGGTCCGCACGGCCGGTCCCCCGCCGTCGGACGTGCCGCCCACGGTGACGGCCATCGACGACCAGACGGTCACCGAGGGCGACGACCTGACGGTCGACGTCGGGACCACCGAGCCCGACGGCGACCCCGTCACGCTGACGATCGCGTCGACCCCCGACGCCAGCGGGTTCGTGACCCTCACCGACGACGGTGACGGCACCGGCACCATCGACATCGCCCCGCAGGCGGGCGACGCCGGCTCCTACGACATCACCGTCACGGCCACCGACGCCGACGGCTCCGACGACGAGACGTTCACGCTGACCGTCGACGAGGCCGCCGCCCCCGGCGGGTCGGTCCTCTACCGGGTCAACACCGGTGGCGAGCAGGTGGCCGCCGACCCGTCCGACCCCGACCAGACACCGTGGTCGGCTGACACCGCGGCCAACCCGAGCCCGTTCGTGACCGACGCCGCTCCGAAGTTCTCGACCCACCCGTCGGCCAACGCCAGCGAGGGCAACGTCCCCGACACCGTGCCCGACGTGTTGTTCACCAAGGAGCGGTGGGACCAGACCAACCCGTCGGACATGACCTACAGCTTCCCCGTCCCCGACGGCCAGCTGGTCGAGGTGCGCACATACCACCGCAACGGCTTCAGCGGCACGTCCCAGGCCGGCCAGCGGGTCTTCGACGTGGTCGTCGAGGGCACCGTCGTGGCCGACGACGTCGACCTCGCCGGTGACTACGGGCACCTCGTGCCGCACGTGTTCACCACCCAGGTGACCTCGGACGGCTCGATCGAGGTGTCGTTCGGCAGGGAGACGGAGAACCCGCTCGTCAACGCCATCGAGATCGTGAGCGTGGGCGGCCAGCCCGACACGCTGGGCGCCGCCCCGACCTCGGTCGACTTCGGCACCGTGGTCGTGGGATCGTCCACGTCGCAGACGGTCACGGTCACGAACCTGGGTGAGAGCGGTGACCCCGACGTCACCGTCACCGATGTCGGCTACACCGGTGACGCGGCCGAGTTCTCCGACGACCTGACCGGGCCGATCGTGCTCGGTCCGGGTGAGTCGACGTCGTTCGACATCACCTTCGACCCGTCGGCGACCGACCCCTACGCGGCGACGGCGACCGTCGAGCACTCGGGCACCAACACCGTGGAGGTGAGCCTCCAGGGCAGCGGTGCCTCGTCGATCCCGGTCGGCTTCTCGAAGCAGACCGTCGTCAGCGGGCTCGGCAATCCCACCTCGATCCAGTGGGGCCCCGACGATCGCCTGTACGTCTCCCAGCAGAGCGGCGAGATCCAGATCTACTCGGTCACCCGTGACGACGGGGGCGACTACGACGCCACCCTCGACGAGACCATCCTGGACGTGAAGCAGATCCAGAACCACGACGACGCGGGCATCCCGAAGAGCGCCAGCAACCGCCAGGTCACCGGCCTGGTGGTCGGTGGCACCGCCGCCAACCCGGTGCTCTACGTGTCGTCGTCCGATCCGCGGATCGCCAAGGCCAACGACAACGGCCAGACCGACACCAACTCGGGCATCATCTCCCGGCTGACGTGGAACGGCAGCTCGTGGGACCACCTGGAGCTGGTGCGGGGCCTGCCCCGCTCGGAGGAGAACCACTCCACCAACGGGCTGGTCCTCGACGGCGACACCCTGTTCGCGGCCCAGGGCGGCCACACCAACACCGGTGCACCGTCGACCAACTTCGGCGACACGCCGGAGTACGCCCTGTCGACGGCCATCCTGACCGTCGACCTGAGCGACCCGGCCATCGGCACCGACACCTACGACCTGCCGACCCTCGACGACCCGTCGAGGCCCAACGTCGCCCCCGGCGTCGACGACAACGATCCGTTCGGCGGGAACGACGGTGACAACCAGGCCGTGATCGACCCGGCTGGCCCGGTGCAGATCTGGTCGGGTGGCTGGCGCAACCACTACGACATCGTCATGACGACCGGTGGTCGCCTCTACACCATCGACAACGGTCCGAACGGCGGTTGGGGCGGCACGCCCATCAACAACTGCTCGAACGACTTCAACGACGGTGGCAGCACGTACAAGGACAATCTGCACCTGGTGCCCGAGGGCTACTACGGCGGGCACCCCAACCCGACCCGTGGCAACTTCGACAACACCTTCGCCGGTGGTCAGCACCCCGTGCCGCAGAGCGAGATCGACCCCCGGGAGTGCGACTACCTGATCCCGGGGTCCGGTGACGGTGCCATCGCCATCTTCGACCAGTCGACCAACGGCATGACCGAGTACACGGCGTCGAACTTCGGTGGGGCCATGCAGGGCGACCTGCTGGCCGCCAGCTTCGACGACACGATCAAGCGCATCGAGCTGAACGCCGCCGGTGACGCGCTGGCCGCTCCGGTCAGCAACGTCGGCACCGGCATCGGCAACGCGCTCGACGTGACCGCCCTCGGTGACGACGGTCCCTTCCCGGGCACCATCTGGGTGGCGGCCCACGGTGCCAACAACGTCATCGTGCTCGAGCCGAACGACTTCGGCTCGGGGGGCGGCAGCTGCTCGGGGGCCGACGACGCCGGCCTCGACGAGGACGACGACGGCTTCGACAACGCCGACGAGATCGACAACGGCACCGACCCGTGCTCGTCGGCCAGCGTGCCGCCCGACTTCGACGGTGACGGCACGTCGAACCTGAACGACGCCGACGACGACAACGACGGCACCGACGACGTCGACGACGTGCTCCCGGTCGACCCGGACGACGGCATGGGCAACACGCTGCCGTTCGAGCTGACCCTCAGCCCGTCGTCGGTCCCCGGCACCATCGAGGATCTCGGCTTCACGGGGCTGATGACCAACCTCGGGGTCGGCCAGGACTACCTCGCCCTGTACGACCCGAACGGCATCGTGGCCGGCGGGGCGGCCGGGGTGCTCGGGGTCGACGGCATCACCGACGGTGATGCCTTCGCGAACCAGAACGACCAGGAGTACGCCTTCCAGGTCGGCGTGGAGCCGGGCACGGCACCGTTCACGGTGCACAGCCGCATCAACGGCCCGTGGCCGGCCGGCGTGACCCCGACCGACTTCCAGTCGGTCGGCATCTTCGTCGGCACCGGGACCCAGTCCGACTACATCAAGCTGGTCGCAGGACACAACGACGGCACCGGGTTCCAGCTGGCCAAGGAGGTGGGTGACTCGTTCTCGAGCGTCGCCTTCCCCCAGGTCCCGCTGCAGGGCGTGGCCGTCATCGACCTGTACCTGCACGTCGACCCGGCCACCGGCCTCGTCACCGCCAGCTACTCCCTCGACCAGGGGGCCACGGTCGTGCCGATCAGCGGCTCGACCACCATCCCGGCGGGCTGGCTGGACCCCACCCTCGTGGTCGGTCTCATCTCCACCTCGAACGGTCCGGCTGATCCGATCCCGGCCAGCTGGGACTTCATCGAGGTGACCGAGGACGCTCCCCCGGTCGCCGACACCTCCGCCTCGCTGGCCATCACCGAGGGGGGTGGCATCAACGCCTCCACCTTCGGAGCCGGGTCCTTCGAGGTGACCAACACGGGGACGACCGACATCGACAGCGTCCGCATCGACCTGTCGACGGCGATGCTCGACGACATCGTGTTCGACCCCGACGGTACGGCCGGCGACCAGACGTCGAAGGGCTTCACGCCGAGCGACGTGGCCGACGTGACGGTGGACGGGTTCTCCTACGAGGCCCCCCACAACGGGGTCGACAACGGTGAGGGCTACGACGCGCTGGTCGTCGACCTGAGCGGCTTCGCCCCCGGCGAGTCGTTCTCGTTCGCCATCGACACCGACCCCACCTCGATCACCGGGGCCGCGGCCCCGGGGCCGGGGGACTCGGGCAGCGTGTCGGGCCTCGAGATGACGGGGGCGATGATGACCGTCACCTCCGGCGGTGACAGCGTGAGCGGCACGGTGTTCGCCGTCGACGGGTCCACCGGCGGGGGCAGCGCCAGCGCCGAGGCTGCGCCGGCCGGGGCTCCGGGCATCGGCATCGCCGGCGTCGACGGGCCGACCACGCTCGACCAGGACACCGTCGACGTGACCGTCGACGCCCCCCAGGGCTCGACGGTGCGCCTGCTGGCCGTCGAGGCGGGTGCCTTCACCCGCCAGGGCGGCCAGGTGTTCAACGTCGACCCCGACCCGTACGAGGCCAACTCGGTGGTGGCCGTCGACCAGCGGTCGGCGGTGGCCGGTCCCGGTGACACGGCCACGTTCACGGGTGTGCCCCTGGCCCGGTCGACGGCCCAGGGTGGGCTCAACCACTACGTCGCCGTGGTGGAGGACGCCGACGGTGACACCGGCGCCACCTCCGAGGTGCTGGTGGTCGAGCGGCGGCCGGTGGTGCGCATCAATGCCGGGGGCGGGGCCATCGCGCAGGGCCTCTGGGCGGCCGACGCCGGCTTCAACACCGGCCAGAGCTACTCGCAGGCGCCGACGATCACGTTCGATCCGACCGTTCCCAACGTGACGCCGCAGAGCGTGTTCCACACCGAGCGCTTCGACCCGGCCTCGGGGCCGGAGCTGTCGTACTCGATCCCGCTGGTCGACGGCACCTACGAGGTGCGGCTCTACTTCGCCGAGATCTTCCTCGGCGGCCCGGGCCCGAACAACGGCTTCCGCCAGTTCGACGTGAGCATGGAGGGGTCTCTCGTGCTCGACGACTACGTCGCCTACGACGATCCGTCCGACGCCGACGTCGGCCGGGTCGAGGCGGCCACGGTCACCGTGTCGGGCGGCAACCTCGAGATCGACTTCGCCCACGTGTCGGGCGGCGACAACCCGTCGATCAAGGGCATCGAGGTGGTCCCCGCCCCGTAGCGGCCACGCCCCACCACGCCAGCTCGACGGCCGGCTGCGGTCACCCCCCCGGGACCTGCAGCCGGCCGTCTCGCGTCGTAGCCTCGTGGCCGTGTCGAAGGTGCTGATGCCCCGGACCGACGCCGAGGAGTGGCTCGCCCGTCGCCAGGAGCTGGGCCAGGACAAGCGCGACGAGTGCTACGGGGGCGTCTACCACGTGAACCCACCTCAAGCCCTCGGGCACGCCAAGCTCGCTGACCGGATCCTCATCGAGTTGACCCGCCTCCTCATGCCCAAGGGCTATGAGGTGTCTCGTGAGATCGGCATCTACCTGGGGGAGAGCTGGGTCATCCCCGACGTCACGGTGTGGCGGCCCGACCAGGCCAACGAGCAGGAGACCGGGCTCACCTCGGCCGAGCTGGTGGTGGAGGTCAACTCACCCGGCGAGGACCCGGAGCGGAGGGCCGGCGTCTACGCCGAGACCGGCGTGACCGAGTGGTTGACGGTCTTCGCCGACCACCTGGTGCTACGGAGCCGGGGTGGGGACGGGTGGGCCGTGGCGCCCGACGGCACCAGCGAGCTGGGCCTGCGGTTCCGGCTCGTCGAGGGCCGGATCGACGTGGCCGAGGTCGCGGTCTAGACCGCGTCGAGCGTCGCCCACAGCTCGTCGGGGACGGCGGTCGTGGCGGCGTCGACGGCCTGGTGCACCTCGTCGGCGGACCGGGCCCCGACCAGCACCGACGACACGGCGGGGTGGCGCAGGCCGAACCCGAGCGCCGCGGCCGGCAGGCTCACACCGTGGTGGGTGCAGACGTCGCGCATCCGGAGGGCCCGGTCCACCAGCTCCCCCGGGGCGGGGGCGTAGTCGTAGGTGGGGGCGTGGTCGGGGTCGACCAGCAGGCCGGTGTTGAACACCCCGCCGAGCACGACGCCGACGCCCCGGTCGGCGCAGGCGGCCAGCAGCCCGGCACCGCTGCGGTCGAGGAGCGTGTAGCGGCCGGCCAGGAGCACCACGTCGAGGTCGACCTCGGCCACGAAGCGGGCCAGGAGCTCCCACTGGTTCATGCCGCAGCCCACGGCACCGACGACACCCTCCTCCCGCAGTCCGACCAGGGTGGGGAAGGCGCCGGCGAGGGCCTCGGCGGCGTGGTCGTCGGGGTCGTGGACGTGCACGACGTCGAGCCGGTCCAGTCCGAGCCGGTCGAGGCTGGCCTCGACGGAGCGGAGCACCCCGTCGCGGGAGAAGTCAAACACCGGCTCGACGGCGGGCACGTCGACGAACAGGGAGTCGGCCGGTGGGCCGTCGACCGGGCGCAGGAGCCGGCCGACCTTGGTCGACACGACGAAGGCGTCGCGCTCGTGGCTGGTCAACGCCGCACCGAGCCGCCGCTCGGCGAGGCCGTGACCGTAGAGCGGCGCGACATCGAAGAACCGCACGCCCCGCTCCCAGGCGGCGTCGACGGTGGCCCGGGCGTCGTCGTCGGGGACGGCGGCGAACAGGTTGCCGATGGGGGCACAGCCGAGTCCGAGGCGCGACGACCCCCTCGTTCCGGCGCCCGGACCGCCCCGCATCCGGGGTGTTTCGGGCACCGCAACGGGGGTCACGCCCACTCGGCGCCGGTCGGGAAGGTGAGGTGGGCGATGGAGGAGGCGTGCATCTCGGCCGAGAAGCCGGGCGCCTCCGGCACGACGTAGCGCCCGTCGCGGACCACGGCGGGGTCGACGAAGTGCTCGTGCAGGTGGCTGGCGTACTCGGTGGTGCGGTCGGCCAGCGACCCGCTGATGCACACGTGGTCGATGATCGAGATGTGCTGCACGTACTCGCACAGGCCGATCCCTCCGGCGTGGGGGCACACCGGCACACCCCGAGCCGCCGCCAGGAGGAGCACGGCGAGCACCTCGTTCAGGCCGCCCAGGCGGCAGGCGTCGACCTGCACGTAGTCGAGCGCCTCGGCCTGGAGGAGCTGCTTGAACACGACCCGGTTCATGGCGTGCTCACCCGTGGCGACGCCGACGGGGGCGATGCCCCGACGGATGGCGGCGTGGCCGAGGATGTCGTCGGGCGAGGTGGGCTCCTCGATCCAGCGCAGCCCGAACGGCGCCAGGTGGCCGATCCACTCGACCGCCTCCGGCACGTCCCACACCTGGTTGGCGTCGGCCATGAGCTGGCCGTCGCCGATCTCCTCCCGCATGATCTCGCAGCGGCGCACGTCGGAGGCGACGTCGACGCCGACCTTGGTCTTGAAGCTGCGCCAACCGTCGGCGAGAAAGGCCCGGCAGAGGGCGCGGACGTCGTCGTCGCCGTAGCCGAGCCAGCCCGCGGAGGTGACGTAGGCGGGGTAGCCGTCCCGGCGCAGCTCCTCGATCCGCTCCTGCCGGGTCGGGTGCAGCGTCCGGACCAGATCGAGGGCGCGCTCCTCGTCCAGCTCGTCGCGCAGGTAGCGGAAGTCCACGCAGGAAACGAGCTGCTCGGGCTCCATCTCGGCCACCAGCCGCCACACCGGGACACCCCGTGTCCTGGCCCACAGGTCCCAGACGGCGTTGACGACGGCGGCGGTGGCCAGGTGGACGACCCCCTTCTCGGGGCCGAGCCACCGGAGCTGGGGATGGTTGGTGAGGCTGCGCCAGAAGGCGCCCATGTCGTCGACCACGGAGTCGAGCCGTCGTCCGACCACGAGCGGCGCCAGCAGGTCGATGGCGGCGCAGCACAGGTCGTTGCCCTGTCCGATGGTGAACGTGAGGCCGTGGCCCTCGTGCCCGTCGTCGGTGTGCAGCACGACGTAGGCGGCCGAGTAGTCGGGGTCGGTGTGGACGGCGTCGGAGCCGGCCAGGGTCAGCGACGTGCGGGCCCGCAGGTCGTGGGTGGTGTGGCCGGTGATGCGGGTCACGCCCGGGCCCCGTCGGCGCCAAGGTAGGCGGCGGCCAGGCGGTCCCGCTGGCCGGCGAGATCGGACGGCGCCCCCTCGAAGCTGATGCGGCCCCGGGCCAGCACCACCACCCGGTCGGCGAAGCGCAGCGCCTGCTCGACGTGCTGTTCGACCATGAGCACGCCGAGGCCGTCGTCGGCGAGCTGGCGGAGGTTGCCGAGCAGCCGCTGGACGATGAGGGGGGCGAGACCGAGCGACAGCTCGTCGACCATGAGCACCCGCGGCCGGGCCATGAGCGCCCGGGCCAGGGCCAGCATCTGCTGCTCGCCGCCCGACAGGCCGCCCACCCGACGGTCGAGCAGCGGCTCCAACGCCGGCATGAGGGCCAACAGCTCACCGAGGCGCCCGAGGTCGCCCTGACCGCCGAGGCGCAGGTTGGCGTGCACCGACAGCTTCTGGAACAGGGCCCGGTCCTCGGTGACGTGACCGAGCCCGGCGCGGGCCCGCGCCGCGGCGGGTAGCGGCGCCAGGTCGACGCCGTCGAGTCGCACCGATCCGCCCTGCTGCTCGGCCAGACCCGAGACGGTCAGCAGGGTCGTGGTCTTGCCCGCCCCGTTGGCGCCGAGCAGGGCGACGATCTCGCCCGGCCCGACGGTCAGGTCGATGCCGTGGACGACGGTGAGGCCCCGGTAGCCGGCCAGCAGTCCATCCAGCTCGAGGAGCGCCGTCACCCGTCGGTCTCCTCGTCGCCGACGGCCACGCCCAGGTAGGCGGCGATCAACGCGTCGGAGCGTCGGACCTCCTCGGCGGGACCCGAGGCGATGGTGACGCCGAAGTCGATGGCGACCACCTCGTCGGACACCCGGAAGACGAGGTCGGTGTCGTGCTCGACGAGCAGCACCCCCACCCCGGCGCCGGCGAGGCGCCCGATCACGGTGTCGAGCTCGGCCGTCTCGTGGGTGTCGAGCCCTGCCGCCGGCTCGTCGAGGAGCAGGACGGTCGGCTCCGCGACGACGGCGCGCGCCACCCCCACCAGCCGCCGGGTCCCCGACGGGAGGTCACGGGGCAGGTGGTCGGCGTGGCCGGTCAGCCCCGTCGTCTCCAGGGCCCGGTCGGTGGCCACCAGCGACCGGCGGGGTCGGACGAGATCGCGCAGGAGGCCGAACCGCCGGTCGGTCTCGGCTGCGACCACGAGGTTCTCGCGGACGGTCAGGTCCTCGAACAGGCGCAGCTGCTGGAAGGTGCGGCGGAGGCCGTGGTGGGCCCGGCGGTGGGCGGCCCAGCCGGTGACGTCGTCGCCGCCGAGCACGACCCGCCCCTCCGCCATGGCGGTGAAGCCGGTGACGGCGTCGATGAAGCTGGTCTTGCCGGCCCCGTTGGGCCCGATGAGCCCGACCACCCGCCCCGGGGCCACCTCCACGGTGAGGGCGTCCACGGCGGTGTTGCTGCCGTAGCGCACGGTCACCGCCTCGGCCACCAACCCCGGCGTCGCAGTCACCGGACCACCTCGGCGGGACGGGCCGGCGCGGGGGGCACGTCGGCGCGAGCGTCGGCGGCCAGGGCGGCCCGGGCCTTCTTGACCCGCCGCTTCTCGCGCTCGTTGCGCACCACGTTGGCCACGCCGTCGGGCTGGGTGATGACGGTGATGACGAGGCCGATGCCCGAGAGGGTCTGGGACACCTGGTCGTTGCCGATGGCCCGCCGCAACCACAGCGAGAAGGGCGCCCCGGGGGCGAGGAACGTCCCCACCAGCGCCCCCCCGATGGTGGCGATGCCACCGATGTAGGCGAGGGCGAAGAAGTTGATCGACTGGAAGACGACGAAGCCGCTCTCGGAGACCCGTCCGGCGCGGTAGGCCATGAGACCCCCGGACAGGCCGGCGATGAATGCGCTGAGGGCGAAGGCCTGGAGCTTGACCTTGCGCACGTCGATGCCGCTGGCGGCGGCGGCCGTCTCGTCGGCCCGGACGGCCAGCATCCGCCGGCCCGTGACGCTGTGGCGCAGGTTGGCGGCCGCCCCCACGCAGAGGCACAGCGCCACCAGCACGACGATGCCGTAGCGGGCCGGCTGGGTCCGGCCGTCGAGGTCGATGCCGAACAGGGCGGCGCCGTGGGGGACGGCCGAGCCCTGCTCGCCCCCGGTGACGGTGGGGCTGTTGAACACCATCCGCTCCAGGGCGATCCCCGCGCCGAGGGTCACCACGGCCAGGTTGACGCCCCGCACCCGCAGGGCCGGGAGCCCGACGAGCAGACCGACGGGGACGGCCGCCAGCGCCCCGAGCACGATCGAGAAGGGGAAGCCGATGCCGAGGTGGTTGGCCACCCGAATGGTGGCGTAGGCGCCGACGCCGGCGAAGCCGACCTGGCAGAGCGAGATCTGGCCGACCCATCCGACGATCACGACGAGGGAGAGGATCACCACGCCGCCGATGAGGGCGATCGTGTAGGCGGCGGCGTAGCTCGACGGCAGCCGGTACAGCAGCACCACCGATACGGCGGCGAAGACGGCCAGCTTGACGCCCAGGCGACGAACGGCCGGCGCCAACGGCATGTCGGAGCTGACCAGCTCACCCCGCTCGGGGAGCGCGCTGCCCTTGACCACCAGCACCAGCACGATCAGGAGGAAGGGCAGCGTGGCGGTCAGCCCCCGGATCTCGTTGAGGTACTTGCCGATCACCGACTCGCCGACGCCGAGGAGCATGCCGCCGGCCAGGACCAGCCACAGGTTCTCGAACCGGCCCAGCAGGGCGGCGGCGAGGGCGGCCGCGATGAGCAGCGACATCTGCAGGGCGTTGAGACGGGCGATGGGCGAGATGAGGATGCCGCCGATGCCGGCCAGGACGCTGCCGATCATCCAGTTGACGGCGGCCAGCCGGGCCTGGGAGTAGCCGGTGACGGCCGCCCCCTTCTCCGTCTCCGCCGCCGCCCGCGTGGCCAGCCCGAACAGGGTCCGCTGGAACACGACCCACAGCACGGCCGTCAACGCCACCGCCACCGTCACGAGCAGGATGCGGTCCCAGCCGACCAGCACCCCCGCGATCTCGACCGGTTCGGTCGGCGTGAGCGGGTTCACGGTGAAGGTGCCGCTCCCGAACTGCCAGTACGCCAGCGAGGCCAGCGTGAGCAGCACACCGAGCGACCCGGTGACCCGGGCCAGCGCCGGGGCGTGGCGGAGGGGGTGCATGACGAGGAGGTGGATGGCGAGCCCGAGCAGCGCCGCCACCGCCAGGGCGGCCACGAAGGCGAGCGGGGTGGGCCAGTCGAAGCTCTGGCGGAGCGACCGGAACACGAACGCCACGTACATGGCCACGGCGGCGTGGCCGAAGTGCAGGACGCCCGAGCCCCGGTAGATCGTCACCAGCCCGATGCCGAGCAGGGCGTTGACCGCGCCCGGGCCGAGCCCGAGGATGACGTAGACCAGCAGCTCCTGCACGGGAGGGGGGCCGGCTCAGCCGACCGGCTCGCCCGTGTAGAAGTCGAACGCCTCACCGGTCGGGGTGACCTCGCCGTCGACGATGGTGTTGGCGTAGGACGTGAAGTAGAAGGTCCGGGGGAAGTCCTCGTTGGCGTTGCCGGCCGACAGGCGACCGCCGAAGAGCGGCTGCACGTCCTCCAGCGAGCCGAGCGCCTCGATGAAGCTCTCCGGCGTGACGTCGGGCGAGGCGGCCGCCAACGCCTCCGCCGTGACCAGCGCGCCGGCGTAGCCGGTGGCGGCCAGCGTCTTGGTCGGATCGCCGCCGGTTGCCGCCATGTCCTCCCGGAACTTGACGGCGTCGGGGGAATCGCTGTTGGCCAGGTCGTCGAAGAAGGTGGCCACGAACACGCCCTCGCTGGCGTCGCCCATGCCCTCGATCGACTGGGGATCGGCGGCCGTGCCCAGGATGACGATCTCACCCTCGTAGCCCTGGGTCCGCAGGCTCGTCACCAGCTTGACCGTGTTGGGCCCGTCGGTCTGGACCGACACGAAGTTCGGGTCCTCGTCGATGGCCTGCTGGGCGATCGACGACAGGTCGGCCGAGGCCGGGTCGAACCCGACGCGGGCCAGGTAGGTGCCGCCCAGCGTCTCGATCTGCTGCTCCAGCGTCGGGTCGGCCTCGCCCACGGCGGCGTAGATCTCGACCACTGTGGGCTCGACGCCGTTGGCCTCGGCCTGGTTCATCACGTAGGCGGCGTTGGCGTACAGGGCGGCGGCCCCGCCGGCGTTCGTGATCGGGTGGAAGTTCTCCTGGGTGTACTCGTTGGGCAGCACGGGCAGGCCCCCGACGTAGGGGATGCCGGCCTCGCCCAGGATGTCGACCACGGGGGCCGAGAAGCACGAGAAGCAGATGCCCCCCAGCACGGCCACGGCGCCGGCGTCGATGAGGTCGCGGGCGCACGTCTCGCCCTGCACCGGGTCGGCGGCGTCGTTGCAGGGTCGGAAGTCGACGGGTCGGCCGTCGATGCCGCCGGTGGCGTTGATGGCCTCGAAGCAGGCCTCGGCCCCGGCCGTGATCTCGGGGAACCCGGCGGCGGGAGACTCCTCGGTGTGGATCTGGCCGACCACGATGTCCTCGCCCGAGCCGTCGCCCGAACCGACGCACGCCGTGCCGGCCCCCCCGTCGGACGGGGCGGCGGCCTCGCCGGTCGTCTCCGGGGCCGCGTCGCCGGTCGTGCCGGGGGCCTCGTCGGCGACGGCGGGCGCCTCGGCCACGGGGTCGTCGTCGTCACCGCAGGCGGCGGCCAGCAGGGCCAGCGGCACGAGCAGGGTGAGGAGCCGACGGCCCCGGCGTGGTGGTGTCATGGTCGTGTCCCCCTCAGGGCGTCCAGTGGGCCGGACGTCGTCGAGAGAGTAGACAGGCGGCGACGCAGGAGGGGACGGGGATGGCCGACGGCACCACGGCAACGGGCCGCGTGGTCGTCGTCACCGGCTCGGCCGGGGGCATCGGGACCGCCACCGTCGAGCGGTTCGCCGCCGCCGGTGCCACCGTGGAGGGGCTCGACCTCGCCGACGGTTTCGACGTGACCGACCCGGCGGCGTGCGCGTCGTCCGTCGAGCGCATCGTCGAACGGCACGGTCGCATCGACGTGCTGTGCAACAACGCCGGCATCGCCAGCGTGGGCGACGTGGTGGCGTCCACCCCCGACGACTGGCACCGGGTGTTCGCCGTCAACGTCTTCGGCGTGGCCAACCTGAGCCGGGCCGTGCTCCCCGTGATGCGGGAGGCGGGTGGGGGCGCCATCGTCAACACCTGCTCCGTGGCCGCCTCGGTCGGGCTGGTGGAGCGGGCCGTGTACTCCGCCTCCAAGGGCGCCGTGCTGGCCCTGACCCGGGCCATGGCCGCCGACGAGGCCGCCCACGGCATCCGGGTCAACTGCGTCTCCCCCGGCACCGTGTCGAGCCCCTGGGTCGAGCGGTTGGTGGCCGGGGCCGACGACCCCGGCGCTGCGCTGGAGTCGTTGCGTCGCCGCCAGCCCCTCGGCCGGCTGGTCGGATGCGCCGAGGTGGCCGATGCCGTTGCCTACCTCGCCGCCGAGACGACGTTCACGAGTGGCGCCGACCTCCTCCTCGACGGCGGCATCACCGGCATGCGCCTGGTGGAGCCGTGAGCGGGCGGTCGTGGTTCGACGACGCCGGCCTCGGACTGTTCCTCCACTGGGACCACGCCAGCCAGCGGGGCTGGGAGCTGTCGTGGCCGATGGTGGGCGGCGTGTTCAGCCTCCCCCACTGCCAGTCGGTGCCGGCCGGGGAGTACCACGGCCTGGCCGACACGTTCGATCCCGACGCCTTCGACCCGGCCGACATCGCCCGACGGGCCCGGGCCGCCGGCATGCGCTACGTCGTGATCACCACCCGCCACCACAGCGGCTACGCCATGTTCGACACGGCCACCACCGACCACCGGGTCACCGCATCGCCGTGCGGCCGCGATCTGCTGCGGGAGACGGTCGACGCCTGCCGGGCCGAGGGGCTGCGCATCGGCCTCTACTACTCCCTCTCCGACTGGCACCACCCCGACTACCCGGCCTGGCGGGACGAGATGCGGCCCTACGTGTTCGGGCAGTCTCCGCCCCTGCCCGACGACGCCGCCGCCGGGCGGTTCCGTGCCTACCTGCTGGCGCAGCTCCGGGAGCTGATGACCGGGTACGGACCGATCGACGTGGCCTGGTTCGACGGCGGGTGGGAGCGCCCGGCCGACTGGTGGCGACCCGACGAGATCGAGTCGCTGATCCGGGAGCTGCAGCCCGACATCCTGATCAACGACCGGCTGCCGGGACGGGGCGACTTCGCCACCCCCGAGCAGTTCGTGCCCCCGACGGCCCCGGCGGCCCGGTGGGAGTCGTGCCTCACCATGAACGAGAGCTGGGGGTGGAACCCCGATGACACCGCCCACAAGTCGCCCCGCGCCATCGTGCACGCCCTGTGCGAGACGGTCGGGAGGGGCGGCAACCTGCTGCTGAACGTGAGCCCCCGGGGCGACGGGTCGCTCCCCCCGGAGCAGGTCGAGCGCCTCGACGCCGTCACGGGGTGGATGGCGACCCACGCCGACGCCGTCCACGACACCGAGGCCGGGTTGGAGCCGTGGCAGTTCTACGGGCCGTCCACCCGGCGCGGCGACCGGGTGCACCTGTTCCTGCTCGCGCGCCCGTACGACGCGGTGACGGTGCGGGGCCTGCCCGTGCGGCGGGTGTCGTCGGTGGCGGTGATGGGCTCGGGGAACGAGCTGGCGTTCACGACCCGGACCGGCATCCTCGACATGCTCACCGACGATCCCGACGGGGAGGTCGTGATCGAGGTCCCCGAGGCCGAGCTCGACCCGTACGCCACCGTACTGACCGTCGTCGTCGATCTGCCGGTGTCGTGACCCTGCGGGTGGCGCTGGTGGGCGGCCCCATGTACGACCACCTCTACGACGTGCTCGCACCGGACGAGGTGGAGGTGGTGGTCCACGCCGACCACCCCACGCTCAACCGCCGGGTGGCCGCCATGCTCAGCGCCGGTGAGCGCATCGACGTGCTGGCCACCCACTCCAAGTACGCCCCCTCCCAGACAGGGCGGCTTCGCCCGCTCGACGACGTGATCGACGGCGATGCGGTGAGGGCCCTGGCTCCCGCCGCGGTGGAGCTGTGCCGGTTCGAAGGCGCGTTACTGTGCGCGCCGCGCCTCGTGGACGTACGGGTGCTGTGGGCCCGCCGGGACCGGGTCGACCCGGTGCCCGACACCTGGTCCGAGCTGGTCGGGAGCGACGTGGTGTTCGGGTTCACCGGGCGCGAGTCGGGTGCGTTCGGGACGTTCTTCGAGCTGGTGGTGGCGGACGGGGGCCGGCTCTTCGACGACGACGCCCGTCCCCGCCTCGACTCGCCGGAGGCCGAGGCGGCCGTGGCCACCATGGTCCGCCTGGCGGGGCGGGCACCCGACGACCTGGCGTCGTGGCACTACGACGACGTCGACCGGGCGCTGCTCGACGGGCGGGTCGACGCGGCGGCGGCCTGGCCGGGCGGCTGGGGCGCCATCCGCCGCTCGCCGCTGGCCGACGTGCTGGTGCCGTCCCCCTACCCGGCCGGCACGCGGCGCCGGGTGAGCTACGCCGGCTGCCACGCCTGGGCCGTCCCCACCACCTGCGGCGACGTCGACGGTGCCGCAGCGCTGGTGCACCGCCTGCTGGGGGCCGAGGCGCAGTCGCTCGACGCCCGGGGCGGCAACATCTGCGCCCACACGGCGGCGCTGGCCGCCGTCGAGCCGACCGGTGACACCGACCGCCGCCGGCTGGAGATCACCCGGGAGACGATCGCCGACGCCATGATCACCTACCCGCCGCTGACCCGCTTCCCCGAGGTCGAGGACGCCGGCTGGCGGGCCGTCCACGACGCACTGCGGGGTCGGACGACCCCCGGCGAGGCGGTGGCCGCCATGCAGGCCGCCGCCGTCGCCGTGCTGGGTCGGGGAACCGGCGGCGGCACGCCGACGTCGTAGGGGCGTGCGCCTCCTCGTCCTGGTGACCCTCGCCGCCGTGCTCGCCTCCTGCGCCGACCCTTCCCCCTCGGCTCCGGCCGTCGACCCGGCGCCCCCGGCGTCGGCGGCCGAGCCGGCGCTCGCGACGTCGGGACCGGTCACGACGGCGGGGCCGGTCCGCTACGAGACCTCGACCATGGTCATCGACGCCGGGCCCGACCCGGAGCTGTGCCTGGGGGTCGTGCTGGAGTCGCTGCCGCCCCAGTGCGACGGCCCGGCCGTGCTGGGCTGGTCGTGGGACGAGGTCGACGGCGAGGAGGCGGCGGATGGGGTCCGCTGGGGCGAGTACCGGGTGGTCGGCACCTGGGACGGGGAGGCCCTGACCCTCACCGAGCCACCGGGCCCACCCGAGCCGCCACCCCCGGGCCCGGCCGACGCCCGCCGCCTCGACACGCCCTGTCCGCCCCCGCCCGGGGGGTGGGCCGTCGTCGACCCCGCCACCGCCACGCAGCTCGGCCTCGACGCCGCCATGACCTACGCCCGGTCCCAGCCCGACTTCTCGGCGTCGTGGTACGACCGGTCCACCAGCGCGGCGGCGGCCGGCAACAGTCCCGAGCGGCACATCCTGAACGTCCGCTTCACCGGCGACGTGGCCCGTCACGAGGCCGAGCTGCGGTCCCGCTTCGGGGGTCGGCTCTGCGTCTCGGCGGGCGGTCGCCCCTATGACGAGCTGGAGGCCATCCAGCGCGAGGTGCACGACGAGCTGGGTGCCCTGTGGACGTCCATCGACGAGATCCGCAGCGTCGTCGTCACGGCGGTCCCCGTGGTCGAGCCGGGGATGCCGGCCGCACTGGACGAGCGCCACGGCCCCGGCGTCGTGGAGGTGCAGGGCGCCCTCCAGCCGGTGGGCTGACGCCGGGCCGCCTAGGTTGGGCGTCCATGGACTGGGGGGCACACCTGCCGCACCTCGGCCGTGGCGCGGGGCCCGAGACGCTGGTCCGCTTCAGCCGGCGGCTGGAGGAGCTGGATTTCCACTCCGGCTGGGTCAGCGACCACATCGCCTGGCCGGCCGACATCGCCCAGCGGTACCCGTACAGCGACGACGGGCGCTTCCCGGCCGGCCACGACACGCCGTGGCTCGACCCACTGTCGACGCTGACGTTCGTGGCCGGTTGCACCGAGCGGCTGCGGCTCGGCACCACCGTGTTGATCCTCGGCTACCGGCCCCCCATCCAGACGGCCAAGCAGGTGGCGACGCTCGACGTGCTGTCGGGCGGGCGGACGATCCTCGGCGTCGGGGTGGGGTGGATGGCCGAGGAGTTCGAGGCGCTGCAGATGCCGTTCGACCACCGGGGCGACCGGGCCGACGAGTACCTGGAGGCGTTCCGGGGGTTGTTCACCGAGGACGAGCCGTCGTACTCGGGGACCTACGTCCGGTTCCCCGCCGTCGGCTTCGAGCCCAAGCCGACCCAGGCGCACCTGCCCGTGTGGGTGGGCGGCGACACCGAGCCGGCCTTCCGCCGGACGGTGCGCTACGGCGACGCCTTCCACGCCGCCTTCCAGCCCCTCGACGAGGTGGCGGCGGCCTGGCGGCGCATCGGCGAGCTGTGCGACGAGCACGGGCGGGATCGGGGCGAGTTGACCCTCAGCCTGCGCTGCTACCTCGACCCGGCGGAGCGGATGCCGGCGGCCAAGTCCGTCGGCGGCTCGCCCGGGCAGATGCAGGACATGGTGGGCGCCATGGGCGAGGCCGGCGTCACCCACGTCCTTCTCGACCCGGTCGCGCCGGGCGGGATCGACGGGCGGCTCGGGGCGCTCGAGTCGTTCATGACCGAGGTGGCCCCCCACGTCTGAGCCGGTTCCCGCCCCGGAGGGCGTCGACGCCGCCGCCGTCACGGCCTGGTTCGGCGAGCACGTTCCCGACGCCCGCCCGCCCCTGTCGTTCGACCGCGTCGTCGGCGGGCACTCGTGCCTGACCTTCGTCGTCACCGATACCGGGGGCGCCCGCTACGTCCTGCGCCGCCCACCTCTCGGGACCGTCCTGGCCACGGCCCACGACGTCCGCCGCGAGCACCGGGTGATGGGGGCGCTGGCCGGCACCGGCATGCCGGTGCCCCGGATGCTCGGCGTGTGCGACGACCCCGCCGTGAACGGGGCGCCCTTCTTCGTCATGTCCCACGTCGAGGGGGTGGTGCTGCACGAGGCGGGGGACGTGCCCGACGGGCTCCCCGACGCCGACGCCCGCCGGCGGGCCGGCGAGTCGATGGTCGACGCCCTCGTCACGCTGCACGGGGTCGACCCCGACGCCGTGGGCCTCGACGACCTGTCCCGGCGCAGCGGCTACCTGGACCGCCAGCTCCGCCGGTGGGCGGCGCAGTGGGAGTCGTCCAGGACGAGGGAGCACCCCGGCATGGACCGGCTGTACGACTGGCTGGTCGAACACCGCCCCGAGGATCGCGCCGGCGGCGTCATCCACGGCGACTTCCGCCTCGGCAACGTGCTGCTCGGCCCTGACGGTGAGGTGCGGGGCGTCCTCGACTGGGAGCTGTGCACGCTGGGCGACCCCATGGCCGACGTGTCGTACCTGGTGCGCTCCTGGGTGCAGCCCGACGACCCGCCCACCCCCCGGGCCGACCCTCCCACCGTGGTCGGGGGCTTCCCCACCCGGGAGGAGCTGGTCGAGCGCTACGCCGAGCGGTCGGGGCGCGACCTCGGCTCGCTCGACTACTGGACGGCGTTCAACGCCTGGCGGTCGGCCGCCATCGCCGAGGGCGTCTACCGCCGCTACGTCGACGGGATCATGGGTGACCGCCCCGACGACCTCGACCAGTTCCCGGCCGGCGTCGACGCCGCCGTCGACGCCGGCCTGACCGCGGCGGGCCTGTCACCCGAGACCTGACACCCCACCGAACTGACACCCCATCGAACTGACACCCCATCGAACTGACACAAGCACGCGTTGCTATAGCAACGCGTGCTTGTGTCAGTTCGATGGGGTGGGGGTCCCAGGACCGCGACCGGGCCCGGAGCCGCTACCCTGCGTGTCGGCACTGCTCCGGTGGTGCCGGGAGGCTGATCGCGTCACGAGCTGTCGGTCTCATCCCCCTGCCGCCTGCGACGGTGGCGCGGCTCCGGCCGATGCGGGGGTGCTGCACCGTGGTCGTCGCATCCACGCCGTTGCGCCGGATGCGCCAGAACCACAGGAGCCCCCCATGTCCACATCCTTCACCGATCTCGGCGCGTCCGCCGAGGTGGTCGACGTCCTCGCCCGCCAGGGCATCACCGACCCGACGCCCATCCAGGCCGAGACCATCCCCGTCGCCCTGGCCGGGCGCGACGTCTGCGGCCGCGCCCCCACCGGGTCCGGCAAGACGCTGGCCTTCGGCGTGCCGCTGGCCCAGCTCGTCATCCCGGCCCGCCCCGGGCGGCCGACGGCCCTCGTGCTCGTCCCGACCCGGGAGCTGGCCGCCCAGGTCGAGCGGGAGCTGCGCCCGCTGCTCGCCCTCCGTCAGCGCACGGTGGCCACCTTCTACGGCGGCGTCGGCTTCGGCGCCCAGCTCAAGGCCCTCCGCCGCGGCGTCGACGTGGCCGTGGCCTGCCCCGGACGCCTGGCCGACCTGATCGACCGGGGCGACATCGCGCTCGGCGACGTCGCCGCCGTCGTCGTCGACGAGGCCGACCGCATGGCCGACATGGGCTTCCTGCCGGAGGTGCGCCGGCTGCTCGACCGGGTCCGGTCCGACCGCCAGACGCTGCTGTTCTCGGCCACCCTCGACGGTGACGTCGACGTGCTCGTCCGCCAGTACCAGGACGACCCCCACCGCTCCGAGGTGGAGGCGGCCGAGGCCGAGCTCGACCTGACCACCCACCGCTTCGTCGAGGTGGCCAAGGAGCAGCGCAGCGACCTCACCGCCGACCTCATCGGCGAGCACGGCCCCACCGTCGTGTTCTGCCGGACCCGGCACGGCTCGGACCGCCTCGCCAAGCGCCTCGCCAAGTCCGGCGTGGCGGCGGTGGCCATCCACGGTGGCCGCTCGCAGGGCCAGCGGGACCGGGCCCTGGCGCGGTTCAAGTCGGGCGACGTCACGGCGCTGATCGCCACCGACGTGGCCGCCCGCGGCATCCACGTCGACGACGTGGCCTGCGTCATCCACTTCGACCTGCCCGCCGACGGGAAGGACTACGTCCACCGCTCGGGGCGGACCGGACGGGCCGGGGCGACGGGAGCCGTGGTGGCGCTGGTCACCCCCGACGACCGTGCCGCCGCCCGCCGGCTGCAGCGCGACCTGGGCATGGGCGGCGGCGACGAGCCCCGCCAGTCGGCGCCCCGTCGCAACCGGTCCGCCGGCGATCGCAGCAAGGCCGGCCGCCCCGACCAGGGGACCGGCCGCCCCGGTCAGCGCCGCCGCAACCGGCGTCGGAACCGCCGGCCGTCGGGTCAGCGGACGTCCTAGCGCCCTGAGTCATCGCCTCCGGAGCGTCAGCCGCCGCGGTACCACCAGGTCGACAGCGGCAGGCGGGTCCACGCCCCCCCGCCCCGGTCGCCGGACCGGACGTGGGGTCGCCCCCAGGAGCGGAACGTGCTCACGGCGCCCACGGCGGCGAGCAGGGCCAACCCGGCGATGATCGCTTCCCCCACGGCGTGCTCCCCTCGTCGACGGAAGGAGCCTACGCTGGCATACGGTCCGGCGACAGGGGGTGCGGTCGTGGTCACGTTCGCCGACGTCGAGCGGCTGGGAGCCGAGCTGCCCGAGGTGACCGTCTCCACCTCGTACGGTACGCCGGCGCTGAAGGTGCGCGAGAAGTCGTTCTGCCGGATGTGGAGCCAGCGCGAGCACGACCGCGACGACGTTCACGGCACCGAGGTGCTGGTGCTCATGTGCGACGTGAACGAGAAGCCCCACCTCATCGAGGCCGACCCCGGCGTGCTCTTCTCGACCCCGCACTACGAGGGCTACGGCGCCATGCTCGTCCGCCTGGCCGACGTCGACCCCGACGACCTGGCCGATCTGCTCGAGGACGCCTACCGCCAGAAGGCCCCGGCCACGCTGGTGCGCCGCCTCGACGGGGCCTGAGCCGTCGCCGTCACCGCTCCCCGGCCGCCGCCGCGGCCAGCCGGGCCAGCGCGGCCCGCTCCGACAGCACCGCCGCCACCGGCTCGACCACCTCGGCGTCGGCCACGGCGTCGACCTCGCGCTCCAGGCGGCGGCGGGCCCGGCCGGCCCGCCGTCGGGCGCCCACCCCGGCCGGCACCCGGGCCAGCAGCGACACGACGAGCCCGGCCAGGATCCCCCCGAGGAGCAGGAGCGTCGGCAGGGGGAGATCGCCGACCTCGGGCGTCAGCACCCCAGTGTCGAGGCGCAGACCACCGACCACGGCGAGGACGGCCAGCCAGCCGGCCCCGACGGCGGTGACGGCGAGCAGCAGCCGCTGCACCCACGCCACCAGCGACCACCACCGGGGTGACCCCACCGTGGCCCGCGCCGCACCGGCCAGGCGGACGTCGAGCGCCGTGGCCACCTCCGCCGTGCGACCCATGGCCGTGCGCCGCACGACGGCGTCCCAGGGCGGCCCGGCGTCCTCGCCCGCGTGCTCGCCGAAGCGCCGCAGCGCCGCCTCCACCGCGCCCCTCGCCGCCGGCCCGACCCCCGCCCCGGCCCCGGCCCCGGTCAGCGCCGAGCGGCGGCGCCGCAGCCAGCCCGCCACCGGCCAGCCCATGGCCCGCCGAGCCCGGCGCCGGTGCTCGATGGCGACGGCGCCGGCCAGCTCGTCCACCCGGGCGGCGGCGGCGAGACCCCGCACCAGCTCCCGGCGGGACCGCCCACCCACGTCCGCCTCCCCCGCCCCGGTGCGGAGCGGGGCGGCGGCGGCCCGCAGGTCGGCCGACAGCCGGGCCACCATGGCCCGCCGTCGCGCCACCACGTCGGCCAGGCCGGCCCGCACGTCGTCCACCCCGGCCCCGGTGGCGAGCGACACGGGCCAGACGACGGCACCCTCCACGCCGTCGTCGGCGAGGCGGCGGCGGAGGTCGTCGACCACCCGCCCGTGGTCGGGCGCATCGATCAGGTCGACCTTGGTGAGCACGAAGCGCAGCACCTCGTCGTGGCCGGCGAGACGACGCAGGTAACCGCCGTGCAGGGCCTCGTCGGCGTACTTCTGCGGGTCGACCACGAACACGAGCACGTCGACCAGCTCGACCAGTCGGTCGACCTCCAGGCGGTGGCCTGCCTCGGTCGAGTCGAAGTCGGGCAGGTCGACGAGGACGAGTCCGCCGAGGTCGGCGTCCGCCCCGACGAGGTGCCGGTGTCCGACGCCCAGCCACCCCAGCAGGGTCGGGTCGTCGTCGCCCCAGACGGCGCCCACGGCGGTGCCGGTGGTGGGTCGTCGCACCCCGACCGTCGACACGTCGTCGCCGACGAGGGCGTTGAACAGCGAGGACTTCCCGGCTCCCGTCGGGCCGGCCAGGGCCACGACGGTGTGGGCGGTGCCGTGACCCAGCCGGTCCCGGACGTGGGCGGCCACGCGGTCGGCGGTGTCCACCACGTCGTCGTCGAGCCGGCCCCGGGCCAGCGCAGCCGCCTCGGCCAGGGCCCCGGCCCGCCCGGTGAGGTGGGGTTCGACCGTCGTGTCGGTCGTGGTCACGGACCGGACGCCACACCCGCGGCGAGCCGGCGCAGCTCGTCGGCCCGTGCGGCGGCGGGCACGACGTCCAGGAGGCTCTCGAACCGGGCCCGCTCGGCGGCGAAGAGGCCGTCGACCCGGTGCAGCAGGTTCCGGCGGCTGTCGCGCACCAGCTCCCGCACGGCCTGGTCGCCGAACACGGCCGACAGCACGGCCTGGCCGGCCGCCGCCGTCCCCCCGGCCACCACCGCCTCGGCCCCGCTCAGCCCCCCGGTCTGGGAGAACACGGCCAGCATCACCGCCGCCCCGACGCCGTTGATACCGAGGGACAGGCCCCGGGCCACGGCCACCTTGGATCCGGCCCGCTCGACCACGAGGGCGAGGACGTCCTCCTGCCACGCCTCGATCTCGGTCCGGGTGGCGGCGGCCAGCTCCGCCGACGCCCGGTCGATGCCGCGGGGGGCGGCGCTCAGCACCTCGGCCCCGCCCGGCATCGACTCCCACGCCTCGACCGTGGCCAGCGCGGCCCGGTCGGCCGATTGCTCCACCAGCGACGCCACCGTCGACCCCAGCTCCCGTCTGACCTCGGCGTCGACGGGTGCACGTCCGGTCACCGCCGACGCCACCCGGCTGCGCACCCGCCCGATGCCCCGCTGCAACCGGTCCATCAGCTCGCCGGTGCCGACGTGCTCCCGGAAGCGATCCAGCACCTCGGCGTGGAGGACGACCCCGCCGCGGAGGGCCTCGTCGACGTCGTCGAGGGAGGATGCCCAGGCGTGCGTCGCCGCCGCAGCCAGCGCGTCGGCGGCGGCGGCCTGCCCGGTGAGGGCGGCGGACACCGTCGCCACCCGCTTCGGGATGGACGCCACCAGACCGGCCACCGTGCGGCGCACCACCTCGTCACGGCGCTCGGCGCTGCCGGCCAGCCCGTCGAGCCAGGCCCGCACCTGCGCCACCCCGGGCCCGTCACCGGGCGACCCGGGGCCCAGCTCCCCCTCGGCCACGGTGAGCAGCTCGGCGTCGTCGAGACCGCGCTGGTCGAGCATGGACCGCAGGTGGTCGCCGACCTCGGCCTCCGCGCCGGCCGGCACCCGGTTGACGACCACGGCGACGGCGACCGAGCGGTCGCGGGCCCGGCGCAGGTACTCCCAGGGGACGGCGTCGGCGTAGCGGACGGCGGTGGTGACGAACAGCCACAGGTCGGCGGCGCCGAGCAGGAGGGCGGCGAGGTCGTGGTTGGCGATCTCGACCGAGTCGATGTCGGGCGAGTCGAGCAGGGCCAGCCCGGGGGGAAGCGTCGCCACCGACGTGACCCGCAGACCGGCGCCGCCCGTGTCGTCACCGGGTCCGGTCACCCGGGGCAGGTCGCCGAGGAGGTCGGCGCCGGTGAACCACGCCACGTCGTCGGGGTGGCAGGCGAGGACGGGCAGGCGGGTGGTCGGGCGCAGCACCCCCGGCACGGTCACCTCCGCCCCGCACAGGGCGTTGGTCAGGGTCGACTTGCCGGATCCGGTGGAGCCGCCCAGCACCACCAGCAACGGCGCCCCGAGACGGGCCAGGCGGGGCAGCAGGTAGCCGTCGAGCTGATCGATCAGCTCGATCCGCTCCGTCCGCGCCGCCTCGACCCCGGCCAGGGGGAGCGGCAGCCGGGCCTCCGCGAGGACGTTCCGCAGCTCCGGGAGCAGCTCGGGCGACGAGTCCATGATCTGCGAGGCTACGGGTCCCGGTCACGGCGGCTCCGTGACGGGGGGGTTTCGGGAGCCGACGGACCCGTGGATACGGTCCGCGCCGTGCCTCCCACCCCGGACCCGCAGGAACCCGCCGCCCCCACCCTCGTGCTGATCGGCCTGGGCGGTGCCGTCGGGACGACGGTGGCGGCCGGCATCGAGATGATCCGGGCCGGCCAGGCCGACACGACCGGCCTGCCGCTGGCCGACCTCGACGCCGGGCTGGCGCCCTACGAGCGCCTGGGGGTGGAGGGCTTCGACCTCGACACGACCCCACTGGCCAAAGCCCTCCCCGTCCACGGCGTGCTCACCGAGCGCCAGGAGGACCGCGCCGCCGACCTGCTGGGCGACCGGACCCCGTGGCCGGCGCCGACCGGATCGCACCGCGCCGTCGTGGCCGAGGTGCAGGAGCGGCTGGCCGGGGTCCCGGGCCCGGTCGTCGTCAACGTGGCCTCCACCGAACCACCCGTCGACACCGGCCACCCCGCCCGGGCCGACGTCGACACCTTCGAGGCGGCCCTCGACGCCGACGACCCCGCCATCCGCCCGTCGATGCTCTACGCCTACGCCGCCATCGAGGCGGGGGTGCCCTACGCCAACTTCACCCCCTCGCCCATCGTCGACCTGCCCGTGCTGGCCGGGCTGGCCGCCGCCCGGGGGGTGCCGGTGGCGGGCAAGGACGGCAAGACGGGCCAGACCCTGCTCAAGACGGTGCTCGCCCCCATGCTCCGGGAGCGCAACCTCGTCGTCGACGGGTGGTACAGCACCAACCTGCTCGGCAACGGCGACGGGGTGACGCTCGACGACCCCGCCGCCCTCGCCTCCAAGATCGACACCAAGGGCTCGGTGCTCGACGAGCTGGTCGGCTACGAGGTCGACGACCACGTGGTGCAGATCTGCTACTACCGGCCCCGGGGCGACGCCAAGGAGGCGTGGGACAACGTCGACGTGCTCGGCTTCCTCGGCCGGCCCATGCAGCTCAAGATCAACTTCCTGTGCCGGGACTCGGTGCTGGCCGCGCCCCTCGTGATCGAGATCGCCCGGGTCCTCGACCTCGCCCGGCGCCGGGGTCACGCCGGCGCCCTCGCCGAGCTGGGGGCGTTCTTCAAGGCGCCCATGAGCGTCGGCGGCCCCCCCGACCACGACGCCAGACGCCAGATGTCGGTGCTCCGCGACTGGCTGGCGGCGTGATCCGGATCCCCCCCGGTGGCTGAGGTCACCGCCACCCCGGCCCTGGGCCGTCTGGCCTCCGAGCTGGCCGAGCTGAAGCGGGTCACCCGGGCCGGACGCAGCGGCAGTGTGACGGCCCGGATGTTCGCCCGGGCGTGGGCCCGCCTGGTCGACGACTGCTCGCCGGTCGACGTCGCCGATGGCCTCGTGACCGAGGCCATGGTGGCGGTCGGCGTCGGTGACCTCGAGCCGGCCGACGTCGACGGCTGCGGGCTGGATCTGGCCGACCTCGCCCGCCGGGCGGCCACGGATGCCGGCCGGCCGGTGGCCTGGACCGAGCTGGTGGGGAGGGCCGTGCCCTGGCCGCAGGGGTGCCCGGCACCGGCGTTCTGCGCCGCCCTGGCCGACCAGCCCCGGGCCGGGGCGGTGTCGGCGGCGGGCCGCCAGGCGCTCCCCGCCCCCGAGTCCCACGCCGACCACAGCGCCGCGGTGGCCACACTGGCCGCCCTCCTCGCCCACGAGGCGGGCGGCGACCGGGGCCGGGCGGCGCTGGCCGGGCTGACCCACCACCTCCACAACGCCACCCTCCCCGACATCGGCTGGCGGGGCGAGGTGCTCATCGGCGACGACGCCATCGCCCGGCTGCTCGACGTCCACCGCCGACGGGCCCTCGACCAGCTCCCCGACGGGGTACGGGCACTCGCCGTCGACGCCGTCGGGCTCACCACCGGCGTGCCCACCTGTGTCGAGGGCCACGCCTTCGCGGTGGCCGACGTGGTCGACCGTGTCGCCGACGCCGGCCATCACGCCGCGGTGGCGTCGACCACCCTGGCCGGCCAGCTCGACGCCGACCTGGTCCACCCCGGACCTCTGCGCGATCTGCAACGCCGGGCCCTGGCCGATGCCGGGTGGGGGTGAGCCCTCCGACGCCGGTCACGGCCAGCGGGATCACCTGTCCCGGTCACGGTGCGCCCCTCCGCCCGGATGGCAGGGGGCTGACCTGTGGTGTCCACCGCTGGCCCGCGGTCGACGGTGTCGCCTACCTGCGGCGGTCCGACCCCGCCCGGGCCGCCGAGGCGGTGGCGCTCCTCGACGCCGGTCTCGTCGACCGGGCCGCCGCCACGCTGGCCGCCGACCGTGACCCGTGGGCGCCGACCCCCTGGCCCGATCCGGACGATCTCGTGGGAGCCGTCGCCGCCCACCGCGACGGCCGCCTCGGTCCGGCGGCGCTGCTGACCGAGCTCGGGTTCGGACCGGTGGCCGACTATTTCGCCTTCCGGTGGTCGACCCCGACGTTCGTGTCGGGGCTCACCCTCGCGTCCTCCTGCCCGCCGGGGCCGCTGGTCGACCTGGCCGCCGGCCTGGGTCAGCTGGGCTGGGCCGTGCGCCATCAGCGTCCCGTGCGCACCGACGTCGAGCTGGTGTGGTGCAAGGCGTGGCTCGGACAGCGCTGCGTCGACCCCGACGCCGAGTGGATCGTGACCGACGCCGCCGACACCGGGCTGCCCGCCGGTTGCGACCGTACCGTGGTCGTCCACGACGCCCTCTACTTCATGGACGACGCCGATGCCGTGGTGGCCGAGGCCGGTCGGCTGGCCGGACCCGGCGGAGCGGTGGCCCTCGGTCACCTGCACGACGCCGACGCCCGCGGGGGTCGGCCCGTCGGCGGACACCCCCGGTCGGTGGCCGGTTGGCGGGAGCTCGCCCCCGACGCCACCGCCGTCGACGACGACGCGCTGGCCACGTTCGGGCGGGGTGGACCGGCGCCCGCGCCGCTGGTCCGCCCCGTCCACGGGGGCCACGCCGTCTCGCTGATCCCCGCCGCCGCCACCCTCCGCCGTCCGGGCCCGCCGGCCGACGGCACCCCGCTGACGCTCAGTCCGCTCGTGCGCCTCACCCCGGACGGCACGCCCGTCCCGCTGTTCCCGTCGGAGGCCTTCGCCGCCGAGTTCGGACCCGGCCTGGTCGACCTGGCCGAGCTGCGGGTGCCCGCCGGGCTCGCCGGCGGCGTCACCTACCGGTCCGGCGAGGATCAGCTCGACCGTCTGGTGGCGGCCCGGGTCCTCGTCGACGTGCCCACCGGCTGGGCCTCGTGAGCCGGGTCCTGTGGGGCGTGGTGGGGGCGGGTTGGATCGCCCGCGACCACGTCGTGCCGGCGCTGCGCTCCCATCCCGACGCCGAGCTGGTCGGGGTGGTGGACCCGGTGCCGGGGCGGGCCGCCACCCTGGCCGGGCCCGACGCCGCCGCCCACCTCGCCCTCGACGGCCTGCTGGCCGGGGACGGGCTCGACGTCGTGCACGTCGCCACCCCCAACGACACCCACGCCTCCGTGGTCGACGCCTGCCTGCGGGCCGGGGTCCACGTCGTGTGCGAGAAGCCGCTCACCACGACCGGCGCCGACGCCGGGCGGCTCGCCGGCGTGGCCGACCGGGCCAACCGTCACCTGCTGACGGGGTTCGACCAGCGCCACCACCCCGCCCACGTGGCCGCCGCCGAGCTGGTGCGGGCCGGTCGGCTGGGCACCGTCGTGCAGGTCGGTGTCACCTACGCCTGCTGGGTCGACGCCGGGTGGTCGTCGGACAACTGGCGGATCGACCACGCCCGCTCCGGGGGCGGGGCCGTCATCGACCTCGCCCCCCACGTCGTCGACCTGGTGGCCACCGTGCTGGGCCGCCGGTGGGACGACCTGGACGTGCGGCTGCAGCGGGCCGTCCACGGCTACGGCGTCGACGACGGTGGCGTGCTGACCGGCCGCCTGGGTGAGGTGCTGGTCGTGGCCCAGGTGGCCTACTGCTGGCCCGAGCGCCTGCCCCGACGGCGCCTGGAGGTGGTCGGCACGGCCGGGTCGCTGACCGCCACCGACACCATGGGCCAGGTGCCGGGCGGACGGCTGGTGTTCCGCGCCGCCGCCGACGGTCGGACCTGCGAGGTGCCCTTCGACCGCGGTGGTGACCCGTTCCGGGCCCAGGTGGCCTGGGTCCACGAGGTGCTGGCCGGCCGGGTCGACGCCCACCCCGCCGCCGACGCCCACCACCACCGGCTGCTCCTCGACGCGCTCGCCGCCGCCGAGGTCCGACAGGAGGCCCGGTGCCGCTGACCCGTTACGCCTGCGACCACTGCGGCTTCTGGCAACCCTGGTTCGCCGACCGGGAACCGCCGGCCTGCCCCGTCTGTGTCGACGTGCGCAACGCCCTGCCCGCCGACGGCTTCCGCTTCCTCGACCCGGCCGCCGCCGCCGAGGGCCGGTCCGTCGAGCGGACGTGCGTCGACGAGCGGCTGGAGTCCTGGTCGACCCGGCCCGGTCTCGGGCTCGGCTCGGTGGGGTGGGTCGTGCCGACCGCCGCCGGCCGGGTGGGCATCGAGGCCACCGGCGTGTACACCGACGAGTCGCTCGACGTCATGGCCGCGGCGGGTGGGCTCGCCACCGTGACCAGCACCCACCCCCACGGCTACGGGGCCCTGTGGCAGCTGGTCGAGCGGTTCGCGCCCGAGGTGGTCGTGCACCGCCACGACGTGGGGTGGACCAAGGCGTTCGGGGTGACCTGGCCCGCCGACGACCGCCACGAGCTCGCCCCGGGGCTGGTGGCCCACCACACCGGCGGGCACTTCGACGGGCACCTGGTCGTCCACGACGACGAGGCCGGGAGGCTGTTCTGCGGTGACGCCCTCAAGGTCGACGTCGACGACGACGGGCGACCCGCCGCCCTCAGCTGCCACAAGGCGTACCACCAGCGGGTACCGCTCAGTCGCGCCGAGGCCGCCCGGTACCGGGAGGTGATGGGCGGGCTCGGGTTCGGGTCGGTGTGCACCCCCTTCGAGCACGTCGAGGGCGTCGACACCGCCCTCGTCACGGCCTTCCTCGACCACCTGCTCGCCCACCGCCCCTCCGTCGATCCCGTCCCCGTGACGCAGCTCTGAGTGAGCACCGAGGCCGACGTGACCAGCGCCGCCGCCGAGCGGTACGCCGACTCGCTGCCCGGGCCGCCGACGCTGCTGCGGGTCGACCCCGTCGATCGGCTCGGCATACCGGCCCTGTCGGCCCACGTCATGGTGGACGGGCGTCCGGTGGGCGGGTTCGGGTACGGGACCACCGAGGGGGAGGCCGCCGCCTCGGCGCTGGGTGAGCTGGCCGAGTGGGCCGCCTTCGCCCTGGCCGCCCGCCGACGCCGGCTGGAGGCGGGCAGCCGGCGGGAGCTGCGGGGCCGGGCCCTCGACGCCGTCGACCCGGTGACCGTGATCCCCGACCCGGGCCGTCCGGTCGACGACGACACCCCGCTCGTCTGGACGCCGGCCACCCGCATGACCGACGGCGCCGAGCGGTGGCTCCCCGTCGAGCTGGCGGCGTGCTCCCGCTCGGAGCTCCCCGCCGGGGTCGACCCGATCATCACCCCCATCACGAACGGGCTCGGCGCCGGCGACAACGCGGCCCGGGCCCACGTCCACGGCCTCCTGGAGCTGCTCCAGCGCGACGGCAACACCCTGCGCCACCGGGCGCTCGACACGGGCGTCGTCCTCGACGTCGACGCCTGCGACGACCCCGACGTCGCCGCCCTCCTCCGCCGGTTCCGACGGGCCGGCCTCGATCCGCTGGTGAAGCTGGCGGGCACCGACCTCGGCGTCGTCAACGTCTGGGCCACCGCCGTCGACCACCGCCCCGACCCGGACCTGCCGCTGACCGTGACCGCGGGGGGTGAGGCGGCCGACCCGGACCCGACCCGGGCCGTCCGCAAGGCGCTGTGCGAGCTGGCCGCAGCCCGCTCCCGGAAGGCGTTCTGCCACGGCCGGCGGAGCGTGGTCGAGCGGATCGCCACCCCTGCCTACCTCGACGACTGGCTGCCCCACGTCGACCCCGGCCGGGAGGAGCGGCGGGCACTGACCGCCACGCAGGCGTGGGCGCGCCTGCCGACGACCGACCTGGCCGACGTGGTGTCGAGGACCACCCGCCACGTCCGCACCGTCGGCTGGGACACCGTCGTCCCGGCCGAGCCCCCGCCGTGCACCCACGACGGCCGCCGGGCCCACCTGCTGGCCGCGCTCGCCGACGCCGGCCTGGAGGCGTTGTGGATCGACGCCTCCCCCCCCGACGGTGGCGTCGTGGCGGGGAAGGCCGTCGTGCCCGGCCTCGAGGTCGAGACGATGAGCTACGGACGCATCGGACGACGGGGCCTCGCCACGGCAGCGGCCCTCGGCCACGACTTCTGCGGCGTCGGCCCGATCCCGTCCGACGGTGTCGAGGTGGCGCTGACCGCCGGCGACCGCCACGCCCTGGGCGGACCGGGCTGGATCGCCCCGGCGCGGGTCGACGCCGTCGTGGGTGACCTCTACCCGCTCTACCGCGAGCCCGGCCGCCACGCCGTGCTCGGCGGGCTGGACGGCTGAGCCATGGCCCTCCGCTACGCGTTCAACACCAACGGCTGCGCCCACCACCGCCTCGACGACGCCCTCGGCCTCATCGCCGACAGCGGTTACGACGGGGTGGCCCTCACGCTCGACCACCACCACCACGACCCCTTCGCCCCCGATCGACCCGACGCCGACGGGCGGCTGGCCCGGCGGCTCGACCGGCTCGGCCTCGGGGTGGTGGTCGAGACGGGCGCCCGCTACCTGCTCGACCCCCGTCGCAAGCACCACCCCACCCTGGTGGCGACCGACCCCGACGACCGGGCCCGTCGGGTGGCGTTCCTGCGGACCGCCGTCGACGTGGGGGCGGCGCTCGGGGCCGAGGCGGTGTCGGCCTGGGCGGGGGTGGCCGAGCCGGGTGTCCCGCCCGATGCGGCCTGGGCGTGCCTCGTCGACGGTGTGGCGGCGGTGGCCGACCACGCCCGCGACCGGGAGGTGCCGCTGGCCGTCGAGCCCGAGCCCGGCCATGTCGTGGCCACCGTCGACGACTGGGAGCGGCTCACGGCGGCGGTGGCGGAGCGCACCGACGCCCCCGTCGCCATGGCCCTCGACACGGGCCACTGCTGGGTGACGGGTGACCGCGTGCCGGCCTCGGCGGTGACCGAGTTCGCCGACCGGTGCGCCACCGTTGCCGTGGAGGACATGCCCCGGGGCGTGCACGACCATCGCGCCATCGGTGAGGGCGACCTCGACGTGGGGGCCGTCGTGGCGGCGCTGGTGCGGTCGGGGTGGAGCCGTCTGGTGACCGTCGAGCTGTCACGCGACTCGCACCGGGCCCACGAGATCGTGCCGGCCACCATCGCCGCGCTCCGGCGGTTCGAGGCGGCGGCGTGAGGGTCGGTTTCGTGTCGCGCCGCTTCTTCCCGGCCGTGTCGGGCATGTCGGTCTACGCGCTCAACCTGCTCGACCACCTGGTGCGGGCCGGCGTCGAGGTGGTCATGGTGTCGCAGTACCGCGACGACCCCGCCGGCATCGGCGTCTACGGCGGCGGGCCGCCCCCGCCCGTCGACGGCGTGACCGTGGACGGCCGACCGTCCCGGGGCGAGGCCGAGGCGTCGGAGGGCCGACCGGCCGACTTCGAGGCCGACCTCGCCGACCTGGTCGAAGCCCTGGAGCGTCACCACGCCGAGCGCCCCTTCGACGTCCTCCACGCCCAGTACGCCTACCCGTGTGGGCTGGCCGCCATGGAGGCGGGCCGGCGCCTCGGCGTGCCCGCCGTCGTGTCGATCCAGGGCGGCGACGGCCACTGGGTGGGGACGTGCTGCGACACCCACCGGTCCGCCATGGCCGCCGTGCTCGGCCACGCCGACCGGCTCCTGATCGGGTCCGCCAGCTTCGCCGAGGAGGTCAGCGGGCACCACGGCACCCCGCTCGACCGGTTCACCATCGTGCCCGGCGCCACCGACACGACCCGGTTCCGGCCAGCGTCTGACCGAGCCCCCGGTGACGTGGCGGACCCGTGCCGGCTCCTGTACCACGGGCGCATCGACCGGAGGAAGGGCATCCTCGACCTCGTCGAGGCGCTCCGGCGGGTCCACGATGCCGGTGTCGACGCCCGGCTGGTCGTGTCCGGCATCGGCCCCGACGTCGCCGCCACCGATGCGCTGGTGGCGCAGCTCGGGCTGACCGACTCCGTCGAGCGCCTTCCCCCGGTCGACTACGCCGACGCCCCCGCCCGGTACGGGCAGGGCGACGTGTTCGTGTCGCCGACCTACTCCGAGGGGTTCTCCAACACCATCCTCGAGGCCATGGCCAGCGGGCTGCCGGTGGTGTCGTGCCGGGCCGTCGGCGTGGTCGACTGCGTGGTCGACGACGTGAACGGCGTGCTGGTCGAGCCGGGCGACGTCGACGGTCTGGCCCGCGCCCTGATCGATCTGCTGGCCGACGGCCCCCGCCGACGGCGGCTCGCGTCCGTCGCGCTCGATCAGGTGCGGACCACCTGGTCGTGGGCGGCCGTCGGGGCCCAGGTGCGGGCGTGCTACGACGAGCTGGCCGGCGCCGCCCCCGACGACGGGTGGACCGACCTCTACGACCCCGGTGCCACCCTCGCCGACGCCGATCCGGCCTGTCGGTTCCGCCCCGAGCCGCACCTGCTGTGACGGGCCGGCGGGCCGTGGCGGTGTCACCCCACCTCGACGACGCCTCCTGGTCGGCCGGGGCGGTGCTGGCCGGCCTGGCCCACCGCGCCTGGGACGTCGAGATGGTCACCGTGTTCACCGCCTCGGTCCCCGACCCGTCACCCTTCTCGGTGGCGTGCCGGGTCGACAAGGGCATCGACCCCGATGTCGACTACCTGGCCCTGCGACGGGCCGAGGACCGCACCGCCGCCGCCCGGCTCGGCGCCGCAGCGACGCACCTCGGCCTGGCCGAGGCCCCGGACCGGGGCTACCCGTCCCCGGCCGCCCTGTTCGGACCGTGGCTCCCCGGTGACGCCGCCACCGTCGACGAGCTGGTCGGGGTGCTCGGCCCCGTGCTCGCCGACGCCGACCTGGTACTCGGCCCGATCGGCCTGGGCGACCACGTCGACCACCGGATCGTCGTGAGCGCCCTCGACCGCCTCGATCCGCCCGACCAGGCCCGGTGGCCCGACGAGCCCTACCGGACCCTCCGCGGCGCGGCCGAGCCCGACCCCCCGCCGGGATGGTGCCGGTGGGTGCCGCCCGTCGACGCCGCCTCGGCCGCAGCCCACATCGACGCCGCCCTCCGCTACCGCTCCCAGCTCGGCTTGCATCTCGGCGGGGAGGCTCGGGCCCGCCGCACCCTCGCCGCCGTGGTGGCCGACCTCCGCCTCTGGTCCCGGGGGGAGGGACCCTGGGCGGACCCGCCCGCGTAGCGCCGGCGCTACCGTCGGCGCCACGCCGAGGGGAGGAGCCGTCGTGGCCGGACGACTGGACGGACGGGTGGCGGTGGTGGTCGGGGCGGGCCAGACCCCCGGCGAGACGGTCGGCAACGGGCGGGCCACCGCCATCACGTTCTCGCGGGAGGGGGCCAGGGTCGTGCTCGTCGATCGCGACGCCGACAGCCTGGCCGCCACCGCCGACGCCTGCGCCCCGACGGGCGAGGTCGCCACCGTGGTCGCCGACATCACCGCCGACGACGGGCCGGCCACCGTCGTGGCCGCGGCCGTCGACGCCTTCGGGGCCATCGACGTCCTGCACAACAACGTCGGCATCGGCCACGGTGACGACACCCCCGACGAGCTGGGCGACGGGGCCTACGACCTGATCATGGACGTGAACCTGCGGGCGCTCTGGCGCACCTGCCGGGCGGCGCTGCCCGAGCTGCGCCGCAGCGGCCGGGGGGCGATCGTCAACATCTCCTCGGTGGCGGCCGTGGCCTCGGCCGGACGCCTCACCGCCTACAAGCTGTCCAAGGCCGGGGTCAACGCCCTGACCCAGAACCTGGCCGTCACCAACGCCCGCCATGGGGTGCGCGCCAACGCCATCATGCCGGGCCTGATCGACACGCCCATGGCCGTCGACGCCGCCGCCCGGGCGGTGGGCTCCGACCGGGCCGAGGTGGCGGCCCGGCGGGCGGCCCGCGTGCCCCTCGGGCGCCAGGGCACGGGCTGGGATGTGGCCAACGCCGCGCTGTTCCTCGCCTCCGACGAGGCGGCCTTCGTGACCGGCGTCGTGCTGGCCGTCGACGGGGGCCAGTCGGCCCGCATCGGGTGAGCCCGGGCCGTCGAGCGGGTCAGGCGATCTCGGCCCGCTCCCGCCAACGTCCCTCCCGGAAGGCCTCCAGCACGCCGCGCACCCGCTCCGCCTCCTCGTCGACGTGCAGCACGCCGACGCCCCCGGTGAAGAAGTCCCGGAAGCCGGGCACGGCGTCGAGCTCACCCCGGCGCACGACCACGAAGCCCATGCCCCAGTCGGGGAAGTCGCGTTCGTCGGCCTCACCCCGGTAGAGCAGCCGGCAGGTCGTGTGCCGCGGGTCGGTGCCGATCTTGGCGTAGAGGGCCTCGACCGCGGTGCGGGGCCCCTCGAGGACCTGGATGAACGACCCGGTGTCGTACAACAGCAGCCCGGTGATCCCGAGGGCCTCGTTGCGGGCCCGGGCCAGACCGAGCAGCGTCGACAGGGCGTCGTCGTCGAAGCGCACCGTGGCGGCGCTGGTGTAGATGAGCTGATGGACGGGCTCAGCCGTCCCGTCGTCGCTGGACTCCAACCCGGTGACCTCCTCGCCGTTGCTCACCCCTCTGAGGTCGGCGCCTCCCACCCGCGCTTGAGGCCGTGCTTCCCCGCGGTGTCGGGGGGGTAGACGGCACCCGTGAGAGTCGTCGTCACCGGAGCCACGGGCAACGTCGGATCGAGCGTGCTGACCGCGCTGGTCGCCGAGCCGCAGGTCGACGAGATCGTCGGCATCGCCCGACGGGTCGCCGGCGTGCGTGTGCCCAAGACGACGTTCGTGTCGGCCGACGTCGGTGGCGACGACCTGGCGGGCCCGCTGGCGGGAGCCGACGTCGTCGTGCACACGGCCTGGCTGCTGCGACCCTCCCGGCAGCGGGAGCGACTCCACCGCGCCAACGTCGTCGGCACCCGCCGGGTGGTCGAGGCCGCCCTCGCCGCCGGCGTCGGCCGGGTGGTGGTGGCCTCCTCGGTGGGGGCCTACTCGCTCGGACCGAAGGACCGCCCCGTCGACGAGAGCTGGCCCACCGACGGCATCCCGACGTCGCTCTACTCCCGACAGAAGGCGGCGGTGGAGTCGTACCTCGACGGCGTCGAGCGGGACCATCCCGGACTCGCCCTCGTGCGCATGCGCAAGGGTCTCGTGCTCAAGCGGGCGGCGGCCAGCGAGATCGCCCACCTGTTCCTCGGGCCCCTCGTGCCCCGCCGGCTCATCCGTCCGGCGCTGGTGCCGATCGTGCCCGACGTCGAGCGCCTCGTGGCCCAGGTCGTCCACAGCGACGACGCCGGCGAGGCCTACCGCCTGGCGGTGCTGGGTGACGCCGTCGGGGCCTTCAACATCGCCACCGAGCCCCAGCTCGACGTCGACCTCCTGGCCCGCGTCCTCGACGCCCGACCCGTCAAGGTGCCGGCGTCGGTGATCCGGGCGGCGGCCGACCTCACCTACCGCCTCCGGCTCCAGCCCACCGACCCGGGCTGGGTCGACCTCGTCCTCGGCGTCCCGCTGATGGACACGCAGCGGGCCCGCACCGAGCTGGGGTGGACCCCCCGCCACTCGGCCGACGACACCCTGGCCGAGCTGATCGGCGGCATGGCCGACCGCGCCGGCTCCCCCGAACCCCCCCTCCAGCAGCAGGGCTGACCCGCCCCCGGCTGCCAGGATGGGGGCGTGCGGGTCCACCTGGTCGACGGCACCTACGAGCTGTTCCGGTACCACTTCGCCCCCAACAACACCGACCCCGAGCGGGGGGCCACCCGGGGGGTGCTCTCCACGATGCTCGACATCGTCGAGGGCGGCGCCACCCACGTCGGCGTGGCCACCGACCACGTGATCGAGTCCTTCCGCAACGACCTGTGGCCCGGCTACAAGACGAGCGCCGGCATCGACCCCGCCCTGCTGGCCCAGTTCCCGCTGGCGGAGGAGGTGCTGCGGGCGGCCGGCTTCGTGGTGTGGGCCATGGTCGACCACGAGGCCGACGACGCCCTCGGCGCCGCCGCCGCGCAGGCGGCCGACGACGACCGCGTCGACCAGGTCGTGATCTGCACCCCCGACAAGGACCTCGGCCAGTGCGTGCGCGGCGATCGGGTCGTCCAGCTCGACCGGCGCCGGGGCGAGACCCGCGACGAGGCCGGCGTCATCGAGCGCTTCGGGGTGGGCCCGGCCTCGATCCCCGACTACCTGGCCCTCGTGGGTGACAGCGCCGACGGGTTCCCCGGCCTGCCCGGGTGGGGGGCCAAGTCGACGGCGGCCGTGCTGGCCCGGTACGGGCACCTGGAGCACATCCCCGCCGCCGCCGGCCAGTGGGAGGTCACGGTGCGGGGCGGGGCCAAGCTGGCCGCCACCCTGCAGGATCAGCTCGCCGACGCCCTGCTGTTCCGACGCATCGCCACCGTCGAGACCGACGTCGACCTCGGCACCGACGTCGACGACCTGCGCTGGCGGGGCCCGACCGGTGACCTCGACGACGTGGCCGCCGACCTCGGCGCTCCCGGCCTGGCCCGCCGTGCCCACCGCCTGGCCGGGATGCGCACCTGAGCCGGACGGGAACGGTACGGTCCGGACGTGGACGACGGGCAGGGCTGGCGACCGACGATCGTGTTGTCGCTGCTGGCCGTGCTGGTGATCGTGGCCATCGGCCTCCCCGATCCGACCGAGGATCGTCTCGGCTCGGTGGCGCAGGTGATCGTGGCCCTGCTCGGCCTCGTCGCCGTCACCGTCGGGGCGCTGGCCGTCAACCGTCCCGAGGAGTGGGTGGCCGGCACCTGCGTGGTCACCGCCATCGTGCTGGCCGTGTTCGTCATGTTCGCCGGCGTCCCCGGCTCGACCCTGGTCGCCCTGGTGTTCGTGGGCGCCATCACCGCCCTCGGGGCCCTGCTGACCGGCACCACGGCCGCCGCCCACCTCCTCGCCGCCGTCCCCGCCGCCGTGGTGCTCGCCCTCATGGGTGACCAGCCCGGCGTCGTGGCCGGGTTCGCCGCCGGCGTCGCCGTGCTCGGGGCGATGACCAGCCGGGCGTGAACCGCCCGCCCCGCAGGGGCGCTAGCGGGCGTAGTAGTTCTCGGGGCCTGACCGCTCGACGTCGGTGAGCCAATCGCCCTCGTAGGGCCACTCGTCCTCCCGGCCCGGCACGGGACCCTGCCAGAAGCGGCCGACGGGGCCGTCGATGCGGGAGGCCAGCTCCCAGGCCTGGCGCTTGTAGGTCCAGTTGTCGGGCTGGAGGCGGTGCGCCTCCCGGAAGTGGGCGACCGCCTCGTCGCCCCGGCCGTGGCGGTGCAGGTGCTGGCCGAGGTCGAACTCGGCGGCGGCGGTGGCCTCGTCGGTCCCCCGCTCGCCCGAGCCGGCCAGCACCTCGTCGGGCGGGAGGACGTATTCGGAGTCGGTGCCCCGCTCGGCCCAGTCGCGCACCATGGCGGCGTAGGTGTCGCGGTTCGGCGCCTTGATGCGGGCGGCGGCGGCACCCATGCGCTGCAGCCGCTCCGGCAGCTCGCCGACGGCGTCGCGCAGGCTGCTGGGCCCCCGCTCGGCCGGCCACGCCCCCTCGGCGGGACGCACGATCCGCAGCTCCTCGTCGATCCACACCGCCATCGGCACGTTCACGATGCCGAGGGCGGCGTCGACGGCGTGGGCCTCGTCGACCACCGCGGCGTGGGTGAGGTCGTCGACCTTGTCGAGATCGGGGCTCGCCCCCTCCCGGCCCTCGACGTCGAGGCAGACGGTCACGATGTCGACCCCGTGCGGCGACACCTCACGATGCAGATCCTCCCACCCGGGGAGGTCAGCCCTGCAGCCTCACCACGGCGCCCAGGCCACCATCACCGTGCGCCGGCCCCGCTGGTCGGCCAGCCGCCACACGTCGTCGGACCGCACCAGGGGCAGCTCCAGCGCCGGAGCGGCCACGTCGGCGAGCGCCCGCCCCCCGACCGTGGCCGGACCGAGGGCCCGCAGCCCCTCGTCGTGGACCACGACCGGCATGCCGAGCCGGTCGGCCACGGCGGCCACGGCGACCCGGTCACCGTCGACACCCTCGGGCAGCGGCACGCACACGTCGCCCCGGCACGCTCCCTCCGGCTTCAGCTCCCAGCCGGTGCCCCGCTCGAACGTGGCCCGGTCGACGGTGTCGCTCCCGTAGATCATCACCCGACCCTACCGCCGGGGTGTGACCGCTACCGTCGCCGCCGTGTCGCTGCCGGTGCGCCCGCCCGTCGAGCCGATGTTGGCGCGGTCCCGGGCCCGCCTGCCGACCGGCGACGGCCTGCTGTACGAGCCGAAGTGGGACGGGTTCCGCTGCATCGTGTTCCGCGACGGCGACGACGTCGAGCTGCAGTCCCGCAACCTCAAGCCCTTCAACCGCTACTTCCCCGAGCTGGTCGAGCCGCTGCGCGCCGAGCTGCCCGACCGGTGCGTGGTCGACGGCGAGATCGTGGTGCCGACCGAGCGGGGCCTCGACTTCGACGCCCTCGGCCAGCGCATCCACCCGGCGGAGTCCCGGGTCCGGATGCTGGCCGAGACGACCCCGGCGTCGCTCGTGGCCTTCGACCTGATCGCCCTCGACGACGTCGACCTCCGCACGACCCCGTTCCGGGACCGTCGTCGGCTGCTGGAGGTGGCCCTGGCCGACGCCGCTCCCCCGATCCACCTCACGCTGGCCACCACCGACCCCGCCGTGGCCGAGGACTGGTTCGAGCGCTTCGAGGGGGCCGGACTCGACGGGGTCGTCGCCAAGCCCCTCGACGGGGTCTACACCGAGGGTGAGCGCACCCTCACGAAGGTCAAGCCGGTGCGCACCGCCGACTGCGTGGCGGCCGGGTTCCGCTGGCACAAGGAGCGGGGGATCGGTTCGATCCTGCTCGGCCTGTTCGACGACGACGGGAGGCTGCACCACGCCGGGGTGGCGTCGTCGTTCACCGCCGCGCTGCGAGACGAGCTGGTCGACGAGCTGACCCCGCTCACCGAGCGCGCCCTCGACGGCCACCCCTGGGCCGACTGGGCCGACGCCGCCGCCCACCAGGAGGGCAGGATGCCGGGGGGGCCGAGCCGCTGGAACGCCGACAAGGATCTCTCGTGGGTGGCCATCCGCCCGGAGCGGGTGGTCGAGGTGCGCTACACCCAGCTCCAGAGCGGTCGGTTCCGACCCAACGCCCGGTTCGAGCGCTGGCGCCCCGACCGGGAGCCTGCGTCGTGCACCTATGACCAGCTCCACGTGGCCCCGCCCCGGGAGTTCCACGACATCTTCGGGGGTTGACGGGACCGTGACCGATCATGACCAGACGATCAGCCGGGACCAGGAGTGGGACGAGCTGCGGCGGCGACATCTCCGCCCCGCCGACGACCGGCCGGCGTCGAGCGCGCGAGGCGTGCACCACGTCGCCCTCCTCTGCGGCGACGTCGAGCGGACCATCCGCTTCTACCAGGACGTGGTCGGCTTCCCGCTCGTCGAGCTGTTCGAGAACCGGGACCACCCGGGCTCGACCCACTTCTTCTTCGACATCGGCGGCGGCAACCTGCTGGCCTTCTTCGACTTCCCCGGTCTCGACCTCGGGTCCTACGCCGAGGTGCTGGGTGGCCTGCACCACCTGGCCATCTCGGTGGAGCCGGAGCGCTTCGACGAGATCGTCGGCCGGCTGACCGGCGCCGGCGTGGTGCGGGAGGGCCCCCCCGACGAGCACTCGTCCTTCTACTTCCGGGACCCGGACGGCGCCCGGCTCGAGATCATCCGCGATCCGCTACGGGAGATGTACGGTCACGCCATCGGCTGACGGCCGGCGCGGCCCGGGTGAACCCGACCGGGCCACCACGAGTGCACCACCCGACATGCCTCGCCCCGGCGGGGTGCGAGAGCATGTCCCCGACCCGCCCCCGACCGCACACGGAGCTGACGTGAACGAACCGCAGCGCCTCCGTTGGCGCCTGCTCGCCTCGCTGATCGCAGCCGCCCTCGCCGCCGGTGTGGTCGTGGTCGTCACCCGCGACGACCCCGGGGTCAGGCTGGCCGCCGCCCAGGCGCAGCCCGCCGACGGGTACTGGCTCACCACCGCCACCGGCCTCGTCACCGCCTACGGGCGGGCCGACGACCACGACGACCTCGACGGCCGGGCGCCGTCGCCGGTGGTCGACATCGCCAGCCGACCCGAGGGTGACGGGTACTGGCTGGTCGACGCCGAGGGGACGATCTACGTGCTTGGGGCGGCCCCGTTCCTCGGGTCGCCCGCCGGCGACCCCCGGGCCGGCGAGGTGGTCGACCTCTCGTCCACGCGCAGCGGGTCGGGGTACTGGGTCGCCACCGCCGACGGGGGCATCTACCCCTACGGCGACGCCAGCGCGCACGGCGACGTGTCCCACCTGCCCCTCAACTCGCCCATCGAGGGCATCTCCACCCGCCCCGGGGGCGGCGGCTACTGGCTGGTGGCCGCCGACGGCGGGATCTTCTCGTTCGGCGACGCCCCCTTCTACGGGTCCCTCGGCGCCTCCCCCATCGCCACGCCGGTGGTCGAGATGGCCACCACCCCGTCGGGCAACGGGTACTGGCTGGTCGACGCAGCCGGCGGGGTCTTCCCCTTCGGCGACGCCCAGTTCTTCGGATCGGCCGCCAACCTTGCGCTGGTCGCCCCCGTGGTGGGCATCGTCCCCACGTCGACGGGCGGGGGGTACTGGCTGGTGGCCTCCGACGGCGGCGTGTTCGCCTACGGCGACGCCCCCTTCCTGGGCTCGTCGGGCGGCGCCGTCACCGACCAGCCCGTCGTGGGCCTGGCATCGTGAGCGACGTGGCGCCCGCCGGGCCTGCCGCGAACCAGCGGGAGACGTCAGCCCGCTGGGCGACGAGCGAACAGGGCGCACCGTGAGCGACGTGGTGCCCGCCGGGCCCGCCGCGAACCAGCGGGAGACGTCAGCCCGCTGGGCGACGAGCGAACAGGGCGCACCGTGAGCGACGTGGCGCCCGCCGGGCCTGCCGCGAACCAGCGGGAGACGTCAGCCCGCTGGGCGACGAGCGAACAGGGCGCACCGTGAGCGACGTGGTGCCCGCCGGGCTGGGCTACGCAGCCGGGCTCGCCGTGGCCGCCGTGCTCGTGGTCGCGGCGGTGGCCAAGCGGGCCGATCCGGTCCGCACGGCGGCGTCGTTCCGGGCCCTCGGCCTCGGCGCCGGCGCCGCGCCGGCGGCCACTGCCGTGCCGCTCGCCGAGCTGGTCGTGGCGGCCGGACTGGTGGTGGCCCCCGGCCGGGCCGCGCCGGTGGCCGTCGGCCTGCTGGTGGCCTTCTCGGTGGTGCTGGTCAGGGCGCTGGCCGCCGGGGTGGAGGTCGGCTGCGGCTGCTTCGGCGGGACCGGCCGCACGACCGTGTCGGCACGGGATCTGGCCCGCAACGCCCTGCTGGTCGTGGCCGCCGCCCTGGCCACCGTCGGGGGCGGACCGGGCGACGTCGGCCTGGCCGACGTCGTGCTGGTGGCGACGGTGGGCATGCTCGCCCTCGTGGTGGGGGCGGCGTGGGAGCTGCGGGACCGCCTGGGCCGGCTCTGGCACCTCGACCTGCCGGCGGCGCACCCGTGAGCGGCGGCGTGTGGGTGGCAAGCTACGTGGCCCTGTGGGTGGCGGTGCTCGTGCTCGGCCTGACCGTCGTGGCCCTCCTGCGCCAGATCGGCGTGCTCCACGCCCGTCTGGCCCCGATGGGCGTCCACTTCGCCGGCGAGGGGCCCGACCTCGGTGCGCCGGCCCCGTCCGTCGACGGCCACGCCTACCGCGCCGACCGCGTCACGCTGGTGGCGTTCACGTCGCCCTCGTGCGAGGTGTGCCGGCGGCTCGAACCCTCGCTGCGGGCACTGGCCCGCACGACCGCCGACCTCGCCGTCGTCGAGGTCGAGGCCGGCGACGACACCCGGGCCACGTTCTCCCGCTTCAACGTGTCCAACACCCCCTATCTGGTGGCCGTCGACGGGTCCGGCATCGTCCGGGGCCGGGGCGTGGCCAACTCCATGGAGCAGGTCGAGGAGCTGCTGACCGAGGCCCGCGCCGAGCCCGAGCGGGTCGACCTGTGAGCGGCCCCGTCGACCGCGCCACCGAGCTGGTCGGCCGCTGGCTGGCGGCCCGCACGTCGCGCCGCGGCTTCCTCGGGCGGATGGCCCGCTTCGGCGTGATCCTGGCCACCGGTCCGACCCTGGTGGCGCTGCTCGTCCGGCGGGCCGAGGCCCGGGTGTGCGGGCAGAGCGGCGTCACGCCCAAGTGCGCCACGTTCTCCGACTGCAACGGCCCCGGCGACGTGTGGGGGTGGTGCTGGTACGCCAGCCCGGGGTGCTGCGCCAACGGCGGGCTGAAGAAGATCTGCGACTGCTGCACCCGCGACTACCCGAACGTCCACGGCTACTGCCCGAGCGGCACCAACGTCCGCTGCATCGTGGAGAGCTGCCACAGCGACCCCCGGGTGCTGGCCGTCGAGCTGCGCCACGCCCCGGCCGACGACGCCGTCGAGCTCGCCCTCCAGCTCGGCCGGCTGTCCGTGTCGTCCACCGTGTGGCTGGCCGACGTCGACCCGCTCCGGGCCGGTGTGGTGGCGCCGCTCGCCGCCGCCGAGGGCCAGCCGCTGCTGCTGAGCGGGCCGGGACGCCTCGACCCCCGCATCATCCGGGAGATTCAGCAGCGGGGCCTGACCAGGGTGCGGGCCGTACGGGGCGGCATCGGTGCGGGCGCCCTCGACGAGGCGGCCCGCTACGTGCCCGTCGTGGTCGAGGACGTGCCTGACGCCGGCCTCGGTCCGTGGTCGGCGGCCGTCGGCCAGCTGGTGACGGCCCGCACCGGGGCCCGCCGGGCGGTGGCGGTCGACCCCACCGGACGCTCCGCCGCCCTGGCCCCGGCCGCCGCCGCGCTGGCCGCCGAGCTGGGCTTCCCGCTCCTCGTGGGGCTGGACGGCGTGCAGGCGGCCCAGGCCGGCGAGCGGGCCCCGGTCGTGACGTGGCTGGTCGGCCCGGAGGCGATCGCCTGGCGGGGTCGGGTGGCCGGCGGAGCCCCGGCCGGCGACGAGCCGCTGCTGGGGGCGGCGGCCCGGGCCCTCGCCACCCGCATCCTCGAGGTCGAGGGCGCAGACGGGCTCCACCTCACCCTGGCCCCCGCCACGGCCGACGCCGTGCACCCCGCCCTCGCCGCCCGGCCCGGGGTGGCCCTGCTGCACCCCGACGGATGGGTCGACGACGCCACCCTGGCCTGGATCCGCGACCACCGGGCCGTCGTGGCCGACGCCGTGCGGACCGGCACGGTGGCCGGCCTCGGCACCCAGGGGATCTACGAGGTGCAGAGCGCCCTCAACCACTTCGACACCCATCAGCTCGTCGGCGTCTCGGGACAGGGCCTGCCCGTCATCTCCCAGCCGTTGTCGGAGCGGCCCCTCGGCAACGCCCGGATCGCCGGCATCATCGCCGACCCCCCCGACGACGGTGCCTACTGGGGGGGCCGGGCCAACCCCGCCCGCCGCCCGTGACGGTCCCCGCCGGGCCGGCCGTGGCGGTCGTGCTCCTGACCGTGGCCGGGATCCGCGCCCTCTGGTCGCCCTGAGGCATCAGCGTGGCCGCCACGCTCCTGCCCCCCGTGCGGGGGCGCACCCGCATCGGCGTCCTGGCCGCCTTCACGGCCAGCGGCGCGCTCACCGCTGCCACCGCCGGGGCGGCTGCGGGGCTGGTCCTGGGGGGGATCCCCGACCCCGGGGTCGTCGCCGTGACCGTCGTGGTGGCCGTCACCCTGGCCCTCGACCTGGCCGGGCCGCAGCCCCCGTCGATCCGCCGCCAGGTGCCGGCCGAGTGGGGCCGCATCTTCGCCCCCGCCACGACCGCACTGCTGTACGGCGCCCGCCTCGGCGTCGGCCCGCTCACCATCCTCACCTCGTGGGCGTGGTGGACGGGACTCCTCCTCGCCGCCGTCCACGGCCCGCTCGTCGGCGCCGTGGGGGGAACGGCGTTCCACCTCGCCCGCTCGGCGTCCACCCTGGCCGTCGGGGCCAGGGCCGAGGCCCTCGCCCGCCCGTGAGACGCCTGGTCGTCGGCCTCGTCCTCGCCGCCACGGTGGTGATCGGCGCCGCCATGCTCGCCCCCGTCGCGAGGGACGGGCCCGACCAGTCCGTTCTGGCACCTGAACGCGACAGATACGCAGGATTTCAGGTGCCAGAACGAGACAGGGGCGTCGTGGTGGTCCCCTCGACGGGGTCGGCGCCCCCGCCGCCCGTGACCCGACCCACGACCACGACCGACCCGGTGACCACCACGACGGCCCCGGTGACCACCACGACGGCCCCGGTGACCACCACGACGGCCCCCCCGCCGGCCGATCCCCGACTGGTGTCGGCGCTGCGGCCGGCCGACCTTCCCCCGGAGCTGCCCGTGGACGACCTGCTCCTCGACGCCCCGGTCGTGGCGGCCGTGGTCCCCGGCGCCGAGCGGGCCCCCGACGACCTGCTCGGCACCGGGCCCCTCGACCTCGACCGGGCCGCCGCCGCCGAGGTCGATGCGACCGCCGAGCGGGCCCTGCTCGAGACCCGGGGCTTCCGGCGGGGCGTCAGCCGCGCCTTCACCACGCCGGCCGGTGACACCGTCTACCTGCAGGCCTACGAGCTGCGCGACGCCGACGCCGCCGCCACCTACCTCGTGGACGGCGCCGACATGATCCTGGCCCGGGCCGGTCAGCCCTACGAGGTGGACGGGCTACCCGGAGCCATGGGGTTCACCCAGGTCGACCGGGCCGGCGGGGGGGCGTTCACCGCCCACGGCGTGGCCTTCGCCCACGACCGGCTCCACCTGTTGGTCGTGGTCGGGAGCGCCGAGGCCACCCGCACCCCGGCCGAGGCGGCCGCCCTGGCCGTGGTCCTGGAGGAGCGCCTCTCCGCCCTGGGGTAGCCCCGCCTCTATGCTCGGCGCCGATGTCCGGTCATCCCATGCACGAACGGTTGGAGGAGCTGGCCCGGCGCCGGGAGGAAGCCCTCCACGCCGGCTCGGAGCGCGCCGTCGGGCGCCAGCACGCCAAGGGCAAGCTGCTGGCCCGGGAGCGGATCGACTACCTGCTCGACGAGGGCTCGTTCCACGAGCTCGACATGCTGGCCCGGCACCGGGCCCACACCGCCGGCCTCGACGAGCGCCCCTACACCGACGGCGTCGTCACCGGGTGGGGCACGGTCGAGGGCCGCAAGGTGTTCGTGTTCTCCCAGGACTTCACCGTCTTCGGCGGAGCCCTGGGTGAGGTCTTCGCCGAGAAGCTCCACAAGCTGATGGACCTGGCGTCGTCCACCGGCGCCCCCCTCATCGGGCTGAACGACGGCGCCGGGGCCCGGATCCAGGAGGGGGTCGTCTCCCTCGACGGCTACGGCGGCATCTTCTACCGCAACGTGCAGGCGTCGGGCGTCATCCCCCAGATCTCGGTGATCCTCGGGCCCTGCGCCGGGGGGGCCGTCTACAGCCCCGCCATGACCGACTTCATCTTCATGGTGCGGGAGAGCTCGCACATGTTCATCACCGGTCCCGACGTGGTCAAGACCGTCACCGGCGAGTCGGTCACGCTGGAGGAGCTGGGCGGGGCCATGACCCACGCCTCGAAGTCGGGCGTGGCCACCTTCGTGTCCGCCGACGAGAAGGCGTGCCTCGACGACGTCCGCTACCTCCTGTCGTTCCTGCCGTCGAACAACCTGGAGATGCCCCCCGTCGAGATGAGCGGCGACGACCCCGACCGGTCCTGCCCCGAGCTGAACGACCTGATGCCCGACACGCCCAACGTCCCCTACGACATGGTGCGGGTCATCAAGGCGGTGGCCGACGACGGTGACCTGTTCGAGTATCAGCCCAACTGGGCCGGCTCGATCGTGTGCGGGTTCGGGCGGCTCGACGGCCACCCGGTGGGCTTCGTCGGCAACCAGCCGCTCATGCTGGCCGGCGTGCTCGACATCGAGTCGTCCGAGAAGGCGGCCCGCTTCGTCCGCACCTGCGACGCGTTCAACATCCCGCTGGTCACGTTCGTGGACGTGCCCGGCTTCCTCCCCGGCGTCGACCAGGAGCACGGCGGCATCATCCGCCACGGCGCCAAGCTGCTGTACGCCTTCTGCGAGGCCACCGTGCCCCGCATCCAGGTCATCACCCGCAAGGCCTACGGCGGGGCCTACGTGGTCATGAACTCCAAGTCGATCGGCGCCGACCTCGCCTTCGCCTGGCCCTCGGCCGAGCTGGCCGTCATGGGGCCCCAGGGTGCGGTCGAGATCCTCAACCGGCGGGAGCTGGCCGAGGCCGCCGATCCGATCGCCCGACGCGACGAGCTGGTCACGGAGTACACCGAGCGCAACGCCAACCCCTACGTGGCCGCCGAGCGGGGCTTCGTCGACGACGTCATCGACCCGGCCGACACCCGCCGCAAGGTCATCCAGGGCCTGAGGATGCTCGAGACCAAGCGCGAAGACCTGCCCAAGCGCAAGCACGGCAACGTCCCGCTGTGACCGTGCGCGACCCCTCCCCCGAGGAGCTGGCCGCCATCGTGGCCGCCGTCGAGCTGACCTGGCCCCGGCCCTCCCCCGCCGAGGAGCCCGCCCCGGTGCCGAGCTGGCGCTTCTCGGGGCGGTGGTGGAACGTCGCCCCCCGTTCCTGGCCCCACCGCGCCTTCGCCTCCCGGGTCCGGCCTCGCTGACCCCCGGGGCGGCCGGCTACGGTCCGCCCGAGCCGACGCCCCGGGGGTGACCATGACCGAGATCCACGGTGAGATGGACGATCGCTTCGCCCGGGTACGGGAGGCGTTCGTCGCCAACTTCGCCGCCGACCGGGAGCTGGGGGCGTCGGTGGCGGTGGTGCACCGGGGTGCGCTGGTGGTCGACCTGTGGGCCGGCTGGGCCGACCCGGACCGGACCCGGCCCTGGGAGCGCGACACCATCACCAACGTCTGGTCGACGACCAAGACGGTGACGGCGCTGTGCGTGCTGATGCTGGTCGACCGGGGCGAGGTCGACCTGGACGCCCCCCTGGCCGACTACTGGCCGGAGTTCGCCGCCAACGGCAAGGACGGGGTGCTCGTCCGCCACGCCATGTCCCACACCGCCGGCCTGCCGGGCTGGGCCGAGCCGGTCGACGAGCACATCTACGCCGACTGGGATCTGGCCACGAAGCTCCTGGCCGAGCAGGCGCCGGCCTGGGAGCCGGGCACCGCCATCGGGTATCACGCCGTCACCCAGGGTTACCTGCTCGGCGAGCTGGTTCGCCGGGTCGACGGGCGCACCATCGGGCGGTTCCTGGCCGACGAGGTGGCCGGACCGGTCGGCGCCGACTTCCACATCGGCCTCGATCCCGGCCACGACCACCGGGTGTCGAACGTCGTGCCGCCCCTCCCCCTGGAGATCGACGCTCCCGGTGACATCCCCCGCATGGCGCTGGCCAACCCGCCCATGGACGCCCGCTGGTCGTGGACCGAGGAGTGGCGCCGGGCCGAGATCCCCGCTGCGGGCGGCTTCGGCAACGCCCGGTCGGTGGCCGTCATCCAGTCGGCCATCACCAACGGCGGGACCGTCGCCGGCACCCGGCTGCTCTCCCCGGAGACGATCGAGCGGATCTTCGACGAGCAGGCCGACGGCACCGATCTCGTGCTCGGCATCCCCAACCGCCACGGGATCGGCTTCGGGCTGGTGTCCGACACCGTGCCGCTCTCGCCGCATCCGCGCACCTGCTTCTGGGGCGGCTGGGGCGGCTCGCTCCTCGTCAACGACGTCGACTCCGACCTGACCGTGGCCTACGTGATGAACCGCATGGGCGAGGGCACCGTCGGCGACGAGCGGGGCGTCGGCATCGTCCTGGCCGCCATCGAGTCGGTGGGCTGATGGAGCGCACGCTGTTCGACGACGACCACGACCTGTTCCGGGCGAGCTTCGCCACGTTCGTGGCCCGCGAGATCACCCCGCACTGCGCCGGGTGGGAGGCGGCCGGCGTGGTCGGCCACGAGGCGTGGAAGAAGATGGGCGAGGCCGGCTTCCTGAGCATGGCCGTGGCCGAGGAGCACGGCGGCGGCGGGGTCGACGACTTCCGCTTCAACCTCATCATCGGTGAGGAGCTGACCCGCTGCGGCTACGCCGGGGTCGGCAACGGGTTCACGCTCCACAACGACATCGTCCTGCCCTACCTGATGGACCTCGCCGACGACGAGCAGCGGGCCCGCTGGCTGCCCCGGGCCGTGTCCGGTGACGGCGGGGTGCTCGCCGTGGCGATGACCGAGCCCTCCACCGGCAGCGACCTGGGCGCCATCACCACCACGGCCGTGCGTGACGGCGACCACTACGTCGTCAACGGGGCCAAGACGTTCATCTCCAACGGGATCGTCGGCGACCTCGTCGTCACGGCGGTCAAGACCGACCCGACCCAGCAGCACAAGGGCATGAGCCTGCTCGTGATCGAGCGGGGCATGGACGGCTTCGAGCGGGGCCGCAACCTCGCCAAGGTCGGCCTGCACGCCCAGGACACGGCCGAGATGTCGTTCACCGACGTGCCGGTGCCGGTGGCCAACCGGCTGGGCGAGGAGGGCATGGGCTTCGCCTACCTGATGCGCTTCCTCCCCCAGGAGCGGCTGTCGATCGCCGCCAACGCGGTGGCCTGGTGCGAGCGGTACCTGGAGTGGACCGTCGACTACTGCCACGAGCGGAGCGCCTTCGGCCAGCCCATCGGGTCGTTCCAGTCGGCCAAGTTCGCCCTCGCCGAGATGGCCACCGAGGTGCAGATCGGGCGGACGTTCGTGGACCGCTGCGTCGAGGCGCTGCTGGTGCGGAAGCTGTCCACCGAGGAGGCCTCGATGGCCAAGTGGTGGTGCACCGAGCTGCGCAAGCGGGTCGTCGACCAGTGCGTGCAGCTCCACGGCGGCTACGGCTACATGCTCGAGTACCCGATCGCCCGGGGCTACACCGACACCCGCATCGAGACCATCTACGGCGGAACGACCGAGATCATGAAGGAGATCATCGGGCGGTCGCTCGGGTTCTGACGGCTAGCTTCGGCGGCCGTGAGGGTCTCGTTTCGCCGCCACACCGAGCGGCGGCCCAGCTCGTGGGAGGCGGTGCGGGGCGAGCGGACCCGGCGGCCGGGTCCGACGATGGGCCCGGGCCGGGGCGGCATGCCCCATGACCTGACCCAGCTCGTCGTCGAGGCGACCGCCGGCATCGAGCACGGGTTCTGGGGTTGCTTCGCCGACGGTGCGACGTTCCGGAGCACGGGCCGGCGGCGGACCCGCCGGGGCCGGGCCGTGATCGCCGCCCACCGCACCGACCTGGATCGGGCCGAGGTCGAGGTCGGTCTTCACGCGGCCGCCTGGCGGGCCGGTCACGACTCCGGGGTGACCCGGGCGCTGCGCCGGTTCGACGGGCTGTGGGCCGGTGTGGGCGACGAGGGCGAGCTGGCCGTCGAGTGGCCGACGCTGCGGCTGCTGAGCACCTGACCCGGTCGGGTCCCGCCCGTCGCCCATGTGGATCCCCGTCACGCTGGCCGCCGCCACGTTCCAGATCCTTCGCACGTCGCGCCAGCACCGCCTGCGGTCGGTGCTCGACGTCAACGGCGCCGGCTTCGTGCGCTACTGCTACGCCCTGCCGTTCGCACTGGCCGCCCTGGGCGTCACCGTGGTGGTCCGGGGCGGGGCGTTGTCCGTACCGGGCCGGTTCTGGCTCATCGTGGCCGCCGCCGGTCTGGCCCAGATCGGCGGGACGCTGGCCCTGCTGCGTGCCTTCGAGCTGCGGGACTTCGCCATCGGGACCGTCTACGCCAAGACGGAGGTCATCCAGGTGGCGGTCATCTCGGGCGTCCTGCTGGGCGAGCCCCTCGACCCGCTCGGCTGGGTCGGGGCCGTGGTGTGCATGGCCGGTGTGGCGTGGCTGGCCGCCCCCGGGCGCCTGGCCGACGCCGCCTCCCGGCTCGGTGACCCGGCGGCCTGGATGGGGGCGGCCGCCGGGGGGCTGTTCGGCCTCGCCGCCGTCGGTATCCGGGCCGCGTCGGGCACCCTCGACGGCCCGGCCTGGGACCGGGCCGTCACCACCCTCACGGCCATGATCGCCATCCAGACCCTGGTCAACGGGGCCCAGCTCGCCCTGATGGACCGCCCGGCGTTGGCGGCGGTGGCCCGGCACTGGCGGCGGGCCGTGGTGGTCGGCATCCTCAGCGTGTGCGGCTCGACGGGCTGGGCCGTGGCCGTCACGCTGACCAACGCCGCCAAGGTCCGCACCCTCGGTCAGGCCGAGCTGGTCATCGCCTTCGCCGTGTCGGCCATCTCCCTGGGCGAGCGCCACACCCGGGGCGAGTACGCCGCCAGCGCCCTGGTCGTGGCCGGCATCGTGATCGTGGTGGCGCTGGGCTGAGTCGGCCCCCTGCGACCGGCGGCCGTCTGCCTAGCATCGGCGCCGTGACCGACGCGGACCGCCAGGAGCTCGCCGACCTCGAGCGCCAGGGGTGGGACGCCCTCTCCGCCGACGGCGCCGCCGGTCCGTTCTACGACGACCTGCTCGATGACGAGGTGCTCTTCCTGCTGCCGGGCGGCATGGTGATGGACGACCGGTCCGCCGTGGTCGAAGCCATGTCGGGCGCGCCGTGGGCGTCCTTCGAGCTCGACGACGTGCGGGTCGTGCCCCTCGGCGACGATGCTGCCGTGGTCGGCTACGGCGCCCTGGCCCGGCGGGAGGGTGCCGACCCGTACTCGGCCCTCATGTCGAGCACGTACGTGCGGCGGGCCGGGCGCTGGAGGTTGGCCGTTCACCAGCAGACCCCCCGATAGGGAGTCCGTCGACCTGGCCGGCGGCAGAGACCGTGGCACCATCGGCGCCGTGAACCGCACCGTCCTCGTCACCGGCGGCGCCGGCTACATCGGCAGCCACGTCGCCCTCGACCTCCTCCGGGCCGGCGACGACGTCGTCATCGTCGACAACCTCGACAACTCGAGCCCCGCTGCGGTCGACGCCGTCGGCCGGTTGGCCGGCCGCCAGCCCGTCTTCGTACGGGCCGACCTGCGCGACACCGAGCGCCTGGCCGCCGTCTTCGCCGAGCATCCGATCCAGGCGGTCGTCCACCTCGCCGGCCTGAAGGCGGTGGGAGAGTCCGTCTCGCAGCCTCTCCGCTACTACAGGGTCAACCTCGACTCCACGTTGACCCTTCTGGAGCAGATGACCGAAGCCGGTGTCCATGACCTGGTCTTCTCGTCGTCGGCCACCGTTTACGGCGAACCGGAGCGGGTGCCGATCACCGAGTCGGCGCCGATCGGGGCCACCAACCCCTACGGCCGCACCAAGGTGGTGATCGAGCAGATGCTGCGCGATCTCACCGAGACCGACCGCCGCTGGCGGGTGGCGTCGCTGCGCTACTTCAACCCCGTCGGCAACGACCCGAGCGGTGAGCTGGGCGAGGACCCCCGGGGCATCCCGAACAACCTGATGCCGCGTCTCATGGAGGTCGCCGTCGGCCGGATGCCGGCCGTGACCGTGTTCGGCGACGACTACCCCACCCCCGACGGCACCGGCGTGCGCGACTACGTGCACGTCTCGGATCTGGCCCGTGGTCACCGGGTGGCGCTTGACCGGCTGGACGACCTGCCGGGCTGGTTCCCCGTCAACCTGGGGGCCGGGTCGGGGTACAGCGTTCGGGAGATGATCACCGCCGTCGAGCGAGCCGTCGGGCGCCCCCTGCCGGTGGAGGTGCACCCCCGCCGCCCCGGTGATGCGACCACCGTCATCGCCGACCCGTCCCTGGCCGGCGAGCGCCTGGAGTGGAAGACCGACCGGGGCCTTGACGCCATCTGCGTCGACACCTGGGCCTGGCGCCAACGCCACCCCGAGGGGTTCGGCACGTAGCGGCACAAGCCCCGGACGTGGCACCAGAGGTGCCTTGATGCACTGACGCTGGTCAGCTAGAACGATCGGGTGGGTCGACGGGCGGGTGTGGGAGCGGTCGGTGCGGGCGTCATGGCGGGCCTGCTGCTGGTGGCGGCGTGCTCGGGTGGAGGTGGCGACGCCGAGGCGGGCGCCCTGCGCCCGGTGACCACGCTCGTGGCCCCGGCCCCGACCCTGCCGCCGACGTCGGCCGCCACGGTCCTGACCACGACCCCCGCCGCCACCACCGCTCCTCCCAGGACGCCACCGGTGGACGAGTGGGCCATCCCCCCGCTCGAGGAGATCGACGTCGCCTACGTCCAGCGGGTGGTCAGCGAGATCGACCGCATCGACGGCGACATCTTCCGCGACGCCGTCGCACGCGGCGAGATGGACGACGAGCTGCGAGCCCGACTAGCCACCATCTACGGTGGCCTCCCGCTTCTGGCCCACCAGGGCGATCTGAGCGAGCTGCAGAGCAGCCTCAACGGGGCGGTGCCGGGCAACCGTGCCATCTCCCTCCGAAATCTCGTAGAGGCCACGGGCGCACCAACCTCCTGCATATTGGCGAACGCCACTATTGACGCAACAAGTTTCATGCCGCTGGGCGGCGGCGTTCTGGATGTCGAGGTGGTCTTTCGATCGCTCCGCCCCGAAGCCAATGTGACCGGATGGCAGATTACTGCCATGGCCCCCCAAGTCTCACCGGAGGAACGATGCGTGTCTCCCTCCTAGCCCTTGCCGTTCTCTGTCTAGCGGCTCCGATAGCGACCGTTCATCCTGCTAGCGCACAGGAAGCTTCGTGCGGAAACTCGACCTTCGGCTCGAACGTGAAGTGCGTCAACGAGACCACCATCACGACTGGAGGCGCTGGCGGCAGCGTCCAGATCGGCAGTAGCACTGGCTCCACAGCCGACGCGGGGCACCGCATCCTGGCCTACGGCACGGGGACCGACCCGTCGGGCCAGCCCTGCGTCACGGCCACCTGGCTCACCAGCCCCACACCGTTCAGCGACGGTGTCCGCACCGACACCGCCTCGGTCAACGCCGCCATCGCCGCCACCGGGAACCCGCCCTGCCCGGGCACCGCCGGACCCTCCCCTCTCGACATCGTCCTGTCGCACCTCTCCGAGCACGGACCCCCCGACCCCGAACCGTCCGTCCCCTCCGGCTACGGCATCACCGGCCTCGAGGCCATCATCGTCACCGACACCACCCCCACCACCTGGCGCGACGGCATCCACGACACCCTCTTCGGCCCCCTCGCCCTCACCGGCACCGCCGCCATCTCCGTCGACTGGGGCGACGGCACCACCACCGGCCCCCACGACCAGCCCGGCCGCCCCTTCCCCGACTTCAACATCTGGCACGTCTACACCGACCTCGCCGTCGTCGACATCGAGGTCACCTACACCTGGACCATCCGTTGGAGCTTCGGCACCGCCTCGGGAACCGTCGTCCTCACCCGCCGCGGCACCGTCGAGAACTTCGAGATCGTCGACGTCCAGTCCGTCGTCACCTACGGCTCCCCCGACTGACCGCCGGGCGACTCCGCGGAGTCGCGGCCGTCCGAGCCGGCTACTCGGCGACGGCGACCTCGATGCGGGCCTGAGGCCACTCACGGGCGTGGGACAGGGCCGTCTCGGCGCAGCGGCGCACCGAGCGCGGTTCGGTCCCGTGGGCGGGGTAGCAGGCGATCCCGGCCCACAGCAGCGCCGTCGGGGCACAGTCGCCCAGGGCTCGGCGCACCCGCTCGACGGCCCACACCGCACCGGTCTCGGGGGTGTCCTCCAGGACGAGCGCGAAACGCTGGCTCGAGAGACGGAAGGCGAGATCGGCGTCGCGCAGGGTGGACCGCACGACGTCGCCCATCACGTCCTCGATGGCGTCGTCAGGGTCGACCACGTCGAACACCGCCACCGAGATCGGGCGCAGGTGGCGCCGGCCGGCGGCGATGCGGGTCGTCACGGTGAGGTCGAACGCAGCGGGGCCCCACAGGCCGGTGCTGTCGTCGCGCAGGTCGATGGGCGACTCATCGGCGGCGGTCTCGGTCTCCGGCTGCACCAGGGTCATGGCCAGCCCGGCGGTGGACAGGGCGGCGACGCCCGCTACGAGACCGAGGGTGGCGACATCGGTCAGCACGGCCCCGATCCCGAGCGCGCATCCGGCAACACCGAGACAGACCACGAGCACGATGCGTGTGCGCACACCCACAGTCTGCCGCGATCACGACGCGGCGGCGAGACGGTGGGCGGCGGCCAGGTCGACGACGGCGGCCATGATGGCGCCCAGCTCGAAGTCCTTGGGGGTGAAGACGGCCGCCACGCCCCGCGCCTCGAGCACGGCCCGGTCGTCGTCGGGGATGATGCCGCCCACCACCACGGGCGCGTCCACGCCCGCCGCCGCCAGCAGATCCACGACCCTCGGCACCAGCGTCAGGTGGCTGCCCGACAGGATCGAGAGGCCGATCACGTCGGGGTCCTCGTCGACGGCGGTGGCCACGATCTGCTCGGGGGTCAGGCGGATGCCCTCGTAGATGACCTCGATGCCCGCGTCACGGGCGGCCACGGCGATCTGCTCGGCGCCGTTGGAGTGGCCGTCGAGACCGGGCTTGGCCACGAGGAACCGCGGCGGGCCCCCGGGCAGCGCCTTGGCCTTGTCGGCCACAGAGCGCAGCACCGGCGCGGAGGGAGAGCTCCCCCCGAGCCCGGTCGGGGCCCGGTACTCGCCGAACACCTCGCGCAGCGCCGCGGCCCACTCGCCGGTGGTGCCACGGGCGTGGGCGAGAGCGATCGAGGGGGCCATGATGTTGGTGCCGTCCTCGGCGGCCCGGCGGAGGTCGTCGAGGGCCCGTCGCCAGGGCCCGGCGTCGCGGTCGGCCCGCCAGGCGACCACGTCGTCGATCATGGCCTGCTCGACGGCGGGGTCGACCTTCAGGATCGAGCCCTCGCCCCCGAGCGGCGAGGGCGCCGTCTCGACGAAGGAGTTGAGGCCGACCACCACCTGCTCGCCGGTCTCGATGCGACGGACCCGCTCCGTGTGGGAGGCCACCAGCCGCTGCTTGAGCTGGTCGATGGCGGCGAAGGCGCCGCCGAGGGAGAGCACGTCGTCGAGCTCGGCCCGGGCCGCCTCGATCAGCTCCCTGGTGCGGGCCTCGACCACGTGGGACCCGTCGAAGAGGTCGTCGTGTTCGAGCAGGTCGGTCTCGAAGGCCAGCACCTGCTGCATCCGCAGGGACCACTGCTGATCCCAGGGGCGGGGCAGACCGAGGGCCTCGTTCCAGGCCGGGAGCTGGATGGACCGGGCCCGGGCCCGCTTCGACAGCGTGACGCCCAGCATCTCCAGCACGATCCGCTGGACGTTGTTCTCGGGCTGGGCCTCGGTCAACCCGAGCGAGTTGACCTGCACGCCGTAGCGGAAGCGGCGCAGCTTCGGGTCTCCGACGCCGTAGCGGTCACGGGTGATGGTGTCCCACATGTCGGTGAGGGCCCGCAGCTTGCACGTCTCGTCGACGAAGCGGATGCCGGCGTTGACGAAGAAGGAGATGCTCCCGACGACCTGCGGGAACCGGTCGGGGTGGACCTGGCCCGAGTCGCGCACGGCGTCGAGCACGCCGACGGCGGTGGCGAGGGCGTAGGCGATCTCCTGCACCGGCGTGGCCCCCGCCTCCTGGAGGTGGTAGCTGCACACGTTGATCGGGTTCCAGGCCGGGATGCGCTCGGCGCAGAACGCCACCATGTCCACGATCAGGCGGCGGCTGGGCTCGGGCGGGAAGATGTAGGTGCCCCGGCTCAGGTACTCCTTCACGATGTCGTTCTGGGTGGTGCCCCGCAGCACGCCGAGGTCGACGCCCCGCTGCTCGGCCAGGGCGCCGTGCAGCGACAGCAGCCACGCCGCCGTGGCGTTGATCGTCATCGAGGTGTTCATGTCCTCGACGGGGATGCCGTCGAGGAGGGTGGCGTGGTGGCCGAGGTGGACGTCGGGCACGCCGACCTTGCCCACCTCGCCCTCGGCCAGCGGGTGGTCGGGGTCGTAGCCGGTCTGGGTCGGCAGGTCGAAGGCGATCGACAGCCCGGTCTGGCCCTTGGCCAGGTTGGCGCGGTAGAGCCGGTTGGACGCCTCCGCCGTCGAGTGACCGGAGTAGGTCCGCATCATCCACGGCCGGTCACGGTGGGTGCTCATGACGCCCATGGTCGCTCCGGCGACGGTCGGCTGTCACGTTGCCAGCGGGGGCAGCCCGCCCCGAGGGCGGTCTGCAACCGGTCGAGGTACTCGGTCCGGGGCACCTCGACAGCGCCGAGGCTGGCCAGGTGGGGGGTGCACCACTGGACGTCGAGCAGCGCGGCCCCGGCCGCGGCGAGGTGGTCGCGCAGGTGCACCAACGCCACCTTGGAGGCGTCGGTGGCGGTGTGGAACATCGACTCGCCCGCGAAGAGCCCCCCGACGCCGAGGCCGTAGAGGCCACCGACGAGACGGGGCCCGTCCCAGGTCTCCACCGAGTGGGCCCAGCCGAGGTGGTGGAGCTGCGTGTAGGCCCGCCGGACGGGTCGGGTGATCCACCCGTCGGGGCGGCGGGGATCGCCGCAGGCCCGGATGACGTCGTCGAAGGCCGCGTCGGTCGTGACCTGGTACCGGCGCAGGCTGCGCCGGAGCGATCGGCTCACCCGCAGGCCGTCGAGGGGGATGACGCCGCGTGGGTCAGGTGACCACCACCCGACGGTGCGCCCGTAGGGCATGGGGAACAACCCGGCCCGGTAGGCGGCCAGGATGGTGCCCGGTTCGAGGTCGGCGCCCAGCCCGACGAGGTCGTCGTCGGCCTGGCGCGGGTCGGGGAACTGCCAGGGTGTGCCCGGGGGCTCCCGCTCGTCGACGGCCACCGGCACAGTGTGTCGGGTCCCCCCTCGGGATGCGCCGGGCGGGCGGACCGAGCCCGTAGCCTTCCCGACCAATGGGCGGACCCGTCATCCTCCTCGGGGGGGCCGAGTTCACCCCCGTCTACCGGGACCTCGACCGCTCGCTGCTGGACGAGTCGGGCGCCTCAAAGGCGACCATCCTGCCCACCGCCGCCGCCTACGAGCAGCCGGACCGCTTCGTGGACGCCGCCCGGGCCCACTTCGGCGAGCTGGGCGCAGGGGTGTGCGCCGTGCCCGTACTGACCCGGTCCGACGCCGAGGACGAGGAGCTCGCCGACGCCGTCGCCGGGGCCCGCCTCGTCTACCTGACCGACGGGTCGTCGATGCACCTGGAGTCGGTGCTGAAGCGCTCGGCGGTGTGGGACGCCGTCGTCGGCGCCCACCGCGCCGGCGCCGTCGTGGTCGCGTCGGGCGGCGCCGCCCGGGTGGTGTGCGATCCGATGGTCGACCCCCGGGGCGGCGCGTTCATGCCCGGGTTCGGCCTCGTGCGGAACGTGGCGTTCGTCCCGTCGGCCGAGTCGTGGTCGGAGGACCGGGAGCACCGCACCCGCTCGCTCCTGCAGGCCGGCGTCGACCTGCACGTCGTCGCCTCCGGCGACCACGTCCGGCTGGGCTGAGTCCGTCAGTAGGTGTAGAAGCCCTGGCCCGTCTTGCGGCCCAGGCGACCGGCGGCGACCAGGCGGCGCAGGGTCGGGGCGGCCACCGTGGCGGTGTCGCCCGCTGCGGCGTGGAGGGCGTCGAGGATCGCCACCGACGTGTCGAGGCCGACCAGGTCGAGCAGCTCCAGCGGGCCCATGGGGAAGCCGCAGCCGCCCTTCATGGCGGTGTCGATGCCGTCGCGGTCGGCGGTGCCCCGCTCGAGCAGCCCGACGGCCCGGTTGAGGTAGGGGAACAGCAGGGCGTTGACGACGAACCCGGCCTCGTCGGCCACCGCCACCGGCTCCTTCCCGCAGGCGAGGGCGAAGGCGGTGGCGGCGGCCATCGTCTCGTCGGAGGCGGTCAGCGGTCGCACGATCTCCACGAGGGACATGGCCGGCGCCGGGTTGAAGAAGTGGATGCCGCACACCCGGTCGGGACGGCGGGTGGCCGCGGCCAGCTCGACCACCGGCAGGGTCGAGGTGTTGGTGGCCAGGATGGTGTGGTCGGCCACCTTGGCGTCGAGGTCGGCGAGGAGACCCCGCTTGACGGCCAGATCCTCGACCACCGACTCGATGATCAGGTCGCAGTCGGCCAGACCGGCCAGGTCGTCGGTGACGGTGATGCGGGCCAGCGTGGCGTCGCGCTCGTCGGCACCCAGTCGGTCGCGTGCCACCGCCTTGTCGAGCGCCCGCTCGACGAGGGACCGGGCCGCCTCGGCCGAGCCGGCGCTGCGGGAGCGCAGGACGGTGTCGAAGCCGCTCGCCGCAGCCACCTGGAGGATGCCCGCCCCCATGATCCCCGACCCGCAGATGCCGACCCGCTGGATGGTCCCGTCGCTCATGGCAGTGTCCTCGTCGTCGCTCGTCGATGTCGTCGGAGCCGCATGTTACCCGTCGGTAACTTGCGGGGTCCAACCCGCGCTACGGTGAGGGACCCAGGAGGCCACGAGGGAGGTCGGTCATGCCCGGTTCGGTGATCGTCGGAGGGGCCCGCACGCCCATCGGCAAGATGTCGGGAGCGTTGTCGTCGTTCAGCGCCATGGATCTCGGGGGCCTGGCCATCAGGGCTGCGCTGGAGCGCGCCGGCGTGGAGCCCGACCGCGTCGACTACGTGGTGATGGGGCAGGTGCTGCAGGCCGCCCAGGGCCAGATCACGGCCCGCCAGGCCGCCGCCGCCGCCGGCATCCCCATGTCGACTCCCGCCAACACCGTCAACAAGGTGTGCCTGTCGGGGCTCAACGCCGTGTACCTGGCCGATCAGATGATCGCCGCCGGCGACGCCGACGTGGTGGTGGCCGGTGGCATGGAGTCGATGACCAACGCCCCCTACCTGATGCCGAAGGGCCGGGGCGGTTACCGCTACGGCCACGGCGAGCTGCTCGACGCCATCGTGCAGGACGGGCTGTGGTGCGCCTTCGACGCCTGCCTCATGGGTGAGGGAACCGACCGGTACACCGAGGCGGCCTCGATCGACCGGTCGCGCCAGGACGAGCTGGCCGCCGCCTCCCATGAGCGGGCGGCCAAGGCGCAGAAGGACGGGCTGTTCGACGACGAGATCGTCCCCGTCGAGGTGCCCCAGCGCAGGGGCGACCCGATCGTGGTCGACACCGACGAGGGCGTGCGGCCGGGCACGACCCCCGAGTCGCTCGGCGCCCTGCGCCCGGCCTTCGTCGGCGACGGGACGATCACGGCCGGCAACGCCTCCCAGATCAGCGACGCCGGCAGCGCCCTCGTGATGATGTCGAAGGCGGCCGCCGACGAGCTGGGCTGCAAGCCCCTGGCCGAGGTGGTCGGCTACGGCATGGTGGCCGGGCCCGACACGTCGCTGCTCACACAACCGTCGCGGGCGATCATGGCCGCGTGCGAGCGGGCCGGGATCGACCGGGCCGACATCGACCTCTACGAGATGAACGAGGCGTTCGCGGCGGTGGCGGCGGCGGCCATGGACGACCTCGGGGTCACCGACGACATCGTCAACGTCAACGGCGGGGCCATCGCTCTCGGCCATCCGATCGGCATGTCGGGGAACCGGCTGGCCCTCACCCTGGTCAACGAGCTGCGACGCCGGGGGGGCGGGCTGGGCGCGGCCGCGCTGTGCGGCGGTGGCGGTCAGGGTGACGCCCTCCTCGTGCGGGTGGCCGCATAGGCGGCGACGCTCGAGGTCCCGTCGGCGGCGGTGAGGACCCAGTCGACCACGGGGACCCCCCGGGCCCGACCGGCCCGGCGGAGCGCGTCGAGACGGTCGGCGTCGTCGTCGCCGGGGGCCGACCGCCCCACCGTGACCAGCCAGAGGCGCTCGGCGCCGCTGGCGCTGGCGGTGCGGAACACCAGGCCGGGGTCGGCGGTGAGGTCGTCGGGACCGAGGTCGTCGAGGGTGACGAGGCAGCGCAGCGCGCCGGCCCCGTCGACGTGGAGCACGACCATCGAACCGGCCGAGACGAGGGCGTCGAGGATGACCAGGAGCGCGGCCACGTCGGCGACGCAGCCGACGGTCGGGACGCGGTGGGCGGGGGGGACGAGCAGGTGCACGGGAGCCTCCGAGGGCAGAGGGGAGACCCCGTGATCTCCGATGGGGAGCACCCTAGACGGGGGGTGTGACACGCTCCCGGGACGCCCTGGTCACGGCCCGCCCTGACCGCCGGACGCACCGCCCGGCTCGCACGGCCCGGGCGCCCGCGTCAGGCGGCCTGGCGCACCCCGGCCAGGCGGTCGACCTCCCGGGGCGACGACAACCCCACCCAGCCCAGCACCGTGAGCACGGCGCCGCCGAGATCGAGGTGGGGCGGCCCGAACCGCCAGTGGGAGGGGCGGGCGTGGTGGTTGTTGTGCATGCCCTCGCCGGCGGTGAGGAGGGCCAGCCACCGCAGGTTGGTGGCGCTGTTGTCGTGGGGCTGGCGGCCGAGGGCGTGGGCGAAACCGTTCACCGCCCCGCTGAGGAAGAGGTAGGTGACGCCGTGCACGACCCAGGCCACCGACCCGGCCACGAACCCGAGGGCGAGCACCAGGAGGAGGTAGCCGACGGCCATGCCGACGACGGCCCGGTCGAGGAGCCAGGCGTCCCACCGGTCGTGGTCGCCGTCGCGCAGGTACTGCCGGGTGTCGTCCTCGGCGGCGGCCCGGCGGTAGAGGACGACGTTGCCGAGCACGACGCCCCACATGCCGTGGTGGATGGGCGAGTGCGGGTCGGCCGGCTCGTCGACGCGCACGTGGTGGCGGCGGTGCACGGCCACCCACTGCGACCGGCGGATGCCGGTGGTCAGCCACAGGACCACCCGCAGCACGCCCCGTACCGGGGCGGCCAGGTCGACGGCCTTGTGGGCGAGGAAGCGGTGCAGGTAGATGGTCGTGGCCAGGTTGGACACCAGGGCGGCGAGGGCGACGCCCACCACCGCGCCGACCAGGATGGATGACAGCATCGGACTCCTCGGATCAGGGGCCGGCGGGGGACTGGAGCCGACCCAAGACCCCATACGACCCACCGGACCGACGATCGGTTACCCCAGCGCCGCCGCCAGCAACCCCTCGACGGGTCGCCGCCCGCCGGACCCGTCCGCCCCGACCACCACCCCGCCCAACCCCAGGTGCCTCGCCAGGTCGGACAACGCCGGCGCCAGCGCCGCCGCCACCGCCCCCGCGTCGGCCCCGGTCTCCGACCATGCCGCCCGCACCCGCAGCACCGACGCCGCCCGGTCGGAGCGGGCGTCGACCCGACCGACGAGGTCCCCGCCGGTCAGGACCGGGAGCACGTAGTAGCCGTACTCCCGGCGGGCGGCCGGCACGTAGATCTCGATGCGGTAGCGGAACCCGAACAGCCGCTCCGCACGGGGGCGGGACCAGACCACCGGGTCGAACGGCGACAGGAGCGCCGTGCGGCCGATGCGGCGGGGCCGGGCTGCGTCGGGGTGCACGACGGCGGGCTCGTCCCAGCCCTCGACGGCGGCGGGCAGCAGCCGGCCGTCCTCGACCAGGTCGGCCACCAACGGCCGGGCCACCGGCACCCGGATGCGGAAGTAGTCGGCCAGGTCGGCCAGCGTGGCCACCCCCAGGGCCCGCCCGGCCCGCTCCAGCAGCGACCGGCGGGCGTCGTCGGGGTCGGGGGTCGGCGCCCGGCGCACCTCGGGCGGGAGGAGGCGGTCGGGCCGGTCGTAGCAGCGCTCGAAGCGCTCGTTGCGCACCGCGGCCAGCTCACCGGTCGCGAACAGCCACTCCAGGGCCAGCTTGCCGACGCTGCGGTTGGCCCACCACTCCCCCGTCCTCCGACGGGGGTCCGACAGCTCGCCGGCCCGCAGCGGTCCCCGCTCGGTCACCTCGGCCAGCACCGACCCGACGTAGCCGGGATGCTCGGTGGCGATCCGGTGGAAGCTGCGCCACGTCTCTCCCTCCCGGGCGGCGGCCTGGCGCCAGCGGTGCAGGGGCTCCAGCTCCGCCGCCACCACCGACGCCTCGTGGGACCACACCTCGACCACCTCCCCCGACCGCCAGAGGAACCGGTGCAGCGCAGCCCGGTCGTGGGGGCCGAGGCGGGCCAGGAACGTCAGCTCGTGGGAGCGGGTGACGTACTGGACGGAGTCGAGCTGGACGACCTGCATCCGGCCGAGGGCCCGGCGGAGGTGGCGGACGTCGACCCGGCCGGTGGGGGCGGGATCGGCGAAGCCCTGCGCCCCGAGCGCCATCCGGCGGGCGGCCCGGGTCGAGAGCCGCAGCGAGGCGGGGCCGCTCACGCCAGCAGGTCCTCGACGGCCGCCGCCCATCGCACCCGATCAGACACTGCGCCCGTCTCGAACACCGGCACGGCCACGTCGTCGAGGCCGAGGCGGCGGGCGGCGGCGGCCACGGTGGCCGGGTCGGGGTCGTCGAGGACGAGGTCACAGAGGGCCGCATCGGGCACCAGGTCGACGGCCGCCGACGCCCCCTCGGCCACCAGGACCCCCCGCAGCGCGGCCCGGGTGGCGTCGTCGAGCCCCCACCCCTCCCGCAGAGCGCGCCGCGAGTTCAGCGCGGCGTAGACCGCCACCGTCCGGGCGTGATCCACCTCGGCGTCGTCGTGGGCGACGAGCGGCGCCCACGTGAGCCGCACCGGCCGGCCCGACGCCGCCGCCCGCACCGCCCCGACGGTCCGCGCCAGGTCGGAGCGGGGGACGCCCCACAGCAGCACCCGATCGGCGCAGCGGCCGGCGGCGGCGAGCATCCGGTCCCCCCGGGCCGCCACCACCACCTCGGGCCGGTCGAGGGCCACGTCGAGACGGCGGCCGCTGGCGGCGTCGAGGGGCGCCCCCGCCGCCACCGACCGGAGAAGGGCGGCCAGGGCCTCGACCCGCTCGGGGGCCTCCCGACGCGACACCCGGGCGGCGCCGCCGATCTCGGAGCCCCCGGCGGCCAGGCCGACGAAGACCCGGGGACCGGCGAGGTCCTGCAGCGTGGCGGTGGCGGCGACGGTGTGGAAGGGGTGGCGGAGGAACGGGTTCGTGCACAGCGGTCCGAGGGCGATCGAGCCCGTCGACCGGGCCGCCTCGGCCAGGAGCATCCACACGTCGCGCCACCAGAAGGCGTCGGCCAGCCCGACCCAGGCCGCTCCCGCCTCCTCGGCCGACGCCGCCAGGCCCGCCACCGTGGCCGGGTCGGGGTTCGGGACGTGGACCACGACGCCGCTCATGGGCCCGCCGCCCGGGCCGCGGCCAGGGTCTCCACCACTGCCGGCAGCGCGGCCCGGAGGTCGGACTGCACGAGCGAGACGCCGACCGAGGCTGCGTCGTGGCGGCGGCCCAGCTCGGCGAGGCGGGCCCCGGCCACGGCGGGCGGGTCGGTCCACAGGACGGCGGCGAGCACGGTGTCGGTCAAGACCCGCCGGGCGGGCCCCTCGTCGCCCTGGGCCAGGGCGGTCGCTCCCGCCTCGGCCTCGGCCCGGTCGACGCCCAGGCGGTCCAGCTCGTCGTCGCCCGCCGCCAGCAGGCTGAACACCATGTGGGGGCGGTGGGCGTCGACGGCCTCGTCGCCCACGGCCAGGCTGGGGTAGAGAGCGGCGTCGACGGGGCGGCAGGACCGGGCCCACCCCAGCACCCGCCCGTACCCGTCGGGTGGGATGCCGCCGAGGAAGACACCGTCGGCCCGCTCCGAGGCGAGTCGGTTGAGGCGGGGCCGGCGCGCCCCGACGAACAGGGGGACGGCGTGACCGCTCACGGCGAAGGGTCCGGGCGACCAGTCGTCACCGGGCTCGCCCGCCTCCGCCGCCCGGCAGGCGTCGATCAGGCGCCCGACGGCCTCGACGGGGCGGGCCGCCCGCAGGCCGAACGGGCCGAGGGAGAGGTGCCCGCCGGCGCCGACCCCGAGCGAGAAGCGGCCGTCGGACAGCTCGGCCAGGGTCTGGGCCGTGGCCGCCGTGACCCCGACCGGGCGGACGTGGGGGTTGGTCACGGCCACCCCCAGGCGGACGGTGCTGGTGCGGGCGGCCGCCGCGGCGAGGACGGCGAACGGCTCCGGCGCGGGGCCCTCGTCACCCAGCCACACCTCGTCGACACCGGCCGCCTCGGCCTCGGCCACGAAGGCGACCAGCTCCGCCGCCGGGAGGCTGGGGAAGCACCAGAGGCCGTAGCGCACCGGCCGACCTTGCCAGACTGGCGCCATGGGCACGCACGGGTGGGTCGAGACGGTCGATCCGGCCGACGCCGAGGGCGTCCTGGCCGAGGCCTACGCATGGCAGGCGGCCGGCCTGGGCCGACCGGCCGAGTTCACGCAGCTGGGCAGCCTCTACCCCGAGCTCGTCATGGAGCGGCTGCGCCTCTACCGGGTGGTGGACGGGTGCCCGTCGGCCCTGACGCCGGTCGAGCGGGCCGCCGCCGCCCTCGTCACGTCCACGCTGAACGGCACCGACCACTGCGCCTCCGGGGCCCGGCTGACCCTGGAGTCGCTCGGGGTGGAAGCCGACGTGATCGACGCCATGACCCGCCAACCGGCCGCCCCCGACACCGGCGACGACCGCCTCGACGCCGTCTGCGCCCACGCCGTCAAGCTGACCCGGTACCCCCAGACCATGGCCGAGGCCGACCTCGACCGTCTCCGTGAGCACGGCCTGGGCGACCTCGAGATCGTCGACCTCAACAACATCGTCGCCTACTACTGCTACATCAACCGGGTGGTGATGGGGCTCGGCCTGCGCACCACGATGAACACCACCCACGAGGCCACGCGGGCGAGACCGACCTGAGGGGTACGGCTCTCCTCGCCGCCGTGCTGGCCGTGGCGGCCTGCGGGGCCGATCCTGCCGACGGGCCCGTCCCGGGAGCGGTGACGGTGGCGGCGGCCGGGTGCGGCCCGGTGGAGGACGGCGGCTCCGGCATCGTGGTCGCCCCCGGCGTGGTGGTGACGGCCGCCCACGTCGTGGCCGGATCCGACGCCGTGACCGTCGTCGCCGGCGACGGCCGGCGGGTGGACGCCGTCGTCGACGAGATCGACACCGGCCTCGACGCCGCCGTGCTGCGGGCCGACGACCTGGGCGTGGTCCCGGTGCGGCGACGGGGACACCTGCGGGCCGGGGAGCGGGGCACCGTCGGCGACGACCCCACCCCGTTCGAGGTCGTCCGCCGGGTCCGCATCAACACGACCGACATCTACCGGCGCGGCCGTCACCGGCGGTCGGGCTACGAGCTGGCCGCCGAGGTCGCACCGGGCCGGTCAGGCGCCGGGCTCGTGACGGCCGACGGCGTGCTGGGCGGGATGGTGTTCGCCGCCAGCCGGCGGACGCCCGGCCGGGCCTGGGCCCTCGACGTCGACGCCCTCGAACCCCTCCTCGCCGCCGCCGACGGCGAGCCGGCCCCGCCCACCGGATGCTGGCGGTGACCCCGCCGGCCTAACGTCTGCGCCCGTGACCACCACCCGTGCCGAGGACGTGCCCACCGACGGCGGGTCCATGCCCGCCCACCTGGCCCTCCCCGACGACGGCCGCGGTCCCGGGTTGCTGCTGATCCAGGAGATCTTCGGCGTCAACGACTACGTGCGGGCCGTGGCCGACCGCCTCGCCGAGCTGGGCTACGTCACGCTCGCCCCCCAGATGTTCTGGCGGCTGGAGGAGGACTTCGAGGTCAACGGGTCCGGCCCCGAGGCCATGGAGCCGGCCATGACCAAGATGCAGCAGTTCGACGGGAACGCCGGCATGACCGACCTGGCCGCCGCGCTCGACCACCTGCGCGGTCTCGACGACGTCGACGGGCCCGTCGGCGTGATCGGCTTCTGCTTCGGTGGGTCGATGGCCTACCTGGCCGGCGCCCACCTCGACCCCGACGCCGTCGTCAGCTACTACGGGTCCATGGTGGCCGGCAGCCTCGACGCCGTCGACGGCCTGACCTGCCCGACGCTGTTCCACTTCGGCACCGACGACCCGTTCCTCCCCATGTCCGACGTGGAGCAGATCCAGGAGGCCACGGCGGGCATGGACCACGTCGAGATCGTGCTGCAGGAGGGTGCCGGCCACGCCTTCGACAACCACCTGAACGAGATGTTCTCGAACCCCGAGGCGGCCGCCGCCGCCTGGGAGCGCACCACCGGGTTCCTCGCCCGCCACCTCCCCACCTGAGCCGTCCGGCTCAGCGCCGGAGTGCGGGCACCACCTCGCCGACGAGCGCCTCCAGCGTCCGCAGCGACGACACGTCGTCCTGGCCGGGGACGATCGAGAGGTCGACCACGCCCAGGTCGGCGTAGGCGGCGACGGCCTCGGCCAGCGCGGCGGGCGGACCCTCCACGGCGTGCCAGTCGAGCCGCCGACCCCGGCCGGCCTCGCCCACCTGGAGGCGGATCCGCATGGCCAGGTCGACGCCACCCCGGTCGTGGTACTCGGCGGCGAGGGGGGCCAGGTCGGCCGGCGTCAGGCGCGAGCCCTGGTAGGGCAACCCGAGGGCGGCGGCCCGGCGCATCGTGGCCCGGGCTCCGGCCAGCCACACCGGAGGCGCCCCGCCGGTCGGTGGCACCGGCGCCAGGCGACCCTCGTCGGGCAGCAGCGGGTGGGGGCGCCCCCCCAGCCCGGCCCGCAGGGCGTCGAGGCGGGCCTCGAAGTCGGCCCCCCGGCGGTCGTGGTCCACGCCCCGGGCGGCCGACTCGGCCGGCCAGAACCCGGGGGCCACGGCGCACACGAACCCGCCGCCGGCCAGGTGGGCCAGCGTCGACACCTGCTTCACCGTCCAATGGACATCGCGCAGCGGGAGCACGGCGGCGCTGATGCCGATGCGGGCCGCGGGGAAGCGTCCCGCCAGCCAGGCCAGCTCGCAGAACGACTCCATGCCGCCGGCCCAGCCCGGGAAGTCGTCGTTGGCCAGCAGTCCGTCCCCGAGCCACAACGTGTCGAGCCCGCCGTCGACGGCCAGACGGCACAGCTCCTCGACGGTGCCCCGGCCCGAGGCGAACGGCGAGATCCCGAGGCGCATGGCCTCAGGCCACCACCCAGTCGGTCAGCAGGCGCGACCCGTCCTCGAAGTCGATCACCACCCGCAGCGGACCCGGGGGGGCGTCCCGCAGCTCGAACGTGCCGAGCTCGTCGACGGGGATCGGCTCGGACGGTCCGGACGGGCTCTCCCAGCGGACCTCCCCCGGCGCAGCGGGGAGCACCTGGCCCGTCAGGATGACGCCCCCACCGGAGCGGTGGGCGTCGATCTCGACGGTCCGGCTGGTGGCGCTGAACGTCAGCCCGGCGTCGCTCCCGCTCCGCACCCCGGCGAGGGACTCCTCGGCGCTCAGCTCGGCCAGCACGGCGTCGATGCGGCGCCAGTCGAAGGCGTCACGGGCGCCGGCGGCGAGCCCGGCCGGGATCGGGTCGGGGTCGGCCAGGGCGTCGCGCACCTCGGCCAGGAGCAGGTCGTCGCCGGCGTCGGCGGGCCCCCCCTCGTCGGCACGGTCACGTCGGTCGCTCATCGCAGGTCTCCGGTCGGGAGGTCGGTCTCGAGGAAGGTGCCCATCTCCCGACGCAGGTGGTCGAGACAGCGGGCCCGGGTCGGGCCGATGCTGCCCACCGGCAGGTCGAGCTCGGCCGAGATGGAGCGGTACGACGGGCGCTCGTCGGCCACGAGGAGGCCGAGGAGACGCTGGCAGCGCTCGGGGATGCGGGCCAGGGCGGAGCGCACGGCGTCCTGACGCTCGGCCCGCAGCACCCGCTCGTCGACGTCGGCGGCGAGGTCGACGGTCTGATCGAGGTCGTCGGACAGCACGACCCGGTCGGAGCGCTTGAGCAACCGGAGGCACTCCCGTCGGGTGGTCGTGGCCAGCCACGAGCCGGCCCGCTCCGGGTCCGAGAGCCGGTCGAGGTGCTCGGCGAAGCGCAGCCACACCGTCTGGGAGACGTCGGCGGCGTCGGCCGTCGAGAGGCGGAACGAGCGGGCCACCGAGAAGACCAGCCGCTCGTAGCGCTCGACCAGCTGCTCCCACGCCGACCGGTCACCCCCGGCGGCGGCCGCCACGAGGTCGGCGGTGGAGGGGTCGAGCACGGCCGGGACCTTAGGACGGTCCCGGGTGCGGAGTGCCACGTCAGCCTCGGTGCTCACTGGTCGGCCTCGTCGTGTCGGCGATCGGCTGCTGCGCACGCCACGTCGGCCTCGGTGCTCACCGGTCGGCCTCGTCGTGTCGGCGATCGGCTGCCGCGCACGCCACGTCGGCCTCGGTGCTCATTGGTCGGCCTCGTCTCGTCGGCGATCGGCTGCTGCGCACGCCACGTCGGCCTCGGTGCTCACCGGTCGGCCTCGTCTCGTCGGCGATCGGCTGCTGCGCACGCCACGTCGGCCTCGGTGCTCACCGGTCGGCCTCGTCTCGTCGGCGATCGGCTCCGCACATGCCACGTCGGCCTCGGTGCTCACCGGTCGGCCTCGTCGTGCGGCGATCGGCTGCTGCGCATGCCACGTCGGCCTCGTGCTCACGACCGCAACGCCACGCCGAAGTCCTCCAGCAACCGGCCCTGCTCCCGGAGATCGGTCAGCGCCTCGGAGGCGGTCATCCCCTCGCCGATCCGGGCCGCCAGGAGGCCGGCTACGCGAGGCGCGGCGAACGAGGTCCCCGTCCACACCGCGTCGGGGTCGGATCCGTCGAACACGTCGTCGGCCGAGGTCGTGCCGTGCACGTAGGTCGTGGTCACCCCCGTACCCCGGATCGAGAAGTCGACCCAGTGGCCACGGTTGGAGTAGGGCGCCGGGGACCCGTCGTCGTCGAGGGCGGCCACCGCCACCACCCGCTTGAAGGCGGCCGGCCACGTCAGCCGGTCGACGCCCTCGTTGCCGGCCGACGCCACCACGATCACGTCCGGGGGGATGTGGTCGAGGGCGTCCTCCAGGGCGAGCGGTGCCTCGCCGTGCAGGCTGGGCCCGCCCAGGGAGAGGTTGATGATGCGGGCGCCGGCCTCGTGGGCGTCGAGGATGGCCTCGGCCACGTTCACCTCGCTGCCGATGCCGTCGGAGGTGAGGGCCCGGTGCACGAAGAGCTCGACGCCGGGAGCGGCCAGGCGGACGACGCCGGCCACGGCCGTCCCGTGACCGGTGCCGTCGACCAGCTCGGTGGCGGGGTCGAGGCCGCTGGCGGTCGGATCCTGCTCGCCGACGACGCCGTCGAGCCAGCCGTCCTGGCGGCGGGCCAGGGCGTCGTCGATGCCGTTGTCGATGACGTGCACCCGCACCCCCTCACCGGCGCCCCTCTCGGTGCGGGTCGGCAGCGGCGTCGGAGCGGGCTGGGGCGGGGCCACCGCCTTCATGGTGATCGGGTTGGCGGGAGTCACGTGGTTGGCGCTCGCCCTGATGCCGGCGGCCCGCAGGGCGCCGACGCCGGCCACCACCGTGTCGGCGTCGTCGCCCCGGGCGAGGTCGATGACCTGCACCCGTCGGACCACCTCGCGACCGGCGCCGGCGTCGATCCCGGCCGCCCGCAGCACGGCCAGCGCGTCGTCGACGTCCTTGCGCCACACCAGCAGCTCCTGGCGGACGACCAGCACGGCGTCGAGCACCGTCCCGCCCGGTGGCACCACGGCCGCCAGCGCCACGTCCTGCGGGTCGTCGGCGAGGGGCTCGCGATGGCGGTCCAGAAGCCAGCGGATGGTGCGGGTCGCCGCCGCCGGGTCGAGGGACGCCTCCCGCAGGCGGGCCGACTGGCGCGCCCCGATCAGGGCCTCCTCGCAGCCGTTCGACTCGTTCTGCTCGTGCTCGGGCATCGTCACTCCTGGGCGTCGGGATCGCGCCACTAGTGTGGTCCACGTGGCGACGGGGGGCCGGGGGAACGCCACCGTCACCCCACCCGAGCAACGGGACGGGCTGCTGATACGCGCCGACGCGTTGAGGCGGCTCGTGGTCGACCGTCCGGGCGAGGGCAGACGGCGGGCCGAGGCTCTGGCCGACGAGGCCGCTGCCGCCGGGGTGGCCGAGGCCGAGGTGGTGGCGCTGCGGTCGGCGGCGTGGGCGGCCCGTGAGCTGTACGACCACGAGGGCGCCCTCGACCTGCTGGAGCGTGCGGCCGGGGTGGCGGCGGTGTCGCGACTCGACGGGCTCCGGGGCGAGGTGATGGTGACGCGCTCGGCGGTGCTGCTCGAGCTCGGGGACCTGGCGGGCGCGGGGCGGGCCGTCGCCGACGCCGGACGTGCCTTCGCCCCCGACCGTCCGGCCGAGCTGGTCTTCGCCCAGGGGCTCGTGGCCCAGAAGGCGGGTCGGACGGACCGGGCCGTGGCCGCCTACGGTGAGGCCCTCTCACGGGCCGGGCCGGGTGAGACCGACATCCGGATCAAGGCGGCCAACAACCTGGGTGAGCTGCAGTCCGGCGCCGGGCGGCTCGACGAGGCGGCGGCGGCGTTCGGGGAGGCGGTGGCGGCCGCGGCGGGCTACAGCACCGCCTTCGGAGCCATCGCCACGCAGAACCTGGGGTCCGTGGCCGTGGCGCGGGGACGGCTCGGATCAGCGGCGGCCCACTACGAGCGGGCCGAGGATCTCGCCGTGCGGGCCGGGATGCCGCTCGTCGAGTTCCGCCTGGAACAGGTGGCGGCGTTCTCGGCCGCCGGCCTCTGGCCCGAGGCCGCCGCCCGGCTGGCCGCCGTCGTCGACGACCTTGCCGCTCCGGGGGCCGCCCTGCTGCGGGCCGACGCGGCCCTGCGGCTCGCCGAGGCGGCGCACCGGGCCGGCGATCCGGCCCGGGCCCGGGACGCCGCCGAGGTGGCCCGCCACACCTACGCTGCGCAGGGCCGGTCCGTGGGGGAGGCGGCCGCTGTCGTCGCCGCCGCCGCCGCCCACGCTGACGGAGCCGACGGGGGGGCCGTGCGACGGGCGGCAGTGCTGCTGGCGGAGCGCGACGAGCGGGAGCGGGCCGTGGCCGCATGGCTGCTGGCCGGTCGCCTGGCCGAGGCCGCCGGCGACCGGGCCGGGGCCCGGGAGGACTGGGGTCGGGCCGCCGACCTGTCGGCCGACGGGCCCGTCCTGCTGCGGGCGTCCGGCCACCTCGCCCGGGCGCTGGCCGCCGAGGGGCCGGGGCGGCTCCGGGCCTGCCGGGCCGGACTCGACGACCTCGACGGCCACCGCGACGGCGTCGCCTCCGTCGAGCTGCGGGCCCGGCTGTCGAGCCACGGCGAGGCGCTGTGGGAGCTGGCCCTGGAGACGCTGCCGGCCGGGTGCCGGGGTCGGCGGCTGCTGCGCTGGCTGGAGGCGGGTCGCGCTCTCGGGCAGGTCGCCACCGAGCCCGGGTCCCGGCGGCCCGAGCTGGCCGCCGATCTCGCTGCGCTGCGGGCCGAGGCGTCGGCTGCGCCCGAGGGGGACGACGGCGACCGGCTGATCAGGGTCCGGCGCCTGGAGGACCGGGTGAGGCGGCGGGCCTGGACCGACGGCGCCGGGTCCCGGGGGCGCTGGCGCCTCGACGTCGACGCCCTCGCGGCCGGCACGGGCGACGACACCCTCGTCTCCTACGGGGTCGTCCGGGGTGAGCTGACGGCCGTGCGGGTGGGCGACGGTCGGGTGCGGAGGTTCGGGCTCGGCCCGGTGGCACCGGTGCGGGCGGCGGCCCGGGGGCTCGCCTTCGCCGCCCGCCGGCTCGTGACCGGGGCGGACCCGGCCGCCACCGCCACCACGGCGGCCGCGGCGCTGGCCCGCCTCGACGGCGCGCTGGTGGCGCCGGTCCTGCGGGGTGACGGCGGCTCCGGAGACCTGGTCGTCGTCCCGGCCGGCGGCCTGACCGGAGTCCCCTACGGGGCGCTGGCGTCGGCGGCGGACCGGCCGGTGCGGGTCGTGCCGTCCGTGCGGACGTGGCTCGACACGCGGGGCCCGTCGGCGGCACCCGGCGGCGCCGACGTCGGCACGCTGCTGGTGGCCGGCCCGGGTCTGCCCGGCGCGGCGCGCGAGGTCGACGCCGTCGCCGCCCGGCGCCCGGGGGCGCTGGTGCGGGCGGGTCCGGACGCCACCTGCGCCGGGGTGGCCGCCGACATCGGCCGGGTCGGCGTCGCCCACCTCGCCTGTCACGGCTCGGTCCGGTCCGACGCGCCCATGTTCTCGGGCCTGCACCTGGCCGACGGGCCGTTCTCGGTGCACGACCTGGAGCAGGTCGACGAGCTGGCCGACATCGTGATCCTGGCCGCCTGCGACGCCGGCCTCCTCGGGGGTGAGGACTCGGGCGCCGAGGGGCTCGGCTTCCTGACCGCCCTGCTCCAGCGGGGCGCCCGGGCCGTCGTGGCCGCCACCATCCCCGTGCCCGACCTCGACGGCTCGGCGCTGCTCGTCGACCTCCACGCAGCCCTGATCGACGGGTGCCCGACGGCGGAGGCGCTGTGGCGGGCGCGGCGGTCCGTCGACAGGGCCGATCCGATTGGGCTGGCCACGTCGCTGGCCTTCGGCTGCTTCGGGGGCGGCTGAGTCTCCCGCTACAGGGCGGCCAGCTCGGCGGCGAGGTTGGCCCGGGCGGCGTCCTCCCGGGCGGCGCCGGTCGGCGTGTGGAACAGCCGGGCTCGGTCGAGGAGGCGGCGGAGGACGGCGGCGCGACCGGAGCGCCAGGCGTCGTCGGGGACGTGGGCGTACTCGGCCCGGGTGGCCGACCGGTAGCGCTCGTAGGCGTCGGGGGGGCCGGCCAGCACGGCCAGGTCGGCGTCGACCAGGACGGCCTCGGCCGGCCGGGTGGCCTGGTGGTCCCGGGTGGCGAGGACGGCCCGGGCCACGGCACCGGCGAGATCGGGCTCACCCCACGCCGTGATGGCCCGCTCGGCCCACGCCGCAGAGTCGGCCTCGTCGTCGGAGCCGGGTCGGTACACGGCGTCGTGCCACCATCCGGCCAGCCTGGCGATGCGGGCCTCGGCTGCGTCGAGCCCCTCGGCGGTGGCGAGACGCTCGATCTCGGCCAGCACGGCGGCCAGGTGGGCCCGGTCGTGGTAGCGGCGGTGGGGCTCGGACCACGCCGCGACGAGGGCGTCCCGCTCGGCGGCGGCAGGCGCGGCGGCCAGCCCGCTGACGGCTGCCGTCCAGTGGGCGGGCAGGCTCATCCGACCGCCATGAGCGTGACGGCGCCGGCCGCCAGCGCCAGGCCGGCCCGCTGCGTCCCGGCCATCCGCTCCCCCAGGACGAACCGGGCGAGGACGATCGTGCTGGCCGGGTACAGCCCGGTGATGACTGCCACCAGCGTTAGCAGACCGTGACGCAGCGCCAGGAGGAACAGGACGTTGCCGGCCATGTCGCCCAGCCCGGCCACGGCGGCGAGCACGACGCTGCCGTCGGTGCGTCGCCAGCGGACCCCGGCGGCGAGACCGGCCGCCACGACCAGCGGCGCCGTGGCGGCGCGGGCGCCGAGCAGCGGCCATACCCCGGCGTCGTCGGACGTGGCGTCGAGCACGCTGAACAGGATGCCGAACCCCGCTCCTGCGCCCAGGGCCAGCGCCACGCCGGCGGGGTCGATGCGATGCGACGACGCAGCCGGCACCCGGGCCACGAGCACGACCGCCGCCAGGGCGGCGCCCACCCCGGCGAGGGCCAACGGCGACGGCCGCTCCCCCGCCACCAGGCCGACGGCCACCGGGACCGCCGCGCTGATGACCGCCGTGATCGGCGCCACCACGCCCATGGGCCCGACGGCCAACCCCCGGTAGAGGAGCGCCACGCCGGCCAGCCCGAACGTGCCCGCCACCGCCCCCAGCCCGAGGTCCCGGGCCGTGACCGTCCCGCCCAGCGCCGGGGCCGCCACCGCCACGACGCCCAGGCCGACGACCTGGGAGACCATCAGCACCGCCACGACCCTCACCCGCCGGCTGGCCAGCCCTCCGCAGAAGTCGGCTCCCCCGAACACGGCCGCCGACCCGAGCGCCAGCAGGACGGCCACGGCGGGAGGCTACGGACTCATGGTCCCGGGTCGACCGGGCCCGATACGCTCGACTGCTGCGCCGGGGCTGTAGCTCAGCTGGCAGAGCACCTGCTTTGCAAGCAGGGGGTCACGGGTTCGAATCCCGTCAGCTCCACCCGGTCTGACCTGGGGTGATACGGTTCGGTCCTCGCATCCTTGATGGCGATATATCAGGGATGTATCAGTCGGCGGCGCCGCGAGCCGCCCTGGTGTCGACGAGGGGTACCGATGGGGTGGAAGGCGACGGGGCAGCCGACGGTGCGTCGGCAGCGGGACAAGTGGGTGGTGCGGGTCGACGGGATCGACACGTCGACGGGGAAGCACCGGCCCCGGCAGCTCGGGACCTATGCGTCGCAGCGGTCGGCGCTGCGAGCCGCTCGTGATCTGCGGGCCGAGGCGGCGTCGACGGAGCGGGGCACGGTGGGCTGGCTGGTGCGGCGCTGGGTGGAGGGGCGGACCGACATCTCGGTGAAGGGCCGCGAGGGCTACGCCTGGGCGGTACCCCACATCGAGGCCGGCCTGGGCGCGGTGCCGCTGGCCCGGCTGGACCGTGAGGACGTAGGGGCCTGGTTGGAGGGCCTGGCCGCCGGGGGGCGGTTGTCGAAGCGGAGCGTGCAGATCTGTCGGACGGTGCTGAAGGCGGCGTTGGCCGATGCGGTGGAGGAGGGGCTGATCCCCCGGTCGCCGGCGGCCCGGGTGCCGTTGCCCCGGACGGTCGCCAAGCCGGCCAAGGTGCGAGACGTCGAGACCTGGGACACCGGCCAGGTGGCCCGGTTCCTGGAGGTGTCGGACCGGCACCGGTTGGCGGTGGCGTTCCGGCTGGGCGTGCTGTGGGGGTTCCGGCGCAGCGAGATCCTGGCGCTGCGCTGGGACGACCTCGACGTCGAGGCGGCAACGCTGCGGGTCGACGAGGGGCTGGTGGCCGTCGACGGTGGGGTGGCGTGGAGCCTGGGCAAGACGGAGCGGTCACGGCGGCGGGTGCCCCTCGATGCCGAGACGCTGGCGATGCTGCGCCGGCGCCGGCGGGAGCAGGCCGAGGAGCGCCTGGTCTCCGGCGAGCGTTGGCAGCACCACGACCTGATGGTCTCGACCCGGGTGGGGACGCCGGTGGTGCCCCGCAACTACGACAAGATCCTGGCCGGCCTGGTAGCCAAGGCGGGCGTGCCGAAGTTAACGTCACACGGTCTGCGGCACACGGCGGCGACGCTGATGGTGGCCCAGGCCCGCGACGTGGGCGAGATGCGCGCCATCGCCGACATCCTGGGCCACAGCCCCGACATGCTGATGCGCACCTACGCCCACGCCATGCCGGCCAGCACCGCAGCGGTAATCGAGCGCATCGGCACCTCGCCTCGGAAGGGCTGACCGCTCACCGGCTCCGGCTGCGCCGCCGGGGCGGCGGGGCTGTGGCGTGGATGGGTTCGCTCCGCTCGCTCGCAGCCCTCTGGCGGCTCGCCGTGAGCCGTCGATCGTCGGCGAGGCGGGCGTCGACGTCGGCCAGCTGGGTCTCGGCGTCGCCCCGCCGACGGTCGAGCTGCTGCGCCTCGTCGAGCTGCCGGCGGAGGGCGGGCACCGACGCAGCGACCTGCTCCAGGGTGGCCTCGAAGTTGGCGATCTCCTGGGGCAGGTGGCCGATGGCGTGTCGGGCGGCTGCGATCTCGCCGCGGTGCCGGCGGCGGCGAAGAGGCCGGTCGTAGCGGTCGAGGCTCTCGGTGGCGGTCCGGAGCCGTTCGTGGAGCTGTGCCAGTTCGTCGGTCAGCTGCTGGCGCCGTCGACCGGCCTGGTCGAGCTGGCGGGGCAGGTGCTCGAGATCGGCGTCGAGCCGGGCGAGCCCGTCGGTGATGCGGGCGTGTTCGCCGAGGAGTCGGCGCAGCTCGTCTGGTGGGAGGGTTCCGGGTGTGACATCGTGGGCGGCGAGTTCGGCCCGGCGGACGTGGGCGGGATGGTCGATCCAGCTGCGGGTGATGGCCTCGGCGAACACGTCGAGCGCCGTCTCCTCGCCGGCGGTGGCGATGTAGGCGTCGTTGGACAGCCGACCTCGGGTGAGGGGCACGTAGAGGCCCCGGACGTCGGTGGGGGTATCGAGCACGAGGATGGCCCGGTCGACGGTGCGGCCCTGGGTGGCGTGGCTGGTGGTGGCGTAGCCCAGCTCGACGTGCTCGGCGACATAGTGAGCGGGCAGGCGCACGGTGCCGGAAGGGCGGGTGGCGGTCAGGCTCGCGTCCGGGTGGATGGCGGCGACGGTCCAACGGTCCCGGTTACGGATCATCTGGCCCCGGTCGCTACGCACCACCCGGTGGTTGCGCCGGGTGACGATCTCGTCGCCCAGGTAGAGCCGCTGGCAGCCCACCGTGAGGTGGGGGCCGTTGCGGCCGAGCTGTCCGGTGTCGAGCCGGCGGAGCTGGGCCAGGGCGTTGAGGTGGGCGACGGCGTCGTTGGTGGGTGCGGCCAGCAGCACGGTCTCGCCGGCCTGGCGGGCGGCCCACCAAGCTTCGATGGCCTGCCGGTGGACGCCGGTCAACGTGCCGCCGTGGAGGCGGCCGTGGGCCTCGTACTCCTCGGCGACGGTCGGGTCGCCGGCCCGGAGCCGGGGCGAGGCGGCCCGTTCCCAGGGGTGGGCGAAGCGGTGGATCCGGTCGAGCTCGATGGCGCCGTGGGTGTCGGTGAGGAGGCCGAACATGCCGGACCGTCCCACGGCGGAGAACTGCAACGGGTCCCCGACCAGCACCACCCGCCAGGCGCGCTCGTCGGCCAGCTCGGCGAGGGCGGCGAGGCGGTCGGTGGGCACCATTGCCGCCTCGTCCACGATCACGGTGGCCCCCGCCGGGAGGTCGTAGGCGAGTTCCGGTGGCCGGTTCCGGCGGTGCTCGGCCAGGAGCTTGTCGAGGGTGTCAGCCCGGATGCCGGTCTCGGTGGCGAGCACTTCGGCCGCCGCCGCCGAGGGGGCGACACCGAACACGGTCCGCCCGTCGGCTCGGAGCTGGTCGACGGCGGGGGTCAGGGCGGTGGTCTTGCCGGTACCGGCCGGCCCCACCACCATGACGAGGTCGGCGTGGCCGGCCACGGCGCCGGCCGTCTCGGCCTGGGGGACGGTCAGCGGCACTGGTGACCAGTCGGCTGCGGTCGCCGACGGTGCGGGGGTGCGGGCGCGGCGGCGTTCGGCCCAGGCGATCAGCCGGGCTTCCTGGTCGAGGATGGCACGGGTGGTGAGCGCACGGTCGGCGGCCGATTCGGTAACGGGCCGACCGTCCCGTCGCAGCGGTGCGCCGTCGGGGACGGGCCGGGAGATGTCGACGCAGAGCCGTTCGGTGGAGGTGCGGGTGGCCCAGTCGAGGACGGCGGCCATGCGGTCGGCGGGGAGGTGGGCGTCGGTGGGCAGGGCGGCGGCGATCTCCCGGGTCAGCTCGGCCGGCCGCCACGTCGACTGCCGCTCCGACAGCGCAGCGATGGCGTCGTTGGCGGCCCGCTCGACGGCCCGGCCGCCCAGCGGCCGGGGCGCTGTCCGCAGCATGGCGTCATCGACCATCAGGCGATGGTCGACGCCGAGGCCGGCGACGCGGGCCACCCACTCGGTCCGCAGGTCGCCGACGGCGGCCTTCTTGGCGGGGCGGCTGTCAAGGACGGCCTCGCGTTCGAGCCGCCACCGCTCCCGGGGCGTCGGCTCCCGGCCGAACGTGTCGACGAACCGCTCCCGCTTCACGTCTAGGCGGTGGGCAATGTCCCCGGTCCGGGACGAGAACTCGACCAGCACGTCGTCGGGGACACCGGCGATGTCGGCGATGCCGTTGACGACGGGCCCCCAGGCCACCCCGAGGCGGCGGGTCAGCTCAACCCGGAGGGTGGCGTGGTAGACCGCCGACAGGGTCCGTTGGTCGAGCTTGAGGGTGCGGGCGTCGAGGGCCAGCCACCGGCCGTCGGGGGAGCGGACCCGGTTGGCTACCACCAGGTGGGTGTGCAGCTGCGGGTCGCCGGCCCGGGAGGTGTGTTGGCGGAACGCGGCGGTGATGATCCCGTCGGCGTCGACCACCGCCACCTCGCCGTCGATGCGGTAGCGGGTGTGGGCGTGGGCCTCGATCCAGTCCGCCACCGTCGCGACGGCGGCGTCGTGGCTGCCGAGCACGTGGGCCCGAACGGTGCCGTCGCCGAGGGCGAACAGCGTCGACACCGACTACTGGGGGTCCACCACTGCGGTCTGCCTGATGGGTTGGGCTGTGGTGGAGCCGTCGATGGGTGAGCACACGACACTGACCGAGCCGCTGAGCTCTTACCCAAGAGAGTGCCCCTGTCGATGAGCGGAGAGGTTGGAACGGCTCATGTGATGGCGTGCCGCGAGCACTTCCAGTAGTCCGCCGCCGGTCTCTTCTGGCTCGACACGACCCGATCCCGATGAGACGAGGTGCAGATGATCTTCGTAGGTGATGACTGGTCCGAAGCTCACCATGATGTCGAGCTGCAGGACGAAGACGGGAAGTGCCTGGCGCGGGGTCGGCTACCCGAGGGAGTCGATGGCTTGGCGGCGTTGCACCGGCTCATCGCTGAACACGGCCGTGATGCCGGCGAGGTCGTGGTCGGTATAGAGACCGATCGGGGGTTGTGGGTTCAGGCGCTCGTCGCTGCGGGGTACGAGGTGCACGCGATCAACCCGTTCGCAGCCAGCCGTTACCGGGAGCGGCACAGCCCCTCGGGTGCGAAGTCCGACCCAGGAGATGCTGCGATGCTCGCATCGATCGTTCGCACCGACCGCCAGCACCACCGCGTCGTCGCCGGCGACAGCGCACTCGCAGAAGGAATCAAGATCCTGGCGCGTGCTCATCAGAACATGATCTGGTCACGTCAGCGCGAAGCCCGTCGGCTGCGGGCTCTGCTCCGCGAGTTCTACCCGGCGGCCATGGCCGCGTTCGACGACCTGACCAGCACCGACGCACTGTCGGTGCTGGCGGTAGCGGCGTCGCCGGCCGCAGGGTCCAAGATGACCCCGAAGCGGGTCGCCGCCGCATTGCGTGCTGGGGGCCGCCAACGCAGCGCCGGTGTCAGGGCCGGCGAGATCGTCACTGCCCTCCGCAGCGATCACCTCGAAGCGCCGCCCGAGATCGTCGAGGCGTCCGCTGCTGTGGTCGCCGCTCTCGTCGCAACCATCGCGACCATGGGCCAGCAGATCGAAGCATTGGATGCCGCCCTCGAGACACACTTCGAGCAACACCCGAACGCTGAGATCATCCGCAGCCTGCCCGGCCTTGCGACAGTGCTGAGCGCCCGCGTGCTCGGCGAGTTCGGCGATGACCCCACCCGCTACGCCGACGCCAAGGCGAGACGGAACTACGCCGGCACATCGCCGATCACGCGGGCATCAGGCAGGAGCCACGCTGTGCTAGCTCGCGTCGGCCGCAACCGACGCCTCGCAGCGGCGTGCCACTGGTGGGCGTTCAATGCGCTCAACACATCGTCCGGAGCACGGGCGTACTACGACGAACGCCGCGCACGGGGCCAGAGCCACAACCAAGCCAGCCGGGCCCTCGCGAACAAGCTCGTCGGCATCCTCGACGGCTGCCTCAGCAACGGCCAGCTCTACGACGAGCAACGAGCATGGCCGAATAGATCCCCCGACTCGGAGGCGCCCGCCGCTTGACGGCTACGAGCATGTGATGTCTTCGGCGCCGAGGCGGTCACGTCGAAGCCCCGCACCGACCCCTCGCCGTAGTTCCGGCCGAGGGGCATCTCGTAGGGCTGGTTCGGGTCGAGGCCGGCCATGACCCGCAGGAAGGCGTCGTCGTGGACGTCGCCGCTCAGGCCGAGCTGCTCGGCGCCCACGCCTCGCCAACGACCGGGAGGTTCGTCGCCGTCGAGGTAGTAGCCGCCCAGCGCCTCGACGTAGTAGGCACCGGCCTCGGGGCCCTTCAGGGTCGTGACCCGCACCGTCACCGGCCCCGGCCTCCGCCGATCGGCCGGGCGTCCTCACCCGCGACCACCTCAGTGGGCGTGCACCCGTCTGTGGTGGGGGTGGGGCGGTGCTCCGGTGGCGCGCTGCCGTCCGAGGTGTGCCCATCACCCCTTACGTGAGGCCGTCCGGAGCTCGAGGTGTTGCAGTCGGCGCGCTCTTTGGGGGGCGGGAAGTGGCCCTGCCCGGCTCGGCTCGGTCTCCGGTCTGTGCTGATCGCAACGACGGCCTCACAGCATCAGACGATCGGTGCCGACGCGGAGTCGTACGGGGTGGCGGCCGCAGCGGTTGGTCCGGCGGGCTGCAGTCTACCTGTCGGGCTCAGCCGCAGGTGGATCGAGCCCGTTGAGGACCGGTCGGAGAAGGTCGGCGAGCCGACGGCGCTGGGTCTCACTCAGCGGTGCCCATGCGGTTCGGTAGGTGTCGATCACGGCAGCCTGGGCGGCGTCGAAGACTTGCCGTCCGTGCGGGGTGATCTCGATACGTTGGGCTCGCCGATCGTCGGGGTGGGCCAGGCGGACGATCAGCCCCCGCTCCTGCAGACGATCGAGGCGGCCGGTCATGGCGGCAGTGGTCACCAACAACGAAGCGGCCATGGTCGTTGGGCTGCACGGCCCATCGGCTCGGCGGAGGAACGCCAGCGTGTCGTACTCACTCGACTGGGCGAGCCCATGTGCGGTGAGCACCGCTCGGACGGCGGTGTCCTGAAGCTTGGCGATGCGGTTGATCCGGACAGCTGCAGCGATGGGAGTCACGTCGAGGTCCGGCCGCTTCGCAGCCCAGGCGGCGATGGCTCGGTCGGCGAAATCGTCATGGGCTTGCAACCTGCGCCTCCTTGACAGCTCGGCGGCACGTCTTTAGCTTAGCACTTGATCTCTGAGCGTCGGGTGGCTCAGACCAAAGTATCGCGACGTCAGGAGGGCGTCGTCGGCCCGGCCCCTACGTCGGGGCCTGTCTGTGCGTTTGACTGCGCCGAGTGGCTGGGACACGGCTGCGTTCCGTACACCGCGTCACCTGCCTGCTCGACGCCGACTCGTGTCGCAACCCGCCCCCTGCGGCGACTAGGGCGACCAGAGAGCGAGACATCGATGCGTTGCTTTTCGAAGGACTTCCTCCCAGCTCGTCGCAGCGGCCGCGCCGGGTGGATCGTCGCACTCTTGGCGGTCACGGCACTAGGCGTGGCCACCCCTGTCTCCGCCGGTCCTGCGTCGAACGCCTCTGACGCCGGACTGGCCGACGTGGAGGACATGGCCTATCAGCGGGAGCTGCTCGGCATGACCGGAAGCTCGGAGCACGTCTCCCAGCTCCTCCGGGCTGCGCCGGAGTCGGTCGACCGCTACGGCTTCCCGATGACTTCCGCCGAGGTCGCCGAGTTCGAGCGACGGCAGGAGGTCGTCGACGCCGTGGCTGAGTCGGTGCTGCCGGCGGCGTCCGACCGGCCCGGCTGGGCGGGAGCGTATGTGGACCAGGCCCGCGGCGGGGCAGTCGTTTTGCTGTATGAGCAGGGTGCTGCCGTCGACGAGGGCACCCTGCGCCAGCTGGCCGGTCCGCAGGCCAGTGAGCTCCGGTTCGCCCGGGTCCGCTACACCGAAGCTGAGCTGATCGCCGCTCGAGAGCAGCTCCGGGAGGCGTGGCCCATCGACGAGATCCCGTTGTCGTCCGTAGCCGTGTCACACCGGGACAACGCCGTTATCGTCAGCGTGGCGCCGTCGGACCTCACCGCAGCCGCAGCCGTCTTCGCCGCCTTGACGCCGCCGGACATGTACCGGCTTGCCGAGGAAGAGCCCGGCGTCGACACCGCCTGCACGTCGAGGGACAACTGCTTCTCGCCGATGAAGGCCGGCATCAAGATCAGGAAGGGCAGCACGACGGGTGTGCTCTGCACGATGGGGTTTCACGTACTGGTGGGCAGCGACGAGCAGTTCGTCACTGCCGGCCACTGCGGCTACTCGGGGTCCAACGACTGGTATCACGTCGGATACGGCAAGATCGGCGCCGAGACGGCCACCCAGTTCGGCTCGAACGGGCGCGACGCTATGCGAGTACAGATGAACGCCGACCAGGACAGCAACCGGGTCTACAACCTGTTCGACCCGGTCACCAGTGCCCGAAACCCAGTCCAGGGTGAGAGCATCTGCGCCTCGCTCGGCGGCTCCAATGCCCACCGGTGCGGATCGGTCACGTCCGCCGTGACGTCCTGGACCAGTTCAACATGCAACTGCACCGTCCACGGCGCCGACGCCAGCTACACGACCATCGGTGGTGACAGCGGATCACCCGTGTTCAGCTCCCAGGCCGTAGCGGTCGGCATCAACAACACCAGTAGCGGGCAGTTCGCACGCCTCGGGGACGTGCTGGGCGCCTGGGTGATCACGATCCGCTCATGAAAGCGATCTCACATCGGCACGGCCACCGCTCACTAGTAGACGTCGCCGCCCGAATTACGGCGCTCGGCGCAGCTCTGGCAGTGATTGCTGCGTGCGGCGACGACCCGCCCTCGACCCTCGTGGCCTCCGCTAGCAGCCCGGCCGGCGACGTGCGCTACAGCAGTCGGGACCTTGAAGCCGGCGTTACCGTACATGTCCAGGATCGGGCCGGCGCCGTCGCATCAGCTGATGTCTTCTTCGCCGAGCCGGCCGCCGACTACGGCGTGTCCACGGCCGACATAGAGGCAGCGGACGGCGAGGTTGTCATCGGCCAAGATCCCACCGGAGACTACGACGTGTTTCTGGTGTATCGCAGCGGGCCGTATTGCGGACTCCTACCCCGGGTGACGGTCGACGGGGATACGTCGCTGATCGAGGTGACCGTACGTACTCGCGACGAAGGCAACTGCGATGCGATGGAGTACGACGAGGCCGTAGGGCTTCGCCTGCAACCCGACTTCAGGGTCGCCGAAGTCCGGGCACGGCGAGGCTGAGTTGAGCTGAGTCGTGCTGCGAACGCAAGAACTGCTGGTCCTACCGCGACCCCCGCCGCCGGAGTCGGGTGGAGACGGCCGTCGATGTATCAGCGATGTATCAATCCGGGGAGCATCACGGCCGTGTCAGGCCGTTCGTCTGGTCCGTGCCCGTCCGCGAAGGCACTGGTCAGCGGTACGAACCGACACCGGGCGACACGAGCCGGACGCCTCCTGGCCCGCTTTGCAAGCAGGGGGTCACGGGTTCGAATCCCGTCAGCTCCACCCGGTCCGAACCGGATTCGCCCTGCTCGGCGCCGGTCCCCGGCTCTCCACACGGTGCCGACCTGGTACCCCGGGCGCATGGCCGGGCTCGGTAGCCTGACGAGCCCCATGCTGAGCCCCAGCGCGGTCCACCCCCGCCGGGTCACCGCCCGGTTCCGTCGGCTTCCCCGCCATGTCCGCCTCTGGCTGGCCGTCGGCTCCGCGGCCGTGGTGGCGTCGGCTGGCGCCTACGTCGTCACCCGGGCCCTCGACGCCGCCGTGGGGGCCTCCGAGCTGCGGCGCCTGTTCGCCATGGGCGTGGAGGCCAACGTCCCCACGTTCGTCAACACCCTCCTGCTCGTGGTCGTCGCCGGCGCCGCCGCACTGCGGGCGGCCGTTGCCGTCACTCCCGCCCACCGTCGGGCGTTCACCGGCCTGGCCGCCCTCGTGGCGCTGTTGGCCGTCGACGAGGCGTCCGGCATCCACGAGCGCCTCGGACCCCCGACCGAGCGCCTGCTCGACGACATCGGCGTCGGGTGGTGGCCGACGTACCCGTGGCTGCTGCCCGGTCTCGTCGTCGCCGCCGGCCTCGGATGGGCGGGCCGGCGGCTCCTGGCCGCGCTCCCCCGCCGCTCGGCTGCGCCGCTGGCGACGGCCGCCGTCACCTACGTGGCCGGGTCGTTCGGGTTCGAGGCGGTGAACGGCGCCATCCGCGACCCCTCACATCCCGCCTACGTCGTCGGCACGACGATCGAGGAGGTCCTCGAGATGGGCGCCTGCCTCCTCGCCGGGGCCGTCCTCCTCGCCGGGGTCGAGGTGGTGCGGTCGGCGGGTCGTCTGACCGTCACCGAGTCGCCGACGGCCTGACGGGTGCTGCGCTGCGAGGCGCCGGCCGGGGCCGAGGGTGCCGGCGCGGAGGTGGCCGCCGCCCTCGCCGGTCTGGCCGTGGCCGCCTGGCTCTGGCGTCGCAACCCGCCCGTGGCCGGCGCCCTCGGGCTGGCCCACGTGGCCAGTGCTGCTTTCCACGACCGCCCCGGTCCGGTGACCGGGTGGGCCGACGGTGCCGGCGTCGCCCTGACCGCCGCCGCCCTGGCGGCGAGCGCGTCGGGTCGCACGGCCCTCCGGGAGGGCGCGGTGGCGGCCGTGGTGGTCGTCACCATGACCGCCCCGCCGGCGCTCCGGGCTCCTGTCACCGCCGGTCTCGTCCTGGCCGCCGTCGCCACCCTCGCCCGCGCGATCCCCCCGGCCCGCCTGGCGGCCGGCGTCGGGATCCTCGGGGCCGGGCTCATCGCCTGGTGGGCGGGCCTTCCCGACGGCGGCTGGTGCGGACCGGGTGGGGCGCTGCCCGTGCACGCCGCCTGGCACCTGGCCGCTGCGGTCGGGGTGGCGACGGTGGCGCCCCGGCTCGACCGGGCCGGCACACGGCGCCGGCGCTGATCCGCCTCGACGGGCTACCGGCCGCCGTGGCGGTCGAGATGCTCGACGAAGCGCCCGAGGGCCATGGCCACGATCTGGCGGGTCGGCTCGTCGGTCAGCTCATCACCGTCGAAGCGGTGGTGCGCGTCCTGCACGAGTACCGGGGGCAGCGTCATCACGTGGGCGCCGAGCACGGCGAGGCTGACCCGCAGCTGACCCTGGGCCTGGACGGTCCCGCCAGCGGTCCCCGTCGAGACGCCCATGAGGGCAATCGGCTTGCCGACGAGCGGACCCCGCCGGGCGGGCCGTGACGCCCAGTCGAGCCAGTTCTTCATCGGGGCCGAGACGCCGAAGTTGTACTCGGGGGTGGACAGGATGAGCCCGTCGGCGTCGGCCACCGCCTCCCACATGGCCGCCACCTCCGGGGGCGGGCCCGACGCCTCCAGATCCTCGTCGTAGAGGGGGAGCCGGACGAGGTCGCGGGCAGGCCGGATCCGAAGCCCGTCGGGGGCCACCGAGGCGGCGTGGGTGATGAGCCGGGCGTTGAAGGACTCCGCCCGCAGGCTGCCGGGTATGCCGAGCACCGAGTAGGTCACGGGGGCCGAGTCTGGCCGGCGCCGGCCACGGCGCCAACGCCCGCCGAGGGTGGGGCAGGCACGGCGCCGACCGTGCCACCTGACCCGTTGAGAGTCTCGAACGTGCGCCGACGCCCCCTGAGCAGGACGTTCGGTGAACTACTTCAGTGTCATTCAACGAGCGGTCGCCAGTAGCCACGCTGGTCTCGTGTGGAGCAGCTCGGCCTGCGGGTGCTCCCCGAAGAGCAGGATCGCTCCGACCGTCGTCCTCGTCCCGTCGAGGAGCAGCCCCTGGCGTCGAACGCGCGCTCATCCTGTTCGACGCCGTCCCCGGCGGGGCCGGCCACGCCCGTCACCTGTGCGAGCACCTCCCCGACCGGTGCGGGCGGGTGACCCGGAGCGGCGGCGCCACCGGGCGCATGACCGGCCGGCGGCTACGTTGCAGCGGTGGTGACGGGATGGGGGGTACGCGGTGGGGCGTAGCCGGGGGCGACCGGCGAGGTCGGTCATCGGCGTGGCCGGGTGCGGGCCGTGGGGGACACAGCACCTGCGGGTCCTCGGGAGGCTCCCCGACGTCGACACCGTCGCCATCGACCGACGCCTCGATTGCGCCCTCGAGGCCGGAGCGAGGTTCGGGTCGATCGGAGCGGCGACCTCCGCCGAGGACTGCCTCGACCGCCTCGACGGGCTCGTCGTCGCCACGCCGGCCGATTCCCACTTCGGGCTCGGGATGGCGGCCATCGCCGCCCGTCGACCCGTCCTGATCGAGAAGCCCTTCGCACTCGGCGCCGGCTGCGCCCGTCGGCTGGCCATCGAGGCCGAGGCGGGTGACGTCGTCGTGCGGGTCGGGCACACCTACATGCACAGCAGCGCCGTCCAGTTCCTCGCCCACATGGTCGCCGACGGGACCATCGGCCCGGTGCGTTCGGCCCGCTCGGTGCGCACCAACGTGGCGTCGGTGCGCGCCGACGCTGACGTCCTCTGGGACCTCGCGCCGCACGACCTCAGCATCCTTCGGCGCATCCTCGGTCGGGGTCCGGGCACCGTGACGGCCGACGCGTCGCGCTGGGACGGGGCGCGACCGTCCGAGGTGAGGCTGGATCTCACCTACGGCGACGTCGACGTCACCGTCGAGCTGAGCTGGGTTGCCGGCACCCGCCGCCGACAGCTGGTCGTCGAGGGTGACCCCGTCAGCGCCTTCTACGACCTCGACCGCCGGACCGACCCCGTCCGCCTCGTGCCCGCCCGCCCGTCCTCCCTCCCGGTGGTGGGCCGTGACGATCCGGGCGCCGAGCCGCTCCTCCGCCAGGCCGCCGCCTTCGTGCAGGCCGTCCGTGGCGAGGCGACCGTCCCCGTGGAGGGGACCGACGCGTGGGCTGGCGTCGCCGTGGCCGACGTGGTGGAAGCGGCCTGGCGCAGCCTCGATTCCGGCGCCTGCTGCCCCGTCGGTGACGTTGCCGTCCCGCCCACGACCCTCGGGATGCCGTGCTGAGCGCCGCACCGCCCGTCCTGCCCCTGTTCGATCTCGTCGCCACCCGGGCGCCGATGCGGCCGGCGCTCGACGAGGCGTGGACCAACGTGATGGCCGACGGCCGGTTCGTGGGCGGACCCTTCGTCGAGGCCTTCGAGTCCGCCTTCGCGCGCCGGTGCGGCGTCAGCTCGTGCGTCGGGGTCGGCAACGGCACCGATGCCCTCGAGCTGCTGCTCGAGGCGCTGGGGGTCGGACCGGGCGACGACGTCCTCGTTCCCGCCAACACGTTCGTGGCCACGGTCGAGGCCGTGGTCAGGTCGGGGGCGAGGCCGGTGTTCTGCGACGTGGATCCCGACACGCTGCTCCTCTCTCCCGGGGAGCTGCCCCGGAGGGCCACGGCGCGGACCGCGGCGGTGATCGCCGTGCACCTCTTCGGTCAGCCGTGCGACATGGACGAGCTGGCGGACACCGCCGAGCGTCTCGGTCTGGCGCTCGTGGAGGACGCCGCACAGGCGCACGGCGCCCGCTGGAGGGGACGCCCGGTCGGGAGCTTCGGAGCCGGGGCGGCGTTCAGCTTCTACCCCAGCAAGAACCTCGGCGGCCTCGGTGACGGGGGGGCGGTGACCACCGACGATGCCTTCCTGGCGGCGCGGATCCGCAGCCTCGCCGATCACGGAAGGACCCGAGACGGCTCAGGCCCCGCTCACGTCCGGGCCGGCCGCAACAGCCGCCTCGACGCCCTCCAGGCCGCCGCCCTCTCCGTCGGGCTCGACCACCTCGAGCGGCAGAACGGCCGTCGTCGGGAGCTGGCGGCGCACTACGGGGAGATCCTGCCGCCGGTGGTGAGACCGGTGACGACACATCGCGACGCCACCGCCGTGCACCACCTCCAGGTCGTCCGCTGCCGCGTGCCCCGCTCCGACGTCACCCGCTCCCTCGACGCCGCCGCCATCGGGTGGAGCGTGCACTACCCGACGCCGTGCCATCGGCTCCCCTGGGTCACGCCGGTCGGGCGGGAGGGCCTCCGGGTGGCCGAGCGCGCCGCCGCAGAGATCCTGTCGCTGCCCATGGGGCCGTGGATGGGTCGGGCGGACGTCGAGCGGGTCGCCGAAGCACTCGCCGCGTGACCCCGCCGGTGGGCTGCGTCGTGGTGGGTCGCAACGAGGCCGCCCGCCTCGGCGCTGCGCTGCGCTCCGCTCTGGCGCAGACGCCGCTCGTCGTCTACGTCGACTCGGCCTCCTCCGACGGGAGCGTGGCCGTGGCCCGGTCGACCGGCGCCACCGTGATCGAGCTGGATCCGACGCAACCCCTATCCGCCGCCAGGGCCTACAACGCCGGTGTCCGCCACCTCGCCGCGCTCGACCCACCGCCCGACTTCGTGCAGTTCCTCGACGGCGACGCCTCGCTCGTGCCGGGGTGGATCGACGTCGCCGTCCGGGCGGCCAGGAGCGGACCCCGCACTGGCGTCGTCTGCGGTCGGCGGCGCGAGGCGAGACCAGGGGCGAACATCTGGCACCGTCTCGCCGATCTAGAGTGGAACACCCCGATCGGAGAGGTCGCCGAGCTCGGTCCCGACACCCTGATGCGAACGGCCGATCTCCTCACCTCCGGAGGGTTCGCCGAGGACATGATCGCCGGTGAGGAGCCCGAGCTCGCCTTGCGGCTCCGGGCCCGAGGCCTGCGGATCGTCCGACTCGACCACGACGTCTCGGTGCACGACATCGCCATGACCTCGTGGCGCCAGTGGTGGCAGCGGGCCCGGCGCCACGGCTACGCCGCCGCCGACTGCGCCCATCGCCACGGTCTGCGCATGGGGCGCCAGGTCGTGCGACCATGCATCGGTCAGTGGTGGTGGGTCGTCGTGGTGCCGACGATCGGCGCGCTGGCCGAACGCCGCCACAGACCGCCGGCGGTGCTGGGCGCGGTTGCCCTCGTCGCCGCCCAGGTCGGCCGGATCGTGAGGCACCGGCGTCGCCGCCACGCCGAGGGGTGGGCGGACGCCACGGTGTTCGCCGTGTTCTGCATGGCGCAGAAGGGGCCCGAGCTCAGCGGCCAGATCGAGTACTGGCTCAGGACCCTGAACGGGCGGCGCCGCGGCCTCATCGAGTACCACCCCCCGCCCGGCCGGAGCCCGGGGGCTCGTAGCGTCCCGGCGTGACCACACCGTCGAGCCGGGGGCGTCGGCGGGCTGGACGGTGCGGCTCTCTCCCGCCGTCGTGGCCGGACGCGACGGCGGTGAGCGATCGTCGGCGTCGCGCCCGTTCGAGGTGCGCGCCGTGCAGGCATCGTCGGAGGGCGGGGGTGGCGCCAGCGCGCTCGTCGACCTCGACACGACCACCGTGTGGGCCGAGGCGGCCGACGGTGACGGGATCGGTGAGCGGGTGGAGTTGACCCTGGCCGGGCCGACGGAGCTGAGGTGGCTCGATGTCACCCTCGGCTCCCGATCGACGGACGACGCCGGGATCCGGCCGCGGGTGTCGGTGCTCCGAGACGACCGTCGCCGAGATCGAGCTGTTCACCGGGTCCTGACCGTCGTCAGGCGGTCTCGCCGAGAAGGTTGTCGCGCTGACGGGGGGGCACCGAGGCGATCACCTCGTGCACGACCGGTGATGCGAAGCGCAGTCGGTCACCCGGCGGAGCAACCTCCAGGAGACCGCCCAGCAGCGCGAGGACGTCGCCGCACGACGGGGTCGCGTCCGGCGCCGCCAGGGCAGCCAGCGGGAACGGCTCTGGATCCTGAGCTGCGAGGACCAGGGCGTCGAGGAGGTCGGGCCCGACCCGGCGCAGGCGAGCGACGACGGAACGGTCGACGGTCGGGGGTCGGCCGACGCGTCCGCTCTGCCGCCATCGCCACAGCTCGGCCATGAGCCAGGGGTGGCCGCTCGTGCTGCTGACCAGCTCGGAACCACCCTCGAGCACGGCCCCGTCGGCGGGACGGAGCGGGCCCAGCGTGACGGTGACGTCGGCCACCATGCGGAGACGATCGGCCGCCGAGGGCGGTGGGGCGTCACCCGGACGGGGCCCGGACGGGGCGCGCAGGGTCGCTACGACGGCGAGGGGCACGGTGCTGGCGTGCCGCCGCAGCCACTCGATGGCGGCCAGGGCCGCCTCGCTGGCCCAGTGCACGTCGTCGAGCAGCAGCGTCATGGGTGCGTGCCGGGAGATGACGCCGACGAGGGAGCCGAGGACCTCGTCGTCCCACACACCGGGTGAGGCGATGTAGTCGTCGACGTCGCGCGTCGCGACCGGGTCGGTCAGGGCGGTGCTGAGAGCCCGAGACAGGGGGGGTGCGTTGGAGTCGACGTCGCGGGGCGTGTAGCCGACGCGACCGGTGGTGCCGGGGAGGAGCGGGGCGAGCTGGTCGAGGAGGGCACTCCGCCCGATGCCCGGGGGGCCATCGACCACCACCAGCGCACACCGACCCGAGCGGCTGGCGCGCACGGCGGCCAGGATGCGATCGAGCTCTGCCGCCCGACCGAGGAGGGGGAGCTGGCGACTGGGATCGCGACGGTCGCGCCGGTGGAGGGAGGGAACGGCCCACCGGGTCCGGTCGGGCCTGCCCACGATCTCGGCCACCGGCGCGCCCGCGTCGATGGCCGAGGCGATCTGCATCGTCTCGGAGGTCGGATCGACGTCGAGCTCCCGCTCGAGCGCAGCCCGGCACCGCAGGAAGGCCTGTCGGGCCAGCTCGGCGTGGCCCAGCCCATAGTGGGCCGTCATCACCACCTGGAAGGCCTCCTCGGCGAGGGCGTTGACGGCGAGGGCCGCCTCCCCGTGGTGGAGGGCCAGGACGAAGTCGCCCGCGGCGGTGGCGTCGTCGGCCACGAGGAGGTGCGTGCTGACCACCTTGTCCCGGTACCGGGCCCGCTCCTCCTGGACCCAGACGGCGTACGGCTCGTCCTCCAGCAGCTCGCCGGTGGCCAGATCGAGCGCCGACCGGCGCAGCCGCAGCCGCTCGTGGGCGGGGGCTCCGGTGGCCTCGTCCAGCAGCGCGTCGAACCGGGCCACGTCGAGATCCGAGCCGCCCGGGACGAAGCGGTAGGCACCGTGGGAGGCCGTCAACACCTGGCGGCCCTCGGCCCGGTCGCGGGCCAGCTTGCCCCGGAGCACCGATACGTACGTCTCCAGGGTCCCGCCGACGTTGCGCGGCGGGTGGGTGGGCCACAGGGCCTCGGCCAGCCGGTCCTTGCTGACCAGACGGCCCCGAGCCAGGAGCAGGACCTCGAGCAGCGCCTTGGGCTTGATACCGCCGAGGTCGGTCGGTCCCAGTTCTGCGGTCGGCGTGACGATCCGCAACGGTCCGAAAAGGGAGATGCTCCACGACGACCGCGCACGGTCGCCGACGGTCACCAACTGAGCCACCCTGCCCACGTCCACCCGCGCCTCCACCTCGAACCCCCGTTCGGGGGGCTGCGGGGATACTACCGGCCCCCGGTGGTGACCGGACGCGCCCGGCCGCCCTGCCGGACCCGGTGGCGGGGGTCCGGCGGGGCGGCCGGGCTGGGGCGGGGCGGGGTCGTCAGGTCCGGGCGGTGAACGTCCACGAGACGGGGGTGAGAGCGTTCCCGGCGGCGTCGGTGATGCCCCCCGTGAGGGTGACCCGGTAGCGGGCGCCCCGGGCCAGCCGGGCGTCGGGGTCGATGACGAGGGTCCTCGTCACCGTGGTCGGAGACGCAGGGGCGAGCACGGCGGCGACTCGTTCGCCGGTGTCCGCCCGCTCGAGGATCACGGTGGTGGCGCTGATGCCCGTGACGTTCTCGCTGAACCTTGCCCGCAGGTTGGCCCCCCGGCCCACCCCGACCGCACCATCCACCGGGTTGGTGGGCTGGGCCGTCGGAGGGGTGGTGTCACCGCCCCCGCCGGTCGCCGCGACGGTCGTGAACGACCACGTCACCGGGGCCAGCGGGTTGCTGGCGAGGTCGGTGATGCCGGAGGTGAGCGTGACGGTGTAGCGGGTGCTCGCCTTGAGGTTGGCCGTCGGGTCGAGCGTCAGCGAGCCGACCGCCGCCGCGGGGTTGGCCGGGATCAGGGCTGCGGGCACCCTGGTCCCGGTGGCCACGTCGGTCAGGATGACGCTGCCAGGAGCGACTCCCGTCACGCTCTCGCTGAACGACACGGTCACGTTGGCGGCAAGGCCGACGCCGGTCGCCTCGACGCCGGGGCTGCGGGCGGTGACCGTCGGCTCGGTGAAGTCGGGTGGCGCCTGCACCGCCCCGGTGACGTCGGAGAACAGCGTCTCCAGAGTGCCGTGGTTGTCGACGAACGTGACCCTCACCCGCAGGTCTCGGCCGATGTCACCGGCGAGGGGCGTGTAAGCGGGGCCGGTGGCGCCGTTGATGTTCGTGAAGGCCCCGGTGTCGAGGCGGCGCTGCCAGAGGTAGCCGAAGACGACCCCGTTCGTGCCGTCGTCGTCGGCGATGGCGGCGGTCGACACGGTGACGGGCGTGCCCGCCTCGGGGGTGGTGGCGCTGAGCGTCGGCAGGCCCGTCGCCGGATCGTTGACGTTGACGACCGGGGCGGTCGGCTCGGACGTCACCGTCTCGAGGACGCCGTCGCCGTCGACGAAGCTGGCCACGATCCGCAGGCGTCGGCCGACCGCGATCCCCGGGTCGACGGGGGTGAACGTCGGGCCGTCGGCCACCGAGACCCACTCGTCGGGAGCGGTCTCGACCTGCCAGGTGAACACGAGCGACGAGCTCACCACCAGGTCCGGATCGACGATGGCCTGGGTGGCGGTGAGGGTCTGGTCCTCTGTCGGCGTGGGGTCGCTGATGGCCACGGTGCCCGTCGCCGGACCCTGTCCCGGTTGGTTGGCAACGTCGACCGTCTCGTCGGCGAAGGCGAGGCGCTCGACGCCCCGCAGGGTGTCGGTGCCGTCGCGTCCGTTGCCCCCGTTGTGGGCCACGACGATGGACGACGCTTCGACGGTGACCGTGTAGTTGGCCCGGACGTCGCTGAACACGGCGGTGTCGACGTCCTCGGGTCCCGGTGCGGTGGCAAGGATTTCCCGGACGATGCGGAGCTGCCCCGGGTCGAGGGATCCGGCGAAGATGGCCGGACGGACCTCGGCCATCGACTCGGCGGTACCGATCTCGACCGTCGGGTCGGCGGCGTCGCGGATGCTCAGGTGGACGGCGAGGTAGCGGTCGCCGTCGATGATGTCGTCGCCGGCGCGGCCCTCCATGACGTCTGACCCGTCGCCGCCCAGGATGATGTCGCCGGCCGTGAACTCGGTGGCTCCTCCGACCACGTCACGCAGGCCGCTGATGCGGGCGATGCCCTCGGCCGTCAGCTCGTGGCCGACACGGTCGGCTGCGACCTGGTCGGTGCCGCGCAGGATGTCGTCGTGGTTCCACCCCGACAGTCCCTCGACCATGTCGAAACGGTCGCGCAGCGCCTCGAGGCTCGGCGGCAGGAGACCGGTCAGGTTCATGTCGGCGTTGGCCGACTCGGTGTCGCTCTCGTGGGTGACCCAGTCGAAACCGAGCATGCCCTCGTTGCGCTCGATGCCGGGTCCGGCGACCATGATGTCGTCACCGCCCTCGGCGTCGTAGTCGTCGTTGCCGCCGTCGCCGTCGATGACGTCGTGACCGGCCTCGTTGGGGTCGTCCTGGAAGGGGGCGCCGTTGTCGCCCTGGAGCAGGTCGGCCTGCGCCCCGCCCTCGATCCAGTCGTCGCCATCGTCACCGAAGACCGTGTCCGAGGACTCCCCGGCGTAGATGAAGTCGTTGCCGGGGCCGCCGAACGTCTCGGTCGGGTCGGATCCGCCGACCACGAAGTCGTCGCCCTGGCCGGCCTGATTGAGGTCGAGACCCTGGCCCGAGCTGATGGCGTCGTTGCCGTCGCCTCCTTTGGTGACGTCATCACCGAACGTGTCGGTGATGACATCGTCGCCGAGGCCCCCGATGATGCTGTCGTTGCCGGCCCCGCCCTCGAGGCGGTCGTCGCCGTCGTCACCCCTGAGCGTGTCGTCGCCCTCGCTGGAACGGACCTTGTCGGTCGTCGATGTCCCGTGGAAGGCGACGTGCTGGGAGCCGGTGAAGCGGATGGTCCCGTCGGCGCTGCGGATCAGGAGCTGTCGCTCGTCGTAGGGGGTGGCCGGATCGTCGACGATCGGGCCGGTGGCGGCCTGGGCGTTCAGGTCGAAGTGGTAGTCGAGGCGGGAGAACGCATCGGCCGGAAGCTTGCGGGCCGTCGTGTTGCGCTCGATCATCTCGGCGAAGGAGTTGCCCTCCAGCTGGACGAGCAGGTTCAGACCCGCCGTTCGCGACAGGTAGTAGAAGCGGTCGCCGTCCTGCAGATCTTCCATCTGCTTCTCGAAGACGTGGTTGAAGGTGGACCCGAGCAGCCCTCCGAAGGGCTGCTGCTTCTCGGCCAGCCCGCCCATCCAGAGATCGACATCGTCGAGACCGGTCGTGGTCTTCCCGCCGGCGTTCGCCCAGGGTCCCGTGCCGTTCATGAAGTCCCAGCTGTCTTCTGGCGCACCGGGCTCGCCGCTGACGAGCAGCCCGGCTGCGGCCCGGCGGTCGGCCATTGGGCCGGTGATCGTCGGGTGGCGGCCGTAGGCGGCCACGAAGTTGACGAGCGAGCTGCGATGACGGAGCTCGAGGCCGAAGTCCTGCCAGTTGGGGTAGGGCGCCAGGTCGGGGTTCTGGGTCGTGGCGAAGAAGCGCCGGCGGACATCGTTCAGACGGGGGATGCCGGTTTCCCGACCGCGGGCGAGGTTCAGGCTGGCGAGGTCGAGGGGGAGGCCGAGCAGCCGGTTCCGGAGGGCCTCGGTGACGAACTCGTCGAGCTCGTTGCCCACCTGCTCGGTCATACCCATGGCCACCGCCCCGGCACCCTCGTCGGGGGTCATCGTCCCGCCGTTGGTGAAGGCGGGCGGGTTCAGGAAGGCGTCGAGGAGAGCCATGTCGTCGCCGGCGCCGCTCGAGCGGGTCCGGGCCACGGTCTCGTTCAGCATCGAGTGGCCGAACCGGTAGACGGCGTGGGCGAACTCGGCGCTGATGGCAGGGTCGATGCTGGTGTCGTAGCCGGCGAACACGTTGACGTTGGGCTGGACCTTCCGGGCGAACTCCTCGAAGGCGAGGTGCTGGTACTCCATCTCGGTCACGAAGCGGGCGGCCTGGAAGAGCCGCTCGCCGTTCCAGGAGCCGTCGGCGACCTTCCACTCCGTGAGGAAGGTGGGGTCCTGGGTGGTGATCACGTTCTTCACATGCTCCACGAGGCGGTTGTGCTCGGAGTGGAAGACGTGGTGCACGGCGATGAGACCGATGTTCTCGTTGACGCGTCCGTCACCGGCGACGTAGTGGGCGTCGAGCATCTCGTCGTCGTAGGTGCCGGCCGGCTGCACGCCGTCGGCGGGGGTGATCGTCGAATCACCGTCGGGCGCCCGGTCCGGCCGGGGCACGGCGTGGTGGGCGATGTCGTCGAGGAAGGCACGGCCGGCCCTCAGGACCGTGGCCGGCACGGTCACCCCCCGGCCGTCGTTGGCGGCCGGATCGCCCTCGACCAGGCCCCCGGTCGTGACCATCTGCGGGTAGCCGTTCGGGCCCCTGACGAAGCGGCCGTAAGGGTCGGTGGCGAGCAGCGGCACAGCGCTGACGTCGGCGTCGGTGAGGTCGATGCCGAGGAGCGTGCGGGACTGGGCCTTGAGCACCGCCCAGGTGGCCATGCCGTCGTGACTGGTGATCAGCCGACCGGTGGCCACCGGCCGGCCGGTGACGTCGTTGGCGTACTCCCGCAGGAACACCTGGTGGGAGGGGTGCGACGAGTAGGTCTGGCCCTGATCGACGAACGGGCTGGTCTCGTTGGCCGCCTCGTGGACGTCGTCGGCGCTCTCGTCCTGGGGGGTGCTGGGATCGTCACCGACGATGCCGTCGGGGCCGGGCTGGTTGCGGGCCCGGGTGAGCACCATGAAGTTGGTGTGGCTGGCCGGGTCGTAGAGCGGGTCGTCGGGCTGGAGCGGCATGAACACCGAACCGCCGCTCTTGGCCACCAGGTCGAGGCCGTGGTCGAAGAACTGGCCGAAGAGCGTGAACATCGAGTTGTAGGGCGACGACAGCCCGACGTCGGGGGCGGTGTTGGGGATGAACAGTGCACCGGACTCGACCACGGGGTCGGGCCCGGCGGCGGCCACGGCGGCGGGGTTGGCGGCGGTCTGGTCGCTCACGAGGTTGCTGATGAGGCGGGGCTGCGAGTCGAAGACGGTGCCCCTCGTCTGGGCGTAGGAGGTGGCGGGGCCGGGCGGACCGAAGGGCGAGCGCTCGGCGGCCCGGAAGTCGGCCGGCGTCAACCGGGGGAACAGCTCGTCGGTGGACCCGTAGCCGCCACGCCCGGCGACCAGGTTGTTGCACGAGCCGTCGACGGTGCGCAGCCCCCACGGGAGCAGGACGCCCTGGCCGTTCTGGTTCGGGATCTGGTCGGGGCCCGATCCGAGAAGGGTGCCGCACGGGTTCTCGGCGGTGGCGGTGGCGGCGTGGCGCTCGGCGATCTTGATCTGGGCCAGGATGAACCGGAGATCGCTCCGGTTGAGCGTGAAGCCCTGACCGACGGCGGCGCCGGCCGGCGCCGTCAGCGGATTCGTCGCCACGAGGCCCGCGGCCAGGCAGAAGCACAGCGCGGCCGCCAGCAGGCGCGGCGACCGCCGTCGGCTGCGACGGCCCCGGATGTCACGGCGGGTCACCGGACCGGTGCTGGTGTCGAAACTCGGCTGCATGTCGTTCCTCCGTCGTCGGCGGGCAAGGCGTGACGTCGCCACGAGCGCCGAGGTGAGCAGGATCGGGGTCTGACCTTTGGGAAAGCTGTTGGCGTCTCCGGCCCCGTGACGGGGCGGGCCGGCGGTCAGCCCAGCGGTGCGAACGGTGGCCAGACCCGCCAGCGGACCCGTCCGACGACGGCGTCGAGGGGGACGGCGCCGAACGAGCGCGAGTCGACCGAGCTGCGGCGGTTGTCGCCCATGACGAACACCGCACCGGGCGGGACGATGACGGGGCCGAAGTACGAGCCCCGCAGGCCCTCCCGGTCGATGTACGGCTCGGTCACCGGCCGGTGGTCCACGACGAGTCCGCCATCTTCGGTGGCGATCTCCTCGCCGGCCACGCCGACGACTCGTTTGACACCGAGCCCGTCCGAGCCCGGCAACCGGAACACGATCAGGTCCCCGCGACCTGGGGAGTCGAAGCGCAGCGACAGCTTGTCGACGATGACCTGGTCGCCCTCGGACAGCGTCGGCTCCATGCTGGCCGCCTCGATCCGGATGGGCTCGGCCCCGTAGACCCAGCCGACCACGACGAGGACGACGGCGACCAACGCCACCGCCCGTCGGCGCCACTGGTGGGGAGGCGACTCGGGAGTCGCCGGGACGGGGCTCAGCCGAGCCGGCCGGTCAGGTGCAGTACCCACAGGGCCAGTCCCACGAGGAGCGCGACGTCGACCAGCCAACGCCGGGTCCGGCCGGGTGCGAGGCACACCAGCAGCGCCACCAGGAGGACCTCGGCCGCCGTGGCGGCGAGGTCGAGGGTGCCGGCCGGTTCCAGACGGTGGGCGGAGTGGACGGGGCCGACCGGGACGCCGGCCGTCCGGCTGACCACGTACACGGCGACAACGGCCAGGTTGGTCAGCACCCCGACCACCGAGGTCAGGGCACCGGGTCGCAGCAGCACCATGACCGCCAGCAGGATCTGCGCCGTTCCGACGGCGACGAAGAAGGCCGGGTAACCCCACCACTCCCCGACGTGGTCGCCGACGGCGTAGAGGTGGATCGCCCCGGCATACAGCGAGACGAGGGCGGCGACGAGCGTGAACGTGACCCGACGGTGCCCGCGAGCTGCGGTCTCGACCCGGCGCGATCGATGGACGAGCGTGGTCATGACGGTCAGAGCGGCGGGGCCGGGAGGGGTCGGGCCGGAGCCGAGAGCGGGTCCGGACCACCCCGACCCACCTCGTACTGCACCATCATGTCGTGGTCCTCGTGCACCAGGTTGTGGCAGTGGATCATGTACTTGCCCTCCCGGTGGTACTGGGCGATCACGCGGATCTGCTCGTACTCACCGGCGTACACCACGTCTTTCGGCCCGACCTCGTAGGGCTCGGGCGGGAGGCCGTTGCGATCCAGGATCTTGAAGTCCACCAGGTGGATGTGCAGGGGGTGGTTCCATCCGCCGCGGTCGTTCGAGACGTTCCAGATGTCGATGTCGCCCAGTTCCGGGTTGGCCTCGACGGCGGTGAAGCCGCTCCGGACGACGTCGTCCCAGGTCCGGCCGTTGACCGTCCACAGGCCGTTCTTGCGCTTGAGGTCGAGGGTTCGCGCCGCGACGGCCTGATCGGCGGTGAGCGCCATCACCGGGTTGTCGGGGTCGAGCTCGGCCGGGATCTCGTCGTCGTCCGTGGAGCTCGCCTCGGCGACGACCTTGAAGGCCATGACCTTGTTGGTGTTGCGGAAATCGACGTTGTTGCGGTTGCTCCGGTTCTGGAGCACCACCCGCTTGCCGATCGGGTACCGGGAGAAGTCGATGACGATCTCGTAGCGCTCGGCGACGCCGTGGCGCATCTCGTCGACCTCGACGGGACGGGGCATCAGTCCGGCGTCGGTGGCGATGACCGTGAACGGGTCCCCCGTGCTGAGTCGCCACCGGAAGGACCGCGACACCGAGCAGTTGAGGACCCGGAACCGGTACTTGCGCCGCTCCACCTTCATGAGGGGCCAAGGGACGTTGTTCACGAGGATCACGTCGCCGTACACGCCCGACTGCCCGTCGTCGTCGTAGAGGAGCTGGCCGTTCACGTCGAAGGCGGCGTCACGGACGAGGAGGGGGACGTCGTAACGACCCTTGGGGATCGGCAGGGACCGTTCGTGGTCGTCGGTGATCCGATACATGCCGGCGAGGCCCATGTACGCGTTGGAGGCCGTCCGGTGCACACCGTGATCGTGGTACCAGAGGGTGCGGGCGTTCTGGAGGTTGGGGAACTCGTAGTCCTTGTACCAGCCGGGCCAGGTGACGTCGCTCGCGTACCCGTCGAACTGGGGCAGCGAGGCCGAGCCGTGCAGGTGCACGGACGTGGCCGGGGTGTACCCGAGCTGGGGGTGGGTGGGCAGCACGTTGGCCATCCGCATGCGCACCGGCCGCCCCTGCACGGCCTCCACGGTCGGGCCGAGGTTGCCGAACCCGTCGCGGTACATCCAGAGGTTGGTGAGGAAGCCCGGGATGATCTCCTGCGGGACCTGCACCATCTCCATGGCGTAGACGTCGGTGCCCGTCTCGGGATCCTGGCGACTGGGTCGGGCCGTGGGGGGCACGACGAACGGGCGGGTGAAGGGCCGCGGCAGGTTGGCGGCCGGCAGCCGGGGCGGGGTGACCGCACTCGAGACCCGCTGCAGCGGCAGCGCCAGCGCCGCGCTCCCCAGGACGCCCAGCTTCAGCATCTCCCGACGTGACAGTCTCACCGCGCCTCCTGTGATGATCTCACCGGGCTGACCGTAGGGAGGCGGCCTCAGGGAAACCTTTTGGCGGGGGACCGAGGTCCGAGGCGTGAGCAGCGCCTTCTCGGTCTGTCGCCGGCGTCGTCGCCACCGGGAGTCTGCGAGCATCGGGCCATGGCCGACGAGCTGACGACGTTCTGCAGGGTGTGCGAACCGGCCTGCGGGCTGGTGGCGACCGTCGAGGACGGCGCGCTCGTGGGAGTGCGGGCCGACGCCGAGCACCCCGTCACCAGGGGGTTCGCCTGCCCCAAGGGCCTGGCCGCCCTGGACATCCACCACGACCCCGACCGGCTCGGCGCGCCCGTGCGCCGGGGCCCGGACGGGTGGGAGGAGGTGTCGTGGGATGAGGCCATCCCGGGGGTGGCCGGGGCGCTACGTGACATCATCGACGCCCACGGACCGCAGGCCGTGGCCGCCTACGTCGGCAACCCCAGCGCCTTCAACGCCCTCCTCGGGCCGGCCGCCAGCTCGTTCTTCGCCCAGCTCGGCCTCACCCGCTACTTCTCGTCGGGCACGCAGGACTGCGCCAACAAGTTCGCCGGCAGCGAGGCGGTGTTCGGCTCGTCGACCATCCACCCGATCCCGGACATCGCCCACACCGATGCCCTGCTGGTCCTCGGGGCCAACCCCAGGGTGTCGAAGGGGAGCTTCATCAGCATCCCCAACATGTACGCCGAGATCATGCGGGCGGCCGCCCGGGGGGCGTCGATCTGGTTCGTGAATCCGCGCGACACCGAGTCCTCCACCGAGCGCACCGGGGAGACGCTGCAGATCAGGCCCGACACCGACGTGTTCCTGCTCGCCGCCCTCCTCCACGAGATCGACGTGTCGGTCGGGTTCGATCCGTGTACCGCCCGGCTCGGGAGGCACGTCGACGAGCTGCGGTCCTTCGTGGCCCGCTACCCGGCCGAGGTCGTGGCCCCGGTCGTCGGTCTGGATCCGGACGTGATCCGGGAGGTGGCCCGCGCCTTCGCCACCGCTCCCTCCGCCTCGGTGCACATGTCGACCGGCGTCAACATGGGCCGCCACGGCACCCTCGCCTACTGGCTGGTGCACATGCTCAGCTTCGTGACCGGCAACCTCGACCGCGAGGGCGGCAACGTGCTCTCGGTCGGGTTCTACGAGTCGGCCAAGGCCGGGCGGCGGGAGTACGGCACGGGGTTCGGCGAATCGGAGTTCGGCCCCGTGCGGCGGGGTCCGCTACCAGGGACGCTGCTGGCCGACCACATCCTCGACGCCGACGATCCCGTGCGGGCGCTCATCGTGGTGGCCGGCAACCCGCTCCTGACCATCGGGGGCGAGGAGCGGTTCCGGGAGGCGCTGGCCTCGCTCGACCTGATCGTCTGCATCGATATCTACCGCAGCGCCACCGGTGACCTCGCCCACTGGCTGCTGCCCGCCACCGACATGTTCGAGCGCCAGGACGTGAACATCACCGGCCTCGGCCTCCAGTACGAGCCGTGGATCCAGTGGACCGACCGGGTGGTCGAACCCCGTGGGCAGCGCCGGGAGGAGTGGCGCATCTTCGCCGCCCTGGCGCGGGAGATGGGGTTCCGGGGACCCCTCGACACGGACGACCCGGAGGCCGAGGTGTGGAGCCGGATCGACCACATGCTGACGGGCCGGGGGCTCTCGCTGGCCGACGTCAGGGCGCAGCGCCACGGTGTCGTGTTCGAGGACGGTCGCCGACCGGGCCGGTTCTACACCGATCACCTCCAGCATCCCGACGGTCTCGTCGACTGCTGCCCGGAGGCGTTCGGTCCCGCCACCGACGGGTTGGCCGACGACCTCGCCGCCCGGGCCGCCCAGCCGGCATCGTCGTTCCAGCTGATCGGCCGGCGTGACTCCCGCATGCACAACTCCTGGTACGCCAACGTCGGCTCCCTCAAGAGGGGGGCACGCTCGACCAATCCGGTGGAGATGCACCCCGACGACGCCGACCGCCTGGGTGTCGGCGACGGGGACGCCGTCGTGGTGCGCAGCGAGTGGGGCTCCATCGACGCCCCCGTCCGCCTGAGCCCGGAGCTGCGACCCGGCGTCGTCGCCGTCGAGCACGGCTGGGGTCGCCAGGGCGGCATGCGGGTCACCGCCGACAAGCCCGGTGTGAACGTCAACCGCCTCCTGCCGAGCGGACCGGGCTCGTTCGACCCGCTCTCCAACCAGGCCTGGATGACGGGCATCCCCGTCGAGGTCGAGCCCGTCTGACCGTCAGCCCGCCGCCGCCCGCTGGCGTCGCTCCAGCACCGCCACGGCGGTGACGGCGACCAGGAGGACGACGGCGACCGTGCCGGCCCCCAGGTTGAGATCCCGGTACCCGAAGGAGGCCACCACCGCGCCCGAGGCGAGGCCGCCGGTGGCGCCGGCGGCGGTCATGGCGAGGTCGGCGGCGCCCTGCACCGTCACCCGGTCGTGCAGGGCCACGGAGTCGACGAGGAGGGTGGAACCGCCGATGAGACCGAAGCTCCACCCCAGGCCGAGCAGGAACAGCCCGAGGAACAGGCCGCCCGTGTCGTCCGTACCGGCGGACCCGGCGATCCAGGCCGACACCACGATGATCGCCGCGCCGATGGCGATCACCGGGTACCGCCCCAGCCGGTCGGTGAGCCAGCCCACGACCGGCGAGAAGGCGTACATGCCGATCACGTGGAGGCTGATGACCAGGCCGATGATCTGCAGGGTGGCGTCGCCGTCCCTCATGTGCAGCGGCGTCATGGTCATGACCCCGACCATGGCGAGGTGGGAGATGACCATGGCCACGACGGCCAGGGTGGCGGGCCGGCTGGCGGTGACGATGCGGGCGGCGTCGCCGAGCGACGGCCGGCGGATGTCGGGGTCACCGAGCCCACCGGCGACCACCAGCGGATCGGGGCGGAGTCGGACCCCGACGTTGACTGCGGCGAGGCCGAAGAAGCCGACGGAGAACAGGAACGGCCCGGCGAACTCGACCAGGCCGACGCGCTGGCCGACCCACTCGGCCACGCCGACGAGGGTCGGCCCCAGGGCGGTCCCGAGGGTCGTGGCCCACACCAGCAGGCCGATGGCGCGGGCCCGACCCGTCTCGGGGGCCAGGTCGGCGGCGGCGTAGCGCGCCGCCAGCCCGCTGGCGCTGCCCGCCCCCATGGCGGCCAGGGCCACGAACACGAGCGGGAAGAATCGGGACTGGGCGGCGACCAGGGCGAGGACCGCCCCCGTGGCCGCGACCGTGTACCCGCTCCGCAGCCCGGGTCGGCGTCCCCGCCGCGCCATCGACCGGGCCAGCGGCACGGTGGCCACCGCCGCGCCGATGGGCAGGAACGCGGCGGCCGCGCCGGCCAGCGTGTCGGAGCCGGCGATGTCCTCGGCCAGCAGCGCGCCCACCGAGAAGGCCGAGCCGATGCCCGCTCCCCCCACGGCCACGCTGACCATGAGGACGCCCAGCGTCCGGCGCTGGACGACGGCGCGCTCGGGAGCGGACAGGTCGAGGCTCACGTCGAGCCCGAGGCGTCCACCCGGTCGGCCAGCCAGTGCAGCTCGGCGATGTCGTCGGTGACGGGGAAGAAGATCACCTCGTCGGCGCCGGCCTCGCCGAACTCCGCCAGTGCGGCCTCGATCCCGTCGGCGCCGACCCGGATGGGATCGCAGATGGGCGGCGGGGGTCCGCCCAGCACGAAGTAGTCGTCGCGCCAGCGCTGGCCGGCCTCGCCGACGGCCTGGTCGCTGGCGTACCACGTGCCGGCAACCAGCCGGGGCTGGCCCTCCCGACCGCCGGCGTCCCAGGCGGCCCGCACCCCGGCGGACGCGCCGGCGAAGACCGGCGGGATCACCCCGCCACCGATGAAGCCCACGCCGTGCTCGACGATGCGCCGCATGGCCGGAGGGGAGGCGCCGCCGATCAGCACGGGCACGTCGCCGGGGTCGGGGCCGAGGCGCTGGGGCGAGTCGTCGGGCTCGGACATGGCCCGGAACGTGGCGAGGCCCTCGTCGAGAAGCCGGCCCCGGTCCTCCCAGTCGACGCCGGCCGACTCGTAGTCGGCCGGTCGGGCGCCGACCCCGACCCCCAGGGTGAACCGGCCGGGGGCGAGGACGGCCAGCGAGGCCGCCTCCTTGGCGAACACGGCCGGGGCCCGCAGGGGGGCGATGAGCACGGTGGGGATCAGCTCGATCCGCTCGGTCACGGCGGCGGCGGCGGCCAGGGCCACGGTCGGGTCCAGGTTGGCGTAGAACAGCCGGTCGGCGGCGCCGAGGGAGGAGAACGGGCCCTCGTCGGCGGCCCGGGCCCACTCGACGATGGCGGCGCCGCTCACCCTCGGCACGGCGTTGGGCAGGTGGATGCCGACCTTCACGGGCGGTACTCCTCGGGATCGGCCGGGGCCAGGGGGCCGCCGGGGGTGTGCGGGTCGGTGTAGCGGGCCAGGCGCTCGGCCGCCTCCACGCTGATGCGGGCCCCGGCGGCGTCGACCGACCGCACGCCGTCGACGGCGAGCAGTGCGGGCCGGATGGTGCCGTGCAGCGTCAGCGCCTTGTAGGGGCAGCCGCAGCACATGCCACCGAAGCGCAGCTCGACGTCACCGGCGGCGTCGACCCGTTCGACCTCGACGAAGCCGCCGTGGGACCGCAGGCGGGTGTTGGCCCACTCCACGGCGTCGTCGATGCGGTGGCGATCGGGGGTCATCCGGTCAGCTCGGCCCGCTTGGCCTCGATGTCGACGCCCATGACGCGGGCGAAGTTCTCGCCGAGGATCTTGGCGTGGTCGGACCGGGTGATCTCGGGGAACCCCCAGCCGGATCGCAGGTCCTCCGGCATCCGCAGGTCGAGGAAGGCCCGCAGGTACGGAGCGGGTGGTCCGGCCAGCGCCGCCTCGCTGCCGTAGATGAGCTTGTCGACGCCGACCCGCTGCAGGAGCATGCCGAGCTGCCACTGCACCTGGCGGGGGGCGATGGGCGTGAAGGCCAGGTTGGCCGAGAGGGCCAGGTACAGGTTGGGGAACCGGCCCGCCACCGCCACCGTCTCCTCGAAGTAGGGGACGGCGAGGTGGTGCATCACGAAGTCCATGCCGGGGAAGTCCCGGCACGGCGCCTGCAGGTCGATCGACCGGCCCCACTCGAGGTTCTCGGTCCCGAACGGGATGCCCTTGTGGAACTGCACGACCCGCACGCCGAGCTCCAGCGCCTTCTCGTACATGGGGTAGGCCAGCGCCTCGTCGTCGCAGCGCCACGGGTCGGTCAGGTGGGCGTTGTAGAACTTGAACGACACCGCCCCCAGCTCGACCACCTGGCGCTCCATCTCCTCCAATGCGTAGGTCAGCCCCTTGAACGAGGGGTCGACGCCACCGCAGAACAGCACCCGGTCGGGGTGGGCCTCGGCCATGGCGTGCTGCAGGTCGACGGGCGCCCAGAACTCCGGGTACCAGTCGAACACCGGCACCACCTGGGCCATGGCCATGTCGGTGGGCGACCGCACGAACACGAGGTCCCACATGTCCTCCACCGAGGTGCGGGTGGCGTAGTCGTCCCGACCGCCGTGCACGGGACGCAGCATCTCCCCCATGCCGACCTGCATGGACCGGACGTGCTCGGCGTCGGGTCGGCGGGGGTCGAGGTTGTCGTTGGACATGTCGTGGAGGTGGATCACGCAGTCGAAGATGAACAGGTCGTCGATCACAGGCTGGCTCCGGGGTCGTGCGGGGCGGGACGGAGGACGGCCCGACCGGTGTGCCCCGGCTCGGTGAGCCACGCCAGCGCCGCGGCCCCCCGGTCGAGGTCGAAGCGGGTGGTGGGCACGGCGAGTCGACCGTCGGCCAGCCGGTCGAGCAGGTCGGGGACGGCCCGCCGGCCGGCCTGCTCCCGGGCGATCATGTTGAGCGGGAGGAGGGCCACGTTGCGCTGGATCAGCGCGGCCAGGTCGAGGCGGAGGTCCGTTCCCGCCACGTAGCCGACCAGCACGGCCCGTCCCCCGGGGGCGACGCTGGGCAACGCCTGCGCCAGCACCGGGCCGCCGACCGTGTCGACCAGCAGGTCGGCGGGCGCTGTCTCGCCGAGTCGCTCGGGGGTCACGACGGTGACACCGTCGGGTGCCGTGGCCGTCGGCGTGCGGGCCACGCCGGTGACCGTGGCGCCGGCGTCGAGGGCGAGCTGAGCGGCGACCGACCCGACCGCCCCCGTGACGCCGGTGACGACGACGTGCTCCCCATCGGCCACGCCCCCGACCTCGTGCAGGGCCACCCACGCCGAGGTGCAGGGGGAGAAGAAGGCGGCGCCCACGTCGTCGCCGACCTCGTCGGGCAGGGGACCGAGGGCGGCGTCGGGGGCGGCCACCAGCTCGGCCCAGGTGCCGTCGCGGGCCACGCCGAGGCCGGCGCCCCGGATCCACACCCGCTGGCCGGCGTCGAACCGGCCGCTCGTCTCGACCACGCCCGATCCCTCCACGCCCGGCGTGTAGGGCAGGTCCGGCGGGCGGAGGAAGTGACCGCCCCAGATCGTCCGGTCGAGGTGGCTCACGGTGGCGGCGCGGACCCGAACGAGCGTCTCGTCGGGCGCCGGCACCGGGTCGGGGATCTCGGTCGGCTCCGGGTCACGGCCCCACCCGCTCACCCGCAGAGCCTGCACCGCCCCAGCTTGGGTCGGAATCGGCACGGTCGTCAAGAAAACGGTAGGGTCGCCGGCAGCCGACAGTGGAGAGCAGCCATGGGTGAGGATGCCAGCGCCGAGCACCCCAACGCCGCCAAGGTCAGGCGGGCGCACGAGGCGTTCAAGACCGGCGACATGGACGTCGTCCGGGAGATCTTCGACTGGGACGGCATCGAGTGGGTGCTGCCGGGGCGCAGCAAGGTGTCGGGCGTCGACCACGGCATGGAGGAGGTCTTCGCCAACTTCGGCCGGTGCATGGAGATGACCAACGGCACCTACTCGGCGGTCGGCTTCGACTACCTGGGCAGCGACGACCACGCCGTGGCCCTCGCCCACCTGACGGCCGAGCGCGACGGCCGCACCCTCGATCTCGACGAGGCCGTCATCTTCACCGTCGAGGGTGACAAGCTGACCAAGGCGTACCACCTGGCCTACGACCAGTACGCCTGGGACGAGTTCTTCAGTTGACCGACCTCGCTCCGCCGAGCACCGAGGTGCGGGCCGAGCGGGAGCGGGTGGTGGCCGAGCACATGCGGGCCGAGATGGCCGGCGACCTCGATGCCACGCTGGCCACGTTCCCCGGAGAGCCCGAGTACGACATCGTCCCCCTGCCCGGGCCCGTCCACGTCGGCGACGAGCAGGTGCGGGGGCTGCTGGCCCAGCTCCTCGGCGCCTTCCCCGACCTCGGTCTGCACGCCGAGGTGACCCGCCACGCCGCCGACGCCGTCGTGATCGAGGGCCGCATGACCGGCACCCACCGGGGCCCCTACGCCGGCTTCGGGGCCACCGGGCGGGCCATGGACCTGCGGGCCGCCATCTTCTTCACCTTCGACGGATCCGACGGCACGGCCCTGCGGCGGGAGACCGTCTACTACGACGAGCTGACCCTGCTCACCCAGCTCGGCGTCATCACCCTCCCCGGTCCGGCCTAGTACCCGACCCGCACGTTGCGGAGCGGCTCGCCGGCGGCGTAGCGGCGGAGCTGGTCGCCGACGAACCGGTGGGCCCGGGCCTTCCAGCGCCGGGTCGAGCCGGCGGCGTGGGGGGTGAGGATCAGGTTCGGGGCCGTCCAGAGGGAGTGGCCCTCGGGCAGCGGCTCGGGGTCGGTCACGTCGAGGGCGGCCCGCAGCCGGCCGGCCCGCAGCTCGGCCTCCAGCGCGTCCTGGTCGACCACCGGTCCCCGGGAGGCGTTGACCACGATGGCGCCGTCGGGCAGGCGCGACAGCAGGTCGGCGTCGACCAGGCCACTGGTCTCGTCGGTGAGCGGGCACATCAGCACGAGGACGTCGGTGTCGGCCACCAGCCGGGGCAGCTCGTCGGGCCCGTGCACGTCGGCCTCGTCGGTGGGGTGGCGGACCACGCCCCGCACCCGGGCGTCGAAGCCCTCCAGCCGCCTGGCCACGGCGCGGCCGATCGACCCGTAGCCGACGATGGTCACCGCCTTGGCCTCCAGGTCGTCGCCGACGATGTCCTCCGGAGCGGCGGTGAGGGCGTTGGCCTCGGTGTCCCACCGACCCTCCCGCTGCATGCCGGCGAAGTGGGGCAGCCGGTGTAGATGGGCCAGGGTGACGGCGACCACCCACCCGGCCACGGCTGCGTCGTGGGGCCCGCTGGCGTTGCACACGACCACCCCATCCGGCACGCGGGGCAGGAGCCACTCCACCCCGGCGTTCAAGGTCTGGACCAGGGTCAGCCGCTCGAAGCGGTCGAGCTGGCCGACGAGGTGGGCCAGCTCGGCACCGAGCACGATCACCTCGGCCCCCAGGTGGGACGGGTCGGGATCGGCGCCGGGTTCGACGAACAGCAGCTCCAGCGACGGGGGCACACCGCCCAGCTCGGCGACGGGGGTGGTCGAGGCCAGCAGCACGCCCCGGGATGGCGCGGGGCTCAACGGGGCCGGCGGCGGGCCAGGAAGTCGAGGACGACCCGGTTCCACTCCTCGGGGCGCTCGACGTTCGGGCAGTGACCGGCGTCGAACACGGCCGACTCGGCGCCGTCGATGCGGGCGGCCAGCTCCTCGGCGTAGCCGGGCTCCCGCAGCGGATCGTGGGCGCCGGCCGTGACCAGGGTGGGCACGGACACCAGGTCGTACGGCGTCGAGTCGACGTTGCCGAAGTCGGACCGCTCGGGGGCGGCCGGGGACCGCAGGCGGGCGGAGGCGGCGAACTCCCATGCGCCCGGTTCGAGGCTGGCCTCGTGGTACTCGGCCACCAGGTCGTCGTCGTCGGCGAGGGTGTCGTCGGCGAAGATGACGCGGAGCTGGCGGCGCATCCCCTCGAAGGTCCCGTCGTAACCCTGCAGGATGCGACGGGCCTCGTTGTCGGGGCTGAAGCCGCCGCCGGAGACGAGCACCGCGGTCCGCAGCGGCAGCACCGGGCGCTCGGAGGCGGCGATGCGGACGAGGAAGGTGCCGCCCATCGACAGGCCCATCACGTCGGCCTCGTCGATGCACATCACCTCGAAGAAGCGGGCCAGGTGGGTGACCATGCGGCCGTTGCCGTCGACGAAGTCGCGCAGCTTGTCGGTGCGGCCGAAGCCGAGCCAGTCGGGCGCCACGACGCGGTTGCCGTCGGCGAGGGCGCCGATGTTGCGCCGCCAGCTCAGGTGGGCGTTCTCGCCGAACCCGCCGGCGTGCAGCAGGACGATGGTCGGCCCGTCGCCGGCGTCGAGGTAGTGGGTGCGGATGCCGTCGACCATGACGTAGCGGCTGACGGGCTCAGGAGGCATCGGCCGCGGTCCAGTCGTAGGGGCGCACGCCGGTGAGCAGGAGGGTCCGGTCCCGGGCCGTGCCCAGGCGGTCGGAGGCGGCGGGCGACATGTCGGCCGGCGTCCACACGGCGGCGTGGTCGATGTCGACGCTCACCCGGTGGACCCAGTCGAGGGCGGACAGCTCGGCCTCCAGGGCGGCGGCCATGGCGGGGCCGTAGGCGCAGCACGGGGAGGTGAGGGCCAGCGTGAGCTGAACCTCCCCCGCCTCGGCGTCGACGTCGAGCCGGCGGACGAGGCCCATCTCGGCCACGTCGAGGGGAAGGCCCATGGCGTCCGAGCAGGGGTCGACCACCCGGGCGACGGCGGAGTCGACGTCGGCACGGGGCGTCATGCGGGCGGTCCGACGGGGGGCTGTTCCGCCAGGGCGGTGGCGTGGTCCTCGCCGACGGCGCGGGACCAGGCCGAGTAGGGCGGGGCCAGGCCGTCTCCGGAGCGGCTGCTCCACTCGTCGCCGTCGGCGGCGGCCACGGCGGCGTCGAGGTCGAGGCCGGCCATGGCGGCGTAGTTGGCCCCGACGATCATCGCCTTGGTGGCCCGGTCGAGCGGCGGGAGGTTGAACCGGGTGAGGACGTCGTCGTCGAGCTCCAGGTCCCAGAAGCGCCGCAGCATCCCCTGGGGGTGGGCGAAGTTGGCGCCCGAAGCCCACAGCACCTTGGTCGGCCCGCCCCAGAACAGGAACGTGGCCAGGGCCTCCTGGAACAGCCGGGGGGCCTTGGCCAGCAGCAGCGACGTGACCTCGAGGTTGGCGAACACGTTCGGGAAGCGGGCCAGGGCGTAGGCGGTCTCCTCCACGAAGGCCATCCCGGCGTGGACGATCTCGAAGTTGAGCATCGGGAAGGCCATCGCGGCGCCCTCCACGTCGTCGATGCGGTAGGGGGCGAGCGGCACGGGCCCGTTGGGGAGGGCCTTGTGCACGGCGATCACCCGCAAGCCCCGCTCGACGGCGCGCTCGTAGATCGGGAAGCACACGGCCGGGTCGCTCATCGAGAACGTTCGGTAGGGGTCGAGCTGGTCGGGATAGAACTTGACGCCGACGGCGTCGGGGAGGTCGGCCAGCTGGCGGTCGAGGTCGTCGAGGCAGCGCTCGACGCCGAGGGTCGGATCGAGGCCGACGTAGCCGACGAAGCGCTCCGGCCAGCGCGTCCGCAGCTCGACGGTCTTGGCGTGCGAGCACAGCCCGTCGTCGAAGAGCGAGTCGAGGCGGAGGGTGTGGCACACGGCCAGGTCGACGCAGCTCTCGGTGAACAGCGTCTCGGCCAGCACGGCGGCGCTCTGGTCGGCCTGGAACCACGACCGGGGGGCCTGCAGGTCGGGCGGGTTCCAGTGGCCGTGGAGCATGGCGAAGCCGTCACGCACCATCGGCCCGAGCTGACCCCGGGCGTTGGCGGCGCTCAGGTTGTAGGGGTGGACCACGGCGTCGATGACCGGGACCCCGTCGATCACGCCGGCGACCCTATCGCGCTTTCGTGGCGGCCGTCACGAGACGAGGATACGGTCGGCCGATGGCCGACTCCCCCGACGACATCCGCGCCCTGATGCGGAGGCTCATCACCGAGCTGTTCGCCGGCGGCCGGGCCGAGCTGATCCCCGAGCTGTTCTGGCCCGACGTGATCGACCACAACCCCGCCCCCGACCAGCGGCCCGGCCACGACGGCCTGCGCGACGTGCTGGAGACGTTCCACCGGGCCTTCCCCGACCAGGAGATGGAGCTGCACGGGACCCTGGCCGACGGCGAGTTCGGCGTCGACTTCTGGACCTTTCGCGGCACGCACACCGGTGAGCTGAACGGCGTCGCCCCCACCGGCACCCGGGTGGAGTTCACCGGCATCGACATCGCCCGCGTCCGGGACGGCCGCATCGCCGAGATGTGGCACGTCGAGGACATGGCCACCATGTGGACCCAGCTCGGCAACCCACCGGGCCGCCCGTAGTCTGGGGCGGTCGAGCGGGTTGAAGGTGAGCGGTAGCGGGCGGGCGGATGATCGCCCGCCGAGAGCACGCCCATGTTGGCGCCCAGCCGCTCATCGTCCATGGCGACCAACGAGATGTGGATCACCACCGTGCTCATCGCCCAGGCCCTTCCGACGAAATGACCGCCGGCACGCCAACGCCTGCGACGAGCGGCCACCAGCCGCCGATTGCACTGAAGGTGAAGGGCCACCAGAAAACCGTCACAACTTCCTTCGCGCCGTTGCAACCCGGAGTGGAGCGGCTAGAATCGTACGCATGTTCCCGGCCGGTGGTGACCCGTTCGACTTCGGGTCACTCGACGACGCCGGGCTGGGTGAGGCGCTGGCCGCGGCGGAGAACGATCGCCGGCGGACCGAGGCCAGGATGGCGGGGCTGGTGGCCGAGGCCCGGGCCCGGGGGTCGTGGGCGGTGGACGGGCACCGCACGGTGCGGGCCTGGGCCGAGGTGACCGCCGGGGTCTCCCGTCGTGAGGCGGCCCGCCTGGAGCGCGCCGGCCGGGCCTGCCGGGAGCTGGGTGAGGTGGGGCGGCGTGGGCGGCAGCGGAGGTGGGCCGTGACGTGGTGGCGGCCATGGCGGGGGCGTGGTCCAACCCCCGGGTCCGCCAGCAGGTCCGCGACGCAGAGGGCGTCCTGTTGGCCCAGGCCCGGGCGGTGGCCCCCGACGACGCCGCCACGGTGCTGGCCCACTGGGTGCGCCTGGCCGACGTCGACGGCGCCCGCCGCCACGACCAGGTCTGCCACGAGCGCCGCGACGTGAGCATCCGGGACGCCTACGGGGGTGCCGGCAAGATGATCGACGGGCGCCTTGGCGCCGAGCAGGGCGCCGCCGTGGCCGGCGTGTTCGACCGGTTCTGTGACGCCGAACGCCGAGCCGACTGGGACACCGCCCGGGCCGCCCACGGCGACGCCACCACGGCAGAGCACCTGGCCCGCACCGAGTCGCAGCGCCGGGCCGACGCCCTGGCCGCCATGGCCGACGCCGCCGCATCGGCTCACCCCGAGGCGAGACGACCCGAGCCGCTGGTGAACATCGTCGTCGACGAGGACACCCTCACCGAGCACCTGGACCGGGCCACCAGCGGACGCTGTGACCGGTTCCGGCCCCGACCGGGCGCGGTGTGCCGTCTCGCCGACGGCACGCCCCTGGACCCCGCCGCAGCCGTCACCGCCGCCCTCCAAGGCGCGGTGCGGCGGGTGGTGGTCGACTCGGCCGGGGTCATCGTGGCCGCCGGCACCGAACGGCGCCTGTTCACCGGCCCCATCCGCGACCTGCTGTTGACCCAGGTGCCCGAGTGCACCTGGCCCGGCTGCCACGTCCGGGTCCGCCACTGCCAGATCGACCACGCCCACGAATGGCACCAAGGCGGGCGCACCGACCCCGCCAACGCCAACCTCCTCTGCGGCCGACACAACCGGTGGAAGACAAACCACGGCTACCGCGTCCACCGCGACCCCAACGGCGTCTGGCACACCTACCGACCCGACGGCACCGAAGTCGGCGAAGTCGGCCGCCCACCACCGGGGGGCTAGCCGCTGGGGGCGGCGGAGGACCCGTTGCGGAGGCGGTCGAGGAGGACGGCGGCGATCAGGACGGCGCCCGAGACGATGCCCTGCCAGAAGGCGCTGATGCCGGCCAGGGTGATGCCGTTCGAGAGCACGCCCAGGAACAGCACGCCGAGGAGGGTGCCGAGCAGCGTCCCCCGCCCCCCCATGAAGGACGTGCCGCCCAGCAGGACGGCGGCGGCGGCGGTGAGCTCGATGCCGGTGGCGGCGGTGGGCGAGGCGTTGGACAGGCGGGCCGAGTCCATCACCGCAGCCAGTCCGGCCAGCAGCCCGGCGATGCCGAACACGGCCACGCTGATGTTGGTGACCTCGATGCCGGCGTAGCGGGCCGCCACCCGGTTGCCGCCGGTGGCGTAGACCATCCGCCCGAAACCCGTGTAGCGCAGCACCAGGATGCCCAGCACCAGCACGGCCAGCGACACCAGCACCAAGATCGGCACCCCCGCCACCTTGTCGGACCCGAGCGTGGTCAGCAGCTCGTTGCCGAACAGCGACTGGCTCTGGCCCGCCGTACGGACCTGGGCGATCCCCCGCAGCACCGATCCCGTCCCGAGCGTCACCACCAGGAACGACAGGCCCACCTTGCCGATGAGCACCCCGTTCACGACCGTCCCGATGACGGCGGCCAGGACGATCACGGCCAACGCCGCCAGCGCCGTCGGCCAGCCCGCCCCGATCAGCTCGGCCATCACGACGCCGGTGAAGGCCATCAGCCCACCGAGGGACAGGTCGATGCCGCCGTTCAGGAGGACGAACGTCAGGCCGACCGCCACCACCAGCAGGACGGCGTTGGTGGCCATGATGTTGACGAAGTTGTCGTAGGTGAGGAACCGGTCCTGGGTGATCGACAGGTAGACGATCAGCGCCACCAGCACGCCGCCCACCCCGATGTAGGTGTCGACGGCGTGGCGGGCCCGGTCGACCCCGGTCGCGCCACGGCCCGTCCGCGGCACCCGCCGGGGGTCGGCCACCACCCCCGGCTCCCGCTGGTGGTCGAGGTCGACGTGGCCGTCACCGTCGGCCACTAGGCCCGCCCCCCACCGGCGATGAGGTAGGCCAGACGTTCCTCGTCGGCGTCGTGGCGGCCGAGCTCGCCGGCCCGCTCACCGTCGTGGAGCACCACGATGCGGTCGCAGATGCCGATCAGCTCCAGCAGGTCGGACGACGCCACCACCGCGCTCACCCCTCGATCGACCATCTCGCCCAGCACACCGTAGATCTCCGACCTCGCCCCGATGTCGACCCCCCGGGTCGGCTCGTCGAGGAGCAGGACGGTGGGATCGTGGTCGACACTGCGGGCCAGCACCACCTTCTGGGCGTTGCCCCCCGACAGGCTGGCCACCGGCGCGTCGATGCTGCTGCACCGCAGCCGGTACCGGGCCACGGCGTCGTCGGCGCGGCGGCGGTCACGGCGCCGGCGGGTGCGGCCCAGGGCCCGGTGGCTCGACAGCGAGAGGTTGGACACGATCGAGTCGTGGTGGACGAGCCCCTGGGCCCAGCGGTCCTCCGGCACGAGGGCGACACCGGCTCGCAGCGCCGCCGCCGGCGATCCCGGGCGCAGCCGCCGACCGGCCACGTGCACCTCACCGCCGCCGGGGGGCCGGATGCCGGCGATGGTCTCCAGCAGCTCGCTGCGACCGCTGCCGACCAGGCCGGCCAGGCCGACGACCTCGCCCCGGTGCACGGTCAGCGAGACCGGGGTCGGCGACCGGCTGGTCACCAGACCCTCGACCCGGAGCACCGGCTCGCCGATGGGCACGTCGGTCTTGGCGAACAGGTCCGACAGCTCGCGGCCCACCATCATCGACGAGATGGCCTCGTCGGAGAGGTGGGCGGCGTCGAGCTCGCCGACCAGCTCCCCGTCGCGCAGCACGACGGCCCGGCTGCACAGGCGCCTGATCTCCCGCAGCCGGTGCGTGATCACGACGGTGGCCATCCGCCGCTCGGCGCTCAGCCGCTCGACCACGGTGAACAGCCGCTCGGGGTCGGGCAGGCGGGTGGTGGCCTCGTCGAGGATGAGCACGGCCGGGTCGGTGGACAGCGCCCGGGCCACCTCGGCCAGCTCGCGCTGGCCCTGGCGCAGGCTGTGGAAGGGCAGGTGGGGGTCGACGTCGAGGCCAACGAGGTCGAGATAGGTGCGGGCCCGCTTCGCGAAGTCCCGCCGGCGGTACAGGCGGGCGGGCCGGTGCAGCTCGTGGAGGAGGACGTTCTCGGCGATGCTGAGCCCCGGCACCGACGTCGGCTCCTGGGACACGAGCGAGATGCCGGCCTCGATGGCGTCGGTCGGGCTCCCGAAGGCGAGCGGCCGGCCCCCCACCCGGATCTCACCGGCGTCGGGCACGAGCACGCCGGCGCAGATGCGGGCCAGCGTCGACTTGCCCGACCCGTTCTCCCCGGCGAGGGCCACGATCTCACCGGGGGCCACGCACAGGTCGACGTCGTCGAGGGCCCGCACCGGACCGAAGGACCTGCCGATCCCCCGGGCCTCCAGTGCCGTGTCGCTCACCCCTCGACGATGAAGGTGCGCCCGTCGCGCTCCTCGAGGGTCAGGTCGATCTGCTCCTGGCCCCGCTCGGCCGGGTTGACCCACTCCGAGGCGTTCTCGGGGGTGAGCGGCAGCGACTCGATCCACACGTCCTCGGGCAGCTCGTCGCCGCAGATGGCCGACACGGCGGCGTAGGCCAGACCGCGGGCGATCATGTCCTGCTGCAGGTCGTAGGTGGCGTCGATCACCTCCTCCTGGAGCAGCGGGATGGCCTCGGGCTGGCCGTTTATGGACACCAGCGCCGGCGAGAACGAGTCGTCGAAGGTGGAGGCCACGCCGACGGCGGACGTGTCGTTGAACGTCCAGATGCCGCCCAGCTCGTCGCCGTACTCGACCTTGAAGCCGGCGGCGATCTCGGCCGCCCCGTCGGGGGTGATGGTCTGGTTGACGGCCGTCTCGACCACGTTCAGGCCCACCTCGTCGGCGGCGGCCTGGAACGCCTCGGCCTGGCGCACCAGCACCTCGGCGAACGGCGGGCCGTTGATGGCCGCCACCGGGGCGTCGCCGACCAGCTCCTTCAGCCGTGCCGCCCCGGCGGCGGCGGCGCTCTCCACGTCGGCGGTGACGTTGGTGTAGTAGGGCCCGCCGAACTTGGTGTCCTGCACCACCACGGGCACGTCGACGTTGCTCAGGGACTCCTGCACGGCGGTGGGGTCGACCGGGTTGATCATCAGCACGTCGACGCCCTGGCCGACCAGCGTGTCGATGTCGGAGATCTGCTTGCCGGGGTCGAGGTTGGCGTTGACGGCCTGCAGCTCGGCGCCGACCCGGTCGAGCTCGGACTGGATGATCGCCTCGATGATGGCGAAGTTCGGATCGGGGATGGGCTCGGAGTAGCCCACCAGGGCCCCGTCGGCGGCGTCGCAGTCGGGGAACCCGGCCGCCATGGCGTCACCCCCGGTGGTCCCGGTGGCCCCCTCGGTCGTGGCGGTGGCCCCCTCGGTGGTGGCCGGCGTCCCGCTGGTCGCCGTGGCGTCGCTGGTGTCGGTGACGGTCGGCGTGGTGACCTCGGCGTCGGGCTCGACGGTGATGTCGTCATCGTCGCCGCAGGCCGCCGCCAGCAGGGCGAGCGTCAGCAGCAGCGTCGTGGCCGGGAGCCACCTGGGTCGGCGTCGCACCATCGTCATCGTCTCCCTCTCTGTCCCGGGAGGGCCCCCCGGGTCCGGACCGGTATCGCACATCCCGAACGGTCGCTCGGCGGAGAACATACTCGGCCGGGCATCACCCACGGGGTCGGAGCCCCGCCTCGGCCATGAGGGGCGCCAGTTCCGAGGCGTACTGCTCGATGCCCTCGCCGTAGTCGACCCACGACAGGGCGAGCCCGTCGAGGCCGTCGTCGGCCATCCCGGCGATGGCCTCGACCACCTGCTCGGCCGTGCCGACCAGGGGCGTGGCGAAGAAGCCGAAGATGGCGGCCTCGGCCATGGCGGGGTCGAACGAGGCGCTCTGCGACCCGCCCATGAGCGAGGCGATGGCGTCGGCGGCGGCCTCGCGGTCGCCCAGCTCGTCGACCACCCGCCGATGGTCCCGACGCGCCTCGGCCTCGGTGTCGCGACACAGGATGTGACCGGCCCCGAAGACGAGGAGGTCGCGGTCGCCGTCGCGACGGGCCTCGGCCTTGACGGCGGCCACCGTGCTGCGGGCGGCGTCGCGGTCGGGGAGGATGACGAAGTTGAGGTCGGCGTGGCGGGCGGCGAAGGCCCGACCGGCGGGGCTGGCACCGGCGCTCATGATCACCGGCCCGGGGTGCTGCACCGGCCGCGGCTCCGACACGAGGTCGGTGCCGCTGAAGTAGCGGCCCTCCACGTCGAAGGGGTGCTCACCGGCGAAGGCCCGGTCGAGGACGTGCATCCACTCGTCGGCCATCCCGTAGCGGTCGTCGTGGCCGAGGAGGTCGTGGCCGAACATGGCGAACTCGGCGGCGTTCCACCCGGCCACCACGTTCAGCCCGAAGCGACCGCCCGAGATGTGGTCGACGGTGGCCGCCTCCTTGGCCGCCCGCAGCGGGTGGGTGGTGGCCATGTGCACGGTGGCGAAGACCTGGATCCGCTCGGTGACGGCGGCAAGCCCGGCCGCCCAGGCGAACGGCTCGAACGACCGGTTGGCGGCCGGCTCGGCCCGGCGCTTGGGGCTGCGCCAGCGGGCCACCGGGATGATGGCGTCGAAGCCGGCCCGGTCGGCGGCCCGGGCGATGGCCGTCGACTCCTCCCAGGTGACGACGGGCGGGCCCGGCGCCGCCGTCAGGTTGGTCCCGCCCGCCATGTTCGGACTGAAGACGGCAAGTCGGAACCGGTCCGGTCCGCCCAGGAGCGGGCCGTCGGCCTTGGCCACCGTGGCGTCGGCGAAGGGGATCATGGGGTCAGCGGTCGAGCTGGTCGAGCACCTCGGGCAGGTGGCCGGTGGCGGCGTCGAGGTACTGCTCCCCGTTCACCCGCACCCGGGGCGGGTGGGCCGGCTTGGACACGGTGGCGGCGTGCTCGGTGTAGGTGGCCGGGGCGAGGGGCTCCTGCTTGGCCCACACCGGCTTGCCGTCGGCCTCCCGGAAGTGGGGGATGACCTCCTCCGCCATGAGCTGCATGTTCTTGACGACCATCCAGTGCGGCATCGAGCCGAGGTGGCCGCCGGCGCTCATGACCATGCCGATGCGGAAGTCCTCGATCATCTTCTCGTACTTCTCGATGACCGTCTCGGGCGAGCCGACGATCACGTAGCCGCCGTCGACCAGCTCGTCGTAGCTCAGCTCGGTGAAGCCCTTGGCCCCCGCCTTGCGCTTGCCCTGCAGCGTGCGCTGCATCGAGTCGGCCGTGTTGTAGCCCGAGGGAAGCATGTGGAAGCCGGGGATCTTCAGCCCGTTGCGGAAGAACCACATGATGTGGGGCATGGCCTCGCGGTGGGCCTGCTCGTCGGTCTCGGCCACGTGGGTGTGCACCAGCCGGCCGAGCTGGCGGGGGTCGGGCGTGTAGTCGAACCGCTCCTCGGCCACCTGGTAGTAGCGGTCGAAGGCGCTCTTGGACAGCCAGTTCGACGTGGGGGTCAGCATGAACGGGTAGCGGCGCTCGGCGGCGTTGTCGATGGTGTCGAGGCTGGTCGAGCCGGGCAGCCAGATCGGGGGGTGGGGCTGCTGCAGGGGCCGGGGCCAGGTGTTGACGTACTCGATGTCGTAGTGCTCACCGTGCCACTGGAACGGGCCGGGCTCGGTCCACGCCTTGACGATGAGGTCGTTGGCCTCCCAGAACCGCCCCTTGGACCGGGTGGGGTCGCTGCCGGCCGACACGTACTCGGCGCCCATGGCCCGGACGTGACCGGAGATGATGCGCCCGCCCGAGATCACGTCGAGCATGGCGATCTCCTCGGCCACCCGCAGCGGGTTGCGGTGCATCGGCAGCGCGTTGCCGACGACGCCGATGCGGATGCGCTCGGTCTTGGCCGCCAGGTACGAGGCCCACAGGTTGGGGGCGGGCTGCACGGCGTAGGCGGTCTGGTGGTGCTCGTTGACGAGGACACCGTCGAAGCCCATCCGCTCGGCCAGGCAGAGCTGGTCCATGTACTCCCGGTACAGCCGGTGCCCGATCTTCGGGTCGTACAGCGAGTTGGGGAGCGTGATCCAGATCGACTCCATCTCCTCGCCGGGCGGGATGTACGGGTAGGGCATGAGGTGGAACAGGTAGAACTCCAGGCGGTTCACGCCGGCACCTCCGAGACGTTGGCGGCGATGGCGTCGGCCACCGCCTGGGGGGCTTGCAGGACCATGCCGTGACCGGGCCCGTCGACGACCTCCAGGCGGGCGTCGGGCAGCGCCTCGACCCAGGCCCGGGCGTGCTCGTCGGACAGGATGCGGTCGTCGGCGGGCACGAGGACCAGCGAGGGCAGTCGGACGCGGGCCAGCTTGCGGGCCAGCCCGACGTCGTAGCGGCGCTCCCAGATGAGCCGGGCCGTCACCCCGTTCTGGCCGTAGGTGGCCACGAAGGCGTCGATGTCGTCGGCGTCGGGCGGGGGGAACAGGTGCCCGCGCCCCTCGACGTCGCCGTTGAACACCGCCGCCGCCACCCGGGCCGGGTCGGCGGCCAGGAACTCGAACATGGGCGCCTCGGGCACCCACATGCCCATGGGGGCCACGGCCGTGAACGACCGGAACCGCTCCGGGTAGTACGCCGCCACCAGGCCGCCGATCCAGGCTCCCAGGTCGTAGCCGACGAGGTCGACCCGGTCGAGGTCGAGCCCGTCCAACAGGCCCCGGTAGTGCAGCACGAGATCGTCGACGCCGAGCATCCAGGCGGGTGGGCCGCCCTCGGCGTAACCGGGGTGCAGCGGGGCCACCAGGTCGAACTTCTCGGCCAGCCGCTCGTGGGTCGGGGTCCACAGCGTGGGGAAGAAGGCGCCGTGGAGGAACACGACGGTGCGCCCCGAGCCGCGGCGTCGCACCGTGGTGGCGTAACCGTCGACGTCGACGTGGTCGTCGGCAGGCGCTTGGACCGTGCTCGTCTGGACCAAGTTCGTCTCCTCGACTCGGGCGGCAGAGTAGTCGCTTTTCTGACCGTCGTCACGCGAACGAGATACCGGACCAGCTCACGAGGCCGCCGCCATGGCCACCCCGGCGGCGTGCTCGAAGGCGAGCGGTTCGAGGCGGGAGCGCAGCTCGGCGAACAGCGTCGCCGCCGCCCGGCCCGGCCAGTCGGGGGGCAGCAGCTCGACCGGCAGCCCGGGGTCGAGGTAGGGGAACTTGCGCCACTCGTGCAGGACGAGGGTGTACGCGGCGAAGGCGTCGTCGGGCTCCACCGGGCGGCGACGACGCTCCAGCGATCGCAGCACCGGCGTCGACGCGGCCAGGAACCGCTGGTAGGCATCGGCCAGCTCGGACAGGTCCCAGGACCGCCGGACCAGGTCGGCCAGGGATCCGAGACCCTCGTGGTGGGCGGTGAACACGTCGACGTACTCCTCGACGCCGAGCCGGGCAACCGCCTCCTCGACGCGGGCCCGCACCCGGCTGGGCCCGATCCGCAGACCGCTCGACACGGTGCCCAGGCCGAGCCACATGAGCTGCAGCCGCAGCGCGTTGCGCTTGTCGCGCTCGTCCTCGGGCATCGAGAACGACACCAGCACCCAGTCGTCGTCGAGCCGGGCCGGCTCCATGGGTAGGTAAATGCGCCGGTCGGCCTCCTCGAACAGCAGCCGGGTGGTGGCGGTGGCGGCGTAGCCCCGTACCCCGCCCCGGCTCTCCCTGACGAGGAGGCCCTGGCGGGACATGCGGGACACGGCCGACCGGACGGCCTGCTCGTCGATGCCGAGCAGCGCCATGAGCTCGATCAGATCGGCCACGGCCAGCCAGCCCCGGAAGTGGGCGGCGTAGCGCCCGTAGACGTCGAGGATGAGGCCCTTCGGCCGACGGCCGGGTCCGGCGGCGTCGACGAGCAGGTCGGACAGACGCCGGCGTGGCGGTGGAGACGGAGCCATCGCCTCACAGAGAACCACAGGGGGCGACGAGGGCGTAGTATTCCGCCGACGGTCGCCACCGTTCCGCCATGCCGGCAGCCACCCGCAGGGGCGCACCCATGATCGAACTTTCGCCCTCCGACGAGCAGCGGGACATGATCGACGTGGCCCGCCGCTTCGCCGGCGAGCGGATCGCCCCCGTGGTCGAGGCGGCCGAGACCGCCGGTGGCAACGGCCACGTGTCCCGCCGGGACTACCTCGACCTGTACGCCCGGGCCGCCGCCATCGGGCTCCACGCCCTTCTGATCCCCGAGGAGTACGGCGGCGCCGGCCGCTCGACGCTCGACAACGCCCTGGTGCAGGAGGAGCTGGGCGCGGTGGACATCGGCATCGGGGCCAGCCTCAACCTGACCATGAGCGTGCCGGCCCTGATCGTGGCGGGGGCGTCCGACGACCTGCGCAGCGAGGTGCTGACCGCCTTCGTGGAGGCTGACGACCATGTGCTGGCCGGCGCCCTGAACGAGGCCGGGGTGGCCGGCTCGGAGCTGTTCTGCCCGGACCCTGACCCGAGCCTCGGCATCCGCACCCGGGCCCGACGCGACGGCGACGACTACCTCGTGACGGGGACCAAGGCGGCGTGGGTGTCCAACGCTGGAGTGGCCAAGGCCTACCTCGTCTTCGCCCGTACCGGCCCCGACGACGCCCCCGCCATGGCGTCGACGTCGGCCTTCTACGTGCCCGCCTCCACGCCCGGTGTGTCGACCGGAGCCCGCACCGAGCTGCTCGGCATGCGCTCGTCGTTCCACGCCGAGGTGCTGCTCGACGACGTGCGGGTCCCCGCCGCCCACCGCCTCGGCGAGGAGAACCGGGGCCTCGAGCTGATGGGCGCGGCCGGCGCCGGCATGGCCGTGGGCCTCGCCGCCGGCTACGTCGGGGTGGCCCGGCGGGCGCTCGACCTGGCCGTCGGCTACGCCGGCGAGCGCCGGAGCTGGGGCGTGCCCATCGGCCGGCACCAGGCCGTCGCCCTGAAGCTGGCCGACGCCGCCGTCGACGTTCAGACGGCCCGGCTGCTGGTGTGGGACGCGGCGCTGGCCGTCGACGCCGGCGATCCCGCCGCGGCCTGGAAGGTGGCGGCGGCCAAGACGCACGCCGTCGACGTCGCCATCGCCAACGCCGGGCGGGCGGTGGAGGTCTTCGGGGCGTCGGGGGTGGCCCGGGGGGTCGGCCCCGAGAAGCTGCTGCGCGACGCCTGGGTCGGGTACTCGTGCGACTTCACCCGCGACGTCCTGCGCCTCCAGATCGCCGGCGAGCTGGGCTGAGTGCCCGACCTCGCCCACCTGCTGAGCGAGCTGGCCGTCGGGCCGGTCACGCTGCCCAACCGGGTGGTGTTCCTGCCCCACATGACGCTGTACGGCAACGTCGACGGCACGGCGTCGGACCGCCATTGCGCCTACCACGAGGAGCGGGCCCGGGGTGGCGTGGGTCTGATCGTCACCGAGGGCCAGGTCGTGCACCCGACGGGATGGGTGACCCGGGCGGTCCGGGCCTACGACGCCGCCGCCATGGCCTCCTGGGCGCCGACCGTCGAGGCCGTGCACCGCCACGGCACCCGGTTCTTCGCTCAGCTCACCCACTACGGCAACCAGACCTTCACCGAGTTCACCGGCCTGCCGGCCTGGGCCCCCTCCGCCGTCCCCGACGCCGCCGTCGGCCACGTTCCGAAGGCGATGACGGCCGACGACATCGCCGAGGTGGTGGCCGGGTTCGCCGATGCCGCCGGCCACGCCGCCGAGGTGGGATTCGACGGCGTCGAGCTGAAGTTGGGCCACGACGGGCTCCTCCGCCAGTTCCTCTCGCCCTACTCCAACCGGCGGACCGACGCCTACGGTGGCGACCTGCCCGGCCGGCTGCGCCTCACCCTCGAGGTGCTGGCCGCCGTCCGCGCCCGGGTGGGCCGGACGATCGTGGTCGGGGCGCGCCTCTGCCTCGACGAGGGCTTCCCCGGCGGGTACGGACTGGACGACGGCCTGGCCGCCGCCGCGCTCCTCGACGGGACCGGCCTGGTCGACTACTTCTCCGCCGACCTCGGCACGTGGATGGCCCCGGAGACCATCTCCCCCTCCACCGAGCTGGCCCCCGGCTACGGCCTCGACGCCACCGCTGCGCTGACCGGGGCGGTCGGGGTGCCGGTGGTCGCCTTCGGACGGATCAAGGACCCGGCCATGGCCGAGGAGGTCGTGGCCAGCGGCCGGGCCCATCTCGTCGGGATGGCCCGCCAGCTCATCACCGACCCCGACTGGGTGGCGAAGGCGGCCCGGGGCGACGCCGACCGCATCCGTCCGTGCGTGGCCTGCAACCAGATCTGCAACTCCCGGCTGTTCCGGTTCATCCCCATCGGATGCGTCCACAACCCCGCCGCCGGGCGGGAGGAACGCCTCGGTCACGGCACCCTGCGCCCGGCCGGCGAGGTCCGCCGGGTCGTGGTCGTGGGGGGCGGTCCCGCCGGCCTGAAGGCGGCCGAGGTGGCGGCCCGCCGGGGCCACCGGGTGACCCTCGTCGAGCGGGCCGACCGCCTCGGCGGGCAGGTGGCGCTGGCGGCGAGCAGCCCCGCCCACGGCGAGTGGGGCCAGATCGTCACCCACCTCGTCCACGAGCTCGACGTGCTCGGCGCCGACGTGCGCCTCGATGTCGACGGCGACGCCGACCTGATCGCCGGTCTGCGACCCGACGCCGTGGTGGTCGCCACCGGGGCCGTACCCGGTCCGCCCGCCTTCGCCGTCGCCGACGGGGCCAGCGTGCTGCACCAGTGGGACGTGCTCGACGGCGGGACTCCCCACGATGCCGACGTGGTCCTCTACGACCTCGGGGTCCAGTTCGAGGGACCCACCCTGGCCGAGGCTCTGGCCGCCGCCGGCAACCGGGTGCGGTGGGTGACGCCGGCCCCGATGGTGGCCATGAGCACCGAGATGGCCACCATCGCACCGGTCAGGCGGCGCCTGGCCGACGCCGGTGTCGAGATCGTCACCGAGCACGCCGTGGTCGGCGTCGAGGGCGGTGCCGTCTCGGCCGTGAACGTGATGACCGGCCGGCCCCGCACACTGACCGGCATCGACCACGTCGTGCTGGCCGGCCACAAGGTCGCCACCGGACCGGGCGCCGCCCCCGGCGGCATCGAGTCGCACGTGATCGGCGACGCCGTGGCCCCCCGCACCGTGGAGGCGGCCATCCTGGAGGGCGACCGGGTCGGCCGCAGCCTGTGACTGCGCTCCTCGGGTCGCCGTTCACCCTCGACGGCGTCGAGCTGGCCAACCGGGTCGTCTTCGGGCCCCACGTCACGTTGTACGCCACCCACGACGGCCGGCCCACCGACCGGCTGGGTGACTACCTGGCGGCGCGGGCCCGCGGGCGGGTGGGGCTGATCGTCACCGGCAGCCAGCACGTCCACCCGTCGGGGGGCGGGCCGGGCACGGTGCGGGCCTACGACGCCGACGCCATGGCCGGCTGGGCGCCCATCGTCGAGCGCTGCCACCGGCACGGCACGCGGGTGATCGCCCAGCTCTCGCACCACGGGCCCGAGGCGGTGAGCACGTTCACGGGCCAGGCCCTGCGGTCGGCCTCGGCCGTGGCCAACCCGATCATCGGCGAGGTGCCGGCGCCGCTGACCCCCGACGAGATCGCCGAGATCGTGGAAGCGTTCGCCACATCGGCCGCCAACGCCGTGGCCGTCGGCTTCGACGGCGTGGAGATCAAGGCCGGCCACGACGGGCTCCTCCGCCCCTTCCTCTCGCCCCGCTCCAACCTCCGCACCGACCACTACGGCGGCACCCCCGAGAACCGGGTCCGCTTCCCCGCCGAGGTGGTGGCGGCGGTGCGCGCCGCCGTGCCGGACGGGGTGGCCGTCGGGGTCCGGCTGTGCCTCGACGAGCGCCTGCCCGGCGGCTACGGCCTCGACGACGCCGTCGGCTTCGCCCGCGCCCTGGTCGAGGCCGGGGCGGGCTACCTGGCCAGCGACGTCGGCACGTGGGAGTCGATGGAGTACCAGATCCCCCCCATGGCCGTCCCCCACGGCCACACCCTCGACCTGTCGGCGACGCTGCGCGCTGGCGTCGGCGTGCCCGTCGTGGCGTCGGGCCGCATCCACACCCCCGCCGAGGCCGAGGCCGCCCTGGCCGCCGGGCAGGCCGACCTGGTGGCCCTGGCCCGTCCGCTGATCGCCGACGCCGACTGGGCGGCCAAGGCCTTCGGTGGGGCCGCAGACCGCATCCGGCCGTGCGTGGCTTGCAACCAGCTCTGCCTCGGCAACCTGATCCGGGAGCTTCCCATCGGCTGCGTGCACAACCCGGCGGCGGGCAGGGAGGCCGAGCTGGGGGCCGTCCCGGAGGTGCCGGCCCGGCGGGTGGTGGTGGTGGGCGGGGGGCCGGCCGGTCTGAAGGCGGCCGAGACGGCGGCCCGGGCCGGCCACGCCGTGACCCTGTTCGAGGCCGGCCCCCGGGTCGGGGGCCAGGTGCGGGTGGCGGCGGGCGCTCCCGGCCACGGCGAGTGGGGCGGCATCGTCGACCACCTGGAGGCGGAGCTTCACCACCTCGGTGTCGACGTCCGCCTCGGCCGGCGGGCCGGGGTCGACGACGTGCTGGCCTGCCGGCCCGACACCGTGGTGGTGGCCACCGGGTCGGTTCCGGCGGCGGTGCCGTTCCCGGCCGAGGACGTCCCGGTGGTCGACCAGTGGCGGGCCATGGCCGACCCGCCCCGGGACCTCGACGTGGTGCTGTTCGACACCGCCCGCCGTTACGAGGGGGCGGCGCTGGCCGAGACGTTGGCCGCCGCCGGCAACCGGCTGCGATGGGTGAGCCCGGCCCCCTGGCCCGCCTTCGAGGTCGACCCGGCCTCGGCGGCCCCGCTGCGGCGGTCGCTCGACGCCCACGGCGTCGAGGTCTGCGCCCAGCGGGTGGTGGTCGGCGCGGATGCCGACGGCGTCACCGTGGTCGACGTGGTGACCGGTCAGGTGGAGCGTCTGGCCCCGGCCGACGTCGTCGTCCTGGCCGGCAACAAGGCCGCCGACGCCGCGCTCGCCGACGAGCTGACCGCCAGCGAGCGGGCCCGGGACGTCGCGGTGGACCGTGATCGGCGACGCCGTGGCGCCCCGCGACGTGGCCGTCGCCGTCCTGGAGGGAGCCCGGGCCGGCCTCGCCGCCGGCCGGAGCGCGCTGGTAGCGTCGGAGACGACCGTCGGAGCGACGCCACACCCGACGTCGGAGGGGACGCCATGACCAGCACCGCCGGCGCCAACACCTACCACCAGGCCCCGGCCTCGGTGGGCGCTGCTCCGCCGGGGTGCCCGGTGCACACCAGCTGGAACCCGCTCGGTGACGACTACCTGGCCGACCCCTACCCGATCGCCGCCCGGCTCCGCGAGGACCATCCCGTCTTCTACGCCGAGGAGATCGGCTACGTGGTGGTGACCCGGATGGAGGACATCGAGGCCGTCTTCACCGACCCCGACACGTTCGCCTCCACGAACGTGCAGGACCCCCTGTTCCCCCTCGACCCGGCCGCGGCCGAGGTGCTGGCCGCCCCCGACTTCGACCCGGTGGCGGTCATGTCCAACCGGCCCGAGCCCGACCACGGGCGCATCCGGGTCCACACCCGCAAGGGCTTCTCCAACCGCCGGCTCAAGACCCTCCGGGACTACATGGAGCGCCGGGCCGGCGAGCTGGTCGACGCCATGCTGGCCGGGGGTCCGCCGGCGGAGTACGTGGCCGCCGTCGCCTTCCCCCTGCCAGCCGAGATCGTGTTCCGGTTCATCGGCTTCCCCGAGTCCGACGACGCCATGATCAAAAGCTGGTGCGTCGAGCGCAAGGCCTTCTCGTGGGGCCGCCCGACCCCCGAGCAGCAGGTCGAGATCGCCGAGCACATGCTCACCTACTGGCGCTACTGCCGCGACTTCACGGCCAGCCGGCGCGACCACCGCGCCGACGACTTCGCCTCCGAGCTGCTCGACGCCCACGAGGCCGACCCCGAGGCGCTGACCTACCGGGAGGTCGAGTCGGTCATCTACGGGCTCTCCTTCGCCGGCCACGACCCGGTCACGAACCTGTTGTGCAACTCGCTCCTCACCCTCCTGCCCCGGCGGGACCAGTGGGAGCACCTGATCGCCGATCGCAACCTGATCCCCAACGCCGTCGACGAGGTGCTCCGGTACGAGTCGAGCCAGATCGCCTGGCGCCGGGTCACCACCCGTGACACGACGCTGGCCGGCGTCGACCTGCCCGCCGGCACCCGCATCTTCCTGAACTTCGCCGCCGCCAACCGCCAGCCCGGCCTGTTCGACGAGCCCGACTCGTTCGACATCACCCGGCCCAACGCCAACCGCCACATCAGCTTCGGCAAGGGCATCCACTACTGCCTCGGTGCGGGGCTGTCCAAGATGGAGGCGGCCGTGCTGCTCGACGTGCTGGCCGACCGGGTGCCGAGCTTGCGCCTGGTCGACGAACAGGACACGTCGTCGTTCCCCAACATCACGTTCCGGGGTCCCCAACAGCTCCTCGTGGCGTGGGACCGCTGATCCAGGAGGTGCGTCCGTGACCCTCGTCTTCGCCGGCGCCTGCAGCCACGCCCCCGGCATCACCGGTCGGGCCGAGCGGGCCGACCCGGATGCCCGCGACGCCTTCTACGCCGCCTTCGACCGGATGCGGGCCGACCTGGAGGCCAGCCGCCCCGACGCCCTGGTGGTGGTGGCGGCCGAGCACTTCGCCAACTTCTTCATGGACAACATGCCCAGCTTCGCCATGGGCATGGCCGACCACTACGACGGTCCGATCGAGGATCCGGACTGGCTCGGCATCGAGCGGACGCGGGTGCCCGGTGACCGCGACCTCTCCAAGCGCCTCATCGAGGGGGTGATGGAGACCTCCGACGTGTCGTACGCGGAGGAGTGGCGCTTCGACCACGGGATCATGGTGCCGCTGCACTTCCTGACCCCCCGCTACGACCTGCCCGTGGTGCCGGTCAACGTCAACTGCCAGGGGCCGCCCCTCACGCCGCTTCACCGGGCCTGGGCGTTCGGTGAGTCGCTGCGCCGGGCCGCCGACGCCGTGCCCGAGCGCATCGCGCTGATCGGCACGGGAGGCATCTCGCACTGGCCGGCCACCCCCGACTCCGGCAAGATCAACGAGGCCTGGGACCGCGACTTCCTCGACCGCTGGTGCCGCAACGACCGCGACGAGCTGCTCGACTACGACGACGCCCGGGTCTACGCCGAGGCCGGCCAGGGCGGCTTCGAGATCCGCACCTTCCTGACCGTGGCCGCCGCGGCGTCGGGGGCGCCCGGCACCGTGCACTTCTACGAGCCCATCCCGATCTTCGCCGTCGGCTGCACGGTGGCCACCTACCAGCTGGGCGCCGGCTAGTCGCCTAGCGGGCGCCCAGCCTCGGGACGGGGTGGGTGCCGTAGGCGACGGCCACGTTCTTGGTCTCGGTGTAGAAGTCGAAGGACCAGTCGCCGCCGTCGCGGCCGATGCCGCTGCGCTTGGTCCCCCCGAACGGCGTCGGCAGGTGGCGGACGTTCTGGGAGTTGACCCACACCATCCCGACGTCGAGGTCGCGGGCCACCCGGTGGGCCCGGCCCGTGTCCGTGGTCCAGACGTAGCCGGCCAGTCCGTAGGCGACGTCGTTGGCCTTGGCCACGGCGTCGGCCTCGTCGTCGAAGGCGATGACGGTCAGCACCGGCCCGAAGATCTCCTCCTGGGCGATGGCCATGTCGTTGCGGGCGGCGGTGAACACCATGGGGTTCACGTAGTTGGACGACGGGTCGGTCGCCTCCCCGCCGCCCGTCACGACGGTGGCACCCTCGTCGGCGGCCCGCCTGGCGTAGCTGCGGACCTTCTCGCAGTGGCGGGGGTGGATGAGCGGCCCGATCTCGGTGGTCGGGTCGAGGGGGTGGCCGACCCGCAGGGCCGCCACCCGCTCGCGCAGGCGGTCCTCCACCTCGGCCCGGATGGATTCCTGCACCAGCAGCCGGCTCGACGACGTGCAGCGCTCGCCGTTGAGGCTGAAGATCATGAACACGACGGCGTCGACGGCCCGATCCAGGTCGGCGTCGTCGAACACGACGACCGGGTTCTTCCCGCCCAGCTCGAGGTGGAGCCGCTTGAGGGTGGGCGCCCCCTGGGCCTGGATCAGCGACCCCGTGGCCGACTCCCCGACGAAGGCGACGGCGGTCACGGCCGGATGCTCGGTGACGGCCCGGCCGGCCGTCTCCCCCATGCCGTGCACGACGTTGAGGACCCCCGGCGGGAGCCCGGCCTCGAGGGCGATGTCAGCCAGCATCGAGGCCGTGAGGGGGCTCCACTCGGCCGGCTTGTGGACCACGGTGCAACCGGCCGCCAGGGCGGGGGCGATCTTCCACGTCGACAGCATGAACGGCGTGTTCCACGGGGTGATGACGCCGACCGGACCGATGGCGCGGCGCATCGTGTAGTTGACGAAGTCCTCGGTCGGCAGCGACAGCCCGTCGTTGGCGGCGGGGGCCCGGTCGGCGAAGAAGCGGAAGTTCTCGGCGCCCCGGGCCGCGGCCGAGCTCATGAAGCGGATGGGCTGGCCGGTGTCGGTGCTCTCCACCACGGCGATCTCGGCGGCCCGCTCGGTGATGAGGTCGGCCACGGCGTGCAGGATGCGCCGGCGCTCCTGGCCCGGGGTTCGGCTCCACGCCCCGAACGCCTCGGCGGCGGCCCGGGCGGCGGCGTCGACGTCGTCGGCCGAGCCGGCGGCCACGTCGGCCAGGTGCATGCCGTCGATGGGCGAGTGGTCGGCGAACGTGGCCCCGTCGGCGCTGTCCCTGGCCTCACCCCCGACGAGGTGCTGCACGGGTCGAGCGGCGAACTGCGCCAGCCGGTCCTGGGCCAGCGCCAGGTTCTCCTCCAACGTCGCCTGACCGCTCATGGGGGCTCCTCCACTCGTGCGTCGGCCGGGTCGTACCCGCCCCCGGCGCTGTCGTTCCCTACCCTGACACGGTGCGGGTCATCACGTTCTCCCTTCCCGGCCGGTCCCCCTCCCTTGGGGTGGTGACCGCCGACGGGACCGGCGTGGTCGACGTCGGCGCCCGCCTCGACGGCAACCCGGACCTGTCGGCGGTGCTGGCCGACGGGCGCCTCGACGAGGTCCGGGCCGTGTTCGAGGCGGCTGCGGTCGGGGGGGCCGACCACGCCGTCGAGGAGATCACGTTCGAGCGGACCGTGCCCCGGCCGTCGAAGATCTTCTGCATCGGCGTCAACTACGGCGGACGCGACGCCGAGTACGCCGATGCCGAGGGTGCCGCCGAGCGCTCCTACCCGTCGGTGTTCGTGCGCTTCCCCGGTTCGCTCACCGGCCACGGGCAGCCCCTCGTCCGTCCGCCCGAGAGCGACCAGCTCGACTACGAGGGCGAGATCGTCGCCGTGGTCGGCCGGGGCGGGCGGCGCATCCCGGCGGCGCAGGCGGCGGGGCACCTGGCAGGCTTGACGATCGGCAACGAGGGGACCATCCGGGACTGGGTGCGCCACGCCCGCTTCAACGTCACCCAGGGCAAGAACTGGGACCGCTCGGGGGCCATGGGTCCGTGGCTGGTCACCATGGACGAGGTCGGCGACCTGGGCGATCTGCACCTGCGCACCCACGTGAACGGCGAGCTGCGCCAGGAGGACTCGACGGCCACGATGGCCTATCCGATCGTCGAGCTGGTCGAATACCTGTCGACGTTCTGCACCCTCGGCCCCGGCGACGTGATCTTCACCGGCACCCCGACCGGTGCCGGTGCCCGCTTCGACCCGCCCCGCTTCCTGGCCCCCGGCGACGTGGTGGAGGTCACCGTCGACGGCCTCGGCACCCTCCGCAACCCCGTCGCCGACGAGTAGCTCAGGCGAGGTGCTTGCCGGGGTCCCAGCCGCCGTCGGTGAGGACCCGGTGGCCGAAGGCGGTGGGGCCCTCTTCCAGGGTGGTGGCCATGGTGTCGTTCCAGCGGTTGAGGTAGCCGAACAGGGCGCAGGTGGCCACGATGGCGGCGATCTGGTCGTCGTCGAAGTGCTCCCGGCAGGCGTCGACGTCGGCGTCGGTGACGGCGTTCGGGACCTGGCCGGCGTGGAGGGCGAGGCGCAGGGCGGCCCGCTCGGCGGCGTCGAACAGGTCGCTGGTCTCGAACTCCCAGACGGCGGCCAGCTTGTCCTCGTCGACGCCCAGCCGCTCGGCGGAGTGGCCGGTGTGGGCCTGGCAGTAGCGACACCCACCGCCCACGCTGGCCATCAGGCCGACCAGCTGGGTCAGCTCCGGTGAGACGAGCCCGTTGCGCAGCACGGTGGCGCCGAGCTGACCGAACGCCTCCAGCAGGCCGGGGACCCTGGCCATCGTGAGCATCGACGTCGGTACGAAGCCCATGGCCTGCTCGACGGCGCGGAGACGGTCCTCCTGCTCGCCGAGGGAGGTGCGGGGCAGGGGCTCGATGCGGGCCATCGGCCATGATCGCACCCGACCGGACCGAACTGACACAAGCACGCGTTGCTATAGCAGCACGTGCTTGTGTCAGGTCGCCCTGAAGGAGCCCGAATGACCCTGAGCGATGCCGAGGTGCGGGCCGAGGCGGAGGCGCTCGACGCCGCCGAGCGCGACCGCACCCAGATCCGCCAGACCACCCAGGTCCATCCCGACGCCACCGTCGACGACGCCTACCGGGTGCAGGCCGCCTGGCGTGACCTCAAGCTGGCCCGGGGGGAGCGCGTCGTCGGCCACAAGATCGGTCTCACGTCGCGGGCGATGCAGCAGGCCATGGGCATCACCACCCCCGACTCGGGCTTCCTGACCGACCGGATGGTGTTCGAGCCCGGCGCCGACCTGCGGGCCGCCGACTTCTGTGACCCCAAGGTGGAGGTCGAGCTGGCCTTCGTCCTCGGCACCGACCTGTCCGGCACCGATCTGGGCGTCGACGACGTGCTCGACGCCACCGCGGAGGTCTGGCCGGCGGTGGAGCTCATCGCGGCCCGGTCGTTCCGGCGCGACCCGGCCACGGGGCGGACCCGGACGGTGGTCGACACCATCGCCGACAACGCCGCCGACGCCGGCATCATCCGGGGCGGGCGGCCCGTGGGACCCCGCGACGTCGACCTCCGCTGGGTGGGGGCGGTGGCCGAGCGCAACGGCGTGGTGGAAGAGACGGGCCTGGCCGCCGGCGTGCTCGGCCATCCCGCCCTCGGCATCGCCTGGCTGGCCCACCGGGCCGCCGCCCACGACTTCGAGCTGCGGGCGGGAGACGTCATCCTGGCTGGCTCGTACACCCGCCCCCTCGACGTCGCCGCCGGCGACGACTTCCGCTTCGACTTCGGCCCGCTCGGCGCCTTCTCGATCGGCGTGAGGTGAGCACCGCCGCCCTCAGGTGACGAGCGGCCGTCCCCGTCGGGCCCTCACCCAGTTGCGGGCCGGGGTGCGCACCGCCTCGAGGCCGAGGTAGAAGGCCGGGAAGGCGAGGAGCACGAGCAGGGTGGAGCTGACGAGGCCGCCCATCAACGTGAAGCCCAGTGACTCCCAGAAGGGATCGCGCAGCGACAGGGGCAGCAGGCCGGCCACGGTGGTGACCGTCGTGGCCACGAGCGGCCGGAACCTCGAGGTGGTGGCGGCGGCGATGGCGTCAGCGGCCGTCGCTCCCGCCCGGCGCTCCTGGTTGGCGGCGTCGACGAGGAGGATCGTGTTGTTCACGGCCACGCCGACGAGGGCGATGAAGCCGACCACGGCCAGGAAGCTGAGCGGGTTGTCGGTCAACGCCAGTGCTGCGAACACGCCGAGGAAGCTGAACGGGATGGCGAGGAAGATGAGCAGCGACTGGGCCAGTGACCGGAACTGCAGCGAGATGAGCACCAGCATGAGTCCGAGGGCGACGACGCCGGCCACCCCGAGCGCGGCGAAGTCCTCCTGGTTCTCCGACTCCGCGCCGAAGTCGAAGCCGAGGGCGTCGGCGGCCAGGCCCCGATCGAGCAGTTCCTCCGGGGGGTGGCGCCCGGTGACGTGGTCCTCGGTGGCGTTCAGGACGCCCGTGAGGCTCGAGTCCTCGTCGTACTTGGCCCGCACCTCGATGATCCTCTGACCGTCGGTGCGGGCCACCTCGCCGTCGGTCGACACGATGGCGTCGACCACCGTCGCCGTCGTCGACCCCGAGTCGAACTCCCGGCCGAGCAGGTCGTTGCGGATCTCGGCGGCCAGCTCCTGTCCCACCTCGACCGAGCCGTCGTCGACGGCGATCTGGGTGGCGAAGGGGAAGTCGACCGCCGGCGGACCGTTCTCGGCCTGGTTGACGGTCACCCGCACCCCGTCGATGTCCGACACCCGCCCCTCGATCCGCTCCACGAACGTCGGCGCCGTGGTCGACCGGGCGTCGATGGGCGTGAGATCCACCACCGTCTCGACGACCCGCTCGTTGCCCCGCAGGTACTGGGACCGTTCCAGCTCGTCGCCGAGCACCTCCACGACCGCCTCGTCGATGCGGGCCGACCGCTGCTGCGCCTCCTCGATGGTCGTGCCGGCCGGGAACTCCGCCGACACCGACAGGCCCGTCGAGTCCTTGCCGGTCGGGAAGATGCTGAAGCCGAGGGAGCGGGCGATCGTGACCCCGGCCCCGATGGCGGCCACCGCCACGAGGACCAGGGCGAGGCCGACGATGCGCCCCGACCAGCCGTGCCCCGACGGGTAGCCGGCCAGACGTCCGACGGCTCGGGCCGCCGCCTGTTCCCCCCGCACGACCGGGTTCCGGTACGTCCCACCCTTCAGGATGAACAGCCGGGCCACGGTCGGGATGAACGCGATCGAGAAGGCGAACGACAGCAGGAGCGTGACGATGACCGTGGCCGGGATGGGCCGGACGAACTCGCCCAGGACGCCCCCGACGAACAGCATCGGCGAGAACACCACGACCGTCGTGAGCGTGCCGGCGAAGGAGGCGCTCCCGACCCGGTCGATGGCGGTGCGGACCACCCCGACCTCCTCGGAGGACTCGTCGTCGTCGGCCTCGTCGCGGTTGGCGTCGATGGACTCCGAGATGACGATGGCGTCGTCGACGAGCAGCCCGAGGGTCAGGATCAACCCGAACAGCGTGATGGTGTTGAGGGTGAAACCGACGACCCACAGGCCCACCAGGGCACCGACCACGACGAGGACCATGAACCCGGCCGTGGTCGCCGCCACCCGCCAGCCGATGAGGACGAGGCTCACCACGGCGACCGCCACCAGACCGGTCAGGAGGTTGGACGACAGCGACGAGAGCTGAGAGCGCACGCTGCTGGCCAGGTCGGCGGTGATCTCGGCGGTGTAACCGTCGGCCAGGGGTTGGTCGGCGGCGGAGAGGCGATCCTCCACCAGGTCGCTGAACTCCAGCACGTCGAGGTCGCTCGACCCGGCCCGGCGGAGGCCGATGGTGACGGCCGGCTCGTAACCGGCGGGGCCGAGGGCCACCCGGGTGAACCGGGTCAGGCGCTGCCCGGGCCCCTCCCCGCCCCCGGCGGGGTCATCGGTCAGCAGATCCCGCACCTCGGCCGCCTCGATGGCGGGGGCGTCGTCGAGGTGGTCGGCGAGCAGGTCGGCCTGCTCCTGGAAATCGGCCGGCCCGGCGCCGGCGGGCCCCACGATGGAGACGAGCACGTCGTAGCGCCCGACGAACTTGGCTGCGTTCACCGGTCGGTACTCGACCGCGGCGCCGTCGGGCACCGGCACGTCCAGCTCCCGCAGGCGGGCCGTCCCCTCCTCGGAGTCGACCCCTCCACCGAACTCCACCGTCACGACGAACGAGGTCGGGCGGGCCCGGCTGGTCGTCTCGATCACGTCGTCGACACCCCGGAAGGCCTCCGCCAGGGGCTGGGCGACCTCGCTGTCGACCCGCTCGGCGTCGTCGACGAAGTAGGTGCCCGTCACCACCGAGATGGGCGTGTCGACCGGCGGGAAGCCCTCCCGGTCGAGGCCGACGGTGAACGCCCACACCCCCGCTGCCACCACGAGCGCCATCACCGCCAACGTCACCCGCCAGCGGCGGCTGGCCGTCGTGGCCACCCCCGTGATGATCGAGCGACGTCGGCCGTCGTCACCGCCGCCGTGCACGACGCCCATCCTCCCCCGTTCCGGGCCCGGCAACCCAACCGCCTCGACCGTCGGTCGGGGCGCCTGCCGCCGGCCCGTCCGTCACTCGATCAGCTCGAAGCCGGCGGCCAGCTCGACGCCCAGGCGGGGCCCGACCTCGGAGGCGCCGCCCCGCAGGAAGTCATCGGGTGAGGCCATGTCCCCACCCAGGTGCTCGAGGTACACCCGGTGGGCGGCGAGGGACCGGACCCCGGCGTCGAACGTGGCGGTCACGTCGACGGCGTGGGTGGGCTGCGGGCTTCCGCCGAACGCCGCCCAGCGCACCCCCTCCCACGCCTCGCCCCGGTCACGGAACAGCCACGGGTTGGCGGCGTCGCGGACGGCGTCGAGGAGCGCCCGCCCGACGACGCGGTGGTCGGCGTGGTTCCAGGACGGTCCGCCCCACGATTCCCGGAAGTTGATCGACAGCACGACGTCGGGGCGGTGCCGGCGGATGGCGGCGGCCAGGTCGGCCCGCAGGTCGAGGTCCTCGGTGAGCAGCCCGTCCGGTCGACCCAGGAACTCGACGTCGGTGACCCCGACCTCGGCGCAGCCGTCGATCTGCTCCTGGCGGCGGAGGGGGCCGACCTCCGCGGGCGGCATGGTCGAGATGCCGGCCTCGCCGTCGGTGACGAGGACGTAGCCGACCCACTTCCCCTGTCCGGTCCAGCGGGCCACGGCCGCCGCCGCGCCGTACTCCATGTCGTCGGGGTGGGCGACGACGGCGAGCGCCCGCTCCCAGTCCTCCGGCAGCGGTTCGAGGTCGGCCACGCCGCACCATACGTGGCCGCCGCCGTAGAGGCGCCCGCCCGGGTCGTCGACGTGCGGCTGGTCAGCGGAGTGGGAGCCTGCGCAGCGGGCGGCTATCGCCGCTCAGCGGGCCCGCCGCTACAGCGTCTACGTTGCGTACCGTGGCGCGCTCTCGGACCCGGCCGCCCAGCTCGTCCGTCAGCGAGACGCCACCGCCGTGAAGGTCGACTCCGCCGACCAGTTCTTCGGTTCCGTTGCCGATCGCGTCGACGCCCTGACCCGCGCCGACCGTCCCACCCCCTCGATGTCACCGCCCTCGTGGGCCAACTCAAGCGGCACCTCCGCACGAGACCGGTGTGCTCGACGTCGAGGACCTTCTCAGCGTCGAGACCGAACGGGCCGTCGCCCGGCTCAGCGATCGCATGCCCATGTCGTTGAACCGGTGGATCATCTCCCGGACACGATCCTCCGACTTCACGACTTTGGCTACGACTGCGCCGCCGTTCTTGTCGCCCACAGCGGAATCGCCCGCACGTTCGCTCTCGGAAGAACCCCCCATCACCGATGAGGAGCGGGCGTCCTGGTCATCAGTAGGCCGCTTGCCACGTATGAACGTCGTGGCCTCGTAGGGTCCGCCAATGCGCATCACCAAACTCGATAACTGGACACATTGTCTCATCAAAAATGGTTCCGTTGCACATACTCGACCCGAAGTGGCCCCACCACGCAGTTGCGTGGCCTCCCTCGTGGGTTGTGACGCTCAGGAGATCGAGCTGGTCAGACGGTACGTTTGAGCTTGAGCTTGTCCACCAAGCTTCATTGGTATCTAAGACCAAGACGAGATGATTCAGTGGGTTGTCGGTTGGACAACGCCGTACTGTGGCTACAGTGCCGCCAGGCCCATCCCACGTTCGCGCGATAACCCACAGATCATCGGGATCGTTGATCGCGCACTCAGTATTCTTCGTGAACTGTAAGTTTCTGTTTTGCGGCTCTTCGTCCCACCCAAAGTTCGCCGGATCCGAAGCTTCCCATTCGTCAAAGCCCTCTCTCACGCGGTTGCGAACGGCTGCTGTATTCAGGAACTGAAGGTCGCCGAACCGCCAATCCAAAACATTTATGTTCCAACGCACTGGGTAATACGTGCTGGCGGTGTGAGCTTCCGAAGGTCTCTGGTCTAGACCGAACAGCGACGCAACCAGGGTGCCAACCAAGCAGTATGCGGTGAGTCGCAGGACCATTCTCGAGGTTCGCATCTATTCAGCCGTGCCCTTGTAGTGATGCACAAATGGCAGTTTGACTAACGCCGAAGGTCCCATCTGATAACGGTACAATCATTGCGAAGGCTGTCGTGAGCAGCAAGTCTGAACCGGGTTCATACTGTGACGGATCCAATGCCAGGTGGACGGCATCGGAACTATCAATCGCATCAGGAGACGGCGTCACGTTCGCGAAACGTTTAAAATCAGACTCCGTCAAATAGGCGTCAAACTCAGATCGTAGCGCCTCGGACACTGTAGCGTGCCCTCCGAAGTTAGCGAGAAGGTTGTCGGCCATAGCGGCGCGGTCATCGCTACACCGCACTGCCACTCGGGAGGACAGCTGATGAAGAACGCCCGGACTTGATGTCGCGGTTGGCTGCACACGTTTCTCGGGCGACTCCGCTGTGGCAACAGGTCCCTCGGCAGCGACCGATTGCGTATTGCCGGCGGAGTCTCCGCACGCAGTGAGTGCAGCGCCAGCTAGTGCTAACGCAGCGATGGATCGAACGAGAAACCATCGGACCATACTGCCTCCTCAGGCGGTCATTCAATCTTGAATGAATGCACGTTTACTCGAATGGCAAGCATACCACAGGCGTCTGGCTCGAGGTCGAGGTCGTCGATGCCGTCGGGCAGGGTGGCTTGGGTGGTGAGGGGAGTCGCTGTGGCTGCGGGCGGGGGGCGAACCACAACGGCGGCAGGACCGAAGGGTTCCCCGTCGGCTGCGGCCCGACCAGTAGGCGCCGTCACCGATGAGGTCGGTCAGGTCGACGAGGCCGTCAGAGACCCCCCAGAGCAAACCCGATTGGGGTACGGGTTCGCCGGTGCGGGCGTCGATACCGGCCAGGGCACCGTGTCGGAGTCGGGCCAGTACAGCCACCGCCCAGCGTGGTCGGCGCGGTCGTAGCCGCTGCGGCCGTCGTTGTAGTCGCGGCAGGCGTCGAGGGGTGGTGGCCGGGCCGGGCAGACGGTCCGCGGCCCCGTCCGGCCCGGACGAGCCGCCCGTGCCGTAGCTGACCGCCGCCGGTCGGCCCACGGATAGCCGGCCCTGCGCGGCCCGGCGCTGCTGGACTCGTCCGGCTTGGCGTGCCCTTGATGGCCTCCTTCCTCGGCGGTGCGCCCCGCCCCGGCCACCCTCGCCCAGTTCCGGTGCTGCGGCCTGGCCGGTCCACCGGCGATGTTGGCCCGGGTGGCGAAGATGTCGGGGGGGTCGGCGCCGAGGACCCGTTCCCGATCGGGGAGCAGTTCCCCGAACAGGCAGAGCGCGGCGGCCGGCTGGCCGGCCTGGCCGATCGAGCGGCGATGTTGTTGCTGGTGGTGGGGGCGTCGGGGTGGTCGGCGCCGAGGACCCTGACCTGGTCGCGGCGCAGTTCTTCCAAGAGCCGCACGGCCCTGACGGGGACGGCGACGTGGGCGTCACCCCGGTTCCCGCAGGGTCGTGGTCGCGATCCGGGTGGAAGTCGAAGACGCGACCTCGACCCGGTGCCAGACCGCCCGGGCCAGTCGGGGCTCCACCCTGGATCAGACCGCCTCGGCCAGCAGCTCGCGGCCGGCCGCCCGCTCGTCGGGGTCGAAGCCCTGCACGACGGCGGAGAAGTCGGTGGCGCCGGCCGCCGCCACCTCGGCCAGTCCCTCCCGCACGTCGTCGGCGGATCCGACCAGGGAGATGTCGGCCGGACCGTCGACACCCTCGATGTCGAGCATGGCCCGGTACGACGGGAGCTCGCCGTAGACGGTGAGCGCCCGGGCGAGGGCGGCCCGGGCCTCGTCGGGACGGTCGGTCACCCACACCGGGAGGCTGCACACCACCCGGGGCGCGGGGCGGCCGGCCTCGTCGGCCGCCGCCGTGATGCCGGGCACGATCTGGCGGTCGAGGGTCTTCGGGCCGACGCACCACAGGATGGTGCCGTCGGTGCGCCGGCCGGCGATGCGCAGCATCTGGTCGCCGAGGGCGGCCAGCATGACCGACGGCGGCTGGTCGGTGATGCGGGCCGCCTCGCCCTCGAAGGACCAGATCTCACCCTCGTGGTGGACCGAGCCGGACTCGAGCAGCGGGAGCAGCACGTCGAGGTAGTCGAGCATGTGGCGGATGGGCCTGGTCCACGCCAGCTTCCAGCGACCCTCGACCGAGGGCCGGTGGGCGAGGCCGATCCCGAGCACCAGCCGGCCCCCGACCGCAGCCTGCGTCGTGAGCGCCTGGGCAGCCACGGCCTGCGGATGGCGGGGCCAGGTGGGCACGACGGCCGTGCCCAGCTCGATGGCGGAGGCCGCCCCCCGGGTGGCGGCGAAGCAGGTGAGCGGATCGATGAGGCCGGTCTGGGCCAGCCAGTAGCCGGCGAACCCCGCCGACTCCGCCCCGGCCACGTCGGCCACGAGGTCGTCGAGGTCGGGGTGGGCGAGGAGTCCGCTGCCGTTGATGCCGATGCGCATGCCTCGACCGTAGGCCCCCGGCCGGACCGACGGCGCCGTCAGGGAGGGCCGGCGTGGTGGGTCACGTGGTGGTCGGCCAGGGCGTCGCCGCCGAAGTCATGGCGGAGATCACGCCACACGCTGTGCACGTGGTTGGCGTCGCGCTGGGTGTTGTCGTACTCCACCAGGAGGGACCCGCCCTGGATCCGGTAGTAGTGCGGCCGGCCGGCCTCGATGGGTCCCGCCCAGGCGAAGTGGAGGGCGTCCAGATCGGCGGCGACCCGGGCGGCCTGGGCGTCGGCCACGTCGTCGGCGAGCCGGCCGAGGTAGCAGTCGAGCAGCGCCCGCAACAGGTCGCGCTGGCCGTCGCCGAGCGCGGTGACGGGCACCCCCCTCGGCTCCGACGTGAACCGCACGGCGTCGAGGTGCTCGTCGGTCAGGCCGAGTGAACGCTCGGCGCCGGCCTGGATCTCGTCCATCCGCCGGCCCAGGGCCCCCTCGAACCGCCCCCGCCAGATGGCACCGAGTGGGAGCGGAAGATCACCGTCGCGCACCGTCGGGCGGTTGGCGCCGACGATGTCGGCCGGGGCGACGTCGCTGAGCACGGCCCGGCGTCGCTGCTCGGGATCGAGGGCGTGCACCAGCTCTCGGGCCAGGTCCTCGACGCCGGCCAGGGGCCGGCTCGGGTGGGGTCCGAGCAGCGGGCTGCTGGCGGGGTCGGCACCGAGGAAGCAGGGCGTGGCCCCCACGACCTCGCCGTCGATGACGGTGAAGTGGAGCGACACGTGGTGCCCGCCGAAGCGCCACGCCCACCCGTCGGCGCCGGGCTCACCGAAGACGGTCACCCGGTACTCGAGGGGATCGCGCCCGCGCTCCCGGCCGAAGCCGGCCACCCACCCCTCGGCGTGGTCGAGCACGTTCTCCAGGCCCATGATGGTCGCCACCGTCACATAGCCGGGGTGGGACAGTCCGCTGGCCACCAGCCGGTGCACCAGCCGGTGCTGGGCCGAGCCCATGGCGGTGAGGGCCAGCCCGCCGTGATCGGTGGGCGTGTAGAACCAGCGCCGCCGCTCGTCGTCGTCGGGGAACGGCCGCCGGGCCACCTCCCGCTGGTCGGGGTCGAGCGCGTCGAGCAGCTCGGTGGCCCGCTCGGCCATGTGGGCGGCGGTCACGAGCCCGGCCCGTAGAGGCCGAAGACGTGGTCGGGGTCACCCGGCGTCCAGGTGTTGTCGACCTGGGAGCGGCGGCCGACCCGCCGGGTCCGCTCCAGCAGGTCGCTCCCCAGTCGGAGCTGACCCGCCTCCCAGCACGAGAGGGCCTCCTCGACGGTCGGCGCGGCAGCCAGGGCGCGGCTGAGCATCCAGCCGTCCTCGGCCGCCTTGGCCGTGCCGGCGGCGGCGTGGGGGCGGACGGCGAAGGCGGCGTCGCCGAGCAGACAGACCCGACCGAACGCCATCCGCTCCACGGCGATGTCGTACACCACCTGCACGAACAGGTCCCCGGTGGCGTCGATCACGGCGGCGAGGTCGGCCGGGAGCCGGGCCGCGGCCACGGCGCGGGCCTCGGCGTCGTGATGGGCGGCGACCGAGCCCGGCGGCAGCGACAGGGCCCGCCGGTGTCCGAACCGGTCGGTCAGGAGATCGTCCAGGTCGTCGCCGGGAAGGTAGTTGCGGTACCAGACGAAGTTGACCAGCCGCTCCCCCGGCACCACCGATCCGTCCAGCCCGGGGATCGGGTACACGAGGACGTGGCTGTCGGCCACCACGGCGTAGGTGATGGCGTCGGTGAGCCGGTCGGCGAGCGTCGGCGGGAGGTCGCCCTCGGGCACCATCCCCCGCCAGGCCACGTAGCCGGCGTACCCCGATGAGGCGTCGGGCTGGAGGAGGGCGCGGCCCGTTGACCCGACCCCGTCGGCGCACACCAGCAGGTCGACGTCGGCCGTCGCCCCGTCGGCGAAGTCCACCCTGACGCCGTCGAACGAGGTGTCGAAGCCGGTCATCTCCCGACCCAGCCGGTAGCGGTCCCGGCCGTAGGCGTCGAGCAGGCGGCGGTACACCGTGTTCCAGGAGCTGAACCGGTAGGGCTGGTGCTGGTCGTGGACCACCCGCCCGTCGCGGCCGAGGTAACGGACCCGGTCGGTGGCGACGCTGATCTCGTCGAGGCCGACACCGGCCCGCTCGACGAGGTAGCGGGAGGTGGCCTCCAGCAGACCGATCCCGGCGCCCCGCTGCTCCAGCTCGGCGTGGGAGCGCTCGTACACGGTGACCTCGTGGCCGTCGTCGCGCAGGAGGCACGCCACCGTGAGACCGCCCAGGGACCCGCCGACGACGGCGACGCTCGGCATCGGCGTGCTAGGGCTGGCCGAAGGTGGCGATCCTGTCGACCGAGCAGACGAACAGCACCCGACGCTCCTCCCTGGCCGGGTCGCGCAGGCCGTAGTGCTCGCCCTCGCCGATGTACTTCCGCCAGATGCGGTCGACCTGCTCGGTCACCCAGGACCCCTCGTCGGGATCGTCCTCGGAGATCTCCCGCTCGACGGTGACCTTCAGGCTCATCCAGTGGTACATGTTCTCGGGGTTCATGAGCAGCATCGTCAGGGTCGGCGTCTGCCTGATCCACCCGGTCTTGCGGCGGTGCTCGGCCACGTTGACGAGCACCTTGTCGTCCTCGTAGTCGAACCACATCGGCGTGAGGTTGGGTCGCCCGTCGCCCCCCATGACCGCCATGACGCAGGCGATGGGGCGATCCATCAGCTGCTTGTAGGTCGGGTCGAGGTCGCTGATCGAGTCGATGGTGTCGCGCTCGCCCACCGAGAACTGCTCGGGCTGTGGACCCGACGACACGTCGAGGAACTTCGCCACCGTGACCGACATCCAGACCTCCCTGGTTCGCTCGGGACAGATCAACACCGGGCGGGGTCGGTGTCAACCGCCACCGGCTCCACCCGGTCCGCGTCCGGCCCTAGGGTGCACCGGTGGTCACCGAGGCGGCCCCCCCGGGCTTCTCCGACGGCCGCTCGCCGGTCCTGCGCAGCCAAGGCGCCGACGCCGGCGCCCCGCCGTGACGGCGGACGGGCCGGCCCGCGCCCTCGTCGCTGCGCTGCGAGAGGCCGGCACGAGCATCGTGTACGGGCTGCCGGGCGGGGGCTCCAACCTCGACGTGATCGGCGCCGCCGAGGCGGCCGGGATGCGGTTCGTGCTGACCCACACCGAGACGGCGGCGGTCATCATGGCCGCCGTCACCGGGGGATCGACGGGGAGCCCCGGCGCCTGCGTCGTGACCCGCGGACCGGGTGCGGCCAGCGCCGTCAACGGCGCGGCCCAGGCCCTGCTCGACCGCCAGCCCCTCGTGCTCGTCACCGACTGCGTGCACGGTGCCGACCGCGACCGGGTCTCCCACCAACGCCTCGACCAGTCCGCCCTGTTCGCGCCCGTCACCGTGGCGACGGCCCGCCTCGGAGCCGTCGGTGCGGCGGAGGTAGCCGGCCAGGTCGTGGCGGCGGCGACGGGGACACCACCCGGCCCCGTCCACGTCGACCTCGATCCGACCGCGGAGCACAGCACGTTCGTCGCCGCCCCCCGCGTCGTCGTGACCGGGGCGGCGCCGGCCGTGTCGGTCGACGCCGCGCTCGGTCTCGTGCGCCGATCCCGACGACCGCTGCTCGTCGCCGGCATGGGTGCGACCGGCGCCGCCGCCCGAGCGCTGCGCCGTGCGGTGGAGGGCACCGGCGTGCCCGTCCTCACCACCTACCGGGGTCGGGGGGCGGTGCCCGACGACGGTCCCAACGCCGCCGGCGTCATGACGGGGGCCACCATCGAGGCGCCGGCGCTGGCCGGGGCCGACCTCGTGATCGGTGTCGGGCTCGACCCGGTCGAGCTGATCCCGACCCCGTGGGTGCACCCGGCACCGGTGCTGCTCCTGGGCGAGTGGCCCACGGTCGACAGCGCCTACTTCGGTGACCGCGCCGTCGGTGAGGTGGTGGCGCCGCTGCCGGACGCGCTGGCCGCCGTCGCGCCTGCGCTGAGCGACGGGTGGGCGCCGGACGAGGCCGCCGCCGCCTTGCGTCGGCGCGCCGCCGCCGAGCTGCTGGCGGCCGAGCCGGGAGGACGGGCCGATGCGCTGACCCCCCAGGAGGTGGTGACGACGCTGCGCGACGTCGCGCCACCCGGCACCGTCGCCACCGTCGACGCCGGCGCCCACATGCTGGCGGCGGTCCCGCTCTGGCCCGCAGCCGAACCGGGCGACGTGCAGGTGTCGAGCGGACTGGCCACGATGGGGTTCGCCCTCCCGGCCGCCGTCGCCATGGCGCTCGCCCGCCCGGGCCGACGGGTGGTGTGCCTCACCGGGGACGGGGGCCTGGGCATGGTGACAGCCGAGCTGGAGACCCTGGCCCGACTCCGCCTGCCGGTGACGGTGGTCGTGTTCGACGACGCCGCCCTCAGCCTGATCGCCGTCAAGCAGCGGGCCGAGGGCCACGGCGGCCGGGGCGCCGTCGGCTTCGCCCCCGTCGACTGGAGTGCCGTCGCCGCCGGGTTCGGTGTCGAGTCGGCGTCGGTCACCGACGTCGCCGGGCTCCGCCGGGCGGCCCGGTGGGCGCTGTCGCTCCCGGGCCCGTCCGTGGTCAGCGCCCGCGTCGACCCGGCTGGCTACCGGGCCCTCCTGGCCGCCGTGCGGGGGGAGCGCTCGGCCCCGTGAGCGGCGCTACAGGTCGAGAACCAGGGACAGCCCCGCCTCGACCCGTGACATCGTGTCTGCGTCCGCAGCGCCGGTCCACTCGGCCACCTGGTCCTTGTCGAGGGTGACGATCTGGGAGACGTTGACCACCGAGTCACGGTCGAGGCCGGAGTTCGCTGCCATCAGCTCGACGTTGCCGGGCGCCTCGGCCAGGGCCATGGTGGAGGAGACGGTGACCGCAACGACCGTGGCGATGCGGCTGCGGTTGAACGAGTCAGCCGACACCACCAGGACCGGCCTGCGGTACCCCGGACCGGAGCCCACGGGGTCGGGCAGGTCGGCCCAGCGGATGTCTCCCCGGCGGATCACCAGTTCTCTTCGAGGGCTCTGGCCTGACCGAGTCCGAGCTCCCGGGGGAGCCGGGTGTCTCGTCCGTCGTACACGGTGTCGAGGCGTTCGGTCACCTCACCCCCGTCGGCGTCGGAGAGCAGTAGCTCCAGCGCCTGGGCGTACAGCCGGGAACGGGACACCTTGCGCTGCGCGGCCAGGCGGTCGGCTGCTTCGAACAGCGGATCCGGTATCGACACGGCGGTCTTCACCACGAAGAGTATAACCCGGTATGAACTGGACGCACAGCAGCCCCGTGGCAAGCTGAGCCGGTGACGACCGACGATGCGGACCTGGCGGTGACCGAGGACGAGGCGGCCCGGCGATTCGAGCTGCGGCGGGGCGATGAGGTGGTCAGCCACGCCACCTACTCCCTCCGTGACGACGTGGTGGTCGTGCCCCACGTCGAGACCGCGCCCGAGCATCGGGGCAACGGCTACGCCGACCGGCTCATGGCCGGCCTCCTGGAGCTGCTCCGGACCTCTGATCGGCGCATCGAGCCCCTGTGCCCGTTCGCCGCCGGCTACGTCCGGGATCACCCCGACCAGGCCGACCTGGTGGCCTGACCTGGATCTCATACATGTGTAACATGTGAGGATGCCGACCAGGAGCATCTACCTCTCCGCCGACCTCGACCGGGCCGCCCGGGAGGCCGGCCTCGACGTCACCGCTCTGGCCCAGCGGGCCATCGAGGGGGAGCTCGCCCGTCAGCACAACGTCGCCGTCCTCGCCGAGATGGCGGAGGCCGAGCCACTCGGTGACTCCGACGAGCACGTGGCCAGGGTGTTCCAGGAGATGCGTGACTCCTGGTGATCGTCCTCGACGCGTCTGCTGCGGTCGACCTCGCCACGCTCAGACGCGCCTGGCACTCGATCAACGGGGAGGTGGCGCGATCGGCCGGCGTCGTCGTCCCCGGCCACTGGATCGTCGAGTGTGCGTCGGCGCTCCACCGGCTCAGCCGCACCGCCACGAACGGCGACGGGTCCGGACGCGACGCCCTGTACGAACGGGCCCTCCGCGATCTCGATCGTCTCGACGTCGAGGTGATGCCCGTCAGCGGTCTCGACCTGTGGACCCGGCGCCACAACCTCCGCATCGCCGATGCCGCCTACGTGGCGCTGGCCGAGGGGCTCGGACTCCCGCTCGTCACCAGCGACGGTCGTCTGGCGGGGGCCCCGGGCCTCCGGTGCGAGGTCCGCTCCTACGCCAGCTGACGGCGCGGCCTACTGACCCACCGCCCCGTCGATGCGCTGGCGCAGCAGGTCGGCGTGCCCGTTGTGGCGGGCGTACTCCTCCACGAGGTGCACGAGCACCCACCGCAGCGACACCGGCCCCCGCCACGGCTCGTCGCCGGTCACGTCGAGGTCCGGCGCCTCCGCCACGTAGCGGTCGGTGAAGGCCACCTCCTCCCGCCACGCCGCCCACGCCTCGGCCACGACGGCGGCATCGGCCTCGGCCCCGTCCCAGTCCCCGTCGGGCTCGCCGGCGGAGGAGTAGCGGGGACCGACGTCCTCGGCCGCCATGATCCGCCGGAACCAGCTCCGTTCCACCTCGGCCAGATGACGCACCATCCCCAGCAGCGACATGGTCGAGGGCGGAACGGCCCGCCGGGCCAGCTCCTCGGGCCCGAGACCACCGCACCTCAGCTCGAACGTGGCCCGCTGCCAGCGCAGGAAGCCCAGGAGCACCGACCGCTCGTCACCCCGCAGGGGGGCGTCGACCCGGGGGTCGTCGTCGGGGTCGACGAAGCTGTCGACGCTCACGCCCGGCTACCGGGCGGCGGCGGGCTCCGGGGCGGGCTGGCGGCCCCGCACCAGGCGGCCGTTCAGCTCACCGGTGGGCTCACCCTCCCGGAACGCCACCCGACCGGCCACGACGGTGGCGGTGTAGCCGCTGGCCCGCTGCACGAGGCGGCGACCGCCAGCGGGCAGGTCGTGGGTGACGGTCGGCTCGTGGAGGGCGAGCCGGTCGAAGTCGATCACGTTGACGTCGGCCCGGTAACCGGGCGCCAGCCGGCCCCGGTCGAGGAGGCCGACCAGCTCGGCCGTCTCCCTCGTCTGCATGCTGATCAGCCGTTCGAGGGGCAGGGTCTTGCCCCGGGTCCGGTCCCGGCCCCAGTGCTGGATCAGGGTGGTCGGGAAGCTGGCGTCGCACACCGCGCCGCAGTGGGCGCCGCCGTCGCTCAGGCCCACCACGGTGTGGGGGTGCTCGAGCATCTGCTCGACCACGCTCAGGTCACCGGGCAGGTAGTTGAACAGCGGGTGGTAGATGAGGGCGCGTCCGTCGTCGGCGACCAGGGCGTCGAGGGCGACCTCCTCGGGCCGGCATCCGTCCCGCTCGGCCCGGGCGGCGAAGGAGTCCTCGGGGGCGGGCTCGTAGTCGGCCGGGTCACCGAGGCGGAACATCTTGTGGAAGCTGGTGATGATCTCGGTGACGAGGCCGTGGGCGACGGCGGGCTCCTCGGCCAGGAGCCGGTCCCGCACCTCGGGACGGCGCAGGGCGGCGACCTGCTCGTCGAGGGGCAGCCCCCGGAGCGGCTTGAACGACGGGTGGAAGCTGAACGGGTTGAGCGTGGCGGTGAGGCCGAGCAGGATCCCGGTGGCCCGGGGCGGGACCTGGCCCCGCATGGGCACGCCGTCGGCCTGCGCCGAGCTGATCCCGTCGAGGAGCTGTCGCCACCACTCCGGACGGGCGTCCTGCTCCTCGACGGTGAGCGAGATGGGGCGGCCCGATGCCTCGGCCATCCTGCGGAACAGCCCGAACTCGGCCTCGAAGTCGTAGAAGTCGGAGATGCCCTGCAGCACGCCGGTACCGGTCTCGCCGACGGCCCGGGCGATGCCGACCAGCTCGTCCTCGTGGGCGGTGATCGACGGGGTGAGCACGCCCGAGGAGTCCTTGTGCTTCTCGGTGCGCGACGTGCTGAACCCGAGGGCACCGGCCTCGATGGCCTCCCGCACGACGGCCGCCATCGCGGCCACCTCGTCGGGCGTGGCCACCTCGTGGGCCGGCCCCCGCTCCCCCATCACGTAGGCCCGCACGGCGCCGTGGGGCACCTGGGTGCCCACGTCGATGGCCAGCGGTGTGCGGTCGAGGGCGTCGAGGTACTCGGGGAAGCTCTCCCAGCGCCAGTCGATGCCCTCGTGGAGCGCCGTGCCGGGGATGTCCTCCACCCCCTCCATCAGACCGATCAGCCAATCGCGCTGGTCGGTCCGGCAGGGGGCGAACCCCACCCCGCAGTTGCCGGTCACGATCGTGGTGACGCCGTGCCACGTCGACGGGGTGACGTACGGGTCCCACGTGATCTGGCCGTCGTAGTGGGTGTGGGCGTCGACGAAGCCGGGGGTGACGATGTGACCGGTGGCGTCGATCACCTCGGTGCCGGGACCGACCCGGTCACCGTCGAGGTCGCCGACGGCGGCGATGGTCTGACCGGCCACGGCCACGTCGGCCCGGACGGGCGGCGCTCCGGTGCCGTCGTATACGAGTCCGTTGCGGATCACGAGGTCGTACATGGGTCGGGCTCCCTCCGGCGGGACGGCCCGCCACCGTCGAGGCTACGCCGGTCGGTGGACCGAGCGCCCGGTCAGCTCCGCAGGACCGTCACCGGGCAGCGGGCCCGGGGGCGGAGGCCAGCCGGGCGTCGACGGTCACGACCTCGGTCCCCAACGCCTCGGCCAGGGCCACGTAGCAGGCGTCGAGGGTCGAGAGGTCCGGGCGCAGCTCCCACACCCGCCCCAGCAGACCGGTGACGGCGAACCGATCGACGGCGGTCGACTGCCAACCGCCGAGCAGCGTCTTGGCCTCGTCGGGTCCATGCGGCTGCAGCCAGCTCCCGGCCCACGAACGCCCGGGGGTGACGAACGCCTACCACCGACGCTCCCGGGTAGGCCGTGCCGGTGGACTGGCTGGCCGCACCGGACGCGTACCTGGCCCGGTGGCTGCTCCTGCGACTGCTGGCCGTCACGTACCTGGTCGCCTTCGCCACCTTCATCACCCAGGGACGGGCGCTGCTGGGAGCCCGTGGGCTGCTGCCGGTGGCCGACCACGTGGCCCGCACACCGTGGCGGCGTTCCCCCAGCCTGTTCCACCTGGCGTCGGGCGATCGGGTCCTGTTGGGGGCGGCCTGGGCCGGGGCGGCGCTGGCGGCGGCCGCCGTCGTCGGGCTCCCCCAGGCGGCGCCGTTGCCGGTGTCGATGCTCGCCTGGGCGGTGCTCTGGGCGCTGCACCTGTCGATCGTCAACGTCGGGCAGCGCTGGTACTCGTTCGGCTGGGAGACGCTGCTGGCCGAGGTCGGCTTCCTGGCCATCTTCCTCGGCAGTGACCACGTGGCCCCGCCGCTGCTGATCGTGCTCGGGATGCGCTGGATCCTGTTCCGGGTCGAGCTGGGCGCCGGGCTCATCAAGATCCGGGGCGACCGGTGCTGGCGGGACCTGACCTGCCTGCACTACCACCACGAGACCCAGCCCATGCCGAACCCGCTGTCGTGGTGGTTCCACCACCTCCCCGGCTGGGCCCACCGGGTCGAGGTGGCGGCCAACCACGTGGTGCAGCTCGGTCTGCCGTGGCTGCTGTTCGCCCCCCAGCCGGTGGCCGGTGTGGCCGCCGTCGCCGTGATCGTGACCCAGGCGTGGCTGCTGGCCAGCGGCAACTTCTCGTGGCTGAACTTCCTGACGCTCACGCTGGCCGTGACGGCCCTCCCCGGAGCGTGGCTCGGGTGGCTGCCGGCCACGGCCCCGGATCCCCTCGACCACTCCACCTGGTTCCAGGTCGTGGTCGTGGCGGTGGCGGCGCTGATCGTGGCCCTGAGCTACGCCCCGGTGCGCAACCTCCTCTCGTCGTCACAGGCCATGAACGCCAGCTTCCACGCGCTCCGGCTGGTCAACACCTACGGGGCGTTCGGCAGCGTCACCAAGGAGCGCCGGGAACTGATCGTCGAGGGTGCGGTGGTCGCCGACGGCGACGACCCCGACGAGGCCGGGTGGCGGGCCTACGAGTTCAGGGGCAAGCCCGGTGACCCGGCCCGGCGCCCGCCCCAGGTGGCGCCCTACCACCTGCGCCTGGACTGGCTGATGTGGTTCGTGGCCCTGTCGCCCGGCTACGGGAACCCGTGGCTGGGTCGGTTCCTGCGACGGTTGCTGGAGGCCGATGGTCCGACCCTGCGGCTGCTGCGCTGCGACCCGTTCGGCGGGACCCCGCCCACCCACGTCCGGGTCCGCATCGAGCGCTACCGGTTCACCACCCGGGCCGAGCGCAGGGAGACCGGGCACTGGTGGCACCGTGACCCCGAGGGCCTGCTCGTCCCGCCCGTCACCCTGACCGACATCGCCGTGACCAGGTAGCCAACACGTGAAGTGGTGACGCCGGGGCGGATGTGACGGAGGGTGATCTCGCACACCACGCGCCGAGCAGCCCGTACCGCACCATGGCCTCCTCCCGAACATCACTCGAAAGGTGGAGGAGCCATGAGGTACACACAGGGTTGGCATCGCATCATCACGGCCGTCATGACGCTGCTGCTGCTGGCCGGGATCGCCGCGCCGGCGGAGGCCGGAGCAGCCGAGACCGACGCCAGAGCACCCGATCCGGACGGGTCCGTCGGATCACCAGGTCCCCCGCCCGTCACCGACGAGGTCCGCGAGCTGGCCGGGGGGAGCACCACCCAGGCCGACATCGAGCGGGCCCTCGACGCGTACTGGACGGCGGACCGGCTGGCCGAGGCCCGGCCGGCCGAGGAGTTCCCCTACGTGCGGGACGCGGTCCGCCAGACCCGGCGGCTCCAGCGTGAGGCGGCCGACGACCCCGGTCGCGACGAGCGGCCCGACGGCCCGGCCGAGACGTTCGAGCCGACCCGGCCGCTCGTCCCCTCGGCCCGCGACGACGCTCCCATCCGGATCGGAGCGGTGACCCCGAACCACGCCCCGCACCAGCCCGTGGCCCGCACCAACGGCAGGGTGTTCTTCACCGTGCCGGGTGGCGACGCTGCGTCCTGCTCCGCCGCGGTGATCAACTCGGCCGGTAAGAGCACGGTCTGGACGGCAGGACACTGCGTCCACACCGGCCGGGGCGGCAACTGGGTGAGCAACTGGATCTTCATCCCCGCCTACGAGGACGGTGCCGAGCCCTACGGCCGGTGGTACGCCAAGCAGCTGTGGGCCAAGGACAACTGGATCGACGACTCCGACGGCACCTCCGACATGGGCGTTGCCATCATGTGGACCCGCAACGGTCAGCGGATCGTGAACGCCCTCGGCGGCCACGGCATCTCCTGGAACCACAGCAAGAACCAGTTCGTCCGGGCGTTCGGCTACCCCGCCGAGGGTGCCTTCGACGGCCAGAAGCTGCGCTACTGCTACGGCGACACGTCGACCCGGTACCGGAACGCCCCGTCGATCGACGACATCAAGCTGAGGTGTGACATGACCCGCGGCTCGAGCGGCGGCCCGTGGCTGCGCAACCAGTCGAGCTGGACCGGCTACGGCTACCTGAACGGGGTCAACAGCCGGATCAACCGGATCGTGAACCCCACGTGGATGTACTCGCCGTACTTCGACGACTCGGCGAAGTCCCTCTTCGACAAGACGAAGAACCTGTCGTGACCCTCGGTCCTCCGAGGTCGGGGCGGTGCCACCCTGGGGGGTGGCGCCGCTCCGGCGCGTCCGGCCTGATGGCCCTGGTGCTGGCCCTGGGAGCGTGCGGTGCCGACGACGCGCCCGTCGGCGCGGGAGGAGCGGAGCCGGTGGACGACGACGTGAGCGGTCCCATCCTGCCCGAGCCCGGTGACCCCGATGCGATCGACCCGACGGCACCGTCGCCGGCGGACGTGGTGGAGGGGGCCGTGCCCCTGCGCCAGCTCGACGCCACCGCCGAGGTGGTCGGGCCCCGCACCGTCCGGGTCTCGTTCGTGCTGGGGCTGGCCCCCTGCTCGGTGCTGGCCGGCGTCGAGGTCGTCGAGTCGGACGAGGCGGTGCAGATCAGCGCCATCGAGGGCCGGGAGCCGGGCGCCGACTGCTCCGGACCGCAGCCTCCCATCGCCGCTCACCGCTTCGTCGACGTCGAGACGGCGGCGCCGATCGGCGACCGGACCGTCCTGACGGGCTGAGCGCTCAGGCCGCGGCGGGCACCAGGTCGTCGAGTCCGTAGACCCGCACGGCGTTGTCGCGGAGGAACGGCGCCCAGGTGGCGTCGCGCAGCGGCAGATCGTCGAGCTCGGAGAAGATCCGCCCGTAGGACAGGCCGGGGAAGTACCCGGCGAACATGACCTTGTCGGCGCCCCGCTTGTCGGCGAACGCGAGCACGTCGCGGGGGTAGTGCTTGGGGGCGAAGGCGCTGGTCGAGTAGTGCAGGTTGGGCCACTTCAGGAGCAGCTTCACGCACAGGTCGGTCCACGGCTCGCCGCCGTGGCGCATCACCACCGTCAGCTCGGGGAAGAACCAGGCCACCTCGTCGAGCAGGCCCGGGTGCTGGCAGGCGTAGGGCACCCGGGGGCCGGGCACGCCGACGAGGACGTTGATGGGCAGACCCAGCTCACAGCACGTCGCGTAGATCGGGTAGAAGCGCTTGTCGTCGATCGGCACCTGGGGGTTGAGCAGGCAGGGCGCGGCGCTGGCGGCCCGGATGTTGGGGTGGGCCGCCACGGTCTCGCGCAGCATCCGCACGGCGTCCATGCCCCGGTTCGGGTCGACGCCCACCTCGCCGAAGAAGCGGGTCGGGTGGCGCTCGAACAGCTCAACGGCGCCCTCGGGGTGGCGGGGGTCGACGCCGACCTGGGCGATGGCCACCCCGTGGGCGTCCATCATCTCCACCACGGCGTCGGGGTCGGCGGCCGCCGCCATGCGCTCGGGGGCGTCGGTGAACAGGTACTGCGCCGGGTGGTGGCTGAACTCCGACGACCCCCGGTCGCGCATGAGCCGCGACGCCTCCCTCATCCCCATCCCGGCCGTGCCGGTGGGGATCTCCATCATGAGGTCGACGACGGGAACGTCGGTCGGTCGAGGCATCGGCCCGGTCTACACGTCGAGGCGGACGCCCTGGGCCAGGGGGAGCCGCCCGTGATCGGGGTCCGGGCGGGATACCCACCCTGCCCCCCGCCAGCACAGGCACCGCAGGCGGGGGGCGGGGGGGCGGCCCGGGTCACTCCTCGCTCAGCCAGACCCGTTCGAGGCCGGGGTACCCGTAGGAGCCGTGGCGGTGGAAGTTCTGCACCCGGGGCGAGTAGTTCCACTCGGTGAAGTAGGTCCAGACCGGGATCGGGTTCATCACGTTCTCCAGCGCGTACCGCTGGATCTCCCGGATCTTCTCGGCCCGCTCCTCGGGGTCGACGATGGAGAGCTGCTCGTCGATCATCTCGTCGAGGGTCGGGTCCGAGATGTTGTACCAGTTGCGGGCGCCATCGGTCCGCATCTGCAGCCGGAGCCACTCGTCGGGCTCCAGGAACGGCGTCTGGGGCCCGAACTGCAGGTCGTACTCGGTGTCGGGCCAGCGGCTGCCGAAGTAGGTGGCGTAGTCGAGCATGTCGAGCGTGACGTCGATGCCGACCGCGCTCAGGTCCTCGACCAGCCACTCGGTCTGGGCCGTGTAGCTGGCGCCGTACCGGTCGGTGGCGATCAGGGTGGCCGGGAAGCCGTCGGGGTAGCCGGCCTCGGCCAGCAGCTCCATGGCGCGCTCGGGGTCGTACTGCAGCAGCTCGAAGCGCTCGTCCTCGGGCAGCACGAAGTCGGCCAACGCCGGGGCCACGTTGGTCGGGATGGTGCCGCCGCCCCGGATCTGGCGACCCATGCCCTCCCGGTCGATGGCCAGGCTGATGGCCTGACGCACCCGGAGGTCGTCGAAGGGCTCGCGGGCCATGTTCACCCCGAGCTGACCCATACCGGCGTCGATCCACTGCCCGTAGAAGGCGTCGGGGTAGTCGGACATGAGCGCCTCCCGCAGCTCCGGAGACAGCGGGTTGGTCATGATGTCGATCTCGCCCGCCTGGAAAGCGGCGATGACCTGCTGGGTGTCGTTGATGACCAGCGTGGTGATGCCGTCGAGGTAGGGGAGCTGCACGCCGTCGTCGTCGACGTCCCAGTAGTTCGGGTTGCGCTCGTACTCGGTCGAGACGTCGACCTCGCGCTCGCCGAGGAGGAACGGCCCTGTCCCGATCACCGTCGAGTTGCGGTCGTAGCTGCCGTCGAAGGCCTCGGCCGGCTGGATCCACATGAAGTGGCTGGCCATGTTGTTGAGCAGCGGGGCGAACGGCTCCGACAGGGTGAGCACGACGGTCAGGTCGTCGGGCGTCTCGACGGAGGTGACGTTCTCCAGCAGGGCGGCCTGATGGCCCTCGGCCAGGATGGCGTCGAAGGTGGCCTTGACGTCGGCCGAGGTGAAGGGCCGGCCGTTGACCGGTTCGACATCCTGCCAGGTCACCCCGTCGCGCAGGTTGAAGGTGTACGTGAGCAGGTCGTCGGAGATCTCCCAGCCGGTGGCCAGCTCGGGCTCGAGAACCTGGGCCGTGTAGCCGATGTCGGGCCCCGTGGCGAAGGTGATGAGCCGCTGCAGCACCGGGAAGACCCGGTACTGCGTGTTGAACGACGAGGAGGTGATCGGGTCGAGGCTCGCGATGTCGGACGGCCCGGAGATGACCAGACGTCCACCTTGGCGGGCCTCGGCGTCGACGGCCGGCGCCTCCTCCTCGGTGGTGTCGCCGGTGCGCTCCTGCTCGTTGCGGGCCGCCTCGTCGAACGACGTGTCCGCCGTCACCTCCTCGGTGGCCTCTCCCACGCCCTCCTCGACCGGCCCGTCGGCGTCACCGCCGGCGCCGTCGTCGTCACCGCACGCGGCGGCGATCAGGCAGAGCGCCAGCAGCAGCGCCAGCCAGGCCGGTGGCCGGAGTCGATACTTCTTCTTCATTCTGTTCCCCCTCTGGTGGTTGATGGTTCTCGGTGGACTGCTTCTCAGCGGACGAGCTTCGGGTCGAGGTGGTCGCGCAGGGAGTCGCCCAGCAGGTTGAAGGCGAGCACGCCGAGGCTCAGGGCGGCACCCGGGAAGAACACCGCCCACCACGCCACGGTCATGAACTGGCGCGAGCTCGACAACATCTGGCCCCACGACGGCTCGGTGATGGGAGCGCCGACCCCGAGGAAGCTGAGGGCGGCCTCGGCCACGATGGCCTGGCCGAACGTGAGGCTGGCCAGGATGATGATCGGCGCCACGAGGTTGGGCACGCCGTGCTTGAGGATGACCCGCCCGGAGGGGGCCCCCAGCGCCTCGGCGGCGACGACGTACTCGGCGCCGCGGATGCGCAGCATCTCGCCCCGGGCGATGCGGGCGAAGCGGGGGATGTAGATGATCGACAGGGCCAGCACGACGTTGGAGATGCTCGCCCCGAGCAGCGACACGATGAACAGCGCCAGGATGATGGCGGGGATGGACATGACGGCGTCGACGATGCGCTGCACGATCATGTCGACCCAGCCCCCGAAATAGCCCGACACGGCCCCGAGCAGGGTGCCGATCACCGTCGAGATGATCACGGTGGCGGTGGCCACGACGAGCGAGATGCGGGCGCCGAACACGACCCGACTGAAGATGTCACGACCGAGCTGGTCGGTGCCGAAGAGGTGGTCGAGTGACGGGGAGGCCAGCTTCGAGCCGACCGCCCGCCCCACGGCGCTCGGGTCGTGGGTGGCGATGAGCGGGGCGAGGATCGCCACCCCGAGGAGGAACAGCACGATGGCGGCCGAGATCATGCCGAGCACGTGGTCCTTGCGGAACTGGCGGAAGCTGCGCCGGAACCGACCCACCCGCCCCAGGGCGATCGTGTCGTGGTCGTGGTCGCGGATCCGCTCGTGGACGGCCTCGTCGATCTCCTCGAACGTCACCTGTGACACAGCCGCCCCCTAGCTCCGCCGGATCCGCGGGTCGATGAAGCCGTAGGCGACGTCGACGCCGATGTTCACGGCGACGAAGATCGCCCCGTAGAGGACGGCCCCGGCCTGGATGACCGGGTAGTCGCGCTGCTCGACGGCCCGGAAGATCATCGAACCGATGCCGGGCAGGCTGAAGATCGACTCGAGGATGACCGTCCCGCCCAGCAGCGCCCCGAACTGCAGACCGATCAGGGTCAGGATGGGGATGAGGGAGTTGCGCAGGGCATGGCGGTAGTTCACCAGCCGGGCGGTGGCCCCCTTGGCCCGCACCGTGCGGATGAAGTCCGAGCTCAGCACCTCGAGCATCGACGATCGGGTGAGCCGTGCGATGGCGGCCGCCACCGACACGCCGAGGGCGACCGCCGGCAGGGCCATCTGCTGGAGGTTGGCGCCGAGATCCTCCCACGGCCGCTGGTAGCCGAGGGGGGCGACCCAGTTGAACCAGATCGAGGCGAAGTAGATCATCAGGAGGGCGAGGAAGAAGTTCGGCACCGACAGGCCGAGGACCGACGTCACCCGCAACGCGTCGTCGGCCACCGTTCCCCTCCGCACGGCCGACACCACTCCGACCACCACGCCCAGGGCGATGGCCACGGTGATCGACAGCAGCGCCAGCTCGGCGGTGACCGGGAAGCGCTCGCTGATCATCTCGGTGACCGGGCGCCTCTCCCACAACGAGTCGCCCAGGTCGCCCCGCACGAGGTTCCCCAACCACGTGGCGTACTGGCTGAGGACGGGCTCGTCGAGGCCGAGGCTCTCCTCGATCTCGGCCATGCGCTCCTCGCTCACCGAGCCGGCGTCGGCCAACTGGAGGCGCACGACGTCACCCGGCACGGCCCGCATCACGAAGAACAGGACCGTCGAGAGCAGGAACAGGACGACGACGCCCGAGGCGAGCCGGCGCACCACGTACTCGATCATGGCCGGGTCACCGTGACGACATCGGCGCGCCGCCCGTTGGCGCCGGGCCGGAAGGCCTCGGGCGTGTAGCGGATGCACTCCCGGGCGTCGCGCCCGTCGGGCAGCGTCACGAGCTGCGGATCATGCTCGGCGCACACCGGCCGGGCGTGCGGGCAGCGGGTGTGGAACCGGCACCCCGGCGGCGGGTCCGACGGACTCGGCACGTCACCGGCGATGTGGGCCCGCTCGGCGCGGGCGGCGTCGGGGTCGAGCACGGGCACGGCGGCCAGCAACGACTGCGTGTAGGGGTGCTGGGGGTCGGTGAAGAGCTTCTCGGTCTCGGCCAGCTCGACGATCTGGCCGAGGTACATGACCGCCACCCGGTCCGAGATGTAGCGGACGACGTTCAGGTCGTGGGTGATGAACAGGTAGGAGAGGCCGAGCTCGTCCTGGAGATCACGCAACAGGTTGAGCACCTGGGCCTGCACCGACACGTCGAGGGCCGACACCGCCTCGTCGCACACCACCAGGTCGGGACCCGTCGCCAGCGCCCGGGCCACCCCGATCCGCTGGCGCTGGCCGCCGGAGAACTGGTGCGGGAACTTGCGGACGTCGCGACGCGACAGGCCGACCTTCTCCAGCAGCTCCACCACCCGGTCCATCTGATCCTGACCCGAGGCGAGGCCGTGGATGTCGAGCCCCTCGCCGACGATGTCGGCCGTCGTCATGCGGGGGTCGAGGGAGCTGTAGGGGTCCTGGAAGATGACCTGGATGCGCTGGCGGAGGCGGCGCAGGTCACCGCCGGACAGGTCGGCGAGGTCCTGCCCGTCGAAGGCCACGGTGCCGGCGGTCGGCTCGATCAGACGCAGCACGAGCCGGCCGGTGGTGGTCTTGCCGCAGCCCGACTCCCCCACCAGCGCGAGCGTCGAGCCCCGCTCGATGGTGAACGACACGCCGTCGACGGCCCGCACGTGGCCGACCGTGCGCTGGAGGAGGCCCTGGTGGATGGGGAAGTGCTTGGCCAGGCCGGTCACCTCCAGCAACGGCGCGCCCGCGCCGCTCCGACCGGCCGGCCCGGTGGCGCTGACGGCGGTCACGGGGTGGCGCTCCCCACCGGCACGGCCGACAGGTCGACACCGTCGGCCACCAGCCAGCACCGGCTCTGGCGACCCCCGCCGAAGGCCACCAGCGGCGGTGCCTCCTCGCAGCGCTCGTGGGCCCGGGGGCAGCGCGGGGCGAACCGGCACCCGGTGGGCATCTCGAACAGGTTGGGCACCACACCCTCGATGGGGGTGAGGCGGGCACCGGTGCCGGCCACCATGCCCGGCATGGAGGCGAGGAGGGCGGCCGTGTAGGGGTTCTGCGGGTCCTTCAGGACCTCCCGGACGGAGCCCTGCTCGACGACGTTGCCGGCGTACATGACGACGACCCGCTCGGCGATCTCGGCCACGACGCCGAGGTCGTGGGTGACGAAGAGCACGGCGGCGCCGGTCTCGCGCTGGAGGAGCCGCAGCAGGTCGAGGATCTGGGCCTGCACGGTCACGTCCAGCGCCGTCGTGGGCTCGTCGGCGATGATCAGCTTCGGGTCGAGGGCCAGCGCCATGGCGATCATGGCCCGCTGCCGCTGACCGCCCGACAGCTCGTGCGGGTAGGCGCCGAGGCGGACCTCGGGGTCGGGCATGCGCACCATCCGCAGCAGCTCCAGCGCCCGGGCCCGGGCCGTTCCCCGGTCGCGACCGTGGATGGTCATGGTCTCGACGAGCTGATCCTCGATGGTGAAGACGGGGTCGAGGCAGGTCGACGGGTCCTGGAAGATCATCGAGATGTCCCGGCCCCGGATGGCCCGCATCTCGTTCTCGGGGAGTCCGACGAGCTCGTCGCCGAGGAGCCGGATCGAGCCCCCGGCGATGGTCCCGCCCGAGTCGAGGAGCGACAGGATCGACAGCGCCGTGACGCTCTTGCCCGACCCGGACTCCCCCACGAGGGCCACCGTCTCGCCCCGCCGCACGTCGAACGACACGTCGCTGACCGCCTCGACGGTGCCCAGGCGGGTGCGGAACTGCGTCCGGAGCCCCTCGACCCGCAGCACCGCGTCGGCCATGACCGGTCCCCCCTCGTCGTCGACGTCCCCCGACGCCGACGTGGAGCGGCCATGCTGACGGCCGCCGTGACCGCTGTCAACCCGCGACGGCGGCGTTCCCCCGCCTGGGTGACGGTCCCGGTCGGCGGACGGGAGGGCGCAGCGGCCGCCTCGGGATGCCCGGCCCGCCCGTAGGCTCCGGCGGTGCTCCGGAGCGGCGCCATCGCGCCGGGCGGGGCGCCGTGACCTGGTGGGAGGCCCTCCTCCTGGTCGGCGGGGGCCTCGCCGCCGGGACCATCAACGCCGTCGCCGGCGGCGGCTCCACGCTGACGGTGCCGCTGCTGGTGCTGGCCGGGGTGCCGGGGAACCAGGCCAACGGGTCCAACCGGGTCGGCATCCTCACCTCGAACGCCGCAGCGGCTGCGTCGTTCCGCCGGCTCGGGGTCCGGGGCCTGAGCCGGGCGGCACCCATCCTCGCCGCCGTCGTGGTGGGCTCCCTGGTGGGGTCCGTGGCCGTCAGCCGTCTCACCGACGACGCCTTCGAGACGGTCTTCGGCCTGCTGATGGTGCCCCTGATCATCCTGGCCGTGCGCAAGCCGAAGGCCCGGGAGGGGGGCCGCTCGTGGTCGCCCCGGCTCACCGCCGTGGTCTTCTTCGGCATCGGCATCTACGGCGGCGCCGTGCAGGCCGGGGTCGGGCTGGTGCTGCTGGCCGCCCTCACGCGGGCCGGGTTCGACCTCGTGACCGCGAACAACGTCAAGGTCGTCGTCAACGTCGTGCTGACCATCGTGGCCCTGCCCGTGTTCGTCGTGCAGGGTGACGTCTCGTGGGGGCCGGCGCTCGTGCTCGCCGTGGGGTTCACCGCCGGCGGCTGGCTGGGGGCCAACGTCGCCGTGAAGGGGGGCGAGCGGTTCATCCGGGCCGTCATGGTGGTCGCGGCCCTGGCGCTGGCCGCCAACCTCCTCGGGTTCTACGGCTGACGGCGGGGGCAGACTGGGGCCATGTCCTCCCCCCGTCGCAGCCTGGCCGCTGCGGCCCTCACCGTCACGGTCGCCGCCTCTCTCGCCCTGACCGGCGCGGCGGGCGCCCAGACCACCACCGCCCCCGTCACGACCACCACCGCCGTGCCGGCCCCGGGTGCGGGCTCCTGCCCACCCGTCGGTGAGCTGGAGACCTGCGACGGCTTCGTCACCGACGGCGCCGGGGTCATCGCCGACACGAACCGGGTGGAGCGGGCCGTCGGCCGGGTGGTGGGCGAGCACGGCCACGAGATCGCCGTCGTCACCGTCACCGACGCCGGGCGTGACGCCGTGGACTTCGCCCGTGAGGTGGGCGAGACGTGGGGCGTCGGCGACGCCGGGCGCGACGACGGCATCGTCCTGGCCATCGACGTCGGCAACCGGGCCGCCGGCCTCGTCTGGGGTCCGGGACTCGACGACACCCTCTCCGACGGTGACGGTCTCGTGGCGACCGGGTTCCCGTTCTTCGCCGACGGGGACTACGGCGGCGGCATCATCGCCATCCTCACCGCCGTCGGTCAGCAGCTCGACGGTCCCACCCCGACCGGTCCGACCGACGACGGTGGCGGGAGGACGGTGGTCGTGCCCGCCCAGGACGACCCGGGAGGCGACACGGACACCACGGTCCCCCTGGCCGTCATCGCGCTCATCGTGGGCGGCGGGGGTGGGGCCTACCTGTGGTCACGGAACCGGAGCCGGCGCCAGCAGCGGGAGGAGGCGGAGCGTCAGCGACGGGCCGCCCTGATCGACGCCGAGCTCGCCCGCCTCGAGGTGGCCGGCCACGAGCTGCCCCGCCCCGCCGACTACACCCTGGCGTCCGGCGGCCCGCCCCCCGGGCCCGTCACCACCGGTGCCGCCCTGGACGCCCTCGACGAGCTGCTGGCCACGCGCCCGGTGGACGACGCCGCCGTCGTGGCCGCCCTCGACGACGCCGGGCTGGTGGAGGTGATCGACGCCGACCGGTTGCGGGCCGACACCGAGGTCCCCCTGGAGCTGCGGGCGTCCGGCGAGCGCGACGTGCTCGACGACGGCACCCAGGCCCTGGCCCGGGCCGCCCTCGACGTGCCCCCCGGTGACGACACCGCCTTCCGGGTCAGACTGCGGGAGCTGAGCGATCTCGTCGACGCCGTCCGCCCCCACCGGGTGGCCGAGGCCCGCCGCCGGGCCGGGCGTGTGCTGGTCGACCACCTCGCCCCCACCCCGGCCGGCGCCGTGCTGGTCACCGACCGGGGCGAGCGGTTCCGCCGGGCCGGTCCCGTGCTCGACCACGGCGCCCCGGTGGCCGACGAGGTCCGCCACCTGGAGTCGTCCTACGCCGTGGCCGAGGAGAAGACCCGGCGGCTCGGCGCGCTCTACGAGCGGCTGCCCGACACCACCGCCCGCCCCGCGGTGGCGGCCGCGCTGGCCGACGTCGACCTCGACGAGGCCGCCTCGGTGGAGGTGTACGAGCGGGTGCGGTCCCGTCTCGACCGCGACGGCCGCATCAGCGCCGACGGCCTCGACCCCGCCGCCCTCGCCGCCCTCCTGGTGCTGAACCGTGACGACGACGACGTCGACGACTTCCTCGCCGCCTACGACCGCAACCGGGAACAGGGCTTCGTCCCGAGCGAGAGCGTCGAGTACGCCCTGGCGGGGCTGACCGACCGGCGCTCGATCGCCGCCGTGCGCGACGCCGCCGACCAGCGCGGCATCCCCGTGTCGATCGCCGCCGCACTGCTCCGGCGACGTGACGACGGGTTCGCCGTGTTCCGGGAGCTGGAGCGCGAGCTCACCCGCCACGGCGTCGACACCGACATCGGTCGCACCATCGCCGGCATCCTGGCCGTGTCGCTGGAGCCGGCCCAGGCGCTGCGGCGCTGGCTGGAGGCTCGGGCCGCCCTCGGCGCCCTCGGTCTGGAGGGCTCCTACGCCGACGTGGCCGCCGCCTTCGGGGCGTCCGACCCCCGCGGCCCCCGGGAGTTCGCCCTCGCCTACGCCGCCCAGCGCCAGTCGTTGGCCCGCTCCGGCATCGACGACGCCGACCGCTTCGCCGCCGAGCTCGCCCACGCCGGCACGAGCGACCGGACCGACTCCTGGACGGGACGCCCGATCCCGGCCGGGCTCGGCACGTTCGACCCGTTCACGCTGTTCTTCTTCCACTGGATGCTCACCGGCGGCGACCAGCGGGCCTACGGCTGGGAGCCGGTCTACGCCCACGACTCCTGGTCGCGCGACGTCGACACCTGGTTCGGCGGCTTCGGGGGCGGGACCTTCGCCGGCGGGGGCGGGGGCGGCGGGAGCTGGGGCGGCTCGGGCTGGGGCGGCGGCGGCGGGTTCGGCGGCTTCGGGGGCTTCGGCGGGGGCGGGTTCGGCGGCGGGGGCGGCGGTGGGGGCAGCTGGTGACGTGACCGTTTGGCCCGACCGTCCGACGGGAAGGTGAGCCCCCACCCGAAGGAGACGCCCGTGGCCGATCAGGACCCCCGCCGAGACGAGACCGCCGACGAGGTCGCGAGCGACGTGGCCGACGACAACGCCGACGACACCACCAGCCGCGAGGCCTACGAGCGGGAGATGGCGGAGCAGGGACGCAGCGACGAGGCGGCCGACGTGGGTGACCAGATGGGGTAGGTGCCCGGTCGCCCCGGCACCCGTAGGCCAGGATGTCGGCCATGGCGGGGCGGCAGCTGGGCGACGGGATCGACTTCGGGCGACGCTTCCTGAAGGCCCGGGCGGTGGCCGAGAAGATCCGCCAGAGCCTGTTCTACGTCCCGCTGGTGTTCGTGGTGCTGGCCGCCGGCCTGGCCCAGGGGACGGTCACGGTCGACCGGCGCGTCGCCGGCAACCTCCCGGCGTTCCTGGAGAGCACCGTCCCCAGCGCCCGGGCCCTCCTCAGCGCCATCACCGGCGGCACCATCACGGCCGCCTCGCTCGTCTTCTCCCTGACCCTGATCGCCGTCCAGCTGGCCTCCAGCCAGTTCTCCCCCCGCACCATCGGCACCTACCTCAGCGACCGGTTCCAGCAGGTCGTCATCGGCGTGGTGGTCGGCACGTTCGTCTACTGCCTCCTCGTGCTGCGCCTGGTCCGCGACCTGGCCGAGGATTCAGCCGAGCCGTTCATCCCCCGCCTGTCGATCGCACTGGCCATCGTGTTGGGGGTGGCCTCGCTCGTGGCCGTCATCGCCTCCATCAACCACACGGCCCACAGCCTCAAGATCGAGTCCGTCGCCACCCGGGTGACCGACGGCACGATCTCCAGCATCCGGAGCCGCTTCGGCGATGACTCCGTGTTCCAGCCGGTCGACACCGCCTTCGAGCCCGAGGACCTCCAGGCCGAACCCCGCCGGCCGCGGACGCTGAGCGACATCCCCATCGGGTCGGCCGCCTTCGGCGCCCCCGAACGGGGCTGGATCCAGCAGATGAGCCCCGAGGCCATGGTCGAGGCGGTGCCGGAGGGGTCCCTCATCTTCGTGACGGCCTCCGTGGGTGACTACGTGAACGACGGGGCGCCGGTGGCGTTCGTGTTCCCACCCCCCGACGACGCCGAGCGGGCCCGGGACGAGCTGTGCGACGCCCTCGCCATCGGCCAGCAGCGCACCCTGCAACAGGACGTCGGCTTCGGCATCATCCAGCTCGTCGACATCGGCGTGCGGGCGCTGTCACCCGGCGTGAACGACCCGAACACGGCCAACGAGATACTGGGGCGGCTCGGCTCGGTGCTGATCGAGCTGGCCGTGCGCGACCTCGCCCCCCGGGAGGTGCTCCACCACGGTTGCACCCTCATCCGCACCGGCGAGCGCGACCACGCCGACTACTTCGAGCTGGCCCTGGAGCCCATCCACCGCTACGCCCGGGAGGATCCGCAGGTGCTGGCGACCCTCCTGCGGACCCTCGGGACGGTCCGCGACGAGGCCACCCGCCGCCGCCGGAGCGCGCACGTCGAGCCCTGCCGCACACGAGCCGCCGCCGTCATCGACCAGCTCGACGCTCTGCCCTACGAGGCCGACCGGGACATCGTCCGCACCGCCGCCCGGCACGCCGGCTTCGCCGAGCTGCTGACCCCCCGCAAGACCCGCCTCAGCGGGCAGTGACCCGGGCCACCTGGGCCGAGTCGAGGTACTCGTCGAGGCGGGTGATGCGCCCCCCGTCCACGGTCACCACCACGCAGGCCGGCACGGCCACCTCGTCCCCGGCCCGGTTGCGGGCCCTGAGCACGTGCTGCTGCACGAAGCCGGCGTCGGTGCGGAGACGGCTCACGTCGGTGTAGCGGAGACCCTCGAGGTTCGCCGTCACCCAGCCCAGCGTGGCCAGGTTGGCGTCGACGTCCTGCACGGCGTCGTCGTGGTTGTGCCAGACCTCGACGTCGGCGGCGTAGACGGCCCGCACGGCGTCGAGGTCACCCGCCTCGATGGCGGTGAAGAAGCGCTCGGCCACTTCCAGGGGATCGTCGTGGTCCATGTGCGATCATCGCACCCGGGCCGACCTCCGGCCGCCGTCACCCGGGAGGAAGCACATGCCGGCCGTCCACCACATCGCCTACGCCTGCCGGGACCTCGACGAGACCCACCGGTTCTACGAGGAACTCCTCGGCCTCCCGCTGGTGCACACCGAGGTGGCCGCCCGCGGCGAGGGGCAGCTGACCCACGTGTTCTACGACCTCGGCGACGGGAGCTGCATCGCCTTCTTCCACCTGCGGGGGATGGGCGAGCCCGAGCCGCTGCGCACGGCCGTCTCGACGGACCTGGGGCTGCCGGTGTGGGTCAACCACGTCGCCCTCGGCGCCGACGCGGACCGGATCGAGGCCACCCGGGCCCGCCTGGTCGAGGCCGACGTGGCCGTGGAGATGGAGCTCGACCACGGCTGGTGCCAGAGCCTCTACGTCGTGGACCCGAACGGCATCCTGGTGGAGCTGTGCGTCGACACCCCCGGGTTCACGCCCGATCCCGAGGGGGCCGACCGCCTCCGCCGTGAGGCGGCAGCGTCGGTCGGGTAGCGCCCGGCCCCGACGCCGGCGACCCCGGCCGGGTCAGCGCAGCGAGTCGAGGAGCGGGTCGAGCACGGCCGGGTCGACGTCGTCGACGACCAGGCACCGGAGGGTGTCGGGGTCGGTGCCGGTCGGATCGTCGCGCAGACCGGCGGCCACGAGGCGCTGGGCCTGGCGGTCGTAGACGGCGTCGAGGGCGTTGCGCACGAGCCGGCCGTTGCCGAACCCCCGCCCCCTCGGCACGGCGTCGAGCCACTGCGCCAGACGGGCCCGGGCCCCGTCGTCGAGCCGGTAGTCGGCCGCCGTCGACAACAGGACGGCGATCTCGACCAGCTCGTCGGTGGCGTAGTCGGGGAACTCGACCGTCTTGGGGAACCGGCTGGCGAGGCCGGGGTTGGCGTCGAGCAGCGCATCCATCTCGGCGGGGTAGCCGGCCACGACCACGGCGGTCGTGCCGCGGTGGTTCTCCATCTCGGCCACGAGCGTGTCGAGCGCCTCACGCCCGAAGTCCCGCTCGGTGTCGCGCACGAGGGCGTAGGCCTCGTCGACGAAGAGCATCCCGCCGACGGCTGAGGCGAACACCTCCCGGGTGCGGGCGGCGGTCTGGCCGATGTAGCCGGCCACCAGGTCGGCCCGCCCGACCTCCACCAGGTGGCCCTTCGGCACGACCCCGAGCGCGGCGTAGACCTCGGCCACGATCCGGGCCACCGTGGTCTTGCCCGTGCCGGGGTTGCCGACGAACACGAGGTGGCGGGTCGACGACGCCGCCTTCAGCCCCCGCTCGGTCCGGAGCCGGTCGACGTAGGCCCGGTCGGCCAGGCGGCGGATCTCGGCCTTCACCTCGGCCAGGCCCACCAGGGTGTCGAGCTGGGCGAGCGCCGCCTCGAACCGCTCGGCGTCGACCGGACGCTCGCCGGGCTCCTCCCCGGTGTCGGCGGGCCCGCCGTCCGTGGTCGCGGCCGGTGTCGGGTCGGGCGGGCCGGCGCTGACGTCGACCCCGGCCGTGGCCAGGACACCCGTCAGCTCGGCCCGGACCGCCTCGATGCGGGCCATCTCCCGCCGGCCCGGCAGCGGGTCGGCGGCGGCGGTGGCGTGGGCGACCCGCATGAGCCCGACGAAGGCGTCCCACGCCCGGCGCCGGTCGACGGCGGCGAGACGGCCCAGCAGACCCGACGCCGCCGACAGTCCGCTGGTGGCGCCCACCGCGGCCCGGACCACCGGCCTCCGGGTCCAGTCGCCGGAGGTGAGGGGCCCGAGGGCGGCCCCGATGGCGTCCACCTCGGCGTCGCTCACGCCCCCGACGGCCTGGGCCACGAGAGAGGCCACCTCGAAGCAGGCGTCGACGCCGGCCCGGCGCTCGCTCTCGCCCACCACGGACACGACGCCGCCCACCGCACCAGCCACGTCGAGCGCCTCCACGCCGGCCAGCGTGCCAGTTTCTCCCGTCGTTCTGGCACCCAGGAGCGACGACATTCTCCGCTCGCAGGTGCCAGAACGGATTTGGGCGATGATGGCTCGGTGCCGGACGCGATCGCCAAGCTGCTGGTGGCCAACCGGGGCGAGATCGCCATCCGGGCGTTCCGGGCCGCCGTCGAGCTGGGCATCACGACGGTGGCCGTGCACACCCACGCCGACCGCAACTCCCTGCACCGGCTGAAGGCCGACGAGGCCTACCAGATCGGCGACGAGTCCAACCCGCTGCGGGCCTACCTCGACCCCGACGCCATCGTGGCCGCCGCCGTGGCCGCCGGGGCCGACGCTGTCTACCCCGGTTACGGCTTCCTGTCCGAGAGCCCCCTCCTCGCCGACGCCTGCGCGGCGGCCGGGCTCACGTTCGTCGGCCCGTCACCGGCGACGCTGCGGCTGACCGGCAACAAGCGGCGCGCCCACGCCGCGGCGGCGGAGGCGGGGTTGCCCGTCCTCGCCCAGTCCGAGGCGTTCTCCTCCCCCGACGAGGTCGGCGAGCGGGCGTCGGTCATCGGCTTCCCGCTGTACGTGAAGGCGGCGGCCGGGGGCGGCGGCCGGGGGGTGCGTCGCGTGGACGGACCGGCCGAGCTGGTCGAGGCGGTCGGCGCCGCCACCCGCGAGGCCGAGAAGGCGTTCGGTGACCCGACCGTCTTCCTGGAGCAGGCCGTCCACCGCCCCCGCCACATCGAGGTGCAGGTGCTCGGCGACCGGACCGGTGAGATCGTCCACCTCTGGGAGCGCGACTGCAGTCTGCAGCGTCGGCACCAGAAGGTGATCGAGGTGGCCCCCGCCCGCGACCTCGACCCCGACACCCGCCGCGGTGTCACCACCGACGCCGTCGCCTTCGCCCGGGCCGTCGGCTACGAGAACGCGGGCACCGTCGAGTTCCTCGTCGACGGGGCCGGCCGCCACGTCTTCATCGAGATGAACCCCCGCATCCAGGTGGAGCACACCGTCACCGAGGAGGTCACCGACGTCGACCTGGTGCAGGCCCAGCTCCGCCTGGCCGGGGGCGAGACCCTGGCCGACCTCGGCCTGGACCAGGACACCATCGGGTGCCGGGGCTTCGCCCTCCAGTGCCGGGTCACGACCGAGGACCCCGGCAACGGCTTCCGACCCGACACCGGCCGCATCGTCGCCTACCGCCAGCCGGGTGGGGCCGGCATCCGCCTCGACGGGGGCGGCGGGTACGCAGGGGCCGAGGTGACGCCGTACTTCGACTCGCTGCTCGTCAAGGCCACCTGCCGGGGCCGGACGTTCCCGGAGGCGGTGGCCCGGGCCCGCCGGGCGCTGGCGGAGTTCCGGGTGCGCGGCCTCAACACGAACCTGGCCTTCCTGCGGGCCGTGCTGGACGACCCCGAGTTCCTGGCCGGACCGGTCAGCACCGCCTTCCTCGACGAGCGCCCCGACCTGCTCCGCGCCGAGGTGGGCGCCGACCGGGGCACCCGACTGCTGCGCTTCCTCGGCGACGTCACCGTCAACCCCGCCCACGACCCCCGCCCCGCCGGTCTGGTGGATCCGGTGAGCAAGCTGCCGCTCCTCCCCGGAGGCCGACGTACCTCGCCGAACGAGGAGCCGCCGGACAGACGAGGCCGACCAGCAAGCACAGTAGGCCGACGTACCTCGCCGAACGAGGAGCCGCCGGACAGACGAGGCCGACCAGCAAGCACAGTAGGCCGACGTACCTCGCCGAACGAGGAGCCGCCGGACAGACGAGGCCGACCAGCAAGCACAGTAGGCCGACGTACCTCGCCGAACTCGCCGGACAGACGAGGCCGACCAGCAGATGCAGCCTCCCGCCAGCGGCTCACCGAGCTGGGACCCGCCGGGTTCGCCCGCTGGATGCGCGACGAGACGGCCGTGCTCGTCACCGACACGACGTTCCGCGACGCCCACCAGTCCGTGCTGGCCACCCGCATGCGGACCACCGACCTCGTGGCCGGGGCGGCGGCCGTGGCCCACACCCTGCCCGGGCTGTTGAGCCTGGAGGCCTGGGGTGGGGCCACCTTCGACGTGGCGTTGCGGTTCCTGCACGAGGATCCGTGGGAGCGGCTGGACCGCATCCGGGCGGCCGCCCCGAACGTCTGCCTGCAGATGCTCCTGCGGGGGCGCAACACCGTCGGCTACACCGCCTACCCCGAGATCGTGGCCCGCCGCTTCGTGGCCGAGGCGACCCGCACCGGCATCGACATCTTCCGGATCTTCGACGCCCTGAACGACGTCGAGGCGATGCGACCCGCCATCGAGGCCGTGCTGGAGGCGGGAGCGGTGGCGGAGGGCACGCTCTGCTACAGCGGCGACCTGGTCGACCCGGCCGAGGATCTGTACACCCTCGACCACTACCTGCCCCGGGCCGAGGCCCTGGTGGAGGCCGGTTGCCACGTCCTGTGCGTGAAGGACATGGCCGGTCTGCTGCGGGCCCCGGCGGCGGCGCTGCTGGTCCGGACGCTGCGGGACCGGTTCGACCTGCCCGTGCACCTCCACACCCACGACACCGCGGGCGGTCAGCTGGCCACCTACGCCGCCGCCATCGCGGCCGGGGTCGACGCCGTCGACGGGGCCGCGGGTCCGCTCGCCGGCATGACCTCCCAGCCCGCCCTGGGCGCCATCGTGGCCGCCACCGACGCGACCGAGCGGGCCACCGGCCTCTCGCTGTCGGCCCTCGGTGACCTCGAGCCGTACTGGGAGGCCGTCCGCCGGCTCTACGCCCCGTTCGACTCGGGGCTGGGCTGGCCGACCGGCACCGTCTACCGCCACGAGATCCCCGGCGGCCAGCTCTCCAACCTCCGCCAGCAGGCCGACGCCCTCGGCCTCGGGCACCGCTTCGAGGACGTCGAGGAGCGCTACGCCGCCGTCGACACGCTGCTCGGCCGCATCATCAAGGTCACGCCGACCAGCAAGGTCGTCGGCGACCTGGCCCTGCACCTCGTGGCGTCCGGACTGAGCACCGACGAGGTGGAGGCCGACCCCGCCGCCGTCGACCTCCCCGACAGCGTGATCGGCTTCCTGCACGGCGAGCTGGGCACGCCCGCCGGAGGCTTCCCCGAGCCGTTCCGGACCCGGGCCCTGGAGGGTCGCCGCCCCCGTCAGGACCCCGGCCGTCTCGATCCTGCCGACCGCGACGCGCTCGACGGCCCCCGGGTGCGCGAGACGCTGAACCGCCTGCTGTTCCCCGGCCCGGCCGCCGACCTGGCCGGGCACCGGGAGCGCTACGGCGACGTGTCGGTGGTGCCCACCGAGGCCTTCCTCTACGGGCTGCGCCCCGGCCACGACGACGTGGCCATCGAGCTGGAGCCCGGCGTACGGCTGCTGGTCGGCCTCGACGCCGTCGGCGAGGCCGACGAGCGGGGGATGCGCCAGCTCGTCTTCCGCATCAACGGCCAGCCCCGCGCCATCGAGGTGCTCGACACCGGCATCGACACGGGGGTGGCCGCCGCCGAGAAGGCCGACCCGGGAGACCCGGGCCACGTCGGCGCACCCTTCCGGGGGGTGGTGACCCCGGTCGTCACCGCCGGTGACGAGGTGGCGGCGGGAGAGACGGTGGCGACCATCGAGGCCATGAAAATGGAGTCGACGATCGGCGCCCCGGTGGCCGGCACGGTGAGCCGCCTCGCCCTCACCCACCCCGCCGCCGTGGAGCCGGGAGATCTGATCCTGGTGGTCAGCCCACCGTGACGTCGAGGTCGTCGCGCAGGATGCGCTTCAGGGCCTTGCCGGAGGGGTTGCGGGGGATCTCGTCGACGAACACGGCCGCCCGGGGCAGCTTGTAGTTGGCCAGCTTGCCCTTGGCGTGGTTCACGACGTCCTCCTCCGTCACGGACTCGTCCGAGCGCACGCAGACCGCGCAGGGCGACTCGCCCCACTTCTCCGAGGGGACACCGATGACGGCGCAGTCGCTGATGCCCTCCATCTGCAGCACGACGTTCTCGATCTCGGCCGGGTAGACGTTCTCACCCCCCGAGATGATCATGTCCTTGATCCGGTCGTGGATGTAGATGTAGCCGTCGTCGTCGACGATGGCGATGTCGCCGGTGTGCAGCCACCCGTCGACGATCGTCTCGGCGGTGGCGTCGGGCCGGTTGAGGTAACCGGTCATGACGTGCTTGCCCTTGACCAGCACCTCGCCCGGTTCGCCGGCGTCGACCTCGGAGCCGTCGTCGCGCACCACCTTGACCTCGGTGAAGAAGAACTCCTTTCCGGTCGATCCGGCCCGCTTGATGGCCTCGTCGGGGCTGATGAGGCAGGCCGGTCCGCACGACTCGGTGAGCCCGTAGACCTGGTGGATCTCGATGCCGAGGCCGGCGTAGGCCTCGATCAGGGACTTCGGCACCGGCGACGCCCCCGACATGAACCAGCGCACCCGTCCGAGGTCCACGTCGTCGACCTGGCCCCTCACCGCCAGCATGAACTGGAGCATGGCCGGCACCAGGAGCCCGGTGGTGAGCTGCTCGGCATCGATCAGGCGCCACACCATGGCGGGGTCGAACTCCCGCATGACCACCTGGGTCGTGCCGGCGTAGACGCACCCGACGGCGGGGGTGAGCGCCCCCACGTGGAACAGCGGCAGGGCCACCAGGTAGCGGTCGGCGAAGTGCTGGTCGGCGGTGGCGTCGATGGTGAGCACGGCCCACATGGCCGTGCGGTGGGTGTGCATGACGCCCTTGGGCAGCCCGGTCGTACCCGACGTGTACATGACGTAGAGAAGGTCGTCGTCGTCGATGTCGACCTCGGGCTCGTCGTCGGGGGCAGCGGCCTGCAGCTCGTCGTACTGCCGGGCGAAGTCGGGTCGGGACCCGGCGTCGCCGACCCGGATCCAGGTCGTGATGGGCGTGCCGTCGTTGCCCCGGCGCTGCAGCTCACCGACCGGCCCGTCGAACTCCTCGCCGAAGACGAGCGTGGTGGTCTCGGAATCCTGCAGGATGAACGACAACTCGTCGGGCACCAGGCGCCAGTTCAGCGGCACGATCACGGCGCCGAGCTTGGCGATGGCGAAGAACGACTCCTCGAACTCGACCGAGTTCATGAGCAGCAGCCCGACCCGGTCGCCCTTGGCCACGCCTGCTTCCCGCAGCGCGTTGGCCGTCTGGTTCGTCCGTCGGTTGAGCTGGTCGAACGTGAACCGGGTCCCCTGGGCCACGTCGACGAGAGCCTCGAGGCCGGGGTTGAGGTGGGCCCGCTTGGTCAGGAACGCTCCGACGTTGTTCACCATGGGCACAGTCTGCCCCGTGACGGGCGTCACAACACCAGAGCGGCGTTCCGGACCCATGCGCCGTCGGCTGCGGCGGCAGAGGTACCGTTCGCCCATGTCCCCACGCTGCTCGCGGCCCCTGTGCTCGGCGGCGGCGAGGGCGGGCTTCAGCTTCGATCCGCGGAACCTCGTGGTCTGGGTCCATGACGTCTTCGACCTCGGGCCCCAGGGCCAGCCGCTGTGCGACGAGCACGCCGCTGCGCTGACCGTGCCCGCCGGGTGGACGCTGGAGGACCGCCGCATCGACACCCGCTCGCTGGAGTGGCGCTACGACCCCGACGTGCCGGGCCAGGCCCCCGACAGCCGGCTCCTGCGGCGTGCCTTCCGCGTCGCCGACGAGGCCACCGGGACCTCCTGAGGTGACGGATCGACAGCGGCAGCGGGCGGTCTACTCGGGCCTCGCCGTCGCCGCCTTCGTGCTGCTCGTCCTGGTCGGCGGGGCGTGGGCCATCCCTCACATCGAGGGCGACCTCACCGACGCCGTGGCCGACGACCTCGCCGCCGCCGGCCTGGACGGGGCGCGGGTCGCAGCCGACGGACGCGACGTCACCGTGTCGCGGGTCGGCCCCGGCGGGGCGGCGCTGGTGCGCAGCGCCGTCGACGCCGACGGCGTGCGGTCCCTGGACGTGGTGGAGGAGGATCTCAGTCCCCTCACCACCCCGCTACCGCTGCCCACGGCCACCACGGAGGGACCCACGACCACGGCGGCGCCGGCGACGACCGTGGCCACGACCACCACGACGGCCACGACCACCACGACGGCCGTGACCACCACGACGGCCGTGACCACCACGACGGCCGTGACCACCACGACGATCACCACCGCTGCGCCGACCACCACGACGGCGGCCCCGGCCGTGACGGGGGTGGAGATCGCCTGGGACGGGACCGTGCTGACGCTGCGGGGCACCGTTCCCGACGAGTCGGACCGCGCCACCGTCGTGGGGGCCGCCACCGACGCCGCCGGTGCCGACGGCGTGGTCGACGAGCTGGTGGTCGATCCCGCCGCCGCGCCGGTCGTCCCCGACGCCCCCGTCCTGCTGGGCCAGCTCGCCGCGGCGATCACCGGCGGGCTGGTCGAGGGGGCCGTCACCTTCGACGAGGGAGTGGCCAGCGTCACCGGCACCTACGTCGACGAGGCGGGGCTCGAGGCACTGACCCGGGTCTGGAACGGCATCCGGGCCCTGGGCTTCGACACCACCGCCGACCTCGCACCGGCCGGGGCCTGATGGGCCCGCCACCGATCTTCCACCCGCGCCGCCTCAGGAGCTGAGCGTTGCTGTACGTGTTCGTCGAAATCCTCGTCCTGCTGGTCCTGGCCCTGATCGTCGGCCTGGTACTCGGCTACCTGTTGTTCCGGTTCGGGCGGCGGACCGTCGACGCCGACACCTGGGACGCCACCCAGGCCGAGCTGCGCACCCTGCGCGAGGACAACGCCCGCCAGCGGGCCCGCATCGCCGAGCTCGACGAGCAGGCGTCAGCGGCGGCGCTGGTCGACCGGGGCATCGAGGCCCAGCTCGCCGCCGGTCAGCAGGCCGAGGCCGACCTGGCCGCCTGCCGGGAGCAGGTCACCGCCCTGGAGGAGCGCCTCGCCGAGGCCGGCGTCGCCACGGAGGAGGCGCCCCCCGAGCCAGCCGTGGCCGAAGCCGACGCCGCTCCCGCCGCCGAGTCCGTCGCCCAGGCGACCGCCCGGGCCACCGCCGACGCTGCGGCCGACCCAGCCGACGCCGCCCCGGCCGACGCCGACGCTTCCCCGGCAGCCGAGTCCGTCGCCCAGGCGACCGCCCAGGCCACCGCCGACGCCGACGCCGCCCCCGACGCCGAGGCCACCGCCGAGGCTGACGCCGCTCCCGCCGCCGAGTCCGTCGCCCAGGCGACCGCCGAGGCAGCCCCCGCGGACGTCGAGCCCCCCGGCGAGCCGGCGCGACCCGCCGACGCCACCCCCTCGACCGCCACCGACGACCCGCCCACGACCGAGGCGTCGCCGGAGGCGGACGCCGACGGGTCGACCGCCTGAGCGCACCCCCGTCACCCCGCCGGGGACCGCCCGGCGTCTGGGCGTACGTGGTGTTCACCGGCACCGTGTTCGGGCTCGGCGCACTGGTGTCGAAGGGCCTCATCGACGACGGCGTCGACCCCTTCGTCATGACCAGCGCCCCGTTCCTGGTGGGCGGCGTGGTGGGCGTGGCCGTCGGGGCGGCGCGCTCCGAGCTGCGCCCCGGGGCCGTCGCCGCCGGCGCCCTGCTCGGCGTCACCAACTCGGCCGTCCCGGCGCTGTGCTTCAACCTCGGCTTCGAGGACCTCCCGGCCGGGATCGTCACCCTCCTGATCTCGCTCGGTCCCGTCACGACGGCGGTGGTGGCGCACTTCACCTTCGACGACGAGGCCTTCGGCGCGCTGAAGGGAGCCGGTCTCGGCCTGGCCGTGGCCGGCGTGGCGGTGCTGGCCGTGCAGGCCGAGAGCAGCGACGGGGGCGGGTCCGTGCTGTCGGTCGGCATCGTCGTGGCCGGCACGGTGGCGGCCGGGGTGTCCGGTGTCCTCAGCCGGCGGCTGGCCCTGCGCCACGGCGCCGAGGCGCTGATCGCCCCCCAGCTCGTCGTGGGCGGGGTCGTGGCCGCGGCGGCGGCGATGGCCCTCGGCCGTCCGTGGGCGCCGGAGGGGAGGGTCGACGGCCTCCACGTCGCCGCCGTCGTGGCCATGGGGATCCTCACCGTCTACCTGGGGTTCCGGTCCCTCCTGGCCGCCAGCGAGATCGGCACCTCGGGCCAGGTCTCGGTCATCGGCTACCTCATCCCCCTCTACGGCGTCGTCGGGGGGCTCCTCCTCTTCGGAGACGAGCTGACCCCGACGCTCGTGCTGGGCGCCGTGCTCGTCCTGGCCGCCGTCGCCCTGATCGGCCGGGGCAGCCGCGCCCGGCCGGCCGTCACGGCGTAGCGAGCGCCCGCCGACCGAGATCGGCCAGCAGCCGCCGCCAGGTCAGGCTCACCTTGTCGTCGAGCACGTGCAGCTCGGCGGTGACCTCGGGCGGGATGCGCTCGGGCCGCTGCGACTCCACGATCGGTCGGTCCTGGGCCACCACGTCGACCTGGAAACGGACCAGCTCGGCGTCGTCGCGGTCGAGGTCGTAGTTGCGGGCCACCAGCCAGAACGTACGGGTGGTGGCCTCGTCGACCGGGGAGGCGGCGACGAACACCGAGTAGCGCCGCCCACCGGGCAGCTCCTGGGTGAGCTGGGCGGCCAGCGGCGGGTAGGCCACGTAGTGCATGACCGTCATGACCCGGCCGTCGTCGGTGAGGTCGGCCCGGTCGACGGCACCGGTCTTGACGCCCAGCCTCGGCTCGGGGCGGGGCTGACGCACCCGGAGCCGATCAGCGTCGACCCACACCTCGTGGTCCGGCACCTCCGGGTGGTCCCGGTCGCCGAGGATGCCGGGGTGCACCCAGGCGAAGTGGGCGAAGTCGAGGAAGTTCTCCAGCCGGCGCAGGGCGTGACAGGCCCAGTCGTAGGGCGGGCACACGACGGCCCGCCCCGAGGGGTCGTCCCACTCCGGGAAGTCGGGCGGCTCCACGACGGGGGCGTCGTCGAGGCACACCCACACGTGGCCGATGCGGGTGACGGTCGGGTAGGCCCGCAGCCGGGCCCGACCGGGGATGGGCCGACCCGGCTGGGAGGGGATGCGCACGCATCGGCCGTCGCCGTCGTAGGTCCAGCCGTGGAACGGGCACACCAGGCAGCCGTCGTCGCGCCACCCGAGCGCGAGCGACGTCCCCCGGTGCACGCACACGTCGTGGAAGGCGCGCACCGACCCGTCCTCACCCCGGAACAGGACGAGCCGCTCGCCGAGCAGCGTCACGCCGACCGGCCCGTCACCGACATCGGCCTCGACCGCCACCGGGTGCCAGCTCCGGCGCAGGAGCGCGTCGATCGGCGCCGTCCCGACGGCGTCGCTCGTCTCGGTGCCGTTCACGGGTGCCTCCTCGGGCCGGTCGGGAACGCCGACGCCGCGCCCATGATGCTGCACGGTCGGCGATACTGGCGGCGTGATCGAGGAGGACGACGAGGCGTGACCGGGGGACCTGGCGACGAGAAGCCCTGCACCGTGTGCGGGCGCACCATCGAGTGGCGACGCCGGTTCGCCCGGTCCTGGGGCGAGGTGCGGTACTGCTCGGCGAGCTGTCGGCGCACCGGCCTCGGCCGGGCCGACGAAGACCTGGAGCACGCCATCATCGATCTGCTCGACCAGCGCGCCGGCAACGCCACCATCTGCCCGTCCGAGGCGGCCAAGCTGGTCGGCGGCGACGACTGGCGACCGCTCATGGAGCCGTCGCGCGCCGCTGCCCGTCGCCTCGTCGACGAGGGCGCCGTGCTCATCACGCAGAGGGGCAAGGTGGTCGATCCGACGGACTTCTCCGGACCGATCCGCATCCGCCGGGCCGGGACGGGGGCTCGCTAGCGTCGGTGGGGTCGCTCAGGTAGTCGTCGTCGTAGTCGAAGGACGGACATGACCGATCAGCATGTGGGGGCCGCCTTCGACGCTCTCGACGCCACCGGCGTCGGCAGCACGGCGAGCCTGATCGTGGTCGACACGTCGGCGTTGATCGCCGACCCGACCGCCCTCGACGCGTTCCCCGACGCCGACATCGTCGTGCCGCTGATCGTGGTGGAGGAGCTCGACAAGCTGAAAGGACGCCCCGACGACGTGGGCCGGGCCGCCCGCGAGGTGCTGCGCACGCTCGAGGATCTGCGGCGGGCCCACGGCGGTGACCTCCGCCAGCCCGTCCCGCTGCCGGGTGGGTCGACGTTCTGCGTGGAGCCCAACCGGGTCCACGCCTCGGCCCTGCGTGAGTTCGGCCTCGACGTCGACCGCCCCGACAACCGCATCCTCGCCGCCGCCGCCGGGCAGGCCACGGGGGGGCGCCCCGTCACCGTGGTGTCCAACGACGCCGCCCTCCGGCTGAAGGCGGCGCAGCTCGGCCTGGAGGCGGTCGAGCACGAGCGGGCCAGCCGGGCCGGCGAGTACACCGACAGCGGGTGGCGCGACCTCGCCGTCTCCTCGGGGCTGATCGACGCCCTGTTCGCCCGGCGTCTCCTGCCCGCCGACGACTGGGGCCCCGACGCCGACGCCGTCACCTCCCTGCGGATCAACGAGTTCGCCGTGCTGCGCTGCGGCGGGCAGTCGGCCCTCTCCCGGCGCACGGTCGACGGGCTCACGCTCACGAGCGACGACAGCGCCTGGGGTCTGCACCCGCGCTCCAAGGAGCAGCGCTTCGCGCTGGACCTGCTGCTCGACCCCGACATCCGCATCGTGGCCCTCGACGGGGCGGCCGGCACGGGCAAGACCATCCTGGCCATGGCGGCCGGGCTCGAGCAGGTGGTCGAGCCGTCCCGAGCCCGCTACGGCAAGGTGTCGGTGTTCCGGCCCATCATCCCGGTCGGCAAACAGGAGCTCGGCTTCCTGCCCGGTGACCTCGACGACAAGCTCGACCCGTGGATGGCGGCCGTCAACGACGCCCTCGTCGGCCTGTCGTCACGTCACAGCGAGCAGGACGCCCAGACCCTCGTCGACGAGCTCCGGGCCCGACGCCAGCTCACGACCGAGTCGGTCACGTTCCTGCGGGGCCGCAGCCTGGTCAACACGTTCGTTCTCGTCGACGAGGCGCAGAACCTGGAGCCGCCGACCCTCAAGACCATCCTGACCCGCATCGGGGAGGGCTCGAAGGTCGTGTTCACCGGCGACGTCAGCCAGATCGACCAGCCCTACCTGTCGAGCCGCACCAACGCCCTGTCGGTGCTCGTCGACCGTTTCGCCGGTCAGCCGCTCTTCGGCCACGCCCGCCTCACCGCCTGCGAGCGCTCCGCCGTCGCCGACCTGGCGGCGAAGTTGCTGACCTAGGCGGGTAGCTCGCCCTGCTCGCCGCCGCCGAGGCCGAGCTCGGCGCGCAGCTCGGAGAGCTTGTCGTCGGCGCGGGCCATCGTGACCGCCTCCCGCAGCTCGGCGTCGGCGCCGTCAGGGGTGGCGGAGCGGATCTCGGCCGACGCCTTGGCCTCGGCCACCCGCTTCTGGATCTTGTCCTCGACCCGCGACAGCGACGGCGCCTCGGTCTCCATCGAGGCCGTCATCGACTCGACCGCCTTGTTGACCGACTCCTGCATGCGGGCCTGCTCGAGCTGACCGAGGAGCTGCATCCGCCGCGACGCCAGCTCCTGGACCCGCATGGCGTTCTGCTGCACGGCCGCCTTGGCGTCGTTGGACTGGGCCACGGCCACCTCGTACTGGTCCTTCAGGCCGCCCAGGTTGCTCTCGGCGGCGGTCAGCTTCATGGCCAGGCTCGACGCCGTGCTCGTCCACTTCGACACCGCCTCGGCGTCGCCCGACTCCTTGGCCGCCTCGGCCTTCAGGAGCGCCTGCTTGGCCATCTCGCGGGCCTCGCCCACGTCATCGGCGGCCCGCTCGATCTTCTGCTCGAGCTGCGTGCGGTGGGCGATGACCTTGGCCGCCTGGTTGCGGAGCCGCTGGTCCTGCGCCCGCGCCTCCTGGATGGCCTGCTCGACCTCGATCTCGGGATCCATGGCCCGCTCGGCGTTGACCCGGAACAGGGTCCGCAGGTAGCCGATGATTCGCTTGAACACGTCGTGTGCCTCCTGGGTGGTCTGGGTGGTGGATCGGACCGGAGCCCGTCCGCTAGCGCCGCCCCCGCGAGCGTCCCACGGATCGGGACCGGCGCCCGACCGAGCGACCCCGGCTGCGACCCCTCGTCCTCCGGGTGCGCGCCATCGGGCGGGAGCGGCGACGGGAGGTCGAATAACCGCCGCCGTAGCGGCGCCGGGGCAGGCCGGGGATGCCCATGCCGCCGCCGCCCAACCCCGCGCCGAGCATGCCGCCCACGATCCCGCCCAGCAAGCCGCCCCCGAACCCACCGCCGACCCGCGACGACCGGACCGGGTACCCGTAGCGGCCCCGGGGCTGGGGCGGGCGGGGGAGGTTGCGGGGCAGCGTGCCGGTCGTGTCCTGCGCGGCCGGACGGGCGGAGCGCTCCCACGGCTGCTTGGTGTCGGGCCTGGGCGGCACCGGTGACCCGTCGAGGATGGCCTGGGCGGCGTCGAGGTGCCAGGCGGCCAGGTCGAGCTCGTCGTCGATGTCGTCGAGCTCGTCGATGGTGTCGGCCGAGTCCCACCCCTCCTGCACCTCGAGGAACAGGGCGTTGGCCGAGCGGTAGTGCTCGTCGGCGGCGTCGTCATCGGCCAACGACACCGGGTCGGCCATCTGCAGGATCTCGTTGGCGACGTCGTCGAGATCCTCCGCCAGCTCGGCCTTCACCTTGGCCACCGACACCTCGGTCGCCTCCCGCTGCTGGCGGTTGCGCCACCACCAGAACCCGCCCAGCACCACGAGGGCGATGAGGGCGAGCAGGCCGAGGCCGATGGGGGAGCTGCCGCCGCCGTCGCCGGTCCCGCCCAGCCCTGCGCCCCCGCAGTCGAGGTCGTCGGCGAAGACCCGGGCGAAGTCGGCGTCGTTCAGGCCGCGCCCCGAGGCGGCGTCCTGGGCGTCGTTCAGGTCGTCGTTCGAGCAGGTGCTGCTGGCCGCCCCGACCTCGGACGGGGTGAGGACGACGACGGTGCCGCGGCGGGAGATGCGGTCGAGGATGTCACCGGCCAGCAGGTCGGGCCCGCCGTCGAGGTCGATGCCGAGCGACACCGGGAACACGTCGTCGTGGTCGGCGACGAGCCGCTCGAGGTCCTCGAAGTCGACCGCCGAGCCGTCACCGACGGCGTAGCCCCGGGACTCGACCTGGCCGGCCAGCTCGTCGACCGACTGGGCCCCGGCCGCCACGGGGGCGACGACGGTGACCAGCGCCACCAGGACGAGCAACGTGAGCCGGCGCATCAGGCCGGCGAGCCTACCCGTCTAGTCGGACTCGGAACCCTGACGACGACGGGTGCGGCGGCCGTAGCGGCGCTCGAAGCGCTCGACCCGGCCGGCGGTGTCGACGATGCGCATCTCGCCGGTGAAGAACGGGTGGCTGGCCGAGGAGATCTCGACCTTGACCAGCGGGTAGGTCTCGCCGTCCTCCCACTGCACCGTCTCCGACGACGGCGCCGTCGACCGGGTGACGAACGACTCGCCCGACGCCGTGTCCTGGAAGACCACGGGCCGGTACTGCGGGTGGATGTCTGCCCTCATCGCTCTTCCTTGAAGATGACGTGCTGGCGCAGGACGGGGTCGTACTTCTTCAGCTCGATCCGCTCACGGGTGTTGGTCTTGTTCTTCTTCGTGACGTACGTGTAGCCCGTGCCGGCCGTGGACCGGAGCTTGATGATCGGACGCTTGTCGCTCTTGGCCATCAGACCTTCACCCCCCGCCGGGCCAGGTCGGCGAGGACCGGCTCGATGCCCTTCTTGTTGATCGTCTTGATGCCCTTGGCGCTCACGGTGAGGGTGACCCACCGGCGCTCGGACGGCACCCAGAAGCGCTTGCGCTGGATGTTGGGCAGCCAGCGGCGACGGGTCTTGCGGTGGCTGTGCGACACGTTGTTGCCCGTCGCCGGTCGCGCTCCGGTGACCTGACAGATCTTGCTCATGGGTGTGCGACTCCTCGAAGCAGCCGACCAGTGTAGGCGGAGGTGGCCGCCGCTACTCGTAGCCCCGGTAGACGCACTCGGCCACGCACGACGGCTTGTCGGCCCCCTCCACCTCGAAGGTCAGCTCGACGGTGTACTGCACCCCGCCGGCGATCTCGTCGAGGCCCTGCAGCGTCGCCCCCAGCCTGACCTTGGAGCCCACCGGGACGGGCGCCGGGAAGCGCACCTTGTTGCACCCGTAGTTGACGCCCATGGAGAAGCCCTCCACCCGGAACGCCTCGGCCATGAGCGCCGGCGCCAGCGAGAGGGTCAGGTAGCCGTGGGCGATGGGCGCCCCGAACGGGCCGGCCTTCGCCCGCTCGACGTCGACGTGGATCCACTGGTGGTCACCGGTCGCGTCCGCGAACGCGTTCACCTGCTCCTGGGTGATGTGGTGCCACTCGGAGTACCCGAGGTGCTCCCCCACACTGGACTTCAGCTCGTCGACGCCGTCGATCACCTTGGTCATGACGCCATGTCTACCCGGTGCCCGGGGCAGGGTCTACGCTGCAAACGTGCGTTCGTCGGAGCCCGCGTGGCTGGCCGGGTTGACCGACGAGCAGCGCGCCGCCGTGCTCGACGACGGCGACCCGCTCGCCATCCTGGCCGGGGCGGGCACGGGCAAGACCCGCACGCTGGTCAGCAGGGTCGCCCGGTTGATCGACGAGGGGACGCCCGCCGACCGGGTGCTGCTCCTCACGTTCACCCGCCGGGCCGCCACCGAGATGCTGGCCCGGGCCGCCCGCCTCGTGGGCGACGGGCGGACGGGGTCGTGGGGGGGCACGTTCCACGCCGTGGCCCACCGGCTGCTGCGGGCCCACGGGTCCCGGGTCGGGCTGGGCGAGGGCTTCACCATCGTCGACCGGGGTGACGCCACCGACCTGCTGGCCCTGCTGCGCACCGAGGCGGGTGCCGGTGAGAGCGAGCGGCGTTTCCCCCGGGCGTCGGTCCTCGTCGACGTCGGCTCCCGGGTCGTCAACGCCCAGGAGCCGCTGGGCGACACCCTGCGACGGCACTTCCCCTGGTGCGCGCCCCACGAGGAGGCGGTGCGGTCGCTGCTGGTCGGCTACGCCGAGCGCAAGCGGGCCGCCAACCTGGTCGACTACGACGACCTGCTCCTCTACCTCCGGGCGCTGCTGGCCGACCCCGCCGCCGGCCCGACGGTGCGGGAGCGTTTCGACCACGTGCTGGTCGACGAGTTCCAGGACACCAACGCCGTGCAGGTCGACCTCCTCCGCCACCTGTGCCCGCCGGGCGGACCCCGCCTCACCGTGGTCGGCGACGACGCCCAGGCCATCTACGGCTTCCGGGCCGCCTCGGCCGGCAACCTCACCGGCTTCGCCGCCACCTGGGCGGGGGCCACGCTGCGGGCCCTGGAGGAGAGCCACCGCTGCACGCCCGCCGTCCTGGCCGTGGCCAACGCCGTCATGGGCGAGGCCACCGACGTCGCCCCCCGCACCCTGTGGTCACGACGCCCGCACGGACCGCGTCCGACCCTCGTGACCTGCCACGACGAGGCGGCGCAGTCCCGGGCCGTCTGCGAGCGGATCCTCTCGCTGCGGGAGGACGGCCTCGACCTCGCCGAGCAGGCCGTGCTGTTCCGGTCGTCGCACCACGCCGACCACCTGGAGCTGGAGCTGTCCGCCCGCGACATCCCCTACGTCAAGTACGGCGGGCTCAAGTTCCTCGAGGCCGCTCACGTGAAAGACCTGCTGGCCCTCCTGCGCGTGCTCGACAACCCCACCGACGGGCCGGCCTGGCACCGGGTGCTGGGGATGGTCGACGGCGTCGGCACGGTCACCACCCGGCGGGTGCTCGACCACCTGGGCCTGGCCGGGGCCGCGCCCGGTGACCCCCTCGTGCTGGCCCGCTTCCTGACGGAGCCGCTACCGGCGCCGGCCCGGGCCGCCGCCGGCCTCGACGGGCTGCGGGGCGCCCTCCGAGACTGCGCCACGGAGGCCGGTGTCGACCAGCGCCCTCCGGGTGAGCAGGTCGACCGCCTGGTGACCTGGTGCGAGGAGGTCTTCGGGCTCCGCTACGACGACGCCCCCGCCCGCCTGGGCGACCTCGACGCCATCTCGTCGCTGGCCGCCCGTCACCGCCGCCGGGGCGACCTCCTGGCCGACCTGACCCTCGACCCGCCGGTGTCGACCGGTGACCTGGCCGGGCGGCCCCACCTCGACGACGACGCGCTCACGCTGTCGACCATCCACTCGGCCAAGGGGCTCGAGTGGCGGGCCGTGCACGTCCTGCACCTCACCGAGGGCAACCTGCCCAACGACCTCGCCCTGCACGAGCCGGGCGGCCTCGACGAGGAGCGGCGCCTCCTGTACGTGGCCGTCACCCGGGCCCGCGACGTGCTGTCGCTGCACGTGCCGCTGCGGTACCACCATCACCGCCACCGCCTCGACGACCGCCACGGCTACGCGTCCGCCAGCCGCTTCCTGCGCCCGGCCCGGACCGTGGTCGACGACGAGTCGGCCGGCCCCGACGGCACCGACGACGGGTCGGACACCGTGGCCGGCCTCGACGCCGTGACCCCGGCGGTGCTCGACCTGCTGGCCCGGTGACCGACCGGCCGGATTGACCCCGGCGGCGGCCGCCACCGAGACTGGACGCCAGCGCCGATCACCCGGGAGGGTACCCCCATGGCCGAGACCGCCGTCATCGTCGATGCCGTCCGCACCGCCGGAGGCAAGCGCAACGGGCTGCTGAAGGAGTGGCATCCCGTCGACCTGGCCGCCGAGCTGCTCATGGCCCTGCAGGAGCGCAACGACCTCGACCCGGCCCTGGTCGACGACGTCATCACCGGCTGCGTCATGCAGGTCGGTGAGCAGGCCGTCAACGTGGCCCGCAACGCCGTGCTGGGGGCGGGCTGGCCCGACACCGTGCCGGGCACGACCGTCGACCGTCAGTGCGGGTCGTCGCAGCAGGCGCTGCACTTCGCCGCCCAGGGCGTCATCGCCGGCGCCTACGACGTGGTGGTGGCGTCGGGCGTCGAGGTCATGACCCGGGTGCCGATGGGGGCGTCGGTGGCCGGGGGCGAGTACGGCAAGCCGTTCGGGCCCAGGGTGGCGCAGCGCTACGAGCCGGCCGGCGGCCTCGTACCCCAGGGCATCTCGGCCGAGCTGATCGCCGAGAAGTGGGGCCTCGCCCGCGACGACCTCGACGCCTACGGCGCCCGCAGCCAGCAGCTCGCCCTGCAGGCCACCGAGGAGGGCCGCTTCGACCGGGAGATCGTGCCGGTGCTGGGCGACAACGGCGAGATGGTCACCCGCGACGAGGGCATCCGTCCCGGCACCACGGCCGAGACGCTGGCCCAGCTCAAGCCGTCCTTCGTGGAGGGCGGCAAGGTGACGGCCGGTAACTCCAGCCAGATCACCGACGGCGCCTCGGCCGCGCTCATCATGAGCGAGAGCAGAGCCAACCAGCTCGGGCTCACCCCCCGGGCCCGCATCCACGCCTTCGGCCTGGCCGGCGCCGACCCCCGGCTCATGCTGACCGCCCCCATCCCCGCCACCACCAAGGTGCTGGCCAACGCCGGCATGACCCTCGACCAGATCGACCTGGTCGAGATCAACGAGGCCTTCGCCTCGGTCGTGCTGGCGTGGGAGAAGGAGCACCACCCCGACATGTCGAAGGTCAACGTGAACGGCGGCGCCATCGCCCTCGGTCACCCCCTCGGCTGCTCCGGCACCAAGCTCATGGCCACGCTCCTGAACGAGCTGGAACGCACGGGCGGACGCTTCGGACTCCAGACCATGTGCGAGGGCGGCGGCATGGCCAACGCCACCATCATCGAGCGCCTGGGCTGACCCCGGCGCTCGGCGCCGGATCACGCCGCTGCGTAGGCTGGACCCGTGGGCACGCTCCTCACCGTGGTGATCGCCGTCGCCATCTTCGTGGTGGTGATGCGGGTCGGTCTGACCCTCCTGCGCAGCCTCGGCACGCCGCTTCCCGGGCCGCCCCCGCCCGGTGAGCTCCGCAAGGTCCGGCTGCTCTACCGGTGTGACATCTGCGGAGCCGAGATGCGCATGAACCTGGCCAATGACCAGCAGCCCGAGCCGCCCCGGCACTGCATGGAGGACATGGTCCTCACCGCCAGTGAGGACGTCTGACCCACCCCCGGACTTCTCCACAGGGTGTGGGCAAGTCTGCGGAGAGTTACCTCGCTGTAACCCTCCCGTCGTCCGCCGGTCGGGCGGTCAGCGCCACCGGGTGGCGGTGATGATGCCGGCCAGGATGAACAGCAGGCCGACGCCGAGGTAGATGTTGTCGGTGGCGCCCGGTAGCCAGCCCAGGTAGTTCATGAAGATGACGATGGCGCCGATGGCGAGCAGCACGCTCATGAGGACGGGGACCCAGCGGGGGCTCGGTCCCTCGACGTGCACGGTGGGTGGGGCCCCCGGCGCCGTGCCGGGGCGCGTGCCCCGTGCCGTCACCCGTCCGCCGCTCGACCGCCGCTTCTGCGCCATGCCCGCCGAAGATAGGCGCTGGGACGCGCCCGAGCCGGTCGGCCGGGGGCCACACTGACCCGATGCCGGCCCGGGTGCTCGTCGTCGACAACTACGACTCGTTCGTCTACAACCTCGTCCAGTACCTGGGCGAGCTGGGCGCCGAGCCGATCGTGCACCGTAACGACGCCATAGACGTCGACGAGGCGCTCGATCTCGGCGCCGACGCCGTGCTCATCTCGCCCGGACCGGGGCGCCCGGAGGACGCCGGGATCAGCTGCGAGCTGGTCGAGCGGGCCCCGGACGACCTGCCGGTGCTGGGAGTGTGCCTCGGCCACCAGTGCATCGGTCACGTGGCGGGGGCCACCGTCGGGTCGGCCGCCACCATCATGCACGGCAAGACCTCGACGTTCGCCCACGACGGCTCCGGTGTGCTGGCCGGACTACCCGACCCGCTGAGGGCCACCCGCTACCACTCCCTCACCATCGAGCCCGACACCGTGCCCGACGAGCTGGAGGTGACGGCCGTGGCCGAGGACGGCACCATCATGGCCGTCCGTCACCGCCACCGACAGGTGCACGGCGTGCAGTTCCACCCCGAGTCGATCCTCACCGACGGCGGCCACGACCTGCTCGCCAACTTCCTGGCCCTGGCCTGAGCGGACGGTCGGGGCCGGTCACCGGGTCAGCCGTCGTCACCACCGCCCCCACCACCATCACCGCCACCGCCGCCACCACCGCCACCACCGCCACCACCACCGGTGGTCGAGGTCGGCGCCGTGGTCGTGGTGGTGGTGGTCGTCGTCGACGAGGTCGTGGTGGTGGGTGGCTCGTCGGCGGCGTCACCGACCCGCAGGGTCACCGTCTCACCGGGGGGGAGGCCCACGCCGGCGGGCGGGTCGGTCTCGAGGACCCGACCGTCCTGATCGTCGCCGAACGGGAGCCGCACCGACTCGATCCTGACCTCGAAGCCGTCGTCCTCCAGGTCGAGGCGGGCTCCGACGGCGTCGGCGCCGGTGAAGTCGCGCAGCTCGATCAGCTCGGGGCCGGTCGACACGATGAGCGTGACCGGGTCGTCGGCGGCCAGCTCGGAGCGGGCCGGCGGCTCGGTGCGGATGACGTCGCCGGCGTCGACGTCGTCGGAGGGGACCCGAGAAACGGTGACGTCCTGGAACCCGGCCCGGGCCAGGGCCAGCTCGGCGGCCTGCTCCGTCGCGCCCTCCAGCTGGGGCACCTCGATCAGCTCCTGGCCCATCGAGACGACGATGCTGACCTCCTGGCCCCGGTCCAGCTCGGTGCCACCGGGCGGGTCCTGGCTGATGACCACCCCCTCCTCGGCGTCGGGGTCGACCTCCCGCACGACCTCGGGGATGAACCCCTCGTCGCGCAGGGCCTGACGGGCGGCGACCTCGTCGAGGTCGACCACGTCGGGCACCACGCCGATGCCCAGGCCCTGCGACACCGTGAGCGAGACGGTGCCGCCCTCCTCGATGACCGTGCCTCCCAGCGGGTCCTGGTCGATGACCTCACCGGGCGGGACGTCGGCCGACTCCACGGGCTCGGCGTCGACCACCAGGTTGAGCTGCTCCAGGGCCGTCGTGGCCTCCTCAACCTGCCGGCCGATGACCGACGGCACCTCCACCTCCGCCAGGTCGGCCGGGTCGTCGTCGCCCCCCAGGGCTCGCGCGAACAGGAAGATCAGCAGCGCCAGCACGGCCAGGAGCCCGAGGAGCGCGAGCACGAACAGCCAGGTGCGCCGGGGGGGCTCGTCCTGGGGCGGGAAGCGCATCGGCGCCGCGGAGGGTGGCTGGCCCGGGAGGGCCCGGGTGACGTCGGCGCCGCTCGACACCGCCGACGGGACGGCGCCACCGGCCGGTGCGAACGAGGTCGGCGACGACGTGACGGCGCTGGCCGCCAGCGGGGTGCGACCCTCCCGCACCCGCCGTAGGTCGGCCCGCAGCTCCTCGGCCGAGGCGTAGCGCTGCTGGGGATCCTTGGCCAGGGCCCGCATGCAGATGGCCTCGAGGTCGGCGGGCACGGCGGCGTTGCGCTGCCGGGGCGCGACGGGCTCCTCCCGCACGTGCTTGAAGGCGATGGCCACCGGGGTGTCGCCGGTGAACGGCGGGCGCCCGGTCAGCATCTCGTAGAGCACGACGCCGAGCGCGTAGAGGTCGCTGCGGGGGTCGGCGGGCTGGCCCTGGGCCTGCTCGGGGGCGAGGTAGGTGGCGGTGCCCATGACGGCGCCGGTCTGGGTGAGGCTCTCCGACGGGCCGTGCACGGCCCGGGCGATGCCGAAGTCGGTGACCTTCACGTCTCCCTCGGCGTTCAGGAGGACGTTGCCGGGCTTGACGTCTCTGTGGACGATGCCCTTGGCGTGGGCCACCCCCAGGGCGCCGGCGATGTCGGTGGCGATGGCGGCGGCGCGGTCGGGCTCGAGCGGCCCCTCGCGGGCGATGAGGTCGGCGAGGCTCTCGCCCTCGACGAACTCCATCACGATGTAGTACGTGCCGTGCTCGCTGCCCCAGTCGTGCACGCCGACCACGTGGGCGTGCGACAGGCTGGCCGCCGACTGGGCCTCGCGGCGGAACCGCTCGACGAAGGCGGGATCGGTGGCGAACTCCGGGAACAGCACCTTGACGGCCACCGGGCGGTCGAGCAGCTGATCGCGGGCCAGGTACACCTCGGCCATCCCGCCCCGCTTCACGCGGCGGTACAGCTCGTAGCGGTTCCCGAGGACGGGGCGGGCGGAAGACGTCGATTGATCCGACATGTGCGCCCGGATGGTAACGGTCGTGGCCCTGCCGACCGGTGGCAGGGGGATCAGCCGCCCCCGGCGAGGGCGGCGGTGATCACGGCGGCGGCCACCGGGGCGGCGTCCTCGCCACCGGTCGCCTCCGGCTCGCCGGGGCGGCCCTCGACGATGACGGCCACGGCCACCTCGGGCGCCTCCAGGGGGGCGAAGCCGACGATCCAGGCGTGGGTGGCGTCGTCACCGGAGGCGAGCTGGGCCGTGCCGGTCTTGCCGCCGCCGGTGACCCCCTCGGGCAGCATCCGGCGGGCCGTCCCGTCCGTCGCCACGACGGCCATCAGCTCCCGCAGGGTGGCCGCCGTGGTCGGCGAGAACGCCCGGCGCCAGACCGACGGGTCGCCGCGGTCGAGGATCGTCCCGTCGGTCGACTCCACCTCGGCCACGACGTACGGCCGGGGCACCGTGCCGTCGCGGGCCACCGCCGCCGCCGTCAGCGCCATCTGCAGGGGGGTGGCCTGCACCTCGAACTGGCCGATGGCCGACTGGGCCAGCAGCGGGACGGCGTCGTCGAAGGCGGACGCAGGGGGCATGTTCGACGCCACCGCCCCGGGGAGGTCGAAGGGGGGCACGGAGTTGAAGCCGACGGCCTCGGCCCGGTCGACCAGAGCCGGCGCTCCGATCAGCACGCCCAGCTCGGCGAAGGCGGTGTTGCAGGAGACCCGTAGCGCCTCCACCAGGTCCCCACCGCAGGTCGACCCGCCGAAGTTGCGGATGGGCCGGGTGGTCTGGGGGGGCACGTAGGCGTCGGTGACGGCGAAGACGGGCTCGGAGGGCGTGGCCGTGGCGCTCTCCAGCGCGGCGGCGGCGGTCACCACCTTGAACGTGGAGCCGGGGAAGAAGATCTCCTGGTAGGACCGGGCCAGCAGGGGGCGCTGGTCGTCGTCCAGCAGCTCGGCCCGGGCGGCGGCCACGGCGTCGAGGTCGTGGCTCGACAACCGGTTGGGGTCATAGGAGGGGAACGACCAGAGCGCCAGCACCGCCCCGGTGCGGGGGTCGAGCGCCACCACGCTGCCCCGCCTCCCGCCCAGGGCGTCGCGGGCGGCACGCTGCACGTCGGCCCGGATGGTGGTGGTCACGGTGGCGGTGCGGACCTCGTCGGAGAACAGGTCGCCGAGGCCGGTGATGCGCTGGGCGAACGTCTGACCGGCCAGCTCCTCGTTGCGGACGCGCTCCAGGCCGGAGGCCCCGAAGTTGAGCGACAGGAAGCCGGTGACGTGGGCGTAGAGGTCGGCGGCGGGGTAGGACCGCAGACGCTCCAGCTCGTCGTCGACCTCGACCGTCTCGGCCATGACCTCCCCCTCGGCGGTGAGGATGGGCCCCCGGGGCTGGGTGAAGGCCCGCACCACCGGTCGGGTGTTGAGGGGGCTCTCCCGGTACTCCTCGCCCCGGGCCAGCTGCACCACGTTGAGCTGCACGAACAGGGCGGCGTAGAGGACGATGACGACCACCGCGAAGCGGCGCAGGCGGACGATCACGGCCCGGCGGCGGCGCCCACCGGGGCGGCGCGGGGCCGGCGGGCCGCCTCGTCGGAGACCCGGGCCAGCAGGGCGAGGAGCATGTAGTTGGCCAGGAGCGACGACCCGCCGTAGCTCACGAAGGGCAGGGTGATGCCGGTGAGCGGCACCAGGCGCAGCACCCCGCCGATGATGATGAACGACTGGATGGCGACGATGGCGGTGAGCCCGGCCGCCAGCAGCATCTCGAAGCCGGTCCGCGCCCCCGCGGCGATGGCCAGACCCCGTCCCACCAGCAGGAGGAAGGCGGCCAGCACGGCGGTGGCGCCGACGAGACCCAGCTCCTCGGCGATCACGGCGAAGATGAAGTCGGTCTCCGCGGCGGGGATGCGGCCGGGCTCGCCCAGACCCGGCCCGGTGCCGGTCACACCCCCCTCGGCCAGGGAGAACTGGGCCTGCACGAGCTGGAAGCCCCGGTCGAGGGGGTCTTCCCACGGGTCGATCCACACCGCCACCCGGTCCTGCACGTGGGGGAACACCGACCACGACGCCACCGCCCCACCGGCGAACAGGAGCAGGCCGATGAACACGTAGGCGAGCCGGCCCGTGGCCAGCCAGACCATCACCAGGAACAGCGCGAAGAACAGCAGCGACGAGCCGAGGTCGCGCTCGAACACCATGATGAGCAGCGACGCCGCCCAGGCGGCGACCAGGGGCCCGAGGTCGCGGGGCTCGGGGAGGCGCAACGGCCCGACCCGCCAGGTGGCGAGGCCGAGGACCTCCCGCCGCTCGTGCAGGTAGGCGGCCAGGAAGATGGCCAGGGCGATCTTGGCGAACTCGCCGGGCTGCAGGCTCACCCCGGCCACCCGCAGCCACAGCCGGGCGCCGTTGATCTCGCGGCCCACCACGGGCAGGAGGGGCAGGAGCAGCAGCACGATGCCGGCCACGGCCAGGGTCCAGCGGTAGCGGGCCAGGTCACCGACCCGGGGCACGAGGACGAGGGTGGCGACGAACCCGGCGATGCCGAGCACCGTCCATGTCGACTGCAGGGCGGCCAGGTCCTCGTCGAGGCGGGCGATGAACACGTAGCCGAGCCCGTTCAGGAGGGCGGCCAGCGCCAGGAGGGTCGGGTCGGCCTCCGGGGCCCAGCGCCGCAGGGCCAGGTGGGCCGCCACGAACAGCCCGAACACGACACCGAGGAAGGGCACGATGTCCGCCGGTAGCGCCGCGCTGCGGCTGGCCGAGGCGAGGGTGTAGAGGGCGGCGATCAGCACCCCCACACCCGCCAGGAGCCCCGCCTCGGTGCGGCGGCGGGACCTCACGAGGTCGTGGCGGCGTCGCCGGGCGCCGAGGTGGCGGTGGGCTCGTCGCCGCCGTCGGGTGTGCCGCTGCCGGCGGGCGCCTCGGAGGGGCCGGCCTCGGAGGGACCGGTCTCGGCGGCGGCGGACTCGACCAGGGCCACGCCCTCACGCTCGCCCGCCACCGACCGCCCGTCGAGCCCGGCCAGCTGCTCGTCGGTCAGGTCGGCGCGCCCGACCCCGGTGCGGGCGGCCACGGTGGGCTCGAACCACCAGAGGCCACCTTCCCGGCCCTGCATGACGACCACCTCGTCACCGGCCAGGCCGATGTGGTGACCGCTGCGGGCCCACAGGCCGATCCCCGTGAGCGCGGCGGCGACCAGGGCCACGATGAGGACCGACGTGGCCACGGCCAACCAGACGGGCAGCCGCCGGCCGCTCGGGGCGGGGACGTCGTCACGGGGGGGCGACCCCGGCAGTGCGACCGTGGCCGTCCCGGGGAGCGACGGGGTGGCGGCGACCGGGACCGGCTCGGTCGGGCTCACGTCGTCCCGGTCCGGGACGTCGAGCGACGGGGCGAACACGGTGGTGCCGACGGCGGCGTCGGGGAGCTCGTCGACGGCGATGGGCCGGGTGTCGGCCAGTCGGGAATCGGCGTCCGGCACCGGGGTGGCCAGGGCGCTGGCCTCGCCCCCGTCGTCGTCGTCGTCGCCGATGTCGACGAGCACGACCGTCACGTTGTCGCGCCCGCCCTGGTCGTTGGCCCCGTCGATGAGGTGCCGGGCGGCCACACCCGGGTCGGTGTGCGTGGCGAGTACGTCGGCGATGTCGTCGTCGGACAGCTCGTTGAAGAGGTCCGTCGCTGCACAGGAGGTAGCGGTCACCGGGGCGGATGTCGAGTTCCCAGGCGTCGACGTCGACGTCGTCGCCGATGCCGATGGCCCGGGTCAGCATGTTGCGGTAGGGGTGCACCTCCGCCTGGGCGGGGCTCAGCGCCCCCTGGCGGACGAGGTCGGCCACGTAGCTGTGGTCGACGGTGAGCTGCTCGAGCGCCTCGTCGCGCCAGCGGTAGACACGGGAGTCGCCCACGTTGACCAGCACGGCGCCGGCCTCCTCGGGCGAGACCAGCAGGGCGCACACCGTCGTGCCCATGCCCTCCAGCTCGGCGTCACCCCGGGCCCGCTCCACCACGCGGGCGTTGGCCTGCTCGACGCCCCCGACGAGATCGTCGAGGCTGGTGAACGAGCCGCCGCCCAGCGACTCGGCGGTGATCCGGGCCGCCGTCTCGCCGGCCCGGTGGCCCCCCATCCCGTCGGCCACGACGAAGAGCCAGTCGCCGGCGTGGAGCGCATCCTGGTTGGTCGGCCGCACCCGGCCCTGGTGGGTGGAGGCGCCGTAGCGGAGGCTGGTCACGGCCCGGCCGTCACGGTGTGATCTCGAACGGGATCGACCCGATCCGCACCCGCTGACCCAGGCCGACGGGCACGGCGCCGTCGATGCGGCGATCGTCGACCCAGGTGCCGTTGGTGCTGCCCAGGTCCTCGACCAGCATGCGGTCGCCGTCGCGCCGGACCCGGGCGTGGTGGGTGGACACGAACTTCTCGTCGAGCACGATCCCGCAGTCGCCGGCCCGGCCGAGCACGGCCTCGCCCGTCACCGGGTAGCGGCGCACGGGTCGGCCGCCGGCGTCGAGCCGGGTCAGCGCCGCCGCCGTGAGCGCCGCCGCGGCCGGCGCGGCCGCACCCCGGCCCATCGGGATCTGACCGGCCCGGACCTCTGACCACACCACCCGCATGACCCCCAGGAAGAACAGGTAGACGAGGGCCAGGATGCCGACGGTGAGCAGGCGGACGGCGTTCTCCGGCACCGGTCAGCTCGCCTCGAAGCGCAGCACGTGGTGACCGACGCCGATCTCGTCACCGTCTCGCAGCCGGTGCTCGCTCACGTTGCCGCCGTTGCAGCGGGTGCCGTTCATCGACCCCAGATCGGTCAGCACCCACGACCCCTCGACCGGACGCAGCTCGGCGTGACGCCGGCTCACGTTCGGGTCGGGCAGGGTCAGCTCGCAGTCGCTCAGCCGGCCGATGCGGAACACCGGGCCCCGCAGGGCGATGCGGTCACCGGCCGGCGTCACGAGCGAGCCCACCCCGCCCCCGCCGGGCTGCTCCCGCCACTCGGCGTCGATCTCGAACCGGCCCGGTCCCTGCCTCCCGTCGCCCACCAGGGCCACCTCGACGGGACCCATGAAGGCCAGCTCCTGCTCACGGGCGTGGTCGCGCGCCACCTCGGCCAGCTCCCGGGCCAGCGAGCCTCGCACCCCGACGAGGGAGTCGGCATCCTCGGCGGCGAGGTGCACGGTGAACCGGTTGGGCACGACCGTCTCGCCGCCCACACCGACCGAGCGGTGGTCGTCCATGGCCCGGGTCAGCCCCCGACCCAGCTCGACGGGCCGAAGCCCGCTGCGGAAGACGCGCGCGAACGCCCCCTCCACCAGGCGTTCGAGACGTCGTTCCAGGCTGCGGAGCCCCATGCCGACCGGCGATGCTACCGGTCACCCCCCACCCGCCCCGGCCGGGTCCGCCGGTGGTGCGGCGGGTACGGTGCGGTAGGGTCGCGGCTCCACTCGGGCGAGTGGCGGAATTGGCAGACGCGCTGGCTTCAGGTGCCAGTGTCCGCAAGGACGTGGGGGTTCAAGTCCCCCCTCGCCCACTGTGTTTCCCCAGGTCAGATAGGGCGTTTAGCCCCCGAAACGTGCCTACCAGCGCGTTGAGCGGGTGCCAGTGGCTCCCGAGGAGCTACGGGACGAGCGGCAGGAAGTCCGGTTCTGAGAAGGGCTCGAACCCCTCCGGCCACGGCCCCGACAGCCGGCACAGCAGGCGCAGGTGCGGAGCGCTCTGGGGGCCGTTGACGTGCTCGACCGTGACCCGCACCGACCGCTCGTCGTGCTCGCGGAGGGCATGGACCGCCCCGACCAGGTAGTCCGGCGCGAAGCCGACCGTGTGGCCGGTGCGGGTGTTGAGCAGGATGACCCGTGGGTTGAACTCGTTCCCCGGGTCATCGCGCAGGGCCAGCTCGTCGCCTGCACGGAGTTGGCCGATGGCCACAGCCGCGCCCGGGATGTGGCGGACGCCGCGGGCGAAGAACAGGCTGACGAGACGGCCATCGGCCGTGCGCGACGGCGCCGCAAACACCTCGATGCGGTCCGTCGCCCTTCGTCCCTCGCTGCGGGCCAGCACCTCGAACGGATCGGCCTCGGCGTCGAGGTCGAGCTGCTGGACGAACGCGTCGTAGTCGGGACGGTCGCGTGGCATCTGGCGGTTCGCGAACAGCGGGAACAGCCGGGTGCTCTCGTAGCGCCGGTGGAGGTCGGGAAAACCAGGCAGCGGCTCGAACGGCTCCTGCTGTTCGGCCACCTTCAGGTAGACGAACTCGTAGGAGGGCCGTCCGTCGCTGACGCGTTGCGTTAGGAGTCCGACCGGGATGATCGAACCCGAGGGGTGACGCCACGTCACGTACAGCCGGCGAGCGGTCTCCGGACTCATCGCTTCACCGTACCGAAGGGGTGTGACAGCAACCGCTCGGCATCGTGCCGGAGCAGGCGCTTGGCGAACTGCCGGGCGGCGTCCGACATGCGGTCGGCGGGAACGAGGTCCATGACGGTCTCGAGCTCCTCCAGCCGCATGCATGGCTCGAGATGTCGTGCCCGAACGTCCGGACGGATCGACTCCAGACCTTCGACAGCGAGCACCAGTGGCGACGGACCGCCCTCGAATCGCGATCGGGCGCGGCGGGCGTAGGCCTCTGGTGTGCGGTTGCCGTCCGCTGTCGTCAGGCGCTCGTTCCGCTGCTCGTCGTCGAGCTGGAAGCCGAGGCAGGAGGCGTGGTCGAAGGTCGGCGCAAGTCGACGGGCTTCTCTCGTGGCGATCGCAGCCCAGTTCTCCTGGTGGGTGTGCTCTCCTGATCTGGCCCCACTTGGAGCGGTAGTGCTCGTCTGAGTTGGCCCCACCTGGGGCGCCTTGGGGGGGGTCCGCGACCGGCGTTGTCGGGCCAAGCCCCTTGAGGTGGTGTACGCGGTGACGTCCGCGTCTGCCTCTGCGGGTTGTTCTACACGACCTGCCTAGTGGTCGTCGGGGTCATCTCCTCGGTCTGGTCAGCGTCGCTGGCGATGATGTGGAGGCGGGCTTTGGCGAGTCCTTCGGCGGCCATGTAGCGGCGGGTGACGGCCCATTCGTCGTGTTGTTCGGCGAGCACGGCACCCACGAGGCGGATGACGGCGTCACGGTTGGGGAAGATCCCGACGACGTCGGTTCGTCGGCGTAGCTCCTTGTTCAGTCGTTCCTGGGGGTTGTTCGACCAGATCTGGCGCCAGTGGGCCTTGGGGAACGCGGTGAAGGCCAACACGTCGCCGGCTGCGTCGGCGAGGTGGTCGGCGGCCACCGGGAACTGCTCGGCGAGCTGGTCCACGACGCGGGCGTGCTGGGCCCACGCCGAGGCGGCGTCGGGTTGTTCGAAGATGGTGCGGACCAGGGTGGCCACCATGGGCTGGGATGCCTTGGGGACCTTGGTCAGCAGGTTCCGCAGGTAGTGGGTCCGACAGCGCTGCCACGACGCCCCCTGCATGGTGGCCTCGACTGCTGCGACCAGGCCCTCGTGGGCGTCGGAGATCACCAGGGCACAGCCGGACAGGCCCCGGGCGACCAGGCCCCGGAAGAAGGCCAGCCAGCCGGCGCCGTCTTCGGTGGTGATCAGGTCCACACCCAGGACTTCTCGGTGCCCGTCGGCGTTGACACCGACCGCGATCACCACGGCGACGTTGACGATCCGGCCGCCCTCGCGGACCTTCTGGGTGAGGGCGTCGGCCCACACGTAGGTGTAGGGCCCACCGTCGAGGGGCCGGTTGCGGAACTCGGTGACCGTCTCGTCGAGCTCGGCGGCCATGCGCGATACCTGGGACTTGGAGATCCCCTCGATGCCCATGGTCTGGACCAGCTTGTCGACCCGGCGGGTGGACACACCCCGCAGGTAGCAGTCCGCCACCACCGCCACCAGGGCCTTCTCGGCCCGCCGGCGGGGTTCGAGCAGCCAGTCCGGGAAGTAGGAGCCCTCCCGCAGCTTGGGGATGGCCAACTCGATCGTGCCGGCCCGGGTGTCCCAGCGCCGGTCCCGGTAGCCGTTGCGGCGGTTCACCCGCTCCGGGGACGCCTCGCCGTAACCGGCCCCGCAGATGGCGTCGGCCTCCGCCGACATGAGCTGCTGCGCGAACGCAGCCACCATCTCGCGGACCACGTCGCTGCCGTCGGCGTCGAGGTGCTTGCGCAGCCACCCCAGCGCGTCCATCGTGTTGTCGATCACCGTGTCTTCCTCTCTGGTTGCTTGAGCACTTCCAGAGGTAGACGCGGTGATCACGCGTCAGGGGGATGCTCCCCCGTACACCACCACCCGGGACTCAACTCGTTGTCGGTGGCGGTGGCGTGTGGGGATGGCGAAGAGGTCGAAGGTGCAGCTGTATGAGCGGATTCGTCGCGCCCACGCGGCGCAGGAGAGGAAGTCGATCCGGGCCCTGGCCCGGCAGTTCGGGGTCCATCGCCGCGATGTCCGGGCTGCGTTGGACTCGGCGGTGCCGCCGCTGCGGAAGACGCCTGAGCGGCCGGCGCCGAAGATGGACCAGTGGAAGCCGGTCATCGCCGGCTGGCTGGCGGAGGACCAGAAGTGGCCGCGCAAGCAGCGCCACACGGCTCGGCGGGTGTGGCAGCGCCTCGTCAGCGAGCACGGCGCCGATGTGGGCGAGTCGACGGTCCGCCGCTACGTGAAGGCGGTCCGGGAAGGCCAGACGTTCCCGCTGACCGATGTCACCGTCCCCCAGCATCATCGGTTGGGGTCCAAGGGCGAGTGCGACTTCGGTGAGGCCAAGGTGGTCCTGGCCGGGATCCCGACGGACGTGTCGTTGTTCTTGATGCGGCTGTCGGCGTCGGGCCGTGGGTTCTGCCGGGCGTATCTGAACGAGACCCAGGACGTGTTCTTGGACGGCCACGTCCGAGCGTTCGACCACTTCGGCGGCGTCCCCGCAACGGTCAGCTACGACAACCTCAAGTCCGCCGTGACCAAGGTGCTCAAGGGCCGGGACCGGATCGAGTCGGACCGGTTCGTCGCCCTGCGGTCGCACTACGGGTTCGAATCGTGGTTCTGTCAGCCCGGCCCCGACGGCGCCCATGAGAAGGGCGGTGTCGAGGGCGAGGTCGGCCGGTTCCGGCGCAACCATCTCGTCCCGGTCCCCCACGTCGAGACGATCGACGAGCTCAACGAGCTGATCGCCGCGGCCATGACCACCGATGACGCCAGGTTCATCGCTCATCGACGGATCACTGTCGGCGAACACTTCGAGCTCGAAGCCCCAGCGTTGAAGCCGTTGCCGGTCGAGGCGTTCGACGCCACCGCGATCAGCTCGCACCGGGTCGACACCAAGTCCCGGGTGTGTGTGCGTCAGGCGTACTACTCCGTGCCGGCTCGCTTCGTCCGCCGACGCGTCGACGTGCGGGTCAGCGCGGAGTCGATCGAGGTTCTCGACGGCGCCACCGTTGTGGCCCGGCATCGGCGGGGCCGCAAGGGAGACCAGGTGTTGGCGCTGGATCACTACCTCGACGTGATGGCCCGCAAGCCCGGAGCGTTGTTGTCGTCGACACCGCTGGCCCGGGCCCGGGCCTCAGGGGCGTTCACCGAGGTCCACCAACGCTTCTGGGATCTCGCACGCCGTCGCCTCGGCGACCGCGACGGCACCAAGGCGCTCATCGACGTGCTGCTCGCACACCGCACCGTCGGCGCCCAGGCGATCGTCGCCGGCCTCACCGCCGCCCTGGCCGCGGGTGTGGTCGACGCCGAGGTCGTGTTGATCGAAGCCCGCCGCTCCGCTGAGAACTCCGTCGCTGCGGTGATCCCGGTCGGAGTTCACCGGGGCTTGGACCGGCCCGAACCACCCATCGGCCACTACGACCAGCTCCTGGAAGGGACCCCCTGATGACCACCACCGACACCGCCGCCACCACAGCAATCGACGCCGCCGCCCGAGAACTGAAACTCCCGATGGTCCGCGCCGAAGCCGCCCGGCTGGCCGAGGACGCCAAGCGATCGCAGCTGTCCTACCTCGGCTTCCTCGCCGAACTCCTCGAGACCGAGGTTGACTCCCGCGCCGAACGACGCCGACAACGCCGCATCACCGAAGCCAAGTTCCCAAGGCTCAAACGGCTCGTCGACTTCGACCTCGACGCCGCCCCGACCGTCAACCCCGCCACCATCGCCACGCTCGCCGCCGGCGACTACATCGCTGCGGGTGATCCCGTCGTGCTGCTCGGTGACTCCGGAACCGGCAAGTCGCACCTGCTCATCGGCCTGGGCCACGCCGCCTGCGAACAAGGTCTTCGGGTCCGCTACGTGACCACCGCCCAGCTCGTCAACGAACTCGCCGAAGCCGCTGACGAGCGGCGCCTGTCCCGCCTCGTCAGCCGCTACGGCCGGCTCGATCTGCTCTGCCTCGACGAACTCGGCTACGTCCAGCTCGACACCCGCGGCAGCGAGTTGCTGTTCCAGATCCTGACCGAGCGCGAGGAGAAGTCGAGCGTGGCCGTCGCCTCGAATCTTCTCTTCAGCGAATGGGGCAAGGTCATCCCCGACGCCCGCCTCGTCGCCGCCGTCATCGACCGGGTCACCTTCAACGCCCACATCATCGAGACCGGCACCGAGTCATACCGGCTCCGCGCCACCCGCCAACGCCGCCGCTCAGGTGGGGCCAGATCAAGTGAGCAGGGTGGGGCCAATCCGGGTTGACATTCCCATCCTGGTGGCGGTCCACGTTGCCGACGAGCGTATCCAGCACGAGGTAGCCCACGAAGACCTCCCAGGCGGAGAGCCCGGGGTGTTGCGTCGGCGGCTCGACCCGGTCGAGCACGTTGCGGACTGCGCCGAGGGTGTAACCCGTGCGATCGTGTGCCTCGTTGCCGGTCACCCCGATCTCCTCGAGCAGTTCGTTGCCGTGGACGAGGCTCTCTCCGTCCAGGAGGATCGTGCGGCTGATGACTCCTTTGGACGTCTCGGGCCCATGCCCTCCATCGGCCAACTCGACAGTCGCTGCGGGTAGGCCGAGCTCCTGGGCAATTCCGAACGCGATGCGCTCGGCCCAGTCGTCGCCCTTGGCGTAGATGGGATCCGTCAGCGCGCTCGTTGAAGGTGGCGTCCTTCATGAGCCAGAGCTCCTCGGTCGCCGGATCCCGCAACCACCGCTTCGGCTTCGTGCCGAGCATCTCCTCGTACGCACGATCCCAGTCGCTCACGTCGACGATCCGGTAGCTGGTGCCACTCACCGCCGGTTCACAGGATCAGCCCGGCGGCCTGCATCGGGCGGGTCGCGATCAGGTGCCAAGATCCCGCCGCCGCTCATCTCACTCAACCGCTCGGCGTGGCCCGGGTTCTCCGATGTCGGAGACGAGGAGGTCGTCACGTAGG